>NZ_SLXW01000003.1 GCF_004341085.1 Sphingomonas sp. PP-CE-1G-424
TCCTTCTGGCCGGCGCAGCGGTAATAGTCCTTCCCGCTGATCGTATAGTTTTGCCCCGCAGAAAATACAGCGGATGAGCCCGGACAGGAGATGCTTTTATGAAGTGATCACCGAGGGTCAACGCAGCGTGCGCTGGACCTAGGGACACGCGATCCGCTTGCGGATTCACTTGGTCCCGTTCTTTGGCGACATGGGCCTCTCGGAGATTACCGCGGGCGCGGTGCAGGAATATCGCGTGCATCGTATGTCCTCACGCGGCGTGGCCAACCCTCACTCGCTCAGCAATCGGCCGGTGATCGACAAGGCGCCCGCCTGGAAGACCATCCACAATGAGATCGTGACGCTGCGGCAGGTGCTGCATACCGCGGTCCGCCACGGCTGGCTTTCGCACGTACCGGACATATCCAGCCCGTACCGCGCCTCCAACAAGGTCGAGCATCGGCCCTGGTTCAGCCCTGCCGAGTACAGGCAGCTCTACAAGGCTACCGGTGCCTATGCGAAGGAGCCTTTCCACGAGCACTATCGCTGGAATGCCGAGCAGGTGCATGACTATGTGCTGTTCATGGCCAACACCGGCCTGCGCCCGGACGAGGCATCCAATCTCGAGCACCGCTATGTCGAGATCGTCATCGACAATGAAACCGGACAGCGCATTCTCGAGATCGAAGTACGGGCAAGCGTGGCGTCGGCTTCTGCAAGAGCATGCCGAACGCAGTTCGCCCCTATGAGCGTCTGCTAGGACGTCCGGAGCCGGTTCGGGGTGAAACCCGCCGGCAGCGCAGGCGTCGAGAAGTGGAGGGGGTCACGCAAGCGCCGGAGACGCCGGTGCCTGAACTGCCTAAGCCAACCGACAAGGTCTTCCCCGACAATCATGTGAAGCTCTTCAACGGCATTCTCGACAAGGTCGGTCTCAAGCTCGATCGCGATGGCAAGGCGCGTACCGCCTATTCGCTCCGCCATACCTATGTCTGTCTCCGGCTGATGGAGGGGGCCGATGTGTATGCCGTCGCCCGTAACTGCCGCACCAGCGTCGAGATGATCCAGAAGCACTATGCCGCTCACATCAAGAACATGATCAGCGCAGCGTCAGTCAACGTGCGGCGCGCCAAGCCCAACGCTCGGCGCAAGCCGCAGCCGGTCCAGTTTGAAGACGACGACCGGAGCTGACCGGGAACCGGTCTCTCCATCAGGGCGCGGGCCGTTCACCAGTCCGCGAGCCCCCCTCGCGGGGGCGACCCCGGATGAGCGGCCTCGCGGCGCTCATCCGCGCTCGTACGAGCGTTTTCCTCTGATCCGTTGTGGTCGTCCGGGCGGCTCTGGTCGCGTTTGGGCTTCGATGTTACCGGTCTGGTGAATGCAGACCATCTGCATTTCGGCGAAATTTTGGTGGATAGCGGCCCGGCCGCTTTCGGGCAGCGATTGTTGTAAACAGCCGTTCGTTCATTGACGGGGCAGGGGTCCAATTGGCCGATCACTGGCCTAAGCGGCCCTTCGTACATCCGTGGCTGCCGGCAGCTACGCGCTCCACAGGTGGTCATTGAGGCTGGTTTCGCCATGGCCTAGAAGGGACATCTTGGATGCGACGGGGGAGGTCGTCTCTGCGCCAATAGCGATTACGCAAACCATCTCGAAAACACGACACCGTGCGCCAGCGGGTTCCGGAACGGATAGGCGCTAATCTCAAGCACGGGACTCGAAGCGTCGGCGGCCATCAGCTCTGAAGCCCCCAGCTTACGTAAAGAAGTTATAAGCCTGCCATTTGCCCGTTGGACCTCTTATCGCGCCACGTGAACGTGGGTCTGCTTCTGAACGTGGACGCCCTTGAGGCCGTCGAAAGAGGCACCCGTGATGATCAATTGAGCGCCCTTGAACCCATCCTCGGCAAGGAGGTCGATAAAGGGCTGCACGATGAAATTCTCGCTGTCCTTTACCTCTTCGCCCGAGAACTCGCCCGGAACGTCGATGATCGACAGTCCCGGGTAGTGCATGCCGGGGACGGGGCTAAGCGAGAGCAGCCCGTACTGGTAGGCCATGAGGAAGTAGAGGGAGTCCGTGCCGCCGAGGGCGCCCTGCCAGCGCTTGCGCCCGACCCGGAAGCTGGTGGTGGATTTGGAGATATCGACCTCAACCGGGCTATGCTTCCAAGTCTCCGGGCGCTGCACATTGAGGGCGGCGAGGTAGGCGTTCATCCCGTCTTCGAGCTTTTGAGCGGCGGCGTTGAAGTCGATGGATCGGTTGGCCTCGTCAACCTTCTCCTGAAGCGGATTGATCTCGTCTTCGAGAGCCTGGACCTGTCCGGTCAGGCTCTTGCCCAACTCAAGCGCCGCGGCCACCCGGTCCATCTGGCGTTGCCGCTCAGCCGCCTTGCCCAGAGCCACATCAATCGCGCTCACATCGGCTTGGGCGACGGCAGCCACGGCGCGACGGGCGGGCGCAAGCTCGACCTCGATTGTTCGCAGCTTCTCATCGGCGGCCCGCGAGGCCTCTGTCTGTTTGTCAACGTCGCGCGCAAGAACGGAGATGAGCTCCTCGGCTTCGAGCAATTCGGCGTTCAGCCGATCCTGCTCGAATTGGAGCCGGACCTCGCCGAGCCCGGCGATCTCCGGCTCCTCAGGCAGATGTTGGTGGCAGACGAAGCAGTGGTCAGGCTTCCGATAGGGGATAATCCCTTGGTCGCAGGCTGGGCAGTGGGTCACCTTCAGATCGGCGAGCAGCTCGCTGGCGTCGGCGACCCGACCCATTCGTTCGATTTCGGCCCCGAGGTCCGCGCGGTATCGCCGGACCTCAGCCAGCCTGTCCTCGGCCCCCTGCCGCTTCCGGCGCGCCGCCGTTACTTCCTCGAGCGCCGCGGCCCGCGCATGGCCAAGCTCGGTAACACGCGAGCGGTCGGATGCGGGAAGACTGGTGTTGCTGGCCGCCGTCAGGACTTCGACCCTTCGGGTGTGCAGGCGCTCGACAGTGTCCCGAAGCCGTTTCAAGGCGGCGGTGACGGTGGTCTCGTTCACGCCGAGGGGGGCGTCCTCGGAGTCGAGGAGACCGACGGCTAGATCGTTAAGGGTCTCGCTATATTGCTCACGGCGTGCCCTCAACCGCATCGACTTGAGCTTCAAATCTACGAGCTTGCCATAGTCCTCACTGTAAATGCGCTCGGCCAGGCCGAGGAAAAGCAACAGGCTGGCGTGCTGCTCGGTGTCGGCCTGTTGATCAACAAGGCCGCTCCAGAAGCGCTGCTGGCGGAAGATGTGCCGCAACAGGGTGCGGAAGCTGAGCTCCGGCCAAGTCTGGCCGGACATCGGGTTGCCCTTGGGAAAGTTCACCAGCGGGATGCCCAGCTTCTCCATGAGCCAGTGCTGGAAATCTCCCGCGAGCATGCCTTCGTCGCCGACGAAGACCTTCCCCTTGGCGCCGGCCTCCCGCCAGCGGCGCTCGATCCGGAACGTCTCGTCGGCGATGCAGAGCGTCGCAGCGGCCGCATCATATTTCTCGGCGAGCCCCTCCTCGTCGCTCTGCTCGTAGGGGTTGGCTCCAGTGTCGCCGAGCAGGAAGTCGAGCGTCTGCAGCCACTTTGTCTTACCGGTATTAGGTCGTCCGACGAAAACATTTACGCCGGGTTGGAAAGTGAGCGGCTCAACGTTGCCGGTCGCCAGCCGACGTTCCAGGCTTCGGATTGAGAGGAAAGACGCGCTCATTAAGTGATGACCTGTCCGAGGGTGCGTTTGCCAACCTCTTCGTCGAAAAGCTGGTAGATGAGGGTTTTAAGTACGGTCCCCGACTTGCCGCCGAAGGTCTTCTTCACGGCCTTCTGGCGCTCGATGAGCGTGGCGAAGGACGGGCGTTTGGCGAGAGCCTTGGCCTTTTCCGCGCCCTCGATCGACAGCGCGATCTGGTAGGACTTCTTGACCTTCGACACAGTGATCAATCGTCGCGCCTCAAGATGGCCGAGGACCTGATAGTAGCGCTTGTCCCAAGGACCGTAGTGATGCCGCACCATCGTGGACTCCACAGCGTCCGAACGGTCGACGGGCGCGGACTGCGTATCGGGTTCAATCGCCGCCCGCGCGGCATCGAAGAAGTCCGGGTAGCGGGTGAAGAAGTCGAGCTTGGCCATCTTGGTCAGACCATCGATCCGGCCCGCCGTCCCGCAGACATGCATAAGCAGCAGCAGTCGCGCGGCGTGGAATTCGAGGATGTCGTCGGCTGCCAGCGGGAGGCTGGCAGGACGAGTTCCAAGCCGCGACAGAGACTTCACAGCCCAGTCCGATCGAAGCGCAGGAGACACCGGTCAGCGATGTCGTACATGCAGCCCTTAAGGAAGGCGGATCGGTCGCCCTGGTCCGCCGGCAGGGAAGCGTTGATCGCATCCATTCGATCGACGCAGAGGGCGTGGAACGCGGGCCCGTCGAGATCGAGGGTTCCGGCGGCGCGTCTGGCGCTGAGGGTCTGTACCTCGGATTTGACGCGTCCCTGAAGCTGACCGGCTTCATCCGGCTGCATGTAGCGCGAAGTCCGTACGGAGCGGGCGTAATCAAGCCGCATATCGACTGCCATGGCCACCACCGTCCCTGTGAGATAGGCGTCACTCATCTTCTCGACTAGCTTGCCGCCCGAAGGCTGAGCGGCGTCGTCCTTCAGCTTGGCCAGGCACGCGTCCCACATGGCCAAGAAGGCCTTGCGGATGAGAATTTTCTTCGCCTTATCCGGCTTCCACTTTGCGTCGCCGGCCGTCTTCACAAGCTTGCGCAGCTCATCAAGTAGGATGTCCATATGCTCTAGTAGAAGTGGTTTTCCGGCGGCTTGCATGATCTCGAAAAGCCGCATCCTGTTGTGCGTCTTGACGGCCGCCTCGTCGTGGCGAGCGTCCCACTGACAGTTGTCCAGCCAGTACCCGGTCCCATTGCCCCGCTGAGACACGACGCCGGGCATCCTTCCATCAAGGTCCGCTTTGAGAGCGACCATCTCGCCGCAGTCTAAGGCGCGCGCGTCGTTTCCCCGAGCGTAAGTTAGCGGCGTCAAATCGGAAACCACCGGACGTAGGGTGACGATTCGGAAGCGCGCGGTCTCTTCGTGCTGGTCGCGATCCAGAGACTTCTCAAAGATTGACGATCCGACAGCCTGCTTCTTGCGCAGGCAGAGGTCCGCGACGGACCAGAGTTTGTCCGCTTCGGCACCTTTGACCTGCACAAACTCGGCGATCAGGGGCGGCGCGCCAATGGCCCAGACAAGCACTAGATCGTCATGGGTCTCGAAATGGATCTTTGCCAGCTGGGGGTTGGCCAGCATCTCCAGAACGAAGCCGACGGCGATCTCGTCCTGGTAGTTGAAGCCCTTACGCGCGATCGGGCCGCCTTCTTCGGAAGGGTGAGCGTCATCGATCGATGGCCAGGCCTCTTCGTCGTTCTCAAGGGTTTCAGTCTCTGACGACAGATCTCTGCACTTTCGGCTTGGCCGTCACAGCCCCCCGCTGTCACATCTCGTAAAACCTTAAACGCGAGGCGATACATCTGACAAGTGTACGGCGGCATTGGTCACTGCGGATCGGCGAGTGGAGTCCGCGCGGTCGGCTACCGATGTCCCCCCGCGCAGTAGGCAGCGCGGGGCTGAACGATCAGCAGTAGGCTGATCGTCGGTATAGAGTGGCGATCCGGTGTTGCGGCAGTCGCCAAGCTGCACGCCTTCGGCTACAAAGTAGCAATGCCATCTTTACCGTGAACAGTTAAAGTTGCAATGCTACTTTACATTGTGGCGTGCGACTTGACCAAGCAGAGATACCAACAGGTGGACGTCCTCGCTATCACGCGACTGCGCAAGGATCTGCTGCAAACCTGGATCAACCGAAAGGTTGTGGCGCTCGGCGAACAGCATCCCGGCAGCGGACGGCGACGGCTCTATTCCGCGATCGATATCGTGAAGCTTGCGCTGACGCGGCGGATTGCCGATTTCGGGCTCGATCTGTCGATCGGGCGCGATCTTGCTAGCGAAGCCGAGCGGTTGCTTCTGGGCGAACGCGGTGTGGAATGGGAACTGCACCTCTCGATCAAGAAGCGCGAAGCGACCCATGAGGAGATCAAGGTCGAAATCATCTCGGCCGGGTATTCTACGCTATCGCTCCACTATGGCGCCACGGTCGGTGATTCCCGTAACATGCGCGTGTCCAATTTCACTGAGCCTTTCGAAGCGATGTTCAGCCGCCGAACCAAGGAGTTTCTCATTGAGGAACGACCGATCGATCCGGATAAGCGGGATGCACTCGCCCGCGCAGGTGTTCACGCCGAGCCGGCGCTGATCTTCCCGTTCGGCGAGATCGTCAACGGCGCGCTGGTCCAGATCGAAGCGCTCGAACAGGGTCCGCTGCCCGGCGTGATGGATGCGATGATCGAGATCGAGGTCGGGAAACGCGCCATGGCGGCACAAGCACCGAGCGATCATGGCTGACGGCCGGGCCCGCGAGCAACTGCGCCAGGAGCGCGAGGCGTTCGACCGGTCATGCCGGCATAGCGAAGCGTGGTTCAGGTTGCGGCTCTCACTCGGCTATCTGGGACTCGGCATCACGCTTGCGATCACGGGCACCGCGGCGTGGGTGCTGTTCCACCCGGAGGCTTGTGGGCCACTGCCGGTCGGCGCGTCGGCGGTCGCGGTCTCGACCCAGACGCTCGGGCTCGGCTATGCGATCGTGCGGATGGTCCTCCTCCAGCCGCAGGTCGCAAGCCTTACGTCGGCGACGGTTGCCAGCCGCGCGGCTCCGACGACGCGCCGCAAATCCTTCACGGCTGCGATCGCCGCCGCGCCCACGACCATACCCGCCGCTTAAGGGCAGCTTCGTGCAGGTCGGCCAGAACGGCCTGCTCTACACGCGCGGCAGCGTCCCATATTACGGCACCTATCCGGGGATGCGCGTGCCGTCGCCGCTGCAGCTCAGGCCCTACGAATGTGAAACGCCACCGCCCGACATCGCCGCCGGGATGATGGCGCTGACGAAGCTGAACTGGAACTCCACGCAGCTGGATGGAAAGCTCCCGATCCCCATACGCGCAGCCAGGGAGGTCGGGCGCTTCCTCAAGCACGTCAGCTACGGCGAACGGGATCAGACGGATTTCCGCTATTACGCTGGATTGTGCGTGGTCAGGTTTCGGAAGGTGATTGCTGCGGATGCTGGAACCCGCTTATCGGCACGCTTCAGACCATTGTCGCGCTAATGTGCATCCGAAGGGTGTCAGACCTGAAGATAGCGCCGTCAGATTGATTGAGCCGACCTCTCCAGCGATGTCGCGGAGTCGACTGCTGACGTGATGGGTTGCCGCGGTATCAATCGCGCCGGCCATCCTGCGAAATGCGGCAAATAGGCATGAGAAGACAAACAGCCCATGTAGGACGCCGCCGATGGGGCGCGGTTCTTCGCGCCAAGGAGATGTCATCATGTCCGCTTGGCTTCGAACCAGTAGCCGATCGTTCTCGAGCAAGGTAAGCGCCAAGTGCATGGCCTCGTGGATCACGCCTTCGGCGAAGCGGAGCGCTCCGACCTCATCGTGGCGGTCGGGCACGGATACGAGGGTGCGGTGCGGCCAGCATGGTTCGCTGTGGCTGACGTCGTAGCCCGGGGGCGCCTCGAGCAAGTGGATCTCATGCGTCACGCTTCGAATGAGATCGGCGAGGTCGCCACATTGTTCGATCAGTTCCTGGGAACGTAGGCACATGTCCTCGTTGATCGCGGTGGCGGCAAGGGTCGTGAGCTTTTGACGCTCGACGTGGGATGCTACGTCCTGTGACGCATCGACGATCCTGTCCCTCAGCCATGTCGATGACGCAGGTGATTGGTCGTCCAAGCTTCTACCTAGCAGCCGCCACGGTACCACTCCCGGGTCCGTCACGTCCGTTCGGCGTCCCGAAAGGAATACACCAGCGTATACCGTTCACCCGACGCGATCGTGGAGACGGCGTGGAACGACCGGGGACTGATCTCGAACGCGAAGGATGAACCGTGCAGCGGCCGCACTATGCGTCGCACGTCGCTCGCGGCGGCACTGCCGAAAAGCATGAGTAATCCCCCCTGCTGATCCGACCATCCACGATTGAGTTGCACTAGGATCCTATGCGTCTCCCCATCCTCGAGGTGATCATTGTGAATCCGGATGGTCTGGCCGGTAAGCAGCTTGTGCGCCGTCACCTCCGTCAGGATGGGACAGTTCGCGCCGATGGGCTTAAGCAGGCCATTGGCGAGGTTTGTCGCGACCTCGTCGGAGACGACAGATCGGAGGTGCGACGGCAGGTCGGCGGCATCTAGGTGCATCTCCCACTGTTCGTAGAAGCTGGCGATCCTCAGCATCCAGGGAGCGTCGCCTTCGAACCAGCCCAGCAGTGCTTCGCACAGCTCGGATGGAAGCGGCACCGTCGCGGTCGCGTGCGGAAACGGATCCTGCCGCGCGTTGCAGAGGATGGTCCCGGTCACGCAGCCGCTCGATCGAGATGACCGGACAGGTGGGCGCGCATGCGCGCCACGAGTAGCCACTGATCCTCGCAGAACACGGTCGGATTATCGTAGCTTCGGTTCGCACTGAAGCGGTGGGTCAGCATCCCGCCCCCACACACCTTTAGGATTGGGCACGCTTGGCAGATAGCCGAACTCGGCCTCTGGGCATGATGGTATTCCAGAAACTCCTCGCTGCTGGCGAACTTCGCGATGGCGCCGCCTCCTACAGACAGGACCGACGAAAAGGCGTCACGCGGCGAACTGCTCTTGAGCGTATCGTTCTTCTTTATCGATCCGTCCGTATCGATCACGAGGATGCCGTAGTCGGTCAGGCCGACGCCCTCCTTTACTCCGCTGCCCCCGAGAAGGAGCTTCATCATGTCGTCGAGCATGCGGATGCGGAAGGGGTTCGGATCCGAGACGTATCGGTCGAGTATTCCGCAGATCCAGCGTCCGTACTCGACCGACCCGTAGGTCGCCTTGCCGTAGGGCAGATCGTCGTAGTTGCCGTCGCGGTACAGGAAGTCGACGCTGGGCGTTCCAAGATCACGGAACCAGTCGTAGACGACCGAAGGATCGGATGCGGGATCCACGACCGCCAGGACGCCTGAGAACAGGTGGTTGCCCCAGCGATGCGCTTTGAGCCGTTCTATGCCGGCCAGTACCTTGGCATGGGTCGGCTTGCCGGTGAGGTCGACCCGGAAGCGGTCGTGGACGTCCGCCGGACCATCGATGCTCACGGAGATCGTCACGCCATGATCCGCGCAGGCATCCAGCATATCGGTATCGAGCAATACTCCGTTGGTCTGCACGCTGATACCGCAGGCGTCGCCCAGTTCCGCCCGCAGTTCCGCGAACAGCGCCGTCAGCCTTTCGGTCCCCATGAGCAGCGGCTCGCCGCCATGCAGGACGACGGAGAACGGACGGCCCTGCGAACGCAGAAGATCCCCAAGGTCGGCGCATACTCTGGCCTGTACCTCCGGACTCAGCCGCTTCGGCTGATACCGCCACCCGTCGTCCCCCATGTGATAGACGTAGCAGTAGCCGCAATCCAGGTTGCAGCGGCTCGCGACCTTGATGAGGACCGTATCGATGTGCACCGGCCTGGACGTTCCGGTTACCGGTTGTGGCGGTTAAACGTGCGGTTGTAACTGCGGGGAACGCCCGACTCTTCGACCCGGACTTCCTCGATCAGCCGCGCGATCGCCGGGCTCGTGAACTCGACTTCGAGAGCGTCGTTCGATGGGTAGGTGGTGCGGTCGGCGAGCGTCCAAGCGGCGTCGTCCATGAGAGTCTCCCTTGTTGAGCTTCCACCATAGCCGTTCGTCGTTTCAAACCCAAGCCCGCATCCAGACGATCTCGTGCGTTGCCGCTCAATCTGTTTGGCCGACCACCGTTTCACACGCCTAATCGGAGATTAGATTGTATAGAACTTATGATGTAGCATAATTCACTATCCCCCATGATGGGAACTATACATAGAAAATGGTACTCAATCGCATGATAGGGCGAAGCATTCAAACCGTGTTGTGGGCGGGAAACTAACGGAATACCGAATGGTTCGCTAAGATGTCTCTAAGCAATTCGACCGTCTGCTGATCTAAATCACGCTATAGACCCGTGCGTATCCTCACGGTAGCCTCCATTGGCTGACAGAGTGGAGAAAGCCTTGCCAACGCGACCGCAGACCGGACCCAGACCGCGGGAGATCAGCGAACTCGTCCAGGATCTTCAAAGGGCCCGTGGGCACCCTCGGGGAGCCGACGATGGTGGAAGCGGCAGTGGTGCCGAACGACACAGGGGTCGCGCCGTCTTTCTGATTGGTGCTGGTTGCTCGGCCAGCGCCGGCATTCCGCTGGCGGCCGGCGTGGCGGAGCAGGCGATCGTTCGCATCGCCGACGACTACGGCGTCGAACGCGAAGGACGTGGGGCACATGAAGCACTCCTCGCGCTGATAGCCGCCAATCGGGTGCCCGAGCGATACGGGCCTGTCGATGGCATGGTGCCGTGGGGCAGGCTCTACAGCTACATCTTCACCGAACACATGAAGCACCCGAACGAGCAGCGCGAGCTCATCAGCCGGCTTGTCGAGGACAAGGAATACACGCTCAACTGGGCGCACGCCTGCCTCGGCGCCCTCGTGGAGAAACGCTTCGTTCATACGATCCTAACTACCAACTTCGATCAGCTTGCCCTGCAGGGCGTGATACGCACCGGCATTGTGCCGGTCGTCGCGGACGGCTTGGAATCGCTCAACCGCATCTCGCCCACGCCGTCGCGGCCGCAGGTCGTGCATCTGCATGGATCGATGCACACCTACGAGCTTAGGAACAGCTATGCGGCTCTGCGAGAGACGGAGGACGATCGCGGTCTGCAGGTCATGATGATGAGCCTGCTCAAGGAGGCCAGCGTCCTTGTAATCGTGGGCTACGCCGGCGGGGAGGAGGGCGTCATGACCCTACTGCAGTATGCCGCGAAAGCGCTGCCCCGCATGGTCGTCTACTGGATCGCCTACGAGGACGACCTCGACCTGCTGTCTGAGCGGGCCAAGGCGCTGCTCGCAACCGGCGAGAACAAGTTCTTCATCCTCGGCCAGAAGGCGGACGACTTCTTCAACCAGGTGGTGGGCGAAGCCGGGATCGGTGCCCCTGATTGGCTCAGCGATCCCCTTGGGGTTCTGGAGCGTCAGGCGGACATCAGCATCGATGCGAGTGCGGGCCCTGACGTGAGAAGGCTGCAGGAGGCCTTTAAGGCGCGGGTCGCGCATGCTGCGGAACATGGTAGGCTCGACAGAACGCCAACGGACGACGCGACGGAATTCCGATCCGCGTTGCAGTTCCGAAAGGCCGCAGAGGCCATCGAGGCCCACGACGACTTCTCGATGGACGACGACCTTCTCGCAATCCACGCCGACAGCCTCTTCAACCATTACAAGCGCAGACTCTCCGACCACGAAGCGTTGACGACGGCCATCGACGAACTGCGTGTCCTGGTGGAGCGAACCGGGGTCGAACGGACGGCTGACGTCATCACGTACATCGAGGCGCTGCGGGAGCAGTCCGATGCACTCGCGGAGGACGCGACTAAACTCACCGAGGTTTTTTCGCTGATCGAGGACATTGCGAAGCGGGTGAGGGACGGTTTGGACGCCCATGCACAGCAGCGCGAATGGTCGCAGATGACCTTCTATCTCGCTGAAGCCGTTCAATCGCAAGCCGAGCAGGAGCGGCGCGGAGACGACGATGCTGTCGGTGAGACGAAGAAAAAGCGGAAGGCGCGCTTGGAGGAGGCGCGACAGTTCTATGCCGCTGCGCTTCCCGGTCTTTCCTCCAAGGACGCAAACAAGGCCAAGGAATGCAAGGAGGGCCTCGCTGGCGCACTCATCGCCTTGGCTGAGTATGAGGGGGAAGGCGTTCAGGCCGCAAGCCGATTAAGAGAGGCCCAAACACTCTTTCGCGAGGTAGTCCAGTGGACCGGGATGAACACGCCCGGCGAACAGCATGCTGGTGCGCTTGAGAACCTAGCGGAGGCGATCCGGTCAATGCGGGCGAAGTTCAACGACGAGGCGCACGGGTCCCGTATCGAAGAGGCGCAGTTCTACGAGACCGCGCTGAACATCTACGAGGCGCTCGATGACGAGCATAGTGCTGGGCGAATCCGCAACCGGTTGCATTGCGAAGCGTGATTTGATCCTCGGTGCTTCGATGAGACCGTTCGAGGACAAAGTTAGGCGCGGGGCTCTTGCCCTGGTGCGGCCTTATACGCCAACTATGTCGTTCTCACTGTCTGCTGAATTTTCCTGCTCATCATCTTCGCCGTCGTCGATGAGGATGGCGGGCTGGCGGCCGTCTTCGCTTTTCGGCCAAAGGAGCGCATCGTCCCGCGCAGATTGGTGAGCTTCGTCCAGCGCCGGTCCCATGGCCAGGATCTCCGTAATACGTCGCGCAGTTTGGGCGAAGTGCAACATCTCCTCGCCGCGAAGCGGGCGGCCGAGAACCTCCTTCTCGCGATAGGAAAGCCACTTCTTGAGCGCCTGGTAGCCCCCCGCAGTATACATCCACACGCGGCTTGGGACCCCGCGCCATCCTGCCGCGGCATTGACCTGGATGTCGACTGCTCTGGTCCCGAGGATGTCAAGAAGGAGCGGCAGGTCAAGCTCGTGTCTGTCCCCAATCTGAGCTAGTGCCTTGAGCTCGGCTTCACTCCATTCTCGTTCGGTTAGTAGGCCGATGCCGGGCATGACGAGCCGAGTTCCGTTCTCCTTGCGCTGGATAGAACCCCAGCCTGCCGTGACCTCGAAGCTCTCTCCGAAGGGTAGGGCGATGGTTGACAGCCCTGCTGCGAGCGGCCCCTTGGTTACACCGTCGATGTCGACCTCTGCATCAAGCAGGGCACCCAGCTTAGCGCCTAGTGCTGCTGATCTCGCGAACACGTCCTGCGTCTGCGGGAACGGCACGCGGGGCCAGTCGACCCGCAGTGCATCCATGTACTCTGTCTCGTATATCGGTGCGTTCAGGGTCGCGAGAACATGATCGAACAGCTGGTCACTCGTTAAGGCGCGTTCCGTCAAGAGCGCCTTGACGGACTTGGCGACGTTCGGCTCCACGTTCTGACTGTCCTGCCGGACCTTCGCCGGGAATATTGAGACGTTGCTTTCCACCAGATGGTGATCGCCAAGCACGCTTGTCGACTGAGGCTTGTAGAAGATTCCCATGCGGTTGCGGATGCCTGCGGTGAGGAAACGGTTCTCGAAAGAAGTGTTGACCATGAACTCGGGCCGCTTCTCGTCTACGAGCTTCGTGTCGGCGTCCCAATACATCCAGCGCACATCAAAGGGGCGGTAGGCGTAGCGAATGATCCGCCCTTGATTGTGGACTCGTTCCACGATCGCCTTCCGCGTTGCCACCGGATCGTAGCGTTCTGTTGCGTTGGCGAGTGCCGGATACGCCTTGGCCAGAGCAGCATCGGAGACCTTCGGATCCAGATAGCGCTCGATCCTCTTCTTCAACGCTTCGCAATCAACGTCGATGAGGAACTCGTCACGGCTTGTCTTCACTCCGGGGAACCCGACTGGGAGCAGGCTAGGCAGGAGCGGCCAATCGAAGTACGCGGCGTCGACGTTGAAGGGCATGAATTGAAGACGCATAGGCAGCGTCGGCTCGACCTTCTCGTAAATTGCGTCGGGGTCGGCTTCCGCCGTTGCCGCGAGCGCCGCCCGCTTGCCGGCGCCCCACAGGTTGCGGAAGCCGATGACGCTTGTGGATTTATGCTCCCGCTTGCGCACCATTGTCACGATTGCCGTGCCGACCTGAATTCCCGCCGGGTTGGCCGTGGTCGAGAAAAGGGAAGGGTCGGGAAGGCCCTCCGGTGTCCTCTTACCGGTCTTGTACTTGTCGCCGTTGAGGCAGTCGACGTTAATGATGTCGAATGCCTCGAGGTAGCGCTCTCGCATGCCGGAGCAGCTGGAGCTGTCCAGCCAGCTGTAGTTCGAGATGAAAGCGATCACGCCTTCACCCGTTCTCTCCGCGATCCGACGCTCGGCCATGCGGAAGAAGCGGACGTAGAGCTCGTTTAGGCCCTGGCCCTGCGATGGCGCCACCTTACTGACCTTGCGGTACTCGTTCGAGAGCGCACGCTCCTCAAGGTTTCCCGAGATCCCGGCGAAGCCGTCGTACGGTGGATTTCCTAACACCACCAGAATGGGCCGCTTCTGCTTAACAGCATCGGCCGAAGCGCGCTCCTCCTCAAGCTCGGGGAATGGTAGCGGCTTGTTAGTGTGGGGCTCCCACCCCGTGAGGGCGTTGGTCAGGTAGATCGATGGCCTTGCATCCCCGGTCAGAGGCGCGCCAAGGTTGGCGAGTGTCATGCTCGCCTGCATGTGAGCGACAACGAATGGGGCCGGCATGATCTCGAAGCCGAAGACGCGGTTGCACGCGGCTAAGCGGAGGCGATCCGCCAGCGCACTGCCAAGCCCATGGGGCTCAAGGTTGTCGCGGATCCGACGAAGCACTGCGTTGAAGTAGCCACCGGTGCCGCAGCATGGATCGAGCACGTAGACGCGTTCGTCCGCAAGCCCGTCGGGAATCTCGAGCTCATTCTTCAGGGCGAGGTCGACTCTCGCTACCATGTAGTCAATGACCTCTGGAGGCGTGTACCACACGCCGAACTGCTTCCGCAGCTTGGGATCGAACGCCTGTAGGAAGGGCTCGTAGAAATATTGGACTGCCTGCCCCTCCTCGAACCGCCTGAGGAATTCAGCCGCATTGATACGGTTAAGCGTCTCGCCGGTCCAGTCGAGGATCTCAACTAGATCGAGCTTCTTGATGTTCTTTGGCGAGGTGAGCTGCGTGAACAGAGCAGCGACGAAGGGGACGTGAAGGGTCCATGCAGCGGAGTGCCAGTCGAAACGCGTTGGGTTACGCGGCGTGGTCCGGGCCCAGATGCCCCATGCGGAGAAGAGGCCGTAGAAGAGCGTCTGGACGAGGGTCGATCGGAAGAAATGGTCGCCCTTTGCGCCCTCGAACGTGATGCCTAGCGCCTCCTCTAGCGCAGATCGCACGGTCTTCAGGGCAGGCAGATCCCCGGCGGCCTCGACCCTTGCCAAGGCATCGCGTGCATAGGAGGCGAGGAACCACGCGACGTCCTTGGGATGGATCAGAGCGACATTCTGGGTCATCGCACGACGCAAGTACTCAATAAACGCTGGCCCGATGACTTTCGCGGCCTCAACCGGATCCTGAACAAGATCCCAGAAATCCCCCGCTTTTTCCGCTAACTTGAATGCCTCGAGGCGGGTTGGCTTTCCGTCGGGACCGGCGCCAACTAACTGGAAGGCGCGCAGGTTGGTGACGAGAACGAGGCCGTAGGCGTCGAAGTACTTCGTCAGCTGGGCAGGCGTTGACTTGAACAGCGTGTCATCTGCAACGGCCTTGACCTCCACGACACCTCGCTCCGGCTTCTGACCGGGACGTGGTTCGCCCTTCTGGATCTGCTTCGCCGCGAAAAGCCCGAAGTCGGGGCTGCCGGCGCCAATGTTTGCCAGCTGGGAGAGCGCGGTGACCTTGGGCTTTAGTGAAGCACCGACCTTCTCAAAGAGCGCGTGCAACGCCGGATAGTAGGCGGTCTCAGGCGTGCCTGCGCCAATCGCGCGGACACGTCGGACTGACTCGAAGAACTCCTCGGTTATCTCATTTGAATTGTAAGTCACACGTCCCCGCCTCGCCCTTATACTCGACAGGCGGCGCCTGTTAAACGAGATCCGGCTCGTCTGAGCGTCCCCCTTACCGCTTATAGGGCGACAGTCTTCCAGCACCAAACCCATTCACCGTTGGACCGGCTGAACCTACGCGTCACGACTTCGCATCGATAATGGCGGGGCGGAGACTCCTGACGAGAGCCGTCTATGGATCGCTCGGATGCAGACCGTTAGGAACGTGGGCGAGACCTATGAGGACGTGAGAGGCGGCGTTCAGGTCGCGTCGGCCGCCATGTCGTCGATCAACTGTCCGGCGCGGAGCCGCGATCCGGGTTCTTGCCCGCAATCCTGCAAAGGCCACTTTCCTGGTCAGCGTCGAGGTCGCATAAGGCGAACCGCTCGACATTAACGCGCTGCGCAACGCGCTCACCGGCGTCAGGGCCTTGTTTCTGCTGAATGTCGTGATTGGAGACGAGTTCACCCAAGCGCTCATCCCGCTCAACGTCGCGCATGAGATGGGCGTCGACCGCCTCGTCTATCTGTTGAGATTCGATGCCGATCGTGCCGTGAACGTCCCACATTTCGCGGGGAAATTGGGCGCCGAGTTGATGATCGATCAGATGGGTTTCAGCGCTATCGTCCTGCGCCCGCCTTACTTCATCGGCAACGAGCACATGACTAAGGACGTGATTCTCGATCATGGCGTCTGTGGCCCGGAATATCGATCTAAACCTTTTTCTTGACGACGTTGTAACGGACGCGAACTCCTGCATCTTTTATTAAACACTCCACGTTCGCGATCGTCGCGAACGCTTTATCAAATCCTGACTTGGGTTATCGAATCCCGACTTGGGCCGGTCCGGAGATTTCTTAATTTCAGTGATTTTCTTCAGAGTTGTGAGCTCTCCGACGTGCTCTGACCACCTCAGCGCCTGTTTGGGAAAACCGCCGATCGGCGAATTAACGCGCTCAGACAGACGGTGATTATTTGGAGGTATGATCGTGCCGGCGATTCCGATTACGGTCGCGACTAGGCAAGATGACAAACGCCGGCGACGGTGCCGGCTTAGGAAGACCATGGCAGACGAAGACCAAACGATGCTCGGCACAATCGGGATGACGGTGTACGAACTGATGGCGGCCGAAGAATATGCCCGCGCCCTGATCGCGGACGAGCACACCGTGCGTGCGATGAAGGAATTCACCAACGCCTCTCTGAAGGCCGACGCGTTCAAGAGTGACGCCATCCGCGGAACCGGCGCATGGAAGTCCGACGCTGGCACGATGCTGATGACCCTCATTTCTATGAACGATCCCAAAAAGCTGGATTCCTTTGACCTGCTTCTCAAGCAGATGCTGACCAAACCTCCGGTTTACCGGGATCTGGCGGATTGGTGGTTGTTCTTCGCTGCCCTGGAAGCTGCCACCGGTTTCCAGCTCGAGACGTGTGTCGGCCGGAAGCGAGAGGGCGGTTTGACCACACATCTCCTCGAAGCGCTTGGCGCTCAGGGAAAAATCTGGTCCGCCTATATTGCTGAGCCAATCAGGCGCGCCGGGGCGACACTCTCCATCAGCAACATCGACCTTGAGGTTGGCGGCGGAGAGCAGACGACCGGCGGCGATTTCGGGCTCATTCTCGACTTTGACGGGAAAACCGTGCAACCAGGTGCCAGAAAGCGCCCGGATGACCACCGCATCATTCCGCTTATCTTCCAGGCGAAGCGTTACGCACGGCCGATGGCGGATGTCTCGCAATCGCATCTCAAGCGCGGGCCGCAGCACACACTGCTGGGACGTAACGACTGCGCGGCAGCGTATATCTTCTATGACAATCTAAAACCCGCGCCGATTCCACTGCCGCCGCTGGTAAAAAGAGTGGAGAATGTGCCCAGCGCGACGACGACGGACGTGCTGGATCAGAGCCTCGATTTTGCGACCTACCTTCTGCGTGCTGCCATCGACCCGGTCTACGCACCGCGAGCCAATTCGACCGACGATGCGCTTAGGATGATCTTCAAGAAGGCAGCGGCCCAAGATCTCACCAAGCTGGTGGTCGTCTCCAATGATCCGGGAGCGGGTAATCGCTATCGGTCGGGCTTCAGTATGCTCAAGCACCAGCTCAAGGGCTACGGGGACGAGCCTGAATTTGTGCACCAGGAGAATTGATCTTCGGCCGGGCTGAAACAAGCGACATTGTTGTGAAATGGTCGGTAGTTTTAAATGTTGGCAATCAATAATCGGCGGCTAGTAGTTGCTAGGCTGGACCTAGCCTTGCCGTGGTCGATTACGATGGCGTCCATGCAAGGCTGGATCGTTCGCTTTCGCTAAAAGCGTGATTCAAGTGGCGGGTCGGGAAAGACGGCTTTGTCTCACTTTCAGCCTCTTTGCGCACGCTTCGGCGGTCGCTCCATGGCGCGCTTTGCCGAGATGAACAGTTGTCTGAAGTTGGGGATCGCGAAAGCGCCGCCGAATGTCGCCTTTTGGGTCCGCAGGATCCTTTTGGGTCCGCAGGACATCACTGCTCGCTGTCGCAAATGCATATCGAATCCACTTCTTTTCGGAACGGGCATTTGCGACAGCCCGATAATCGCTTTTTCAGTCAGCCGTAGGCGAGGTCACATCTGTCGCGAAACTTAGCAGTTTCGCGACATGGCAGCGGTAGCACACTACCAATTTCCGTCATTCGCCGGCTTACGAGTGAACAGCTGCTCCGCCATAACTGCCATTTCATCGTGTAACGGTCGTCCGGCAGCTAGGCGCTTACCCGTCGCCGTTGGCGATAGCATCGAGCTGTTTTAGACGTCGATTAGGCAAGTAAAACTATTGTGATTACCCTGCCTCTAGCTAATCTCTATCTTCGTTACTTTAGATAATCCGCTCCGTTACTAGCTATAAGTCGCTGCATGTAATCCATTGGAAACTCAACGGAACCACGAGCAGGAACGACTAGGCCCCTGTAAGATAGTATCTGTGCCACGCTGATCATAAACGTCATACAGTCCTTATCGCCGAGCTTATATGCTTCGAATACGGGACCGCCGACGGTGGTGATCCCCATCTTCTGCAGCGGTGGCTGGGTCAGAGCGTAGGCGGCATTGTAATCGGCGCTATTAACCTTGGCCGTAAGGCACTGCTGCCGGATCGCGGTGTAAACCTCCTCCTTCAATACGCCGGGTACGGGGGAGCCGAAATAGCTCCAGGTCGCTGCGGTCGCGCTGGTGCCGGCAGCCAGCGTGTGCCCGATCCCAAGAAATTGCCGGTTACCCGGTGTCGTGACCTTACTGAAGGCGACGAATGCATGTCCGGGCTTGCCGCCGTTGGGAGAGGGGCGTGCACAGAACGAGATCTCGTAGCCGCCGGTTTCGGACATCGTGGCAAGGTTGATCGTCTTTGCCGGAGCTCCGGTAGCGACGCAGGCCAGAACCGAAATGGTAAGAAGCTTCCGCATCATCGACCGTGAGTCCCTAGAAAGACCGATCCCGCATTCCACCAAAATTCGCGGGCATATTCAAGTCCTCCGCATGTTAATCGCAGTAATGTAAAAAAAAGGCTATCCATCGCATGTGGGCACTATTGCAAATCGTCGAAGTAAAAGAGATTATCATCCACTGGATCGGGGCTGTGCATGCGGCTCCCTGTGATACCTCAGTTGTTTAGCGCAAACTGGTTGACGATGGGGAAAAGACGGGCTGAGACCGGTCTGTTGCACCCCGTGGCCTGTAGACTGGACAGGGGGGGATCCGATTATGGTCAAGCGAGTTTTGCGGCGTGGACGTGCCCTTGGGCATTTGCCTTGCACGGCGCTGGCGCTGCTGTGGACAGGTGTGGCGGCCGGGCAGACGGTCACCATAACTACCACAACCACTCACATGCTTCCTGGCAGCCCCGCGGACGCGGCGGTTAAGCCGCCATCGGGCCTGTCGCAGGACACGGTCACCCTGGACTTGGCGCTGATGTACAAATTAAAAGGCGACGAGCTGTTCATCAGCAGCGCGCCCACCGTGATTACTCGTCAATCTTACAACCGCGCAGCCGCGGAACTTGCAGGCGCAGATTTAGAGCTGTCACCGCCCGAGCAGATTTCACTTAAGCTGCTCAAGGCCGACATTGCCTATCGGACGCTACTGCTGGACCGCGACCTGAGCTTCTGGGGCGCTGTGCGATCTCTACGGCCATCTTCGCCGACCATCCACCTCCAGCGAATGAAGAACCTGCTGGAACAGTACAGCAAGGTAAATTCTAACATTCAGGAAGCGGCGGCACGAAACGTGGACCGGGATCTGACTTCGGCAGAGCTGGGCGCAATAGTGGCGCAGCAGGTGACGAACCTTCGAACCGAAGGCATCGCCAGCGAGAAAATCGCGATGCAGCAGGAGTTCGCGGTTGAGAAGCAGGACCGACTAGACGGCCGCGTTGTGGCGCTCCGGCAAGACCGGCAGGTGCTAGAGAATCAGTTGGAAGGAGCGGTCAGCGAAGCGCGGGCGGCGTCGGCGGCGCTCAACAGCCTGATCACGAGCGCGGCGATCGAGTCGATCGGCATACCTGCGCCCGTCGTCAGCGCGATGAAGGACGGCAAGTGGGAGCGGGCGGTGCAGGCCGTGATCCTTGATCAGATCGCCACCAATCCGTCAGTCGTATCCGCGCTGGGCGATATCGACCAGAGCGTCGCCGAAGTCGCCGAGACCATCCAGACGGGGCATAGACTGGTGCAAGAGGGCCAACAGTCTCTGGCTACGCTGCAGGCCGCACGCGAGACGCTGCGGCACCCGACCATTCAAGGGCTGACGGCGCTCGGCTCCCAAGTTTATGCCCGGCTTGACGAGGGCACTAGGCGCGATTGGACAGCTAAGGTCAAGGCTGCGGTCCCGGCTGAGGGGCTGGTGGAGATGATCGACGCGGTCAATGATCAGCCGCTTGCCCGACAGCTCCGCGACGCAACCGTCGCTTACCTGTCTGGGAACGTCCGTCGCGTTGACGACTTCCTGAAGGGCGCGATCGCCGTCGAGGTGCAGCGGCGTATCGAGACGCTGCCTCAGTTTGACGCCACGCGCTACCAGGGCGAGCTGATCGCCAAGGCGGCCCGACTTGCCTCTTCCGCTTCGGACCAGCGCCTGCTGCTCGACCAAGCGGCCAGGAACTGGTCGGGCGAGCTCGTGGCGCAGGTGCCCGCGTCGGTTATGCCCCAGCTGCTCGCCGCAGCGCGTGTCGGCTCGAAGGAGGAGCTTTCGGCACGTCTAGCGAGTAGCGGGCTAGACGCGCTGCCGTCGACTGTCAGCGTGCAGGGCGGCCTCATCCAGTTCGGCAACGCCGCGGGTGGGGTAATCGCGAAGACGAGCCTGCTCACCTTCACAGACCGGCTGGCAGGAACGATCCCGTCCGTAGCACGGGATCCGCAGACGCAACTCGTCGCGGTGATGGACCGGATGCGCGACAAAGGTTCCGAGCAGCTACGGCAGGTAGTGATTGATGCCTTGCCAACGGATGCGATCCAGGGTGCCGTGCACCGCCTCCTCAACGACGCATCGCCGCAGAGCGAGGCAGCGCGACGGCAGGACGCCTGGGCCGGGATCAGCGGTAGGCTAGCGCCAGCCCAGCAAGGGGCGGCGCTGGAAGGGATCGTCGCTGCCCACGTCGGCTCCGTGTATGTCGCCGAGGACTCCGAGCGGCGGATCGCGCAGGCGACGACGGAAGCGCGCACCTATCCGCCGGTCAAAGGCCAGCCGGGGCTAGATCCAAGAGACCAGATGGCGCAGGCGGCAGTGATGGCGGCGCTCAACGCGGCTTTTCCCGGCGCTTCCCTTGCAGCCGGAGCAGTGACGTCGTTCAACAACTTCAGCGATGCCATCGAACGCGCGCAAAATCTGGCGGGCCAACTGCAGCGCAATATCGTCGAAGAGTTGCAGATCATCGATTTGGTAGGCGAGGAGCGGTTGCGCCGCGAGGTACTGATCGCGGACATGAAGATCAGCCAGATCCTGCAGGATTCCGCACGCGAGCAGCAGGGGATGTTCCAGAACGCGCTTGGGATCAATGCCGATGACCGCGTCGACAACGAAAGGAGGATTACGGCGCGCCGTAGCTTAGCTTTCTACATCAACGAGCGCATGCGCGCGGAGTTCGACGCGCTAGAGCGGTCAATCAGCCTGTGGACCGGCCGCGGTACCATCGAGTCGCGGATTCGCCAGAACCCCCAGTACATCCGCCTAGAGCTAGATAAGGACATCCACCTATATAGCTGGCTCGACCGTACCGGCGAGAGCCGCCGAGCTGACATCGACGGGCTGGAGGCACACTGGCAGAAGATGTACCAGCTGGCGCTGGAAGATTGCGAGCAGCTGGGGTGTAGTCCGGACGGCGCGGGCGACCTTGGCAAGTTCAAGCAAACCGACCTCGTTCCGCTAAAAGGCCTGTTATCTGCAGCCGACTGGAACCGACTGCTCCGCTGGCAGGGCCGGCGGGACATCAGCACGCCGCTGCAACTGCCGATGATGATTGCGCCAACCGCACCGCTTCAGTTCGGAGTCGAGCCCGACTTGGAGAACCTGCGCGTAGTTGAGGTACGGTTGGGCTGGCGCGCTACCAGCGGCCTCATACCCTTTAGCGCGATCAGACTGGCCCATCCCGGCCTGGGCTACGTGCTCAGCCAGGGTAAGCTGCGACGGGACGTACTGCTGCCGCAAGAAAACACGTCGTTCGCTGCGCCAGTGGACATCAACGTCGAGCAGGCTCGTCGCCGCTACCTTGGCAACACAGCAAAGCTCAACCAGTTCGAGGGCTACTCCTTCTACTCTCCATGGACGCTGACCCTGCTGCCCGGGGCGGAGAACTGGGATCATGGGCATCAGGCGGTGTTCCGGTTCGGCCTGCATTACACAAGCGCAGTCGAGGTGCCGCTGGAGGCAGATTTCCTGCAACGCGCCAAGCTCCAGACCTCGGCGGCGCAACTCCTGCCGCCTGAAGCCTTCCGCTATCGGGCGAGCTGGTCCAACGGAACGCAGCAGACGGTGGTGGCGCAAGTGGGCGGGACCTCACGGCAAATTCACCTGCCCAGCAGCGGTAGGATCGACATCGGGATCGAGCAGGCCGCGGTCGTCTACGCCCCGGCTGGGGTGGGCGGATCCGCCGTTGGCGCCAAGCAAAAGCGAGTCGCGTTGACGCGGAGCTGCGTGCCGGACACCGACTTGCGGCACTACCTGCGGCTGAAGATACGCCGCGACGCGCCGGTCACCGCAACTGGAGCCGAAATTCGGCGGAAGGCCGAGACGGAACTCGCGCGTGCGAAGAGTGCGGAATGCCGCGACATCGCCATCTCCACGCAAGGAGCCAACTGATGGGCATGAAGCGTACAATACATGGCCTCGGTGCTGCCGTCCTGCTCGCCGCTCCGGCGGGGGTGTACGCCCAACAGATCCCGCTGGTCGACGGCCGGGTTAACGTCGCGTCGGACGAAATGCGCCCAATTTTCCTGGCCGGTAAGACCTTCCTTCCCGGCGAGCATGTAACTCTGGAGGTTGAGTATCGTGTCGATGCCATGCGGCACATGTACGAAGATCGGGAATGCTGGTCGAAGTGGTTCGGCGGGATCAAGTGCGAATATATTAAGCGGTCTTCCGGCAGCGGCCTGCCGGACGCGCAGGTGCCGCTGGCGATCGACATGCGCGATAAAACGGGTGGCCCGATCGCCGTCAAAGCCTTACCTGTACGCATTGGCCAGGACAGCTACGATGCCGAGCCGCACTGGCTAACCAGCGGCCAGAGTTGGTCGATCAAGCTGCAGCTGCTCGATGGTGACGTGCAGACTGACTTCTCCAAGCCGCACAGGCTCTACGGCCGCGTCGCGCAGCGATACGGGCCGCCGGGATCAACCCAGCCGCTGCAACGACGCTCCTGTTCACCGCACAGCAAAAACGATTATTGCAGCCAGGGGGAATACGTCGTCCGGGTTGTGTCGGTCGATGTGTCCCGGCGCATGGAGAAGCTCGGCAGCTATCTCGCCACCCGCCGCAGCTTTGCCGAGCTCAGCAGTCCGAACGTGATCGACGAATGGCTAAGATACGACGTGGGCGTCAGCCAACTGGTACCCGCCACGTTGCGGCGCAAGAAGATCGCCAAAGCGCTGCTGACACACGTTATGGCCAATTATCAACTGACCGGTGGAACGCCTCCGCTCGATCGTCTGCCTATCCTGGGACTGGCGAAGGAGCTGGATCCCACTAGCCCGGACATACAATCGCAAGTCGTGCGAACGCAGCTCGCCACGGGGGACATCGCCGGAGCAAAGCTCGAGAACGGCAAGACGCTGCGCGAGCTCAACAACCGCTATCAGAGCGGCGAGCGTTCACGGGAAGTGATGGTCGGCTACGCGCTCGCGCTGGGAGATGCGTCGGCGATTCAGCTGCGCCGCCGCGGTGGCGATCTCAGCCAAGGAGACGTGGAACTTGCTGCTGCGCTGCACCGCCAGGCGGCCACCATCTGGCGCGAGTGGCGGGATCGTGCGGCGGGCAACCGCGACGATGAGGAAGAGGCCGTTCAGGGTCTGGTCGGCGCACTGCGTGACGAGGCCGATCGCTGGCGTACCCTGGGTGACCAAGCCTCGCTTGACCGCGCCGTGGCGGCCCTACGCGAGGCACAGGGTTTGCTGCCTCGCGAAAGGCGCGGGCTGCTGTTTAACGTCGCTGCGGATGGCCGGCACATGATGGCGATGACGACGCAGCTTCAGGACATCGTCGAGGATCACCGCATGCCGGTATCCCTGGCGTTCCTGCCCACCGCCACGCGGGAGATACTGGACGTGAACGCGCTGCGGGGGCTGGCGCTGATCGCGGTGGGCGGGGACCGGCCGGGATACCGCATGTTCGATCGATCTGGTGAGGCGGTCGAAACGGCAGTACCCCGCGGCGTAAAGCTCGTTAAGGCGCAGCTGTCTGCCGGCCAAGTCGTGGGCATGGATGCGGTCAGCGGCGCCCTTACGCGTTATGGCGCCACGGCGCAGCTGATTGCCGAGGACGGCAGCCGGATATGGGCGGCTGCCGCCGATGTAGCAGTGGTTGTCCATGCCGGGAAAACCGGCCCAGCCCAAGTCGTCGGCCCAGAGGGTCCGCCGAGCCAGATCGACGCAGGCAGCGGGGAGCTGCAGACCCTAGCGTTGACTACGGATGGCGCGACGGCGCTTCTGATGCGACACGACGGTGCCAGCAGCGTGCTCTGGACCGTCCGCTTGGCGGATCCCGCTGCCGCCAACGCGGTGCGCTCGGTTTGGAGAGGACCTTATCGGCCGGACGTCCGCATCGTGCCAACGGCGGATGGCAGCCGGGCTCTGCTGGTGGGGCACAGTGACGTCATCGTCGTCCCGTTCACCAAAGGGAATGCAACTGTACTGGCGATAGCGTTCTCGGACCGCGCGGTCATCACGCCTGCGGGCGGGAGTGAGATCGTGGCAGTCGATCCCGTGATGTACGAGGGTGCGCGCGAGGTTCGGGGCATACGCAGGATCGACACCGCGGCGCTTGACGGTGAGACGGCGCAGAAGAGCTGGCTGCCGTTGAAGGCGGCGCTTCCAGGAGGGCCTATGGCGCCCCTGTTCCTCGACGGCGGTGCCGACGGCCGATGGCTGCTGGCGGTGCGGTCGATCGGCGCGTCCTCCGCACCGGCACCGTTGAGTGCCTACGACATGATGGGCAATCTGGTTGCCACGGTCGACGCAGTTGATTGGCGTCCGGGATCGAGCTTCGTCGCGGGCGACCGGCTGGTCCACAATCCGGCGGGCGGGACGAACGTGCAGGCGCTGGCGTTCGGACAGTCCGAGATGACCGACCTGCCCGGCGGACCGGACTCCGCCAATGGTGAGCCTAGAATCGAGGCGATTCCGCTCGCTGGGGCGGGAATGACTAGGGTCGCCGTCGTGCGTCGTGACTCCGCTGGGCAAATCGAACAAGTCGAGCTGCGGTCGACTGACTGGTCAACAATCAAGACGCGGGCACTGACCCCGCCGAAAATCGAAGGCGAGCCTGCCCGCTGGCGGCTGGTTCGGCTACCCATCGGCCCTTTGACGCCGGACGTGAACGACATACTGCTGATCGCGACGCCGCTGAAGCTGCCCGTCCCCATCAAGGCGGCAACGCGAGCGGACTACGACGTAGCCTATGCGCAAAGGACTGTCCGCTCCGTGCCGGTCATCCGCCTTGCCGTCGACGGGGATCTGGCCGAATCAGTGGCGATCCTGCCGATGCGCGCGCCGGAGGACGTGATCGCAATCCGCAAGGATGCCGTGATCGAAGCGCGCGAGAGTGGCTTCGCCACGGCGGATAGCGCAGGTAAACTCACCTATCTGGATGACTGCGATCCGTTGGTCACTGCGTGCGGCCAGGTCATAGTCTACGCTCCCTCGTCCGCCGATATCCTCGTCGCCCGCCAGTCGGCTGCCACGCTGTCGCTCCGGCGGTGGCACGCGCAGGATGGCGGTCTCACCGAGACGTCGTCGTGCGTGCCGTGCGGCACGTTCGATGCACTGCGAGCTAAAGATCTCGCCGGCCTGTTTCCGGTAGGCATGATTACGCCGGCGTTCGCTATTGGTCCGGGCGGGCGGTTGATGATGCCCGTGGCGGGTGGGCTCAAGTCAGGTACGGCCGACGACATGGCCTGGACGTGGCGTACGCGCCGGATGGGGGTGCCCATCTGGCCGGGACAGCATCGAACTGTCGTGCAGATGAAGTCGTCGAGCTTTCAGATTTGGAACTTAGAGCAGGCGCAGTGACGTGAGGTGCTTGATTGACCAAACTGTCCAAAATTAAACCAAGTGGTGAGGCTTGCGAATTTTTTGATACTGAGGGTACCGGCGTTTCGCCCGTCAATTATTTCAGACTGCAGGTTGCGCGGTGAACTTGATAGCAGATATTCGGCTTGGTTTGTCTTCAAGGCTAACCGGCTTACGTCCGCATCTCTCCATGCTCCCTGCCTAAAAGCTTACGGATTGCTCACGTTAACGTTTCCAATGTACGATCGTCCAACCGGCAAAAGCGCTACGTCCGCTCCTATCAAGAGTAGCGTTCGCGAAGCTAGCTACGAAAGGCAGACAAGTCCCACATGCCGTCATTCCGCTGTCGCAAAACGCGTAATATACGAGACGTGCGGAGATCAGGAGATTCGCGACAGAAGCGGAGGCCTTCATCGGGTCAACCGCCGAGCGGAAGCTCGTGTTGCCTGATCGGCTATCTGCTCCGGTATAGAATCAGCCAATCCAAGCAATATCTAAACATTAACGAGCGTCCGGTTTCAAGCGGCGCCAATCGCGGCGTGAACGTCCACTTGTGGGTCTGGCCGGAAGCCGTAGGGCAGGGCGCGTTCTGCTACCCTTTTTCTTTCGGGGCTGGCACGCGGCCAGTCCCGAACGTTATTGGCGATGGTGGCGCGCATCGTCCTGATTGCAGTGAATAATATTGATCGCATTTCGATGTATCTTGAAAGACCACGTTGACCGCCGCGATGAATTATCGAATAATATTTTTGTAAAAATCGTGAATTAGTCTCGGTGTTCGGGGGTTAGCGTAATGCGTAAGCTGTTGTCTGGGGTTGCCGCGTGCAGCCTGATCGTCCTGACGTCCGGCTGCGGTAGCGACGACGGTTCGGCTACGACGCCGCCAATCACGACGGTCCCCGGTGCCACGCCGACGCCGACGCCGACGCCGACGCCAGCACCGACGCCGGCTCCAACGCCCGCGCCGACCCCTACGCCGACGCCGGCTTCTTATGTCTCCCCTTGCGATTTCACGCGCAGCCAGGCGGTGAACCTGCTGTTTGGCGCCGAGGTGCAGGCGAAACCCACGTTCCCCTCGCCCAGCACCTATCGGTATGCGTCCGCGTCGGCTGCACTCGTAGATCTAGGAACGAACTCGTCCTTCCAGCTCGACGCCGCGACCCGCAACGTGAGTTTGGTACGCAACGGCGCGACAATCGCCTCATTCACAGGGGCGCAGCGCAATATCCCGGAACCCGGTGACGAAGGTATCGCCTATAGCGCAGGCGCCAATCTTTTCGGATTTGGCTGCATTCCGTCCAGTCTCGCCCTCGCCTATACGGTGACCGCGGTGTACGCGGTCAATCTGGACCCGGTACCGCCTGCTGCGGATACGTCCGGTCTGATCCTGGTCGGCGGTACACCGACGATATCGTTGAGTGAGCTGTCGTCGGGCAGCTACGGCTCATTGGTTTCGCTCAGCATTCTAACGACCGGCTCCGACAATCCGGAAGACTCGACCGACGCCCGGACCATCACCACCGTCACCTTCGACCTCGCGAGCGGCGTGCTGAAGGGGACCCTGACCGGGGTGGGCGATAAGACCTATACCGTGAATTTCACGGCCACGCTGATACCCGGAACGACGCGGTTCCAGGGCGTCGTGACGACCGCAAGCGGGGCGACCGGCAAGCTAAGCGGCGGGTTTTTCGGTCCGGGTGGCAGAGAATATGGCTTCACCCTAGCGGTCGACGACGGCACGGCGCACATCACCGGCGTAGGCTTGGGTAAAAGAAGCTAGACTGACACGGCAGCACGGTTGCGGGATCGTGCGCGGCGGCTTCGCCTCTCGCACGGTCCGGCGCCGGAACGATATGCCGCGTCGGTTCGCGTGAGTAGCGCTCTCTCGCCCCTTTGCCCCGCACCCGGGTAAGGCTCGCGGCATGACCCGTGCTCCCCTTACGCTCTACAACAGCCTCTCCCGCCAAAGAGAGCGCTTCGTGCCGATCGATCCGGGCAATGTTGGCATCTATTTCCTTGGGCCGACGGTCTACAATCACGCGCATATCGGCAATTTGCGCGCCTACGTCTTCACGCCACGCTGTGGCGCGTGCTGACGTGGAAATCCTCGAAAGCAGCCGGACCGCTTTCCTCTCCCATCACGACATTCGCGACCGGATTGCCGCCTTCACAGTCGGTTCGTCGCGAAGATTAACCAGCGTCCGAAGTTGGGAAGTGGGGCAAGGGGCGTGAGCGTCCGATTATGGGTCAGTATGTGATCAGGCCAAATGTAATGCCGCTCAGCGGCAAAAGCCCGTTGGCGTCCACTGTCCGCCGCCAGGAATCACGAACGGCACCCCTTTCGGCGCGATGATTAAAACCAAGTTCCTGCGGCCTCGAGGCGCAGCCTGCAAATGAACGCCACTTGGCACGATGTATGTGCCACCGGCGCCGATCTTACGCTTGTCGGAGGGCGTTTCCATGCACTGCTCTCCCTCCACGATATAGAACGCTTCGGGTCCCGGATGCGAGTGGACACGTGTTCTCATTCCTGGCGGAAAGATCGCTTCGGAAAAATGAGCGATCACGTGACCGATCGGCAACCTTAACGGGCCTATGACGGCTCTTTCAATGCCGCCTTCCGCCGGCTCAGCGGCCCTGCCCAGTATATATAACCAATATCGCGAATGGGCCGCCGCGACGGCAGCCCGTCTGTGCCTGGACGCTTCCGCATTAGCAGTCTCCAAGGTCGGATACTCAAGAATATGCCAGTAGAGCTTTGCCGGCGCGCCGACGAGATCGAGTTCGCTGGTCTGATAGCAACCCAGCGTCTCACGATCAGCTGGCACCGGAGCGATGCACAGACCGGGGACCGGAGGCACGTCAGATTGCACGATCGTAGCTAACAGCAACATCGACAAAAGCATCTATGCCTCCCATTTTCAGGAACGTCCTGACGCATATCATGCAACCCTCAAATAAGCAGCTGACACCGGGTAGGGAGATGAACGGCTGCTACGTCCCCCAAAGTGATGATGAACGGACGGCCAACAACGCCGGTACCGTATCGTTCGTCAGCGGCTGACCAAGCGCAGCAGGTCGGTCTGGCCATCGACGCCAGCCTTGAGAAAAATCGTCTTGAGGTACTGACGAGCAGTTCCCGTCGAGATGTCCATGTTTGCCGCCGATCGCGTCAGGGTCGCACCTCGTGCCAGTTCTTGAACCAGTTGCGCCTCGCGATGCGTCAGTCCCAGTTCGCTGACTAGCGACGACGGGGAGAGGCAGGCGACCGTTCCAGGGTCGCGCAACTGAACCACGATTCCACCGCCGAACGACGAGCCGGACAATCGATCGCCAGGCATCACGTTCGCAACCAGTGGCCAGCCGGGGAAGCCGCGACCAAGCATCACCTGGAATGGTGCCGTTGCCGCCGCAGCCCTTTCGCAATCGTCGAAGCCACCCTGAAAACTTCGTACCGCGCCTATCGCACGCTGGAGCCGAAGGTCGTCTGCGCGGTTGGCAGCAACTATCCCGGTCCGCGATCGGCGGATACGGTCGCCTCGGGTCAGCGAGGCGTCCGCCGCGGCGTTGACGTGCCGAATGCGGCCATCTGGATCGAGCACGATCACGCCGTCCGGCACCATGTCGAGCGCATCGCGTATTCGCTGCCCCGCAAGCCTGTCCTGCGCCAATCGGCCAGCTATCGCCGTGATAGTGACCAGGTGCGGCAGCGCCGCTGCCAGAAGGGCGACAGCATCGTCCTCGAAGTCAGGATCTGCCGCGGCAGATCTGCAGACCGCCGTCACCACCATGTCCGATGCGTCGCGCTGCAGTCCGTAGACGGCAAGCCCCCCGTCGAGCGGGCGCAACGTGGCCTGGTACATAGTGGTACGGACGATCTCGTGCCGCGGCATCATGTCTGTCATACGAAAGGTGGACCCGGTCGGGACGCTTGCGACCAAATGTCGATATTCGTCCGACCGGTCCAGTCCACCGAACTGCGCCGCGGAGACTGAAGCGAGGTGATGCGATGTGGCGAACATCTCCCCGAAATCGGGTCCCGTTCGCATCACGATGGCATGCGCGGCACCCAAGGCCGAGCAGAGGACGTCGAGCGCAGCAGTCGCCGGCTCGTCTGTCACGAGACACGCGTAGAGATCGCCAACGAGCTTTATGACTGGTGACGCCATTCGATGGGCCTCCGCGGTAGCGCAGTGACGAAAGCTGCTCGCAACAGGGTAGAATGTCAAAATTGGATTGGCTGCGGCCAGTGCGAAATGGGTGCGGCGCTACTCCCATTTGGGAGTGTCGTTGCGCTTGGCCGATGCGCACGATGGCGCGAGGTCGGTTGAGGTCATCAACCGACGTTCCGTCAGGAGATAACCGTCATGAAATCTCGCATTGTCCTACTTTGCTGCCTGCTTTCCGCTGCCGTTCCAAGTGCGTCGTTCGCCGCAACGACTGGAAATCCACTGGGGATCGCCATCGGCAACCTCCTTATTGGCGACTACGGCAGCGAGGGTAAGGTGACGGCCGCTTTCGATCCCGACGGCATGGTCGCAATGACCTTTCCCGATGGAGGAACCGCCAAACAGAGATGGGTCGCGGACGCGAACTTCTTCTGCATGATCGCGACGCCTGCAGCGGATGGCAAGATGGGCTACCGGTGCGAGCGCAACCTGATCCAGGGTAAAAAACTTGGAGAGGTGTGGCCGCAGGTGGACTCAGAAGGAAAGACCGTATCCATCTCCGTACAGAAGCGCGCCCGCTAGCGATCAGTACGATCGTCATAGGATCGAGGGGGGCACATGATGGCCAGTCTTGCTGCAGATAATGCTACCTCACCGAAGAACAGCGGCTTTTTCCTATACAGTTCGCTAGTGATGGCGGCGACGATCGTGGCGGGATTTTCGCTGCAGTTGGGGATGGGGCGCTCGAGCTTCGGATCGCCACCGATCGTGCACGCGCACGCGATCGTCTTTATGGGCTGGGTGGTCCTGTACGTAGCCCAGAACGTATTCGTCGCGCGCCAGGCGCGCAGCCTTCACAGGCAGCTCGGCTGGATTGGAGTAGTCTGGGTCGTGGCCATGGTCGTGCTCGGGACGATCGTCACGGTGCGAATGGTCCGCGCAGGGCATGCTCCGTTCTTCTTCGCGCCGCTGAAGTTTCTTATATTCAATCCGATCTCGCTAATCGCTTTCGCCGGCCTCACCGCAGCCGCGATACGGTTGCGCCGCCACACCGAATGGCACGCCCGGCTACACTATTGCGCAATGGCGAACCTGCTGGGCCCAGCGCTTGGACGGCTCATGCCTCTGCCGCTGCTGATACCCTATGCGTACGAGGCGACGTTCGTAGCGATGATGGTCTTCCCTGCGGCTGGCGCGATAGCGGACTTCCGTACGCGACGCCGGGTGCATCCGGCATGGTGGTGGGGCATCGCCGCACTTGTAGCAACGACCCTAGTCACCGAGGCTCTTTCAAACAGTACAGCCGGTCTGACTCTATATCGTCAGGTCACTGCGGGATCGTCAGGTGCTATGATCGCGCCTCTCTCCTACCCTCCCTGGCCTCCGCTCGCCTGAACGCAACGTGCTCAACAAATCGGCCTGCAGAGATGAAACAAGGTCGCGAATAGTTGGCTTATCGGTCCCGCCGTAATCTGAGCAGTCACAGACTATCGTCAACTGACGTCTCGAACGCCTTGCTGGCTGCAATGCTTTCCAGCATGAGCCCCGCCTCGACATGAACGAAGGGCCGAAGTTGGGAGCCAGGAAAGGGACTTGAGCGTCCGTTTGTGGGTCAGACACCCTTAGATCGGGCAGGCTTAGTCTATCGCTCCGCCGATCCATGGCAGGTCACCGCGCGTTACGCATGGTGTATTGGCCATGCAACACGCATCGTATCTGGTAATGCAGCTCACGGCTGGCGCAGCTGGTATGGCTTCCGCCTACTGCGCATAGACAGTCTTGGGGACTGACTGGCCTCAGAAACGCGATGCGGCTGCAGCGCCGGTCAACCGGAGCCAGTTGCCATGCGCGAACGCCGCCTTGTCAGCTTCGCTCAGACCGCAGCCTTCCAAGAATCGACGCGCGTCGCCGCCCTCCCGGTATTGGTAGGGATAGTCCGTCGAGAACAGCAGCCGGTTCGGGCCGACGACCGCCATCGCTCGCTCCAGATAGTGGGGCAGGAACATGCCACTGGCGGTCACGTACAGGTTGTGTCGCAGATAGTGCGCGATCGGGTTGGACAGGTCCGCGACGCGGTCCATGACCGCCAGGCGTTCCGCGTAGAAGAGAACTAGTTCGCCCCAATGGCCGAGGATCACCTGGAGGTTCGGCAAGCGATCGAACGTGCCTGCCAGAACGAGGCGTAGGAACTGGATGCCGGCGTCATAGTGCCAGCCTAGTCCCACGGTCGCGAAGGCGGCGTCCACGATTGGCGAGAAGCCGGCGTAATAGGCGTCTCGTACCGGCGCTGGTGGTGTGCGGGGGTGCAGCAGCACGGGCACGCCCAGTGCTGCTGCACAATCGAGAACTGGCGCGAATGCCGGGTCGTCGAGGTGGCGCGTGCCAACCCGGCCGCACAGCATCGTGCCCTTGAAGCCTAGCGTCGAAACGCAGCGCTCGAGCTCGATCGCGGCTTCGTCAGGCAAGGACACCGGCAGGGTCGCCATCGCTTGGAACCTGGTCGGGTGCTGTGCGACCGCCTCCGCCAAGGCGTCATTGGTGCGCCGTGCCAACTCCACGCTTTCCAAGCCGAGATCGTGCAGCGCGGGGGTGGTCAGCGACAGCACCTGAACGTCGAGGCCGGTTTCGTCCATCAGCGCGAGTCTTTCGTCCGCGAGGTCGACAAGGCGCCGTCCGAACGCGCCTCGATGGTAGCCGACGCTCGGATCGGCCGCTTCCAGCCCGATCGCATGCCATGCGTGTTCGATCGCTGGCGTCAGGAAGTGTTCCTCGATGCCGATCAGCTTCGTTGCTGGCTCGGTCACCATGGGACCGTGTTCCCGTCGCGATCGAGGAAGGCGAGACCCGGCTTGCCCTGGCGGCCGAGCAGCACGTCCACGATCAGAGGCACGCTATCGTCTACGCCGAACGGCGCCTTTGGCCCGCCGAGCCGGGTTCGTATCCAGCCGGGTGCCATCAGCACCAGTGCGCGGCGATCCTCTGCATGGCGCGCCGCGTAGCTCCGTACGAGTTGATTGAGCGCCGCCTTGCTGCTGCGATAGACCTCGTGAAGGCCGTTGGTGTTGTTGGTGATGCTGCCCTGGCCCGAGGACATGACCCCGATCAGCCCGTCGGGTGCGACCAGATTCCGGCAGGCGTCGATCACGCGCATGGGACCGAGCGCATTCGTCACGAGCACGCGCGCATATTCCTCGGTCGCGATCTCGCCGGCGATTTCGTCCTCCATGTTCGCAGTGCCGGCGTTGACGAACAGCAGGTCGAACACCCTGCTGGCGAGACGGTCGCGCAGCATGGCGATCTGTTGCGGTTGAGCGATATCGACGGTCTTGATCTCGATACGATCGGGATGTGCCTTGGCCAGATCGTGCAGTTCGGTTCGGGCGCCCGCGCGCACGGTGGCGACGACATGCCATCCGCGCTTCGCGAACTCACCGGCCAAACCGAGGCCCAGGCCGCGCGATGCGCCGATCAGCAGGATTGTGCCGGGATTGGAGATGTCTTGGGTCATGGGATGCTCCGAAGTATGTCGGGGCAATATCTACTCGGCCGCGATGAATGCGCCAGACGCAGCGGATGCACAGTATCATTGCACCAGGCGCCTATCGTGTTGCAGCTGGATCGAGCATGGTCGCGGCTATGACCGACCTCGATTTGAACCTGCTTGATGCACTCGACGCACTTCTGTCCGAGGGGAGCGTGACCGGGGCCGCGCGAAAGCTGGGACTGAGCGCGTCGGCGATGAGCCGGACCCTGACGCGGCTTCGCAACGCTACTGGCGATCCGCTCCTCGTCAGAGCAGGACGTGGCCTGGTGCCGACGCCGCGGGCGATCGAGCTGCGCGATGTCGTTCACGCACTCGTGCGCGACGTTCGAACGGTCCTCAAGCCGCCAACTGGCGAGATCGACATGGCGGAGCTCGACCGCGTCTTCACAATCCGCGCGAGCGAAGGTTTCGTCGAGATGTTCTGCGGTCCGTTGGTGGCCGGCATCGCATCGGCGGCGCCTCGTGTCCGCCTGCGCTTCGCGCCGAAGCCCGATAAGAACGCCGAGCCGCTACGCGCGGGGCAGATCGACCTAGAAATCGGAGTACTCGGCGTTTCCGCGCCCGAAATGCGCACGCGCCTCATCTTCCGCGACCGGTTTGTCGGAGCGGCGAGAACGGGGCATCCGCTGCTTTCGGGCGCGATCACGCCCGAGCGCTACGCAGCCTGCCGGCATGTCGCCGCGTCCCGCCGTGGCGCGTTCACCGGCCCGGTCGATGCCGCGCTGGCCGACCTGGGGCTGAGCCGCGACACGATGGTGGTCGTGCCGGGCTTCTCCGACGCCTTGCGGATCGCCAGGCAGTCGGACCTGATCGCGCTCGTGCCCGGTTTGGGTTTTCGTCGCAAAGCACCGGGTGCGGAAGGAATTTGCACGTTCCCGCTTCCCGTTCCTACCCCCGAGATTGCCGTGTCGGCGATCTGGCATCCACGGATGGACGCCGATCCCGCTCACCGGTGGCTGCGAGAGACCGTGATCGGGATTTGCCAAAAGATGGTGCCGGACAGCTGAGGCGGAGGGCTCTGCCGAAGTTCCATCCTCAAGCAGCGCCTCCGACTAACCCACCGGTGCTCAGGCGGTCACGATGCGAAGCTGGTTGAACGGGAGAGCGCATCCCATGCGGCGATCTCGGCTTTCATCGCATCAAGCTTCTGATGGACCACGCCCAGCGCGTCCTCGCCCAGGAACAGGCGTACCGGTGGGGTCTCGGCATCGACTATCGCGAGCAAAGCCTGTGCGGCCTTGGCCGGATCGCCGGGTTGATTGCCGCTCTTGGCCTGGCGGGCTGCGCGGATCGGGTCCATCACGGCGTCGTAGTCGGAAATACTGCGCGGGGTGCGATCCATCGAGCGTCCTGCCCAATCCGTCCGGAACTGGCCGGGTGCCAAGGCCGTCACCCGAATGCCGAAATCCGCCACCTCCTTGCCAAGCGCCTCGGAGATGCCTTCCAACGCGAACTTGCTACCGCAGTAGAAGCTGATCCCCGGCATCGTGATAAAGCCACCCATCGAGGTCACGTTGACGATGTGGCCGCTACGACGCGTGCGCATGCCGGGAAGCACGGCCTTCATCATCGCCACCGGCCCATACACGTTGGCCGCAAATTGACGCTGAAGATCGTCCATCGACGATTCCTCCAACACGCCTTCGTGACCGTATCCGGCATTGTTCACCAACACTTCGACCGCACCGGCGTCCCGCTCCGCTTCGGCCACGGCGGCTGGAATCGCTGCGAAGTCGGTCACGTCGAGGATCAGGGGATATGCACAGCCTGCTGAGAGCGCAGCGAACGTATTGGCGTCGCCCTCGTTCCGCACGGTGCCGATCACGCGGTGGCCGGCGCCCAACGCACCCTCGGCAAACGCGCGGCCGAGGCCGGAACTCACGCCGGTGATGAGGAAGGTCTTGGCGGTGATGGTTGCCACGGGCTAACTCCATTATACTGGGTTTGTATATCATGATATAGATAGCGATATGGCACGGGACAAGACACGGGAGAACATCGCGATCCGGGGTGAGCCCGTGCGCCAACGGGTAATCGACGCGGCGGAACGGCTGCTGCGGAGTGGCAAGGCCGACTTCTCCATGCGCGACCTCGCCGCCGAAGCCAGCGTCAGCTTCGCCACGCCGTTCAATCATTTCGGAAGCAAGGGGGCGATCATGCACGCCCTATCCGAACGTCGGACGGACACGATGGCAATGCGCTTCGCCGAGGCGCGGCATCCGACTGACGCTGCATCCCGCGTGCTGCTCGCTGTCGACACGGCGGTAGCGGTGATGCTGGAGGAACCCGGTGTGAACCGCGCCGTGATGAGCTGGATCGGCACGACCGGCGGTTCGGCGGGTCAGGCCTGGGCGCGCTCTACCGCATTGTGGACGCTCGCGCTGGGAGCGGGCGAGGGCATCCCGGAGAATTGCCGGACCTACGCGCTAGACTGCCTGCCGAGGCAACTCGCCCTAGGGTTTCGCGGTGCCCTGTCGTTCTGGAGCGCCGGCGAACTGTCTGACGAGGCGCTCGGCCCCGACGCACGCGCCGTCGCAAGCACCCTGCTACTGGCTTTTACTGAACGATCAATAATGTTTGTCTAGATCTTGGCACATCTCTGCGGCTTACTATCAGCCCAACATCCTTAAATACGTAGCTGGGGGATTCGCCGGTTGGCTGGGCGCTCCAGTTAACTGCTGCTTACCTTAGTAAAGCCGCCTGTCAGCCGCGCATCACCTCGACGTTAGATGGTTGCAGACCCGCTGAATGCAGCCGTCTCATAAATATGAACGAATGACCGCAGTTGGGAAGCGAAGGAGCCAGCGGGAACGTCCGATACTGGGTCGCCGCAGCCGCAGCCTGATACTGGAATGGGCAAAGCACGCTAGCTAAGCCCTAGCTTAAATCGTTGCCACGATTGCGGATCCTGTACGGTCCGGATCGCTTTGCAAGCGGCCGTCCCTTCCAGCTAAGCTGTACCAGCCCGTCGCTGACTAGCTCGTCGATAGCTTCGTGGACTTTAGGCATTGCGCTGCGCCAATCTTGTGCAATCGAACGGGCCACTTCGCTTGGGCATATCGTCGCCCCCGGTGCGCGACGTTCGAGCAGGGAAAGTGTGGCTGTCTTCGGATCCGTCATTTAGACTGCGTCGACCGTGCACTCTGGCTGGTCAAGCTGCTGTTGGCATTAGGTGCCTTACTCAGGCAGCTCCATCCTACGCGATTGTCAGGTGGATTATACGCCATGCCCAAGCATACGCCGATCTGCAGCCCGGCGGAATCGGAGACGCGACTTTTCGCACGGTCGGGTTCGTTTGTGGGAAAGCGTCCGCCAAGCGGACCACAGTGGCGACGGCTTACGCCGTTGCCTTGCAACGAGAACGATCGAACCAGAATCGCTTTGCTTTATGATCGTAGACCAGTCGCTGTCCTATCATGGCGTTGATACCCAAGATCATCGCTGGGCCCTTGCCAAACCCGAAGCTCTCGAACACCGGCAGATCGGCCACTCGAACGGTAAGACCGTTAACGTAGCGACCTGCAAACGCGACCAACTTGACCTCGCCCTCTTGCGTTTCCATCGCTTCCGATGCCGCACCGTAGAGCGTCGCTCCGCGTCGGAAAGACGAGCTATCGAGATGAGCTGCGCGTGCGAAAGCAGAATTGATTTGCGTCCCACGCGAACCGGTATCGAGCACGGCAATCCCGGCCGCGCCGTTCACGGTGACGGGTAATGTCAGCTGCGTTCCGTCAACGACCGTCCCTCCCTGGATCATTACCGCATCTTTCGTGAGGATTCGGCGCATCGATACAGGCCTTGGCAGCAGAGTGACCGCACGACATGGAAAATCGAAGATCGCTATCGCACCGTCCATCAGGTCGTTGCCTGTAATCCCGGCAGCGATCTCTGCGTCCTTGCGGTCTGGCAAACCGGTGACGGCAACGCCGCTGATCGTGCGACCGTCTACGGTGATGCTATCGAGCCGGTAGGTCGGCATCATCGCCGCCCCAGTCATGCCCTCCACGCTGATCGACGCACCCGGTTTCAAACCCTGCTGCTTGGCGAACCACTCATAGACATGTGATCCGTCCGCCCCGGTGTCGAGGATGAAGGGAACGGTCCCCTTGCCGTTGACGAAAGCCGGCACGACTAGATGGCCGTTCCCGGCCGGGGTCAGCGGGACAGATGATCCGGCATAGGCGTTGAGCAGGACGCATGAGATTGCAATCGCCGAAATCGGACGCATGGGTTTCTCCATTATTGAGGGTGAGAGTGCGGGCTGACAGCCGCTAGTTCAGGTGCCGGTCGGGGTATCGGGGTCGTGTTCGAGAAGGTCGCCGGGCTGGCAGTCGAGGTGCCGGCATATCGCCTCCAGCGTCTCGAAGCGGAGTCCTTTGACCTTGCCGGATTTGAAGAGCGATAGGTTGGCCTCCGTCGCGCCGATCGCGCGCGCCAAGTCCTTCGATCGCATCTTTCGCCTCGCGAGCATCACGTCGAGCCGAATGACGATCGCAATCAAAAGAACCCGGCACGGTCGCGCTCGATCTCCGAACCGAAAGCGACGACGTTCACGAATGCGAATAGAAGAATGCCAAGGACGGCCGCATCGAGCTGGCGAAGTTCCAGCTTGACCGCGACGGGGCTCATACCAGCCAAATAGAGGGTGGCATGGGTGATAAGCGGGACGACGGCATAGGCGATGAGCGCCCATCCGATCCGGCGTATCAGCACTTCATTGTCGGCCGTGAAGATCAGGCGGCGGGCATAAAGACGGAAAAGGCCGATCAGGTTGGACAGGACCACCAAACCGGGGATCAGGCGCAACGTCAGCAGACCGGCCGCCAGCGTCGATTGCCAGATCGCATAGCGTGAAATCGCTACGAAACCGGTCGGTATTTCCGTCGGATCGTCGTGCGCGACGATAAAGGAAAAGCCGCCGTTCATCATGCCGGCGCGATCACCGACACGAAAGAGCAGCAAGAGAACTTCTAGGGAAGCGGTCGCCGCCATCAGCGCCATCACGGCGCACGCGATAAAAAAGAACAACCGTCCCCGGCGAGCAAGCGTATCACTCGCTGCGGGAATTTTGCCACTGCCCGCCTTCGTCTGATGCCGAATCATGCTGCCTCCGCTCAGGCAGTCTGTGCAGGACAAATTATCTCAAAACAATAATTAGTTTCAATGGCGGTCGAACGACGGTTTTCTCGAAACAACATCCTTTTTGAGATAGGCCGCAGCGTCTGCCGACGTCCGCTAACACCAGCTGCCTTCCCAATAGCGGACGTTCCGCTTTCTTCCCATTCCGGACATGCCCGGCCGGCGGATAACCTCTACGCCGCAACCACACGTTTCCGCGGGTTTCGGCGCATGCCGTACCCGATCCCGCGACATCAATACCCCGGCCGCTTACGCCCATTCATGGACGTTGAACCGGGCGATCTGCCGTCCCGAAAGCGGTCGTTCAGGCGCGCGACGCCGGGCTGCAGTCACTCATATTTAAAGTTCCAGCTCTTTTCCCGAGCGGCCTCGCCGTTGATGAAGAACTGCATCTGATCGAGCGCACCGTCCGGATGGACGATCAATTCTCGTTCATTGATGAAATCCACCTGCGCGGACTCTCTCGTGGGATCGGCGTCCCAGACGAGCGTCAACCTGTCTCCCGGCTCCAACTCAAAGCACTCAGGCCAAGGCTCTACCGACACGTAAATGGGTCCGTCTTTCTTATTGACGAACGTCTGCTGCGTCTTGGCCATCCCAAAGACATACGCCCGCGAGTTATGAGCGCCAAGGTCTGCTTACCGTATTCTTGCAACCGAAAGCACACAGTCCGCTTTCCTCCCCAAAGCGGCCATTCCGCTTTCGCCCAAAAGCCAACGTGCGCGGGCCTCGGTTCAGTTCCCGATTGCGGACGTTGGCCGGAGGGTGCAGCCTTGCGGTATGCAGCATGGTTCAATCGTCGCATTCTTATCGGGCACACTCTCTCCAGAAAGCCTCGCCGCAGAGATCGGGCCGGAGGTCGTGCGATTTAGAGCAGCCTTATCGGCAACTGCGGAGGGTCTATTCAGGTTACTGATGGACCGCTCTTTGTGGTCACAAAGGAAGGCGCTCGGCGCTTGCTTGAGGCGGTAGCCGACGAGCGACTGCCCTTTGACGCAGCGAATTACCTCGCCGACTGCATCGTCATGAACGACGACTTCGATTATGCAGATGAAGCTGTGAGAGACGCGGTCCTTTTTATCGAGGACGATTCTGGGCGGTTTGCCACTGGCGAAGATGATTGGCGACCCACACGGGCGGATACGTTGGCCGCGTTGGCGCATCTCGATTGAACGGCAGCTTTTTCTAGTTCGCCGCCGAAAGCCGCTGTTCCGGTTTCCTTCCCAAAGCAGACCTAATTCGTCGTAAGGTTTTTGCCGCATTTCGAGCAGCAACGGCGAGGCCATGGATGGCTGATTCCGACGGAGCCAAGCCGCGTTGTGAACGGAGATGTGCCGCACTCCGGACAGCGGAAAAGCCACAGGAACGCAGCACCGTGCGCTAGCCACAACGCCATTCCCGGCAGGGCTCCAATGAGACCCAAGGTCATGAACGGCCAAAACAGCCAAAGCGGCGAAGTAATGAACACGAGCATCGTCCACCCCGTGAACAGCCATGCTTTACGGTAGAGCGTCATCGCCTGACCGTAGGTGATAGGGGGTTGCCAACCAATGGCTGCTTTCCTTCCCAATCACGACGTTCATAACGGAAGATCAGACATCAAAAGCGGTCAGCGCGGAGATGAATGAGTGTCTGAAGTTGGGGAGCGGGGAAGGGCGCGCGAACGGCCGACGATGGGTCTTACTGATGGGCGCGGAACGTCACTCCGATCGTGCGCGGGTCGCTTGGCGTAGCGAGGATCAGGCCCGAGTTGCCGGCTTGGATTGTGACGTTCTGGATATAGTCGCGGTCGAACAGGTTGCGAGCGAACATGGCCAGTTCCCAGCCCTTGCTGCTGCGGTAGCCGACGCTGCCGTTGACGACCGTGTAGCTGCCAATCGTCGTGAAGCGCGAGCCCGTAGGATCGCCGAACTGCTTGCTGCGGTAATTGGCATCGGCATGTGCGAACACGCTTCCACCCAGAGTTTCAACCGGTACAATGTAGTCGCTCCCCACGGTCGAGGACCATTTCGGAAGGCCGGGCAACCCGGTCCCACTTAGGTTGCAGGACGCTGCTGTGTTGCCGATCAGCTCGATCGGGCACGGCCCAGTTGGGTAGCTGTCATACTTGCCGTCGGCGTAAGCGACCGATGCGCGCAGCGAGAGGTCGCGGGTTATGGCCGCAATCGCGTCGGCCTCCACGCCCTTCGACGTCACCTTTGGAATGTTGGCGAGATAGGTGCGCAACGCCGCCGCGGCGCGGGTGTCGCTGACGTTCGTCTGGAAGTCGGTGACGCGGGTGTAGAAGGCATCGATGTTGAAGGTCAGCCGGTTGTCGAACAGCCGGGTCTTCAGACCAACCTCATACGCCGTGTTCTTTTCGGGCCGCACGACGGCCGTGCCGACCGCCGGCAGGTTCTGGTCGTTGAGCGGCAGCCCCGACATGTTGATACCACCCGATTTCTCGCCGCGGGCATAGCTTGCATAACCGAGCACGTTATCCGTGGCCTGCCAGGCGATGTTGGCGCGACCGGTCAGCGCGCCGTCGTTGACCTTTGCGGCGTAGGTCTGGCCGCGCAGGATACCGAGCCGGGCGTTGATCAGCGCAGTGCTGGTGGTGGCCGGGCCGCCGAACACGAACGTGTCGTAGGTCCCGGTCTTGTGCTCATAGGTGTAGCGCAGACCACCGGTAAGGGTCAGGCGATCGGCCGGCCGCCAGTTGACCTCGCCGAACGCGGCATAGCTGTTCGACTGAAAGTCGGTGCGGCCATCCGTGCCATAGCCGTCGATCAGGTTGGCCGGGACCGGGGTTGCATTTGCGCCGGTGGTTGTGCCGATCAAATAGCGTGCGGCTGCCGAGCCGTAGATCGAGATCGGCCGCCCCTCCACGCGCTGGCGGAAGAAATACAGTCCGCCGACGTAGCTGAGCGCATGGTCGCCGTTCGAGGCGAGACGCAGCTCCTGACTATATTGGTCCTGCCGTGACGGGATGTGCTGCTCGATCTGGATCGGGATGCCGGTATAGTCGCGATCGTTGGCGGCGTCCCAGTTCCAGAATCGCCATGCGCTGACGGATGTCAGCGTCGCGCCGCCAAGATTCCAGTCGGCGATCGCAGCGACACCCCCCTCGTTGGTATCGACCCCGAGTTGCGCGTCGATGTCGGTCACGCGGTCATAGGGGTTGGTGCTGGGTGGCGTATAGTTGAACTGAGCGGCAAGCCCGGTTGGCCCGGCAAACTGCCGCGTTGCCGTGCGCGGTACGTCACGCGTCGCAACGCGGTAATAGACCTGGGTGCAGCAGTTGCTCTGGAAATTGGTGAAGTCGCCGCTGAGCTTGATCTGGAACATTTCGGACGGCTTGAACAGCAACTGGCCGCGCACCGCCTGATTGCCGATCTGGTTCTGATCCCGGCCGGTGCGGACATTGTCGATCACTCCGTCGCGGCGCGTCGAGACGCCGGATATTCGGAAGGCGAGCGTGTCGGTGATCGGGCCGGAAGCTGCTGCCTTGGCCTGGATGAAATTGAAGCTGCCGATCGTGATTTCCTCGGTGGCCTCGGGTGTGAAGGTCGGCGCGCGCGTCGTGATGTTGATCGCGCCAGCCGTGCTGTTCTTGCCGAACAACGTCCCCTGCGGGCCGCGCAGGATCTCCACCTGACCGATATCGCTGAAATCGAACGCGGCGGTTGCCGGCCGCGCGTGATAGACCTGATCGACATAGAAACCGACGCCCGGCTCCAGGCCGTCATTGGCTTGGCTGACCGCGACGACACTGCTGCCGAGACCCCGGATCGTGAAGGCGGTGTTACGAGGGTTGGCCGAGCTGTAATTGAGCGACGGCACCAGTTGCGACAGTTGCTGCGTGTTCACCGTGTAGGACCGGTCGAGCAGTTCGCCACCAACGACCGACAGCGAACCGGGAATGCGCTGCGCATCCTCGGCACGGCGACGCGCCGTTACCGTGATCTCGGGCAGGCCGAATTGACCTCCATCGTCACTGGCGCTGGTCGCAGTAGCTGCATCTGTCGGCGGGACCGCGCGATCCTGTGCATAGGCAGAAGTGGTAAGCGCAATGAGGCTGGCAGCGCAAAGCAGGTGACGCATTGGAAGTTCCCCTTGTCGTCCAACGCCCCGCTATTGCGGGCTATGCCGGATCTATATCCGGCCATATACAGGCCTATCTCGATAGGAGAAGACCTTGCCGGCTATAATCCTGATCCCGCTGCTCTTTCTTGCCGCCAGCCCGCAGGCGATGCCGGCGATGGATCACGTGCCCGTTGCCTGCCCGGCGAAGGCGGTGCCGCTCCCGGCGGGGCTTGAGGGTTGGATACGTAAGCGGCCGTCTCGCGCCGGGGCGACGGTCAAAGCGGCTACGACACTTCCGCTTGGCACGAGCGTCACTGCCACGCTGCTGCCAACGTTGGCCCTTACCTATGCTGTCCGACCGGGTAAGCCCGGCACGCCGGCCAACAGCGGCGGGATGTTCGTTTTCAACGTGCCTGACTACGGGCGCTACCGCGTCGCGCTGGGAGCTTCCGCGTGGATCGACGTCCTCAGTGGCAAATCGCCAGCGACATCTGTTGCACATAGCCACGGGCCTGACTGCACGGGTATCCGCAAGATGGTCGACTTCGATCTGAAGCCGGGCCGTTACCTTTTGCAGCTGGCCGGCAACACCGCTCCGACGCTTTCGCTGATGATCGTGCGGGTGCCCTCCGACTGACGCTGGTGCCGGGAGTGGCCAGCCGGTTCAGATCGCGCCGCATCATGCGTAGATTGAACTTTAGCCCTGTGCTGATAATTATATCCGTCTGAATACAGTCGAGCGTTGCAGAACGGACATGGTCATGAAAATCAGGATCGATATGACAGGCATGCGCTTTGGTCGCCTCGTCGGCATCGGCTTCGCGCACAAAAGCCGAAGCGGGCACGCTCATTGGCTGTTCCAGTGCGACTGCGGGAATGAGCTTGTAGCAGCGGGAGGCAACGTCCGGTCAGGAAGCACGGCGAGCTGTGGTTGCCTCCACCGCGAGATCTGCGCTGCCCGCCTCATCCAACATGGGCACCGTGCGCAACACCGCCATGACGGCACGTATCGCGCCTGGCAGCGCATGAAGATGGAGAATGAAGCCGGCGCAATTTCGCCGGCATGGTCCGATGATTATGCCCGCTTCTTGGCCGATATGGGCGAACGTCCCGCCGACATGATGCTATCGAGAACTGAGGTATCGAGGCCGTTTAGTCCCGCCAATTGTAGATGGGTGCCGGTGGCGTCCCGGTCAGCCCGGGCAACGCAAGGGTGGACAACACGCCGCGACGCGCCGCGCGCTCAACCTTCCGGCTTGAGCGCGTCGACTAGCCAGTCGAAATCTGCTCCCTTGGCAGCCTCGACCATGCGCGCTTCAATGTCGCGGTAGCTGGCAAGCACCTGCTCACCAAAGGCTGTCAGATGCGCACCGCCTGCCTTTCCTCCCCCGACGCGGGTTTCGACCACCGGCTGGGTCCAGGCATGGTTGAGACTGTCGACGAGCAGCCAGATACGTCGGTAGCTCATCTTCAAATCACGCCCAGCAGCCGAGATAGAGCCGGTACGACCGATGGCATCAAGGACGAGTGCCTTGCCCGGCCCTATCGCCGGCTCTGTCCCTCTCAGGATTTGAACATTGACCTTCAATGGTCCATCAATAGCCAAGTCTGCACCCCTCGCGCAGAGCGCAAAAACGGACCAGCGTTAGTATTGACGCTCGCGTCATTTTCCGATCAGAACGTCGCTTGCCTTGATGAGCACCGTCACTTGATCGCCTTCGCTGAGCGCCAGGTCGGAGATCGCCTCCTCGGTGATATTCGCAGTGATGATCATGCCGTTGCCGATATCGACCTTGACTGAGCCATTGACGGCGCCGGGCTGAATGCTGGCGACGCGGCCTGCGAGCTGATTGCGGGCACTAATTTTCATGGGGCGTCCTCAAGAATGACGGGTTGGCCGGTAGCATTACGACTACAACCCAAATCCGGCTATTCCCATTTTTCGATCCATTTTTGAGAAAGTTATGCGTGCTGGCATCACCGCCAGCTTCGACATGAATGAACGACCGAAGTTAGGTTGCTTGAGACCGGTCGCGAGTGTCCGAACGTGGGTCGCCGCTGCAGTATGGAAGGGCGGCCGTTCTCGACCAGACATGGCCTTTCGCAGGCTAAGCAGTCAAAGGCAGCTTGTGTCGAAACCCGCCATCCGGTTCATTGAGCGCAGAGGGTAGAGGGCCCGGTCCCGCCCGTTAGGTTGGGATACGTCGACATTTCTCATCTTGGTTGTGGGTGGTGCTGCAAATGTTGGTCGCGCGGCCAGCACCGATCTGACAGGATCTTGCCTATGAGAAACAACCCGTTTGCCTGAAACCGCTGTCGATCGCTTCCTTCGCGAGGAGCGTGAACGTGCCAATATGTTCAAGGATGTCTTCGCCGGCGGCGCGGTGGCTGAGGCGATGCGGGCAGAGACCCTTCGCGACAGGCTTTTTCGCGGGGTGGATTTCGACAAGCCTTATCGCGGTATACTCGACACGCTCGAACGAGACCGGAAGGAGCGCGAACGCTACAAGGAACTGACCAGCACGGCGTGGGCTCTGTCAGTGACTGAGGCGGCGCGCAGCATCACCCAGCGCAGCACGGGCCTTGTAGAGCAGCAGCGGCGTCTGTCGTCGTCTGTAGTCGATACGATGCGAGCGTTCGACGCGAACCGATCGACTGTGGCGACCGCGCTGGCCGCCGCCCGCGCCGGCGACAGCTATCGCCGGATGATCGAGGACATGTTCCCGAAGATGTCTGGGTTCAGTGCCATCGCCGAGCGGATGCGCCTCGTCGATGTCATGACGCTGCGCGCCAGTGAAGGGGTGGTGGCTTCCGCCACCGCGCTTGCTGCCGAGATGGTCTTGGAAACGCAGCGAATCACCGAAGCGATCGCGGCGGCGGCGACCGAGGATGAGGGCACGGCGCTCTTCAGCGAGCTGTTCGAAAAGGTGACCGCCTATGTGGCGACGCTTGGCCCCAAGACGATCGCCGAGCTCAATACGATGGGACTCATGCAGTGGACTGCGTGGCTATTCGGCTTTCTGGGCTTGGTGCTGGCGATCGTCGCGTTGATCCCGAACCCCTCGGCCGAGCAGCAGCGCGCCATCACCGAGCTCAACCAGAAATATGAGGTGCTGCACCAGGAGACTGACCGGCTTAGCGAAGCGGATGCGAAGGCGAGCGAGGATTTCCTAGACGCCTTGCCGCGCGCCGAGATCGTGCGTGACGCCACCCTGCGCCGCAAGCCCGAGCGGGCGGGCGAGGTGGTACTGCACATGCAGGCCGGTGATACCGTTGTGATCGAGAAGGCCCAGGGACGCTGGCGTTTTGTCTTCTTCCGCGATCCGCTATCGAACCAGCTTTCGCGCGCCTGGGTCTATCACACCGCGCTCGCCCCGCTCGCCGACGCAGTCGACGTGAGCAGCGACTGAGGCGCGAGGTAGAGCGGCGTCCGGAGGTGCCGCTCCGCGCGGAACGGATCCGGCCCTTACCGGAGCGCAAGCGCACGGGTGCCCCTGGAGGGAGTTGGCGCGGAAGGAGGGGCGCTGGTCACGATGGGGCCGAACGACGGAAAGCCGACAGATGCCGGCTGCACCCTCAGATCGCGTCTGCGGCCTGACCACCCTTAGCGATGACGGACGCGGTGAGAGAAGCGATCGGCCGCCCCAGAGCGCGTGAGATTGCCGGCCGCCGCTGATAGACCCCGCGGGCCGCGTCATGGCTGATGAGGCCGCGCCGGTAGGACTCGGGAAGGGTCTCCCACCAGTCGGGTGAGATGTAGCTGTTCTCGAGATATTCGAGTGCGAGCCGCGTGGTCGCTGCCGCCTTGAGCTGGTCGTCCAGCGCATCGAAGGATTGGACGAACCGTGCGGCTGGGCCGTCATCGGTGCCGGTCCAGCCAAATACGATGACCGACTGCCCGGCAAAGGAGGTGATGTTGAGCGTCACATGCTCGAACGCCTGCGACCCATGGGCGATGCGCTGGAGGAGCGTGCCAGCGAGGTCATTGTCCGGAAGGAAGGTGCCGCAGCATGCGACGGGGAGCAACTCGTCGAAGCGTGTCCACGAATAGGAAAAGCCCGTGAAGTTCTGCGCGGAGAGCAGCGCTCCATAGGCCTCTTTGCGTGCATGCGTCGCCGCTGCGGCCCGGCGGGCGCTATGTTGCACGTTGCGCGCCATGTTCTGCGCCAAATCTTGATGCTCAACGGGCGCCCCTTCGTCGAGCCGGAACAGGATATCCGACGCGGCCAGCTGCGCCCGCTTCAAATAGGCCTCGAAACATACTGCCCGATAGGAGAAAAGCAGTGCCTCGGCCAAGCCGATGGTGCAGTCCTTCCCTTCGATGGGCCGGAAGAGATCGCGGTCGTGCTCCGCGCAGAAGCCGGGGAAGACCGATGCCTGGCCGATCCCGACAAGGCGCGGCACCAGCCTGCCTTGGTTCTTTTCCATCTCGGGCATGGTGGTTATTAGAGAATAGACACGGCTGTCACGTGCGATCGCCTCAAGGCCGCCACTCTTCTGGACGGTATGGGCCCTGACAATCTGGCCGCCGCAGGGCTGGCCTGCTGCATTGGCATGGGAGCAGTAACGGCGCTGCAGCTCCTTGATGTAGTGGGCAGCCGCCTGATGGATATTGAAAGGCGGCATATGCTCGCGGCCGTCGTGGCAGAGCTTGAACTTTTTCTCCGATCCGCACGAGCATCGTTCGTTTCGCCCGATCGTCTTCGGACGGAAGACCGTGGGCAGTCGATTGAGGGGCTGAGTCAGCGATGAATGTAACAGCGGTGTTCGGCTTTTCATGGCGGTCGCCTTTACGCGGCGGTGAAGAATGCGTCAAAGCGGAACCCTGTCATATCCGGCTGAAATCGATTGCTAAAACTCGACAATGTTAGGTTTATAGGGGCTCCGATAGACGCCGAACTTACACTCTTAAAACTCAATACCTGTTTGTTCTTCAATCGTATGTCCAAATTTAGCGAGGTCCTACTTTGACGCTTGTCTACAGTCACGAATGTCTAGCTTTGGCGTAAACAGACACTCCCATTGACGGCGGAGAACGGCAGCAAAGTCCCACCTCTCGCCATTTCCGTCATCGCTGGTCGGGGTGTTGGGCGAACATGAATGGACGTCCGAAGTTGGGAAAGGCGCAACGACCGCTGAATGTCGTGTTGTGGGTCTGTGTCCTGTGGTTCGCGTAAATTCGCGATCGTGTCGTGGCGCGGTGTGATCAATCGCAACACCGCCAAGACGGCGTTGATGATTGCGTGAGCCAACGCGCTAGTTGGTAGCTCGGACCTGCTTGAACAGGATCGGCAATTTTGGGAATCGATACCTTTTCTGGTACGAGGAACATGATATGTGGTAATTTATCTCCTGGTGATTTAATACAATTGTTGGATTAAAAGTACGGGTAGGCGGGGTATGGTGTTCAGCCAAAAAGCAGCATCGGGAATTTCACGTTGTTGTGTTAGCTCAGGGCGGCGAAGAGTTCTTCTAAGGGTAAGTTAAATGACCTCGGATGCGCTCTTCAGAGGTGAAGGCTGACATAGGCAAGCCTGCGGCATTGTAGAGGCTGCCGGGTACAACGTTGCTCCAATTGTAGCGAACGTAGCTGGGCTTCGATACCGCACCAGTTACGACCACGCTCTCGCCATCGATCCGCGCTGTAGCCGTAACAAATCTTCGATCGGGCCCGGCGATTTCGAAGCCCACGACTGCTGCGCCCCGGCTCGTCAGGCCTTCAGCATGATCGAACCAGATGCGCTTTCCACCCGGTTCGCCACTCACTTGGCGGAACAGCGGGCTTTGATACGCGACGCGCTCGCCATACGCGACGCTGCGGGCCGCGAGTGCAAGTCGGGCGGCGACTGTCTGCTTGTCGCCCGGATGGACGTTGCCGGGATCGCCGACGTCGGTCGTCACCACCATGGCTGTGTCGGTCAGCACAAGCGCACGACGTTGCGCATCGCGTACCAAACCCCATTCTTCCTCGGGTGAGTTAAATGAAGAGATCTGTGCAAAGAGGAATGGGAAAGCACCTTGCGCGAAATTGTGTCGCCAGTCGGTGATCAGTCCCCGGAAGAGGTCGGCATAATATGGCGCCCGCGCGACATTGCTGTTCGTCTCGCCCTGGTACCAGATGACGCCCTTGATGCCGTAGCCGGTGAACGGCGCAACCATTGCGTTGTACAGCGATGACGGCCGGTACGCATCCTCGGGGGGGTGCCAAGGGTGTGGGGGAGGCTTGCCGCCCGACGCAACGATGGCAGCATCCTCGCGCGCTTCGGCAATGGTGGCGAGGTCGGCGTCGGTCTGGTCCTGCTGGAATCGAGCACGCGCGTCGATGGCCGGGGCCAGCGTTGCGTCGGTCGCGAACGCCTCGGTCGACACCCAGCTGTCCGCAGGTGTACCGCCCCAGGTCGAGTCGATCACGCCTACCGTCACGTGCTCGCGCGCGGCAATTTCTCGCGCAAAGAAATAGCCGACGGCCGAGAAGTCGGCGGTTGTCGCGGGCGTGGTGGTGGTCCAGGTAGCACCAATGTCGCGTAGCGGGATGGAACTGCTCTTGTGTTCGATACGGAGGAGCCGGACGTGCGGGTCGGTCGCGGCAGCGATCTCCGCGGCGGCATTCTTTAGCGGCGCACCGTCGAAGCCCTTGAGCGGGAACTCCATGTTCGACTGACCCGATGCGAACCAAACGTCGCCGAGCATCACATCCTGTACCTGGACCTTACCCTCTGCTGCACCTCCGTCGACAACAAGAACATAGGGACCGCCTGCCGCTTCAGGCTTCAACCACGCTTCCCATCGGCCTAGGCGGTCGGCGACTGCCACTACGCGTTGGCCATGCAACGACACGGCAACGTTCGCGTCCGCACGCGCCCAACCCCAGACGTGCAGCGGCCGATCACGCTGCAGCACGGTGTGGTCGCTGAATAGACGCGGCAGCTTGAGCTGTGCGGCCGCGGGTGATGTCGCGGTGGCGGCGAGGAGGGCGGTGTAGAGCAGGAGCTTCATGATCGGCATTGTCCCTGACGTGCGGCGCTGACCGTCGCGATATCTTAGCGTCAGAATATCATCAAAGAAGCGCGTGACCAGTTGGTATGCAGCCAGAAGTTGCACCTGCCTTGATGCGATGGCAACGCGCCGCGCTCCGGCAATCGTGGCATGCGCATTGGTACCGCAGACGGTCTTCAGCTTCGAGGTAACCGGCGCTAGAAGGCGGCGAGGAGAGCCGGTTATGACGATTCACGCCAAGGTCGATGAAACCGGCCCGGTCGATGCGGCGCGGTTCGCCGATGAGATCGCGACGCGGGACCGCCCTATCGTACTGCGCGGTCAGGCGAAACGGTGGCCGGCCATAGCGGCCGGGCTCCGGTCCGACGAAACCCTGGTCGACTACATGAAGGCGATGGACCGTGGACGCCCGGCCGAAGTACTGATCGGTCCGCCGGAGATCGATGGTCGGTTCTTTTACGATGCGTCGATGCAGGCCTGCAATTTCCAGAAGCGGTTCGGCTCGCTCAGCGCACTGCTCGACAAGCTGCTGTCGCTTCGGGCAGAGGCGGAGCCGGTCGCGCTCTATGCCGGCGCTGCCGCCGCGGACGATCACCTGTCCGCCTGGATCGCAGACAATCCCCTGCCGTTCGAATTGCCGGGTGCCAGGCCGCGGGTCTGGGTCGGCAATCGCACGCACGTCGCGACGCATTTCGACGAGGCGAGCAACGTCGCGGTGGTCGTGGCGGGTCGGCGACGTTTCACGCTGTTTCCACCCGAACAGGTCGGCAACCTCTATGTCGGCCCGTTCCACTTCACGATCGCAGGGCCGCCGGTCAGCATGGTGGATCTCGAGGACCCAGACCTCGAACGCTATCCCAAATTCGCAGACGCTATGGGCCACGGGCTCGTTGCCGATCTCGACCCCGGCGATGCGCTCTTCATTCCGCCGATCTGGTGGCACAGCGTTAAGGCGACCGCCGCGTTCAATGTGATGGTGAATTACTGGTGGGCCGAGCCGCATGCGCTTTCGCCGATGGGCGCGCTGAGCCACGCCGTCCTCGCGATCCGTGATCTCGCGCCGGCCCAGCGCATGGCATGGCGGCGCTGGTTCGAACATTATGTGTTCGACGACGCGGCTCCCGATGCCGGCAATCACCTGCCGGCGCATGTCCAGGGCGTACTCGCGCCGCCGTCCGAAATGCGGAATGCTCACTTTACGGCGCAGATCGCCGAGGCGCTAAGTCCGCCGGCAATGCCCGCAGCGCGCAAATCCCGCTAACGCGCGCTACCAATCAGGACGCCGGGGGAATGACCAAGCCGGCGAGGTCGGCGCAACCGAGGTTGCGCCGACAGGTTGCTACTGCGTCTTCCCGGTACTGACGTTTTGGGGCGGGAGCGTGATGAAGCGATCCGACTGCGCGACGTTCCATCCGCGTACCGTCAGCGCGGTCGCCGTCTGACCCGCGCTTTTGGGGTAACGGATGTCGATGCGCTTTTCCTCGCCGGGTAGGAGAGCAACGTAATTGTCGCTGTAGAACGCCGGCAGGACACGTTTGCCCTGTGCATCCACCAGCGTCAGCTTCGCGTTCAGCGCTGGGACTTCGGTTCGATTGGCGAGCGTCACAGTTACGACGCTGTCCTCGCCGTCGACCCCCTGGGCCAAGACGGAGCCGGTTAGCGCGACGCTCTGCAGCGTGTCGAGCATCCGGTAAGCGGCTTCGTTCTTTCCGCGCCAGTAGAAGTTGTCGGCAACCGTCTTGCCCGCTCGATCAATCAATTCGAGCTTAACCAGAAGCATGGGGTTTGACGCGAACAAGCGATCGAGTGGCACCACTGCAAGCGGCGTCGCCATGTTGGCGCCCGCGTCGACCCGGTCTTCACGCGTGAAGAGTTCGGCGTTGTCGAGCCCGACGACGCGTGTGCGGACCCGCAGTCCCGGCTGCGCTTCACGGGTCGTGTTGAGCACGACCAGTTCATTGCCCGGCAGATTGAGCTGGACGTGAAGCGGTTCCGCGGCCTTCTTCGCACCATAATATGAGGCCTGGGTGTCATAGTCCCAGCTGTAGATCTGCCATGTGTTCGACGGCCAGGAGGGATGCGTCATCCAAAGTAGTCGACCGGAGTTCTTGGTCCACAAATGGCCCAGGAACCCTTCGTACATCGCCTTGTGCGTCTCGAGGTTCATCATCTGCGCCTTGCGCTCGAAATCGGCAAAGCTGGTCCCCGCCCCGAACATGGTGTCGAGCGTGGTCATGAACGTCTTGGTGTCGCCGTTCCCCGCGAAATGCCAATCATGATAGGCCAGCGTATCGCTGAGCGGCCAGGTTTCGCTATCGGGCATCGTCGCCCGTACGGACTCTAGGGTGGAGAGTGAGGGCGTTCCCGTCTCGACCGAGAAACCGGTGGCGAGGCCGGTAAAATAACCGACCGGTGGACGATAGTTATACGGTCCCGATCCCTGCAGGTTGACGACGTTGGAGCTGCCTGTGAACCACCGCGTCCCGTCTTCACGCGCGATCAGGTCGTCGAGGCCCTCGTTCAAGGCCGGGTAGGGCACACCTTCGTTGCGGCCGAACCACAGGATGATCGACGGATGGTTGCGGTAGCGGCGAACCACGTCGTCGGCGTTCTTTAGGAACAGCCCCGGATCTTCCGGCTCGACCTGGAAATTCTGCGTGGATTGCCAGAAGTCATTGAGGATCATCATGCCGTTTTCATCGGCTAGGTCGTAGAACTCCTCTTCGGTATTGTTGCCCATCCAGTTGCGGATGACGTTCATGTGCGCCTCCTTCTGGAGACGGAAATAGGGGGCTAGGCGCGCGCGTCCGATGCGCTTCATCGCATCGTCCATGCCCCAATTGCCCCCGCGCGCAGCAATCTGCACGCCGTTCACGCGGATCGCCAAATGCGGTTCGGGCATCGTCGCCTCGACCGGTGTCACCGCCGGGGAACGCTCGCCCTGCGGTGTCAGCGATTCCACCCAGCCATTGGGGGACTGCTTGATGGCCTGATGGCGAACATCGATCAGGCGCTCGCCGCGCAGGCTGCCATCCGTGAACTGGAGGTTGACCCGGCGCAGCGCACCAGCCGCATCGAACAGCGACAGGTCATAGCTGACTTCGCGAATACCGAACTTGTCGGTGCGCGTATCCGAGAGCTGGCCGTCTGCCAGCGCTTCCAGCGACAGTTGGTAGAGAGCCTGTTCGCCATAGCCGTTCGGCCACCAAAGTTTTGGATTGGCGACATGAAGCTGCGCGAACTCCTTAGGGTTGAAGACTACCTTCGTCTCACCGGGCGGCGCGATGACCGTCTTCTGCACTCGGACGCCGCCAAACGCTGCACGCACGGTCACGCTTGCGGCTGTCGCACCAGCGTTCTGGACCGGTACGGTGATATAGACGTCAGCGCTGTCAGTACGCGGCAGAGGCAGATCGGTGACGATCTTGGGATCGAGCAGCCGCACAGTCCCATGCGCGAGCAGTTCCACGGGCCGCCACAGCCCCGTGTTACGGTCTCGAATACCCGGTATCCAGTCCCAGCCCTCGGTTGCGACGAAGGTGGGGCCGTCGATCGCGAGCTGGCCCCCGTTCTCGCCGACGCCGCCGCTGATCGACTGCTCGTGCGGGATGCCGGGATGGGGAGGCGGCGAAACGCGAACCGCGACCACATTCTCGCCGGCGACAGGTACGAGATCGAACTGGCCGCGGATAAAGGCGCCGTGGGTGTCGCCCAGCTTGCGGCCGTTTGCCCAGACGTCAGCGGCGTAGTTGATGCCGCCGAAGACCAACGTCAGGCGCTTGCCCGCGGCGGCTGCCGGCACCGTAAAGCTGGTGCGGTACCAATAGTCCTGACGTGCCAGACTCTCGGGAATCTTGAGGTTGTTGAGCCCGTAATAGGGATCGGGATAGACGCCGCGGTCGACCAGCGTCGTCAAGACGGTGCCCGGCACGGTCGCCGCACGCCACGTGCCCGTGGCAGGGCCCGGACGCGACAGGGTCGCGGCATCTTCGCGGACCTCGGGGGCTGCGGCGAGCTGCCAGCCATTGACCAGCCAGCGACCGTCGCTTTCGCGCGCCAGTCCCGTCGGGGGCAGCGGCAAGTGCGCGATCGGCGCCGTGGTCGCGCTCACGCGCGCCTTCGGCAAGGTCCAGGCATCCTGCTGCTGGGTAAGGCCGATATTGGCCTGCTTCTGGAACGGCCAGCCGACGCCGACCTGCCAGAATTGCACGAGATCGAAATCCGGCCGCGCTCGGATGGCAGCCGTGATCTCGCTGGCGCTCAGCGCCGCGCCGTTGAGTTGCGCCGCAACCAGCGATCCGCCAAAATGGCGAGGCGCTTTAGCGCCGTTCGTCACCGGTGCGACGGCGAGGCGGGCGACGACTTCGCTCGGGCGGTTCGCGACGGACGCGACGACGCGACCATCGACATAGAGGGTCAGTGTCCGTCCGTTCGCCACAGCGGCGACATGCGTCCACTTGCCGGCGGCCAACGCCGGTCCGCCGGTTACCCGTGTCGCTCCGTCCACGGCAGACGCGCGCCCATTGGTAAGGTCGAGGCAGCGACAGGCCTTTAGCGGATTACCGACGGCCAGCAGCGAACCATCCGCGCCGGCAGTGCTGGGGCGGACCCAGGCGGAGAGAGTCCAGGGAGCGTCTGCACGGACCGCTGCCTCGGCGCCTGTCAGATCACGCTCGACCCCGGTCCCGCCTGCTAGGATGGCGACGTTGTAGGGGCCGGCATTCGCGATCGCCGGCCGCATGGTCGGCACCACGGTTTGTGCAGCCAGCGAGGAGGAAAATGCGGCACCGAGCAGCAAGGCGGCTGTTATTGGCAACGATCGCATGGATAGATCTCTCCTGAGTTCCCGGCTCGATATTCTACCGGCCGGTTGGTTCTTATGTTCGTCTTGCCGGGCCTTGGGTCGGTCAGGCGTCCCCAGTCCACAGTCGTGCGGCGCCGCGCACGCCTGACGCGTCGCCCCAGCGCGCGGGCACGATACGACCCTCCCATAGGTCCGAGAAGGCATAGCGGCGGACGATGGACGGAAGTTCTTCATAGATCTCGGCGACGTTCGACATGCCTCCGCCCAATACGACGACCTCGGGGTCCAGCAGGTTGGCAACCATGGCCAGTACGCGTCCCAGCCGGTCGATATACGCATCCAGTGCAGCTCGGGCAGCGGGATTCCCGGCGCGGGCGGCTGCAACGATCTCGGGGGCGCTGAGCGACAGACCATGTTCTGTCCTGGCGGCACGCGCGAAACCCGTGCCCGAAACCCAGCTTTCGATACACCCCGTCAGGCCGCACCAGCATGGCGGCGGAGACAGTTCGTCGCTGCGCGGCCAGGGTAAAGGTAAGTGCCCAATCTCGCCGGCAATGCCGTGGGCGCCGTCAAGACACGCACCCGAGAGTACGATGCCTCCACCGACGCCCGTACCGATCACGAGCGCAAACACGCTGCGCGCACCGGTCGCTGCGCCATCTGTGGCCTCGGACAGCGCGAGGCAGTTCGCGTCGTTTACCAGCCGTACCGGTCGACCGAGAACAGCGGTGAGGTCTTCGGAGAACGATCGACCGTTCAGGTAAAGAGAGTTGCTGTTGCGCATCACGCCGGTACGTGGCGACGGCGATCCGGGTGCGCCGATGCCGACGGTACATGCCGTGCCCCCCGCGATGTCGGCAGCCACGACGAACTCGGCGATAGCGGCTACCGCGGTATCATACGTGCCGGGATTGGGAACCCGCTGCTGCCAAAGCGTCTCACCGTCTGCACCTAGCAAGACGGCTTCGATCTTGGTGCCACCAAAGTCGATTCCTAAAGCCGGTACAGATGCTGGCTGCGGCTCGATAGCCCGAGCAGCGATACTGTTTTGCAAGGCAATGCTCCCCTCTTTACTGGCGTGACCGCTGCTCGGCCATCGTCAACCAAGCATGCCAGCGATCGTTATAAACGCAAATTGATTTTGTTATTGACCGGATCCACCGGACGATTAAACACGCGATGTCGAGACAACGGAAAGTTGCGACTGGCAGGCAGGAGAGGGTGGGGCGGTAAGTCGCCGATCGGCTCGATCTTAGCATGCTAAAACGTTCGCCAATTCCTGGCGATTTCGGGTGCTGAGGGAGACGGTCGAAATGTTGCGTGCACGTTCCAAGAATATGTTGATGGTCGCGGCGTCAGTTACGGCGCTGGTGAGCAGCGGCACCGCACTTGCCCAGCAAACGTCGACAACACAGGGGGTGTTGCAGAACGCACCTACCGATCAAGCCGCATCGCCCTCGGCTGCTGCTGCCGACCAGACGAGCGAAGCTCAGAACCCGACAACGCCCGCGAGCGACGCGGCTGCTGAAACGCAGGACATCGTCGTCACCGGCATTCGTGGATCGCAGCAGCGTGCGGTCAACCTCAAGCGCGATGCCGCGTCGGTCACCGACTCCATCTCGGCCGAAGACATCGGCAAGCTGCCCGATGTGACGATCTCGGACTCGCTCCAGCGTATCCCCGGCGTGCAGATCCGCCGTGATGCCGGTGAGGGCGCGGCGATCAATATTCGTGGCCTGCCGCAGGTTACGACGTTGCTCAACGGTGAGGCCTATCTCGGCGCTCAGTCGATCACGACGATCCAGCCGAACTTCAACGATATCCCGTCGCAGCTGTTTGCGGGCGCGGACGTCATCAAGTCGAGCACGGCCGATCTGCTCAACGCCGGCATCACCGGCACCGTAAACCTGCGCACACGCCGCCCATTCGATCTAAAGAAGGGCTTCACCGTCGCTGCCGCTGCCGAGGGCGCCTACGGCGACAAGACCAAGGAGTTCGATCCGAACCTGAACGGGCTGTTCGGCTTCCGGGGCGAGAAGTTCGGGTTCCTGGTGTCGGGCGCTTATTCGAACCTGCATCTTTCGAACTCCCACAACGGGATCCAGGAAGGCTACGGGGCCGCGCTGCACAACGAGCAGTTCAATACCGCGGCCAACCCGACTGGCGACGTCAACCTCAGCAACGGCTTCTCACCCGCAAATCGTCCCAAGGGGACGATCGTGGGGACGGGCCGCGACGTAAATGGTGACGGCGATGCCAACGATGCTTTCATCGTTCCTCAGGGCTTCACCGCCTGGGACAAGGTCAACCAGCGCGAGCGGATCGGCATCAATGCCTCGGCGCAGTGGGAGATCAGCGACGCCCTGACGCTGAATGCCGATGCATTCTTCACGCGCCAGAACGAGAATGATCGCACAGCCGGCATCCAGATGCAGAACGTCAACTGGCAGGCTGGCGAATTCGTGCCGGGCCAATCGCGCAACACCGGCTCGACCGTGTCGCTTAGCAATGGCGGCGTGACGCGCGATTATGATCTGAATACGACCCAGATCTATAATTACGACCTCGGCAATTTCGACTCGTATGCGCAGAATGACAAGTTCAAGTCTCAGTCGCAGAACTACAATGCCGAGCTGAAGTACGACAATGGCGGCCGGTTCAAGGCAAGCCTGCGCGGCGTCTACGGCAAGGCCTATTCTAACTACGACCAGAGCTATCTGCAGTTCAGCCCATCGAACGGCGCGCAGTGGCAGCCGGGCGGGATCGGTCATTATCCGACGGGCGACGTCGCGTTCAATCCGGGCGGGTATGCGGTCAACACGATTGCGGGTACGGCATCGTTGCCAGCGACGGTCGATTTCACCGGTAACCAGCCGGTCTTCACTCTGCCGTCGCAGTTGACGACGGCGCTCGGCAACATCGACAGCTACGCGATGAAGACAACGTCTTCGGAGGGTAACTATCGCCGCAAAGGCGACCTGAAGATCATTCGCGGTGACGTTTCGTACGAGGCCAATGACAATGTAAGCCTGAGCGCTGGTGGCCGGTACAGCGAGCGCTCGGTCGACGACTTCGAATTCGATCGCGCCGCGCCGCTATATTCGGGGCAGGCGTCTCAACCTGGTGGGTGCCTGGTCAAGTGGAAGGCGTTCGACGTACCGCTAAATGATGCGTCCTGCTATGCGGGTACGGGCACGTTCGGGACGGCAAATTTCAGGCCTTACACCTCTGGCGTTGTCCGCAAGGCGAGCGATCCGATCTTTAACGGGCAGGTCAAGCAGTTCAACCTGCCGGGTGCCGGCTTGCCGCCGATCTACGTGCTCGACCCAAAGGTCATGGACAACGCGCTCGCATTCCAAAACAGTTTCTACCCAGGCAACGTCGAGATTCAGAACCCGGGCGCCTCGTTCAACGTTGGTGTGAAGCAGATCTCGGGCTATGCGCAACTCAACGTCAAGGGTGACGTGTTTGGCATTCCCGTATCCGGCAATGCGGGCCTAAAGGTCATCAACACCAAACTCGACATCACCCAGTTCGTGACCGGTTCGCCGCGCCCCTACGGCGTTGCAAATACGGTCAACGGCACGGTCGAGACCAAGCGGAGCTTCACCGACTTCCTGCCGGCATTCAACTTGGCGTTCAATTTCGCCGACAACCTGAAGCTGCGCCTGGCGTATTCCAAGACGATGACACTGCTGGATCTCAACCAGTGGGGTGGTGGACTCAATCCGAACTACGCGATCGACACGAGCAATCCAGGATCGCCTGTGTTCCGCGTCACTGGCGGTAGCTCCAACGGCAATCCGCAGCTGGATCCCTGGCGCGCCACGAACGTCGAAGGCTCGCTTGAATACTATATCGGACGCAGCAGTCTGCTTAGCTTGGGTGCCTTCTACATCGACGTCGCCAGCTTCATTCAGTCTGGCAACATCGTGCGAACCGACCTGCCGGACAATGACGGCGTGGTTCGCAACCGGACCGTGTCGATCAGTACCCCGGTTCAGGGCGACGGTGGTACGCTTAAGGGTGTCGAAGCGGGTGCCAAGCTGTCGTTCAACGACTTCGGCTTCATTCCAACGGTGCTCTCCAACTTCGGCATAGATGCGAATATTACCTACTCGCCGTCCGATTCAGGCGCTGTCGATTTGAAGGGCGACTCGATCCCGTTCCAGGACAATTCGAAGATCCAGACTAACCTTGCTGGCTTCTACCAGGACAATCACTTCCAAGCTCGCGTCGCCTGGAATTACCGCTCGAAGCGTGCGGTCCAGCAGGACTTCGGCGGCATCCGAGGCCTCGAACTGTATCAGCAGCCGACGAACTACATTGATGCGTCGATCAGCTACGACTTCACGCCAAATTTGACGCTGTACGCGCAAGGGTCGAACCTGACCGGTGAGTATGAGAAATACTATCTCACCTTCCCGGATGAGAAAGCGTACAACAACATCTATGAGCGCCGGTTCATGGCGGGCGCACGTTTCAAGTTCTAATCTGCGGGTGAGACTGTAAGCGCCCGCCACCCTATTGCGGGGGTGGCGGGTGTTTGCACGGCAACGCACAGGATGGGAACCGAGCGTGACAGATGGAGCAGGAACAACGCGTAACTCAGGACCGCTACGCTCGATCGTGATTGTGGGCGGCGGCACTGCGGGGTGGATGGCAGCGACGCTCCTCGCGCGCAGGCTCGATCGTCAGTCCGTGACAATCACGGTCGTCGAATCCAGCGATATCCGCACGGTGGGGGTCGGTGAGGCGACCGTTCCCGGCATTCGGGATTTCTTTAGGGAGATCGGCGTCACCGAGCAGGACGTCATGGCGGCTGCGCAGGGCACAGTGAAGCTCGGGATCGAGTTCGTCGACTGGAAGCGCGAGGGTGAGCGATTTTTCCACCCATTTGGTCTGTACGGGATGCGATCGCGAGGGGTGGCGTTCCATCATTACTGGCGCAAACTGAATGCAGCGGGGCGACCTACGCCGTTGTCCGAATTCTGTCTCGCAACCGCGCTTGCCGAGCGAAACCTGTTCATGCGACCGACCGACAGTCCGGTGCATGACCTGCTGTTCTTCGACTGGGCCGTACATTTCGACGCAGGCCTGTTTGCCAAGTTTTTGGCAAAAAAGGCGGGCGAATGGGGCGTCAAGCACATCGACGCCACGATCACCGATGTTCTTGTCGATCAATCTACGGGATTCATATCCAGCGTCGATACCGAGTGTGGCAAAACGATCGCGGGCGACTTCTTCATCGATTGCTCGGGCTTTAGGTCGCTATTGCTCGGCGACGCGCTGGGCGTACCGTACGAGGATTGGACGAACCTGCTTCCGTGCGATCGCGCGGTCGCTATGCCGTGCGAACGAGCAGAACCGCTTACCCCATATACGCGCAGCACGGCACTGACTGCCGGATGGCAATGGCGGATTCCGCTGCAGCACCGGGTCGGTAACGGCTATGTCTATGCGAGCCGCCACATTTCGGATGACGAGGCCGTTGCGACTTTGAAAGGTCGGCTCGAAGGCGAAGCGCTGGCCGAGCCTAATATGATTCGTTTCCGTACCGGTCGTCGGACCGCATTCTGGCAAGGGAACTGTGTCGCACTCGGACTCGCCGCGGGATTTATGGAACCCCTGGAATCGACGAGCATCACGCTCATCCAGACCGGCTTGGAGAAGTTACTCGCCTTGCTGCCTGATAGGAGTTTTGATCCGGCGCTGGCGGATGAGTATAATCGGACCACGGGCCTCGAATATGCGCGGATCCGCGATTTCCTGGTCCTGCACTATTTTGCCAATGGTCGGCAGGGTGAGCCGATGTGGGATCGCTGCCGAGGCACCGCGCTCCCAGAGCAGCTGGAGCGCAAGCTGAAATTGTTCAAGGCTCGTGGACACCTCGTGCGCTATGAATGGGAATCGTTTCAGGACCCAAGTTGGCTCTCCATGTATGCCGGATTTGGCATTGATGCCGCTGCGCATGACCCGCTGGCGGATCATTTCTCCCTGTCAGATCTCGAGGCAGCGTTCGAACGGATGAAGGGTTCGATACGTGACGCCGTTGCGCTTGCCGAACCGCACGAGACGTTTCTCAAGTCCTTTGCCCCCGCGTCAGCTCCTCCCGCATCCCGGTCAATGAACTTTGCCGCGAATGGATAAGCCCTCGAATTTCAAAGTTTCAGGAAGATCGGCTAGCGGCAGCGTTACCGCAGACGACCGATCTGTCAGGCTTGGGCCAAGCCTGTCGGGCACAAACCTGGAACGTGCGGGTGACTATAATCAGCGCGTCGTCACGCAGATCATTCGGCGTAATCCTGACATCACGCGAAACGAAATCGCGGTGATGACCAATTTGACCGCGCCGACGATCGCCAACATCGTAGGGCGATTATTCGAGAACGAACTCGTGATCGATGCCGGACGACGCTTGGGCGGTCGAGGGCAACCGGCGACCCGCCTCCGGATAAATCCGGAAGGGGGCTTCGCCATTGGCCTCAACATTGATCGCGATCATGTTACGTTGGTATCACTCGATCTAGCTGGCACGGTGCGCTCTCGATTTACCCAACAGATCGCATTCGCGTCGCCAGACGATGTCGTACGGGTCGTCGAAAAGGGGATCGCGGCAATCGTTGATACCGATGCGATACGCTTGGATCGGGTGCTTGGGATGGGTGTGGCGCTTCCCGACGACATCGGGCGGGTCGACCTGCCGCATCGCCCGGCCGGGTACGAGCAGTGGAGCGATGTCGATATCCAGGCGATGCTCGCACCTATCGTCCCCTGGTCGATACACATCGACAACGATGCCGCGGCAGCAGCCATCGGCGAGGCACAGTTCGGCGACGGGCACCATGCGAACTTCTTCTACATTCTCGTCAGCGCGGGACTAGGCGGCGGGGTCGTGATCGACGGCGCTTATTACCGTGGCGCAAACGCCCGCGGCGGGGAACTCGGCTTTCTGCCGCTCGCCACTGATCCGACCAAGGTGCTGCAGGACGTCGTCTCCCTGTCGGCGTTGTCGAGCTATCTAGAGACTGCAGGACTGGACCCGGCGGGTATGGATCCAACGCAACCGTTTACCGCAGCGTTCAAGCCGCACGTTGCCGCTTGGCTCGACGACGCATCGGACGCGCTCGTGCCAGCGCTGACGGCCGTGAACTGCCTAGTCAATCCCGCGATTGTTCTCGTTGGAGGGCGGCTGCCGGACGATATCCTCGATCAGCTCGCTACGGATACCTACCGAAAACTGCGAACGGCAGCACCCAATATCCCTATAATTGCGCCGATCGCTCGGGCGAGTCTCTCGCGAGATAGTCCGGCAATAGGCGCCGCGATCCTGCCTTTTCTCGACCGCATCCTGCCGTCGGACGGGATACTCATCAAGTCGCAATCGGCATAGCCAAACGAATGATCTGACGTATTGCTTTAATTAGGAAGTACTTTTGAAAAAGCTGGCGCATCTAGTTGTACTTGCCTTTCTGCCGTTTGCGGTCGGCGTGGCGCGCGCGCAGGATCAGTTTGTCGATCCAAACACGTTGCGTCCTTCGTTGGACCCGAACCGCAAGGCCAATGGGTTGGCACGAACGCCGCAGATGGGATGGAACAGCTGGAACAAGTTCGGCTGCAACATCGATGAGAAGACGGTGCGTCGCATCGCCGACACCATGGCGACGAATGGCATGCGCGATGCGGGGTACGAGTATGTCGTCATCGACGACTGCTGGCACGGTGAGCGCGATGCCACCGGCTTCATCACGGAAAGTCGAGAAAAGTTTCCATCGGGCATGAAGGCACTGGCCGATTACGTCCACGCTCGCGGCCTCAAGTTCGGGATATACTCCGATGCCGGCGCCAAGACCTGTGCCGGCAAACCCGGCAGCTTGGGACATGAATATCAGGACGCGCTTACATACGCTCGGTGGGGCGTTGATTACCTAAAGTATGACTGGTGCTCGACTGGCACGTTGAATGCCGAGAGCGCCTACGCGCTCATGTCGGATGCCCTCAAAGCCACGGGGCGGCCGGTTCTTCTGGCGATGTGCGAATGGGGCAACAATCGTCCGTGGGAATGGGGCAAGAAGATCGGCAACTCGTGGCGCACGACCAGCGATATCCGCGATGCCTGGAAGGGGCGGGACAAATGGTCGATCGGTATGGTCGACATCGTTGACGCGAACGAGCCGCTTTATCCGTATGCGGGGCCCGGGCACTGGAACGATGCCGACATGCTCGAGGTCGGCAACGGCGGAATGTCCGATACCGAGTACCGCTCCCATTTTAGTCTGTGGGCGATGATGACTTCACCACTGATTGCCGGCAACGATATCACCAACATGAGTGCAGCAACGCGCGACATTTTGTTGAACAAGGAGGTAATCGCGGTCAATCAGGACCCCCTGGGTCAGCAGGGTCGTCGTATACGCGATGATGGCGATCTGGAGGTCTGGTCGAAGCCGTTGAGCGATGGAAGCCGGGCCGTGATACTATTCAACCGCTCCGAAAGTCCTGCCAAGATCGAGGTCAATTGGCCGGAAATAGGTCTGACCCGCTCGGTCCGTGCAGACGTACGCGACGTGTGGAGCCATCGCTCGATAGGCAAGGTTAGTGACCGATACGCCGCACTGGTGCCAGCGCATGGGGTGATCATGGTTAAAGTTACCCCCTGATCGCGCCACCGGGTTCTATCACGCGTCGTCGGGCAGACGAACACCGGATGCTAGTTTGCGGCGAACCTGCCGTTCGAGAGGTTGCGTTAAGCCCAGCAGCAAAGCCGTCAGTTTGACCGTTTATTAGCGTTGCTGGGCAGTTGCGAACCATGAACGAATGTCCGAACTTGGAAAGCACAACAAGGACGCTGAGCGTCCGCTTGTGGGTCAACTAACCCGCCTTTATCGCGCAGCGGCGCGATAAAGGCGTCGCCCCCTGTGTCATCCCCCATGGCAGCACTAAGGGTATCACGGGTGCTGCTAACCATCGTCCCCGGCGGGTAGCGCTTTTAGTCCGGCAGCAATCGGGGCGGCGAGCATCGCGCCGGGCGGGGTCGGGGAGGGCCCAATTTCGCGACCCCATGCAACACGCTATTACCCCGCCTCGCCCGCAGTCTTTTCGTGGCGCAAAAGGTGCCCCCCCATTGGCAGGAATCGGCTTAGATCCTCGCCCGACGCGCACCGATCGAGCAAACAGCGACGGTGCAGTTCGGTGCAACACTCGCTGGCGTTGCGCGACTGAGGGCTGGCGACTGCTAACGCCCAAACGTTCCCAAACGAGAACGGGCGTATCCTTCTCGACCTGCTGAAATAGCAGACGTACTATCGGCCTCCTAAACATAGGGGGACCGTCTGTGGGAGCATGGGGCGCGCTGATTATGAGCTTCTTCGGAGCGGTGTTCGCAGCGTTGACGCTTTACTGGCAATGGCACTTGTCCGGGATCACTCTGGCGCTGCCCTTCTTGGGATTCATGCTGATCGCTCTTGCCGCGAGGTATGTGATCCGTACACCTGGCGAGGGCATCAAGCCGTCACCGAAAGAAGAACGAGCCATCATGTGGAGCAGCATTGGTGAAGGCGTCGGCCTTTTCCTAGCCGCTAACATCGTAGTGAACCTGCACCGGCCCGATCTTCTGTTACCATCAATGGCGTTGGTCGTCGGCCTGCATTTCCTACCAATCGCCTTCGCCGGCGGCTTTCCTCCGTTCTATGTTCTTGGAACGGCACTAATTGTTGCAGCGATCATTGGCTTCATTGTCGAAGCCCCTACAGGCGGCGAGGTCGCTGGATTCATGGCCGCTGGTGCGCTCTGGCTCGCGTCCGGCATCGCAGTCCGTCGTGATTGGCTCGCAAAGCGACAGACGGCAGCCACAGTCTAACCGTGTCACAAATCTTGATCCCATCGGGAAAGTGGGGTGCCGGGGCAGTGAGCCGCTATGGTAGTGCAGCCGCATGACGATATTCCCCAAGCCCGTTCTGGACTACTGGCATGAAGCGTTCGCTGGTGACGGCAGCTCGACGTGGGCGGTAAGCGAGAAGTTGAACCCCAAACGCCCGGCGATGATGCTGGAGGGCATTGATGGCCGGGTGCGAACCGTATTGCGACCCGAGCTGATCGATCGGGTCAGTCCTAATGCGCCGGGTGTCACGTCGATCGCCGACATACAGGACCTGTTGGAACGCGGCGGCGTCAGCCTGCACGATCCCGACTATCTGTTCTACCTTCCCGCGGATACGTGCGTCGCATCCGGTCAATCAATGGTCGCCCGCCAGCTTACGATCGAGGATCGCGATGCGTTCGAGGCGTTCCATGCCGATGCATCAGAGCAGGACCGCGACGATGCGTTTGTCGAATTCGATCATTGGGGGGTGTTCGGTTGCTTTGAGGACGGTCGGCTGGTCAGTGCCGCCAGCGCATACCCTTGGGAAAGCGGCCCGTTCGCGGACTTAGGAGTGCTGACGCTTCCCGATGTTCGGGGAAGAGGTTTCGCACGTGCGGTCGTCCTGACGATCAGCGAATTCTCGCGCCGAAAGGGATATGAGCCGCAGTATCGTTGTCAGCTCGACAACCTTGCATCCGTCGCCCTTGCTAAATCATGCGGCTTTGCGCTGTTCGGCAAGTGGATAGTGGCATCTGACGTGCTCGATCGAACTGCGGCTTAGAGACTCGCATATTCCCGGCTGACCGTCCTTTCGGGAAAGAGCAGGTCTCGGTCGCCCTCCGTTTTCGGGAAGCCGAAGACACGGAGCGTCCTCATGCTGGGCTACCTTCGGCCCACCTCGGTTGCCATAAGGCGTCGCGGAAGGGTGAGGGATAATGGATTTAGATCGAGAAGAGGCATGTGCAGCCATACCGCTGCCTGCGAGTATGTCCGCGCCCTTGGTGGGGTATGAGTGGGCGCGCGATAACGTCGGGGAATCAGGTGGTGCCGTTTATCGGCTGCATGGCAAGATCGGCGCGCCTGACCTGTTCCTCAAGCATGGGCGAAGCTCCGTCGCTGGCGACATAACCGACGAAATGGTCCGATTGCGTTGGCTGGGAAGGTACATCCCCGTCCCGGCCGTCGAAGGCTTCGTTGCCATGCAGGACGAGGCATGGCTGCTGATGACGGCGGTGCCTGGACAGACTGCATGCCAGATTCTGGAGGCGCAACCCGATGCGGGTGCTGGGATAGTCGATGCGCTCGCGACGTTTCTGCGGCGTCTACATGCCATTCCGACCAGCGAATGCCCCTTCAACAGCGATCACGCCTACCGCCTTTCACGGGCGCGTGAACGCATCGACGCGGATCTGGTCGACGAAGACGACTTTGACGACGAGCGCGAAGGCTGGACGGCGGAGCAAGTTTGGGAAGCAATGCAGCACCTGCTGCCGATGCCCTCCGACCCCGTAGTCACGCATGGCGATATTTCGCTAGATAATATCCTGATGCTCAATGGTGAAGTGGTCGGCTGCATCGACGCCGGCAGGGTCGGTATCGCGGACCGCTACCAAGACCTAGCTATATTGTGGAATTGCCTCGGGAAATTCGATGCATCGCTACAAGACCGTTTTTTTGAACAGTACGGCGTCGCAGAGGCCGACGAATGCAAGCTCCAGTTTCACCTTTTGCTGGATGAAATGTTCTAAGCCCCGGCAGCGACGCCCCCGGAGGGGCCCTCATACGATGCTTGAGCGCCGGTAAGCAGATTCCCTTTTTCCGATCCTTTTCGGGAGCCGGCAGCTGCCCAATGTCGGCTAGCGCCACCCGTCGTCCCGAAAGCAGCCAGTCCGGTTTCCTTTTCATTCCGGCCATTCCGCTATCGCTCAATAACGGACGTTGAGCTCGTTCCAGAGCTTGCCCGGAAGCGGCTCATGGTCCAGCCGCTACGTTGATAAGCGTCAACGCTTAGTATGGAATCCCGAGATCATGCCGAAGGCTTCTTGCTGTATGAATCGCCTTTGCGCTCAGCGCACGAGCTTGCGACGTGATTGCCGGATCGTCTTCCTCTCGCTCTCGATCAGCGACTCCCTTATTCACTGTCGTTAGCAGGTTTGCTTCACGGAACGCCTCCTGCGCGTTGCCGTCTAAGGCTCCGTTTCGCATTATTTCTCGGTAGCGAGCGATGGTATTGGCGCTTTCTGGATCGTTATTCGACACCGAAAACAAAACCTCGCCTGCTAATAAGTCCAATTCATGAATCAAGTTTATTGAGGTCTCTGCGATCATCATTTGATAATCCATGGCGTCGGCATCGTCTCGCCTGGGCGGGTACTTCCCGACGGGAACCAAATCTGTTCCCCGTGGCCGGGCAAGACATTTACTTCGTCACTCGACATTTGCAATCTTGCCGAACCTATCCAGCCCCGCAAGCCTTTCGGTGAGCTTTCGACGTAGCCACCATTGCCGTTCTAATGTTCAAAACCGCTGAACCGCCGCGCCATTCGCCCTCGCTTGAAGGAATTTCGGCTTGCCAGTATCCGCCGTTGGCGTCTCGATCGCTTCCAATCACTCTTCGGATAGGCCCGGCTTGTGCCCAGCGTGTGACGATCACGCCTTTTGCGCGAACCTGATGGTCGAGCAGGCGCAGTGAACCTGAAGGGGTGCCGTCTCCGAACAGACGCTTGCCGGTCCCCAGCACGACAGGAAAGGTCATGAGGACCAGTTCGTCGGTTAGCCCGGCAGCGAGGAGCGGAGGGTAGAGCGTTGAGGAGCCTTGAATCAGCAAGTCCGGACCGTCGGCTATCCTTCAGGGCTCGGATCGCGGCAATTCCGTCCAGGCGATAGCTGTTTGCCCAGTCGAGCGGCTGATCGCCATGCGTTACAACATGCCTGTCGGCGGAAGTCATTGCGTCGCCCATGCCTTCCATCTCGCCTTCGACGAATGGCCGGCAGGCTGCAATAATATCGTAGGTCCGGACAGACCTCGGCTGTCCGACAAAGAGCCATTTCCACCGTATCGGCGGCTGCCTCAGACATGAACGAATGTCGGATGTCGGGAAGCCGGCGGGGGCTGTGGATGACCGTTTCTGGGTCTTGCTGGCCCTGCGCTGCTGGCATTTCCGACCCTTGCGAACATCCGGAGAAGTTAATCCATCGAGTTCAGATCAAGAGTGGAGCCGTTGAGACGCCCGACTTAGCCACGCCCAACCTTCCTTCCAGGCAATTCGAGATCATATCTACCGCACCCTTAAGAAGAACAGCGCGTGTCGCTCACCGCGCATTCGCCATGGGCTCGAATGCCGCGGCGTGCGACTAGCGTATCGAGCGGGATTTACGGTAGCAGGTAGGCGTAAGCCACGAAGAACGAGATCGTCATGGTGACAAGCACGATGCCTATCCCGAGCCAACCATTGAGAGGTGGCTTCGTCGAGGCGCTGGTTTCGCGAGGCGGCTTTGTCATGCGGCGCCTATAGGCTCGAGCGGGTTCAAGCGAAACCCGAACCGACTGTCACCGGCTGACCATTGGTTGCGCGAGGCAACGGGACGCCTCGCCACCCTGCGACGTGACATTTTTCGCTGACAGAACCGTGCCAATTAGCGCTGATATGTACACAACCATCGGCTCGTGAGAGCGCCAGCGGCTTACCCCAACTTGTCATGCATGCCGATCGAGAAAGGTTCTATGCCGATCGCAAATCGCATCTTTGGTGGATTGCAATGAGTCTGCTTCGAAGCGCCTGCCCTCAAGAATCGGGCAGTCTGTTTCAACAGCGACCGATGACGAACAGCGGGATCGGCGTGATGTAGAACCACTCTGTCATCACCGCCTAAAGCGTAATATCCTCAGCGGTAATGTCGGGGCCAAAGGTCGGCCAGAGAGGCACTTCTAAAAGGGCGAGGGTAATCGAAGCGATCTGGATCGCGGTGGCCAACCAAACTTTAGCGACGAGCGTGAATAGCCATATCTGGGTTCGCGAAGGCTTGCTCTGCGGCGGAGTAGCCCCTCGGCGGTACCGATATCGACAGTTTCGCCAGGTCCGGTGACGCCCCCTGCGTCGAGGACAGCCGCAGTTTCCCTGCCGCAGTCACGTCATCGGGCGTGCGCCCCAAAGTGCGGACCAACGACCAGCAAGTGGCATAGTCCGCCCTCGTCGGGTGCGACCCCTTTTCCAGCGGCGCAATTCATCAGCGATCTAATCGCTCTGTTTGATCGTAACGCTTGGCAAAGCTCTTTTCTTTCGCGACAAACCCGTTTTAAGCTATTCGGCCGTCCGATACCATCGGCGGAATGCGAGGCGGGGGCGGCGTGATTGTTGGCATAGACCTGGGCACTACGAACAGTGCGGTGGCATATTGGCGCGACGGCGCGCCACAGCTGATCCCCAATGCGCTCGGCGATTTCCTGACTCCGTCCGCGGTCAGCATGACCGACGACGGTACCATCCTCGTCGGCATGGCGGCGCGCGACCGGCAGCGTTCGCATCCGGCGCTGACCGCGACCACTTTCAAGCGGCTGATGGGCAGCCAGAGGCAGGTCATGCTCGGCACTACGCGCTTCACGCCCGAGGACCTGTCCTCGCTCGTCCTGGCGGAACTGAAGCGGGATGCCGAACGCGAACTCGGCGCACCCGTCGACGGCGCGGTCATCACCGTCCCCGCTTATTTCAACGATCGCCAGCGCAAGGCAACACGTCGCGCCGGGCAGCTCGCGGGATTAACGGTCGAGCGCCTCATCAACGAACCGACTGCCGCTGCCTTGTCCTACGGTATCATCGATCGTTCCGACCGCGAACCGTTTCTGGTGTTCGACTTGGGCGGCGGCACTTTCGACGTGTCGATCGTCGAGATCTTCGACGGCATCATCGAAGTGCGCGCCTCGGCCGGCGACAACCAACTCGGCGGCGAGGATTTCAACGAAGTGATGATGGCGCTGGCTCGTACGCGCCTATCGCTACCGCATTATCAGAACAACGTCCAACTTCGCGAAACAATGCGCGGCGCAGCGGAGCGCACGCGGCGGATGCTCACCGACCATGACAGCGCATCCTTCGCGATCCTGTGGAACGATAGCGAATATCAGACCGACATCACCGCGGCGGATTTCGAACAGGCCGCAGGGCCGTTGCTCGACCGGCTGCGCGATCCCGTGCTGCGCGCGATGCGCGACAGCGACATCCGAGCGGGCCAGATGAGCGAGATCGTGCTGGTCGGTGGCGCGACGCGGATGCCGATCGTGCGCCGGACGGTGACCCGAATGTTCTCGCGCTTCCCTAACACTGCCGTTTACCCCGACCATGCGGTCGCGCTGGGTGCCGCGGTCCAGGCCGGGCTGAAGGCGCGCGACGCCGACCTCACCGAAGTCCGGCTGACCGACGTCTGCCCCTACACGCTAGGCGTCAACGTCTCCGAACTTACCGCGACCGGGGCGGTGCACCACGGCATCTTCGCGCCGATCATCGAACGCAATACCGTTCTCCCGACCAGTCGCGTCCACCGCTTCCAGACTGCCTCGCCGAACCAGAGCAAGATCGAATTCGGAATCTTCCAGGGCGAGTCCCGCCAGGTTAGCGCCAACATCCATCTGGGGTCGGTATCGCTGCCGGTGCCCCCGCGCCCGGCCGGCGAGGTCGTCATCGATTGCCGCTTCACCTATGACGTCAGCGGCTTGCTGGAAGTCGACGTGATCGTCCCCGAGACGGGCGTGCGCGAACAGCTGGTGATCCGCGACGAACAGGATCCGATCACCGAAGAGGAACTGGCCGCGCGGCGCACCTTGCTGGCGGCGCTAAAGATTCATCCGCGCGAGCAGCAGGTCAACCAAGCTTTGCTCAGTCGGGCCGAGCGCTGCTACGAATCGTTCATCGGCCCCAAGCGCGACCTGGTCGGCCGGCTGATCGGATATTTCGAAGGGGCGCTGGGCTCGCAGGATCCGCGGATGATCGCCGACGCGGTCAAAGCCGTAAGCGATCAACTCGACGAACTCGAAGGCGAACGCTACCTGTGATGGACGATAGCGGCTGGCACGGCACGACATCGTCGGTGTGGTCGATCCTCGGCATCGATCCGACCGACGACCAGACCGCGATCCGTCGCGCATACGGCAGGCGATTGAAAGCGATCGATCCCGAGGTCGACCCCGCTGCCTTCATCGCCCTGCGCGGGGCGCGGGACTCCGCGATGGATTGGGTGCGCGGCAGCGAGTTCCACGAGGTGGCGTTCGCGACGCCGTTCGGCTCGAGCGATCCGCACAGCCCCGATCGGCAGCATTCCGAGCAGGCGCCGGCGCCGACGTCGGATCAGTGCGTTGAGCCGAGCTACCCGGCGGATCTTCCCGAAGCCGCACCCACGATGGTGCCGTCCTTCGTCCCCGATACGACGCGGATCGACCGCTTGCACGCGCTGCTGTTCGATCCTGCCCTGGCTGCATCTGTGGACGATATCGTCGAGGCGACTCAGCGCGTTCTGACCGACCCCGCAATGGTGGCGATCGATCATGCCCAAAACGTCGAGGGGATGGTCGCCGACCTCATCTTCCGCGCTACGCCGCGCAGTGATCCCATGATCGACGTCGCAATTGCCCATTTCAAATGGGTTGCGGAGGGTGTCGAACTGCGGCGCCTCCCGATCGTCGACTGGATTCTACGGCGCCGCGAGGACCGGTATTTCGAGGTCGGGCTGCTACATCAGAATGGGTTCTATGCGGACCTGCTTACCGGTCTGCGCGAGCCCCCGCCCGTGCGCTGGGGCAGGTTGCGCGCGTGGCGATACGGGGCGGCGGTCGAATATCTGCTATCCTATCTGCAATCGCTTCACCCGACCGCACTTCCCGGCCTCAACCAGGACACCCTGCAGTGGTGGAACGCGCGCATCGCCGCCCAGCACCGCGGTAACCCGGTCTCGCGCTGGTTCCGCGAACGCTGGCGGCGGACCGTCTGGGAACGCGGGATCGGCGAAGGCCAGCAGCACCGCGCCAATCCGCTGCTGTATATCGGCATGTTCCTGTTTCCGTACATCTTCGTCTGGTTCCTGTTCCGCGCCCAGCACAGCATGAGGGCGCGTGCCTTGGGCATCGCCTATATTTTGATCCTCGTGCTGATCCCGCTGCCCAGTCCCGCGAGCAAAACCAAGCCGGTGTCGGCAGGGTCGGCCCACACCGCGTCCTCTCCTCCCGTACTGCAGCCACCGTTCGTCGATATGTCGTCCGACCTCCAACAGGTGCTTGATCGGATAACGGCGGACACCGTGACCGTGGCCGATCTCAAGCAGAAAAACCCGCCTGCATATGCTCAGTTGGCCAGCGCCTGGCAGTCCGAGAAGGCGGGCGGCCGATCCTTCGAGACGTTCGTCCCGCGCGCCTACGCGATCGTCAACAGCGTCTTCGCGTCCGCGTTACGCGGGCCGGACGCAAAGCTGATCACCGATAATGCCCGGGCCTATGTCAACCAACTCCACTGGGCGGCCCAAGGGAGCATGGCCCAATGCGTCGACGTCCTGAAGGGCACCGGCAAAGATCCGCCGTCACGTACTTTTGCCGAATACCAAGCCACGCTGTGAGGCCGCGCTTTGTTGGGAGGCCCCGTCAAGCCGAAGCCCAAACCCGCCGAACTTGGCGTTCCCCGCGCGATCGTCGCCGGAGCTGAATCTCGCTCGCAGCTGTCCCGTGCCGACTTCAAGGCCGCTCTTGCCTTTCACGGGAGTCCGGCCGCCATCTGCAACGCCAACATCGCCCTGATCGACGAAGCGACGTTCAAACCCAATGCCGTCAAGCTCGACTTCCTCCGCAACCTGTTCGGCAGAGATTACTAGGCTCGCAGAGGCAATTTGCCGTCATCCTATCGTCCATCTGCCTTTACGCTGACGGCATGCTCAATCGCGTCCCTTGCCATGTACACCTACATGCATCGGTTCGGGGAGGCAGATCGGGCGGCGACGTACCGCGACCCTTCATATACGCGCAGTTAGAACCGAGGTCCTGATGACGCGCGTGTCCATGTGACCTTCCGTCCAACTAGGGGGCAAGGCTAGATCGTTTCAAAGAATATGCTCATCCTCAATCAGATTAACGCTGTAGCCTTTTCCACAAAACGAATATTTGCCTCGTCGATGGCGCGATAAAATTCCAGCGCTGCTTCTCCTTCGGCGAAGTTTTTCTTCGCCTTGCTGCTGAAGGCAGTAGCGGGAACATGAAGAGCTTCATTTGGAGAATGGACGCTGCGGACTAACAGGGGTTTGCCGGCCACCTCTGCCTTGATCTCTACGATAATTGGTGGGTTCCCGTTGTTCGTTTCGGCAGGATCGAACCAACCGTCCGGTGTTTTGTCGCGGCTGCATTTAGGCACGGCAGCACTGCGACCAACAAAGCCTGCGCCACCGTTGACCGATCCGACCCCGATCGAGAGCGCCTGGTTCATTTGCGCCGCTGCGGAGTTAAAGAACACCTGATAGGATCGGAGCACCACCGGCCGCTGTTCCAGGCGTCGCGCGAGCGATGAAGCGCGGAGCGCGGCGTCTAGAGTATCAAGCCGTTTACGGGAGCGGCCCTCGTCACTGAGAACACGGATCCCAAAGCTGCAAGAGAAGATGCTAGCTGACAGGTTGCGCTGTCTGTCTTCACCTGCGGTACGGTGATCGATGATCAGGGGCCTCGGTGCCGGTGCCGGTGCGGCACTCGCCGATGTGACTATGGCTAGGGCGGCCAGCTTGTACGTGATAATAATAACGTCCCCTTTTTTAGCATCCTAGTATGCGCGAACGTTGCTGCAACGTGGCAGATACATTCGGCTGTCCTATTCTGCACGTGCATGTGCACGTGCGCGGACCGCTCGCTACCGGACCGCACCGGACCGCACCGGACCGCACCGGACGGCTCCGGCAGTCGGCACTCGTTGACGTTGAGGGGCTCCAGTATAAGATGACGTACCGATCAATAATCGTTCCGCTTTGGGCGTCAGGTGGTGTTTGATGGTATTAACCTTTGCCTTACTTATAGTGTCCGCGGGTGCCGGTGCACCGACTTGTCCTGTTGGCGCACAATGGAGCATGCGCCCCCTACCAATGCGCAACAAAAACGTTGTCCGTATCGCGGATGTTGTATTGGTATTTAATGGAGCGCCGCTATCAGACAGCCTTCTGCGCGAGTATCTTCGGACCGGCGCTCGAATATTGCCGCGGCCAGGGCTGGTTATCGATACGACCGACATGCCGTGTGCGATCAAAACGCGGATCGTTGCTTATGCGGAGGCTGTAGGGGGATGCACACCCGAGACCTGTAGCGCCTATGCGATGGGCTATAGGCCCACCCCACCAGCGCCGCCTCCTCCAGGTGGCAAATGGCCGTAACAAAAAACCTTTTACTTGGAGAGCTTATGAGAAATTGGTACGTGAATATGGGTGCAGTCACACTGGCGCCGCTTATAGCTTATCCCGCTATCGCGCAAAACACGCCCACGGCGCGTGCTAGTTCCGGCTTAAGTACTACGCGTTGTGAGTTACATGTTTGGCCGTCGGAGAAGTTGGGCGGGCATGGTCTTTATTTATACAATGAAATAATAAGAGGTGGGTCATCCAAAAAATAAATTAATAAATCAATGAGTGACCTGCTTACTCCAAGGTCACAAATGTCAGCGATGCGAGACGTCGTCGTAGCTACAAGCCTGGGCCTGCCAAGTGCGACCTTGGTTGTGGATCATCAATTGCCTCTTGACCATAAAACCGTAAATAAAGTTAAAGAGCGACGTTCTGATTCTAAATCAATATGCTACTTTGAGTTAATTATGACATCTCATTCGTTGATTGAAGATGTTGTAGGGAGTGATAGGTTTTCATCAGGTTTTCTATTTCGTAACTTTGGCGCCAGCATGACTGAAAAAATACGATTAAAGGCGTGGGTGGGAACAAGTTGAAGATATTCACTCAGTCAGAGCAATTGCGGCCCACTGATGCACCTCGACTAGTGGCAGAGTCGGTTCGTGCAAACTTCTTGGAGTATGCGAAAAACGCACGTCCAAAGATCACTTCTTCAATTAGACTTTAGCTGATACCAAGGGTTTGGTGCTCAGCAGTTGGACGGAGGCGATCATAGAATGGCCAACGGGATATCTGACGATGGTTGAATTGGTCATGACAAGGTTGTCAACAAACGAACGGGGCTCTGGATAGGTGAGGTTCTCGAAATTAATCCTTTTTGTGGAGGCTGCAGCGTCAGCCGACGTCCGCTGACGCCATCTGCCTTCCCGATAGCGGACGCTCTGCTTTCCTTTCCCATCACGACATTCGCGAGCGGATAGGCGGCCTCAAAAATCGGTCTTATCGCAAAGCTGAACCAGCGTTCGGAGTTGGGAAGCTAGGGAAGGGGCGTGAGCGTCCGATTGTGGTATCCGTGGCTGACCTTATTCGTTTTAAATTTGGCAGTTCGAAGAGGCTGATTACAAATAGGGCGGCTTGGCACGAAGATGGTCAGACGCCGTCATTTGCTTCACGCAACGATTTGCAGATCCAGATCGCCGGCTAGATGACGTCGACGTCTCGTCCTTTGGTTTCGCGACCCAGCCACGCCACCAGTACGAGAGAAGCGGCCGTCGGTACCAGAACTAGACCCGCTACGGTCGCCAGCGGCGGGACCGCACCTGCAATCGCGAGTCCTTGTGCGCCCAGGCCACCGGCTTTGGAACAGGCCGCGACCCATCCCGTGGCGCGCCCACGAACGCGTGCCGGGAAGCTCTCGGCGACATAGGGCAGCAAGATGGCGATGATCGCGTTGACGCCTACGATCAGCGCGGCGACCGGCAGGACGGGACTGACGGCGCCGGATTGCCGCTCGACCCATAACACACCGACGAGTCCCAAGGCGAGCATCGCGATGGCTGCGAGAAGCGCACCCTTGCTGCTCCAGCGGCTGTAGAGCAGCGCTGCGACGAAGATCGTAGGGACCGCGATCAGCGACGCCTTGGCGAGCAGTCCGCTAGCCACGCCGACGCTATAACCGCGAGCGACGAGGTCGGCGGGCAGCCAGAGCAACAGGCCGAAATTGGCGCAGCCCCAGGCCAGCGCGGCGATGCTGAAGGCGACGAGCGCTCCGGCGTTGCGCAAGGTCGGCCGTGCGGCAACGTCCGCCCCATCACTCGACGGCGCGTCCTGCCTCGTCACACGCCCGCCACCGAAGCGCGCGAGCACCATCTCCGCCTCGTGCGCGCGCCCCTGAACGACCAGGAACCGTGGCGATTCCGGTATCAGCCGACCAAGAAGGATCAGCAGCAGTCCGGTCGGCAGATTGGCCAGCCACAGGATCCTCCACCCGAAGATCGGCTGGAGGAGCGCCGACAGGCCGCTGGCCGCGAAATAGCCTCCCGCCGCGCCCAGGCCGCCGATGAGCACGAGGCTCCAGCCGCGGTGTCGGTTCGGCATCATCTCGGCGAGCAGCGCATAGGTGACCGGCAGCATCCCGCCGGCAGCCGCACCCATCATGAAACACATGGCGATGTTCCAGGCGAGGCTCGGCATCGCGCCGCAGATCGACGTGCCGACGAACATCACCGCCGACAGCAGGATCGACGCCTTGCGCCCGTATATGTCCGCAACGAAGCCCCACACGATCGATCCCGCGACCGTCCCCGACAGCGCCGAGAACGGCACCAGCGAGGCGGTGGCACGCGACACGCCATATTCGCTCGTCATGCCCGACAGGGTGAAGCCAAGCGCGGCGGGCTTCATGACGTCGATCACCAGCGCCACGATCAGTGCGCCCATCATGACCCAGTGCGACGCGCGCAACGGTGCATCCTGCAGCCCGGTGACGGTCATATGCCTCAACTGCCGCCGCAACCGCATGGCATCGCCCGGTAGCAACCCATAGGCGGCGAGGCCGGTCCCGCCGACGATCAGCGCCATGCCGAACAGCATGCCGACGTCCATCGGCATGCCGGCCATCCGGTAGCCCATGCCGCGAGCCATCAGAAACATCGGCAGATGCAGGGCGACCCCGATCGTCACCGCGATACAGCCGAGCACGAAGGCCCACAGACCCCGCCTACCGGTCACCATCGTCTGCATTTCCCCCTCGTTTCGCCACCGCGTTCCGCGCCGTGGTCGTTTGCGCAGCGGCTACCGATACGCGCAAGCTCACCTTGGCATTTTAGATCGTATCGCGACAGATGTTTCCCGCCGGGCACGGGCACATGCCTTATCCAAACCGATCGAGCATTTCGGTCAGCATGGGCCGGAGACGGGCGATCTCATCGCGATGAACCGATGACAGACCCGCGAGCATCGTCTCGCCCTCGGGCGTCAACCGCAGCAGCGAGCGGCGCTTGTCGCCGTCGGAATTGTAGCGAACGACGAGGTTCGACCCCTCCAGCCTGTCGATCAGTCCCGAGGCGCTATGCGGCTTGAGGACCAGCCGAGTCGCGACATAGCCGATCGTGATGTCGTCGACCGGCGCCGCCCGGATTGCGAGCAGCGCCTGATGCTGTTGCGGCGCAAGCCCAGCCGCCGCCGCCGCAGTCTCACTGAAGGTCGTGAACAGCCGCAGCGCATGGCGAAAATCCGCCAGTGCCCGATAATCGGCGTCCTTCAATGCGTCCGTATCGCTCATCGTAGTCAGCCCGTGTTGATATATATCGCACTACGATATAATAGCCTGCCTTCCTTGGAGGCGAAAGACTCTCATCATGATCGCAGCGGTACGAGCAATCGAAAACCACCGGCTCGCGGACCATAGCGCCGACCGGCGAATGCTGATGCTGGCGGCGATGGCGATCGTCGTCGGGACCGGCGGGGCGCTTGCGGCATGGATGCTCATCAAACTCATCGCGCTGGCGACCAACCTCTTCTGGTTCGGTCGACTTTCCACGCGGTCAGCCGCGATCGTCGACACGCTCGTCGGGCCGTGGATGGTCGCCATTCCCGTTATCGGCGGTCTCATCATCGGCCTGATGGCGCGCTACGGCTCCGACAAGATCCGGGGGCATGGCATACCCGAGGCGATCGAGACGATCCTGTTCGGCGAAAGCCGGATGTCGGCCAAGGTCGCTCTGCTCAAGCCGCTATCCGCCGCGGTATCTATCGGCAGTGGCGGGCCGTTCGGGGCGGAAGGGCCGATCATCATGACCGGCGGGGCGATCGGATCGCTGTTCGCGCAACGCTTCCACATGAGTGCCGCCGAGCGCAAGACACTGCTCGTCGCGGGCGCGGCGGCGGGTATGACCGCGATCTTCGGGACGCCGCTTGCCGCGATCCTGCTGGCGGTCGAGGTCTTGCTGTTCGAGTGGAAGCCGCGCAGCTTCGTACCGGTGGTGGTCGCCGTCTTGGTCGCGTTCGCGTGGCGGCCGGTGCTGCTCGACGGCGGTCCGATGTTCCCGTTCGTGGGTACGACGCCATCCGGGGGGTGGCCGATCGCGTTCGCCGCGGGAGTCGGTCTTGCCACGGGTATGCTGGCGGCGGCGCTGTCGGTCGCGCTTTACGCGGTGGAGGACGCGTTTCATCGCCTCCCGGTGCACTGGATGTGGTGGCCGGCAATAGGCGCGGTCGTCGTCGGTCTCGGCGGACTGGTCGACGCGCATGTCCTGGGCGCCGGCTATCCAAATATCCAGGCGCTACTCGACGGGTCCCTCGCGGTGCGCGTCATCCTCGCGCTGCTAGTCGTGAAGGCGATCGTCTGGCTGGTCGCTTTGGGATCGGGCACGTCGGGCGGCATCCTCGCGCCGTTGCTGATCCTGGGTGGCGCCGCGGGGGCGCTGATCGGCCAGGTCCTGCCCGGCGGTTCAGGGTTGTGGGCTATGATCGGGATGGCCGGCATCATGAGTGGCGCGATGCGGGCACCGATCACCGGGGCGCTGTTTGCCACGGAACTGACGCGGCATTTCGATGCCTTGCCGCTGACCATCGCCGCCGCCGCCGCCGCTTATGCGGTCAGCGTCTTGCTGATGCGGCGATCGATCCTGACCGAGAAGATCGCGCGCCGCGGCCGGCATATCCTGCAGGAGTATAGCGTCGATCCCCTCGATCTGATGCAAGCGGAGCAGTTGATGTCACGCGCGCCCGCGACGTTGCCAGGTTCGATGACGACCGCAGACGCGACGACCTTTTTCGCGGATCGTGCCGAGCATCGGAGCTATCCGGTCGTCGACGATGCGGGTCGCGTGCTTGGCCTGGTGTCGCGGACCGACGCGTTGCGCTGGCGGACGATGCAACCCGGCACCGACGTGTCGCTGACCGAGACCTTGTCGGACGCTTCGCTGCTCGTGGCGTATCCCGATACGCCGATCGGAGTCGTGGCCGACATGATGGTCGAATCCGGCATTGGACGCGTGCCGATCGTCGCGCGCGATACGCGACAGGTCGTCGGCATCCTCTCGCGTCAGGACTTGCTCAAAGCTCGCCGCACGCAGCGTCAGTCGGAAACCGGACGGGCCGGTTCGCGCTAGCAGCCTGAACTCCTAGTTGCGCGTCCGCGCCGTCGTTTGCACCGAATGCTATCGACGATACCGCGATCGCCTCCCCGATCAGCAGCAGCGCGGGGTCATGATCGCTGATCGTCTCGACCAGGAACGCGAGCGCCGACAGTCGGCCGCGCAGGATGCGTTCGCTTGGGAGCGAGACGTTGACCGCGACCATGACCGGCGTGTCGGGCGCGCGCCCGGCTGCGACCAGGTTACGCGCGACTTCGCCGGCGGCAGCGCGACCCATATAGACGGCGAGCGTGGCATCGGGCGCGGCGAGCGCGGTCCAGTCGAGATCGAGCGCTTCGCCGGCGCGGGCGTGCGCGGTGACGAACGTCAGCTTCCGCGCGAGGCCGCGCAGCGTCAGCGAGGCGCCACCCGAGGCCGCGGCGGCGCTGGCGGCGGTAATGCCGGGGCAGATCCGCACCGTGATGCCGTTGGCGGCGAGGTGCTCGAGTTCCTCGGTCGAGCGGCCGAAGATCGACGGATCGCCGCCCTTGAGCCGGACGACGCGCTTGCCGGCGAGCGCTGCCCCGGCGAGCAAGACGTTGATCGAGACCTGATCCTTCGAATGCCGGCCCGATCGCTTGCCGACACTTACCCGCTCGATGCCGTCGGGAATGAGTGCAAGGACGCCCGAGCCGACCAGCGCGTCGTAAAACACGATGTCGGCCGCCGCGATCAGCCGCTCGGCTTTCCGCGTAAGCAGGTCGGGATCGCCGGGCCCGGCACCGACTAGCCAGACCGAACCGGGCGGGAAATCATGCGACATGGGCTGATCCTTGCGTGACGAGGAGTTTGGCGAGGGCAGGGCGGCACGATCCGCAATTGGTGCCGGCTTTCAGTGCCGTACCGATCGCGGGGACGTCGGCGAGACGCTGGTCGGCGATCGCGGCGAGGATGGTCTTCAGCCCGACGTCGAAGCACGCGCAGACGATTGGCCCGCGATCGACCTGAGCGCCTGGCGCGCGGCCGGCGAGCAGGGTGGGGGCGGCGATGGCCTCGCTCAGTTGCGCGACGAGCCAGTCGCGGGGCGGAAGTGTACCGTCCCGGGTCACGAACAGCACTGCGGCGAGCTTGCCGCCCTCCAATATCGCGATCCGGCGCGAGCCCCGAGCCGCATCGACTGCCTCGATCCGCTGGCCCTTCGGCAGCAACGCGTCGAGTGCGGCGGCGTCGCCGTTGCCCGCCATGTCCCACGCCGTTCCACCCGGTACCGCGACGCGCGTCGCCCACAGGCAATCGGGGCGCGTCGCCAGTTCGCTGCGGACCACGACGAAGCCGCGCCACTCGGTTGCAACCGGTTCGATCCGGACGGGGGTCGCCTTGAAGCCCGGCTGGCCCGAGACAGGGTCGGCGAGCGGGCGGGGGAGCAGCCCCGCGCGGCCCCCGGTCGCGGTGCGGTCTGTCCAGTGGATCGGTACGAACAGCTCGCCGATCCGCTGCGTCGCGACGACGGTCGCGCGGAAGACACTGTCGCCCTGCGGTGTGATTACGCGCGCCAAGCCGCCATCGATGATCCCCAGTCGCATCGCGTCGTCGGGGTGGACCTCGACCAACGGTTCCTCGCGGTGGCGCGCGAGCTTGGGCGACAGGCCGGTACGGGTCATCGTGTGCCACTGGTCGCGGTAGCGCCCGGTGTTGAGCGTCATCGGCCATTGCGCGAGCGGCGCGGCAACTGGCTTTTGCGCCAATGCTACGAGGCGCGCACGGCCATCGGGTGTCGAAAACCGGCCGTCTGCGAAGGGCGCGCCACCCCAGCGAAACGGCGTCATCGCATCGTATTCCGCATTGCCCTTCGCGGCGTGACCAGGAAGCGCGAACATCCGCGTGCCGTCATTCTCATACGCCGATAACCGGCAATGCTCGCGCCAGATCTCGGCCGGCCGGTCATAGGAGAACGCGGTTTTCCAGCCCATCCGCCGACCGACTTCGCAGATAATCCACCAGTCCGGTTTTGCGTCGCCGGGCGCGGCCATGAACGCGCGCTGGCGGCTGATCGTGCGGTCCGAGTTGGTTACGGTGCCGTCCTTCTCGCCCCAGGCAGCGGCAGGCAGGCGGACGTGCGCGTGGACCGATGTGTCGGTCGTCTCGATCACGTCGGAGACGACGACGAACGGGCACGCCGCCAGCGCCTCGCGAACGCGGCCGGCGTCGGGCATCGACACCGCGGGGTTGGTCGCCATCACCCACAGCGCCTTGATCCGGCCGTTGCCGAGTTCGCGGAACAGGTCGACCGCCTTCAGCCCCGGCTTGGTCGCCATGTTGGGCGCGGCCCAGAACCGGCCGACACGGGCGACGTTCTCGGGCGCAAAATCCATGTGCGCGGCGAGTGACGACGCGAGCCCGCCGACCTCGCGACCACCCATCGCATTGGGCTGGCCGGTGATCGAGAAGGGCGCCGCACCCGGCTTGCCGATGCGCCCGGTCGCGAGGTGCAGGTTGGTGATCGCGTTGACCTGATCGGTGCCCGACAGCGACTGGTTCACGCCCTGGCTGAACATAGTGACGGTCTTCGGCGTCGCGGCGAACAGTTCGAAGAAGCGCCGGAGGTCCTGCGGCGGAACGTCGCAGATGCGCGCTACCGACCACAGGTCGCTGCCCTCGTCGAACTGGTCCCAGAACGCATCGGGCGTCGCGACGTGTGCGGCGAGATAGTCGTGGTCGACCACGCCCGCGTCACGGCACCACGCGAGCAAGCCATTCATCAGCGCGACGTCGGTGCCGGGCCGGATCGCGAGATGGAGGTCGGCCTCGTCCGCGGTCTCGGTCCGGCGCGGGTCGATCACCACCAGCTTCGCGCCGGCGTCGCAGCGCGCGCGGATGCGTTGATAGACGATCGGGTGGCACCAGGCGGTGTTCGATCCGACGAGCACGATCAGGTCGGCGGCGTCGAGATCGTCGTAGCTCGCGGGGACGATATCCTCGCCGAACGCGCGCATGTGGCCCGCGACCGCGCTCGCCATGCAAAGCCGCGAATTGGTGTCGATGTTCGCCGAGCCGATGAAGCCCTTCATCAGCTTGTTGGCGACGTAATAATCCTCGGTGAGCAGTTGTCCGGAGACATAGAAGGCGACGCTGTTGGGGCCGTGCTGCGCGATCGTGTCGCGGAAGCGTTTGGCGACGAGGTCGAGCGCCTTGTCCCAGGAGGCGCGGCGCTGGCCGATCATCGGGGTGAGGAGGCGACCTTCGAGCCCGATCGTCTCGCCGAGATGCGTGCCCTTCGAACAGAGCTTGCCTGTGTTGGCGGGGTGGTCGGGGTCGCCTGCGATCGTGACGCGGCGTTCGCCGGTCGGCGTCGCGAGTATGCCGCAACCGACACCGCAATACGCGCACGTCGTGCGAACGGCCGCCATTAGCCCTCTCCCCCTCGGGGAGAGGGTTGGGTGAGGGGCAGTTGGGACGGGCAGCACGCGCCCCAACCCCTCACCCCGACCCTCTCCCCAGAGGGGAGAGGGAGCAGTGGGACGATCACGCGGGTGGAAGCCATTAGCCCTCTCCCCCTCGGGGAGAGAGTTGGGTGAGGTGCAGTTGGGAAACGCCGCACGTGCCCCGACCCCTCACTCCGATCCTCTCCCCAAAGGGGAGAGGGAGCAGTGGCGCGCTCATGCGGCGGCTTTCATGGTCGAGGTGCGGCAGAGGAGCACACGGCCACCGCTCACCTTAACCGGGATCACCGGCGTACACCCCTTGTCCTCGCCCAGCGCCTCCCCCGTATCCAGCGCGATGCGCCAATTATGCAGCGGGCACGCCACCGCGCCGCCATGCACGATGCCCTGCGACAACCGTCCCCCCTTGTGCGGGCACCGATCCGCCAGCGCAAAGACCTTGCCGTCGCCGGTACGGAACACCGCGATGTCGTCGCCACCGGTGACCTGCACCGTGCGGCTGCCGCGGACCGGGATCTCGTCGACCCAGCCGATATCGAGCCATTCGCCGATCATGCCATTTCCCTCGTGCTGTCGATGGGCGTGAACCGCGCCATCGGCGCATGCTGTTCGCGGTGCTCGCCCGCCGCGCGTGCCGCCCACGGATCGTCCTGCGTGAACTGCTGCGAGAACAGGAACCGTGCCGCCAGCGCATCGCGGCCCTCCGGATCGTCCGCGATCCGCTCGCGGATATATTCCACGCCGATCCGCTCGATCCACGGCGCGGTGCGCTCCAGATAGCGCGCTTCCTCGCGGTACAACTGGATGAACGCGGCGCAGTACTGCATCGCCTCTTCCTCGGTCGCGACCTTGCACAGGAAGTCGGTCGCGCGGACCTTGATCCCGCCATTGCCGCCGACCGACAGCTCGTAGCCGCTGTCGACGCAGACCACGCCGAAATCCTTGATCGTCGCCTCGGCGCAGTTGCGCGGGCAGCCGCTGACCGCGATCTTGAACTTGTGCGGCATCCAACTGCCCCAGGTCATCCGCTCGACCTTGACGCCGAGCCCGGTCGAATCCTGCGTTCCGAACCGGCACCAGTCCGACCCGACGCAGGTCTTCACAGTGCGCAGCGATTTGCCGTACGCATGTCCGCTGACCATCCCGGCGGCATTGAGATCGGCCCAGACCGCGGGCAGATCCTCCTTCTTGATCCCGAAGATGTCGAGCCGCTGGCCGCCCGTCACCTTGACCATTGGCGCATCGTATTTCTCGACGACATCGGCGATCGCGCGCAGCTCGCGCGGGTTGGTGAGCCCGCCCCACATCCGCGGCACGACCGAATAGGTGCCGTCCTTCTGGATGTTCGCGTGCACGCGCTCGTTGACGTAGCGGCTCTGCTGGTCGTCCTTGTAGTCGCCCGGCAGCGCGCAGAGCAGATAGTAATTGAGCGCAGGCCGGCACGACGAACACCCGTCGGGGGTCGACCAGCTCATCTTCTGCATGACTTCGGGGATCGAGCGCATGCCCTGCGCGACGATCTCGCGGCGGACGTCATCGTGGCCGAAGCTGGTGCATTTGCACATCGTCTTGACCGAACGTTCGCCCGAATACTCGTCGCCGAGCGTGACCGCGAGCAACGTCTCGACCAGTCCGGTGCACGATCCGCACGACGCCGATGCCTTGCAGGTCGCGCGGACCGCATCGAGCGTCGCGTTGCCGGCGCCGATGCATGCCACGACCTTGCCCTTGGTGACGCCGTTGCAGCCGCAGATCTCCGCATCGTCGGAGAGCGCCGCAACGGCCGCCTTAGGGTCCGCAGTGCCTCCCCCCGAGGCGAACGACTGGCCGAAGATCAGCATGTCGCGGATCGGCGCGATGTCTTCCGCCCGCTTGAGCAGGTCGAAATACCAGCCGCCATCGGTCGTGTCGCCGTACAGCACCGCGCCGACGATCCGGTCGTCCTTGACCACGACGCGCTTGTAGATGCCGCGCGACGCATCGCGCAGGACGATGTCCTCCGCGCCTGCACCACCGGAGAAATCGCCCGCCGAGAACACATCGAGCCCGGCGACCTTCAATTTGGTCGAGGTCGCCGATCCGCGATAGCCGCTGTGACTGTCGGTCAGCCCGTCGGCCAGCGCGCGGCACATGTCCCACAGCGGCGCGACGAGGCCGTAGACGTTGCCGTCATGCTCGACGCATTCGCCGACCGCGAGGATCGACGGGTCGCTGGTGACCATGTGGTCGTCGACCTTGATCCCGCGGCCGATCTCCAGCCCGGCGTCGCGCGCGAGGGCCACGGAGGGGCGGATGCCGACCGCCATGACGACGAGGCTCGCGGGGATCAGCGTGCCGTCTTTCAGCAGCACGCCCTCGACGTGGGTATCGCCGACGATCTCGGCGGTGTTCGCCTCGGTGAGGATGACCTGGCCGCGCGATTCCAGCGCCGACTTGAGCAACCACCCTGCCGCCTCGTCGAGCTGCCGCTCCATCAACGTCGGCATCAGGTGGATCACCGTCACCTTCATCCCGCGCAGCGTGAGACCGTGTGCGGCCTCCAGCCCGAGCAGCCCGCCGCCGATGACGACCGCCGCGCCGCCCTTGCCCGCAGCCTCGAGCATGTGATCGACGTCCGCCATGTCGCGGAACGAGATCACGCCAGGGAGGTCCTTGCCGGGGACGGGGATGATGAACGGATCGGAGCCGGTCGCGATCAGCAGCCGGTCGTACGATACCGTCAGCCCCGACCGTGCGGTCACGGTCTTTGCGGCGCGGTCGATCGCCTGCACCGGGTCGCTCGTCACCAGCTCTATGGTGTTGGTCGCGTACCAGGCGTGATCGTTGATGATGATCTGCTCGAACGTCTTCTCGCCCGCCAGCACCGGCGACAGCATGATGCGGTTGTAGTTCACGTGCGGCTCGGCACCGAAGATCGTCACGCGGTACCGGGTCGGATCGCGCGCGATCAGTTCCTCGACCGCGCGACAGCCGGCCATGCCGTTGCCGATCACGACGAGATGCTCGCGCCGCTTGGAAAAGGGGGTGTCGGGGAAGGGGGTTTGGTGTTCCATCAGATCATCCAGTCGGGTTGGAGCCGGGGAAGGGAGGGTCATGCGGGGAGCGCGCCGTTGACCGAGCGGTCGCTGGTGCGGCGTGCGTCGAGCGCGGCGTCGAGCAGCGCGCGCTCGTTCGATTTGTGCGTGGCGGAGAAGCGGACGGCTAGCGCGCAGACCGCGGTGCCTGCGACGACGTAGCCGAGCACGATGAGGCATTGCTGCGGGGTGGCCGAGGCCTTGTTGAGAAACCCCGCCGCGACCGCGCCGATGTTGCCGCCTGCGCCGATCAGCCCGGCGACACCCCCCAGCGCCTTGCGGTCGATGAACGGCACCAGCGCATAGGTCGCGCCGCACGCCATGTGCGTGAACAGCCCGAACATCGTCATCGCCAGGATCGCGAGCGTGACGCTGCCGGCATGACCGAACAGCACCAGCCCGACGCCTTCGCCGAGCATCAGCGCGAACAACAGCAGCGCGCGGCCGTCGAGGCCCTTCACGAGCGCGATCCGGTCGCTCGCGATTCCGCCGAGCGCACGCGCAAACAGGGCAAGACCGCCGAAGATCCCGGCCGCCAGCCCTGCGCTAGTCAGCGAAAGCCCGAACCGGTCGACGTAGTAGCTCGCTGCGATGTTGTGGATGAAGATCTCGACGCCGAAGCACGCGCCATAGGTCGCGGCGAGCATCCAGGTACGGTAATTGGCGGCGGCGCGGCGGAAGATCGCCATCCCCGTAGCCTTGCCGCCGTCGAGTTCGATGCCCGCGGCGCGGAGGTCTACGATGTCGCCCTGCGGCGTGTCCTGCGTGTAGCGCGCATAGACGAACGCCATCGCGACCATCGCGACGCCCGGCACGAACATGGCGGCGCGCCAGCCGAACGCGTGCTCGACGCCGAGTCCGACGAGCGCCGCGACGACCAGCGGCATCAGGCTCTGCGCCGCACCGCCGCCGGCATTGCCCCAGCCGCCGACGGTCGCGTTGGCGGTGCCGACGACGTTCGGCGCGAACATCACGCTCGTGTGATATTGCGTGATGACGAACGACGCGCCGATCGCGCCGATCGCGAGGCGGAAGAACAGGAACGTCTCGTAGGTCTGCGCGAACGCCAGCCCGAACACTGGGATCGCGCCGAGTAGCAGCAGCCACGTGTAGGTACGCCGCGGCCCGAACCGGTCGCAGAGCGGCCCGACCACCAGCCGCACCAGGATCGTCACCGCGACCGCGGCGATGTTAATGTTGGCGATCTGGTCTTTGTTCAAGCCGAACTCCGCCTTGATCAGCGGCATAAGGGGCGCGGCGGCGAACCATGCGAAGAAGCATACGAAGAACGCGGCCCAGGTAACGTGGAACGCGCGCATCTGCGGCGTGGCGGCACTGAACAGGTCGATCCGTGTGGCTTTCGAAGCGGCGGTGTCGATAGCTGGTGATGCGAACAGCATGATTTCCCCCATCTGCGGCGGACAAAGAAAAAGCCGCCCCGACGGCGACCTTGCGGACGCATCGGAGCGGCTTCGTTGCCTATGGACGATCGGTGGATCATCCTACGCGGTCAGGTCCCTTCGTTGGAACCGGTCTCGCGATGATTTCGTGTCCGACTCCCTTGCCGGACGATGCGAAGATGACCGAAGTGGGCGGGTCACGCAAGCGTCATTTCGCGGGTGCAGCAGATTTGGGTTTGGCCGGGCGATTGACGCTAAAACACCCCTCCCTGAAAGGGAGGGGCAGGGGGTGGGTCGGCTTCCGCAAGTCCGAACCGCAGTGGCTCAAGCTGGCCGACCCACCCCCAACCCCTCCCTTCCAGGGAGGGGCGAAGGCAATGCCTAGGGCAAGCCGGCCAGATACCCCTCGATATCATCCGGATCGAACGCGCGCCGGTCGAAGAACGCATCGCGCCCGAGGATCAACCGCCCCTGCGTCGATCCCGCGCCGATGCTGTCCGCGCCGATAGCCCCTTCGAGCTTCGAACTCGCATTCGGCAACGGCGCGCCCGAGCCCGCCAGCGCCGCGCGGTACACGTCCGGTCGGAACACCCCTTGCGCGACGTCCGCCTCCTCGGCCGAGAACGGCGTGCCGTCCCAGCGTACCATCTGCGAATACAGCCACGCCGCCTGACTGCGCCACGGGAAGTTCGCCGCCTCGCGGTACTGGAACATGAAGTCGGGCACGTGGATCGGCCCCGCATCCTTCACCAGCCGCACCCGGTCGCCGATCGCCCGCGACACCGCATCCACCGGGGCATCGAGATACTCCGCGCGAGCAAGTATCGCCGCATTCTCCTCAAGCGTGTCCGGATCGACGAACTGCGCGGCGGCAGCGTGCAGTGCACGGATCAGCCGGTGGACCACGTCGCCACGCTCGGCCAGCGTCGCGGCGCGCATCGCCAGCACCTTTTCGACGCCACGCTGCCAGACCTGCGCGGTTACCAGCGCGATCCGCCCGACGCCGCGATCGACCGCGACGCCGTTCCAGGGCTCGCCGACGCAGATGCCATCGACTTCGCCCGCCGCCAACGCATCGGCGGCGAAAGTCGGACTGGTCGTGACGATCTCGACGTCAGTATCCGGCCGGATGCCTACCGCGGCGAGCCAGTAGCGCAGCATGTAGTTATGGCTCGAATAGCGATGCACCACGCCGAACCGCAGCCGCCGCCCCGTCGCGGCACGCTCGGTTGCGACTGACTTCAGTCGCGCACCCAGCACCACCGGATCGCCCAGCGCATCGCCCTCCATGACCTGTGCCGCAAGCGGCAGCGACAGCGTGATCGCATTGCCGTTGAGCCCCAGCACGAACGGCACCGCCATAGGCACCGCTGGCCGCCCACGCCCCAGCGCCGTCGCGATCGCGAGCGGCGCGACCATGTGCGCGGCGTCGGTGTGCCCGTACAACAGCCGATCGCGCACCGTCGCCCAGGTCATGTCGCGGACGAGTTCGATCTCCAGTCCCTCGGCCTCGGCGAACCCGCGTTCGCGCGCGAGGATCGGCAGCGCCGCATCGACGAGCGGGAGGAAACCGATGCGGACCCGGTCGAGCGCCATCACAAATCTCCCATGAGCGCATCGCTGGTGATGATCGCGTCGGCGATCTCGGCGATCCTGCGGTTGGATCGCATCGCCTGCGCGCGAAGCAGGCCGTACGCGGTCGGCTCGTCGATACCGCGGCGTTTCATCAGGATCGCCTTGGCACGGTCGACGGTGGTGCGATCGGCGAGCGCGCTGCGGGCTTCGTGCAGCTCGGCCTGCAACCTTGCGAACGCCTGGAACCGGCGGATCGCGAGGTCGATGACCGGCTTGATCCGCTGCTTGGCGAGTCCGTCGACGATATACGCCGAAACCCCCGCATCGACCGCGGCAGCGGTGGATTCCGCATCGCTCTGGTCGACGAACATCGCGATCGGGCGGGCCAGTGCGCGTGATACCGCGAAGAATTCCTCAAGCACGTCGCGGCTGGGGTTCTCGAGGTTGATCAACACCACTTCGGGCGCCGCCTTCTCGAGCGCGGCGACCATACCCAACGTGCCGTCGATCACGACGATATCGTCGAGCCCCGCCTCGCGCAGGCCGTCCGAGATGATCGCCGCCCGGGTCGTGCTCGTGTCGATGATCGCGATCCGCATCGGGCGGTCTTATGCTGCACCGATCCTGATGGCGAGGCCACATCGATCAAGGTCGTACAGTAGGCGAAGAGAGCGGGTACGGCCTGAGACCGATCGCTGGGCTAAACAGCCAAACTGGTATTGAAGAATCTATGCCTGAACGTATTTCTAAGCTGCTGAAAATGATAGCAATCGCCGTTAATATAGGGCGAAAGTTGGAACGCCGCTAATTACCTGTAAACAACTGCTTATGGGGCGACGCCCCCGCCCGCGCGGCGATGGTCACTCGAAAGTGAGTGGCTTCAGCGTTGAGCGATTGCGATCAGCGCAAGTGCCTATATCATCGAATGACACCGTCGGCATCGGGACCGGCTTCTTCAGCCTGACATCGATCATGACGTCCTTCGATAGCGAGATTTCGCCCAGAAACGTGGTGGGTCGCGGACAGGCCGCGACCCACCAAAGGGGTCAGAACGAGAAGCCCGCCGACAGCTTGACCGTTCGCGGTGGGTTGCCGCCGATGCTGTACGACGACCGCTGACCAAAGGCCGGATCGCTCGCATTGCTGTTGAAGTCGACATAGTTGCGATCGTTCATCACGTTCAGGATATCGACGCGCATGCGGATTCGCGCCTGATCGCTGACGAAGCCGATCGGCACATATTTCGTGAACGCGAAATCCAGCTGGCGGCGGCCCCAGACATCGCCGAGGCTATCCACCTGGCGCCCGACAAGGATGCGCCCGAACGGATCCGCATTGTCGATGAAGCCCTTTACAAATGCCGGCGATTCGATCTGGAACTTGCTCGAGAAGGTCACGCCGATCGGTGTGTCGACGCTGCCCGCGATCACGAGCCGGTGCCGTGGCACGGCCGACGAGCGCAGCGTGGGGTAATCCGAGATCTGCGCGTAATCGAGCGAATAGGTCTCCCCGAACTTCCGGTTCTCGTCTGCCCGGGTGTAGGTGTAGGTGGCGTCGATGCTCCACGGCGAGGATGCCGAATAGACCTTGGTCAGCTTGAAATAGGCAGCGTCCGAGTTGGTCTTCAGGCCATTGCTGCCGAGAATGATCGAGCCATAACCGTTTGGCGTGAAGGTCGTGGGCGACTGCGGTATGTCGGTGGCCGAGGTCGGATCGTTGAAGAAGAACGAGCCGTCCGTCCTGCGATTGCCGAGCAGGAAGACGAACCCGTCCTTGCTTTCGATGTGCGTGACGCCGACCTCGAGCTCGACCGGCGAGAAGCGACCGCGCACGCCCAGGCTGAACTGGTCCGAATAGGGCACTTTGAGATCGTTGTTCATGAAGCGGAACTCGCTGCCGCCGCCGGTCGCGGCGCCGAGCAACTGCTGACGTCCGGCGTCGGTCAGGTAGATCGGATTCCACGCGATGCAGGTCTGGCTGGGCGTGCAGGGATTGACCGAGTCATTGCCGATGAAGTTGAAGCTGCGGACCTGGAACCGGCCCTGGCTGACCTCCTGCTGCAGGAAGTCAAACTGGTTGCGATCGTACGACCGGCCATAGCCGCCGAACATCGAGAAGCGACCCGCCTCGTCGAAGCGATAGGTGAAGCCAAGCCGCGGCTGCCACGCGCCCTTGAACGCCTTTCGCTTGCTGCCGTCGGTGATGAAGTCGTTAATGTCGTAATCGGCGTTTCTGAGGTTCGGATAGTTTTCGGGCGACACCGCCGCCACGTTGACCGCCGGCGTCACGTAATCGAGATAGGCGGGCGTCCGCTCGTAATCCCAGCGCAGGCCGAGGTTCAGCGTAAGGTGGCTGGTGACGTCCCAATCGTCCTGCGCGTAGAAGCCGAGCTGGAAGTTGTTGGACCTGACCGTCGCGTTACCCGACGCATCCGTCGTTGCACCGAACTGGAGTCGGTAGGGCAGCGTGTCGTTGAAGGCGACGCCGGGGATCGCGTTGACGTCATAGGTGTATAACGGGTTGGTCAAGTTCTGCTCGAGCGAGTTGAGCTTCACCCATTTGGCCTTGCCGCCCACCTTGATCGTGTGGCCCTTGAAGCCGGTGAACGTGAAATCATCCTGCAGGGTCCAGCCCTTCTGCCCCTTCGACTGGAAGTTGCTGCCCGCGCCGAACCGCAGGATGTCATTCCGCTGGACGGATGTCCCGAACCGTTCGGTCGACTGGAAGAACTGCGTTATGCCATCGGTCGAGGGCGTCGGTGAGAAGATCGCATTCTCATAGGACACACGCACATCGTTGATCCACTGGTCGCCGGTATGCTGCCAGCGGAGCAGCCCGCGCTTATCTTCGACCTTGTTCAGCGTGGCGGTGCTCGCCGCATCGATTCCGGTGATGTTCTGAAGCCCGGATTCCTTGCGGTACTTGCCGGACAGTTCGATCAGGTCGTTATCGGTCGGCACGATGTCGATCTTGCCGAAATACAGGTCTTCCTTGAACTGCTGCGCGAACGTCCCGAAATTGTCGCGATACTGCTCCGGAACGGACGAAATCGGGAAGTTGTTGTTCGGGCGGACATCGTACGGGCTGGAGATGCGCTTGCCTTCGTAGGTGCCGAAGAAGTGCATCTTGTCCTTGATGATCGGGCCACCCAATGCGGCGCCGAACTGTTTGTTGCTGGTGTCGGTCTTGGGGATATAGGTCGGAAATATTTCGCTCGGCCGACGATCACGCAGGTCCTGATTGGTGAAGTCGAAAAACGCTTCGCCGTGGAATTCGTTGGTTCCGGACTTCGTGCCTGCGGTGATCGCGACCGAGCTCACCTGGTCGAACTCGGCCTTGTAGTTGGACGACAGCACCTGATACTCGCCGATCGCGAGCTGCGGGAAGGGATTGCCCGAGCTGGTGTCCTGGCCGGTGATGCCGTTCTTGAGGACGTAATCCTTCTGGCTGACGCCGTCGATGAAGACGTTGACCGTGCGGCTGTCCTGCGCGCCGCCCTGGATGCGCGACGAACCGCTCGAATCCTCGATGAAGCGGACGCCGGGGGCGAGATCGGCGAACGCGAGGAAGTTGCGGTTGTTCTGCGGCAATTGCTCGATCAGGCGCGACGAGATGACGCTACCGACCTGGCCGCCCGACAGCGATCGGATGCGGTTGCCGGTGACGATGATCTCGCCGCCGGATCCTGCCGCCGCGGTATCGGTGCCGGCTTCGGGTGTCGTGGCGGGCGCGGCACCTTCGGTTGCGGGAGCAGCCGGGTTGGGCGCGGTGGCCAGATCGAGGTCCAGGCCGGCGGTCTGGCCGACGCGCAGCGTGAACGCGTCCGAATTGCGCGTGCCGTTGCGCTGCTTGATCTCGAGCCGGTAGGTGCCGGCGCGCAGCGACGCGAAGTTATACGCGCCTGCTGCGTCGGCGGGCACGACCCGGCGGATGCCGGTAGAGATCTCGACCGCTGCGACTTCGATCACCGGATTGTCGGCCGGCGCCGTGAGTGTGCCGCGCAACGACGCTTGGCCGACCTGTGCCGACGCGGGCGCCGGCGCGAACAGCAGCCCGCTGGACAGCGCCGTCAGCGATACCACCGCCGCACGCAACATCATCTTGTTCATCGTAGTTCCCCTTTTCCCGATTGTTCGGGTGTCTTGTTGTGGACATCGAAAAGCATTGGACCGGTCGACTCGCGGACGACCACGACGGGCACGCGGTGCTCGATCAGGCCGTCGTCTTCGCCCGCGATCGCCTTTACCAGCCGCGCGACGGCACCCGCTCCGAAACTGGCGATGTCGATGCTGGCGCTGGTCAGCGACGGCGAGAGGAGGCGGGTCAGCGGGACGTCGTCGAAGCCGCAGATCGCGACCTGGTCGGGGACCGCGACGCCGGCGCGTTTCAGCGCCATCATCGCGCCGATCGCCATCATGTCGTTGGCGGCGAAGATCGCGTCGAACTCGGTGCCGTCGTCGAGCAGCGTCGCCACCGCGCTGGCCCCGGCGGGCTCCCGGAAATCACCCGGGAGGACGTGCAGCGCGAGGCCGGCGCGGGCGCAGGCATCGCGCGCGCCGCGCAACCGCTCCTCGGCGTCGATGTTGCCCTCCGGGCCGGCGATGTGGACCAGCCGCCGCCGGCCGCCCGCGATCAGATGCTCGACCAGCGCGGTCGCGCCCGCGACATTGTCGATGCGCAGCTCCGAACGGCCGACTTGGCCGGGCGCGCAATTGACCAGGATGGCCGGCATGCCCTGCGGCAGGTGCGCGAGCAACTCGCCGGCTGACACCTGCGGTGCCATGACCACCAGCCCGTCGACCCGGCCACGCATCGCGTGCAACGCCGCGACGCCGCGCTGCGCGTCGCCGTGCATGACCATCATCATGAGGTAGAGGCCGAGCTCCGAAGCCTCGCGGTCCATGCCGCGCAACAGTTCGGAGAAGAATTCGCCATGCAGGTCGGGGACCACGACGCCGATCATCCCCGACCGCGCCGAACTCAGATGTCGAGCCGCGGCGTGGGGAACGTAGCCGAGTCGCGTGGCGACGCTTTCGATGTGCGCGCGGACTTCCGGACGGACGTTGCTGTGCCCGTTCAGCGCCCGCGATACGGTCGCCACCGACACCGCGGCCTCACGGGCAATATCGCGGATGGTGGCGTACGGCATGAAGCGTCAGGGTCCCCTCTGGCACCGGTCTTACGTGTTGCGACCGGCATCTTGTTCTTGATGTAACCGGTTACATGATCCAGAAACATGGATCAAGAACCTTGCGACGATTGCCGTTCCGACACGCCGGAACGGGATCGCAGCAGGCACAGGCAAGGGATGAGCGAATGACGGCAACAACGATTTCCCGACGGGCGATGCTGATGGGCGCAAGCGCGGTCGCAGCTTGGGCGGCAAGCCCAGCGCGCGCGCTGTTGCAGCAGACGAAGGCGGGTACGGCGGCGCTGCCCGCCTCCGTCGAAGCGCTGATCGGGCGCATGACCGTGATTGAAAAGGCGGGGCAATTGACGCTGATGGCGGCGGCTTGGGCGGGGGGCGCTGCGACGTCGCTCAACCCGGCCGGCGGCGCGGCGAGCTTCGACGGGCAATTGGCCGATGTCCGGGCCGGCAAGCTTGGGGGGGTGTTCAACGGCAATGGCGCGGTCATGGCCAAGCGGATGCAGACGGTCGCGGTGCGCGAATCGCGGCTCAAGATCCCGCTGATCTTTGCCGCCGACGTGATCCACGGTCTGCGTACCGTGTTCCCGGTGCCGCTGGCCGAAGCAGCGAGCTTCGATCCCGAGCTGGCACGGCGGACTGCGCGGGCGGCAGGTGCGGAAGCCGCGGCGTCCGGGATCGACTGGACGTTCGCACCGATGGTCGACATCGCCCGCGACGCACGCTGGGGGCGCGGTGTCGAGGGATCGGGCGAGGACGTGCTGCTCGGCCGGATGATGGGCGCCGCGCGCGTTCGTGGTTTCCAAGGCGAGCATGGGTTGGCCGCGGCCGATGCGGTCGCCGCCTGCGCCAAGCATTTCGCCGCCTATGGCGCGGCCGAGGCGGGGCTGGATTACAGCACGGTCGACATCTCCGAGCGGACTTTGCGCGAGGTGTATTTCCCGCCGTTCGAGTCCGCCTTCGGGGCGGGCGCACCGACCGTGATGGCATCGTTCAACGAGATCAACGGCATCCCGGCGACCGCGAACGACTGGTTGCTGACCGACGTGCTGCGCCGTGAATGGGGGTTCGGCGGCCTGGTCGTCTCCGACTATACCGGTGACGAGGAACTGATCGCGCATGGTTTCGCCGCCGATGCGCGCGAGGCGACCAAGCTTGCCTTCATGGCCGGCGTCGACATGAGCATGCAGAGCGGTTTCTATATCGAGCATCTGCCCCATCTGGTCGCGGCGGGCGAGGTGCCGATGGCGCGGCTCGACGAGGCGGTGCGCCGCGTGCTGGCGCTGAAGGTGCAGCTTGGTCTGTTCGACGATCCGTTCCGCCGTATCGACCCGCGTCGCGAGCGGACGCGTATCCGCACGCGCGAGACGCTGGCGCTGGCGCGGGAGGCGGGTACCAAGTCGATCGTGATGCTCAAGAACCACGGCAACCTGCTGCCATTGCCGCGACAGGGCAAGCGGATAGCGCTGATCGGTCCGTTCGCGGCGGGGCAGCACGACCTGATCGGGCCGTGGAACGTGTACGGCACCGACGCCGAAGCGGTCGACCTCGCGACCGGAGTCCGCGCCACGGTCGCCGATCCGTCGCGGGTCAGCGTCGCGCTCGGATCGGGTGTCGATGCGCCGCTGGCCGGTGGGATTGCTGCGGCGGTTGCCGCGGCGCGCGCGGCCGATGTGGTCGTGCTGGCGATCGGCGAGAGCCAGCGGATGTCGGGCGAGGCGCAGTCGCGCGTCGACATCGTCATCCCGCCCGCTCAGATCGCGCTGGTCGAGGCGGTCGCGGCGACCGGCAAGCCGATCGTCGTTTTGCTCCGCACCGGCCGCGCCCTGGTGCTGAGCGGCGCGGTGCTGGCCGCGCCTGCGATCCTCGTAACATGGTTTCTCGGGTCGCAGGACGGCCCAGCGATCGCGGACGTGCTGTTCGGCAAGACCGGGCCCTCGGCGCGTTTGCCCGTCTCGTTCCCGCACGCGACGGGGCAGGAGCCGTATCATTACGATCACAAGAGCACGGGGCGTCCGAACCCGCCTGGACCGCTCCTCGAATACAAGGCGCACTACCGCGAGTTCGCCAACGAAGCGCTATTCCCGTTCGGTCACGGGCTGACATACGGCACGGTCGAGTATGCCAGGCTCGATCTCGGTACCGGACAGATCGCCGGGGACGGGGCACTGACGGTCAGCGCGACGATCGCCAATTCGGGCACGCGGGCCGCCGAGGAAACGGTGCAGCTCTATATCCACGATCTCGCCGCGAGCATCACGCGGCCTGTCCGCGAACTGAAGACGTTCCGGAAGATCATGCTCAAGCCCGGCGAGCGACAGATCGTCTCGTTCACGCTGCGCAAGGCGGACCTTCTGTTCGTCGGGAGGGACCTGAAGCCGACGGTCGAGCCTGGCCGCTTCCGTATCTGGATCGCACCGTCCGCGCAGGCCGAGGGGGTGTCGGGCGAGTTCACGCTCACCTGAGGCTGGCCATCGTATCGCGGCGAAGCGGGATGGCGAGGACCGCCGCCAGCATCGCCGCGATCAGCAGCGCAGGGCCGGCCAGCATCAGCCAGCGGATCGCGTACAGGCTGGCTGGGCCCTGAACGGCACCGGCGACGAAGCCGTTCGCCTGATAGATCATGCCGATCGCGAAGCCCGTGCCCGCCAGCGCGATCTTCTGCATCAGCGCGTAGGTGCCGAACGCGAGCGCCTCGACCCGCTTGCCGCTCTGCGCTTCGCCCCAATCGACGGTATCGGGCAGCAGCGTCCAGGCGGCGAGCGCGAAGCCGACGAACGCCGCCTGCATTGCCAGCAGGAATGCCGCCGTCGCCGTGCTGCCAGGCCAACCGGTTAGCGCGAACACCGCAGGCACGATCAGCGCGAGCACCCCGGCGCCCAACCATGCGGTGCGGGCGCCGCGGGTGCGCGCGAGCGCCGTCCAGAGCGGTACCGCGACGAGGCTGCTGACCGCCATCGCCGCCAGTGCGCGAGGACCGCCCGGCGCGTCCTGCAGAACGTAGCGGAAGAAATAGAGCACCGACTGGCTGGTCAGCGCGGTCGCGGCGCCGCCGGCGGCCGACGCGACGTTGAGCACGACGAAGGCCCGGTTGCGCGCCAGTACCGCCAGTCCGGACCAGATCGCGAGCCGCTCTGCCGGTGCGGCACTCGGGGTCGGCTCGGGCACGCGCCACGCCATGATCGCGAGCAGGGGCACCGCGACGACGGCGAGGATGGCGGAGGCCACGCCGTAGCTTCCGGTTCGCGCCACCAGCCAGGGCAGCAGCAGCGCGACCAGGGCTCCCGCTGCCGAGCCGAACCCCATGCGCAACCCGGCTACCAGCGAGCGATCCCGACTGGTCTGCGCCACGCGTGTCGTCCACGCCGCATAGGGGATGTTGGTGAACGCGTAGAGCGTGCGGAACATCATCTGCGTCGCCAGCGCGAAGGCGGCGGCACCGGTCGGCACGGAGAACATGGCGACGAACGTCAGTCCGAGCGGCAGCGCACCCCATCCGACCAGCCGACGATACGAAAGCCGCATCCGCTCCGCCGCCGCCCCGGCAAGGAAATCGGCGGCACCGTCCCAGATCGCGCCGATCATGAACACCAGCCCGGCGGTCGCGGGCGGCAACGCCAGCGCATCGATATAGTAGAAGAGCAGGTACAGGCTTATCGCCTGCCAATAGAGGTTGAACGCGAAATCGCCGGCGCTGAAGATCACCAGCGTGCCGTTCGGGCCTGCCCTATCGCCGCGCTCAGCGCGCATCGAGGATTTTCGGGTGGATATTCGGATCATAGGCTGCGGAGTCATGGTACTGTTTTGACCACGAGTTTCGTGGCGGAGCGTGACTTGCTCGAGAACCTCGTAGACGCCCCGCAAGATGTCTACCAGCAGTTCGACCGGGCGGTGGCCAATCATTCACTTGGCTGGGCTATCGTCGTGAGCAGCGGCTGGAATGGCGCGCGGCTCTTCGGCGCCGCGGAGGACTCTGGCGCTATATGTCCGGAGTAATCATATCCGACGTAATCGTTTATGTTACAGACCAGCGGCATGGGACAGCGAACACCGCCCGTTACGTGACAGGGCTGGGCCGAGTCCAGTCGGGGATGCCGGCGCCGCAGCCCCAGATATGGGTGGGTACGGGTTTGCCTCCGAGCTGTGGCGGGAATGGCCAGTTTATGAGCGCCTGCGCTGCGACCGAGCATCGATGGCCTGGCATGCAGTTGATCCGGGTCCGGGCGATGAGACCGGCGTCACTTTCCCAGGAATACAGCGTCGCCTCGCCGCGACGCTCAAACCTTTCGAAGTTCCAGTCCCCGCGGCATCGTTTGACGAAGCTCGCCATCATGCGTTCGCGCCCGAGTTCCGGCCACGGCGTCGAGGCGGCCGCGCTCGCTAGCGAGGCGCTGGGTACGTAGCGAGGGGTTAGGTAGCCAATGATTATCAAAGGCGCGACCAGCTGAAGGCCGAACATCCCGACGAAGAAAGACATCCTGCCCATCCTTCACAGACTACGAGCAGGAGCTTGGCAATCACTTAATGCGGAACGGATCGACTGCTAATACGCCTTTCTCCTTGTTGGCAGGAATGTCGGCTGACCTCTCCCTTCACGACATTCATGACGTACGAACAGGCGCCAAAAGCGGCCAGCGCGGCAATGAACGAGTGTCTGAAGTTGGGAAGCGGGGAAGGGCGCGCGAATGGCCGACTATGGCTATCTGGCGAAACGCGGCGTCTTCGATGCCATCCCGCATTGACGGGATCCCGTCTCTAAGACCATCGCGTCGTCCATGACCAAAAGCAAGGGACGCACCGGCGCACACGCGCGCGCCAATATCCAACCTGCTCCGACAGCCACCGAGCTCGATGCAGCCAAGCGAGAGGTTGCGCAGATCGAAGGGCGGCTTGCCGGCCTGGCTTCGGGGCACCCATCGGTTAAAATCTGGAAGGCTCGTCTTCGTTCGGCCCAAGCAGTGATCGCTCGCGCGCCACGCGATTTACCGCGCGATTTACCGCGCGATTTACCGCGGGATTGAAAGACGGGCGGCTCGGCCATCGCGACTGATCGCCGCTCCGTATCGATCGCTTGCGCTCGCTTGCTGAGCCGGCGAGGATCGCGCCGATAGCGTGCAAACGATACGGCGTGGGGAGGACTTGGCGATGAAAGGCAGGAACATGCAGCGGTTCGCGAAAGCACTCGCATTGGCCACGGTGGCGTTGCCGACGGTTGCGCAGGCGCAGGTGCCCGATACCATCCTTTACGGCGTCGCCTATTACGACGAGTACACCCCGGTCGACCGCGTCGATGAGGACGCGCGGATGATGAAGGCGGCGGGGATCAGTGTCGTCCGCATCGCGGAATCGACTTGGGGCACGCTGGAACCGCAGCCCGGGGTGTTCGATTTCAGCCATGTCGATCGCATGCTCGCCGCGATGCACAAGCAAGGCATCAAGGTGATCGTCGGAACCCCGACCTATGCGATACCGACTTGGCTCGCGCGCCAGCATCCCAACGTCCTCGTCGTCGGTCGTGACGGCGTACGTGCGCAATACGGCACCCGGCAGAACATGGACATCACCGATCCCGACTACCGGGCGGCGGCCCAGCGGGTGATCGTGGCGCTGGTGGACCATGTGAAGGATCATCCTGCGGTGATCGGCTACCAGCTCGACAACGAGACCAAGCCTTATGACACCAGCGGTCCTGCGGTGCAGGCGGGGTTTGTGCGGTCGATCAGGGCGAAATGGCCGAGCCTCGATGCGCTGAACCAGGCATGGGGGCTGAATTACTGGTCGAACCGCATCAACCGGTGGGAGGACTTCCCGTCGGCCACCGGCTCGATCAACGCCAGCATGTCCAACGCCTTCGCCGCCTACCAGCGCAGCCTCGTCACCGACTTCCTCGCGTGGCAGGCCAAGCTCGTTCGCGCCCATGCCCGGCCCGGCCAGTTCATGACGCAGAACTTCGACTTGGGCTGGCGTGATGGCTCCTACGGCATCCAGCCGGAAGTCGACCATTGGAAGGCGGCAAGGTCGCTCGATATCGCCGGCATCGACATCTATCATCCAACGCAGGACAAGCTCACCGGCGCGGAGATCGCTTTCGGTGGCGACGAAGCCCGCTCGATCCGCAATGGACAGAATTATCTGGTGCTGGAAACCGAGGCGCAGGGGTTCCCGCAATGGACGCCCTATCCGGGCCAGCTTCGCCTGCAGGCGTTCAGCCATCTCGCTTCGGGCGCGCAGATGGTCGAATATTGGCACTGGGCGACCACCGCCAACGCGGTCGAGACCTATTGGCGCGGGCTGTTGTCGCAGGACTACAAGCCCAATGCGGAGTATGCGGCGGCAAAGGTGATCGGTGCCGAGATCGCGCGGCTCGGTCCGAAGCTGGCAGGCATGACGAAGCACAATCAGGTCGCCGTCTATGTCAGCAACGCCGCCCAGACCGCGTTCAATTCGTTCAAGCCGGCGGGCATCGAGTATAATCAGGTGATGCGCCCCTTCTACGATGCGCTCTACCGGATGAACGTCGAAGCCGACATCGTGTCGCCCGACAGCACGCGGAAGCTCGATGATTACAAGCTGATCGTCGTGCCGGCGCTTTACGCGGCGAGCGACGCCGAGATCGCGAGGCTGAACGACTATGCCAAGCGCGGCGGACATCTGCTCTACACCTTCAAGAGCGGCTTTTCGGACGAGAACACGAAGGTGCGCTATGCGTCACAACCGGGTGCGATCGCCGAAGCGGCTGGCGTCACGTACCAGGAGTTCACGATTCCCGTAGGGGTCACGTTGGCGGGCAATCCGTTCGGCGTTTCGGATGCCGACAACGCGCCGCGCTGGTGGATGGAGATGCTGAAGCCCACGACCGCCGAGGTCGTGGCACACTATCAGCATCCGTCATGGCCGGCTGCCGCCGCGATGACCCGCAACCACTGGGGCAAGGGTGAGGTCAGCTATGTCGGCTTCATGCCGAGCGACGCGCTGGCCGAGAAGATCGTTGCCGCCGAAGTCACGCGCGCGGGTGTCGTGCCATCAGTCGCGGGCGTGCGTTTCCCGCTGATCGTGCGCGGCGGCATTTTGAAGAACGGCCACACCGTTCGTTACGTGCTCAACTATTCGGCTATGCCACAGCATATGGCGGCCCCGGCTGCGGGCACTGAACTGCTGCAGGGGCGCAAGGTGAAGCGTGGCGGACCGATCGAGCTTGCCGCGTGGGATGTCGCCATCATCGAGGAAGATGGACGATCCGATTAATGGCCGCGCCGTGCGGAAACAAAGCGAAGGGGAGGTTGCGTGAACGATCAAAAAACGCCGCGTAACGCCGCCATTACCCGGCGGGCACTGCTAGGAAGCGGCGCGGGGGCGGCGATCGTGTCGAGCGGCCTGGTACACGCCGCGACCAGAATTGCCTCCACCGATTTCGTGATCCGCACCAGCGATCTGTCGATTGCCGTCACGGTCCTGAGCGATCGTGCGTTCCGCGTCCGTGTTGCACCCGTGGGAGCGCCGCCGGCGACGCCAGGCGAAATGCTGGCGCCCATCGCGAAGCCGCCAGTCCCCAGGCGGATACGGGAGGGCAGCCGAACGCGTCTGACGCTTCCCCAGGCACAATGCGTATGGGATGAAGCGACCGGATGCCTGTCATTCCATGACGGCGCCGGCAACCTGCTCCTCAGCGAAGCCCCCGGATCGCGGCATGTCGCGCAATCGACGATCGGAAACGAGCCGACCCTGGCCGTAGCGCAAGGCTTCGTCAGCCCGGCCGACGAACGCCTCTACGGTACGGGCTGCTTTCAGGACGGCCATCTCGATATTCGGGGCCTGCCGCGACGCCTGACGCAGGTGAACACGCAGATCAGTCAGCCGTTCGTGCTGTCGAGCAAGGGCTATGGTCTGCTGTGGCATAATCCAGGTATGGCGGAGCTGAACCGGCCGGACCGGCCTATCGTGCTAACCCGGCAGGCGGCAGCGGGCGACGCGCGCATGGCCGATGTCACCACGTCCACCGGTAATGCCCGCGTCGAGCGCCGCGATGCCGTGTTCACGGGCAAGTTCACGGTCCCGCAAGGCGCGCGCTATGCGTTCCTGCTCGATCTCAACCGCAAGATGTCGTCGCGCCATTATGTCGAGATCGACGGCAAGCCCATGACGGATCACACCAACCTCTGGTTGCCGCCGACCGCCAGCTTCATCGGCAAGCTCGCCGCCGGAGAGCACAGCGTGCTGGTACGGGCAGGTGACGAGGACGTGCCGGTGCTCCACTTCGCACCGGTCGAAGATCGCACGACCTGGTGGTCGCCGGTATCCGAGGGCATCGATTACGTCGTGATCGCCGGGCCTACGGCGGTGGAGGTCATGGCCGGCTATCACGCCTTGCTTGGGCCGCAGCCGATGATGCCGCTCTGGGCGCTCGGCTACATTCATTGTCGCGAGCGGTTTCACTCGTCGGATGAGATCATCGCGACGGCACGCGAATTTCGCGCGCGAAAACTCCCTTGCGACATGATGGTGCAGGACTGGCAATATTGGGGAAAATACGGCTGGAACGCCATGCGTTTCGACGAAGACCATTATCCCGACCCTGCAGGCCTCGTACGCGATCTGCATGCGACGGACATGCGCCTGATGCTGTCGGTCTGGTCCAAGGTCGGCAAGGAAACGGCGCTGGGCAAGGACGTGGCCGCGAAGGGCTTCTACATTCCGGGTACCGAATGGATCGATTTCTTCAATCCGGTCGCCGCGCGCTTTTATGCCCGGCAGCAGAACCAGAAGCTCGCCTCGCTCGGTATCGACGCCTGGTGGCAGGACGCGACAGAGCCAGAGAATGACGACCTCGTCGGACGGCCGATTTATGCGGCACCGGGCAGGACCCAGCCCGGCGAGAAGCGCCGTAACCTCTATCCGCTGCAAGTTAGCCGAACGGTGTACGAGGAGCAGCGGCGCGCGTATCCGGACAAGCGGGTAATGATCCTCACCCGATCGGCCGCACCGGGCCAGCAACGCTATGGTGCCGCGACATGGTCGGGCGACATCGGTCATGACTGGGAGACGTTGAAACGGCAGATCCCGGCTGGACTCAATATGGCGGCGGCGGGCCAGGCCTGGTGGACCGTCGACGCGGGAGGCTTCTTTCGGCCGGGCAAAGGGCAATATACCGACCCTGCCTATCAGGAACGGTTCCTCCGCTGGTTCCAGTTCGCGACGTTCCTGCCGTTGACGCGCGTCCACGGCTACATGACCGACACCGAGTTCTGGCGATATGGTGAGACGGTGGAGCGCATCGCCCGCTTGTACCTCGAACTCCGCTATCGCTTGCTGCCCTACACCTATGCTCTGGCAGCCGAGGCGTCGGCGGCTGGCATGCCGCTCATCCGACCGCTGGTGTTCGACTTTCCACACGACCCGAAGGCGCTCGATCAGGTTCATGCGTACATGTTCGGCAGCGCCATCCATGTCGCGCCGGTGCTCGCGGCCGGCGTGAAGACCTGGGACGTCTACCTGCCGGTTTCGGACGGCGGCTGGTACGATTTCTGGACAGGCGAGCATCGTGAGGGAGGGCGGACGCACACCGTTCCGGTGACACTGGACCATATCCCCCTTCACGTGCGGGCGGGTAGTATCCTGCCACTGGGGCCGGTTGGCCAATCGACGGCCGGGCTGCTTGGCGGGGCGCTCGATCTCCTGATTTATCCGGGTCGGGACGGCGCCGCGTCGTTGTACGAGGATGACGGGCTTACCTATCGCTACGAGCAAGGCGCCGCGGCGCGGATGTCGCTGGAGTGGAAGCATGCAACGGGTGTGCTCACCTTGGGCGCGCGGCGGGGTTCTTATTCCGGTATGACGAATAGTCGGGTAATCCGCGCTCACCTGATGCGCCCTGGGATCTCTGCGCTGTCAGTAAGCCCGGGCATGGCAGTCGATTATGCCGGACGGGCTAAGCAAATGATCCTTAGCACTTAGGCTAGATGGATGCCGAGTTCGTCGATTTCATGACGCGAAGGGTACCATAAGAATCGGTTTGTTTCACAGGGTCCGCCCCCTTTCTATGGGAATTTGGTCGTCGCATTGACTGCTGATCGCGGGACAGGTTGTCGGTTGGAAGGGGGCGGCTGGTTAGAAGAACACGAGGCCCATGCTGCGCGCCCGGCCTTCCACAGCTCGAGATATTCACCCAATTCGACCAAGCTTCTCTTGCCGCAATAGGCCGAGGAGCGAGGCTCCTCACTTCGGTCTGTGGTGAAGCAGGGGAGGGGACGGGAACGCGCCACCCACGGCAAGGACGATGCTTTCCGATTAACCTTGCTGCCGGTTAAATGTCGGACATATTATAGTTGATAAGGGAACCTGCAAGCTTGCCGGCCCCGGTGGTGATTGGGTGGACCCGAATGAATCAGGCACTTCGTTTCTTACTCCTCATGATTGCGGGTGTCCCCCTGATCGGCGCCGCGCCCGCCACGCTGCCGCCGCTATCCGCCTATGTCTTCGTCTACTTCACCGGCAATACGATCGACGGCGAGAAGCTGCGCTTCGCGATCTCCGATGGCAACAATGCCTTGCAGTGGAAGACGTTGAACGATGCCCAGCCGATACTCGAATCGACCAAGGGCACGCGGGGCCTGCGCGATCCGTTTATCATGCGCTCGGCAAAGGGTGACCGCTTCTTCCTGCTCGCTACCGATCTTTCGACCGGTCGCAGCGGCTGGGGCGGGGCGACCGACCACGGCAGCCGCCACCTGGAAATCTGGGAATCGACCGACCTGATCCATTGGGGCAAGCAGCGCCACGTTCGCGTGAACGTGCCTGCCGCGGGCATGACTTGGGCGCCCGAGGCCACCTACGATCCCACCATTGGTGCTTACGTTGTCTATTGGACATCGACGCTCTACAAGGATGCCGCGCACAAGCGCGAGGACGGCAACGGGCCGCAGATCCTGACTGCGATGACCCGGGATTTCAGAACGTTCACTTCTCCGAAGCCGTGGTTCAAGGCCGCCGACGTCCCGGGAGCGGTCAAGGCCAAGGGCATGATCGACGCGACCGTCATGAAAGTTGGCGATCAATATTATCGCTTCACCAAAGTCAGCGACGCCAGCGGCTGCAAGTCGAGCGATATCCTGGCTCAGGTCTCCCCATCGCTGCGCGCATCCGGTGCCTCGGGCGCGTGGAAGATCGTCGACCGCTGCGTCGGCCGGCGCTCCGGCACACCGGAGGTGGAGGGGCCGAGCGCGTTCGTCGCCAATCCGGGCGACACCAGCGGATTCAAGTACTTCCTGTGGGTCGATGACTATGGCGGCGTCGGCTACATTCCGCTGGCGACGAATGACCTCAACGGCAAGATCGCCTGGACTTACCCGCAGGCGTTCAGCCTGCCGGCATCGCCGCGGCACGGTACGGTCATGGCGATCACCGCGTCGGAACGTGACAGGCTCGTCGCGTACTGGAACCGCCCCGCGCCCGCGCCCGCGCCCGCGGCCGATAGCTGGGTGGTTCCTCCCGTGCTGGCCTCGGGTACGCGCTTGCCTGTACCAGACGGCCATCTCGTCACATGGCGCGTCGACGGCCGCGTGCTGTCCGACGGTGTTCTCATCAACCGTGACGCGATGGCGCGCGTCGTCCATCTCGACGGAACCCTGAAGCGTCTGGACGGAACGACGCTCGCCAAGCACTTCACCGTCCGCCTGCTCGGCACCGCGTCGAGCCGCCTCAGGTCCTATGCGCGCGCGCCCACGACCGCGCGGGACGCGAACCAGCCGACCGTGGCGCGGAGCGTTCACCTCGCGCTTACCGGCGCTGACGGCAGCACCGTCCCTCTGAACGACGATTACGGCGTCCTGTTCGCGCGCGGCAAGTATGTTGGGGTGGATCGCGTCGCGCTGCGCGGGGTTGCCGACCCGTCATTGTTCTACTTCGCAGACGCCACGCTCGGCGTTATCGCGACGCGCGTCGACATGGCCGGCACGCCAGATCCCGATCCCACCGCGACGATCGTCTTCCGCAGCGGTTTGACGCACCCGGGCGACTTCGTCGAACTGGGCTCTCTTGACCTGCACACCGCCGATGGCGTCGCGAAGCCGCACGCGCGCTACGATTCCGCCGCCCGCCGCTACGTGCTGTCGTGGACCGATCGCTCCGGGAAGCCGCGCTGGACGACAGCCGCCGATCTGACGCGCACCGAATGGCGCGACATGCCCTTCGAGCCCGGCGGTCGTCGTCAGCAGATCGTTTCGGCCGGCAACGTCGGCGACGCCCGCAACGGCCGCATCTTTACCACCGATGACGATACGCTCCCGATCGATGCCACCCTAGCCACCGTGCTCACCCAACGCTTTGGCCGCATCGTGAACACCACCGCCGCGGTGGCGCCGCAGGTGATCGTCGCTCGCCAAGCCGCCGCGCTACGCGACGCACGTGTGACTCTTGGGTATTCGGACGGCTCCACTGCCACCCGCGCCGTCGACTGGGACGCCGCCGATCTTGCGCGCCTTACCCATCCAGGCCGATACGTCGTTCACGGCACTGTGCGCCAACGCACCTATCCGGCGATCTTCGCCTATAATCGCGCCGATCCCGACATCTATCGCTGGGAGCGCAACGGCCGCGTCCGCTACCTCTTCGTCGCGACCGACGACACGAACAACGACAATGTCGGCTCCGCGCACCTGCCCATCCGGGTCGCCGACACGATCGCCGACCTCGCCGACGACAATGGCGGCCGCGCGCGCGAGGTCGACTTGCTCAACCGCCGCACCCGCCGCGATCGCACCGCGGACGGCCGCGTCATCGCCGGCTGCTATTGGGCGCCGGAGCTTCACGAGATTGGCGGCAAGCTCTCGATCCTGTTTGCGCCCTGCTTCAACCCGCGGGACAACACGTCAAACGAAGGCGGCGCATGGTTCACGGTCGAATCCCACATCATGCAACTGCGCGACGATGGCGACCCCGCCAACCCTGCCGACTGGTCGCGACCCGCGGCGATCCGCAAGGCCGATGGCGCACGACTCGGCCGCACTGAAATGCCGAGCAATATCAGTCTCGACATGTCCTACGTCGAGGTCGCTGGTCAGCATTATTACACGTGGTCGCAACGCTATCTGCCGACCGCTGGCGTGCTCGGCGACCCGCTGACGTGGATCGCCAAGGTCGACCCTGAGCATCCGACGCGCCTTGCCAGCCAGCCAGCCCCGATCATCGCGCCCGGGACCTCGGTCGAAGAGAACCTTGCCGAAGGCGCGTTCGCGCTCAGGCACGACGGACGGCTGACGCTCGTCTATTCCAGTTCCGGGGTGAGCCCGACCTATGTCGTGAACGGCATCTCCGCGCCGGTGGACGCCGATTTGACGAGGGCGAGTTCGTGGCGCAAGTGGCCGGCACCGCTCCAGAAAAGCGTGCCGATGCCCGCAGGGGTCACCGATTATCGCCGCTACGAACAGGGGCCGGGCCACGGTGCCTTCACTACTGACGAGGACGGCAACGACCTCTACGTCTACCACAGCTGGGGCAATGGTGTCGGCGGTGACGGCCGAGATGCGCGCGTGCGCCGCACGCACTGGAGCGCGGACGGCCGACCGCTACTCGACATGACCGCCAACGAGGAAGTGGCCCCCGTCAACCGCCGCGTCACGATGAACGTCACAATCCGTTGACGCTTGAGCGTGAATACAATGCGGCGATAACCCCGATGGCGAACCATCTCGCGGGGCGGAAAGTCGCTTGTCCGCTACCTTCCCACTGAAGCCTAACCGATATTGGATCAACGCGTCGCTACCGGCGTGGCGATGATTGTGGCATGTCTGTCCTGTTGGCGGTGTCGCTTGCCGCTTGGGCGTACATGTGCGCATGCCGGAACAGGATCGGTGTCCGTCCGCTGTTCGTGCAGACCGCACGGTATGCTTATCAACGCATTGCGTTGTACCGGACCTTCTCAAACGTGATTATTTTTGGTAAAAGCAGCAGCTTCGGAATGTTGGCTATTGCCACCCGCCTTATCGACAGCCGTCTTCCGCTTTCCTGTCATTTCAGGCCGTCCAGACAACGGATCGGCCGTCAAGCACTACCTTCCAGCCCGACGAACGGATGGCTGAAGATGGAGGCGGGGAAGGGCCCCGAACGTCCGTTTGTGGGCTTTCTAACGGGTGACCACGTACGGCTTCATAGCGGCAAGCTTGCCGAGGAAGGCGTTTTGAGCTGGAAACGCCACACCCTCGCGACGCATGGCGGCCTGGAGGTTTTCGACCAGCGCATTCATGTCCTTGGCCTGGATGCCGAGACTCTTGTGCGCGGTCGCCATGTCGCGACCGGTATAGTGACAGCCGCCGTTCAACAGAACGCAGAACTGCTCCTTCAGCGTGCGGCGGAGGCGGATCATGTCCTGCCCCTTGAAGATGTCGCCGATGCGCGGATCGGCCTGGCTCGTCGTCACCAGATCATCGACGATCCGGCCGATGCCGGCCACGCCGTGAAACGCCTCGAGCATGGCAACGCCCTTGAACGGACCGCCGCCGGCATTGGCATCGCTCATGGCATAGGGCGCGACCGGGTCCTCGCCTGGCGGCGCCAGCGCGGTCTGGAGGAGGACGAGCAAGGCAAGCACGAGCATCGGAAACGTCCCCTAAAAGGCAGTCTGGAGCGACAGAAAGCCGCCGCGCTGGCGCTCGGCCGTTGCGATCGATCCCAGGTCGACATAGGCCGCGGTCGCGGTCAGGTTCTTGTTGATCGCATAGGCGGCATAGGCGGACTTCCAGTCATTCTCCTTGGCGAACCCGAGATTGTCCGGTTTCGACCGATATTCGCCGCCGACCACCAACTGGCGCGAGATCTGATAGCCGAGCGTGCTCTCGACCTGGACGGTGCGATGTGCGCCGCGATCGCCGCCGAACCCGAGCAGGCCGTTCTGGTTGGCCTTCGTGTAGCGGATCGTGGTGCCGAGCAGGATGCTTTGCCGCAGCAGGAGCTTGGTGGCAGCCACGTAGATATCGGTACCGCTGGCGTGGCGTCCACCGACCGCGGCGACGATCTGCGGATCGAGATTGTGCTTGTACTGCACGCCGATCGCGATCTGCGGCAGGTAGGCGCTGCCATAGACGGCATCGCCAGCGACACGCAGCTTGGCACCGAACACGTCCTGGTTGAGCGTATAGCCGCGACCGATACCAAGCTTTGCACCGACATCGCGCGTGTCGAGATTCTGTCGGGCGTAGCTCAGTTCCAGTCGGTCGTGGACCCCGATAGCTGCGCCGTGGCTCTCCCATCGATAGTCCGGCAGCAGGATAACCGAGACGTGCGCGGACCCGCCGATCCCGTCGACGGTCTCGTTGCCGGCGATCAGCGCCCAGGTGGAGATGCCTCCGCCCGAACTGCCCTCGATCGTGGTGACGCCGTTGGTCAGCATCAGCTTACCGCCTGCGCGACCCTCGCGCGCTGCGGCGGGAGACGCTGTCACGACGGTGATCGCCACCACGAAGTTGGCGATGCATCCGGCGACGGTCGATGGCATGCGAATCATCCGGTATCTCATGGAGACCATTGGTTAAATCTCGGTTTCCCTAGCCCGGTTTTCCACGCGGAGCCGGGGCGAAAAAGACATGAGCGGCATTTACGGATTGGCAATCTTCCGACCGTTAGAAGTCGCTCTATGTACGCATCCGTCCTCCGCCTGAGTTCGATGATCGTCGCGTTTGCGCTGCCCATGGCCGCGCATGCCGCCACGGTGGCGATCGATGTCCGTGGCTTCGACGGCAAGCCACTGCCGGGCGCGGTGGTCACGATCGAGACGCCCAAGGCGCCGGGGGTGACGGTGCGCGGGCCGTACATGATCGAACAGCGCGACATCGCGTTTCAGCCACACGTGCTGATCGTCCCGGTCGGCGCGACGGTCGGCTTCCCCAATCGCGACCGGGTGCGTCACCACGTCTATTCGTTTTCGAAGACCAAGAAGTTCGACTTGAAACTCTACGGGCAGGAGGATGCGCGGACCGTCCTGTTCGACCGTCCGGGGGTGGTCCCGCTCGGCTGCAACATCCATGATTCGATGAGCGGGTTCGTGTTCGTGACTGCCACGCCGTTTGCCGCGCTGACCGACCAGGCGGGGCATGTCAGCATCACCGGCGTGCCGGCAGGGACAGGTACGGTCCGCGTCTGGCACCCCTCGATCCGCGCGCCCGGCAGCACCGCGTCGCAGCCGATCGACGTCGCCGCCACGGGCTTTGCCACGACCTTCGTGCTGCACCGGTGATGGGTCTTCGCGCGCCGCGATTCCGCCATCTCCGGACCAAGCTGTCGGTGCTGTACGCGAGCCTGTTCGCGGTAACGATGGTGCTGCTCGCGATCGTCGCGCAGGCGATGATCTGGACGCACGCGCGCGAATCCGTGCGCCAGGAACTTATCGCCAGCGGCAGCGTCTACGACCGGGTCTGGACGCTCAGGTCGCAGTCGCTGATCGCGTCGGCCGACCTGCTGTCGCGAGATTTCGGATTCCGCGCCGCGGTTGCCAGTGGGGATCGGCCGACGATCACATCCGCGCTTGCCAATATCAGCCACCGGGCCGAGGTTACCGCCGCGTTCGTGGTCGATCAGGACGGCCGGGTCAGCGGCCCCTCGGGCGCGCTTGCGGCGACGGTCGCTCGGTTTCCCTTCGCGGTTCCGGACGACCGGCGCGACGCGGTCGTGGTGGTGGCGGGGCAGGTATATCGACTGATCCTGTCACCGGTGATGGCGCCGACACAGGTCGGCTGGGTGGTCTTCGCGGTGCGACTCGATGGCACGGAGATGCATGCGCTCGAACGGCTGTCCGCGATCCCGCTGATCGCGACGATCATGCGCAGCGACGGCGCAGGCCGCTGGCATGCGGCGGACCGGTCGATCGGGTCGGACGCCGACGTCGATCGCCTGGTCGGCGCATCGCAGTCGACCCGGACGCTCGCCATGCTAAATCTGTCGACCGGCCGCGCTTTCGCGATCGCCAAGCCGCTGGCCGGCCTGACACGTCGGCCGCAGGCGGCGATCCTGATCCGCTATCCGCTCAACGCCGCACTGACTCCCTATCTTCCGTTGCAGGCGGGCATCGCGCTCGCCGGGCTGGCCGGGCTGATCCTCGTTGTGCTGGGCAGCCGGCGGCTGGCGCTGGGGATCGCCGGACCGCTCGCGGCGCTGGACGCCGCGGCGCGCGCGCTGGAGGAGGGGAGTCGCGCGCATATCGTCGTGAAGGGGCGCGACGAGATCAGCAGGCTCGCCGCGAGCTTCGACCGGATGTCGGCCGGCATTCTCGAACGCGAGAACCGGATCACCCATCTTGCGTTCCACGATGTCCTAACCGGCCTGCCGAACCGCACCTTTTTTCGCCAGTCGCTCGACCAGGCGATCCTCCAGGTCGGGCGTACCGGCGGGGGGATCGCGGTGCTGTGTCTCGATCTCGATCGCTTCAAGGGCGTGAACGACACGCTCGGCCATCCGGTCGGCGATGCGTTGCTGAAGGCGATCGGCACGATGTTGATCGAGGTCGCACCCGACGGGTTGGTCTCGCGGCTCGGCGGCGATGAATATGCGGTGATCCTGTCGGGGCAGTTCGATGCCGATCGCCCGCGCGTCCTTGCACAGAGCATCCTCGATATGATGCGCCAGCCGGTCGTGGCCGATGGCCACCACATCGCGACCGCGGTCAGCATCGGCATCGCGATCGGGCCGATCGACGGCGAGGACGCCGACGAACTGCTCAAGAATGCCGATCTCGCTCTGTATCTCGCGAAGGAAGACGGTCGCGGCGTGTTCCGGTTTTTCGAACCCGCACTCGACGCCGCGGCACGCTGGCGGCGGCAGGTCGAACTCGACCTTCGCGAGGCGATCCAGGCAGGCCAGTTCGTGCTCAACTACCAGCCGGTGTTCGACCTTAAGGCGGACCGGATCGGCGGGTTCGAAGCGCTGGTGCGCTGGCATCATCCGGAGCGCGGCATCGTTCCGCCGGCCGAGTTCATCCCGATCGCCGAGGATACCGGGCTGATCATCGCGATCGGCGAATGGGTGATGCAGGAGGCTTGTCGACAGGCGATGCACTGGCCCGAGCATGTCCGCGTCGCGGTCAATGTTTCGCCGCTGCAGTTCCGCAACAGCGGCTTGCAGGCGATCATTCTCCAGGCGCTCGCACATAGTGGCTTGGCACCCGATCGGCTCGAGATCGAGATCACGGAATCGGTCTTCCTCGACGGCGAGGATCCGGTGATCGCATTGCTGCACACGCTGCGCGCGATGGGCATTCGCGTCGCGCTCGACGATTTCGGCACCGGCTATTCGTCGCTCAGCTACCTGCGCAGCTTTCCGTTCGATAAGATCAAGATCGACCGCTCGTTCATCACCAGCATCGCCACCGATCCAAGCGCCGCGGCGATCGTCCGCGCAATCGTCGACCTGGCGACCGCGCTGAACATGGAAACGACCGCCGAGGGCGTCGAGGATACCGGGCAGCTCGACCTGCTGCGCGGTGAGGGCTGCGGTAACATTCAGGGCTATCTATTCAGTCGCCCGGTTGAGAGTGGCCGTATCGCCGGGTTGCTTGATAATAAATTCAGCCAGGCAGCCTAGCGGGTGGAAGGGCAGCTATATACTTTAGTTAGCAGGTTAAGATGGCACATGATTCCGGGCGGACTGGCGCTAAAATCGAAGTAACCGCAGCTATGATTGAAGCAGGTGTTTCCGCCCTGCGCGGTGCGATGGGTTATCAGATGCTTGGGTCGCCGGAAGATCGACTTGTCGCGGTGTTTGAGGTCGCCTTCCGCTCTCTTTCAATAAGCTGCGCAGAAGCTGGTAACAGCCCCTGTGCCGCCAGGTAATCCTCTGCGAGAGACAATATCGCCTTGGCAGTAACGTTTACCTCCACAATCTTGTTTTTTGAGTTCGGTTTGTAGTTATGAGTTATGTGCTTGCCATCCCTGAAATACCAATGAGCGTGAACTAGATCATTTCTACGATTAGAAACGGAACTTACTATATCCAATGCTTTTAGCAGCTTTTTTTTCTCTCGCCTGAGAGGCTGCTCACGTCAGCTAGACTGCGGATCACATCTAGTCTAGTCTTCATGTTCGTCGAGGAATAATATTGATTAGAGGCCTGTTGAATAGATACGCCCGTCATTGCGCTGTATGTCTCGATCAAGCCATGATCTAGCAAGTTTTCTCGAATCAAAAGTACACCTAAGGCTTCTATGGCCGCCCTGTCGTACTCTTGCCCAAAGAACGTTTTAGTTCCTTCACCTTTACGAATGGCACCGGGCACAGCGAACGGATACTGTCCTTCATGGGGCACATCGCCGGCTTGCGCCATTACCTGCGACGTTGTCGCGTTAATCTGCCCTACGCCCAACGGGGTAAGGAAGGTGACGTAGTTTGGCTCACCGTCCGGCGTAAAAAGGTGTAAGTCCGTGGCTCCCGCGGTGCCGGAGCCCGGCACCGAAGCGAAGGCGAAACTGGCTGTTCTGATGCGAATTGTGTTTGGAGGAGTGACGAACATGATGGTTCCTAAGCACGACGCGGACACCTACTCCGAAGCGGAGACGACAGCCCGACGCGAGGCAGCGTTACAGCGTATGTTCGCCACTCCTCACAAGCCGCACAAGCCTATCGGCAAGCGCAAGCCAGAGTCGAGTCAGTCAGGAAAGTAACGCTTACGCGGCGTTCCGATCGTTCGCGGGATTTTTGGCCACTTAGGCGGCGAGGTTGTCAGTCCGCCGATAGGTCAAACGACGGCCTTCACCGCCCTTGAGCATCAGCGCAGCGCGCTCGCCATCGTCCATACCGCGCGTGTTGTAGCGGAGGTCGAACTCGGCACAGTAGCGGCCCAGGTTAGCCTCGCTCATGTGGTGGGACGTGCCGATCACGCCGCGCTTGAAGATCGAAAAGAACCTAGCGTGCTGCAAGTCAGAAGTTGACTCGCAGCGTAGTCCCTGCGGCGCGCGGCGTACCCAATTGTCCGGCATAGGCGAATGGCGACGCACCAACGATCGCCGTCGTGCTCAGGTTCTGGAAATACTGTTTGTCGAACGCGTTGTTGATCCAGGCGGAGAGGTCGTAGCGTCCGTTGCCGAGCACCGCGCCGATCCGGAAATTGGCCAGCGCGTAAGCTTCAATGCGGCTATAGGGTCCGGCATCGGCGGTACCGAAAATGCTCGAGCGATAGCTGATTTGCGCGAGCGCGTATGGGCGTGTGCCGTTTCCCAGATCGACATGGTAATCGACCGTGCCGTTGCCGATCCATCGGGGCGCCTGGAACAGCGGTCGGCCAGTCAGGTCGCAGACGCCGCTCACGCCGACAGGGCAGGGTGCGTTTGCGTAGCGCTTATAGACCGCGTCGTTGTACGATCCGTTGCCGCTGAGCGTCAGCGTATCGGTGACGCGAAGCGAGGCGTCGAACTCGACACCGCGAGACCGAACGTCGCCGACGTTTGCCAGATACGAGCGGTTGCCGTTCGTCGGGACGATATTCGCCTGCAGGCCGGACAGGTCGGTCGAGAACGCGCTGAGATTGATCGTGACACGACGATCGAAGAACTGGCTCTTCAAACCGAGTTCCCAATTCTTCACCTTCTCGGGCGACAGGACCAGCGGAGTCCCCGCGGACACCGCGGAGTTCAGGTTCAGGCCCGATCCCTTATACCCGGTCGAATACGAGGCATAGGCCAGCACGTCGTCGGCCAGCTTGTACGATGCGCTCGCGAGGTAGGAGACATTGTCGTCCTTTACGGAAACGTCGTAATGGAAGGGGATCGACGTCGCCGCATAAGGCGTGCCGACGATCGAGGTGTCCGACACCCCCGAGCGCTTGTCGCGCGTATAGCGGATGCCGCCCGTGACCGTCAGCCGCTCCGTGATATCGAAGTTCGCCTGGCCGAACGCGGCGACACTGTCGACGCTGGTATCGACATCGTCGAGATACTGCGATCCCGGCGCGATCACCACGGCTGCCGCAGCCGGATTGGCGAGGCGCAGATAGGTCGTGTAGAACGCGCTCGCATCGGTACCGAACTGGTTGAGGATGAAGTGATCCTTCAACCGCTGGTGAAACAGGTAGGCACCGACCTGCCAGTTGAACCGCCCCGGCCGCGACGCGAGCCTGAATTCCTGTGAATATTGATCGTCCTTGGTCTGCGCGACGTTGACCTGGATGACGTCGAGCGGCGTGCCATCGCTGTCCTGCAAGGGATTGAAATGCCAATAGCGCCAGGCGGAAATCGATGTCGCGGTTGCAAAGCCGAGATCCCAGTCGACCTGCAGCGACACCCCTTTCTGGTCGGTTTTCATGTTCTGCGGCGAATTGTTCTGCGTGAAGTCGAGACTGCGTTGCGGCACATAGCCAAGCGACGCGAGCGCGCGGAGCGTCCGGCTTGTCGTTGCGCTGAGTGATGCTGGCAGCACGAGCTTCGTGGCGCTGACGCAGCACGTATCGTCTTCCTGAGAATAATCACCCGACAGGCGGATCGTCAGGTTGCTCGCCGGGGTGGCGAGCAACTGGACCCGGCCGCCGCTGCGCCCGACGCTGTTGGCATCGATCCCGGTCTTGATGTTGTCGAGTACGCCGTTGCGGTGGGTGTTGAACCCGGTGACGCGGAACGCGAGCAGGCCGTCGATAACCGGGCCGGTCACACTGATCCGCTCCTGATTGTAACCATAGGTGCCGAGCGAAACTTCCGCTGTGCCGCCGAACGTGAATTCGGGTTTGCGGGTCGTGATGTTGAGCACGCCGGCCGAGTTGTTGCGGCCGAACAACGTACCTTGCGGCCCTCGCAACACCTCGACGCGATCGACGTCGATCAGATCCGCCAACGCCATGCCGGGGCGCCCGAGATAAACGTTGTTGATATAGACGCCGACCGACGTATCCAGCCCGTCGGAGGCCGAAGACACGCCGATCCCGCGGATGCCGATCGAGCTGTTGCGCGGGTTCGAGTTGAACGCTGTGAGGCTGGGCGTCTGAGATTGGACATCGGTCAGCGTATAGCTGCCGGTGCGTTCGAGCGCGGCCCCGGTCAGCACCGATAACGCAATTGGAACGTCCTGCGCGCGTTCCGCCTGGCGACGCGCCGTGACGAGGATGTCGTCCGTTGGTTCTGGCGGGGTCGCCGCCACGGCATCCTTTTTCGGTTCGTCCCGGGCGAACGCCGGTTGCGCCGCCATGAGCAACCCGATGGCCGACGACCGAAACACAATACGCCGAGAGGATGATGCCATTCTCGCTGCCCCAATTCTGTGAAATGACGATGTCGCCGGATGGCTTCGGGCGGGCCGGCCATGCGTCCCCGCCGTCCATCGATCGACACCCCAACGGTCCAATCTAATTCATATACCGTCAATGGGATTTGGCCCAATTTCGGAGCGGCCGCGGCATAGTTTTTCTACGAACAATGGCAGGCCGCTGGCCGCAGATGGCCGTTCGTTTGTGGATTGATCACTTCTTAGAAGTCGCAAGATGCGGGCCATCCGAGTTTTAGAACCGGGTCCGTGCACACCAAAGAGACGCGAATTTTAATATCCCATCGGCGGAGTATGGATTCTACCGCCCAGCAAAGCTTTTCTACGTTCCTCGAAAGCAGCCCGAAGCGCACCCTTTGGACAGTTCACGAGCAATTGCGTCTCAGGAGGTGCCCATGCCCAATCTCGGAAAACTCGTCGTCAGCCGTCAGGGCTTTGGAGCGATGGGGCTGTCCAACACGTACGGTCAGGCGGACGATGCGGCCTCGACCGCCACGATCCACCGGGCGATCGACCTGGGCATCACGCTGTTCGATACCGCGACCGGCTACGGCGACGGCCATAACGAACGGCTGGTCGGCGAGGCGGTCCGGTCGCGCCGCGCCGACGTGGTTCTCGCCAGCAAGTTCGTCCATCGTCCGCAAGGTGGCGGTGCCGACGTCGAACCGGTGCATCCGCGCGATGCGGTCGAGGCCAGTCTCAAGCGGCTCGGCGTCGAGCGTATCGATCTTTATTATCTGCACCGCGTCGACCCGCTGATCGCGATCGAGGAGTCGATCGGCGAACTCGGGCGACTTGTCGACGCGGGCAAGATCGGCGCGGTCGGCGTTTCCGAGGCGACCGCCGACGGCATCCGCCGCGCGCATGCGACATACCCGCTGACCGCGTTACAGAGCGAGTATTCGCTGTGGACGCGCGATGTCGAGGTCGAGATCCTGCCGACGGTCCGCGAACTCGGCATCGGTTTCGTCGCCTATAGTCCGCTCGGGCGCGGCTTCCTGGCCGGTGCCGAAGTGTCCGATCCCGCCGACCGGCGTCATCTGCATCCCCGGTTCCAGCCCGAGGCGGTCGCCGCAAACGCGCAACGCCGCACGACGATAGAACAGGTCGCCAAGCGGCTCGGTGCCAGCATCGCACAGGTCAGCCTGGCATGGGTGCTGTCGAAGGATGTCGTGCCGATCCCGGGTACGCGCCACGTCGAACACCTGGAATCGAACTGGGCCGCAAACGGTCTGGTGCTCGATGACCAGTCGATCGACGCGCTCGAAGAGGCCTTCCCCCGGGGAGCGACCGCCGGCGCGCGCTATCCGGCGGAGAGCCTGAAGCTCGTGCCGCCAGAACCCGTCCCCGCCTGAGCCGCCGGGCTGATCCACAAGCTCGGTTTAATCGATTGGAGAGTCTCATGAGCAACGTAGCTGCGCTTCGCCCCGAACAAGCCGTCGATCGCTTCGGTTACCGCCACATCGGCGTCACGCCCGTGACGCCGACGATCGGCGCGGAGATTTCGGGCGTCGACCTTCGCCAGCCGATCAATGCCGATGTCGCGGCCGATATCCAGAAGGCGTTGCACGACTGGCGGGTCGTGTTCTTCCGCGATCAGGACATCGACAACGACCAGTTAAAGGCGTTCGGCCGCGCATTCGGGCCGCTGACGCCGGCGCATCCGATCTCGGAAGGGCTGGAGGATCATCCGGAGATCTGGGAACGCAGCGTCGAGGAATATCGCGCACGGCGCAATCGCAACGATGTGGCTCCGCCAGGCCGCGAACCGCCGCGGGACTATAAGGGTTGGCATATCGACATCACCTTCGTCGCCAATCCAAACCGGTATTCGATCCTGCAAGGCGTCGAGATACCCCCGTTCGGCGGCGATACATTGTTCACCAATCTGGTCGCCGCCTATGAAGGCTTGTCCGCACCGATCCGCACGCTGATCGACGGACTTCAGGCCGTACACCGGACCAGCGGCTATGATGGCGCCGATGCCAAGCCGCGGCGCGACGGACGATCCGCCGGGCCCTTTGCCGCGCTGCACCCGCTCGTCCGCGTTCACCCGGAAACCGGCGAAACGCTGCTGTTCCTCAATCCGGGGACGATCAGCCATATCGTCGGACTGAAGGAACCCGAGAGCAAGGCGCTGCTCGACCTGTTGTTCTACGAGGCGACGCGGCCCGAATATCAGGTACGGTTCCACTGGAAACCGAAGTCGCTGGTGGTGTGGGACAACCAAGCCGTCGCACATGCTGGACCGATCGATTATTCGCACTTCGATCTGCCACGGGCGGTTCGACGGATCACGGTCGCCGGCGATCTGACGCGCGGGCCGGACGGGTTCGTGTCGCAGCCGCTGGAAGGCGAACTGTTCAACGTGCTCGGCTGATGCCGCGCGCGGCCAGAAGCAAGCCCTGGGGCTTTATCGCGCTGGCCGCGTTCGTCGCGGTCACGATCGCGTTGCTGTTCGCGTTTGCCCCCAATCGCCGATCGGCAGCCGTGGCAGGAGGATTGCCTGAAACCGCGCCGCTGCCGGACTCGGTGACGAAGGGCACCGTGCTGGTGGTCGGCGATCCCGTGACGCAGTGGGTGTTCGAGCATCTAGGGTGGGAGGACAAGCTCCCCTTCACGCTGAAATGGGCGCAGATCACCGGCGGTCCCGATGTGACCGAGGCATTCCACGCAAAGGCGCTGGATGTCGGGCTTGGTGCGAACGTGCCACCGCTTCACGCCACCTGGGTAGGGCTGCCGGTCAGGATCGTGGCGTTCCGCGAGCGTCGCGATCCTGCGCGGCACCCGGCTTTCGTCCTCGCCATCGCACCGAAGGCCAGGATCCGCAGCCTTGCCGACCTGCGCGGTAAAAGGATCGCGTTCAGTCCCAGCCAGGTGCAAGGCCAGATCGTTCTGCAGACGCTCAAGGCGCTCGGGTTGACCAAGGCCGATGTCACGTTGGTCGAACTGCCGTCGAGCATCGGCGGCGACGTCTACACCAGCGCGCTTGCGAGCAATCTGGTCGACGTCGCACCGATCGGCAGCGGGATCGTCGCCGATCGCTATCTCCGCAAATTCGCGCGGGACGGGGCCAGGACACTGCCGCATCCGGATTTTCGGGACGATGCCGTGCTGGCCTATGTACCGCTGGATAGCCTGCGTGATCCCGGAAAGGCGGCTGCGCTGAAGCGTTTCGTCTATTGGTGGGGGCGTGCGCAGGCGTGGCAGCAGGCGCATCCCGATGCACTCGCCCGCGGCTATTACGTCGCACAACAAGGGCTTTCGCTCGCCGATGCGAAGCTCATCCTCGCGGCGCAGGGGGAGGTCGTGATCCCCGGCCGCTGGGCCGAACCGATCGCGTATCAGCAGGGTGCGATCGACCTGCTGGCGCCGCAGATGGGCAAGCCCCGCTTCGATGCGCGGGCATTGTTCGATCCCCGCTTCGAAACCATCGCGGCAGACGGCTTTGCCGCCGAAGCCGCTGCCTCCTCCGGCCCATAGGAGTCGTCATGAACGCACCCTTTCCCCATGCTGCAATGACCACCGCGTATCTCGGCACCGTTGCTTCCGTATCGACCTTCAAGCTGGATGCCGTCGACGATACCGCGGCGGCGGCGCGCGATCGTCGCGAGCGTACCCGCCGCCTGGGGCTCGATACGCCGCGCGCCTGGGGGTGGCTGCTCGGGCCGCTGCTCCTGCTGCTATACTGGTCGGTCTTCTCGATCACCGGTTTTCTCGACACCCGCATCCTGCCCGCGCCGTGGACGGCGCTCACGGCGGGCATCGAACTCGTGCGCGACGGTCGGCTGCAGACCAATTTGGCTGTGTCGGCATGGCGCGCGGCTCAAGGACTGGCGTTCGGCACGGTCGTTGGCGTTGTGTTGGCCCTCGTCTCGGGTCTCAGCTTGCTGGGCGGGTATGTCATCGACGGTCTGGTTCAGCTCAAGCGCGGCATTCCCGTCCTCGCGCTGATCCCGTTCATGATCCTGTGGTTCGGCGTCGGCGAGGCGATGAAGGTCACCGTGATCGCCGTCACCGTGTTCGCGCCGATCTACATCCATACGCACAGCGCCTTGCGCGCGATCGATCTGAAACAGGTGGAACTCGCCGAAACGCTCGGGCTTCGGCGGTCGACGTTCATCCGGCACGTCGTCCTCCCGGGCGCGCTGCCCGGCATGCTGCTGGGGCTTCGGTTCGGCGTCACCGCGGCATGGCTTGCGCTCGTCGTCGTCGAGCAACTCAACGCGACCAGCGGCATCGGCTACATGATCACGCTGGCCCGCAATTACGCGCAGACCGACGTGATGCTGGTCGGCCTCGTCGTCTACGCGATCCTGGGATTGGGATCGGATGCCGTGGTGCGCGTGATCCAGCGCCGCGCATTGACCTGGCGCCGGACGCTCGGCGCATGAGCGTCGTGCGAATCCGCAACCTGACGCGCCGCTTCACGCAGAAGGGTGTGCTCGACGGCGTCGATCTCGATATCGCGCGCGGTGAATTCGTCGCGCTGCTCGGGCGCAGCGGTTCGGGCAAGAGCACGCTGCTGCGCGCGCTTGCCGGTCTCGACCACGAGGCGAATGGTGCGGGCGAGATCGTCGTTCCGGATCGTCTGTCGGTCGTGTTCCAGGATGCGCGGCTGCTGCTGTGGAAGCGGGTGCTAGACAACGTCGTGCTCGGTCTCGACGGCAAGGACTCACGGGACAGGGGACGCGAGGCGCTTGCCGAAGTCGAGCTGACGGGGCGGGAACGATCCTGGCCCTATGAATTATCCGGCGGCGAACAGCAGCGCGTTGCACTTGCGCGATCGCTGGTCCGGCGTCCCGAACTTCTGTTGGCCGACGAACCGTTCGGTGCGCTCGATGCGCTGACCCGCATCCGGATGCACGTCCTGTTGCGGCGGCTGTCGGCGGCGCACAACCCCGCCGTGCTGCTTGTCACGCACGACGTCGACGAGGCGATCGAACTCGCCGACAGGGTCGTGGTGCTCGACGCGGGGCGCATCGTGGCGGACATCCGCGTCGCATTGCCGACCGATACCGCGGCCCGGCGCGACCGGTTCGCCACGCTCCAGCACGACCTGCTCGCGCTGCTTGGCGTCGAGACCGATGGTCTTACCCAATATTCCACCCGGCAAAGGATGAGCGCATGAGCAATCACGATCGCAAGCTACGTCTCGGCGCGTTCCTCCAGGCGACGGGCCATCACGTCTCGGCATGGCTCCACCCCGATGCGCAGGCTGATGCGGGCCACAATCTGGAGCACTATAAACAGGTCGTGCAGACCGCCGAGCGCGGCAAGTTCGACATGGTCTTCGTCGCCGACAGTCCGGGCGGCTATGCGGACTTCACCGACGAGGCCACCTTCAAACAGAATGCCAAGGCCGCGCATTTCGAGCCGATCACGCTTTGGTCGGCGCTGTCGCAGGTCACCGAGCGGATCGGGTTCGTCGCGACATCGACCACCACGTACGAGGATCCGTACACGACGGCACGCAAGTTCGCGTCGCTCGACTGGATTTCGGGCGGCCGGGCGGGGTGGAACGTCGTCACCACCGGCGCTGACGTCTCGGCCAATTTCAGCAAGCCGGCGCACCTCGAACACGCCCGCCGCTACGACCGTGCCGAAGAATATATCGATGTCGTGAAGGGGCTGTGGGACAGCTATGACGACGACGCGTTCGTCCGCGACCGCGATGCCGGCGTGTACCTCGACACCGACAAATTCCACCTGCTCGCGCATGAAGGCGAGCATTTTCAGGTCCGCGGGCCGCTGAACATCGCACGCTCGCCGCAAGGCTATCCTGTCATCGTCCAGGCGGGGGCATCCGAACCGGGTCGCGAACTTGCGGCCCGGACCGCCGAAGTGATCTTTACCGCCAATCTGATCCTGGGCGACGCGCAGGCGTTCTATGCCGACATCAAGGCGCGCCTGCCGCGATATGGGCGGCGGGCGGAGGATCTGCTGGTCATGCCGGGGATATTCCCGGTCCTCGGCGGCACCGAAGCCGAAGCCGCGACGCGCTACGAGGCGTTGCAGTCGCTCGTTCATCCGTCGATCGCGTGGGGCATATTGCGCCGCCATTATCAGGGGATCGACCTGTCGGGCTATGCGCTCGACGATATCGCACCGGCGCTGCCGAACGATACCAACGGCAGCAAGAGCCGGCTGAAACTCGTGTCCGACCTGATCGAACGCGACCGACCGACGCTCCGGCAGCTATACCGGCAGGTTTCGACGGCGCGCGGGCACCTCACCAGCGTCGGCACACCCGAGCAGATCGCCGACGTCATCCAGACATGGTTCGAGCAGGGCGCGGCGGACGGGTTCAACATCATGCCGCCGATCCTGCCGACGGGCCTCACCGATTTCGTCGATCAGGTCGTGCCGATCCTGCAGCGCCGCGGGTTGTTTCGCGCGGAGTATGAAGGGCGGACGTTACGCGAGAATCTTGGTCTGCAGCGTCCGGAGAATGGCTCGAAGTCGCGCGCGCGGACCGCGGTACCGCCCGAGCCGATCGGCGCACACGCATGAGCTTGAACGAAGCGTTCCGCACCCGGTATCGCGACGAGGATGCCCCGGTGGCGATCGCGGACAACGCAACGCTCCGGACGCTGCTCGATCATCGGTCCGTCCGCGCATATCTGCCCGAGCCACTTGATCCGGGTGTCATCGAGACGTTGGTCGCAGCGGCGCAGTCGGCACCGTCATCCTCCAACCTTCAGGTCTGGAGCGTCGTCGCGGTCCAGCATCCCGCCCGCAAGGCACGCCTTGCGGCTCTGGCGGGCAATCAGCAGCATATCGTCGATGCGCCGTTGCTGCTGGTCTGGTTGATCGATTTCGACCGACTGACGCAGATCGGGCGAGCGCGGGGCACGCAGCCGCAAGCGCTCGACTATCTGGAAAGCTTCGTGCTCGGAACGGTCGACACCGCGCTCGCCGCGCAGAATGCCGTGGTGGCACTGGAATCGCTCGGACTGGGCTCGGTTTACATCGGCGGTATTCGCAACCAGCCGTCGGCGGTTGCCGCGGAGCTCGACCTGCCACCGCGGGTCTTTCCCCTGTTCGGCCTCGTCGTCGGCAAGCCCGATCCGTTGCGTACCGCCGCGGTCAAACCAAGACTGCCGCAAGCCTCGGTCCTATTTCACGAGACGTATCAGTGGACATCGCGGCAGGACGAAGCGGCGGCAGCGTATAATATCGCGCTGCGTGCGTTCCAGCGCGATCAGGGCATGCCGGAACGCGACTGGACCGATCTCGCGGGAGACCGAACGCGTGGCGCAGACGCGATGGCAGGGCGTCATATCCTGCGGGGCGTGCTTCGCGGTCTGGGGTTCGCGTTACGCTGACATCCGCCCTTACCGCGGGAGGATATCGGCAGGGAGCTCACCGATCGAACTCTGGCGATCATCCGAGGCGACGCCTTGCAGCAACGGTAGAAGATCGAGGAAGCGCGCGGTGGCCTCGGTGTGCGCCGCCTGTCGATTGGTGGGATACGCTGCCGGCTCCGCGCCGGTCTCGATGACGTGACTGCCCCAGCCGTCGGCGACGGCCAGCAGCCTGTCGATGAACGGATAGGATACGCTGGCGACGACCGACGGGAAGGGCAGGCGAGTCGAAGGCCCTTGCCGCGCCGCCGCCGCAATCGCCTCTTGGCCGAAGCCGATGTTCAGCGGCGACAGGAACAGCGCGCCCTGAACCGAGTGCAGATAGCTTCGCGGCGACAATTGCGCCCACCACGCCACCGCAAGGCAGGCGACCCCCTGGGCGAGGATGACGGCCGGTTCCCGCCGGCGCGCGAACACCGCATCGAGCTGCAACGCCCAGCGCCCGGCCTGGAATTTCGCTAGATCCAATTCCACCGTCGGCACCGACAAGGCCTTGGGAGCATCGCCCTTGACCGTGACGATCACGGCGTGTTGGGGATCGATCGAAGCCGGATACCACAATGTCATAGCAGCGCTCCTACAAGGATATCACGGTCGCGAGCCATTTGCCGAGTGCTCCGACTCGGGATCGGATGTGATGATGACGAGGATATTCCTACTGCGTCGATAGGCAATGGCAGTGCGTCGGTTTGCACGGAATGCGTGCCCGGTCGCTGTCGAGGTGGAGCGCATGAGGTTGTTGCCTGTCTGCCGACGGCGATCATGCGCCCGGCTTTCGCGCGCTGATCGCGGCTTGCCAGACACACAGCACATCTTCGCTCCCGAGCTTGCCGACCTGGTCGGCGGTGTGGTCGTGACGCTTGAATTCGGCGGTGACTGTGCCGTTTTCCCCAATGTCGTTCCAGCCGACGACGCCACCTATTCGAACCGCTGGCGGAAGAACCGACAGTAGGTCTGTCACGTTAGATGCTGACAATCGACATCAAGTGCCATGCTGACAGTCTGTCCTGCCGCGAACGGACGTGCTGTCGTTCAGATACTCTCCGACGGTATTTCGAGTAGCCAAGTCCGAATAACGTCTGCGAGGGCGACATGTGCGATACGCTCGCTCACGATCGGCGAGCAGGCGAGGAGGCCGTTGGGGCAGTAGCGGTCGTCGTCCCACCCGGGGTGGTCGAGGATCGGGTAGAGGCATACGCCCTCGACGGGCACGCCTAGCGATTGCGCGATCTTGACCTCGCGCAGGATCATGCGAAGCCAGGCGGGACGCGCGCTGCCCTCTATGCCGGTTTCGGCGATGAAGATCGGGCGGCCATAGCGCGCGTAGGCGTCGGCGAGGATCGCGTGGAGCGGGCGGCTGAGGGGGTGGTCGTACGCTAGCGGGGGGCCGCCGTGGATCCACTGGTTGTTGTGATAGAAATTGACGCCGACGATATCCAGCAATGGCGCGCGGCCGCCGATCTGGGGCCATGCTTTCCCGGCGATCATGTCCCAGGCCTGGTATTGTGCGAGGCGGTGGCCTTCGGCGGCGGGGGCGTCGTTCGGGCGGGCGGGGTCGGTGATGACGTTGATGACCGGGTCGGCGTGGACGAACCTTGCGGCGGGATCGACCGCGAGGATCGCCTCCATCGCGGCGATCGAGGCGCGGGCGAGTTGGACCTTCAGTTCATAGCCGCGGCCTCGGGCGAACGGGTTGAGATAGGCTGCGTCGCCGCCGCCCCAGGCGAAGAACGAGATCTCGTTGACCGGGGCGTAGAAGCGGGTCTCGCCGGGGGCGGCCGGGCCGATATGGCGCGCGGCGGCGGCGGCGAAGGCCGCAAAGCGCGTGACGAAGGCGGGCGTCCAGATGTCTATGTCGTCGGGCCAGCCGTAATGGAGCAGGTCCCAGATGACTTCGGTGCCGACCGCCTTGGCGGCCTCCAGCTGGCGGTCGAGGCTGGACCAGTCGTAGCGGCCGGGTTCGCGTTCGATCAGATGCCAGCGCAGGCCGTCGCGCACGGTGAGGATGCCGAGCTTGGCGAGTTCGCTGTAATCATGCTCGGCGAGCGTATCGTGATGGCTGGCGGCGATGACGTCGACGCGCTTGCGATCGTGTGCGCGGCGGTGGGTGGAGGATTCGAAGCCGCCTTGTAGGACGCTGCGGAAGAGTCCGGTTGGGTGGGGCAGGGGCGGCCGGTCGGACAGGACCTCGGCGAACAGGGTTTCCCAGCGGGGGACGACGGCGGCGACGGCGTACTCGCTGTCGACCTTGGCGCGGAGGGCGGTGCCGAGGCGGGTCCGCAGTGCCGGGTCTTCGAGCAGTTTCGTGATCGCAGCAGCGACGGAGGGCGGGTCTTCGTGGGGGACGAACAGGCCGCTGATCCCGTCGACGATCTGTTGTTCGGAGCCGTTGTCTCGCGTTGCTATGACGGGGAGGTGTGCGGCGCCGGCTTCGGCGATGACGTGCGGCATGCCTTCGCCGCGCGAAAGCCAGACGAAGATGTCGAGCGCGGCGAGCAGGTCGGGCACGTCGTCGCGGTCGCCGAGGAAGGTCAGGGCGGTGTCGAGGCCGAGTGCGTGCGCTCGGTTGCGGAGGGCGGCGGCGTATTCGGGGATGAAGGCGTCCGGTCCGCCGATCACGACGAATCTGGCGCGGGGGTGGCGGGCGTGGACGAGCGCGGCGGCTTCGATGAAGTCCTCGACGCGCTTCTTCGGATCAAGCCTGCCTAGCCAGCCGATCAGCGGTACGTTTTCGGCGACCCCTAGCGTCGCACGTACGGGGGCGCGACGGGCGGGGGCGAAGGCGCGCGTGTCGACCATCGACGGGATCTCGATCGCGTGGTGTTCGCGGCCGGGCATACGGCCGGCGGCGGCGTCGCGGATCGAGGCGCAGACGCCGACATAGCGCGCGGTGAAATGCTTGGGGCCGGCAAGCGCTTCGGAGACGAGGCCGCCATGCTCGATCAACGGCGGGCGGAGGTGCATGCGTTCGAGCGCGGGATAGATGTCCGCGACGTTCTGGCACGAGACGACGACGTCGTATGCGGGCAGCTTGCTCGCGAGGTAGGCGACGGTCTCGTCGAAGCCGAGCGCGTAGGGCGTGCGGTCGACGGGGACGCCGATCGCTTCCAGTTGCGCGTGCGTCTGCTCGGGCATGCCGTCTTTTCGGAAGCAGGCGACGACCTCGATCCGGTAGCGCGTCGGGTCGAGCGCCTGAGCGAGCAGTCGCACCTCCGTCTCCTCGCCGCCGACGACGAGCCAGGCGAAGACGAACAGGATGCGGATCGGTCGGGCGTCGGTAACGAGTGCGGTACTCAATCGCCGACCTTGAAGACGATCTGGAGGAATTCTGGCCGCTCGCCGACTAGCCGCGCGATAAAGGCGGGGGCGTCGTCATAGGGCACGACATGCGTGATCAGCTGCGCGCGGATTTCGGGGCCGCGCGCGAGGAGGAGCTTCACCGTCTCGTTGGCGAGGCGGCGGCGGTCCCACTGGAAGCCGAGGCCGCGGGGGACGCGGTTGATCTGCGCGCAGCGGAGGTTGAGGCCGTTGTGATGGAATTCCTCGCCGAGCCGGAGTCGGTCGGCGCCGCCCTGGTAGAAGGCGAGGTCGATCACCGTGCCTTGTGGCCTCAGCGCGCGCATTGCGGCGTGGAGGCTGGCGGCGTCGGCGCGGGTCTGGAACACGACGTCCGCGCCGCGATCGTCGCCGCCGTGGAGCCAGCGCGCCTTGGCATACGCCCAGGCCTGGTCCTCGGTCATCGCGGTGATGCCGAGGCATTCGGCGCGCAGGCGGCGGAAGGGGGACGGGTCGGCGATCACGACTTCGCTCGCGCCGGCGGCCTGCGCGAACAGGGCGGTCAACATGCCGACGATGCCAGCGCCGATCACCAAGGCGGGGCGGCCGCGGATGCCGTCGCCGAGGTTGACGACGTTGGGGCCGAGTAGTTCGGCGTCCGCGTGGAGAATGCCGTTGGCAGCGATCGGACCCATCTGGCCAATATAGATGCCCAGGATCGGATCGAGCTCGGGCGGGAGCTTGGTCAGCAGGTCGTTGAACGGGTCTGCAGTGTGGCCGGTCTTGTGCCCGAAGACGGTGCCGACGACGTCGCCGTTGGCGAAATCGTCGACCCGGCTGTCGCTGACGCGCGCGCATTCCATGTAGCCGAGAAACGGCACCGGATAGTGCGCGCTCGGCTCGCCGGGGACGAACACGCCGCGCCCTGCGTCCCAGCGGGAGTGGAGATACGGGTTGCTGTTCTTGACGAAGGTGAGCTCAGTGCCGGCGGAGAACCCGGTGTAGAGCAGGTCGAGCCGGACTTGGCCGTCACCTGGGGGCGCCTCGTCATAGCCGAAGAAATAGGCCTGGCCGGGACGTTCGACGCCGAGCGAGCGGACGTGGCGCCACTCAGACATGGATCACCTCGCGCTCACGGACGTCGACCGCGCGGCCTTCGACGGCGGAGCGTTCGATCGCCAGCGCGAGGCGGAGCGTTTCGAGCGCGGCGGGGTAGGGGCAGCGGATCCGGTTCTCGCCCCCGCGGACCGCGTCGATGAAGTCGCGATCCTCCAGCACGACCGGATCGCTGCCGGTGCCGCGGACCGGGCGACCGCGGCCGATGTCGATCATGACGTCGCGGTCGGTGAGTTCAACGGCGAGGCCTTCGCCGAACAAATGGAGGCCGACGCGGTGGTTCCAGTTGAGCAGGCACGTGGACGCGAAGTTGGCGATCGCGCCGCTGGCGAAGGTGAGCATCGCGGTGCTGGTGGTGGCGACGTCGAGGCCGGGGAAAGCGGCGCGGTCGATATGGCCCGACTGGCCGTAGACGCGGACGACGTCGCCAACGAGATAGCGTGACAGATCGACGAGATGCGTCGTCTGTTCGAGCATTTGGCCGCCCGATGCGTCCTTCTTCCACCACCAGCGCGGCGGCGGGGTGGAGTCGAGCCAATAGCCAGAGAGGAGGCGTGCGGGGGTCGCCGAGAGCAGCGCCTTCACCTCGTCCACGGTGTCGAGATAGCGCCAGTGATAGCCGACCGCGGTGACGAGGCCGAGCCGGTCTACTGCGGCGGCGACGTCCTCCGCGGTGCCGAGATCGAGCGCGACGGGCTTCTCGACGAAGAACGGGAGCTTGTGCTCGATCGCGAGGCGTTCGGGTTCGCCGTGCGCGAAGGGGGGCACGCAGATGTAGAGCGCGTCGAGGTCGACCGCGGCCAGCATCGCCGCGGCATCGTCGAATGCGCGCGCGCCGAAGCGGGCGGCGGCTTCGGTCGCGCGCGCCATGTCGACGTCGGCGACCGCGACGATCGCTACGTCGTCGAACTGCTCCAGCACGCCGAAATGGCGGTTGGCGATGCCGCCTGCGCCGATGAACCCGATCCGTGTCCGCTCCACGCCGTCTCCCCTTGTGTTTTGGTCTTGCACCGCGGCGTAGACCGCGCGCGTGTCGGCGATCATGCGATCAGCCGAGAAGAGGTCCTGCTGGCGTTCGATCGACGCGCTTGCCATCGTTTTCAGGCTGTCGCGGTCGGCTAGCATCGTGATGACCGCATCGGCGAAACTTGCCGGATCTGCGGCGGTCAGGCGACCGGTGACGCCGTCCTCGATCGCTTCGGCATTGCCGGGTGCGACGGTGGCGACGACGGGGAGGCCGGCGGCCATCGCTTCGAGCGCGACCAGCGGCAGGCCTTCGAACGCGGAGGGCAGGACTAGCAGGTCGGCGAGCGTCATCAGGTCGGCGACGTCGCTGCGGGTGCCGAGCATGCGGACGGTGCCGGCCAGCCCCTTGGCGGCGATCGCGCGTGCGGTCTGTGTGAGGAGGGGGCCTTCGCCAGCCAGCAGCACGATCACGTCCGGGTGCGCGTCGCGGATCGCGGGCAGCGCGTCGAGCAGGAGTGCGTGGCCCTTCTGCTCGGCGAAGCGCGCGACCATCAGGAGGACGGGGGCATTGCCGACGCCCCATTCGCTGCGGAGGGCGTCGCGCGAGCGCGAGGATTTGTGCGCGCCCACGCCGTTGTGAATTGTTGCGACGAGTGCTGGATCGATACCGGCTGCGCGGTGGCTGTCGCCGACCGCGTCCGAGACGCAGATCAGGCGTGCGAGCGCGGCCGAGGTGTCGCGGTGCTCGTCGCGCTGCGCGGGGTCGGTGAGGAGGTAGGGGAGGTGTTCGGTGCGGATAACCGGAACGCCGGCGGCGTGCGCGGCGCGGACGGCTGCATGGCCTTCCCAGCCGATGCCGGCATGAACGTGGACGATGTCGGGCGCGGCGCGGTCGAGCCAGCGCGCGAGGCCTGCATCGTCGTCGAGCGCTTTCACCGCATAACCCTTGGCGGCGGCGTGTTCGAGCAGGCCGGTGCCGGCGCGAGCGGCGACGACGATCTCGTCTCCGCCCAGTCCTTCGGCGAGCGTCATCATGTGTGCGCCGACGCCGGACGGGGCGAGGCTGTCGGTCAACAGGCAGATGCGGGTCATTCGGCGGCCATCACGGGGGTTTCGAGGACGACGGATTTGGCGACCATGCGACGATAGGTGGCGAGCGCCTGCCCCACGACCTGGTCCATATTGTAGTAGCGGTAGGTCGCGAGCCGGCCGACGAAGGTCACGCCTTCCTCCGCGTCGGCGAGTGCCTCGTAGCGCTTGAACAACGCCTGGTTTTCCGGCCGGGGAATAGGGTAATACGGGTCACCCTCTGCGCTCGGGAATTCGTAGCTGATGCTGGTCTTCGCGTGGAGCTGGCCGGTAAGGTGCTTGTATTCGGTGATGCGCGTCTGCGGCACGGCTTCGTCGGGATAGTTGACGACCGCGACCGGCTGGAACTGCGCGACGTCGTGCGTCTCGTGGCGGAACTGGAGGCTGCGATAGGGGAGCTTGCCGAAGCGGAAGTCGAAATATTCGTCGATCGGTCCGGTGAAGACGATGTGGTCGACGTCGACGCGCTCGATCACGTCGCGATATTCCACGCCGAGATCGAGCGTGATGCCGGGGTGGTCGAGCATCGCCTCGAACATCCGGGTGTAGCCGTTCGCGGGCATCGCCTGGAACTTATCGGTGAAATAGCGGTCGTCGGTCGAGGTGCGGGTCGGCACGCGCGCGGTGACGGCGCGGTCGAGTTCGGACGGGTCGAGGCCCCATTGTTTCCGGGTGTAGCCGCGGAAGAACGTCTCGTAGAGATCGCGGCCGACCGCGGCGACGACGACGTCTTCGGAGGTGCGGATGTCCTCGACCGATTCCGCGCGGCTGGCGAGGAAGGCTGCGGCTTCCGCGTCGTCCTTGAGCGACAGGCCGTAGAGGTCGTTGAGCGTGGTGCGGTTGATCGGCATCGGCACGAGCTTGTCGTCGACGCTGGCGAGGACGCGGTGTTCGTACGGGCGCCAGTCGGTGAAGCGCGACAGATAGTCGAACACATCGGCGGAATTGGTGTGGAAGATGTGCGGGCCGTAGCGGTGAATCAGCACGCCGGCCGCGTCATGCTCGTCATACGCGTTGCCGCCGATGTGCGGGCGGCGGTCGACGACCAGCACGCGCTGGCCGCTGTCGCTGGCCAGGCGTTCGGCGAGGACCGCGCCGGCGAACCCTGCGCCGACGATCAGCGTATCGTAGCGTTCGCGTTTCGGGGCGGGAGCATATTTTTTACCGTTTAAGACGCGGTCGATTTCGGTGGCCATGGCGGTTTGCGTGCGGTCCCAGGATTGCGTGGCAAGCAGGCGGTCGGCTTCGTCGCGCCATGCGCCTTCGCGGGGGAGGGCTAGCGCGGCTTCGCAGGCGATGACGAACGCGGGCGCGTCGGCGGCGATCGCGACCGCCGCGGCGTCGCCGTAGTGGCGGATCACGTCGACGATCGGGGTCGAGACGACCGGCAGGCCACCGGCGAGATATTCGGGGGTCTTGGTCGGGCTGATGAAGCGCGTCGCGGCGTTGATCGCGAACGGCATCAGCGCGACGTCCCAGCCGGAAAGGTACGCCGGGAGTTCGTTGTAGCCGCGTCCGCCGAGCCAGTGAATGTTGGCGCGGCGCGGCAAATGCGCGGGGTCGATCTTCACGACCGGGCCGATCATGATGAACGACCAGTCGGGGCGCTCGGCGGCGACCGCGTCGAGCAATGCGAGGTCGATGCGTTCGTCGATGACGCCGAAGAAACCGAGCTTCGGGCCGGGGATGTGGCGCTGGTCTTCGGGTTGGATATTGCCGGTGCGGGCCTGTGCAAAATGCGCGACGTCGACCGCCGAGGGGAAGGCGTGAACGTCGCGGTGGCGGCCGCGCTTGGCTTCGTAGAGGCTGTAGCCGCCGGTGAAGACGAGGTCGGCACGCGCGAGCAGCCGCGCTTCGCGATCGAGTAGGGCGGGGTCGGCGAAGCGGAACGCTGATAGCTCGTCCATGCAGTCGTAGACGACCGCGGCGGCGTCGAGATGCTCAGCGAACGGGAGCATCATCGGCGTGTAGAACCAGAGCAAAGGCTTGGCGCGAATGCTCGTCGCGACCAGCATGTCGAGGAGTTGCCGCAAGCCCGCCTCGACCTGCTCGGCGTTCCACCAATGCGGCAACCGTGGGCGCAACGCGATTACATTGTTGGCGGGAAACGGGTGGTGTTCGAGGAACGGCAGCGGATGATCGCAGGGAATGTGTTCTTCCCAGACGAACACGCTTTGGGCTTGCGCGAACCTCTTCATCAGGTGCTGCGGGCGCTGCGTGACGAAGTCCCAGCGCAGGTGCGAGAAGCAGATCAGCGGCGGCGGGGCGGCATCGTCGGAGTTCGAGGGCGTGAGAATAGGTCCGATACCGTGCACGCTCTTCCAATCCGCAAATCCGCGGTTATCCGCGTTGTCGATCGAACCTAAGCCCACACCTCAAACCTGACTATGTAAATGTCATTGCTTTGCATCATGTATTTGCTGGATAATTGCCTTCAAACGCACAATGCTATGCTGCCAGGTCCAACGTTCCAATACGGCTTGCCGGGGCCGATATTCTGCGTAGGTTTCGCGCATTGTAAGAATTGCATCGGCAAACCCGTTCGTCGAAGCCGTCATGCCGGTCTCGGGCAGAATGAACTGCAATCCGCAGCGTAATTCCGTATTGGCGAGTACGGGCAGGCCGGCGAGCATGTATTCGGTGAGGATCGCGGGCGCGCCGTCGTCGATGCCGCAGACCACGCCGAACCTGGCGCGGTTCATCAGGCGGTTGACCTCTTCGATAGGCACGCCTGGCGGTCCGACGAACTCGATCGAGAGGTTCTGCTCTTGTGCGCGGTGGCGGAGTGCGTCGGCATCCTCCCCGTAGCCGAATACGCACAGCGCGCGGACGTCGCGCGGGAGTTGCGCGAGCGCATCGAACAGGATGTCGTGGCGCTTATACGGCTGCGCGGCGGCGACGTAGATCAGGTCGACGTCCTTGGGCGTGCCGAGCGGACGGAACTGGTCGACCGCCGCGAACTCGGGACCGACCGGCAGGATCGCGGTGCGCATGCCGGGGTGGCGCGCCTCGACTTCGTCCGACTGCCACTGCGCGCCGGTGACGACGAGATCGAAATGCTCGCTGACGTCCGGCGGTACGCGCAGCGATGGCGCGTCGATCGAGTTGTAGAGAATTATGCTGTTCGCGCAGAGTTCGAGCAGGTCGGGCGCGACACCCAAGCCGAACACCACGAGGATATGCGGCGCGCCGAACGCCTCGACGAACGCATGCATTTGCGACGAAGCAAAGGGGGCATGCTCGCCGTCGATCCGGAAAGCGCGGCGCGCCAGAACCGCGTTCTCTCTACGAAATGGAGGCTCGTCCTCGCCGCGCCAGTGATGCCAGATTTCGGCTTGGTCGACGATGCCGGCGGCGATCAACGCGAGCGGCAGCCGCTCCAGATATCCGCCCGTCACGTCTGTGGGGACGAGATCGCCGGTCCATGGCTGACTGACTGGGGCAACTGCGTGTGCCGGCAGCAGGGAGAATGACTGGCGGTCGTGCTCGGCATGCTGGCCATCGACCCAATCGCTGATGACGACGACCGATCGCCGAGCCGTCAACGGTGCCGCCATCTGTAATTTCCCCCTCATCGACGTGGTGCCCAGTCCTATCGAAGGCTGGGCACCACCGCGCATTGCAAGACCGTCTGACGTGCCGCCGATCAGTCCTTGGCGCTGCCGGGTTCGGCCATCTTCCGATGCTGTTCGGCGAGTACTGAGCCCGGGATGACGTTGGCGAGCACGCCTTGGACCTTCGTCATGAAGCCCGAAAAGACCGACGCCTTCCCGCTCATCAGCGCATCCCAGCCGTCCTTGGCGACGTCGGCCGGATCGCGCTTGTTCGGATCGGTGCCGACCGAGGTATAGTTCATGTCGGCACGGTCGAAGAATTCGGTATCGACCGGCCCCGGCATCAACGTCGTCAGCGTGACGCCGTCCGCGTCCTTGATCTCGTTGCGCAGTGCCTCGGTGAAGCTGTCGATGAACGCCTTCGAGCCGTTGTAAACCGCCTGGAATGCGCCGGGGATGTAGCCGGCGACCGACCCGGTCACGAGCACCTTGCCGTCGTTACGCGCGACCATCGCCGGCATAACCTTCTGAAGAAGGTACAGCGTGCCGGTGATGTTGGTATCGATCACGTTGCGCCAGTCGTCGACTGTCTGGTCCAGGAAACCGTGGCCGAGACCGTGTCCGGCATTCGCGCACAACACATCGATCTTCCGCCCGTCGGTCGCGGCGAGAAGGGCATCGACACCCTCGATCGTCGACAGGTCCGCCTCGACCGCGGCGACCTCGGTGCCGAACTGCTTGAAGTCGGCGGCAGCGGACTGGATCAGCGCTTCATTGGCGACGACGAGGATGTCGTAGCCGTCCTTCGCCGCGAGCGTGGCGAGTTCGAAACCGATGCCCGTCGAGGCCCCGGTGATGATCGCGAATTTATCGGCCATTGTTTCAGATCCTCTCAATTGAAGCCGGGCTTGAGCACGACCTTCGTCACTTCGTTCTGGTTGTTCTTGAACATGTCATAGCCCTTGGGCGCGTCCTCCAAGTCCATCCGGTGCGAGATCAGGAAGGTCGTGTCGATCTTGCCCTCCATGATCGCGTTGAGCAGCGCGGGCATGTAGTGCTGAACGTGCGTCTGGCCGGTCTTGAGCGTCAGCCCCTTTTCCATCAGCGCACCGAGCGGGAACTTGTCGATAAACCCGCCATAGACCGCCGGCATCGACACGCGCCCGCCCTTGCGACACGCGATGATCGCCTGGCGGATCGAGTGCGCACGATCGGTGCCGAGGAAGGTCGACGCCTTGATCTGGTCGATCACGTTGTCGACGAAGAAGCCGTGTGCCTCGAGGCCGACGCTGTCGATCACCGCATCGGGGCCGATCCCGCCGGTCATCACCATCAGCGCCTCGTAGACCGCGCTTTCCTCGTAGTTGATCGTCTCCGCGCCGAACTTCTTCGCCAACTCGATACGATGCGGGAAATGGTCGATCGCGATGACTCGCTCGGCACCCATCAGGAACGCCGACTGCACCGCGAACAGCCCGACCGGCCCGCAGCCCCAGACCGCGACGGTGTCGCCGGGCTCGATCTGCGCATTCTCCGCCGCCATCCAGCCGGTCGGCAGGATGTCAGATAGGAACAGCACCTTCTCGTCCTCGACGCCGTCGGGAATGACGATCGGCCCGACGTCGCTGAACGGCACGCGGACATATTCCGCCTGACCGCCCGCATAGCCGCCGGTCATGTGGCTGTAACCGAACAGACCCGACATCGGCTGGCCGTAGAGCTCCTGTGCAATGTCCTGGTTGTCGGCGGGCAGGCCGTTGTCGCACGCCGAATATTGATGCTTGCCGCAATGATAACAGCTGCCGCACGCGATCGTGAACGGGACGACGACCTTCTGCCCCTTCTTCAGCGTCGACTTGGCGCCGACCTCGACGACTTCGCCCATGAACTCATGGCCGAGGATGTCGCCAGCCTGCATCGTCGGGATATAGCCGTCGTACAGATGCAGGTCGGAGCCGCAGATCGCGGTCGCGGTGACCTTGATGATACAGTCGCGCGGATTGACGATCTCGGGATCGTCGACGGTATCGACGCGAACGTCGTGCTTACCGTGCCATGCCAGAGCGCGCATCAGGCCATCTCCTCTTCGCGTTGCTTGCGGTTCATCGCCGCGGTCGCAATCTCGCCGGTTTCCATCAATTGCTTGAAGCGACGCAGGTCGCGCCGTGCCTGGATCGCGGGCTCGCGCTGGAACATCTTGGCGATCAGCTTGCCGATCGCGCCGCCCGGCGGATCATAGGCGATCGTTGCGGTAACGACCGTGCCGCGTGCACCCGCATCGCGGAACTCGACCCGGCCGCTATTGGCGACGTCGGCACCGGGTTCCGACGCCCAGGCGATGACACAGTCCTGCGTCTCTTCGGTAACGGCCGCATCCCATTCGACCGTCTTGCCGGTCGGCGCCTTCACCACCCAATGCGACCGCGTGTCGCTCAGGATATCGATCCGTTCGACGTTCTCCATGAATGTCGGCAGGTTGGCGAAGTCGCGGAAATACGCGAAGACTTCGCCGAACGGCCGGTTGATCGTCACGGCGCGCGCAACGATCGAGCCACCCTTTCCGTCGGGAATGCCCGACTCCGCGAGGGCATCGCCTTTCTTCCACGTCGTTGGCGGAGCGTCGTCGGTATGAACGGTTTTCTCATCCGTCATGTCGGTTCATCCTGTCCTGTGATCTGGCGCGTGAGGGTGGCTCGTTTGCCCGGTTTACCCCGGCTTACATCGCCTTCAGCATCATGATGTGATGCTCGACGACCGGTACGATCGCTGCGGCCGTGGTCTTCAGCGCGGGCGCGGTGCCCTCCGTCGCGTATGCCTTCTGCACGGCGAGCGCCTGACCATGCGCTGCCTTCTGCTGCGCGACATAGGCCGCGTCGCGCGCGGTGCCCTTCTCGGCGCGAAGTTCGGTGACCAGTTCCTGCTGGAGCGGGGAGAGCTTGGGCGGCGCGACCTTGACGCGCGACTTCATCGCCGCGGCCTTCACGTCGGCGGTGCTCTTGGTATGCTGCGCTACCATCGTCTGCGCAAAATCGCGCAACGCAGGGTTCGGCGTCGTCTCGAGAACGACCTTGCTCGACGTGATCTCGTACAGATCGCTTGCGCCCGCGGTCGTCACGTATTCGCTCGGCGTCATGACCTGCGCCATCGCAGGGGAGGCCAGGATCACCGCGCCGAATGCGGCGGATATCATCAGAGTCTTCATGGGAATTGTCCTTTATGATCGGTTAGTTGCGGATGCCGAACGCGGCCTTGAGACGCGCGATCGCGTATTGGTTGGCGTCGTAGGCGCCGCGAACGACCGCCCCCATGCCGAACATCTCGTGCGTCACGCCGGGGAAGGTGCGCTGCTCGACCTTGTCGCCCGCCGACTTCATCGCGGCCGCCAAGGTCTCGCCGTCGGAGCGCAGCGGATCGATCTGCGCATTGACGATCGTCGTCGTCGGCAGACCGCGCAGGTTCGCGCCGACGAGGTTCAGCCGCGGGTCCTGCATGTCCGCCATCGACGACGTGTAGTAATTGCCGAACCACTTGAGCATCGCGGTATTGAGCGGCTTGGCGTTTGCCGAGTCCGTGCGCGACGGAAGGTCCATGCTGCTGTTCGCGATCGGATAGACCGACAGGATATGCACGGGCGCGGTCAGCTTGTTGTCGCGGGCAAATATTGCCGTCGCGACGGCCAGATTGCCGCCCGCGCTTTCGCCGGCGAGCGCGATCTTGCTGGTATCGCCACCCCAGGACTGCGCGTTCTGCAGGACCCAGCGATACGCGGCGAAGGCGTCGTCATGCTGTGCTGGGAACTTGAATTCCGGGGCATGGCGGTATTCGACCGACACGACGATCGCATTCAACTGCTTGGAAAGCAGACGCGGTGCGGCGTCGTACGTGTTGACGTCGGCGATCACCCAGCCGCCGCCATGATAATAGACGATGACCGGCATCGGCGCGCCGGTCGCGGCGGCGGGTTTGTAGATGCGCGCGAACTGCATCGGATCGCTACCATAGGGCAGGTCCTGCGTCGTGACCGCCGGATCGGGCGCGGTCGACAACCCCTTCTGGCGCATCACCGCGTGCGCTGCATCGGCGGCCGATGGCTGGATCCGTGCCTTGACCGGAGTCAGCGTCTCGATCGGTTTGGCACCGAGCATCGGCAACTGATTGAGGACCGCCTGCATGTCCGAAGCCGCCACTGGTGGTTGCGTCGCGATGCGGGGTGGAATCGGCGGCGGCGGTGCGTTGGTGGACGTGGTGGATTGCGCGATCGCCGCACCGGATGTCCCGATCAGCGCGGCCGCAACCAGAAGCTTCAACGTCATGATTATTTACCCTGTTTATGGTTGAAACCTCAACAGGAGCCTCGGCGGATCGTTCCGCGAATAAGGCCTTAGATTCATCCAACTTAATCGAAGTCAAACAACTAGTTGGCGGCGGCGTGCAACTTTGCCGTGAAGAGGCTTTAAGAGAAGGACGCAACCGCCGGTCGCTGCTACGGAGATGGGCTGCGCGATCATGTCGGCGCTAGGGCGGCGAGATGCTCAGGAGTTCGGAAGAGTGAAACGGAAAAGGCGGCATCTGGTCTCACTCCCGGTCCTGCTGGCCTGTCTGGGCGGCTGCACGGCGCTGTCGCACGGGTTCCTTAATCCGCAGGGACCGGTCGCCGGGCACGAGCGCGACCTGTTCTTCACCGTGTCGATCGTGCTGCTGTTCGTCGCGGGGCCGGTGTTGCTGCTGACGCCGCTTTTCGCGTGGCATTACCGGTTGTCTAACCGTAGCGACGCGTACCGCCCGAAGTGGAATTTCTCGTGGTGGGTCGAAGCGCTGATCTGGATCCCCCCCGCCGGGATCGTCATCGGGCTCGCCGTGCTGCTGTGGCACTGGACGAAGATCGACGATCCGTATCGGCGGTTGCCAGGTGCGGCGCCGGTCGAGGTGCAGGCGATCGCACTCGATTGGAAATGGGTGTTCGTCTATCCTGATCTCGGCGTCGCGGCGGTCGATCGGCTGACCATTCCCGCCGGGCGCCCGGTGCATATCAAACTGACCAGCGGCACGGTGATGCAGTCGATGCTGATCCCGCAACTCGCCGGGCAGATCTATGCGATGGGCGGGATGACGACCGAGCTGAATATCCAGGCGCACCGGCCGGGGCGGTTCCGTGGCGAGAACACGCAGTATAACGGCGCCGGCTTCCAGCAGCAGAAGTTCGACGTCGTTGCGGTGTCGTCGGCCGACTATGATCGCTGGGCGGCGGCTGCACGAAGCGGCAAGCGCACGCTCGATGCGCAGACGTGGCAGCGGCTGTCCGCGCGGTCGATCATCACGCACCCCGTCGAGTTCGCGCATGTCACGCCGAACCTGTTCGAGCATGTCGTCGCCGCGACCGGCGGCATGACCCATTCTTCTCCGAAAGCCGTTCGATGACCGTTTCCGTTCCCCTCTGGCCCGCCGTGCTCGGCCGGTTCGGCTGGCAGGACCTGCCGTTCGTGCGCGCATGGGAGAACCCGACGATCAGCGAGATCATCGGCGCGTTCGCGGGCGCGCTGGTGGTGGTCGGCGCGGTCGTCGTCGCGGCGCTGCTGACGCGCTATGGCAAGTGGCGCTATCTGTGGACCGAGTGGCTCACCAGCCTCGACCACAAGAAGATCGGCATCATGTATATCGTCGTCGCGTTCGTGATGCTGTCGCGCGCGTTGGTCGAGGCGGTGCTGATGCGGATGCAGCAGGCGGTGGCGATCGAGAACCCCGGCTTCCTGTCGCCCGATCATTTCGGCCAGCTGTTCTCGACGCATGGCTCGATCATGATCTTCTTCATGGCGATTCCGTTCCTGACGGGGATGATCAACTATGTCCTGCCGCTCCAGATCGGCGCGCGCGACATGGCGTTTCCCTGGGCCAATTCGATCGCGCTGTGGCTGACGATCGGCGCCGCCGGGCTGATGATGGCGAGCCTCGTCGTCGGCGAATTCTCGACCGGCGGATGGAGCGGCTACCCGCCCTATACCGAGCGCGCGTTCAGCCCCGGCGTCGGCGTCGACTATTGGATATGGGCGGTGACATTGGGGTCGATCGGCTCGACGATGGCGGGGATCAACATCGCCTGTACCGTCTACAAGCTGCGCGCGCCGGGGATGCGTTTCATGCGGATGCAGATGTTTTCGTGGACCAGCCTGTGCACGGCGATCCTGATGATCTTCGCGATGCCGCCGCTGACCGTCGCCACGCTGCTGCTCGCGCTCGACCGCTATCTGGGGTTCCATTTCTTCACCAACGACTTCGGCGGCAACATGATGAACTATGCCAACATGTTCTGGCTGTTCGGCCATCCCGAGGTCTACATCCTGATCCTGCCCGCGTTCGGGGTGTATTCGGAGGTCGTGTCGACCTTCTCGACCAAGGATCTGTACGGCTATACCTCGCTGGTGATCGCGACGATGGCGATCGCGGTGCTGAGCTTCACCGTGTGGGTCCATCATTTCTTCACGATGGGGCAGTCGGCCAACGTCAACGCGGCATTCGGGATCGCGACGATGACGATCGGCGTGCCGACCGGCGTGAAGATCTACGACTGGATCTGGACGATGTTTCGCGGCGAGGTGCGGTTTACCGTCCCGATGCTCTACGCGCTCGCGTTCATGATGACGTTCGTGCTGGGCGGCTTCACCGGCATCATCCTGGCGATGCCGCCGCTCGATTACCTCGTCCACAACACGCTGTTCCTGGTCGCGCATTTCCACAACATGCTGATCCCGGGTCTGCTCTACGGGATGCTCGCGGGCTATCATTACTGGTTCCCCAAGGCGTTCGGGTTCCGCCTCGACGAGCGCTGGGGGCGGATCGCGTTCACCTGCTGGGTGGTCGGCTTCTACCTCGCCTTCTTCCCGCTCTACGTGCTCGGCGCGAGCGGGATGGCGCGGCGGACGCAGGCGATCTTCGAACCGTCGTTCCGGCCGTGGCTGTACGTCGCGGGCGTCGGCGCGTTCGTCCTGCTGGCAGCACTGACGTCGCTCGGCATCCAGTTGTGGGTGAGCATCCGCGACCGTGCCAAGACGCAGGTCGAAGCCGGCGACCCGTGGGATGGCCGCGGGCTCGAATGGTCGGTCAGCGCACCGCCGCCCGAATATAATTTTGCGGTCCTGCCGCTGATCGACGGCCGCAACCCGTTCTACGATCACAAGCATGACGAGGGCCAGCCTGATCCCTACGCCTCACCAGCGTCTTACGAGGACATCGTCGTGCCGAAGGGCAGCGCGACCAGCGTCGTGATCGGGATCACCGCCGCGGTCGCCGCGTTCGGGCTGATCTGGGAGATCTGGGGGCTGACCATCGTCGCGCTCCAGGTGATCGTCGCGGCGGTCGTGCTGCGCAGCTTCGGTCGCGACCAGCATCGCATGATCCCCGCAGCGGAGGTCGCGCGCGAGCACGAGGCCTGGCTCACGCGCGTCTGGGCGACGCCCGCAATTCCGCGCCAGCTGGAGACCGCCGCGGTCAATCGTGGCCTTGCGGAGATCGTGGCGTGAGCGAACCCGAACTGGCGCATGCCGGCCTCAACCTCGGCGACACCGGCGCGCTGACGCAGGACCAGGCGGAGAACGCGATCTTCGGCTTCTGGATATTCCTGATGAGCGATGCGGTGATCTTCGCGCTGCTGTTCGCGACCTACGGCACGATGATCGCAAGCACCGTCGGCGGCCCGACGCCTGCCTCCGAATTCAAGCTGCTGCCCGCGTTCGTCGAGACGCTGCTGTTGCTGACGAGCAGCGCGACGTTTGGCCGCGCGACGATCGCCATGAAGTACGACGAACCGCGCCGCGTGCTGTTCGGCTGGCTCGGCGCGACGCTGGGTCTCGGCCTCGTCTTCCTGGCGCTCGAGGCGAACGACTTCGCGACGATGTTCGCGCACGGCGCCTATCCGATGCGCAGTGGCTTCCTGTCGTCGTTCTTCGCGCTGGTCGGGCTGCACGGACTCCACGTCGCGGTCGCGTGCTTCTGGCTGGTCGTGATAGTCGCCCAGGTCTGCGCCTATGGCCTTGATGCACGCGTGAGGATCAACCTGTTGCGGCTGGGGCTGTTCTGGCACCTGCTCGACATTGTCTGGATCGCGATCTTCTCGGTCGTCTATCTGCAAGGGAACATCGGATGAGCGACCGGACCCGCGAACTCAGGACCTATGCGATCGGCTATGGCCTGTCGCTCGGTCTGACGGTGGCCGCTTTTGCGATGGTCCGTTGGCCGTCGTTCGGCGCGCGCGCGATCTTCGGCGGCGTGCTGGCGCTGGGCCTCGTCCAGATGGGGGTCCAGTTCCGCTGTTTCCTCCACATCAGTCTCAAGCGATCCTCGCGGCACGACCTGCAACTGATCCTGTTCTCCGCGCTGATCATCGCGCTGATGGTGTCGGGAACGCTGGTGATCCTGTTCAACCTGCGTGGCCGGATGATGGGGTGAGGGCACCACCGGCCCGACCGCATCACGATCACGCTATGTCATGATGTCATGAGCGAATGGCGGCAGACCTCACCCATGCGCGCCGAAGCGGCGGCAGTGTTCGAGATAGCCGACTTCATGTGCTCCGGCCATCGCGACGATGGCTTGCCATAGCCATGACGGCGCATCGAGTTTCTCATCGCGGGCGGTCAGTGTGTCGCGCCATGCCAGTCTGGCGTCGTCGCTGAGTTGTCGGGCGTGCGCCTGACCCACGACGAACGACAGATAGGACGCGGCGGCGACCGCTTCCTTGCGACTGAATTGTTCGACCTCGATCTTGAGGTCCTGCGGCGCCAGTTCGCGCAGGAAGACGGGCTTGCCCATCAGATGCGCCGCGACCATTCGCTGGCCCAGGTTCGGCGACAGCGCATTGGCCCCGGCGAGCACGCGCTCGCCCGCGTCGCATGGCATCGTCGTCTTGGTCGCTATCGGTACGACGGAGGCCACGGCCTCCTTGATATCGACCAGCGCCAGTCGTTCATCCTTTGCCTTGCCGTGCGAGATGCCGATCAGCACCGCGAAACGAAGGTGCCCGAGCGAACTGCACCCCTTCCGCCAATAGGCGGCGTCGACCACCCGAAGTTTCCCGTCGCCCGCCACACCGGCCAGCTCCATGCATCGCGCGCGAACCGAGTCCTCGCCGAACAGCGCGACGATCTCGCTCTTCTCCGCGCGCGACAGCTTCCAGAAGCGTTTGTTGTGCGGAATGTTAGGCTCGACGTCCTCGAGACGGTCCTTCGCCAGATGGCGCCACTGTCTACCGATCGCCTCGCGCCTTACCGATCGGACGACGTCGGGTTCGCGCGGATCGTCATCGACGGTCGGGGTCAGCGCCCGGCAATACCCGTCGACCATCGCCTCGATCATCCGCGCTGTCGTGACACCCGGCAGATCCGAACTCCGTGCCGCGGTTTCAAGCGACAGGCCAAGGCGGATGAGGTCGTAGGCAGGATTGGCGATGACGGTCTGGTCGAGATCGCGTATCTGGATGTCGACGCGATGATCGGCATCGGCCACCGGTCCCAGATTGCCAAGATGACAGTCGCCGCAAATCCAGACCGCCGGACCTTCCGGGATACCGGCAGCGACGGGAGATTCCGCAAGCCATTGATAGAACTGCGCCGTGTTTCCACGGACATAGGCGTGGACCGACCGCGCCATCTTGAGGGCGCGGGTTCGTTCGAGCACGGCCGAGCGTTCGTCGGGAGCCACGGCCATGAGTTCGCTTTCGAGAGAGGAAGGAGGGATAGGCGCCTGCCTCACCGCCGATCGTTTGGCGAATACGAAGACCGGGGTCAGGCAACCGCCGAATTGGCCGGGTGATGAGAGGTGACGGTCAGCCACTGTCCTGGCTGGCCGCCGCCGATAGCAATTCATCGCCCGGCATCGCAACACCCATCTGCACCTTACAGATCGGCGCTCTTCACCTCGGCTATCTCTGTGTTCGAAAGGCCTGGGGTCTCCTCCCGCAGAAACCGTAAAAGTTCGCTGATTTCCTGCGGGCCGAACATGAGGTCGATGTCATCCATCTGGATGATGACCGATTTTTGCTCGTCTGCGGAAAGATCGGCGACAATATCCACGCACTCTTCCAGCGTTCCTTGTCCGACCGCTTCCGACGTCGCATCGCCAGATGGTTCCGCGGCATAGATCGTAGCAGGTTCGCTTAAAGGGTAGGTTGTCATCGTCGTCGCTTTCATCGTCTACGTTGGGTCGTCGCCCGCCGGGTTGGTGCCGGCGGGCGAGCATCTCATTCGTCTTCGGCGTCGATGTTGACGGTCGTCTCGGCGAGCTTCGTCATATATTCGTCGCCACCATAGATATCCTTGGTGGCGGCACTCAGCTTCTTGTGGTCGTCCGCGAACCCCAGCGCCTTGGCGTACGCCGTTGCCGTGCCGAACCCGGCGATCCCGTAATGCGTCATCCGCTGGTACTGCGCGATGATCATCACATCGAGCAGCGGACCCTTTTCCGGACCTTCCTCAAGGACATGCTTGGTGGCTTCGGCGACGAGGCCTTCCATGCCCTTGCAATGCTCCTTCGAAACCTTCTCGTCGTTCGACGCGATCAGGTCCTTGAGCAGGTCGGTATGCGTCTCGATATCCGCCTGAGACTTGGTCAGCATGTCCTTCAGCGACGCGTCGCTCGCCTTGGACGTGATATTCTTCAGGACCTTCTTCATTTGGTCGTTCGCGGACCACAAATCCTTCAGCTCGTCGGTGTAGATTTCCTGGAGATCTTCGGGTGCAGACATGGGATCATCCTCTTGGGCTTCCACCGGGCGGAATGCTCGGCGGCTGGTTTTGAGTTTCGAGATTGCGGTGGCGCGATACGCCGAGCTCAGCCAGCGCCGGGCTGCTTCTGCTCGTCCTCATAGTCGGCGTCGGTGCCGATCTTGCCGTTGGCCTCGGCCTCGGCGATGCCCGATGTCTCGACGACTTCGATCGTGCGACCTTCGCCAGCAATCGCATGGGGCTCGCGATCCGCGTCGGGGTCGGCGGCGATCGTCGTGCCGTCACCGCCGACCGAGCCTGCAACGCCGTTCGCCGCGCTGCCGCCGTCTTCGCCGGCCTGACCACCGCCGTGATAGGCGATGTCGGTCTGGCCGCCATGCGCCATGAAGCCGGTGTTCGTCTCTTTCTTGCCGGCATGCGGATTAGGATAGGATCCGCCGCCACTTTCGCCGCCTTCGCTGCGGCCGTGAACGTCGGCGCCATCGTTGCCGCGCGGCGAGTCCGAGACGCCGTCCGGTGCGCCCTTGGTTCCAGGATCGCCGGGAACGGGAGTTTGAACCTTGTCACTCATCGGTACGTCCTTCTGAATGTAGCGGTCGAAAACAGACCGGCCCGGTCCGCGCGCAATGAACGGACCGGGCTGGGGAGGGGTTACGGCCGCAGCACCACCTTGATGACGCCGTCCTGCTTGTCGCGGAACTTCTGGTACATCTCGGGCGCATCCTCGAGGCTGGCCGGATGCGTCACGACGAAGCTAGGGTCGATGTCGCCCGCCTCGATCCGCGCGAGCAGCGGCTTGGTATAGGCCTGAACGTGCGTCTGGCCGGTCTTGATCGTCAGCCCCTTGTTCATCATCGCGCCGATCGGGATCTTGTCGCCCATCCCGACATAGACGCCGGGGATCGACACCGTGCCGCCCATCCGGCAGCTCATGATCGCCTCGCGCAGCACGTGCACGCGGTCGGTCGCGAGGAAGGTCGCCGCCTTCACCTTGTCGATCACCGCATCCACCGCGCCATGACCCGAAGCCTCTGCGCCGACCGCGTCGATGCAGCTGTCGGGACCGCGGCCCTTGGTGCGGAACTGAAGCTCGTCATAGACGCTGTCGACCTCGGCGAAGTTGATCGTCTCCGCACCACCGTCCTCGGCCATCGCCAGACGCTCGGGCACCTCGTCGATCGCGATCACGCTGCCGGCACCGAGCATCAGCGCCGAGCGGATCGCGAACTGGCCGACCGGACCGCAGCCCCAGATCGCCACGGTATCGCCCGGTTCGATCTGCGCATTCTCGGCGGCCATGTAGCCGGTCGGGAAGATGTCGGAGAGGAACAGCGCCTGTTCATCGGTGACACTGTCGGGCACCTTGATCGGGCCGATATCCGCCATCGGCACGCGCAGATACTCGGCCTGCCCACCGCAATAGCCGCCCAACATATGGCTGAACCCGAACAGGCCGGCGGGCGAATGGCCCATCGCCTTGATCGCCATTTCCGAGTTCGGATTGGTCCGCTCGCACGCCGAGAACAGTCCCTTGCGACAGAAGAAGCAATCGCCGCAGCTGATCGTGAACGGAACGACGACGCGGTCGCCGATCTTCAGGTTGGTGACTTCGGAGCCGAGCGCCACGACGACGCCCATGTTCTCGTGACCCAGGATGTCGCCCGCCTGCATCGTCGGCTGGTAGCCGTCGAGCAGATGCAGATCGGACCCGCAGATCGCACAGGCCGAAACCTTTATGATCGCATCGCGCGGATGCTTGATCTCGGGATCTGCAACAGTATCGACACGTACGTCGCCTTTTCCATGCCAAACCAGTGCGCGCATCAGAAAGTCTCCGTGATAGAATTACAGTATTTCTCTCACGCACGACATGGCATCGCGTCAGACATGGCTCGGCGCTGGCGCAAATGCCGCCCGATCATCATCAACACTATGCACTGTCGCCGCGAAGTTCCGGCCGCCACGCATATGCGTCGTTGCCGTCAGCGTGAGCGTATCCTGGGGCGTATAGCGATCAACGTGGCGTCATCGTTCCTGCTTCACGCCAATATCTGCCATTTATATTTCATATTGATTGGTATCAGTATTGATCTCACTAAATCAAATTGTGTTGATAAGGCGAAAATCTGATAAATCGTAATGACTTGGCGAGCTTGATTGTTACGCCACATCGTTGCACCTGCGACATAGATGCGGTGGATTGTCATCATGATCGGAGATCGCATCGTCAAGTTCGCCCGAGCGTGGGTCAATTCGGAGCGTGAGCCGTTAGGACGTTATCGCACTCTGTCGAAGCCGTTCGACCGCCACGCCTGCAATCGGGCTACGGCGTTCCGACGGGCGGGTGCACGAACCAGATTTGGGATGACCTATGCATATCAAAGCCATTCTCTTCGATATCGACGGTACGCTGGTCGACACCAACGACATGCACGTCCTTGCCTGGGAGGAGGCGTTTGCGACCGTCGACGCGTCGTTCGACCGCCAGGTGATCCACGACCAGATCGGCAAGGGGACGGACATGCTCGTGCCGACGCTGCTGCCTGATGCGGATGAGGAGCAGCAGGAAAAGCTCGGCGACGCGCATGGTGAAATCTTCAAGGCGAAGTACCTGGAGACCGCCAAGCCGTTCGCGCAGGCGCACGACCTGCTGGCACACGCGCATGGCCTGGGGCAACGCGTCGTCCTGGCCTCGTCGGCCTCCGAGGCAGAACTCGACCATTACATAGACCTGCTCGGCGCACGCGACCTGATCGCCGCGACGACGAGCAGTGATGACGTGGAGAAGACCAAGCCCGCGCCGGACATCTTCGCGACCGCGCTGGAGATGCTGTCGGGGATCGATCGCACCGAGGTGATCGTGGTCGGCGACACGCCCTATGACATCGAGGCGGCGGCCAAGTGCGGGATCGCCGCGGTCGCGGTCCGATCGGGCAAGTTCGAGGACGAGCAACTGCACGCGGCAGGCGCGATCGCGATTTACGACGACGTAGCGGCCTTGCTCGCCGGCTATGCAACCTCGCCGCTGGGACGCTGATCGCCATGGCCATCACCCTGAAACCCGTCCGCGAGCAGGTCATCGTCGTCACCGGCGCAACCAGCGGCAACGGTCTCGCCATAGTCGAGGAAGCCGTGCGCCGCGGTGCGGCCGTCGTGGCCACCGCGCGGAACGAAGCAGCGCTCGAGGCACTCCGAGATCGCCTGTCGGCCGACGGCGGACGCATCGCGATCTGCGTCGCGGACGTCAGCGACATGGCGGCGGTCGAGCGGGTTGCCGCCGTTGCGGTCGAGGCGGTCGGTGGGTTCGACAGCTGGGTCAACAATGCCGGCACAGGGACCTACGGCACATTGGAGCAAGTGCCGGTTGCCGATCACCGCCGCGTGTTCGACGTCAATTATTTCGGCGTGCTGCATGGATCACTGGTCGCCGCGCGGCATCTGCACGGCCGCGGCGGGGCGATCGTCAATGTCGGTTCGATCCTCAGCGATCGCGCGATCGTCGAGCAGGGGCCGTATTGCGCGACCAAGCATGCGGTGCAGGCGCTGACCGATACGCTGCGTATGGAACTGGAGCAGGAGGGGGCCGGCATCTCGGTGACGCTGATCAAGCCGGGCGCGATCGACACGCCGTTTCCCGAGCATGCGCGCAACTTCATGGACCAGCCACCGCGCCTGCCGCCGCCGCTCTACGCGCCTTCGGTCGTCGCCGACGCGGTGCTATTCGCGTGCGAGACGCCGCGGCGGACGCTGTATGCCGGGGGCGGCGGCTTGCTGTCCTCGCTGCTTTCGCGCGCGTCGCCAAGATTGAGCGACAAGATCATGGAGCTGGTCGGCAGCGTCGCGCAGCAGAAGCCGGAAGATCCCGGCGACCCGGCGCGCCGCGACAACCTCTACGCCCCGCGAGCCGATGCATTGCGCGGCAGCCAGGACGTCCACGCACGCAAATCGAGTACGGTGTTGCAGGCGCAGAAACTCCACCCCGCCGTTCTGTTGCTCGGTGTCGTCGGAGCCGGGATCGCGGTTGCATTGAGCCGGCCGAAGGATACCAGCCGGTAACGCCAGATATCGAATGCACGGGGGCCACTTTGATGCCGTGCTCGTCCTCACCGGCGGCAACGCGCTCGGCTTTCGAAGCGGTCATATACGAAGCGTTGCACGAGCACGGCCTCCAACCCGACTGGATCATCGCCGCATCCTCGGCGGCGGGGGGATTGTCTCAAGCCCTTAATATGTCGGCTCCGTCGCTGTTTTTAGCGGTTATTGGCGGGTTGGCTGCGGACGGGTAAGGCTGATCCCATGATTGTGACGCGACATGGTTGATGGCGGATCCCTGCGAACGGTAAGCGTCGGGATCAGGGAAGTGCTGGGTGCCGCGTTGCCGGGCGAACCAAGCAGGGGCGACGTGCGAGCGCTTCTGCTCGGTACGCGGGTCGATACGCGCAATCTGCGAGACTTTGTCGAACCCGAAACCCTGGACCTCTCAGGCGTTGGGGCCGCATTCGTCTTCCGCTACGGCGTTCTCGTGTTGATCGGGGCATCGGCCGAGACCGAGCGCAGGCTTATCGCCCATCTTTCCGACCACATCATCGAGCCTCTCGCTACGCCGGAAACGGAAACGGCCTGGATCGAAATCTGCGCCGACCGCGAAGAGTCCGTAAGCGCCGACGGGCACATCCGGCTGAAAGAGGCGTCGCGTGAACGGCTGCTGCTGACCGCCACCGTGGTCGCCCGAAGCGTCGTCCTCGCGCGCGACGAAGGCCGCATCGCGGAAGCCTTCGATCGCGTCGAACCGCTCATCAACGAACTGCGCATCCATGGCCGCGCGGTCATGCCAATCCGGCGGGTCATGCAGAGCATCGGCGACGTTCTCGCGGCGCAACATCGCGTGGTCGGCCGTGCGCAGATCATGGAGAAGCCGGACCTGCTCTGGGATCACCCCGAACTCGACCGGCTTTATGGGCGCCTCGAAGCCGAGTTCGAACTGGGCGACCGTGCGCGTGCGATGGAACGCAAGCTCGAGGTCATCGGTGACGCCGCCGAGTGGCTGCTCGACCTGGTGCAGGACAAGCGCTCGTTGCGTCTCGAGCTTGCCGTGATCGGGTTGATCGCGTTCGAGGTCGTTCTCAATATCTACGAGTTGTGGCGTCACTGAAGGCGTTTTGCACGAACGGGTGAATTTTCGGCGCTGCAAAAGCTCTGCGAAGATCGTGGTGTGGGTCTCGTCTGAAAGCGTCGTCTGCTAGCGGTGTTGCCGGACACGATTGCGGCGGATCGGCGATGGCGTCGCGGCAGGAAGATCGTTACGGTCGTGGTACTATGGGCCGCGGGGATGCGCGGTGCCGAGGGAGACGTCTCATGATGCTCGCGGCCTTGGTAATCGGAATAGTGGCGGGATTGCGGGCGATGATGCCGCTTGCCGCCGTCGCATGGGCGGCCAAACTCAGGATTCTCGACCTCGACGGTAGCTGGCTCGCGATACTCGGCTGGCGCTTCACGGCCCCGGTGATGACGTTGCTCGCGATCGGTGAACTCGTCACCGATCAGCTTCCGTCGACGCCCAGCCGCAAGGCCCCCGTGCAGTTCGGCGCGCGGCTCGTCACCGGCGGCGTAGCGGGCGCGGCGCTCGGGATGGCGACCGGCGGGGTCGTCATCGGAGCGATCCTCGGCGTTATCGGAGCGGTCATCGGCACGCTCGGAGGCGCGGCGGTTCGCGCCCGCCTCGCAACCTTGTTCGGCAGCGACCGTCCGGCAGCGCTGATCGAGGACGTTATCGCGATCGGCGGCGCGCTGCTGGCGGTGGCGCTCGGCTGATGCGCAGTTTCGATGCGATCATCGTCGGGGCAGGGCAGGCTGGACCGCCGCTTGCCGGACGGCTTACCGCGAAGGGCTGGCATGTCGCCCTGATCGAGCGACATCTAGTCGGCGGAACCTGCGTCAATACCGGCTGCATGCCCACCAAGGCGCTCGTCGCCAGCGCGTATGCAGCGCACCTCGCCCGCCGGGGCGCGGATTTCGGGATACGGACAGGCACCATCGAGGTCGACATGCCCGCCGTTGCGGCGCGGGCGGCACGCGTCGTCGAGGACGCACGCGGTGGCAACGAACGATGGCTCTCGTCGATGGAACGGCTGACGTTCCTGCGCGGCCATGCGCGATTCACCGGGCCCAAGACGATGACTGTCGGTGACGAGGCGATCACGGCGCCCCGCATTTTCCTCAACGTCGGCGGGCGCGCGGACGTCCCGGCGATGCCGGGCGTCGGCGATGTGCCGCATCTCGACAATACCGACATGGTCGCGCTCGACGCGGTCCCGCCGCATCTCGTCGTCGTCGGCGGCAGCTATGTCGGGCTTGAATTCGCGCAGATGTACCGCCGTTTCGGCGCCCAAGTGACGATCGTCGAGCGTGGCGATCGGTTGGTCTCGCATGAGGACATCGACGTGTCCGACGCGATCCGTGCCCTGCTCGAAGACGAAGGTATCGTGGTCCGCACGGAGGCGGACTGTATCGGGTTCTCCCGCCACGCAGAGGGCGTCGCGGTGTCCGTGTCGTGCAAAACGGGTGAGCCTTCGGTCATCGGCAGCCACGTCTTGCTGGCGATCGGACGTCGTCCCAACACCGACGATCTTGGTCTGGAACATGCCGGGGTCGCGGTCGACGCGCGCGGCTTCATCACGGTCGACGATCGATTGGGAACCAACGTCGCGGGTATCTGGGCACTGGGCGATTGCAACGGTCGCGGCGCCTTCACGCATACCGCGTATAATGATTTCGAGATCGTCGCGGCAAACCTGCTGGATGGCGACGATCGCCGCGTATCCCAGCGTATCCCGGGCTACGCGCTCTACATCGATCCACCCCTCGGCCGCGTCGGCATGACGCAGGCGCAGGCGATCGCCTCCGGCCGAAAAGTGCTCGTCTCGAAGCGGGCGATGACGCGGGTCGGCCGGGCGGTGGAGAAGGGCGAGACCAAGGGATTCATGAAAATCGTCGCCGACGCGGAGACCCAGCGCATCCTCGGTGCGGCCATTCTCGGCACCGGAGGCGACGAGGCGATCCACGGCATCCTCGACATGATGAGCGCCAACCAGCCGATCTCGGCGCTGCGCTGGGCGGTGCCGATCCACCCGACGGTCTCCGAACTGATCCCGACGGTGCTGCTCGATCTCCAGCCACCAGAGGCCGTGCCATGAGCGTCGTCGACGATCGCCGGCAGCAGATGTTTCCGACGCTCGACGCCGCACAGCTCGAGACCGCGAAGAGGTTCGCCAGTGGTCCAGCGCAGACCTTTGCCGCAGACGAACCTGTCTACGCGATTGGGGAACTCGGCGCCCCCGCGTGGCTGATACTCGCCGGCGCGATCGATGTCGTCCGCCGCGACGGGTTGAGCCACGAGGCGCCGATTACGACACATGGTCCAGGCCAGCTGACGGGTGAAGTAAGCCAGCTTTCGGGCCGGCCATCGATCGCAGCGGGACGTGCAGGCGCCGAAGGCTGCACGGCGCTACCGTTCGATGCGGCGCATCTGCGCGCCTTGATGGTCGGGTCGGCGGACGTCGGCGAAGTCGTCATGCGCGCGCTGATCCTGCGAAGGGTCGGACTGATCGAGGAGGGCGGCGCAGGCTCGATCCTGATCGGTGTACCGGGTAGCGCCGACATCGTCCGTATCCAGGGGTTCCTGACGCGTAGCGGCTACCCGAACCTCGTGCTCGATGCCTCTGCCGACGAGGAAGGGCGCGCCTTGGTCGAACGAACCGGGGTGTTACCGGGTGAACTGCCGCTGATGGTGTGCCCGAATGGCACCATCCTCAAGTGCCCGTCCGATGCAGAGGTGGCGACCTGCCTTGGCATGATCCCCGACCTCGACCCTGCGACGGTGTATGACGTTGCGATCGTCGGCGCCGGTCCTGCGGGATTGGCGGCGGCGGTCTACGCCGCGTCCGAAGGACTGTCGGTCCTCGTGGTGGACGAGCGGGCGATGGGCGGGCAGGCCGGCGCCTCCGCCCGGATCGAGAATTATCTCGGCTTTCCCGCCGGCATCTCGGGTCAGGCGCTGGCCGGACGGGCGTTCAACCAGGCGCTGAAGTTCGGCGCGGAAATGGTGATCCCGCTCGAGACGCTCCGCCTCGAATGCGCCGCCGACCCTGCCGGTCCCGATCCGCTGACGCTCGAACTGTCGGGTGATCGGCGCGTCCGGTCGCGGACCGTTATCATCGCGTCGGGTGCGCGCTATCGCCGTCCCGATATCCCCGATCTGGCGATGTTCGAGGGGCAGGGCATTTCCTATTGGGCCTCCCCGATCGAGGCGAAGCTCTGCGCGGGCGAGGAGGTGGCACTCGTCGGCGGCGGGAACTCGGCGGGACAGGCGGTGGTGTTTCTCGCCGCCCGCGTATCGCACCTTCACCTGATCGTCCGTCGGCCGATCGTCGAGACCATGTCGCGCTATCTGGTCGATCGGATCGCCGCGCTCGCCAATGTGACGCTCCATGTCGGCGTCGAGATCATCGGTCTGGAAGGCTATGCAGCGCACGGTTTGTCTGCCGCGCGCTTTCGCAACCGAGCGGACGGATCGATCAGCCGGTGTGCAATGCGGCACCTGTTCCTGTTCATCGGCGCCGATCCCAATGCCGGATGGCTGCACGGATGCGTCGCTACGGATGACAAGGGTTTCGTCGTGACCGGTGGCAATGGCCTGCCGTTGGAAACGAGCGTGTCGAGCGTGTTCGCCATCGGCGACGTGCGTGCGGGATCGACCAAGCGGGTCGCCGCCGCCGTCGGCGAGGGTGCTGCCGTCGTCGCGCAAATCCACACCAAGCTCGCCGAACGCAGCAAGGGAGAACCTGATGGCCGAGCGTTGCGAGCATACGGGAACGATCCGGGCCGTCACGCCCAGCGCCCGCGGGTGTGAGGAATGCCTCGCCATCGGAAGCCCGTGGGTGCATCTTCGTCTGTGTCGCGACTGTGGTCACGTCGGCTGCTGTGACGATTCACCACACCGCCATGCGACCGCGCATTTCCACGCGACGCAGCACCCGATCATCGAGGGCTATGATCCCCCCGAGGGCTGGGGCTGGTGCTACATCGACGAAATCGCGATCTCCCTGCCGAACCAGACCGCCCAGATAGGGCCCATCCCGCGCTACGTCTGATCGACGACGATCGTTTCGGCAAAGGCGGCATTTTTTGGACAAGGCCGGCCAAGTGCCGCGGGACGCGTCCGCAATTGCAAGCGAACGCTGACGATCACGGCGACGAGCCCCAGCGCCGCCGACCCCGCCCCGGCTAGCGCGACCGCGGGGAACCCCAGCCCTGCCGCGATCACGCCGCCGCCCAGCGCGGCGCCGATCGCATTGCCGAGGTTGAACGCACCGATGTTCATCGCCGAAGCGAGGTTCGGCGCATCCGCCGCCGCGTGCATGACGCGGATCTGGAGCGGCGGGACCAGCGCGAAGCTCGCGATGCCCCACAGGAAGATCAGGATCGCGGCGGGAACCTTCAGCGGCATGAACACGGCGAATGCGACGAGGATCACCGCCAGCGAGGCAAGCGTAACGATCAGCGTCCGATCGACCGAGCGATCGGCGAACCGCCCGCCGAGCCAGTTGCCAACCGTGAGCCCGACGCCGTACGTCACCAGCATTGCCGTGACGAAGCCGAGCGAGGCATGCGTCGCCTCGCGCAGGATCGGCGTGATATAGGTGAAGACGGTGAACATCGCGCTTGCACCCACCACAGTCAGGCCGAGCGCGCCGAGCACAGGGCCCCGGGCGAGCACGCGCAGTTCGGCTCTAGCGTCGCTACCCGCCGGTGCCGGCAAGCGCGGCAGGGTCAGGCGCAACGCCGCCATCGTCGCGACGCCGAGCGCGGCAATGCCCCAGAACGATGCGCGCCAGCCGAGATGCTCGCCCGCCCACGTCGCGAGCGGCACGCCGACGACATTGGCGATCGTCAGCCCCATGAACATCGCCGCGACCGCGCCGGCGCGCCGGTCCGCCGGCACCAAGCTGGCCGCGACGATCGAGCCGACACCGAAGAACGCGCCGTGGTTGAGCGAGGTCAGGATCCGCGCGACCATCAACATGGCGTAGCCGGTCGATACCGCCGCCAGCAGGTTGCCCGCGGTGAAGATGCCGGCAAGCACGATCAGCAATGTCCGCCGCGGCACCCGCCCGGTCGTCAGCGTCATCAGCGGCGCACCGATCACCACCCCCAGCGCATAGGCGCTGATCAGCAACCCGGCGGTCGGGATCGACACGCCGAGATCATGGGCGATGACGGGCAACAGGCCCATTGGCGCAAATTCGGTCACGCCGATGCCGAACGCACCGACGGACAGGGCCAGCACAGCGGGATTGAATTTCATCACGTGATCCTCAGACCAGCGCCGGGTTCAGGCGGGCGAAACCCTCCTGCTGGCGGTATGGGGTGTGCGGGTAGGGCGGCAGCACATCGCTCGCCGCGTCGAGCGCGGTCACGTGATCGACCGACAGGCTCCAGCCGACCGCGCCGAGATTGTCGCGCAACTGCGCTTCGTTGCGCGCACCGATGATCACCGACGCGACGGTCGGGCGACGCAGTAGCCAGTTGATCGCGACCTGCGGCACGGTCTTGCCGGTGTCCGCGGCGACCGCCTCCAACGCGTCGATCACGCGGTAGAGATGCTCGGCCTCGACCGGCGGCGCGAACTGCTCCGTGTCGTGGAGGCGGCTGCCCGCGGGTATCGGCCGGTCTCGCCCGATCCTGCCGGTCAGTCGACCCCAGCCAAGCGGGCTCCACACCAGCGCACCGACGCCTTGGTCGGCGCCCATCGGCATCAGGTCCGCCTCGTAAGCGCGGCCGATCAGCGAATAATAGACCTGATGCGCCACGAGGCGCGGCCAGCCGTGCCGGTCTGCAATCCCCTGCGCCTTCGCCACCTGCCAGCCCGGATAGTTGGACACCCCGGCATAGCGGACCTTGCCCGCGGCGATCAGCGTATCGAGCGTTCCCATCAGTTCCTCGGTCGGGGTGGACGCATCGAACGCATGAAGCTGGAGCAGATCGACATGATCGGTGCCGAGCCGTCGCAGCGAGTCCTCGACCGCGCGGACGAGACGCGCGCGCGACGCGCCCCAGTCCTGCGGTCCGTCGCCCATCGGCAGCCCGGTCTTGGTCGAGATCAGCACCTGCTCGCGCCGCCCCTTGATTGCCGCGCCGAGCACCGTTTCCGATGCGCCGTTCGAATAGACATCGGCGGTGTCGAACAACGTTACGCCCGCATCGAGGCAGACGTCGACCAACCGCCGCGCCTCGGTCTCGTCGCTGCGGCCCCATGCGCCGAACAGCGGACCGGTGCCGCCGAACGTCCCGGTGCCAAAGCTGAGCACGGGCACGCGAAGCCCCGATGATCCCAATTGCCGATAATCCATGTGCGTGTTCCCGATTGCGCTGTAGACGCATAGATGGCCGGTCGTGCTCGCTTTGATTAGCTGCCGGCGCAGCGAAGGATCTGTGACATGGACGCAAAGGCCGACACTGCGATGGGCGTCGGAGCCGATCGCGCCCGATCGCTGGAGGTCTTCGCCGCGGTGATGCGCGCGGGCAGTTTTTCGGGTGCGGGCCGCGTGCTGGGATTGACGCCGTCCGCGGTTGCGCGGTCGATCGATCGGATCGAGGCACGGCTCGGCGTCAGGCTGCTCCTGCGCTCGACCCGTGCGCTGACGCCGACCGCGGAGGGACAGGCTTATTTCCAGAGCGCGCGCCGGATTCTCGCCGATCTCGACGACGCCGAACAGCAGATCGCCGACCAGGGCGCGCCCCGGGGTCGGTTGCGGGTCAGCGCGGCGCTCTCGCACGGGCGGTTGTGCGTCGTCCCGCTGCTCGGCGAATTCGTCCGCCGCTATCCGCACATCGTGCTCGATTTCGCGCTGAGCGATTCGATCGTCGATGTCGCGGCGGGGCAGGCGGACGTCGCGGTCCGGTTCGGCCCGTTGGCGGACAGCCTGCTCACCGCCCGCAAGCTGGGCGAAAGCGGCCGCGTGATCGTCGCGTCACCCGCCTATCTTGCCCGCTGCGGCATGCCGCCCACGCCCGAAGACCTGCGCGATCATAACTGCTTCAATTTCAATTTCCGCCGGATCGAGCCGGTATGGCCGTTCCGGCGCGACGGCCGCGACATCACGCTGTCGGTAAAGGGCAATATCGAGGCCAATAACGGCGAGACGGTCGCCCAGCTCGCCGTCGCCGGGGTCGGGATCGCGCGTGTCGGCACGTTCAGCGTCGCCGACGATATCGCCGCGGGCCGGCTGGTTCCCCTTTTCGAGGACCTCAACCCTGGCGACGTCGAACTCATCCACGCGGTCTTCGTCGGCGGCATCAACATGCCCGCCCGCGTCCGCGTGTTCGTCGATTTCCTCGCAGCGCGCTTGGCGGCATAGCGCGGGCAACACTTCCTCGTGCCGTCCGCCGCCTTGTCGTTCGCAAAACCGTTTCAGATTTTTACGAATGCGTCCGCCTTGTCCGGCGTAAGGTAGACACGATTTCGGGCCCGGTTGCCAGCACGAGGCAGGTCGGCTTGGCGGTGTGCCAGTATATCTGCACGTCTATCCGCCCGGCCTCACGTTCGCGTTGACGAGCATCAGGTCGGACGTGATCGGTCTCCGGTTCGGTGATCTCGCTGAACATCAGCGTGCGAGCGTTGCCAGGTCCGTCGCCAGACGAGCGGGGTCACGCCGACGACGCGGCGGAACAGCCGTGTCAGATGCGCCTGATCGGTCAGCCCGCAGGCATAGGCGATCTGGCTGAGCGTCTCGTCGGTCCGCAGCATCAGCGTCTGCGCGCGACGTACGCGCTGACGGATCAGGAACGCGTGCGGGGTTTCGCCTGTCGTCACCTTGAAGGCGCGACAGAAATGCCCCGTGCTGAGTCGTGCCACTTCGGCCAGCGCATCGAGACCGACCGTCGATCCCAGCCACTGCTCGATATGCTGGACGACGCCGCGCAACTGCCATGCGGCGAGTCCGCCCTTGACCGACTTCCGGATCGGCTGCGGATCGTCCTCGACGAACATCGCCGCGAGCCGCTCGAGGTAATGCCGTGCGACGTGCGGATTGTGATCGAGCGCGCTGACCGCGTTTGCCAGCAAGCTCGCGGCCACGGACGGCGCGAACCCGTGAGGCAGGTGCGTGATCGTTGGGGCAGTGTGCAGCATCGTCTGTTCTCCCTCACAACCTGTGCGGAGAACCATAACGGATGTGTATCGATCGGCTGCGCCCCGGCCGGGGTGGCGATCGCCCCCTCTTTAGTGGGGCGCGGTAGAGCCCTGGATCAGAGTTCGATGATCCCGCGCTTGGCCGCGATCGTAACCGCGTGCGTGCGGTCCGAGGCACCGAGTTTCGCGAAGATCAGCTTCATATGGCCCTTCACGGTTTCCTCCGTGACGGCCAGCCTTGCCGCGATCTGCTTGTTGGAATTGCCCGCCGCGGCGAGCGACAGCACGCCGATCTCGCGCTCGGTCGGTGCATCCTCGATGACGTGGAAGGCGATGCTCGACGCCACCTGCGCGTTGAGGTGCTTGCCACCGGCATGGACCGAGCGGATCGTGTCGAGCAGTTCCTTGCGGAGCGTGTTCTTGAGCAGATAGCCGGCGGCCCCGGCGCGCAACGCGCGCAACGCCTGCGCATCGCCGGAATAGGTCGTCAGCACGATGATACGCGCCTGCGGCCAGTGGCTGCGCATCGCGGCGATGGTGTCGACGCCGCCGATCCCCGGCATCTGCAGGTCCATCAGGACGATGTCGGGCAGATGCGTCGGGTATAGCGCGAGCGCCTGTTCGCCGGACTCGGCCTCCGCGACGAGCGCGAGATCCGTTTGCGTTTCGATCACGGCTCTTACCCCCTCGCGGAGGAAGGGGTGATCGTCAACGATCATGATGCGGATCTGCGGCGATGACGACACGGCGAACTCATGAGGTTGGGAACTGTGAAGCGGAAACCCTGCGCCGTGTCCGATGGACGTGGCAAGCCGCCGATTCATCAGCGCACGGCCAACCGGTCGAAGGAGTCGCGGAAGACCTCCGCCACCGCTTCGAACCGTGCTGCTCCGACACAGAATAGCCAACGCGACAATGTCCCAGGTCGAGCCGGGTGTCGATCGTCGGGGAGCGCATCGAACAGCCCCGCCAGCATCGCCTCCGGTGTTCCAGACAGACTATCGGGATCGAGGCCGCTGTCGAGGAGGCTTGGCGCGAACGCGGCGGACTCGGCGTCGAGGCGGATCGTTTCGCGCGCTGCCGTCGCGACCGCCTGGCGCATCACGCCGGGCGTCCAAGCCGCCGGGTTGCCCAGACCGATTGCTAGGACGGTGGTCGCCTGGATCGGTCGCGCCGGCGCCGACAGGGTCAGGACCTCGCCTGGCTCGGCACGGAATATTCCGTCGGCGCGTAGCCGCGTGATCGCACCCCCAAGTGCCGTATCGAGGTTGCCCAAGCCGCCGCCGGGCTTGTTCCGTCCGATCTCGTAAGAGAACACCCCTGCGATCGCCACTGCGACTTCCGCGCTCACCGCATCGCGCGGCGCGACATCGATGCGAACGCCCCGCCATCTCCCGATCGTCACCGCGTCGTCTGCACGGCCATCCATCGGCGGCATCCTGTTCTCCCGTCGGTCCGATCCGGGACCTTTCCCATCGCCTAACATAGTGACACGCAAGGATCGTGGATCGGGCTGACGAAATTTGGATAATCATCACGTTCGCTGGCGAAGCGGTCGGCATCGAAAGTCGCGTATAATTGCAACTCTTGCTTTTGGTTGTTTCGTCAGCGTAACGTAGATCATCGTCGCTGGGGTGGACATCGTCATACTATCTGCACGATCTGGCTATCTACGCACGACAGGGCGTCGGGCGATCATCCGCCTGCTGGTGGGGATCGCCTGCCTCCTGACGCTGACGACCGGCGCATCGGCACTCGATCCCACGCGGACGATCGCCCAACTGCGCCATTCGCGCTGGACGCTGGGCGATGGTGCGCCCGGCAACATCCGTGCGATCGCTCAAGGGCGGGACGGCTATCTCTGGCTGGGCACCGCAACCGGTCTCTACCGGTTCGACGGCATTACTTTCGAGCGGATCGTGCCCGCCGACGCGGATCCCTATCGCTCGCCCCAGATCACCGCGGTGCTTGCTGCCCGCAACGGCGACATCTGGGTCGGCTATAACTTTGGCGGTGTCGCGGTGTTCCGCGGCGGTATCCTCAAAGTCGCCAACCCGTCGCCCCCCATCGGCGGCGTCAACCGGATCGTCGAGGGGCGCGACGGCGCGATCTGGTTCGCGGTGGAATCGAAGGGCAGGCTGGTCCTCAGCCGATTGTCGCATGGGCGCTGGTCCCGCTTCGGGGCCGGGCAGGGCGTACCGGACACCGCGATCGGCGATATCCTGAGTACGTCCGGGGGCATCTATGTGTCCGCCCGCCCGCGGATGTTGCTTCTCAAACCCGGCGGTACGCGGTTCATCGACGCCGGGATCCCGAGCGACACCTACACCGCGCTTGCCGAAAGTCCGGGCGGTCGCCTTTGGCAATGGAATGGCGACCGGATCCGGCCGGTGACGGGCGAGGGCAGCGCGTTTCGATCGGGACCTGTCACGACGCCCTTCGTCTTCCCCAAGCCGGTGTTCGACCGTGATGGCAATCTCTGGCTGCTGGGGCAGGACACCGGGCTGGGACGGCTGCCGGCCGGATCGCTCGATCGTCCCGAAAACCGCGATCCGATCCAGATGTTCACCGAGAAGCAGGGGCTGACGGCATCGCTGACGCTGTCGATGCTGGAGGACCGCGAGGGCAATATCTGGGTTGGTACCGAGTCCGGGCTCGACCGCTTCTCGCCGAGCAATATCGTCCAGCCGGAGACGACCGAGGCCCTCGTATCGGGACTCGTCGGACCGACCGGCGGCGGGCCTGTCTTCGTCGCGGGGCTGTCCGGCGTGTACCGGATCGCCCGGGACGGCAAACCCGTGATGATCTTCCGGGTGGCGGATATCGGCGTGCTGTGCGGGGACAGTCGCCGCGTGCTGATCGTCAGCATGCGCGGCAAATGGTTGCTCGACATCGATCGATCGGGCAACCTCGGCAAGGCCACGCCCATTCGTGGTCCGATATCGATAACCTGCGCGCTGGATACCAACGGCCAGTTCTGGACGGGCGCGGACCGGGTCTACCGTGTCGTCGGCGACAGTCTCCAGTCGGTCGGCGGCGCGGCGGGCACGGCTGGCTCCTCCGTACCCCGTATCCGCAGCGATGGCGCAGGCGGAATCGTGTTCGCACGTGTCTTCAAGGGGTTTGCGCGGCTCAAGGACGGCACCGAGACCCGGCTGTGGCGCCGCGAGGATCACGTCGTCGGCTCCACCCGGACGATGGTGCCGAGCCGCCACGGCATGCTGATCGTCGGGGATCAAGGGCTGGCCCGCTATGACGGCCGCCGACTGGCATCGCTGACCGACCGGTCATATCCGTTCCTCGTCGGGCTGACCGGCCTGATCCAGACCGCGGACGGATCGACGTGGGTTATCGGGGCGACGGGGATCGTCCGGATGGCGACCGTCGCGCTCGATGCGGCGTTCGCGCATCCCGGCGCGCCGCTTCCCTTCGAACGCTTCGGGTATCAGGAGGATTTTCGCGCACGCTCGAACATGGTCGACGCGAACGACATCGCCGAGGACGCAGCGGGGCGATTGTGGTTCGCGACCAACAAGGGGCTGGCGATGATCGACCCACGCCACGTGTCGCGCAACCGTTTGCCGCCGACCGTGCAGATCCGTTCGCTCGATTCCGGTGGCGCCGAGCAGACGCCCGGAACGCGGCCGGCGGTATTTCCCGCCGGCACCAATCATGTCAGGATCCGCTACACCGCGCTGAGCCTCACCAATGCGACCGCGAACCGCTTCCGGTACCGGATCGAGGGGATCGATCGCGACTGGGTCGACGCCGGTGAAGCCCGCGAGGCGCTGTATACCAATCTCGGCCCCGGCACGTATCGCTTCCGGGTCATCGCCGCCAACAACGACGGCGTCTGGAACCGCAACGGCGCGGTGCTCACGTTCACGATCGCGCCGCGTTTCTACCAGACCTACGCGTTCGTCGCGCTCTGCATCGCCGCCATCCTGATCCTGGGCTGGCTGCTGTATCGCCGCCGGGTCCGCGCGATCGCCGACCGCACGCGCGGCCGGTTCGAGGTCCAGCTGGCGGAGCGCGAGCGCATCGCCCGCGAGCTTCACGACACGCTGTTGCAGGGGTTCCAGGGGCTGATGCTGCGCTTCCAGTCGGTCGTCGAACTGCTGCCGCGCGGCGACCGTGCGCGGACCAGCCTCGAGGGCGTGCTGGAGCGGGCCGACGACGTGCTGCTCGACGGCCGGGACCGGGTCCGGTTCCTGCGCGACAATATGGAACCGGTGGTGCTGCCTGCGTTACTGACCGCGATCACCGAAGACATCGTCGCGCCGCCGCTGACCTGGGACCTGGACGTCGAGGGCGTCCAGCAACTGGTCTGCGCACCGGTCGCCGACGAGATCGCGCAGATCGTCCGCGAAGCGCTCGCCAATGTGGTGCGTCATGCCGAAGCGGATCGCGTCGGCGTCGCAATCCGATCGCGGTCCGACAAGCTCGTCATCACCGTGACGGACGACGGTCTCGGCCTTCCGTCGGACGTCCGCGAAAGCGGGCATAGACCCGGCCATTACGGCCTGATCGGGATGCGCGAACGTGCCATCGCGATGGGCGGAATCCTCGCGATCCGGTCCGACCCGAAATCCGATACCGGATCCGGCACCGAGATCAGGGTAACGATCCCGGCGCGGATCGCCTATCGATGAGCGGGAAGGCGATGATCGTCACCCTCCCGCCGATCGCGTAGCGCTCAGCTCTTCACGAACGCGAGCAGATCCGGGTTGATGACGTCGGCATGCGTCGTCAGCATCCCATGCGGAAAGCCCTTGTAGATCTTGAGCGCCGCGTTCTGGAGCAGTTTGGCCTGCAGCACGGAGGCATTGGCGAACGGCACGATCTGGTCGTCGTCGCCCTGCAGCACGAGAGTCGGGACCGTGATCGCCTTGAGGTCTGCAGTCTGGTCGGTCTCGGAGAACGCCTTGATCCCCTCGTAATGCGCGAGCGCGCCGCCCATCATGCCCTGGCGCCACCAATTGTCGACGACCCCTTGCGAGAGCTTCTCGGTCGGCCGGTTGAAGCCGTAGAACGGCCCCGACGCGAGATCGATGTAGAATTGCGCGCGGTTGTCGGCGAGCGCCTTGCGCAGGCCGTCGAACACCGAAATCGGCAAACCGCCGGGATTGCCCGCGGTCTTGATCATCAGCGGCGGTACCGAGCTGACCAAGACGACCTTGGCGACGCGGCCCTGCGGCTGGCCGAACTTCGCAACATAGCGCGCGACCTCACCACCACCGGTCGAGTGGCCGATATGGACCGTGCGCTTCAGGTCGAGATGCTCGACCACCGCGGAAGCGTCCGCCGCGTAATGGTCCATATCGTTGCCGGTATCGACCTGCGACGACCGGCCGTGTCCACGGCGATCATGCGCGACGACGCGGTAGCCCTCGGCCAGGAAGAACAGCATCTGCGTGTCCCAGTCGTCCGACGATAGCGGCCAGCCGTGATGGAACACGATCGGCTGCGCATCCTTCGGACCCCAGTCCTTGTAGAAGATGTCGGTGCCGTCCTTGGTCTTGATGAATCCGCTGCTCATTTTCGTAACTCCGTTCGATCGAGGGGGAAGGGGGGAGGCGAAGGTCATCGTCGGGAGAAGCGTCGCCGCGACCGCGGATGCGGAGGCGATGACGACCGAGCGTCGCGACAGCGCGCGAAGGGTTTCGGGCATGGCAGTGTCCTTCCGTTGCGGTTCGCAAGCCTATTGCGCGACGGCGGCGGCTTCGATCAGGGCGGCGACGGCCTTTGGATTGGACGTCATCACGACGTGCGACGCGCCTGGAACCACGACCGTCTTCTTTGCGGCCGCGCGCCTTGCCATGAAGGCATGCGCGGCAGGCGGAATGTTCAGGTCGGCGCTGCCGTATATGAACCAGGACGGGATCGTCTTCCACGATGCCGTGAGCGCGCGCTCGTTGAGTGCAGCCTCGGCGACCGGGCGCTGCGTCGCCGCCATCAGCGCGGCCGGCGCTGCCGGAACATCCGCGGCGAACTGTTTCGCGAACTTGTCCTGCTCGATGTACAGATCCTTCGTGCCATCGGGCAGCACGACGGGCGGGGCGAGCGCCGCGCCGAGCGTGGCGCCGGGGAACTTGCCGCTCAGTGCGAACGCGCTCTCGCCGACATCCGCGGCGAAGGCGGCGACATAGACGAGTGCCTTGACGTTCGACGCATGCGCAGCCGCTTCGCCGATGACCGGTCCGCCATACGAGTGGCCAACGAGTACGACTGGGGTCTTCACGGCATTGACGACGCCCGCAACCGACGCCGCGTCGCTCGCTACACCGCGCAACGGATTCGACGCGGCGATGACGGTATAGCCGTCGCGTCGAAGCAGCGCGATGACGCCGTTCCACGATCCGGACTCCGCGAACGCGCCGTGGACGAGGACGATGGTCGGGCGCTGGCCCTTCGGCTGCGCCTGTGCGCCGGCCAACGGCGCGAGCATCGCAGTGGCGGCAGCCAAAACGGCGATCCAGTGTTTCATAGCGTCTAGCTCCCGAGACAGGCTTCCACACCTGCCATGCCCGGCGGCCCCGCAAGGTTCTTGGCAAATTCTGACGTATTTTGCGCAGGGCCGACATATTGCGATCGCGGCACACCCGCGTCGCTGTGATCGTCCGCGGCGACCTGATACCGCTGAGCATGTCAGAAAAGGAAGTGCGCATGACCGAGCGTCGCATGGGACCGGAGCGGGTCGCCGCGTTCACCGATGGCGTCATCGCGATCATCATCACGATCATGGTGCTGGAACTGAAGGTCCCCGAAAGCGGCGATTTACGCGCGCTCGCAGGAAGCGCGGCCATCCTGCTCACCTACGCGCTGAGTTTCGTGAACGTCGGGCTGTACTGGAACAACCATCATCACATGTTTTCGGTCGTCGAACGGATCGATGGGCGTGTGCTGTGGGCCAATCTGTTCCTGCTGTTCTGGCTCAGCCTGGTGCCGTTCGTGATCCGCTGGCTCGACGAAACGCAGTTCGCAGCAGGGGCCACCGCCGCCTACGGGATCGTGCTCGGACTGGCGGCAATCGGATATTCGCTCACCGAGCGCGCCATCATCGCCTGCAACGGCAAACAGTCGGCCGTTGCGCGAGCGATCGGCTCGGACTGGAAAGGTTGGGGCAGTATCGCGCTCTACGCCATAGCGGTGCCGCTAGCGTTCGCGAGCCGCTGGGCCGCGATCGCGCTATACTGTGCCGTCATCGGCTTGTGGCTTATCCCTGACCGCAGGATCATCCGAGCGTCCAACCTTCAGGGTCAAATATGACTTTGCGGCCAACGAAATCAATTGCACTGACCGTTGCGCTAATTTCGCCAAGCTGCCATCGCGTGCTTGATCCCGGCTCGGATCGCGCTCGCTGGCACCTCATCTCGAGCTTGGATCGAAATGCCCAGCAATAGACCATCGTACAGTGCGACCAACCCTGCGACATCCGTGGTTGGGCCGAGATCACCCGCGCCCACGCCGGCACTGATGCACCGGTGCAGCGCGTTTCGCGTCACGTCGCGTTCGGATCGGGTCAGCGCCCGGATTTGTGCGCTCAGCTCTGACGAGATCGTTGCCGACAGCGTGACCATGCAGCCCTGCGGATGCGCAAGATCGGTCTGCACCGCGACCGAGCCCAACAAAGCCTGTTCGAGCCGCGCGCGCGGCGGCAGTCGTTCGTCGTCGAGCGCGTCGACGATGCTGCCATGCCGGGCCAGATATCGTGCCAGCGTTTCACGATACAGCGCTTCCTTCGAGCCGAACGCCGCGTAGAAACTTGCCGACGAGATGTCGCCCATCGCGTGTCGTAACGTCAGCAGCGACGCGCCTTCATACCCGTGCTCCCAGAACAGGTGCATCGCGCTGTCCAGCGCCGCATCCCGGTCGAACCCACGCGGTCGTCCGCTCCGTGCCATAACTCTTCACTCCTGACATTGTGGATTAATCGATCCATTATTCGTTGACAAGCCGCGTTCGGTCGTTGATTGCACTGGACCAGTCGATCCAGAAGTGAGTATTGCGTGCGTCCAAACCCTATTCCGACCGACGTCGGCGCTAGCGAGACGCTGCCGATTTCAGCCTTGCTGGCGCTGGCAATGACCGGCTTCACGGCGATCCTAACCGAGACGCTGCCCGCCGGACTGTTACCGCACATGGCGGTGGGGCTGGACGTATCGGAGCCACTCGCGGGGCAGACGGTGACGGTCTATGCGGTCGGATCGCTGCTCGCGGCGATCCCGCTGACGCTGTACACGCAAGGCTGGCGTCGCAAGCCGACGCTGCTGGTCGCGATTGTCGGTTTTCTGATCTTCAATTGCGTGACCGCGGTGTCGACGTCCTACGCGCTGACGCTGGTCGCGCGGTTCATGGGCGGGGTCGCGGCGGGGCTCGGCTGGGGGATCATCGCCGGTTATGCGCGACGCATGGTCGTCGCGCCGTTGCGCGGCAAGGCGCTGGCGATCGCGATGGTCGGTACGCCGCTGGCGCTATCGATCGGCGTTCCGTTGGGGGCGATGCTGGGCACCACGCTTGGCTGGCGCATGGCGTTCGGGCTGATGTCGATCACGACTCTGATCCTGATCGGCTGGGTGCTGTGGCAGGTCCCGGATTTCCCCGGACAGCCGGCGGAACAGCGACTGTCGATCGCGCGCGTGTTTCGCACTCCCGGCGTACGCACCGTGCTCGTCACGCTGTTCGCGTGGATCACTGCGCACAACATCCTCTATACTTATATCGCGCCGGTCGCCGCGTTGTCGGGTGTGCAAGGCCGCCTCGACCTCGTCCTGCTCGGGTTGGCGTTGCGGCGCTGGCCGGCATCTGGGTGACCGGCGTGTTGATCGATCGAGCGTTGCGACTACTCGTACTCGTCAGCCTGACGGCGTTCGCGGCGGTGTCGTTGGCGTTCGGGCTGTTTGCGGCCAGCCCCGTCGTGACGATCGCGGCGACGATCCTGTGGGGTCTGTCGTTCGGCGGCGCCGCGACGCAGATCCAGACCGCGCTGGCCGATGCCGCGGGGGAGGGCGTCGATCTGGCGAACGCGATGCTGACGACGACGTGGAACGGCGCGATCGCCGCAGGCGGGATCGTCGGCGGCGTGATGCTCGACCATCTCGGCGCCGGTTCGCTCGCCTGGGCCGTGCTGGCGTCGACGTTGCTGGCGCTCGTGATCGCATCGCGCGCGCGCCGCCACGCCTTCAGGCCCGGTCCACGGGCATTCGATTGATGCGCTGATCGTGCGCGTAACTCAGGAGATTTCGATGAAAGCCTATCAAATCGGTGCGCAGGACGGCATCGACGCCCTCTTCGCGGCAACCCGGGCCGAGCCCGTCGCTGGCCGCGGCGAAGCGCTGGTGGCACCGCGTCTCGTCGGACTCATCAGTCGCGACGTGCAACTGTTGCGCGGCACCTATGGTGCCCGCCAGCCCGAGTCCCGTATCCCGATGTCCGAAGGCGTCGGCGAGGTCGTCGCGATCGGGGAGGGCGTGACCGAAGTCGCAATCGGCGACCGCGTCGTCTGCGGCCATTTCGCGAGCTGGCTGGACGGCGCGTTCCGATCGGATGTCTTCGCGCACGATATCGGCATCACGCATGACGGCTGGCTGGCCGAGCGCATCGTCCTGCCTGCAGCGACATTGATCCGTGTGCCCGATGCACTGGCCGACGTCGATGTCGCCGGGCTTGCGTCCGCGGCGCTGACGGCCTGGAACGCGTTGGTCGAGATCTGTCACGTAAAGGCTGGCGACACCGTCCTGTGCCTCGGCACCGGCAGCGTTTCGCTTGCCGCGCTGAAGATCGCCAAGGCACGCGGGGCGCGGGTCGCGATCACCTCGTCCCACAATGCGAAACTCAAGACGGCGCGCGCGCTCGGCGCGGACATCACGATCAACTACCGCACGTCGCCCGATTGGGCGGCCGAGGTCATCGCGCAGACCGAGGGCAAGGGTGCCGATATCGTGATCGAAACCGGCGGCGTCGATACGCTGGGCCAGTCGATCGCAGCGGCGGCGGCCAACGCGCGGATCATCGTCGTTGGCGTGTCGCCAGGCGAGGGGCCGGCGATCCCGGACTATCTGTCGCTGATCATCAAGAACGTGACGATCCGCGGCATCGCCAACGGCAGCCGTGCCATGTTCGTCGATCTGCTCGACGCGATGGTCGCGAACGGCATGACGACAGTCGTCGACCGGACGTTCGCCTTCGACGACGCACCGGACGCCGTTCGCTACTTCGCCGCCGCCGGGCATCTCGGCAAGGTGATGATCGCATTCTGACCGCACGCGAGCGATGGCATGCGAATGCTGGCGAAAGCGTCCACTGTCCATTCGACCGCGCCCGCCCGTGCCGTCGCGGATCGGCGGGCAGCAGCGTATCACCGTGCGTGTTGGCGATATGATAGACGATCGCGGCGGATTCGAAAAGCAGCAGTCGCCTTCGTCATAGGTTGGGACCTGACCGAAAGGCTGACGCCTCCGGTGCGGCGCCTGCTCTTGCTTGCCCTAGTTTAGGTAAATCACGTCATAGGGTCGGCCGACCTCTCGGAGCGCCAGCGGACATCGAGGTCGCGGACCTGTCCCTTAGTAAAATCGGGAACCTAGCCTCATGCGGCGATGGTGCGACGCCTCTCAAACTACTATTGCGGTTCTGACTAGCCCATCGCTGCGACGGCGATAGTCGACCTAAACTGAACCGCGCCCCGCCGCTGACGCTATGGGTTCAAGCCGCGCTCATTGATCGCGCGCCGGGCAGAAATAACGCGATCACCATACAGCATTGCCAAGGATCGATGGACGGCTTTGGCGCACATGTCCTTCGCCAAGGCCGACGCCTGCCGCTCGGCTTGTTCGCGCTTCTTGCTATACTCGAGATCGTAATCTTGAACGTTCGGCATGGCAGGCACTCGGCACTGCGGGCGGAAGCTGATTCCAGCTTTCTATCGTCACCGTGCTCGCGGCAAGGATGATGGCGATGTCGCAGCATACGCTTATGCGGCTTGGGGAGATACCCCATTCGTGCCGTCCGGCTCGTGGAGTGTTCCGTCTGGCGCGTAACAGGTCGAAGGCCATGTCCGTGAAGCCTGCGGCCCTTATGTCAGAGCTCAGCCCAAATGAGGTGTGTCAGCATGTCACGATCGACCAGCCCCTTGTTCGTGGATGCCGTGATCGATTGCACGGGCGACGGTAGGGCGCCCACACCTGAGGAAATGATGATCGTCGCGCAGCGCATCTGGTCCGACGGCGCGGCTTCCCGCTCTGCATTCTCGTGGAACACCTTGTCGGTATCTTCGCCCGATCGCCTCTGCTCCATGCTGGCGGCCGGCCTCGCCTTGCACGGCTCGCGGTGACTCGGCGATGGCCGCAGACGTCATCTTCCAGCGTTACCTGCACCGCCTCGTCGAGATCAACCGTCCCGCCGATCTAACCACACGGATTGGCGAGATGGTTCTGCTTGTCGATCGATGCGCCTTCAACCTGCAGAAAGACGCCCTTTGCCTAGTTCGTGAGCAGAGCGGTCGCTTTGCGCGGCATCGCCGGGAGGTCGGGAACTGTGCAATCCGCCGACTCAGTTACCGTTAAAATTGATCGCGTTGAGCCGGTTCACCTGCTCGGGAAGTTCCTTAGGCTGGTCGCCGATAGGACGAGGCCGGGGTCTCTGGTCGCAAACACTGCCGCCGCGTAACGGGCGAGGCCGTCGCTGTGATACGGTCGTACCCGCGGTTCGCGTTGACCTATCGGATGCCGGACGCAGCGGCGGTCGGTGTCGCGAGGTAGCGATCCAGGAACTGCTGGTGTGTCGGCATACCCGCGACCGCGTCCGCGATGGTGCCGCGGATGTTGGTCAATACGCTGGCGAGTTGCGAGCCCCCCATGATGCTGCCAAGGCGGTGGTGATCGCGGGGCGTGAGGCGCTGGCCTAGCATCACCTGCACCCAGCTGGCGACGCGGAACAGATCCTCACCGCCCTGATACGCTTGCGCGCCTTCGGTGAAGAGCGCGATGCGCTCTACGAGTGTGTCCGGGATGGGCATGTCCCGGCGCGCCGCCCAGAACGGCTCGGGACGTTGGTTGAGGTGATAATGGAGGATGATGAAGTCGCGGACGCGCTCCAGTTCGGCCTGCGCCTGATCGTTGAACCGCGTTACCAGCGAGGGTGCGATCCCGCCGAACGGGAAGGTCTGCATCAGCCGCATGAGGCCGGTCATGACCAGATGGATGCTGGTCGATTCGAGCGGCTCGACGAACCCGCTGGCGAGGCTCAGCGCGACGCAGTTCCCCATCCATACCTGTCGCCGACGACCTGTGCGGAAGCGGATCAGCCGTGGCGGGGTCAGCGGTGCCCCGCCGATCGCGCCGAGCAGCCGGGCATGCGCCTCGTCGTCGGACAGATGGTCGCTCGCATAGACCAGCCCGTTGCCGACGCGGTGCTGCAGCGGAATGCGCCAGCGCCAGCCCGCGTCATGCGCGATCGCCCGCGTGTACGGGTGCGCCGGACCGGTCGCGGCAGATTGTACGGCCAGCGCGCTGTTGGTGGGCAGCCAGTGCGACCAGTCCTCGTACCCGGCGCCGTAGGTGCCCTCGATCAGCAGCCCGCGAAAGCCGGTGCAGTCGAGGAACAGGTCGCCCTCGACGCGCTCGCCCGAATCGAGGACGAGTGCGCGGATGAAGCCGGTCTCGCCATCGCGATCGACGCTTGCGATCCGTCCCTCGATCCGTTTTAGCCCGTTCGCCTCGCTGCGCGCGCGCAGGAAGCGGGCATAAAGACCGGCGTCGAGATGATAGGCGTAGTTGATCTGGCCCTCGGAGGGGAGCGCGAACCGCTCCGCCTTGGCCGCCTGAAGCTCTAGACAATAGTCGCCGATATCGCTCCGATCGCCGGCGGCTTTGGCGGCGAGCCAGAAATGGTGGAAGTCGCCCATCCAGGTCGATTTGCCGATGTCGCCGAACGAATGGATGTAGCGATCGCCGTCGCGCGCCCAGTTCTCGAACGAAATGCCGAGCTTGAAGGTCGCCTGCGTCGCGCGCATGAATTCGCGCTCGTCCAGTCCCAGGATCGTGTGGAACGCGCGCATCGTCGGGATCGTCGCCTCGCCGACGCCGATGGTGCCGATCTCCTCGGATTCGACCAGCGTGATGTCGAGCAACTGGCCCAATTGCCGCGTCAAGGCGGCGGCGGCGAGCCAGCCCGCGGTGCCACCGCCGGCGATGACCACTTTCCTGATGCGCTGCTCGACCATGATCGGTTCCTATCGGTTGATGCGCTGGAGGATCTTGGCGCGCAGCCGCCGCGCCGACAGCGTATCGAGCGGTGCCAGTTCGCCTTGCGCGTGCTCGGGCAGGTGCGCGCGGGCCTGGTCCGCGGGGCCGAAGACATAATGATCGAACATCGCACGCCACGCCTGCTTCTCGTGATCGGGCCGATCGCGCAGCGACAACAGGCCGTGGAGCAGCGTGTTCATCGGCGTATCCATGAACCGCGGCACCGCGTTCCACCAATAGTTGATCATGACGTTGAACGCGTCCAGCGCCTCGACATTGTGCCACCACAACGCCGGGTAGAGCAGCACATCGCCGGGTTCGAGTTCGGCGACCTCGGCCTGCGCCAGCGCCTCGGCGAAGCGCGGGTACCGGTCGAGATCGGGTGCGCGGAGATCGACCATGCTGACCACTTGGCCGGCTGGCGTTGGCTCCAATGGCCCGGGATAAAGGTTGGCGACCTGCTCCGGCGGGAACAGCGTGAAGCGCCGTCGGCCGACCATGCAGCACGCCAGATTGTTCGACATGTCGTAATGCGTCGCGGCGACGGTACGATTGCCGATCCAGATGCTGACCAGCGGTGGGGTCTCGACGAGTTGCGGATCGCCGAACGGCAATGCCGCGTGCGCGCGAAGGCCAGGCAGATACAGATCGATGTCGGTCGAGCCAATATAGATGGCGGGCGCATCCGCGTCGTCGAGGCCGGCGAGGATCTGGTCGAGATAGCCGGAAAGCGAACCGCTCTCGCGCTTGAAGTTCAGCCCAGTGCAATCGTCCGAATAGCCGAAGCGGCCGCCGATCGCGGGATCGCCCAGATACGCGGTGACGGGACGGCCGCCGTCGAACTGCTTGAGCCACGTCATCGCCCGCTCAGCGCCATCAAGCCCGATAGCGACCAGCGGCAGGTCGCGCGCGATCCCGCGCAGGATCACGGGGCGGCCGTCGGCGATCAGATCGGCAACGGGCACGCTGGCCGCGCTCGCCGCTTCGATCACACGCGTGCGGCGCACGATACCTGCCACGCTCACCCGATCTGGCTCAGCAGCGGTTGCTTGCGGGCGATCAACTGCTGGATGTTGCCGAGCGACGCGGCGGCGAGGATGGCGAGACGCAGCACGCCCGATCGATGCAGCCGCTCGAGCGGTTCCCCCGTCAGGGCCGCGAGATGCTCGATGTCGACGACCAGCACGTCGGGAATGGTATAGCGACGCTCTTCGCTGACATCGACGGTGAGCGTTACCGACGTGAGAAGGCCAGCCTCGTCGAGCGCGGCATATGCAGCCGGCGCCGTTTCCATGCCCTCGTACAGCAGGCGCAGCACGCCGGTGATATGATCGAGATACGGCGTGCTGCCGCCATGTTCGAGGAACAGCGGCAGGCCGGCAGCATCGCCGACCCGTGGGTCGTCGAGATCGACATGCAGCATCGGCTCGCCGACGTCGTCACCGGAAGGCCTTACCAGCCCGATCGAGAAGGGACCGCGCTGATGGCTGGCTGGCACATAGCGGCTGGTCCAATAGTCGCCGGCGAGAAACAGGTTCTCGTCGCGGTCGAGCCCCAGCAGGGCATAGGCCTGCAATCCTTCGTCGCGACGGCGGAATATGATGGCGAATTCGCGCTGCACCTCCTCGAACTCGGCGGGGAATATCAGCGTTTGATTGGTGGCATCGCCGAATGCGGCGCCCGCCCGCGGGCTGATGCGCAAATCGGCATGGTCGATATTGTTGATCTGTACGGGGTTCATCCGCTCCGTCCTGTTGTTGCGTCAGGTCTATCAGCGCGATGGCGACGGACAAAGGAAAAGGCCACCGCACGGATTGGCGGCGGCCTTTTCATACTGGTGCGGGAGTGGATCCAGATCCACTCCCGTTTTCCTCAGAACCGGTAGCGCGCGCCGAGGTAGAAGCGCGGCTTGAGTTCCTGGACATAGACCAGGTTCGTCTCGGTACGGGCATATTGGCGGAACGGTTCGCTGGTCAGATTGACGGCTTCGAGCGACACCGAGAAGGTCTTCGTGACGTCGTAGCTTATGCTGCCATCGAGCGTACCGAACGCCGCCGTGAACAGCGGGTTGCGATTGTCGCCCTGGTTCGTGGCCGCAAGATACTTGTCGCGCCAGTTGTACGAGACGCGGGCCGATATCCCGCCCTTGTCGTAGATCGCCGTCAGGTTGGCGCTGTCGCCAAGCCCGGTGAGCGCGAAGATGTTGACGTTCGGGTCCCCGTAGGGATCCACATTCACGTCACCGCTGACCTTGGTGTACGAGACCGCGAAACCGAAGCCGGACCGGCCGAAGAAGTTGGTCCAGGCGACCTCGAACCCGTGAATGTTGGCTTCCTTATTGTTGATCGGCTCGCTGATCGCGAAGTTGACGAGCGGATCGGCGGCATCGCCAACGAGATTAACCGCGAGCGCGAGATCGTTGTAGAACGTGCCACGGAATTTGCCCGTGGCGGCGTCGAAGCCGTTCTGGAACGCCGCCGTCGCCGCCGCCTTGTTGCCGGCAGCCTGCTGCAGCAGCGCAGTGTAGGCGAACAGGTTTTCGTCGGTCGTGGCGATATTGTTCGACCGGAGATAGTCCAGCGCCGTGCCGGACCGCGAGCCCGGCGCACCCGAACCCGGATCACGCAAGCCGAACAGGCTGCCGTTGCTCACCGTGTTGCCGACGAAGTTGCGTACGTTCTTGTTGAAGAAGCCGGCCGAGATGAAACTGGTCGGCTTGTAGTACCATTCGACCGACACATCGAAATTGTCCGAAACCAGCGGTAACAGCGCCGGATTCTGCCGGTTGGCCGGTGCCGATCCGGAGCCCAGCGCGGTTGGACGGGTAGGGGCGTTGGCCGTCACGGAAGCGAACAGGCTGCCATAATCCGCGCGGGCCAGTGTTCGGCTGAACGACGTGCGCGCGATCAGATTGTCGACCACCTCGATGTTGAAGTCGAGCGACGGCAGCAGATTGTCGTACTTCGATTTGACGTTGACCGCGCCGCCAGCCGCGCCGCCGAGCACGGCGAAGTCGTTATCCGACTGCCATTCCAACGCGCTCGGGATCGTCTGGAGCGCCAGCGAATTGACCCGGGTCCGCTCGTAGCGTGCGCCGATCAGGGCATTGGCGCGCCGTCCGCCGATCTCGCCATGCCACGCCATCTGACCATAGACCGCCCAGGTTTTCTCGCCGACCGTATTGTCCGACGACCCCATCAGAACCCGTTCACGCCCGGGGACATTCTGATAATATGGCGAGAAGACGTTGAGCAGATCGACCGCATCCCCCCGGAACGCTACCAGCGCCGAGCCGGTCGAGTTCGGATTATACTTGTCGAACTTGCACGTCAGGCAATAGGTGCTGACTAGGTCGCCCGCGAGCCTGTCGACGATACCGGTATCCGTGATGCCCCAGTCGCCGAGAAGTTGCTGCGTGTTGGAACTCGTCGAGTGGATCTTGGCATCGACATAGTTGGTGCCGAGCACGAAACGGCTCTCGTTGCCCAGATCCCAGCCCAATTCTCCGTTGAACTGGTTGATCCTCGACTCCTGCTTCGAGAAGATCTCGCGCGCGATCTGGGTGCCGAGATCGCCGCTGTCGAGCAGGTTGTTGCAATTGCCGCCGCGGCCGCCGTTGGTCGCGTTGCAATCGTTGAGCGTTTCCGACTGCTGCGGGAAGCCGTTGGAGAAATCGACCTTATGCGTTGCGCGCACCGGTGCGCCGATCGATATCGTCGTCGCCGACGTACCATTCGCATTGTCCGGATTGGTCGTCGACTTCGAGTGGTTCGCGTCGAGCTTCAGCGACAGCACGTCGGTGAAGTTCCACTTCAGGTTGCCGCCGACCGAATAGAGTTCGGTTTTGGTCGCGAACCGCTGCTGCTCATACCCCTTGTCGGCCTGCTTGGCCTCCGCCAGAATAATCGCGGACTGCATCTGCTTGTTGTCGTCGAACGTGATGTCGCTGAACGGGCGCTGGAACCAGTTGGTCTGCTCGCTGCGCTCGTCGCTCAGCTTGTTGCGGGCATACAGGCCGTCGACGGTGATCTCCAACCGGTCGGTCGGCTTGAACTGGATGTTGGCCTGGCCGTTGAGACGCTCGCGACGGTTCTCCGAGAACTGATAGCGGCTGTCGTTCGGGATCTGCACGTACGGCGTCGTGGGACGGTTCGTGATGTTCGTCGTCGGGGTTATGTACGTCGAGGTATTGAGAAAATTATTGAGCGGAACGATGTTCCAATAGTTTGGATTGGACTGGACCGACGCCGATTCACGCAGCTGATAGCTGCCGAACAGATTGATACCAAAGGTCTCGTTGGGATTCTTCCAGTTGATCAGGCCCGAAAGCTCAGGCGTGACCTTCTTGAGACTGGCCTCGGCCTTCTCGACCGAGCTGTCGTACAGCGCCTTGGCGCCGATCGACCCCGAGAAGCCGTCCTCGCGTGCGTCCAGCGGCCGGCGGGTGACGACGTTGATCGCCGCGCCGATGCCGCCCGACGGGATGTTGGCACGACCGGTCTTGTAGACCTCGAGCGTGGCGACGCCTTCGGAGGCCAAATTCTGGAAATCGAACGAGCGGCCTGTGCCGACCGCGAAAGCGTTGCCGGTGCTGGTATCGATGCTGGTCGACGCGAGCTGGCGACCGTTCAGCGTTACGAGGTTGAAGCCGCCGCTGAACCCGCGAACCGCGACCTGCGAGCCTTCGCCGTTGGCGCGGGTGATCGATACGCCGGTGATCCGCTGGAGCGACTCCGCCAGGTTGGTATCGGGGAACTTGCCGATATCCTCGGCCGAGATGGCGTCGACGACGCCCGCCGAATTGCGCTTGATGCCGATCGCGCGGTCGAGGCTGGCGCGGATGCCGGTGACGACGATCTCATCGGTCGTGCCGTCTTCAAGCGTGCCGGCCGCGGGCGCCGGGGGCACGGTCTGCGTGCCAGTCTGCTGCGCGTTGGTGGTCTGGGCACTCTGGTCCGCCGGAGCGGTGGCTGTCTGCGCGCCGGCAGCGCTCGAAGCCGCCATGCCCGCCACGACGGCGATAGTAGATACCGAATGCGCGAGCGCGCGCGGAAACTTGATCATAAACCCTCCCCTATTCCCGGCCGCCCTGTTCAGGCCGGAGTGCACACGGTCGTTGCCGCATATGATAGGGCTACCATTTGCAGGGGTGGTGTCAACGGCAGAAGCGTTACTTACCGCGCGTGAATTAACCGGATCCGTTACACTATCATGTGCAATTCTAGTGGTTTAGTCGGTACTTTTCCGAGGTGCTCTAGCAAATCGAATACGGTATTCTTTGGATGAAGACTCTATATTCGCTAGTTGTGATATAATAGAGACTGTTGTTGTGCCGTATAGGTAAGTTTGGGAAAGGCGTGATGCCTCAATTACGGCCTAGCCTGACGCGAGGATGGGGCAGAACATCTGTCGTTTTATAGATGTGCTTCAACTCGAGCATTTGAGAGGCTTGCGGGCGATGCTCAACTACAATGCTGCACTGCGGTCGTCGTTAACGTTGTGCTTGGAAGGAATGATGGTCACATATGCCCGCTGAAGATCCGCAGTGCGGGCCACCGCGGTGATAGCGATACATCAGTAAACGGCGGCATTGCGTGGTTAAACCGAAATCGCGAAGGTGGGGGCGGCAGTATCCTGGGTACCCCTCAGTCGCCCGAACCGCGCATATAGCAGGTTTGCGTGTGTGCATTCTGCCTGGGCATCGTATCGCGTGAGACGTTGGCCTATGCTCGATAAATGAAGGTCGCGAAGGAGAGGCAGATGGTTCGCGTGTTGGTCATTGGGTATGCGCCTGACGCAGTCGATTTCACCGATCCGGCCATTCCGCCCGGCCTGACCGAAGCCCGTGTGGCGGAAGGGATCGGACGAGACGCACAATCGATGCGGGATCGGGGCTGGGAAGCGGTGCATCTTCCGATTCGCGCGGATGGAAGCTTGCGTCACGACATTGCGGAGTGTCTCGCGCGTGAGACGTTCGATTGCATCGTGATCGGCGCTGGCGTCCGTATGACGACCAAGCGTGTCGCCGCGTTCGAACAGGTCATCGATGCCGTTCGGCAAGGGGCGCCGCAAACCCCGATTGCGTTCAACGCGAGCCCGGATAGTAGCGGCGAAGCGGCGGCCCGGTGGTTGGGCTAAGCCTCTTCTGGATATGACGCAGGCCGTTGAACAGCGTGCTCAGGTCATGCTCCACCGTAGCGTTCGGTCTTAATCATGGCGGCATCGAGGCCGGCCAGCAGCGCGCCCTCCGTCGCGATGTTGACGAAGCCGTTGGACCCGCACACGAAGACATGTGTGGGTTTTCGGTCAAGCCGGGCCACGACCTCCTGGACCATGGCACTGTCGATCCGTCGCCCGAAGTCCGAGGTGCGGCGCGGGTCTTCGCGCGTGATCGCCAGCGCCAGGACGAATGCCGGGTCGCCGATCTCGGTGGCATGAAGCTCTTCCGAAAAGAGCACGTCTTCGGCGGTCCGCGCGGACAGGAGCAGCGCCGTCGGTACCGCCGGAGTCTGTGTGCGGCGCTGTCGGATCATGGCCATCAACGGCACCACGCCGGAGCCTGCGCCGATCAGCAATACTGCGCCTGCGGCAGGGTCTGGCCACAGGAAATGGCCGCCGAGCGGACCACGTAGCTCGATGGCGTCGCCGATCGTCGCGACGTCGTGAAAGTATGACGAAACCTCACCTTCCGGCAGGCGCTCGATCGCCAGCTCGATGATCAGGGAGGAGGCCGCCGTCGATGCGATCGAGTAGCTGCGCATCGCGCGATAGCCGTCGGGCGCGGTCAGCCGGACGTCGACGTGCTGCCCCGCGATGGGCGCGAACGGTTTGCTCGCCCGCAGGAAGACGCTCTTGATACTCGGGGTTTGCTGAACGATCGCCTCGATCACGCACGACTGCCACGACACGGTTTGCGCGCCACCCTCAATCATTGGTGTATCGCTGCTCGCGCCACGGATCGCCGTAGATATGGTAGCCATGCCCCTCCCAAAAACCGGGCTCGTCGCGCGTGGTGAATTGCAGCGCATTCACCCATTTGGCGGACTTCCAGAAATAGAGATGCGGGACCAGGAGCCGCGCCGGCCCTCCGTGATCGCGCGGTAGCGGCTCGCCTGCATAGTTCAGGGCGACCATCGCCTTCCCGGAGAGAAGGTCTGCCAGCGGGACGTTGGTCGAATATTTATCGTAGCAGTGCGCCAACACGAAATCGGTGGGTGGATCGAGCCCTGCGTCGGCAAGGATGTCTTCGATGAGGACGCCCTCCCAGGCGGTATCGAGCTTCGACCACGAGGTGACGCAGTGGATGTCCCGCGTCACCTTGGTCTTCGGCAGGGCATTGAATTCGTTCCAGTTCCAGACTTTGACGGGCTTCGGCCCGATCTTGACGGTGAATTTCCAGTCGGCGGGTTCCACGTGCGGTGTGGGCCCGGCCGACAGGACGGGGAAATCCTCGACGAGGTGCTGACCCGGCGGAATCCGACTGGCCTTGTCGCCGTCCAAGCCGCGACCGGTGAATCCTCTGGTGACCATACGAATTCCTTTGCTCATGACGAAAGACGATCGGCGGCTTCATTCCGGAATTCCGTGTGCGATCCTTGCTCGCGTGGCTGCCGAACAGACCGATTGGCCGAAGTCCGAAAGACCGGATCATCCGTCGGAATAATCTAACGCACTTCGACGCGCTGGCTTTATCATACGCTATCCATAGCGGCATGTGGATCGTGTTTTCCAATGCGCTATCACTATAGTTTCTATAGCTTTGCAATGGTGTTTCATGAACCTCTCGTTTATTTGAAGCCTAGGTCTGAAAAGTGCCATAGTATCGCAGACGCTAACAATAGCTCGTGCTCCTCTAATCTCCGCTGAGCGACTACCCGTGCAAGCTATTGAAACGATGCGCGGTCGCTATTTTTAATTCATGAACCATGAATCTATAGTCCGTGACGGCAAAATGGAGATCCCGGCGTGGTCAGACAGTGCGAAGATTTGACTGACCGATATTTTAGGCCGCAGCAAATTGGAGCCGCCGATCGTCGACCATCCCCCAGCCGCTTGCGCCACACATTGCAGGGCTCGGCATCGGCCCGCCCAGGTTCGTCTTTCCGATCACGCATATGCGCTGATCCAAAGTGGCGCCGCTGGCCTATCGCCCGCGGATGGTCGCGGCCGGCGGCGGCTATCCGATCCTCGAGGACGACAAGTTGATCGGCGGGATCGGTATCTCGGGCGTACCTACCAGCAGGATCAGGATGCCTGCGTCGAGGCACGCGAGAAAATCGGGTTCCAGCTACCGGCGTGACAGTCGTCATGCCGCAAAGGAACCACGGCTCGAACCGGAGGATAAGATGAGCATGACCGAACGCCAGGCGCCTGAATTGCGGGTGCGGGAGTGGATTGGCGGGGATGGCGCAAGCATCGCGCCGGTTGCGCTGTCGGACCTCGGCACGGGGCCGAAAATCCTGTTTGCCTTCCAGCATTGGTGCCGCGGTTGCCATGTGCACGGCTTTCCGACGCTCCAAAAACTGTATGGCGCATTGCGCCCGAAGGGGGTGGGGTTTGCGGTGATCCAGACCGTCTTCGAGGACGCGGAGGAGAACGGCTTCGAGACGTTGCGCGTAAACCAGCTCAAATATGACCTTCCCCTCGCTTTCGGTCACGATGAACCACCGACCGGGCAGGCGCTTCCGACGTTCATGGAAGACTATCGCACGCGCGGGACACCTTGGTTCACCGTTATCGATGCAGGCGGCCGTATCGTCTTCTCGGATTTCCATCTCGATGCGGACACGCTCATCGCGGACTTGGGTCACGCATAGCTTATGCAGCGAGGGCTCATCCTGACTGCTAGATTTGGGCGGTTCGACCGTGCCGCTTGCGATCAGGAAATCTCATGCCAGACGCAGCGCACGCCGGTATCGTGTTCCGCCACGCGATCTACGTGCTTCGCCACGGATTCCTTCGCGGCATCGAAGCGTCCATGATCAGTGCCCACAAGCCGGAGCGACAAGCTATCACCATCGGCTGTCATGATAAGCTGGCCCCCAGGAAGCTCGATCTCCGCGGTCAGCGCATCGTAGCGAACCGGATAGGTGTGCACCCACGCCTTGGCGATCTCGGTCAGATAACGGCTGCCATCGATTGTGGCGATGCGTGCTTCGGCTTCGAACATAAAGTGCTCCCGTAGACTGTGTGCTTCGATTAAAATCGTGAAACTTCTTGAGATGCTCGCCGCGTCACGGATCCAAGGCAGATCACGCTATGATCGCCGTCACGCGAATTTCGATGCGCATGGTGGGAAGTCCCAGCGCCTCGACCCCCAATTGCGTCCAGATCGGCGCGCGGTCGGGCATGTAGTGGCGGTATAGCCTGGCCATCGTCTCGTTGATAACGGGAGGGAAGCCGCCGACGTGATAGGAATTGACGTGGACGACGTGCTGCCAGCTTGCCCCGGCTGTCGCGAGCGTCCGTTCCACGTTCTCGAACGCCTGCGCGATCTCGTCCTCGATCGACTCCGGAATGACGAGATCGTCGCTCCAGCCACCTTGTCCGGAGATCTCCACGCGGTCCCCGATGCGCACCGCCTGGGAGTAATGCAGCGCGTCATGCAGGCGCGTCCCGTAGCCGGGGGTGATGAAGAACGACGGTGTCGTCATGAGCTTGCCCTTGCATGAGATGAATGGCGTTCGGCACTGGCGCGTCGGCCGGTGGCCGGACCCTATTCCACGTCTTCCACGATGAGGTCGCTGCCGTTGAACTGCACGGTCTCGCCTGCTCGGGCGCCTTCGATCGCTTCGAAGATCGGCGCCATCGTGGAAATGCCCATGACTTCGCGTCCCTGACAGGTGAACCTGCTGGTCGATACGGCGATCGCGAAGTAGCGGCCGGACAGCTTGACGACGGCACCTTCCTCGACGGTCGACTTGGGGCCGAAATCAATCATCCTGAGCTTGTCGATCTTGTCGGCGTAATCGTGCAGGGTGTCATCGAGCGCTTCGGCGAGGTCGCTGGCGATTTCCGCCTGCGCCAGTTCGTCGTTCTCGACCGGTTCGCTTTGATCGACCTTAGCGGTGAAGACATAGTCGAGGTAGTTTCCCCGAGCGCTCTGCAGGGCTGCGGTCTCCAGCAAGAGCATCGTGTCTCGGATGTGGGCCTTGTTCCAGTCCATGATGACGTCCTTGCGTTACGGTGCTTCGATGGTTCGGCGGACTCGCAATCCGGCGAGGCCGCTATTCGTCGCTGATGACGTCTTCGCCCTGGTAGGGGACGCGGATCAGCCGGGGATCCCGGATGATGCTCGTGACGAGCCAGACATAGTCCTGCTCGGCGGTGTCGAAACCGAGGATGCTGAAACCGCCACCGAACGGGCATGACGGGAAGTCCGGAAAGCCCTCGCGCAGAACGTAGCGCTCGGAATCGCGGTGGAACTCGTCCTTGAAGACCTTGCGCAGTCCGTGCTTGGTCGGCGCATCCCGGTCGCTTGCCGCCACCGTTTCCCGATCCGCGATGAGCCGCTCGGACAGGTCGCTGGGACAGATTTCGTGGAACACGTCGAACGCGTCGATCAACAGGCCGCGATGCCCGGTTGCCGGGTCGGTGATCGCGTAGATGTTGGAGGCGTCTTCGCCATCATCGCCGCTTTCGAGGCGCAACGCCACGTCGACGCGAATGGTGCACGCTTCGATGGTCGATCCGAGTTCGAGATCGACGAGAGTGCTGTCCTTGACGCGGTACTCATGGTCGTAGCCTTTGGCGACGAACGCCTGCACCGCCTCGAGGATGTCCGTCAGTTGGGTCGTCATAGCCATTTTGCCTTCTTGAAGCGCACGAACAGCAGCAGGCAGAATATTGCGATCACGCCGAGCACGACGAAGTATCCGTAGGTCGCGTCCAGCTCCGGCATGTTCTTGAAGTTCATGCCGTATATCCCTGCGATCGCCGTCGGTACCGCGAGTATCGCCGCCCATGCCGCGAGCTGGCGGGTGATCACGCCCATCCGTTGCGCCTCCAAAAGGCTGCTCGCCTCGAAGACCGTGGACAGGACGTGGAGCAGGCCGTCGACCATCGACTGCACACGGTGGAGATGGTCCGCGACGTCGCTGAAATAGGGTGTCACGTCGGCGCTGATGCAGGGGAAATGGCCGCGGACGAGCTTTCCCACCAGCTCCCCCATGGCGCCGAGCGTGCGCTGGAACCGCGTGAGTTCGGATCTTAGTTCGAAAATGCGGACGACGTCCTCTCGCTCGAGGAAGTCGTCGAGCGACCGTCTCTCCATCGCCAGGACGTCGTCCTCGATCATCTCGAAGATCGGCAGATACTGGTCGACAATGCGGTGCAGGATGGCGTGCAGGACATAGTCGACACCCTTTCGGGACAAGGTGGTCGATCCCTCGAGCTGCGCGCGAAGATTGCCCAGCGCGCCCGCGGTGCCGTGGCGTACGGTGATGAGATGATTGTGACCGGTGAAGATCGCCATCTTGCCGTAGATGATCCGGTCGCCCACCAGCGCCGCGGTCTGCGCGACGATGTAGAGTTCATCGTTATAGACTTCGAGCTTGGGCGGGCACAGCGGGTGCATCGCGTTGTCGATCGCCAACGGATGAAGGTTGTACGTCGCCTGGATCGCGCTGAGTTCGTCGTCGGTGGGCTCGCCGAGCGCGATCCAGCAGAAGCCCGTGCGATCTTCGCCCAGTTCGATACTTTCATCGAGCGCGATAGCCCGGACCCGCTTGCCTTCGTGGTAATAATAGGCGGCGATTACGCTCATGCCGGCTTCGCCGGGATATGCAGTCCGCGCTGCACCGCGGGTCGCGCCAGCGCGCGTTCGAGCCACGCCTGGACGTTCGCATAGTCATCGAGGCCAAGTATGGCAGCAGCAGCGTAGAATTCGTCCAGCGCATTCACCCAGCCGATCGTCGCGATGTCCGCGATCGAATAGTCGTCGACGATCCAGTCGCGGCCTTCCAACTGGCGATCGAGGACCCCGAGGAGGCGCTTGGTTTCGTCGACGAAGCGCTGTCGAGGCCGTTTGTCCTCGAAATCCTTACCGCCAAATCGCAGGAAGAACCCAAGCTGGCCGAACATCGGGCCGATCGCCGACATCTGGAAGAAGACCCAAGCAAGCGTCTCGTACCGTCGGGCAGGGTCGACGGGCATGAACTGGCCCGTCTTCTCGGCGAGGTAGAGAAGGATCGCCCCGGATTCCCATAGCGCCAGAGGCTTACCATCGGGCCCCGCCGGATCGATGATCGCGGGGATGCGGCCGTTGGGATTGAGCGCCACGAACGCCGGATCTTTCGACTCGTTGTTCGAGATGTCTACGAAATGCGGCTCGTACGCCGCGCCGGTTTCCTCCAGCATGATCGAGACCTTGACGCCGTTCGGGGTGGGCGTGGCGTAAAGCTGGATGCGATCGGGATGCGATGCCGGCCAGCGCTGCGTGATCGGGAAGGACGAGAGGTCGGTCATGATCTGCGATCCTGGTGCTGCGGTCATGGAGGATTGCGGACCAGACCGGCGCTGCGCGGTGGTGGCGTCTATTCCGCTGCGATCCCGGTCGCGGGCTGCGCATCGTCAGCCGTGTGGCGCTTCGGAAGCACCCAGCCGGGACGCACGAAGTGGCAGGTGTAGCCGTTCGGCCGCGTCTCCAGATAATCCTGATGGTCCGGCTCGGCTTCCCAGAATTCGCCGACCGGCACGACTTCGGTGACCACCTTGCCATTCCACAGCCCGGAGGCATCGACGTCGGCGATCGTGTCCTCGGCGATGCGCTTCTGCTCCTCGTCAACGTAATAGATGCCCGACCGGTAGGAGAGCCCCATGTCGTTGCCCTGGCGGTTCTTGGTGGTAGGATCGTGGATCTGGAAGAAGAATTCGAGGATGGCGCGGTAGCTCGTCACCGCCGGGTCGAAGACGATCTCGATCCCCTCGGCGTGCGTGCCGTGGTTGCGATAGGTGGCGTTCGGAATATCGCCGCCGGTATAGCCGACGCGGGTCGAGACGATACCGGGCCGCTTGCGGATCAGATCCTGCATGCCCCAGAAGCATCCGCCCGCGAGAACAGCGCGCTCGTGCATATTAAGCCTCCTCTGCCTGATCGAGATATTCGCCGTAGCCTTCGCTCTCCATCTCATCGCGCGGGATGAAGCGAAGCGACGCCGAGTTGATGCAGTAGCGCAGGCCACCGCGGTCGGCGGGACCGTCCGGGAACACGTGGCCGAGATGACTGTCGGCGTGTACCGACCTGACCTCGGTCCGAACCGTTCCGTGCGTGGTGTCGCGGACCTCGTTCACGTTTGCGGGCACGATCGGCTTGGTGAAGCTGGGCCAGCCGGAGCCCGACTCGTATTTGTCGGTCGAGGCGAACAGCGGTTCGCCCGATACGACGTCGACGTAGATGCCGGGCTCCTTGTTACCGTCATGCTCCCCGGTGAACGGCCGTTCGGTACCCGAGTGCTGCGTGACCCGGCGCTGTTCCGGGGTTAGTCGATCGACTGCGTCCTGCGATCTTTCAAACTTCATGATATCACTCAATACTTTTCAAGAGGAACGAATGATCTGCGCTCGGAAAATAGTATTCATCATCATGCAGTTTATCGCAGCAACTCCTGGATTTATCCAATACGCCGGACGTATAGTTTCAATACCACCGATACTGTCCGTCCTATGAATCAATTCCACGCGTACTGGGCCGCCATTTGCGCGATCTTGCGTATTTCGACTGGTGCGGTGGAACCGGAGACCGTCGCGATCACGACTTCGCGCTCCAGGACGAACCCGTCGATCGGGCGCGTGACGAGGCCGTGCGCCGTGGCCGATCGTTCCGGAAGGATGCATATCGCGTCGCTGTCGGCGACGACCCGCTGCACCCAGTCTTCGCGATCGGATCGAAAGCGGGGCTGCACGAGCACATCCCGCCGCGCGAAGTGATCGTGGATCTCGGCGCGAAACTCGCATTTCAGGCGGTCGACGAACGGAAACCTGACCAGGTCTTCGCCGCGCACGACCTCGCCGGCAGCCAAGGGGTGGTTCGCGGAACAGCCGAGGACGAAGCGTTCACGGAACAGCGGATGCACGCTCAACTTGAGGTCGGGCCGCGTTTCGCGCGGCAGGATGCAGGCGTGGTATTTTCCTGACAGCACCTCCGATGCGTCTTCGTTCGACTGCAGCGAGTGCAGCTTGATCTCGACCGACGGAACTTCCGCCAGCGCGCTTTCGAAAAACGCCGAGAACGCCTTTGGTCCGACCGTGGGCGCGACCCCGACATCCAGCACGCGGTGCCGTCCCATCGCCCAGTTCTCGGAGTGATCGCGGACGCTTCTTACCGCCGCCGCCATGCGCCTGAACTCCGCCTCGACGTCCTGACCGAGGCCGGTAAGGCGGCTGTTCTTCCCGTCGCGGTGGATCAGTTTCCCGCCGAGCTCCTCCTCAAGACGGTGGATCGCGCGGGTCAGACTGGGCTGTGACACGCTGCTCAGCCGTGCTGCCGCCGTGAAATTGAGCGTCTCGGCCAAGTTGATGAAGTAGCGGACTTGATTGAGTTCCATAGTCTCGACCCCTCAGCCTGACCGCTTCTTCGTCCTCGGAGCGCGCCGTGGGCAAGAGATCGGTATAAGTATGCTTGAGGCATATAATTACTGTCCGCCAACATTTCTATATGCGCCGCGCATATAACTCCGGCGTAGGCTCGCGATTGGGCGTCACGGTCTCGGACAGTCAGCCGGTGGGGGGCTGATGAAAGGCCTTCCTGTGAACCGTGAGAAAATCGGTGAGCGTGGTCGGATTTCGCCCCGTTACCTGCGCGACCTCGGTCGTGGTCCTGTCCTCCGCGCCCTGTGCGATCGCGTCATCCATGCGCGCGAGTGCATCCGCATAATGCTCGGGAATGCCAAACCCGGTGAAGCGGCGAGCAAGCGCGTCCACGGACAACCGGCAATGGCGGACGGGACGCTGGGCCACCGCGGCGATCCGCTCCGCTACCCCGTCGTAAGAGAGCGCTTCGGGACCGGTCAGGATACTTTCTCCCGACCTGAAAATCGGATTGACCAGCGCTTCGACCGCGACCGCTGCGATGTCGGCGGCGTCGATGAACGGTGTGCGCCCATCCTGCGTCGCCGAATAGATGCAGCCTTCATGGATGATCGACGGCAGATGCTGCGTGACGAAGTTCTGCATGAACCAGCTTGGGCGCAGCACCACCCAACGCGGCGCGTTGGCGTGCAGCCACGCATGAACCTCACCCATCATCGGACCGCCATCGGGCAGGGACGACGCGCTCAACAGCACGAGTTGCGTCACGCCGCGTTCCACCGCCCGCTCTAGCAGTGGGCGCATGACCGGCAGGTGATCGGTTCGGTCGGTCGGCGCGACGAGGTAGACCGCGTCCACCCCGTCGAGCGCGGCACGATGCGAGGCGGTATCGCTCCAGTCGAAGCGAACCTGTTCGGGCGAGTTTGCATTGCGGGTCGCGATACGGGTTTCGACACCACGGGCCGCAAGCTGTCGGGCGACCAGCGAGCCCGTCTTGCCCGTGCCGCCTGTGACCAGAACCCGGTCAACCATGATCGGCCACTCCGCCGACAAGTGCATCAACGGCGGCGCCACCGCGAAGCGCGCGCAACACCACCAGCGGGTTCCAGTAGTCACGATACTGGACGATCCGTCCGGCGTGCGTCCGGATCACCGAGATATAGCGCTGGTCGTACGCCTCGCCGGTCGAAACGCCGTGTCCGAAGCCTTCGAACTCCACGATGGTCACATCGGGGTCGGTCGTAGCGTAAACGGTCGGCTCACCCATGCCGTCGAAAGCGATCATCTCGCCCAAGCTGTCGAGATGGCGCGCGATCGCAGCCTTGCCCTCCAACCGGGTCGTCAGACCGGGGGGCGCAAAGGGAAATTCCATCACGCCGTCGTCGGCCATCATGTCGAGAAACGTGGCAGCATCCGCTGCGATGCGATCACCCAATGCCTTTCGCAGCATCGTCGAAAAGCTTTCCACACTGTCTGTCATGCGATAGCTCCAGATCGTCGGAACGGTAGCGTTCCACCGAGATATAAGGATCTGACGATGGAACGCAACCGTTCCGACGAATCCCGGAAGACCGTTCGCGTTCCGAGCGGCGCAGCGATCATGCGCGGCGACGTTACCGAGGCGCTGACGCGCGTCTTCTTCGACGAATGGGCCCGGACGGGCTATGCGGGATTGAGCTTGGAACGGGTGGCGCGGACCGCGGGCGTCGGCAAGGCTGCGCTCTACCGCCGCTGGCCGGACAAGGCGTCGATGGCCAGCGATCTGTTGTCGCGGGTCGGGCTGACGATCACCGACGTCGAGGAACGCGGCTCGCTGGAAGCGGATCTGGAAGCCGCGCTGTTCGCGCTGCGCCGCGTGCTGCGTCATCCCACGGTGCGACGCATCCTGACCGATCTCCACGGCGAGATCGAGCGGACACCGGCACTGGGCGCGGCGATCCGCCCCTTCCAACGCGCGCGACGCGAGCGGGTCGACGGGCTGATCGACCGGGCGATCGAACGCCGCGAAGTGTCACCGCTGGTGGACCGACAGATGGCGGCCGACCTTATTGCCGCCCCGCTGTATTGGCGGCTTGCGGTCGTCGGTGGCCGATCGGATCGCGCCTACATCGAACGGCTTGCTCGGGTCACGGGTGCCGCAATCCGCGCAAGCGAGGTTCGACAGGCGTCTTGATGGCGGCGGCGGCGTCACGGTGGCTGATTGCCTGGGGGCTCGTTCGATCGCTCAGCGTCGAGCGGTGCCGATGACAACCTCCTACGCGTCGTCCTTCGTCGCGCGGTCTACGCCTCGTTTGAGCAATTCGGCATCGATGGGGCAGTTCGTGCAGCCTTCGTAGCAGCACAGGCGGCAGATGCGGTAGGATTGGTCGAAGTTTTGCAGGCGATCGCGCAGAACACGTTCGGCGATGTCGGACAGGATGTTCAGATCGTCCGGGGTGAGGATCGACAGCCCTTCGGCAATGACCTGATCGCGCGAGGCGAGGACCGCGTCGCTTGCGATCCTGCCGGCGGGCGTCAGATAGAGCGAACGCGTGCGCCCGTCCGTCGAATGCTCGCGACGCTCGATCAGCCGTTCGGCTGCCAAACGATCGACCAGGCGTACGGTCCCCGCATGCGAAAGTCCTACCCCGACGGCTAGCATGCGGATCGAGAGACCGGGCTCGTGCGCGAGCAACGCCAGCGCAGATGCGGCGGGGCCCGCTTCCGGCGCCTGCGATGCGCTGGCGCGAACGATATCGTCGCTGATCATGAGGGCGAACGCCCCGAAGACGTTTCGATCACGCACTGTGTCCATTCCACATCTTATGTGCGCGGAGCATAGACAGCAAGGTGCATGGTGTTCCTGTTCGACCTTGCGAGGGGACGCCAAAGCCGCGCGATCCTCGGCCGCCGATATCGCTCGCGATTTGGTGCTGTGCCATCCGTGCGTTTCGACGCTATCCTACATGGCATGACCATCATTCGACTGCAGTCCTGCTCTGACGCCGAAGCTGCGGTCGCGGAGTTGGGCTTTGCGTCGGTCTACGAGGAGTTCATCGCGCGATTGCAGAGCCTTCGCGTAGGGAAAGAGGCGCCTCGCGGGGGCGCGCAGTTCCCGGACCTTTCGCTTCCCGACGCATCGGGACGCTACCGTTCGATCCGGCAGTTGCAGGGTGGACGGCCGATCGTCGTGAGCTTCAATCGCGGACTATGGTGTCCGTTCTGCGTGCATGAACTGCAATCCTGGGCCGCCGCTTCGCCCGCGCTTGAAGACGTGGGCGCAAATCTGGTCGTCGTGACCGGCGAGATCGGCGAAGGTGCTTCTGCCGTACAGGGCATGATCGGACCACGCGCGACGTTGCTGTGCGACGTCGACCACGGGGCGGCGCTGGCCTGCGGGTTGGCGTTCCCGGTGGGCGAGGACGTGAAGCGCCGGTATCTTGCGATCGGGCTCGATCTGGCGGCTATCTACGGCAGCGATGGGGGCTTTCTGCCGATCCCGGCAACGTTCGTCGTCGGCGAAGACGGCATCATCCTTTACGCACATGTCGATCCCGACTTTCGGCTGCGTCCCGAACCGCTGGACATCGTCGCGTTCCTTGCGGCGATGGGCTGAGCGAGCGACGGCATTAACGGCAGGCCATTCGGGCAGGAGACGTGCCCCGGTACGTCGGCATGGCCCGGCATTTCAGCTCAGGCGGCGGCCGCTGCCCAGCTGCGTGCGCGTGAGGCGCGTACGAAGGCATCGGCAGCGATGCTGCGCTTACGTCCCGCCACCGCGCCCAGGACGACGTCGCGCCTGACCTCGACATCGGCAAATTGGAACGCGCACAAGCGCTCGTCGTCGCGAGGCCGCGGAATGAACGCGCTGCCGAGCCCGGAGATCACCAGCTGCTTCACCTGCGCCATATCGGTGGCGCTATGCCGCACGATCGGCACGAAGCCATGCGGAGCGGCGAGGGTCTTGAGCCGGGCGCACCCGTTGCCCTCATGGTCGATCCAGGACTCATCGCGCACCGACAGCAGCGACGGCATCGCGCCTCCGGCGAGCGGATGGCCGGCGCGCGTGACCATGTGATAGCTATGGTCGAACAGCGGCCAGACATCGAGGCGATCGGGCGCGTCGTCCGGCAGCTCGATCACGACCAGATCCAGCGTACCGTTCATCGCCGCTTCGATCAGATCGCCCGGCGACCCGCTCGACAGCGACAGTTCGAAACCGGGAAGACAGCCGGCCAGCTCCTCCAGGATCCTGTCAAGCGTATCGGACTCGATCGCGGCATCGACGCCGAGCGCGAGCGGCACCACGCCCGCCCTCCCGATGCCCTTGGCGAACGCCATCGTGGCCTGTGCCGCCTCGAACGTGCGGCTGAGATGCGGCAACATCTGACGTCCGAGACTGGTGAGGTGGGTGTGGCTGCGCTCGCGACGAAACAATTCTCCGCCGAACTCGTCCTCGAGCTTCTGGATCGCGCGGGTCAGCGACGGCTGAGACACGTTGGACTCTTCGGCCGCTCGGGTGAAGTTGAGCAGCCGCGCCATTGCAAGGAAGTACCGTACCTGGTGCATCTCCATAGGCGAGCGTACCATGCGCGCCGACCACTGGCGACCCTATCGCCGAGCCGACCTTCGCGGAAGAGGGCGCCACCAAGCTGCGGATAGATCAGGCGGTGTTTGCGCGCGCGTTCGCGCAAACACCGATGTTACGAGGGTAGGGGGGCGCCCTTGGTTCGGACCGAGGCAAGCAGCAGCACCAGGGATGCCGCCAGCAGGACCGCGTCCTTGAGCAGAAATTGTCCCGGTACGGCCGAAATGGCGGGAAAGCCGCCGGCAGCCGGCTCCGCGACACCGGGCGTGGTGAAGAGAAAGGTCAGCGTGATCAGATAGGTCGCGGTCGCCATCAGCGCGCCGAGTGTCGAGAGGATCGGACGAAATGCGCCGAGGATCAGAAAGACGGCGGTCGAGAGTTCGACGGCGCCGACGACATAGCTCTGCCCCTGCGTCCCGAACACGCCCAGCCAGTTCATGATCGGGCTGTGGCTGATGAACGGTGCGATACCCGAGGCTTCATACGCCGTGAACTTCATCGCGCCGAACCACAGAAATACGATCACGAGCGCCCATCTGAGCAAGGCGAGTTCGCTTCGGTCGTGCTCGGGGACAAGGAAATCGTAACGGTCGACGATGCTCATCTGAGATTCCTGACGGTTCGTCGTGGCACGCTGGAAGGAGACTCGCAGGCGCGGTGCAGCGACCGCGCGCGCTATTGGACCATGTTCGAGGGCGCCGCTGCGCGGTTGGCATAGTCGATCGGGAACCACCGATACCCAGCGCCGTCGCGGGCGATGTGGCCCACTCCGGGAAAGGCGAGGTGTGGCGCGGCAACCAGGGTCCTGCCGTCGGCGAACGCTGCGAACGCCCGTTGCCGGACCGCGCGCGCCTTGGGCTGGTTCTGGTCGAAGGTGATGGTCACGTCCGGCCGGGGAAACTGGACCGCGGCGGCGTGGATGGTGTCGCCGATGAAGACCAGCGTCGAGCCGCGGCTGCTCAACGTGTAGAACGCAGCGCCCGGCGTATGACCGGAGCGGAGCTCCGCGGTGAGGCCGGGGAAGATCTCGCCGGAACGGTCGAATGCGCGAACCTTGCCCGCATCGACATAGGGTTTCAGCATCGCCGTTCCCTGTTCGAAGTGGTGGATGTCATAGCCCGTCTTCGCCGCGTTGGTCTTGTCGAGGAAGAAGTCGAGGTCCGGCTTCCCGACGTGCACCGTGGCATTCTTGAACATGATCTTGCCGTCCCGCACGAGCCCGCCGCTATGGTCCGCGTGGATGTGCGAGAGCAGGATATCGGTGATCTGGTCCGGACCGATCCCGGCGAGCGCGAGTGCTTCGGGAAGCCTGCCGCCGTTACCCGGACCGAAGAGGTCGCCTGCACCCGTGTCCACGAGAATCCTGCGGTTCCCCAATTCGACGAGGAACGCGTTGATCGACACCTCCATCGGATTGGCGATGAAACTGCGGGCGAGCATCGCGTCCACCTCGGCGTGCGAGGTGCCTCGCAGCAGCTTGGGCAGATCGATAGGGACACTGCCGTCGGAAAGCGCCGTGACCTGCACATCACCGATCGAGAACCGATAGACGGCGGGCGTCTGCTTCACGCCCCCGGGTATCGTCGTCTGCGGCGCTGCCGTGGTCGCCGAGGCCATGCAGAGCAGCGCGCCTGACAGGACGTTCGCAAAGAAGGGCCGCATCATCGTCCATGGCCCCAGGTCGGACGCTGGGAGAGTGCCGCGGCATCCGGACGCGACGCACCCGTCGAAGCCTTGAACACGGCGTGACCCTTTTCGCTCCGCGCCAGCCCGGCGACGGTCACCTCGATCCGCGTAAAGATGATGCCGGCGGAGGGCAGGGTCTCGCCCGCCATCGTATCGGTGGGGTGCAGCGGCATGGCGTGGACTCCGTTGTTCTCTTTCCCGAAGCTACCGGTCCGTCGCGTGCAGGGGAAATACCGCTGACGTATAGTTTCGATAGCCGGAGCGTCGGGCGCTTCCGCCGTCGGTGCGGCGCGAGAGCAAGCTGGCCGAAGTCTTCCCATGTGTCGTCGAGCTTCGATAAAGTGGGGGCGGGACCGAAACGAGAGTCCGCTTTTTCCTCAGGTCGGCTGAGAAACCAGCGAACCCTCCGTCAAGCCGGTGCCCGAGAGCACCAAAGCCACCCCGATCGCGTGGCGGCGCGCGGGCGGCAGCGTGACTTCCAGCGCTTGTCCGGTCCGGCGGAAAGCCAGTGGCGTCGTGTCCCCGGCTAGTGTGACCCGCGCAACCGAACCGCGCCCGATAATGCTGCCGGTGGCGAACAGCGTCAGGCGGGCGATGCCATCGTCCGGCCAGCCCATCACCAGCGCGTGAACGTCGTCACCGCTGCGGACATAGCGCACGTCGCGCGCGGTGTAGGGCGATTTGGGTCCGTTTTCGGCGAACATGCCCGACGCCGGTTTGGTCGGTCCCTCCGCGTGGATGCGCCACGGCCGCGTGCCGTAGATCGCGGCGCCGTTCAGGTGCATCCACCCTGCGATCTCGGTGAGGATCGCCTCCTCCTTTTCGTCGATCGTGCCATCGCCGCGCATCGGCACGCTGAGCAGCAGGTTGCCGTTCTTGGAGACGACATCGCACAGCGTGTGAATGATCGTGGCGGCGCTCTTGTACCCGTCGCGCTCGTACAGCGCGCGATCGTAATGCCAGTTGCCGAGGCAGGTATCGGTCTGCCACGGATACGTCTCGATATGGTCCTTGCCGCCCCGTTCGACGTCCTCGACCAGCCCCATCCGGCGTTCGGCGGGCATCATCTTGGCGTTGATGACCGCCTCGAGCCGCCCGTCCGACCAGCCACGACTGGCGTTGTAGAAATGGGCGGCAACCTCCAGTCCGGTCTGGCCGAACGGCAGGCCGTAATCATCGAAATAGATCAGGTCGGGCCGGTAGCGATCGAGCAGGTCGCGGCATCGCAGCGCCCAGTTTCGCACGAACGCGGCCTGGGCGGCAGGCGCATCCTCCACCCAGAGTTCGTCGGTACGCGCGTGGATCGCCTCCGCCTCGGCGATGGTGCGGACGCCGTCGGGCAGCGGCATCGTCCGGCCGGTATAGAGCGCCTGCGGGTCCAGCCCCTGCCACCAGGTCCCGCGTCCGTCCGCGGTCGTCAGCCGGCTTGCGTCGTACCGCTGGCCGGCACGCGGGCCCTCGGGATCATAGCCATAGGCGGTCTGCAGCCAGTGCCAGGCATGGGCGCCGTGGTTGGACACGCCGAACCGCAGCCCGCGTGCGCGCGCGGCCCGTTCCCACGTGCCGACGATGTCGCGCTTCGGGCCGACCCGGAGCGTGTTCCAGCCATGATGCGCCGAGGCGAAGGTATCGACATTGTCGTGGTGCCCGGCGAGCGCGACGAAATACTTCGCACCCGCCGCCACGTACAGATCGAGCAACCGTTCGGGCTGCCACTTCTCGGCGTGCCATTTGCCGACCACCTCGAGATAACCGACATCGCTGGGGTGACCATATTTGGCGACGTGCGCCTTGTTCGCGCGCGAGCCTTGCAGGTACATGTTGCGCGCATACCAATCGCCTTCCTCGGGCACGCACTGCGCGCTCCAGTGCGCCCAGATCCCGAACTTGGCATCGCGGTACCAATCGGGTGCGCGGTACCCTTGCGTGAGCGAGTTCCAGTCCGCCGTGAACGGTGCCGAGGCGGCCGATGAGGCGACACGCGAACCGCCAGCCAGCGCCGGCCCGGCGATACCCCCGCCTGCCATCATGCCACCTGCCACCATGCCGAGTGCGTCGCGACGATTGACGGTCATGCGGGAAGCTCCATTGGATGCGGTCCGCGGGCGGTCATGCCTTGAGGATCCAGCCCTTGCGGTCCATCCACCAGCCGACCGCCCAGCACAGCATCGTGTAGGCGACGGCGCAGAGCAGCGACCCGAACGCGCCGGGCGCGATGCGCTGGAAGATCGCGATACCGATCCATTCGTATAGTCCCCCGTATGCCCCGTCATCCGGGCCGATGGGGATCAGGTTGATCGCGGTCACGAACAGCTCGGAGAACAGGTAGACCGCGAGCGGATTGCGGCCGAGGATCGTGAAGAACCGCGTGCCGCGCTTGACGCCCGCAAGCTTGATCAGCGCGATGATGCCCGCCAGCGCGATGCAGTCGATGCCGACCGTCAGCAGCACGTAGGAGCTGGTCCAGAGCTTCTTGGCGAGCGGAAACCACGGCGACCAGGCCAGCCCGGCGATAACGAACGCGACGCCGAAGAACGCCATCGCGCGCACCGTCCGCGTCAGATCGGGACCGCGCTGTACCGCGAGCCCGGCGAGATAGCCCGCCAGCACGTTGACGATCGCGGGCAGCGTACCGAGCAGTCCTTCGGGATCGAACCCGCCGTCCTTCTTGTAGAGATGCCCGGGGCCTAGCAGCCACAGGTCGAGTTGCGTGCCGACCGTGCCGAACTTGTCGTACGCCATGCCCGGTGCGGACAGGAATACCAGGATCGCCCAATAGCCGAACAGCAGCACCACGCCGGCGATGACGATCGCCCGCACGTCGAGCCAGCGCACCAGCAGCCCCGCGGCGACGTAGCACAAGGCGAGACGTTGCAGCACGCCGGGTACGCGGGTCACCGCGAACGGGATCGCCGCCCAGCCGTCGTCGGTGCGCGTCACGAACGGGAACCAGTACATCAGGAACCCGAGCGCGAAGATGATCGCACCACGCTTGAACAGCCGCGTGAGATACGGCGCGGTCTCGATCCGCTTGCGCGTCGCGAAGCTCATCGCGTTGCCCATCGCGAACAGGAAGCTCGGGAAGATCGCGTCGGCGAGCGTGAAGCCGAACCATTTGGCGTGGACCAGCGTGGCGTAGGCGGGCGCACCCGGCCCGGCGGTATTGACCAGGATCATCAGGAAGATGGTCAGTCCGCGGAATACGTCGAGCGCGGTGAAGCGCCGCGGGTTGGCGATTGCGAGAGTGTCGGGGGCGAGGGTGTCGGTCATGGCTGTCCTGCGTCGGCGAGCAGGCGGCGCACGCCTGCGATCGGTTCGGTCGGGCGGTGGCGTGGCCATGCGCGGCCGTCCTTCAGCCAAGCCTGCTCCCACGCGGTGATCTTCGTGGTGACGGCGGCCGTATCGAGCGGCTGGTGAGCGAGCGCGGCGGTGCGTTGTGCTGCCAAGAACATTTGCCAGCGGGGCAGGTAATAGCCGGCGTACAGGCCCTGCCATGCGCGCGAGGCGTAGTCGGAGAGGTGACCGGCGCCGCCCCAGACCGTGACGACCGCCTTGGCCTGCTCCTCGAACGCATCCTTCTCCGCGGGCGTATCGCCGTACGCGCGCGCATCCGCGATCCAGCTGCCGAGCGTCTCCTGCTGGTTGCCGATCAGCGCGTCGATCTCGTGCGCAAGGCGTGCGGCGGTGGCGGCATTGCGGTCACCGGTCGGGACATCGCCCGAAGCATAGGCGGCGACGGCGGCGCGCAGCTTCGCGTCGAGCCGCAGGGTTGCGTAGTGCCGGGTGAAGTCGACGAGATCGTAGGTCAGCAGTGGCGCGGGCTGGGCTGGCGCCGCCGCCAGCATCGCGGTGATGCCGTCCCGCAGCGCCGCTTCGTCGCCGGGCGCTGCGGGGTATTCGGCCGCGATCATGGCAGGGCGCTTGAACAGCAGATGCGCGCCCGCCATCTCGCGCCACCAGCGCGGCGTCCAATAGCGGGTGGCGTAGGCTCCGGACATCACCTTGCCCCAGCCCGCGAGGAGCGCAGGCGGCGCTGCACCGTAGCGAGCACGCGCGTAGTCGGCGATCCAGTCAGTCACCGGGCGTTTCGCGTTCTCCCCCCAGGCGAGGTCGTAGGCGTAGGAATAGACCACCGAATTATTGTGCAGCCCCTCCGGGAACATGCCGAACCCGGTGAGGTTGCCGCGCGTCGGGCTGGCAGGCAGCGCCGCGAGATCGCTGCGGTAGAAGTTCAGATCGCCATAGACCGGGTTGCTGCCGCCGTAATTGTGGACATAGCCGTAGACCCAGCTCTTGCCGTCGAACGCGCCGCTGGTCTTCCAGATGCCGGGGTACCGGTCGTTGCCGATATCGAGCACCAGCATCCGCTGGTTCGGCACGCGGCTGAGAAACGCGCGGATCGCGTCGGGCGTCCAGAACGCTTTGTCCGCGCCGAACAGCCAGCCCTGCATCACCCAGGTCGCGTTCGGCGCGGCGGCGGTGACGGACTGGAACAGCTTCTCGCCGTAAGCGGCCAACCGCGCGTCGCGCACCGCCACCGGCAAAGCGGCGGCACGGGTCGCGGCGGTGTTGGCGATGCTGTCGCCGTAGTGCGCGGCGCTCGCATCGCTGCCGTCCTCGGCGATCGGCGGCACCATTTCGTTGAAGGCGTCGGCGAGGTAATAGTCGCCGGGGCCGTAGGTCTGCGTGTAAAGCTGCGTGAAGCGCCGCGCGAGGACCGCGAACAGCGGATCTGACGGGTCGAGCCAATAGGTGCCGGGGAACCCCTCCCACGCGCGCATCCGGTAGATCCGCGCCTTGGGATGCCGGTCGGCGAACGCCTTGGGCACATAGCCCGAGAACGCCGGCAGGATCGGCTTCATGCCGAGCGCGCGCATCCGGCCGAGAATACGACGCTGCAACTGATGCTTCTTCTCGATCCACCCGTCCGACAGCGGCGCGCGGTAGCCGGCAATGTTGCCCATCCGCTGCCACGGCAGGAACGGCGCGGCGGACAGGCCGCTGGCGATCGTGGCATCGTCGAGGCCCTGATCACGCCACAACGCGCGCCAGACATAGTCCTGCCCTTCCATCGCAAGCGGCGTGTCGATGCCGCGCGCCGCCATCCAGTCGATCTCTTCCGACCAGCGACCCCAGGCCCACCACGGCGTGGTGTACCCGAACGTGCAGGTGTTGAGGTAGGTGCGCAGCGCGAAGGCGGAGGCGACCAGCCCGGTGTCGCCGGTGGGAAGGCTGCTGATTGGCGCTATGCGACGTCCTTCCCAGCTGAGCGATACGCGGCCCTGCTGCTGGAGATACTGCGTCGCGCCGTGGACCAGCGCGATCGCGGAGGATCCCTCCACCGCCATGCGCCCGTTGCGAACGCGGACCCGGTAATAGGGCTTGGCGGCCGGCCGGATCGAGAGCGCGATGCCGGGGGCGGAAATCCCGATCCGGTTGAGCGCGGCGCGGGCCTGATCGGCAGCGCGTGGCTGTGCGTGGACGGCGCCGGCCGCCGTCAGCAGCAAGAGACCTGGAAGTGCGAGGATGGCTGGTCTCTTCACGGCTGGCGACGACTCGTTTCGTTCGGGTTTAGATCAGAACCGTGCGGTTGCGGACAGATAGAACGTCCGGCCGGTGCGGCTGGCGAGCTGGAACGTGTCCTCGTTGGTCTGATACGCGTCTTCGTGCGTGTCGTTGAGGTTGATGATGCCGCCGGTGAAGCTCAGCGACTTCGTCGGCGTAAAGCCGAGCGCCAGGTCCATCTGCGTGCGCGCGCGGACCGTGTGGATCTGGCCGCCATCGACGAAGAAGCTGGTCGACGCATCCTGCTTGTACGGACTGCGATGGTTCACGGAGAGACGAACGCTGAACATCTCGTTTTCCCAATAGGGGGTCAGGTTCCAGGTGAGTTTCGACAGGTCGCGCAGGTTGAAGCCCGTGCCGAGCGCCGGCGAGTCGGCGTTGACCACCGTGACGTTGCCGGTGGCGCCAAAGCCCTGCAGCGGCAGGAAGCCGTCGAAGCTTTCGGATGCGGCGAGCTCGACGCCCTTGACGTGGATGACGCTGTTGTCGTTCAGCTTGCGGCTGAAGTTATAGTCCGTGGTACCGTCCGTCGACGCGCAGCCGCCGACCTGGCCGTTCAGCGTCACGCCGTTGAACGACGTCGGGCAGTAGAACTGCGTGAACGTGCCGTTCTTCACGGCCTTGTAGAAGCCGGCGATGCTGATCGAATTGCCGCGGCCGTGGTAGTATTCGAAGCTGATGTCGGCCTGGTTTGCGGTCAGCGGCTTCAGGCGCGATTCGCCGTTCGACACGGACACGCTGGGACGGATCCCGGTGTTGTCGGTGACGAAGGTGTCCGCCATTTGGGTCTGGCTGTTCAACAGCGGCCGCACCAGCACCTTGGCAAGCGCGACGCGTGCCACGAGCCGGTTGCTCAGATCCAGCGCGAAGGACGCGCTCGGCAGGACGTTGCCGTAGTCCTGGATCACGTTCTGCGTTCCCAGCAGCGGAGAGCCGCTGTCGGTACCGGCGGTGACGTTGGACGTGACGTTCTGGTGGGTGTGTTCGTAGCGAACGCCGACGTTGCCGCGGAGGGACTTGCCGAACAGCTCCGCGTCCAGATTGGCCATCGCATAGACCGCGGGAATGTAGCGGTCGACACGGTAGCTGTTCGCCCAGTCGCGGACGTCCGGGACGGTGATCCCCTTCGCCGCGAGGATCGACTGCCAAAGCGGCGCATTGGTTTCGAGGAACGTGCTCGGGATGCCGATCTTGCCGTCCAGGAAGTTCGTGACGGGGATGCCGGTCGTGCTCAGGTTCGGGATGAATGCATATTCGGGATACAGATCCGGCCGCGTCACGTCGGCATCGCGGTCATGACGATAGGCGTCGGTCTGGAAGCTTTCGTGATGATACTTCACGCCGAACACCAGCGACTTGACGCCGAACGCGCCGATATCTTTGGTGACGTCGAACTGGCCCGAAACGTCCTTGGCCATCTGGATGTGCGTCGCACCATCGACGAACGCGAAATAGGTGCGGTTGGCCGGGTTGAACAGCGTGCCGTTCCACACGCCGGGGTCGGTCGCGAACTTGACGTTGTGCGGGTCGGAGATGTCGAGCGTACCCCCCGAGGCGACGTTTGCGCCGTCGATCGAGGCGAACTCGCGCAGATCGGCATCGCCCCGGGTATAGTGCGCGACGGCGTGGACGTTCCAGGTGTCGCCCGGCTGCCAGTTGACCGTGCCGGTATAGGCCTGGGTCTTGAGGTTGCGCGTCTCGGGCTGGTCGTTGTTGCCGACGCCGAAGTTGCTGATGGCGATCTTGTTGGCGACGCCGTTCGCGCTGTCGAGGACCGTGATCGTGCTCGGATTCGTGCTGTCCTTCGGATCCCAGCGGCCGAACACCAGCTGCTGCGTGTCGTAGCGCGTGTCGTCCTTCGAATATTCGCCTTGCAGCAGCACCTCGAAGTTCGATTGCGGCTTCCACTGGATCGCACCGCTGGCCATCAGCTGCTTGGTGTCGCGATCGATCCGGCGCAGGCGGAAATTGCCGGGCACGAAGTTGTTGGGATCGACGACGCCCGGATTGTACCAGTTCTTGACGAAGGCATAGTCGCCACGGTCCGTCAGCTCCTGGTAGCTGACGTTCGCCATTACGCCCAACGTGCCGCCGGCGAAGCTGTCGATATAGGCGCCGCTGATCTTCGGCGTGATTTTCTTGCCGCGATATTCGGAGTTATAGCCCTTCACGCCGACGATGAAACGCGGGCCCTTATAGGCCAGCGGCTTGACCGTATCGATATTGACGGTGCCCGACAGGCCGCCGGTGTCCATGTCCGCGGTCGGCGATTTGACGACCTGGATCGCGCTGGCGAGATCGGTCTGGATGATGTCGTAGCGGAAGCCGTCCTTGAAGTCGGCGCTGGCGAAGGTCTGGCCGTTGATCGTCGTGCGGGCATATTGTGCGCCGAGGCCGCGGATGCTGATTGTCGAGCCACGGCCGTTGATGTTCGACATCTGCACGCCGGCGATGCGCTGGATCGCTTCGGTAACGTTCTGCGCCGGGAACTTGCCGATATCCTCGGCGGTGATGCCGTCCGAGATGCGGATGTCGTTGCGCTTGGCCTGTGCCGCCGACGCAAGGCTCTGGCGGAAGCCGGTTACGGTGATCTCGGCACCATCCGCACCATCGGTTGGGCCGCTGGTCGCGGACGGGGTCGCAGGCGTTGGGGCTAGAGTCTGGGGTGACGTCTGGGGTGACGTCTGGGGTGGTGTCTGAGCAGGCGGCGACGTCGGATCGCCAGACGGCGCGGTCTGTGCGCTCACAGGCGTGATCGCGGCAAGTGCTGCACAGCAACTCGTCGCGAGTAGCCACACCTTCGTGGAGGAGCCGGCGCCCTGTTTGCGGTTGCGTCTGCCGTGCGTCATGTAAATCCCCTCTGATGCGACAATGAAGCGCGGCACCCGGTTTTTTAACCGATGTGCAGCCCGAACCCTGCGTTATGTCGGAGTTTCACGGATAATCCTGTGACCTGTCAAGTACGATCTAGTACAAAAACATAACGTCTCCGCGGGGTGCGAGGCATATTGGTATTGCTGGATTGGAAAAGCGTTGGTTGCCAATCGGATAGAGCGAAAGAGGTGCGCGTCGGAACTGCGCTACATCTTTGCAATGACATAACATACCAGGGTCTTGTGCCCCGAAGACAGGTCGTTGCAAGCAGTGCCAGGCACTTTGTGTCCTCCTGATCGAATCGATTGCCACGGGGAAACACGGCTCTCCTGCATCCGTATGGTGCAAAAACCGCAATTTCTGACGCCGCCGTCGAAAGACATATGCAATACCATTGATACCGCTTTCGAAGCATGCATAATGTGCCCATGCGAAGCGATGCCGAAGGTCGTGACAACGATCTCGAAGGGTGTGTCGCGGCGGTATTTCTTGCCGACTAAGGGGTAGTGATGTTTGCAATTGATCGCTCGGGGAGCGACGGGTTGGTCACCTCAAGATACTGCAAGGCAAGACCGGCTGTTGTGTCTGTGGCGACCTTGTCGCGAGGTCTGTTGCTTTGCTCGGATACCTCGCTGAACGAGCGTCATCGCGCCGAGTATTGCCGACTGGATCGAGGTTTTGCGAACGAGCCCCAGCCAAGCACTAGCAATACTCCACACGCCAGCGATAGCGCTCCCATGACTGACCAAAGCTGCGCAGAGGGGTTATGCTCCGACAAATCGCCGAGGCAGGGACTGGCGACGGCGTGTCTGACAAGATTGGCGATAGTAGCGCTGTCTTACGGACCCGCGAGCGCGATCGCGGCATCCGGTAAATGCGAACGCGATCGTTCACCCGGCGTCAAACAGGGGTGCCGGTCGTGATGCAGATCATCGACGTTCGCGGTGGCCGAATCCTGATCGGCGGAGAAACACGCGATGACGCCCGGCTTACCATATCGGACGGCCGCCTGCGCGTGATCGAGCCGGCCGGGGGCGGGGGAGACGTCGCAGATGACGAGTTGTCCGGCGATTACGTAGCGATCGATCTGGCGGGCGGCTGCCTGCTGCCGGGGTTCATCGACACGCAGGTGAACGGCGGCGGCGGCGTGTTGTTCAACAACGCGCTCGGGATCGAAGGGCTGGCACGGATTGCGGCGGCGCACGCGCGGTTCGGCACCACCGCATTGCTGCCGACGCTGATCACCGACACCGCCGAGGCGATCGAGGCGGCGCTGGACGCGGTCGACGCGGCGATCGCGGCCGGCGTGCCCGGTATCGTCGGCGTGCATATCGAAGGGCCGTTCATCAACGGCACGCGCAAGGGGATCCACGATCCCGCGCTGATCCGCACGCTCGACCGGTCGATCATCGACATCCTGTGCCGACCGCGGCGTGGCGTCGTCATGATGACGCTCGCGCCGGAAGTCGTCGCGGTCGAGGATATCGCGCAACTCGCCGCGGCGGGGGTCATCCTGAGTGCCGGGCATACCGACGCGACCTACGACGAGGCGCTGGCGGGCTTTGCCGCCGGTGTCACCGGCGTGACGCACGTCTTCAACGCGATGTCGCCCTTGCTCCACCGGGCGCCGGGCATGGTGGGGGCTGCCTTGAGCGAGGCCGCGATCTGGTGCGGCATCATCGCCGACGGGGTGCATGTCGCACCCGCCGCGCTCGACATCGCGTTTCGCAGCAAGGGGGCGGATCGCCTGATGCTGGTGACCGACGCGATGCCGAGCGTCGGTTCGGACGACGATTTCTTCCTGCTCAACGGCCGCCGGATGACGGTCGAGGGCGGGGTGTGCATGGGCGAGGACGGTACGCTGGCCGGCGCGCATCTCGACATGGCGCAGGCGGTGCGGACGATGTGCGCGGCGACCGGCGCCGACCTGCCGACCGTCAGTCGGATGGCGAGCGCGTCGCCCGCCGCGTTTCTCGGGATGGCGCAGGACCGCGGCGCGCTGTCGGTCGGATTGCGCGCGGACTTCGTCGTGCTGGATGCGGCGCTGGAGCCAGTCCAGACGTGGATCGGCGGGATCAAGGTCGCCGGCTGACCCGCGGCTGGCGGGTCGCTTCGGCGAGGTGCCCGATGCGATCCTAGATCCTACAGGCCAGCGTCAGCTGTGGTGGAGTTCTGCGACGAGGTCGTAGGCGTCGCCGCGATAATAGGAATGCGTGACCTCGATCACGCGGCCATCGGCGGCGAACGAGCGCCGTTCGATCATCAGCCCCGGGTCACGCTCCTCGATGCCGAGCAGCACGGCGTGCTCCTTGCCGAAGCAGATCGCGCGGACGCGTTGCAGCGCCCGTACGGGGCGGTTTCCGTTGGCGGCGAGTGCGCCATAAAGCGAGGACACGACATCATCGAGCCGCTTCAGGCCCCAACTCGGCACCGTGGCATATTCGACCGCCATCGTCTCGTCGTCGGCGAAGCGGATGCGCTGGAAACGGAAGACGTGCGACCCGGGCGACAGACCCAGCGCGAGCGCCTCCTCGGGAGTCACCGACCCTTCGGACCGATCGATCCACTCGCTGGACGGGCGCCGGCCGCGTGCCAGCATGTCTTCGGAGAAGGACGACAGCGCGGAGAAGTTCTTCTCGACGCGGCTGGCATCCTGCGCGCCCGGGCTTCGCGCTACGAACGTGCCGGCGCCCCGCCGTCGTTCAAGCAGACCATCGGTGACCAGCGCCTCCAGTGCCTTGCGGATCGTCACGCGCGATAGCTGGAACTCGTCGCACAGTTCGCGTTCGCTCGGCAGCGCGGTACCCGCCGCGAGCCGTCGGGTTTCGATCGCGGTGCGAATCAGGCCTTGCAACCACAGATAGCGCGGGCCGCTGCTGGTCGCGGCCGTAACGTCTAGGAGGTCGATGAACGCCATAGAGGTTTGGCGTAACACTTGCCGCCGCACATGTCATACATCCGTTGGACACGGTGGCCGCGGATGGTTCCCACTCGCCCTACCAGACCGCTACGCTGCGGCTGAGACCGGTCGCCTCGCCTGGGTCGGCCTGGAGCAGCAGCGTCACGACGCGCTCCTGCTCGCCCGCCGACAGGGTCGCGACCATCGCTGCTTCTGCCGGGTCGCTTTTGGTGGCGACGCGTTGGCCATCGCACCATAGTTCCGCGCGGCCGATCACCCCGGCAAAATGCAGCGTGCCACCGCGGGCTGCGACGTGCCGACGCGGCATGAAGCGACCCTGGATCAGCGTGTAGGCGCGCGCGGGCTGCGCCTCCTCGAGCCGTCCGGTGCGAACGTAGCTCAGGCTGCGCCATTGCTGCGCCGGGTAGATCGTCCGCGCGTCGGGCGCCTGCGCGACGAACGGCGTGCGCCGCCATTCGCCGAGATGGTGAACCGACGGCGTCACCGCGACGGCGCGGGTCTGCGCAGCGACCAGCGGAAACGCGACGCGCGTGGGAGTCAGCCCGGCGACGCGCGCGGTCAGTACCAGTTGCTTGGCGCCGGGAAGCGATCGCACCAGCACTTGCGCGAAACCGTTGAAAAGCTTGCGGGCATTGCCCTGTTCCGGGTCGTGATCGTTGGGATTGCCGTTGCCGACGCCGATGATCTCGCCGCCCTCGACCGCGAAGGTGACGGTGTCGTTCGCGGTGGGCACGTGGAGGCCGTTCGCATCGATCAGGTCGACGCTGATCGGCTGCACGTCGGCACCGTCGCCGAGCATCATCGGGCGATCGGGCGTCAGCCGCAGCGTGGCGGCCTGGCCCGCGGTCGCGACGCTGGCGCGGACGACTTCGCGACCGCCGCGGTAGCCGATCGCTTCGAGTATGCCCGGCGCGAACGGCACCTGCCATTCGAGCGTTTCGAACGGCTTGCACGTCTGGCGGCCGATCGGCTTGCCGTTGAGCGACAGCGCCACCGCCTCGACATTGGTCGGCACCATCACCTTGATCGGCTGGCCCTCGCGCCCGGCCCAGTTCCAGTGCGGGCCGATCGCGATCACCGGCTCCGCGGTGATCCACTGCGCGCGCCGGAGATGATACGCCATCTTGGCGAACCCGCACAGGTCGAGGATGCCGAACGAGCTCGATGCCGCCGGCCAGGGCAGCGGCGTCGGTTCGCCGTGATAGTCGAACCCGGTCCAGACGAAGGTCGCGGCGATGAACGGGCGGCTGCCGATCATCTGCCAGCTCTCGTGATGCGTCAGTCCCCATTCGGGCGCTTCGGTATCGTAGGAGGTCAGCACGTTGCGCGCCGTGTCGCTCGTCCACTCGCCGCGCGTCATCACCGCGCTGGTATCTTCCGTGCTGAGCAGCGGGCGGTCGGGGTGAAGTTTGTGGTAACGATCGTACCAGCCGTGCTTGTAGTTGAAGCCGACCACGTCGACCGCATCGGCGCCGTTCAGCGGCGTGAACATGCCGTCGTTCATCGCGGCGGTGACGGGGCGGGTATCGTCCAGCGCCTTCACCGCGGCGGCGAGGCGGCGGACCATCTCATAGCCCTGTTCGCTGCCCTGCATCGGCTCTTCGTTGAGCACCGACCACAGGATGATGCTGGGCCGGTTGCGGTCGCGGCGGACCATCCATTCGAGGTGCGCCAGATACTCGGGGCTGGGATTGAAATGGCGGTTCTCGGCCATCACCAGCATGCCGAGCCGGTCGCACGCATCGAGCATGCCGGCGTCGGCGGTGCCATGCGTGAAACGGATCGCGTTGGCGCCGATCTGCTTCAGGCGCCGCACGCGCCACTCCATCAGCGCAGCGGGCACCGCGACGCCGACGCCGGCATGGTCCTGATGGATGCACACGCCCTTGATCTTCAGTGGCACGCCATTGAGGTGGAAACCCGACGCCGCATCGAACCTCGCAGTCCGGAAACCGATCTCAGTACGGCGGCTGTCGATGGTCTTGCCGCCCTGCACCAGCCGCGTGTGCATCGTGTAGAGCGTCGGCGTCTCGGGGGACCACAGGTTTGGTCGCGCGACCGGCAGCAGCATCGTAGCGGTTGCCGTCGCCAGCGGGGCCGCGGTGGCGGTGGCACTCGACTGCGCCACGGTGCGACCGTTCGCGTCCTGCAACACCGCTTCGACCGTCGCCTGACCCGGCGTGGCACCGGCATTGCCGAGCGTTACCGTGACCGGTATCTGCCAGCCGCCGCCCGCCTGCGCGCGCGGCGTCGCGTGCACACCATCGGTCGCGATATGCAGCGCGGGACGCACCGCCAGCCAGCAATCGCGGTACAGCCCGGCGCCCTCATACCACCAGCCTTCCATGACATCGCCGTCGACGCGGATCGCGATGGTGTTGGGTTCGTCGCCGAAGCGGGCATAGGGCGTGAGATCGACGGTCTGCTGGACATAGCCGGACAGGCTGTGCGCGACCGGCACGCCGTTGAACCAGACGGTGGCGTTGTTGGCCATCCCGCCGAGTTGGAGTTCGAGATACTGGCCGTGCCAGTCAGCCGGCAGAACGACGTAGCGGCGATACCAGCCGACGCCGCGACGGCGATACCCGAACGCGTCGTTCTGATCGGATTCGACCGGGTGCGCGATCGCCCAGTCATGCGGAAGCTGCACGGCGGTCCAGTTGGAATCGTCGTAGTCCAGACCGGCGGCGCCCTGCGCGTTGCCCGCCTTGGTCGCGGCATAGGTCTCGTCGTTGCCACGCACGGCGGGGACGGGGATGTCGCCTTCATGGAACAGCCAGCCATGGTTGAGGGCGATCAGGCTCGGGTCGGCGGGTGCGTGCGGCGAGGGTAGATGACCGAGCGGGATCGGCATGTCAGGCGATAGCGCTGTACCGGTCGGACCACGACGTTCTGGCAGAGAGGGTTGCGCCAACGACACGGCAAGCGCCGACGACGAAACGACGAAACTGCGACGGTCGAGCATCTGGCCTCCCTGGATACATCTGCAAGGCCAAAACAATACATCAACGCTTGACGCGCTCAACTGCCAAATCCGCGGATGCCGATCGCAGCCTGTAACCTTACTCTTTGCCGATGCGGACGATGCCTACGACGATCGCAAATTTGGCTGATGCGGTTTGCCTCTTGGCTAGGTTTCTCTGCCTGGCTGTTGGCGAAACCCACTGAGGCCAATCTAGGTATTGGTCCGCGACGCGATCGATCCGCGACACATTGTTGCAATCCACTCGCATTAGCCATAAGCGGGCGAAATCGCTGCAGCGGAGAACCGCGGGCGAAACCAAGGGATCGTCGATGCGTCAAAGTTACAGCCGGAGCGCCCGTCGGACCGTAGCCTATGCGAGCCTGAGCGTGATCGCGTTGGGTATCGGGATTGGCCTGCCGATGACGGCATACGCGCAGGACGCCGCCGACCGCGACGTGGCGAGCGGTGGCAGAAGCGATATCGTCGTTACCGCGCGGAAGGCGAGTGCCAGCATCCTGGGCAGCGACGTACCGATCAGAATCTACCCGCAATCCGTGCGCGTGTTCGGCCAAAAGGAACTCGAGGCGCTCAACACCACCCGGCTCGACGACGTGCTCGATCTTGCCGGCGGCGTGTCGCGCCAGAACGATTTCGGTGGACTATGGGACAAGTACGCGATCCGCGGATTTGCCGGCGACGAGAACGCCGGTCCGGACATCATGATCAACCGCTTCAGCAGCAATCTCGGCTACAACGCGCCCATCGACACCGCGACGGTCGAGCGGATCGAGGTGCTGAAAGGGGCCGGCGCAGCGCTATCCGGCCGGGGCGAGCCTGGCGGATCGATCAATATCGTCACCAAGGCGCCACTCGATCACCTTCATGCTTCGGCCAGCGCCAGTTATGGAAGCTGGAACAGCGGGAGGCTGACGGGCGACGTCGGCGGACCGATCGCCAAGGGGGTGTCCGTTCGGCTGATCGGCGTCGGCGAGGAGCATGGCAGCTTCCGTGACCATGTCGAAGGATCGCGCCGCCTGATCGCGCCGTCGGTGTCATGGCAGGCGTCCGACGCGCTGCGCGTCCTCTACCAGGCCGAGTATATGCGTAACGAAGCGACGCTGGATCGCGGCGTGGTCGGCATAGCGGGCAATGCGCGGGCGATGGACCGGGACACGTTCCTGGGCGAACCGGCGGACGGACCGATTGTCCAGAAGATCCTGTGGCAACAGGCCACGGTCTTCGCGGACCTGGGCAATGGTATCGGGCTCGAGATCGGCGGCAGCCAGCGTGGCGGTTCGCTACGCGGGTTCGGCACCATGGTCGATTTCGGCGCTCGCGGCCTCCAGGCGAACGGACTCACCGCCGGGCGCGACCGCCGCTATCATGATTTCGCGTGGGACGACCTCACGCTGCGCGCGGAATTGACGGGATCGCTGCGCTTCCTGGGCCTGGACCATGACCTGCGTCTCGGCGTCGACAGGGTGCGCCACTTCATGGACTTTCGGCTCGATCGCGCGCGCGGCACGACCACCCGCCCGCTCCTGGTTATCGACCTGTTCAACCCGGTCTACGGCCAGCCCTTGCCGGTACCGCCGGCCAACGTCAGTCGTACCGAATCTTTTCGTAGCGAAAGCGTGTATGCGCAGGATATCGTCCGCGCGGGCGATTTTACGCTGCTGCTCGGCGCGCGGTGGAACAGCTTTCGACAGACCGTGCGCAATCGGCTGACCGGCAATGCCGATCTCGATACGGTGGACCGTGGTGTGACGCCGCGCGCCGCTTTGTCATGGCAGCTCGGCAAGGGCCTGTCGCTCTACACGAGCTGGGGGCAATCCTTGCGGCTCAATCCATCCGACGGCATTTCCACGTTCGACGCGGAACGGAGCCGCTCGACCGAAGTGGGCGCCAAGTTCGCGGTCCTGCACGGCGTGGTGACGGGGCAGGCGGCAGTGTTCGACATGGAGAAGCGCAACGTCCTGAATCCTAACGCGACCGACCCGTTCGTGAAAAGCCAGATCGGGCGCCAGCGTTCGCGGGGCGCCGAAGCGGAAGCCACGGTGAACGTGACGGACGATCTCTACGCCACGGCCACATACACCTATGTCGACGCGACCGTCCGGCAGGACGTGGACCGGACGCTGATCGGTACGCGCTTGTCGAACGTGCCCAAGAACGCGTGGGCGCTGTTTGCCGTCAAACAGATCGGCGGGCTGTCGGTGGGCGGTGGTGTAAGCCACTCGGGGAGCCGGGCTGGCGATCCGTTCGCCAGCGGGTATCGTCTGCCGGCCTACACCATCGCGCGCGCGAATTTGAGCTATACCGTGTCGGAGCACCTGACGGTGCGCGTCGATATCGATAACATCTTCGACAAATATTACATCTCGAGCTCGTACGCCAACGTGTGGACGACGCCGGGGGCGCCGCGCAACGTGCGACTGACAATAACCTCACGCCTGTGAAGGTCGTCCGGTGTAAGGTCGTCCGGCCGGATGACCTTAGAGCGCCGACAAAACGGGTTTCGATCGGCTGGAGTTATCGACAGGCCTGATCGCGACGTCCGACACGGTCACGCTGCTGCCAATGCTCTTCAGGTGCAGTTCGGTGGCATCGAGTGGCGCGGTGATGAGGGCCGACATCGTCGCCGTTCCATCGGTGAGAAAAAGCTCCACCGAACCGGAGTCGATGAACAGGCTGATCTTCACAGCGCCCTTGGTGAAGTCGCAGGCGATACTTCGGGGCTGTCGCCATACATCGCCGTCCGGCTGATTGGGGCCGCTATCGTTCCGCTCCAGGCAGATGATATTGTCGTGCGCCCTGAAGATGAATCTGGTCGCAAAGCGGTCATCGGCTCGAACCGATAGCACGACCTTGGCTGGCCAGATCTGGCCGACCCGGGCGATCGCGAGATCGATACGACACGCTGCGGTTTGTGCACCTGCCGGCCAGACATATTCCGACCCTTCGGTGATCGTTTGATCCTGTCCGGCAATGGCTTCGGCAAACACCGTATCCTGCGCGGTGAGCGGCGTGCTGATCAGGCGCGGGATATCGCCGACACGCTGAAGCCGTAGCTGGCGAACAAGGCTGAGTTGCCCGCGGTAGTCGTGCGCGATCGGGATTTTCTTCACGTAATCCCAGTTGCTCATCCATGCGATCGCGTACGCCGCGGCGAGGGGATCAGCCGCCGCCGGATCGGTCCAGACCACTGCGGCATAGAAATCCGCACCGCCGTCGACCCACTGTCCCTCCAGGGCATCCGCGGTGAAACTCGTCCCGTCGAATTCGCCGACCCAATAATAGGCGCCCACGGTAAAGCCGAGTTTGGTGCCGTTGCCGCCGACCAGCAATATCCATTTGTCTGCCGAGATCTCGCCGTTCGCGTCGTACAGATGCAGCTTGAAGAGGTGCGAGCATTCCATGATGCGGCCAACGATCGTCGAGGCGAAGCCGCTGGCATAGGTCCACTGCTTGAGATTGGTGGAAGTGTAGATCCCGATCCTGCCTTCCTCGGAGAGCGTCATCACCCAGCGTTCGGTCGGCGCATGCCATAACACGGTGGGATCGCGGAAATCCTTGTGACCGCCGGGATTGGGCAGGACGATGTCATGGAACGCGAAACTCGCGCCGCTGTCCTGCGAGTACCACAAGGCGCAGGACTGGCCGGCGCCCGGCACCGGCATCGTGACGAGGGTGACGAGCGTGCCGGCGCCGAAACTCGCCGTGTTCGCCGTATCCACGACGGTACTGCCGCTCCACACGTCGCCGAAGCGCGTCGTGTTGCGGGGAATCGCGATGCCTCGGTCCTGCCATGTGACGAGGTCCTTCGACGTCCAGCGCCGCCAGCTGGTACCGCCGGTAGGGTAGGTGGGATTGTAGAGCCCCCACAGCGTCCAGGTGTCGCCGATCTTCAGCGGACGCTGCGGATCGTTGATCCAGCCACCGGCGGGGGCAGCGATGTGATAACGCGGTCGACCATTCGACAGTTGGGGTGTGCCGGCTGGCGGGGGCGGAAATGATACCTCCGAGCCGGTCATCGGGTTGGCGCTGGCTCGGGCCAACGACTGCCCGCAGGCGTTCACCATCGGCAGCGAGGCGATCAGGCCGAGCGTCGTGCGCCGGGTGTAGAGTGTCTCGCGCGTCAAGGCCTCGGCCTCCTGTTGGCATGGGCTTGGCAAGCGGCCTCCGGCGTCCTGCGACCGGACGGATCAGGAACGGAGATCAAGATCCGTGCGGTGTGGGATCACCACACCGCACGGGGCAGGACAGGGCGCTACATCTTGAAGCGCAGGCCGAGGCTCATGTATCGACCTTCGATCCGGAGATCGCGACCGAAATACTGCGTCTCGTTATAGTAACGGTAGTTCCTGAACGGCTGCGCCAGGATGTTGCTGACGTTGGCTACGAGCGAGATGTTCTTGTACGGCTCGAAGCTCGCCGAGAAATCCAGTCGCGATACCGGACGGACGAGCTCGCCAGCATATTGCGTCTCGTTGATGGTGCGATTGTAGCTGGTCGTGTAGCCGGAGCGCCAGTTGTACGAGAGGCGCGCGGACACCTTGCCCTTCTCGTAGAAGCCGGTGAGATTATAGGCCCATTTGGACAGACCGGTGATCCGCACCTGGCGCTCGCTGTCGCCGAGCGTTTGCGGCAACTGGTTGGTGCCGTCGAGATAGGTGGCGTTCGCCTGCACGCCAAAGCCCGAGAGCAGACCGGGAAGGAAGTCGAAGAACGTCTGCGCCGAGGCCTCGATACCCTTGATGCGTCCGTTGCCCGCATTCTCGGGACGGTTGAGCTGGACGCGGCCGTAGATCGGGTCGTTCACGACCTGCGTGTAGTCGCCGATGAAGCCGTTGAGATCGCGGTAGAACGCGGCGACCGATGCCGACCCGTTCTTGGAGAAATACCATTCCAGTGTGGAGTCGTAGTTCTTCGACGTCAGCGGGCGCAGGTTCGGATTGCCGCCCGAGCCGGTCGCATCGAACTGCGGCGGCGAGCCGTCCGGACCGGGGCTGTTGGCGGTGATGTTGAGCGACGGGTTCAACTGACCGAACCCCGGGCGGGTCCGCGTCTGCGTGTAGCCGAGACGCATCTGCCACTTGCGCGAGAAGCGAACGCGCGCGATCGCGGACGGCAGGACGTCGACATAGTTCTGCCTGGTCGTCGTCGGCACGATGCCGACGCTGCCGTTGCTCGCCTGTACGCGACTGAAACCGCGATACGCGCCATCGGTGTTGACGATGCGCGCGCCGGCGGTGCCGTCGACCTCGATACCGCCGAGGTCGAAGGCGAACTTGCCCTGGCCGTAGAATGCGTAGGTTGCCTCGCTGGCGGTGAAGCCGCCCAGCGGATCGACCGGGATTTCAGCCGTGGCGTACTTGGTCACGGCATCGCGGATGCCGCCATCGTTCGGAAACAGCACGGTGGCGCGCTGGACCGACTGATAGGCTAGCTGACGCAACGCCTCGCTGTTGGCGATCATCGCGTCGCGGTTGGGCGCGAGCCAGTTCTGGAAGCGCTGTGGATCGTTGCGGAACCCGTCCGTGATCACCTCGAGTGCGCCGGTGGGAAGGCTGGCGAGGGGAATGTTGAGACCAGCCGTGTAGGCGTAGCGGGTGTTGTTCTGCGACGACGCATTGCGGTCGCTGGCCCGGACGCCGAACTGAAGATGCGGCAGGAAGCTCCAGTCGGTTTCGAGATCGAGATCGAAACGCCCCTGAAGGCCGTTGCCCTTCGCGACGAACTCGCGCTGGTTCAGACCACGCCAGCGCGCGGTGTCCGGATTGGTGATGTTGTACCCGCCCAGATCGAACACCGCCGACCCGCGCGCATTCCAGTCGACGTTGATGGTCGGCGCGGTGGCAAGCTGTGAATCGACGGTGATCTCCGACGCCTTGTAGCGGCTGTTGGTGTACGCGAAATCACCCGACAGCGTCGCGCGGCCGGTCGTCCACTTGAAGCCTAAGGCGCCCTGATAGGTGTCCGTGCGATCGTCCTGCGCGACGCGGGAAAACTCGGGAACGTAACCACCGGTCTTGGTGAAGCTCGCGGCCTTGTTCGGTTCGCCGGGTACCAGCACGACGTTGCTGAGCGTGGGGGCGACTCCGTTGGCGTCGGGACGTTCGAAGTTGACGTTGAACGAGTCCCGCAGGACGTTGCCGCGATACGCCTGCCAGAGACCTTCCGCGTAGACTTCGAGATTGGCCGACGGGCGCCACTGGATCGTGCCATTGATGGCGGGCCGGTGACGGACGCCCTTCTCGTAGAAATTGCCGGCGTTTGCCGGAAAACTGAAGTTGCCGACGCCAGGGGTGGTGACGGTCAGGTCGTCGGCGGGCGTGTCGACGCCGAAACCGCGCGGCGTGATGACGGCGGAATCCGCATAGCGATCGGCATTGCGGTACGTGGTGCGCGTATAGCTGAGGTTCACCAGCGCGCCGATCTCGCCGATCGGCGTATCCCAACGCTTGGTCAGGAGGAGGTTGCCCGACGGGTCGAACGCCTTGGACTGATCATTGTACGATCCACGGATTTCGCCGGCGATCTCGGTGTCCTTCACGTCGAACGGACGACGCGAGCGCAGATTGACCAGCCCTGCCAGACCGGGCTCGATGAGATCCGGCGTCCCCGACTTGTAGACCTCGATGCCCGCGGCGACACCGGCCGGGAAATCCTGGAGATGCAGGACGCGGTCTTCGGCCGAGAAGAACTCGCGCCCGTTGAACGTCGTGGCGACGTCCGGCAGGCCGCGCACGAGGATGACGCCGGCTTCGTCGTTGTAGCGCAGGACGGTGACGCCGACGATCCGCGAGATGGCTTCGGCAGCGTTGTTGTCCGGCAGTTTGCCGATATCGTCGGAGACGACCGCGTCGACGATCGAAGACGAATTGCGCTTGAGTTCCTGCGCGGAGCCAAGCGCGGCGCGGTAACCGGTGACGACGATGTCCTTGTCCGCGCCTGCCGACGCGTTCTCGGGCGCGGCGTCCGACTGCACCTGCGCTGCGCTGGTCGGCGCGGGGCTCGGCACCGGATCGCTGGACGTCTGTGCCGGTGTGGCGCCGGTCTGGTTGGTGGCCGGCGACACATCGGTTTGCGCCCAAGCGGCGGATGCCACGATCATCGGTACGATCGCCGCGGACGCCAGCAAGGCGTGAAAAGACCTCGTCATAAAAATCCCCTTTTTATTACGTTATTGTGTGTTCGATCGTTGGTGGCCCGGGTCTTGAGCCCGATAGTCAGCCTGTATCCGGCACACTCGCCCGCCAGGGTTCGCGACCTGTCATCACTTCGCCGCCGTCTTCACTGCGCCGGCGGTCATCGACCATGCGGTGAGCTTCAGTTGCGCACTGCCGCCGCGCGAGGACGCGCTCCACCGGAGCGGTCCACTGCCACGGAAGAACCGGTCGGTGATCGTGCGCTCGCCGTCGTTGATGAAGACTTCCAGGATCGACTCGTCGGCCAGAATGCGCAGCTTCACGCGGCGGGTTTTCAGGTCGACCGGGGCGACGTGGCGGGCGGCGAACCCGTCATGGAAATGCGGCCCCGAGCGCGTCCGATCGACGAAGACCTCGTTCACGGCCGGGTTGACGCCGACGACGGTCTGATAGCCTTCGCCATCGGTGAGCGTGATCGCCACCTGCTCGGACGAACCAGCGTCGATCGCCAACTGCAAATCCGCCGAGCCGCTCTGGACGGGAAGCGCGGTCGGGCTGTCGCGCAGCGTGGCGGCGAAATCCTGTCGGTTGCCGTGTAGAGCTGCGACCTCGCGCACCGGCGCCTGCAGGATGCGATACCCCTCGGGCGATTTCCGCAGCGTAACCTGGCGCGGGACGGTCATCAGTCCGCGCGACGGCCAAGTCGGGATCGCCTCCGCATAGCGCCAGTCGTTCGCCCAGCCGATCCAGATGCGTCGGGGATCGTCCTTCGGCAGATCGTTCCAGGACACGGCGGCGTAGAAGTCCGCACCATAGTCCATCCATTGCGCGTCGCCGGGCCAACCCTGCACCGGCGTGAACCGGGTACCGTCGAAGTCGCCGACGAAATACTGACCACCCGAGCCACCACCGACGGCGTTGTCGCCGAGGTTGATGCCGAGGACCCAGCGCTTTTCGCCGGAAGCCCCGCCATCGACCGGCAGTTCGAATAGATCCGGGCACTCCCAGTTTTTCCCGCGACCGCCGGCGGGACCGAAGCTGCTAGCGAACGTCCACTGCTTGAGGTTGGGCGAGGTGAAGATCACCGCGCGGTTCTCCAGCGCCATCACCGCGACCATGACCCAGCGCTTGGTGGCCGCATGCCAGAAGACCTTCGGGTCGCGGAACTCGGGCGATCCGACGCTCAGCACCTCGCCGTGGACGGTCCAGGTCCGACCGCGATCGTTGCTGTAGGCGACGTACTGCGACTGCAGCTTTGCCTTGGGGTTGTGCCCGGTATATATCGCGATCATCGGCGGCTCGCCGTCGCGCCCGAACCCGCTCGTGTTGTTCCAGTCGACAACCGCGCTACCGGAAAACGCCATGACGTCCGCCGTCTCGGGAATCGCGATCGGCAGTTCCTGCCAGTGAACGAGATCGCGGCTGACTGCGTGGCCCCAGTTCATGTGCCCCCAGCGATCGCCATGCGGGTTGTACTGGTAGAACAGGTGATATTCGCCGTCATAGTAGACGAGCCCGTTGGGGTCGTTCATCCAGTTCTTGGCCGGGGCGAAATGGTAGCTGGGCCGCGGGTCGGCGCGCTGCGCCGATGCCGAGGTTGCGAGAACGGCGGCCGCCGCCACGAGCAATGCGATCGTCTTCATGCTGCCGCTCCGCGCAAATCCATGTCTTCCAGTGCGACACCGTTCGTCTCCGGCATCACCTTCCAGGCCCAGACGAACTGGAGCAGCATCATCGCCCCGAAGAACGCGAACACCCAGCCGCCGACGGCGCTGGCGACCACCGGAAACAGCCAGGTGATGATCGCGGCCATCACCCAGTGCGTGGTCGAGCCGAGCGCCTGACCCTTGCCGCGCACCGAGCTCGGGAAGACCTCGGAGATGAACACCCAGATCACCGCGCCCTGGCTCACGGCGAACGCCGCGATGAAGGCGAGCAATCCGACGAGGATCAGCGTGCCGTCCGGCGCGGCGCGTTCGAGCTGCCAGCCGACCAGAAGCAAGGCGGCGGCGCAGATGATCGACCCGACGAACAGCAGCGGCTTGCGGCCGAACCGATCGATCAGGAACAGCGCCAGCGCCGTGAACAACAGGTTGGTGCCTCCGACCGCGACCGACTGCAGCAAGGCGCTATCGGCGCCGGCACCCGCCAGCTCGAAGATGCGCGGTGCATAATAGAGCAGCGCGTTGATGCCCGAGAGCTGGTTGAACATCGCAATCGCGATCGCGCAGGCGACGGGGAGCGTGTGCGACGCCTGGAACAGACGCGGAGCACCCTTGACCGCCTCGCGCGTGTCCGCGGCTTCGATGCGGAGAAGTTCGGCATCGGGATCGCTGAACCCGAGACGCGTCATTGCGGCGACTGCACGCTCGCGATGTCCTCGCACGGCCAGCCACCTTGGACTTTCGGGAAGGAAGAACGTGACCACCAGGAACACGGCCGAGGGAATCGCGACGATACCGAACATCCAGCGCCACGCCGTCTCGGGCGGCAACACCTGCGCGATGACATAGTTGGAGAGGAACGCGATGAGGATGCCGAGCACGATGTTCAGCTGGTTCATCGCCACCAGGCGACCGCGGAACCGTGCAGGCGACACCTCGGCGATATAGATAGGCGTCACGACCGACGCGGCACCGATCGCCACGCCGCCAAGGAAGCGGAACGCGATCAGCACGTACCAGTCGTGCGCCAGCGCAGTCCCGAGCGACGACACGACATAGGCGATCGCGACGGACAGCATGATCGCCTTCCGGCCAAACCGATCCGCCGGCGCTCCTGCTATCAGCGATCCCAGGACGGTACCGATCAGCGCCGAGGCGACGGTGAAGCCCAACGACGCCTCGGTCAGCGCGAACTGGTTTTGCAGCGCGTTGGTCGCGCCCGAGATCACGGCGGTATCGAAACCGAACAGGAGGCCACCGAGTGCAGCCCCTGCCGCGCTCATGATGATCGCCGGGGTTGCCCGGGCGTCATCGACGATCCCGGCGTCGCCGGCACTCATAACACTATGCATTGACGGCATCCGCTTCGATGGAGGTGGTTTCGGTGATCGTCCAATGCGTCGGCCACTGCCGCGTCGCCGTCCGATAAGCGAGCGCGAGCGCGCCGGTCAGACCAGCCGACGATCCTGCGGTCGGCGCGGCGACATAGTTGGCCATGTCGATCGTGCGCATGCTGGCATCGTAGCCGGCCAGCTTCGCGGTCAGCGCGCGGCGCACCCGATCGTACATCAGCGGTTGCATGACACCGCCGCCGATGATGATGCGATCGGGGCGTACGGTGTAGGTAAGCGTCGCGCAGAGACCGGCGAGGTAATCCGCCTCGAGGTCCCATGCCGGATGATCCCCGGGCAGTGTTTCGGCCGGTACGCCCCACCGGGCGTGCATCGCGGGCCCACAGGCCAGGCCTTCTAGGCAGTCGCCGTGATACGGACAGATCCCGGCAAACCGGTCGTCGCCCGGCGCGCGGGGCAGCGTGATGTGGCCTGCCTCCGGATGATTGGCACCGCCGTGCGGAGCGCCGTTGATCAGCACGCCGACACCGATGCCCGTGCCGACCGTCACATAGCAGAACGTGTCGAGACCCTGGCCACTGCCGAACAGCCGTTCGCCGACCGCAGCGCAGTTCACGTCGGTATCGAGCGCGGTCGGCGCGGCAATCGTGCGGCCGAAATGCGCGAGGAGGTCGACGTTCTGCCAGCCCGCTTTCGGGGTCGACGTGATGCAGCCGTAGTCGGCAGCAACACGATTCAACGACAGCGGGCCGAAGCTTCCGATCGAGAAGGCCGCGAGCGTGCCATGCCGCCGTGCTGCTTCGGCGAAAAAGGCGCTTGCTGCGCCGAGCGTCTCGTCCGGCGTCGTGGTGGGGATGCGAGTCTGCATCAACGGCGTGCCGTCACGATCGGCAATGGCACAGAGGAACTTGGTCCCGCCCGCTTCGATCGCACCAAGGAGCAAAGGCTCAACCATGGGCGCTCACCTGAAGACGAACGGACGCCAACAATAGTTCAGAACGAACGAACACGAATTTCCTCTCCCGACACCAGCCACGTCTTCGCGGTCAGCTACTAAATCTACTAATGTGATCTAGTCTGTCAAGGACAGTTAAAAATCCCGTCAATAGAGAGGGATGCGCGTTTTAATTCAGGGGTAAGCGGATCAACCCTTTTTAAACAGGCTCGCCAAGTCCGGGGTGAAGCTCGCGTGAAGGGGAAGCAGGCCTGCTCCTACCGCGGCGGCCAAGTTGCCAAGCGTGCCTTTGCGAATCTCGGGCGCGAAGAAATCTGGTGGCGCATCGGTTGAGAAGTGACGGCGCAGTCCGGCAGCGATGTCGTCCAGACACGCGGGCAAAATTGCGCCATCGATGATCACGGCTTCGAGATCGAGCAGGCTGTTGGCGCTGGTCACCGCGAAGGCCAGTGCCTCGACACACCGAAGCGTCCACGCGGCGCGCTCTTCGTCGCACACGGCTTGGTCGAGCGCGTAGAGCGAGGCGTGGTGGACCAGATAGTCGCTCTTGCCAGCGGCGCAGACCGGCATCGAGGCGAGCGCTCCGGCATTGCCGTGCCGGCCTTGATGCACCCGACCGCCCAAGACGAGTCCGCCACCGACGAACGTGCCGATATTGATCGCGAGAAAATCCTGAAGGTCGACGCCGGCGCCGCATAGCAGCTGCGCCAGGGCCGCGGCGTTACCGTCGTTCTCGAAGAACGTCGGCCAAGTCAGGCCGGCCTGGAGCCGATCCGCCACGTCGGCCCGGCGCCATTCGTCGGCTTGATCCACCGATATGCCAAGTTCGTCGCGCCATTCGCCGAGGAACCACGGCATCGCGATGCCGATGCCCATGAACGCTTCGGCGCTCAACAGGTCCGCCGATGCCAGGTGTTCGTCGATGAACGCGTCGATGTGGCCGAGCACGGTATCGATCGAGGGGAAGCTGCCGGCATGGCGACCGACCGCTTTGCGCTCTCCGTCGAAATCCAGGAGCACGATGGTAGTGTCGCCGCGCCCGACCTCGACGCCAACGGTATATCCCCGCTTGCCGTTGATCCGGTAGATCGTCGCCGGCTGGCCCATGCCACCCGTGCGCTTGCCCGCCTGGAACAGCAGCCCGACCTCGGCCAGTTCATCGACGATGCGGACGACGGCTTGAGGTGACAGGCCCGTCATGCGCGCGAGTTCCGCTTTCGAAGCGCCGTTCACCCGTCGAACGGCCGACAGGATCAGGCGCTCATTATACCGTCGCATTCCGCCAGCATTCGTACCTCGCCGCATGGAATCCACGCCGTATCCTTTCATCCGTTATGCCGGAGCGTCGCGGAGACACTCGCCATCAGGCGTTCGCCGTTCCCCCGATAAGGCACCGGGGCCCATACGGAAGGGTGCGCAGTCCTTTTTTTGGTCGCGATCCATCCGAAGATTTCCTGCAAGACGAGTGTAGCCCTGATTGCCCGACCTCTGGCGCATCCCGCTGCCGCGTGCGTGTCTAACGCCGCCGGATATTATTGACGTACGCGAATTAAATCGAGCAGCGATGCGTACCGGACGCTAGGGCGTGCGTCTCGTCAGTCGGCAGGATGACCGCGTGCACCCGAAACCTGAGATCCTGCTGTCCGAAGATCAGAAACGCATCGTCTGGGATCTGCGGATCAGTGGCCCCAGCGCGCGCACTGCCCTTGCCGACCGTCTCGACATGCACAATGGCGCAGTGACGCGCTTGAGCCGTGAGTTGATCGCGCTCGGGCTGGTCGAAGAGCATGTCCAGGACCAGCGGGCAGGGCGCGGCCGGCCGATCGTACCACTGGGTATATCGAGCCGCGGCGGCTATGCGGCAGGCGCGACGCTGCATCCGGGCTGGCTCGAGATCGCGCTGGTCGATTTCGCCGGCACGGTGATCGTCCGCGATCTTGAGCCGTTCGACAGCCCCGATCCGCGCGCGTTCGTCGAGGCGGTGGACCGACGGTTGCGCGGGCTGAGCATGAGCCACAATGTGCTGCGGTCGCGCTTCCTGGGGCTGGGCGTCGCGGCGACCGGGCCGACGCTCGCGGGCGATCCGACGCGGCGCTGGACGGTCGACTGGTTGCAGGGATGGCGCGATCTCGATCTGCAACGGCTGTTCGCCGACTATCTCGGCCTGCCGGTCTGGATCGAGAATGACGGGACGCTCGCCGCGCTCGCCGAATATTACGACAGCGGGCTGATCCGCACGTGCAGTTCGGCGATCGTCTTCTTCATCGGGCATGGGGTCGGCGGGGGGATTATCGTCGACCGTGCGATCCTGCGCGGCGAGCACGGCAATGCAGGCGAGATCGGCCGGTTGTTCCCGGGGAAATCCAAGCGACCGTCGGGGATCGACCTGCTCGCCGAATTGCAGGCGGCCGGCGCCGACATCCGCGCGCTGAACGAGGTCGAGATGCATCAGGATACGCATGCCGCGTTGATCGACGCGTGGGTCGAGCGGGCTGGAGAGCAGCTGGCGGTCGCCGCCGATAGTGGGGTCGCATGGCTCGATCCCGGCGCGATCGTCGTATCGGGCGCGCTGCCGCTGCCGATCCTCCAAGCGCTCGGTGCAGCGCTGGAACGCGCCGACTGGGCGACGGCCTTCCCCCATTTGCCGCGGCCGAAAATGCATGTGTCGCGACTTGGCAGTTGGGCGGCGGCGGTAGGCGCCGCACTGCTTCCCATCCACCAGCTCGTCGCCCCGAATGCCGAACGATGACGCGATTTATTTCCGGATAAATAAATAAAACTGCCACAACCACCGCCTAGCCGCGCCGTCATTGGGGGCGGGCAGTCGATGCCGGCCAGACGGGCGGGGATCATCGCATGGTTGGGTTTTCATTTCGGTTGCTGGCACTCGCCGGCGTGTCGTCGATCGCTATCGTCGGTCCGGTCGCGGCACAGCAGGCGAACGCCCCGTCGGCGACCGAGACGTCGGCGACTGAACCCGCGACCGCGCCGTCCGGGGATATCGTCGTCACCGGCATCCGGCGCGCCAACAACGTCGCGATCGAGGCCAAGCGCAACGCGACCAACATCATCGACGTGATCGGATCGAACGACGTCCGCGCGTTGCCGGACGCGACCATCGTCGAGGCGTTGCGGCGTATCCCTGGTCTGTCGGTCCTGCCTGCGACCGACAATGAGCATCCGCGCGACGAGGCCGCGACGCCGGTGATCCGCGGGCTCGGCCCCGCGTATAACAACGTGACGATCGATGGGTTGCAGCTCGCCTCGCCCGGCACGCCCAACGGAACGCTCGGCTCAATCTCGCGCGGGGTGCGTCTCGACATCCTGCCCGCGTCGATGATCAGCCAGTTGCAGGTCGTGAAGACCTTCACCGCCGATCTCGATCCGAACGCAGTCGGTGGCGCGATCAACATCGTGACGCGCAGCGCGTTCGAAGGGGGCGGCAAGCCGTTCGTTACGACCGAGGCGTCGCTCGGCCATGCGAACGATACCGGCCTGCCGCGCCACCAGCCCGATTTCGGCACGCGGCTCGGCGCGACCGTCAGCACGACGTTTGGCGCGAACCACCAGTACGGCGTCGTCCTGTCGGGCAATTACCAGACGCTCAGCAGCTACACCGACACGCACATGACGACCGATACGATCCACTATTCCTTCTACAATGCGGCAGGGCAGCTTCAGACCGGCGCCGGCCTCGGCAACGGCTTCGCGGTGCCGCAACAGGACAAATACTGGTACGTGATGGACAAGCGCGATCGCTACGGTCTGACCGGCAAGTTCGAGGTCCGGCCCACCGACACGCTCCAGGCCTATGCGTCGCTCGGCTATTATTACTTCAAGGACAAGATGGAGCGCAACGAGGTCCTGATCGACCCGCGCAACCGCGGCAACGTTCAGAACCAGACCGCGACCTCGGGCAATTATCCCGGCGGCGACGTCGAAGTGGGCTGGGAGAACGCCGACATCGTCACGCGGACGCGCGTCGCGCAAACTGGCCTGACGTGGCAGCCCGGCGATCGCCAGACGCTCTCGCTCAAGGGCAGCGCGTCGCGCGCGACCTATGACGAAGTGTTCCAGATGATCAAATACGCGACGGGCGTCGCACGGCCGGCGCCCGGCATCGCCGGGGCCACGCCGACCGCGACGCCGAACTTCGCGTTCGCCTACGACACCAGCCGCCTCGATCAGAAGTTCGCGGTCGATCCGGCCGCCTACAACAATTTGGCGAACTACAGCCTGCTCTATTACCGGCCGAACAATGAACGGCACGCCAGCGACACGGTGCTGACCGGCAGGCTCGATTACGGCTTCAATCAGGGCGCCGATGCGGACGGTCTCGGGTTCGCGGCAGGCGCGAGCTACACCGACGATCGGCCCAAGTTCAATCTCGACCGGATCGATCTGGAGCCCAACACGACAGGTCGGCCGATCGGCCTTGCGACCGCGGTCGGCCCCGGCGGCGCGCCGCTGAACTATTCGAATGGCCTGTACCTGCTGACGATCGATCCGGCCGCCGCGGTCCGCGACATCACCGCGCAACCCGGATCGATCCTCAACAGCACGGATCAGTCGAACTACAACAACCAGGACGATTTCCGCCACGTAGAGAAGATCGCGGGCGGCTATGCGCTCGCCAGCTACGTCTCGTCGGCGATCAACGCGCAGGCGGGCGTGCATCTCGATCACACCGACCAGTCGACCGTCGGACGGATCAAACGCAACGGCGTCTTCGTCGATCAGCCGACCAGGTCAAACTACACCTACCTGCTGCCCTCGGCGATCGCGACCTGGCACGCGACGCACGCGATCGACCTGCGCGCCGCGGCCAGCCAGACGATCGGCCGACCCAGCTATGACAGCTATGCCGCGCGCAGTTCGATCGGCTTCGTCAATGCGAGCGATCTCGGCAACGGCGCGGCGACCGGCGTCAACGTCACGATCGGCAATCCCGACATCAAGCCGCGGCGGTCGACCAATCTCGACCTCGCCACCGACTGGACACTGTCGAGCCGCTATGGCGGGATCGTCTCGCTCGCGGGGTTCTACAAGGACATCAAGGACGAGATCTTCAACGCGGCCTCGGTCGGCTACACCTATGAGGGGGTGAACTACGTCAACGCGGTCGTCACCAGGCCGACCAACGCGAGCAAGGCGAGCATCAAGGGGATCGAGGCGAGCGCGGTGCTGAATTCGCTCGAGTTCATCCACACGCTGCTGAGCGGCTTCGGCGTCAGCGCCAACGCGGCGTTGCTCCGCGGGCGGATCGACGTGTTGAGCAGCGCCGGCGTCGCGCGCAGCATCGACCGGCTCGTCGGCCAGCCCGACAGCACGCTCAACGCCAGCGTGTTCCATGCGAAACACGGCCTGGAACTGCGCGCGGCGTACAACCGGCAGGGCAGGGCGCTGCGCACGATCATCAACGATATCGCCTGGCAGGACCTGTACTGGGCGCCGCGCGAGCAGGTCGACCTGACCGCGACCTACACGCTGCGGAACGGCATCGCGGTGATCGGACAGGTCAGCAACCTGACTCATAGCCGCCTGACGAGCTTTGCGGGGCCGGACAAGAATTTGCTCAAGGACAGCTATTCCGTACCGACGACCTTCTGGCTCGGCCTCCGTTTCACGCCCAAATTCTGATCCCGGAAAGGTCTGCCATGACACGATCGCATCTCGGGGCGCTGGCCCTGCTTACGCTCGCCGCGCTGCCCGCGGTTTCTACCGCTGCTCCGGTGCAGCCGCGCAACGTACGGGAAATCCATGCCGCGCTGGCCGATCCGAACGGCCGCCTGCTGATCGCGGCGCATCGCGGGTGCCATAATCCGGCGCCCGGCCACGATTTGCCGAGCGCGCCGGAGAATTCGCTGACGGGTCTCGATCACTGCGTGGCGATGGGCATCGATATCATGGAGACCGACGTGCGCCGCACCCGCGACGGCTATCTGGTGATGATCCACGATGCGACGGTCGATCGGACGACCAACGGGACCGGCGCCGTCGATCATCTCACGCTCGCCGAGATCAAGGCGTTGCGACTGCGCGACAACGAAGGCGAGAAGGATGCGAGCCTCACCGATCAGCAGGTGCCGACGCTCGACGAGATACTGGCGCACGCCGGCAACCGGATCGTGCTGAACCTCGACATCAAGGACGCGATCTATGCCGAGGTGATCGAGGCCGTGGTCCGCTCGGGCGCGACCGACCGGGTGATCGTGAAGACCGTCGCGGGTGTCGGCAGCGCGCCGCTGGCCGCGATGGCGCCGTACGACCGTGTGCCGTTCATGCCGATCCTGTCCAGTGGGGAGGCCGCCGGAGCGGATCTTGCCGGGATCGTCACGCGCCAGGCCTCCGGCCGACGGCGTGCGATCGGCATCGAACTGCCGCGCATGCCCGCTGCCGCTCTGCCCGGCGTCGTCGCCGCTGCGCGCGCGGCCCACGAACGCATCTGGGTGAACACGCTTTGGGAGGGGTTCGTCGATGGCTATGGCGGCGACGTCGATGCACTGCGCGATCCCGACGCGGTATGGGGTCGCCTGCAACGCGCCGGCATCAGCATAATCCAGACCGACGAACCCGAAGCGCTGCGACGCTACACACGAAAAACGTAGTTTGCTCCCGGCAACCGTTCGATATCCGGCGGGAAGTTGGCGCGCTTGTCGTCGTAATATCGGCGGCGGTGATCGCCGTCCGACGCGGCGTTGTACGTCAGGTACAGGATGCGGCGCTGCGCGTCGGTCAGGTTGGGCTTCGACGCATGCGGCGCGTAGCTGTCGAAGAACAGCACGTCGCCGGGCTCGGTCGGGACCGGGATCAGATCGAACGCAGCCATCTGTTCGGGGCTGAGCGGCTGCCATTCCTCGCCGATCATCTGCGACAGACGCGGTGCGCTGGTCATCTCCAGACAGCCATTCTCGGTCGTCGCGCGGTCGATGCCGACCAGCGCGGTGACGAACATCGGCGCATAGGTCGTCCAGCCCGCCTGCTGGTCCTGATGCGGTTCGAACCCGGCGCCGCCAGCCTTCTTGAAGTTGATCTTTTCCTTGAACAGCACCGCCTGGCTGCCGAGTAGCTGCGCGACCGCCGCGGAAAGCCGTCCGTGACGGACGAGGTCATCGAACGCCGCGTGATAGGGACAGAAGTCCTCGATCCGCTGCATCACCCGTTCGCCAGGAGTGGTCAGGCTGTCTTCGTAATAGACCATGTGCCGACCGGGCATCTCGGGCAGGGCGACGAGTTCGTCGGTCCAGCGTGCGATCTCCGCGGCTTCATCGGCGCTGAACAGGCGGCGACGGGCAACCCAGCCGGTCTCGGCGAAATGCGTCAGGTCTTCTGCCGTCAGCGGATGCGGATCGTTCAGGGCCATGTCAGGCTGCCAGTTGCGGGAGGATCGCGTCGCGCGCCTTGGCGACGTCTTCAGGGAAATCGATCTCGGTCCAGGGAAGGTCCGTGACGTCGACGTAAGTGAACGCATCGGGCTCCGCGAGCATCAGGTCGCGGATCGCCTCTTCGTACTCGATGTCGGTGCGACCGGCCGCGACATAGCGGTCGCAGGCGTCGGCAAGCTTAGCCGCCATCGCCGCACCGAATTTGAAGAACCCGACCGATTCGCCGTGCCAGTCGTGCGCATGCTCGGGGCGCTTGCGGAAATCGACCATCGTCTCGCCCCGGAAGCAGACCTTCACGGGCTCGTCGCCCGGTTCGAGTTCGCGGTCGACAAGCAGCACCGCCTCGCCCGGCGCGGCGACCAGTCGCGCCAGCATCCGGGTATCGTAGAGCACGTCGCCGTCCATCAGCAGGACCGCCCGGCCCGCGCGCAAGCGGTCGCGCTGCACCCAGAGCGATACGAGACTGCCCTGTCGGTAGTCGGGGTTGAGCATGGTCCCCGCGCGGTCGCCGATCGCGTGCCGCAACGTCTCTGCCTCATGGCCGACGGTAATGACGAGATCGTCGACGCCCACCGCCGTCAGCGCCGCCAGATGGCGGTCGAGCAGCGAGCGGCCGTCGAAATCGAGCAGCACTTTCGGGCCGTCATGCGTCTCGCCCAGCCGTCGACCGACCCCGGCCGCGAGCATGATGGCGATCGGCGATGTTTCTGCGGCGGCGGCAGGGGGTTGGCTTGTTTGCATGGCCTGGCGTCTATAACGAGCCGGCTTGCCGGGGCCAAGCACATCGGGCCTGCCGCGACGCCTGCACGATCATCGAAAGCCCCATTTCATGAACGACCTGTCCGCCGATTTCACCACGCCGACTCCATCGCTGTCGCGAGCAGCGATGTTGCGGCACGCGATCGAACGTCCCGACCTCGCGTTCCTGATGGAGGCGCATAGCGGCCTGTCCGCCAAGATCGCCGAAGAGGCCGGGTTCGGCGGACTCTGGGCGTCGGGGCTCAGCATCTCTGCCAGCCTCGGCCTGCGCGACAGCAACGAGGCGTCGTGGACGCAGGTGCTCGACGTGCTGGAATACATGGCGGACGCCTGCGCGCTGCCGATCCTCGTCGACGGCGACACCGGCTACGGCAATTTCAACAATGTCCGGCGGCTGGTGCGCAAGCTCGGCGAACGCAACATCGCCGGCGTCTGCATCGAGGACAAGCTGTTCCCGAAGACCAATTCGTTCATCGGCGAGGATCAGCCGCTGGCCGAGATCGGGGAATTCTGCGGCCGCATCACCGCCGGCAAGGACAGCCAGACCAGCGACGATTTCGTCATCGTCGCGCGGATCGAGGCGTTGATCTCGAGCCGGCCGATGGAAGAGGCGCTGCGCCGGGCCGAGGCGTACCACGCGGCCGGGGCCGATGCGATCCTGATCCATTCGAAGAAGGCCGAGCCGACCGAGATCTTCGAATTCTGCCGGCGCTGGGGTAACCGCGCGCCGGTCGTGATCGTCCCGACCACCTATTATGCCACGCCGACCGACCTGTTCCGCGAGGCGGGCATCTCGACGGTGATCTGGGCGAACCACCTGATGCGCGCGTCGATCACGGCGATGCGCGAGACCGCGAGGACGATCCACGACGAACAGTCGCTGAGCAACGTCGAGGGCCGCGTGATCCCGGTCAAGGAGGTGTTCCGCCTGATGGGCAACGCCGAACTCGAGGAGGCGGAGCGGCGCTATCTGCCCGAGACGCCGCGTCCGCGCGCGATCGTCCTGGCGGCGTCGGGCGGCGATCTCGGCGAACTGACTCGCGACAAACCCAAATGCATGATCGACGTACGCGGCCAATCGCTGCTCGCGCGCCAGATCGCGACGTTCGCCGACAGTGGCATCCGCGACGTGACCGTGGTGCGCGGCTTTGCCAAGGACGCGGTGGCGGTGAAGGGCATCCGCACGGTCGACAACGATCGCTTCGCCGAGACCGGCGAGGCGTATTCGCTGGCGCAGGCGGATGCGGCGCTGACCGGCGAGCTGGTGGTGTCGTACGGCGACGTGCTGTTCCGCAACTACATTCTGGAGAGCCTGCTTTCGAGCAAGGCCGACGTGGTGCTCGCGGTCGACGCCGCGCAGCGCAAGGACACGCGCGTACGCGATCTGGTGCTCGCCGATCATCCCTTCTCGGGCGGTTATCTCGACGATGCGCCCGCGCACATGATCCGGATGGGCAGCGATCTGGCCGCGGACGCGAGCGGTGAATGGGTTGGCCTCGCGCGATTCAGCGCGACCGGCGCGACGTGGCTGCGCGAGGAGATCGCCGCGCTGTCCGCCGAGGGCTCGCTCGAAACCGCCGACCTGCCGCTGCTGCTTACCCGGATCGCCGCCAAGCACCCGGTGCGCGTCAAGTATTTCATGGGCCATTGGATGGACGTCAACACGCTCGCCGACGTCGCCGACGCACGCAACTTCACCTGATGATCACCGCGGACGCCTTCATGGCCGAGGCATCGGCCGCCGGGTTCGATTTCTACACCGGCGTACCGTGCAGCTATCTGACGCCGCTGATCAACGGCGTGCTGTCCAATCGCGCGCTTCGCTATGTCGGCGCGGCGAGCGAGGGCGAGGCGGTCGCGATCGCCGCGGGCGCGTGGCTTGCCGGGCGCCGCACGGTGGCGATGTGCCAGAACTCCGGGCTCGGCAACATGGTCAATCCGCTGACCTCGCTCAACGCACCCTTCCGAATTCCGACGCTGCTGGTGACGACGTGGCGCGGCCGGCCGGGCGAACCCGACGAACCGCAGCATGTCGTGATGGGTGAGATCACACAGGATCTGCTGAGCGTGATGGGGATCGAGCACCGAGCGTTCCCGAATGTCGACGCCGCGATCGTGCCGTCGTTGCGCGAGGCGGTCACTGCGATGGACGCCACGTCTCAGCCTTTCGCGTTCGTCATGGCGAAAGGCGACGTCGCCGATACCGCGCTCGATCAGCGCCCACGTGATCTGCCTGCGCGAGGACGACTTGCGGATTACGCGACCTGCGGCGCGCGACCGACCCGCGTCGCGGCACTCGAACGGTTCCTCTCGCTCACGGACGATTCGACCGCGGTGATCGCGACCACCGGCAAGTCGGGCCGCGAGCTGTTCACGCTCGCCGACCGCGAGCAGCATCTGTATCAGGTCGGATCGATGGGCGGCGCGGCCGGCATGGCGCTTGGCGTCGCGCTTAATACAGCGAAGCGCGTCGTCGTCATCGACGGCGACGGTGCGGCGCTGATGAAGCTTGGCACGCTGGCGACGATCGGCGCGGAGGCGCCAGCTAACCTGATCCACATCCTGCTCGACAACGGCGTACACGACTCGACCGGCGGGCAGGCGACGGTCTCGGCCTCGGTCGACTTCGCCGCGGTCGCGGTTGCCTGCGGCTATGGCTATGCCGCCTCGTGCGATGACCTTGACGGGTTCGAGCGGGCATGGGCCGAAGCCGCCACCGCCGGTCGTCCGTCGATGATCCACCTCCGCATCGCGCCAGGATCGATGGCGACGCTCGGTCGCCCGACCGTGACTCCAGAGGCCGTCGCGCGGCGTTTCAAGGCGTTCCTCGCGCGGTGAAGCGGTCCGCGATCCTGGCGGTCGTCATTGGATTGATCCTAGCGGTCACGCTGATCGCCACGAACGATTTCGCGCGGATCCTGGACGCGTTGCGGCAGGCGGGATGGGGGATTGCGCTCGTCGTGCTGCTCCACCTGCCACAGACGTTCGCATCGGCGATCGGCTGGCAGGAACTGCTCGACCGGCGCGCGCCTGTGTCGCGCTTGTATGTCCTGCGCTGGATCCGCGAGTCGGTGAACGCTTTGCTACCGGTGGCACAGATAGGCGGCGATCTTGTACGCGCACGGTTGTTGGCGCGACGCGGACCGCCGCTCGCACCATCACTGGCCTCGTCGATGGTCGATCTGTCGGTTGAGGGCGCGACTCAGGCGATCTTCACGATCCTGTGCGTCGCTCTGCTGATCGCCGGACCGCATGGCGGCGAGGCTATGACGCTCGCGATCGGCGTCACGGTGGCGAGCATCGCGATGGCCGTGGCGTTCGTTGTCGCGCAGCGCTTCGGCCTGTTCGCGCTGATCGAACGCGGCGTCGCCCGCTGGACCAAGGCAAGCGATCTCACCGGATTGAACGCCGCCGTGCTGGCGCTGTACCGGAGCCCCGCCAGACTGTCGCGTTCGGCGGGCTGGCACCTGCTGTCGTGGCTGCTCGGCGGGATCGAGACCTGGGCCGGGCTGCACGTCCTCGGGGTGCACGCGTCGCTGCGGGAGGCGCTGGTGATCGAGGGGCTGGGGCAGGCGGTGCGCGGCGTCGGCTTCCTCATTCCCGGCGCGCTCGGTGTGCAGGAGGGGGGATATCTGCTGATCTGCGCGATGTTCGGCATCCCTCCGCAGCAGGCGCTCGCGCTATCGTTGATCCGCCGTATCCGCGAGCTCGCGCTGGGCCTGCCGGGGCTGGTCGTATGGCACCGAATGGAAGCGCGACCGCCGGTCGGCAGCCTGCAGGAAGGACTATCGTGACGCCTCTATTGTTGACGCCCGGTCCGCTGACCACCGATCCCGCCGTGCGCCGGGCCATGCTCGACGACTGGGGCTCGCGCGATCCGGCGTTCATCGCGCTCACAGCGGAACTGCGGCGGCGGTTGCTCGACGTCGCGAACGCTGCGGCGACCCATGTCGCGGTGCCGATCCAGGGTAGTGGTACCTATGCGCTGGAGGCGGCGGCCGGCACGTTGCTCGGCGCGGACGACCGCCTGCTGGTGCTGATCAACGGTGCCTATGGCGAGCGTATGGCGGCGATCGCGACACGATTGGGGCGTGCCGTCGAGACGCTGCGCTGGGACGAGAACGAACCGGTCGACGCGACGGTCGTCGCGGCGCGGCTGGCGGCGGACCCGGCGATCACGCACGTCGCGCTCGTCCATGTCGAGACGACGACCGGGCTGCTCAATCCGCTTGAAGAGGTCGCTCGGGTGGTGGCCGACGCCGGTCGCTTGCTGATCGTCGATGCGATGGCAAGCTTCGGTGCGTTGTCGATCGACCTGTCCACGCTGCCGGTCGCCGCGATCCTCGCTTCCAGCAACAAGTGCCTCGAGGGGACGCCGGGCCTCGGCTTCGCGCTGGTCGACCGCGCGGTGCTGGAGCAGTGCGCCGGACAGAGCGCTTCGATGAGCCTCGACCTTCACGCACAGTGGCGTGGGTTCGAAACGAATGGTCAGTGGCGCTTCACCCCGCCGGTGCAGGTCGTCGCGGCCCTCGTCGAAGCGCTCCGGCGGCTGGAGTCGGAGGGTGGCAGCACCGCCCGGCTTGCGCGCTATACGGGCAACCTCGCGACGCTGTTGCGCGGCACCGATGCCGTGGGCCTCGATCTGTATCTCGATCGATCGTTGCAGGCACCGATCATCGCCACGTTCCGATCGCCCGATCGCTTCGATTTCACGACCTTCTACGACGCGCTCGCCGAAGCCGGGTTCGTGATTTACCCGGGCAAGCTGACCAAAGCGGAGTCGTTCCGGATCGGCTGCATCGGCGCGGTCGGTCCGACGGATTTCGACCGGTTGGTGATCGCGATGCGCCCCGCGCTAGCCGCGGCGACGCAGGGTTAGCAGCGCGAGGACGATCGCCGCGCTGGGCGTGATGACCGCTGCGGCGATCGTCATGGGCCAGGCGAGGCCGAGCCAGATCAGCACCGGCACCAGGATCATCGCGTCGTCGGGATCGACGGTGAAGCCCGCCGAGAGCTCATAGCCGCGGACGTCGGCGAAGTTCAGGACATTGAGTTCGGCGAACAGCGTGCCGATGCCGACGCCTGCGAGGACACCGAGCCAGAGCGCGGCCGTGCCGTGCGTGGCGGCCAACCCTATCCCCAGCCCGACGAACGTGGCGACGCTGGCGATGCAGTCGCTGGCGAGATCGTAGCGATAGCCCCACACGCTCATCTGTCCGGTCTGCCGCGCGAGTTCGCCATCGGCGCGATCGAGCAGCATCGATACGACGAACACGACCCCGCCGATCGCCATCCAGCCATAGGTCCCGCCCGCAAGACACGCGGCGGCGGCGATGCCCGACACCAGTCTCACCGTCGTGATCTGGTTGGGCGTGATCGCGGTTCGCGCGGCGATCCGGACGGCAGGCCGAACGATGCGGTGGATGATCGTATTGTGGCTCACGCGGCAGCTCCGGATCGGCGAGATAGGCGGATGTCACGGCGCGGCGGTGGCTTGCAAGGCCGACATCGCCGAAACATCGCTTTGTATTCGCGAAACCGGTGGATTAGAACCGACCATGGCTTCTTCTGCGACCCCGCTGCTCGATACCGTTTCGACACCCACCGACCTCCGCAAGTTGCACCCGGACCAGCTCCGCCAGCTCGCCGACGAACTGCGTACGGAGACGATTTCCGCGGTCGGCACCACTGGCGGGCATCTCGGTTCCGGGCTCGGCGTGGTCGAGCTGACCACCGCGATCCACTATGTCTTCGACACCCCGCGCGACCGATTGGTGTGGGACGTTGGTCACCAATGCTATCCTCACAAGATCCTCACCGGACGCCGCGACCGGATTCGCACGCTCCGCCAGGGCGGGGGGCTCAGTGGCTTCACCAAGCGCAGCGAGAGCGAATACGACCCGTTTGGCGCGGCGCATTCGTCGACCTCGATCTCGGCGGCGCTGGGCTTTGCTATCGCCAACAAGATCACCGGCACGCCCGGCAAGGGCATCGCGGTGATCGGCGACGGCGCGATGTCCGCGGGCATGGCGTACGAGGCGATGAACAACGCCGCGCAGGCGGGCAACCGCCTGGTCGTGATCCTCAACGACAATGACATGTCGATCGCCCCGCCGGTCGGTGGTCTCTCGGCCTATCTCAGCCGTATCGTGTCCAGTCGCGAGTTCCTGGGTTTTCGCGATCTGGCGCGCAAACTCGCCAAGCGGTTGCCAAAGCCGATCGCGGACGGGATCCGCAAGACCGATGAACTCGCGCGCGGCATGACGATGGGTGGCACGCTGTTCGAGGAACTCGGCTTCTACTATGTCGGCCCGATCGACGGGCACAATCTCGAACACCTGATTCCGGTGCTAGAGAATGTCCGCGATGCCGAGGAAGGCCCGATCCTCGTCCACGTCGTCACCAAGAAGGGCAAGGGCTATGCCCCCGCCGAGGCCGCTGCGGACAAATACCACGGCGTCCAGAAGTTCGACGTGATCTCGGGCGTCCAGACTAAGGCGCCGCCGGGACCGCCACAATACCAGAACGTGTTCGGCGCGCAGCTCGTCGCCGAGGCCGCGAACGATCCGCGGATCTGCGCGATCACCGCGGCGATGCCGTCGGGCACCGGACTCGACGCGTTCGCCAAGGCGTATCCCGACCGATTCTTCGACGTCGGCATCGCCGAACAGCACGGCGTAACCTTCGCGGCAGGCCTCGCCGCGCAAGGCATGCGCCCGTTCTGCGCGATCTACTCGACGTTCCTCCAACGCGCATATGATCAGGTCGTCCACGACGTCGCGATTCAGAACCTGCCGGTCCGCTTCGCGATCGATCGCGCGGGTCTCGTCGGTGCCGACGGCGCGACTCATGCGGGCTCGTTCGATGTCACGTACCTTGCCACGCTACCGAACTTCGTCGTGATGGCGGCGGCGGATGAGGCCGAACTCGTCCACATGACGCACACTGCGGCGCAGTACGACACCGGCCCGATCGCTGTGCGCTATCCGCGCGGCAACGGCACCGGCGTCGCGCTGCCCGAGACTCCCGAGCTGCTGGAGATCGGCAAGGGTCGCGTCGTGCGCGAGGGCAAGACCGTCGCGATCCTGTCGCTCGGCACGCGTCTCGAGGAAGCGCTGAAGGCCGCCGAGGTTCTCGAAGCCAAGGGGTTAAGCACGACGGTAGCGGATCTGCGCTTCGCCAAGCCGCTCGACGTCGATCTGATTCGGAAACTGCTCACCACGCACGAAGTCGCGGTGACGATCGAGGAGAACTCGGTCGGCGGCTTCGGCGCACACGTCCTCACGATGGCGTCGGACGAGGGTTTGCTGGACGGCGGTCTGACCGTGCGCACGCTGCGTCTGCCCGATGTCTTCCAGGATCAGGACAAGCCGGAACGCCAGTATGCACAGGCCGGGCTCGACGCGACGGCGTTGGTCGACACCGTGTTGAAAGCCCTCAGGCATAATATCGCGGCTGCGGGCGTGTCCGCGTGAAGCGCGTCGCTGCGTTTGTATTGCTCATCCTGCTGGCAGGCGCTGCGCCGCCACCGGAGGGAGTCCTGACGGTGCACGTCAGCAATGTGCGCAACGCCAAGGGGCGCGTGCATGTCGACGTCTGCCCGCAAGCGAAGTTCCTGAAGGAGGATTGCCCGTGGTCGGGTGTGGCACCCGCGCAGGCGGGTATGACGACCGTGACGGTCCGCGGCCTGCCCGCCGGCACATACGCGGTGCAGGCGTTCCACGACGCGAACGCCAACGGCAAGGTCGACCGCGCGCTGTTCGGCATCCCCAAGGAAGGCGTCGGCTTCTCCAACGATGCGCCGATCCGGATGGCGCCGCCGAAATGGTCCGCTGCCGTCTTCGCGTTCGATGGGCGCGCGCAGACGATCGCGCTGAAACTGCGGTACTTCCTCTGACGTGACGATATCCTCGACCCTGCGGATGCTGGTCCCGCGCCTCGTGTCGATCAGTATCCGCCGGCCCTGGCTGACGACTGCGCTCGGCCTGCTCACCGCGTTGCTCGCGCTGCTGTTCACCGCCACGCACTTCACGATGACGACGGATACCGGCGCGCTGATCTCGCCCGATGTCGACTGGCGGCGTCAGGAGCGCGCGATGAAGGACGCGTTCCCGCAGTTGCGCGACGCGATGCTGATCGTCGTCGATGGTCGGACGCCCGAACTCGCCGAGGATGGCGCGGCTCGGCTGTCGATGCGGCTGGCGGAGGACCCGCGGCATTTCCAGTTGGTGCGCCGACCCGATGGCGGCGACTTCTTCGCGCGCGAAGGCCTTTTGTTCGGCTCCCCCGACGACGTCCGCAAGGCGACCGCGGCGCTGATCGCGGCGCAACCGATGCTGGGGCCGCTTGCTGCAGATCCGTCGCTGCACGGTGTCGCAGGCGCGTTGTCGACGATGCTCGACGGGGTGGCGGCCGGCTCGGCGACGCTGGCGCAGATCGATCCGCCGATGCGCGCGCTCGCGCAGGCGACCGATCGCGTCCTCGCGGGCAAGCCGGCGTTCTTCTCCTGGCAGACGCTGTTCGCGGACGGCAGTTCAGCGCTCGCCGCACCGACCCGTCGGCTGATCCTGGTCAGGCCGGTGCTCGACTACGGCTCTCTGACCCCCGGCAAGGAGGCCGCCCGTGCCGTCGCCGCAGCCTCCGGCGCATTGCGGCTCGATGCAGCGCACGGCGTCGACGTCCGCCTGACCGGCGAGGTACCGCTGGCAGACGAGGAGTTCGCGACGCTGGAGGAGAATATCGGCGTCGTCGGGCTGGTGATGCTGGCGGCGATGCTGGTGACGCTCTGGCTCGCGACCCGTTCGGTTCGGCTGGTCGCCGCGATCGTCGCGACGATCGTCGTCGGTCTGGTCGTCACCACCGCGGTCGGGATGGCGGTGGTCGGTCGCCTGAACTTGATCTCGGTCGCGTTCATCCCGTTGTTCGTCGGTCTCGGCGTCGACTTCGGGATCCAGCTTTGCGTGCGGTTCAACGCCGAGCGGGTCGACGGCGCCAGTCCCGCGGACGCTCTGCGCGGCGCGGCGACCGCGCTCGGCGCGCCACTGCTGCTCGCGGCGGGCGCGGTCTTCCTCGGTTTCGGTGCGTTCCTGCCGACTGCGTATATCGGGGTCGCCGAGCTGGGCGTGATCGCCGGGCTTGGCATGGTGATCGCGCTGGCGTTCAGCGTGACGTTGCTCCCCGCGCTGGTGCTGCTCCTGCGGCCGGGAGCGCCGACCCGCGAGGTCGGGTTCGCCTGGGCTGCACCGATCGACCGCGCGCTCGAAACGCGGCGGCGGACGATATTATGGGCGTTCGGTGCCGCGATGCTGGCCAGTATCGCGCTGCTCCCGTTCGTCACGTTCGACTTCAATCCGCTCCATCTGCGCGATCCGAACGGTCCGGCGATGCGCACGCTCGCCGATCTGACGCGAGATCCGACGCGGACGCCCAACACGATCGATATCCTCGCCCCGGATCATGCCCGCGTGGTCGCACTGACCCGGGAGCTGAGCCGCCTTCCCGAAGTGAAACAGGTCATCTCGATCGACAGCTTCGTACCCGCCGACCAGCCGGTGAAGCTGGCGGCGATCGGCGATGCCAACGTCCTGCTCGACCTCACGCTCAACCCGTTCGATGTCGCCCCCCGCACCGATGATGCCGCGCGCGTCGCTGCGTTACGGGCCGTGACCGCCAAGCTGCGCCAGGCTGGCGATCGTTCGGGGCTGGCCGATGCGTTCGATCGGCTTGCCGCCGCGCAGCCCACGGCACGCAACCGGGTGGACGACATGTTGTCGCAACCGCTCGCGGTCATGCTCGATCAGGCGCGTGCGGCGTTGCAGGCACAGGGCGTGACGCGCGCGACGCTCCCACCGGCGCTGGTCCGCGACTGGCAGGCCCCGACCGGCCAGTACCGGGTTTCGGTGTTCCCGTCCGGCAATGCCAACGACAACCGCGTGATGGAGCGGTTCCGCACGGCCGTGACTGCGATCGCTCCCAACGCATCGGGGCTGCCGGTCGCGACCCAGGCGGCCGCGTTCACGATCGCCGGCGCGTTTGTGCAGGCCGGCGTGATCGCCCTCGTGCTGGTCAGCCTGCTGTTGTTCGCCGTGCTGCGCGACGCGAAGGAGGTGGCGTTCACGCTGGCGCCGGTGGTGCTGTCGATCTTCCTGACGCTCGGCACCTGCGTCGTGATCGGCCAGCCGATCAACTTCGCCAACATCATCGCCTTCCCGTTGCTGTTCGGCGTCGGCGTCGCGTTTCACATCTATTTCGTGATGGCATGGCGCGGCGGCGCGACCGATCTGCTGCAATCGAGCCTTGCGCGCGCGATCGTGTTCAGCGCGCTCGCCACCGGCACCGCGTTCGGCAGCCTGTGGCTGTCGCACCATCCGGGTACCGCCAGCATGGGCAAGATCCTGATGATCTCGCTCGCCTGGACGCTCGTCTGCGCGTTGATCTTTGAACCCGCCTTGCTGGGCCCGCCCCGCAAGGGGGAGGATTTCAAGGCTCCGTAATCTTGACGGAGGTCAGGGTAATGGCGTTGAGGACGGGTTCGGTGTTCGGGGATTCGCCTGAGACGCGGCTGGGTCGGTCAGCGGATCAGCAAGCTCTGGGGCAGATTCACGTTCAGATGGCGCTGGCGTCGCCGTCGCCGTCGGCAAAGAAATTGCCGCAGGATCGGCCAATGGGTCCGAAAGTTCGGGAGCATCCGACGCTGGTGCCGTAGCGCCACTCGCCGGATCTGCCAGCGGGTCGTCCAGTTCGCCACCGGCTGCCTTCGCTCTGGTTCCCCGTAAGCGCTGGATCTCGGCTACCCGATTTTGCAGGTACACCGATCGCAGCGTCGCATACGGATCGACCGCACCGGCGAATAATGCACGCAGATCGTCGTCCGCCTCCGCCCGCGTGTCCAGCCCGGTCAGGACAGCGCGCGGCGCCTGGTATTCGAGCCGGTCGAACGGCGATCCGACCGCCAGCGGCAGCACCAGTCCGTCAGCCTGTCCGCCGAGCAGATCGCGCAATGTCGACGGCCCGACAAACGGCAGGAATATATAGGGCCCCGGCTTCACACCGTAGAGGGCCAGCGTATTGCCGAACCCGTTGGGTCGGTGTGGTAGCTTGATCGCCGGCAGCTTGGCGACGTCGACCAGCCCGCCGATCCCGAGCGTCGAATTGAACATGAAGCGGCCCAACGTCTCGGCGGCCTTGCCGGGCTTTAGCTGCAGCAGATAGTTCAGGAAGACGATCGGCTCGCCCAGATTGCTGAAGACGTTGCGGATACCCGATCGCACCGGTTTGGGCACGACATGCTTGTATCCCATCGCCGCGGGACGGAAGAACCGCCGATCGAAGCCCTGCTGCGTAGCGAACATGCGACGATTGAAACCCTCAAGCGAATCCCCGCGCGCATGGCGGGGACGGCCGTGCGGTGTGGCGGCTGGGGGCGAAGCGGCGGGCGCCTCGCCCACCTGCGCTGACGGAGGCGCAGGTGGGGGGAGGGGCGCTGCCTGCGAAACCCCGGCCAGCAGCAATGCCGCGATCGCTGGACTCACCTGGCGCTCTTCGCCGCGAGCTCGTCAAGATGGGTCACCAGCGCCTTGGCGCCGCCGCTCTGAAGGACGCTGGCGAAATCGGCACGGCGCGTCGCAAGCTGGCTGATCGAATTGCGGTAGAAGACGTCGATGATCTTCCAGCTGCCGCCGCTTTGGCGCAGGCGATAGGACAGGGCGGTCGGGCTACCGGACTTGCTCGACAGCGTCGTGCGGACGAGGCGGTCGCCACCGCGCGTGTCGACCTTGGGATCTATCGTGAAGGCCTGCCCGGACCAGCTGTCGAAGTTCTTGGCATATTGCGCGATCGTCATGCGGCGGAAGGCCGCGACGAGCGCGCTCTGATCCGCTGCGCTGGCCGTGGTCCAGCCCGCGCCGACCGAAAGCCGCGTCATCAACGGCAGGTCGAAGCTGCGATCGATGACCGGGCCGATCGCAGCGGCGCGGGCGGCCGCCGACTTGCCGCTCTTCATGATGCCAAGCAGGCCGTCGTCGAGCGCCTTGACCGGCGCCTGAGCCGGATCGCCCGCCTGCGCCGATACCGGTGCAACGGCAACCAGCGACGAAGGCAGCAGAACGGCCGAGGACAGCAGGATCTGGAGCAGGGATCGCATGCGGGTTTCTCCGAAAAACTGATTGTATCGTCGCATACCGACAGGCGCGTGCCAGGTCCAGAAAGCGAATAGGCGGCGGGATTTGAAAGCTGCTGGGGCCGAGCCGAAGTTTTGACCTTTCGCCATGGGGGCGCAATGGTTACCTATGGCGCGACATCCAGAGGCGGTTCGAAATCGGACGCCATGCCTCGGTGATGACGGAAAGGACATGGCGGTCTTGCAAACCACCGATGGGAACATCGATCGTTCCCCCGCTACAGTGACGACACCGCTTCAGGTGATCCTCGCGCAACCTCGTGGTTTTTGTGCCGGCGTGGTTCGCGCGATCGACATCGTCGAAAAGGCGATCGAGCGCTACTCTGCGCCCGTCTATGTCCGACATGAGATCGTCCACAACCGGCACGTCGTCGACAAGCTGCGGCGCAAGGGTGCGGTGTTCGTCGAGGACCTGACCGAGATCCCTCCCGGTGCGGTGACGATCTTCAGTGCACACGGTGTCGCGCGAAGCGTGCAAGAGGAGGCGCGGCTGCGGGAACTCCCCGTACTCGACGCGACCTGCCCGCTGGTCACGAAGGTCCATATCCAGGGACGTCGCTATGCGAAGTCGGGGCGCACGATTGTGCTGATCGGTCATGCCGGCCATGTCGAGGTGATCGGCACGATGGGGCAGGTCGATGCGCCGATGCATCTGGTCTCGACCCCTGAAGAGGTCGAGGCGTTGTCGATCCCGGTCGACACGCCGATCGCCTACGTCACGCAGACCACGCTGAGCGTCGACGACACCCGCGGCGTCATCATGGCGCTGCATGCGCGGTTCGCTGATGTTGAGGGGCCGGACGTGTCCGAGATCTGCTATGCTACGCAGAACCGCCAGACCGCGGTACGTGATTTGGCGCGCGTCAGCGATCTGCTGATCGTCGTCGGCGCTGCCAACAGCTCGAATTCGAACCGCTTGCGAGAGATCGGTGCCGAGATGGGCATACCGAGCTATCTGGTCGATGACGGCGATGGGGTCGATCCGGCCTGGCTCGACGGCGTCGCCGCAGTCGGTATCACGGCGGGGGCATCGGCACCCGACGAACTGGTCGATTCGGTGATCGCCGCGTTGCGACTGTTGCGACCCGTGCGCGTTTCACAACTCGACGGCGTGGAGGAGAATGTCGAATTCAGCCTTCCTGCCGAACTCAGAATGCCCCGCGCCACCGCCGCGGCGGCCGAATAGGAACGAGCATGAGCCTTCCCCTCAGCCAGATCGCGCGCATCGGCGCCTACACCGTCAAACAGCATATCAAGGGCGGCAAATATCCGCTCGTCCTGATGCTCGAGCCGCTGCTTCGCTGTAACCTGGCGTGCGCAGGCTGCGGCAAGATCGACTATCCCGACGCGATCCTCAACCAGCGGTTGAGCTATGACGAGTGCATGGCGGCGATCGACGATTGCGGCGCGCCGGCAGTCTCAATCGCCGGCGGCGAGCCGCTGCTGCACCGCGACATGCCGAAGATCGTCAAGGGGTACATCGATCGGAAGAAGTTCGTCATCCTGTGCACCAACGCGCTGCTGATGAAGAAGAAGATCAACGATTATACGCCGTCGCCGTTCTTCACCTGGTCAATCCATCTTGATGGCGATCAGGCCGCACACGACAAGTCGGTCTGCCAGGACGGCGTGTACGACGTCGCCAAGGATGCGATCGCACTCGCGAAGGCAAAGGGCTTCCGCGTCCAGGTCAACTGCACCGTGTTCGACGGTGCCGATCCGGCACGCACCGCGGCGTTCTTCGACGATATGGAAGCAAACGGCGTCGAGATCACGATTTCGCCGGGCTATGCCTATGAGCGCGCACCCGACCAGGCGCATTTCCTCAACCGCGAGCGGACCAAGAATTTCTTCCGCGACGTATTTTCGCGTGGCAATGGCGGCAAGGCGTGGACCTTCACCAACTCGCCGCTGTTCCTCGACTTCCTCGCGGGCAACCAGACCTATGAATGCACGCCCTGGTCGATGCCGCTGCGCACCGTCTTCGGCTGGCAGAAACCGTGCTACCTCGTCGGCGAAGGCTATGTGGCGACGTTCGCCGAGTTGATGGAAGGCACCGACTGGGACGAATACGGCGTCGGCAAATATGAGAAGTGCGCCGACTGCATGGTCCATTGCGGCTTCGAAGGCACGGCGGCGACCGATGCGATCCGTCATCCGCTCAAGCTCATGAAGGTGGCGATGAAGGGCGTTCGGACCGACGGACCGATGAAGCCCGATATCGACCTGTCGCACCAGCGTCCCGCTGCCGAGACCTATGCGTCACAGGTCGAGCGTGAACTCGCGCGGATCAAGGAAGCCGATCCCGTGGGTTTCAAGCGCGCGCAACGCGCTGCTTAACGCTCGGAACGCCCGCTCCGCGTCGATTCCGGTGCGGATCAGCGCGGGGAGTTGGGCAGGATGCCGCGCGAGTGATTTCAGCACCGCGCCCAGGGCCATCCCGCCGTCCGGTCGCATGCCGACGAGCGCGGCGGGCGGCAGGGTCCGCCGCGCATCGTCGGACACCACGCGGATCGCCGCGAACGGCAGTCCCCGGTGCATCGCCACGCGCGCGGCGACATGCGACTCCATGTCTACGGCCAGCGCACCGGTAGCGAGATGAAGGCTGTGTTTGGCGTCGCTTGTAGCTGCGGGACTGTCCTGTCCAACGATCGCGCCGGTACGAGCGTGGGGAAGCTCGGCTCGCAGCCACGCGTTCAGACCCGCAGCGTGGGCATCGATCACCACATCGCCGATGTCGAGATCGGCTGCCAACGCGCCGCATAGCCCGATCGACAGGATCGCGTTGGCCTCTCCACAGCGCCGTTCGAGCGCGTCTCCCAGCCGCTCGGCATCGCCGCCGCCGATCACCGGGACCAGCCCCGCCTTTTCGATTAGCTGCGCCTCGCGCTGCAGGCCGCACGCGACAAGGATCACATCCCGTACCCGACGGCGCGCGTGTTCGAGCGCTTTAGATTGCGATACCGCGCCATCGCCCAGAGCGGGAAATACTTTGGATAGCCGTGGTAGCGCAGGTAGAACACGCGTGGAAACCCGCCCCCGGTATAGTGTTCCTGGCCCCACAGACCGTCGGCATCTTGCTGCGCCGAGAGCCAGTTGATCCCCCGCTCGACCGCATCGCCGTCAACGCTACCCGCCGCCATCAGCCCAAGCAGCGCCCAGGCGGTCTGCGATGCGGTCGACGGTGCGGGCGTGTAGCCGGCGTAATCGAGCGCATAGCTGTCGCAATCCTCGCCCCAGCCGCCATCGGCATTCTGGATGCGCTCAAGCCAGTCGACCGCCTTGGCGACCATCTGGTGCTCGGCTGTAAACCCTGCCGCATTCAGCGCGCACAGCACCGACCAGGTGCCGTAGATGTAGTTGACGCCCCAGCGCCCGAACCAGCTGCCGTCCGCCATCTGCTCGCGCTCCAGATAGGCGAGCGCGCTGGCCATGCGGGGCCCGTCGCGTTGGCCGAGCTGCGCGAGCATCGACACGACGCGCGCGCTGACGTCCGCGGTCGGCGGGTCGAGCAATGCGCCATGATCGGAGAAGGGCAGGTTGTTCAGATAGTCGTAGCTGTTGTCCGCATCGAACGCGCCCCAGCCGCCGTTGCGGCTTTGCAGCCCGACGGTCCATTCGACGCCGCGTTCGATCGCGGTAGCGTACGCTGCCCCGGCCTGCGCGCGATCCATCGCCATCACGACCACGGCGGTATCGTCGAGATCGGGATAATGATCGTTGTTGTACTGGAACGCCCAGCCGCCGGGCCGCACGTCGGGCTTCTCGTCCGCCCAGTCGCCCTTCACGTCGAGCACCTGCCGCGGCTTCAACCAGGCAAGCGCCTTCGCGGCCAGGTCGTCGCAGCCCGCTTCCATCATCGCGTGTGCCGCGAGCGCGGTGTCCCACACCGGCGAGACGCAGGGCTGGCAATACGCCTCGTCCTCGCCGACGATGAGCAAATTCTCGATCGACTGCCGCGCGATCGCCCGCGCCGGATGATCCGCCGCATAGCCGAGTGCGTCGAACATCATCACGCTGTTCGCCATCGCCGGATAGATCGCGCCGAGCCCGTCCTCGCCGTTCAACCGCTCGGTGACGAACGCTGTGCAAGCTTCGATCGCGCGCCGGCGCATCCGCTTGGGCCAGAGCCGGTCGCCGACCTTCAGCACCCGGTCGAGCGCGCCGAAGCCGGCCGTCCACAGCCACTTCGTATCTGCAGCCTTCGACCCGGGCCGAACCGCAGCGCCGGTGTAAAGTTCGTCGATCTTCACCCCCAGCGGATTGCGGGCGACCGGCTTCAGCGCGGCCAGCACGAGCAACGGCACGACGACGGTGCGCGCCCAGTACGACATCTTGGACAAGTGGACCGGGAACCAGCGCGGCGTCAGGATCAGTTCGGGCGGCATTATCGGCACGGTCGCCCACGGCCCCGCGGCGAAAAGCGCAAGCTGGATTCGCGTAAAGACGTTGCTCGCCGCCGCACCGCCCGCAGCCAGGATCGCGGTTCGTGCGCGCACCATATGTGGCGCATCGGTCGTGTCGCCGATCATTTTTAACGCATAATAAGCCTTCACACTTGCGCTGACATCGAACGCGCCGTCGTGGAACAGGCCCCAGCCACCATGCGCCTCGGATTGGATGCGGCGGAGGTAGCGTCCGATCTTCGCTTCCAGATCCGCAGCGACGGGCTCGCCGAGATAATGCCGCAACAGGACGTATTCGGCCGGGATCGTCGCGTCGGCCTCGAGTTCGAACACCCAGTGCCCGTCGTCGCGCTGCTGCGCGGCCAATGCGGCGGTAGCGCGGTCGACCGCGACTTCAACCGCGGCAAGCGAAGGGGGGGCGTGCATAGGATCGTTATCGGGCATGATCGCCCCTTACCAAATGGGCGGCGGTTTCGCCCGAGCGCAGCGCCCCCTCGATCGTCGAGGGCAAGCCGGTATCGGTCCAGTCGCCCGCAAGGAACAGGTTGCGCCAGCGGGTACGCGCAGGCGGGCGTTTGGCATTCTGCTCGGGCGTGGCGGCGAAGGTCGCCCGTTTTTCCTTGACGATCTGCCAGCGCGGCATCGGCGCGTCGATCTTGAGCGCGGCGCAAATATCCGCCCAGAACGCCTGTGCTAGCGTCTCGCGGTCGCGGTCGACGAGATGATCGGCGGCGCTCACGGTCACCGAAAGTCGATCGTGAAACGCGAAAACCCATTCCGCGGTCCCGCCGAGCAGTCCCAGCATCGCGGGCGCGCCGGTTGGGGCTGGAAACGCGAAATGCCCGTTGACGATCGCGCGGTGTTCGTCGGGTGCCTGGAGACCGGGAATTAGCACGGTTGCGGTCCAGGCGGGCACGGCGAGGATCACCGCCTCGTCGTCTGCGATCTGTTCCGGTCCGTCGCCCCAGTCCAGGCTGGTCGCACGGTCGCCCTCGAAGCCGATCGCGCGAAGGCGGCGGCCGAGCGTCACCGGGCTTGCATGGCCCGCGAGCCACGCCAGCGCCGGATTGATGAACGCCGCGGACAGGTTCGGCTCGGCGATCCGCGGACGCATGGCCTTGCCACCTTTCGCGATCGTCTCGCGCAGGACCGCGCCTGCGAGCTTCGCCGAACTTTCGGCAGGTGCGGTGTTCAGCGCGGCGAGCAACACGGGTTCGAGCAACCGGGCCCACACCGGACCATCGGTCGCGATCCGCGCGTCGATCCGCTCCTCCCGATCGCCGAGCAGACGGGCTAGCGGCAGATAGTCGCGCGCACGGCTGCCCGGCACGCGACGGCGTTTCGCCATCACCCACCAGGGCACCGGACCATCGTTGATCCGCACCGTCCAGCGTTCGTTCGTCGCAAGATCGCAAAATGCGAAATCGGCATGGTCCGGCCCGGCGAGGGGGGGCGTCGCGGCGATCGTCGCCCGGAAGCGGGTGACCGCAGTATTGCCCGACAGGACCAGATGATTGCCGTTGTCGATCGTCAGCCCGAGCTGCGGATCGTGATACGACCGGCAGCGTCCGCCTGCCTGCGCCGCGCCATCGACCACCCGGACCGCCAGCCCCGCCTCGCGCGCAGCGACTGCGGCGGCAAGCCCGGCCAGCCCCGCTCCGGCAATCGTCACGCCGGAAAAGCTCACCGGGTCAGGCTCAGGCGCAGTATCGTCCAGAGCAGTGCCAGCTTCGATACGCGGACGCGGGTGCGCGGCGGCGCCCAGCCGACACCCTCCATCCGCGACAGCACCTTGGCATAGGCCGCCGCCATCAACCGCGGCGCGATCAGGTGTCCGCGCGGGCGCTTCGCCAGGATCGCGTTGGCCTGCGCATAATGGCCATGCGCTTCGGTCGCGAGTGCGCGCGCAACGGCGTCGATGCGCGGATCGGCTATGACCTCGGCCGGTGCGGTGATCGGGATGCCCGCACCGCTGAGCAGTTCGAACGGCAGGTAGACCCGGCCGATCGCAGCATCCTCGTCGATGTCGCGCAGGATATTGGTCAGTTGCAGCGCGCGGCCAAGATGGAAGGCGAGCGCGATACCGGGCGCCGGGTCCATCCCGAAGATCCGCACGGACAACCGCCCGACCGCCGAGGCAACGCGGTCGCAATACAGGTCGAGCGTCGCGGCGGGGGGCCAACGTATGTCGGCTGCGACGTCCATCCCCATACCATCGATAACCGCGTACAAATCGGCGCGATCGAGATCGAAGCGGCGGACGGCCTCGGCGACGATGATCGCCTGTCCGGGGTCGCCACCGGCATAGAGCGCATCGATATCGGTCCGCCACTGGTCGAGCTGAGCGGCGCGCTCCGCTGGTATGCCCTGCTGATCGTCGGCGATGTCGTCGACGATCCGGCAAAACGCGTAGATCGCATACATCGCCTCGCGCTCGGCCTTCGGCAGCACGCGCATGCCGGCATAGAAGGAACTGCCCGATACCTGGGCGCGGAGCGCGGCGGGTGTCGCATTGGGATTCATCGCGGACGTCCCCGTACAAGGCTGCCCAGCGCAGCGCCCGCAGCGAGCCACGCCGCCTCCAGCTTGCCGTGATGGACGCGCTCGCTCAGCGGGTCGCGCGTCAGCAGGCGTTCGGTCAGGCTCTCGGCAAGTCTCTGGATGATCGCCACCTCGGCGGCAAGCCGGCGGTCGCGGATCATCGCGGAGAAACCGGCGCTCGTCGCAAGCAGGCCGCGCGTGCGTTCGGCGAGCGTGACGATCGTGGCCCTGAGCGCGGGCGATGCGGCCTCTGCTCCAAGATCCTCGACCCGGGCGCCGTGCGCGGCAAGCATGTCCGTGGGAAGATACACGCGGTCGATCGCGCGGTAATCCTTCCCGCAGTCCTGAAGATGGTTGATGATCTGCAACGCCGCGCACAGCGCATCCGACGCCTCCCAGGTCGCGCGATCCTCGCCGTGGACGTCGAGCACATAACGTCCCACCGGCATCGCCGAGACCCGGCAATAGGCGATGAGCGAGTCCCAGTCGGCATAGCGGCGGACCGTGACGTCGTGTTCGAACGCGTCGAGCAGGTCGTTGGCATGGTGCGCGTCCAAACCCCGTTCGGCCATCACCCGGTGCAACGTCAGCGCCTGCGGTTCGTCGCCTCGGCCGGTCACGCCCAGCCGCATGGCGTGCAGTCGGGCTAGCTTGTCCTGGGCGGGTGCGGTCGGATGGTCGGCGATGTCGTCGGCGGCGCGCGCGAAGCGATAGAACGCCATGATCGGCGCGCGGTGCTTCCGCTTCAGGATCGCCGAGGCGACCGGGAAGTTCTCGCCCGTGTGATCCTTGCCGGACGCGAGGTCGGCGGTCTGCTGATCCGATGCCGTTGCCATCATTGCCGCGCAGCCTGCGCGCGCCCTTTCCACATGCCGCCACGGCCTCGCCCGTGCTGCCAGGCGGATAGCAAGGTGCAGCCCGTGTAGAAAGCCGCAATGAGCGGGAGGCACGGCGACCATAACGGCGAGCGGTGGTAGAAGCGCAGCATCGGCAGGAACGACAGCGTCATCAGCAGCCATGCCGCTATCCCAACCGCGCGGGCCGGCCCATCGGCGAACAGCGCGAGCAGCGGCGGGGCGGCATAGACGAGCGCGAGGCCGATCACCGCGCCGATCAGCTTGAGCGGCGAATAGTCGAGCTGTGCGTAGGCGGACCGCGAGATCATCGCCGCGATCGGGCGGATGCCGTCATAGGGGCGTATGCTGCGCGACCGCTCGGTCAGCCCGAGCCAGACCGGCCCCTGCGTCTTCATCAGCGCACCGAACGCGCAATCGTCGATCAGCGCACCGCGGATCGCGCCGATCCCGCCCACCGCGGCCAGAGCCTCACGGCGCACCAGCATACAGCCCCCCGCTGCGGCACCCGGCCCTTGCCCGTTCACGCGCGAAAACGGGTAGAGCATTTGGAAGAAGTACACGAATGCGGGGATAAATGCGTGTTCCGCCCAATGCGTGCAGCGCAGCTTCGCCATCAGCGAGACCAGGGCCAGATCACGGTGCTCGGCCCTGGCGACCAGCGACCGCAGCGTATCGGGGGCATGCGCGATATCCGCGTCGGTCAGCCAGAGATAGCGCGGTGATCCGGCCGCAGCGATACCTTGCGATACCGCCCACAGCTTGCCGGTCCAGTCGGTGGGCAGGGGTGTGCCCCGCAGGATGGTCAGCCGATCGCCACCGGCGTCACGCGCGATGTCCGCCGTCCCGTCGCTGCTGCCGTCGTCCATCAGCACGATGCGGAAATCGCCGGGATAGTCCTGGGCGGCCAGGCTGCCGATCGCGCGCGCGATGACGTCCGCCTCGTCGCGCGCGGGCACGACCGCGACGACATCGGGCCAGGACGTAACACTGGGCGCGGGGGCAGGGGGTACGTCGCGCGTGTCGCGTTCGCGGGCCAGCCAGAAGCCGCCATTGCCGAGCACCAGATACAGCCAGATCGCGACCGTCGATACGGCGATGCCGATCACCCGATCATGCCCGCCTGCCGGAACCAGGCGATCGCATCGGCCAGCGCCTGCTCATGCGGCCGCGCGTGGTAGCCAAGCTCGCGCGTCGCCTTGGCGGAACTGTAGAACATCGTGTGCTTGGCCATCCGCAGTCCGTCGAGCGTCAGGAACGGGTCCTTGCCGGTGACCGCGGCCAGTCGTTCGTTGAGCCACGCCAGCGGGAACAGCGGTGCGCGCGGCAGGCGGACCGTCGGCGCACGACGACCGACCATCGTCGCGATCGCCTTGAGCATGTCGGCCAGCGCGACGTCCTGCCCGCCGAGCACATAGCGCTCGCCGATCCGGCCCCGATCGAGCGCCAGCAGATGACCGCGCGCCACATCGTCGACATGGACGAGGTTGAGGCCGCTGTCGACGAACGCGGGCATCTTGCCGTTCGCCGCTTCGACGATGATCCGCCCGGTCGGCGTGGGCCGCACGTCGCGCGGGCCGATCGGCGTCGAGGGATTGACGATCACGGCGGGCAGGCCCTGCTCGCGGACCATCGCCTCGACCAACCGTTCGGCGACCACCTTGCTGCGTTTGTACGCGCCGACGACGGTCTGTTCAGTGGCGGGTCGGGTTTCGTCGGCGGCCCCCGTGGGGTCGGGAAGCAGCGTCGCGACGCTACTGGTATAGACGATGCGCTCTACCCCGGCTGCCAGCGCGGCCGCCATGACGTTAAGCGTGCTGGTGCGATTGTTGCGGACGATCTCTTCGGGATCGCGGGCCCAGATCCGGTAGTCTGCCGCGGTATGGATGACGTGGCTTACGCCTGCCATCGCCGCCGTTACGGCAGCCGCGTCGCGCAGATCCGCTTCGACGAGGGCACCGGGGAAATCGACAAGGTTGGTCCGCGGGCTGGATGGTCGGACCAGCCCCCTAACCGGCATGCCATGCGCCGCCGCCGCCCGGGCGATCGCGGATCCCACGAAACCGGCGACGCCGGTGATCAGGAGCGTCTCGCTGGAGCTGGTCACGGCATCGAACTCTCACCGAACTTAGTTGTCCGAATGCCTTACGGCCATCGTCGCGCCGCGCAATCCCGACTTGCGCATCCGAGGATCGCTTCCGTTGCGATACCGGTCCATGCCGCCCCTTTTTTCAGTTGCGCCGCTGGTTCGACCGGCGTGACGTATCCGGGCGGTAGAAATAGCGTTGCCACGGTCTGCCCGAGGGTTGGGGCTCATCATGCCCGCCTAGCACCGCTCACCCTATCCACGATCTCCATCGTCTCGTGCGACGATCGCAGCGGCTTGGCTTAGTGCCGCTTGCCCGAAAAGCCGCCAATGCGTAGGCAGAGCTGCCCGGTTTCGCGATGAACGGCACTCGACGCGTCGTTGTGTGTATTTCACCGGCGGGCAACACGATGTGTTCAGGTTTTTCGGTTTAGCAGGAGCAGGCTGCCGAAGAGCTATACGCAAGGACGATCGATGCACGCACCCCGGCTTTCCCATCTGTTTCTGTCCTGTATCGCCGCGACCGTCCTCGTCCCGGCCCCGGCGGCCGCAAGCTCCCCGGACCTCATCGGGCTCGAGCACGCGCTGAGCAAGCTGGTCGCGGAACGCTCCGGGGACTATGGCATCGCTGCGCTGGACCTTCGCGATGGCTCGACCGTTTCGATCAATGGCGATACCCCGTTTCCGATGGCGAGCACGGTCAAGCTCGCCATCGCAGCCGCCTATCTCGGCGAGGTCGATCAGGGCCGACGCAGCCTCGGCGACATGATCGTTGGCCGGCCCGCGGCGAAGGTCATGGAGCTGATGATCATCCGCAGCGATAACCAGGCGACCGACCAGTTGCTGGCTGCGCTCGGCGGCCCCGGCGCGATCCAGCAGTGGCTGTCGTCGCAGAATATTACCGGTATCCGGATGGACCGGACCATAGCCCAGCTGCTGCGGGAGCGCGGCCACCTTGCGGACAGCCGGGATGTCGCCACGCCGGTCGCGATGGTCACGCTGTTGAACAAGATCGACAACGGGACCGTCCTGACGGCGCAAAGCCGCACGTTCCTGCTGGAGCTGATGAGCCGATGCGCGACCGGCACGCGCCGGATCCGCGCACTCCTCCCCGCCGGTACGCGCGTGGAGGACAAGACCGGCACGCTCGACGGTATCACCAACGACGTCGGGTTCATTACCATGCCCGACGGCCGACGCGTGGCCGTCGCGGTGTTCGCGCGCGGTGGACGCGATCGGCAGCCCGTCATCGCGCAGGTTGCGCGGGCGATCTATGACCGGTTTGCGGATAGCGTCCGCAACGCGGTCTCTATCTTCATGCAAATGCGGTAGTCGCCCGTTCCTTTGGTTGGTCGCTGTGTACCGGCGCCGGCTGACGACGGTGCGTTCCGATCATTGGTCGCCTGAATGTGCGGCTTACGACGGCACCGTCGCGTCCCAAACGGCTGGAGCAATTCTGGATTACCGCCTATCGCCGACGGGAGAGTCCCTAATCGTCGCGGAGAGACCTGATGACCGAGACCGCCGAATACGTGCCGCCCAAGATCTGGACGTGGAACAAGGAGAGCGGAGGCCGGTTCGCCAGCATCAATCGTCCGACCGCGGGCGCGACGCATGACAAGCCACTCCCCATCGGCAAGCATCCGCTCCAGCTCTATTCGCTGGCAACGCCCAACGGCGTGAAGGTGACCGTGATGCTCGAGGAGCTGCTCGCTGCCGGGCACGTCGGCGCCGAATACGACGCGTGGCTGATCAGGATCATGGACGGCGACCAGTTCGGCAGCGGTTTCGTCGAAGCCAATCCCAATTCGAAGATACCGGCGCTGGTCGATCGCAGCGGCGCGACTCCGATCCGGGTCTTCGAGTCCGGTTCGATCCTGGTGTATCTTGCCGAGAAATTCGGCGCGTTCCTTCCTACCGATCCCGCCAAGCGCGTCGAAGTGCTGTCGTGGCTGTTCTGGCAGATGGGCGCGGGCCCGATGCTCGGCGGCGGGTTCGGGCATTTCTATGCCTATGCGCCCGTGAAGATCGAATATGCGATCGATCGCTTCGCGATGGAGGTGAAGCGCCAACTCGACGTCCTCGACCGGCGCCTTGGCGAGAGCGAGTATATTGGCGGAGACGAGTATTCGATCGCCGATATGGCGGTGTGGCCGTGGTACGGCGCGCTCGTGAGTGGCCAGGTCTACGAGGCTGCCGAGTTCCTTCAGGCGAACGACTACAAGAACGTCCTGCGCTGGACCGACTTGATCGGTGCGCGGCCTGCGGTGAAGCGCGGGCGGATGGTCAACCGCGTGATCGGCGATCCCGCCAGCCAGCTCCACGAACGCCACGACGCCGGCGACTTCGAGACCAGGACGCAGGACAAGCTCGACGCGACGGCGACGGAAGGCGAGACGCGCTAGGGTTAGAACTCACTATTCATAGCCAGAAGATGACGGTCGCAGCGAGGGCGATGGCGGAGAAGAAGACCGTGGGGCACCGGCCGTAGCGGGTCGCGAGGGGGCGCCAGTCCTTCAGGCAGCCGAGCCATGCGGTGTGCCTTGAGGTAGGTCGCGTCGAGGCTACCAGTTCGTAGATTATAACCCTTTGCGGCGATCTGCGTCGTTTCGGGTCTATCTGCCGAGGAGGGGCGTCGCGGTGACGCCATATCGGAGGTGTCTTCGATTGATCCCCCCTGCGTCCGGGCAGAGCATGCCTCCCAGTCGGCTCGACGAAGCCGGCACCACGCAAAGGAGGACATCATGTCTGCAGCTGCCGCACATCCGACGGTTCACGAAGTGAAGCATGCCGATCTCGCGAACAACACGTTCGACGGCAAGAAGCCCGATCTGTACATCAACACCGGCACCCTGGGCGGGAAGCACTTCCTGTTCACGGTCGAGAAGGCCGATGGCCGCCCGACCTTGATCGCCATCCACCTCTGACGCGTTCGCTGCTGGTCGGCCGTGCGGCGTGCCCGCACCGCCGGCCATGCGCGACCGCGCGACCGCGATCGGACGATAGCGTGCAGATCGAAGACATCCAGACCATTGGCCGCCCCCGGCTGAATACCGAAATCCGCGTCGGCGGGACCGCGCTGCTGCTCGGCGACCGCCATACGCTCGTCGCCCGCGACATGCCGCAGTCCGTGCTCGAACGCGCGCTGCGCCGGATGGACGGCGCGACCACGCTCGACCGGATCGTCGCCGAAGAGCCGGCGCTCCTGCGCGAGGTGGCCGACGATCTCGTCGCGTCGCTCGACGGGCTGGGTCTGCTCGACGATACCGCGCTGCCGCCGTTTCGTTCCGGATCCGAGGTCATCCTCGAACTCGAGGAACTGGTCGAGGCGCGCTGCGAGACGACGATCTACCGCAACCCGTTCTGGCAGACCTGCCTCGCCGCCAACGCGCCGGGCGAGCTGCCGCAGCGGCTTGCTACCGGCATGGTGATCGAGAACTGGCATTTCCTGTTCCGGGAAAGCTATTTCGACGCGCCGGTGCTGTCCTATGTGCCCAACACCGCGGTCAGGCTGTTGCTGAACGAGTTCTTCTCCGAAGAATATGGTCATGACGAGATCCTGCTGCGATCGCTCACGCATGTCGGACTGACCTATGCGGATATGCAGGACGCGATCCCGCTGCCCGAGACGATGGCGCTGTGCAACGCGCTTGCCTATTGGGCGCACAACGATCCGCTGTTCTTCTTTTCGACGCTCGGCCTGCTCGAAGGGCAGGGGATGAAGGAGGACAGCTTCATCGAGGCGTGTACCCGCGTCGGCATGGACGACGGCTTCGTCGGTCCGCTGCGCACGCATGCGAACATCAACATCGACGCGGGGCACGGCAACCTCACCCGGCTGATCTTCCAGCAGATCCCCGCGATCGCCGAGACCGACGTCCGCCGTCTGAAAGCGCAGATGCCGCTGTTCGTCGACCTGTACGACGCATTCTACTCGGGCGTCTGGCGGCACTATACCGGTGATGCGCCTTTGCTCCGCCGCGTCTCCGATCTGTGAAAGGACGATAGCATGGAGGTCACCATAGCCGGGCTCAGCCAGCCCAAGTTTCGGTCCGACGTCACCACGGATATCGAACCGAACGAAGCCACGATCCGCATCGGCAAGACCAGGTGCGCGTTCGCGTTCGAGACCGCGGAGGCGCCTGCCGTGGCTCGCCTGATCGACCAGCTGGTGGGCGGCGGCGTGGCGATCGACGCGATGATCGCGGGCGTTCCCGAGATCGCCGACAAGGTACCGGCGCTGCTCCAGGGGTTCGACGCGGTCCGGCTGTTGGTCGAATCCGAACCGCGCACGGAAGGGCTGGTCAGCGGCGCGCAGCTCTACCGCGAGATCCGCCGGATCGCCGAGCGCGTCACGCAGCGCGTCGCGCGGTCCGCGTTCCACACTGCGCTCGTCGAGCAACGCGCGACGCGCGAACAGCTGATCGGGTATGCGCTCGAGTATTTCTACATCGTCAAGGCGGCGCCGGGGCTGATCGGACCCGCGCTCGCGACCGCTCGGACTCCGCGCGAACGCGATCTGCTGCAGGGGTTCCTCAAATCCGAACTCGGCCACGACGCGTTTTTGGCGCGCGCGCTGGAGGCGGTCGGTCTGATCCCGGAGGAACTGGAAGCGCATCAGCCGCTACCGACCACGTTTGCGCTATGTGCCGCGCTCGGCGTCTATGCGCGCCAGCACCCGCTGTCGTTCAAGGCCGTCCTGTTCCTGTTCGAGGTTGCACAGGTGGCGTTCGTCGACGCGTTCGACGACCGCTGCCGCGAACTCGATCTGCCCGCCGCCTTCTACCTGCCGCTGCGCGATCATGCCGACCTCAACGCGGATTACGAGCATGCCGACATCTCGCGTGACTTGATGGCGCTAGAAGGCGTGGTCGACCGCGAGGCCGCGGTGGTGGTCAAGCGCAACGTCGCGCTGATGATCGAGACGATGATCCTGCAGGAAGAGCAGATCCTGACGTTCTACGCCCAGCCCCGTGCGGCGATCGCGCGCATCTTCGAGGACGCCTGATGGATCTCTGGACCTTCCACCGCTACGCCGATCCGCGCTTATGCGTCGACGCGATCGAGCACGCGCCTGACGCGTCCGCGATCGCGCTTACGCAGGGCGATGCGAAATATGTCCTCGCGCTCGACGATCCCGCGTCGGCGACACGGATGGCGGCCGAGCTGGCGACGCTGCGCGACGGCGGTGCCCCGCTCTGGGACCTGATGCGCGAGGCGGGGGCGGACGGCTGGGGCGCGCTGGGTGCGTTTCTCGATGGCCGCGCGCTGATCGGGGAGGGGCATGACGGGATCCGACAGACGCTTGCCGCGCGGATCGCCGCGATCGATGCATGTATCGACGGCACCATCGCGGCCATTCGGGCAGACCTGCCAACCCACCGGCTCGACCGCCTCGTCGCACACGCAGCCGTGCTGAGGATCGAGTCGGACATGGCGCTCGCCAGCGCGACATTGGGCACCACGGGAGACCCGTTCGACGCGGACGTCCAGCCCAATTTCCATCTCGGGCTGATCATCGCCGAGTTCGCCTATTTCCGAAACTCGGCGCCACTGACCCTGATCGCCGCCGGGGTGATGCTCGCGCGGATCGCGGGCGATCAAGCCGCGCTGCCGGAGAGCGACGCGATCGTCGAGGCGCTGGCGCTCTACGATCCGCGCGATCTGGAATCGCACCTCTGGCTGATCGCGCGCGCGCTGGCGGACTCTACCGGCGATGCCGCGCTGCGCTTCGCCGTTCCGCCGATCCCCAATCTGCCGACGCTGTCGGGCCTCGAATTCATGCGCCGCGTCGAGATGCTGACCCGCAGTACGCTCGGGAAATGGGGTGAAAACCCGTACGTCACGATGCTCGACGCGCTAGGCGATCGCTGGTCGCCGCTGATCGCGGGGCCGTTCATCGAACAATATCACGTGACCTGCCGGTTCGTGGAGATCATCGCGCCCAATCTCAGTCGCCGGCTGGTCGCGCCGCTGCGCGCGATGATGTTCCGCTATTTCGGCGAGGAGGTCGGGCACGAGGCGCTCGAGAGCACTACCTGCGAGACGCTCGGAATCACCCAGGCAGCGCTCGATCGCGCAGTACCGCTGCCGCTGCATTTCGCGTTCGTCGACCTGTTGACTCTCATGGCGCAGGTCGATCCGGTCACGTCCTGCGCGTCGGTCATGGTCATCGAGGGTGTGTTCGGCGAGCCGCCAAAGATGTCGCTTAGGCTCGCTTCGGTCGCGCGTACCAATCCCGCGTTCAGCGATCTGGCGGGCGATCATGACGAACTGAACGAGGATCTGAACCACAACAGCATCTCGCGCGACGCGTTCGAGCACATCGTCGCAATACCCCCTGCGACGCAGGCGCGCGTCATGCGCCGCATCCTGTTCCTGCTCGAACTCAACCACCGCGCCTGGGGCGGGATCGCCGACTTCTACGGATCGCAAACGTCGTTGCACCTGCAGGGTCCGCTCGGTCGCCCGCTGGCCCCCGGCGGTGGTTCGGCTTGAGGTGAGACGTCGGAGGGCTCAGTCTTTGCGACGCAGCACGGCAACGATCGGAAAATGGTCCGACGGATAGCGGTCGCCGGCGTGATCGGTCAGCACGGCGGCGCTGACCGGCGCGAAACCGCGTACCATGATGTAGTCGATCATTGCCTGGGGCTTGCCGGTGAAGTCGTGGAACGTGCCTTCAGGACCAGTTTTCGTCGGCGAGGTCGCCCAGACATCCGTTAGGACGGCCGCCAGCCGACGATGCGCTTCGCTGTCGGGCGTCGCGTTGAAATCCCCGGTGAGCACGATCGGCAGGCCCTTGGCAAGCATCGGTAGCCTGGCGGCGATCAGGTCTGCGGATCGACGACGGGCTTCCTCGTCTTCGACATCGCGGTTCGCGAAATGCGTGTCGATCATGAGAAACCTGTAGGGCTTCGTGCCGCGCGTCGCGAAGATGCCCCAGGTGACCATCCGTGGCAGCGTCGCACCCCATGCCATGCTGCCTGGCACTGCGGGCGTCTTCGAAAGCCAGAAGTCCCCCTGGCTGACGAGACGGAGATGATCGGATCGGTAGAATATGCCCATATGCTCGGTGGCATGCCCGCCGAAACGGTCGCGGCCGAACCAGCGGTAGTGGGGCAGCGCACGCACGATATCGCGGCCTTGCGACTGGAAAAGCTCCTGCGTTCCGAGCACGTCGGGGTTGGCCGCGCGCACCGTCTTCGTGAACACGTCGCGGCGCTTTGCCCATACGTTCGGACCATCGTCCGGGTTCGGATAGCGCACGTTGAACGTCATGACGCGCAGGTCCTGTGCGACCGCCGGCATTGCCTGGGCCAATGTCAGGGTAGCCAGGATTTTGAGGGAATAACGCTTCATCGAAAACCTGCTGCTGCACGAAGAATGACGGGATGGTCCGATCGGATTCCGCCGCGCTAGTCAGGGTTCGTGTCCGTCTGATGACATCGGTTGACGCGCATCATCGCTGTCGGTTTCGATTGTGCGACCACTGCTAAAACGGCGTTACATATATTATACGATACGTAACATCGCCGTCATACGCTCGCCCTAGGGGCGGCGCAGACCGAAGTTATTCCCCATTTTCAGGTGTTGCATGAACAGATTTGATCGTTCTGCCGAGGACGTGCGTCCGATGTCCGGCGTGCTCGCTTTGCGCGGCAGTGCCGCAGGTCTGGCGATTGCAATTGCGACGTTGGCCCTGCCGTCTGTCGCCTATGCGAAGGGTGCCGATGCACCATCCGCGCAAGCCCAGGCGCAGGGTGTCGTCGTCGGTAAGTCCGACGAGGTCAAGAATGCCGCCGGTGAGGAGATCGTCGTCACCGGACACGCGTCGAAGAAGGCGGAAATCGAGTCGACCGGTACGACCAGCGTCCTGTCGAGCGCCGACCTCCAGCGCCAACCCAATGTCAGCGTCGTCGATGCGATGGCACGACTGCCGGGTATTTCGGTCGCACCGACCGACTTTTTCGGCACGCCCTCGTCCGGCAACCACGGCGGCCTCGACGGCGCGGCGCGGGGTGGCGCGAGCTTCGTTTATCTTCGTGGGCTGAGCGGCTCGTACAACGTCAATCTCGTCAACGGCGCGAACGCGGCGCAGGGCATGCCGTATTCGCGCCAGATCCAGCTCGATCTGCTGCCGCCGGTCGGCATCGCTGCGGTGGTCGTCAACAAGACGTCGACCGCCGATATGGATGGCGACGCGATCGGTGGCACGATCGACTTCCGCACGCCGTCCGCGTTCGACTTCGACAAAAAGACGCATGTCGGTCTGTATCTGCAGGGTGGCCTGAGCCAGTACGCGCTCGACTATCACACGCCGGCCGGGACCGGGATGGTGCAGGCCGAAGTCTCGCACCGCTTCGGCGACGACGAGCAGTTCGGCGTCTACGCCTCGGGCTATTACGGCAAGCGGTATTTCGCCTCGACGATGGTCGACTTCCAGGCAGGCCAGTGGGAGTTCGCGGTCTCGCAAGGCGAGCAGGGCAGCAATCCCGACGGATTTTCCAAGAAGGACAATCTGCTGCTGACCAGCACCAATGCCCAGTTCAGCGAAGGCAATCAGGTGCGGTATGGCGGCGCACTCGGGTTCGACTGGCATCTGGGCGCCACGAAGCTCTACGCGCGCGGCACCTATGCGGTCTCGAACATCGAACAGAACATCTATCAGAAAAGCATCCAGGCCGACCGCTATTCGGCCGCGGTCGTGCGCCCCGACGGTCTTTACCAGAATGCCGAGAGCGATGGCGAATATCACGCCTGGTTCGAAACGGCGCCGGCGCAATCCACGCTCGCTTCCGGAGTCATCGGCGGTACGACCGACGCCGATCGTCTGACGCTCGGCTACAGCGGCTTCTGGAGCTGGGGCAAGAGCGCGGCACCGGACCATTCGGAGGTGACCTACCAGACGTTCGCGGGCAACCAGTTGAACGGCCCTTTCGCGGCCTCCTATCGCAATGGCTATCCTCTGCCCTTGCTCAGCACCGCGCAGCTGGCCCGTTTCAACAACAATGCGCTGTACGGCGTCGAACAGGACAGCGGCGAGTTCACGAATTCGCGCAGTACCGCCTCCAAGCTCGGCGGACGCTTCGATGCGACCTACAAGATCGGGTCGTGGCTGGAATCGCTGACCGCCGGCGTCAAGGTCGTGCACAGTACGCGCGACAGCTTCTCACGCGACTACAGCAATCTGAACTTCCTGCCCGCCGGCCAGGCACTGAACGCCAGCCCGTTCGCGCGCGGCGAGGAGTCGTCGATCGATCGGGAATACTACCCCGACACCTTCGTACGAGGAGATGGCGCCGCGCTTACCGCCGCCGCGCGCAACGCCGCAGCGGCGACGACGCTGTCGGCCAACGACTTCAATCGGAACACGCTGTCGGGGCATGAAAACGTCTATGCGGGGTACGCGCTCGCCAAGATCGTCAGCAACGCGCTCGAAATTCAGCCGGGCCTGCGGTTCGAGCATACGGATATCGACAACATCTTCTGGAATTCCGTCAGCGTCGACGGCACCTCGGGATCGGCGCTACAAGAAGGCTTCAAGTCTAGCAGGACCCACTACGACATTCTCCTCCCGAGCCTTCATGCCAACTACCGGTCGGGCGAGGAGAACGTCATTCGCGGTGCGGTCTGGCGCAGCTACACGCGCCCGGCGTTCTTCCAGCTTGCCGGCGGGAGCCAGACGAGCGTGAACTCTGATGGCACGATCAGCGTGACCGAGGGCAACCCGGACCTGAAGGCCGTCAAATCCTGGAATTTCGACGCCAGCATCGAACACCAGCATCGCGGTTTCAGCGCCTCCGTCGCCGGCTATTACAAGGCGTTGAGCGACTATCTCTACGATCGGGGCACGAACTTCCGCGCGACGCAGATCGCGGTCGATGGCCTTCAGTCGGTGTCCAAGCCGGTCAACGGCGGAACCGCAGGCCTTTACGGCGTAGAGGTCGCTGCACGCTATCAGCTGGTCGAGTTGCCGGGCTGGGAATCCGGGTTCGGCATATCCGGGAACATGACGCTGCAGCATTCGTGGGCGCATCTCAACGACGCGTCCACCGACAAGTCGCAGCCGATGCAGGGGGCACCCGAACGGCTCTACAACGCCTCGCTATTCTACGAAAAGGGCGGCCTCTCCGCGAACGTGTCGTACCGCTACAACGGCCCGTTGATCGCTGCGTACCGGTTCGGCGATTTCGGCGGCAAGGAGCTGAACGACACGCAGCGCGCGACCAGCAGCGTCGACACGACGGTCGGCTACAGCGTCAACAGCGATCTGAAAATCGCGGGTGCGGTGTCGAACATCTTCGACAATATCAGCTATTATCGCACGGTCGGCCCGGACAGCTATCAGGTTCCGCAGATCGTCCGCTGGGGCCGCACCTTTACGATGACGCTCACGGCGGGCTTCTAGCCGCGTTTCCCGACCCTTGCCGATCTTATCGATCGGCAAGGCACTTCACACGACCGACCCAGGAGACGCCGAAATGCGGGTGCCCTCAGCCATTCTTGCAGCGACCGCGATACTCGGCCTTTCCGCCGTTGCCCTGGCGCAAGGCGTCGTCGAACGCCCGGAAGGCGAGGAGCCGCTCGTCTATCTGGCGAAAGGCGCGTTCGATATCCTTGCGGTGCTTCCGCCTGCGCCGCGTCGGGACGACCCGCGCTGGCAGGCGGGCCGCGCGATCTTCCGCCAGACGCGCGCGTTGGTCGGTTCGCCGCGCTGGCGGCTGGCGACCAACGACGTAAAGCTCGGGACCGGCGACATGATGCGCGATTTCAGTTGCGCCATGGGGGTCGAGCTCACGCCCGCCAACGCACCGCTGACCGCGCGCCTGATCGAGAAAGCCGGTTCCGACACCGCGCGCAACACCGGCATCGCGAAGTCATTCTACAAGCGACAGCGCCCCTATCTGATCGACAAAGGCGCGGTATGCCAGCCGGTCGGCGAATTGCAGGGAAGTTACGACTATCCGTCGGGACATACCACGGCGGGGTGGACATGGGCGACCTTGCTGGCAGAACTCGCACCCGACCGCGCGACCGCCATCCTCGCACGCGGTCGCGCGTTCGGGCAAAGCCGCATCGTCTGTGGCGCGCATAACGCCAGTGCGGTGGAAGCCGGCCGATTGTCGGCGAGCGCCACGCTGACCGCGCTGTCGTCGTCGCCCGCGTTCCAGGCGGATCTCGCGGCGGCGCGGACCGAGCTATCGGCGCTACGACAATCCCCAGCCGCTGCCCGTCCGGCGGCTGCCGGCTGTGCCGCAGAACGGGCGCTGATCGTTCAACCCATTCTACGTTAGACGCCTATCCGGGTCGGGTGATTCCCCGTGGTTCACCGGGTAAAGTCCTGTGGTGGCAGTCGAAATGCTAGAGCAATCGAGCGCGAGCGCAGCGCACAGTAAGACCGTCTGAACCCCCGCCCCGCGTAAACTGCGCGCACCCTGGGTAGGGCGTTTCGTAGTCCCCGTTATAATTCCAGCGGCTCGGACGCAGCCCGCTGACCGGCGTCACGAGGCGACAGCCTTATGTAACTTTCGTACGCTCTGCCGCTGTCCAGTGAAAATATTACAAATTCACCGGTGTTCATGCCACCGATTGTGTCATTTCCGTCACTATGGTTCGCTGTTCGTTACACGCCAGCTTTGCTGCTTTACATGACAGATACGTTACCTCACTTCTTTCCCCATAGTCCTGACCAGCCGATAGCGGCGGTCGGGACGCATCGTTTCGGACGGATCGTCAAAGCGACCGTACGGGGCCACTGGGGGAAATTATTTCATGATCTCGACATCTCGTTCGACCTCGAAGGCGATCCTGCTCGCGGCCGCTACGCCGCTGGCATTCATTCTTTCGACGGCCGCCGGTTTTGCACAGGATGCGACCACCACCACCGACGCTTCGGCAACCGCGCAGGCTCCCGCGACGATCGCGCCGCAGGAGACCAAGGCCGAGCCGGCCGATGCGACCGGTCAGGAGATCGTCGTCACCGGTTCGCTGTTCCGCCGGACCGATACCGAGACGCCGTCGCCCGTCACCGTGCTGACCACGCAGACGCTGCAGCGCGCGGGTATCACCAACATCAACGACGCGGTGCGCTCGATCTCCGCGGATGGCGCCGGCTCGATCTCGACCGGCTTCCAGAACGGCTTCTCGGCGGGCGGCGCTGCGGTGTCGCTGCGCGGTCTCGGCGTGTCGTCGACGCTGGTGCTGATCGACGGGCTGCGCTCGACCAACTTCCCGCTCAACGATGACGGCCACAACGCCTATGTCGATCTTAACTCGATCCCGTTCAGCGCGGTCGAGCGGATCGAAGTGCTAAAAGATGGCGCGTCGTCGAGCTATGGCGCCGACGCGATCGGCGGCGTCGTCAACATCATCATGAAGAAGCACGTCGTCGGCGTGTCGGGCACTGCCGAGGGCGGCATCTCCGAACTCGGCGACGGTGGCCGCTACCGCGCCAACCTCACCGCTGGTATCGGCGACTATGACCGCCAGGGGTTCAACTTCTACGTCAACGGCGAGTATCAGAAGGACACGGCGATCTCGGTCAGCGATCGCAAGTTCCCGTTCAACACGCTCGATCTGAGCTCGATCGGCGGCGTCGACGGCAACGCCGCGGATAGCGCGTTGACCACCGCGACGATCAACGCGGTCGTCCGTCGCTCTACGCAAACCGATCTCAACAACCCGTACGCGGGTGGTGCGGCGGCGACCGGCACGTATACGTCGCTCAACCTCAACTGCGCCAACGGCACCTACACCGTCGCGGGGGCCGCCGGCGGCACCGGGTGCAAGCACGACAACACCAAGGAATATGTCCAGATCCAGCCGGCGCAGGAGCGGTACGCGTTCTCGAGCCGTCTCAGCCTGAAGATATCCGACAGCATCGAAGGCTATGTCTCGGGTAGCTACTCGCACAACCAGGTCGTCACCAAGACGCGTCCGCCCAGTGGGATCCGTCAGACGCAGCCCTATGGTGCTTCGCCGGCCTTGGCCTCCAACAACCCCGGCATCGTCCTGCCGGTATATATCTGCTCGGCGGGCATAAACTGCTCGATCGCGGCCGATCGCCAGCTCAACACGACCAACAACCCGTATGCGGCCGCGTTCGCCGGCGATCCGACCAACGGCGCGGCCCGCATCTATTACCTGTTCGGCGATCTGCCTGCGAGCCAGATCCGCACCAACGAAGTCATCCGCGGCGCCGCCGGTCTGCGCGGCAGCTTCGAGGGTGGCTGGAACTGGCAGGTCGACGCGGTCGGTGCGAAGGACAACCTGAACATCGACTCGCTCGGCGTGATCAACATCGCCGGGCTCAAGCAGGCGATCAACACCGGCGCCTACAACTTCGCCAATCCGTCGGCGAACAGCCAGGCGACGCGCGATCTCGTCGCGCCGCGCTTCTCGGTCGGGTCGCACACCTCGCTCGCCTCGCTCGACGCGTCGATCAGCAAGCAGCTGTTCGACCTGCCGGGTGGCCCGCTTCAGGTCGCCGTCGGTGGCCAGATCCGTCATGAGGTCGAGGAGAACAACAGCCTCAACGCGAACCTCGATCGCTATGCCAACACGTCGGCGGCATTCGGGTCGCACACCGTGACCGCAGGCTATTTCGAGATCAACGCACCGGTGCTGAGCACGCTCGAGATCAACGGGTCGGGCCGCTACGATCATTACTCGGAAGGCTTCAGCAATTTCTCGCCGAAGATCGGTGCGAAGTTCACGCCGATCAAGCAGATCGCAGTTCGCGGTACCTATTCGAACGGCTTCCGCGCACCGACGTTCGCCGAGAACAACGCACGGTCGAGCTATGCCGGGTTCGTCACGGTTACGCCGCCGTGCAGCTTCATTCTCGATCACGGCGGCACGGGCTCGCTGACGTCATGCCAGGCCAACGGCAACCCGTACAATCTGGCTTACAGCCTGGGCTCGGGTTTCACCGGCAACCCCGAGTTGAAGCCTGAGAAGTCGCGCAGCTTCACCGGTGGCGTCGTGATCGAGCCGACCCCCTGGTTCAGCTTCACGGTCGACTACTACAACATCAAGAAGACCAACGTGATCGTCACGGGGCCGCAGTCTTCCGATGCCCGGGCCGCCTATTTCGCCGGTACGCCGCTGCCCGCCGGCTACACGGTATCGGCGGTCGACGCGATCGATCCGCTCTTTCCGGCCGCGCTGCCCCGCGTGCTCATCATCAATGCGCCGTACGTCAACGCGGCGAGCCAGTCGGTGTCGGGCATCGATCTCGGCGCGAACGTCAATGTCCCGCTCGGCGGCGAAGCGCGCTTCATCAGCCGCATCGATGTGACTCGCCTGTTCAAGTACAACGTCGACAACGGCGACGGTGTCGTCCAGAAATATGCCGGTACGCTTGGACCGTACGAGCTGTCGTCGGGTGCAGGTACGCCGCGTATTCGTGGCAACTGGCAGAACACGCTGCAGTTCGGTGCATTCTCGCTGACCGCGACGACCTATTACGTGTCGCGGATCAAGGCCGTCGCCGCCGATGAGGTCGCGCCCGACGACGCGGGCAACATCGATTTGAGCTGCGCGAACAACCTGTACGGGACGGGCGACAAGTTCTGCTACATCAAGCGGTTCATCTATGCGGATCTGAACGTGTCGGTCGAAGTGAACGACAAGTTCTCGTTCAACTTCAACGTTGGCAACTTCACCAACGAGAAGGCACCGGTCGCGCCGGCGTCGTATTCGGGGACCAACTACCTGCCGACCTGGCATTATGCCGGTGTCATCGGTCGTACGTTCCGCGCTGGGGCGAACTTCAAGTTCTAACTATCGTTTGTCGAGAGTAAGAAAGGCGGCCTTCTCGCGAGGGCCGCCTTTTCTGTTTGGATGGGGTGCACGTCGCGTGGCGACGGATCGCCGCCGATACACCCAGCCTTAGCGCTACAGGCGGAGTCGTACGATCAGTTCGCGGTCTCCTTGCGGGCACCGACGATCATCCGGCGTGCGATCCGGCGAACGCCCTCATCGTCCTTGGTATCGTCGGTGGCCGGATCGCCGAGGTGATCCAGGCTATCTTCCATGAAGTCGAGCAGCCCTGGATGCTGCGCCTCGACATATTCCATCAGCTTGAACAGCAGGTGCTCGGTCGCGATCTCGCGCTGGCGGGCGCTTACGGCAGTGGCGTCGGTCATTGTCATCTCCCTCACATGGAAGCGAAAACGCGCCCGGTGCGATAAGGAGCCGGACCATCGGACTTACACCCGAATGATCGAGCGATCGCCCGAACTTACCGCCCCGACTGTAGGGAGCTTGGTCCATCGGCGGTAGCCACCACGCCAGCCGCATCGGCCGCAGCCGCACGGCGTTCGGCGCGCGCGTGTTCGCGGAGGAAGTCGCCGACACCGCGATCGGTGCTGCACAGCCGGTCCCAGTGCCGGAAATACAGGCCGTAGTTGCACGCGTAGAGTTCGTGGTGTCGCTGGTGGTGGCTGGCTGTAATCAGCCAGCTACCAAGCCGTCCTGACCACATGAACTTCGGGAAGATCTCCCACCCCATGTGGTTGGTGACGCCCATGACCGTCATGATCGTCAGGATGACAGCGAGGGCGCTGATGTGGATCGGCACGACGAAGACGAGCAACGGGATCACGACCGCGCCGGTTAGCGCCTCGATCGGATGGAACGCCATCGCCGCCCAGGCGGTCGGCGGTCGGCTGGCATGGTGCAGCGCATGGGCGAGCTTGAACGGCGCGGGCCGGTGCATCCAGCGATGCGTCCAGTAGAACCACGCGTCGTGGAGCAGCAGATAGAGCAGCACCGAGACCGGCCAGTACCAGAGCGGATACGCGTGGATGTCAGCATAGACGCGGGTCCAGCCGCGATGCTGCCAGCCCCAGGCAACCACCCCGGCCGGAATGCCGTAGATCGCCGCCGAGGCGAGGCTCCAGACGATCTCGCGCCGGACCTGCGGGTCGAGGCCGAGATACAGACCCGGATGTTTCCGGCGCGTCGCCCAGGCGAACGCGCCCGAGACGGCGAGATAGCGGACGCCCACGATCACGGTCATCGCGATCGCGGACAGTAGAACGGCCAGCATCATAGCGCGCGTCGTGCCGGTTCGGGGTGGCCGGTGCGCACCGTCAGGGCGCGACGTCGGGTGGGCAGGCCCCACCACGGCGTACCGGGCGACAGATGATGTTCGTGATGATAGCCGCCGAAATGAAAGCACGTCAGCAGCGACAGCAGCGGCGGGATCTTGGCACTGTGCGCGTGATGATGGTCGGCAAACGGCTCGTCCCGCTCGCGGTGCGGAAGCCAGGTGCCGAACACGAACAGCTGCAATACCGCGCCGAGTGCGGGGACGGCCCAGAACACGACGATATTCCCCAGCGGCGCACCCAGCACCAGCGTATAGACCAACGCGACGAGCGTGATGCGGACGATCTGCCCGTGCGAATAATAGGTGCGGAAGAACTGCCCGAACCACCCCAGCAAGCTCGGATCGCCGCCATGGAAATCGGGATCGCCCGCGGTGCCGGCATGGCGGTGATGCAGATGATGCTGCGGCAACAAGGTCGCGTAGGACAGGCAGGCGTACAGCGAGAGACAGGTCGCGCCGGTCAGGCGGTTGAGCCGCGGATAGCCGGGCGCCAGCGCGCCGTGCATCGAATCATGCGCGACGATGAAGAGGCCGGTGCTGAGCCAGGTCTGCACCACCACCATCACGACGGCGATCGGGATGGTAGCCAGGCTCCACCGCCAGAAGAAGATTCCGGTGATGTGGATCGCGAGCCAAACCGCGACGATCGCCGCGGCAAGCGACAGGCCAATCCACGCCTGACGTCGAGCCGCAGCGCCGCGCGAGGCCGGTGGCAGGGACGATGCTGCGCTCACTGATCCGCCGCTACTGACTGGGCCGCTACCGACGGGGTCGCGTCCGGCCGTGCGACGCGGCGCTGCGGATCGGCATTGGCGCGCAACTGCGCCTTCAGCACGGCCGGCTTGCGCGCGAACAGGAACCCGTGGCTGACCGTGCCGTCCTTGCCCTCGACCGCGTGGTGAAGCCGGTGTGCCTGCAACAGCCGCTTGAAATAGCCCTGTTTGGGTACCCACCGGAACCCCCCGCGCTGATGCACCAGCATGTCGTGGACGAACGCGTAGATCCCGCCATAGACGGTGATGCCGAGCGCGCCCCACCAGAGCGGCTCCCACCACAGGCCTACGACGAACAGCATGATCGGCACGATCGCGAACACGATGGCGTAATAGTCGTTCTTCTCGAACCAGCCATCATGCTCTTCGTGATGCGATTTATGCCAGCCCCAGCCCCAGCCGTGCATCACGTATTTGTGCGCCGCCCAGGCGAAGCACTCCATGAACAGCACCATGCCGGCGACGATCGCGAGCTTCTCGACCCACGACATCAGCGTCTGGCCCCCTGGTCGGCCGATCGATGCGACGATTTCATCATGCGCTCCATATACGCGCTAAGGCGTTGCGATGCGAGGCATTGCGCCCAGAATATCGGTCGCGGGCTGAGGGGGACGAGCAGTCGTCCTTGAAGTAGCAAGCCGCAAGTCGAGTTCCGTGCTCGTCGCACAGTTGACGGTGTTTGGTATTGCTACCGCCTTGTCACAAAAACGATACCAAAGACTATCATAGGTCGGCCCAGCTTTTGGCTGGGTGGGAAATAATGATGACCCGTATTCTCGTGTCGCGCGTGGCCTTGGCCACCGCGCTCTCTACTAGCGCGCTCGTCGCACAGCCCGCTTTCGCGCAGGCAGCGACAACACCCACGGTTCCCGCAGCCGGTCAAGGTGGCGGAGAGACGACCGGCGACGACATCGTCGTCACCGGTCGCGCCGGTACCGAAGGCCAGCGCAAGGTCGAGACGAGCTACGCCATCTCGACCATTTCCGACCGCGATCTCCGACTGCGCGCGCCGGTCGGGGTGGCCGAAGCGCTGAAGCAGGTGCCGGGGTTCTACACCACGCCGACCTCGGGCGAGGTCAGTGCGGGCGTCCGCGTCCGCGGTATCCCGAGCGACGGGTTCCAGACCGTCGCGCTGCTCGAGGACGGCATTCCGATCCAGGGCGATCCGGGGCTCGGCTGGCTCAACGGCGACCAGTCGCTGCGGATCGACCAGACCGTCGAGCGGATCGAGGTCGTCCGCGGCGGACCATCGGCGATCTTCTACTCGAACGCCCCCGGCGCGGCGATCAACTTCATCTCGCGGCGCGGCGGTGATACGCTCGAGGGGCTGATCCGCTACGAGGGATCGAGCTACAATTCGCACCGCGTCGACGGCTGGCTTGGTGGCCCGATCGGCAACACCGGCTGGCACTTCTTCACCGGGGGTTATTACCGGCTGTCCGACGGCCAGCACCATTCGGGCTTCAGGCAGGACCAGGGCGGCCAGATCCGTGCGACGCTCTCGCGCGATTTCGAGCGCGGCTCGGTGTCGTTCGGCGTCAAGCGTATCGACGAACGCGTCGGCTATTGGGGTGGCGGTATCTACACGACCAACGCCGCTGGCGACGTGGTCAGCGTGCCCGGCCTCGACAATCGGAAGGACAATATCGCTGGCCCGGACACGCAACATCTGACATTCCGGACCCCCAACGGCCCGGTCGCATTCGACAATGCGGTCGGCAGTACGGTCCGCCTGACCCAACTCAGCCTGCAAGCCGAATACAAGCTGACCGACACGATCAAGATCCAGCAGAACACGCGCTACCGTGACAGCTTCACGCAGCGCAACAGCATCACGCCGTACAATGTATCGCCCGCGCAGACCTTCCTGAACGCGAATTTCGGCAAGGCGATCAACGCCGCTGCCGGGCAGACGCTCGGGCTGTTCTACCGCGACACTGGCACCGCGTTCGATATGGCCAACCAGAACGGCAACGGGCTCGCGCTGGTCGATCTCGCGCGGACGCATACGGTGCCGCTGAGCGAGTTCATCAACGACACACGGATCGTCGGCAAGCTCGACCTGCTAGGCCATCACGATCTCGCCATCGGCTTCTATTATGCGCGCGAGAACGAGCACTATGGCGCGAACACCGCGTCGGTGCTGACCGACGTCAAGAACCACGCCGATCTGCTCGACGTGTACCGGCTCGACGCCAGCGGCAACAAGCTCGCGTCGCTGACCGAAGGCGGCATCGTCGGCTACGGCGCCGAGTTCGCCAACGCCAACGGCATTTCGGACAACGTCGCGGTCTATGCGAGCGACGAGTGGCAGATCACGCCGAAGCTGCGGTTCGACGGCGGCGTCCGCTATGAACGGATCAAGACAAGCGGTGCAGTCGAGGGCGCGCAAAAGGTCAATCTGGGCCAGAGCCCGACGCTCGCCGACGATGCGGTCGGCACCGGCACGGGCGTCTTCACGCCGTTCTCGCGCAAATATGACGGGTTCGCCTGGACGGCGGGCGCCAATTATCAGCTCCAGCCCTATGTCGGCGCGTTCGTCCGCTATACCGACACGTTCCGGCTACCCGCGGTCTCCAACTTCATCACCAACGCGGGCGCGACGCCGGTGGTGCAGACGCTCAACATGCTGGAGGGCGGTATCAAATACTCGCGCGGCTCGGTCGATTTCTACGCGACCGGCTTCCGCACCGTCTACAACAGCTATCAGATCAGCGATTTTCGCACGCTCGCCAACGGCCTGTTGTCGCCGGTCACGGTGTACGGCGACACGATCACCAAGGGCGTCGAACTGGAAGCGACGATCCGCCCGGTCGCGTGGTTCGACCTGCACGGCTCCTGGACCTATCAGGACTCACGCTTCTCCGATTTCGTCTACACCAACAGCGCGGGCGTGCTCACCGACTATTCACATCACCGCCTGAACGGCATCCCCGAGAATATTTTCCGCGTCACCCCCGGCGTGACGCTGTTCGGCGACACGCTCCTTGTCCAGGCCGACGTCAATTATTCCGGCCAGCTCTATACCGACGTCGCCAACAAGATCAGCCTGCCGTCCTATGTCAGCGTCGACCTGCAGGCGCAGATCAACGTCACGCCGAAGCTGCAGCTCCAGCTGATCGCGCAGAACATCACCAACACGCTCGGCCTGACCAACGGCAATCCGCGCGCGGGGACGATCGACAGCAGCGAAGCGGGGCAGGCGGTCTTCATCGGCAGCTCACTGTACCAGCGCAACGTCCGCGCCGCCGTCAGCTACCGTTTCTAAGCCGGAAGGATTCCATCATGCTCGATCGTCTCGCGCTAATCGCGCTCGTGTTTGTATCCTCCTCGGCAGACGCGGCTGCTCCTGCCGCCGTTGATCCGAAGATCCCGCCGGTTGCCAGCCTGACGGAGGGCCAGTGGCTGAAGGGCGATCTCCATCTGCACTCGCGGCACAGCACCGATTCGAGCAACAACCCCGAGGCGAAGATCATTCGCTTCGCCGAAAACGCCGGGTTCGATTATCTGGCGATCACCGACCACGACAATCACGTCCACGGCGATGTCGCACACAACACCTGGTCAGACCCCGAGTTCAGGTCGAAGTCGGTGATCCTGCTGTACGGCGCGGAATGGACGACGGTGCGCGGCCACGGCAACGTCTTTTCGGCCAAGCCCTATGATCACCAGCGCCTGTTCGACGTCGAGGACGAGCGCGATGCGAAGATCCTCGCGGTCAAGAAATCGCTCGGCATCCATCTGTCGGCGAACCATCCGAGCGGCAAGGACCATTTCGGCTTCTCCTACGACATGGTCGACTCGATCGAGGTCTGGAACTCGGCGGTCTGGCCGACCAACCTCAACGCGATGATGATCTGGGACGACATGCTCCGATCGGGTCGCAAGCTGACCGGGCGCGGCGGCAGCGATTCGCATCACGGCATTCCCGATACGGCTGCACAAACCGTGCCCAACAGCATCCAGGCGACCGCTAACTATGTCGGCACGCCGACGACCTGGGTCTTCGCCAGGACGCGCACCGCGCAGGGCGTGATCGATGCGCTCGGCAACGGCCGCGTCTCGGTCAGCGCCAACCCCGACGATCCGCGCGTCGAGCTGATGGCGGACCGCGATGGCGACGGCCGAATGGACATGATGATGGGCGACAACGCGGCGCCGACCGGCAAGCCGGTGACGTTCCAAGTCAAGCTCGTCGGTGGCAGCATCAAGGGTGCGGCGTATAAGATCAAGGTCGTCAAGGACGGGGAGGATTTCGGCGCCTATACCAGCAACCCCGCGACCGGGTCGGCGACCTTCACCGACACGCCGCCGGTCCACGGTCGCACCTATTACCGCGTCACCGTCGAGGGCCCGCAGACACCCTATCCGCAGGTGCCCAATTCGATGGCGCTCAGCGGCAACATGGTCGCGCTGTCGAACCCTATCTTCTTCAACTTCGACCCGAAGTTCTAGCGCGGGGTGGGCGGGGCGACCCGATGCGGGATGTAGCGACCGCCCTCAGGTGATCCAGCTCCGCATGCAGGTCGCCGACCACGTCGCCTGCGGCCGCTGGACGACGCAGATCAGCCCGTATCCGAAGGAATCCTGTTCGCGAAAAGACACTTCGACGAGCGCGAGACGTCCGGTTTTTGCGAAAATCGGAGCCGTGAATGTCACGTACCTGGCGTGGCCCTCTTCGTTGGTTGCCGCGCCACGCGTCCCCTTCCATTCACATGCAGGCTTGAAGTTGGGCACCGCATAGGCCGTCGCATTGCCCGCCATGTCCTCGAACTCTTGCGAAGACAGCGAGAGCGAAGCCTTGAAGTCGGGCGTCCAGCTCTGGACGGACAGGATGCGGGAAGCAGCCTGTACATCCGGGGGATACGCTGTCGATCGCGAGTTTGTCGTGGCGGTATAGGCCGCCTGTAGAACGTCGCAGGTTCGCGCCGCCGATGCGAATGTCGTCGTGACAGGCGGTGAGCCGGCTGTCACCGGTCCGAGAAGTTCGACCGTCAGTGCCGCCATGATCAACAGCATCGGTTTCCAAGACTCCCCGGCGTTTGGGCACACTGTCCTGGCCTATATACCACGACGGCGCGGCCAGTGGCCAGTTGATCGCCGCCGGTCGCCATTCACGTGCGACCGGCGGTGATGCCAGCTATTACATCTTCATCGTCAGGCTGAACTGGAACACGCGGCCGGTATTCATGTAGCCGCCGTTGCGATCGTTAGAGATGTAGCGTTCCGACTTGCCGACCGTCGCCCAGTAGGTGTGCTGATCGAGCAGGTTGCGCGCCGCTACGCCGATTTCGAGATTTTCGGTGGCGGCGAAGGCGAGGCCGAAGTTCATCTCGCCGATCGGCTGGACGTAGATGTCCGGCTGGCTGTCCTGCACGGTCGCTAGGAAACGACCGGTGTAGTTGTATGATAGGTTGGTGCGGAACTGGCCGGCGGCATAGAAGATCTCGGCATTGTAGATCAGGTTCGGCGCCTGCGGCAGGGTCGATTTCCGGATGTCGGTCGCCGAGATCTGATAGTTCGCTTCGGTGTGCTGGTACGTGATGTTGCCGCCGACCCCGAAATTGCCGAGGAATTTCGACGCCAGCATGTCGCCGATCGTGAAGCGGCCCGACGCCTCGATACCGCGTGCGTTGCCGTCGCGGCCGTTGGCGGGCTGGATCGTCGTCACCGACCCGACGGTATCGCCGATCGAGCGCGTCCCGGTCGGCACGAGGATATTCTTGAGCGTCTTGTAATAGAGCGCGACCTGGAGGTAGCGGCCGACGCCGCCATAATATTCCACGCCCGCGTCATAGCTCCATGCCTCGACCGGTTTCAGGTTCGGGTTGGGCCGGGTGACGGTGATGTTGCCGCTGGAATCGGCATCGCTCCGCTGGGTCGGGCCAGCGAGCTGGTCGAAGGCCGGGCGCGCATAGCTGGATCGCACCGCACCGCGCACGACGAACCGCGCATCGGGCTTCCATGCCGCCAGCAGGCTGGGGTCGAGATGGTCGTAGTCGCGTCCGGCATCGACGAAATTGCCGCCGACGCCGTTCGCGTTGGTCGAGAAATACCGCGCCCGGAAGCTGTTGTCCTCATACCGGAGCCCCGGCATCACCTCCAGCGTCCCGATCGTCAGCGTCGCCGTCGCATAAGCCGCCTTGCGCTTTTCGTTGCCCTTGAGCAGGCCCTGGTTGATCACCGTCGGCGATACGAGCGACTGGTTCACATATTGGCTGACCTGGGAATCGAGCTGGCTGCGTTCGAGGACCTTGATCCCGCGCGATGGATAATAATCGAGGAAGTCGGTCAGCACATAGCCGTTATACTGGTTGATAGTCTGCCCCTGCACGGTCCCGTTCTGAAGCGGCGTCAGGAACCGGTAGCGCGTGACATCGGGCGCCAGCGAGCGACCGTCGCGGTCCGAATCCTCGTACAGCCCGCCGATCGCGACGTTGGTCAGCACGCCGGTGCCGTCCCAGCCGATGCTGCCCTTTACGGTCTTCTTGACCTCCGACAGATAGTCGTAGCCCTGCTGGATATAGAGCTGGCTCGGCCGGTCGAGCGACGAGACATAGGCGCTCGCCCCCGACGAGAGCACCGGCCGCGGCGATTTGGGGTTGGACAGGTCGACGACGACACCCTGCGTCGCGGCGCCGGTGTTGTTCGCTGCGCCGTTATAGGCAATCCCGCGGAATGCCGCCTCGATCCGCTGCGGCTGGTCGAACCGACCGTCGGCATAGGCGCCTTCGAGCGAGGCGGTGAAGCCGTTCCAGTGCGCCTTGCCGCCAAGCTGCGCGGAGAACAGCTCCTGCTCGACGTCCTCGGTGCGGAAATAGCTGGCCGGGTTGATGCCGAGCGGGGTGTAGACGCCAGCGGCGTTGTATGACTGGGTCGTGCTGCCGCCGGTCAGGGTGCGGACCGGGTTCGAGTTGGTCTGGCCGCGCGTCAGTTCGTTGCGCAGCCCGGTCTGGTTCATCGTGTTGGTGTTGAGATAGGTCGCGTAGTTCACCCGCGCGAACAGTTCGACGGGGTCGCCGTGATAGTCGAGCGAGCCGGTCGCGCCGTAGCGCTTGATCTCGTTGTTGTAGAAATTCCATTGGACGCCGTCGGCCGACAACGCGTCGCCGTTGGCGCGGGGCGTGCCGACGTTGAAGGCGGTGGTCTTGTAGTCGTTCTGCACCGCGGTCGATTCGGCGGCGTTGGCGCGCTCCTCGTAATAGCCTGCGACATAGACGCCGAACTGATGGTCGCTGCCGAAGCGCCGCGCGGCGTCGATACCGACCGCGCCGCCGAAACCCTTCTGCTTGCGATCGAGCGCGAGCTGCGCGCCTTGGGCTAGGACGCGGGCGCGGGTGAAGTCGGTCGAGAAGTCGAACGCGGTCGGCGTCCGCAGGTCGATGATGCCTGCGATCGAGTCCGAATCCTTGGCCGCCCCGGGCGTCTTGTCGACCGCGATCGCGCCGACCGCGAACGGCGAGAACAGGTTGAGCGAGATCGCGCGCGAGCTGCCCGCGACCTGAGGCAGGCGCAGGCCATCGAGCGTGTAGGCGTTGTAGCCGGTGTCGAACCCGCGGATCGAGACATATTGCGCTTCGCCGGTCGCGCTCTGGTTGCGACCCTGGTCGCGGCTCACCGAGATGCCGGGCAGCTGCTTGGCGAGATCCGCGATCCCGGTCTGCGAATGGATCGCGACGTCGCCGGTGGTAACGATGTCGATGACGCCGACCGCGTCATGCTCCTCGGCGAGCGCGGTCTGCTGACGACGGCCGTTGACGACGATGTCGCCGGTGATCGCCTCGCTGGCGGTTTGCTTGGGCAGCGTGTCGTCCGTCGTCGCTGCGGCCGGGCTGGTCTGCGCGAACGCGGCCGTGCCGGGAACGACGACGATCGCGGCGGCCAGCGCCCCGCCGGCAACATGGGTCAAAAGAGCAAGCGCGCGCGATCGCTGCCGGCGTACCGGCATCGGGAGTGTCGTGTTCATGGTTTCCCCCCTGGGATGGTTGGGCGGACTGTCACGTCCGTTGACCGGGCAGCTAGGACCGATTCGATACCGTTTTATGACAGGATCGTATAATTGTACGAGTTTGGTTATGTTTTACGCTACGGAATGCGCGGATGCGCGACGACCATCAGCCCAGCCTATCTGCCGCTGATCGAATGCTGCAATATCCGATGCCGGCCGATCGAAAGCGGTTATAGTCACCCGATGACACCGATGACCGACACCTTGGCAGACCTTGGCTGGACTGCACATTTCAGCGAGCAGATTTCGGACGAGGAGGCGCAGCACTGCCATCCGGTCCGCGTGATGGCGGTCCATCGCGGCAAGATCGCGGTGACGGGCGAGGGATCGCGCGACTTCGTCTCGCCTTATATCCCCGGCGCGCAGCCGACCGACGACCACCCGACAGTCGGCGACTGGCTGTTGTTCGACGATGCGATGGGGCATCCGATCCGCGTGTTGCACCGGATCAACCTGTTCAAGCGACGCTCGCCGGCCGATCCGCGCAAGGATCAGATGATCGCGGCCAACGTCGATACGGTCTTCATCGTCGCGTCGTGCAACCAGGATTTCAGCGTCGCGCGGCTGGAGCGGTATCTGGTGCTGGCGCGCGAGGTCGGCGTGCAGCCCGTTGTGGTGCTGACCAAGTCCGACCTGACCGATACGCCGGAAACCTTCGCGGCGGCGGCGCGCGCGATCGAGCCGGGTTTGCTGGTCGAGACGGTCAATGGCCGCGATCCCGGCGACGTCGCGCGGCTCGCGGCATGGTGCGGCCCGGGCAAGACCGTGGCGTTTCTCGGATCGTCGGGCGTCGGCAAGTCCACGCTCGTCAATACGTTGCGCGGCTCCGACAGCATTGCGACGCAGGCGATACGCGAAATCGACGGCACCGGTCGCCACACGACGACGGTGCGCGAGATGCATCGGCTCGAACAGGGCGGGTGGCTGCTTGATCTGCCGGGTATGCGCGAGCTGCAACTGTCCGAGGCAGCGTCCGGCATCGCCGAGGTCTTCGACGATTTCACGCTGGCCGCGCAGGAGTGCCGTTTTTCGGATTGTTCGCACCGCGTCGAACCGGGTTGCGCGATCCAGGCGGCGATCGCTGCGGGGACGCTGACCCCGGAGCGGTTCGACCGCTGGCGCAGGCTCGCGGCAGAGGAAAAGGGACCTGTGTCGACCGGCGGTCGGCGGCGGTCCTAAGCGTGCGTCATGCCAAGGTTCGGGGTGTTCCGGTCTCTGCCGCTACGCCGATGCCGTGACCAACGATACCAACCCTTCGCGCCGTCCCGCGCTGCATTTCGTCGGGTTTCGGGGGGACGAATATTCGCGTGCGATCCGCATCTTCGGGCCGCCGGACTTCATCCATGTCGGCTGGGACAGCTGGGCCAAGCTGGACGTGGCGGCCGGCGACGTCGTGGTGTTCGCACGCGGCACCTTCGACGATCCGCCGTCCGCCTACAGTTTCCCGGATATCTACGAAGCGCTGGACGACGAGTCCGCCTGACAGGCTTACTTGCGCTTCCGCTTGACCGGGGTGCTTCCGCACGGAAATTTCGCCCGTAACGCGTTGCGCACGACGAAGGATGGCGCATCGGTCCATTGCTCGTCGTGCATCCGCAGGTATCGCCGGACCGACGCGACGGTATCCAGCGTCGAGGCGCTCGCGGGTTTCGGACAGATCTGGCGCGCCTGCGACAGCGTGTCGAACGCACCGATGATGTAGCCGGTGCAGAAGGTGGCGGCAGGATCGGTGTCCTTGCCACGACAGTCGCTGACCAGTTGCTCCGTCGTCAGCGAACTGACCACGACGGGCGCCTTCGACGCGGCGAGTGCGGCAATCATCAACAGGATCATGCAGTTCTTCTCTTCGATCGAGCGGGTATAACGGTCATGCAGCGGGCTCGCTCTGCGCCGCGCCGTCGAGATACGGCAGCAGCCGGAGGCGCGGGAATACCTCGTCCAGCGTCTTGGTGTCGGGCAGGATGTAGACGACACCGCCGGTCTTCTTGAACAGCGGGCTGAGCTTGCGCGTATAGAAGGGCGTGCCGACGTTGACGCAGCCGAACGAGATCCGGTTGTCGTCGGGCGATGGCGACAGGAGCCGCTGGACGCGCTTCTCTTTCTTGTTCGTGGTGATGACCGCGTGGATCGCGACGGAATTGGCGTAGTCCACCCAGAGCACGCGCTCATGGCCGAACGCGCGACCGAACTTGGCGACATACCGACCAGCGGGCGTCGTGCGTTCGGCGGGGCCGATGTCTTCCAGCTTCTTGGCCCCGACCCCCGGGGTCGAATCGTCACCGATGCCGATGCCGAGCAGGACGGGCGTCTGTCCGAGCAACGTGCCGTCTGCCGCGAACAGATAGAGCAGGGCGGCCGGCTTATCGATGACGATATAGGGGAGGGCGGCGTTGTCCTGCGCCGCCTTGACCCAAGCCATCACCCGAGATGCGGATTCTGTCGGAATGGGAGCGGGCACCGGGGGAGCAACGCTCGCGACCTTCCGTTTTGAAGGTGGGCGTTTTGCAGTTGCGCCCTTTGCAGACGTGCCTTTTACCGACGGGCGCTTGGCAGGGCCGGTTTTCGCGTTCGCCGCTGTCTTGGCAGGTCGAGTGCTGGCGTCGGCGGTCTGGGCATTCGCGAGGCAAGGTGCCGCCGCAAGCGACACCAAGGCGGCGACCCGAAACGCACAAGAAAACGGCTCTGACGCCATCGTTCGAAGATTGATCATTCGACGATTTAGCAGAGCCGTTTTCCGTTACAAGTGCCGGTTACCCGGCATTAGATGTTCGGCGATCAGCCGCGCGGCTTGCGCGCGCGCTGCTTCTGGAGCTGCTGCATCTGCTGGTCGACGCCATCGACGCGGCCGTTGAGCTGGTCGATCCGCTGGCCGTTCTGCTGTGCCTGGCCGGCTGCAGCCTGGGCCTGGGTCAGAGCCTGACCGGATACGCCCTCGACCGTGCGCAGACGTCCGTCGATGCCGTCGATGCGGGTGTTCACCGTGGCGATCTGATCGTTGACATAGCCCTTGGTCGCGCAGCCGCCGAGGCTGACCGAACCGAGCAGGATCATCGCAACTGCCGAACGCTTTGCAAAGTTAGAATTCATTCCCTCACCTCATCTGTAGTGGTATTTCCCGGCGACCAAGGTCCCGGCCCGATGCATTTGGCAATTCGTTTTGGCTGAAATGTGTCCGTTACGGGTCCAATCGAAGCACCGATTTTGCGCAAAACGGGGGGCGTCAGACGGCGGTTTCGCGGTTCCGGCGTCTTTGCAGCGAATACTTGGCCGGGCTGTATGTCATTGGTGTCACATCGTTTTTCAGGCGTCGTGGTCGTAGGGCATGCATCGTTACGGCGTCCATCGGCTGCCTTCGACCCGTGTCGGGCGTTCACCCCTGATCGTTTGCGCCGTTTTCGAACCACTCCGCATAGGGCGTGTTGGCGACCATGCGGCGATTGAGGTCCGGTGTGCCGTCATCCCACCAGACCGGTCCGCGTTCGCCGAGCGCGACCTTGGCACGATCGACGCCCGCCCGCGCCTCTGCCAACGCTGCCTTGTCGGCCTTGCGCAACACGACCCCCACCGCGCGTCTGGCCTGCATCAGCTCGGCGACCAGCGCGGTACGGCGATCCTCGGACAGCGAGGGATCGGCGCAACGCCATAGCCTGCCGCGGACGACGAAGTAGCGGCCGTCCGGGGTTACCGGATGAACGTCCGCGGGCACGCCTCAGCGAGTCTTCTTGGCTGGCGACGCGGTGAAATCGGGATCCTTCTTCGCGACCCAGTCGACGAACTTGCGGATGGTCGGATTGGCGAGCAGGCTGTCGACATCCATCCCGGCGCGCTGCAATTCCGAATTGGTGAAATTGGTGGTCAGCGTCTGCTGGCAGACCGGGTGCATCGGCACCACATCGCGCCCGCCCCGGCTTTTCGGCACCGGATGATGCCAGACGATCGTCGTCCCGGTCGGGCGGCCGCACAACCAGCATGGCACCGCCTGCGGAACGTCCTGCTCCTCCGCTGCCTGCGGGTCTTCATAGGGCATGTGTTTCGAATGCTTGCGGGCCATGGTGTACCTGAACTGTCTCGACGGGCGCTTCCGACGGGTGCGACTCAAAGCCGTTCCGTTCGTGTCGCGCAAGCCGGACTAGTGTGAAAGATTGCGCGCGCTGCATCCCTACCGACGTGAAACGCGTTTGCGTCCTGTCCGTCGTTCGATCGACAGCGATCATCCGAATTGCCTGGAGCCGTTACATGCCGAAGACCGTCATCGCCGACCTGTTCGCCGAAACGCTGCATCTGGCCGGGGTCGAGCGCATCTACGGGGTGGTCGGCGACAGCCTGAACGGGTTGACCGACAGCTTGCGGCGCCAGGGCAAGATCGAGTGGATCCATATGCGCAACGAGGAGGCGGCCGCGTTCGCCGCGGGCGCCGAGGCGCAATTGACCGGTCGGCTCGCGGTCTGCGCCGGGTCGTGCGGCCCCGGCAACATGCATCTGATCAACGGTCTGTACGACTGCAACCGGACCCGCGTCCCGGTGCTGGCGATCGCCGCGCAGATCCCGAGCGGCGAGATCGGCTCGAACTATTTCCAGGAAACGCGTCCCGAGGCGCTGTTCCGCGAATGCAGCGTGTATTGCGAGACGATCTCCGACGCCGACCAGATGCCGCGTACGCTCGAGACCGCGATCCGCGCCGCGGTCGGCCATCGCGGCGTCTCGGTCGTCGCGATGCCGGGCGATGTCGCGTTGCGCTCCACCACCGGCACGCTGACGCGGTCGGCGGGAGCCTTGTTGCCGCCGCGCTCGACGACGGTCCCCGCGGACGCCGATATCGCCGAACTGGCCACGCTCTTGAACGGCGCCCGCAAGGTGACGATCCTCGCCGGCCGCGGGTGTCGGACCGCGCACGCCGAACTGCTCGAAGTCGCCGAACGGCTCCAGGCGCCGATCGTCCACGCGCTCGGCGGCAAGGAGTTCGTTGAATACGACAACCCCTATGATGTCGGCATGACCGGGTTGATCGGCTTTTCGAGCGGCTACGATGCGATGATGGGCTGCGACGTGCTGCTGATGCTCGGCACCGACTTTCCCTACCGTCAATTCTATCCGGTCGACGCCAAGGTCGCGCAGATCGACCTGCTTCCCGAAAATCTCGGACGGCGGACCGCGATCGATATCGGGCTGGTCGGCGATGTCGGTGCGACGCTGGCGGCGCTGATGCCGCATCTGACGGGCGCAGGCGACGGCGCGTTCCTGAAATCCGCGCGCGACAATTATGCCGAGGCGCGCAAGGGTCTCGACGAACTCGCCGACGGAACGCCCGGCAGTGGGGTGATCCATCCCCAGCACGTCGCTCGCGTCGTCAGCGAGGTCGCGGCGGACGATGCGGTGTTCGCCTGCGACGTCGGCACGCCGACGATCTGGGCGGCGCGCTATCTGAAGATGAACGGGCGCCGCCGGCTGATCGGGTCGTTCAATCACGGATCGATGGCCAACGCTCTGCCGCAGGCGATCGGCGTGCAGGCCAGCTTCCCGGATCGCCAGGTCGTCACGCTGTCAGGCGATGGCGGTCTGGCGATGCTGATGGGCGAATTGCTGACGGTTCGTCAGCTCGGGCTGCCGGTGAAGATCATCGTCTTCAACAACGGTACTTTGGGCTTCGTCGAGATGGAGATGAAGGCGGCGGGGCTGGTCGAAACCGGCGTCGCGCTCGACAATCCGGATTTCGCGGCGATGGCGCGGGCGATCGGAATCCACGGCGTCCGGATCACCGATCCCGGCGAGGTGGAGGCCGGCGTCCGCGACGTCCTGGCGCATCCGGGGCCGGCGTTGCTCGATGCGGTGACGGCGCGCACCGAATTGTCGATGCCGCCCAAGATCACGCTCGAGCAGATGAAGGGCTTCACGCTCTACATGGCCAAGGCGATCATCAGCGGTCGCGGCGACTCGGTCGTCGAGCTCGGCAAGACCAACGTCGGTCTGCTGAAGCGCTTGTTCTGATCGGACGGGACGCGCGTTACTGGTAACGCGCGGTCCGGTCGAAGCCGCTGTTCGTCTTGGCCATCTTGGCGAGCTTGCGGACGTAGGCTCGGGCGTGGCGGTCGAACCGCGTGTCGTCATACACGCCGCGCCAGATGAACTCGTCACGGTCGAGCAGCGCCTTGAGGTCGGCGGCAAAGCGCTTCTGGTCGGCCGCCGAGTCCTTCGCCTGCATCAGCGTGCAGACCATTTCCTCGGCGGTGGCCTTGTCGCAATCGTCCTGCTGGCCGTAGCCGCCGCGCTCGGCGACGACCTGATCAGACCGCGCCGCAGCGATCCGGGCGTCGAGCCATTTGCGCACCTGTGCTGCGTCCCAGTCGGTCGGATTCGTGTCTGCCATCGCTTATTCCCGGTTGCGGTGCCGTCGCGCCTGCTCCGGTCTCTTCCGTTTGAAGGCCCGCATACCGCGTGAAATGCGCTTTGGAAAATAGGGCGACATATCGCGCGGCAAGCCACTGGCGCATCGCAATAAATCGCCTATACCGTTCGGTATAAAATTATGTCCGGCCGCGTCGCCTGCGCGAGCACGTGTTTTAGGTAGGAGAGTGCGATGCCGATACTCGTCAATGGATCGGCGGTCGCTCTGCCCGACGATCCCCGCGTTTCGCTGCTCGATCTGTTGCGCGAGGGGCTGCATCTTTCCGGCACGAAGAAGGGCTGCAACCAGGGCGCATGCGGCGCGTGCACGGTGCTGGTCGACGGCGAGCGTATCCTGTCGTGCCTCGCGTTGGCGGTCCAGTATGACGGGCGTCGGGTCACGACGATCGAGGGGTTGTCGGACGGGAATGCGCTGCACCCGTTGCAACAGGCGTTCATTGACCATGACGGGTTCCAGTGCGGCTATTGCACGCCAGGCCAGATATGCTCGGCGATCGGCATGGCAGCGGAAGCGAAGCGCGGCGTACCGAGCAACGTCAGCGCCGATCTCACCGCGGATGTGCAGCTGACGCGCGAGGAATTGCAGGAGCGGATGAGCGGCAATCTGTGCCGATGCGGTGCGCATAACGGGATCATCGATGCGATCCGCGAAACCGTCGCGGCGGAGATGGCGGCATGACCCCCTTCGCGTATGCGCGGGCCGGCGATACCACCGAAGCGCTCCGTCTCGGCGATGCGGACGCTGCCGCCTATCTCGGCGGCGGGACCAATCTGGTCGACCTGATGCGCGAGACGGTCGCCAAGCCCGACACGCTTGTCGACGTCACCGGGCTGTCCGACACGATCACCGAGACGGCGGATGGTGGGCTGCTGATCGGGGCGGCGGTGCGCAATACCGCGCTTGCCGAGCATGCGGGGGTACGTGCGCGCTACCCGATGCTGTCGCGGGCGATCCTCGCGGGGGCATCGGCGCAGATCCGCAACATGGCGACGGTCGGCGGCAACCTGCTCCAACGCACCCGCTGCACCTATTTCTACGACACCGACGGTTCGCGCTGCAACAAGCGGGCGCCCGGCGAGGGCTGCGATGCGGTCGGGGGCTTCACGCGTATCCATGCAATTCTGGGTGCATCTGAGGCCTGCGTCGCGACGCATCCGTCCGACCTGTGCGTTGCATTTGCCGCGCTCGATGCGGTCGTTCATGTCGAGGGCCGCGGCGGCGCGCGCGCGCTTCCGTTTGGCGAACTGCACCGCCTGCCGGGCGATCGTCCCGATCTCGACACGGTGCTGGCGGCGGGCGACCTGATCACCGCGATCGAACTGCCCGCGATGCCGTTCGCGGCGACCTCGACCTACCGCAAGGTTCGCGATCGGGCGAGCTATGCCTTCGCACTGATCTCGGTCGCGGCGGCGCTCGACGTGGTCGACGGGCAGGTCAGGGACGTGCGTATCGCGCTCGGCGGCGTGGCGCACAAGCCGTGGCGCGCGACCAAGGCGGAGGCGCTGCTGCTGGGTGGCCCGGCGACCGAGGCGGCGTTTCTCGCGGCGGCGATCGCCGAACTCGCCGACGCCAGGCCGCTTCGCGACAATGGCTTCAAGATCGAACTCGCGAAACGGACGATCGTCGCCGTCCTTGGCGACCTGGGAGTATCCGCATGAGCATCGTCGATACCGTCAAGCAGACCGCGCAGGGTCTGGTGCAGGGTGCGGTCAGCAAATTGGTCCCGCTCGCGCCGGACAGCTGGGTTCCCGGCGGCGTTCCCGATCCGCTGATCGCGCGTCAGCACGGCCTGATCGGTACATCGGTGTCGCGACTGGATGGTCCGTTGAAGGTGAAGGGCGCGGCGCGGTTCGCGGCCGAATTCGCGCTCGACGACATGGTCTATGCCGCGCTGGCGTTCGCGACGATCCCGCGCGGGCGCATCGCGACGCTCGACGTGGCGGCGGCCGAGGCTTCGGCTGGCGTCGTCGCGGTGATGACGTATCGCAATGCGCCGCGGATGAACCAGCCCGCGGTGTTCGGGTCTGGGCCGACCGCGGCGGCGCCGGCCGACCTGCCGATCATGCAGGACGATCGCGTCGCCTGGAACGGGCAGCCGATCGCGGTGGTCCTGGCCGAAACCCAGGAACAGGCCGACCACGCCGCGTCGCTGATCGTCGCGACCTACGTCGCAGAGGCATCGATCACGTCGTTTGCGGCGGCAAAGGCCAAGGGCGCCGAGCCGGCAACCTTCATGGGCCAACCGCTGTCGAACACAATCGGCGATGCCGACGCCATGCTGGCCGCGGCGCCGCACAAAGTCGACCAGGTTTATCGAACGCCGCGGCATAACCACAACGCGATCGAGCCCCACGCCGCGACGATTGCCTGGGTGGGGGACGAGCTGATCATCCACGACGCCAGCCAGTTGGTGACGATGGCGGCGGCGACGATCGCGGACGTGTTCGACCTGAAGGCCGAGCAGGTCCGCGTGACCTCGCCGTATGTCGGTGGGGGATTTGGCGGCAAGTGCCTGTGGGATCACCAGATCCTCGGCGCCGCGGCGGCCAGGCTGGTCGGGCGTCCGGTCCGGATTACGCTCACGCGCGAGGGCGTCTACCGCGGCGTTGGCGGACGTACGCTGACCGAGCAGCGCGTCGCGATCGGTGCGGATGCGGATGGCCATTTCCATGCGCTGATCCACGCCGGGACCACCGCGGATACGCCGCACAACCATATGCCCGAACCGTTCATTCTCGGCACGCGCGCGGGCTATGCCGCGGACAGCATCAAGCTGTCGGTCGACGTCGTGAAGATCGACATGCTCGCCAACACGTTCATGCGCGCGCCCGGTGAATCGGTCGGGACGTTCGCGCTGGAATCGGCGATCGACGAACTCACGGTCGAGCTCGGCATCGATCCGATCGACCTGCGTCTGCGCAACGAGCCGGAGGTGGATCCGACGTCGGGCCTGCCGTTCTCGTCGCGGCACATCGTCGAGGCGTGGCGTGCTGGGGCGGATGCGTTCGGCTGGGCCGCCCGTGCGCTGCCCGGCGCGCGACGCGAGGGCGAATGGCTGATCGGGATGGGCTGCGCGACCGGGACCTATCCCTATTACCGGATGCCGGGAGCGGCAGCGCGGATCACGCTCGACCGCGCGGGCAAGGCGCTGGTCGAAGTCGCCGCGCACGAAATGGGGATGGGAACGTCGACCACCACGACGATGGTCGCCGCGGAACGGCTCGGGCTGCCGCTCGATGCGGTCGAGGTTCGCTATGGCGATTCGATCATTCCCGGGTCGATCCTCGCGGGTGGATCGCAGCAGACGGCCGCGATCGGCGGCGCGGTGATCGCCGCGCATAACGCGCTGGTAGCGGAATTGTTGAAACTCGCCGGCAACGATTCACCGCTTGCCGGACTTTCGCCGGACGAGGTCGGCAGCGAGGATGGCGGCCTCGCCAAGCTGGACGATCCGACCCGGCGCGAGTCCTACGCCTCGATCCTCGGCCGGGCGCAGCGCGATGCGGTGACCGTCTCGGCCGAAGGATCGCCGCCGCTCGAACAGATGCACTGGTCGATGCACTCGCACAGCGCGATCTTCTGCGAGGTCCGCGTCAACGCGGTGACGGGGGAGGTGCGCGTCAGCCGCTTCTTGGGATCGTTCGACTGCGGCCGGATCCTCAATCCGAAAACCGCGCGCAGCCAGTTCCGCGGCGGCATGATCATGGGCCTTGGCCTAGCGCTGATGGAGGAGACCGAATTCGACGAGCGCAACGGCCGGATCATGAACCCCAGTCTCGCCGAATATCACATTCCGGTGCATCTCGACGTGCCCGAGATCGAGGTGATCTGGACCGACATCGCCGACCCGCACACGCCGATGGGCGCGCACGGGATCGGCGAGATCGGCATCACCGGGGTGGCTGCTGCGGTCGCGAATGCGGTCTATAACGCGACCGGAACGCGGGTCCGCGATCTGCCGATCACGTTGGATAAGTTGCTGGTCTGAAACCTATCGGCGCTATTGGAAATGCTACGGACAACCGGCCGTCCAATGTCTCGCGCGACGACCGGTTTTTCGTAGAGGGTTCAGTCGGCTGGTCCGATCAACCTCGCTTTTTTGTTTCCGGCATTGCGACCAAATACAGTGCCAGACCGAGCCCGGCGACGACCGCCAGCGTGAGGAAACCGGCGGTATAGCCAGCGCCGACGATGATCGCGCCAGCTAGTGAGGCCGACAGCGCTGCGCCGAGGCCTTGTGCGCTCGCGACCGCGCCCTGGCTGACGTTGAAGCGCCCGGTGCCCTTGGTCAGGTCGGCGATCACCACCGGGAACAACGCGCCGAAGATGCCGGCGCCAATGCCGTCTAGCGCCTGGACCCCGACCAGCCACCACGGGTCGTTCGACACGGTGTACAGCGCACCGCGTGCAGCGAGGAACGCGAAGGCGACGAGGAAGAGCGGCTTGGTGCCCCATTTTTCGGTGTTGCGACCGACGACGATCGCAACCGGTACCATCACCAACTGCGCGGCGACGATGCAGGCGGCGGTCAGCGATGTCGCCTGGTCCTTGCCGACCGTGCGCGACAGAAGCTGGCTGACCGAGGTCAGCATCGCGGCATTGGCGAGATGGAACAGGAATGCGGTCACCGCGAAGATCATCAGCGGCTTGTTCTCGATCAGCGCCTTCCAGCCGCTCGGCTGCTCGCAATCCTCGTCCGGTTCGCAGTCGAGACCCCGCGCGACCGCGTTGTCGATCGCGCCGTTGTCGATCCGCGACGCGGTGACGATGCTCGCGACGGTCAGGCCACCCATCAGCCAGAACACGACGACGGGGCCGAACTTCCACGCCAACACGCCAGCCAGGGCGGCGGATACCGCGTTGCCCGCATGATTGAAGGCTTCGTTCCGCCCGACGCGCTTGGCGAAGAGCTTGGGTCCGACCAGCCCAAGCGTGATCGCCGAGATTGCGGGCGCGAACACGGCGCCGGCGACCGCGGCGACCGACTGGGTGATGGCGACGACCGTGAAACCCGTGACGATCGGCAGCGAGATGCTGCTGAGCGTGACCAGCAACGCGGCGACCATGACGATCCGCGGCTTGTTTCTGGTGCGATCGATCAGGCTGCCCGCGGGCGTCTGAGAGATCAGACCGACGATCCCGGCGATCGTCAGGACTGCGCCCACGGTTGCCTCGTTCCAGCCATGCGCGGGCCCGCGGACCGCGAGCAGGTAGATGGCGAGATATGGTCCAAGCCCGTCGCGCACGTCGGCGAGGAAGAAGTTCAGCGCATCGAGCGTCCTGGTCGGGACGGATGTGCCGCCTGGTTCATCCCGCGTGTCCGTTGCGGAAGGCGCATCCGTCATAGCCATGAGAATTCCTGAAACTTGCTGTCGAGCGCCCGACATTGTCCGCGAACCGGCCGTCGTCGGATCGCTAATCGATCGACGCCTGGAAAGTTTCGACGATTGTATAATATCGAGCCTGTAATTTAGGTAATGATCTCATGACCTAAACTGAAACTGAACGGCGCCGTCGCCTTCGGGGCGCACCGGGACCGATTATTGCGTGCCGGTCATCGCCGCGAAATTGTGCGAGCCGCTACCGGTTGCAAGCAGGTCCGGGCGGGCGGTGATCGGAGTCGCGCGAACCGCGATCAGGGTCGCGCCGGGACCGATCGCGAACCGGGTTCTGCGCTGGAGATACCCAGGCGTCTCGACCGCCTGTGTCAGGACGATGCTGTGTGGGTAGGCCAGCCGCCGTCGTTCGCCGACGACCACCACGCCACGGATCCCGAGGCGGTCCAGCGTGGCCGCTGCGTCGCGTGGGGTTCGCGCGGTCAGGACATAGCCGCGGCCCATGAAGTCGCTGGTCGATAGCCACTGCGAGGCCCTGGCCACCCAGATCTGCCGTCGGCCACAATCGGCATAGGCGGCCGCAGCGATCACCGCGCCTTCGCCGCCGGCGCGACCGTCGACCAGCCAGAGACCGGGCGTGTCGACCATGGTCCGCGCGATCGATGGCGCGCCGAGATCGGGCTTGGCGGTCAACTGGGCCAGCGCGACCGCGGGGACGACAAGCACACCGACGGTGCACGCGACCGCTGCAGCACGGTAGACCGCGCCGAGGCGCCACAGCGTTAGAATGCCGAGCGCGACGAGGATGGCGCACCATGGCAGCAACGGCAGGATGTAGCGGTCGACCAACGCGACCGGGATGGCGGCCTGGAAGATCAAGGTGGCGAGGATCATCGCGACCGACAGCCTGACGACCGGGCCTGCGCGGCCGTCGCGCCACCCCCAGATCGTTCCGATCAGGAGGAGGAGGATCCCGCTCCAGCCGATATTGGCGCGCACCGCCTGAAGATTGGTGACGAACGAGTCCCAGGCATAGGCGAGACCCGGGGCATAGTTGAAGCCCCCCGCCGAAATCCTGAACGAGATCAGATACCATGGCAGGATCAGCACGCCGGTCACCGCCCCGGCAACCCACAGTTTGCGGTCGCGCAGCAGATTCCAGCGGCCCGACAGGACGATGTCGATCGCGGGGACGAGGACGATAAGCAGGCCGTTGCCCTTCACCAGTGTCGCGAATACGGCAAGCGCAGAGAACAGCGCGAAACGCCACCATGACGGGGTCTCGGCCGCAGCCAGCCAGACGATGCCGGCGAGTCCGACGACCAAGGTAACTGGCTGGTCGAGCAGGAAATAGCGCGCGCTCTCGACCTCCAGCGGAAGGAGCAGCACGACGAATGCTGCGGCAATCGCCAGACGCGGCGCGCCGGTGCGGAACAGGCCCCAGCCCACGAGCGACGCCGGCAGCCCGGCGATGAACGCGCTGAGGATCGCGGCGGCGAAAGGCGGGGGGCGCAGTACCGCGAACAGCGGCGCGAGCAGCGCGTACCAGCCGGGGGGCCAGTGGCCGATCGAGAGCTTTGGAAAGTGCGCGTAGAAATCCTGCGCGAACGTCATCGGCGAGGGTAGCCCGGCGCGCAACCAGTCGCCGATGAACAGCGTGTTGATATAATGCGAGGACTCATCGGGATCGATGAAGCTCGCCGAAAGCCCGCCCGTCAGCGCAGCGAGCGCCAGCGCCGCCAGCCCAAGCAGTGGCGCGAGTGCGATCGTTCGCGTGACGGCCCCCCGGTTGGTCATCGCGCAAAACTAGCCGACCGGGCGCCCGAAAACCATGATCATTCGGTACCATCGCGCGGACGGGGCCGGGTGGACCGAAGCCGATGCCTTGGGAGGCAAAGGACTTCGGTCCGAGGACCTAACGGCGGGTCAGAACGCGCCGGACAGCGTGAAGAACACCTGCCGCGGCGGCGTCGCATAGCTGTTGTAGGTCGTGCTCGCCGCGCCGACGACGACTTCGTAGATGCCCTTGCGGTTGGTCAGATTGGTGACGTTGACCGAAAACCGCGTGTTCTTCAGGCCGAGACCGCCGATCGGTGGCAGCGCGTACCCGGCCTGCGCGCTGAGCAGGACGCGGCCCGGCACCGACTGATCGTTGGTGTAAGTGGCGAAGCGCCGGCCGACGAAATCGCCGATCACCTGGACGTCGAACGGGCCGGCGTTCGCGCTGGCGACGACCTTGTTGAGCCATTTGGCGGTGTTGGGGACGTATTTGCCCGCCGTCGGGACCGTCGCGGTGCCGCTGGTGTAGTTGTCGTCGTATTTCGAGCTGTTGTACGACAGCGCGTCGTAGAGCGAGAAGTGCGGACCGAACCGTACCGTCGTGGCGAAATCGACGCCGTTGGTCGTGACCCCGCCGACGTTCTGCAGGATCGATACGCCGCCGACGACCGACGCGATCACCGGCGTCGCGCTGATCTGCAACAGGCGGTTGCTGAAGTCGACGTGGTAGTAGTTCACCTGGCCTTCGATCGCGGTGATCGGGCCGAGCGACACTTGGCGATGCGAGCGGACGCCCGCCTCGTAGGTCCACGAGCTTTCGGGCGATGTTTCGGCCTTCAGCTGGTCGAACGCCTGTTGGCTGCCGAGATTATACGGCGACAGCCCGGCGGCGACCGACGTCTGGAACTGACGGACGTTCTTCTGCACGTTGGCGAACAGCTGTTCCGACGACGTCACGTCCCAGGTCCCACCGACCGCGGGCAGGAACCATTTCTTGGTGCTGATCTTGCCTTCGGGCAGGCCGGTCGAGGCGCCCGACAACGCGCCCGGCAGCGGCTGGACCGGTACTGCGCCATTGGCGAACTGCAGGCTGGACTTGAAGCCCGCCTCCAGCGTGACTGCGGGCGTGACGTGCCAGCGATCCTGAAGGTGGAACTGGACGATATCGACATCGACGTCGCTGCCATATTGGGTCAGGCGGCGCAGTGCGGGGTCGGCGCGGACATAGGGCGTCGAGGGATTGTCGACCGGAAACGCGTACCAGCGGCGCCGGACTGTGTTGGCGTTGTGCTCGTACCAGCCGCCCAGCTCGATCTCGTGATTGCCCGCGTCGATCGCGAGCCGCGACAACAGGCCTTCGCGGTCGACGGTGTATTCGGTTGTCCGCAGCGCATAGCCCGAATTGCCGAACACCTGTTTCAGGTTCTGGCCGGGATAATAGATGCGGAACAGCGCGGGCAGACCCGCCACCGTGATCGGCCCGGCAATCTGCCCTTCGCCGTCGTCGTGATGATAATAGACCTGGTTCGAGAACGTCACCGCATCCGAGAAGCGGTAATCGAGCTTCACATAGCCCAGATAGTCCTTGCGCTGCGCATCGCCGTAATAGTTCAGGTAATTGGCCGGTGCGTTGGCGGGGACGTTGCCGTTGGCATCCAGATAGGCGAGCGCCGCGCCGAAGTTCGGATAGAGCAGGCTGCGATAATAGGGCTCGATCCCGCCGGCATTGTGCGCGACCGAATCCTGGTTCGGCTCCTGCTTGTCGGAAAAGGCGAAATAGCCGGTCAGTGTGACGTGACTGTCCTTGTGGACGAACTTTGCGTTGACCTGATAACCGCCCTGTTTCGCGTCGAACTCCCACGCGCGCGCCTTCTGGCGGACCGCGGACACATAGCCGCTGTTGGTGCCGCCAAGGCCTTCGAATTCGCCGCTGTCGACCCGCAGATAGCTGCGTTGCGCATTGTAGCTGCCGAGCGTCTGCGCGAACCGGAGGCCGAGATCGCGCGCGGGATCGCTCGTGAACGTCTCGACCGCGCCGCCGAGATTGCTGGCCGACGCCGTGCCGAGATCGGCGGCACCCGACGACAGGCGGACCTGGCCGACATTCTCGCTGATCACCGCGCGCTGCGGCGAGAGGCCGTTGAAATTGCCGTAGGATTGATCGCCCAAAGGCACGCCGTCGAGCGTGAAGCCGAGCTGGTTCTGGTTGAACCCGTGGACGACCAGCGAGATGTTCTGCTCGTTGTTGCCCCACGGGTCGGCGGTTTCGAACTGGACGCCGGGCAGCGTCTGGATCGCCTTGACCGGACTGACGCCCGGCATGGTCTTCTGCATCTCGACGCCCGACAGCGCGACCGACGACCGCGTCGTGCGGCTGGCGGTCACCATGATCGTGCCGTCTGCGGTCGCCTCGCGTGGCGTGTCTTGGGTCGCGTTGGCGGGCGCGGCATCGGCGCTGGCCTCACCGTTTGCTTGCACGGATGCAGTCTGGGCGATCGACGGCGTTGCGCAGGCCATGATCCCGATCGTCGCCGACGACAGAAAAAGCGAAGCGCGATACACGCCCCGGAACTCGAACATTGCAGATCCCCTTGTCGCCGCCCAACCGCGGCCTGAGGGCGGCCACTACGGAGCGTCCGCGACACGTCGGTGTCGGTTCGATTACACATATTATACAGTTGAGGCGGCAGGCCGCGCGGTGGGATCGGGCGTGCGACGATCCCGATCAGCCGTCGTTGTGGCCCCACCAACAAAAGCTTTGGTGGCACAAAGGACAAAGACTTTCCAACGCCTATCGATCTGGGGGACATTGCTCGCGTAACCAGGAGGTGGCGATGCCACGATCGATCGAGCGTTCGAATATCCAGTGGCCGACGGTTGCCGTGGCGGTTGCGATCTATGGCGGCTGGCTCGCCGCGACCGCGTGGCATGACGCGGTTCCTTGGCCCGTTCTGGTCGCGATCGGAGGGTGGCTGCTCGCGTGGCACGGGTCGTTGCAGCACGAGACGATCCATGGCCATCCGACGCGATACCCCCCGATCAACGCGGTGATCGGGTTCGTGCCGTTGTCGCTGTGGCTGCCGTATGGATCGTATTACCGGAGCCACCGCGCGCATCACGCCGCCGCGATCATCACCGATCCGTCGCACGATCCGGAATCGCGGTATCGCGCGCGCACCGACGGCCTGGCGGCGTTGCTCGGCCGGCTGCAATCGACGCTGGCGGGGCAGATGATCTTCGGGCCGCCGATCTCGGTCGTACGGTTTCTGCTCGGAGAGGGCCGGCGGGTGGCCCGCGAACCGGCGTGTGTCCTGCAGGATTGGGCGCCGCATCTGGCTGCGGTCGCGATCCTCGTCGTGTGGCTCGATCATGTCGGGCTGGGGCTTGCGCGCTATATCCTGACGTTCGTCTATCCCGGGATGGCGCTGACGATGCTGCGGTCCTACGCCGAGCATCGCGCCGATCTGGCGAGCCCCGGCCGTGCGGCGAGCGTCGAACGCGGCGGTGTGCTGGGGCTGCTGTTCCTCAACAATAACCTGCACGCTGCACACCACGAATCGCCGTCGCTCGCCTGGTATAGGTTGCCGGAGTATCATGCGCGCAACCGGGCGCGGTTCGTCGATCTGGGGGCGCCGGTCTACCGCGGGTATGGCGAGATTGTCCGCCGGTTCGCGCTGCGGTCGCATGACGACATGATCCATCCGCGGCATAGGGGCACCCCGTCTTGACGAGGTACTGCGCATCGCTTGGCATGTACGATCATCCGGCGCAGCGGTCGACGAACGATCGGTTATGGGCGGCGATGGCGGAAATCCTGCGGTCGGAGGGCGTTGCCGGCGTACCGGATACGCTTGACCGGTCACGCGACGTCCACGCGCTGTGGCGAGACTCTGCGCTATTGTTCGGGCAGACCTGCGGATACCCGCTAATCGCCGATTCGTCGCTGGCGCTCCGCGTGCTGGCGCTGCCGGTGTACGCGCCGCCGGGTTGCGTCGTGGCGACCCACAGGAGCGTGATCGTGGCGCGGGTCGACGATGACAGGACGGCGCTGGACGGTTTCCGCCAGGGCCGCGCGGCGATCAACGATCGACGATCGAACACGGGGATGAACCTGTTACGGGCAACGATCGCACCGGTCGCGGGGGAGGGGGCGTTCTTTGCCAGCGTGATCGAAACAGGCTCGCACCACGCGAGCATGATCGCGGTCGGCGCAGGGAAAGCGGATATCGCCGCGATCGATTGCGTGACCTATGCAGCGATCGAACGCTTCGAACCGGCGGTGACGACGGCGTTGCGGATCGTCGCGCACAGCCCGGCGTCGCCGACGCTCCCGTTCGTGACCGCCGCTTCGACAAGCGCGGCTACCGTGACGGCACTTAGGATGGCGCTAGATCGGGTCATGGTCGATCCCGATCTTGCGGAGGATCGTGCGCACCTGTTCCTGACCGGTGCGATAGCGGCAGACCGCACCGCGCTCGCGCCGATCGCTGCACTCGAAGCCGCCGCAATTCGCGCCGGTTACGCCGAACTGCGATGACATGAGGATTCGATCATGATGCACGTCCCCGACACCCTCGATCTCGCCTCGACGATCGCCGAACTGCGCGCGGCGCGCACCGCGTGGCGGCACGATGCCGATGGCCGCCATACGGTCGCGCGGTTTCCGTCGCGCGATGCGGTTTCGGCGGCGATGGACGATCTGGTCGCGGCGCTGTTTCCCGGACGGCTCGGCGCGTTCGCCGGCCCGGCGGACCTCGAGGATGCGTTCGTCGAAGCGCGGCTTCGTGCGGCGCTGGCGGAATTCCGGCGGCAGATCGAACGCGAGTTCGGCTATTGGCAGGAAGAGGCGGTGCTGGCGTTCGATGCGAGCCAGGCGGCGATGATCGTCGATCTCTTCGCCGCCGAGTTGGGACCGATCCGCGAACTGGTCGACGACGACGTTCGTGCGGCGTTCCTCGGCGATCCCGCGGCCCGCAGCGCCGACGAGATCCTGGTCTGCTATCCTGGTATCACCGCGATCCTGTACCACCGCATCGCGCATGCGCTCTACGGCCTCGGCGCGCCGATCGTCGCGCGGATCGTGTCCGAACTGGCCAACGGCCGGACCGGGATCGACATCCATCCGGGCGCGACGATCGGCCGGCGTTTCTTCATCGATCACGGCACCGGCGTCGTGATCGGCGAGACCGCGATCATCGGCGACCGTGTGCAACTGTATCAGCATGTGACGCTCGGCGCGCGCAGCCCGCTCGGCGTCACCGATGTCTCGCCGCGCGAACGGCTTGCCCGCCATCCGATCGTCGAGGACGACGTGGTGATCTATGCGGGCGCGACGATCCTCGGGCGCGTGACGATCGGGCAGGGGGCGACGATCGGCGGCAATGTCTGGTTGCTGGAGGACGTCCCCGCGGGCAGCGTCGTCGCGCAACCGACCGCGGTGATTCTGGCGGGCGAGGCCGCGGACCATCTGCACGAGACGCTGCGGGGGCGCGCCGCATGAGGCGGTTCACCTGTCGTCGTGAGATCGATGGCCCGCCGAAACCGGTGATCGGGGTGTTGTGCTGCAACGAGATCGCCAACCGGCCGATTCAGGCGGTCGCCACGCGCTTTGTCGAGCCGCTGGTGCGCTATGCGGGTGCCACCGTCCTGCTGGTGCCTGCGGTGGCGGATGCAATGGATACGCGGTCGCTTGCTGGGCGGCTCGACGGGCTGTTGCTGACGGGATCGCGGTCGAATGTCGCTGGCGGCCGCTACGGCAAGGCGAACACGGAGGACGACTCGCTCGATCTTGACCGCGACACAGTGGCGCTGGAGCTGGCGGGACGGATGATTGAGGCAGGCCGGCCGGTGTTCGGGATCTGTCGGGGCCTGCAGGAACTGAACGTGCTGTTCGGGGGCACGCTGACCGACACGCTCGACGAGGGGCATCATCGCTCGACCGACGACGCCACCGCGTATGAAACGCTGTTCGATCATACGCACGACGTCACGCTGAGCGCTGGCGGGCTGCTGGCCTCGGCGATCGCGCAACCGAGCATCTCGGTCACGTCGGTGCATCGCCAGGGCATCGATCGGCTGGGCGAGGGCCTGACTGTCGAGGCGCATGCGGTATCCGACGGATTGGTCGAGGCGTTCTCCGCGCGACCGTGCGGGGGGGATGTGCTGGCGGTGCAATGGCATCCAGAGTGGGACGTTGCGGCCAGTGCATCCGGTCAGGCGTTCTTTGCGCTTATCGGACAGGCGCTCGGGGCCTATCGCGACCGCTGAAGGCGGCGAAAATCATCAAACGCATCGAGATCGTCGCAGAACGATCGCTCAACAGGGACACTATCATGACTGCTTATCGTACCGCGCTGGCGCTCACCGCCTCGGCTTTCGCTTTCACCGCCGCGTACCCGGCGTTTGCGCAGGACGCGCCGCCCCCGGCCGCCACCGACCAAGCCGCCGCGGCGCTGCCCGATACGCAGGACGACATCATCGTCACCGGAACGCGCGCGGTCGGCCGGTCGCGGCTCGACAGCGCGTCGCCGGTCGACGTGCTGAGTTCGGCGGCGCTCCAGCGGCAGGGGACGACCGAGCTCGGCGCGGCGCTGTCGGCGATCGCGCCGTCGATCGACTTTCCGCGGCCGTCCGCGGTCGACGGCACCGACGCGATCCGGCCTGCGACGCTGCGCGGCCTGTCGCCCGACCAGACGCTGGTGTTGATCAACGGCGTGCGCGGTCATACCGCGGCGCTGCTCAACGTCGGCGGCTCGGTCGGGCGTGGCTCCGCCGCGGTCGATCTCAACACGATCCCGACCGTGGCGCTCGACCGGATCGAAGTGCTGCGCGACGGCGCATCGGCGCAATATGGATCCGACGCCATCGCCGGCGTCGTCAACCTGCGGCTGCGCGAGGCACGCTCGGGAGGCGGCGCGACCGTCAACTACGGCTTCTACAACACCGATATCGATACCGCGCGCGGCAGCCGCAACACCAACGGCGAGCATGCCGTCACGGTATCGGGCTGGCAGGGCATCGACTTTGGCGAGGACGGGTTCCTCACCGTGTCGGGCGAGTATCTAGACCGGCAGGCGACCAACCGCGCCGACTTCGACCCCCGCGTCACCCCGACCCGCGTCACCGGCCGGTTCGGCGATCCGCAGGTCGAGCAATACAGCATCTTCGCCAATGCCGGCACGACGCTGACGGGCACGTGGAAGCTGTATGGCTGGCTCGGCTATCAGGATCGCGACACGCGCAGCGCCGCCTTCCCGCGGCTCGACAGCGCGACCACCCAGCTGGCCGGGTATACCGGTGGGTTCCTGCCGCTGATCAACACCAAGTCGCGCGATATCAACTCCGCGGTCGGGATCAAGGGCGAGGTCGCCGACTGGAACGTCGATCTGAACGTCAGTTATGGCCGCAACAAGATCGGCTTTCGCACGCTCAATTCCGCCAACTACGCATATGGTGCGGCAACTCCCAAGGACTTCTCCGATGGCGCGTTGGTCTACGACCAGCTCGTCGCCGGGCTCGACGTCAGCCGCAAGCTCGACGTGTTGCAGGGGCTTAACGTCGCGTTCGGTGTCGAAGGACGCCGCGAGGGGTTCGAGATCCAGGCGGGCGAACTTGCCTCCTATGGCTACCCGACCACCGGCGCGGTCGCGGGCGCTTCGCCTGGCGCGCAGGGGTTCGGCGGCTTCGCGCCGGCCAACGAAGTCGATCGCCATCGTCGCAACGGCAGCGTCTACCTCGATCTCGAGGCGCAGGTGACCGACAAGCTGCTGATCGGTCTTGCCGGGCGCGGCGAGGATTATTCGGACTTCGGCAAGACCGGCACCGGCAAGATTTCCGCGCGCTATGATTTCGCACCGTGGTTCGCATTGCGCGGTACCGCCTCGACCGGGTTCCGCGCACCTGCGCTCCAGCAGCAGTATTTTACCTCGATCGCGACGGTCATCCAGAACGGCGTGCCAATCCAGACCGGCACCTTCCCGTCGGTCAGCCCCGTCGCGACGCGGTTGGGCGGCCTGCCACTCGAGCCCGAGAAGTCGACCAATCTGTCGTTCGGTACGGTGGTGCGGTTCGGTCGGTTCGACCTGACCGTCGATGCGTACCGGATCCACATCCGCAACCAGATCGGGCTGTCGGAGAACATCACGACATCGACCAGCCAGTCGGCTGCGGTCAACGCGCAGATCGCCAGCCTGCTCGCCGGATCGGGGGCGACCGCGGCGCGGTTCTTCATCAACGGCCTCGCCTCGACTACCAAGGGTATCGACGCGGTCGCGCATTACCGGATGCCGACCGATGCGGCCGGGACCTTCGACCTAACGATCGCGGGCAACATCAACGACAGCGACGTGACGCGCGTGCCGACCTCGACCTCGACGCTGAACCCGGCGCCGACGCTGTTCGCGCGTAGCCGAATCCTGACGCTGGAGGACGGCACGCCGGGCGCGAAGGTGACCGGATCGGTCGACTGGTCGCTCGATCGGCTCGGGGCGCTGGCGCGCGTGACCTACTATGGCGACGTCAACCAGCCGGGCACCACGCCGGCCGCCGACGTGCATAGCGGCAAGCACGTCATCACCGATGTCGAACTCCGCTATCAGGCGAGCAAGGGGGCGCAGCTCGGACTGGGGGTGAGCAACCTGTTCGACGTGTATCCCGATGCGACGATCCCGGCGAACAACACGACCGGGGTGATCGGCTTCCCGTATTACTCGCCGTTCGGGTTCAACGGGCGGTACCTGTACGCGCGGGCTGGGCTTAGCTGGTAGGGTCGGGTTGAGGGTTGATCGACTCCTCTGACGAGGATCGACCTTGGCTTGCTGAAGACTTTTCTCCCCTCCCTGGAAGGGAGGGGGCGGGGGTGGGTCGGGTTCCGTATCATGGAACGTCGGCGACACGAGCGGGCCTACCCACCCCCAGCCCCTCCCTTTCAGGGAGGGGGGAAGATCAGTTATTTCCCTGAGCGGCCGGGTGAATACGATCCGCTAGTCGTCGAAGCCGATGAACATCGCGGCCTCGGCGACCGGGCGCCGTTCGGAGACTACGGCGTTGGCCGGGAATTTTTCGTCGGGCCAGCCCAGTGCGATGCTCTTCATGATGACCTGGTCATCGGGGATCCGCGTGTGTTCGCGGACGACGGGGGACTGCATGATCCCCTGGCTATTGATGACCGTCCCGAGCCCGCGCGACCAGGCCGCGTTGACGAGCGCGGTGGCCACCGCGCCGCAGTCGAACGCGGTGTCGTCGCTGCCAGCGACGTCGCGATCGTAGGTGATGATGACGCATACGGGCGCGTCGAATTGGCGGAAGCCGCGCATCACCCAGTCCTGCCGCGCGTCCTTGTCGTCGCGGGCGATCCCCATCGCCGAGAAGAGCTGTTTGGCGACGCCGACCTGCCGCTCGCGGTGCGCGCCCGCGAAGGCTTCGCCAGTGCGAAACTCGCGCGACTGCGGGATGCCAGCCGCCATCCGCTGCGTGTTGCCCGCGCGGATCGCGTCGAGCGCGGCGAAGCCGACGACGTGAAAATGATAGGGCTGCGTGTTCATCGATGAGGGTGCGCGCATCGCCAGCGTGAGGACTTCCTCGATGAGCGCGCGCGGCACCGGCTTGGGTAGATAGCCGCGAATGCTGCGCCGGCCGATGATCACGTCGTCATAGTGCATGCAGGGCCCCGTCACAGTGATTGTCCGTACTGGATACAGACTTCTCCGGTGACGAAAACCCTGGCGATCGCTCTGGTGTGGACAATCCGCGAGAGTCGGGGACGCCGAAGCGCCCCCGACGATCTCAGTATTTCACGCGAAGCCGGGCGTAATAGAGGCCACCGTTGAAGCCGAACGGTCCACCGTTACGCGCATAGACCTGCCCGTCAGACGATCCACCGGTGAGCGGGTAGATCGGCGTGGACTTCGAGGCCAGCTTGTCGGGACGTTCGTCGAGCAGGTTCTGCGCGCCGAGCGTCAGCGTGTAGTTCTTGGCGAAGGTATAGCTGACGTCGAGATCGGTGGTGAACTTGCCGCCGAAACGTTGCGCCACGGGGTTAGAGGTCGATACGTAATCCTGCGCGCTTAGCCACCAGCTGTAATAGTTCTCGCGGACGTTGATGCTGACGCCGTCGAGCGACCAGTTGGTGGTGAACACCACGCGGTGGTTCGGCGCCAGATGCTCGGCGTCGAGGATCTGATTTGGCCCGATCACCTGCGGATCGTATTTGGTGACGGTGCTCTTGTTATAGTTGTAGGCGAGCGTCAGGTTGACCGCAGCCTCGTCGAGCGTCGTGCGGTAGGTGCCGACCACATCGACGCCCCGCGTGCGCGTATTGAAGCCGTTGGTGAAGTAATTCACCTGGCCGTTGACGCCCACCGCCAGCAGCGCGGGCTGCGCTGCGAGATCCGCCGCGGAGACGATGAAGTTCTGCGTAATGCCGATCCGGTTGCGCACGCTGATGCTGTAGCCGTCGACGGTCAGCGTCAGGTTCTTCACCGGGTTGAGGATGAAGCCGATGCCGTAGTTGGTCGACTTTTCGGGCTTGAGCGCATCGGCCCCGAAATACTGCGCGATCGCGGTGCTGACCGGGTAAGTGCCGCTCTGGACCGCGTTGCCGCCGACGAACGCGGTCGTGATGATCGCGTTGTTCGACTGACCCGGCGAGGGTGCGTGGAACCCGGTCCCGACCGTGCCGCGCAGCGAAAACGCGTCGGCGAACTTGTAGATCGCGTTGAACTTGCCGACCACCGCGCCCCCGAACGAGTCGTAATGCTCGTAGCGTCCGGCCGCGCCGACGCTGAGTGCGGTGGTCAGATCGGTCTCGACGTTGAGGTAGGCGCCATAGCTCTTCTGGCTGTAACGGCCGGCGGCTTCGGGGCTGGTCCCGGCATAGCCGCTGGCGCCGACGCCTTGCGCGCTGGTCGTTCCGGAAAAGCTGTAAACGCCGGGTGCGGTCTGCGCGTAGAGCTGCTGCGCGACCGAATAGGGGCCGGCGGCGTAGGATTGCAGATCGCCGACGGTCTGCTCATAGGTCTCCTTGCGGAATTCGGCGCCGCCCGCGATCGTCAGCGGGCTCGGCAGTCCGACTTCCAGCGGGTAGCTGAGATCGAGGTTGGCGTCGGCCTCTTCCTGGATCAGCTCGCCGAACGTGAAGCTCGTCTGCGTCTGCGGGCCGTAGGAGGCGTTGAGCGAATCGTACATCGACAGCGTCAACGTGTTGCGGCTGAGCGAGCCGGACAGATCGTATTTCAGGCCGCCCGCGATCTCGCCCTTGTAGCCGAGCGTCCCGTAAAGCTCCTTGGTTACGCCGACGAAGCGCGGCGTGAAGCCTGCCGGGTAGAGCGAACTGTAGCGGAACGTGTTGCCGTCGCGGACGAAGCCGCCGGCGGGGCAGGTCGCGCTGCCGGTCGGGCACGCGGTCAGGAAGAAGGTGTTGTTGAACAGCGCGTTGGCGCTCTGCGTGCGGGTCACGCCATCGGTATCGACCGCGGTGCTGGTGACCGAGGCGCGATAGTTAAAGCTCTGATCCGCCTTGCTGCGCGCGAAATTGCCGAAGAAGTAGAGCTTGCTGTCGCTCGTGACGTCGATCGCCGAATTGACGACGAATTTATAGCCGTGCGACGGCGACGAACCCCAGATCTGCGCAGGGAGCGGGTAATTGGGGAGCTGCGACGCGGAGCCCGGATTGTTGATCGCGTAGTTGGCGGCGGAGGGTCGCTGCGCACCGCGGCTGGTCTGACCGTCGTCGTTATACTCGCCGGTGACGTTGACGAACCCGATCTTGCCGAGTGCGACGCCGGCATTCGCGGCGATCTGATAGCTCTTGCCGTCGCCGGCATAATATTCGCCGTAGCGCGCGACCATTTCGAGGCCCGACACTTCCTTCAGGCCGTAGTTCAGGACGCCCGCGATCGCATCCGAGCCATATTGCGCGGTGGCGCCTTCGCGCAGGATCTGGAGGCTGCCGATCGCGAGCGACGGGATCGCCGAGATGTCCGCACCCTGCGAGCCGCGGCCGAGCCCGGTATCGCTGCCGCCATAGACCTGGACGAGTGCGGACCGGTTGTAGCGTTTGCCGTTGATCATCACGAGCACCTGATCGGCGGGCAGGCCGCGCAGAGACGGCGAACGGACGAAGGTCGAGGCGTCGGAGATCGAGTTCTGGCCGACGTAGAAGGACGGCACGATGCTCTTCAATGTGTCGAGCATGTTGGCGGAGGGCTGCGCGGCCAGTTCGGCCGAACTGATAACGTCGACCGGTGATGCCGAGTCCGCCAGTGTTCGATCGGTGCGGCGCGTACCGAGAATGACGATATCGCTGCCGGCTTCCTGTGGCGCAGTCTCTATTACTGATGCTGCCGGGGAAGATGCTTCAGGACTGGTCTGCGCGGCTGCCGCGGCAGTTCCTGAGAGGAATGCCGCCGCCAACGCCAAAGTCGAGCTCGTATAGTTGATCATCCTAGGCCCCTTTCAAAGTGAGACTCTCAGGATCCTTCCCCTAAACTCGCGTATCGGGCCGTCTTTTGAAGACGTGTTCACGAGACGCGCTATTCTCGGTGCGATGATCGACGGCGATGTTGGGTGAGCTGCTTCAAATTACGTGTCGATGATTCCTGTATATGCGATTTCGACGCACCATCCCGCGCCGACCGATCGGCGAATCTTGACGATGCTTGTCACTCCCCGCCGACAAGTCGCCACATCGTTCGCGCTCTGGCAATGCAAAATTTCAAAAACTGAAACAGTTTTGTCGTTTTGTTGTAAAATTGCCGCAATCGATTTGACCGGGCCACGCGGGCGTAATTCGGTCGATGGGGCGCAATCTGTGCACCCATTGCAATCGATTGTTGCTTTTCGAGGCGACCGTTGTAGGGTCGTCTCCGATCCCGCGCAGACGGGCGTTTTTGCCAATGAGGATGGCCCGTCATGCGACTACCCGACAGCAAGCCGCATCTATCGCTGCCGCGCATCCTCGAGATGAACCTGGGGTTCCTGGGGTTGCAGTTCAGCTTCGGGCTGCAGCAGGGCAACATGGCGCCGATCTACAGCTATCTCGGCGCGTCCGAGGCGTCGCTGCCGTTGCTCCAGCTCGCCGGGCCGATGACCGGGTTGCTGATCCAGCCGTTGATCGGGGCGCTGAGCGACCGGACGGACTCGCGCTGGGGGCGGCGGACGCCGTATTTCCTGTTCGGCGCGGTGCTGTGCGCGCTCGGGCTGTTCTTCATGCCGCTCAGCCACTCGATCCTGATGGCGGTATCGATGCTGTGGATCCTCGATGCGGGCAACAACATCACGATGGAGCCGTACCGCGCGTACGTGTCGGACCGGCTGAACGAGGACCAGCACGAGATCGGCTTCCTGACGCAGAGCGCGTTCACCGGGCTCGCGCAGATGCTAGCGTTCCTGACGCCGTCGCTGCTGGTGTGGGCGGGGATGAACCAGGATTGGGTCGACACGCACAACATCCCGTACACCGCGCGGATCGCGTTCATGGTCGGCGCGGTACTGTCGTTCTCGACGATCCTCTGGTCGATCAAGCGCGTGCCCGAACTGCCGCTGTCGCTCGCCGAGCGCACGGCGATCGCCGCCAAGCCCAAGGGTTTCGCAGCGACGCTGAAGGAGATCGGTTCGGCGATCCGCGACATGCCGCCGGCGATGCGCAAGCTCGCGCTGATGAGCCTGTTCCAGTGGTACGCGATGGCGGCGTATTGGGGGTATGTGATCTATTCGATCGGCCGCTCGGTATACGGCACCGACGTACCGACCTCGTCGGGTTTCCACTCCGCGGTGCTGACGAACGGCGAGATGGCGGCGTTCTACAACGGCGTCGCGTTCGTCGCGGCGTTTGCGATGGTGCCGCTGGCGAAGCGGCTGGGCGCGGCGAGCTTGCACGCGCTGTGCCTCGTGCTGGCCGGGATCGGCATGTTGTGGCTGCCCCATATCGAGAGCAAGGCGCTGCTGTTCGTGCCCGCGATCGGCATCGGTATCGGCTGGGCCAGCATCATGGGCAACCCGTACGTCATCCTCGCCGGAGCGATCCCGCCTGAGCGGACCGGTGTCTACATGGGCATCTTCAACATGATGATCGTCATCCCGATGCTGCTGATCGCAGCGACCTTGCCGTTCTATTACGGGCCGTTGATGCACGGCGATCCGCGCAACGTGCTGACGCTGTGCGGGATCCTGATGTTCTGCGCGGCGGCGGCGGTGTGGACCGTGCGCGAACGCAATGCCGAAGGGCTTCCGGTCGGGGCGACGCAGCATGACTGAGCCGATGATCACGCTGACCGGCAGCACCATGAGTGCGGTTATCGAGCCGCGCGGTGACGCCCCGCCGGTCTGGCGCTGGTGGGGGGGGACGGTCGATGCTAGCGGCTTGCCCTCGCTGGCCGATACGCGGCCGGCGGCGTCCTTCTCGCTCGATATCGACCAGCCGTTACCGGTGGTGCCGCCGTTCGGCACCGGCTGGTTCGGACCGCCCGCTATTCGCGCGCACCGCGACGGCCGGCATTTCGCACAGTGGTTCGAGACCGTGTCGATCGAAACCGGCGACTATGGCCTGACTATCACGCTGGTCGACCGTGCTGCGCAGTTGACGCTGGTCCAGCGGATTGCCGTGGCCGGCGACATGCTGACGCTGTCGGCCGAGGTGATCAACGACGGCGACGACACGCTCGAGGTCGAATGGCTCGCCGCGGGGACGCTGCCGCTGCCGGGCGATTGCGCGCAGATCCACAGCTTCACCGGGCGGCACAATGCCGAATTCGTGCCGCAGACCGAACCGATGCCTGCGCATGGCTGGGTGCACGAGAACCGGCGCGGGCTGACCGGGCATGCGGGGCCACCCGGACTGTTCGTCAGCGGTCCGGCGAGCGGCTGGCACGCCGGACGCGTTCATGCCGCGCAACTTGCCTGGTCGGGCAATCACCGGCTCGCGATCGAGCGCGACGACGACGGCGTCTGGGTGTTGCAGATGGGCGAGGCGCTCGCGCCCGGCGAGATGCGGCTGGGGCCCGGCGACCGTTATGCGACGCCCGAGATGCTCGCAACCTGCTCGAGCGAGGGCCTCAACGGCGCGATGCAGGCGTTCCATGCCGCGATCCGCGCGCGCGCGCCGTGGCCGGTCGAGGGCATGCGTCCGCGCCCGGTTCACGTGAATAGCTGGGAAGGGTTCTATTTCGATCACGACGAGGCCGCGCTGATGGCGCTCGCCGACCGCTCCGCCGCGCTTGGCGTGGAGCGGTTCGTGCTCGACGATGGCTGGTTCAAGGGCCGCGACGACGACACCGCCGCGCTCGGCGACTGGGTCCCCGACCCGGCCAAATATTCGCGCGGTCTGGGGCCGCTTGCCGCACACGTCGTCGGGCTCGGCATGGAATTCGGGCTGTGGGTCGAACCGGAGATGGTCAACCCCGACAGTGACCTCGCGCGCGCGCATCCCGATTGGGCGCTGCATCTGGACGGCGTGCCGCAGCATAGTTCGCGCAACCAGCTGGTGCTCGATCTCGGGCGGGAGGATGTCCGCGACTATCTGTTCGACCGGCTCGATGCGCTGCTGACCGAACTGCCGATCGCGTATCTGAAATGGGATCACAACCGGGACCTCGCGGTGGCCGGCAGCGCCGATGGTAGTGCCGGCTATCACGCGCAGGTTCGCGGCGCCTATGCCTTGTTCGACCGGCTCGGTGCGGCGCATACGGCGCTGGAAATCGAGGCGTGTGCGGGTGGCGGCGGGCGGATCGACGCAGGGATCGCCGCGCGGACGCACCGGTTCTGGACCAGCGACTGTATCGACGCGGTCAGTCGGGTGCGGATGCAGCGCGGTTTCCTTCACTTCATGCCGCCCGAGATGATGGGCGCGCATGTCGGCGCCAGCCCGGCGCATTCAACCGGTCGCAGCCAGGGCATGGCGTTCCGTGCCGCGGTCGCGCTGCCGGGACATTTCGGCGTCGAACTCGATCCCGCGACTATGCCAGAGACGGACGCTGCGACGCTCGCGGCGGGAATCGCGCGGTACAAGGCGTTGCGCGACCGGCTGCATCGGGGTCGCGTCTGGCTGGGGGAGGGGCCCGACGGCCTAGTCTGGCAGGCGCACGGCGAGCCCGACGACCTGATTCTTCAGGTCACGCGCGTCGAACCGACCACCGTGCGCCGGCCGCCTGCGATTAGCTTGCCGATGCTTGCCGGGCGTGGTGCGTTCCGCGTCCACCTGCTCGACCTCGCTACCGAGGCGGGGCATCCCGCGCCCGATGCGCCGGTGTTCGCGGCGATGCGCGAGGGCGGCGTAATTTATTCGGGCGACTGGCTCGCGCAGGCCGGGCTGCCGACGCCGGCGATGAAGGCCGAGAGCGCCGCGCTGTTCCGGATCGAGCCCGCGTGAGCCTCCCAAGAATTCCTCCCTTTTTCCGTTTCTGACTCCAGGATAGCCATGCCCGCCATCACCCATTGGTCCGCCGAGATGCTCGGTCGGATCGCCGACCAGTCCGACGCCCAGCTTCCCGTCATCACCGCGGCCGACGTCGTGCCGGTCGTCGCCGACCGCGACGTCTGGGACATGTGGCAGATCGCCTATGCCGATGGCCGCACCGCGATGATCGACGGCCGCAGCTGGTGGTTCTTCCTCGCGACGCCCAAATTCGACGATCCCGACGATCGCCATGACGCGGCGCGGATCCGCCTGACCAGCTACGGCACCGATGGCTGGCGCGATCACGGCGAGACGTTCCCGAAAGGGTTTACGCCGGGCAGTCGCGAATGGTCGGGATCGGCGGTGCTCGGCGACGACGACACGACGTTAACGATGTATTTTACCGCGTCCGGGCGACGCGGCGGTCCGCGAACGTTCGAGCAGCGGCTGTTCGAAACGCAGGGGCGGTTCGTCGATGGCAGGACGTTCGACTGGAGCGAACCCGTCGAATCCATCGCCGCCGATGGTACCTACTATCTCCGTGCGGATCAGGTCGAAGGCGTAAATGGCCGGATTAAAGGCTTTCGCGACCCGGGCTATTTCCGCGATCCCGTCGACGCCACCGAGTATCTGCTATTCGCTGGTTCGGCAGGCTGGGTCGATGCGATCGACGACGGCGTGATCGGCGTGGCCGTGCGCGCCGCGGGCGATACACGCTGGACGATCGCTCCGCCGCTGGTCGAATCGATCGGCGTGAACAGCGAACTCGAGCGACCGCACATCATCCTGCGCGACGGGCTTTATTACCTGTTCTGGTCGACCCAGGCGAAGCGGTTCGCGCCCGGCATCGTCGCGCCGACCGGACTGTACGGGATGGTCGCGGACACGATGGCTGGGCCGTGGCGTCCGCTCAACGGATCGGGACTGGTCGCAGCAAACCCGGCCGCGGAACCCTTCCAGGCGTATTGCTGGTGGGTGACGGGCGAGCTCGACGTCATCAGCTTCGTCGATTTCTGGGGTCTCAAGGGTGTCGCGCCAGACACAGCCGAGCGTCGCCGCGCGCATTTCGGCGGTACCGCCGCGCCGTGGTTCCGCCTTCTACTCGACGGAGACCATGCGTCTGTTCAGGTAGAGTCGCGCTCCACGAGCACTGGCACCATCTCGACCGACGGTGAATCCTCGCCCGCCAGCCGGGCGTAGAGCGCGGCGACCATCGCCTTGGCGCCGGCAGCGATGTCCTGGCGGATCGTCGTCAGCCGCGGCACCGTCTGCCCGGCGAGCGGCAGGTCGTCGAAGCCGACCACGCCGATCGCGTCGGGCACCGAGAGACCGTGATCGGCCAGCACGCGCAGCGCGTTCATCGCGATCACGTCCGACGCGCAGGCCAGCCCGTCGATGTCGCGGCCGATCCGCGCGACATGCGCCGCGATCTCGTGCTCCATCACGTCCGAAGCAAGATGTGTGTCGAGCTGGAGGGGAGGGGGCAGCCCGGCGGCGGCGGTCGCGGCGACGACGCCTTCATAGCGCTGACGGATTTCAGGCGTGCGCACTTCACCGAGGAACGCAAGGCGGCGTTTACCGCGCGCGATCAGATGCTCGCCCGCCATGCGCCCGCCGCCGACATTGTCGGTGCCGATCGCGCAGTGGACCTGACCGTCCCAGTGGCTGCCCCACGCGACCAGCGGGCGGTATTGCCCGGCAACGCGCTCGATCGCGTCGAACTGCGTCGACTGGCCGATCACCAGCACGCCGTCGAGCATCCCCGAATCGACGATAGCCTCAAGCCAGTCCTCGGCATCCGGAATGATCCGTGACAGCATCACGTCATAGCCGTTTTCGGTCAGCGCATCCGCCAGATGGCCGAGCATCGTCATGAAGAACGGGTCGGAGATATGCTGGCGGCGTTCGTGACCGAGCGGGACGACGACGCCGATCACGCCGGTCCGCTGAGTCCTGAGCCGGCGCGCCATCTGGTTCGGACGGAAGTCGTGTTCCGCCGCGAGCGCCTGGATCCGTGCCCGCGTCTCGGCATTGACCAGCGATTTGCCCGCGAGCGCTCGTGACACGGTCCCCGCCGACACACCCGCCAGCTTGGCGAGTTCGGCGATGTTGCGCACCCGCCGTCCCGTCCTGCCCAGTCCCTCGTCCATCGCTTGTTCCGCTCGGTTGATCGCGTGCCTTGTCGGGCGCGTACCATGTTCCGTCAACATCATCCCAAAAACCTCGACAATCGATTGCGAAATGACTGTTGCAATCGATTGTAAGTGGTTTTAGAGGGCGATTATCGAGCGGCTCGGAGAAGGTCGCGTCATTATCCCAAGGAGGGGACCGATCATGCGCCTGCCATCGACGTCACTGGTTTCGCTTGCTGCACTCGCCGTAGCGCTGGGGGCCACGCCCTCGTTCGCGCAGGTCGCGACGGTCCCGACGCCAGCGTCTGGTCAGCCCGGTGCGCCTTCGGTGCAGGCGACCACGCCGCAGCCCGGCCAGGCCGCGAACGGTTCTGCGACCGCGACCACCAAGACCGCGATCGACGGTTCGCCCGTGGCGGCAGCGACGACCGCGGACGACAGCGGCGCGTCGGGCCAGTTCCTAAACGACATCGTCGTCACCGGTTCGCGCCAGGGCCAGACCAAGTTCCGCAGCTCGACCTCGGTCAGCGACGTCACCGCCGCGCAGATCACGCAGTTCACGCCGCGCTCCGAGGCCGACGTCCTCCACCTGATCCCCGGCATCCGCGTCGAATCGACGGCGGGCGCGGGCGGCAATTCGAACATCACCGTGCGCGGCCTGCCGCTCGCCTCGGGTGGCTCGAAGTACGTCCAGCTGCAAGAAGACGGCCTTCCCAACGTTGAGTTCGGCGACATCGCGTTCGGCAACAACGATTTCTGGCAACGCTACGACTACACCGTCGACCGGTTGCAGGCAGTCCGCGGCGGCACCTCGTCGACCGGCGCCTCGCAGGCGCCCGGCGCGGTCATCAACTACGTGTCCAAGACCGGCGAGACCGCGGGCGGCCGCGTCGGCGTGTCGACCGGCCTCGGCTATAACGACAAGCGGGTCGACTTCGATTACGGCGCGCCGATCAGCGACACGCTGCGCTTCAACATCGGCGGTTTCTATCGCAACGGCGAAGGCCCGCGCGATCTCAGCTACACCGCGGAGAACGGTTACCAGGTGAAGGCGAACGTCACCAAGACGTTCGACAACAACGCCGGCTATATCCGCCTCAACTTCAAGCGGCTCGACGATCGTGCGCCGACCTACACATCGATGCCGTTCGGCGTCCACGTCAAGGGCGACACGATCACCGGCTATTACCCGCTCGACGGCTATGACGCGCGCAAGGACACGTCGTTCTCGAGGAACAACCTGACCTTCCCGGTCGTGAATTCGGACGGTTCGGTCTCGCAGGGCAACAACAAGGACGGCATCTCGGTCCGCTCGACCACTGCGGGTGGCGAACTCCACTACGACTTCGGCAAGAATCTCGCGATCGACAACCGCTTCGCCTATACCTGGAACAACGGCGTGTTCTCGGTGCCGTTCTTCGGCAGCCTGACGAACGTCAGCGCGCTCACCTCGGGCGCCAATCCCTACACGGTCACCACCGCGAACGGCACGACCTACACCGCCGCCAGCGCACGCTATGCCAACGGGCCCAACGCGGGTCAGACCGTCGCGGGCAACGCGGTCGTCAACGGCAACCCGACGCTGCGCACCGCGATGAACAACATGAACCATTGGGCCAACGATTTCGGCGTGACGGGCAAGTTCGACGTCGGCGCCGGGAAAGTCACCGCCCGCGCCGCCTATTACCATTACAACCAGACGATCAACATGGACTGGCAGTGGAACGGCAGCCTGACCGCGGCAACCGCGAACGACCCGGCGATGATCGACCTGTACAACGCGGCGGGCGTGCGGCTGACCGACAACGGCATCACCGGCTACAACACCGGCTTTGGCGCCTTCAACCGCCATTACGACCTGAACTATGCCGGCAACGCACCCTATGCGACGCTGAACTATGAGGACGACCATGTCAGCCTCGATGCGAGCGGGCGGTATGAATTCCTCCACGCGTCGGGCGATTTCTTCCAGACCGCCGCCACCAAATCCGCGCTCGACGTCAATGGCGACGGCGCGCTGTCGGTGGCCGAGCAGAATACGTATTTGAACAGCGGCGTGGCGCAGAAGATCGATTACAGCGTCAACTACTTCAACTGGTCGCTCGGCGCGAACTATCGGTTCAACGGCAACACCAGCGCGTTCATCCGCGTCAGCCAGGGCCACCGCGCCAATGCGGACCGGATCGTTTCCGACTTCCCCGGCGCGTTCACCGCAGCGGGCAGGCTGACCGACATCGGCCGCTCGGTCGCGGTCAATCCGGTGACGCAGCAGGAGCTGGGCATCAAGCAGCGCGGCAATGTCGGCGGGTTCAGCTACGGCGCGTTCCTGACCGGCTTCCGCAGCCAGGCGACCGAATACAATTACGACCTCACGCGCCCGGTGGGCCAGCGCCAGATCTTCCAGCGCTACAAAACCTACGGCGCCGAGCTGGAATCGCAGATGTCGTACGAGCATTTCGCGCTCAACGCGAACATCGTCTACACGCATTCGCGGATCGCGCAGGATCTGATCGGCAACAATTCGGGTAACACGCCTGCGGCGACGCCGGACTTCATGTTCACGATTTCGCCGTCGTTCAATCTGCCGCTGGGATCGATCGGCTTCACGTATCTGGGCCAGACCAAGACCTATACGGACTCGAGCAATCTGCTGAAGCAGCGCGGGCAGGGGATCTTCAACGCGTTCGTGTACGTCAAGCCGGTCGAGCCGCTGACGATCAGCCTGAACGTCGCCAACCTGTTCAACAGCTGGGATCAGTCCGGCCGACTCGATCAGGCGTCGGTCGGCGACCTTGCCACGACGGGTTCGCTGTATGGCGTCGCCTATGCCGGTACCAACCGTGCAGGGTTCGGGCGGACCTTCTCGCTGTCGGCGAGCTACGCGTTCTGATCGTCGATCCCTGGGTCTGACCGAGCGAACTATCACCGCCGCCGGCTGCGAAGTCGGCGGCGGAATGCCGTCGGGTGTCGTGGCCGGACCCGACGAAGCAGCCGCGAACAGATGATGAGGAATGTGACAAAAATCACATGGAACGTTGCAGGATCGTCATCGGTATTTTGCGGGTCTGCATTAACGAAAAGGAAGTCCGTATGCGTCGCAGTGCTCTGTTCATTCTGCCCATGATGATGCTGTCGGTCTCGCCCGCGCTGGCCAAGGGTTGCATCCGCGGCGCGGCGGCTGGCGGCGTCGGCGGACACTTCGTTGGCAAGGGCCATGCCGTGATGGGTGCCGCCGCCGGCTGCGTGATCGCGCACCATCACTACGCCAAGCAGGCCCGTGCCCAGAAGGCGGCGGCCCGCTCACACGGCTGAACCTGAACGCTACGCTTCGCTGACGACTGCCGTTCAGCGAAGCGTATGCCCGGCACGCGGCGGGTGCATAAAACACAGGTTATAGTACCGAAATACCTGAATATATCTTCGGCCCTGTGAGTTCATGTCCGGGGAGTATGTGCTTCAGTCTCGGCGGAGTTTGAGCGTCATATCCCCACAACATGGGGCTTATCATGATCGATTTCCGGACAACCTTTCGCCTCACGACCGTTAGCGCCGGGGCACTTGCGCTCGCCGCATGCGTCGATCCCTCGGCCAAGATCGCCACGTCGCTCGAGGGCTATGGTTTTCAGCCTGCGCAATCGCAGTGCGTCGGTGACCTCCTCGAAGCCAATCTGTCGATCGGGCAGCTTCAGCAACTCGGCCGCGCCGCCAAGGCATCGCGCCAGGGGGACACGACGCCCGGTCGGCTGACGATCGGCGATTTTGTTCGCGTGTCGGGGCAGGTGAAGGATCCGAAGGTGCCGCTCGAAGTCGGCAAGGCCGCTGCGGCTTGCGGGCTCCTGACGGACCCGGCTTCCCCGCTTTAAGCGTTCCGTCATTCGCGCGACGGACACGCGGGCGCGATCATCGCCAAATCAAACGGTCGGGATACGGACCGATTTTCAGACGTTTCGCATCCGGTTCATTCTTACACGCAACCAAGGAGATACATCATGAACAGCGACACCATCACCGGCACGACCTCAGATCTCGGCGGCAAGCTCAAGGAAGGCCTCGGCAACGCGATCGGCGACAAGTCGCTGCAGACCGAAGGCGCCGCCGACCAGCTGAGCGGCACGGTTCAGAAGACCTATGGCCAGGCCAAGGACGCCGTGGAAGACAATATTCGTCCGGTGATCGACTATGTCCGCCAGTTCTCCAAGGAGCGTCCGTTCACCGCCGCCGCCGTGGCAGGCGTTCTCGGCATCGCGCTGATCAACACGCTGCGCGGCAAGTAAGCACTCCGGCGGGGGCGCCAGTCGCCCCCGCCGTAATCTCGAACCATGACGAACGACCTCGCGTCCGGTGAACTCAAGCCTTGCCGGTGGCGACACACTTAGTGGAAGCAGCCTGATATGACGGGCCACACCGACTTCAATGCCCGGTACGATACGCGTTATAACCCTGCGGCCAGGAAAATCCGATCGGACGAAGAGTGGGAGGGGTTGTGGCATGCCGACGACCTCGGCGCTCGTCCCGGTCGCATGGTCGAACTCGGTATCGCCGCTCTGGGAGCAGCCGTCGCTTTGCTTGTCGTTCAGCGCGGATGGCGTCGCGTTTCGGCACCCGTGAAGCGGTTCGTACCCTCGGCTGCCGACATCCATGTCCGGATGCCGCCTCCGCGTTGACCAAGGCACCCGACAGACGGTTTCCCGGCTTCTCAAATTCGGGCGTGTCGGATTACAGCTACCTGAGCGTCCGTTGCAGCGCATCGTGCCAGCCGGCTACGAGCTTCGTGCGTTGATCGTCTGACATCGCAGACTCGAAACAGCGATCACGCGACCAAAGCGTTTCCAGCTCGTCGAGACCCGACCACACACCGGTTGCCAGCCCCGCGTGAAAGGCCGCTCCCCGTGCGGTCGTCTCCAAATCCCCCGGGCGCTCGATCGGAACTTCGAGAAGGTCGGCGAGGAAGCCGCAAAGCCAATCGTTGGCCGCCATGCCGCCATCGACGCGCACGCTGGCGGGCCTTCCGCCGCCGTCCGCGATCATCGCCGCCACGAGGTCGAGCGTCTGGTAGCCGACCGCCTCCAGTGCGGCGCGTGCAAGATGCGCCTGCGTCGCGCCGAGCGTCAGTCCGAAGATCGCTGCGCGCGCGTCGGCATCCCAGTGCGGCGCGCCCAGCCCGACGAAAGCGGGCACCATATAGACGCCGTGATTGTCGGGCACCTGCGTCGCCATGTCGTCGGTATCGCGCGCATGCGTGATGACCCCGATCCCGTCGCGCAGCCACTTCACCGCCGCGCCCGCCACGAAGATCGATCCCTCCAGCGCGAAGGTGGTTTTTCCCGCCAGCCGGTAGGCGGGAGTCGTCAGCAACCGGTGTTTCGATCGGATCGCCTCGGCCCCTGTGTTGAGCAGCATGAAGCAGCCCGTGCCATAGGTCGACTTGGTCATCCCGCGCGCGAAGCAGGCCTGGCCGAACAGCGCCGCCTGCTGATCGCCGGCGATGCCCGCGACGGGGATCTGCGCATCGAACAGACCGGGGGCCGTCACGCCGTAGTGATGGGCGTTGTCGTGGACCTCGGGCAGCATCGCGATCGGCACGCCGAGCAGGTCGCACATCGCGCTGTCCCAGCGGTCTTCCCGGATGTTCCAGAGCAGCGTGCGTGACGCGTTGGTGACGTCGGTTGCGTGGACGGTGCCACCGGTCAGCCGCCACAACAGGAAGCTGTCGATCGTTCCGAATGCGAGCAGGCCGCGCTCGGCACGGTCGCGGGCGCCCGCGACGTGATCGAGAATCCACGCGACCTTGGTCCCCGAGAAATAGGGATCGAGCAGCAATCCGGTGCGCTTGCGCACCTCGTCCTCGGCGCCCGCCGCGCGCAGTTCGGCGCATCTGGCCGCGGTACGGCGATCCTGCCACACGATCGCGGGATGGATCGGGGTGCCCGTCGCGCGATCCCAGACGACCGTCGTCTCGCGTTGATTGGTGATACCGATCGCCGCGATGTCGCGTGCGGCGACGCCGCTCCTGGCGATCGCCTCGTGCGCCGTCGAGAGGACATCGCGCCAGATGTCTTCGGGGTCATGTTCCACCCAGCCCGGTGCAGGATAATGCTGCGCGAACTCGACCTGCGCCGCCGCGACGCACTTGGCTTTGGAATCAAAGACGATGCTGCGCGTCGACGTGGTCCCCTGATCGATCGCGAGGATGTGCTTACCGGTCATGTGATCCTCTCCGCTTGCGCCTGACTTGTGCCGGTTTGAAAGGACGGTCAATCCTTTCGTTTGGCTTCGTATTGCGATAAAGCGCGTGTAATCGAAAGCGGAAGGCTATCCCGTGCATTCATCTCCGTCTCCGGACTACGACCTGCTGATCGTCGGTGGCGGCATCAACGGCGCGGGGATCGCGCGCGATGCGGCAGGACGCGGCTTGCGCGTGCTGTTGGTGGAGCAGGACGATCTCGCCAGCCACACCTCGTCCGCCTCGACCAAGCTCATCCATGGAGGGCTGCGCTATCTCGAATATGGCGAGTTCAGGCTGGTGCGGGAATCGTTGATCGAGCGCGAGCGGCTCTGGGGCATGGCGCCGCATATCATCTGGCCGCTGCGCTTCGTCCTGCCGCAGACGCAATCGCCGCGTCCCGCCTGGATGGTGCGGCTCGGCCTGTTTCTCTACGACCATCTCGGCGGGCGGAAGCGGCTGCCGGGGACCGAAACGATCGCGCTCGACCGATCGCCGGTTGGCAACGGGCTTGCCGATCGACAGGGCAGGGCTTTCGTCTATTCGGACTGTTGGGTCGAAGATAGCCGCCTCGTCGTGCTGAACGCGCGCGATGCCGCCAACCGGGGGGCGGAAATCCGCACGCGCACCCGGCTGCTTGATGCCCGCCGGGAGGGTGGTGAATGGACGGCGACAATCGTCGATGCGGGGGGCGAGCGTCGGATACGCGCAAAAGCGCTGGTGAATGCCGCGGGCCCGTGGGTCAGCGACGTGATCGGTCGCGCGGAGGGTATCCGCAGCGAGAGCAAGGTGCGGCTCGTCAAGGGCAGCCATATCGTCGTGCCGCAACTCTACGAGGGCGCGCATGCCTTCATGCTGCAGAACGAAGACCGCCGGATCGTCTTCGCCATCCCCTATGAGGGCAAGTTCACGCTGATCGGCACGACCGACCAGCCATGGGACGCCGCGCCCGGCACGCCGGTCATCAGCGACGCGGAAACGGCGTACCTCATCGCGACGGTAAACCGCTATTTCACGCGCCAGCTGACGTCGGACGATGTCGCGTGGAGCTACGCCGGGATCCGTCCTTTGCATGACGATCATGCGGGAAACGCCTCCGCCGTGACGCGTGATTACGTGCTCGATCTGGACGCGGGCGAGGGCAAGGCGCCGATGCTCAGCATCTTCGGCGGCAAGATCACGACCTATCGCAAGCTCGCCGAACACGCGATGGCCGAACTGGCGAAGGTCATCCCCGCGATCGGCCCGGCCTGGACCGCCGGCATCGCGCTGCCGGGCGGCGATATGCCGGAGGCGGATTTCGATCGGTTCCTTGCAGGGCTGACGGCCGCGCGGCCCGGATTGCCTTCCGCGTTACTTCGTCGACTGGCGCGTGCCTATGGTACCGATGTCGATGCGCTGCTCGGCGATGCCGTCGATATCGCGGCGCTCGGCGAAGATTTTGGCGGCGGCTTGACCGAGCGTGAGGTCGACTATCTGATCGCGCGCGAGTGGGCGCAAACGAGCGACGACATCCTGTATCGACGCAGCAAGCTAGGGCTTCATGTCCCGTCGGGGACAGCCGAGCGACTGACCGCCTATCTTGAAGCCCGACCGTCGACCCGAGCATGACCCCGGCGCCGCTCGAACACGCCGTGCTCCGCCACCGTCGGATCCTCGAACTCGCGCGCCAGACCGGCAGCGTCAGCGTCGAAGCGCTGGCGGCTGAGTTCGGCGTCTCGTCGCAGACGATCCGCAAGGACCTGAACCAACTGTCGAAAACGGCGATGGTGTCGCGTGTGCATGGCGGTGCGGTGGCGACGTCGGGAGTCGACAATCTCGATCATGGTGTACGACGAGCGTTCGCGTCGGAGGCGAAGGCCGCGATCGGCGCGGCGGCGGCGCAGCTTATCCCCGACGGCGCCAGCCTGTTCATCAATATCGGCACGACAACGGAGGAGGTTGCTCGGGCGCTGACCGGTCATTGCAACTTGCTGGTGATCACCAACAACCTCAACGTCGTCGACATCCTGCGCGACACGCCGTCGATCGAGATCCTGATCGCGGGCGGTCGCGTCCGTCCTGCCGACCGGGCGGTCGTCGGCACGCTGGCGATGGATTTCATTCGTGGCTTCAAGACCGATTTCGCGATCGTCGGTGCGTCCGGGATCGATCGCGACGGTACGTTGCTCGATTTCGATGTCGACGAGGTGCGCGTGTCGCAGACGATCATCGCGCAGGCGCGGAAAGTGATCCTCGTCGCCGATCGCTCCAAGCTCCATCGGCCTGCTCCGATCCGGATCACCGGCCTCGATGCGATCGATTATTTCGTGACCGACCGTCTTGGCGATTCCGCCATCCTCGCCGCCTGCCGGTCGGCGAATGCCGAGCTCGTGGAGGCCGCGCCCAGCGACTGATCCGAACCTCGGCGAACTGTTGGACGTTGCGTCACCGCCGCCATCACGTACCGCAGTTCGAACGGCAGCGGGTTGCCTGCGCCGCGACCGGAGCGGCGTAGGGGTTCTCGAAAAGCCCGCTGACGAACTTGGCGATCATGATCGGCCGGACCGACGCGTCGATCCTTGCCTCTGCAACGCGGCCGGCGCGGCCTGCGGCGATGATCGGTGCCGGCGTGTCGCCATCGCCGATCCGGCCACGACCGTTCGTTTTGACGCGGGGTGCCACGCGCATTTCCTTGTCAGGATCGGTGGCAATGGTGATCGGTATCCCGAGCCGCGATGACTCGCCGATCGTCTGGAGCGCGGCGTTCTGCTCGGCAAAGCGTCGCGGGGAAAGAGCGATCCGGCTGCCGAAGCTGGTGATGCCATGCAATCGCACCATCGTGGTAACGCGCGCTAGGTCATAGCGCTCGAAGGTTCGGCCGATCCCTGGGCTGGCAGCGGTCTCGATCGTCGGCAGCGCCACGTGCAGCATCGTCCCTGCCTTTTCCGTCAGGGTCATGCGACCGAGCAAGTCGTCCGTCCGTCGCTCTGGTGACAGCCGCCAATCCTCATACGCATCAAGCCTGCCATTGCGGTCCAGATCGCGGAAGCGATGCCCGTCCAGCGTCAGGATCGGCCCTGATCGGCTCTCGACCTGTGGATCGGCCTTGATCGACGGCGCCAACAGCAGACCCGCCGGTATCGCGACGCCGATCAGCCAGATCGACGAAAGTCGACTGTTGCTCACAGCCGCGACGCCGGATCACGGAAGGGATTTCGTATAATATTCCAGTGGTGATCGCCTGACTCGAATAGTCTTGCCTGCGCCGAATATATTTTTCTCACGCCCGCGTGCGAATCGATCGCAGTGAACGCGGCGACACCGGCCTCGATTGATAGTCCGGTCAAAGCACTCTCCCAAATAGATAGGCGTGATCTCCTCCTGAGATTTTCCGTATATCTACCCGAAGGCCGCTACCAGCTGAAACGTGCTTTTATCAAGGTATATCGATCGAACACCCAAACGATAAGTGACGGAGAAAAACCTTATAGAACCAGTTCGGATCTAAACGAAAATAAATTCAAACCTTTCGATGGAGATACAGGAAAGATAAGGACACTGAGCAAGATCAATGTTCGATCTCGCCAGACTGGCGGAGCCGCTGAAATAAGCCATCTTTCTGCAGTTTTATATGGTCGATGCCTCGTATCAGGCGTTTTTCGTCATGAGCGTCGGCAGCGGCGATTTGAACGCTGGGCTGATCGATGTTGAAATTGCAGCTTTTTAACCGCTGTCGCGTAGCGCGGACGCGCAACCTTTATCGTCTCCGAACCGTTCCCCGTCGGCATGACACGAGGATTCCCATGACCGACTTTTCAGATCTCAACGCAGGGACCGGCGGCGAGACGCATCAGGTCACCGATGCCGATCATCCCGTACTGACGACCAACCACGGCACGCCGATTTCCGACAACCAGAACCAGCTCAAGGTCGGCGCGCGCGGGCCCGTCCTGCTCGAGGACGAGAGCTACCGCGAGAAGATCAACCATTTCGACCATGAGCGTATTCCGGAGCGCATCGTCCACGCACGTGGCAGCGCAGCGCATGGCTATTTCGAGTGCACAGAAAGCCTGTCGGACATCACCGTCGCCGATATGTTCCAGAAGAAGGGGCAGCGTACCGAGGTGTTCACGCGCTTCTCGACCGTGGCCGGCGGCGCAGGCTCGATCGATACACCGCGCGACGTGCGCGGCTTCGCGGTCAAGTTCTACACGCGCGAAGGCAATTGGGATCTGGTCGGCAATAACATCCCGGTGTTTTTCATCCAGGATGCGATCAAGTTCCCCGACCTGATCCATGCCGCCAAGATGGAGGCCGATCGCGGCTATCCGCAGGCGGCGACCGCGCACGACACGTTCTGGGATTTCATCAGCCTGATGCCCGAATCCACCCACATGATCATGTGGGCGATGTCGGACCGCACATTGCCGCGCACCTTCGCGAACATGGAAGGCTTTGGGGTCCACACCTTCCGCCTGATCAACAAGGACGGCAAGTCGACCTTCGTCAAGTTCCATTGGAAGCCCAAGGCAGGGCTGGCGTCGACGATCTGGGACGAGACCGTCAAGATCGCGGGTGCCGATCCGGACTTCCAGCGTCGCGACCTGTTCGAGCGGATAGAGCGCGGCGATTATCCCGAGTGGGAGCTGGGCCTCCAGCTGTTCGACGAGGAATTCGCCAACAGCCAGCCATACGACGTGCTCGATTCCACCAAGATCATTCCGGAAGAAGTCCTGCCGGTGAAGATCGTCGGTCGGATGGTGCTCGACCGGTATCCGGACAATTTCTTCGCCGAGACCGAGCAGGCTGCGTTCGTGCCGAGCCATGTCGTCCCCGGTATCGGCTTCTCGAACGATCCGCTGCTGCAGGGGCGGTTGTTCAGCTACACCGACACGCAGCTGTCGCGTCTCGGGTCGGTCAACTTCCACCAACTTCCGATCAACGCGGCGAAGGGTCGTGCTGCCGCGGCTGGCAGCCCGTTCAACAATCAGCAGCGTGACGGTCACATGCAGATGGCCGTGCCCAAGGGCCGCGCCAACTACGAGCCGAACAGCCTTGCCAAGGCGGGCGAGGAAGCCGGTGCGCGCGAGGATCCGGACAAGGGCTATAAGACCTTTCCGTCGGACGAAGAAGGTCAGAAGCTGCGGATCCGTCCGGAGAGTTTTGCGGACCATTACAGCCAGGCGCGGCTGTTCTTCCGCTCGATGGACCCGGCCGAGCAGGCACATATCGCGTCGGCGATCGTGTTCGAGCTGTCGAAGGTTTCGCTCGATCACATCCGCATCCAGATGATGGCGAACCTGCGCAACGTCGACGAGGATCTGGCCAAGCGCGTCGCTGCCGGCCTCGCCATGGACCTGCCCGAGGCATCGCCGACCGCGGCACCGGTCCTCGATATGGACCTGTCGCCGGCACTGCGCATCATTCGTGGCCCGCTGGAGAAGCATACGCTGGAAGGTCGTACGGTCGGCATCCTGATCGCTGACGGCACCGATGCCGGAGAGCTGAACGCGCTGAAGGACGCGATCAAGAAGGCCGGTGGTCAGGCGAAGACGATTGCGCCCAAGGTCGGCAAGGTCCCGCTGTCGGACGGATCGTCGATCGCCGCGGATGCGCAGCTGTTCGGTCAGCCGTCGGTGACGGTCGACGCGTGCGCGGTCATCCTGAGCAAGGATGCCTGTGCGAAGCTCGTCAAGGAAGGCGCGGCAGTACAGTGGGTCATGGATGCGTTCGGGCATCTCAAGGCGATCGGCCACAACGCAGCGGCCAAGCCATTGCTCGACAAGGCCGGGGTTGAGGCAGACGATGGTGTCGTCGAGCTGGGTGCGTTCGTCGACGCGGCCAAGAAGCGTTACTGGGATCGCGAGCCCAACGTTCGTACGCTGGCGTAATCGTTCCAGGCGCCGTTTCGATCTTTCGGGTCGAAGCGGCGCCGCGATTTGGGCATTCGGTAGACAGTAAAAAACCACGCTCGGCTTGCCCGGGCGTGGTTTTTTACGTCGTCGATAATACCAGGCCGGCGGACCGGCCCAGTTGTAAGTCAGCTCTTCTTGCGCGCGCGCTTGGGGCTCGCGGCGGCTTCGACGTCCTCGGCTTCGTCGGGCGAATCTTCGCCGGCTTCGGTCAGTGCCTCGCCGAGCGCCTTCAGCTTCTCCTGCGACTTGTCGGCCTTGTCGGCGATCTTGGTGGTCGCCGCACCGAGACGGTGCAGCAGTGCGTGGATGCGATCGGCATCGGGCTCGCCCTTTTCGAGCTGCTTGCGCAACGCGGCGAGGTCCCGCAAGATTCCCTTGGCACCCGGCGTGTCGATCTCGGCGAGCGCGGACTCCCAGTCCTCCACCATGTCGGCACCCTTGGTCGGCTTGGTGGCGTCGAGTCCGCGATTGATCGCGTTCATCGTTCCTGCAAATTTAACAGCCATGTTTCGCTCTCCGCAGCCATGATTTGGCAAATCGAAAACGAAGCGGATCCCCGAATATGTCCGTGTAATCACAGCAACCTTGATTAACATCGGCGGATTTTTCTTTGATCAGAGCCGGATCGATTGCTGGCCGTAGGTGAGAACATTTGCCGCCGTCGACGTCGCGTCCTTGATCCGGCCCGAGAGCATTTTCACTTCGTTCGCCACCACCGCAAAGCTCTTGCCGCGCTCGCCGGCGCGCGCGGCCTCAATCGAGGCGTTGAGCGCCAGCATCGACGTCTGCCGCGTGACCGCACCGATATCGTCGACGATCTCCGCCAACTTCGACAAGGTGTCTTCGTGAGCCTTGCGGCGCGTTTCCGCCTCCTGACGGAATTGCTGCGCGCGTGCCGATTCCGTCTGCTCCGCTTGGCGCATCGCAGTCACGTCGGTTGCCCATTTGACGATTTTCACCACGCTACCGTGCTGATCGAAGATCGGATTGTAGGTTGCCTGCAAATGGACGTCGGCGCCGCCTTTGGTCCGCCGGCGATATTCGCGTTGCACGAACCGTCCGGCACGCAGGTTGGCCCACAAATCCAAATAATCCTGGGACGCCCGGTCTTCCGGTGAGCATAACATGCTGTGATGACGCCCCGCCAGTTCGCTCATGGTGTAGCCCATGAGCGACAGGAGGTTCCGGTTCGCGGTCACGATCGTCCCGTCGATCGTCATCTCGAGCCAGCATTGCGACCGGTCGATCGCCTCCAGCTTGCTGCGATGTTCGGCGCTGTCGGCGAGCTCCTGGTCGGCCCTTTGCAGCGAGGCGCCATTCAACAGGACCGAGGTCTCGAGCGCATAGAGTGTATAGAGCGAATGCGTCAGCCGGGTCAGCGTCGCCGGCTCGCCCGTCAGCGCCGCCGACAGACGGGCATGACGCGCGTGATAGCTGCGAAGCAGACCGGCGGAGAAGGCGATCTCCGTCGCTCGGTCCATGCTGCTCGCCCGGCCACGGCGGACCATCTTGCCGATCAGCTTCTGGTTCAGGCCGCCGGTGAATTTGAGTTCGGTGTAGTCGATGTCGCGACGAACGAGGTCGTCGATCCGGTCCTGCTTCAGATGGTACGGCGTGGCGTCGCCAGCGAACGGCCGCCAGAACCGGCGTACGTCCTCATCGACGCCGTCCTTGATGACCGCCCAGATTTCACGCAGGTCGCTTTCGAGGGTTCCGTCGGGGTCGAAGGCCAGACGAAGGTCCCGAACGTCGTCCTCGTTGAAATTTGAAGTCTTGGTGATCGTCATCTCGGCCTCGTTTCGCGGCGCCTGCTTCGCACGATACAGTCAAAATGGTGTTAACCAACGCACAAATAGAGCCTTTTTGGGAACGAGCAGTTTCTCTTGGTTGCGCTGCAAGCTAACCGTCGGAGATCACCGACGGGCAGCCCTGCGGGGTGACTTGGGTCTGTCACGATATCGTCGCGGAACTGTCGCAGGTGACCGGTAGGCGATCCCCAATTGGGCCGGGGACGATTGCAGATGAACGGGTTTTCGAAAGCTGCGCTGGCAGCGAGCGCGTCGCTGTGCGCGATCCTGACGGGACCGCTCCAGGCGCAGACTGCCCCGGTTGCGCCCCCGGCAGCTCCCAAGCAGGACACTGCCCCCGACGACATCGTCGTGACCGGCACGCGCGCCGGCGAACGCAAGGCGATCGAGGAAAAGCGGACCGCGAACAATTTCGTCGAGGCAGTGTTCGCGAACGATGTCGGCAAGCTGCCCGATCAGAACGTCGCCGAAGCGGTCCGCCGGCTGCCGGGCGTGTCGGTCGCCAACGATCAGGGCGAGGGGCGTTACGTCATCGTTCGCGGGATCAACCCGGATCTCGTCAACGTCACATTGAACGGCATGACCTTGCCCGCGCCCGAGCCGGAGGGTCGGCAGGTCAAGCTCGACGACATTCCCTCGGCGCTCATCAGCGCGGTGGTCGTCACCAAGTCGCTGACCGCGGATCAGGATGCCAACGCGATCGGCGGGTCGGTCGATGTCCGGACGCTGTCGGCGTTCGATCGGAACAAGCCCTATTTCGCCGACGCGCGCGCCGCTTATGGTTGGTCGCGGCTCAACGGGAAGCATCCGTATGAGGGCGACATCCAGGTCGGCGGGCTGTTCGGCCCCGACCACCAGTTCGGCGCGGTCCTGTCGGTCAACTATTCCAAGCGGCCGATCGAGTCCGAGAATTTCCAAGGCTCGACCAACTGGCGCGTGCCGGTGGCGGCGAACGGGTTCGTCGTGCCCGACCAGTATGGGCTGCGCGACTATAACCTGACGCGGACGCGCAAGGGTGCTGTGCTCAATCTCGACTGGCGGCCGAGCGATACGACCAAGTTTTTCCTGCGCGGGACGTATTCGGCGTTCGACGACAACGAAACCCGCGACCAGTTCATCATCGACAACGAGTCCGCTTTCTCCAACCAGACCGCCACCACCGGCCGGTTCCGCGGGCGCGGCAGCGTCCGCGTCCGGCGGCGCGAGGAGAAGGATAACACCAAGTCGGTGCAGGGCGGGGGCGAGTTCGATTTTGGGCCCGGCCATCTCTCGCTGACGGGGGGCTATGCACGCGCGGAGAAGCGCGACCCGCTCCGCTCCGAATATAATTTTCGGACCGGGGGTACTGCGCTGACGGTCGATTACGACGTCGCCGATACGCCCTACACTTTCGTGCCGACGACGACGCTGGCACAGACCGCCTATGCGCTCAACAGCGTGAACTACGACCAGCGCCTCGCCGTCGAGAAGCTGGCGCAGGGCCGGATCGACTATGCGATTCCGCTGGGGATCGGGTCCGACTCGGTGGTCAAGATCGGCGCGAAATATCTCGACCGGCACAAGACCAACAACCGCGACTACGTCACCTATGGGCTGACCAGCGGGCGGACGTTCACGCTCGCCAACGTCTCGTATCTCGGCGACACCAGCTTCTACGGGAGCGACTACACCTTCGGTCCGCGGATCGATTACGCCGCTGCGCAAACGTACCTCGCCGCCAACCCCGGTACGGTGACGCTCAACACAGCGGGGTCGATCGCCAACAGCCTAGCGAACGATTACGACGTGAAGGAGCGGATCATCGCGGGTTACGCGATGGCGACGCTGAAGTTCGACAAGCTGACGCTGGTGCCTGGCGTCCGCGTCGAACAGACCCGCGACCGTAGCCAGGCCAAGCTGATCACCGCCACCTCGTCGCTGACCTCGGGCTATAACAGCTTCGGATCGAAGCAATACACCGACGTGTTTCCGGGCCTCAATGCGCGGTATGACCTGACCGACGCGCTCGTCGTACGCGGTGCTGTGACGACCGCGATCGGCCGGCCGAACTATGCGCAGCTCGCCCCCTATGTATCGGTCGACCAGACGACCAATCCCAATTCGGTGTCTCAGGGCAATCCGAACCTGAAGCCGTACAAGGCGCTTAATTTCGACGGTGCGGTCGAATATTATCTGCCGGGGCAGGGGCTGATCTCGCTGGGCGGCTTCTACAAGAAGCTCGACGATCCGATCTATGCGCAGTCGCTGCTCGGCCAGACCGGGACGTTCGCAGGGCAGGCGCTGACCAACGCGACCGTCACGACGCCGCTCAATATCGACAAGGCCAAGGTCTACGGTATCGAGGCCAATCTGCAGACGCGCTTCACCTTCCTGCCGTCGCCGCTCGACGGGTTCGGCGTGGCGGCGAACTACACGCGGATCTGGGGCAACGGCAACGGCACGATCCTCGGCACGCCGTCGCGGACCGGCGACATCCCGCTGTTCCAGCAGTCGAAGCATGTCGGCACCGCGCAGATCTTCTACGAGAAATACGGGTTCGCGGTGCGCGCGGCCTATTCGTACCGCTCGGCGTATCTCGACACGCTGGGCGCGACAGCCGCGCTCGACCAATATACCGACAATAACGGCCAGCTCGACGTCAACGCAAGTTATCAAGTCTCGCCGGAACTCACCTTCTTCGCGAGCGCGACCAACCTGACCGATGCGCCGTGGCGTCGCTATATCGGCAGCAAGGCGTTACTGGTCGAGCGCGAGCGCTACGACATGTCGGTCCGCTGGGGCGCGCAACTCCACTTCTAGGATTCTGCCATGCGATCAATCCTATCCGCCGCCGCGGTCCTGCTCGCCTCGACCGGATCTGCCGCGTTTGCGCAGGCGGCGGTGCCGGCGGGGTTGCATGTCGATCGGGTCGTGATGCTGATGCGCCACGGTGTCCGGCCACCGACCAAGTCGCCGCCGATGCCCGCGGGTACCGCTGCCGAAGCGTGGCCCGCATGGCCGGTCGAGCCGGGCTATCTGACCCCGCACGGCGCCGACGCATTGCGCCTGTTGGCGGCCGCCGATCGCGCCGCCTTCATCGCAGACGGTGTGCTCTCGCGGACCGGATGTGGCACGATGCGGATCATCGCGGACAGCGACCAGCGGACGATCGCGACCGCCCAAACCTGGGGCACCGCGCTCGCGCCCGGGTGTACGCTCGATATCGCGCACCGCCCGCAGGATGTCGCCGACCCGATCTTCTCGCCGATCGACGAAGGCGCGGTGCCGTTCGATGCGGCGCAGGCGCGCGCGGCGGTGCTCGACGACATCGGCCCCGCCGGTATCGCGGGCGAGGAGCGTCGCCTGCGGCCCGTGTTGTCGCGGATCGATGCGATCCTGTGCGGCGCGGCGAAATCTGCGTGCGGCGTTACCCGCGAGCCGTCGACGCTGGCGCCACTCAAGTCCGGCGCACGGCCGAAGCTCGCCGGGGCGCTCGACCGCGCGTCGACCGTCGCGCAGATCCTGTTGCTCGAATATGCGGACGGCAAGCCGATGCGCGAGGTCGGCTGGGGGCGTGCCACCGCCGCCGATATCGACCGCGCGTCTGAACTGCATGCGGTCGAATTCCGCCTGGTCGCCAGACCGCAATATGTTGCGGCGCGTGGATTGTCGGGGATCGGCGCCTTGATGCGTCAGGCGATCAGCGATCCGCGCAAGGATGCGCCGGCGATCACTATGCTGTCAGGTCATGACACCAATATCGCCAATCTGGGTGGTCTGCTCGACCTGCACTGGCGCGTGCCGGGGCTGGCCGCAGACGATCCTTCGCCGGGCGGCGCGATCCTGTTCGAGCGGCTCGCCGACCAACAGGGAAAGCTCTACGTCCGCGCGATCTATCGCTCGCAGACGCTCGATCAAATTCGCAACCTCACGCCTTTGGGTGGTGCGGCGAAACCGTATCGCAGCGTGATGCCAATCGTCGGCTGTTCCGCGCGCGGGGTTCGCGGGCTCTGTACGCTGGCGGCTTTCGAGACGCTGATGAACGAGCGGCTGGTCGGGCAGGTCGGGTAAGGCGGGCAGAGTCGGAACGGCGCGAAATCCTGTTGTTCCTTCCTCCATTTCAGGCATGGAGGAAGACTGCCGGGCTCCAATCATGATCCGCCGGACCAAGCGGATCGCACCCCGCCGCATCGATCCTGTACCGCAACGCAACATCGGTTTACGGGGCCCGACAATCCAGATCCGCGAGCGCGCTTGCGGACCACCGGATTGGCGTATACGGGCCGCTTGAATGTTACACTACAACATCACACGTAAGCACTGACCGTGACGGCGGGCGGATGCGAGATCGGGCAGCGGCCTGAGGGTACGGGGCTTCGGCAGGCGAACAGCCGCATGTTCCGCATCGCCATGCTTATCGCGGCGCTGTTCGCGGTTCTCGTCCAGGGTCTCGTCGTCCAGGCGCATACGCATGTGCACCGGAACACGGCGCCGATCGTCCACGCCGCCGGGGCGCAGGCTATCACCGGTGCAGCCGATGACGGCTCGACGCAGCAGGACGAGTCGGATTGCCCGTTATGCTGGGAGCTGGCGCACGCCGACGCCTTCCTTCTGCCCGAAGACACAGTTGTTCTCACCCCCGCGACCAGCAAGATCTGGCTCGCCGCGTTGTTGCAATCGGTATCCGTCCGCAACGTGCGCTCGCACGCCTGGCGCAGCCGCGCGCCACCGCTCCCCCTCCAAGCCTGACACTATTTTCGCGGGTGCGGCGTCGACGAACGCCGGTCCGTACTGCGTCGGCGTCGCGTAAGCGCGATCCGTCGCTCTAGGTTCTTGGAGCTCTTCAAAAATGCGACATCTTCTCATGCTGGGCGTGGCCACGGCTGCACCTTTCGCCCTGCTCGTTCCCGCCAGCGTGTCGGCACAGACCGCGTCCGCCGACACGACCGCAGCACCACAGGCCGATACCCCGGTTGCGCCTGCCGCTGCGACTCCTGCGCCGGCTGCCGGCGGCGATATCGTCGTGACCGCGCGGCGGCTCGATGCCGCGCGCGACGCGATCCTTCCCTCGCTTGGGTCGAGCGATTATACGCTCGACCGTGCGCTTCTCGAGCGCCAGCCGGGCGGTCTCAACCGCAGCCTGGCGCAGGTCCTCCTCCAGGCCCCCGGCGTGACGCTCGACAGCTACGGCGCGATCCACGTCCGCAACGAGCACGCCAATCTCCAATACCGGTTGAACGGCGTGATCGTGCCGGAGAGCATCTCGGGCTTCGGCTCGACGTTCGATCCGCACATCGCCAAGTCGATCGACCTGCTGACGGGCACGCTGCCCGCGCAATATGGTTATCGGACCTCGGGCGTGATCGATCTGAAGACTGAGAACGGGGCGTTCGAGAATGGCGGCGATCTCGGCTTTTACGGCGGCAGCCGCGGTACGGTCCAGCCGACCGCCAGTGTCCACGGATCGAGCGGCGGGCTCAATTATTTTGCGTCGGGCAGCTATCTCGAGAACGACCTCGGCGTCGAGAACCCGACCGCCTCGCGCGATGCGATCCACGATCATACACGCCAGTACCGCGGGTTCGGCTACGTCTCCGACATTCTGTCCGAGACGAGCCGGCTGACCGCGTTCGGCGGCACGTCGATCGGGTATTTCCAGATCCCCAACAATCCGGGGCAGGCGCCGGCCTATACGCTGAACGGCCAGTCGACGTATGACTCCGCCAAGCTCGACCAGAACCAGCGCGAGATCACGCATTACGGCGTGCTAGCCTATCAATATGCCGGTGATGCATTCAATTTCCAGATCGCGCCGTTCATCCGCTATTCGCAGACCCGGTTCACCCCCGATCCGCAGGGTGGCGACCTGATCCTTGCGGGGGTTGCGGACACGTCGCGTCTGTCGAGCCTGACGGCGGGCGTGCAGGCAGACGGCAGCTACAAGCTGTCCGATAGCCATACCCTGCGCTTCGGCCTGTTCTTCCAGAACGAGCGGACGCGATCGAACGTCACTTCGCGGGTCTTCACGGTCGACGATTCCGGAGCGCAAACGTCGGACGTACCGCTGACGATCAACGATCGCGGCGGCCGGACGGGGCAGCTCTACGGCGTGTATCTGCAGGACGAATGGTCGCTGAGCCCGACGCTGACGCTCAACTATGGCGCGCGGTTCGATGCGGTTCGCGCCTATTCCGACGAGCAGCAGCTGAGCCCGCGCGCCAATCTGGTGTGGAAGGCGGACAGCAGCACCGTGTTCCATGTCGGCTATGCGCGCAACTTCACGCCGCCACCGCAGGAGCTGATCGCGTCGCCGACGCTCGCGCTGTTCACCGGCACGACCAAGGCGACTGCGATCACGACGGCGGACCCGGTGCGCGCCGAACGCGAGCATTATTTCGACGGCGGGGTCCAGCACACCTTCGGCTCGGCCTTCAAGCTCGGGGTCGACGCCTATTACAAGATCAAGCGCAACCTGCTCGACGAGGGCCAGTTCGGGCCGTCGCTGGTGCTGTCGCCGTTCAACTACGCCAAGGGCTATGCGTGGGGGACCGAGGTCACGGCGAGCTACACCAAGGGGCCGCTCGACCTGTATGCCAACGTCGCGCGCGGGCAGGAGAAGGGCCGGAACATCGTCTCGAGCCAGTATTTCTTCCAGCCCGACGAAATCGCCTACATCGCCAACCACTATATCTTCACCGACCATTCGCAGCGCTGGACCGGCTCGGCGGGCGGCAGCGTGTCGATCCAGGATGGTCTCGGCAAGCTCGTCCCGTCGGTGACGATGCTCTACGGCGACGGCCTGCGCGCCGACGACCCTGCCGGGATCGTGCCCAATGGCGGTAAGCTGCCGTCGTACTTCACGGCAGATTTCGGCATCACGCAGAACATCGATGGGCCGGGCGTGCTGAAGGGCGTCGCGATCAGCTTCAACGTCACCAACATCGCCGACAATACCTATCTGCTGCGCGACGGATCGGGCGTCGGGGTCGGCGCCCCGCAATATGGCGCGCGCCGGGGCTTCTTCGGAGGGATCCGCAAGAGCTTCTGAGACCTGCGGCGACACGGTTCCATCGTGGATCGTGTCGCCGACCTGGCGCTCGACGACCGGGGGGCGACGCATCCCGGTCGTCGGTAGCGACAATCACCGCGAGGAAACTATCGATATCGCACGTCATGAATTGGCGGCGGCGGCACGATAGGCACCGGCAGCGCTTACCGCGTACCGGTCAGGCATCGGCGTCTTTCGGCAAGCCCGGTCGATCGAAAATCATCGCGAAACTAAGCCCTTTGCCACAATGTCCGGGCGAAATTTCGAATACGCCGAGGTGCGCACGTGCGACCCGGTCGACGATCGAAAGACCGATGCCCGAGCCTTCCGCGCGAGCACCATCCGCGCGCCAGAACCGGTCCTTCAACCGCGCGAGATGCTCGGGCGGCACGCCGTCGCCGTCGTCCGACACGCACAGGCACCGATCCGGTCCGACACGCACGGTGATGGTCGTGCCGATCGGCGTATGACGCGCGGCGTTGTCGACGAGGTTCTCGAGCGCGAGCGTGACCGCGCCGGGATAGCCGAACACGCTGGCCGGATTACCCGTCCAGCGATCGTCCAGCGCGATGCTGCGGCCGCCGGCGATGATCGCGGGGGCGCGGTCGGTTACGACGGCGATGGCCAGTGCAGCCAGATCGAGCGGTTCGCCGCTGTCCTCGATCGGGCGTTCAAGATCGGCCAGCGCGAGAAGCTGGCCGACGACCCGCGCCGCGCGATCGACCGAGACGAGGATGCCGGCTCTGATCGAATCGTCGTCGATCGCATCGGCGCGCAGCCTGATGATCGCCAGCGGCGTGCGAAGCTCGTGCGCCACGTCCGCGGCGAACGCGGTCTGTGCCTTGAAGCCCTGTTCGAGGCGATCGAGCGCCTCGTTGGTGGCCGCGGCCAATGGTTCCACTTCGGAGGGCAGCGTTCCCCGCGGCAACCGCGTCCCCAAGGTCCGTGGACCGATCGCCGCGGCTGTGGCCGATACCGCTTTCATGCGCCGGGTCAGGCGTCGGGTCAGCAGCGCGCCGATCAGCGGCACCAGCGCGGCGATCGGCAGCACCAGGAGCGCGAAGCGTTTGAGGAAGGCGCTGACGATATCGTCGGTAATGACCTCGGGTGCCGCGCCGTCCTGCGACGCTACGATCCAGCGCCCCCCGGCGGCCGGCACGCTGTACGCCTCGATCGCGCCGCGGCGGAAGAAATGCGCGCCGTGGTCCATCGGTACCGCCGCGATGATCTGTGGACGGGCGGGCCCCTTGGCCATGATTACCACGCGATTACGGTCGACGAGCGCGACCGCCATGCCGTCGGTCAAGGCATCGCTGCGCAGGGCGGTCGACGCTGGCAAGGCGCTTGCGACGATCGCGGCCTGTTGGCGGAGCAGCCGCCGCTGGTAATGGTCGGCGGTGCTGTGGAGCAGCATCGCGACACCGAGCGACAGGGCGATCGTCGCCGCCAGCGCGGTGACGATGTGGAGCGCGATGAACTGGCCGAGAAGCGAGCGGGGCAGCGATCGAGGCAGGCGCAGGCTCATGGCTTGGCGACGATGATGTAGCCGACGCCGCGCACCGTCTCGATCAGCGTGCCGCTCGCCGCCTCGTCGAGCTTCTTCCGCAGCCGGTGGACATAAACCTCGACCGCATTCGAGCCGAGGTCCCCGCCAAGCCCGAACAGATGATCCTCGGCGATCCGCTTGGGCACGACGTTGCCCGCGCGTCGCAGCAGCAGTTCGAGCAACTCGGTCTCGCGCACCGATAGCGCGATCGTCGCGCCTTCGACATGCGCGACACGGATTTCGAGATCGAACGTCAGCCGTCCGCACGTCAGCGACCGGCCCAGATACCCACCCTGGCGGCGCAGCACTGCGAGCAGACGGGCGTGCAATTCGTCCACGTCGAACGGCTTGACCAGATAGTCGTCGGCGCCTTCGTTCAAACCGCGGATCCGTGCGTCGATCGTGCCGCGTGCGGTGAGGATCAGCACCGGGCGGGTATCGCCTCGCGCGCGCATCCGGTGGAGTAGCGCCAGTCCATCCTCGTCCGGCAGGCCAAGGTCGAGCAGGATTGCGGCATAATCGGCTTGTTGCAGATAGGCGTCGGCTTCGTCGGCGCTGCGGGCCAGATCGACCGACAGGCCGCGCGGACACAATGCGGCCGTCAGGGCGTCGGCGAGCGCGCGGTCGTCCTCGATCAGCAATATCCGCATCGATCTCCCCCCTGTCCGGTGCCCGTGTCGCGCCTGTTTCGGTGCAGTGCAGCATCCGTAAGCGCGCTGTAAGCCAGCGACGCTACCGGCTCCAGTCTAATCCCCAAGGGGCTGATTATGCACGCATCGACGACACCCGAAACGCTCCCCCCGACACGCTCGCTGTCCCGTTCCGCGCAGATGCGCTGGCTCGGTATCGCGGCCGGCGTGATCGTCGGGCTGGTGCTGATCGTCGTGCTGATCGGCAAGCTCACGCATCACGAGCCTGCGCCTGCACCCGTGTCGCCTGCCGGCACGTTCCGGCCGACCAAGGATCAGATGGCCGGGCTGACGACGATGCGCGTCGGCTATGGTGCATCCGATGCGCGGACGTTGGCGAGCGGCGCGATCACGGTCGATGGCGATCGCAGTACGCCGGTTTTGATGCCCTATTCGGGGCAGGTGGTGCGCGTGCTCGCGGATGCGGGGCAACGCGTGACGCAAGGCCAGCCGCTGATGCTGGTGAAGACGAGCGATTTCGTCGATGCACGCAGCGGACTGTTCGCAGCGCGCGCCGCTGCACAGAACGCGCAGGCACAACTCGCCACCGCGGAGCGTACCGCGGATCGCCAGCGGCAGATCTACGAGACGGCGGGCGGCGCACTGAAGGATTATCAGCAGGCCAAGACCGATCTCGCCGTCGCGCAGGCGACTGCGCGCACGGCCGCCGCCTCGCTCGGTGCCGCCCGCGACAAGCTGGCGATCCTCGGCAAGTCGCAGGGCGAGATCTCGCGCCTGGAGAATGTCGGCGAAGTCTCGGGCATCCACGACGTGACCACGCTGCATGCGCCGATCTCCGGTCTGATCGCGTCGCGCGACGTATCGGCGGGGCAGTATCTGTCGCAGGGCGGCGACAAGCCGGTGATGACGATCACCGATCCGTCGCGCGTCTGGCTGATCGCGCAGCTCGCCGAGGGCGATGCGAGCGCAGTGCATCTCGGCGACAGCGTCACGGTGACAACGCCCGCGCTGCCGGGGCGCAGCTTCCACGCGACGATCGATCTGGTCGGCGCCGCGCTCGATCCGCAGAGCCACCGCCTGCCGGTGCGTGCGACCATCGCCAACCCGGACGGGACGCTGAAACCGCAGATGTTCGCCAGCTTCTCGATCCAGCGCCCGCACAGCGGCGACGCATTACTGGTACCTGCGGCGGCCGTGATCCACGAAGGCGACGATGCGCGCGTGTGGGTGGTCCGGCCCGACGGCCTGCTGGTCGCGCGGAAAGTTACCGCGGGCGAGGAGCAGGACGGCAAGGTCACGATCACCGCGGGCCTCAAGTCCGGTGAGCGGATCGTCACCGCGGGCGCGCTGTTCGTCAACGAAGCCGGTCTCGGCGAATGAACCGGATCGTCGAATTCGCGCTGCGCCAGCGGCTGCTGATCGTCGGCATCTTCGTCGCCATGCTGGTGGCGGGAGGCGTCGGCTTCTACAATCTCAACATCGAGGCGTATCCCGACCCGGTCCCGCCGATGGTCGAGATCATCACCCAGACCCAGGGTCTGTCGGCCGAGGAGATGGAGCGCAACGTCACCATCCCGATCGAGGTCGGCATGGCGGGCATCCCGCATCTGACCGCGATCCGCGCGATCTCGCTGTTCGGGCTGTCGGACATCAAGATCCAGTTCAGCTACGACCTGACCAACGATCAGGCGAAGCAACAGGTCATCAACCGCCTGTCGCAGCTCCCGCCGCTCCAGGGTGGCGCACAGCCGACGCTGTCCCCGACCAGCCCGGTCGGCGAGATCTTCCGCTACAAGATCACCGCGCCGAAGGGCTATTCGGTGATGGACCTCAAGACGTTGCAGGACTGGGTCCTCCAGCGCCGGTTCAAACGGATCCCGGGCGTGATCGACGTCACCGGCTGGGGCGGCAAGCTGCGCACCTACGACGTGGTGATCGACAATGATCGCCTCGCCGCGCACAACGTGACCGTGTCGCAGGTGCTGGCGGCGCTTGCCAAGAGCGACGGCAATGTCGGCGGCCAGACGATCAACTTCGGTGCGCAGGCGGCGATCGTCCGCGGCATCGGCCTGATCCAGTCGGTCGGCGGTATCGAGAACGTGCTCGTCGGCACCGGCGGCGGCCAGCCCGTGTTGCTGAAGGACGTCGCGCACGTCCGCATCGGCAACGCGCCGCGGCTCGGCATCGCCGGCTACAACGACCAGGACGACATCGTCCAGGGCATCGTCCTGATGCAGCGTGGCGCGCAGTCGATGCCGACGATCCTCGCCGTGCAGAAGGAAGTGTCCGACATCAACGCGTCGGGTATCCTGCCGCCGGGTGTCCATCTCGACCGGATCTACGATCGCTCCGACCTGATCCACCTGACGATCCACACCGTGCTCGAGAACATGGTGGTCGGCATCCTGCTGATCTTCGCGCTCCAGTGGATATTCCTCGGCAATCTGCGCAGCGCGATCATCGTCTCGGCGACGATCCCGTTCGCGCTCGCCTTCGCGATCCTTATCCTGGTGTTGCAGGGGGAAAGCGCGAACCTGCTCTCGGTGGGCGCGCTCGATTTCGGGCTCGTGGTCGATGCCTGTGTGATCATGGTGGAGAACATCTTCCGCCACATGGTCGAACGATCCGCGCACGTCGAAAGCGGCAAGGGGCACTACACGCTCGCCAACCGCTTCTCGGCGGTGCTCGGCGCCAGCTCGGAGGTCAGCCGCGGGATCTTCTTCGCCGCCGCGATCATCATCGCCAGCTTCCTGCCGCTGTTCACGCTCACCGGCGTCGAGGGCCATATCTTCGGGCCGATGGCGAAGACCTATGCCTATGCGATCACCGGCGGCCTGATCGCGACCTTCACGGTCGCGCCGGTGCTGGCGACGATGCTGCTGCCCGACAAATTGTCGGAGGTCGAGACGTGGATCGTCGGCAAGCTGCGCCGCGTCTACGAGCCGGCGGCGGCGTTCGCGCTCGGCAACCGGGTCGTCGCGATCGGTGGCGCGCTGCTGTTGATGGCGGTCGCCCTGGTGGGCGTGCGGTCGCTCGGGATCGAGTTCCTGCCGCATCTCGAAGAGGGCAACATGTATATCCGCGCGACGCTGCCCGCGTCGGTCAGCCTCGAGGCGGGGCAGCCGGTCGTCAACGGCGTCCGCCGCATCCTGACGCAATATCCCGAGGTGCAGGCAGTGCTGTCCGCGCATGGCCGCCCCGACGACGGGACCGACTCCACCGGGTTCTTCAATGCCGAGTTCTTCGTGCCACTGAAGCCGTTCGACACATGGCCGAGCGGCGTCACCAAGGAAACGCTGACCGAGGAACTGTCGAAGCGGCTCAGCGCCAAATACCCCGGCGTCGACTTCTCGTTCTCGCAGATCATCGAGGATAACGTCGAGGAGGCGGCGTCGGGCGTGAAGGGCGCGAACTCGATCAAGCTGTTCGGCCCCGACCTGACGACGCTCGAGAAATATGCCAACCAGATCAAGGCGCAGATGGGCAAGGTCCGCGGAATCGAAGACTTGGGCGTGTTTCAGTCACTCGGCCAGCCGACCGTGCGGATCGACGTCGATCGCGCGCGTGCCTCACGCTACGGCCTGACCCCCGACGACATCAACGCGACCGTCGCCGCGGCGATCGGCGGGCAGTCGAACGTCGATTTGTACGAGAAGGGCACCGATCGCCACTTCCCGATCGTCGTCCGCCTGAAACCCGAACAGCGCGATACGATCGACGCGATCCGCCGCATCACCATCGGCGCGCCGTCGCCTGACGGCGCAGGCACGATCCAGGTGCCGCTGTCCGAGGTCGCCGACGTCAAGCTCACGACGGGTGCCTCGTTCATCTACCGCGAGCATCAGGAGCGCTACATCCCGATCAAGTTCTCGGTCCGCGGCCGCGATCTCGGCGGTGCGGTCGACGAGGCGCATGCGCGGATCGGCCAGACCGTGCACCTGCCGTCGGGCTATCATCTCGAATGGGCGGGCGAGCTCGACAACCTCAACAACGCGGTCGCGCGATTGGAAGTGGTGGTACCGATCAGCCTGCTGGTGATCCTGCTGCTGCTGTATGCGAACTTCGGCTCGATCCGCGACAGCCTGCTGGCCTTTTCGGCGATCCCGATGGCGATCATCGGCGGCGTGTTGGCACTTGCGCTGACCGGGACCGCGTTCAGCATCTCGTCGGCGATCGGCTTCGTCGCGCTGTTCGGGATCGCGGTGATGGACGGCATCCTGGTGGTCACGACCTATAATCACGCGGTCGACGAGGGGTTCGCGCGCGAGAATGCGTTGGCCACGACGGTGCGGCACAGCCTGCGTCCGGTGGTGATGACGTGCCTGGTGGCGGCGATCGGCCTGCTCCCCGCCGCGCTGTCGAGTGGGATCGGCAGCCAGGTACAGAAACCGCTCGCGCTGGTCGTGGTCGGGGGTATGACGCTCGCGCCGATCCTGATCCTGCTGGTGTTGCCGGTGCTCATCGCGCGGTTCTCGAAGCGCGTGCCGCCGGAGGACCGCGGTGCACACGGGCGCGACGTCGGCCATCATCCCAATACTGACGGCCATACGGAGGCCACGGCATGAAGCGTCTCGCCATTCTCCTGCTTGCGGGCGCCACCAGCGCCTGCACGATGGGTCCGCGCAATCTCGACGCGCATGCCAGCCTGCCGCCTACCCCCGCCGCACAGACCTTCGCACCGTCAAGCGGCGCGGCGCAGGCTACTACGCTCGCGGCAGTGCCGGCGGAGTGGTGGCGGACCTTCGGCAGCGCGCAGCTCGACACGCTGGTGAGCGAGGCGCAGTCGCATGCGACCGATATCGCCGTGGCCGAGGCGACGCTGCGCCAGTACCGCGAGCAGGGTTCCGCCACGGCGGGCTCGGCGCTGCCGCAGGCCGACGTGAACTATCAGGCGGAGCGCACGCGAATCTCGAACGCGCTGTCGCCCGCGGTCGCGGACCAGAACCAGCAGCTCTATACGCTGCATACCGCGCAGGTGACGGTAAGCTATGCGCCCGACTTGTTCGGCGGCACCCGCTCGAAGATCCGCTCCGCGCGCGCCGCGACCGAAACGCAGCGCCAACGGCTCGGGGCGGCGAAAACGACGGTGATCGCCAATCTGGTCGAGGCGGTGATCCAGTGCGCCTCGCTCGCCGATCAGATCGTCGCGGCCCAGACCGGCATCGCGGTCAATCGCGACATCCTGCAGACGTTGGTCAAGCGCCAGCAACTCGGCGCAGTCGGTGCCGCCGACGTCTCGACGCAACAGGCGGCACTGGCGACTGCCGAGGGTGCGCTGCCCCCGCTCGTCCGCGCCGAAGCGCATCAGCGCGTGGTGATCGGCACGTTGATCGGACGCTCGGCGGGATCGGACCTGCCGCCGCTGCCCACGCTCGCCTCGCTGACCTTGCCGCGCGACCTGCCGCTGGTCGTACCCTCCGATCTCGTCGCGCGTCGCCCCGATGTGCTGGCGGCACGCGCGCAGCTCGAAGGGGCAGGGGCCGATGTCGGCACCGCGATTGCCGCGCGTCTGCCCGCGATCTCGCTCAGCGGATCGGCGGGCGGAACGTCGGAACGGTTCGGCGACATGTTCAAGAGCGGCAACCCGTTCTGGACGCTGATCGGCGGCATTACGCAGCCGATCTTTCATGCGGGCGCGCTTCGTCATCAACAGCGTGCTGCCGAGGCGGCGCTGGAGGGGGCGAAGGCGCAGTATCGGGCGGCGGTGCTCGATGCGTTCGGCGACGTGGCCGATGCGCTGACCGGGTTGCGAACCGATGCCGATGCGCTCGACTCCGCGACGCGCGCGACCGATGCGTCGGGTCGCGCCCTCGGCTTCGTGCGGCGTCAGCTGGCGCTTGGCGACGTCGGTACGCCCGCCTTGCTCAACGCGACCGCGACCGACGCGCAGGCGCGATCGCAGGCGGTGCAGGCACGTGCAGCCCGGCTCTCCGATACGGTGGCGTTGTTTCAAGCGGCCGGGGGCGGCATAGTCGGCGGATAATCGCCCGTCTTCGTCAGCCGCCCGGCTTTTCGATCCAGATCGTGGCGTGCGGCAGGTCGAGGACGATCCGCTTGCCGGCAAAGGCATCCCAGCCGATCCAGCGCCCGCCTCGACCATCGTCATGGACCGGAAGCGTCAGCGCGCCGTATGTCACGGTACGAACGACGCTCGCCGGTTGGCGCGCCGCGTCCGCATGGAACGGGATCGGGCTATCACCCCATGCCGCGCTGTAGCCGTCCGTCGTGAGCGTGAGGCGGAGTGGAACGGAGCGGCTGCCCAGCGACGCCATATCCGTCTTGCCTACTGTTGCGATCCGACCGCTTGCGAAATCGAGCCGCAGCATTTCGTGCGTCAAGACATCGCGGCCGACGTCCAGCATCGTGCTGTCCGGTGCGACCGCGCCGAACTTCGCCTGTGAGATCGACCGATACGTCGAGCGCAGCTTGACGTCGATGGTCGGGCGCAGCGGGAGCGGGTCGGTCGTCGCGGTCCGCGCGGCGTGATCGGGCATATGCGGCAGACGCTTGGCGAGCGGCTCGGCGATCGTGGTCGTCGCGGCATCGGGATCGAGGACGGCCTTCACGGCGATCGTCCGGACCATCGCGGCGACGTGAAGACCCGATTGCGTGACCACGATCTGGTCGGATTGCAGAGTATGCCAGACGGGCATGGACAACATCCTCGGTACGGATGTCGCGACGGGCGAGGTCTTCGCCTTCCGAAGAGGATACGCCGCCGGTTGGATCCCGGTTTGCCGAGGAGCCAGACGACGACGCGTCGCGACGATGCCACCCGATGCCGCGATCGTCTTACAAGCGCCTTACGCGGCGCGTGGACGTCCTATCATTCTACCGTAAAAGCGGGCGGATCACGCGGCGAACACGTGATCCGCCCGGTTCTCAGAAGCCCTTCTTCAACGAGATGAACACCTGACGCGGGGTGCCGGCGAGTAGCGTCTGGTTGTCGCCGCTGGCGGTGAACCCGTTCGTGCCGACCGTCGAGATATACTTCTTGTCGGTCAGGTTGGTCACGCTGCCGAGGATCGACACGCCGTGTAGCGCACCCTCGCCCTCGAAGCGGTAGCCGATGCTCGCATCGACCAGCACGCGGCCCGGCACCGACTGATCGTTGAGATAGGTGAAGTAGCGCTTGCTCATGTAGTCGGCACCGACCCGACCGGTGAAGCCGGACTGTTCGACGACGATCTCGCCCTTGAGCATGTGCTCGGGGCTATCGACCGCCATTTTGCCATCGGTCGCGACCAGCACCGCGCCGCTCGCCGACAACACGTCGTCGGCGTATTTCGACTTGTTGTACGAGTAGCTGGCGAACAGCGAGAGTGGCGTGAAGATGCGGTAGTTGACCGCGACCTCGGCGCCGTAGGTGTGGACACTGCCGACGTTGTTCAGCGTCGCCGGATTGCCGATGATCCCCGCGCCGTTGGAGAAGCCCAGCAGGCGGTTCGAGAAGTCGATGTAATAGCCGACCGCCGACGCCTGGAATGGGCCTTCGCGGAAACGAAGCCCGCCCTCGGCCGTCTTCGAGCGCTCGGGCTTCAACTGGCCCCGGATCGCGTCGAACCCGGCCTGGGTGGTCGAGAACGGACCGGTCGTCGCGGACGAGACATAGGCGCGGACGTTCTCCTTATAGTCCGCGAACAGTTCGGCACCCGGGGTCAGCTTGAACAGGATCCCGGCCTGTGGCTGGAACCAGTCCTTCGCACTGATCTTGCCGACCGCCAGTGGGGAGGCGGTCGCGGGCAACATGATCGCGCGATTGGTGACGTAGAACCCCTTCCAGCCGGCGTTGAGGACCAGACGGTCGTCGGCAAGGCGGATCGTGTCGCCGACATGATACTGGATCGTGTCGGTGGTGTATTTGCCGTCCCACTGCGTGGCATACGGGTTGCTCTGGAACTCCAGCGTATCGCGGTTCGGCGTGGCGCTGTCGGTCATCCCGTAGAACCGGCGCGCCTGGGTGAAGGTGTTCGTCTCGTACCAGCCGCCCAGTTCGAGCGTATTGGCGCCGCGGACATAGGCGAGGTTGCTGAGCGCACCGCCGCGTTTCATCGCATATTCGGTGGTGCGGAAGCCGAGCGGGCTAGCCGCGGTGATCGGCGTGCCGTCGGCGTTCGCCGCGCCCGCGGGGGTCGGCGAATACGGCGTGATCCACGATCCCTGACCCTTGTTGTCGTGATAATAGCCGGTCGTGCTGAGCGTGAGTTCGGGCGTCAGGTTGGCGTCGAACGTGACGCCGCCGAGATAGTCGCGGCGCAGACCGCCGGCATCGTAATAGGCGTCGTCGACCGTACCGAAGCCGGCCGGGAAGGTCGTGCCGGCGCCGGCCCAGGGTTGCGTCTTTCCGGCCGCGACGGCCGCCTGGTTCTGTGCCACCTTGGCGATCTGCAACGCCAACGGGTAGTTGTCGGCGATGTTGTCGTCGCGCAGCCCGCGGCGGCGGATGATGTCGAGACTGAGATCCTGATAATCCTGCTCGCGGCGATCCGAGAAGTTGAGGAACGCCGTCAGCGAGCCGAGGCTGCCCAGATCCTTGACGATCTTGCCGTTCGCCTGGTGCTGGCGCTGGACGCCGTCGCCCTTCCACTTGTCGGTCGAGAGAAAGCCGTAGCTCAAATAGCCTTTCAGACCGCTGCCGAGATCGCCGCTGTCGATGCGGGCGAAGGCGCGGTAGGTGTTGTCCGACCCATAGGTGCCGCCGCCGGTTACGTTCATGACGTCGCGCGGCTTGTCGCTGAAGAACTCGATCGTGCCGCCGAGATTGCTGGTCGAGGCGGTGCCGAGCGCGCCGGCGCCCTGCGCGACGTCGGTGCGCGCGACGTTCTCGGAGATGATCGCGCGGCTGATGTGCAGGCCGTTGACGTTGCCGTAGCTCATGTCGCCGAGCGGCACGCCGTCGAGCGTGAAGCCGAGCTGGTTCTGGTTGAACCCGCGCAGCGAGATGCGGACCGCCCATTCATAGGCGCCAAACGGATCGGCGGCCTGGAAATTGACGCCCGGCAGCTTTTCGATCGCCTTGAGCGGGCTCGAACCCGGCGTCAGGCGCGCGATGTCGGCGGCGTTGACGCTCTGGACCTGGCGGCTCTGGCCGAAGCCGAGCACGACGATGTCCCCGCCCGCGCCGTCCGTTCCAGGTGCCGTTGCCGTCGCCGATGCGTCGGTCGCCAGCGTGGCCGATGGATCGGTGGCGGTCTGTGCCGAGAGCGGTGCGGCGAACGCACACGCTGCGATGGCATATGGGGCGGCGCCCGCGAGCAGGCTGGAAAGACGGTTCATGGTGTGTCCCCAAGCCGCTCTAGTGCAGCTTCGCGTTCGCCATTGCCGTCGGACGTTACGGGCTCGCGACGCTTCGATGACGCTTCGGCGACAATCGTATTTTATCCTGGAAGGGCCGCGGCGGGGGGGCGTCGGCGGCCGGCTAGCTCGGAGCGACGTTTAGTTTGAACGCGCTTTTCTCCGTCGAGCCGACGCGCTTCTTTGTTCTCCCGCGAAGGCGGGAGCCCAGGCTGGATCCCCGCCTTCGCGGGGACACACGTCTTGCTTGCGCGAAAGGAATAGCCATCGAACTTGTCCGGCATGACGGAGAAAGAGCGGATCTAGCCGTTCGAACCGAAGCTTCCTCCGTGCTCGATCAGTCTGCGTCGAACAGCAGGGTCGTCACGGATCTCGGCGCCACATCGATCCTGCCGTCGCGGGGAACGCCGACGCTGACCGCCTGATGGCGCGCATCGGTGACGACGACGTCGCGCAGGGTTGCGTGCGGGAGCGCGACCGCCAGCCGACGCGTGATCGATCCGCCGTTGACGTGGACGAGCACGATCTTGCGTCCATCGGGCGACACCGCGCCGACCGTATCGGGATCGTCGACCGGAACCAGACGATAGCCCGGCCGGATGTAGCGGCTGAACGAGGCCATCGCCCAGTATTTTGGCGAGATCCGGATCGGATGTGGCGCTGACGGTGCGGCGGCGAGGTCCATCTTGACGAGCCCCCAGTTCGACCCGGGCTTGCCGTCCTTCGCACTGAGATTTTCGACCGCCTGCCAGAACACCCAGGCCGCGGGCTCCAGTCGTTTGAGATCGCCGACGACATGCTCGGCAAACGCTAGAGCCGAGGCCATGTCGGTGAAGGATTCGGGATCCTTGTCGAGCGGTGTGTCGTCTTCGCTCATCCACAACCGGATACCCGACGCGCGGGCGATATCGCGCACCGCGGTCTGGTGAACGGTGCCATAGCTGTGGACGTTGAGTTGGCCGATCCGGGCGCGGGTCGCGGCTGGATATCCGGCCCAATCGGTCACGAAGAGGTGCGAATTCGTCTCGTCCGGGGCGGCGATCCGGGTCTTCAGCCCCGCCGCCTTCAGCGCGTCGTCGGAGGCATCGATCATCGCCGCCTGGCGCGCGGGCGACCAGTGCGCGCCCTCCTGCGTGTTCGCTGCGAACCAATAATCGGTGTTGGGCTCGTTTACCGGCGACAGCGTGCGGAAGCGGATGTGATGGCGGCGCTCGAGTTCGCCGACGACGCGCGCGAGATACTGGGCGAACGGGCGCTCCTGTCCGGCGCGAAGATTGTCGTCGGTGCCTTTGACCGCGCCGGAGACTTTGCCGCTGACCGTCATGAACCAGGGGGGCGAGTTGGAGAACGCCTCGAAGATCGGAGACGGCACGCGGCGGCGGATCGCGTCGAGCCACCAGCGCTGATTGGCATCCGCGGACCAGTTCCACATCGCCGGATCGTCGGGCCGCCACCAGTCGTTGCCGACGGCGCCTGCCGGTTGGCGCCAGAACCCCGGCACCGCCGCGCCGGTGCGGAGATAGGGCTTCGTCGTTGCGGCATTACCGCCGCCGATATTATACCGTGCGATCGTCCAGCCGAGGCCGTCCTTGCCGTAGAACAGGTCGGCAAGCCGCTCGCGCGTCGCATCGGGATAGCCCCCGGTGACGTTGGCGAACCAAGCGAGCGCGGTACCCCAGCCTTCGAACTCTGTTCCGGGGCGATCGACCGCGGGCCGGATCGTCAGCGCGACGTTCGGCTCGGCGGATGGTGGGGACGATACGGTTTGAGCGGCAAGCGGCGTCGCGACCAGCGCGAGGCCTGCGATCAGGTGGCGGATCATGCCGCGGTCAACCGGTACAGCCCGGCGCCGTGGGACGGCAGTCTCCGCGTGATGCGCGTTTTGGCGACGCCCGTATCGGTGCGGGTCCAGAGATCGCGGACCTTGGCGGCGCCGGCGATCCCGAGCATCGTGAGATCGACCGAAACGTCGCGTGCTGCCTTGCCGGTATTGAACAGCGCGAGATAGGTGCCCGCACCGGCGGCAGGACGCGCCGACCAGACGCGCGTGTCGTCCGCGACGAAATGCGGCTGGTTGTCGCGGCTTGCCTGGTTGACCGCGAGCACTTCGGGATTGGTGAGCAACGCCAGCGTTGGCGCGTCGAGATGACGCAGGTCGCCGCCCATGATCAGCGGCGACCGTGCGATCGACCAGAGCGTCATCAGCGTACGCTGTTCGTCGGGCGTGAACTTGGTATCGCGTTCGCCGAGCGACAGGCGACCGAGCGGGAGCATGTCGGCATCGGGCCAGCCGCCGATCCGCCGGTGCGCGTTCCAGTTTTCGAGCCGGGTGAACTGCGCCTCCAGCATCGGCCAGCTGTCCCAGAAATCATCGGAAATCCGCCACATCTGCGCATGTCGCGCGACGTGATCGGCGCGCGGCACGGGCGTTTCGCCGGGCGACAGGCTTAATATGATCGGACGGCCGGTCTTGCGGATCGCGGTGGCGGCGGCCTCGATCTCGGGGGCGTGTGCATCATAGGGGCGGCTCATGTCGTCCATCTTGACGAAATCGACGCCCCAGGATGCGAACAGTGCGAACACGCTGTCGTAATAGGCCTGCGCGCCGGGTTTGGTCATGTCGACGCCGTACATGTCGGGGTTCCACGAGCAGATGCTCGACGTATCGGCGATCGCGCGCGCGGTGGTCTTCGTGCCGAGTATGGGCAGGTCGCGCTCGACCGCCAGCCGGGGGATGCCGCGCATCAGGTGGACGCCGAAGCGTAATCCCAGCGCGTGCACCGTGTCGGCGAGTTTGCGGAATCCCTTGCCGTCGGCACTCGACGGAAAGCGGTTGGGGGCGGGGATCAGCCGTCCATGGGCGTCGAGGCTCGGTTTTGGGGCGGCGTTGTACGTGTAGCTCTTGGCCTCGGGCTCGTACCACTGGATGTCGACGGTGAAGATGTCGTAGCCCGACGGGAGCAAGGTGCGCGCCATGATCCGTGCGGTCTCGATCGCCTGCGCCTCGGTGATCGTCGTCGCGAAGCTGTTCCAGCTGTTCCAGCCCATCGGCGGGGTCGGCGCGAGCGTCGGTCCTGCGGCCTTGGCGGCGAGGGGGGCTGGAGCGAGCGAGGCGAGGCCAAGTCCAGCGCTGCCGGACAGCATCGTGCGGCGCGTAATCGTCATGCTCTCGTCTCCCGTTCGCAGGTCGCGCGCTACTGGCTGCGATCCTTTTCATGACTTGTCAGACTAGTGCGTCGATCGGGAAGGTCAACGTGGTCGCGCGTATCTATGGAATGCGATGGCTCAAGGTCGGCGTGAAGCCGGGAACGGCTCTTCACGCGACTCGCTTGGGATCAGTTGCGCAAAGACAATTCGGTATCCGCCTGGGCCTGCGCGATCAGCGCCATCGTTGCGGCCCGCGCACCCGCGGGATCGCTTTCGGCGATGGCGTCGAACAACGCACGGTGCTGCGGCATCGAGTCGCTTGGTTTGCGGGTCTGGCGATGCTTGAAGATCGTCGTCCACCGCACGGCGGCGCCGATGCTGCCCGCCAGACTGACCAGCAGCTCGTTTTGCGTCGCCTCTAGGATGACGTGGTGGAAGGTCTGGTCCGCCGCCTGGCCGATCGGGCTGGCGAGACCGTGTTCCTGCATCTGCTCCAGGGCATGACCCATCCGCGACACATGGCGCGAGGTCCGCAGTGCGGCGGCGAACTCGGCGGCGGCGGGTTCGACGATCAGGCGGAGCTGGAACAGGCTGTGGACGAAGCCGACCGCGGGTTCGCCCTCGAACATCCAGGCGAGCACGTCGGGATCGAGTAGATTCCACGAGGCACGCTCGCGGATCCGGGTGCCGGCCTTTGGCTTGCTCTCGAGCAGGCCCTTGGCGCTGAGCATCCGCAACGCCTCGCGGACGAGGCTGCGCGAGACGCCGCGCTGGATCGCGATCTCGTGCTCGCCGGGAAGCACCGATCCGACCGGGTGCACGCCGGTGACGATCGCAATCCCGAGCTCGCGCGCCAATTGCGTGTGCGAGGGCCGTCCCCGTGGTGCGTCAACCATGTCCATCCATCCCCGTTACGCTGTGTCGCACGCTTCGTCACGACACAGCCACCGTTGGTGGCGTGTCGCAACTGCGATGACGCATCGTACAAAAAATAGCACTTGTCCTACAATACCAAGTTGGTAATAAGTCAGACAATAGACCGACAAGCAGGGTTCCGGCCCTCGACGTGGCGGCAACATATTGATGGGGAGGATCGTTCATGGTTCCGTTTCGTACGCGCATGCTGATTGGCGGATCGCTGGTCGTAATCGCGGGCATCGCGATGCCTGCCGCCACGCCGGCGTTCGCGCAGACTGCCCCTGCGCCCGTGCCGCCGCCGGTTCCCGCGCAGACCTCCGCCGACCAGCAGCGTGGCACGCTGAACGCCGACCAGGCCGCCGCGCAGGGCGTCTCGAACGACGACATCGTCGTGACCGGCGTTCGTGAGAGCCTTCGGTCCGCTCAGGCGATCAAGCGCCAATCCGACCAGATCGTCGACTCGGTCAACGCACAGGATATCGGCAAGCTTCCCGATGCGAACACGGTCGAGGCGTTGCAGCGGATCACCGGCGTCCAGATCCAGCGCCGCTACGGCGAAGGCGCGACCGATTTCGATCACCGCACGCAGCCGGCGATCACCGTCCGCGGTCTGACGCAGGTCAGCAATTTCATCGACGGGCGCGCGGCGATCTCCGCGTCGGGTGGTCGCACACTCGACCTCGAAGCGGTGCCGCCCGAATTGCTGTCGGGTATCGACGTGTTCAAGAACCCGCCTTCGTCGACGATCGAGGGTGATGTCGCCGGCGTCGTCAACATCCGCACGCGCCTGCCGTTCGATTCGCCGGGCCAGTTGGTCAGCGCCACGCTGAAGGGCAACTATTACGACCGTGCCGACAAGTTCGGCGGGTCGGGATCGGCGCTGTATAGCAACCGCTTCCAGACCGGCGTCGGCGAGATGGGCATCCTGCTCAACGCCAGTTATGCGAAGAGCGCCTATCGCCAGGACGCGTTGCTGATCGGCCAGTTCGGCCCCGTCCCGAAGCCCAGCAATATTCCCGGCGCCCCCGCCAATGCGCAGGTGCCGTTCGGCGAGCAGATCTATGACGATGGCGGCAACCGCAATCGACTAGGCATCGCCGGCGCGTTTCAGTGGCAGGCCGCGCCCAACTTCCTGTTGACGGCGCAGGCGCTCTACTCGCGGTACAAGTTCGCCCGTAAGGGCAAATACTATTACTTCAACAACAACGGCAATACGGCAACGACGCCGACCGACGGCGCGGCGTTCACGTTCGATTCGGCCGGCTATGCGACGTCGGGTTCGCTGTCGAACCAGGTGTTCGAATCCGCGCGGTACGATCAGGATCTGACGAACACCACGGGCAACTATACGCTGAATGCGAAGTGGGATGTCACCGACCGGCTGCACATGAAGTTCGATGCGCAATATCTGAAGTCGTCGTACGATGCCGATCGCAACGGGTTCGTCGTCTCGCTGTACGACCAGACCGGGCAGACCCCGTATTCGGCCAAGAACCAGAGCATCGTCGATTTCGATCTGCGCGGATCTCGTCCGGTGTGGAACGTGCGCAACCCCGCGTTGCTGTCGGATCCGAACAACTATGCCTTCACCTACATCGCGGATTCGATCACGCGGAACGATGCCGATCAGCTCGCGCTGCAATACGACCTCGAATATGATGTCGAAGGCAGCGTGCTGCAAAAGCTGCGCGTTGGCGCGCGGTATGCCGACAGCACCGTCGACCTGCGTGGCACGTGGAATGCCTATTGCCTGCTGCCGACTGGTCCCAATCCAAGCTGCCAGTCCGCCGCGGGGATCCCCTTCGTTCCGGTTTCCGCGCATCCCGAATTGACGATGGGCGGGCCTTCGAAAAACTTCTTCGATGGCAAGACGCTGCCGGGTGGGATCGTCTATCCGAGCTTTGCCGCGGGCAGCGGATTGTTTGACAGCATCACGAAGACCGAAGCGCTGTTCGGCGGCACGTCGAAGACCGCGTTCACCCCGGGCGACCTCAATCACCAGACCGAGCGCAGCGTCGCCGGGTACGTGATGGCGGACTACGAGACCGCGATCGCCGGGCTCAAGATCGACGGTACCGCGGGCGTGCGCGTGGTGCAGACCAAGACCGGGTCGCAGGGGACGGTCTTCAACAGCGACGGGACGCTCGCGCCGCTCGAGGTGAACCGCCAGTACACCAAGGCGCTGCCGAGCTTCAATTTGCGCGCGCATCTGACCGAGAAGCTGCAGGCGCGTTTCGCGTTCAGCAAATCGTTCGCGCGGCCGAATTTCGATCAGCTGTCGACCAACGTCACGCTCAACGCGGCGACGGTCGTTAGCCCGATCACGGGTCGACCCAGCGGTGGCTCGGGCAATCCGTATCTGAAGCCGATCACCTCGACCAATTTCGACGGCACGCTCGAATGGTATTTCGCGCCGACTGGCTCGTTCACGTTCGGGGCGTTCTACAAGAAGGTCGACGGGTTCCTCGCGGGCGGCACGGTCGTCCAGACGTTCAACGGCACCGCCTACGACATCGGCACGACGGTCAATACGGGCAAGGGTAACATCAAGGGCTTCGAGACCGCCTATCAGCAGTTCTTCGATTTCCTGCCGGGCGCGTTGAAGGGCCTCGGAATCCAGGCCAACTACACCTTCGTCGACAGCAGCGTCTCGAACCCGTTTGCGACAACCGGGTCGGCGATCCCGACGCAGGTGCCGCTCGAGAAGCTGTCGAAGCACAGCTACAATCTGGTCGGATTGTACGAGAAGGGGCCGATCACTGCGCGTTTGGCGTGGAGCTGGCGCGGCAAGTATCTCGACACCACGTCGGGCAGCGGCGCCAATGGCATACCGCAGTTCCAGAAGCCCTATGCCTCGCTCGACAGCTCGATCAGCTACAACATCAACGAACATTTCGCCTTCTCGGTGGATGCGGTGAACCTGACCAACCGGATGAACGTGACGTACATCGGCACGACCAGCCAGCCGCTGCAATACACGCTCAACGATCGCCGCTTCGGCTTCTCGTTGCGCGCCACCTACTGATCTTCCCGTCCCCCTCTGCCGGCGTGGCGTTCCCCTGCCACGCCGGTATTTTTTCGGATATGAATTCGGTCATGACGATCCAGCAAAGGACCGCGGACCACACCGTGTCGGTCCAGTATATCGGTAACGAGCGCGAACCCGTGGTCGTCGTCGATCGCGCGTTCGGAAACATCGACGCCCTGGTCGACTATGCCGCTACACGCTCGACATTCGCGGGCGCGGCGTCGGTCGGTATCGGCTATCCGGGGCTGCTCGGGCCTGCTCCTGCCGACTATATCGACCGGATGGTGCGCCTCGTGCTGCCGTTGATCGCGGAGTATTTCGGTGTCGGCGCTGTGATGCCGGTGCGGGCGCGCGGCAATTTCTCGCTCGTGACGACCGATCCTTCCGCACTGACGCCCGATCAGCGCGTGCCGCACGTCGACGCGGTCGACCGGCTTCAGTTCGCGACGGTGCATTATCTGTGCGGCGAACGGCACGGCGGCACGGGCTTCTTTCGCCACCGCGCTACCGGGTTCGAAACCGTCGATGCGGCGCGGGCGGCGGGCTATCAGGCCACGCTCGACTCCGAGATGGTCGACCCGGCCAACCTCCCCACCGGCTATCCGGTTGCGATCGACGATCCGCTGTTCGCGCGGATTCATGAGGTTGCGGCCAAGCCAGACCGGCTGATCTTGTACCGGGCCGCGCTTTTGCATTCGGGGCTGATCGACACGGTCGATGCCGCCGCGGCGGATCCGCGACGCGGGCGCCTCACCGGCAATCTCTTTCTCACGGGCCGGACTGCGGCATGAGCGACAGGGCGCTGCGCAGCATCGCGATCATCGGGGGCGGTACCGCAGGATGGATGGCGGCGGCCGCGTTGGCGCGGGTACTCGGCACGCACAATGTCGCGATCACGCTCGTCGAATCCGAGGAGATCGGCACCGTCGGCGTCGGCGAGGCGACGATCCCGCCGATCCAGGCGTTCAACGCGCTGCTCGGGATCGACGAGGATGCCTTCGTCAAGGCGACGATGGGCAGCTTCAAGCTCGGGATCGAGTTCGTCGACTGGCTGCGACCGGGCACGCGGTATTTCCATCCCTTCGGCGTCTACGGCACCGATATCGGCGCGGTCCCGTTCGAAGGACTGTGGCACCGGCTGCGCACGCAAGGTCTGGCCGATCCGCTGGAGGCGTACTCGATCTGCGCACAGGCGGCGAAGGACGGGCGGTTCATGCGGCCGCTGGCCGATGGCGGGAACACGCCGTTGCACCGGATCGGCTATGCATTCCACTTCGATGCGTCGCTGTATGCGCGGTTTCTCCGCACGCATGCCGAAGCGGCCGGCGTCGTGCGGCGCGAAGGGCGCGTCGTCGACGTGTCGCTGAGGGCAGCCGATGGGTTTGTCGAAGCGGTCACGTTGGCATCGGGCGCGCGGATCGAGGCGGACCTGTTCGTCGACTGCTCGGGATTCCGATCGCTGTTGTTGGGCGAAACGCTCGGCACTGGCTTCGAAGACTGGTCGCACTGGCTGCCCAACGATCGGGCGATCGCCGTGCCGACTGCGTCGAACGGTCCCCCGACGCCGTTTACCCGGTCGACCGCACGTGCCGCGGGCTGGCAGTGGCGGATCCCGCTGCAACACCGCACCGGCAATGGCTATGTGTTCTCCAGCGCTCATCTGTCGGAGGACGAGGCGACCGCGACCTTGTTTGCCAACCTCGACGGAGAGCCGCTTGCGGATCCCCGGACGCTGCGGTTTCGCACCGGGCGGCGCGATGCATTCTGGGTCAAGAACTGCGTCGGGCTCGGCCTGTCGAGCGGGTTCCTCGAGCCGCTCGAATCGACCAGCATCCATCTGATCCAGGCCGGGATCGCGCGGTTGCTGGAGATGCTGCCGAACCGCGATTTCGAGGCGGCCGACATCCGCCGGTACAACCGCCTGATGACCGCGGAATATGACAGCATCCGCGACTTCATCATCCTCCATTTCCACGCGACCGAGCGTGCCGACACGCCCTATTGGGATCACGTCCGGACGATGGCGGTTCCCGAGACGCTCGCCGAACGTATCCGGATCTACCAGGCGACCGGACGCGTGTTCCGCGAGTCCGACGACCTGTTCAGCAAGACGAGCTGGCTGGCGGTGATGGACGGGCAGGGGCTTCGCGCCGAGGGGTGCGATCCGCTCGCGGCAAGTCTGTCGGTCGACGACGCGCAGGCCCGGCTGGCGCGGATCGCCGCGGTGACCGCGGCGGCCGCGGCGCGGATGCCGCCGCACGCAGAATTTATCGCGCGTCATTGCGCCGGCGCGATTGCGTCGCGGACGTAAACCGATAATGTCCGACAAATAAGGTGCGAATGCATCATACAGGAGGAACGGGTGAAGGTTTCGAGCATAGTGATCGGCGCGAGCATGCTGGCGTTGACCGCCGGTGTCGCCGCGCAGGACGCGCCGCGGGTCCAGCCGGTGCAGATCGATGCGGCGCGCCCCGACTGGGAAAACCCCGCGGTCTTCGCGCGCAACAAGATGCCCGCGTCCGCCACCAGCTTTCCGTTCGAGACGCGCGCCGCCGCGATGGCGGGCGATCCGGCTAAATCTGCGCGGTTTCTCAGCCTCGACGGACTGTGGAAGTTCGCGCTGTCGCCATCGTCGGATGCCGTGCCTGCCGGGTTCGAACAACCGGCCTACGACGTATCGCGCTGGGTCGATATCAAGGTCCCGGCGGACTGGCAGGCCGAGGGCCATGATCAGGCGCGGTATTTCAATATCACCTATCCATTTCCGGCCAACCGCCCGCTGATACCGCATGCGACCAACCCGGTCGGGTCGTACCGGCGCGACGTGACGCTGCCCGCGGGCTGGACGGGGCAGGACGTGATCCTTCACATCGGTGCGGCGGGTTCGGCGTACGACGTGTGGGTGAACGGCAAGAAGGTCGGCTATTCGGAGGATTCGAAGCTGCCGAGCGAGTTCGACGTCACGAAGGTCATGACCGCGGGGCGCAACGTCGTCGCGATCCAGATCCATCGCTGGTCCGACGGGTCCTATCTGGAGGATCAGGATTTCTGGCGCGTGTCGGGGATCGAGCGCGAAGTCTATCTGATGGCGGCGCCCAAGGCGCGCATCCGCGACCTGTTCGTTCATGCCGGGCTCGATGCGGCGTACCGCGACGGCGTGCTGTCGACCGAGATCGCGGTCACGCCCGCGACGACCGCACTGACCGCGCGGATGACGCTGATGGACGGCAATCGCACGCTGTTGACGAAGGCCGTGCGGGTCGCGCCGGGGACGGCGGAACGGACCGTGACGCTCGGTGGCACGATACCGGGCGTAAAGCCGTGGTCGGCCGAGACGCCCAATCTCTACACGCTGCTCGTCGAACTGGTCGGTGCCGATGGCAAAATCGTCCAGGCGACGCCGCAGCGGATCGGTTTCCGCACCGTCGAGATGAAGAACGGGCTGGTCAGCGTCAACGGCAAGCCGATCATCATTCGCGGCGTCAACCGCCACGAGCATGATCCCGAGACGTTCCACGTCATCTCCGAAGCGTCGATGCGCCGCGATATCGAACTGATGAAGCGCAACAACGTCAACGCGGTGCGGACGTCGCATTACCCGAACGATCCGCGCTGGTACGCGCTGGCGGACGAATACGGCCTGTACGTGATGGACGAGGCCAATATCGAGAGCCACGCGTACATGGATTACGCGAACAAGCATCCCGAACAGCGCGCCGCGATGCAGGTCGGGTTCGATCCGGCGTGGAAGGACGCGCATGTCAGCCGCGTCGCCAACATGGTCGAGCGCGACAAGAACCATCCGTCGATCATCTTCTGGTCGATGGGGAACGAGGCCGGGATCGGGCCCAACTTCGCCGCCGCCGCGACTGCCGCGAAGACACGCGATCCCGGCCGGTTGATCAGCTATCTGGGCTGGGGCACCTGGGACGGGGTCAGCGATCACCGGCCCAACTGGTATGCCGACATCTATGCGCCGATGTACGACAGCGCCGAGAAGATGGCCGACTACGCGACCAACTGGAACTTCAAACAGCCGATGATCCAGTGCGAATACGGGCACATGATGGGCAATTCGGGCGGCGATCTCGCCGAATATTGGGACACGATCTACGCGCATCCCGACAAGTTGCAGGGCGGGTTCGTGTGGGACTGGGTCGACCAGTCGATGTACCGCCATACCAAGGACGGTCGCCGCTATTGGGGCGACGGCAGCGAATATGGTCCGAACCCCGGCGGCGAGATCGAGTTCGGCGATGGCCTGCTCCAGTCCGATCGCACGCCCAACCCGGCGCTCTACGAGATCGACAAGGTCTATGCGCCGATCCGGTTCGAGGCGTTCGACGCTGCGACCGGGACGGTCACGGTGCGCAACCGGCATGACTTCCGCGACCTGTCGGGCTTTACGTTCGACTGGGAGGTCGAGGAGGACGGCGTGCCGATCGCGCATGGTGCGCTGCCGCCGATGACGACCGCCGCGCATGCCACGCAGGCGGTGGCGCTCCCGCTCGGGCCGATCGTGCGCAAGCCGGGCTCGGAATATTTCGTGACGGTGCGCGCGACGGCGAAGGCCGATGCGGTCCCGCTCGTGCCGGCCGGGCATGTGGTGAGTTGGGAGCAGTTCCCGATGGGCGGTGCGGCCGCGATTGCCGCTGCACCGGCCGCAGGCTCCGACGTCGGGGTGAAGGACGCAGGCGGCGCGATCACGCTGTCGGCTGGCACGGCGGCGCTCGCGATCGACCGCAAGACCGGCCTCGTCCGCAGCTACGCGCGAGACGGCGTTCTGCTCGCGAGTGGGGGCGCGCCGCATTTCTGGCGCGCGGTGACCGACAACGATATCGGCATCGGCACCGACAAGCAGCTGGCGGTCTGGAAGAGCATGAGCGAGACGCGGACGGTGCGCAGCGTTACCCGCGGCAAGGCTGCGGATGGTGCCGCGACGGTGCGGATCGAGTATGGCCTGGGCGACGGCGCGGCCGGGTTCGTGACGACCTATGCGATGGCGCGCGACGGCAGCGTCTCGGTCGAGGGCCAGCTTACCCCGCTCAAGACCGACCTGCCGCCGCCGTTCCGCGTCGGGCTGGCGTTCGCGATGCCGACCGACATCAAGACCGTCGAATGGTATGGGCGGGGCCCGCACGAGAGCTATGTCGATCGCAAGACCTCGGCACCGATCGGGCTGTGGCGCGGCGCGATCGCGGCGCAGAACCACGACTATATCCGCCCGCAGGAGACCGGCAACAAGGTCGACGTCCGCTGGATGGAACTGAGCGGTGCCGGGCGCGGGCTTCGCGTCAGCGGCGAGACGCCGCTGATGATCAACGCGCTCGCCTTCCCCTATGCCGATCTCGATCGTCACGTGCTGGGGACGTGGAAGAGCACCGACGTCGTGCCGCACGGCCAGGTGACATTGCTGATCGATGGCGCGCAATGGGGTGTCGGCGGCGATACGCAGTGGAGCGAGGTCGGCAAGCCGCTCCCCCAATACCGCGTGCCGCTGGCACCGACGCGCGTCGCCTTCCGCCTTGCGCCGTTTGCCGGCGAGGGGACGACGCCCGCCAGGGCGCGCCCCGCCACCGCGACTTCTGAGGAATAGGTGAGGACCAGGATGGAGCCGACCCGGCGCAGTCTGATCGTTGGCGGGGCCGCCACGCTGGCGGCCGCCTCGGTTCCGGCCTTAGCGCGTGCGCCCGCTCACGCGTTCACACCGGGCGCGCTGTGGCCGGACGATCGCGGCGTCCACGTGAACGCGCATGGCGGCGGACTGCTGCGGCAGGGCGATCGCTGGTACTGGTTCGGCGAGCACAAGACGGCGGGCGAAGGCGGCAACGTCGCGCAGGTCGGCGTCCACGTCTACAGTTCGGCGAACCTGTACGATTGGCGCGACGAGGGTATCGCACTCGCCGTCTCGGACGATCCGAAGAGCGATATCGTCCGCGGCTGCGTGATCGAGCGGCCCAAGGTGTTGCGTGATCCGGTGTCGGGGCGGTTCGTGATGTGGTTCCACCTCGAACTGAAGGGGCAGGGCTATGCCGCGGCGCGCGCCGGCGTCGCGGTCGCCGACCGGGTAACCGGGCCGTACCGCTTTCTGCGCTCCGGCCGCGTCGATCCTGGGCAGTGGCCGGTCAACGTGACCGACGCGGACAAAGCTGACACCGGCAGCCATCTCGTCCGCGACCGGCCGGGCGGGCAGATGGCGCGCGACATGACGCTTTTCGTCGATGCCGAGGGCACCGCGTGGCACGTCTATGCGTCGGAAGAAAACCGTACTCTGCAGGCGGCGCGGCTGCGACCCGATCTGACCGCGCATGACGGGCGCTATTGGCGGCTTCTCCCTGGCGGCGCGAACGAGGCACCGGCGATTTTTCGTGCGCGCGGGCGCTATTACATGGTCACCTCGGGACTGACCGGTTGGGCGCCAAATCCCGCCCGGTCGTTCGTCGCCGACCGGATCGAAGGACCGTGGACCTCGCTCGGCAACCCGGTGCGCGGCACGCCCGAGCAGGTCGCGACGACCTTCGGCGGGCAAAGCACCTTCGTCCTGCCGCTCCCCGACAAGACCGGGCGTGAGCGGTTCGTGTTCATGGCGGATATCTGGCGTCCGAAGAACGCGATCGACGGCCGCTATGTCTGGCTGCCGATCGAGTGGGAAGGCGACCGGCCGATCCTGCGCTGGCGCGATCGCTGGACTCTGGAGGATTTATGATCCGCATCGCTCTGCTCGCCGCCGCCGCGCTGCTCGTCGCCGCCGATGCTCCGCCGCGCTGGGACACGGCCAGCGACCGCAATCCCTTGCTGCCCGGCTATTTCGCGGACCCCTCGATCGTCCACGACAAGGGCCGCTGGTACATCTTCGCGACGATCGACCCGTGGGGCGACGACCGCCTCGCGCTCTGGACCTCGACCAATGGTCGCGACTGGAGCTTCTCGACCCCCGCCTGGCCGACCAAGGCTGCCGCGACGAGCCCGAGTTCGGGGGACTCCAAGGTGTGGGCGCCGTCGGTGGTGAAGACGCGCGATGGCCGCTGGTTCATGTACGTCTCGGTCGGCAGCGAGGTCTGGGTCGGTACCGCGCCGTCGCCCGCCGGACCGTGGCGCGACGCGCATGGCGGCAAGCCGCTGATCGCCAAGGCGTTCGACCCCCGCTACCACATGATCGATGCCGAGGCGTTCATCGACGACGACGGGCAGGCCTATCTCTACTGGGGATCGGGGTGGAACTGGACCAACGGGCATTGCTTCGTCGTCAAGCTCAAGCGCGACATGGTGACGTTCGACGGCACGCCGAAGGACGTGACGCCGCCGCATTATTTCGAAGCCCCGTTCATGGTCCGCGCGGGGAAGCATTACGCGCTGACCTATAGCGACGGGAAGACGACCGAAGACACGTACAAGGTGCGGTACGCGATCGGCGAAACCCCGTTCGGGCCGTTCCGCGAGGCCGCCAACAGCCCGATCCTGTCGACCGATCGCGCGCGCGACGTGATCAGTCCGGGGCATCATGCGATCTTCCGGTCGGGCGGGCAGGCGTACATCCTGTATCACCGCCAGGGCCTGCCGTTCCCGCCGCCGGGCGACGCGGTGCTGCGCCAAGTCGCGGTCGATCCGCTGACGATCCACGACGACGGGACGATCGCGACCGTCGTGCCGAGCCACGGCGGGATCGTCGAGGGGTTCGCCGCGCACCGCGACGCGGGGTTGCACTGGACCGCGCGCGGCGAGGGGGCCGATGCGCTGCACGGTCCTGCCCGCGCGGCAGACGACAATTACGCGACGCTGTGGCGCGCCAAGCCGGGGGCGCCCGCGACGCTGGTCGCCGATCTCGGGTCGGTGCGGACGGTGCGCGAGAGCCTTGTGCGGATGGAATATCCGATCCGTCGCTACGCACTGTCGATCGAGTCCTCCGCGGATGGCCGGACCTGGCGCCGCGCGGCGCAGACGACGGCGAGCGGATCGCCGATCGTGCTCCATCACGCCGCACCGACCCGCTATCTGCGGTTGACCGTGCCAACCGGTGCAGGCGTCTGGGAGTGGATTATCCGATGACGAGATACCGGCCGTTGGCGCTGGTTCTCGCACCAATCGGATCGTCAGCGGCATTAGGTTCGATCTCGTCTAACGCCCAGCCATCCCGCGGTTCCGCATCGTACGGTCGATCTGCCAGCCGAAGGCGATCCCGATGACGACGAACAACACCGTCTGCGTGGCGATCGACGCGATCCGGAATTGCCACAGCAGACTCGCGGGGAACGTCGCAGGGACCTCGTCGATCGTCGGCAGGAGCAATTGCAGCGCTGCGACCAGCGCGACATAGCCGACCACACCGCCTAGGATGGCATCGATTGCAGACGATCGCCCGCTCAGGCGTCGCCGTATCCAGACGCCCGCGACTGCGGCCAGGACCGAAAAGCCGAGCATCCCGAAATAGGCGACAGTTCTCAGCCTGACCGTCTCGTGAAGCCCCACCGCGGGCGGCGTCGGGGGGTATTTGAGTGCCGGCACGAGGACGATCACCACGACCGTCGCGAGCGCGAGCAGCAGCGACAGGCTGCGTGGCCCGATCTGCACGACGCGACCGTAGAGAACCGCGAAGACGATCGCGAACAGGCCGCCGAGCGCGGTCCCGTACATCAGCATCGCGGTGTAGAGCCCCGCGGTCTTCTGAACCGTTCGGCTGACGAGTTCCTCGTCCATGCCTGGCATGGCGTGTGCGGCATGGGCCGCTTCGAACGCGATCGCGGCGTCGATCTTGGGTTCGGCGAACACCAGCGCGAAGGTCGCGGCGATCAGGGCGCCGAGGATGCCCGACAGCATCCCGCGCCACAGCATGTGTTTCATCATGGTCTGGGGCCCCGGCTCAGTGGCAGGGGAAGCCCAGCAGATGCCGCCCGTCATGGACGTATTCATGCACGTACATGCCCTGGAACAGCGCATACGCGCCCTGTTCGGTGCTGACAAAATACAGCATGATCAGCGCGATGACGGCGCCGAGCACCGCCCACGGCGCGATCTCGTCGAGCGGAATGCCGGGGGTCGTCCCGATCGCGATATACGGGACCTGCGGGGAAAGCGCGCGTGCGGCCATGATCAGTCTCCTACCGGGATCTCGCGCCCGGCGAACGTTGAGGCGTCGGGCGGGGTCTGGCTCTCGACAGGATGGAACCCGTCGATCACAGTGGCGCGACCGCGCCGGTATCGCACCGGCTTCCCGCCCGGCTCCGATCGCTCTGCTGTGGAGCGACGGGGCAGGGGCGTCAACCGATTTGGAGTTTTGGATGGCGACCCGTCTCGTCCTGATCTGCGCTGGCGGCACGCCCTCGATGCGCGCGGGTGGTTTCCCCGATCCGGCGGAACCGCTCGACGAGGGGGGAAGGGCCAAGGCCGGTGCGGCAAAGCTGGACGGCGCGAAGCCGGCCAACGTCTGGACCAGTCCCGCGACTGCGGCGCGCGAGACTGCGATCGCCTTGGGGTTGGCGGCTACGCCGAGCGAGGTGTTGCGCGACATTGACCATGGTGCTTGGACCGGGCTGTCGTTCGAGGCGGTTCATATGCGCGCGCCGGAGGCTCTGGCGGCTTGGCTTATGGCGCCCGAAGATGGTGCGCCCAATGGCGAAACGCTCGCGGCCGTAGCGCAACGCGTCGAACCCTGGCTCCGCAGCCTGGAGCGGATCGACCAGCCGATCGTGGCGATCACCCACGCCAGCGTGATCCGCGCGGTGATCGCCACGGCGCTGTCGATACCGGTCGCGGCGACGCTGCGGATCGATATTGCCCCGCTGTCGCAGACGATCCTGTCGTTCAATCGCGTCTGGCGTCTTCAGGCGCTACGCGGCTGACCGGCGGCGGAGCAGGTAGGTGTCCATGATCCAGCCATGATCGGCACGCAGCGCGGCGCGTTTCGAGACGATCTTCGCTGCAACCTCGGCCAGCGGCCCTGCGACCAGCGCTTCGTGCGGCATGCCGAGATAGGCGCCCCACCATATGTCGATGTCCTGGGCCGCGATCGTCTCGAACGCACAGCTGCCGTCGAGCATCACCGCCAGCGTATCGATCCCCGCCGGCCATCCCTCGTCGCGCAGCCGTCGTCCGGTCGTGAGCAGCACCGGCGCGCCGAGCTCGTTGAGCGGTATCGCGTGCGCCGCGGTCAACGCCTGCAGGCTGGTAATGCCTGGAACGACATGGACCCGCAGCGAAATGCCGGCGTGGCGCAAGCGCTCGGCGATCCGCAGGCTGCTGTCGTACAGCGACGGGTCGCCCCAGACGAGCAACGCCAGTCGTCCGCCCTCCGGAAGCTGTCGCGCGACCGCATCCGCCCAGCATTCTGCGATCGCATCGTGCCAGTCGTCGACCTCGGCGAGATAGGCTCCCGCGGTGCCTCGTACGGGCAGATCGAACTCCACGACCCGCGTGCTGCCTGTCAGCACTGTGGCGCAGATCGTCCGGCGCAGATCGATCAGGTCGGACTTCGCATCGCCCTTGCGCGGCAGGAGGATGACGTCGGCGGCGTTCATCGCCGCTTCCGCCGCGCGCGTGAGGTGATCGGGATTGCCGGTGCCGATCCCGATCAGATGCAGGTCGATCGCGCTCATCGGCCATGCGCGATCAGGTGGAAGAAGGTGCCCGATACGCGGCCGCGATACGATCCGCTTTCGGCCACAAGCGTACCCTCGGCATCCGTCACTTCGGCGAGTGGCTGATCCGGTTGGTCGAGGATCGTCGAATAATGGAATTCGTGACCGCGCAGATCGCTGCCCGCGATGACCCCGGCCATCGGTGCGAGCAGAGTCGCCCGGCGATAGCCCAGATGCATGCGGCGCTTCTCATAACTCGTGACCAGACCGAGCAGTCCCGCCATGCGATGCCGCGTGCCGTCGGCATCGATCAGTGCCTCGCCAAGCGCCATGTAGCCGCCGCACTCGCCGTGCACGGGCCGCGTGCGCGCGTGCTCGGCCAGCGCCGCATGGAAAGTGCGCGCCTCCGACAGGCGACCAGCGTGCAGTTCGGGATAGCCGCCGGGCAACCACACCAGATCCGCGTGCGGCGCGGGGGCTTCGTCGGCGAGCGGTGAGAAGGGCAGGATTTCAGCGCCGGCGCTCCGCCATCCGGCCAGCATGTGCGGATACGCGAACGAGAACGCGGCATCCTGCGCCAGCGCGATCCGCTGGGCCGGCGGCCTGAAGCTATGCGGTTCGGACTCGGCACGTGGCACAGCCGATGCTGCAGCGCGGATCGCGGCGAGATCGACGTGCTCGCGCAGGAATGTCGCATAATCGGCGATCCGGGTCTCGAGATCGGCATGTTCCGATGCCTGCACCAGTCCCAGATGCCGTTCGGGCAGCTTCAGGTCGCCGCGTCGTGGCAGCGCGCCGAATACGTGGATTCCGACCGCCGCCATGCCGCTGCGCGCCAGCCGTTCGTGCCGCGGGCTCGCGACCCGGTTCAGGATAACACCGGCGATCGGGAGGTTCGGATCGTAGCGCGCAAAGCCGAGCGCCGTCGCCGCGGCCGACTGCGCCTGACCCGAGACGTCGACGACCAGCACCACCGGCCAGCCCATCCGCCGCGCGATGTCCGCGCTGGCACCGTTGCCCGAGGCGCCGGGTTTCGCAACGCCGTCGAACAGCCCCATCGAGCCCTCCGCCAGCACGAAATCGGCGTCGTTCGACTGCGCGGCAAGGCCATCGAGCATCGTGCCGCTCATCGCCCAACTGTCGAGGTTGAACGAGGCCCGCCCGCTGGCCGCGCGGTGGAATGCGGGATCGATATAGTCGGGGCCGCTCTTGAACGGTTGCACGGCCAGCCCGTCGTCGCGCAACGCGCGGAGCAGGCCGAGCATGACCGTGGTCTTGCCGGTTCCCGAGGCGGGCGCGGCGATCATCAGACCGGGGATCATGCCGAGCCCTCCGCAAACCGCGATGTCGCATCCTGCGGTCGGAAGCGCCGGTCATACCCTGTCGCATACAGGCTGCTTTCGTCGAAATCCGCCGCGGCGAGAACGCGCCCGACGAGGATCAACGCCGTCCGGTCGGGGCCATCGGCCGCGGCCTCGACGATCGTCGCCAGCGTCGCGCGGGCGATGCGTTGGTCCGGCCAGCTTGCTCGCCAGACGATCGCCACCGGACAGTCGTTCCCGTACGCGGGCGTCACCGCGGCCACTACCTGCGCAAGGTTATGGATCGACAGATGGATCGCCAGGGTCGAGCCGGTGGCAGCGAACGCGGCGAGGTCCTCGGCGGGCGGCATCGCGCTCGCGCGTCCGGGCGTGCGTGTCAGGACGACCGACTGCGTCAGACCGGGAAGCGTCAGTTCGGCTTCGAGCGCCGCCGCCGCTGCCGCGAACGCCGGCACGCCGGGCGTCACGGTTAACGGGATGTCGAGCGCGCGCAGCCGGCGGAGTTGCTCGCCCATCGCCGACCAGATCGACAGGTCGCCCGAATGCAGACGGGCGATGTCGTGGCCTTCGGCATGCGCGTCGGCAATCGCCGCGACGATCTGATCGAGCGACAGCGGCGCGGTGTTGACGATCCGCGCACCGGGCGGGCAATGCTCGAGCAGCGCCGCGGGCACCAGCGATCCGGCGTAGAGGCACACCGGCGACGCCGCGATCAGATCGCGTCCGCGCAACGTCAGCAGATCGGGCGCACCGGGGCCGGCACCGATGAAATGAACGGTCATGCGGCGGTTCCTTGGGCGATGGCACAGGTCGCCATCCGGTTGGGAGAGACGTGGCGGCGGGTCAGGAGCCATGCGTCGGGACCTGCCGCGGCAAGCGCTGCGGCTTCTGCGACGCTGCCGGTGCCGCGTGCTTCGAGGCTGAACCGGGAGCACGTGGGCGTGGTTATGCTGCGCAGCATTTCCGGCGTCACGGCGATCAGCGGGAGGTCTAGCGCAGCGGCGAGCGGGGCGAGCAAGGCCGCCTTGTCGTCGGGCGCGGCAAGCGCCGTCACCGCAGGATGGCCACTCTGCGCGAGCGCGAGCGCGGCCTTGCACGCCGCTACATCGGCGGCAGCACGGAAGCCGAAACCGGCGACGATCACAGCGCGACGCTCCATTGTACGACGGGGTAGTGCGCCCGCCACCCGCGTCGCGTGCCGAGCGGGGCGGCGTCCGACAGCTCGATCCGCTGGAGCGTGCCGCCCTTGGTCGCGTGCCACTGGGTCAGCAGGATTTCCGATTCCAGCGTCACGGCGTTTGCGACGAGACGCGTACCGGCATCGAGCGTCGCGCATAACCGGTCGAGCAAGGCGTTCGACAATCCACCGCCAACGAACACGACATCGGGCGAGGGAAGCCCCTCGAGGATTTCGGGCGCACGGCCGTTGATCACCCGCAGCCGGTCGACCCCCAATGTTGTTGCATTGGCGCGGACCCGATTGGCGCGCACCGGATCCGCCTCGAACGCGACCGCGCTCGTCGACGCATGCGACAAGAGCCACTCGATGCCGATCGAACCCGACCCGGCGCCGATGTCCCACAACGTCTCGCCCGGCCTCGGTGCCAGCGCGGAGAGCGTCAGCGCGCGCACCGCCCGTTTCGTGATCTGTCCGTCGTGGTCGAACCAGTGATCCGGCCGGCCAGCGACACTGGGCACTACCGCGCCGTCGCCTGCCACTGTCACACCGACCGCAACAGGATGCGCGATATCGGCGAAGTCGAGTGTGGCGGCGGTGCTGCGGCGGATGCGCTCGGACGGGCCGCCGAGCGCTTCGAGGATCCACAGTACGCTGCCGCCGAAACCCAGCTCGTCGAGATAGCGCGCGAGCTGGCCTACCGCGGCGCCATCGCGGACCAAGACGATCACCTGTCGCCCCGGTGCGAGGATCGGACGCAGCCGCGTCAACGGTGCGGCATGCAGTCCCAGGCAGGCGGTATCGTCGATCGGCCAACTCAGCCGCGCGGCGGCAAGCCCGAATGTAGAAACCGCCGGATGCGCCACCCATTCGTCGCGCGCGAGATGCCGCGTGATGGTCGTCCCTGCGCCGAACCAGAACGGATCGCCCGAGACGAGCAGGACGACGTGCCGCCCGCGCTGTTCGAGCAGGCGCGCGATGCCGTCGTCGAACGGAATCGGCCAGGGTGCGACATCGCAGCGAAGATCGGGTAGCAGCGCGAGATGCCGCGTCGCGCCGGTCAGCAGATCGGCGCGGTCGATCGCGGTGCGACTTGCCGGCGACAGCCCTGCCGGTCCATCCTCGTTGATCCCGACGATCGTCAGCCACGGAACAGTGCGAGCCTCACCCATGCCGTCCATCCTCATTCTCGGCGGCACCACCGAAGCCAGCGCGCTTGCGGCCGCGCTGGCGGATCGCGGCCTTACTGCGGTGCTCAGCTATGCCGGTCGTGTCGCGCACCCGAAGCCACAGCCGGTGCCCGTGCGGATCGGCGGGTTCGGTGGTGTCGACGGCCTTGCGACCTATCTTCGTGAAACGGGCATCACGCATCTGGTCGACGCGACGCATCCGTTCGCGGCGCAGATGAGCCGGCATGCTCTCGCGGCGGCGGCGCAGACAGGCGTGCAGTATATTGCGCTGACGCGACCGGCGTGGTCCGCCGAAGACGGCGACGACTGGCACCGCGTCGGCGATATCGACGCAGCCGTCGCGGCGCTGGCAGGGCCGTCGCGACGCGTCATGCTGGCGCTTGGGCGCATGCATGTCGAGGCGTTCGCAGCACAGCCGCAGCACCGCTATCTCCTGCGCTTCGTCGATCGCGCGGATCATGCGATCGGATTGCCCGATCATCACCTCGTGATCGACCGCGGACCCTTTACCGTCGAGCGCGACCTGACGCTGCTGCGCGAGCACGCGATCGATCTCGTGGTGTGCAAGAATGCCGGTGGTGCGGGGGCGATGGCCAAGCTGGTCGCGGCACGGACGCTCGGGCTGCCGGTGGTCATGATCGATCGTCCCGCCATCCCTGCGCGAACCGAAGTCTACGATGTCGCCGGCGTTCTGCGCTGGCTGGGTCACGACGCTGACCTCGGCGTGTAGAGAAACGGCGTACCGGCGCGCGCGATCATCCGCGTCGTGCTCGACCCGATAATGACGACCGTCCGCATGTCCGCCATTTCGGGCCGCGCATCGGGCAGCGCTACGATCCGCAGGTCTTCGTCGGGCGTCGACACGGCGCGGGCGAACAGGACCGGGCGCGCGTCGGCGCAGGTCTCGCGCAGGATCGCCAGTGCGGTGCCGAACCCGTCGGGTCTTGCCTTCGACCGGGGGTTGTAGAACGCGATCGCGAAATCGGCGTCCGCGGCCAGGCGGATCCGACGCTCGATCAACGCCTGCGGCTTGAGATTGTCGGACAGGTTGATCGCACAGAAATCATGCCCGAGCGGGGCGCCGACGCGCGCGCTGGCCGCGAGCATCGCGGTGATCCCCGGCAGCACGCGGATATCGAGCGCCCGCCAGTCCGCCGGCCCGTTCTCGACCGCTTCGAACACCGCCGCCGCCATCGCGAACACACCCGGATCGCCGGAGGAGACGACGACGACCCGGTGCCCCGCGCTCGCCAGCGATAGCGCGTGCGCGGCGCGATCGAGTTCGACGCGGTTGTCCGATGCGTGCAGCGTCAGCCCGGGGCGGGGGGCGATGCGCGCGACGTAGGGGATGTAGCCGATGACGTCGGTGGCTTCGGCAAGCGCCTGTGTCACTTCCGGTGTGACCAACGCGGCGTCACCCGGCCCTAGCCCGGCGATCGCGAGCCATCCTGCGGGTGGCGTCACGGCCTGCGGCCCTGGCCGTGGATCAGCACGATCGCAAAATACGGCGCGATGTCGGTCGCATCGGCCAGTCGCGTAACGCGTTGGTCGGGCATCGCGGCGTATTCCACCAGCCATGCGGATTCTTCGCGACCCGCTGCGATGAGGGCCCGGCGCAGCTTGGCGAGGTGTCGGCCGATCTTCATCACGACCAGCGCATCGGTGTCGCGAATGCGGCGCGTCAATTCGTCCTCCGGCAAGGTCGCGGTCAGCACGGTCAGGACATCCTCGCCCCAGGTGATCGGCGTGCCGCTCGCGGTCCAGGCGCCCGACATGCCGGTGATCCCCGGCACTACGCAGACCGGCGCGATATCCGACAGGCGCGAATGCAGGTGCATGAACGATCCGTAGAAAAAGGGATCGCCTTCGCACAGCACGACGACGTCTTCGCCGGCATGCGCGAGCGCCGCCAGATGTCGCGTGCACTCGGCATAGAATGTCGAAAGCCAGTCGTTGTAGCGAGGGTCGGAGATCGGGATCTCGGTCGTGACCGGGTATTCCATCGCGTATTCGATCGCATCGGCGCGCAGCATGCCGTCGACGATGCGGCGCGCCTGGCCGGGTTTGCCCGCCTTGCGGAAGAACGCGATATGCCGTGCGCCGCGCACCAGGCGATCGGCGCGGACGCTCATCAGGTCCTGCGCGCCGGGGCCCAGACCGACGCCGTGGATCGTCCCGATCGTCATTCGGCGTAGCTTGCGAGCGCGTTGATCGCCGCGACCGTGATCGCGCTGCCGCCCATCCGGCCGTCGACGACGACGCAGGGCACGGGTTGTACCGCCCAGAGCGCGGCTTTCGATTCGACCGCGCCGACGAAGCCGACCGGGCAGCCGATGATCGCGGCGGGACGCGGGCAATCGGGGTCTTCGAGCATGTTGAGCAGGTGGAACAACGCGGTCGGCGCGTTGCCGATCGCCACGATTGCGCCGGCCAGATGCGGTCGCCACAGTTCAAGCGCCGCCGCGGACCGGGTGTTGCCCATGGCACGCGCAAGGTCGGGTGTTTCGGCAGCATTCAGCGTGCAGAGCACCGGGTTCGCCGCGGGAAGCCGGGCGCGGGTAATCCCCTCGGTGACCATCCGCGCGTCGCACAGGATCGGCGCGCCGGCGCGCAACGCGGCACGGGCGTCGACCGCGAACGTGCGCGAGAACCGGATGTGCTGGGCCAGTCCGACCAGGCCGCAGGCGTGGATCATCCGGACGGCGACGGGTTCATCCTCCGCGGAGAACCGCGCGAGATCAGCTTCGGCGCGGATCGTCGCGAACGATTGACGATAGATCGCCGCGCCGTCGGTCTCGTAGATATGCGGCATCAGGCGGCTCCAAAATGGGCGAGGACGGCGGGGGCATCGAGACCTGCGAGTGCAGGCGGGTCGCCGGTGCGCGCGACGAAGCCGAGGTCGAACCGACCGCCACGGCCGGTCAGGACGACATCGGCGGGGGCGGACCGCGCGCATCCCTTGGCGCAGCCCGAGACGTGGAGCCGACCGGCGATATGCGGCGCGAGGCGGATCGCGAGGTCGCGGGTGGCGACGCTCGCCTGCGGGCAGGTGGGGGCGCCGACGCACGCATCGACGCGGACGGTCGCGGGGTCTTCGCGGCCGAGCGTGATGCCTGATGCTCCGCCTTCGACGATGAGCGTCCGCCAAGGAGCCACGCGGATCGCGGTCGCGCCGCTCGTCCGCATGAACGCTGCGAGCGAAGCTGCGTCGATCCTACCGAACGGCAGGCCATGCGCGGTTCCGGTCCTAAAGGCGGTCTCTGCGATCGGCGCCCGTGGCCGAACGGTTGCGATCATCGGCAGGGGGGCAGCATGGCGCGCCATCCGCCCGACATCGCCGCCGCCGGTCTCGACGAACCAGTGCGCCAGCCCGATCAGCGCGTCGACCTCGCCGTCTGCGATCCGTGCACCCGCTTCTCGACCGTCGGCGCGTAGGATCAGGTCACCATCGTCAGCCCGCTCGACCCGGAAGTCGGCGGGGTCGGCGTGCAGCACGGGCGTATCGCCGGAATCGATCGCGAAGCCGACCTTGCCGGGCAGATCGGGCAGTTCGGACAACCGCTGCATCAGTTCGGTCGCGATCCGGTGCGTGTCGTCGCCGGTGCGCCAGTCCGGCGCGACCAGGATGGCGCGCCGGGACTCGGCGACCGGGTCGCGATCGACGAGGCCCAGATCGCACAGCTCTTCGATCAGTGGTTCCCAGGCGTCGACACCGCGGATCTGGAGGTTGGCGCGATTGGTCGCGTCGATCTGGCCGTTGCCATGGGCGATGGCGGCCTCGCACAGCCCGATCACCTGCTCGCGGGTCAGCCGGCCGAGTTTCGGGCGGACGCGGACGAGCAGTCCGTCGCCCGCGGCCATCGGACGCCACGCGGTCGGGCACCAGCCGCGGATCACGCGTCGATGTCCAGTTGCGCGAGGATCGAGTTGCGGCGCGTCGTCCACAGGCCCGAGGCATGGAGCGCGGCAAACCGCGCCTCCAGTGCCGCGAGCGCCCGCGGATTGGCGTTCGCCATGAACGCGCGCACGTCGTCGCGCGCCAAGGTCGCATCGTAATACAGGTCGATCGATTGCGGCGAGACGGCGCTGGCCAGATGCGCGAACGCCCCGAGGTGATCGAGCGTCGCCGCAATCTCGGCTGCACCGCGGAAACCGTGTCGCATCATCCCGGCGACCCAGTCGGGGTGCGCGGCACGGGCGCGAACCACGCGGGCGATCTCCTCGCGCAGTGATCGTGCGCGCGGCCGGGCGGGATCGGTGGCGTCGAGATGGTAGAGCGCAGCGTCACCGCCCGAGAGCGTCTTCGCCGCCGCGAACCCGGCTTCGTGCGCGGCATAGTCGGCGGCGAGCAGCAGGTCGGTTTCGGGCAGGTCCTGGATGTGGACGAAGCTGTCGGCGGCGGCGACGCGGTCGCGGATCCCGGCAGGGTCGGCCCGCTCGCCGTCGTCGAATGCGTAGGCCGATGCCGCCAGCCACGCTTCGCCGGCGGCAAGGCGCGCCTCGGGCGTGTAGGTTTCGCCGGCATCGTCCATACCGACGCCGTAGCGTCCGGGGGCGGGGCCATAGACCCTCGGGTTCGCCGGTGCCGCGACGAACGGGTTGAGATCCGCGGGTTCGTCGCGGGCGGCCAGTGCGCGGACGGCTTGGCCGAACATCGTGCAGAGCGTGGAGAACGCATCGCGGAAGAGCCCCGACACGCGTAACGTCACGTCGATCCTTGGCCGGTCGAGCCGCATCAGCGGCAGGATCTCGACGCCGGTGACGCGCTGCGACGCCATGTCCCAGATCGGTTCGGCGCCCAACAGATGCAGCGCCATCGCGAACTCCTCGCCCGCGGTGCGCATCGTCGCGGATCCCCACAGATCGACGACCAGCCCCTTCGGATACTCCCCCTGGTCCTGGAGATGCCGGCGGATCAGTTCCTCGGCGAGCAGCACGCCCTGCGCATGCGCGGACCGCGACGGTACCGCGCGCGGATCGATCGCATAAAGGTTACGCCCGGTCGGCAGCACGTCGGATCGCCCCCGCCACGGCGACCCCGCAGGCCCGGACGGGACGCGGCGCCCGGCAAGCGCCGCGAGCAGCCCGTCACGCTCCGCGTGGCCATGAGTGCCGCGTCCGAACACGTGCAGTCCGTCGCCGAACCGGCTGTCCTTGACGTCGCAGACGAACGTATCGATCCGCGTCACGACGTCCGCGGCGGATGCCGCCTGGTCGAGTGCCAGCGTGTCCTCGAGCCCGAGCGCGTTCGCCTCGTCGCGAATGTCCGCCTGCAACCGTTTCCGTCGTGCCGGATCGAGCCCGTCCGCGGTGGAAAATTCGTCGAGCAACGCCTCGAGCCGGTCCATCCCGGTGCCGGTTTTCGTGCCGATCATCGGCGGCGGGACGTGGCCGAGCGTGACGGCGCCGATCCGTCGCTTCGCCTGTGCCGCCTCGCCTGGATCGTTGACGATGAAGGGATAGACCACCGGCATCGCGCCGGTCAGCGCCTCGGGCCAGCAGGCATCCGACAGCGCGACCGCCTTGCCGGGTAGCCATTCGAGCGTGCCGTGCGCGCCGACATGGACTAGCGCATCGGTGCCGCGCGACCGCAACCAGAGATAGAAGGCGACATAGCCGTGACGCGGGCAGCGCGAGAGGTCGTGATATTCTTCTGTTCGCACCGCGGATCGCCCCCGTTCGGGCTGGAGCGCCACCAGCGCGGTGCCGGCCGACAGCGCGGCGAACCGGAACGCACCGGCCTGAACGGCGGGATCGTCTTCGGGTTCGTCCCAAGCAGTGAACAGCTCGGTTCGGAGCGAGGCGGGCAGGGCGGCCAGCGCGGCGCGATAGGCCGCAACCGGCCACGCGATGAGGTGCGACCCGAGCGCGGTCGTGATGTCGTGCGGAGAGTCGATCGCGTACCCCGCGGTCTTCAGGTCCTCGAGCATCGCGTCGACCGAGGCGATCGCGTCCAGACCCACGGCATGCGCCATCTGGTGCGCCTTGCCGGGGTAGGTCGACAGGATGATCGCCAGGTTTCGCTCGGCCGGAGGCTTGGCGGCCAGTGCGATCCAGCCATCGATCCGCGCGGCGATCGCGGCGATGCGCTCTCCATCGGCGCGGTGTTCGCGGCGGGCATATTGCAGATCGGGGTCGGGTGAAGCCGCTTCCTTGAAGCTGGCGACGCCTGCGAAGATTCGTCCGTCGACCTCGGGCAGGACGACGTGCATCGCGAGGTCGGCGGCCGACAGGCCGCGCGGCGCATCGACCCAGGCGGTGCGGTCCGACGTCGCCAGCGCAACCTGGAATACGGGAACGTCCGCACCGTCGAGCGGTGTCGTATCGTCGCTGCCGCGGCCGGAGAACGCCGTCGCGTTGACGATCGCGACGGGGGCCAGCGCGACGACCCAGCGGCGTAGCCAACCGCTCGCGTCGCCGTCCTTCAACGACGGTACGAACAGCCCCAGGACATCGTACCCGCGCGACGTGAAGGCCGTGTGCAACGCGGCGATCGGATCGAGATCCGCCGCCGCCAGATACGATCGATAGAAGATCAGCAGGATACGCGGCCGCGATGCGGTCATGACGGATGCCGCAGGACAGGCGACGCCGGTATCCGGCAGCCACCCGCCGACTGCGGCGAGGGCTCGCGACCCCGTCTTCGGTTCGGCCCACAACCCCGCGGCGAGCGCAAAGTGCGCCAGCGCCTCGCGCGACGCGTCGGCACCGCCGATATCGCAGAGCGCCGACAACTGCCGCAATACCGCCGGCGGAACCGTGGACGCTGCGTCCAGCCGGCGATCGTACCGTCCGTCCGCGGGCAGGACCGCCAGCGCGATCCCGCGCCGCCGCGCAAGTGCTTCGACCTGTTGCAGACCGTAGGACCAATAGGCGGTGCCGCCGATCAGCCGGATCAGGATCGCCTTTGCGCCGGCCAGCGTCTGCTCGACATAGGTGTCGACCGACAGCGGATGCGTCAGCTCGGCCAGATTGGCGAGCCGCACGCTCGGCATCGCGTCGCCGGCTGCGATCGCCGCGCGCCAGCCCGTGCTGAACGCGGCGAGATCGCTGTCGGAAAACGAGAGCACGACCAGGTCGGCGGCGCTCTGCCCCAGATCCTGGGGAACAGCGCTCTCTTCCAGACCGTGGGTCTCGCGAAAGACGACGTGCATCGGGATCAGGCTCCCAGCGCTGCTCCGATCGCATCCGGATCGAGCCGGCCACGCTCGGCGATGACGACCAGTCGGGTGCGGCGCGGCTCGTCGGCGCCCCAGGGGCGATCATAGTGCGCGCGGACGCGGGCGCCGACCGCCTGCACGAGCAACCGCATCGGCTTGCCGGCGACCGCGGCATAGCCTTTCACGCGGAGGATTTCGCCGCCCGCCGCCAGCGTCTCGATCCGTGTCGTCAGCGCGGCGGGATCTTCGACCGTGTCCCACTCGACGACGATGCTGTCGAAATCGTCGTGCTCGTGATCGTCCTCGCCGTCGTGATGCGAGGGACGTGCGGCGATGTCGTCTTCGGCCGCGGCGCCGAGCCCGAGCACGACGCGCGGATCGACGACGCCATCGACCAGCTCGACGATCGGCAGCGGTCGTACGGTCTCGGCGGCGATCACCGCGCGCGCCGCGGCGATGCCGTCCGCGCCGGCGAGGTCGCATTTGGTGAGCAGGATCAGATCGGCACAGGCGAGCTGGTCCTCGAACACCTCGGACAAGGGCGTTTCGTGATCGATGCTCGGATCGGCGGCGCGCTGCGCATCGATCGCGGCGAGATCGGGCGCGAACCGGCCCGCGGCGACGGCTTCGGCATCCGCCAGCGCGATGACCCCGTCGACGGTGATCCGCGACCGGATCGCGGGCCAGTCGAACGCCTTCAGCAGCGGCTTGGGCAGCGCGAGCCCGGACGTCTCGATCAGAATGTGGTCGGGCCGCGGGTCGAGCGCGAGCAGCGTCTCGACGGTCGGGATGAAATCGTCGGCGACGGTGCAGCAGATACAGCCATTGGCCAGCTCGACGACGTTCTCGGCCGGGCAATCGGGGATCGCGCAGCCCTTGAGGATGTCGCCGTCGACGCCGAGCGTGCCGAACTCGTTAACGATCACCGCCAGGCGGCGCCCGCCGGCGTTGCGGATCAGATGGCTGATCAGCGTGGTCTTGCCGGCACCGAGAAAGCCGGTGACGATGGTAACGGGGATCTTCGATAGATCGGGCATATCAGTCTCCTCGCGCCGTACGACGACGGGCGGGAACTGCATGATCACCGGCGCGCGACGATGGACGGGCGCAAATACCCATGCCACGCACCGATGCAGCCCCAGCCGCATAGGTTCGTCGCTCAGACGGAGAACCGTGCCGCGGCCATCCCCTGGACCAAGGCAAGAGCGACCCATCGCCGGCAGGTCTCCTGGCTCACGGGTCGTCGCTCGAATACGCAGCCTTCCCAGCGTGCGCGACAGGCGCAGCGTCCAGTGGCTGTATCCCGCTTACGCAGGATACGTGGCATTCTCGCTCACCGCTTACAGTTGCAGGGACAGCCGCGGAGTAGGGGACGAACCCCGCACCGCATTCCCATTCAAGCCTCTCGCGAGGCACCGGCGCGATCAACGAGGTCCGGCTCAGCCGGTCCTCGCCCGTCGCTTAGCGCAAGCCCGCCGGATTGCCAATTCGCGATCGTGGGCAAAGCGGGAGGCGCGTAACTTCACGGCGTGGATGTCGCGATCCGCGTCTGCATGGCGGAGATGAGATCGGCGCGGTTCTTGCGCGCGATCGCGGATAGTACGCGGTCGCGGCCTGCCTGCTTGGCGCGGAGCAAGGCGGCGTCGGCGGTCTGGACGATGGACGCCCAGTCGGTATGCAACGGCGCGCAGGCCAGCCCGATCGATGTGGTGATCCGCCCCAGATCCTTGCCGTCGTACCGCACGCGGAGCGCGCCGATGCGCTCTCTGATCTCGTCCGCCCGCACCGCGGCGATGTCCGGCCTGGTGTCGGGCAGCAGCATCAGAAACTCCTCGCCGCCAAATCGGAAGACCAGATCGTCGCGGACAATGTCCTTCAGCAACGTGCCGACCGCACGCAGCACCGCGTCGCCTGCGTCATGACCATGTTCGTCGTTGAACCGCTTGAAATGATCGATGTCGATCATCGCGCAGCACAGCGACGTCCCGGTGCGCTCGGCCTTGCTTACCTCCCGCGCGAGGACCTCGTCAAGTTGGCGCCGGTTGGGCAGGGTCGTGAGCGCGTCGGCCATCGCGAGCGACCGCAGCGCCTCACGGAGGCGCAGATTGTCCAGCGCCAGGCCGATATTCTCGGCGAGCATCTCAAGATAGACGTCGCTCAGGCCGTCATCGGCGAAACCTGTGCGGCGTTCGAAATAGAGCAGGCCCAACAGGCCGTGCTGACCGGTCAGCGGCAGGCACAGGCTGTTCGGGACCACCTCGCCGACCAGATGATCGCACGGCACGTCGAACACCGCGCCCGCCGGACGATGGGGGGCACCCCGGCGCACGCCCCAGCAGGACAAGGGTGAAAACTCGGGGGACGAATGCACCGGGTCCAGCCACGAACACGCTTCGAGCAGGGCGTTGCGGACCGGATCGAGCAGATACAGACGCCCGGCCAGTTGCGGCGCGAGTTCGGGGACGAACCGACTGACGACCGCCTGAAGCTCGACGACGGTGTCGCACCCCTGCATGCGCTGCGTCATCCGCGACAGCAGGTCGCGCGCCGCCCGATCGGCATCGCGCTCGTGTTCGAGCCGCTGCCGTTCGATCCCGTTTTCCCGGAAGACGCGCAGCGCCTGCGCCATGTCGCCGATCTCATCGATCCGCTCATAGGGTGGCGGCTCGGCATCGTAGTCCTGCGCGGCAAGCCGGCTGATCACATCGCTCAGCTTGACCACCGGGTGCAGCACGCGGCGCCTAAACACGAAATACAGGACGAAGAGAAAGAGCAGGCCAGTGATCGCGAGCATCGCTTCCGACGCCGACCGCCAAATCCGTGCGGTGCGTTCGGCAGCGCGCAATTCGTCGCCGGTGCGTTGGTCGAGGCGGTACTGGAAGCGTTCGACGGCGGCGCGCGAGCGGTCGAGTTCGCGTTCGTATTCGGGCGCGAACAGGATTTGGACGGCGCTGTTTCGATCGTTCTTGCGCCGCGCGAGGATCGCTTGCGCCTGTTGTCCCTGCAGCGCGTCTACCCAGCCCAGCGCGTCATGCAGGCTGCGGAGTTCGTCGCTTGCCGCGCCGGCATCGCGGATATGCCGTGTGCGCATCTCGACCGGCGCCAGGTCGGCCTGCGCGCGTCGATAGGCGAGCAGGTCCGCGGCGTCGCCGTTGATCGCGAACTGTCGGGCCAGTTCGCTCAGCGCCAGCGCATCGTCCTCGATCGTCGCCGTCGCGCGGTCGAGCGCATAGCGCTGATCCACCGCGGCGCGCTCGCGCTGTTGGGCCGACGACGCGAGCAGCATCGTCGTACCCGAGGCGAGCGTCAGCGCGACGGTGACGCCGTAAGCCCAGTTCGTTATCGCGACCAATCGCATGCGCTGAATTTACAACGACATACCTAGCGGTTCGTTAATAGCCGGCGACAATCGCCTGCCATTACGAGTTGAATTCCGCGCCAAAACGCACACAAGAAACATGAAATTTATGTTAGATTGATAGTGACTCGCAAAAGCGTCTCCGCTAGTCGCCCCCGTAACAAAGGGGTTCAGTATGAGTTTGATGAGCATTTTGCTGGCTGGCGCGACGCTGGTTGGAGAGCCTGCACATGCGACGATCGCGACACCGGTGCGATCGGACGTCGCCGACGACCGCGGGGGTGAGGGGGAGCAGAAGTCGGACGAGATCCTCGTCGTCGGCAAGAGCTATGGCCGCGAGGTCGGCAAGACCGTCACCCCGCTCAAGGATACGCCGAATACCGTCACGGTCATCGAGCGCGACCAGATCGAGGCGCAGAACCTGTTCACGCTCGAAGACGCGCTGACCGCGACCAACGGGATCACGGTCAACGGCGTCGGCAGCGAGGACCCGTCGTTCCTGTCGCGCGGCTTCGTCATCAACAATTACCTGATCGACGGCGTGCCGACCTTTTCGCTGAACTTTCCCGCGGTCGTCCCCGACCTGTTCTTCTACGACCGGCTCGAGGTGTTGCGCGGCCCCGCCGGTCTGTTCAGCGGATCGGGCAACCCGGCCGGCAGCATCAACCTCGTGCGCAAGCGTCCGCTCGATGCGCTGCGGGTGCAGGCTAGCGCAGGCTATGGCAGTTACGACAACGCCCGGTTCGAACTCGACGTCTCGACGCCGATCGGTTCGAAGGCCGGCATTCGCGTCGGCGCGATGCTGCAGGATCAGGATCAGTTCTTCGACACCGCGCACCGCAACCGGCTTGGCGCGTTCGCGGTCGGATCGCTCGAGATCGGCGAGCGCACGACGCTGACGGTCGGCGGGAACTACGATCGGTTCCGCCCGGCGGTCCAGTCGGGCCTGCCCGGCATCGCGGGCGGTGCCGACGGCAGCGACGGAGCCTTGCTCGACATCGACCGGTCGACCTATCTCGGCGCGGACTGGAACCGGTTCGAGAGCAAGAGCTGGACCGGGTTCGCCGAACTCACGCACAAGGTCAGCGACCGCTGGACCTTGCGCGCGACCGGACTGTTCACCGATGTCGATCGCGTCGACATCTACAGCTATATCGGCAACCAGCCGGTCACCGCCACCAACGGCAGCACCAACCACATCGCCTACCGCGGCGACAGCAAACAGCGGACCCGGTCGTTCGACTTCAACGGGATCGGCAGCTTCCCGCTGTTCGGGCGCGACCAGACGCTGATCCTCGGTGGCGATTATCAGGCGAGTTCGGGAACGTCGTTCGCGACCCGGCTGTCGAACTATGCGCGGATCGACGTCTACAACCCGGTATCCCCGCTCGAACCGCCGCTCGATCCCTACGGCACGCTTCCCTATTATCCGGTGCAGGGTACGGGGGCGACCTGTCCCACCAGCGGTACCGCGATCAGCCCCGCACCCGCCAATTGCGTGCTTCAGGTCTATGGCGGCTCGGCGACCGACGTCGAGCAATACGGGCTGTACGGGCAGATGCGGTTGAGCCCGGTCGCGGGGCTGACGCTGGTCGGGGGTGGACGTCTGACATGGTGGGACACCACCGTGACGACGCTGCTCACGCCCACCGGTGCGCTGCCCGCGGCTTCGCGCTACGGCTTCGACAACCGGTTCACGCCCTATGCCGGGATCGTCTGGGACGTGACGCCGGCGCTCAACATCTACGGGAGCTACGCGGACAGCTTCACGCCGCAGGCGGCGCCGGTCGGTCGGTCGCGGCCCGATGGACGGCAGATCGAACCGCTGACCGGCAAGCAGTTCGAGGCGGGAACCAAGCTGTCGCTGATGCACGACCGGCTGTTGCTGTCGGCGGCGGCGTATCAGATCACGCAGTCGAACCGGCTGTACAACGATCCGGACCTGCCGACGAGCGTGCTCCAGATCGGCAAGGTGCGCGCGCGGGGGATCGAGACCGAGGTCAGCGGCGAGATCGTGCCGGGCTGGCGGATCAATGGTGGCTACAGCTACACGCGAACCAAGTATCTCGAGGACGCCAACCCGCTGTTCGAGGGGATCAGCCTGGTGCCGATCGTCCCGAAGCACATGGCGAAGATGTTCACCAACTATGCGCCGGTCGCCGGACCGCTTGCCGGCGTCAGTCTAGGCGGTGGCCTGACCTGGTTCGGCAGCACGTTCGGCGGCACGGGGGCGGTGTTCAATACCGACGGCACGGTCCGCACCCGGTCGAGCATCGTCCGCCAGGGGAGCTATGCGGTGCTCGACCTGCGCGCGGGCTATGCGCTGACCCCGCGGCTCGGCGTGTCGGTGAACGTCAACAACGTGCTCGACCGCGACTATTATGCGCGGATCAGCTCGACCGGGCGTGGCAATTACTACGGCAGTCCGCGCACCGCGTTCGCGACGCTGCGGTACACCTTCCAGTGACCGCAGGCGACCTGCACGCCCGCGCTCGCTGGGCTCGACGCGGCGATATCGGCCTGCGGGTCATCGCCGCGGTGCCGCTCGGCTATGCGACTGCGAGCCTGTGGGCGATGGCGCTCGCGCGCATCCTGCCCGGCGAGCGCACCGAGGCGACCGTCACCGCGACGCTGATCGCGCTCGCGCTGTGCGCGGTCGCGGCGATGTGGGCTTTCGCGGCACGAAGCGGCTGGCGCGCGCTGTGGACGCTGGGGGTTGCCGCCGGGATCGCGGCGGCGATCGCGTGGGTCTCGATCGATGCGACGGGCCGGCTGTGAGCAAGGGCTTCCGCCAATCGCAGGCGTTCCTGCACACCTGGTCGGGGATGCTGCTGGGGTGGATCCTGTTCCTCGTGTTCGTCGCGGGTTCGCTCGCGTTCTGGCGCGAGGGGCTCAACCGCTGGACGCGGCCCGAACTCGCGCGGATCGAACAGCCGATGCGCGTGCTGGCGGGATCGCAGGCGTTTCTCGCGAAGACCGCGCCCGATGCGAAGAGCTGGTTCATCCCGATCGTGACCGACCGGATGCCCGGCGCGCAACTCTTCTGGGTGCCGCAGCCCAAGCCCGGCGAGCCAGCGGGACGGCGCCGCGGTCGCGGCCGTCGCGATACCCAGGCGCTGATCGGCGCGGACGGGCAGGTCGCGCACGCCCGCGAGACGCGCGGCGGTGAGTTCTTCTATCGGTTCCATTTCGACCTCCACTACATGCCGGTGATCTGGGCGCGGTGGATCGTCGGGTTCGCGACGATGATGATGCTCGTCGCGATCCTGAGCGGGATCGTCACGCACAAGAAGATCTTCAAGGACTTCTTCACGCTCCGCCGCGCCAAGGGCCAGCGATCATGGCTCGACGGACATAATGCGACCGCAGTCCTGGCGCTGCCGTTCCACCTGATGATCACCTATACCGGTCTCGTCACGCTGATGGCGTTGCTGATGCCCTGGGCGGTCGTCGCCAACTACACCGACGAACGCGTGGTCGCGGCGGCATTGTTCCCGAGCGCGGTAGCGGTCGAGCGAACCGGCCGGCCTGCGCCGCTGATCGACCTGCGACGGATCGCCGCCGATGCCGAACGCCGTCTGGGCGCGCCGGCGAGTTTCATCGAGGTCAGCGATCCGGGCGATGCCGCGGCGCGCGTGACGGTGAGCCAGAGTTTCGGCTCGATGCTGTCGTCGCGGACGCCACGCCTCGCCTATGACGGCGTGTCGGGTCGGCTGGTCTGGCGTTCGCCGATGCCCGGTGCGGCGGCCGAGACGGCCGGGGTGATGATCGGGCTGCATGCCGGACGCTTCGCCGGCTATGGCGGGCGCTGGCTGTATTTCCTGTGCGGGGTCGCAGGCACGCTGATGGTGGCGAGCGGTCTCGTCCTTTGGACCGTGAAGCGGCGCGAGCGGCTGCCCGATCCCACGCGACCGCATGTCGGCTTCCGGTTGGTCGAGCGTCTCAACGTCGCGGTGATCGGCGGCTTTCCGCTAGGCGTCGCGGCGTTCTTCTGGGCCAACCGCGTGCTGCCGGTCGATCTCGGTGGCCGCGCCGAGTGGGAGGTGAATACGCTCTTCATCGTCTGGGCGATGTCGGCGGTCCTGGCGTTCATCGCGACACCCCGCCTTGTCTGGTCGCTGCTGTTCGCCGCGACGGGCCTGCTGCTGGTGGTGCTCCCGTTCTACGACATCGTCGCCACCGATCGCGGCATGCTCGTCATGCTGGCGCGCGACGACTTCGTCATCGCGGGTATCGACGCGACGATGGGCGTATTCGGGATCTCGTTCCTCGCAGTCGCGCACCGCGTCGCGCGGCACCGCCCAAGTGCAAAGCGCGTCCGCAAACCCCGTAGCGCCGAGGCGCGCGTGCTGGAGCCTGCCGAATGATCGCCCTGCCGTTGATCCTGTCGATCGCCGCGTTCCTGTCGCTCGGGCTGTCGACCGATGCGCATCATCGCCGTCGTTTCGGGGCGTGTCCGTCGGGGGAACGGCGCAGGGCGTTGCGATCGGTCGGTTGGCTTGGCCTCGGAGCTGCGGTCGTACCGGCGATACTGGCGAGCGGATGGGTGTTCGGGCCGATCCTGTGGGTCGCGGCGATCATGGCGGGTGCCGCGGTCGCCTTTCTGGTCCTCAATCTCGTCCCGGATCCACGGAGTCGAGCCTGAGCATTCAGTCGCGTCCGGCGCCGGGGACGATTCGACGCAGTTCGCGGTGGCCGTCGATCCATTCATGCTTGAGTGCGCCCGCGATGTGCAGGCCGACCAGCGCGTAGAGGACATAGGCGAGCCAGGCATGCGCGGCGCCGAACACCGCATGCAGCGTCTCGCGCGTCGCGGGATCGATCGACCCGAACGCGATCCGCGGCCACTGGACCAGGCCGTAGAGATACATCGGATGAGTCGCGGCATCCTTCCACGCCGAATCCATGATCCAGCCCGACAATGGCATCGCGAAGATGATCGCATAGAGCAGCCAATGCGTGACATGCGATACCGTAACCTCCCAGCGCTGGTAGCGGGTCGGCAGCGCCGGCGGGCGGTGCGTCGCCCGCCACAGCAGCCGCATGATCGCCAGCCCCAGCACGGTGATGCCGATCGACTTGTGCAGGTCGATCACGGGGCGGACATGATCGTCGGCGAGATACGGCCAGACCCACGCAAGCCCGACATTGACGACGATTCCGAGGGCGACCAGCCAATGAAGCGCGATCGCGACCCCGGTATATTTCCTGACCATCCGCCTGTGCCTCGCTCGTTGTTGCCGGCCCTTCGTCTGCGGGAGCGATTTCCGCAATAGCCCATTCATCCTTGACGCGGTACGCGCGCCGCGATGCTATCGATGACCACCATATTCACCGCGCAATCGCCGCGCCTGTCGCCGCGACCGATCCCGATCGTCAGCCGCCTGATCGGCTTTGCGGTGCCGCTCGTCTTCCTGGCGCTCGTGCTCCAGGCGTTCCTGCACCAGGGGCTTGCGGTGTGGTCGGTCGGGATCGCCTATATCCTCTACGATACCACGCTGCTGGTGTTCACCGCCTGGCAGATTCGCGATCTCGCTCATGCGCCGCCACCCGAGCCGAACGGCTTGCCAGCGCCGGGTTTCGGCGTGATCGTCGCGGCGCACAACGAAGCGAGCGTCATCCGCCTGACGATCGACCGGCTGCTGGCGCAGGCGCATCCGCCCGAGACGATCATGATCGCCGACGACGGATCGACCGATGCCACCCCCGCGGTGATGCGGGAGCTCTACGCGCTGGCGGTACCGGCGCTGGGCGACGTCGCGACGGTCGATCTCGGCGGCACGCGGCTCGCGTGGTTGCGGCTGCCGCATGGTGGCAAGGCCCGTGCGCTCAACGACGCGCTGCTGCGGATCGACACCGCGATCGTCCTGACCGTCGATGCCGATACGCTGCTCGAACCGGGGGCGATCGCGGCGATGCGCGCGGCCTTCGCTGCGGAACCCGAGCTGGTGGCGGCGACCGGCGTGCTCGCGCCGATCTGCGGACCAAGCCTCGGCGGGCGGCTGTTCGAGTGGTTCCAGTCGTACGAATATGTCCGCAATTTCCTGTCGCGCGATGCGTGGATGCGGCTGAACGGCCTGTTGCTGATTTCGGGTGCGTTCGCGGCGTTCCGGCGCGATGCGGTGATCGCGGTCGGCGGGTTCGATCCCGACTGCATGGTCGAGGATTACGAGCTGATCCACCGGCTTCATCGCCATGCGCACGACACCGGACTCGACTGGCGGGTGCGCGTGGTTGGCGGCGCGCTGGCGCGCACCGATGCCCCGGCGAGCATCCCGGCGTTTCTCAAACAGCGCCAGCGCTGGTTCGGCGGGTTCCTCCAGACGCAGCACTGGAACCGCGACATGATCGGCAACCGCGCCTATGGCCGGCTCGGCACGCGGATGTTGCCGGTCAAGGCGCTGGACACGGTGCAACCGATCTACGGGCTGGCCGCGTTCGCGATCCTGATCGGACTGGTGATCACCGGACGCTTCGCGCTCGCCCTGCCGATCCTGATCGTGATGATCGTCAAGATCGTGATCGACCTCAGCTTCCACCTTTGGTCGCTCGGCATCTACAAGCGCTGGACCGGGCAGCGCGAAGGACTCGGGCTTGGCCCGGCGATCATCGCCGCGATCGCCGAGCCGTTCACCTTCCAGCTGCTCCGTCACGTCGGCGCGATCTATGGCTGGGTGGCGTTCCTGCGTGGCGGACAGAGCTGGGGACGACAGACGCGCACTGCGCTCGAACATCGGGCGTCGTAGACTTTCGATCGAACGATCCCATCTTCGCCGACGAGGACAAGGAGGATTTTGCCGCTATTGTCCTGCAGACGTCGCGGCTGTCATAAAGCGTTGGCAGGGTTGGGGAGCGTTCATTGAATCAGAACAGTAGCGGCGTGGCCGAGGCGGCGCTGAAGCCGGACCGGCGTACCTTAATGCTCGGCGCGCTCGCGCTTGCCGCGCTGCCACGGCGGGCGGTCGCCGCGGACATTGCGCACATCCAGCGCCTGTCGCCGGCGTTCGACCGGATGGTCGCGCCGGACGCTCGTATCTCGGTCGTCGCGAGCGGGATACGCTGGGCGGAAGGCCCGCTATGGGTCGATGCCGGCCGGTATCTGCTGTTCACCGATCCACCGGCCAACATCATTCGTCGATGGCAGACGGGCAGGGTCGCGACACCGTTCCTGGCGCCGTCCGGGGCGGCCGGGACCGATCCGAAGCTGGTGCGCGAACCCGGCGCGAACGGATTGGCGCTCGACCATCAGGGGAGACTGCTGATCGCGAACAGCGGCGGACGGTCGATCGACCGGTTCGATCTCGTCACGCGGCGCCGCGAGGTGCTGGTCGATCGCTACCAAGGCAAGCGGTTCAACAGCCCGAACGACCTGCACGTCGCGCGCGACGGCACAATCTATTTCACCGATCCGCCCTACGGGCTGACCGACGGCGATGCGTCCTCGCTGAAGGAGATGCCCGTCAACGGCGTCTATCGCTGGACGCCGGGCGGGGCGGTCGACCTGATCGACGGCACGTTGACGCGGCCGAACGGCATCGCCCTGTCGCCCGACGAGACGCGGCTCTATGTTTCGGTCTCGGACGACGTCGCGCCGCGGATCATGGTCTACGACCTCGACAAGATCGGACTGCCGCGGCGGTCGCGCGTGTTGCTCGATGCCAAGCCGATGCAGGTAGGTGGCGCACCGGGGCTGCCCGATGGGATGAAGGTCGCCCACGACGGCACCTTGGTCTGTTCGGTGCCGGGCGGGATGATGTTCCTGTCGCCCGACGCAGAACCGCTCGGGCTGATATCCAACGGCGGGCCGATCGCGAACTGCGCGTTCGGCGAGCGCGGCCGTGCGCTGTTCCTGACCGCGAACGACCGCGTGCTCCGCGTGCCGCTGCGCGCGGGCTGGCAGGATCGCGGCCGGCCGGCCTGAGGTCAGCGCCGCTGCGGCAGCTTCATGCCGAGCAGCACCAGTCGATCGCCGGTGATCCCGAACCAGTGCGGCACGCCGGCCGGAATGAGCATGACGTCGCCGGGCCCCAGCGTACGCGTCTTCCCGCCGACGATCCGCGCGCCCTCGGTCAGATCGGGTTTGACGACCACGGCGTCGGCGAGCGTCCCGCCCGAGATCAGCGTACCGGCGCCGGCCACGACGATCGCGTATTCCGCCTGATCGGGGTGCACGGCGGGGCGCCCCGGCTTTTTCCAGTATTCGAGCGCGGCGTTGGTCTCACCGTCGCGGACCAGCGGTTGCCAGGCAAATCCCTGTCCCGGTTTCATCGCGGCGCCCATCGCGGCGACCTTCGCCTTCACCTCGGCGTCCGATGCGAAACTTGTCGGATCGACCGTCTGCGCGCCCGCCGGCGAGGCCGCGATCAGCGCGGCGACTACGAACGGCAGCTTCATGCGCGATCCTTCCGCGCGCCATCGAGCCGGATCGTCCGGCCTTCACGGGCCGAGCGGTAGATCGCCTCGACGATCCGCATGTCGCGCAAGCCTTCCTCGCCAGAGACGATCGGTTCGCGCCCGGTGCGGATGCTCTGGACGAGATGGTCGAGTTGCCCTGCGAACTGCGTCTTGCCGGGGCCGGGCGGTGGCGTGACCTCGCGTTCGCGGCCATCCTTGCCCTGCCACATATGGTTGCCCTCGTAGCGGGTCGCGGGTTCGAGTTCGATGCGGCCGGCGTCGCCCATCAACAGGATATGGTTCTGGTTGGCGCTGTACATCGACTGGCAACCGGCCATCGCCCCGGACGGGAACTCCAGCGTCCAGTCGATGATGTCCTCGACCTCGGTAAAGCGCGGGTCGCGGCGATCGGTCGATTCGCGCGCGGTGACCGCGATCGGTTCCTCGCCGGTCATGTAGCGCGCCGCCTGCAGGCTGTAGATGCCCATGTCCATCAACGAGCCGCCGCCGGACAAGGCGCGCTTCAGCCGCCATTTCGATGGATCGCGCTGGACGAAACCGTGCTCGGACCGCACGTAGCGGATCTTGCCCGCCGCACCCGCGCGCGCCAGCCGCATCGCCTCGAGGTTGGTCGGCTCGAAATGGCAGCGATAGCCGATCATCAGCTTGCGGTTCGCGGTCTTGCATGCCGCGATCATCGCCTCGCACTCGGCGACCGATATCGCCATCGGTTTCTCGCACATGACGTGCTTGCCCGCCTTCGCCGCGCGGATCGTGTATTCGGCGTGCATCGAGTTGGGCAGGCAGACATAGACGATGTCGACGTCCGGATTATTCCGGATCGTATCGAAGGTCTCGTAGGAATAGATCGACCGCGCCGGCAGTCCGTGATCGGCGGCGACTCGCTTGGCCTTGGCGGGATCGCCGCTGACCACCGCGGCGAGCCGGCTGTGCGCGCAGTTCGCGAATTGCGGGATGATGACGTCGAGACCGTAGGAACCCAGTCCGACGATCGCATAGCCGAGTGGCCGATCGCCCGGTCCCGCGCCGAACGCGCGAGAGGTCAGCGTCAGAGCCGCCGCCGAAATCATCAGGTCGCGTCGTGCAATATCCATGTCGATCATCCCCGTCCTGCGCACAGGTCTGGAGCCGAAAACGACCCGGCGCAAGGTCGGTCCGAACAGGAATGGTTTCACCCGCGGGCAGCCAGACGGTATTTCCCGCCGATAAACGGACCACATCGATATCTGACCAAAATTACGCCGACGGTCGATTCCCGGCGCGAAACAAGCACCTAGCGTGCGCAGGTAGGATCCGGTGCGAAGCCGGCGCCTCGGCCGACTATGGCGCGGCGAGACGTACCGTGCCGACTCGTGCATTACGCACCCCGCATCTGACGCGAACTCCGCCTAATCTTCTCGGGCAGCAGGCCGCTGCGCGTAAAGAAGGAAGTCGCGATGACTGTCGAATACTCACCCGTCATGTCCTCAAGCCGGAGCCAAGGCCATCATCACAGGCCGATCGAGCTGCCGGCGTCGCTTTTGACCCGCCAACCGTTCGCTTTCGCGGATCTGGAGGTCGCGTTCGATCCCGAACTCGATACCTTGTGGACGTACATGCGGCAAAAGGTCCGTCCGAGCTTCAATCCCGGGCTGCTGGCCGAGTTCAATCAGTGGCAGAACGATATCGCGGAGGCATGCTCGTCGGAGATGATGCCGATCCGCTATCTCGTGCTCGGCTCGCGTTTCCCCGGCGTGTTCTCGCTCGGCGGCGATCTCGATCTGTTCGCGGAGCATATCCGTCGTGGCGATCGGCAGGCGCTGGTCCGCTACGGCCGCGCCTGCGTCCGCATCCTGCACCGCAACATGCTCAGCCTCGACCATTCGATCATCACGATCGGGCTGGTCGAAGGCGACGCGCTCGGCGGCGGTTTCGAGGCGTTGCTGTCGTTCAACGTCGTCATCGCCGAGCGGGGCACGAACTTCGGGCTGCCGGAAACCAATTTCGGGCTGTTCCCCGGCATGGGCGCGCATTGCTTCCTGTCGCGGCGGCTGGGGTCTGCGCGGGCCGAGCAGATGATCCTGAGCGGGCGGACCTACAGCGCCGAGGAACTGTACGATCTCGGTATCGTCCATGCGCTGGCCGATCCGGGCAAGGGTCGCGCCGAGGTCGAGCACTATATCCGCCAGAACCGCCGTCGCCACAGCGGGCATTGTGCGATCTACGAGGCGTCGCGCTCGGTCAATCCGCTGGCGCTCGCCGAGCTCGAGGCGGTCGTCGATCTCTGGGCCGACGCGGCGCTGCGTCTGAGCGAGTTCGATCTGAAACTGATGCGGCGTCTGGTCGGCGCGCAGACCCGATTGCTGACCAAGGCGGCAATCTAGGATCTCAGGAGCGCGCCTGCGCTTTCTGGGCATTGCCGGCAAGCATGGTCGCGACCATGCTTGCCGGCAACGGCCGCGCCAGCAGATATCCCTGCACCGCATCGCACCGCGTGCGGCGGAGCTGGTTGAGTTGCGCCTGCGTCTCGACGCCCTCGGCTACCGTCCGCATGCCCAGTTTGGCGGCGAGATCGATCACGGTCTGGACGATCGCCACCGAGGCCGGGCTCTGTTCGAGATCGGTGATGAACGAGCGATCGATCTTCAGCGTCTGGAACGGGAATTTCGTGAGGTAGCTGAGCGACGAATAGCCGGTGCCGAAATCGTCGAGCGTGGTCCGCACGTGCAGCCGGTTGATCGCATCGAGCGCGGCCAGCGACGCTTCGATATCCTCGAGCAGCACCGACTCGGTCACCTCGAGCTCGAGCCGCTCCGCTGCGAACCCGGTGGACGCCAGCGCATTCATGATCACGGTGGTGAGATTGGCCGACCGGAGCTGGATCGGCGACAGGTTAACCGCGATCTTCACCGCTTGTGGCCACGCGCTGGCGATCCGGCACGCCTCACGGATCACCCATCCGCCGATCGACACGATCAGCCCGGTATCCTCGGCGATCGGGATGAATTCCGCCGGCGAGATCGCCCCATGCTGCCGGTTGGTCCAGCGCAGCAAGGCTTCGCAGGACAGCACGTGTTCGCCGGCGAGATCGAAGATCGGCTGGAACACCAGATGAAACTCGCCGCGTTCAAGCGCGCCCTGCATCTCGGCGGCGAGGTCCCGCGTGCGCGAGATCTTCTCGTCCATCAGCGGTTCGTAGAAGCACATCTGGCCGCGACCGCTGTCCTTGGCGCGATACAGTGCCAGGTCGGCGTTCTTCAACAGCGTGTCGGCATCGCTCCCGTCCGCGGGCGCGATCGCGATACCGATCGATGCGTTCACCTGGAGCAGGCGGCCTTCGTGGAGAACCGGCTTCTCGACGAGTGCCAGGATGGTCTGACCGATCGTCATCGCGTCGGCTTCGGTATTCACCGTGCACACGACGGCGAACTCGTCGCCGCCCAGTCGCGCGACGACGCCGTCCTTGCCGAACGCCTGATCGAGCCGCCGCGCGATCTCCGCGAGCAGCGCGTTGCCCGCCAGATGGCCGAACGAATCGTTGATCTCCTTGAAGCGATCGAGATCGAGCCAGTTGATCGCGAGCCGATACTCGTCGGCCGACACCCGCTGCAACCGCGCTTCGAACTGCTCGCGGAACGCGGTGCGATTGGCGACCCCGGTCAGGTCGTCGCGGCGCGCGATCGCGGCATGATGCTCCGCCAGCGCCGTCTTCTCGCGCGACGCTACGGTCGCCTTCAGGATGACGCCGTAGGTTTGCAGCGTGATATCCATCATCGCGACGACGAACAGCAATATGACGATCGCCAGCGCGATCTTGAGCGGCTCGAGCGATACGAGCAGACCGATCGCGAGCGGTACCGACGCGAAGCTGAGCTGCGACAGCGCGATCCACGGCCGCCCGGCATTGCGTCCCGCGATCCCCGCCGCATAGCCGATCGTCGTCGTCACCGCGAGCAGCTGCAGCACGCCGTCGTTGGTATTGACCAGCGTCAGCAGTCCAAACGTGCCGAGCAGCGACGAATAGCCGATCGCCCCGGATCGATAGAGCCGCTCCTGGCGTCGGCCCCAAGGGCCCAGCGCGGCCTTCTTGGATGGCTGGCGCTTCGCACTCCGTCGGCTCAGGCGCAGCGCATCGACGATCCGCGAGCCGGCAACCGCCGCGATCGCTATCGCGCACCCCGTCATCCACGCGTTGCCGCTGACCAGCGCGACGATCATCGTGATGGCACTGCTGGTCACCGCGCCGATCACCAGCGATTGCGGCGATGCGTAGAGCGACTCGACCAGGGTCTCCTGGACGTAGGCCGCGATCGTCTGATCGGAATGGCGCAACTGCCTGAGGCGGGTAATCAGACCGATCATGACGGCCTACATGGGAGAAGAAGGTGTAAAAGAAACGAACAAACACGCGCTGAGCGACTGAAAAAGATATTTTTTATTTGTACGCCGCGCGCCAGCGTTATGGGGCCGCATTGCCGGCATCGTTCGATCTGTCGTGGCATTCCGCGCGCGATCCCCGTACGCGCAGGTCATGAACGTCAAGACCGCTGACCCGTCGATGCAACCACGCGAGTTCGTTGCCTTTATTGCCGCGCTGATGGCCGTGAACGCGCTCGGCGTCGACCTGATGCTGCCCGCGCTGGCGGATATCGGGCATCAGTTGAGCATCGCGACGGCCAACCACCGGCAGTGGATCATCACCGCGTACATGCTGGGCTTCGGGACCGGGCAGCTCGTCTACGGCCCGCTAGCAGATCGCTACGGACGTCGCCCGATCCTGCTCGTCACGCTGGCCGGGTTCGTGCTGGCGAGCATCTTCGCGGCCGGATCGCAGACTTTCGCGGCACTGCTCGGCGCGCGTGTGCTGCAGGGGCTGATGTCGGCGTCGACCCGCGTGCTGGCGGTCGCGATCGTGCGGGATCGCTATGCCGGGCGACAGATGGCGCGGACGCTGTCGGTGGCGCAGATGATCTTCTTCCTCGTGCCGATCATGGCGCCGAGCCTCGGCCAGATGTTGCTCGCGTTCGGTCCGTGGCGCTTCATCTTCTATGCGCTCGCCGGTTTCGCCGCGCTCGTCCTGGCATGGTCGTTCACACGGCTGCGCGAATCGCTGCCGGTCGAGAACCGCACGCCGCTTTCGCTGGCCGCGCTGCGCAACGGGTATACGCTGACGCTGACGAACCGGTTTTCCGCAGGGTACGCGGTCGCGGCGTCGATGACGTTCGGCGGCATCATCGCCTTTGTCTCGTCAGCGCAACAGATCTTCGTCGACGAGTTCCACGCCGGCGCGCGGTTCACGATCCTGTTCGCGATCTGCGCGTTCTCGATGGGGTGCGCGTCGTTCGCCAACAGCCGCCTGGTCGAGCGGCTGGGCACGCGGCTGATCTCGCAGTCCGCGGTAATCGGTCTGATCGTGCTCTCCGTCTGCCATATCGGACTGATCGCATCCGGCCTCGAAACCCTGCCGAGCTACATGGTGTTCCAGGCCCTGAGCATGACCTGCATTGGTCTGTGCGGGGCGAACTTCGGGTCGATGGCGATGGAGCCCGTCGGCGCGATCGCCGGCACGGCGTCGTCGATCCAGGGCTTCATCACCAGCGTCGGCGCGGTCATCGTCGGATCGCTGATCGGACAATCCTACGACGGCACGACCTATCCGCTGGCGATCGGCTATCTGGCGATCGGCGTCGCGGTGCTCGGCGTGGTGTACGTCGTCGAGGGCGGCAAGCTGTTCCACGCGCATCACAGCGCGTAAGGAACGACGCTGCCGCCCGGCGGGTCAGAGGCTCTTCGGCGCGCCCTTGACGATCTGGCCGCGGTGCATGACGAAATCGACATGCTCGAGGCGCGTGACGTCCTGTAGCGGCGAGCCCGTCACGGCGATGATATCCGCGGTCTTGCCGGGTGCGAGCGTGCCGATGTCGTCGCGCCCGAGCAGATCCGCCGCGCTCACCGTCGCCGCGACGATCGCCTGCGTCGGGGTGAGGCCGTTGCGTACCAGAAGTGCGAACTCGGTCGCATTGTCGCCGTGCTTCGAGACGCCGGTGTCGGTCCCGAACGCGACCTTCACCCCGGCGGCATAGGCGCGACGGTGACTGGCGGCCATCGCGGCCGCGGCGGCCTCGGCCTTGACGATCGTCGCAGGGGGCAGGGCGCCACCCCGCGCCTGCGCGAGTGCGGCAACGGGTGCGATCTCGGTCGGGACGAGATAGGCGCCCCTGGTCTTGAACAACCGGATCGTCTCGTCGTCGAGAAACGTGCCGTGCTCGATCGAGTCGACCCCGGCCTCCAGCGCCGACTTCGTTCCCTCCGCCGCATGGCTATGCGCCGCGACCTTGCGGCCAAGACCATGCGCGGTCTCGATGATCGCGCGCATCTCTTCGGGGGTCATCGCCCGGCCAAGCCCGCCGCTGACATTCGACAGCACGCCGCCGGTCGCGGCGAACTTGATGACGCGTGCCCCCAGTGCAACCTGCGCGCGGACCGCACGTCGGCACTCGTCGGGACCGTCGCACAGATTGATTTCCTTGGCATGCACCGCTTCGGCAAAATCTTCGGCAAGCCCGTTGCTGCCGTCACCATGCCCGCCGGTCACCGAGATCATCTCGCCGGCATTGGTGATCGTCGGCCCGTCGACGGTACCGGCGTCGATCGCATCGCGCAGCGCGCGGATGCCGCGGGGATCGCCGCCGAGATCGCGCACCGAGGTGAACCCCGCGTTCAACGTGGTCCGCGCGTTCGCGACCGCGGTCATCTCGTCGTCGAACCGATCGCGGGTCATCGCCTCGAGCCGTGCGCGCATCGGGTCGCCGCCGATCCCCCAGAGATGGACGTGCATGTCGACCAGACCCGGCAGCACGAACGCATTGCGCAGGTCGATCAGCGTCGCGCCCTGTTCGGGCGGTACGAACCCGTCGCGCAGCTCGGCGACCTTGCCGTCACGGACGATGACGGTGGTATTGCCGCGCGGCGGCTGGCCGGGCCGATCGAGCAGCGCGCCTGCCTGGATATACGTTGCCTTCGACGGTGAAGCTTGGGTTCCGGACGGTGAATTCTGGGCCAGCGCGGGTGCGGATACGGTGGCTGCGAGCGCGATCACACATGCTGTGAACATCGAATTCCCCCTGACCGGGGTATGGTCGTTCAAGTGCTCGGCTTCGGCAAGTCCTTGCAACCAGTATTTTGCCGCGCGTCGAATATGCGCTGATCTTGATCAAATCGGGTTGGCGGCAGGATTGCCAACCGACCGGGGGCGGCTATGGTTCGTCAACCCTAACGCGCTAGCATCGTTGGGAGATACTAGATTTAGGATGCCATATTGCCAACCGATCCGCAGACCACCGCGATCGTATCGACCGGTATAGCCGGGCTCGACGACATTCTGGGCGGTGGCCTGACCCCCCAGCGCATGTACCTGGTCCAGGGTACGCCGGGAACCGGCAAGACGACCTTGGGGCTCGACTTCCTGCTGACCGGGGCCAAGGTCGGCGAGACCGGGCTCTACATCACGCTGGCCGAAACCGAGGTCGAACTGCGTGCCGTCGCGGCGACGCATGGCTGGTCGCTGGATCAGCTCGAGCTGTTCGAGATGGTGCCCGCCGACGGCCTGGGCGAGGATCAGGAGCAGACCTTGCTCCACCCGAGCGAAGTCGAACTCGGCGAGACGATCCGCGACATCATGACCAAGGTCGATGCGTTCAAGCCTGCCCGCGTCGTCATCGACAGCCTGTCCGAACTGCGGTTGCTCGCGCAGAGCCCGGTCCGGTATCGACGGCAGATCCTGGCGTTGAAGCATCTGTTCTCGACGCGGCAGGTCACCGTCCTGATCCTCGACGACAAGGGCGCGTCGGGCAGCGATCTCCAGCTCCACAGCATCGCGCACGGCGTCATCTCCCTCGAACAGACGCTGTCCGGGTTCGGATCGCAACGTCGTCGCCTTCACATCGTGAAGATGCGCGGCGTCCGCTATCGTGGCGGCTATCATGATTTCGAGATCGAGCGCGGCGGCCTTCGCGTCTACCCGCGGCTGATCGCGGCCGAACATGGCCGGACCTACAATGATGCGTCGGTGTCGACCGGATCGGAAGCGCTGGACACGCTGCTCGGCGGCGGGCTAGTTCCCGGCACGGCGACGTTGCTCACCGGGCCCGCGGGCGTCGGCAAGACGACGACGTCGGTCCAGTGCATGGTCGCGGCACTCCAGCGCGGCGACCATGCGGCGTATTTCCTGTTCGACGAGCGCCTGCCGACGCTGATGAAGCGCAGCGCCGCGCTGAACCTCGACATCCAGCCGTTCATCGACTCCGGCCAGCTGAAGATCCGCGCGATCGACCCGGCCGAGATGTCGCCGGGCGAGTTCGCGGATTCGGTCCGCGCCGCGGTCGAAGAGGACGGCGCGCGCGTGGTCGTGATCGACAGCCTGAACGCGTATCTGCAATCGATGCCCAACGAACAGTTCCTGACGCTGCAGATGCACGAGATGCTGACGTATCTGGGGCAGGAGGGGGTCGTCAGCCTGCTGATCCTCGGCCTGCATGGGATGATGGGCGACGTCCGGCAGGACGTGGACTTGAGCTATCTGTCCGATTCCGTGGTTCAGCTCCGTTATTTCGAGGCGCAGGGCGAGGTCCGCCAAGCCATCTCGGTCATCAAAACGCGCACGGCACGGCACGAACGGACGATCCGGGAGTTTCAGATAGGGAGCAACGGTTTGCAGGTCGGCGAGCCATTGCGCGAATTCCAGGGCGTCCTGACCGGCGTTCCGACCTTTTCGGGCGAAGGCAAGACGTTGATGGCCAGCAAGATGGGTTCTTTGGAAGAGCATGGCTGACGTGGAAGACCGTGTTCTGATTCTGGCGCCGCGCGGTCGAGATGCCACGATTGCCGCGGACCTGCTCGGCCGTAACACGATCCAATCCTATGTCTGCGCGGACCGGGCGGAGTTGCTGGCGGAAATTCGGCGGGGCGCCGGTGCGGTCATGCTGACGGAGGAAGCGCTGGCGGGGCATGACGCGTCGGGTCTGTCGGAGTGGGTCGCGACGCAGCCGACCTGGTCTGACATCCCGTTCGTGGTGCTGGCCAACGGCGCGCCCGCGCCGCGAACCACCGCCGCGAGCGATCGCCTGGCGAACCTGGGCAATGTCGTTCTGTTGCAACGGCCTTTGCATGCCGAGGCTATGCTGGGCGCGATCCGCTCGTCGCTGAAGGCGCGGCGGCGCCAATATGAAGTCCGCGATGCGGCGATGACGCTCGAGCGTGCGGTTGTCGATCGCACCGCAGAGCTGGAAGCGGCACGGGAGAGTCTTACGATCGCGCTCGACGCCGCCGGCATGGGCAGCTGGGATATCGACTTCACCACCGGCACCGCGAGGCGGACGGCACGGCACGACGAGATATTCGGCTATCCGACGCGGCGTCCGACGTGGAACATCGATGATTTTCTCGGCTTTGTCGACGTTTCCCAGCGAGCGCGTATCCGGGCGGACTTCGACGCCGCGCTGGACTCTGGAATGCTGGATATCGAGTGCTCGATCACCGCGGCGGACGGTTCGCAGAAGTGGATCGCGGCCAAGGGCCGCGTCACCTACGGTCCTGACGACAAGCCGCTGCGGATGACCGGCGTCGTCTCGGACGTGACCGACAAAAAGGAAGCCGACGCGCAACTCGCGCAGGCGCACAAGATGGACGCGATCGGCCAGCTGACCGGCGGCGTCGCGCATGATTTCAACAATCTGCTGACCCCGATCGTCGGCAGTCTGGATCTCGTCCGCCGTCGGCACAAGGACGACGAGAAGACGCAGCGCATGGTCGCCGGCGCGCTGCAGGCCGCCGAACGTGCGGCGACACTGACTCAGCGGCTGCTCGCGTTCGCGCGCAAGCAGGCGTTGCAGCCCAAGGCGGTCGATATCGGTGCGCTGATCGATGGCATCGTCGATCTCGTCCGGCGTTCGCTGGGGCCGACGATCACCGTGGTGCTCGAAGTGCCGCGCCATCTGTCGTCGGCGCGCGTCGATCCGAACCAGCTCGAACTCGCGCTGCTCAACCTCGCGATCAACGCACGCGATGCGATGCCGGGCGGCGGTCGGCTGATCCTGACCGTCGCGGAGATCGTCGTCGACGACCGCAACGCCGTCGGTCTCGACGCCGGCCGTTATATCCGACTGACCGCGCAGGATACCGGCACCGGCATGGACCGGGCGACGCTCGCGCGTGCGACCGAACCTTTCTTCTCGACCAAGGGCGTCGGCAAGGGAACGGGCTTGGGCCTGTCGATGGTCCACGGTCTCGCCGCGCAGTCGGGGGGCATCCTGCATCTCAGGAGCGAGCCCGGCGTCGGGACCGCAGTCGAGCTCTGGCTGCCGGCGACCGACGAAGTCGCGAGCGATGCGGCCGATAGTCAGGGTGAGCCGGCACCGGCGCGGCATGCCGCCAAGATCGTCCTGGTCGACGACGAGGAACTGGTGCGGTCCGCGACCGCGGAGATGCTGCGCGATTTGGGCTATGTCGTGTCCGAGTTCGGGTCGGCAAGCCAGGCGCTATCGGCGATCCGGTCGGGGATCGATGTCGACATGCTCGTCAGCGATTATCTGATGCCCGGGATGACCGGCGGCCAGCTGATCACCGAAATGCGCGCCAACGGCATCCGGCTGCCGACGTTGCTGGTCACAGGATACGCGGCGGCGGGTGACGATGTCCCGACCGATGTCACGCGGCTGGGAAAGCCCTTCCGCCAGGTCGATCTGGCCGACCGCGTCAACCAGTTGCTTCGCGTTCCACCAGCCAAGGGACGTCGGCTGCGCGTCGTCGAATAGACGGTATTCGTCGAGGTTGGTCGGCCGCAAGGCACGGCTCAGACGGACAGGCCGTCCGTCGTGACGTGATCGGCCATCGCTTCCGCCGTCGTCCACCAGATCCGCGGGTCCGCCACCTCTCGTAGTCGGGTCAGGACCCGATCGAGATCGTCAGCCGGCGGCCTTCGGGCCAAGAATAGTCGGGCCGTCCGACGATCGGGCGGTACGCGTATCGCCCGTGATGCGGCAGGTCTTTCATCGGTTCGGACCTGCGTGCGCCTTCATATCAGCCGTCGAATTGCCTTGGCGCTATCCCAAGGGGGCCGGCTTGAGCTGACCGGAGTCGAGATGCCACCGTAACTGGTCGGCCGTCGCGCCGTCGACGTCGTTGACGCGTCGAACGACGTACGTGCCGCGGAAACGCTGGCGTGAGCCGTCGTCCAGCGTGGACTCGACGGTGACGGGGACCGGCTGATAGATCGACCCCGCCCCGGCATCGCCAGGTTGGAGCGCGCCGATGACCACTTTGGTCGTGCGGGTATGCGCGAAACCCGCCGCAAACGCTGCGAAAGTCTGTCCCGGACGACCGTCGTTACCCCATTGCCGCCACGCGGTGTCAAAATCCCGCGCGTTGACAGCGGCATAGTAACGCCGAACCACCGCTGCCGCAGCCTCCGCGCTCTTAGGCGCAGGCCCGCATCCCGGCATCGGCGCGCCTTTGCCGTCGAACAGCGCACAACTGCGCGCGATCTCGTCGTCGATCATCGCGCAGCTGTTGGCGGCATTGCAGGGAGGATGCGTCGCCGGCGAGACGTCGCGACAGATCGCCACGCGTCGCGCCGCGGCGGCGGCACCGATATCGGCAAGACACGATGTCTTCGTGAGGGCCTTTGGCGAAGACGTCTCGGGCGAGATCGAATTGTCGATCGCCGCGGGGGAGGGCGTTGACTGCCGCACTGCGACGGTGTCGCCACCCGATTGATTCCGCGCGACGTCAGGCGTGTTTTGCGGCCGATCGTCGGATCGATCGGAGGATGCCCCGCACGCCGCCAGCGCGAACAGCGGAACAGATATCCACGGCGTCAAACTTGGCATGGTCGGACTTGTCCTCTCCTTCGCGGCGGCTTTTGCTGCGCGCGCAACACCCTTAACCGACCCGACGCCAAGCGCTCAATCGCCGGGTAGACGTTTAAGGTCAGCCGTCGACGTTGCGATGCTGGGCCTAGGCGCTTCGAACGTCGCCCAATCGCCGTTGCCTGGGTTTGGCGGCTCACCAGCGATCCCCGCCGGCTCGATGATATCGGCCATGCGCTGACGGTGGAGATGAACCTTCGCGATCATGTTCGCAGAGACCGGTGTGGTGATGAACAAGAACAGCAGAATCAGCAGTTCGTGCGTGCTCCACGTCCCGGATTGCAGCCGGGTATGCAGCATCGAGGCGAGCACCAGCGATCCGACCCCGAGCGTCGTCGCCATCGTCGGTCCATGCAGTCGCTCCATCGTCGACGGCAACCGGACCAGCCCCCAGCTGCCGAGCAGGAGGAACGCTGCCCCGAGCAGGATCAGCCCGGCCACGAGATAGGCGAAAGCATCGATCATTCGACGATGTTCCCGCGAAGGAGGAGCTTGCAATAGGCGACGGTGCTGACGAACCCGACCATCGCCAGCACCAACGCCGCCTCGAAATACGTGCTGGAGCCACCGATCATCCCGATCAGGAGGATCAGCGCGATGACGTTGATGACCATCGTATCGAGCGCGAGGATACGATCGCCGAGCGCCGGGCCGCGGAACAGTCGCCAGCCGTTGCACAGTAGCGCGAGCGCTATGGCGATCGCGGCGATGTTAAGCGCGACTTCGATCATGCGAATATCCTCAGCAGCCGCGCTTCGTACCGTCGCTTGATCCGCGCGATCTCGGTCGTTTCGTCCTCGACGTCGAGCGCGTGGACCAGCAGTGCGCGACCATCGGCGGACACGTCGGACGAGACGGTTCCCGGCGTCAGACTGATCGTCGCCGCGAGTACCGTGATCGCCTCGGGCGTCGTGAGCTCGATCGGGATCACGAGCCAGCGCGCGCGCAGATCGCGGTCACGCCGGATCAGGATCACGCGCGCGACATGGAAATTGGCGACGACGATGTCGAACAGCACGACCGCGAGAAACGCGACCAACGCACCGCCGAACCGCAGGCGAGGGCGATCGGGCCAGAACGGCGCGGTGACCTTTGGCAGGATGAGCGAGACCATCGCGCCAAGGACGAGGTCGCCGCCAGTGACGCTGTTCGCCAGCAGCAGCCAGACGATCAACAACGTCGCCGAGAGGGCAGGGTGGGGCAGGAGCAATCGGATCATCGCGGAACGCTGCCTAGAACAGCGGTGATATAGCGCTGCGGCGCGAAGATCTGCGCGGCGGTCGCCTGGGCTTGCGCGGTTGCCCAGCCGGCGCCGATGGTCAGGGCGGCGAGCAGGCCAATCAGGATCGTGGGGGCGATCAGGTCCGCGTTGGATCGGTTCGGACTATCGATCGGGTCTGCGCCGTTTGGCGATGCTTTCCAGAAGAGGATGCTGCCAGCGCGGGCGAAGCCGATGACCCCGATCAACGTCGTACCGAGGATTGTTGCCCACAGAATGATCCAGTTGGACGTCGTGGCGGTGGTCTGGAGGATGAACAGCTTGCCGATGAAGCCCGACAGCGGCGGCAGTCCGACCGCGGCAATCGACGACGCGAGGAACAGCACCCCGGTCGCCTGTTGGCCCGCAAACCGGGGGCTTGGGACCGCTGCGTCGTCATATTGGCCACGGCGACGCATGGTCACGTCGGCGACCAGGAACAACGCCGCACCGGCCAGCGTCGCGTGAACCAGATAGAAGAGCGCCGCCGCCATCGTCGCCTGGGTCCAGCAGGAGACTGCGAGCACCAGCGTGCCCGTCGATCCGACCAGCGCGAACGCCGCCTGTTTGCGCATCGCCTGCGCCACGAACACCCCGGCAAAGCCGATAACGGCGGTGATAACGGCGGCGGGGAAGAGCCACGGCGACGGCATCCACGCCAACGCGCCTGCACCCTTGCCGAAGAGCAACGGTACGATCCGGATCATCGCATAGACCCCGACCTTGGTCAGGATCGCGAACAGCGCCGCGACGACCGGCATCGTCGCGACGTAGGTCCGCGGCAACCAGAGATGCAGCGGGACGATCGCGGCCTTGAGCCCGAAGACGGTCATCAGCAGCACGCCGGCGATCCGCAGCATGCCCTCGTCCGCTGCTCCCGATACCGCAATGCGGCGCGCGAGGTCGGCCATGTTGAGCGTCCCGGTCACGCCGTACAGCACCCCGAGCGCGATCAGGAACAGCGCGGAACCGACGACGTTGACGACGACATAGCCGACCGCCGCCTTCAGCCGTGCCGCGCCCTGGCCGTGGAGCATCAGGCCGTAGGACGCGATCAGCAGGACTTCGAAGAACACGAACAGGTTGAAGAGATCGCCCGTCAGGAACGCGCCGTTCAGCCCCAGCAGCTGAAAATGGAAGAGCGAATGGAAATGCCGGCCTTTCCGATCGGCGGCGGTAAGCGTCGCATGCAGCAGGACGATCAGCGCCAATGCCGAGGACAGCCCCAGCATCGCCGCAGAAAGGCGGTCGAGCACCAGGACGATGCCGAACGGCGCCGGCCAGCCGCCGACCGCGTAACTGCGGATCGCGCCGTCTTGGGCGAGCCCGAACAGTGCGACCGCTGCTGCGAGCATGGCGACACAGCCGGCCAACGACAGACCGACTGCCAAACCCCGCTGACGGAGCATGGCCAACAGCGTCAGCGGGGCAACCACCGCCGGAATCACCACGGGCGCTATTATCAACTGATCGGCAAGCGTCATGGCTCACCCTCACCGCGGTCGGGGTCCGCCAGACCGTCGACGTGGTCGGATCCGCTTTCTATAAAACTGCGGAGCGACAGAATGACGGCCAGCGCGGTCATGCCGAACGCGATGACGATCGCCGTCAGGACCAGCGCTTGGGGCAGGGGATCGGCGTGATCCGTCACGCCCCTCGCGTACAGAGGCGGTCGATCGACGACGAGCCGGCCGGTCGCGAACAGGAAGAGGTTCACGGCATGCGACAGCAAGGTCAGCCCGAGTACGACCTGGAACGTCCGCCCTCGCAGCGACAGATACACCCCGCCTGCGGTCAGCACGGCGATGGCGCTGGCGATCAGGAACTCGAGGCTCATGGCACGGCCTGCTCGTCGGAAACTGCGCCGATGCGCGCGACGCGCTGGGTCAGATGGCCGAGTTGCGCCAGTATCATCATCACGGCGCCGACCACGACACTGGCGACGCCGGCGTCGAACAGCGTCGCGGTTGCCATCTCGACCTCGCCGATCAGCGGTAGATGGACATATCCGAAGCTGCTCGACAGGAACGGCGCATCGAAGACGAGCGATCCGAGACCGGTCGCAGTGGCGATCAAGATACCCACCGCGATCAAGGCATGGTCGTAATCGCGTCGCCGTTCGCTGGTAGAGCCGAACCCCGACGCGAGATACTGCATGAAGATCGCGATCGAAAAGACCAGCGCAGCGACGAACCCGCCACCCGGCGCATTATGGCCGCGCAGGAAGATATGCAGGCCTACCAGCAGCGCCAGCGGCAGCAACGCGCGGGCGGCCGTCGCCAGCATCATCGGATGTCGATCGGGAGAATGCGGCATGTTCGACCGCGGTATCCGCACACGCACCGCCGGTTCCAGCAGCGCGTAGATTGCGAGCCCGGCGATCCCCAGCACGATGATCTCGCCCAACGTGTCGAACGCGCGGAAGTCGACCAGCGTGACGTTCACGACGTTCCTGCCGCCGGTACCCGCATAGCTGTTCGCCCAGTGGAACGCCGACACCGCCGCCACCGCCGGACGCGTCATCACCGCCCAGGCCAGCCAGCCGGTTCCGACGCCTGCGACCCCGCCGAGGAGCGCATCCCGGGCTCGCCGGGGAATGCTCGACAGCGTGGGTGGCGACTTGGGCAACATATTCAGCGCCAGGAGCATAAGCAGGATCGTGACGACCTCGACCGCGATCTGCGTCAGCGCGAGATCGGGCGCGGACAGGTGGACGAACGCCAGCGCGATGACGAGCCCGACGACGCCGAGGAAGAGCAGGGCGAGATAGCGGTGGCGCTGCACGATGACGACGGCTGCTGTCGCAACGATCAGGCCCAGCCAAGCGACGATCGCAACGGCCGATGCCGGGATGCGCGGACGCGATCCGGTATATACGCCGCCGCTCGTCAGGGTTGCCCCGGTCGCAAACACGATCGCGACTGCGAACAGGACGAACAGGTAGCGCTGGAGCGCCGCGGCATGGACGACGCCCGAAACGCGGCGCGTGCGGTCGAATGCCGACCGCATCGCCGCGTCGAACATCCGCTTCGCATCGGGCGCGGATCGGGTGGCAAGCCAATCGGCCACCGGCGCCCGCCGCCATAGCACGAGCGCGCCGGCGCCGACGGCAACAGCGCTTAAACCGAAGGCCGGGTTGAGACCGTGCCATAATGCGAGATGCAGGTCGGGCGAGCGGCCGCCGACGACCGAACCGGTGGCCGCGGCGACCAGAGGCCCCGCGATCGTCATGGGGATCAGCCCAAGCGCGATCGCTATCACGACCAGTACGACCGAGGGCGCGAGCATGGCGATACCCGGATCGTGCCGCGTGCCTGCTTCGCCAACGTGCGTCCGTCCGAATAAAAGACCGATCGCGTAACGGAGTGCATAGGCGACCGACAGGACCGCGGCGAGCGTGGTCAGGATCGGTACCAGCCAGGACTGACCCGCCAGGACCGCATGCGTGCTCTGGTCGAACATCATCTCCTTAGAGATGAAACCGCCGAGCGGGGGCAGTCCGGCCATCGATGCGGCGGCAAGCGTGCCGAGCGTGGCGGTGATCGGCATCAGCGCCGCGAGGCCACCCAGGCGTCGTATATCGCGCGTGCCCGTCTCGTGATCGACGATCCCGACGTTCATGAACAGCGCCGCCTTGAACGCCGCGTGGTTGAGGATGTGGAAGACCGCCGCGGTGGCTGCGGCGGGTGTACCGAACCCGAGCAGCATCACCATCAGCCCCAGTTGGCTGATCGTCGAATAAGCCAGGATCGCCTTCAGATCATTGCGGAACAGCGCCACCGCGGCGCCGAACAGCATCGTTACGAGTCCGGTGGACGCGACGAGGTAGAACCAGAGATCGGTACTCGATAGCACCGGCCACAGCCGTGCCAGCAGGAATACGCCCGCCTTCACCATCGTCGCGGAATGCAGATAGGCGCTGACTGGGGTCGGCGCGGCCATCGCATGCGGCAGCCAGAAGTGGAACGGGAACTGCGCCGATTTGGTAAACGCGCCGAGCAGTGTCAGGATGAGGATTGCCGGATACAGCGGCGAGGCCTGGACGATGTCCGCACGCGCGAGAATGGTTGCCAGTTCGTACGATCCTGCCGCCCGTCCGAGCAGCAGCATCCCCGCGATCAGCGCCAGCCCGCCGCCGCCCGTCACCGCCAGCGCCATCCGCGCACCTTGCCGCGCCTCGGGGCGATCTCGCCAAAACCCGATCAGCAGGAACGACGACAGGCTGGTCAATTCCCAGAAAACGAGCAGCAGCAGGACGTTAGCCGACAGCGCGATACCGATCATCGCGCCCTGGAACAGCATCAGGAAGGACAGGAACCGTCCGGTGGCCTCGCCCTTGGCGAGATACCCGTGCGCATAGACGACGACCAGCAGACCGATGCCGAGGATCAGTCCGGCGAACAACAGACCGAGCGGGTCGAGCCACAGGCTCGCGTGGAGACCTAGCGCCGGTACCCATGTCAATTGCGCACTCAACGGCGTCCCGGCCAGAACGGTGGGCGCCGCAACGAGCAACAGACCGAGGCCTACCGCGCTGGCGCCGCCCGCAATCACCATTTGCGCGACGCGACCTGCTCTCGCGTAGAGGCTCAAGATCATGGCGGCGACGAACGGCAACAGGACCAGGGTCGTCAGGACCATCGCGACCGTCTACCCCGTTGTACCATGCAGCACCCTTCGCACGATGCGGCGATCGGGTCGACGTTCCCGGCTGCAATCTCGCCGAATTCCGTTTCGATGTTTACCGGAACGTTGGCGAATGGCCTTAACGAAAGGCCCGACCATGCTCGAGAGCCCCAGACGATCTTACCTCTCGCTTGGGCGGCTAGATCAGCTCTTCGTGCGCCATCGCCATCGCTGCCGGGCGCTCCATGTTTTCAGATCGACCTTATCATGGTCGAACGATTGCGCGAATACGCCGTCACGTTGGTCTAGCTCAGACACCGATGCGGACGCGCGCCGCGCGGTATTCGCGTTCGAGGCGGTCGACCCGATCGGAAACGCTCTCGACTTCGGTGACTGCGCCGATCCCCTGGCCAGAACCCCAGATGTCGCGCCACGCCTTGGGCTTTGATCCGTTGCCGCCGCCGAAGTCCATCGTCTTGAGATCACCCTCTGGCAGCGCGTCCGGGTCCATGCCTGCAGCGACGATCGAGGCGCGAAGGTAGTTGCCGTGTACGCCGGTGAAAAGGTTCGAATAGACGATGTCAGACGCCTTGCCGGCAACGATGCCGTCCTTGTACGCTTGGTCCGCGTTCGCCTCGGTCGTCGCGATGAACGGTGAGCCGATATAGCCGAAGTCCGCGCCCATAGCCTGTGCCGCCAGCACCGCGTCGCCAGTCGCTATCGAGCCCGACAGCGCGAGCGGGCCGTCGAACCACTGGCGGATTTCCTGGATGATCGCGAACGGCGACAGGCGGCCGGCATGGCCACCGGCACCGGCGGCAACGGCGATCAGGCCATCCGCGCCCTTCTCGATCGCTTTCCGCGCAAAGCGGTCGTCGATCACGTCGTGCAGCGTGATGCCGCCCCAGCCGTGCACTGCGGTATTGAGGTCCTCGCGCGCGCCGAGCGAAGTGATGACGATCGGCACCTGCCACTTTGCGCACGTCTCCAGATCGCTCTCGAGCCGGTCGTTCGATTTGTGGACGATCTGGTTGACCGCGAACGGCGCGGCCGGGTGATCCGGATTGGCGCGGTTGTGCGCGCTCAGTTCCTCGGTGATCCGGTGCAGCCACTCGTCGAGCATCGCCTGCGGGCGCGCATTGAGCGCGGGGAACGAGCCGACGATGCCCGCCTTGCACTGCGCGATCACCAACTCGGGGCCGGAAATGATGAACAGCGGCGAGCCGATGACGGGCAGGCGCAGGTTTTTTAGAATAGCGGGTACGGTCATGCCAGTTTTCTAGCGCAACCTATTCGCGCGCGCCAGAGCCGGTTTTGCCCTCCACCCAGGCCGCTGATGCGGCCGGGTGGAGGGCAGGGTATCAGGCCATCTTGCCAATGACCTTGTCGAGCGTCAGGGGATATTCGCGGATGCGGACGCCGCACGCATTGTAGACCGCATTGGCGATCGCCGCGCCGACACCGCACAGCCCGAGCTCGCCGATACCCTTGGCCTTCATCGGCGAAGACTTCTCGTCGAGTTCGTCCATGAAGAACACGTCCTGCATCGGGATGTCGGCGTGCGCCGGCACGTGATATTCGGCGAGGTCGTGGTTGACGAAATAGCCGAACCGCGTGTCGACGATCGCGTCTTCCATGAGCGCCGCACCGACGCCCATCGTCATCGCGCCGATCACCTGGCTGCGGGCCGATTTCGGGTTGAGGATACGACCCGCCGCGAACGCGCCGCTCATCCGGCGGACGCGGATTTCACCGGTCGCCGAGTCGACGCCGACCTCGACGAAATGCGCGCCGAACGTGGCTTGCGCGTACGTCTTGGTGAGGTCGCCGAACTCGATCGAATCCTCGGCGGAGATACCGGCATCGCCTGCGGCTTCCGACAGCGAGACGCTGCGGTTGCCCGACTTTACCTTGCTATCCTCGAACACGACGTCGGTCGAGTTGAAGCCGAGTTTCTGAGCGACACGCTCGCGCAACGCCATGCATGCCGCATAGACGCCCGCGGTCGAGCTGTTGCCGCCCCACTGGCCGCCCGAACCCGACGAGGCCGGGAAGCTGCTGTCGCCGAGCAGGACGATGACCTTGTCCATCGGTACGCCCATCATCTCGGCGGCGGTCTGCGCGATGATCGTGTAGCTGCCGGTGCCGATGTCGGTCATGTCGGTGGCGACGGTGACGACGCCCTTCTTGTCGATCCCAACGCGTGCGCCCGACTTCATCGTGACGTTGTCGCGGAACGCCGACGCCATCCCCATGCCGACCAACCAGCGGCCATCGCGGACCTGGCCGGGAACCGGGTTGCGCTTGTTCCAGCCGAAGCGTTCGGCGCCGGTCTTCAGACAGCCGACCAAGTCACGCTGCGAGAACTGGCGCGTCGGCTTTTCCGGATCGACCTGCGTATCGTTGATGATCCGCAGCTGGACCGGGTCCATCTTCAGCTTCTCGGCCAGCTCGTCCATCGCCGCTTCGAGTGCGAGCAGGCCGACCGCTTCGCCGGGCGCACGCATCGCGTTGCCTTCGGGGAGATCGAGCACGGCCAGACGCGTTGCAGTCATGCGGTTTGCGCCGGCGTAGAGCAGGCGGGTCGCGTTCGGCGCCGTCTCGGGACCGCCGCCGGGCAGATCGCCCGACCAGCTCTCATGCGCAATCGCGGTGATCTTGCCGTCCTTCTGCGCACCGATACGAAGACGCTGGATCGTTGCCGGGCGATGCGTGGTGTTGTTCATCACCTGCGGGCGCGCGAGCGCGAGCTTCACCGGACGTCCGCCGATCGCGCGCGAGCCGAGCGCCGCCATGACCGCATCGCTACGGACCCACAGCTTCGAGCCGAACCCGCCACCGACATAAGGCGACATCACGTGGATGCTTTCCTTCGGCAGCAGCAGCGTCTCGCTCATGTCGCCGACCGCCCAGTTGATCATCTGGTTCGACGTCCAAAGCGTGAGCTTGCCGTCCTTCCATGCCGCGGTGGTGGAGTGCGGCTCCATCATCATGTGGCTCTGATCGGGCGTGGTGTAGCGCTCGTCGACCTTGACCGCGGCCTTGGCGAAGGCGCCCGCGAAATCGCCAACAGCGGTGTCGGGGTTGCCGCTTTTGGGCTTGGTCGCCGAGCCCTGCGATGCGGCGAGATCGAAATTGCCCTTGGCCCGCGCGTAATTGACGCGGAGCAGCTTGGTCGCGGCGCGCGCCTGCTCGAACGTTTCCGCAACGACGACAGCCACGGCTTGGTCGTAATGCTGGACTTCGGGGCCGGCGAGCATCCGTGCGGTGTGGTTCTTCGCCTTGCCGAGCTTGCCGGCGTTTTCATAGGTGACGACGGCGAGCACGCCCGGCGCAGCCTTCGCGTCGGCGGTGTCGATGCTCTCGATCCGGCCCTTGGCGATTGCTGCGCCGAGGATGTAGCCATAGGCGGCGTTGGGCGCGGCATCGTTGCGTTCATAGGCGTAGTGTGCGGTGCCGGTGGTCTTCAGCTTGCCGTCGACGCGGTCGAGCGGCTTGCCGAGCACCTTCATGCGGTCGGTCGGATTCGCCGTGGCGGGGGTATCGAACTTCATGGCGATCAGGCCTTTGCGTCTTCGAACACGGCGCCGATGGTGCGTTCGACCAACGGCAGCTTGAACGCGTTCTGTGAGGTGGTGCGGGCACCGGCGAGGACGGCCGCTGCGGTCGCCTTGGCGCCATTGGGCATCTGCGCTTCAGCTGATTCGACGCGCCACGGCTTGTGCGCGAGGCCACCGAAGGCGAGACGGCCGCGACCGCCAGGCTGGATCACGGCAGCAACCGAGATCAGCGCGAACGCGTAGGATGCGCGATCACGCACCTTCTGGTAGATATGCGTGCCGCCGATCGGCTTGGGTAAAGTCACGGCCGTGATCAGCTCGCCGGGCGCGAGCGAGGTCTCGATGTTCGGCGTCGCGCCAGGAAGACGGTGGAAGTCCGCGATCGGGATCGCGCGGCTCTGGCCAGCAGCGTTCACCGTCTCGACGGTCGCATCCAGCACGCGCATCGCAACGGCCATGTCGCTGGGGTGCGTTGCGATACACGCCTCGCTCGTGCCCATCACGGCCAAATTGCGGTTGAACCCGCCGATAGCCGCGCAGCCGCTGCCGGGCTGGCGCTTGTTGCAGGGCTTGGTGGTGTCGTAGAAATACGGGCAGCGGGTGCGCTGGAGCAGATTGCCGGCTGTCGTCGCCTTGTTGCGAAGCTGACCCGATGCACCGGAAACCAGCGCACGGCTCAGCACGCCGTAATCCTTGCGCACACGCGCATCGGCGGCGAGATCGGTGTTGCGGACCAGCGCGCCGACGCGGAGGCCGCCCTCGGCGGTCGGCGTGATCTTGTCGAGGCCGAGGCCGTTGACGTCGATCAGATGTTGTGGCGTCTCGATTTGCAGCTTCATCAGGTCGAGCAAGTTTGTGCCGCCGGCGATAAACTTGGCGCCCGGCGTACGGACGGCGGCGCTGGCGGCTTCCTTCGCCGAGGTGGCGCGTTCGTAGGTGAAGGCCTTCATGCGGTGCGCTCCGTACCCGCGACGTCGTGGATCGCGTCGATGATGTTCGCATAGGCGCCGCAGCGGCAGATGTTGCCGCTCATCCGCTCGCGCAGTTCATCGGTGGTGACGGTCGGCTTTGCAGCGATGTCGCCGGTTACATGGCTGGGAATGCCCGCCTTGATCTCGCCGAGCGTCGCGACGGCCGAGCAGATCTGGCCGGGGGTGCAATAGCCGCACTGATAGCCGTCATGCTTGACGAATGCCGCCTGCATCGCGTGCAGCTTCTCGGGCGTGCCAAGGCCTTCGATCGTCGTGATTTCTTCGCCTTCGTGCATGACCGCGAGCGTCAGGCAGCTGTTGATCCGGCGACCTTCGACGATCACCGTGCACGCGCCGCACTGGCCGTGATCGCAACCCTTCTTGGTGCCGGTGAGCTTCAAATTTTCGCGCAGTGCGTCGAGCAAAGTGGTGCGCGTATCGACGTTCAGCTTGGTGGTACGTCCGTTGACCTTGAGCGTGACCGGCATGGTCGGCGGGGCCGATTGCGTCGTGCCCTGCGTCTGCGCCTGTGCAACGGGTGCTGCTGCCAACGTGGCCGACGCGACACCACCGGCGATCACGCCACGGCGTGACACCGGAAAACATTCATCCTGATGCATATAAACCCCTGTATATGTTGGCCTAACGGGTGAAGCGCGGCAAAGTTGCGCTACTAGGCATTTGGTTCCGTGAATTTTGCGTCACGGAGGTTTGGGTAGGGCATTGAAATGCGGACAATTTCTTCCGGCGTGTCGGTCCGGCTGTATCATCTAGACGACAGCGGCGAGGGCGGGGCGGCGACGACTCTGTTCTATGGGCCGCTCGGGGAAGCGCTCGCGATTGCCGCACAGCAGGAGGAGGACGTCCAGACGGGGCTGTATCTCGCCACCGAGAACGACGTCGTCGCGTATCTTGATCTGGAGGAATAGGACGCCAAGCGACCGACCTCTTATTGCGATGCGCCACCTCGATAGCGCCACCCCGGCGAAGGCCGGGGCCCAATTGGAAAGCTGGCCGTAACGAAGCGTTGCCAGCCGTTACTAAGCGCTCCCAATTGGGCCCCGGCCTTCGCCGGGGTGGTATTTGTGTTCAGATGCTTCAAGTTCCTGGCGTGAAACCATCGTCGCGATCCGGCGGGGTGGGCGCATGCACTTCGGCGCAGATCGAACGAAGCGCACCCTTCATCCCCTCCTCGAAGGTCGGATGATAGATTGGCAGGTCGAGCACCTCGGTCGCGGTCCAGCCGCTCTGAATCGCCCAGGCGATCAGGTGCGCGCTATGCTCGACCGCCGGACCCGCCATCGTCGCCCCGGTCAGCCGGCCATCGCCACGATCCGCATAGAAGCGCACTAGCCCGGCATTGCACGCCTCGACCTTCGCGCGGCCCTGATCGTCGTACGACGCGGTGCCGATCACGCTGTCGGCATCACCATCCTCCGCAATCTTGCCGATCACCGCGACGTTGGGGTGCGTGAAGGTGATCGCGAACGGCACGGTGCGCTTTCCCGGCGTCACCTCGGGATAGCTCGCCGCGTTGCGCCCGGCGATCGTTCCCTCGGCCGACGCTTCGTGTAGCACCGCGCGATCATGATCGGCATCGCCGGCGATGAAGATCGGCGCAGTGCCGCACTGCATCGTCTCGCGGTCAAAGTCCGGCATGCCGTGGTCATCGAGCGCGAGGCCGGTCGTCTCTAGCCCAATGTCCTTGATTCGTGGCGGACGTCCGGTCGCGACGAGCAGATAGTCGAAGCGTCGTTCGCCCGACGCCGATCCGGTCCAGGCCAGCTTGACGCCGTCGCCATCCGGCTCGACCGCCAGCTCGACGCCGAGCAGGATGGGCATCTCTCGCGACAGGATCGCGTGATACGCCTCGGCGACGTGGGGGTCTTTCAGTCCGCCGATCGTCTCGCCCGTGTCGAACACCATCGTCTCGACCCCGAGCCGCGCCATCGCCTGCGCCAGTTCGAGCCCCAGCGCACCCGCACCGACGACGCCGATCGATCCCGGCAGATCGGCCAGTTCGAAGATGCTTTCGTTGGTCAGCACGCGGTCGCGCACCGCGTCGAACATCTCGGGGATCGCAGGGCTCGACCCGGTCGCGATCACCACGGACTTCGCGTGGACCTCGCGGCCGTCGCTCAACGACAGGATCGTCGCACCTGCAAATTTCGCTCGCGCCTTGATCTTCACCTCGTCGGGCAGCTTGTCGATCGACTTTTCGACGCCCGCGACGAACGCGCCGCGCTCCTTCCGCACGCGCGCCATCACCGCAACGCCATCGACTTTGCCCGACGCCTCGATCCCGAATACCGACGCCTGTTCGACCGCATGCATCGCATTTCCGGCCGCGATCAACAGCTTCGAGGGCATGCATCCCACGCTCGCGCAGGTCGTACCGCCAAAGCCTTCGTCGATCAGCAGCGTCGTGGCGCCATTGCGGCGCGCGCTGCGCTCGGCGGCGAGGCCGGCAGTCCCGGCACCGATGATCGCCACGTCGCAGGTCAGCTTGGTCATAAGTCTCTCCGTTGCCGGAGGATTCCGGGATCGCGACCGAGGAAACCTTCGATGCCGCCCAGCCGTTCCGCGGTGCAGCACATTCCCTGACGAAGGACGCTTATGTTAACGCTCCACCATCTGAACTACTCGCGCTCGATCCGCGTGCTGTGGCTGCTCGAAGAGCTCGGCATCGAATACGACCTCGTCAAATACGAGCGTGACGAGAATTTCCGCGCGCCGGCTGCGCTGAAGGCGATCCATCCGCTGGGCAAGGCGCCGGTGCTGGTCGACGGCGACCTGACGCTGGCCGAGAGCGCGCCGATCCTGTCGTACATCGACGCGCGGTACGGCGACCGCCGCTTCTCGCCGCCGATCGACAGCGATGCCGCCGCGATCCACGACGAGTGGCTGCAATATGTCGAAAGCTCGGCCGCGCTGCCGATCATGATGACGATGTTCGGCAAGCGGATGGGCGGACTCCCTGAGGGGCTCACAAAGTTCACCGGCCCCGAGGTGACCAAGACGCTCGACTATATCGGCGCAGGCGTCGGCGACGGCCCGTATCTGATGGGCGAGCAGCTGATGCTCGCGGATATCCAGATGAGCTACATGCTGGCGATCGCGGAAAGCACGGGGTTGCTCGTCGAGCATCCGGCCGTCCAGGCGTATCTCGATCGGCTCCGTGCCCGCCCGGCCTTCGTTGCAGCTACCGAGATCGGCGGCCCGCTGATGCCCGCCCGTCGCTGATCTCCGGCCCCGACATCCCGGCCGTTCGCCGGGATGTCGGGACCTAAGCTCACCGCGCCTTGAAGCGGATCGCTTCGCCACCACCCGGGGCGAGCGGCAGCGTCAGCGTGTCGCCCTTGCGGACGGTCTTAGTCTCGATCGTGATCGAATGCCGCGCATCGGTCTTGTAGTCCGCGTTCGGACCGTCGCGGTAAATCTGCGCGGTGTAGCTCTTGCCGGCGTCGAGGAAATCGAGCGCCACGGTCAGCGTGCGTGGGTTTTCGTCGGTAACGCTGCCGAGATACCAGTCGTTCGACTTGCGGTCCTTCCGCGCGAAGGTGACGTAGTCGCCGACGTCGCCGTTCAGCACGCGCGTGTCGGACCAGTCGGTCGGCACGTCCTTGATGAACTGGAACGCGGCCGGATACTTCGCATAGTTCTCGGGCGTGTCCGCAGCCATCACGACCGGCGAGTACAGCACGACGTACAGCGCAAGTTGCTTGGCGATCGTCGACAGGATGTCGCTGTTGTCCGACCCCTTGAGGCTCAGCACCCCGGGCGTAAAGTCCATCGGCCCTTCGAGCATCCGCGTGAAGGCGAGGTTGGCCTCATGCTCGGGCGGGTTCTTGCCGGCCCAGCTGTTATATTCCATGCCCCGCGAACCTTCGCGCGCGATCCAGTTGGGATAGGTGCGGCGCAGGCCGGTGTCCTTGACCGGCTCGTGGCTGTCGATCGCGACCTTGTACTTGGCGGCGGTGGTTACGACGCGGGTATAGTGGTTTACCATCCACTGGCCCTCGTGCCATTCACGGTGCTGCGCGCCGTCGGGATCGACGCGTTCGATCTGGCCGGCATCGGTGACGTAGCCGGTCTTGACCGCGGGGATGCCGTGATCGCGCGCGTAGCCGAACGACCGGTCGAGCTGGCTGTCGTAGTGGCTGGCCGATCCGCCGGTCTCGTTATGGCCGATCAGGTAGACGCCCTTCGCCTTCGCGTATTTGGCGAGGACGTTCGCGTCGAAATCGGGGGTCGGCGTGTCGAACTGCATCGCGTTGCCGTTGCCGAACCAGTCGCCGTCCCAGCCGACGTTCCAACCCTCGACCAGTACGCCCGGGATCTTGTTGACGCTGGCGAAGTCGATGTAGCTCTTCACATGCGCGGTGGTGGCGCCGTGCTGCGGCCCGGTCGCCCAGCTCCACCTGCCGGTGATCATGTTCCACCACACGCCCACGAACTTGCCCGGCTTGACCCAGCTGACGTCGCCGAGCTTGTTCGGCTCGTTGAGGTTGAGTTCGAGGTGGCTCATGTAGAGACCGGGTGCGTCGTCCGACAGGATCAGCGTCCGCCACGGCGTCGCGAACGGCCCGGTCCGTGTGACTTTCGGCGCGCCGGCACCAGGCGTGAGGACCGCCTTCAACGTGTTGCCTTCGACCTTAGCGACGTTCATCCCGGCATAGTCGGTCAGCGCCGCCTCGTGCAGCGCGACGTGCGTGCCGCTGGCGAGCTTCAGCGTGATCGGCGTCGCGGCAGTGCCCACCCCGGTCAGCGGCGTGCGGTTGTAGAGATACTCCTCGCGGTTCCACTCGAACGCCGGTTTCCACCACGCGGTCGCATCCTCGGCGAACGCGAACTGGGTCAGTTCCTCGGCGATGTTGATCGTCTTGAAGTTCGGCTGCTGCGGAAATTCGTAGCGGAAGCCGACGCCGTCGTCCTGCAGGCGGAACACGACATCGATCGCGCGTTTCAGGCGATCGGTTTCGACCAAGCGGACGCGCATCTCGGTGTGGTTGTCGCGGATCGACTTCCACTCGCCCCAGGGCTGAGTCCAGGTCGAGTCCGCCTTGTTGCGGGCGATGCTCTCGATCTTGAGGTGACGGTCGAACTTGGGCGCGTCGGTGAACAGGAAGCCGAGCCGCGACGGGCTGACGATCAACTCGCCCTTGCGGGTGATGCTGTAGCTCGCCTTGCCTTCGCCATCGGTCGCCACGGTAACGACGATGCTGCCGTCGGGCGAGGTCGCGATCGCGTTCGGGATCGTCGGCGCCGGCTGCGGCTTGATCGTCTCGTTGGAGGTCGGCGCGGGGGCGGCATCTTGCGCGAAGGCGGGCGTTGCGATCAGCGCGACGGAGAGCAGGAGAAGGGTCTTCATGATCATGCGATCCTTTCGGCGACGAGTGCCGCGTATGAGCCGAGGGTCCAGCCCTCTACAATGTTGACGGTATCGCGCACGCGCCAGCCGTCGGGCTGGGCAGGGCGCCATTCGGTAGGATCGGCGGCCATGTTGAACACGCAGAGCATCGTCTCGCCGTCGGCATGACGTTCGAACGCGAGCACGGAGGACGAGACCTCGACCAGCGTCAGGTCGCCGATCGCCAGCGCGGGGCTTGCCTTGCGCAACGCGAGCAGGCGACGGGTGAAGTGAAGCAGCGAGTCCGGGTCGCCTTCCTGCCGATCGACCGCGAGCGCAGCATGATCGCCGCCGACCGGCAGCCACGGCGTCGCCTCCGAGAAGCCGGCGTTGCGCGCGTCGGCGATCCACGGCATCGGCGTGCGTGCTCCGTCGCGCGACAGCGTCAGCGGCCAGTTGGCGATCGCTTCGGGATCCTGGAGCAGGTCGAACGGCACCTCGACCTGGGTCAGGCCGAGTTCCTCGCCGTAATACAGGAAGATGTTGCCGCGCAGGCAAACGAGCAGCAGCATCTTCATCCGAGCGAACGCGTCGCGGTTGCCGATGTCGACCCAGCGCGAGACGGCGCGCGGCGCGTCGTGATTCTCGAACGCCCAGCTCGGCCAGCCGAGATCGGTGTCGGCGGGCCAGAGCAGGATCGCGTCCGCCACCGTCTTCGGATCGAGCGCGGACGCGTAGAGGAAGTCGAAGCCGTACGCGCTGTTCAGCCGGGTATTGCCGCGCGTGAACAGCTTCATCTCGCGGTCGCTGTCCGCACCGCCGACCTCCGCCACGGTGAAGCGGTCGCCATAGCCGTCGATCAGCCGCCGCAGCCGTTCGAGGAACAGCGGGATGTCCGGATGGCTCTGGTTGTGGACGTGCGCCTGGTAATCGAACGGCCGCGTCTTCAGGCTGTTGTCGCTCGCCGGAGGGTTATCCGTCAGCGCCGGATCGTGCATCGTGAAGTTGATCGCATCGAGGCGGAAGCCGTCGACGCCGCGATCGAGCCAGAACTTCGCGGTGTCGACGATCTCATCCTGCACGTCGGCGTCGTGGACATGGAGCTGCGGCTGTTCCTTGAGGAAATTGTGCAGGTAATATTGCCGACGGCGCGCGTCCCAGGTCCAGGCGGGGCCGCCGAACACCGACTGCCAGTTCGACGGCGGGCTGCCGTCGGGCTTGGCATCGGCCCAGACGTACCAGTTCGCCTTCGGGTTGGTGCGTGACGATCGGCTCTCGACGAACCACGGGTGTTCGTCCGACGTGTGGCTGTAAACCTGGTCGATAATGATCTTCAGGCCGAGCGCATGGGCGCGGGCGATCAGCGCGTCGAAATCGGCGAGCGTGCCGAAGATCGGATCGACATCACGGTAGTTCGCAACGTCGTAGCCGAAGTCCTTCATCGGCGATGTGAAGAACGGCGACAGCCACACGGCATCGACGCCGAGGCTAGCGACGTAGTCGAGATGGCGGGTGATGCCGGGCAGGTCGCCGATCCCGTCGTCGTTCGAATCCGCGAAACTGCGCGGATAGATCTGGTAGATCGTCGCGCCCTTCCACCAAGGGCGGTCCTTGGCGTGGTGATCGGCGGTAACCGGCAACAAGGCAGTGTCAGGCATCAACGAATCTCCGCGGCGCAGACGGCATAGCCGAACGCGGGCAGCGTCATCATGACACTGCCGGGCGCGGCCGCGCGGGGTGCGCAGGTGCCGGCGAGCGTGGTGAAACGGGACGAGCCGGTCTCGACCTGCACCGTCTGCGTGAGCGGCTTGGCCGAAGTGTTGAATGCCAGCAGGATCTCCGCACCGGTGGTGGGGTCGAAGCGCGAGACGGCCAGCAGCCCCGGCGTTTCGCTCCGACTACGGATCAGCGTGCGACCGCGCGTCAGGGCAGGGTGCGTGATGCGGACCTTCGACAGGTCCGCGATCTCACGAAACAGCGGATTCGTCTCGCCAAAGCTTTCGGTCGCGTTGGTCTTGGTCGTGCCGAGCAAGCGGTTGTCGTTGTAGACCGCGACCTTCGACGCGAACATGTCCTCGCGGGCGTCCTGATCGTTGCCGTCGCCGACGAAGCCCTGTTCGTCGCCCGAATAGATCGTCGGCACGCCGCGCAGCGTCAGCAGCATCGCATTCGACAGCAGGACGCGCTTGAGCACCTCGTCGTCGGACGCCTGCGGAAACGCCTTCCGCACGAACGTGGCGAAGCGGCCGTCGTCGTGATTGCCGGTGAAGGTCGGCAGGATCGCCGCGGTGTCGACGCCCTTCGCGTAGAGCACGTCGCCGTCGAGCAGCGCCTCGAACGCGTCGGTTCCACGCGTGCCCGCAACGGTCTCCACAACCGTCTGGCGGAACGCGAAGTCGAGCACCGCGGGCAGCTTGTCGACGATCGTGTGCTGCGCGAGCACTGCGGGTCGAATCTCGTGATCGGAGACTTCGCCGAAGATGTGGAAGTTGGGGATGCCGTTCGCCTGCGCGCGCGTCAGCATCGCGGGGACGAACTGCGCCCAGAATTCGGGGTTCACGTGGCGCGCGGTATCGATCCGGAAGCCGTCGACCTTGAAGCGGTCGATCCACGATCCGAAGATGTCGATCATGCCGCTCACGACGCGCGGGTTCTCGGTCATCACGTCATCGAGACCCGAGAAGTCGCCCATCGTCGAGCTCTCGTTCGTGAAGGTCGAGTCACCGCGGTTGTGGTAATAGATGGGGTCGTTGAGCCACGCCGGCACCTTCACCGTCCGCTCGGCCGCCGGCACGTACGGCGTGTAGGCGTAGGTCGGGTCGGTCAGCTTGGCGAAGTTCGCCGTGGTCTCGACGCCGTCGCCGACGAACCCGCCATTGATCGGCTTGCCACCGATGCCGCCCTTGCGCTGGTACGGATACGCCGCGCGGTCGCGGTACGGGCAAGGCACGCCGACCGAGCACTCGCGGTACTGGATCACGTCGGCGGTGTGGTTGATGATGATGTCCATATACACCTTCATCCCGCGTGCGTGCGCGGCGTCGACGAAGGCGGTCATGTCGGCGTTGGTGCCGAGATGCGGATCGACCTGCGTGAAGTCGGTAATCCAGTAGCCGTGATAGCCCGCGGATTCGTGCCCCGGCGAACCCTGCACCGCCTTGTTCTTGAAGATCGGCCCGAGCCAGATCGCGGTCGCGCCGAGATGCTGGATATAGTCGAGCCGGCTGGTCAGCCCCTTGAGGTCGCCGCCGTGATAGAAGCCCTTGGCTGTCGGATCATAGCCCGTCTTCAGCCGATCGCCCGCGATCCCGCCGCGATCGTTGCTCGGGTCGGCGTTCTCGAACCGATCCGGCAGGACGAAGTAGATTACCTCGTCCTGCGGCAGGCGCGCGCGATAGTCGGTTTTCGCACTTTGCGCCGCCGCAGGTATCGCGGTGGCGCACAGCAGCGCGGAGAGGATCAGCGACTTGATCATGGAGCGTCCTTTTGCGGGGATGTCGGTACTGCCCCATGATCGCCGCGCGCTTTACCCGAACCGGTGCGAAGCGCGCGGCGATCGGTCGGATCAGAACTTGAAGGTCGCGCCGGCGAGGAAACGGCGACCGTATTTCTGATAGTCGATGATCTCGTTCGTGTTCGTCCCGTTGATCGTAACGAACGGCTCGTTGGTCAGGTTCTGGCCTTGCACATAGAGCGAGACGCCCTTCAGCATGCCCGTGGAGATGTCGTAGCCGAGCTGGCCGTCGATGATCATCTCGCCCGCCGCACGACGCCGAACCAGGTTCGCACCGAAGCCCGACAGCTCACCGACGAAAGTCGACCGATAGCGCAGGCTGCCGCGCGCCGAGAAACCCCATTTCTCGAAATAGGCGGTGCCGTTGGCGACCCAGCGCGAATAGCCCGGGATATCTTCCGCGCGACCGCCCGGGGTCGGGACGATCTCGGTCTTGGTGTACGAACCACCACCGGTCAGGCCGAAGCCGTCGAGCGCGGAGACGATCTCGCCGATCGGCAGCGTGCCGGCCAGCTCGACGCCGTAGATGTTGCCGCCAACGCCGTTGATCGGGACCGTCGCGGTGCCGATCGTCGGAACGGCGCCGGGTGCGTTCGACGGCAGCGGGTAGCCTGCGTAATCGAAGCCGGGGTTCGCGATGGTGTAAACGAAGCTTTTCAGCTGCTTGTAGAAACCCTGCACCGCGAGATACCCGCGGTTGCCGAAATACTTCTCGACCGTGACGTCGTAGGAGTTCGATCGGATCGGGCGAAGATACGGGTTGCCACCGGTGCCGGTCAGGATGCCCTGCGCGGCGTCATAGCCGTAGGCGAGCGCGACGCGCATGTCATCGAGACGCGGACGCTGCATCTGGCGCGCCGCAGCCGCGCGGATCACGATATCGCTCGGGAAGCGCAGCGCCAGGTTCACGCTCGGCAGGATGTCGATATACTCGGCACCACGGGTGACCGGGATCAACCCGCCGTTGGCGACGACGTTGCCCGACGACTTCTGGTTGGTGAAGACCCCCTGCACACCGGCGTTGCCGGTCAGTTCGGCCGACCCGATCGACTGTTTGATGTTCGCCTGAAGGTACGACGTCATGATCCGTTCCTGGATCGAATAGCCCTTCGCGACGACGTCGAGATTGTTGTTGTTCGACGACAGCCGGTACACGCCGGCATCGAGCAGCGCGGTCGGATCGTAGCTCAGGATCGGGCCGAGCCCCAGATACGCGAGGTTGGTCGGCTTCAACTGATACTGCGTCGGCAGCGTCTGCTCCAACGCGCCGTTCGCCAGCTGCACCAGCGCCTCGTTCGGCGTCAGCGACTTGTTGCGGTCGGTGTAGTTGAGGCCGAACTTGACGCTCGAGATCGGGCTGTCGAGTTCGCGCTCGATCTCGACGCGGTACTGCTTCAGGTCGTCGACGATGTGGCGATCGTTGTAATAGCCGGCCTGCACGTTCGCGCCGCCCCAGCCGAGCGGATCGGTCAGCCTGATCAGGCCCGGATCGGAATAGTTGAGCGTCGGGCTGAACGCGGTCCCGGTGCTGCCCGAGGTAAAGCCGATCGTATCCTGCGCACCGACACCCTGGCCATAGCCGGTTCCCGAATAGGTCTCGAGCACGGTCTCGTCGCGGGTGGTGCGCGACAGGCTCAGATCGATCTGCGCGTTCCAGCCGTCGTCGCCTTCATACCGGCCGTTATACCCGAACGAATACAGCTTGGCCTTGCGCTCGAAGCTATCGTTGCGGACGACACCCTCGACGCCGCGGAACGATCCGTTGGTGACCAGCCCGTTGGTGACCGTCGTTACCGACGGAATCGTTGTCGCCGCGCCGAACCCGAGCGGCAGTTCGATGCCGCGCTTGATCTGGTCGTCGTTGAAATCGGAGTAGAAGCCGTCGAGCGTGGCGGTGAACTCCGGCACCGGCTTCCATTCCACCGTGCCCTGCAATCCGAGGCGCTTCAGGTTGGTCGAGGTCACGTAGGATTTGGAGCCGCCGATGATGTCGACGGGCTGATTATTGAAAGTGCCGCCGGCATAACCCCAGGCGTTGAACTCCTGGATCTGGTACGGCTCGTCGAGATACGAGGCGGACAGCGCGACGCCGAGCGTGTCGTTGAAGAACTGATCGACGTACGTGCCTGTGACGCGGTAGCCCTTGTCCTTCGAGCCCGCGTTGAGCTTGCCGATATCGGCGTAGGTGCCGCGACCGCCGACCGAGATCACGCGCTTCCCGTATTCGATCGGCCGGATCGTGCGAAGGTCGACGGTGCCGGACAGGCCCTGGCCGATCAGCGAGGCGTTCGCGGTCTTGTAGACCAGCACCTGGTTGATGACCTCGGCGGGGTATTGATCATATTCGACCGCGCGGTTGTCGCCCGTCGAGGTCTGCTCGCGACCGTTCAGCAGCGTGGTCGAGAAGTCGGGCGAGAAGCCGCGGATCGAGATGCTGTTCGAACGGCCGTTGACGCGCTGCGAGGTGAGGCCGGGCAGGCGGGCGATCGACTCCGCGATCGAGGCGTCGGGCAGCTTGCCGATGTCTTCCGCGGAGATAGATTCGACGACTTGGTCGCGCGACTTCTTCTCGGCGACGGCGTTTTCGAGGCTGCGGCGGAAACCGGTGACGACGATTGCGGCATCCTCAGGCGTCCCGCCCGCATCCTGCACGGCGCCCGATACGGCCTGGGCGGTCGCTTCGTTCTGCGCCGGGGTCACGTCACCGGTTACGGCGGCGTTGTCGGCACGGCGTTGCGCGGCACCGGGTGCCTCGTTGGGGTTGGCGGCGGTCGACGAACTCGCGGCCGGATCGGAAACCTTGGTCTCGGCGTTCACGTCCTGCGCGAACGCGGTACCGGCGAACAATATCGCCGCGCCGAGCGATGCGCTGCTGGCCGAAAGCTTCAGGATGGCGCGTGCGGCAGTAGCCGACGCACGAGTGCGAGCCGTCATGGTATTCCTCCCCTGGTCCCGGTTGGCGTCTTCGAGCGCATCGGGTATGTAACTGTACCGTCATTGGAATTTTGTCCGGTCGAAGGGAAGCCGACTACATACGTATTCAATACGGCCGTTGCGGACGTGTTGCCCTCGCGCCACATGTTCGATGGGTTGGGGATGAAATGGACTGGCGTTGACGGCGCGTGCGTTCTGCGCTGTGTCTTGCCGGTACCGCCCGCCGACCGAGCGAGCACACCGAGGATGCCCGTCACGTGACCGCCCAGCGAAAGCTTCATGGCAAGCCGACATCGTTCGACATCGCGCAGCTCGCGGGCGTGTCGCAACCGACGGTGTCGCGTGCGTTGCGCGGCAGCCCCAGCGTCAACCCCGCGACCCGGCAGCGGATCGAGGCGATCGCCCGGCAACTGAATTATACCGTCGATCGCAGCGCGTCGAACCTGCGCAGCGGCACGACGCGGACGCTCGCCCTCCTGCTGTTCCGCGATCCGGCACCCGACGAGACCGTTGTCAACCCGTTCTTCCTCGGCATGCTCGGATCGATGATGAGTGCGTGTGCCGAACACGGTTACGACCTGCTCGTGTCGTTCCAGCAATTCTCGAGCGACTGGCACATGGATTATGAGGACAGCCACCGCGCGGACGGGTTGATCCTGCTCGGCTACGGCGATTATGCCGATTATGAAGCGCGACTGGTGCAACTGGTCGAGCAGGGGACGCACTTCATCCGCTGGGGATCGGTGCGGCCGGGTCAGCCCGGGCTGACGATCGGCTGCGACAATGTAGCAGGCGGTGCGGCGGCGGCGCGGCATCTGATCGAGCGGGGCCGGCGGCGGATCGCGTTTCTCGGCAGCGCGACCGATCATTATCCCGAGTTCAACGATCGGTATCGGGGTTATGCCGCGGCACTGGGCGAGCATGGGCTGACGGTCGATCCGCGGCTTCAGGTCGAGGCGATCTCGACCGAGGACGACGGCACGCGGGCAACGCGCGAACTCCTCCAGCGCGGCGTCGCGTTCGATGCGATCGTCGCGGCTAGCGACCTGATCGCGCTGGCGGCGATGCGTGTGCTGGCGGGGGCGGGACTGAACGTGCCGTACGACGTCGCGATCGTCGGCTTCGACGATATCCCGGCCGCCAGCCTTGCCAACCCACCGCTGACGACGGTCGCACAGGATACCGCACTCGCGGGGCGACGGCTCGTCGAGATGCTGCTCGCGCTGATCGGCGATCGGCCGGTCGCCAGCACCGTGCTGCCGACCCAACTCGTGATCCGGCGGTCGTCGGGCGAAGGACCCAACTGAATGTCGACGGCTGCAAGGCAAAAGCCACGCCAGGGGTTCTGGGGCCTGTGGAACATCTCGTTTGGGTTCTTCGGGATCCAGATCGGCTTCGCGCTCCAGAACGCCAACGTCAGCCGGATTTTCCAGTCGCTGGGGACGAGCGTCGACGATCTCGCCTTCCTGTGGATCGCGGCACCGCTGACCGGGCTGCTCGTCCAACCGGTGATCGGGCATTACAGCGACCGGACCTGGGGGCGGCTCGGACGCCGGCGGCCGTATTTCCTGGCCGGCGCGATGCTCGCGACGATCGCGCTGCTGGCGATGCCGAACGCGCCGGTACTCTGGGTGGCCGCCGTCTTGCTGTGGATGCTCGACGGGTCGCTCAACGTCGCAATGGAGCCGTTCCGCGCGTTCGTCGGCGACATGCTCGGCAGCCGCCAGCGCACCGCCGGGTTCGCGTTCCAGACCGGCTTCATCGGCGCGGGCGCGGTGATCGGCAGCCTTGCGCCGATCATCCTGACCGAGGTGTTCCAGGTCGCCAATACCGCGCCGGCGGGCGGCATCCCGCTGTCGGTGCAATACGGCTTCTACATCGGCGCGCTGGCGTTGTTATTCGCGGTGCTCTGGACCGTCCTGACGACCCGCGAATATTCACCGGCGCAGATGGCCGCGTTCGAGGAGAACGGTGAGGTCGCGCCGCGCGACGCGATCGTCCGGTCGAGCGCGAAGCTCGCGCCCGTCTGGATCGCCTTGGGCGCTATCGTGATCGCGGCCGTGGCTAAGTTCGGACTCGACAAGCCGGTCTATCTGCTCGGCGGCGGGCTCATCGCGTTCGGCGCGGCGTTGCTCGTCAGTGCCGCGCTCGTCCGGTCGGGCAGGGAGGGCAACGTCCTAAGCCAGATCATCGGCGATCTCGGCACCATGCCGCAGACGATGAAACAACTCGCGCTCGTCCAGTTCTTCACTTGGTCGGCGCTGTTCATCATGTGGATCTATACCACGCCGATCGTCACGCAGCACGTGTTCGGGACGACCGACACGACCAGCGCTGCGTATAACGAGGGTGCGAACTGGGTCGGCGTCTTGTTCGCGGTCTACAACGGCGTGGCGACCTTGTGGGCGTTCGTGATGCCATCGCTCGCAACGCGGATCGGGCGCCGCGACGCGCATATCCTTGGACTGCTCTGCGGTGCGGCGGGGTTCGCGTCGTTCCTCGCCGTGCGCGACCCGTATCTGCTGATCGGATCGATGGTGCTGATCGGGATCGCCTGGTCGTCGATCCTGACGATGCCCTACGCGATCCTGTCCAACGCGCTGCCGCAGGCCAAGCTCGGCGTGTACATGGGGCTGTTCAACATCTTCATCGTCCTGCCGCAGCTGATCGTGTCGTCGGTGATGGGTCAGGTGGTGCGGACGTTCTTTCCCGGCGATGCGGTCTGGGCAATGCTGATCGCCGCAGGGGTGATGGGCGTGGCGGCGCTGGCGATGCTACGAGTGCCTCGGGAAGCCTGACGCCCTCCGTGATGCTGTGCCTGTTCCCGCATCCGCTGTTCCGCGGGCTCACTGGCCGATCGATGCGCGGAATGGTTTACCCCGGAACTAGTCCGGGGCGACGGGATACTAGCCGCCGAAGCTGCGTCCGCCGAAACCGCCACCGAAGCCGCCACGCGAGATCACCGAACTGCGTGACTGGACGCGGGCAGGGGCTCTGGCGGTGGTTGGCGTGAAGGCATCGGAGCCCACGCGGGTCCGGCCCGTCACATAGTCCCGGTTGATCCGGCCACCGGCGCCACCGTAGTAATTGCCGTCACGGTCGCGGTACATCGGCGCGCCGCGGTTGCCGAACCCGCCGTTGAGCGCCTGTCCGACCAGGAACCCGGTCAACAGTGGCGTGAAGAAGCTCCCGCCGTTGCCGTTGTTGCGCGGCTCGCACTGCGCGGCGCCGTACTGCTCTTCACAGGTCTGCCGGTCCTGAAACCGTGGTGCGGTCTTCGCGGCATCGGCCTTGGCCTGCTCGAACGCGGTATCACACTGTACTGCCGACAACGCACCCGCCGCGCGGCACTCCTGTACCGACGCATAGCTCTGCGCCTCGACGGGCTTGCCACCGACATCGCCGTCGCACGCGGTCAGCGAGATGCCCGAGCCTGCGATCAGGCTGGTGAGGACGATCGATCTGGAACGCTTCATCGCTATGCCTCTCAGTTCGTCATGCAGGCGGCGTTGAGGATACCGACGCACAGCGAGATGCTGCCCATATAGGTCGCCGCCGCGATTTCACCGCGGACAATCCGGTCGTTGAAGTCGCGCATCACGAAATGCTGCACGATCAGGAACGTCACGATCTGGATCACGCCCGCGAGGAGCGCCCACACCGCGAACTCGACCAGCGAAACCGTATGCGTGAGCGCGGACGCGAGTGGCAGGACATAGCCGAGCAGCGCTGCACCCAGCGTGATCGCCGCAGCGGTGTTGCCTTCGCGGATCAGCGACTTTTCATGGTACGGCGTCGCGACCTGATAGACGATCTTGAACAGGATCGTGAACGCCCCGGCCGCGACGAACGCGATCAGGAAGGCGAGCGCGCTGGCGCCGAAGCTGTATTGGTCGATCATGCTGGTTCCCCCGAAGCCGTTAGCGGCAGACGCTAGGCCCTGAACTCGCCGAGTTCCAGTGCCACGCCCAGCATGATCTCGAACGAGACGTCGCCGGACTCGGTCTCCATGTCGATCGCGAGAAGCAATTCGCGGCCGTCGTCGCCCGGCAGATCGCGGCTGAACAGCATGCAGGTCTGGAAGATACGGCGGTCGACGATCCCGTCACGGTCGTCATGCAGTTCTTCCCAGAACGTCACGGGCTCCTGCTCGCTCGCTTCGGGGCCGAACCATGCGCGGCTGTAGTCGGGCAGTCCTTCGGCGGTGAAGGTGCGTGCCTTGAGCCGGCTCTTCCACGCCGGACGCTCGGCGGCGGACGACGGGTAGCTGCTGTCCCAGGGTGCGAACAGTGTGACATCGGTGACGTCCTGCCCGTCGCGGTCGTTCGACACCGCCTGGAACATGATGTCGTCGTCGGTGTAGAACCGGTGGACGAAGCCGCCTTCGCTGAGGTCGATCAGGCCTTGCGCGACGATCACCAGCGTATCGCGGTCGAACGGGAACAGCAGTTCCGAGCCGAACCGCCGCCAAGCGAGGGGATCGACAGTCACGGTCCGCCCGAGCGTGACGTTGCGGACGACGGGCAGGGCGTTGCCGTCAAGCGCTGGCTTGCGGCCGAACAGGCGATCGAACATGCAATCCTCGCGTCTCTGTGGTTGGCGTGCCTCTTAGGGCAAAGCGCGCGGGCTCGCAAAGCGCAACCCCCGTCATCCTGACGAAAGTCAGGACCCAGAGCCAACAGCGCCGCCCTCCGTGACCCTGGGTCCTGACTTTCGTCAGGATGACGGAAGTAGGGAGGGTGGCAGGCGCTCGCGAAAAGCCTATGTGTGCGGTCGAGCGACAAGCACGGGAGTTCTTGCATTGACCGACATCTGGACCGTCCGCAGCCTGAAAGCCGCGCTCGACACGTCCGAGCCCGCAAAAGCCGGCGAGTTTTCCGCGCGGATCCTGGAAGGCGCGGACCCGGTGCTGCTGGTGACGATGCACCACCACGGCGACCTCGAACTGTTCGTCAACGTCAGCGAGGCGCAGATCGCGTGCTCGACCTTGCTGTGGCCCTGCGACGAGCAGGAGGACCAGCTGGCGTTCAACACCTTCCTGCTGAAGTCGCAGAAGCTGGTGCCGCTGTCGAACTTCGGGATCGGCACGGTCGATGGCCGCGACTATTACGAGCTGTTCGGCGAACTCGCGACGTCGAGCCGGCTCGATACCGTGATCATCGAGCTGCGCACGCTTGCCGAGAATGCGATCGATGCGGCCACCGACCTGCGCCACGCGCAGGTTCCTGCCGCCTGAACTGATACAAACGGAGAGACTGGCATGGCCATCTGGAGCAAGCTTTTCACCCTCGGTCGTGCCGGCGCGCACGAAGCGGGTGCGGCGGTCGTCGATGCGAACGCGCTGCGTATCCTCGACCAGGAAATTCGCGATGCCGACAAGGCGCAAGGCAAGGCACGCGACGATCTCGCGGGGCTGGTGGCGCGTCGCCGTATCCTCGAAACGGAGGTCGAGAGTTTCCGTGCTCAGGCGACCAAGTACGAGGCTTCGGCACGGATCGCGGTCGAGAAGGGCAACATGGATCTCGCGCGACAGGTCGCGCAGCGGATCGCCGATCTCGAACAGGACATCGCGCTGAAATCGCCGCAGGTCGAGGACATGCGCGCTGCCGAGGAACAGATCCACACCGCCGTCGCACAGACCGACCGCAAGATCGAACAGCTCCGTCGCGAGGTCGAGGTCGTCAAGGTCAACGAGTCGGTGCAGAAGGCGCAGGCCTCGGTCGCATCGGGCAGCATGGGCGCGGGCAACAAGCTCGGGTCGGCGGCCGACAGCCTCGCGCGGATCCGTGAGCGGCAGGCGATCCGTGGCGAGCGGATCAAGGCGGCGGGCGAACTGGAAGACCGTCGAACGGGCGCCGACCTCGACGAGAAGCTGCGGCTGGCGGGGATCGGCCCCGGCCAGTCGTCCGCGGACGATGTGCTCGCGCGTCTGACTGCGCCGAAGACGCCGGAACTCGGCCAGACTCTGCAGATCGGTCAGCGCGACGACTCCAAGACGTCGGACTCCTGATGCGCCGGATCGCGGTTGACCCGCGCGGCGACTGGCGCGAACGGGCCGACGCGATCGGGTTCGTCTATCACGACACGGATAGCGAACCCTATTGGGACGAGGGTGCTGCCTACAGCTTCACGCTGGCGGAGATCGAGGACGACCTCGAACCCGCCGCGGAACAGCTGCACGCGATGTGCCTCGACCTTGTCGACGAGGTGGTCCGCGACCAGCAACTGATGGAACGCCTTGCGATTCCGCGCGAGCAGTGGAACTACGTCGCGGAAACATGGCGGACGCGCCAGCCGTCGCTCTACGGGCGGTTCGATTTCGCGTACGACGGCACCGGCCCGGCCAAGCTCTATGAGTATAACGCCGATACGCCGACATCGGTGTTCGAATGCGCGACGTTCCAGTGGATGTGGCTGGAGGATCTGCTCGCGAGCGGCAAGCTGCCGGCTGGGACGGACCAGTTCAACAGCCTGTTCGACAAACTCCGAGAACGCTTCCGTGCGCTGTTCCCGAGCGGCGGATTCGTCCATTTCGCGGCGGATGCAAGCGCGGTCGAGGATCGCCAGACGGTGCGGTTCTTCGAGGATCTCGCGAGCCAGATCGGGATCGAGCCGAAGTTCGTCGAGATGAAGGACATCGGCCTCGCAGCCGACGGTCGCTTCATCGACACCGACGGCTTCGAAGTGCAGGCCGCGTTCAAGCTGTATCCGTGGGAGTTCATGCTCCGCGAGCCCTATGCGCCAAACCTGTCGCGCGCCGACGTGCGCTGGATCGAGCCCGCGTGGAAGTCGATCCTGTCGAACAAGGGCATCCTGCCGCTCCTGTGGGAACGCCATCCCGAGCACCCGAACTTGCTCCCGGCGTTCTTCGACGACGATCCCGCTGCGAAGATCCTCGGCCCGAAATATGTGCGTAAGCCGCTGTTCTCGCGGGAAGGCGCGAACGTCGAGGTGATCGGCGAGGATGGCCACGCGGTGCTCGACCAGGGTTACGGCGCGGAGGGTGCGATCCGCCAGGCGTATGCGCCGCCGCCGGTGTTCGACGGCCGCCATCCGGTGATCGGCGCGTGGATGGTCGGCAACGAAGCCGCCGGGATCGGCGTTCGGGAAGATGACACGGTCGTGACGCGCAATCTCGCGCGGTTCGTGCCGCATATCATCGAGGCGAATGATGACTAACGTGCGAGACCTGCCCCCATTGCCGCCGATCGAGCGGCTGGTCGAACTGATGTTCGACGCCGCACGGACCGGGCGGGACGAGATGATCCCGGCGCTGCTGCAGGCGGGCGTCGATATCGAGGTGACCGACGCGAAAGGCTACACGCCGCTGGTGATCGCGAGCTACAACGGCCAGGCGGAGGCGACCGCGGCGCTCCTCGCGGCCGGTGCGCAGGTCGATGGCGCGGCGGATGCTCGCGGCAACACCGCGCTGATGGGCGTCTGCTTCAAGGGCTATACCGAGATCGCGCAGATCCTGCTCGATGCCGGGGCCGACGTGAACCGGCGGAATGGCGTCGGACAGACCGCGCTGATGATGGCCGCGCTGGTGAACAAGACAGCGATCATCAACCTGTTGCTGGAACACGGTGCGGACGCGACTATCGTGGATTCGGCGGGGAACAGCGTGCATTCGCTGGCAGTGTCGCAGGGGAATGCGGCGCTGGCCGAGCGCTTTTCGGCCTAACCACCGAGTGCTACCACCCCGACGAAGGCCGGGGCCCAATTGGCAAGACTGCAGTAACAAAGGACCGCGCGTCGTTACTGCCGGCCCCCAATTGGGCCCCGGCCTTCGCCGGGGTGGACCTCTACCGATCGCTAGGGGGTGTCATCCCCGGCATGAGTCTTTGGCAAAACCGCCCCGACATGCGCCTCACCCCGAGCCTCCGCCAACCGCATCTGCCGCTCGCGCTCCGCATAACCCGCCCGCTGAGCCTCATCCCGCGCATCGTGACACGCCGGGCAACTCACCCCCTCGACATACAGCGGCGACGAACGGTCCCCGACACTCACCGGCATCCGGCATGCATGGCACAGCACATGACTTCCCAATGCAAGCCCGTGTCCGACCGCAACCCGCTGATCGAACACGAAACATTCCCCCTCCCAAAGGCTCTCTGCCTCGGGCACGGTCTCCAGATACTTCAGAATGCCACCCTTGAGGTGATACACCTCGTCCAGCCCGTCGGCCTTCAGGAACGCTGTCGACTTCTCGCAGCGTATCCCCCCGGTGCAGAACATCGCGATCTTCGGCGGCGGGCCGTCCCCGACCAGTTCTTCACGATGCTCGCGAAACCACGCCGGAAAATCGCGGAAAGTCCGGGTCTGCGGATCGACGGCGCCGGCAAACGTTCCGACCGCGACCTCATAGTCGTTGCGCGTATCGATCACGATCGTCCCCGGATCGGCGATCAGCGCGTTCCAGTCCTCGGGTTCGACGTAGTGGCCGACGCCCTCCAGCGGATCGATCGTCGGTTCGCCCATCGTCACGATCTCGCGCTTCAGCCGGACCTTCATACGGTGGAACGGCATCACCGCGGCGCGCGATTCCTTCACGTCGAGGTCGGCACACCCCGGCAGCGCGCGAATATGCGCGAGCACCGCGTCGATCCCCACTTCGGACCCGGCGATCGTCCCGTTGATCCCCTCGGCGGCAAGCAGCAGCGTCCCCTTCACGCCGTTCGAGCAGCACACGAGCGCGAGCGGCGGCTGGATAGCGGCGATATCGGCGAACGGCGTGAAGCGGTACAGCGCCACGACGCGGATGGGCAGGGTTTCGGTCATCGGTTCATCGTGCAGGGGAGGAGGTGCGCTCCCTTAGCGCAAGTCGCCCGCCGCGTCAGCCTGCGGTGACGATCATCCCGTCGACCACCGTGACGGGCCAGGGCGTCAGTCGCGTGCCCCCGCACGGTCCGCCGACGCACGCGCCGCTGTCGATCTCGAACAGCGCGGAGTGCCAACTGCACGCGATCAGGTCGCCACGCGGCGTGAGATAGTCGTCGAGGACCTGCGCGAGCGGCAGGCCCATGTGCGGACAGCGGTCGACATAGCCGACCACCGCGCCGTCCTTGCGCACGACGAAGCCATGGAAGCGCCCGGCACGCATCTGGAGCACGAAATTTCGCGCCTTGCCGTCCACGATCGCATCGAGCGGCGCGAGCTTGATCCCGCCGGGCGTAGTGGTCAGCCGTTCCCCGTCGCTCATGCGCGATCCGCGTCCGGTTGCTGGTCCGGATGCGCGGCAGCAAAAGCGGGCAGGGCGCGGGCGTTGTCAGCAGCGACCTTGAGGTGCGGATAGGGTGAGAGATCGACCGCGAACCGCTCGGCCGAATAGACCTGCGGCACCAGATGGCAATCGGCGATCGTCGGCGTCGCACCAAACGCAAAGCCGTCGCCGTGCCGCGCGATCAGCGTCTCCAGCGCGGCGAAACCGTCGCCGATCCAGCGTGCGATCCATCGGTTCACCGCCGCCTCGTCCGCCCCGAACTCGGTGCGCAACGCGTTCAGGATACGAAGATTGTTCACCGGATGAATGTCGCACGCGATCGTCGCGGCCATTGCACGGACGATGGCCCTGTCTGTGGCGTCCACGGGCAGCAGCGGCGGATCGGGATACACCTCGTCGATCCATTCAAGGATCGCGGGGCTCTGCGTCAGGACCACGTCGTCTATCTCCAGCGCCGGCACGAGCCCCTGCGGGTTGAGCGCGCGATACCCCGCCTCGCGTTGCGCACCTTTGCGAAGGTCGTGCGTAACCTGCGCATAAGCCACGCCCTTCAGCGCAAGCGCGATGCGGACGCGGTAGGCGCTGGTTGAGCGCCAGTAGCCGTGCAGCGTAAGGCTCACTTCGGCAGGATCGCCTTGGGGAAATCCGACCAGACCGCATCGTAATCGAGTTGCGAATGCTCCAGCGCAAAGGCGGTCGGCTTGTACGGCCAGCAGCTCTCCAGCATGAACGCCATCGTCCCGTCGATCTTGTGCGGCTTCAGGTCCGCCGCACTCGCACCCTGCCAGCTCGCCAGATCCGGGCCGTGGCCGGACATCAGATTGTGCAGCGAAATGCCGCCCGGCGCGAACCCTTCGGCCTTCGCATCGTACGCGCCGGTGATCAGCCCCATCGCTTCGGACATGACGTTGCGGTGGAACCAGGGCGGCCGGAACGTACCCTCGGCGACCATCCAGCGCGGCGGGAAGATCACGAAATCGGCGTTCGCGCGGCCGGGCACGTCGCTTGGCGAGGTCAGCAGTGTGAAGATCGACGGATCGGGATGATCGAAGCTGACCGTGTTGATCGTGTTGAACCGCGACAGGTCGTAGCGCCACGGCGCGAGATTGCCGTGCCACGCGACGACGTCGAGCGGCGAGTGATCGAGCGTAGTCGTCCACAGCGATCCCATGAACTTCTGAACGACCTCGACCGGCTCGTCGCGATCCTCGAACCAGGCGACCGGCGTCTCAAAATCGCGCGGGTTGGCGAGCCCGTTGGCGCCGATCGGCCCCAGATCGGGCAGCCGGAACAGCGCACCGTGATTCTCCGCGACATACCCGCGCGCTTCGCCATCGGGGAGTTCGGCGCGGAAGCGGACGCCGCGCGGGATCAGCGCGATCTGGCCGGGGGCGATGTCGATTAGGCCGAGTTCGGTCAGCAACCGGAGCCGTCCGGCCTGCGGCACGAACAGCAGTTCGCCGTCTGCATCCATGAAAACGCGGTCGGTCATGTCGGTATTGGCCGCGTAGACGTGGAGCGCCACGCCTTCGAGGTCGGCGGGATCGCGGTTGGCAAGCATCGTCGTCATGCCGTCGATCAGGTCAGTATCCGGGGCGGGGGCCGCGATCGGATCCCAGCGCAGGCGATTGGGCGCGAGCGGCGCTTCGGTGGTGCCCGGCGCGAACCGCTCGGCGCCGGTGTAGCGCTCGAACGGCGGATGCTCGGCGGTTGGGCGCATCCGGTAGAGCCAGCTGCGGCGGTTCTCGTGGCGCGGTGCGGTGAAGGCGGTGCCGGAGAGCTGCTCGGTATAGAGGCCGAACGCGGGGCGCTGCGGCGCATTGCGGCCTATCGGGAGCGCGCCAGGGATCGCCTCGGTGGATACGTGATTGCCGAAGCCGGGCTGGTACGTCGCGCTGTCTTCGGTCTGGCCGGCGGTTTCGCCTGCGGCATTGGTCGGCTGGTGGATTGTCATGGCTTCCTCTCCGTCACCTGTTCCGATCAACGCCCGACCCGCCGGCCGTTCAAACTCTTTTCGAACCGCGACCCCGTCGGTCACGGCGAAGCCGCGCCCTGTGGGGCGGCCTCGTCCGCGCCGGCCGGTCGAGATGCAGCGCCTGCGCGCTGCATCTCGACCGAAGCTGCGCCTCGATCCTCGATCAGGCGTCGACGGTGATCACACCGCGACGGATCTGGTCCAACTCGATGCTCTCGTACAACGCCTGGAAATTGCCGTTGCCGAAGCCCTCATTCCCCTTGCGCTGGATGATTTCGAAGAAGATCGGCCCGAACATGTTTTCGGTGAAGATCTGCAGCAACAGCCCCTCCTCGCCTACGTTACCGTCGATCAGGATGCGGTTGCGGCGCAGGCGTTCGAGGTCGTGGCCGTGGTTCGGCACGCGCTTGTCGACCAGCTCGTAATAGGTCTCGATCGTGTCCTGCAGCTTGACGCCGCGCGCGCGCAGTTTCTCGACCGTCTCGAAGATATCGTCGGTGGTCAGCGCCAGATGCTGGATGCCCTCGCCGTTGTAATCCTTGATGAATTCCTCGATCTGGCTCTTGTCGTCCTGGCTCTCGTTGAGCGGGATGCGGATCGCGCGGTCGGGCGCGATCATCGCCTGGCTGAACAGACCGGTCGCCTTGCCCTTGATGTCGAAATACTTCTGCTCCTCGAAGCCGAAGATCTGGCCGTAGAACTCGGCCCAGGTCCTCATCTGGCCACGCTTCACGTTGTGCGTGAGGTGATCGAGCAGATCGAGGCCGACGTTGTTAGCGGCCTCCGCTTCGGCCGCGCCCGGAACCGCGTTCCAGTCGTCATACAGGCTGCCGGCCGCGCCATGCTTGTCGACCAGATACAGCAGGGAACCGCCGATCCCTTCGAGCACATAGCTGCCCTCGCCGAGCGCGCCCATGCTGGCATCGGCCGCCTTGGCGCCGCGTGCGAGCGCCGCGTCGAACGCTTCCTTGGCGTCATGGACGCGGAACGCCATGCCGCTCGCCGACGGGCCGTGTTCCGCACGGAACGCCGCCGCATGACCACCGTCCTCACGGTTGAGGAGCAGGTTGATGCGGCCCTGCTTGTAGCGCGTGACCGCCTTGGTTGGGTGGGTCGAGGCAGCGACGAAGCCGAACTGCTCGAACTGCGCGGCCATCCGGTCGGGATCGGGCGAGGTGAATTCGGCGAACTCGAACCCGTCGAGACCCATCGGGTTTACGTCCATATGGTCCATGATCACATCCTGACAGTTGGTATCCGTTGTTACCAATCTGGCGGGTTGAACAACTGGTGTCAATCGTTACGATTTCCATATGGCTGACCGCGCACTCGTCCTGGACGATTTCATCCCGTATCGCCTGTCGATCACTTCGAACCTCGTCAGCGAGGCGGTGGCGGATACGTACGAGGCGCTGTTCGGGCTGACGATCCCGGAGTGGCGGCTGGTCGCTGTGGTCGCCGAAGCGGACGGAATCACGCAGCAGCAGGTCGGCCAGCAGACCCGGATGGACAAGGTGACCGTCAGCCGCGCGGCGATCGCGCTGGTCGAACGCGGGCTGATGCAGCGGCATGCGAACCCCGAGGATCGCCGCTCGCATCTGTTGAAGCTCACAGGTGATGGTCACACGCTTTACGCCTCGGTCGCGCCAAAAGCGCTCGATCTGGAGCGCCGGATCTTCGCCGGGTTCTCAGGCGCAGAGGTAGAGCAGTTCGTGGCGATGCTGAGACGGATCGATGCGGTGACGATCGACCTCGTTCAGGACTCCCACGGCGGCGTTGGCGACCAGAGACCACGCAGGTAATCGAGTAGCGCGGTGGTACCGGACGACACCGGCCCGCGCGCGTGCACCGCATAGATGCCGACGTCTGCCGAACCGGCGAGTTCCGGGAGGACACGCACGAGGCGACCGCCCGCCAAGTCCGCGCTGACATCCCATAGCGAGCGCAGCGCGATGCCGACGCCCGCCAGCGTGAGTTCGCGCACCACCTCGCTCGAATTGGTCGCAACATAGCTCGGGCGATCGATCGTGACGTCGCCATCGGGTCCGGCCAAGCGCCACGGCATCTGGCCTTTCGCTGCAAGCAGGCGGTGTTCCGTAAGATCGGCCGCATCGATTGGTGGGCGGTAGCTGGGCGCGGCGCAGAGGACGCGACGGCTGTCGGCGAGGCGATGGCCGGTCAGGCTTGACGGCACGGCTGGGGCGATCCGGATCGCGAGGTCGAGCCGGTCGCCGATGACGTCCGAGAAGCCGTCCGACAGATCTAGGTCGAGTTCGATCCCCGGATACGCATCGAGAAACGGCTTCAGGTGCGGCGCGATGTGGAGGCGACCGAACGACGTGGGCGCGCTGACCCGTAGCGGTCCGGCCGGCGTATCCGTGCGGTCCGACACCCGCGCCTCAGCGTCGCGGATCGCCGCGAGGATCTCCACCATGTCGCGGTGATACGCGGCGCCGCGTGCGGTGAGGTCGAGGCGGCGCGTCGTTCTGTTGAGCAATCGCACACCGAGCCGTGCCTCCAGCCGCGCGATCCGCTTTGACACCATTGCCGGCGAGATACCCATCGAACGCCCCGCCGCGCTGAGGCTGGCGGTGCGGACGACTTCGGCGAAGAGGACGATATCGGGGTCCATTCGTTCTCCAGGCGATCAACAGCTTTCGGTTTGTAGTGTCTAGTGGCGAAGGTGGCGGGCGTCTATCGTGCTGCGAAAGCATAGGAGAGCAGCATGGCCGAGATTGTCGAAAAGGCAGGTCTGAAGATCGCCGCATCGCTCGTGGACTTCATCGAGACACAGGCGTTGCCGGGGACGGGTCTCGATGCCGCCGCGTTCTGGCAAGGCGTGTCCGATATCTACGCCCGGTTCGCGCCAAAGAACGCCGCGCTGCTCGCTGTCCGCGATGACCTTCAGGCTAAGATCGACGCGTGGCACGAAGCCCGCACCGGCAAGCCGATCGACCAGGCGGAGTACCAAGCGTTTCTCCGCGAAATCGGCTATCTAGTCGACGAGCCTGCGCCGTTCGCGGTCGCCCCGACCAACGTCGATGCGGAGGTTGCCTCGCTCGCCGGCGCGCAGTTGGTGGTGCCGATTCGCAACGCCCGCTTCCTGTTGAACGCCGCAAACGCGCGTTGGGGGAGCCTGTACGACGCGCTCTACGGCACCGACGCCATTCCCGGTGCGGCGTCAGGCAAGGGGTATGACGCGGCACGTGGCGCGCTGGTGATCGCCTGGGCGAAGGCGTTTCTAGACGATGCGGTGCAGTTGGCAAACGGATCGTGGACCGGCTGGACCGGTGGCACACCCGAGCTCGCCGAGCCGAGCCAGCTCGTCGGGCATGCGGGCGACAATATCCTGTTGCGTCACAACGGTCTGCACATCGAACTCGTGATCGACTCTGAGCACCCGATCGGCTGCGACGACCCCGCAAACCTCGCCGACGTCGTCCTCGAATCCGCACTCAGCACGATTGCCGATCTCGAGGACTCAATCGCCGCGGTCGATGCCGAGGACAAGGTCGCCGCCTATGCCAATTGGCTAGGGCTGATGAAGGGCGACCTGACCGCCAGCTTCGACAAGGGCGGGCACACAGTCACGCGCAGGCTCGAAACGGACCGCCACTACACCGCGCCCGACGGCAGCGCGTTCACGCTCCCCGGCCGCAGCCTGATGTTCGTGCGCAACGTCGGGCACCTGATGACCACGCCCGCGATCTTACTTGCCGACGGCAGCGAGGCACCCGAAGGCATCCTCGACGGCATCGTCACGTCGCTGATCGCGCTGCACGATCTGAACGGCACCGGCCCGATCCGCAACAGCCGCGCGGGCTCGATCTACATCGTCAAGCCGAAGATGCATGGCCCCGACGAAGCCGCCTTCACCAACCGGCTGTTCGACGCGATCGAAGACCTGCTCGGCCTTGCGCGCCACACGATCAAGGTCGGCGTGATGGACGAGGAACGCCGCACCTCCGCCAACCTCGCCGCATGCATCGCCGCCGTGAAGGACCGCGTCGTGTTCATCAACACCGGCTTCCTCGATCGCACCGGCGACGAGATGCACACCTCGATGCGTGCCGGCCCGATGATCCGCAAGGGCGACATGAAGGCCTCGTCGTGGATCAAGGCGTATGAGGATCGCAACGTCCAGATCGGTCTCGCCTGCGGGCTCAGCGGCAAGGCGCAGATCGGCAAGGGGATGTGGGCCGCGCCCGACCGGATGGCGGATATGCTCGAGCAGAAGATCGCGCATCCGATGACCGGCGCGAACACCGCGTGGGTGCCATCGCCGACCGCCGCCACGCTGCACGCGACGCATTACCACCGCGTCGACGTGTTCGCGCGGCAGGCGGAGCGCAAGGCCGAGCCGATCGCGTCGCTCGACGCGCTGCTGACGATTCCGGTCGCGACCGGGCACAACTGGCAGCCCGACGAGGTGCGCGAGGAACTGGAGAACAACGCACAGGGTATCCTGGGGTACGTGGTGCGCTGGGTCGATCAGGGTGTCGGCTGTTCGAAGGTGCCCGATATCCACGATATCGGCCTGATGGAGGACCGCGCGACGCTGCGGATCAGTTCGCAGCACATGGCGAACTGGCTGCTCCACGGCATCGCCACGCCCGACGAGGCGGATGCGGCGCTGCGGCAGATGGCGGCGAAGGTCGATGCGCAGAATGCGGGCGATCCGCTGTATCGGCCGATGGCAGGGCGTGAGGACGAGAGCCTTGCGTTCCAGGCCGCCCGCGCGCTCGTGTTCGATGGCCTGACGCAGCCGAGCGGCTATACCGAACCGCTGCTCCACGCGTTCCGCGCGCGGGCAAAGGAAAGGGACGCTGCCTGATGCCACTCTACGCGATTGAGGGGAAACGACCGACGCTGGCCGACGACGTCTGGGTTGCGCCGTCGGCCGATGTGATCGGCGACGCGCGACTAGGGGAGGGGGCGAGCGTCTGGTTCGGCACGGTGATCCGCGCCGACAACACACCAATCCTCGTCGGTGCGCGGACCAACATCCAGGAGGGCGCGATGCTGCACTCCGATCCGGGCGCGCCGCTGACCGTCGGTGAAGCCTGCACGGTGGGCCATCACGCGATCCTCCACGGCTGCACGATCGGCGACAATGTGCTGGTCGGGATGGGCGCGACGATCCTCAACAACGCGGTGATCGGCGAGAATTGCCTGATCGGTGCGAACGCGCTGGTGACCGAGGGGAAGGTGTTTCCGGCCGGGAGCCTGATCGTCGGCGCGCCGGCAAAGGCAGTGCGCGAACTCTCCCCGGAGGCGATTGCGGGGCTGAAGATGTCCGCCGCGTCGTACGCGGCCAAGCAGCGCGTCTACGCCGAGGGTTTGAGATTGGTCGAGGTATAAAATCCTCCCCCGCCAGGGGGAGGTGGCTGGCACTTGCCAGACGGAGGGGGAGGTAAGGGATAACTTCTGTTCCGTATCCTCCCCCTCCGTCACCTGCGGTGCCACCTCCCCCTGACGGGGGAGGATTATTCGTTAGAAGCTCAGCCGGCCACCCAGCGACAGCACGACGGCCGACGCATCGCGCAGTGCGCCCGAGGTCAGGATGTTCGTCTGTGCAGCGGTGCCGACATAGGCGGCCGTCCTGCGGTCGATCGTGGTGTTCTCGAAGTCGACATATTGCGCCGCGGCGTCGAGCGCGATGCGCGAGGTCAACTGGTACGACCCACCCGCTGCATAGGTCCAGCGGTCGGCATCGGGTACGCGGGCGTCGCGGAGACCGTCCTGCGTCGGCGTCTTGGTGCGCTGGACACCCGCACGGATCGTCGCCTTGGGGGTGACGGCGTAGTCGAAGCCGCCTGCGAGGCTCCAGCTGTCCTGGTAGTTCTCGGGGATCGCGGTGTTCAGCGGGGCACCGAGGTCGATCGTGTCGAACTTGCTCCAGTTATACGCGACGACCTGTGCGTTGAGCGTCAGCGCGTTGGTGGCGCGGATGCGACCGGCGACGATCACCTGGCCCGGCGTGTTGAAGCTCGCCTTGGCGCCATCGATCGAAACGTTCGAGCTTGCCAGCGGACCGACCAGCCCGGTGATGTTCAGGCTGCCCTTCAAATTGTGGCGGATGCTCGACTTGTAGCTGACGCCGACGGTGGCGAAGTCGTTGTGCAGCTGCACGCCTGCGGTCCAGCCGAAGTCCCAGCCGTCACCCTTCAGCTCCTGGAAGCCGTCGGGCAGCGCCGCGGACAGATTGGGAAGCGCGTTATTAAGCGTGGCGTCGGTATATTCGACGTTCAGCGCACCACCGACGCGCAGCCAGTCGGTCACTGCAGCGCCGATCGACGGCTGGATGTCGATCGTCCGCAGCCGGGTCTTGTCCGCGCTGTAGCGTGCCCAGCTGTTCGCTTCGTAATTGGTGGTAAAGCTGAACGGCGACGTCACCGCCAGGCCGATCGCGATCCGGTCGGTCAGCGGATAGGCGATCGCGCCCGACGGGACGACACCCTTGTTGATCGGATCGCTCGACGTACCGTTGCCGCCGACCGGCGCGTAGTTGAACCCGGTTGGCCGGCCAGTCGTGGGCGAGAAGGTTGGCCGGCCGATCAGCGTGCCGGTATCGACGACGTCACCCTTGGGCAGGATCGCACTGGCGCTCAGTGTCGCGCTACCGTCGCGGATACCGGCGATCGCGGCCGGGTTCCACCACAGCGAGTCAGGGCCGGTATCGGCGCCTTCACCCGAGAATGCGCGACCGGCGCCCCGCGCGGACTGTGCCTGGAGATAGAAGGCGTCGGCGTAGGCAGTGCTGGCGAATCCGAAAGCGGACACGAGCGCGGATACCGCGAGAAGCGGAGCTTTAGCGCGAAAAATCATAGATAAGGTCCTGAAAGCTATACTGATAATAGGGAGGTGGAAGCCGCGCCTCAGCGCACGCGCGTCCAGGTCTGGGTCTTGCAGAGCGGGAAGAAGACGCAGCCGCGCAGCTTCAGCTGGTTCGCACCGAGCGGCGTGATCTTGCCGCTATAGGTCTTGCCGTCCTCGGCATTGTAGACCTGACCGCTGCTCCAGACGCCATCCGAGTCCGGCTTGAACCCGCTGAGCATCTGCATCCCCTGGATCGGGCGATTGCGCAGCGCTGTGTTCGAGTTGTTCGCATCCTTCATCGAAGGGTTGGCACGCAGTGCGTCGGAGGTGAGGATCTTGCCGCAGATCGACGGGCCGCAGCGGGCGATCTCGACGATGGCGTTGTGCGTCTCGGTCTTCCAGCGGCCAATGACGGTCTCGGCGGTGGCAGGTGCGCCAGCGAGCATCGCGGCGATAAGAAACAGGGACATCTTCTATCCTCTCCTAGAATTATGGGGACGCCGTATGTGTACGGTCGTTAAAATCTCGTCAGGTCGCCGACGTTATCGCGACCTTGTTGCCGTATACGGCAGTTCTTGGTCCCGACTAGAATTGTACGAAGACAAGTCAAGTCTTCTTACTGATTCTGAGCGGTGAAAAAGTGTTCACATCCCTATCCCCGTCATTCCCGCGGAGGCGGGAACCCATATTGGCTGACGTTGCGATGATGCCACAAAGCCAGCCGAAATGAGTCCCCGCCTGCGCGGGGATGACGAACGGTCAGTTCCGCAGCGGCTTGCCGGTCTGCAGCATATGCACGACTCGCGCCTGCGTCCGCGGATCCTTGACGCTGGCCATGAACGCCGCGCGCTCCAGATCAAGCAGCTGGTCCTCGGTCACCGTGTCGACCAGATCGGCCTCGCCACCCGTCAGCACCTCGGCGAGACGATCCGCGACGACGAGGTCGTAGTCGGTCGCCATACCCTTCTTGTGGAAGTCTGCCACCGCCATGTTCAGCCCCGTCCGGCCACTCGCGCCCGCCAGGCGGAAGGTCGGCTTTTCCGGCGCGGCATAGCCCTCGACCAGCGACAACGCCTTGGCCTTCGCGTCCGCCAGCAACCGGTCGCGGTTCATCGTGATGCCGTCGGCCTTGCGCAGGATCATCATCTCTTTCGCCTCCGCCGCCGACTTCGCGACCTGAGCTGTAGAGACAGCCTGGAACACCTTCGTCAGCACCGGCATCGGCCCGTTCGGCAGCGTGCGCGACTTGGTCCAGCGGTCGAGCATCTCGCCATTGCCGCCCCAGCCGGGGACAAGCCCGACGCCGCACTCGACGAGGCCGGCATAGGTTTCGGCATGCGCCTGCACCGCGTCCGAGTGGAGCAGGATCTCGCAGCCACCGCCGAGCGCAAGCCCTGCAGGCGCGCTGACGACCGGGAAGGGCGCGTATTTGAGCGCCTTGTACGCCTGTTGCCCGCCCGAGACGCTGGCCTCGACCATGTCCCACAGGCCCGCCCCGACCGCGAACATCGCCGCGCCCAGGTTCGCGCCCGCCGAGAAGTTCGACGCCTCGTTATACACCACCAGCGCCTTGAAGCGCTCGCGGACGACCGGGATCGCCTCGTTGATCAGCGCCACGACCTGATCGTCGAGCGCGTTCATCTTGGTGTGGAACTCGAGCGCCGCGACGCCGTCGCCGACATCCCAGAGCGAGGCCGACAGGTTCGTGAGGATCGGCTGCGAGCGGAGCTTGATGTCCTCCAGCAGTTCCACCCCCTCCGCGCGCGGCACGTCGGCATAGTCGCCGCCAGCCGTGAGATACTGACGCTGGCCGTTCTCGACGCGGTAGAACGGGCGGTTGCCCGCGGTTGTCAGGATGGCAGGAACGTCGCGACCTTCTTCGGCAAGGCGCGCGGCAAGCACACCCGGCCCCATCCGGTCGATCAGCTCGAACGGCCCGTATTTCCAGTTATACCCCAGTTTCATCGCGTCATCGATCGCGACGACATCGTCCGCCGCCTCGCCGACCAGCATGGCCGCATAGGACAACGTGTTACCGAGAATCGACCATGCATAGGTGCCGATCTTGCCCGGTTCCGCGATCAGTGCGGCGAGGTCCTTGCCGGTCTTGCCCGGCAACTCCGAAGGCTTGGCTTCCGCACGATACTCGCCGGTTGCGAGGTCGAGCGACAGCTTGGTCCGCGTCGCCGTGTCGAAGCGATAGAAGCCACCCTTGCCCTTACGACCGGTGAACCCGTCCGCAATCATCTTGTCGATCAGCGGCAGCGGACGCACCGTATCGAAATACGGATCGCCAGCGGGCAGCGTGGAGGAGAGGCTCTTCGACAGCAGCGGCATCAGATCGACGCCGACGAGGTCGACGAGCCCGAAGATCCCGGTCTTCGGCACGCCCATCGGACGGCCACCGATCTGATCGGCCTCCTCGACGGTCAGCCCCTGGTCCATCGCCGCGTTGATCGCGATCGCCAGCCAATAGGTGCCGATGCGGTTGGCGATGAACCCCGGCGTATCCTTCGCGCGAACGATCCGCTTGCCCATGAAGCGATCGACGAAATCCTCGACCTTCTCCGCGACCGCGACGTCGGTTGCCACGCCGCGGACGATCTCGACCAGCCGCATGTAGCGCGGCGGGTTGAAGAAGTGCGTGATGAGGAAGTCGGCCTTGAACTGCTCAGACCGCCCCTCGACGAGGTTGCCAAGCGGGATCGTCGAGGTGTTTGACGACACCGCTGTGCCAGGACGCTTCAACGTCTCGAGCTTGGCGTAGAGTGCCTGCTTGATGTCGAGCCGTTCGACGATCGCCTCGACGATCCAGTCGCACTCGGCAACGCGACCCAGATGATCGTCGATGTTGCCCGTCTCGACCAGCTTGGCCGCACGCTTCGACATGAAGGGGGCGGGATCGGTCTTGAGCATTTTGGCGACCGCGCTCTTCGCCACCGCATCGCGGTCGTCACCCTCTCGGGGTACGATATCGAGCAGCAACACGGGGATGCCGGCATTGGCGACCTGCGCCGCGATGCCCGCGCCCATTACGCCTGCGCCAATGACGCAGACCTTTTTTACAGCGTCGACCATCATGCGCGCTCCAGCACCGTCGCGATGCCCTGACCGCCGCCGATGCACTGGGTCGCCAGCGCATAACGGCCACCCTCGCGCGCCAACAGCGATGCCGCCTTGCCGACGATCCGCGCGCCGGTCGCGCCAAGCGGATGGCCGATCGCGATCGCGCCGCCGTCGAGGTTGATCGTCTCGTCCTTGAGGCCGAGGTCGCGGATGCAGGCGATCGCCTGGCTCGCAAACGCCTCGTTGATCTCGACCACGTCGAGGTCGGCGACGGTGATCCCGGCACGCTCCAGTGCCTTCTTCGACGCACCGATCGGGCCAAGCCCCATCGTCTCGGGCGCGCAACCCGATACGCCGATCGACTTGATCCGCGCGAGGATCGTCAGCCCGTGCTTCTTCGCGAACTCTTCCGAGGTGACCAGCACCGCGGACGCACCGTCGGTCAGCGGCGAGGACGTGCCGGCGGTCACCGAACCGTCGGCGCTGAACGCAGGCTTCAGGCCGGCGAGCGCGTCGGTGGTCGTGCCGGCGCGGATCGTGCCGTCCTGGCTGACCGGGCCCGCCTTGGTCTGAATCGTCACGATCTCGTCGGACAAGCGGCCATCGGCGCGCGCCGCGGCGGCCTTGTCCTGGCTCTTGACCGCGAACGCGTCCTGCTCGGCGCGGGTGATCTGGTACTGCCGCGCGACGTTTTCGGCGGTCTCGCCCATGCCCATGTACGCGCCCGCGCTCTTCTTCGCGAGCTCGGGGTTGGGGAGGGGGTTGTAGCCGCCCATGGGCACGCGGCTCATCGATTCGAGGCCCGCGCAGATGAACGCCTCGCCCGCGCCGACCGCGATCTGGCCGTAAGCAATGTGGATCGCGCTCATCGACGAGCCGCAGAACCGGTTGACCGTCATGCCGCCGACCGAGATCGGCAGGTCGGCGATCTGCGCGATCAGCTTGGCGACGTTAAGGCCCTGCTCGCCCTCGGGGAATGCGCAGCCGAGGATGATGTCCTCGATTTCCGCCGGATCGACGCCGGTCTTGTCGAGCAACCCGCGAATCGTCTGCGCGGCGAGATCGTCCGGACGGACGCGGGCGAGCTCGCCCTTGCCGGCGAGGTGGAACGGCGAACGGGCGTACCCGGCGATGACGACGTTGGTCACGATGATCCTCTCATATTGCGGTCGACCCGGTTAACGCTTGCGGGTTACCCTTAAGGTGCGATACCTCACCTTTACGTCAAGGTGAAGCGGCCGACAATATGGCTTACGCACACCATGTTATGGAGAGCGAGATGCAGGACACTTCCGGGGGCAAGGCGATCGGCGTACCGTTGCTGGGCGAGCCGCGGCTGCTGGGCGACATGCTCGACCTGTCGGTGCAGCGGTTCGGGTCGCGCAACGTGCTCGACTTCATGGGGCGGACGCTGACCTATGCCGAGCTCGGCGAGTCGGTCGACCGGGCAGCACGGGGACTCCAGGACATGGGTGTCGTGAAGGGCACGCGCGTTGCGCTCTGCCTGCCGAACACGCCCTATTATCCGATCCTGTTCTTCGCGATCCTCAAGGCCGGCGGCGTCGTCGTCAACGTCAACCCGCTTTATGTCGAGCGCGAACTGGCGCATCTGCTCGAGGATTCGGGCGCGACGATCATCGCCACCTGCGACATCGCCGAGATCCACGCGCGCGTCTTGAAAGTCGCCGGGCAGATGGGCGTGAAGCACGTCATCACCTGTCCGATCGCCGGCGCGTTGCCGACGCTGAAGTCGATCGCCTACCGCATCTTCAAGCGCGCCGAGATTGGCCATGCGCCGAGCGATGCGCGCCATTCCACGTTCGACGCGCTGCTCAAGGCGAAGGGTGCGCCGTCCCCCGTTACCGTTTCCCCGAACGAGGTCGCGGTGCTGCAATATACCGGCGGCACGACCGGCGAGCCCAAGGCGGCGATGCTCAGTCACGCCAATCTCGTCGCGAACGCCGATGCGATGGTCGTCTTCGTCGGCGGCGAGCAGCCGCACCAAGACCGCGTGCTCGGTGCGTTGCCGCTGTTCCACGTGTTCGCACTGACCACCGTGCTGACCTATTCGATCCGCACCGGCGCAGAAATGATCCTGCTGCCGCGCTTCGAATTGCAGCAATTGCTCAAGACGATCGACCGCACCAAGCCGAGCTATTTTCCTGCGGTACCGACGATCTACGCCGCGATCACCACGGCTGCCGAGACGCAGAAGATCGACCTGTCCTCGATCCACGCGTGCATCTCGGGCGGCGCACCGCTGCCCGCCGAGGTCCGCACCGCGTTCGAGGCGGCGACCGGCGCCAAGCTCGTCGAAGGCTATGGCCTGTCCGAAGCCTCGCCGATCATCACCTGCAACCCGATCGACGGCAGCAACAAGCCGGGCTCGGCAGGCTTGCCGTTTCCCGGCACGACGATCGAGATCCGCGACCGCGAGGATCCGACGCGGCTGCTACCGATCGGCGAGAATGGCGAGATCTGCGCGCGGGGGCCGCAGATCACACAGGGCTATTGGCATAAGCCCGCCGCCACCGCCGAGCTGTTCGCAGACGGCGCTCTGCGTACCGGCGACGTCGGGCATCTCGACGCGGACGGCTATCTGTTCATCGTCGATCGGATCAAGGATCTGATCCTCGCCGGCGGCTACAACGTCTATCCGCGCGTGATCGAGGAGGCGTTGTATGAACATCCCGCGGTGCTCGAAGCGGTCGTCATCGGCGTACCCGACAAATATCGCGGCCAGGCCCCCAAGGCGTTCGTCGTGCTGGCCGAAGGTTTGGTCGCTACCCCGCTAGAACTGCGCGATTTTCTGCGCGACAAGATCAGCAAGATCGAGCTTCCCCGCGAGGTAGAAATCCGCGACACTCTGCCCAAGACGCTGATCGGCAAGCTATCCAAAAAGGAACTTGTCGCTGAAGAGACCGCAAAGGCGGCGGCGTCGGAGGCGAGGGGAGTGGACGCGTGAACGACCGACAGGATGATCTTACCGGCATACAGGAGGTGTCGCGCATGCTCGGCGTGAGCGCGCGGACGTTGCGGTTCTACGAGGACAAGGGCCTGATCGAGCCCTGCCGGATCGGCACGACACGCGTCTACACGCGGCGCGAAGTCGCCCGGATGCAGCTGATCCTGCGCGGCAAACGTCTCGGCTTCACGCTACGCGACATCGAGGAGTTCCTCGACCTCTACGACGCCGATCCGCAGCATGTGGAGCAGATGCGCGCGCTCGCCGAGCGCTGTCGACAACGGATCGACCTGCTGGATGCGCAGCGCGAGGCGATCGTCCAGACGCGCGATGAGCTTGAGAAGATCGAGCAGGAGGCGCTCGCACGGATTCCGGCTGGGTTGGTCTGATAGCTACGGCTGCTCGTGAGAGACGAGTGCCAAGCCTATGACAACGATACCATTTGGCGATAATGCACCACCCCGGCGGAGGCCGGGGCCCCATTAGGAAAGCCGAGGTAACGACGCACAGCGCTGATGAGCGACGTCCCCCAATTGGGCCCCGGCCTTCGCCGGGGTGGTGCGTTAGTCGGTCCTTCCCCTTGCGGGGGAGGATCAGCAAACTCCGAAGCTTAAAGCCCCACAACACCCCCGTCGGTCTTCGTAATCACGATCGTCGAGGATCGCGGCCGCGAGGGAGCCGTCACCGCACCCGCCTGGTTGGCTGGCCAGCTGCTGGTGATGTTCGTCGGCCCACCATTCTCGCCCGGATGCTGGATGTTGACGAACAACGACCGCCCGTCCGGCGTCGAGTGAATGCCCGTGATCTCGCATTCCTTCGGCCCGACCAGGAAGCGCCGCAGTGCCGCCCCCGGTGCCTTGCCGATCCGCGTCGTCACCGAGCCGGTTGCCGCACCGATCGTGTTCGTCACCGTCCGCGTACCGCCATCGTTGACGATCCCCGGCACCGAGGCGAGCAGCATGCAGTTGGTCACGTCGGTATACGCGCTGTCGTCGGTCTCGATCCACATTACCGGCGCGATCGTCCCCGACGCATTGCTCGGGAGGCCGAACCAGAGGCCGTCCGGCGACGAGAAGTCGTTGCTCGCATCGAGACCCGACAGGTTGATGTTGGTCGCATCGAGATCGGAGCCGGCCCCGAACGCGTAGATATCCCATGCGAAGGTCGTCGCTTCCGACGTATCGCCGGTTTCACGCAGACGGATGATGTGGCCGTTGGCGTTACCGGTGGTCTGGCCGGTGGTGGTCTTCGGATCGACATAGGCGCGCGGATTGGACGCATCCGCGGTCGCGACGGTCCGCGACGAGTTGTTGGTGAGCGTGCAGTACATCTCGCCGGTCGCCGGGTTTACCGCGGTCCATTCCGGCCGATCCATCCGCGTCGCACCGAGCGCATCCGCGGCAAGTCGCGTATTGATCAGCACATCGATCTGGCTCGAGAACGGATACGCCGCATTGGCCGAGGTGAGAGGTCCCTGGCCAAAGACCAGGGGGAGCCACTGGCCGCTACCGTCCGCTGCGAACTTCGCAACGTAAAGTGTTCCGGTATCGAGATACTTGTCACCGATCGCCAGACGGTTCGCCGCGCTTGCATCTGCCGCCGACCACGGCGTAGCCGACACGAACTTGTAGATATATTCGTTCTGCGCATCGTCGCCCATATAGAACGCCGGCTTAACGCCTGCGATCGTCCGGCCGATCTGGCAGCCCTCATGGTTCATCCGGCCCAGCGCGGTACGCTTGCGCGGCGTCGAGGTGGCGTCGAACGGATCGATTTCGACGACCCAGCCATACTGGAAGATCTCGTTGCGGAAATCGCCCGTGCCGTCGGCGGGGGCGCCGGCCTGCGCGGTGATGTTCCAGCGCGAATAGACCGTGCTGGTCGTGTCTGCCGGCGTGACCGACCACCAGCCATAGTTGCCAGCCGTGCTGCTGCTGCTCTCGGTCTTGCCATACCGCGCGAGCGACGTGTTGGCTTTTACACCGATCGGGCCGCTCGCTGCACGGCGCGCGCCATCGCCGACCTCGCGACGGAAATAGCCGACCCAGTTCTCTTCGTTCGTCAGGTACGTGTGCCAAGGCATTGTGCCGTTGGCGCAATTGTTGATCGTGCCGCGCCCCGTCGTCGCATCGGGCGAGTAGCGCGTCTTGAGGCTGTCGGCGCCGCGCACCGGCCCCGAGAAGCTCATCGGCGTCAGCGGGGTGATGCGGCGGTTGAACGACGAGGTGGTGACATAGCTCCACGCGTCGGCGCGGTTGACCTCGATCACCGACACGCCGTGGCACTCCATCTCCTTCAGCGCTTCGGCTTCGGGACGGACGCCGCCGGTCGTGGTCGGGCCATTCGGATGAAGATAGGCCTGCGTGATGTTCTCGTGGTTGAGCACGAGCAATCCGCGCGTGTTGCCGTCGGCATCAGGCGTGCCGGCGGCCGACAACCCGAAATAGCTCATGCCGTCGTGGTGATCGCCGGCGCGCTTGGAAAAGGTCGTGTCGCTGCCGTCATTGGCATAGGCACCGACGCCGCTGCCTATCGGATCGCCGAGGCGGTAGAGCACCGTCACCGCATAGCCGGTCGGCACCGCGACGACGTCGGCAAGGCTCTTCGCCACCGCGGTGAAGCCGAGCGAGGCGGCACCCACCGTCACGCTGGTCGAGGCCGTGACCGATCCGCGCGCCGATACGGCGGTGAACAGGAAGGTCAGGACCGTGCCGGCGGCTGCACCGGGTACGACGAACGTCGCGGTGCTCGTGGTTGCGCCTGCGAGCGTGACGCTCGGGCCGGCGGTCTGCGTCCAGCTGACGCTGTCGACCTGGCCGATGGCGGCCCCGGTCAGCGTCGCCACGCGGCCGGCCGATGCACTGCCGCCTGCGGTCGCGGTGACCGTGACGGGGCTCGCGCCGCTGTCGCTGTCGTCGTCGCAGCCGGTCAGCAGCATGCCGCCGAACACTGCTGCGGCGGTAGCCGACATGCCGCCCATCAAGGTCTGGCGACGCGAATACCGCACCTCGATCAGGTCGTTGAGGTGCGGGTTGGCGGTCGGATTGGTGTCGATATCGCCGTCGGTATAGATGGTTTCGAACGTCATGATTGGTCCCCCCGGGGATGAGTAGTCGGTGCGGTCGCGGCTAGTGGCGGATCAGAACTTCGCGCCGAGTTCGATGCCGTAGAAGCGCGGTTCGCCGGCTATGTAGGTCGGGATGCCGAAGCCCCCGCCGGTGTTGCCGGCGTCGATCAGATAGCGCTTGTTGGTCGCGTTGCGGACGAAGCCGCCGACGCTGTAGCGGCCTTCCGCGAACTCGAGCCCGGCGCGCACGTTGACGAGCGTGTAGCCTGGCGTGCTGACCGCCTGACTGTTCGGCAGCTCGAAGAACACCTTGGTCCGGTAGTTGATGCTCGGCGTCGCATAGAGCGTCGCACCACCGACCGGCAGCCGCAGCATCAGGCCGCCCGATGCGGTCGTCTCCGGCTGGAGACGGAAGCGATTACCCGCGAACACGCCGTTCGCCGCCTCGTCGCCGATGCCGCCATCAATATAGGAAAACGTCGCGAAGGCAGAGAGATACGAGGCGAGCTTCAGATTTCCCTCGAGCTCGACGCCGAGGTTCTTGGCCGAACCGGCGCTCTGCGTGGTGGTGACGCCGTTGTTGGTGATCGACACCTGAAAGCCGTCATAGGTCTGGTAGAACACCGACGCCGCGCCGGTGAACGGTCCGACCCGCCCCTTGATGCCGCCTTCGTAGTTCCAGACATTCTCCTGCGGCACGACCTGCAAATTCGGACCGACGCCGAATGCGGTGTTCTGCGCGGCCAGCTGGACGACCGGCGAGCGGCGACCCTTGCTGATCGTGGCGTAGAGATTAACGTCGTCATTGAGCTTCAGCAGCGCATTGAAGCGCGGCAGGATCGCGGTGAAGCTCTTCTCGGCGACGAACTTGTTGCCGTTGGTGTTCGCGGTTCCGAGCAGGCTGGTGCGAATGCCGAGCGCCGCGAGGATCACCGAGTTCGGCTGCACCGACGAATAGCCCGACTGGCGATCCTCGATCAGGATGCGCGCGCCGGCGGTCAGTTCGAGCGCGGGTACCGGGATGTAGGTCGCGTCGGCGAACACCGAGTAGGTGTTGTTCCTGCCATAGTTCGTGAACTCGGCGGCGTAAGGTATTGCGGTTGCACGGCCACCGGTGAGCGCCGCCGTCGCCCGCGTCGCCGGGATCGTACCGTTCGGTGCGACGCAGGACGTCCCTGTGGCGATGCCTGCACCATTGAGCGCCGTGCGGATCGGTGCGTAGGCGGCCGCGACCGAGCAAGCGAGGTACGTGCCCTCTTCGGTCGCGAACGGGACGCGCTGATACCCGTTCTCGAAGAATGTGTTCCAGCCTACCGAGGCGCGATACTTGGGTCCTTCGAAGGCGAAGCGGCTCTCATGGCTCCACTGGTCGCCCTTGGCATCCTCGGCGAATTCCAGATACGCGGCCGGGCCGCCGTCGGCATCGAACACTTCGAGAGCGTCGAACCGGCGGTACCCGTTGACCGTCGTGAAGGTGATCCCCGGCGACAGGTCTGCGGTGATCGTCAGGTTTGCGTCATAGACGTTGCGGTCGAGGCCAAGCTTGCGTGCGCCGAGAACCGCGGCGCTGTACGGCGAGCCCGAGAGTTCGGCGTAGCCGTAGTCGCCGGTCTGACCACCGGTCGGGGCGTGCGCGCGACTCTTGAACGCGGTGCCGGGGTTGCGCTGGCCGTCATAGGTGAGGACGAGATCGGCGGTGATGCTGTCGCTAGGGCGATAGCGCAGCGAACCGCGCAGGCCGCGCTGGTCCTGGCCGTTCAGATCGTCCTGGTCGACGCCCCCCTGGTTCTGGTTCGGGACCTTCGGATCGCCGGCGATGTTGCGGACATAGCCGTCGCGGTATTTGTACGCGAACGCGATCCGCCCCGCGAGCACGTCGTTGCCGGCGTTGAGGAAGCCCGACACCTGCGTGCGGTTGAAATTGCCGTACGAGCCGTTGATCGCTCCCGACACGCCGGGCTGTGGTTTCGCCGAGATGACGCTGATCGCGCCGACTGCCGCGGCGGTGCCGAACAGCGTCGCCTGCGGGCCCTTCACGACCTCGATCCGCTCGAGATCGAACAGGTCCTGATACGCACCGCGCGACCGGCTGATGTCGATGCCGTTGTAATATAGCGTGACGCGCGCGCCCTGCTGCGACGAGCCGTTGTCTGAGGTGATGCCGCGGATCACGAAGCCCGGGTTGTTCGCGCTCTGCTCCTGGATCTGCAGACCGGGAATATAAGCCGCGACCTCGCTCAGCGAATTGACGCCGATCGACGCCATCTTCGCGCCGGTGATCGCGGTGACGGTGACGGGAACGTCGGCGATCCGCTGTTCGCGCTTCTGCGCGGTGACGACGATCTCGTCGTTCGGGGTGGTGGAAGCCGTGGCTTCCGTGCCGGGCTCCGTTGTCGCCTGCGCCAGTGCGGCGGTCGAGCAGGTCGTGGCGAGCGTCGCAAGCGCGAGCCGCGTGAAGATGCGTGTCATTGTGTCCCCCGTGTTCGTGCATCGGCACTAGGCAGGGAACGTGACGGTTAAACGGCGTCTTCATGAAAGCAAGATGACAGTCCAGTCACGACACTGTCACAGGGTTGCCACCGGAGTGTAGCGGAGTGCGCCTACCGCGGCGGTGCCTAATAACGAAAGCCCTGTTTCATGACGATCAACCGCCGCGATGCTTTGAAGACTGCGCTGAAACTCGCCGGTTCGGGTGCGACGCTCGCGCTGCCCTCGGCCGCGACGCATGCAGCGGGCGCGGCCAAGCTCCGCTTCGATCACGGCGTGGCGAGCGGCGATCCCTCGCTCGACGGTGCCATCCTGTGGACCCGCGCCACCCCGGTCGAGGCGGGCCAGGCGGGCGACATCGCGCTGACGTGGCACGTGGCCGAAACCGAGAACGGCAAGCCGCTCCGCTCGGGCAGCGTCAAGGCGCGTGCCGCCCGCGACTTCACCGCCAAGGTCGAGGCGACCGGGCTCCAGCCGGGCCGCGAATACCGCTACTGGTTCGACGCGGCGGACGGCACGCGCTCGCCGGTCGGTCGGTTCCGCACGCTGCCCAAGGGCAAGGTCGCCGACGTCGTTATGGCGGTCGTCTCGTGCCAGCTCTACGCGGGCGGCCTGTTCAACGCCTATGACGTGATCGCCAAGCTCGACCGCGTCGACACGGTGTTGCACCTTGGCGACTATATCTACGAATACGGCGTCGACGGCTACGGCGCGGACATCGCCAAGAAGATCAATCGCCTGGTCGAGCCGCGCCACGAGATCGTCAGCCTCGCCGACTACCGCATGCGCCATGCGCAGGTGAAGCGCGATGCCGACATGCAGGCCGCGCACGCGCGCGCCGCGTTCATCTGCGTGTGGGACGATCACGAGGTCGCCAACGACGACTGGATGCACGGCGCCGAGAACCACGATCCCAAGACCGAAGGCGACTGGGGCGCGCGCAAGGCGGCGGCGATGCAGGCCTATTTCGAATGGATGCCGATCCGCGATTCCAAGCCCGGCCAGCCCTGGGCGGCGATCAACCGCAGCTTCGAGTTCGGCGATCTCGCGACGCTGGTGATGGTCGAGACCCGGCTGCTCGCGCGCAGCCACCAAGTGGTGTCGAAGGGCGAGGAGATCACGCAGGCCGAATACGCGCCGATGCTGGCCGAGCGCGCGCGGACCGATCGCGAGCTGCTCGGCCCTGCGCAGCTCGCCTGGGTCGAGAAGACGATGGCGACCTCGGTCGCGGCGGGCAAGCCGTGGCAGGTGCTCGGCAATCAGGTGGTGATGGCGAAGGTCGCAGGGCCCGACATGGAGCGCCAGCTGGGGCCGGTGAAGTTCGCCGAGACGATGGCGAAGCTGCCGGCGATGTGGCGCGAGCGGCTGACCGCGAGCATCGCCTCGTACCGTGCGGGCCTGCCGTTCGGCTTCGATAGCTGGGACGGCTATCCGCCCGCCCGCGAGCGACTCTATGCAGCGTTCAAGCGCGCGAAGTCGCGGCCGATCGTACTGTCGGGCGACAGCCACGCGGCATGGGCGAACGACCTGCACGACGCATCGGGCAAGCTGGTCGCCGCCGAGTTCGGCTGCACCGCGATCACCAGCCCGTCCTACGGCTCGCTGCTGCCCGGCATCGGCACGCTGATCGCCGACGCCAACAAGGGTGAGGTCCGGTTCTGCGACCAGGATTTGAAGGGGTTCACGCTGCTGACGCTGACGCCGGAGCATGCGACCGGCGATTCGGTCACGGTGTCGACGGTGTTCGCCAAGCCCTACACGCAGGGTAGCGCGGCGCGCTTCCGTGCGTATGCGGCTCGGCCGAACCAGCCGCTCGAAAAGATCGTTTGACGGGAAAGCCGTTCAGGGCCCGCGGGGCGGCATCGCCGATGCCGTATCGTGGGCCCTACGTTCCCGGACGCGGACCAAACGAGACATTGTAACGCCCTGACACTCCATGCAAGAAGCGCGTCATCACTCCTGTCTTTGTGAGACACCGATGCCGCGTTCCACTTTGCTTCGTTCCGTCGCCATCCTTTGCTGTTTCGCGGGGCTAGCGCCCGTTCAGGCGGCGCGCGTCAATCCGCTGACCGTCCACAGCACGCTGCCGTTCCAGGCGCCGCGCTTCGACCAGATCAAGGACACCGATTACCAACCCGCGCTCGAGCAGGGCATGGCGGAACAGATCGCCGAGATGAAGGCGATCGCGAACACCCCCGCAGCACCGACCTTCGCCAACACGATCGAGGCGATGGAGCGCTCGGGCCGCACGCTCGACCGCGCGAGCCAGGCGTTCTTTGGCGTGTCGCAGGCGAACACCAACGATGCGCTCGACGCGGTGCGGTCCGCCGAGGCGCCCAAGCTCGCGCAGCACAGCGATGCGATCTATCTCGATCCCAAACTCTTCGCGCGCGTCCAGGCGCTGTACGCGAAGAAGGACTCGCTCGGTCTCGATGCCGAGCAGACGCAGGTGCTGGAGATCTACCATAGCGATTTCCTCCACGCCGGCGCGCAGTTGAACGACGCCGACAAGGCCAAGCTGCGGCTGCTCAACACGCAGATCTCGACCGCGACGACCGATTTCCAGCAGAAGCTGCTCGCCGGCACCAAGGTGGGCGCGCTGGTGGTCGACGACAAGGCCAAGCTCGCCGGGCTGAGCGATGCCGAGATCGCCGCAGCCGCGGAAGGCGCGAAGGAGCGGGGGATGCCCGGCAAATACGTCCTGTCGCTTCAGAACACGACGCAGCAGCCCGCGCTCGCCTCGCTTTCCGATCGTGCAACGCGTGCGGCGCTGTTCGAGAAGAGCTGGACGCGCTCGGAGAAGGGTGACGCCAACGACACGCGCGCGCTGATCCAGAAGATCGCGCAGTTGCGCGCGCAGAAGGCGCAACTGCTCGGCTACCCGAACTATGCCGCCTATTCGCTGTACGACCAGATGGCGAAGACCCCGGCAGCGGCGAAGGGGTTCATGACCCAGCTCGTCCCCGCGACCGCCGCCGAGCAGCATCGCGAGGCGGCCGAGTTGCAGAAGACCATAAACGCGACCGGCGCGTCGTTCCCGCTCGCGCCGTCGGATTGGGATTTCTATTCGGACAAGGTGCGTAAGGCGAAGTACGACCTCGACCAGAACGAGCTGAAGCCGTATTTCGAGATCAGCCGCGTGCTGACCGACGGCGTGTTCTTCGCCGCGAACCAGCTCTACGGCGTCACCTTCAAGGAACGCCGCGATATCCCGACCTATCAGCCGGACATCCGTGTCTTCACCGTGTTTGACAAGGACGGCTCCGAGCTGGGCCTGATGTATTTCGATTACTGGAAGCGCGACAACAAGGCGGGCGGCGCGTGGATGTCGAACTTCGTCGGCCAGTCGAAGCTGCTGAAGACCAAGCCGGTCGTCTACAACGTCGGCAACTTCACCAAGCCTGCGCCGGGCCAGCCCGCGCTCATCACGTTCGATGACGTGACGACGATGTTCCACGAATTCGGCCACGCGCTGCACGGGCTGTTCGCGAACCAAACCTATCCTTTGGTCTCGGGCACCAACACCGCGCGCGACTGGGTCGAGTTCCCGTCGCAGTTCAATGAGCATTGGGCGCTCGATCCGAAGGTTTTTGCGAACTACGCCAAGGATTACCGCACCGGTGCGGTGATGCCGCAGGCGCTCGTCACGAAGATCAAGAACGCGGCGAAGTTCAACCAGGGCTATGAGCTGGGCGAACTGGTGGCGGCGGCGACGCTCGATCAGGACTGGCATTCACTACCGGCCTCGGCCGGGCCGCAGGATGTCGACGCGTTCGAGACCAAGGCGCTGAACTCGATGGGGCTAGACACCAAGGACGTGCCGCCGCGCTATCGGACCAGCTATTTCGCGCATATCTGGGCGGGCGGCTATGCGGCGGGCTATTACGCGTATCTGTGGACGCAGATGCTCGATAACGACGCGTATGCGTGGTTCATGGCGCATGGCGGGCTGACGCGTGCGAACGGCCAGCGCTTCCGCGACATGATCCTGTCGAAGGGCCATACCGAGGATTACGGTCCGATGTTCAAGGCGTTCTACGGCAAGGACCCGGATATCGGTCCGATGCTCGAAGATCGTGGGCTTGCCGCTTCGGCGAAATGATGCGGTGACGAACCCTGAGCGGTGATCGACAACGATCGCCGCTCAGGAGGAGTGCTCCGGAAAGACGGTTGGCGGATCGCCGTCCTGCCACGGCGGAGGGCGGACCATGATCCGTTCGAAAAGCCGCGACGACAGATGCCGCGTCAGCCAGGCCTGCAAACCCGGCATCGGCAAACGATCGAAATACGATCGATCGGTTTCGGCGAACTGGCGCACGAACGGCATGATCGCCAGATCGACGAGGGACAGCGCGTCGCGTCCGAGATGGTCGGCAATGCGCAGCCGTTGGTCGAGGTTGGCGAGGATGTCCGTGGCGCACGCGCGATGTTCCAGACGGTTCACCCCATAGCGGTCGGCATATTTGTACCGATCGAGGTGGTATTTGAACACGCCGTCATTCGTGGCGATCATAGCGCCTGGATCCGTCTCGCCATCCCCCGCGACGTCGCCGGAGGCGAACGCCCACCGCATGATCGCGAGGCTCTCGTCGATCACCGCCCCGTCCGGCAGGACCAGCACCGGTACCGTACCCTTGGGTGACGCCGCAAGCATCGCGGGCGGCTTCGCGCGCAGTACGACCTCACGCAGTTCGACACCGCGCCCGCTCGCCACGATCGCAAGCCGCGCCCGCATCGCATAGGGGCATCGTCGGAAACTGTAGAGGATCGGCAGCATGGGGCGACCATACCGGATCGCTACGCTGACGTCGTCATCCGGTCGCCTATCTGTCTCGTCCGATGATCTGGGCCGATCGACCCGCAGTTCGAGACAGCCAAATCAACTCGCTGGTCCGTCATGCCAAGCGCGTTCCGGCATCGACGCCCTGAAAGAGATAGTCGCCGAATCAGTCCGTGGTGGGGGCTGCTGAATGTCCCCGGCGCTCGACCTGCTTTGGCCGGGGACCCCGCGTTTACCGTTGCATCAGAAGCGATAGCCGATCGTCGCCTGAACGGTGCGGCGGTTGCCGTACCAGCACCAGTTATAATTGGCGAAGCACGACGTCAGATACTTCTTGTCGAAGATGTTGGCGCCGTTGACTGCCAGGCTAAGGCCGCGGAGCGAGGGCGCGAACTTCGCCAGGTCGTAGCGGATGAGCGCGTCGTACACGGTGTAGGACGGGCTGTTGCGTCCGACTGTCTCGCCCGGCGTGACGCCGGCATAGACTTGGTCGACATGGCGCAGTGCGCCGCCGATCGTCAGCCCGGCCAGGCCACCCTCGGGCGGGGACCAGTTCAGCGCGAGCGTCGTGCCGCCACGGCCGACCGTTTCGAGCCCGCGACCGATGCGCGACGGATCGTTCAGGTCCTGCGTGACCTTCACCCGCTGGCGGCTATAGGCGACGCGCGCGTCGAACCCGTAGGGCAGGGGCGCCGTACCCTCGAACTCGACACCCTGCGAACGGACCTTGCCGGTCTGCGTCGAGACCGAGAACGTCGGCGTCGAGGTCAGCACATTGGTCTGATCGATCCGGAACCACGCGCCGGACAGTAGGATCGGCGTGCCGGGAACAGTGAACTTGGCACCGGCCTCGAGCTGCTTGCCGAGCGAGGGATCGGCGATGCCGAAGCTGCCATCGGGACGCAGCACGGTGCCAGCCTGTTGCTCGAACGACGTCGCATAGCTGACGTACGGCGCCAGACCGAACGGCAGCGTGTAGAGCGCGGCGGCGCGATAGGTAAACTTCTCGTCGTTCTTCGCCGCAGCGCCGATCTGCTGCGCGCGGGCCCAATCCTGGCGTCCGCTCAAGACGACGCGGAGCTCGCCAAGCGCCATCTGGTCCTGCGCATAGACGCCCTGCTGGCGCTGGCGCGCGTCGATCGTGAACTGGCCGCCGATCGCTTCCGGCGTGGTCGGTACCACCACCGTGCCATAGACCGGGGCTAACCCATTCAGCGACGGCGCGGTGCCGAACGCGCCGACTTCAGCCGAATGCGCGACCTGCCGGTCGGCCCCGAACAGCAGCGTGTGCTTGACCGGGCCGGTCTGCACCGTGCCGGTCAGCTGGTTGTCGAACGTCCAGTTGTTGAGCTGCTCGCGGGTCGCATAGGAGGCGCGGCTATAGGTCTGCTGGGTCGGGTCGGTCGCATCGAGGGCGCCGGCGGTATAGATCAGGCCGAGGTTCGACTTCACGTATTGATACCGGCCCGACGAGCGGAACGCCCAGCCGCCGCCGAAGTCATGGCGGAAGATGTAGGTGAGTGCGGCCTGTTCGCGGCTGAACCGGTTGCCCGCCTCGCCACCGTCGAAGCTGGTCGGCAACTTGCCGTTTGGGTTGGCGATCAGCGTGCCGCTGGCCGGGAACACGCCGTAATCGCCGTTGTACGGATCGTGCGAATAGGCGCCGAGCAGCGTGAAGCTGGTCGAGCTGCCCGCGCCGACGGTCACCGCGCCCGAGATCGTCTGGCGCTCGCGCTTGCCGAATTTCTGCTGCGTGTCGGCACCGTTCGCGCTGCCGTTGATCCGCCAAAGGACGCCAGCCCCGGCGCGGCCGCCGATATCGGCATCGACGCGGTAGAGATCATAGTTGCCGTAGGTCCCGCCGATCGCGCCGTACAACGCCTGGTCGAGCGGGAGCTTGCTCGACTCCGCGACGAGGCCGCCGGGGCTGGACTGGCCGTAGAGTACAGAAGCGGGGCCTTTGATGACTTCGATCCGGTCGAGCCGCGAGACGTCGATCTGTGGTGACGCGTAGCCGGACGCGCTAGCGAATTGCTTCAGCCCGTCGAGATAGACCGGTGCGTCGAACCCACGCAGCTTGAACTGGTCGTAGACCTCGCCGCTGGAGCCGCGCGTTTCGGGCGTGACGCCGGCGACGAAGCGCAGCGCCTGATTGAGATTCTGGAGACTGCGCCCGGCGATGTCGTCGGCGGTGATGACGCTGATCGATTGCGGCGTCTCGGCGAGCGGCGTGTCCGTCTTGGTACCCGACGATGCCTGACCACGCGCATGCTGCCCCGTCACGACGATGGCGCCGGTTTCGCCGTCCTCGGTGCGGACTTGCGCCTGCACCGGCGATGCGGCGAGCGTAGAACCAAGCAAAAGGGCGGTGCCGAAGCGACGACGTGTCATGAGGTTTCCTTATCGAGAACCGCCCCGCTAATGTTTCTGATAACTATTATCAATAGTAAGTTGGGTCTCGGTATTTTCTGGCTTGCATCTGTGGTGGTGCGGCAACACCGCGTCGCTATGATCAGCGATACCGGTCGATGTGAGGATGCGGCATGAATGGACAGACGATAGCGGTGGAGATCGCCGCCGCGGGCGACGGTGCGTGGTTTGCCAAGCATACGGACCGTCGGTTGCGACTCCGGAACATGATCCCGGGCGAATTCAGCGACGTCGACGGCGAACCGCCGGTCGGGATGGCCTGGCGGACGATCGTGATCGAAGCGCAACCCGGCGCCCGCAGCCGGCAGGCCATTGCCTTACCGCTTGGCACCGACATCGGGCAGTTCACCGACGAGGCATTGTTCGAGCTATTCGTTCAGGTGGCACCGCCGGGTGCGCGGCAGGTGATCGCCTCGCTTCGCAAGGTCAAACTTCCCGCCGCAACCGGTGCCTCTTAAGGTCAAGGTGCAGCGGATCATCGGCATACCGGGCGATAATCGGGATGGACGACCGCTAAACTTGACGAACGGAAGTTTTCAACGGCGCCGGCCGTGTTAGCTTGCCAATAGAGACGCGCGTCGATCGATGAAGCGTCCACGGTGCCCCGCCCGGATACGAGAGTGTCGCACGGACGGGCGGGGCGCTTCTCCTAGTAACGCTCAGATTTCGTCGGGGCCGAAGCCAAGCGCTCGGGTCATTGCGGCGCGCGCGCGCGCGCAGCGTTCCCACAGTTGCGGATCGCCGAGGTCGTCGAACCCGATTGCCTCGGGCCATTCGCGGGCGATGACGTCTTCGATCCGGGTACAGATCGTTTCATTTAGCAGGAACCGGGGATCGATCGAGGCTAGCGCGTCCTCGTCGACCTGGACGCGTAACCGCAGGCAGGCGGGGCCGCCGCCGTTGCGCATCGATTCCCGGACGTCGACGACTTCGAGCCGGCGGATCGGACCGCCATCCGCGACCTGCTCGGTCAGCCACGTCCATACCGCGGCATCCTCCCGCGCTTCGGCGGGAAGCACGAGGGTCATCGTACCGTCAGCCGCGGTGACGAGTTGCGAGTTGAACAGATAGGTCCCGATCGCGGTCTTCAGGCTTACCCGGTCGGCGGGCACGGCGAGGATCACCACGTCCGGCACGAGCCGGTGCAAGTCGCGATAGAACGCCTGCGGGTCGGCGAAGGCGTGCTCGTGCGTGAAGAGGACGTGCCCGTTGGCGACCGCGACGACGTCGTTGTGGAATGCACCGGCTGCGATCGCAGCGTCGCTTTGCCGGACCATCAGCGTGCGCGCGGGGTCGAGGCCGTGGCGACGCGCGACCGCTTCGCTTGCGGTGCGTGACTGGCGGGACGGGAAGCCGCCGGCGTGTCCCTCGCCATACACGAAGATCTCGACGCCGCCGCCGCCCGCTTGCGGCACGATCCGCATAAAGTTCGCCGCGCCTTCGTCGCCGAAGGCTGCGGGAACGGTCGAATGGACGCGGAAGAAGCGCGCGTCGCCGAACGCGAGCCGCAACTGACGCTCGGTCTGCCCGCACTCGCTCGCGCGGTGCGGCATGGTCGACAGGTTCGCCACCGAGATATGGCAGAGGCCGTCGGCGGTATCAGGGGCGGGCGACACCGTCCCGGCATTCGCGGTCCACATCGCCGACGCGGAGAAGGCGTTCGCGACAAGGGCGCGGTCGGCGTTCCAGGCCGAGGCAAGCACCTCGGCATCGCTGCCGACAAAGCCCAGCGCGCGCAACCAGTCGGTATTCGGGCGAACGTGTGGGAGAAAGAGGCCCTGCCTGAACCCCAACGCAAGCAACCGCCGCATCTTCGCGGCGCCTTGGAGCGCGGCAAGCCGAGGCGCCGAGACCGCGCCCGCATTGTTCGCCGAAGCCAGATTGCCGATCGAGAGACCCGCATAATTGTGCGTCGGCCCGACCAGCCCGTCGAAATTGACCTCGATCACGACAATCCTTTCCCGTGCAGTCGGCGGCGTACGATCGACCGATAGCCCGTCGGAGCGCGTTCACGCCAGCGGGCGGCGCGAAAAATTGGACGATCCACGCAAGCGGTACAGCCGGGCCCGCAATGGCGGAGATCGCAGCACGGGATGCAGAATGTTCGGGGAAGTTCGGGCTAAACCCCGAAAAATCGGCAATGGTCGGGGCGATAGGATTCGAACCTACGACCCCTGGACCCCGAGACCAGTGCGCTACCAGACTGCGCCACGCCCCGACAACATTGCCGGTGAGCCCCCTAGCCGCGACATGCCGAACGTTCAAGACAAATATCCTACGCACGATCGATTGAAAGAGCTCGCGGCGGCAAGCTGCACCGGGATGGCGGTTCTTTTATCGGGGCCGGCCGGCAACCTGGATCAAGCCCGCACATCGAGAACTCGTTTTGCCGCCGAAACGGATTGTGCGGCGATTGTCCGGGGTATCGCAAGAGCGCAGCGTCGTTGGGACGCGGATTGCCGATACGAAACACCCGCCGCGTTTTCTTGAAACTCCAAGAGAGCAGACATGCCTAGCGAACAGGAAATCAACGACATCGTCGCCCGCGTTTCGGCGCAGGTGCTGCGCGAAGTGAAAAGCAGCGAGCAGGTGTTCCGGATCGGCGATCTCAGTACGCATGTGATCGACCTCGGCAAGGGCGGCGATGCGGCCTGGACGATCTCGTACAGTACCGCTGCGGCCCAACTCGGTGATGCGGGTCGCATTCGCCCGCTCGATCAGCTGGCGTGGACGATCAGCTACAGCACCTCGAAGCCGACGCTTACCGATCGCGGCATCGATGTGAAGAACTAGGGCGATGGATGGGAAGATCTGGCGCGGGGTTCAGTCCCTGCTGGACGCCTATGTCCGGATCGCTGGCGGCGACACGGCGGTTATCCTGTATACCAGCGACAGCCAACGGTCCGCCGCCCTCGTCTGCGCCGCGCTCGAGATGCGCGCCATCCCCGCGATACGCGTGTGGATGGCGCCGCTTGTCGACGAGACGTTCGAGGAGAGGCTCATTGCGACCTTGCCAGCGGTCGACGCGTTCGCGGGGCGGCTGATCCTGTTGTCGTTCGAACGCGACACCTTCTCGCATACCGGTGCGCTGACCCGCGCGTTGTCGATCTATCCGCCGGAACGCCTGCGAATATTCCGCTCGATCAGCGCCAGCGACAGCCTGTTCGCGGATGCGCTGCTCGCGAGCCCCGACGAGCTCTCCCGACGCAACGTCGCCATCCTCGAACGGTTGACGCGCGCGTCGCACCTGCGGATCACGACGCGGGGCGGCACCGATCTTGAGGTCACGCTCGATGCCAAGCACCGCTGGATCAGCAACCGCGGCCCCGCGCGCGAGGTTGGCACGGTGATCCTGCCGGCGGGCGAGGTTGCTACGTTTCCCGCGAAGATTTCGGGCGTTCACGTCGCGGACTTCGCCTATAACGTGAACGCGATCACCGACGACGACGTGCGGCTGGAGACCTTCCCGGTAACGATCGAGATCGAGGGCGGGCGGGTCGTCGCGCATCGCTGCGAAGACGCACGGACGATGCGGTTCCTGGACTCTGCACTGACCACGCATTGCGCCTATAATGTCGGCGAGCTCGGTTTCGGCACGAACTTCGGAATCGGCGAGCCGATCGCGATGAACTCGCACATCAACGAACGCCGGCCGGGCGTGCATATCGGGCTCGGCCAGCATAACCAGGACCCGGGCGTGGTCGGCTATCAATGTGCGATCCACCTCGACCTTATCGCGCGCGGCGGGATCGTCGAGGTCGACGGCAGTGGTGATGTCATCGATCTCGAGCATCTGTTGCCGTCGGACGCACCGCATCCCGAAAGCACGCGCGACGAAGACGTGTTTTCGCCCGACACGTTGCAGATCGAGGACGGCGACTGCTGCGGGTTGTTGTCGGACGGTGTGCTGACGCCGTGCCCTGCGCCACTGGTCGCGGCATGAACTACTGGACCGCCGCACCCGACATCGTCGACGCGTTCGTGCAGCCGGGCGGGCAGGAGGGCACCAGCATCCCGCTCGAACTGACGCTGCGTACGCTGACCGCGGTGTTGCCCGAGCGGCCGTTGCGCGTGGTTGATCTCGGGGGTGGCGACGCAGCGTTGGCGGTTCGGCTGGCAATGGCAGGGTATGAGGTCGTGGTCCAGGATATCGACCCGCAGATGATCGCGCTCGGCGAGCAGCGGCTGGCGCGCTGCCCCAGCGCGATCCAAGACCGGGTCCGGCTGATCTGCGCGGATGGTGCGACGATGGCGGCGGACCAGGCTGAGGTGGCCGATCTCGTCTGTTGCCATAGCGTCCTGATGTACGAGGATGATCCCGCGCCACTGGTCCGCACTGCGGTCGCGCTGTGCAAGACGGGCGGGCTCGTGTCGATCGTCGCGATCAACCCGGCGGCGGCGGCGATGCGATCCGGGCTGGCGGGCCGGTGGGCCGAGGCGCGCATCGCGCTGGAGACGGGCAGCGACGCGCATGGTCCTTACGCTGCGAGTCGTAATCATACGCGTGCAACGGTCGAGGCGCTGCTGAGCGAGGCGGGCGCCGGGATCGTCGAATGGTCGGGCATCGGCATCTTTACCGATCACCACGCTGGTCCGATCTTGGCGGATGATCCCGAGGACGTGTTGCGGGCCGAATGGCTGGCGGGCCGGCTGGACCCGTATCGGCAGGTCGCGCGCTGCTATCATCTCATCGCGACCAAGCTTTAGGTCGGCCGTCTATCCCCCGCGCGGCGTCGCTGCTAGGAGCGCGCCATGACTCCGCTCGACCGCATCCGCAATTTCTCCATCATCGCCCATATCGACCATGGCAAGTCGACGCTCGCCGACCGGCTGATCCAGGAAACTGGCGGCCTGACCGCGCGCGAAATGTCCGAGCAGGTGCTCGACAACATGGACATCGAGAAGGAGCGCGGGATCACGATCAAGGCGCAGACCGTGCGTCTCGCGTACAAAGCCAAGGACGGCCTCGATTACGTCCTCAACCTGATGGACACGCCGGGGCATGTCGACTTCGCCTATGAAGTGAGCCGCAGCCTGGCCGCGTGCGAAGGCGCGCTGCTGGTGGTCGATGCGGCGCAGGGCGTCGAGGCGCAAACGCTCGCCAACGTGTACCAGTCGATCGAGCACGACCACGAGATCGTGCCGGTGATCAACAAGATCGATCTGCCCGCCGCCGAACCCGAGAAGGTCCGCAAGGAAATCGAGGACGTGATCGGCATCGACGCGTCCGAGGCGGTGCTGGCGTCGGCCAAGTCGGGGATCGGCATCGTCGAGATCCTCGAGGCGATCGTCACCAAGATCCCGCCACCCAGCGGCGACCCGGAGGCGCCGCTGAAGGCGATGCTCGTCGACAGCTGGTACGATCCGTATCTCGGCGTCGTCATCCTCGTGCGCGTGATCGACGGCGTCCTGAAAAAGGGCCAGCAGATCAAGTTCATGCAGACCGGCACGATGCATCTGGTCGACCGGGTCGGCTGTTTCCGTCCGAAGATCGAGCAGCTGACCGAGCTCGGCACCGGCGAGATGGGCTTCATCACCGCGCAGATCAAAGAGGTCGCGCAGACGCGCGTCGGCGACACGATCACCGATGCCAAGCGGCCTGCGCTCGAAGCGCTCGCGGGTTTCAAGGAAGTTCAGCCGGTCGTCTTCTGCGGGATGTTCCCGGTCGATGCCGCCGAGTTCGAGAAGCTGCGTGAGAGCATCTCGAAGCTGCGGCTGAACGATGCGAGCTTCTCGTTCGAGATGGAGACGTCGGCCGCACTGGGCTTCGGCTTCCGCTGCGGGTTCCTCGGGCTGTTGCATCTGGAGATCATCCAGGAGCGGCTGACGCGCGAATATGATCTGGACCTGATCACCACCGCGCCGTCCGTCGTCTATGAGATCGAGCTGACCCACCCCGATCCGTCCGGCACGACGCATATCGAGCTGCACAACCCCGCCGACATGCCCGAGCCGAACAAGATCGCGACGATCAGCGAGCCGTGGATCGAGGCCACGATCTATGTTCCCGACGAGTATCTCGGCAGCGTCCTGAAGCTCTGTCAGGACCGCCGCGGCATCCAGAAGAACCTCACCTATGTCGGCGGTCGTGCGCAGGCGACCTACGAACTGCCGCTGAACGAAGTGGTGTTCGATTTCTACGATCGGTTGAAGTCGATGTCGAAGGGCTATGCCAGCTTCGACTATCACCAGATCGGCTACCGCGAGGGCGACCTCGTCAAGATGGGCATCCTCGTCAACGAGGAGCCGGTCGATGCGCTGAGCATGATCGTCCACCGCGGCACCGCCGAAGTGCGCGGCCGTGGCATGGTCGAGCGCTTGAAGGAGCTGATCCCGCGCCATCTGTTCAAGATTCCTATTCAGGCGGCGATCGGCGGCAAGGTGATCGCGCGCGAGACGATCAGCGCGATGCGCAAGGACGTGACCGCGAAATGCTACGGCGGTGACGCGAGCCGCAAGAAGAAGCTTCTGGAAAAGCAGAAGAAGGGCAAGCTGAAGATGCGCGAATACGGTTCGGTCAGCATTCCTCAGGAGGCGTTTATTGCAGCGCTGCGGATGGGCGACGACGCGTAGGCGCCCAAGGCTAGGCGGGGCAGCACGTTAGCCGAGGCGGACGGCGACCGGCCGAGCTCGTATTCGGCGTGTCGTGCGAGGCCGCAGCTTTGCCACGGCGAAGCAGCGGTCGCATTCGAACGTCACTCCGCTACTCCTTGTTCTCCCGCAAATGCGGGAGCCCAGTCTGGATCCCCGCCTTCGCGGGGAAACATGCTACCCTTGTCTGTAGAGGACAAACGCCGCACCAGCCGGAGTGGTGCAGAGCATCGGCATCCGCCGCCATCACTCGTACGTCGCGATTCCGAACGCAATGTAGCCGACGCATAGGATAATCCGCGTCAACCAGGCTGCTTCGCCGTGGAGCGCCACGGTCGCAGCGATCGCGACGATCCAGGCCGCCATGATTGCCCAAGCCTGCCAGGCGAAAGGGAACGGGAAGATGCCACCGGTCATGCTAGGTTCGAACCAGCCCGAGCCTCGGATCGACAGCCAGAATCGCATCAGCAGGTCCATGACGCGGTGCTAGCATGGCCTATCCGCCAGTCGCGAGCGGCAAAAATATCGCACTATTCTGCAAACCGCTGCGTGCAAAAACACGTCGTAACCAACTGTCATCATACCAACACAATCCCCGCCTAACCGCCGGATCGGGGAGTGAGCGTCGCGAGGCGTCGTCGAGCCGTCCGGGGAGGGCGGTCGAGGACAAGCCGCGACGTTTTATTTTTGGGATGTGCGGTCGGTCGTCAGGGACGGCGCCGCATTATTGGGGAATAGAATTTTGAGGATTTCGGTCGTTAAGTCGGCGCTGATGCTCGGCGTCGCGTGTGGTTCGGTGCTGATCGGGTCGGCGGCGCTCGCGCAGGATGCAGCGCCCGTCCAGGAGCAGGCTGCTCCGGCGGAAGGTCTCGGCGATATCGTCGTCACCGCGGAGCGTCGTTCGGAAAACCTCCAGAAGGTGCCGCTGTCGGTCGGCGTCGCGTCGGGCGATGCTCTGCGCGCCTACACCGCAGGCGGCGACGACACGTTGCTCGCGCTGTCGGGCCGCGTCCCCGGCCTGTACGTCGAATCGACGACCGGCCGCATCTTCCCGCGCTTCTACATCCGCGGTCTCGGCAACATCGATTTCTACCTCGGCGCCTCGCAGCCGGTCACGATCATCCAGGACGACGTGATCCTCGAGCATGTCGTGCTGAAGTCGAACCCGGTGTTCGATGTCCGCCAGGTCGAAGTATTGCGCGGCCCGCAGGGCTCGCTGTTCGGTCGCAACACCACCGCCGGTATCATCAAGTTCGACACCAACAAGCCCACCAACGACTTCGACAGCCGTGCGTCGGCCTCGGTCGGTTCGTACAATAGCGTCAGCCTCGACGCCGGTGTCGGTGGCCCGCTGATCAAGGACCTGCTGGCGATCCGCCTGTCGACTATGATCCAGCACCGCGAGAACTATGTCGACAACCGGTTCGCCGGCGTCAGCGCCGACAATACCGCGACGCCGCGCAAGGACGCGATGGGCGGTTTCGACGATCGCAACGTCCGCGTGCAGCTGGCACTGACCCCCGGCGACCGCTTCACGCTGGACCTGTCGGGCCATGCGCGCTGGTATGATGGCACCTCGACGCTGTTCCACCGCGGTGCGCTGAAGAAGGGCTCGAACGACGTCTCGGCCGAGCCGCGCAACGTGGTGTCGTACGACGAAGGCAACGACAACCCGCAGAGCTACAACACCTATGGCGGCTCGGCCCGCGCGACCTACGACTTCGGTCCCGCCGCGCTGACCTCGATCACCGCATACGAGACGACCTCGGGGTTCAGCCGTGGCGACACCGATGGCGGTGCCGGCGCGAACTTCCCGGTCGGCGGCTTGGCAAACGGCTTCGGCCAGTCGCAGGGTCAGATCCGCGATCTCGATCAGTGGTCGCAGGAAATCCGGCTTGCGGGCACCCCCGGCGGTCGGTTCAACTGGCAGGTCGGCGGCCTGTATTTCGACACGCGCGACATCACCGACTTCTATCAGCGCGGGTTTTTCCTGACGACGGCCGCGCGAAACCCCAACAACTGGGTACGCTTGCACGACGTCAACACGTCCTGGGCGGGCTTCGGGCAGGTCAGCTATGAGCTGGTCGACAAGCTGACGCTGACCGTTGGCGGTCGCGTCACCGAGGACAAGAAGCGCACGCAGCTTCTGAAGACGGCGGACACCGCGGCGGGCGTGGTCACGTATCGCGGCCGTACCGACGTGACGCTGAAGGCGACCAAGCCGAGCTGGGATGCGAGCCTGCTGTATCAGGCGAGCCCGGACGTCAGCCTCTACACGCGCGTTGCCGAAGGCTTCCGCGGGCCGACGATCCAGGGCCGCTCGGCGGTGTTCAATTCGGACTTCACGACCGCCAAGTCGGAGACGATCCTGTCGTGGGAGGGTGGCGTCAAGAGCCGCCTGCTGAACAACACGCTGAGCCTGAACGCGACGGTCTTCGCCTACCGGGTCAAGGACATCCAGCTCAACGGCAACGATGTGAACGGCAACGGCGTGCTGTTCAACGCCGACAAGGCGGATGCATACGGCATGGAGGCCGAGGCGAACTGGAAGCCGGTGCCGAACCTGACGCTCGGCGCGGGCCTCAGCCTGCTGCACAGCAAGATCCGCGACAAGAACGTCTATGCTCAGGTCTGCATCCTGAACGGCGTGGTGGTCTGCACGGTCGAGGATCCGACGATCAAGGTCGGCGCTAATACGTTCGCGCAGATCAATGGCAACCCGCTGCCGAATGCGCCCGAGTATAACGTCGACCTCAACGCCCGCTATGACCAGCCGCTCGGCAATGGCGGTCGCGCGTTCATCGCGGGCGACTTCAACATCCAGGGCTATACGCAGTTCGTGCTGTACAAGACCAAGGAGTTCACCGCGAACGGCAACTTCGAGGGTGGCTTGAAGATCGGCTACGCCGCGCCGGACGATGCGTACGAACTGGCGGTGTTCGCGCGCAACATCACCGGCGAGAAGAACCTCAAGGGCGTGATCGAGAACTACATGGCGGCGGTGTTCAACGAACCGCGGATCATCGGCGTATCGCTCAGCGGCAAGTTCCGCTGATCTGACCTTCTCCCCTCCCGCATGCGGGAGGGGTAGGGGGTGGGCGCGCGCCATCACCGGACGCAACGTTGGTTCAAGCCGGGTGCCCACCCCTCGGTCCCCTCCCGCGTGCGGGAGGGGATGCCGCGATTCCGGGATCATCCCTCCGCAGCGTGACGGATTTTTCAGCAGCGTCCGCCGGAACCGCGCTGTAGCGGCCTAAAATAGAAATTTGCCGTTTTCCTTCCGTCGGTTGATACTCCCCCTCATGTCGCTCAATCCTGTCTTCTATGATGCAAGCGGCCGTCGTCGGCGGCGGTTCACCTTTGGCGTCGCGGCATTCGTCGCGCTGCTGCTGCTATCGATCGCGATGTTCGCCGTTTCGATCGGTGCGGTGCCCACCGCGCCGCTGCTGCCGATCGAGCCCGAACACCCCGCGCTCCACAAGCTGCCCGCGCCGCGCGGTGGGATCCTTCGCGAGACCCGTCGCGACCTGAATTACTACGCCAAGCAACTGTTCGGGACGAGCGCGGCCAAGCCGGGTGTCGGCAACGGCGCCAACCCGGCGCTTGCGATCGCCTTTCACGCGCCATGGGACGAGGCGAGCACCGCCAGCCTCGCGCGGCATGTCGAACAGCTCGACTGGCTGATCCCCGGCTGGGTCTCGATCACCGGCAAGGATCACCACATCACCGTGTTCCGCGATCAGGCGGGTCGCGATATCCTCAACAAGGCGGTCCACCGGCCAGTGATCCTGCCGATGGTGCAGAACGCGGTCGACGGGAACTGGGACGGCGCGGGTAGCGCAGCCTTGTTCGCCGATCCGAAGGCGCGCGCTGCCTTCCTCGACAAGCTCGTGCCGTTCCTTGCCGCCAACCGCGCCGGCGGCGTGTTCTACGATTTCGAGGATCTGCCCGCGTCGGCACAGCCCAACTACCGCGCGTTCCTCGCCGAGACGCGTGCGCGGTTCGCGAGCCGCGGCTGGGTAGTCGCGATCGCCGCGCCGGTCGCCAACCCCGACTGGAATCTGCCCGCCTATGCCAAGGTGACCGACAAGATCTTCCTGATGGCGTATGACGAGCACGAAACAAGCGGCGCGCCAGGCCCGATCGCGTCGCAGCGCTGGTTCGCGCACATGGTGGCCGATGCGGCACGGGGCATCCCCCCCGCCAAGCTGGTCGTGGCGATAGGCTCCTATGCCTATGACTGGCACGCAGGCGCCGATGCCGGCAACGGCGATGCGCTCGACGTTGAGGAAGCGTGGCAGAACGCCGCGGACTCGGGCACCGTGCCGACCTTCGACAAGGCCAGCGGCAACAGCAGCTTCGCCTATTCCGAGGGTGGCGTGAAGCACCAGGTGTGGCTGCTCGATGCGGCGTCGGCGTACAACCAGATCGCGTTCCTGCAAAAGGCTGGCCTCGGCAGCGTGGCGCTCTGGCGTCTCGGGTCGGAGGATCCCGGGCTCTGGTCGATCTGGGGTCGCGATCATCGCAAGCTGCCGATCCCCGATTCGATCGACAAGATGCCGGCCGGCACCAATGTCGATATCGAGGGCAGCGGTGAAATCCTCAAGATCGCCGCCGAACCCGTCACCGGCATTCGCGATGCGGTGCCGGCGAAGGACGGCACGATCGCCGACGTCAATTTCACGCGGATGCCTTCGCCCTATGTCGTGGTGCGAACCGGCTATCGTCCGAAACAACTCGCGCTAACCTTCGACGACGGGCCCGATCCCGAATGGACGCCGCAGATCCTCGACGTCCTCAAGCGCGAGCATGCGCCTGCGACGTTCTTCGTGATCGGCGAGAATGCGCTGACCGAACGCACTCTGCTCGAGCGCATGGTCAACGAAGGCCATGAGATCGGCAGCCACACCTACACGCACCCCAACCTTGCCAACGTCTCGCAACGGCAGGTGAAGTACGAGTTGAACACTACGCAGCGGCTGTTCCAGGCGTTCACCGGGCGGTCGTTGCGGCTGTTCCGCGCCCCCTATTTCGGCGATGCCGAGCCGAGCACTGCGGACGAAATCCTGCCTGCGCTCGAAGCACAGAAGCGCGGCTATATCTCGGTCGGTCTCCACGTCGATCCCGACGACTGGAAGCGTCCCGGCGTCCAGGCGATCATCGACCGGACCATCGCTGGCGTCGAGGCGGGCAATCCCGAGCGCAGCGGCAACATCATCCTGCTCCACGACGCCGGCGGCAACCGCGCCGAGACCGTCGCCGCGCTGCCGATCATCATCGAGCGATTGCGGGCGATGGGCTACAGCTTCGTTCCTGTGTCGACGCTTGCCGGGCTGTCGCGCAACCAGTCGATGCCGGTCATCTCGTCGAGCGACCGCGTTGCCGCTGTCGCCGACCTCGCGCTGTTCAGCACGCTCGGCGGCATCGTCGTCGCGCTCCGCTGGATCTTCGGCATCGCGATCACGATCGGCATTTTGCGTGCGCTGGCCTTGTCTGCGCTCGCGCTGATCCAGGCCCGCCGCGAACTGAAGACGGTGTTCCCGGCGATCGATCCGTCGCGGTTCGTGACGGTGATGATCCCCGCGTTCAACGAGGAGCGCGTGATCGTGCGCGCCGTGGAGGGCGTGCTGGCGTCGAAGGACGTCGCGATCGAGGTCATCGTGATCGATGACGGGTCGAGCGACGGCACCAGTCGCGTCGTCGCCGAGGCGTTCGCCGGCGACGACCGCGTCCGCCTGCTCACGTTGGAGAACGGCGGCAAGGCACGGGCGCTGAACCGCGGTCTCGAACTGGCACGCGGCGAGATCGTGATCGCGCTCGACGCCGATACGCAGTTCGAACCGATGACGATCGCCCGCCTCGCACGGTGGTTCGTCGATCCCGAGCTGGGCGCGGTCGCGGGTAACGCGAAGGTCGGCAACCGCGTCAACTTGATCACCAAATGGCAGGCGCTTGAGTACATCACCGCGCAGAATCTCGAGCGGCGCGCGCTCGCCCGGCTCAACGCGATGACCGTCGTGCCGGGGGCGGTCGGCGCGTGGCGGCTCGAGGCGATCCGCAGCGTCGGCGGCTATCCGGACGATACGCTTGCGGAGGACCAGGACCTCACGATCGCGATCCAGCGTCACGGCTGGACCGTCCAGTACGACCAGTTCGCGATTGCTTGGACCGAGGCGCCCGAGACGATGCGTGCGCTCGCCAAGCAGCGGTTCCGCTGGGCGTTCGGGACGTTGCAGTGCCTCTACAAGCACCGCTCGGCGATCGGCCGGTCGCACCCGCGCGGACTCGGCTGGGTCGGCTTGCCGCAGGCGATCGTGTTCCAGATCATCCTTGCGTCGATTTCGCCGATCATCGACCTCGCGCTGCTGGTGAGCTTCGCTTCGACCTATCTATCGGTGCAGGCGCATGGCTGGGAGCAGACCAGCCACGACGTCTATACGATGCTCGCCTACTGGCTGATCTTCACCGCGATCGACCTGTTGGCCGCGACGATCGCGTTCGCGCTGGAGCGCAAGGAACGCTGGCGGTTGCTGTGGCTGCTGATCCCGCAGCGGATCGGCTATCGTCAGGTGATGTATTACGTCGTGCTGAAAGCGATCGCCCAGGCGCTGCGCGGGCCTTTGGTCGGCTGGGGCAAGCTGGCGCGAACCGGGCGGGTCACGGCGAACTAACGCGCAACGCATTGCCGCGCGCGACGTTACCGTGTCTGCTGGCGTTCGCCGGTCGAAATTATGGGGTCTCTGTATGCGGTATCTGATGGCGGCACTGGCAATCCCGGTGGGCCTTGCGAGCGGCACCGCGTATGCGCAGCGGCCGCCGCTCGTGCTGGCGGCCGCATCGCTGCAGGAATCGCTGACCGCCGCCGCCGATGCGTGGGCAAAGAAAGGCCACGTCAAGCCGACCATCTCGTTCGCCGCATCGTCGGCCTTAGCCCGGCAAGTCGAATCCGGTGCGCCCGCCGATCTGTTCGTCTCGGCCGACGAAGACTGGATGAACGAGCTCGCGAAGAAGAACCTGATCGTCGCTACGACCCGCGTGACGTTCCTCGGCAATCGGCTCGTGGTCGCGGCGCCAGCGAGCAGCACGGTTCGCATCCCGGTCCGTCCGCCAGCTGCGCTCGCGCGGGTGCTGACCGCCGGGCCACTGGCGATGGCCGATATGGCCGTGCCGGCAGGGAAATACGGGCAGGCGTCGCTGGAGAAGCTCGGCGTTTGGGCGCAGGTCTCGCCGAAGGTGGTGCGCGCTGAGAATGTCCGCGCAACGCTGGCCTTGGTCGAGCGCGGCGCGGCGCCGCTCGGGATCGTCTATGCGACCGATGCTAAGGCGTCCGCCAAGGTCCGCATCGCGGGCGTCTTCCCCGAAAACACGCATCCCGCGATCACCTATCCGGTCGCGCGATTGAAGGCATCGACCAATTCCGATGCCGAGGCGTTCCGGCGGTTCCTCGTTTCGCGCGAGGGCAAGGCGATATTCGTCCGCTACGGATTCTCCGCGCGCTAAATGCTTGACGCAGTCGAATGGGGGGGGGGCGAATGGGGGATCGTCGCGCTGTCGCTGAAGGTCGGCGGTGTGGCGATGTTGGTGACCCTGCCGGTCGCTTTCGCGCTCGCATGGCTGCTCGCGCGCGTCCGCTTTCCGGGCAAGGTCATCGTCGATGCGGCAATCCATCTGCCGCTGGTGGTGCCGCCGGTGGTCACCGGATGGTTGTTGCTACTCGCGTTCGGACCGAATGGCCCGATCGGCGGGTGGCTCCAGGACTGGTTCGGGATCACCGTGCTGTTCCGCTGGACCGGCGCGGCGATCGCGGCGGGGGTCATGGCGTTGCCGTTGATGGTGCGCGCGATGCGGATCTCGATCGAGGCGGTCGACCGGCGGCTGGAGAATGCCGCGCGGACGCTGGGCGCGGGGCCCTGGCGCGTGTTCTGGACGCTCACGCTGCCGCTCAGCATCCCCGGCGTGCTGGCCGGCGCGGTGCTCGGCTTCGCGCGATCGATCGGCGAGTTCGGCGCGACGATCACCTTCGTGTCCAACGTCCCGGGTGAAACGCAGACTTTGCCGCTGGCGATCTACTCCGCATTGCAACAGCCGGGGGCGGATGCGATGGTGTGGCGATTGTCATGCGTGTCCGTGGGCTTGTCGCTCGTTGCTCTGATAGCCTCGGAACTGCTGACGCGACGCGCTGGACGGGGGCTCCATGTCCTTTGAGATCGATGTCGAGAAGCGGCTCGGCGATACGCGGGTATCGCTGACGCTCGACGCAGGCGAGGGGGCAACCGTGCTGTTCGGTCCCTCGGGCGTCGGCAAGTCGAGCGTCCTGAACATGGTCGCGGGACTGCTCCGGCCCGATCGCGGGCGGATCGCGATCGACGGCGAGACACTGTTCGGCGACGGCATCGACGTGCCCCCCGAACGCCGCCGCGCCGGCTATGTCTTCCAGGAAGCGCGACTGTTCCCGCACATGCGCGTCCGCGTGAACCTGCTCTACGGCGTACGCGGCGAGGCCGAGCGGTTCGAGGACATCATCGGATTTCTCGGTATCGGCCATCTGCTCGAACGCTGGCCCCGCACGCTGTCGGGTGGCGAAGCGCAGCGGGTGGCGATCGGCCGCGCGCTGCTCAGCCGGCCGCGTTTCCTGCTGCTCGACGAGCCGCTGTCGTCGCTCGATCGCGCCCGCCGTGAGGAGATCATGCTCGCGATCGAGCATGTCCGCGACGTGCTCAAGCTGCCGATCCTGATGGTCACGCACGACCCGGAGGAAGCCGAGCGGATCGGAAACCAGGTCGTGCGGATGTAGCGTGTTCCCCGCCGAGGCGGGAGAACAGCTTATACCAGTTCGAAGCTCTGTTTTTCGTCGTCGATCGAACTTGTTGCGACCCAGAGGTCGAACAGCCCCGGCTCGATCACCCAATCGCCGTCACCCCAGAACCGCAGGTCTTCGCGCTTCAAGGTCAAAGTCACGCGCTCCGATGCGCCCGGTGCCAGCGAGATGCGCGCGAATCCCTTGAGTTCACGGACGGGCCGCGTGCGGCTGGCGACCCGGTCGTGGATGTAGAGCTGCACGACTTCGTCGCCGGTTCGTGCACCGGTATTGGTGACGGTGGCGGTGACGGCGAGCGTATCGGTCATTTGCGTCGGCACGACGACGTTCGAGACCGAAAAGCTGGTGTAGCTCAGGCCATGCCCGAACGGGTAGAGCGCTTCGTTCTTCGTCTCGCGGTAGCGCGATTTGTATTCCTGGCTGCCCGTATCCGGTGCCGGGCGACCGGTGTTCTTGTGGTTGTAGAAATAGGGTTCCTGGCCGCTCTCGTTGGGGAAGCTCGCGGACAGCTTGGCGGACGGGTTGACGTCGCCGAACAGCACGTCGGCGATCGCGTTGCCGCTTTCGGACCCGAGAAACCAAGTCGCGAGGATGGCGGGGGCGTCTTTCACCGCACCGTGCAAGGCAAGTGCGCGGCCGTGGCGGAGCAGCACGATGACCGGCTTGCCCGTCGCCGCGATCGCTTCGGCGAGCGCCATCTGCGGGGCTGGAATCGTGATCTCGGTGCGCGATTGCGCTTCGCCCGACATGAGCTGGGATTCGCCGACCGCGAGCAGGACGATATCCGCGGCGTTCGCAGCGGCGATGGCTGTGGCGATTCCGCCGGGCAGGGGAGCTTCGATCTCGGAACCCTGCGCCGTCGTCACGGTCAGCCCGCGTGCGCGAAGTCCCTGCGCGATCGAGACGTTGAGCTTTTCGTCGGCCATGAACGCCCAGGTGCCGACGACGTTCTTGCGATCCTCCGCGAACGGGCCAATCACGGCGACCCGCCCCGGGTTCTTCTTCAAGGGCAACAGGTCGCCGTCGTTCTTCAGCAGCACGATCGACCGCGCGCCGGCCTCCCGGCTGAGCTTGAGCATGGCGGGCGTCGAGACACTGGTGCGTTCGGCCTTCCGGCTGACCGAGCGATAGGGGTTGTCGAACAACCCGATCGCATCCTTCAGGTGGAGCACGCGGCGCACGCCTTCGTCGAGCCGCGCGAGCGGGACTTCGCCCTTCTCGACGAGGTCGGGTAGCCACAGATTGAACAGGTTCGACTGCATGGCCATGTCCATGCCCGCCATGAACGCCTTCTTCGCGGCGTCGCGGCCGTCCTTGGCATAGCCGTGCGCGATCAGTTCCTCGTCCGCGGTATAGTCGCCGACGACCATCCCGCGGAACCGCCACTCGCCGCGCAGGAGGTCGGTCATCAGCCAGTGATTGCCGCTGGAAGGAACGCCGTCGATGTCGTTGAACGCGCTCATCAAAGTGGCAACGCCCGCGTCGACCGCAGCCTTGAACGGCGCGAGATGGACCTCGTGCAGCGTGGCGGGGGAGATTTCTGTGAAATTGTAATCCTGCCCGCCCGAGACCGCGCCGTATGCGGCGAAATGCTTGGCGCAGGCCGCAACGCGGGTCGGATCGCGCAGATCGTCCCCCTGGAAACCGCGCACGCGCGCCTTGGCCAGCTGGATGCCCAAATACGGGTCCTCGCCGGAGCCTTCCGCGACGCGGCCCCAGCGCTGGTCGCGGGCGACGTCGACCATCGGCGCGAAGGTCCAGTGAATGCCGAGCGCGGTGGTTTCCAGTGCCGCAGCGCGCGCGGTCCGCTCGGCGAGGTCGGGATCGAACGCGCAGGCCTCGGCGATCGGCAGCGGGTAGGCGGTGCGAAGGCCGTGGATCACGTCGCCGGCGAAGATCAGGGGGATCTTGAGCCGGGTGGCCATCGCCGCATCCTGCGCGGCCTTCGCGCCGGTATAGCCGACGCCGTTGAACAGCATGCCGATCTGCCCGGTCTTGATCCGGGCGATCTGCTCCGCCGCGCCGCCGGTCGCGAGACCGGGATTGAATGGCACGCCGATCGGGCGGATCTGATCGGAGAAGCAGCTGAGTTGGCCCGCCTTTTCCGCCGGGGTCATCTTCGCGATCAGGCTCTCGATCCGGTCGTTCTGCGCGAACGCGGCGGTCGAGCCGAGCGAGAGTCCAGCGATGGCCGCGCCGCCGGTCAGTATCTGGCGGCGATCTAGAATGGGCGACATGTCCTGCTCCTCAGTCTTTGAAGCGGACTAGTCGCTGGACCACGGTTCCGCAAATCTGCGGAACCGTGGTCGAGGTCGCTCAGCCCAACGCCCGCGTGAACAGCCGCGACAGGCGGGCGGAGAAGGCGCGGGCGTCGAGCGGACGCTCGCCATCGGCGATCTGCGCTTCGTCGAACAGCAGGTGCGCGGCATCCTCTCGCAGCGCGGTCTCGTCCTCGCCGAGCGCGGCGAGCTTGGCGATCAACGCAGAGCGCGGGTTGATCTCCAGCACCGGCTTGGCGGCGGGCATCGCCTGACCGCTCGCGGCCAGGATCCGCTCGAGCTGACGATCCATGCCGCTATCGGCTGCGACGAGGCAGACCGCGCTGTCGGTCAGGCGCTCCGAAGCGCGGACCTCCGAAACCGCATCGGCAAGCGTCGTCTTCACGAACGCGATGAAGTCCGCGACTTGCGGCGTGGTATCGGCCGTCGGTGCTTCGGCGCCGTCGACCAGCGGGATCAGGCCGAGATCGGCGGCGCCCTGCGTCACCGACTTGAACGGTTTGCCGTCGTGATCGATTCCCGCCGTCACCCAGAAGCCGTCGACCGAGTCCGGCAACAATAGCACTTCGATCCCGCGCGCGCGGAACCCTTCGAGCTGCGGCGAGGCTTCGAGCCGGTCGAGATCGGTACCGACCGCGTAATAGACCGCGGTCTGGTTGTCCTTCATCGCCGCGACATAATCGGCAACCGAGCGCCATGCGCCGGCCGACGTCGTGGTCTTGAAACGCGCGAGCTTCAGCAGCGCCTCGCGACGTTCGAAATCCTCGTACAGCCCTTCCTTCAGAACCGCGCCGAAATTCTCCCAGATCTTCGCATAGGCATCCGCATCGCGGGTCGCGAGCTTGTCGAGTTCGCCGAGCACGCGCCCGGTGACGCCCTTACGGACCGCGGCGAGCATCGGGCTCTCCTGGATCATCTCGCGCGAGACGTTCAGCGGCAGGTCAGACGAATCGACCAGCCCGCGCATGAAGCGGAGGTAGCGCGGCAAAACCTCGGCGTCGTCGGTGATGAAGACGCGTTTGACGTACAACTTCATGCGGCCGTTGCGGTCGGGATCGAACAGGTCGAACGGCTTTGCGCCGGGGACATAGGCGAGCACGGAATATTCGTGCAGTCCCTCCGCGCGGTAATGCAGCGTCAGCGCGGGCTCGTCGAACTGGCCCGACACGCTGCGGTAGAAATCGGCATAGTCCTCAGTGCTGATCTCGGACTTCGGCTTGGTCCAGAGCGCGGCGCCGTCGGCGATCTCGACCGGCTCGGCGTCGGGCGTTTCGCGGAGCGTGATGGGGACGGGAACGTGGCCCGACTGGTCCTTGATCAGCCGTTCGACGGTATAGCGCTCGGTGAAGGACGTCGCGTCCTCCAACAGATGGAGCACGACGCGAGTCCCGCGGGCGGGCGCCTCGGCGGTGTCGATGGCCGCGATCGTGTAGGTGCCGAGACCATCCGACGACCAGACCGACGCGGTGTCGGCGCCAGCGCGGCGCGATATCACGTCGACCTTCGATGCGACCATGAACGCGGAGTAGAATCCGACGCCGAACTGGCCGATCAACTGCGCACCGTCCGAGCCGGTCGAGGCCGCGATACGGTCCATGAACGCCTTGGTGCCCGAGCGCGCGATCGTGCCGAGCGCCTCGGCCATGTCGTCGGCGGTCATGCCGATGCCGTTGTCCTCGATCGTCAGCGTCTTGGCGTCCGGATCGAGCGTTATCGCGATCTGCGTGCGGGATTCGTCCCCAAGCAGGTCGGGCGCACTCAGCGCCTCGTAGCGCAGCTTCTCGCAGGCATCGGCCGCGTTCGAGATCAGCTCGCGCAGGAACACGGTCTTATCCGAATAGACCGAATGCACCATCATGTGCAGCAATCGCGAGACATCCGCTTCGAACGCGTGCGTTTCGGCAGGCTGCGTATCGGAAGGCTGGGGTTCCGCGGCTTGAACGGTTTCGTTGGTCATGGGCTGTTACGGCTCTCTTATGGGTAATGACGGTCGAGAGTTGGCCGGCTCGGAGGGTAATTTCAAGAGCGCGTCGTCGTCGGACAGGGTGCCTCAAGCCTGCCGATGTTGCGTCGGCATCGCTTGGCGGTTAGCGGGCCTCGATCAGCCGCTATGGGAATACTCGACATGCGCCGTTTTATCATCGGGTTGGCGGGGGTGTTGAGCCTCACGACCGCGGGCGGGGCACAGCCTGCGTCGCGCGGCACATCGGTCGCCAAGCCGGGGATCGTGCGGGTCCGGATCGTCACATCGGAGGGTCCGATCCTGCTGGGTCTCGACACGCGTCATGCGCCCAAGACGGCCCGCAATTTCCTTGAATATGTCGATGACGGACGCTTCGACGGGACTGACTTCTACCGCGCGAGCCGGCAGAAATCGTCGCCGAAAACAGGGTTCATACAAGCGGGAATCCGCACCGATGCACGGCGGATCCTGCCGCCGTTCCCGCTCGAGACGACCGCGATGACCGGGATCAAGCACGGCGATGCGACGATCTCGATGGCGCGCGGGATGAACCCGGCCTCGGCGGGGGGTAATTTCTTCATCACGGTCGGCCCGGCGCCGGCGATGGACGCGCGTGCGGGGTATTCGGGCTATGCGGCGTTCGGGCACGTCATCGCCGGGATGGACGTGGTGAAGCGGATTCTCGCCAAGCCGACCGGCGGCGGGATGGATGCGTTCAAGGATCAGATGATCCTGAAGCGGGTGGCACTGGTCAGCGCGCGACGGCTCGACGGCGTGGCGAAGCCGACCGGGTTGCCGAAGGCGTGGTTGATCAAAACGGGGCCTGGCCGCGTGAAGTAACCCGTCCGCCATCCTGTTCCGGCATCCGCGGTTTCGTCCGTTCCAAGCCCTTGGCATCAGGAACGGCGGATGCGGCACGAGCCCGCCATGATGGAGGGGTTACGCCGTCAGGCTGAGCGCGACCGCTTCCGCCACCTTGATACCGTCGACTGCGGCGGAGAGAATACCACCCGCATAGCCGGCGCCTTCGCCCGCCGGAAATAATCCTGCCGTATTCAGGCTGACGAAATCGTCGCCGCGCGTGATCCTGACCGGCGACGAGGTGCGCGTCTCGACGCCCGTGAGCACCGCGTCGGGGTGATCGTAGCCGGGGATCTCGCGGCCGAATGCCGGCAGCGCCTCGCGTAGCGCGGTGATCGCGAACTCGGGCAGGCATTCGGACAGGTCGGTCATGTGGACGCCAGGCTTGTACGACGGGATCACCGACCCGAGCGCGGTCGACGCGCGGCCCGCGAGCAGGTCGCCGATGCGTTGCGCGGGCGCCTTGTAGTTCGACCCACCAGCAACATACGCTCGCGATTCCCAGTGGCGCTGCAGCTCGATCCCAGCGAGCGGGTGGCCGGGATAGTCGCGCTCGGGGTCGATGCCGATGACGATCCCCGAGTTCGCGTTGCGTTCGTTGCGCGAATATTGGCTCATGCCGTTGGTCGCGACGCGGCCTTCCTCGGAGGTCGCGGCGACGACGGTCCCGCCGGGGCACATGCAGAAGCTGTAGACCGTCCGCCCATTCTTGCAGTGGTGCGATAGGCTGTACGCCGCGGCGCCGAGGTCGGGATGGCCGGCGCAGGGCCCGAAGCGTGCTTCGTCGATCCACGACTGTGGATGTTCGATCCGGACGCCGATCGAGAACGGCTTGGCCTCGACGTGGACGCCTTTGGCATGCAGCATCTCGAACGTGTCGCGCGCGCTGTGGCCGACCGCGAAGACGACGTGGTTGGCTTCGAGATAGTCGCCGGTGCTGAGATGGAGACCGCGGAGTTGGCGGGTGCCTGCCTCCTCGACGATGTCGAGACTGTCGACGCGGGTCGAGAAGCGGTATTCGCCACCGAGCGCCTCGATCGTCTCGCGCATGCTCTCGACCATCGTGACGAGGCGGAAGGTGCCGATATGCGGGTGTGCTTCGGTGAGGATTTCGGGTGGCGCGCCGGCTTTCACGAACTCGGTCAGGACTTTGCGGCCTAAGTGGCGCGGGTCCTTGATCTGGCTCCAGAGCTTGCCGTCGGAGAAGGTGCCGGCACCGCCCTCGCCAAACTGGACGTTGGACTCGGGATTAAGGACACTTTTGCGCCAGAGGCCCCAGGTGTCCTTGGTGCGCTCGCGGACGACCTTGCCGCGGTCGAGGATGATCGGGCGAAAGCCCATCTGCGCGAGGAGCAGGCCGGCGAACAGCCCGCACGGGCCTGCGCCGACCACCACCGGGCGGGGGCCGGTGTAGCTTGCGCCGCCCTTGGTGACGAAGCGGTAGCCGGTGTCGGGGGTACGCTGGACGTGGCGATCTTTCCGAAAGCGGGTGAGGACGGTGTCCTCATTCTTCAGCGTGACGTCGACCGAATAGACGAGCTGGATGTCCATCTTGTCGCGGGCATCGTGCGCGCGTCTGGCGACGGTGTAGCGGATCAGGTCGCGCGGGGTGACGCGCAGGCGGTCGCGGATCGCGGCGGGGAGCGCTTCGTCGGCGTGATTGAGCGGGAGCTTGAGGTCGGTGATGCGGAGCATGTCGGTCGCTCTAGCGCCGCGCGGCGCGATCCGCCATCGGGAGGACGAGAGGACTTGATCATGCGGACCGACGACGAACAGAATGCCAAGAGCGCCAAGCGTAAGGAGGTCCACGATAAGATTGTCGCGAGCAAGACGATCGAGAAGGGGCTGGTCATCGTCCACACCGGCAAGGGCAAGGGCAAGTCGACCGCCGCGTTCGGCATGGTGGTGCGGATGATCGGGCATGGGCGCAAGGTCGGCGTGGTGCAGTTCGTCAAGGGCGCGATGGCGACCGGCGAGAAGGCGGTCTTCGACGCGTTCCCGGAGCTGTGCGAGTTCAAGCCGATGGGGGAGGGCTTCACCTGGGACACGCAGGATCGCGCTCGCGACATCGCGGTGGCGCGTGAGGCGTGGGACGAGGTGAAGCGGATGATCGCCGATCCGTCCTATGCGATGGTGGTGGCGGATGAGCTGAACATCGTGTTGCGCTATGAGTATCTGCCGGTCGACGAGGTGCTCGCTGTCATGGCGGCGAAGCCCGAGATGACGCATGTCGTGGTGACCGGGCGGAATGCGCCGGATGCGCTGATCGAGATGGCGGACCTTGTGACCGAGATGACGCAAGTGAAGCATCCGTTCCGGTCGGGCGTGAAGGCACAGGCGGGCGTGGAGTTTTAGGCGGCTTCCTACTCTACGGCCCGTGACGACACCGTCCGTCATCCTGACGAAAGTCAGGACCCAGAGCCACGAGGGCCACCGCCCGTTACCCTGGGTCCTGACTTTCGTCAGGATGACGGGAGGGCGCGGGGACGGCTGGCGGACTTCTAACGGACGTAGCCGTGTCTTGCGCCGTGTCTTCCTCCCGCCTATCGCTGCCCCCGCGACAGGTTCCCCCGACGCTCGCGCGGAGGGCGATGAAAATGGGAACGGGAAACACCCGGCTGCCCCTGCAACTGTACGCGGCGAGCCACCGTGCCTCATGCCATTGGGATACTCCCGAGAAGGCGGCGCGGACGGCGTTGACCCGCGAGCCAGGAGACCTGCCCGTCGCGGTCGTCTTTCGTCCGGCCAGGGTGCGCCGAGCGGACGGGTAACACCCCGAGTGACGACATCGCTTCGCGTCTCGCGGAGGCCGGAGGCGTGCGCCTTTTGCCCTTCGCGCGGCGCGATATCGACTGTCCGAAGGGGTTCCTATGCCAAGTTCACAACGTTCCAATACCGTACGGGACCGGACATGCTGAAGCCGGTCGAAGACGGCGTCGCGGTGGTCGCATGCAACACGTGTCGCCATTCCGCCGATGCCCGCGACGACGAGCACGGTCAGCGCGGCGGCGCGCGGCTCGTCAACGCATTGAAGTCGGTGCAGGCGAGCGATCCCGCCTATGCCGAGGTCGCGGTGCAAGAGATGCCGTGCCTGTTCGCGTGCCAGGATTTCTGCGCGATCCACCTCCGCGCACCCGCGAAAGTCGGCTATGTGCTCGGCCGGTTCGAGCCGACCGAAGACGCCGCGCGCGCGATCCTCGATTACGCGAGGCTCTACGGCGAGAGCGCGTTCGGGCAGGTGCCGTTCAAGCAATGGCCGCAGGGGGTGAAGGGCCATTTCATCACGCGTACGCCGCCCGCCGGCTTTGTCGTCGAATGACCGCGTTCGCTACGCCCGCTGCGTTTCTGGCGGCGTTGCGCGGTTTGCCGCAGGCCGACGCTGCCGCGCGATCCGCGGCGATCGCACGGCAGGGGGAACTGACCAAGCCACCGGGCTCGCTCGGAAGGCTGGAGGATATCGCGGTCTTCATGGCCGGCTGGCAGGGCAACCCGCTGCCCCGGCTCGATCGCGGGAGCGCGGTCGTGTTCGCGGGCAATCACGGCATCGTCGCGCGCGGGGTGAGCGCGTTTCCGGCTTCCGTCACAGCGCAGATGGTGGCCAATTTCGAGCATGGTGGTGCGGCGATCAACGCATTGTCGCGCGCGGCTGGCCTCGATCTCAAGATCGTGTCGCTCGACCTCGACCGGCCGACGGCGGATTTCACCGAAGCCCCGGCGATGTCGGAGGACGAGTGCCTTGCCGCGATCAACGCGGGCGCGGCGGCGGTCGCGGATGCGCCGGACCTTGTGGTGCTTGGCGAGATGGGCATCGGCAATTCCACCACCGCTGCGGCGCTGTGTCTGGCGAGCTTCGGCGGGTCGGCGAGCGACTGGGTCGGGCCGGGCACGGGGGTCGATGGCGAGGGTATTGGACGCAAGATCGCGGGCGTCGAGGCGGGAATCGCGTTGCACCGGGACGCGCTCATCACGCCGTTCGAGACCTTGCGACGGCTCGGAGGCCGCGAACTGGCGGCGATTGCGGGCGCTGTCGTGGCAGCGCGACTGGCGGGCGTACCGGTGATGCTCGATGGGTTCATCTGCTGTGCGGCGGTCGCGCCGTTGGCGGCGGCCTGTCCCGACATCCTCGCGCACTGCCTGGCCGGGCATGTCTCCGCCGAACCGGGGCATCGGCGTGTGCTGGAGCGCATGCGGCTCGAGCCACTCCTGTCACTCGGGATGCGGCTGGGGGAGGGCAGTGGGGCTGCGACCGCGACCTTGCTCGTCCGCGCGGCGCTCGCAGTGCATGCCGAGATGGCGACGTTCGCCGAGGCGGGCGTTTCGGCGGCGTGAGCGCGCACATGCTGTATCTGATGCGGCATGGCGCGCCTGCGGTGCCGGGGCGGTTGCTCGGGCGGACCGACGACCCGGCAACCGAAGCGGGGATCGCCGCCTGCGTCGCGCGGGCTGACGGCCTCGCGGTGGACCGGATCGAGGCGTCCGACCTGATCCGCGCGCGCGCTTGTGCGGAGGCGATCGGAGGCCCACGAGGTGTTCCGGTAGGAATCGATCCATGCTGGCGGGAACTCGATTTCGGCGCTTGGGACGGACTAGCTCCCGCGGCAATCGACTCCGCAGCGTTGTCCGCGTTCTACGATGATCCCGACGCGTCGCCGCCGCCCGACGGTGAACGCTGGTCCGCGATGCAAAGCCGTATCGCGCGCGCACTGGTGGAAATGCCGTCGGTCTCGACGCTGGTCGTGACGCATGGCGGCGCCATCCGGGCGGCACTCGCGGACTTGTGCGGGTTCGATCGGCGGCAGGTCTGGGCGTTCGATCTACCCTATGCCGCGCTTGTCTCGCTACGCATTTGGCCGGGCCAGACACGCACGGTGCAGATCGTCGGGCTGGCGACGTGACGCGGCTGATCGTCGCGTTCGGGTTCCTGACACGCTTGCCGATGCCGCGCGTCGACGTCGGCGCTGAGGATTTCGCGACGGCAATCCGCTTTTACCCGATCGTTGGCCTCGCGATCGGCGCGCTCGTTGCCGCGGCCGGCTGGATCGGTGCACTCGTCGATCCTTGGACGGGCGCCTGTGCCGCGCTGCTGACCTGGATCGCAGTTACTGGCGCGCTGCATCTCGACGGCCTTGCCGACCTCGCCGATGGTCTCGGCGCCGCGCATGGCGATCGGACACGGTTGCTCGCGGTCATGGCCGATCCGCATATCGGTAGCTTCGGTGTCGTCGCGATCGCCGGTCAGATGCTCGCCAAGCTCGTGCTGCTGCACGCAATAGGAATTGGCTGGCCGTTGATCCTCATACCGTTCGCCGCACGGATGGGACCGCTGGTCTGGGCAAGGCTGTTGCCGCCGCTGCGTCCCGGTGGCCTCGGCGCCGCCGTTGCGGGTGCAGTGCGCACGCGTGACCTTCTGGGATGGGCGCTGTTACTCACGCTTGCCGCCGTCGCGGTACCGACGCTCGTCGCCCTGCCGCTGCTCGTGCTCGGCGTCGCGACCTGGCTGCGGCGGACGCTCGGCGGTGTGACGGGCGATGCGCACGGCGCCGGGATCGAGATCGTCGAGACCGGGCTGCTAGTAGCGCTCGCGGTGGCCGGCGCGCTCGCTTAGCGCCAGCAGCGCGTCGAGATCGACATGACGTTCGAGCGTCGCGGCGATCGCATCGAGTGCGGCATCGATCGACGCACCGTGATCGGGCCCGCTGGCCTTGACGCCAAGCCGTGCGAGCCACGCCGCACGCTGCTCTGCGAGTGCGAGTAGACCGTGGATATAGCTCCCCGCCACCAGTCCGTCCGCACTCGTCGCGCCCTCGGGACTGCCATCGGCGCGGTGCCCGACCGGGCGCGCGGTTGCCGGCCCGGTCGTCGCGCCCATGTGCATCTCGTAACCCTCGAACGCCGCCTCCTGCGATCGGCCGCTAACCCGAACGAGCGTTTTGCGACCCGTAAGCACTGTGTCGACGTCGAGCAGCCCCAATCCGTCAACGCGCCCTGCCGGCCCCTCGATCCCGTCTGGATCGGCAATGGTGCGACCGAGCATCTGATAGCCGCCGCACAGCCCAAGCACCGGTTTGCCACGGCGATGATGCGCGCGGATATCGATGTCCCAGCCTTGCGCGCGAACGAAAGCGAGATCGGGGATGGTCGCCTTGGAGCCGGCAAGTATGATCATGTCGACGTCGGGGATCGGCGAGCCAGGCGGCACCATTATTAGAGCGACGCCGGGTTCGAGACGGAGCGGATCGAGGTCGTCGAAATTGGCGATCCGCGGTGTGATCGGGCAGGCTATCGTGACTTTGCGTTGGGTGCTGGCAGCGGGACGTTCGAGGATCACCGCATCCTCGCTCGGCAGCCGCACCGCGTCGGTCAGCCACGGCACGACACCGTACCCGCGCCATCCGCTGCGTGCCTCGATCGCGCGATAGCCATCGTCGAACAGCACAGGGTCGCCGCGGAACTTGTTGATCAGGAAGCCGTGGATCATCGCGGCGTCGGCCGGATCGATGACCGCGCGCGTGCCGACGATCGCCGCGATCACGCCGCCACGGTCGATGTCGCCGACCAGCACCACCGGTACATCGGCAGCGCGGGCGAACCCCATGTTGGCGATGTCGCTGGCGCGCAGGTTGATCTCCGCGGGGCTGCCCGCGCCTTCGACGACGACGAGATCGCAGCCGGCCGACAGTCGCTCGAAGCTGTCGAGCACGTCGACCAGCAGTCCTTCGCGTCCCTCCCGCCAGCGTGCGGCGGCGAGCGTACCACGGACCTGCCCGCGGACGATCAATTGCGAGGTGCGGTCGCCTTGCGGCTTGAGCAGTACCGGATTCATGTCGACGCTTGGCTCGACGCGGCACGCGATCGCCTGCGTTGCCTGCGCGCGCCCGATCTCGCCACCATCGGCGGTGACGGCGGCGTTGTTGGACATGTTCTGTGGCTTGAACGGGCGCACCGAGAGCCCTCGATTGGCGAACGCGCGACATAGCCCCGCAACCAGCACCGACTTGCCGACATCCGAGCCGGTTCCCTGGAGCATCAGAGCGCCCATGCAATCCCTCCGGCAATCACGATAAGAAGGACGCACACCCCGCGGTAGACGCCAAGCGCAGCGCGAAGATCGACCGCGGTGACGTCGCGGCGGCCATCGCCGATATAGGGTTTGGCAAGGGTCAGCCCGTCATAGGCGATCGGGCCGGCGAGGCGAAGTTCGAGTACGCCCGCCATCGCCGCCTCGGGCCAGCCGGCGTTGGGTGAGGCGTGATTGCCGGCGTCGCGCCACATCGTTCGCAACCCACCGAGCCCCGCAACGCAGACCAGGACGCCGCTAAGCCTTGCCGGGATAAGGTTGGCCAGATCGTCGGTGCGCGCGGCGGCCCAGCCGAACGCGCGCCAGCGGTCCTCGCGGTGACCGATCAGGCTGTCCGCCGTGTTGATCGCCTTGTACGCCCACAGCCCAGGGACGCCGGCCACGAGCAGCCAGAAGAGCGGTGCGACGACCCCATCGCAGAGGCTTTCCGCCAAGCTCTCGATCGCAGCGCTCGCGACGCCACTCTCGTCGAGCGATGCGACGTCGCGCCCGACGATCATCCCGACGCGGGATCGTGCGGCTGGGAGCTCGCCGGCTTCGAGCGCTATCGCACACGGTACGACGTGATCGTACAGGCTGCGGATCGCCAGCCCGGGCGCCGCCAGCAGGCCCAGCCCGAGCCATGCGAGCGGACCGAGCGCAAAGCGGGCAAGCGCGACGAGCGCCAGGGCGGTGGCAATCGTCACGCTGAGCAGCAGGACCAGCGCCAGAACGCCGGCGACGCGCCGTTTCGCGAACGACCACGACGCCCTGTTCCAGTTTGTCTCCGTATACCCGATAAGGCGGGCGAAGCCGCCTACGGGGTGGCCGGCCCGTGCGTAAAGCGCCGCTGGCCAACCGATCGCGATGTCCAGTACCAGAGCGACCAGAGCGACGGGTTCAGCCATGCGCGAGGGCCGCATCGAGGCGGGCGAATGCGGCATCGTCGCCCGGCACGCCCAGTCTCAGCCATCGCGGCGCATAATCGAAGCGGCGGGTTAGGATGCCGGCGTGCGCGAGACGCTCGAATATCGCGTCGGCCGCATCGTGTTCGACCAGACGAAACAGCGGGCATTCGCCCGATGCGACGATGCCATGACCACACAGGAGCGCGTCGAGGCGATCGGCGCGCGCACCAATCGATCGGCGCGCCTGGGTTTGCCAAGCGGTATCAGGATAGGCCGCGCAGCCATAGGCGATCGCCTGCGCGGATACGGGCCAGCTTCCCAGCCTGCGGCGCATCGCAGTCGCGAGATCGACCGGCGCGATCATGAAGCCCAGGCGGAGCCCGGCGAGCCCGAAAAACTTGCCGAACGAGCGGAACACGACCGCGCGGTCGTCGGCGGTGAGATGCGGCACGATGCTGGTCTCGGGCACGACATCGGCAAACGCCTCGTCAACGACCAGCCACACGCCGCGTCGGGCGAGGCCAACGAGGCGCTCGGGCGCATCGCGCCGGCCATCGGGATTGTTGGGGTTCGCGAGCAACACGGTCCCGGTCGTCACGCCGTCGATCGCCGCGCGGTCGATACACTGGGGATTCGCGAAAGCCTCTGCATGCGTGCCGTAACTCGGGACGACGACCCGGAGCGGGGAGGGGAGGTCGAGCGCGTCCAGCGACCGCAGCCCGATCTCGCTGCCCGGCAGCGCGACGACGCGGTCAGGGGTGGTGCCGAATGTATCCGCTGCTACGGCCTCGAGTTCGAGCAGCGCATCGGGCGAAGGGAGCGCGTGCGTATCGACCTCGATCCAGGAGGGCGGCAACCAGGGTCGGGGATTGATCCCGGTCGACAGATCCAGCCACGGCCGCGGCGCGTCGGGATAAAGCCGCGCGGCAATATCGACCCTTCCTCCATGAACGCGCAGTGCCGACATATCATCTTTCACACGATCAGACGGGCTTTCGCTTGATCTTCCCGGCGTCATCGTCATTCCGCTGACGCGCCGCAAGCGCGAAGGGGTGTGAAATGTATTCAGTGGACGCGTCGTTCGGCAAAACGCTGTTGGTCCTGGGGGGCGCGCGCTCGGGCAAGAGTCGCCATGCGCAGGCGATGGCCGAACAGGCCGCCGCACAGGGCGGTGATCTGGTCTATGTCGCGACGGCGCAAGCCTTTGACGACGAGATGGTCGATCGTATCGTCCGTCATCGCGCGGACCGCGACGCGCGCTGGCGAACCGTGGAAGCGCCGATCGCGCTATCGGAGGCGCTGGCGAACGCCGATGGCGCGGCCAGCGTCATCGTGGTCGACTGTCTGACGCTCTGGATGACGAACCTTCTGCTCGGCGACCACGATATCGAGGCGCGAACCATCGACTTGCTGGCGGTCATCGGCAGCATGCGGGGCCGGGCGGTGTTCGTGTCGAACGAGGTGGGGATGGGCATCGTCCCTGATAATGCCCTTGCCCGGCGGTTCCGCGACGAAGCCGGCCGGCTGCATCAGCGCCTCGCTGCGCAGGTCGACTCGGTCGATATGGTATTCGCGGGGCTGGTCCAGCGATGGAAGGGCGTTTCTCCCGCGCAATCATTTCATCGATAATCCACGATTTTTCAGGCTAAATAATCTGATCGAAATCGTGACGCCCTCACCGAAAATGGAGCCCGAATAAGGGCTGTGTGTCGTGATATATCGCGCTTAAATTTCATAGTCCCACGATTATCGTAACAGCGATTTTCCACGATAATTCGATCTAATCAGAAAGAATATTCACACCGCCCCGCGCGATATTTATTTTGGTAATATTTATATTTCGTAAGATATGTGTGAATAGCGGGCGTCCTTCTATGTTATTATCGTTTATCGTCAGCCGACGCTTGGGCTCTGACGACCGAGAGAGGCTTGTGCTCCCGCCCCGATTTTTGCGGGAATACGTTTATGAGTTCAACCTCCGGACCGCTGTCGCTGTTGGTCCGCAAACTCGAGACGCACGCGGTCCTCGATGCCGCCGATCGGTCGGCGCTGCTCGCGCTTCCCTACACCTGCCGGACCTACGAGGCCTCGTCGTATCTGGTGCGCGAGGGCGATGCGCCGGCGCAATGCGCGGTGTTGTTGACGGGGTTCGCCTATCGCCAGAAACTCACGGGGTCGGGCATGCGACAGATCGTGTCGATGCACATTCCGGGCGAGGCGCTCGATTTCCAGCACCTCTTTCTAGATGTCGCGGATCACAACGTCCAGACGCTGACCCGTGCGGACGTCGCGACGATCCCGCGGACCGCGCTGCGCGAACTGGCACGGTCGCGCGCGTCGATCGGAAATGCGATCTTCATCAACACGCTGGTCGAGGCGTCGATTTTTCGCGAATGGATCCTGAACGTGGGCCGCCGCGATGCACGGTCACGGCTGGCACACTTCCTTTGCGAGTTTGCGATCCGCCTCGATATGCAGGGGCTGACGGGGCCCGAGGGCTATGAATTGCCGATGAGCCAGGAGCAGCTGGGCGATGCGCTGGGTTTGACCGCGGTGCATGTAAACCGGACGATCAAGTCGCTCGAATCCGATGGGCTGATCTCGCGAAACCGACGCCGGATCAGCTTTCCGCGCTGGGATGCGTTGCGCGAACTCGCCGATTTCTCGACGCGCTATCTGCACCTGTCCCAGCAGCGCGGTTAACGATCGCGCGACGGGTCCACCGAGTCGATCAACCGCCCGCCGGCCATGAAGACCGCGATGGGGCAGGCTGCGAACAACAGCCAGCCGCCATAGCCCGGGTATTGCTGGAGGTAATGCATCCCGCGCTCGACCGCTCCGAGCCCCAGCCCGTAGATGACGAGGAACGCCTCGAACTTGGTCTTGACGACGAACAGACGGGCGAATTTGGTCCACATGTCGCGAAACTAGCAAGAGCCGTGCCAGTGGCGAAATTCTGCCGATCCCGACTGTACCCAGATGGTTAACTGTAAGTTAACCCGACGGATCTTGGTCGTCGCGGGTCAGATTCGGCTGACGTGCAGGACCGTATCGCCTTCGCCGATCGCTAGCACGTCGGCGCAGTCTCGGGCCAAGATGATCCCGTCGTCAGCATCGCGCACGTCGCCGAAAGCTGCACGGAAATCAGCGAGGTGCCCGGTAGCGACGAGATCCTGCTCGCCGCCGCCGCCATCTATCGCGGCAATCCGGCTCTGACGCGCTTCGGCGATGGTGCGGACCCGGTCGGTGCGCGCGGTCATGGTCGGGCCACCGTCGAAGATGTCGACATAGTTTTCGAACGCGAAGCCTTCGTTCTCGAGCATCCGCATCGCCGCACGACCTGAAGGGTGTGGCAAGCCGATCGCGGCGCGCGCGCTTTCGGTGAGCATCGCGGTGTAGATCGGGTGCTTGGGCATCAGGTCGGCGATGAACTGGTGGCCGTTGATCGCGTTGAACTGATCCGCGTCCTGGAAATTCATCCCGAAGAACCGCCCGGCGAGACCGTCCCAGAACGGCGAGCCGCCCGCTTCGTCGATCACGCCGCGCAGTTCGGCGAGGATGCGGTCGGCAAAGCGCGCGCGGTGCATCTTGATGAACAGATAGCGGCTGCGGGCGAGCAACAGGCCGAGGCCACCGGCGCGTTCGCCGGGATGGAGGAACAGCCCGCCGACTTCGCTCGCGCCCTCGAGGTCGGTGGCGAGCGTCAGCATATCGGCGCGGAACGTGCGGTTCAACTCGCGGCTGTGCTGCGTCAGCTGGCCGATCCGGTAGCTGTAGAACGGGTAGCTCTGGCCGACCTGCGTGAAGATCTGGCAGGTCCCGCGGACCTCCTTCGTCGCGACATTCTCTAGCACCAGCACGAACAGTTCGTCCTGGACCGGGCCGTCGGTGCGCGCGAAGGCTGCGTGGCTGCGTTCGAGCTTGGCGGTCAGCGCGCGCCGATCGGGGGGCAGGTTGGTGAATCCGCCGCCCGTGAGCTTGGCCATTTCGTAGAGATGCTGGAGGTCGTCGTCGACCGCGGCCCGGATCCTGAAGCTCACAAGCGGCCCTCCGCTATACGCATTATGGTGACGGCCGACAGCGCCGCGCGCTCGGCCAGACTGTCGGGAATCATGAACTCGTCCACCGAATGGATCGCGCCGCCGCGGACGCCCATCGTGTCGACGACCGGCACGCCCGCCGCGGCGATGTTGTTGCCGTCGCAGACGCCACCGGTTGCCTTCCACGCGATGTCGAGGCCCAGATCGCTGCCGGAACCCTTCACCAGCTCGAACAATCGCGCGGCGCCGGCATCGATCGGTTTGGGTGGGCGGTTGAAACCGCCATGAACCTCGATCCGGACGTCGTGCTCTGCAGCGACCATCGCGACCGCGGACTCGATATGCGATTGCGCGCGCGCGATCTCGTCGAGCGTCGCGGGGCGGAAGTTGATGCGGAGGATGGCGAGGTCGGGGACGACGTTGTTGGGTCCACCGCCCTCGATCCGTGCCGGGTTGACCGCCAGACGCGGACCGCGGACCTTCGCCAGCCGCACCGCGATATCGGCGGCGGCGACGATCGCGTTGCGGCCATCGTCTGGGTTGCGGCCGGCGTGCGCGCTGCGGCCGCGGACGATGATCGAGAAATTGCCGGTACCGCCGCGCGCGCCCGCCAGCGTGCCGTCGGCGAGCGCGGGTTCGTAGGTGAGCGCTGCCACCTTTCCCTTCGCGGCGCTGGCGAGCAGCGCGGCAGACGAGAAGGAGCCGGTCTCCTCGTCCGAGTTGATCACCACGTCGTAACCGATCCGCGCTGCTGCCGGGCTCGCCTCGACCGCGGTGAGCGCGGCGAGCATCACCGCGAGTCCACCCTTCATGTCTGCGACACCGGGACCGTTGAGACTGCCATCGTCCAGCCAGCGAAGCGACTGGAACGCATGATCGATCGGATAGACCGTATCCATGTGGCCGGTGAACAGCATCCGCACCGGCGCGTCAGGCCTGACCACCAGATGCAGATGCTTGCCGTGCTGGAGCATGGATACGACGCCGTCCGATCCGACGCTGTCGACCGGGGTCGGCTCGACCAGCGTGACCTCGCCCGGCAATCGCGCGAAGGCGTCGCCGAGCAGGCCCGCCATTGCCGCCAGCCCCGCCAGATTGCGCGTGCCGCTGTTCACCGCCGCCCAGGCCTCGACCTGCGCGAGCATCGGTGCCGCGCGCGCCGCGTCCACGGCGTCGCGCTCGATATTGGAAAGTCCCCTCATCATGCGACCCTAGCGGGGCCGGACGTGCGAGGGAACAGCGTCAGAAACTGTAGACCAGCGAGGCGCGGCTGGTGGTGTCGGTCGAGACCGAGCCGATCGGGGGCTCGCTTTCATACTGGACGTTGTACGACAGTGCGGCGGACAGCGGGCCGATCAGCTTGGCGGTCAGCGCGGTCGTGCCGCTTAGCGTGCTGTTGTAGCGCTGGACATAGGCGGACGCGACCTGGCTGACCGACAGACCGCTGAGGATCCGGATGCTGAAGTTCGCGGTGCCGCGCGCGGCGATGCTGCTCTGCTCGGTATTGTCGGTGAATTCGGTGTAGCGATATGCCGGCCCGAGCTCGAGATCGAGCTTGGTCCCGGCGGTCTTGATCACGCTGTAACCGGCACCGACCGACGTAGAATAGCGGTTGAAATAGCCGAGGAACCGGTCGCCTTCATACTGCGCGACGCCGTAGATATAGGCGCGTTCGTCGATCTTGTAGTTGGGCTCGTACGAGGCGAGGTAGTGCTCGCGCGTCGTGATGTTGAGATTTTCCTGATAATCGGCCTGGGCGTGGAATTTCTGACGCCAGCGCAGGCCTTCGCGGGCGAGATCGATCACCGCGGTGCCGCCCGCCGTGTTCGAATTGCCGGTCGTCAGATAGCCGCCGACCTCCGCCTTGCCGCTCCAAAGGTCGAGAAAGCTGGCCTGGCGGATCACCTGGGTACGCTGTTCGGCGCGATCCGCCTTCCACTTTTCCGCGACCGCGAGCACCGCGTCGCCGCTGAGCGGATCGGCGGCGCGTGCGTATTTCGCGATCGTCGCGACGTCGGCCTCGTTGCCCGCCTCCAGCGCGGCGTCGAGCATCGCGCGGATCGTCTCGGGAATCATCACCGATTGCGGATCGGGCGCGTTGGCAAGCAACAGCGGGGCGAGGATGAGGCAGAGTAAGCGACGCACGCCGGTTTCCGTAACGGCCGCGCAACCGATTGGGAACTGCGCGGAGAAGCTATTATGCGCCGAGATGTGGCGCGAAGGCGGCGAGTACCTGTTCGTAGAGCGCCTTCTTGAACGGGACGATCAGCCGCGGCAGATCGGCGGGATCGCTCCAGCGCCACGCGCGAAACTCTTCGTGGTCGGTGGCGATGTTCACGTCGGCGTCGGTGCCGAGGAAGCGGTACAGGAACCAGCGCTGCGTCTGGCCGCGCCATTTGCCTTTCCAAACTTTCCCCAGCAGTTCGGGGGGGAGGTCGTAGACGAACTCGCCGGGCGCTTCGGCGATCAGTTCGACCTTGTCCGGGATCACGCCGGTTTCCTCGCCGAGTTCGCGCAGCGCGGCGGCTTCGGCGTCCTCGCCGGGGTCGATCCCGCCCTGCGGCATCTGCCATGCCTCCAGCGGCGAATCGTTGCGCTGGCCGACGAAGATCTTCCCCTCCGCGTTCATGAGCATGATGCCGGCGCAGGGACGGTAGGGCAGGGTCGAAACGTCGGTCAAAAAAAGTCTCCGCAACGCAGGGGCTTGGGGCTCGGGCAACTTGGGGGTCGGCAGGCGCGCTCCTACCTACGGAGCATGATCCATGTCGTCCACCATCCCGACTATGTCACGCCAGCGCCGGCGCGCTCGACCTATCGCTGGAACAAGAACGGACTGATCCGCGACCTGCTGCTCGAAAAGGGCGATGCTGTCGCGTGGCACCGCGCCGAAACGACGCCGACTGCCTGGCTGGAGGCGGTGCATGACGAGGATTACGTCGCCGAGGTGCTCCGCGCGGACGTGCCGAAGGAGAAGGAGCGGCGGATCGGGTTTCCGGTGACGGCGGCAGTGGCGTTGCGCGCGGCGATCGTCCCGCACGGGACATGGCTCGCGGCATGTCTCGCGCTGGAACACGGGTTTGCGGCGAATACGGCGGGCGGGAGCCATCATGCGCTGGCGAACACCGGCGCGGGGTTCTGTGTGTTCAACGATCTCGCGGTGGCAGCGGCGCGGCTGATCGACGAGCGGCGCGTGGCGCGCGTGCTTGTGGTCGATTGCGACGTGCATCAGGGCGACGGGACCGCGGCGCTGCTCGCTGGGCGGCCGGAGATCGCAACCTACTCGATCCATGCGGAGAAGAATTTTCCGGTGCGGAAGGCGCGTTCGACGGTCGACGTGCCGTTGCCGGACAAGGTCGGCGACGAGGCGTATGTGGCGACGCTGGAGACGACCCTAGTGCCTTTGCTCGACGAGTTCCGGCCGGAGCTGATCCTCTACCAAGCTGGCGTGGATCCGTTCGAGGGCGATCGGCTCGGGCGGTTGGCGCTGACCTTGGATGGTCTGGCAAGGCGGGAGCGGCTCGTCGCTGGCCTTGCGATCGCGCGCGGCGTGCCGCTCGCAAGCACCGTAGGCGGTGGTTACGGCGAGGATGCGCTCGCGATCGCCGAGCGGCACGTGGCGGCAATCATGACGCTGGGGGAATCTTTCGCAGCGGCGTGATGCTGGATCGCGGGTTGCTGCGTTGGGGATGCGATGACGACACCTGTTCTTCTCTGGCTGCGCCAGGACCTCCGCCTTCACGATCACCCCGCGCTGATCGCCGCCGCGCATGCCGGGCCGGTGATCCCGGTCTACGTGCTCGACGACGACGCGCCGGGGAAATGGACAATGGGCGGCGCTCAGCGGTGGTGGCTGCATCACACGCTCGACTCGTTTGCCAAGTCGCTGGCGGACAAGGGATCGAAGCTGGTCCTGCGACGCGGCGATGCGGTCGAGGTGTTGACGGCGCTGATGGAGGAAATCGGTGCCGAGGAGGTGCATGCGATCCGGCATTACGAGCCTTGGTGGCGGAAGGCCGAAGCAGCGCTTGGCGATCGGCTGTGCCTGCATGACGGTAACCATCTTGCCCGCGTCGAGGATGTGAAGACGGGGTCGGGCGGGCAGTTCAAGGTGTATTCCTCGTTCTGGAAGGCGCTGAACCAGATGATGCCCCCGGGCGATCCCGAGCCCGCGCCGCGGACGATCCCGGAGCCGTCGAAGTGGCCGAAGAGCGAGACGCTGGCGGAGTGGGATTTGCTGCCAACCAAGCCGGACTGGTCGACCGGGTTCGGCGATTGGACGCCGGGTGAGGCGCAGGCGTTGAAGAACGCGAAGGCGATGGCGCCGATCGTCGAAGCCTATGACGTCGATCGCAACATGCCGTCGATCGAGGGCACCTCGCGCCTGTCGCCCCATCTCCATTTCGGCGAGATCTCGCCGCGTGCGGTGTGGCATGCTGTCGATGGTCACGGTGACGCGACGACGTTCCGCAAGGAACTGGCGTGGCGCGATTTCACCGATGGCGTCGTGCTGACGATGCCGGACTACGGCGATACGAACGGGCGGCCGAAGTTCGATAAGCTGCCCTGGCGCTCGGGCAAGGAGGCCGAGGCGGACCTGAAGGCGTGGCAGGAGGGCAAGACCGGCTATCCGATCGTCGATGCCGGGATGCGCCAGCTCCGGGCGACCGGCTGGATGCACAACCGCGTGCGGATGATCACGGCGAGCTTCCTGGTGAAGCATCTGCTGATCGACTGGCGCGAGGGCGAGCGCTGGTTCTGGGATTGCCTGGTCGATGCGGATTACGGGAATAACTCGGTGAACTGGCAGTGGGTCGCCGGGACCGGGGTGGATTCGAACATGTTCGGGCGGATCATGGCGCCGCTGACGCAGTCGGAGAAGTTCGATGCGGGGGACTATATTCGCGAATGGGTGCCGGAACTGGCGAAGGTGACCGGCGAAGCGATTCATGATCCGGAGGAGTCTGGCCGCCGCCCGAAGGCGTATCCGGCGAAGATCGTCGGCCACCGCGAAGGCCGCGAGCGGGCGCTCGAGGCTGGGCGGCAGGCACGGTAGCGTCGCATCTGCTCCCCTCCCTGGAAGGGAGGGGCCGGGGGTGGGTCGGGTTCCGCATGCAGGGGCGTGAGTGGCTCAAGCCAGCCTACCCACCCCCAACCCCTCCCTTTCAGGGAGGGGAGCGCGTTGTGGTATTGGATCGCGTTCCAACCGTTTCGACATCGACAACTCTTTCCTAGCCGCCGCCCGTGTTGCATGGAGCGCCGCGATGACCGCCGTTCCCGCTTTCAATGATGTGCCCGCCGCGCAGGTTTCCCCGGTTGCGCGCATCGTCGCGCCGGTGTTCCACCACCTGCTCGACCGGATAGATGCAGGGCTGGAGAGCGGCGGCATAGACGCGCACTTGCCCGACGGTACGCGGCGGCTGATCGGCGGACGGGCTCCGGGGCCTTTGCCCGTCGTGACCTTGCACCGCTGGCGCGCGCTGGTGCGGTTGGCGACCGCGGGGTCGGTCGGTTGGTACGAAGGCTGGGCGGCAGGCGACTGGTCGAGCCCCGATCCGGTACCGCTGTTCGAGCTGTTCATGCGCAACCGCCGCTCGCTCGGGAGTTCGGCACGGTCGGGCGGTGTAGTGCGGCTGGCGGCGCGCGCGTGGCACCGGATGCGGCGCAACAACCCGACCGGCTCGCGCAAGAACATTGCCGCGCATTACGACCTCGGCAACGACTTCTACGAGACGTGGCTCGATCCTAGCCTAACCTATTCGAGCGCGATTTTCGCCGAGCCGGTGGACGATGCCGAACCGCATGAGGCGGCGCAGGCGACCAAGCTGCGTGCGATCCTCGACCGGACTGGGGCGCGGGCAGGCGACACTATCCTGGAAATCGGCTGCGGCTGGGGATCGTTCGCCGAGATGGCGGCACGCGCAGGTGTCGGCGTTCATGCGCTGACGCTGTCGACGGAGCAGAAGCGGCAGGTCGACGACCGGATCAGCGCAGCGGGGCTCGACGGCGTGCGCGTGGCGCTGACCGATTACCGCGACGTCACCGGCACCTATGATGCGGTGGCGAGTATCGAGATGGTCGAGGCGGTCGGCGAGGAATACTGGCCGATGTATCTCGACGCGATCGCGCGTGCGTTGAAGCCGGGCGGGCGCGCGGCGTTGCAGTATATCTCGATCGACGACGCGATCTTCGATTCCTATTCGCGGAGTGTCGACTTCATCCAGCGCTACGTGTTTCCGGGCGGGATGCTGTTGTCCGAACCCCGGTTTCGCGCGTTGGCGGAGTCGCGCGGGCTGGCGTGGGAAGATCGGCGCGGGTTCGGATTGCACTATGCCGAAACGTTGCGGCGGTGGCGGGTTGCGTTCGATGCGGCGGTGGCGGAGGGGCGGCTGCCGGCGCGGTTCGATGCGCGGTTCGTCGCGTTGTGGCGCTATTACCTGATGTATTGCGAGGGCGGGTTTCTCGGCGGCGGGATCGATGTCGCGCAGGTTACGATGGTGAAGCGGTAGCGTTTTCCTGCGTACGCAGGAACCCAGGGTAACGGGCGGTAGCGATTGTGATCCTGGGCTCCTGCGTTCGCAGGAGAACGGTTAGGCTACCCGCTCGAAATGCCCAGCTTCGAAGCCTTCGATCGCCAGCGCGACGATGCGATCTGCCACAACTGTCGGTTCCTTGACCGAGTTCGGATCCTCGCCCGGATACGCTCGCGCCCGCATCTTGGTCCGCGTCGCGCCGGGATCGACGATCGCGGTGCGGATGGCGCTGATCTCGGCCATCTCGTCGCCATACGCGCCGAGCAGCGTTTCGAACGCTGCTTTCGAGGCGCCGTAGAGACCCCAGTACGCGCGAGGCTTGCGCCCTACGCTGGAGGTCACACCGATCACCCGCGCAGACTTTGCCTTCTTCAGCATCGTGTCGAACGCAGCGATCAAGGCCGCCTGCGCGCTGACGTTCAAAGTCAGGACCTGCGCCATTTCCTTGGGATCGATCGCCGGCACCGACGACAGCGAGCCGAGCATGCCGGCGTTCAGGACCAGAATGTCGAGCGCATCCCAGCGGTCGCCGATCGCCGTCGCCAACCGCGCGATCGCTTCGCTCTCCGCAAGATCCAGCGGCGCGATCGTGGCCGAACCGCCGGCAGCATGGATCGTCGCCTCGACCTCTTCGAGACCACCCGGCGTGCGCGCGGTCAGGACGACGTGCGCGCCCTTGGCCGCAAGGGCAATCGCGGTCGCCGCACCGATCCCGCGGCTGGCACCGGTGACCAGCGCGAGCCGGCCTTCGAGAGGCTTGTCCGTCATATCAGCTCCGCGAGTATCAGATGACGCGTTCGGCGAGCATCGCGAACTGGTCGACTTCCGAGCCTTCGTCATGGTCGGTCAGCGTCGTCGGATAGTCGCCGGTGAAGCACGCATCGCAATATCTCGGGCGGACATCCGCGCGCTTCGCCTCGCCGAGCGCCTTGTAGAGCCCGTCGATCGAGATGAAGTTGAGGCTGTCGGCATGGATGAACCCGGTCATGCCACCGAGATCGAGCTTGGCCGCGAGCAGCTTCTCGCGCTCGGGCGTGTCGACGCCGTAGAAGCACGAGTGTCGCGTCGGCGGGCTGGCGATCCGCATATGGACTTCGGCAGCCCCGGCTTCGCGCATCATCTCGACGATCTTGAGCGAGGTCGTGCCGCGGACGATCGAGTCGTCGACGAGGATGACCCGCTTGCCCTTGATCAGCGCGCGGTTGGCGTTGTGTTTCAACTTCACGCCCAAGTGGCGAACCTTGTCGCCGGGCGAGATGAAGGTGCGGCCGACATAATGCGAGCGGATGATGCCGAGCTCGAACGGGATGCCCGATTGCTGCGCATAGCCGATAGCTGCAGGCGTGCCCGAATCAGGAACCGGGATGACGAGGTCGGCATCGACCGGCGATTCGATCGCGAGCTGCGCGCCAATCGCCTTCCGCACCGAATAGATCGAGTGATCGTCGACGATCGAATCGGGGCGCGAGAAATACACCCATTCGAAGATGCACGGCCGCGCCGCCATCGGTGCGAACGGGCGGATCGAGCGGATCTCGGAGCCCTGGACAATGACCAGTTCGCCCGGCTCGATCGCGCGGACGAAGGTGGCGCCGACGACGTCGAGCGCGACCGTCTCGGAGGCGAAGATCACCGCGTCGCCCAGTTTGCCCATTACGAGGGGGCGAATGCCGAGCGGATCGCGGCAGGCGATCATTCCCTCCGGCGTCATCACGATCAGCGAATACGCGCCTTCGATCTGCTTCAGCGCATCGATGAAGCGATCGAGCAGCGTGCGGTAGTTCGAGGTCGCGACGAGGTGGATGATCGTCTCGGTATCGCTGGTCGACTGGAAGATCGAGCCGCGGCGAACGAGCTCGCGACGCAGGCGCATCGCGTTCGAGATATTGCCGTTATGCGCGATCGCGAAGCCGCCGGTCGACAGTTCGGCGTACAGCGGCTGGACGTTGCGCAGCGCGGTCTCGCCGGTCGTCGAATAACGGACATGACCGCAGGCAACGGTGCCCGGAAGCGACCGGATCACGTCGTCGCGGTCGAAGTTCCCGGCGACATGGCCCATCGCGCGGTGCGTGTGGAAATGTGCGCCGTCGAAGGTTGTGATGCCGGCGGCTTCCTGGCCGCGGTGCTGCAACGCGTGCAGCCCCAGCGCCACGAGTGCGGCCGCGCCATCCATGGCCGAAACGCCAAACACCCCGCATTCTTCGCGGAGTTTGTCGTCATCATAAGGGTTTGTCGTCAGCATGCCGGTTCTCACGTCGTGCGGAAGCTGCCCTATACGAGCGGATCGCCGGCTTGTCGCCTGTTTGTAATAACATTGCGCGTCGCTGGTCGCATCGGGCGGGGTTTCGGGTATATCCGGGCCATGACACACAGCCGCGACACGGGCCTGACGCTCGATCCGAAATTCGATTCCGCCGGACTCCTGACCGCGGTCGTCACCGATCGCGTATCGGGCGACGTGCTGATGGTCGCGCACATGAACGCGGAGGCCCTGGCGCAGACGCAGGCGACCGGCGAGGCGCATTTCTGGTCGCGGAGCCGCGAGAAGCTCTGGAAGAAGGGCGAGACGTCGGGGAACGTGCTGCGTGTCGCCGAGCTGCGGATCGACTGCGATCAGGACGCGATGTGGGTGATCGTAGATGCGGCGGGGCCGGCGTGCCATACCGGCGAGCGTACCTGCTTCTTCCGGCGGATCGAAGGGGGCAGACTGGTGCCGGCCGAATGAAGCGGATGCTGCTGCTCGCGCTGATGCTCGGCGGGTGTGGGCGTGAGCCGAAGATTGCGGCGGCGGACAGCGCGGGGGCTCGGCTCGAGGCTGCGGCCGAGACGGCGGGGATCGTGCTCGACCCGAACGCGCCGCTGCAAGGATCGTGGGCGCGTGATACTGACCGGGTCTGCGTGGTCGGTACGGAAAAGACTGCCCGGATCGGCGTCAGCGTCGATTATGGCGAGGATCAGGCGTGCGCCGGATCAGGGACCGTGGAACGCTCGGGCGATGCACTGAAACTCGCGTTCGGCGCATGCAAATTCGATGCGAGCTTCGACGGCGATCGGATCGTGTTTCCCGCGGAAGTGCCGGAAGCCTGCGAGTCCCTCTGCACCGGCCGCGCCTCGCTCGCCGCAGTGACGGTCGACCGGCTCAGCGAATCGCGATCGGAGGCTGCGACGCTACGGTCGACGAAGGGAAAGTTGCTTTGCGGCAATTGACGTTGACGTAAACGAGAGTTATTTCTCCGGGGATGGCGACACAAGCATCCCCTCGATTGGAGGCGACCCCGCAATCCTACGCGGTGATCGAGCCGCGGCATGATCGCGAAAGCTTCACGATCTCCGACCTTTCCGCCGAGTTCGACGTCACGGCGCGAGCGCTCCGTTTCTACGAAGACGAGGGCCTGATCGCGCCCGAGCGTCGCGGGACCCAGCGCATCTATTCGCACCGCGATCGCGCGCGGCTCGCCTGGATCCTACGCGGCAAGCGCGTGGGGTTCAGCCTCGGCGAAATCCGCGAGATGATCGACCTTTACGATCTCGGCGACGGCCGCCGTGCGCAGCGCCAGGTCGTGATCGAGCGCAGCCAGGCGCGGATCGCGCTGCTGACCGCGCAGAAGCGCGACATCGATCTCGCCATCGACGAACTCACCAGTTTCGTGGCCCTCCTCGAAGTGAGCCGCGCCCAGGACAACCAAGGATAAACCATGCCCCAGTATACGCCCCCCGTCCGCGACACGCGTTTCGTCCTCGAGCATGTCGTCGGCCTCGATCGCTACAATAACCTTCCCGGCTTCGATGCGGCCTCGCCCGACGTCGTCGACGCAGTGCTCGAAGAAGGCGGAAAGTTCGTCGCCGAAGTGCTGTTCCCGCTCAACCTGTCGGGCGATCAACAGGGCTGCACGCGTCACGAGGATGGCTCGGTGACGACGCCGGACGGCTTCAAGGAAGCGTATAAGCAGTATGTCGAGAGCGGCTGGGCGACGCTCGGCAACCAGCCCGAATATGGCGGGCAGGGCATGCCGCACGTCGTGTCGACCGCGTTCCAGGAATACATGATCTCGTCGAACATGGCGTTCGCGATGTATCCCGGCCTGACGCACGGCGCGATCGCCGCGCTGATCGCCAAGGGCTCGGACGCGCAGAAGGCGATGTACGTGCCGAAGATGGTGTCGGGCGAATGGGGCGGCACCATGAACCTGACCGAGCCGCAGTGCGGCACCGATCTCGGCCTGATCCGCACCAAGGCCGAGCCGCAGGCGGATGGCTCGTACGCGATCACCGGCACGAAGATCTTCATCTCGTCGGGCGAGCATGACCTGACCGAGAACATCATTCACCTCGTGCTAGCCAAGACGCCGGGCGCGCCGGACAGCTCGAAGGGCATCTCGCTGTTCGTGGTGCCGAAGTTCATCGTCGAGGAAGACGGTTCACTGGGCGCACGAAACGGCGTCACGTGCGGCTCGATCGAGTACAAGATGGGAATTCACGCAAATTCGACCTGCGTGATGAACTATGATTCGGCGACCGGCTGGCTGGTCGGCGAGGAGATGAAGGGCCTCGCCGCGATGTTCATCATGATGAACGCCGCACGTCTCGGCGTCGGTCTCCAGGGTCTCGGCGTGGCGGAAGTCGCCTATCAGAATGCCGTCCAGTACGCGCAGGATCGTCGCCAGGGTCGCGCGCTGACGGGCCCTAAGGAGCCGCAGGAGAAGGCAGACACGCTGTTCGTCCATCCCGACATCCGCCGTATGCTGATGGAGGGCAAGTCGCTCACCGAGGGCCTGCGCGCGCTGATCCTGTGGACCGCGCTCCAGGCCGATCTCGAGCATCATGCCGAGACCGAGGAGGAGCGCCAGCTGGCGGGCGACATCATCAGTCTGCTGACCCCGGTCATCAAGGGATACGGCACCGACATGGGCTATGCGATCGCGACCAACGCGCAGCAGGTCTACGGCGGCCATGGCTACATCGCCGAATGGGGCATGGAGCAATATGTCCGCGATGCCCGGATCGCGATGATCTACGAGGGCACCAACGGCGTCCAGGCGATGGATCTGGTCGGACGCAAGCTCGCGCAGAATGGCGGACGCGGGATCCAGGCGTTCTTCAAGCTCGTGGCGGACGACGTCGCGGCAGCGAAGGGTGATCCAGCGACGGCGTCGTTTGCCGAGGCACTCGAGAAGGCGAACGGCCAGCTTCAGGCGGCGACGATGTGGTTCATGGCGAACGGCATGAAGAACCCCGAGAACGTCGGCGCCGGCGCGGTCAGCTACATGCACCTGATGGGCATCGTCGCGGTTGGTACGATGTGGCTGCGGATGGCGGTCGCTGCGACCAAGCTGAAGGCGGCGGGCGAGGGCGAGGCTGCGTTCCTCGACGCCAAGCTGGTGACGGCGCGTTTCTATGCCGAGCGGATCCTGCCGGATGCGGGCGCGCTGCGTCGGAAGATCGAGGGTGGGGCAGAGTCGCTGATGGCGCTGCCGCCCGAGATGTTCATGGCGGCCTGATCGCTATGAACGGCCCGGGCTCGCGGATGCGGCCCAGGGCTGACATGAAAACGGCCTCCTACCCTTAGCGGTGAGCAGGCCGTATTCGTATGGTCGCAGCGCAGACAGCGCTACGATCACCCGGTGAGCCGCTACGCCGCGGCTGCCGGCTTATTCTAAGTCGTTCTCGTCGACGACGACGGTGGTTGCCGACGGCTTACGCTCGATCGCGGCAAGGCAGGCGTCGATGATATCGTCGTTGAAACGGTTGAACAGCTCGATGCCGTCGTCCTCGGGCTCGTCACCGCTGAGTTCCTTGAGAACCGCGTATTTCACCGCGAACTCATATTCGTCGCCATCGAACTCGCCGGTAAATTCGATCTGCTTCTCGACGTCGTTGTCGACGACGCTCGACTGGTCGATTTCGAGACTGTTTGCCATGCTGGAACTCCTTGGATTCACGCGTCTACTGCCTGCCCTCGGGCGACAGCGCAAGCCGTCGTCTGCCATCGCGAACGTCGATGACCGATCGCAATCGATGTCACCGCCTTCGGCTGGATGCGAAGGCGCTCAGATGGAGAGATCGCGGCGCCTGATCTCGCCCAACACTGCCTCGGCAACGGGGTTGCCGATGTCGCCACCCGAATGCCGATACGCGTCGAGCAAGTCCGCATCCGACGCCCCATTTAACAAGGCATCGGTTTCGGCCGTGAACGTGGCGGCTTCCTGTGCCGCCATCTCGGCCGCATCGTCGCTCGACACCGATGGCGCGGCACCCGGATCGGGCGCGTGCGCCATCGCGGCGTCCTGCTTGAAGATGTCGAAAGCCTCGGCGGCTTCGTTACGCTCCACGATGGCGATCTCTAGACGCGTGAACAGGTCGAGCGGCGATGCAGTATTTTCCATGCCAACAGCTTATCTGCACTTCGCGGCTCCGAGTAAATGGTTTGCGAGCCTCCCATCCCGCAGTGACGGCCGAAAGTGAGACCAGCGCATCCAACGCGGGCGCGCGTCCGTAGCTAGGAGCATGAGGAGGATCGTCATGGGACATGAATGCTGGCTTCCAGAAGCCGATCGGCAGCTTGTTCAACAATATAAGTCGGGTGTCGACGTCGCCGAAATAGCTCAGTCCTTCGGCAGGACGGTCAGCGCGGTGCGCACGCGGGTGGGCACGCTTGGCTTGCAGAGGCGCAAAACGACGAAGGGTTAAACCTTCGAGGCGCGCCTTATTCGAGCACGATCCTTTTTGCGCGATCGGCCACATGGGGGGCGATCGCCAGTGCCGCAGCCTTGTTGCTTGCAGCCTCGCTTGCTCTGCCGGCCTTCGCAGCGGCCACCCCGCGCGAATAGAGCGACCAGGCGTTGCGGGGATTGATCTTCAACGCGGCGTCATAGTCCGCGAGCGCGGCGTCGAACTCGCCGCGACGCAGTAGAACGAGCCCCCGGCTGTCAAGATATGCCGCATTTCCGGGAATCAGCCTGAGTGCGGCGTTGCAGTCCGACAGCGCCTTGTCGAGCTCGCGATTAAGCTGGCCACGCGCCCAACACCGCCCGTTCAACGCCGTCGATCGCGCGGCGTCCTCGGGGTGTGCTCGAAGCCACTGATCGTAATTCACCAGCGCGGCCGCCGGCATCTCGATCCGGTCATACAGTCCCCCGAGTGCCAGCCGACGATCGGAGGAGGGCGCGAGCGACGCATCCGCCGCCTTGATATCCGCGGTCGCGCCATCGCGATCGCCACCACTCAACCGCAGTCCGGCACGGGCAATACGCGCGTCTCCATCGCCCGGCGCGAGCGTGATGGCGTGATCGAGGTCCGACAAGGCTGGCAGCATCTGCCGATTGGCGAGACGGGCCATCGCACGTTGTTGATAATATCGCGCTTCGTTCGGTGCCATCGCGACCGCCTTGTCGAAGTCGGCGAGCGCCTCGGTCAGCCTTCGGTTCGACGCTAGCACGGCGCCGCGCCGACTATACCCGGCCGCATCGACCGGTTCGGCCCCCTTGTCAGTCAGATCGATCGCCTTGCCGTCGCCGCTGCGCGCGCCGGAAGGCGACAGGCCGAACACGGGTCCGCCTTCATAGGTGAAGAACATCGTCCGGGTCGCATTCGAGACGAAGATCCGGTGCGTTAGGAAGAAGTCGGCGCCGATCAGCATGTCGGCATCGACCAGAGTCAGTTCGGCGATGCGGATCTTGGGTTTCCTGATGACTTCGCCACCGATATCGATCGTGTCGAACGGCGCGTACCACGAGCGCAGCTGGCGTGATCCGATCCCGCTGCTCATGCCATCGGCAACGACATCCGGCGAGCTCGGGGTCACGCCCAGGCGCTTGGCCGCCGCCAAGGTCATGACCGACGATGGCGCCCCGGTATCGAACACCGCGCGAACTGCGTGGCCGTTGATGAGGACGGTGCCGATGGTGTGCGGCTTGAACGGACCGGTCTCCGACCCGATGAGCTTCACCGTCGATACCGGCCTGTCGCCGGACCAGTAGGCGAGGTTCGCCTTGGCGCAGTCCTTCGCCACCATCAGCCGGACCATCCCGTGAGGCAGGTCGTATTCGACATCGCGCAGACCGAGGATATTCTGTCCGAGCAAACCCGCCGTTCCGGTGTCGGTGCCACCGACTACGAATGAGATCTTGGGGACCGTCACGCCACCCAATGTCAGGTTCTGGACCATGGCATATCCAGCGGATGCGTCGCCGTTGATGCCCTTCAACCGGAAATTGCCGGGAAGCGAATCGACCTTCAGGCCGAACTCTGTGGCGGTCGCACGCGCGATCATGCTGTAGAACGCACCGCTGTCGAGGATCATGCGCGCATCGCGCCCGCCGAATTGTGCGGTCACCATCGGTCGACGGCCTGCCATCGTCACCGGCAGCTCCAGCATCTTGCCGATCTGACATGCGGCGGATGCAGGGGCGGGGGCCAGAACCACGAAAGCAGCAAACGCCAAGGTTTTCAATGCCATACACCGCCCCTAAAAGACACGCCTGCCGTCGGAATTGACCGATGGTGCGCGTGTCATCGCGCGACGACTTCGCAAATGCAATCGGCAGTTTCGCGTGTCTGAAAACGCATCGTCAGGCTGATATCGTGGGTTTTGGAGCCTGCGACGGGGCTTGCTCGTTTCGGCCTTGGCCGAACGCGTCTCGGTACAGGACGCTCCGAAAACGATGGTCGGGGAGACAGGATTCGAACCTGCGACCCCCTGGTCCCAAACCAGGTGCGCTACCAGCCTGCGCCACTCCCCGACGGCGCTGCGGTTAGGCGTAGTCGGCGGGATGCGCAAGCGCGTTATGATCTTTGTGTGACACGCCAGTGGCGGATTGCACAGGGATTGCGCAGGCGGGGCATCCGAGTGCGCGAGGCTGAACGTGTCGATCGCGCGACGATACGAGGTTCCGATCACGATCTCGCTGTGGCACAGCCGGCCAATGGGTGGCTCATCGACAGCAGCGGCGCGGATGCGCAGGATTTTCATCGGCGTTATCGCCATGATGGCGGGGAACAGCCCCGCGCTGGCGCAGGACGATGCCGGGTTCCAGGCGTATATGACGACGCTTCGCCAGCAGGCGCTGGCTGACGGCGTGAGCGCGCGGACCGCCGCCGCGGTGTTTCCCACGCTGACGCTCAACCAGCGGGTGATCGATCTTGACCGCCAGCAGCCGGGCGCCGCGAACCCCAGCGCGGTGCCCGCGTTTGCGCCCTACCGGATCCAGCATGTCGATGCGGCGCGGATCGCGCGCGGTCGCCAGAACTATCTCGCACAACGCTCGCGGTTGCAGCGGATCGAGCAGGCCACCGGGGTGCCCGAATCGATCATGGTCGCGATCTGGGGGCATGAGACGAATTATGGCAGCTATACCGGCGATTTCGATCTGCTGCGCTCGCTCGCCAGCCTCGCCTATGAGGGGCGGCGCCGGTCGCTGTTCGCAGGCGAGTTCATCGCCGGGCTCAAGATGCTCGATCGCGGCGTGACGCGCGACCAGTTGAAGGGGAGCTGGGCAGGCGCCACCGGCAATCCGCAATTCCTGCCGTCGATCTATCTCCGCCTCGCCCGCGACGGCGATGGCGACGGGCGCGCGGACATCTGGAACAGCCCGGCGGATACGCTGGCGTCGATCGGCAACTACTTCGTCGACGCCGGATGGCGTGCAGGCCAGCCCTGGGGTGTTGCGGTGAACGTGCCGGCCGGGTTCGACCGGTCGGAAGTCCGCAACCGCCTGGTCTCGCCGCGCTGCCCGCGCGTGTTCGAGCGGCACAGCGGCTGGCGGACGATCGCCGAATGGCGTGCACTCGGGATCTCGCCGCAGGGCCGCAGCCTGCCCGCCGACAGCGTGATGGCGACCTTGCTCGAGCCGGACGGGCAGGGCGCGACCGCGTATCTGCTCACCAGCAACTACCGCGTGATCCTCGATTACAATTGCTCGAATTTCTACGCGTTGTCGGTCGGGCTGCTCGCCGACGCGGTCGAACGCTAGGAATTTGCGCGCAACGGATACGTGACGCGGTCGCCGGGCGCGGCTATGACCTGCATCACATCCTGCCCACGGATCGCCCCTTTTGCTCACGGAATACCCTATGAAGAAGCTGATCGTCGCACCGCTCGTCGCCATTGCGCTGGCGCACCCGTCCATCGCCGCTGCGCCGCAGTTCCAGACCGCCGCGCCGATCGCCTACATGGAGGACCTGTCGTCGGGCGCGGTGCTGTTCGAGCGTGACGCCAATCGTCGCATGCCGCCAGCGTCGCTCGCCAAGATGATGACCGTCTATGTCGCGTTCGACATGGTCAAGAAGGGCGAACTGAAGCTCGACCAGATGATGCCGGTGCGCCCCGAGACCTGGGCGAAATGGCATGGTCCCTCCGCAGGTTCGACGATGTTCCTGTCGTCGGGTGAGAACGTCAGCGTCGCCAACCTGCTGTACGGGATCGTCACGCTGTCGGGCAACGACGCATGCATTGTGCTGGCCGAGGGCATCTCCGGGTCGGAGCAGGCGTTCACCGAGCGGATGAACCGCAAGGCCGCCGAGCTGGGGCTCAAGGACAGCCATTTCGGCACCGCCAACGGGTGGCCGGACAACGGCGTCACCTATGTGACCGCACATGATCTGGCGCAGCTCGCCGCGGCGACGATCACCAACTATCCCGATCTCTACAAGCAATTCTATTCGAAGCGCGATTTCACCTGGGGCAAGACGATGGGCGGCAGCGCCATCACCCAGGCGAACCGCGACCCGATCCTCGGCCGCGTCGCCGGTGCCGATGGGCTCAAGACCGGCCACACCGAGGAAGCCGGTTACGGCTTCACCGGGTCCGCGATCCAGAACGGCCGCCGCCTCGTGATGGTCGTCGCCGGCCTGACCAGCGCCGGCCAGCGTGCGGAAGAGTCGGTTCGCTTCATGGAATGGGGCTTTCGCGCATGGCAGTCGAAGCCGATCGTCGCGAAGGGCAAGAAGATCGAGACCGCCGCAGTCCAGCTAGGCGACAGCTCGTCGGTCGGGCTCGTCGCCCCCAAGGCGCTGACGTTGACGCTGCCCGCCGGCACCTCGCCGACCATGACCGCCAAAGTGGTCTATGAAGGTCCGATCAAGGCGCCGATCAAGGCCGGCCAGCATATCGCCGATCTCGTCGTGACGACGTCCGACGGTCTTCAGCAGACGATGCCGCTGGTCGCCGAGAAGGACGTCGCGGTCGCGGGCTTCTTCGGTCGCGCATGGGCAGGACTGACCGGCTTCTTCGGCTGATGACCCCGGCGCCGACGGCGTTGCCGGCATGACGCCGATCATCGGCAACACCGCCGCGCAGGCTGCCTTCATGGCGGCGATGCGCGGCGGTTCGCTGCATCACGCATGGCTGATCGCCGGACCGCAGGGCGTCGGCAAGGCGAGTTTCGCCCGCGCCGCAGCCATGCGGATGCTGGCGGACGCAGCCGAGCCCGATGGCGGCTCGACCGACCTTGCGGTTCCCGAGGGAAACCGGACGCGGTCGCTTATGGAGGCCGGGTCGCACCCCGACTTCCGCGTGCTGGCGCGCCTGCCGAAGGATCCCGAGAAGCCCGACCAGGATCTGGCCCGTAGCATCACGATCGCGCAGGTTCGCACGCTGCAGCCGTTGTTTGCGACCACGCCGTCGATGAGCCCCCGCCGCGTGGTCGTGATCGATGCGATCGACGATCTGGAGCGGGGCGGGGCGAATGCGTTGCTCAAGAACCTCGAGGAACCGCCAGCGGGGACGATCTTCCTGCTGGTAAGTCATGCGCCGGGCCGGTTGCTCCCCACGATCCGCTCGCGCTGTCGTCTGTTGCGGTTCGAGGCGCTCGCGGACGGCGAGGTCGCAACCGCGATCCGGACGTTGCAGCCCGATGCGGACGAGGGCGAGGTCGCCGCGCTGGTTCGGGCCAGCGACGGCGCACCCGGTCGCGCGCTCCGCTATGCCGGGCTCGACATCGCCGCGATCGACGATGCCATCGCCGCGATCGCGCAAGACGGCGACCGGGACAATGGACGCCGGCTTAAGCTCGCCAAAGCACTCGGGCTCAAGACCGCGCAACCCCGCTACGAGGCGTTCCTCGATCGCGCGCCCGCGTTCATCGCCGACGCCGCACGGACCCGTTCGGGGCCCGCGCTGCGATCCGCACTCGACGCACATGCCGCAGCGCGCGAACTGGCGGGCGCCGCGATCGGCCTGTCGCTCGATGCGCAGGCCACTGTGTTCGAGATGGCCGGGATCGTCGCGACATTGCGCCACTGATCCGCCCGCGCAGGCTTCACCTGATCGGGGCGATGCTCTAGGAGCGCGGCATGGCCGACCCTTTCTATATCACCACCGCGATCCACTATCCCAATGGCCGTCCGCATATCGGCCATGCGTACGAGATGATCGCCGCCGATGCGATCGCACGCTTCCAGCGCCAGGCGGGGCGTGACGTCCTGTTCCAGACCGGCACCGACGAACACGGTCTCAAGATGGTCCAGGCCGCGCGTGACCGCGATATGCCCGTGCGCGAACTCGCCAACGAAATGTCGTCGTATTTCCACGAGATGGCCGACCGTCTTGGCATCTCGTATGACCGTTTCATCCGCACCGTCGACGACGATCATTACGCCGCGAGCGCCGCGATCTGGCAGGCGATGGCGGACGCAGGCGATCTGTATCTCGACCGCTACGAAGGCTGGTATTCGGTCCGCGACGAGGCATTCTACGACGAGCCAGAACTGACCGGGGAGGGCGACGATCGCCGCTCGCCGCAAGGCACGCCGGTCGAATGGACCGCGGAGGAGACCTGGTTCTTCCGCCTGTCGAAATATCAGCAGCCGTTGCTCGACCTCTTCGCCGCCAACCCCGATTTCATCCGCCCCGAAAGCCGCCGCAACGAGGTGATGCGCTTCGTCGAGGGTGGCCTGAAGGATCTGTCGGTTTCGCGGACCAGCTTCGACTGGGGCGTGCCCGTACCCGGCAGCCCCGGCCACGTCATGTACGTGTGGGTCGATGCGCTTACCAATTACCTGACCGGGATCGGCTATCCCGACATGACCGGCGACAAGGCGAAATACTGGCCGGCGGATATCCATCTGATTGGCAAGGACATCGTCCGCTTCCACGCGGTCTATTGGCCGGCGTTCCTGCTGTCGGCGGGCATTCCGTTGCCGAAGAGCGTGTTCGGCCACGGCTTCCTTCTCACGCGCGGCGAGAAGATGTCGAAGTCGGTCGGCAACGTCGTCGATCCGATGGCGCTCGCGGATGCGTTCGGCGTCGATGCGCTGCGCTATTTCTTCCTGCGCGACGTGAGCTTCGGCCAGGACGGCAGCTACTCGCCCGAGGCGATCGTGACCCGCGTCAACGCCGAGCTGGCGAACAGCTTCGGCAACCTTGCGCAGAGGACATTGTCATTCATCGCCAAGAACTTGGGCGGTGAGTTTCCCACAGCTGGTACGGTCCAGGATGCCGACGGGATACTGATCGAGGAGGTCGTCGTCGCCTGTGCCGGGTTCAAGTCCGCCTTCACCGACCTCGCGCTGTCGCAAGGCATCGAGGCGTGGATGCGCGGTGTGTTCGCGTGCAACCAGTATATCGACGCGCAGGCACCCTGGGCGCTGCGCAAGACCGATCCCGAGCGGATGAACGCGGTGCTGCGGACGCTGGTACGCGCGATCCGCATGCTCGCGATCGCGATCCTGCCGGTGGTTCCGGATTCCGCTGGGAAAGTGCTCGAGCAGATTGGCGCGACCGAGCGCGACCATGCCGCGATAGACGACGACGGCTGGTATGATCGTGTGGCTGCTTCCGACTTTCGGATCGCACCGCCGACGCCCGTATTCCCGCGTCTCGAACTGCCTGCGGAGGCCTGATGCTCGCCGACAGCCATTGCCACCTTAACTACAAGGGCCTCGTCGAGGACCAGCAGGCGGTGCTCGCACGGGCTAGGGCGCGCGGCGTCACGGCGATGCTCAACATCTCGACGCGCGAGAGCGAATGGGACGATATCGTCGCCACCGCCGAGCGCGAGCCTGACGTCTGGGCGACGATCGGCATCCACCCGAACGAGGCTGACGTGTATCCCGACGTGGACGCCGCCAAGCTGATCGAGCGCGCACGGCATCCACGCGTGGTAGGGCTCGGCGAAAGCGGCCTCGACTATTTCCGCGACACCTCGGACCGCGCCCGCCAGCAGGCGAGCTTCCGCGCGCACATCGCCGCGTCGCGCGAGACCGGTCTGCCGATCGTCGTTCATACGCGCGACGCCGAGGACGATACTGCGGCGATCATGGCGGAGGAGATGGGGAAGGGGGCCTATCCCGGCGTCATCCACTGCTTCACCGCGAGTGGAGCTTTCGCCGACAAGGCGCTGGATATGGGGCTTTATATCTCGATCTCGGGGATCGTGACGTTCAAGAACGCGCGGGACCTTCAGGAGACCGCCGCGCGCCTGCCGATCGAGCGGCTGCTGATCGAGACCGACGCGCCGTTCCTCGCGCCGGTGCCGCATCGCGGCAAGACCGGCGAACCTGGCTTCGTGGCCGACACCGCGGCGTTTCTTGCCACCCTTCGCGGCGAAAATGTCGAGGAACTGTCGCGCCGTACGGCCGAGAACTTCCACACGCTGTTCGGCAAGACGCGGGTGTCAGGGGCAGCGGCATGAAGATCACGATCCTCGGCTCCGGCACATCCTCCGGCGTGCCGAGGATCGGCAACGACTGGGGCGAATGCGATCCGACCGAGCCGCGCAACCGGCGCACGCGTGCGTCCGCGATCGTCGAGCATGACGGTACGCGGATCCTGATCGACACAAGTCCCGACATGCGCGAGCAATTGCTGGCCGCCGATGTCGACCGGGTCGATGCGGTGATCTGGACGCACGACCATGCCGATCATTGCCACGGCATCGATGATCTCCGCCAACTTTTCCACGCAGCCGGAGAGCCCGTTCGCGGCTACGCCCGGCCGTTCACGCTCGCAGCGCTGGACGCCCGCTTTACCTACGCCTTTCACGGTCGCCCCGGCTATCCGCCGACGATCGCCGTCGAAGTCCTGCCTGATCGGTTGACGATCGGTGGGATCGATATCCGTGTTACCAATCAACCGCACGGTAGTATCCACGCCGCTGGCCTTAGGTTCGAAGCGGCTGGGATGTCGATCGGATACGCGACCGATTTCAACCTGATGACCGACGACATGGCCAGCCTGTATCAGGATCTGGACATCTGGGTGGTCGACGCGCTCCGTCGGCGACCACATCCAACGCACATGGAACTGCCCGCCGTGCTTGGTTGGGTGGAGCGCCTGACGCCGAAGCGGACCGCGTTGATCCATATGGATAACACGATGGATTATGCGACGTTGCGTCATGAACTGCCGGTCGGCGTCGAGCCGGGCTATGACGGGCTGATCCTGACCGCATGACCGGTGACCGCGCAGCCCAGTTCGCGCTGTACGCAGTCATGTTGATCCTGCCGCTGTCGGCGTTGGTCGCGCGCCGATTGCCGTTGAAGCCGGTGCTGAAGATGGCGCTGGCCTGGGTCGCGATCTTCGCGGTTGGCCTGCTGATCGCGAGCCAGCGGGATCGGCTGTCTGGCTTGAAGTCCATGTTTTCCGACCAGCAGGTCAGCGGAACTGAAACTCGGATTCGCATGGCGGAAGACGGGCATTTCTGGGCGGATGTCGATATCGACGGTGTCTGCCGCCGGATGCTGATCGATAGTGGTGCGACGACGACTGCCTTGTCCGCTGCCACGGCCAAGGCCGCCAGCCTGAATAGCGACGAAAGCCCGTTTCCAGCGATCATCGAGACCGCCAACGGTACGGTATCGGCGCGCACCGCGACCGCCAAAAGCGTGACGATCGGCACGATCACCGCAACCAACCTCGGCATCGTCACGTCGCCGGCGTTCGGCGAGACCGACGTGATCGGCATGAACTTCCTGTCGAGGCTGGGATCGTGGCGGGTCGAGAATGCCACGCTCATTCTTACGCCGACGAACCAGTAGATTTTACATAATGTATATTATCGATCTAACATTATCTTTTAAATCGCGTGCTATCAATCGGAGATTCTGATGATCGAACGGCTCGTTTCCATCATGGCGCGACTGCGTCATCCGGTCGAAGGTTGCGAATGGGATCGCGTTCAAACCTGGTCGACCATCGCGCCCTACACGATCGAGGAAGCCTATGAGGTCGCCGACGCGATCGCGCGCGATGACCCGGCGGACCTCAAGGACGAACTCGGCGACCTTTTGCTTCAGGTGGTGTTCCACAGCCGTATCGCCGAGGAGTCCGGCGCGTTCACCTTGGCCGATGTCGTCGCCGCTATCAGCGACAAGATGGAGCGTCGTCACCCTCACATATTCGGCGATGCAACCTCTTCGCCAGGCTGGGAAACGATCAAGGCCGCCGAGCGCGCGGAGAAGTCCGATCACAGCGCTCTCGCCGGCGTCGCAATCGGCCTGCCCGCCCTGGCGCGCGCCGAAAAGTTGCAGAAGCGTGCCGCCCGTGTCGGGTTCGACTGGCCGGATGCGACTGGGCCTCTCGCCAAGGTTGTCGAGGAAATAGAAGAGGTTCGCGAGGCCGGTTCAGACACGATAGAAGAGGAAATCGGCGACCTGCTGTTTGCCGTGACCAACTGGGCACGGCATCTCGGTGTCGATCCCGAAGCTGCGCTCAGGGCCGGCAACGCCAAGTTCGAAGCGCGTTTCCGGGCGATAGAGGTCGATGGCGGCGACGCGTTCGCCGCCATGACACTCGATCAGAAGGAAGCGCTATGGCAGGCGGTCAAGCATCGCGGCGGCTGAATCGGTCGTAGTCGGTCTCGGACAGCCGGACATCGTAGGTCGTATCGAGCTCGTCGCTGACGCTGCCCAGCACTTCGCCGTGCGCATGTAGCCACGCCGCCCCCGCTCCGTCGCTAGCCTCGATGGTGATGCTATAGCGTCGATGGGCGCCGGTGAGCTTCGCCGCCACCTGCTCGATGAGATGCTGGACCCCTTCCCCGCTCAGCGCGGAGATCGCCACGACGTCGTCACGATGCGCTGCCTGCCCCGCGATCTCGTCATGCGTGTCGGCATCGAGAAGATCGAGCTTGTTCCATACTTCGAAGCGCGGCGTGTTTTCATCGACGCCGATCTCGGCTAGCACGGTCTCGACATCGACCCGCTGGGCTTCGGAATCGGGGTGTGCGATGTCACGGATATGGACGAGCAGGTCGGCCGACACCACCTCCTCCAGCGTCGCCTTGAACGCCGCGACAAGCTGCGTTGGCAGGTCAGATACGAACCCGACCGTGTCCGAGAGGATCGCCTTGTCGATGCCGGGTAGCTGGATCTGCCGCAGCGTCGGATCCAGCGTCGCGAACAGCAGGTCCTCCGCCATCACGTCGGCGCCGGTCAGCCGGTTGAACAGCGTCGACTTGCCAGCATTGGTGTACCCGACCAGAGCGATAACCGGCCAGGGCGCGCGCTGACGACGTTCGCGGTGCAGGCCACGCGTGCGACTGACCTGCTCCAGCTCGCGCTTGAGCCGGGCCATGCGGTCGCGGATCAGGCGACGATCCGCCTCGATCTGCGTTTCGCCTGGGCCACCGAGGAAGCCGAAGCCACCCCGCTGGCGCTCGAGATGCGTCCAACTGCGGACCAGACGCCCTGCCTGATAGTCGAGATGCGCGAGTTCGACCTGCAACCGACCTTCGGCGGTCGCCGCACGCTCGCCGAAGATCTCGAGGATCAGTCCGGTCCGGTCGATGACCTTGGTTTCGAGCGCTTTTTCCAGATTGCGCTGCTGAATCGGAGTAAGGCTCGCATCGAACACAACGAGCCCCGCCTCCTCCATCCTCACCTGCGTGGCGAGCAGTTCGACCTGCCCGCTACCGATCAGCGTCGCAGGTTTCGGCTGGCGCACGCGATAGGCGATCCGCTCGACGATCTCGACGCCGATCGCTCCGGCAAGTCCGGCGGTCTCCTCCAGACGCGCATCGACGTCACGCGATGCATGGCCCTGGTCAGGCAGCACGACGATCGCGCGTGTACCGCGGGTGAACTCGTCCCGATCGCGTTCGAACCCGCTACTCAATCGTCACCGTCCGCGTCATCTTCGTCATCCGTGTCGGTGGGCTCTTCGGCGAGGTTCAGCGGGCGGGCCGGCTGGATCGTCGAAACCGCATGCTTGTAGACGAGCTGCGCCATGCCCTCGCGCTGGAGCAACATGCAGAACAGGTCGAAGCCTGCGATCTGGCCCTGCAGCATGACGCCGTTGATCAGGAACATCGTCACGCTGTCTTCGGATTTGCGCACGGCGTTGAGAAAGATATCCTGCAACAACGGGTGCTTCTTCTGGCTTTCTCCCACCGCGTCGACGATTGCCGACACGTCCATGGGGCCAGCTGGCATGATCGTCGAGATCGCATGCTTGTAGATCAGCTGCGACTGGCCATCGCGGCGGAGCAGGACGGAAAAATTATCGAACCACGTAACGATGCCCTGGAGCTTGACGCCCTTAACGAGGAACATGGTGACCGGCGTCTTGGAGCGCCGGAGTGCGTTCAGAAACAGATCCTGAAGCGAGCCTGGTTTTTCGGCCAATGGGATAACCCTTTGTTTTTGGCGGGACTTTGCCCGCGAGGCGCTGTTTCCCAGCGTCGGAGATGCACCCGGTTACCGGGCGCCTTGTGTGATCTATGATCGATGCGGCCATAGTTCCAGAGGGCGGCGAAATTACGGCGCTCTATTCGTCGCGTGTTTCGGTGATCCCGAGCAGTTTCAGTTTCCGGTGCAAGGCCGATCGCTCCATGCCAATGAAGCTGGCCGTGCGCGAGATGTTGCCCGAAAACCGCCGGATCTGGACGCGCAGATATTCGCGTTCGAACGTCTCGCGCGCTTCGCGCAGCGGCGATCCCATGATCGCGGTCGATCCCGCCGACCCGATATCCCCCTGATCGCCGAGCACTTCCGCAGGCAGCAGGTCGAGATCGATCCGGCCGATCCGATCGCCCGGCGCGAGAATGATCGTGCGCTCGACGACGTTGCGAAGCTGGCGGACGTTGCCGGGCCAGTCGTACGACTGCAACGCGACCATCGCGTCCGGCGCTATTTCCGGCGTCGGGACACGGCGCTCCGACGCATAATGCGCGATGAAATGCTGGACGAGTGCGGGGATGTCCTCGCGGCGATCGGACAGCGGCGGGATCGTAACGGGCACGACGTTCAGCCGGTAATAGAGGTCTTCGCGGAAACGTCCCTCCGCGATCTCGAACACGAGGTCGCGCGCTGTGGCCGATACGACGCGGACGTCGACTTTCACTACCCTCGTGCCGCCGACCCGCGTGAAAGCCTGATCGGTGAGCGCTCGCAGGATACGCGCCTGGGTCGCAATCGGCATGTCGGCGATTTCGTCGAGGAACAGCGTCCCGCCATGCGCCTGTTCGAACAGACCGGGGCGAACCAGATCGCCCGCCTCCTCGACGCCGAACAGTTCCTCGTCCATCCGCTCGGGCGTCATCCGCGCCGCGCTGACGATGATGAACGGCGCGTCGGTACGCAGACTCCAGCCGTGTAGCAGCCGCGCCGCGACTTCCTTGCCGACGCCGGCCGCCCCCATGATCAGGACGCGGCTACCGGTCGACGCCACCCGCTTCAACGTCGCCCGGACGCCGTTGATCGAGCCCGAATTGCCGGTCAGATCGGTCTCGCGGCCGACCGTCGCACGCAACGACGCGACCTCGCGGCGGAGGCGTTCGGTCTCGGTCGCGCGCGCGACCATGATGAGCAGGCGTTCGGCCTCGAACGGCTTTTCTATGAAGTCGGAGGCGCCACGGCGGATGGCGGCGACAGCGGTGTCTAGATTGCCGTGGCCGGAGATCACCAGAACCGGGATCGACGGGTCGCGGCGCTTGATCTCGTCGAGCAGTTCGAGCCCGTCGAGCCGCGAGCCCTGCAGCCAGACGTCGAGCAGCACGAGCGACGGCCGGCGCGCGGCGATCGCCTCCAGCGCGGAATCGCTGTCGCCAGCGTCGCGCGTCTCATAGCCTTCGTCCTCGAGGACGCCTGCCACGAGTTCGCGAATGTCACGTTCGTCGTCCACGACGAGAATATCGAGCGCCATCAAATCATATCCGGTTGCGGGTCATCGTGGCGAGCTGGCCCTCCCCTGCCAACTCGGGTGCCGATGCCCCTTGGTCGAGCGCGTCCAGCGCCTTGGCGTCGAAGGTCATGGTGACGATTGTACCGCCACCGGGCCGATCGGAAAAGCCGATCGTACCACAATGCTCCTCAATGATCTTCTTGACGATGGCAAGCCCGAGCCCCGTGCCCCGCGCCCGCGTCGTCACATACGGCTCCATGATCCGGTCGCGATCCGGCGGCAGGCCGATGCCCGTATCCGCCACCGCGATGCTGACGCTACGGCCCGGATCCTGGCTGAGCGTCATGGTCACAGAGCCACCGGGTTCGCCACGCGCTTCAACGGCTTCCACCGCGTTCTTGACGATGTTGGTGAGCGCCTGACCGATCTGACGGCGGTCGCAGACCAGCGCCAGACCCGGGTCGTCGTTGACCAGGTGGAAGCCGATCGCGGGGTGCGCCACCTCATGCAGAAACAGAGCCTGCCGCGCGGCATCGACCAGCGATTCCTCGCGGAACACGGGCTTCGGCATACGGGCGAACGAGGAGAACTCGTCGACCATCCGGCGGAGATCGCCAACCTGGCGGATGATCGTGTCGGTCAGCCGCGAGAACGTCCCGTCCTGCATCTCGGCCTTGGCACCGTAGCGCCGCTGAAGGCGCTCGGCGGCAAGCTGGATTGGCGTCAGCGGGTTCTTGATCTCGTGCGCGATCCGTCGCGCGACGTCGGACCATGCTGCGCGACGCTGGTCTAGCAGCTGCTGCGTGATATCGTCGAACGTCAGGATCGGGCCGGTGGTCGGTCGCGCGATCCGCACGGCAAGCGTCCGCATATCGCCCGCCGGCCCGACTTCGACGATCGCCTCGCGGTCGCCGCTGTCGAGCATCGCATCGAGTTCGGGTGCGACATCGACCAGTCGGCGACCGACCAGGCTATCCGTACCGACGACCGTCGCCAGCAACCCCGTGGCAGAATCGTTCGCGATCGTGATCGTCCGGTCGCGGCTCGTCGCGACGACGCCCGCGGAGACGCCCGCCATCACCGCCTCGATCAACGCGCGGCGATTCTCCAGCTGACCGTTTGCGGTGACGAGTTCGGTATTCTGTTCTTCCAGCCGCCCCGTCATCTGGTTGAACGCGTTGGCCAGCGTGCCGACCTCGTCGCGACTGCGCGGGTCCGGCACGCGCGCGGTCAAATCGCCCTCAGCGACCCGGCGCGCTGCATCGACCAACTCGCCGACCGGTCGCACCAGGCGATCCGCCACTGCCAGCGCGATCCAGACCGCGACGCCGACGATCAGCAGCGAAATCAGCAGCAGCGCCGCGTTGAACCGCAATTGTAAGCTGCGAGCCCGTGCGAGCAACGATCGATAACTCGTCAGGACCTCGTTCGCACGCGTGGTCTGCTCGGACAGAGATTTGGTATCCTCGACGCGGCCCGCATAGAGGAACAGCTCGTCCGACCCGGGCAGCATCGTGATCGTCTGGATCCGATCACCGGTCACCGCGACGACCGCGCTCTTGCCCGACCGCAACTCGGCGATCGCCGACGGCGTGACCCGACGGGTGAAATCGATCTCGTACGGATTGACGATCGCCAGCGTCTGGATTCCGCGCTGCGGCGACAGCTTGAACAACGCGGCTTCCGAGAGACTCCGATAATAGACCTGCTGGAGGAACCAGCCGGAGAAGTCGGGGCTTTGGAGCGAGCGCTCGCGGAGATAGGCGGACATGTCGCTCGCCATCGTCACGGTCGCTTCCTGCCACCGGTTGAGCTGGCGGGCGTAGGACGACTGGGCGAGGCCGGTCGCGTTCTCGAGCATCCCGCGTGCCTGATCGGAATACCAGAACTGCACGCCGTACTGGAACAGCAGCGACGCGAAGATCGTGACGAGCAGCATCGGCACCGCGGCGACGATCGAGAACAGCGCGACGAGCCGGACATGGAGACGCCCGCCGCCGCCGACAGGCGACCGCGCGGCGCGGCGCATCGCGACACGGCGCCCGAGCAACATCAGGAGCGCGATACCGGGCACGAGATTCGCGACCAGCAGCAACGCGACAAGCGGTGGCGCGAGGAGACGCTGCGGCGCGTCCGTCCCGGTGATCGTGAAGTAGCTCGCGACGCCGATCGCGACCGCCACGGCCACGACCAGCCCCTCGATCGCGGGCGTCACGGCAAACCGGGTCGGAAGCCCGTCTTCATCCATAGGTAGCGCCGCGGAAGCGATCATCGATGCCCCGATACAACGTCAACCGTTGCCTTTAAACCACATAATGACTGGAAGATTGCCGTTTCGGTGCAATCAGGCGACTGATTCACCGCCGAGATCGATCCCCAGCGTGTCGAGCCGCTTGCGGAGCGTGTTGCGATTGATCCCCAGCGCGCGGGCCGCGCGAAGCTGATTCTGGCCGTGGCGCGCGAGCATCACCTCGATCAGCGGCCGTTCGACTTCGCCGATCACGCGGTCGTACAGGGTGCCATCGTCAAGCGCAGCGGGATCCTGGCGTGCGATCCGCTCGATCATGGCGCGGACCGCCTGCGCGATGTCGATATCGGGCGCCTCGCTCGCATCGACCTGCGTGCCGAGCATCGTCCGGATCGCCTCGGCGTCGATCACTTCGTCGCGCGCAAGGACCGCAAGACGGCGCATAAGGTTCTCGAGCTCGCGCACATTGCCGGGCCAGGCATGCGCGCCGAGCGCGGTGATCGCGTCGGTGGCGAGTTGACGACGCGGCAATCCCTGGATCGCGGCATGATCGAGGAAGTGGCGCGCGAGCAAGGCGATGTCCTGCCTGCGTTCGCGCAACGCAGGTAGCGCGATCGGCACGACGTTGAGGCGGTAGAACAGGTCCTCGCGGAACTGGCCGGTCGCGACCTGCGCGGACAGGTCGCGATTGGTGGCGGCGACGATGCGGACGTCGACGCGGATCGTCCGGGCGCCGCCGACGCTGGTGAACTCGCCCGACTGGAGCACGCGGAGCAGGCGGGTCTGTGCCTCCATCGGCATGTCGCCGATCTCGTCGAGGAACAGCGTGCCACCCGACGCCTGCTCGAACCGACCGGCATTGCGCGTCGCAGCGCCGGTGAAGGCGCCGCGTTCGTGCCCGAACAGCTCGGCCTCGATCAGTTCGCGCGGGATCGCCGCCATGTTGATCGCGACGAACGGGGCTGCACTGCGCGGGCCCAGATCGTGGATCGCGCGCGCGACGAGTTCCTTGCCGGTGCCCGATTCGCCTGAGATCAGCACGGTCAGGTCATTCGAAACGACGCGCGCGATGATCCGGTACACGTCCTGCATCGCCGCGGAGCGACCGATCAACGGGAGCGCGCGGTCCTCGTCGTGGAGTGCGTCCTCCGACACCATGCCGCCGCGTGCGAGTGCGCCCGTCACGGCGCTCGTGAGGACGTCGAGATCGAACGGCTTGGGGAGGTATTCGTACGCGCCGACCTCGGCCGCGCGGACCGCGGTGGTCAGCGTGTTCTGTGCCGAGAGGACGATGATCGGCAGCAGCGGAAAGCGCGCGGCGACGCTGCGGACGTGATCGATGCCGTCGCCGTCTGGGAGGATGACGTCGGTGATGAGGACGTCGGGCAGAGACACGGCGAGCGCGCGTTCGAGTTGTGCCAGGCTGTCGGCGACGGTGACGTCGTGGCCTGCGCGACGGAGGGCCTGCGCGACGACGGTGCGGATCGCGGCGTCGTCATCGACGACCAGGACGGTGCTCATGATGCCGCTCTGGGGAGCAACAGGCGGAGGACGGTCATTTCCGGCGTACCTTCCCGGGCGTATTGGACGATGCCGCCCATGTCTCGGGTGAGCTTGTCGACGAGCGCGAGACCAAGCCCCTGCCCTTCGCGACGACCCGACACGAACGGATCGAACAGGTGATCGGCGATGTCGGCGGGCGCGCCCGGGCCATTGTCGAAGATGCAGATCTCGATCGGCAGCGGCACGCGTGGCTTGCCCGGCGCGGCGCTGACTGTGATGCCGTGGCGGTAGGCAGTGGTCATCACCAGCCGCGGTTCGCGTTCGTTTCGAACGGCTTCGCGCGCGTTCTTCAGCAGGTTTATGACGATCTGGAGGAGGGCGTCGCGGTTGATCTGTGCGGGTGGAAGCGAGGGATCAAAGCGTTCCTCGATCGTGATTCCTCGCGCAAACCCGGCGAGCGCAAGCCGGCGTGCGTGACCCAGCAGCGGATAGATGTTCTCGCTGGCGAGCGGCAGCGGCCGCGTGTCGCTGAAGTCCTGCATGCGGTCGATCAGCGCGGCGATGCGGTCGACCTCGGTCACGATCAGCGTCGTTAACTCGCCTGCACCGAGCAATTGCGCGGCGCCGCGGATGCCGGACAGCGGGTTCTTTATCTCGTGTGCGAGCATCGCGGCCGCACCAACCGCCGCCCTTGCTCCGGCCGCGCGGTCGACCGAATGCCCCAGTCGCCGAGACGTTGCCGACGCATGGAGCGTGATCGCCCGCCAGCCGGGATAGTCCGCAATCTGTGTTTCGGCGAAATCGACGCGGATCTTCACGCCGCGCGCGGTCGAGATCTCGGTGTCGTAGACCGCCAGACCGTGCCCGTCGCGGTTACGCGGATCGTCGGGTGGCGGGATGATCGCATCGAGCGGTTGGCCGATCATCAACCGCTCGGAGAGGTTCAGCAATTGCTCCGCGAGTGCATTGGCATGCGCGACGCGGTGGTCTGGATCGACGACGACGACCGCGACCGGGAGTGCCGCGAACAGCTCCGCAAAGCCTGGCCGCCCCCGGGATTGCGTATCAGGCCGCTGCAAGTTCGCGCCAGGGAGCGTAGAACTCGGCCAGCATCGCCTTGACCTGCTTGGGATCGGGAACCTGGTTGACCTTGTTGCGGAACTCGGCCGAACCGGGGAGGCCCTTGGTGTACCAGCCGATATGTTTCCGCGCCATGTTGACGCCGGTCTCGATCCCGTAATGTTCGAGCATCGCCTCGTAATGCCCTGCGATCGCGTCATATTGCTCGGTGATCGACGGATCTTCGATGCGACGGCCGGTGGCGAACCACTCCATCACCTGGCCGAGTACCCAGGGGCGGCCATAGGAACCGCGACCGATCATCAGGCCATCCGCGCCGGACTGGTCCATGGCGGCTTCGGCGTCCTCGATGGTGCAGATGTCGCCGTTGACGATCACCGGAACCGTGACCGCGTCCTTGACCTTGCGGACGAAGCCCCAGTCGGCGCTGCCCTTATACATCTGGTTGCGCGTGCGGCCGTGGACGGTAATCAGCTTGATGCCGAGGTCTTCCGCGATGCGCGCGAGATCGGGCGCGTTGAGGCTGTCGTGGCACCAGCCCATTCGCATCTTCAGCGTGACCGGCACGTCGACGGCTTTCACCGTCGCCTCGATGATAGCGCTGGCGAGCTTGGTATCGCGCATCAGTGCCGAGCCTGCGTCGCCATTGACGACTTTGCGCACCGGGCAGCCCATGTTGATGTCGATGATCGCCGCGCCGCGATCCTGGCTGAGCTTGGCGGCCTCACCCATCTCGTAGGGGGTGCAGCCGATCAACTGCATCGACACCGGCTCCTCGAGCCGGTCCCATGCCGCCTTCTGCAACGACTGGCGCGTCTCGCGGATCGCGGCTTGGCTCGCCACCATCTCGGTGACGTTGAGGCCCGAGCCATAGCGTCGCACCAAGGTGCGGAACGGCATGTCGGTGACGCCGGTCATCGGCGCGAGCACGACGGGGCTTTCGATCCGGACGGGACCGATCTGGATAGGGGCAAGGTTACGCATGGATGTGCCTGAAAAAGAGGCATCCCCCTACGCCGTCTGATGGTTTTTCGCAAGACTGGCGAGCGTTGGGGCGAACCGCTAGGGCGCGAGGATGACACAGGCACAGCGTATCGTCGCGATCATCGTCGCTGCCGGAACCGGCGTGCGCGCGGGGGGATCGGTTCCCAAGCAGTTCGCGCTGATCGCCGGTCGGCCGATGATCGGCTATTCCTATGGGGCGTTCGCGACGCATCCGGCGATCGCCGAGACGATCGTCGTCGTCGCCGAGGGCCAGCAGGCCTCCGTGATCGCCGCATTGGGGGACGCGGCGATCGTGGTTGGCGGTGCGACGCGGCGTGAGTCGGTTACCAACGGCCTAGCGGCGGTCGGCGACGCGACGCACGTCTTGATTCACGATGCTGCCCGCCCCTTTCTGTCACACACGGTCATCGATTCGCTTGTCGCTGCCTTGAAGACCCGGGACGCCGCCATTCCGGTCCTCCCGGTGACCGATACGCTCGCGCGCGGCAGCGTCCTGCTCGGTGACATCGTGCCCCGCGCCGACCTCAACCGGGTGCAGACTCCCCAGGCGTTTGCGGTGGAGGCACTCCGTGCCGCGCACGCGGTCTGGCCTGCCGACGAAGAGGCGACCGACGACGCGCAGATGGTGCGACGGCTTGGCGTCGGCGTCGCGTTGGTGCAGGGCTCGGCGATGCTCGAGAAAGTCACCCACCCAGAAGATTTCGCGGCCGCCGAAGCGCGTGTCGCCTACGAAACCCGCACCGCGATGGGGTTCGACGTCCACCGCCTCGAAACCGGCGAGGAGCTGTGGCTCGGCGGCGTGCTGATCCCCCACGACAAGGGGCTGTCGGGGCATAGCGACGCGGACGTGGCGCTCCACGCGCTGACCGACGCGCTGCTGGGCACGATCGCGGCGGGCGATATCGGTACGCATTTCCCGCCGAGCGATCCCCAGTGGAAGGGCGCCGACTCCGCGCAGTTCCTCCAGCATGCCGCCAAGCTCATCGCCGACAAGCGCGGCCGGATCGATTTCGTCGACCTGACGATCATGTGCGAGGCGCCGAAGATCGGCCCGCATCGCGCGGCGATGACCGCGCGGATCGCCGACCTGCTCGGGCTCACGCTCGACCGGGTCAGCGTCAAGGCGACCACGACCGAACGGCTCGGCTTCACCGGCCGCGGTGAAGGTATCGCCGCGCAGGCCGTTGCGACCATTAGCCTGCCCGGATCGCCGCTTTGAAGATCGCTGCCGCGTTTGCCGCGATCGCGCTCCTTGCCAGCCCGGCGGTGGCGCAACAGCGATGCATCACCGGGCCCGAGGCCGAATCGCTGACGCTCGTCGCTATGCCCGACATCCTGCGCGAAACCGGGCGTGTCTGCGCGGCGCAGCTTCCTGCCGCCAGTCTCATCCGGTCGCAGTCGAGTGCGCTGATCGATCGCTATCAGGTCGAGTCCGACCGGGCCTGGCCGGCGGCGCGCGCGGCGATCGTCAAGCTCAGCGATCCCGCCGTGGACGCGTTGCTCGATTCGGAGTTTGCACGCCCGCTGCTGACGACGCTGCTGGTACCGCAGATCGTCGGGCGGATCGCAACGCGCGATTGCGGGACGATCGACCGGATGGTGACGCTGCTCCAGCCCTTGCCACCGCGCAACACCGCGGGCATCGTCGTCGAGACGTTGCGGTACCTCAAATCCCAGAAGTCGCGCAGCGGTGATATCGCCGCGGTGGCGATGCTGCTCTGCCCGGTGGAGACTCGCTGATGGATACGATCCTTCCCGTCGAACTGGTCGACGCCGCGCGCAAGGTGGTCGAGCAGAACCGCTCGATCGGCCGCCGGGTGGCAGTCGCCGAAAGCTGCACCGGCGGCCTCGTCGCGGCTGCCCTGACCGAGATCCCCGGATCGTCCGACGTGTTCGAGGTCGGTTTCGTAACCTATTCGAACGCCGCCAAGCTCGGCGTCCTGAAGATCAGTTCGGACGTGCTCGAAACGTTCGGCGCGGTTTCGATCGCGGTCGCGTGGAGCATGGCGCAGGCCGCGCTTAAGCAGTCGGGCGCCGACATCGCCGTTGCGATCACTGGCGTAGCAGGGCCAGGTGGCGGTTCTCTGAAGAAGCCGGTTGGAACCGTGGTGTTCGGTCGCGCCGAGAAGGGTCGCGACCCGTCAGACGTCCATGCCGATCGCAAGGACTTCGGCGATCTCGGTCGTGGCGGGATTCGGCTTCAGGCCGCGTTGTGCGCGCTCGAACTCTTGTTGCCGGACGCTTCGGCCCCGTAAAGCTCGGCGGCGCGCGTCTCGAACGCGCCGATCATTTTCCGCAGTGCGGCACCGAAAACTTGCCCCGCGATCATCTCGAACATCCGGTTCTTGAACGCGAAGTCAACGGTGAAGTCGACCGCGCAACCCTGCGGCTCTGGCCGAAAATGCCATTCGTTGCGGAGGTACTTGAGCGGGCCATCGACGTAATCGACGTTGAGTTCGCTCGGCCGGACTTTCTGCACGCGCGACGTGAACGTCTCGCGCAGGCCCTTGAAGCCGACGATCATGTCGGCCAGCGTCTCCGTCTCGCTGTTCGAGCGCACGCGCATCGCGCTGACCCACGGCAGGAACTCGGCATAGCGACCGACATCGGCGACCAGGTCGAACATCTGTTCCGGCGTGTAGGGCAGATGGCGCGTTTCCGAATGCTTCGGCATCAGATGCGCGCAACGCCCAGCTTGGCATCGCGGTTCGCACGCAACCGTTCGAAATCATCGCCGGCGTGATAGCTCGACCGCGTCAGCGGCGACGATGCGACCAGCAGGAAGCCCTTCGCGCGGGCGATCGAGGCATAGGCGTCGAACGCCTTGGGCGGCACGAACTCGGCAACCTTGGCGTGGCGCGGCGTAGGCTGGAGATACTGGCCCATCGTCAGGAAATCGATGTCGGCGCAGCGCATGTCGTCCATAACCTGATGGATCTCCAGACGCTCCTCGCCGAGACCAAGCATCACGCCAGACTTGGTGAAGATCGACGGGTCGTGGCGCTTGACGCTCTCCAGCAGCCGCAGCGACGCGTAATAGCGCGCACCCGGGCGGATCGTGGGATACAGCCGCGGCACCGTCTCGAGATTATGGTTATAGACGTCGGGACGCGCCTCGACGATCGACTCAATCGCGGCCTGCGCCTTGTTGCGGAAGTCCGGGGTCAGGATCTCGATCGTCGTCGTCGGGTTCGACGCGCGGATCGCCTGGATCACCTTCACGAATTGCGACGCGCCACCGTCCGGAAGATCGTCACGATCGACCGAGGTGATGACGATGTGGTTGAGGCCCATCTGCGCGGCCGCATCGGCAACGTTCTGCGGCTCCATCCGATCGACCGCACGCGGCATGCCGGTCTTGACGTTGCAGAACGCGCACGCCCGCGTGCAGGTATCGCCGAGGATCATGACCGTCGCATGCTTCTTCGACCAGCATTCGCCGATGTTCGGGCACGCCGCCTCTTCGCACACCGTCGTGAGGCTTTTGGAGCGCATCAGCTCTCGCGTCTTTGCGAAGCCAGCGGAGGTCGGCGCCTTGACGCGGATCCAGTCGGGCTTGCGCGCACGGACCGGCGCAGCCATCGGGGTCATGTCGTTCATGCACGCCAGATAGCCCCGCCCTGCCGTCGAGACAATGGCGGCGGACGCCGTCAGCGGGTTGGAACCATCGGACGAACCGGATAAAATCATGGAACCAGTTTCAACATGACAAGTTTTTCATGTTGCATCGCAAACTGATATGGAAGGCTAACCGTGCCAACTCACTTTCCGGAAATGATCGAAGGCTATCACCGCTTCAAGGACGGCCCCTGGGAAGCGCAGCGCGAGCGCTGGAAGGAACTGCAGGAAGGCCAGAGCCCGAAGGTGATGATCATCGCGTGTTCCGACAGCCGCGTCGAACCCGCGCAGATCTTCGACACGCTCCCCGGCGAGGTGTTCGTCGTCCGCAACGTCGCCAATCTGGTCCCGCCCTACGAGACCGGTGGCGGCCATCACGGCGTGTCGGCGGCCATCGAGTTCGCCGTTACGCAGCTGAAGGTCGAAGAGATCGTCGTAATGGGCCATGAGAAGTGCGGCGGCTGCAAGGCCGCGCTGACGCAGGCCTTTGCCGACGCGGACCATGGCGCTGGCGGCTTCGTGTCTGACTGGGTGAGCTTGCTCGACGGCGCGCGCGAGAAGGTCATCGCCAAGTATGGCGACAGCGACCAGGCGGGCCGTGAGATGGAACTCGAGTCCGTTCGAACCTCAATCGCCAATCTGCGCACCTTCCCGTTCGTCAGAAGGGCCGAGGCCGCCGGCACGCTGGCGCTCCGCGGTGCCTATTTCGGCATCGACAAGGGCCAGATGCTGCTGCTCAACGCGGACGACGAGTTCATCCAGGCCGATGCACCAGAGGCCAAATCCGCGAAAGCCTGACGCGTCAGCGAAGGCCTAACGCCTTCTCCGCCACGCGCTTGACCTTCGGGTCGAGCGGTGGCGGCACCATCGAAACCCCCGCTTCGAGGCGGTCCGCGATCAGCGTCAGCGCGGCGATTCGGGCCGCCTTCTTGTCGTTGCCGTCGATCACCGTCCAGGGCGCGGTCGCGGTATCAGTGCGCGCGAACATCTCGGCCATCGCCTCCAGATACTCCTCGCGGCGCGACCGGTTGTGGAAATCGTCGAGCCCGGTCTTCCAGTGCTTCCAAGGATCGTCGAGCCGTGCCTTCAGCCGACGGTCCTGCTCCTTTTGCGTAGTATGGATGAACAGCTTGATGAGGGTGGTGCCGCTCTCGACCTGTTGCGCCTCGAACGCGTTGATCTCGTCATAGCCGTGGCGCCATTCGGTCTCGCTGGCGAACCCCTCAACACGCTCGACCAGCACGCGGCCGTACCAGCTGCGATCGAACACCGCGATGTTGCCGTTGGCGGGCAGACGGTTCCAGAAGCGCCAGAGGAAATGGTGCGCCTTCTCGTCCGCGGTTGGCGCCGAGATCGGCCAGACCTTGTAGTTGCGCGGGTCCCATTCAGCGGAGAGACGCTGGATGATACCGCCCTTCCCCGCGGCGTCCCAACCCTCGAACATCACGATCGCGCTCTTGCCCGCGACGATGTGCGCGACCTGGATATGTTCGAGACGCTTTTGCAGCGCGGCGAGGTCGTGCTTGTACTTGCCGTCGTATTCGTCACCGTCTTCGTAGTCGGCCAGGTGTATCGTCATGTATCGCGCTCCGTCGCAAGGGTCGGGATCTGAACGTTCCAGGCGCCGCGACGACGCAGGACGAACCAATAATAGGCGATCGACAGCAGGATCTGCGCGGCCGTCATGAGCAGACCGGGGCGGCCCTCCTCGAGATCGAGCCAGCTCGTCCAGCAGACATAGCCGAGCGCGAGTAGCGTTACGACCGGAGCGAGTGGGTAGAGCGGCATCTGGTAGGGAGCGTGGGCAGTCTTGCCGGTACGCCTGCCGACCATCGCCGCGACGCAGATCCCTGAGTAGATCGCGACGAGGCCGGTGCCGCTGAGCACGAGCAGCAACTGGAGCGGGAGGAAACACGCGACGATGCCGAACCCGCCGACCAGCAACGTGCCCACCCAGGGCGAGCCGAATTTCGCGTGAACCTGTGTCATCCACCGGTCGAGCGGACGGCCCCAGCTTCCGTCGCGCGCGGTGCCGTAGAAGAAGCGCGCGCAGGCGAGGATGCAGGCGATCACCGCGTTGACGATCGCGACGACGACGCCGATCGAGATCCAGTTCGCCGTCGTGGTGCCGCTACGGAGGGTGACGAGAAGGCCGAACGGGTCGTCGGCGGTGAGCGTGGCGTGAAGGTCCGGTGCGCCGACCAGGACCGCGACGATCGGGATGCCTTCGAACAGCAGCGTCAGCGCGAGCGACGCCATGATCGCGCGCGCGATCAGCCGGGGCGCGTCGAGCATCTCTTCGCCGAAGTACACCGCAGCGCCATAGCCGTTGAGTGCGAAGATCGCGATCGAGGTGGCGAGGCCGATCGACGCGGCTGACGCGGGGACGAGGGAGGCGCCTTGCGGCATGACAGGGTGGAGCAACAGGTCGCCGATCGGGTGGACGGTATCGGCGAACCCGAGCCAGACGACCGCCCCGATCGCCAGGATCTCGACCAGCAGGAAGAGCCCCGTGAGCCAGGCGTTGACGCGGATCTGGAGGATTGCGACGAGCGTCGACCCTCCGACCACGGCGATCGCGACGGGAATCTGCGGCAGGCCGGGGACGAGCGTGCCGAGCACCGCACTGACGCCCAGCCCTGCTACCGGCGGGAAGAGCAGGTTGTTGAAGACGTTGACGCCGAGCATGACGAAGCCCGCCATCGGCCCGAGCGTATGCGCGACCGCGATATACTCGCCGCCCGCGACCGGCCAGGCGGAGGAGAGTTCGGCATAGACGAATGCGGTCGCGACGCAGACGAGCCCGGCGATCAGGGTTGCCCACACCGCGCCGGTGCCGGCGACCTGGAGCATGCCGGGGACGATGACAAACACCGACGATGCCGGGGTTGCGACGGAGAGGGTGAGGAACAGGACGCCCGTGACGCCGAGGCTGCGGACGAGGCTTGGCGCCGGTGTCATCTGATCGTCGCGCATGCCAACCCCTTATCGTGCAGAGGTATTTGCATGGTTGAGGGGGTTGAGGAAGCGTGGGACGTCTTTCCCTCGCCCCTTCGGGGAGAGGAGGGGCCCGCCCGCGCTTGCGGGTGGGAGGGTGAGGGGCAGTTGGGATCCGCCAACCTCCCCTCACCCTCCCGTCGCCAAGCGGCTCCTCCTTCCCTCTCCCCGGAGGGGCGAGGGACAGGTAGATTACCCCGCGTTCGGCGCGACCACCTTCGTCGCATCCTTCGGACCATCCACGGTCAACCGGATGTTGAGTTCCTTCAGCTGCTTGGCGCTAACCGGGCTCGGCGCGCCCATCATCAGGTCCTCGGCCTTCTGGTTCATCGGGAACAGCACGACTTCGCGGATGTTCGGTTCGCCGGCGAGCAGCATGACCATCCGGTCGATCCCCGGTGCCGAGCCGCCATGCGGCGGTGCGCCGACCTTGAACGCATTGATCATGCCCGCGAAGTTCGTGTCGACGTCGGCCTGCGTATAGCCGGCGATCTCGAACGCCTTGTACATGATCTCCGGACGGTGGTTCCGGATCGCGCCCGACGACAGTTCGACCCCGTTGCAGACGATGTCGTACTGATAAGCGAGGATATCGAGCGGATCCTTGGTCTCCAGCGCATCCATCTCGCCCTGCGGCATCGAGAACGGGTTGTGGCTGAAATCGACCTTCTTCGCGTCCTCGTCATATTCGAACATCGGAAAGTCGACGATCCAGCAGAACTCGAACCGGTTCTCGTCGATCAGGCCGAGGTCGGCGCCGATCCGCGCACGCGCGGCGCCGGCGAGCTTCGACGCGGGCAGTTCCTTTCCGGCAGCGAAGAAGATGCCATCGTTCGGACCGAGACCCATCTCCGCGATCAGCTTCCGCGTCGCTTCCTCGCCATGGTTCTTGGCGATCGGACCACCGAGTTCGCCGTTCTTCTGGGTGATGTAGCCGAGCCCGGCATGACCCTCGGCGCGTGCCCAATCGTTCATGTCGGTGAAGAACTTGCGGCTCTTGTCGGCAGTGTTCGGCGCGGGGATCGCGCGGACCACGTCACCGCCGGCGACGATCCCGGCGAACAGGCCGAAGCCCGAATCGACGAAGTGATGGCCGACGTCGTGGATCAGGATCGGGTTGCGCAGGTCGGGCTTGTCGCTGCCGTACTTCAGCATCGATTCGCGGTAGGGGATGCGCTTGAAGGGGAGCGCAGAGACCTGGCGCCCCTTACCTTGCCAGTCGGCGAACTCCTCGAACACACCGTGCAGGACGGGCTCGATTGCCGCGAACACGTCGTCCTGCGTGACGAAGCTCATCTCGAAATCGAGCTGGTAGAATTCGCCCGGCGAACGATCGGCGCGTGCATCCTCGTCGCGGAAGCACGGCGCGATCTGGAAATAGCGGTCGAAGCCGGCGACCATCAGCAGCTGCTTGAACATCTGCGGCGCCTGCGGGAGCGCGTAGAACTTGCCCGGATGGACGCGGCTCGGCACCAGATAATCGCGAGCGCCCTCGGGCGACGATGCGGTCAGGATCGGCGTCTGGAATTCGGTGAACCCTTGCGAATTCATCCGGTTGCGCAGCGACGTGATCACCTGGCTGCGGAGCATGATGTTCGCGTGCAGCCGCTCGCGACGCAGATCGAGATAGCGATAGCGGAGACGGATATCCTCGGGATACTCGGCCTCGCCCGCGACCGGCATCGGCAGCTCGCTGGCCATCGACTGGACGGTCGCGGCGGTCGCGCGGATCTCGATCCCGCCGGTCGGCAAGTTCGGGTTGACGGCTTCCGGCGCACGTGCGGTCACCTTGCCGGTGATCGTGACGACGCTTTCGCTCTTCAATCCCTCGATGACCTTGAAGACCGGGCCGCTGACGTCTGTGACGATCTGCGTGATGCCGTAGTGATCGCGCAGATCGATGAAGACGAGGTCGCCGTGATCGCGCTTCTTGTGGACCCAGCCGGAGACGCGAACCTCTTCCCCGACCTGTTCGGGGCGGAGGGCGGCGCAGTTGTGGGTGCGATAGGCGTGCATGATGGGTCTTCTCGGACGATAAACAGGTGGTCCGCGCTTCCCTTCCCTTCCGGGCTTTGTCAACCCGAACGAGGCTCGCTATGGACGAGCGATGCATATCCACCCGCTTATCTCCGACAGCGCCACGCTCGCCAATTTGTGCGCGCGCATGGCCGACGCCGACTATGTGTGCGTCGACACCGAATTCATGCGCGAGAGCACCTATTACCCGGAACTCTGCCTGATCCAGATCGCCGACGACAAGGAAGCCGCGGCGATCGACCCGATGGCGCCGGGGATCGACCTCAAGCCGCTGCTCGACCTGCTCGTCGAGAATCACGACGTGCTGAAGGTCGTTCACGCCGGCGGGCAGGACATCGAGATCGTCTATAACCTCACCGGCAAGACGCCCTTCCCGCTGTTCGACACGCAGGTCGCGGCGATGGCGCTCGGACAGGGCGAGCAGATCGGCTATTCGAACCTGGTCGACAGCTGGCTCGGGATCGCGGTCGACAAGGGGGCGCGGTTCACCGACTGGGCGCGCAGGCCGCTCGACGCGCGGCAGATCGAATATGCGATCGGCGACGTCACGCATCTGTCGAAGATCTTTCCGAAAATGCTGGAGCGGTTGCGTAAGACCGGGCGCGGCGTGTGGCTCGATCAGGAGATGGAGCGGCTTGGCGATACCGCCAATTACGCGAACGATCCCGATCTGGCGTGGAAGCGCGTGCGGATCTCCGGGCGCAAGCCTGACGTGCTGGGTCGCTTAAAGGCGCTGGCGCGGTGGCGCGAGCTGGAGGCGCAGGCGAAGGATCTGCCGCGCGGGAGGATCGTCAAGGATGAAACGCTCGGCGACATGGCGGGACACCCACCGAAGAAGCAGGCCGACCTTGCGCGGGTGCGTGGGTTGTCGGCGACCTGGGCTGGGAATGACATCGGTGGCCGTTTGATGGCGGCGATCGAGGGCGCGCAGCCGCTTGGCGACGACGAACTGCCGCCACGCGACGATCGCAAGCCGGGGCTTGGCAAGGAGGGTTCGCTGGTGGCGGATCTGCTCAAGCTGCTGCTGAAGATCCGGTCGCGAGACATTGATGTCGCATCGAAACTTCTCGCGCGCACCGATGAACTCGAAGCGCTGGCAGCGGGTGTGCGGACCGGGCTGCCGATGCTCGAAGGCTGGCGGTTCGATCAGTTCGGGCGTGATGCGCTGGACCTAGTCGAGGGGCGGCTGGCGTTTGCGGTCATCGGCGGGAAGCTGAAGATGACGCGTACGGAGGATGCCGCATGAGGATCGTTCTGGTCGCAGCCTTGTTGGCCTCGGCAGCGTGTACGCCGGTCGAGATGCGTGGCGAGACGCCTACCGCTCCGCCGGTCGCCGCCGCCTGCAATGCCGACTCTCTGGGCGATCTGGTCGGCAAGCGCGCAAGCGATGCTCGGGCCGACGTGATGCAGACCCGATCGGGCGCACGCACGCTCCGCTGGATCGCACCGAACACGGCCGTGACGATGGATTTCCGCGCTGATCGGCTGAACGTCTATGTCGATGCGAAGGGTCGGATCGAACGCTTCACCTGCGCCTGATCACTTAGTTCCTCCCCTGCAAGGGGCGGAGCTAAGCAATAGCGAGTAAGGGTTTGCGGCCTAACGCGGTCGCCAGAGCGGTATGGCGCCGTTCTACCGCCTCGCCGTAGAGACCGCGATCGTCTGGACGCAGCGTCAGCGTGAGCGATACGCCGTCGTCGGCGAGACGCGAGCGCTTCAATGGCCCGGCTAGGCCCCCGCTCATCCTCTGGCCTAGCCGCATCGCCATGCCCCAGAGCGTAGCACTCTTCAGCGCGGCCGGGGTCGCCAGCCGCCCTACGGGGTCTGCCGCCGCCAGATCGCCGCCGAGGCTCGTGTAGAGCGCCTGCGCCAGCATCCCGCGGCCCGGCGCGTCGATCGCGACCCAGTTGCCGTGCAGCGCAACCTCGACGCCGCGTTCGGCACGGAACTCAGGGTTGGCGCGCCAGCCTACGTCGGCAAGGAGGCATGCCGTGTGGCGGATACGGGCCATTGCGGGCGGCTCGGTGGTGAACAGCGGTGCGATCCAGCGGTCGAGGAGATCGCCGTGCTCGGGGAAGCGGCCGAGCAGGCGACCCTCTTCGCGGGCGGCGACGATCAGCGGATCGAGCGTTCGGTCTGCGGGCTTTAGGTCTTCGTAGAGAAGGCCTTCGCGCAGGCCATAGGCGGATACGATCGTCGTCCGGCTGCCAAGCTGGCGCATCAGCACGCCGAGCAACGCCGCGGCGTCGGCAAGCGTTGCCGTACGGCCAGAGGACAGCCCCGGAATCGCCTTCAAGCGCGGCTTGGAAAGCTGCGGGATCGTCCGACTGAGGCGGGTGATCGTCGCCGCGGTCATCGAATATTGGTGGATGATCGGCAGCGGATAGTCCGACAGCTCCATGTCGAGCCGTGCCAGTGCGCGCCATGATCCGCCGACCAGATAGAGTGGAAGCCCCTGCCCCTTCGCAGTCCAACCGGCTTCGCGCACGAGGCGTGCCACGTAGCGGGCTAGCACCTTGCCGCGCTTGGCCCGGATCGGGCCGATGCGGAGAACTCCGAGCGGGAACGAGACGCGGTCCTCGATTTTGCCGCGGCGGACGCGGACGAGTTCGAGGCTGCCGCCGCCGAGATCGCCGACGATGCCGTCTGCTTCGGGGATCGCGGATAGGACACCATAGCCTGCCGCGCTGGCTTCCTGCTCGCCCGACAGCGTTTCGACGGTCAGACCAAGTTGTTCAGCAGCGGCAATGAGTTCGCCGCCGTTCTTCGCATCGCGTACTGCCGCTGTGGCGACCGTACGCAGCGTTGAGCATTCCATTTCCTTCGCCACCGCCGCGAACCGCGCCAGCGCGACGCGTGCGGTCTTCAGCGCGGACTTTTCGATCGCGCCGGTAGCGGCGAGCCCTCGCCCAAGCCCGGCCAACACCTTCTCATTGAACCGGATCGCGGGGAGCCGTGGCGGCCCCTGGTAGACCACCAGACGGATCGAGTTCGAGCCGATGTCGATGATCCCGGTGCGCGGGTGATCGTCGGTCTCGGCCTTGGGTGGGGAATTGCCGAACAGGATGTTGGTAACGCTCATCGTTTTCGGCGGAGCGATAGCGTCGGCACGGCATTGCTGGTCGCGAGCGAGGCGCCGCGGCCGGAGAGCGAAGGATTCGTCATGAAATACCGATGCAGGTTGAACGGGCGGTCGCCGGGATCGACGCGGCTATATTCGCCGTCGGGGCCTAGCTCCCAACTCTGCTCGTTGTCGATCAGGTTCGCGACCATGACCTGATCGAGGATCTGGTCGTGGACGGTCGGGTTGAGGATCGGCAGCATATATTCGACGCGCCGGTCGAAGTTGCGTGGCATCCAGTCGGCGGACGAGATGAACAGCTTCGCGCCATCGTTCGGCAGCGCCTTGCCGTTGCCGAACGCCCAGATCCGGCTGTGCTCGAGGAACCGGCCGATCACAGACTTGACGCGGATCGTCTCGGATAAACCAGGCACGCCGGGGCGCAGGCAGCAGATGCCACGGATGATGAGGTCGATCTCGACGCCTGCCCCGCTCGCTTCGTAGAGCTTCTCGATCACCGCGGGGTCGACCAGCGAGTTCATCTTCGCCCATACCCCGGCGGGCTTGCCGGCGCGCGCGTTAGCGATCTCGACGTCGATCAGGTTCATCAGGTTCTGGCGCAAGTCACGCGGCGACAGGCTGACGCGCGCCATGTCGGTCGGTTCGACATAGCCGGTAATGTAGTTGAACATTTGCGCTGCATCGCGCCCGACCGCGGCGTCGGCGGTGAAGAAGCTGAGGTCGGTGTAGATCTTGGCGGTGACCGGGTGATAATTGCCCGTGCCGAAATGGCAGTAGGTGCGGAACGCCTGGCCTTCGCGGCGGACGACCAGCGACACCTTCGCGTGCGTCTTCCAGTCGATGAAGCCGTAGACGACCTGCACGCCCGCGCGCTCCAGCGCGGAGGCCCAGACCATGTTCTGCTCTTCGTCGAACCGCGCCTTCAGCTCTACGACCGCCGTGACCGACTTGCCGGCCTCGGCGGCGGTGATGAGCGCGTTGATGACCGCGGGCTGCTTGCCGGCGCGGTAGAGCGTCTGCTTGATCGCGACGACGTCGGGGTCGTTCGCCGCCTGTTTCAGGAAGGCGAGCACCACCTCGAACGTCTCGTACGGGTGGTGGACGACGATGTCCTTGGCCTTGATCGCCGCGAAGCAATCGCCGCCGAATTCGCGGATCCGCTCCGGGAAGCGCGGCGTGAAGGGCGGGAACTTCAGGTCGGGACGATCCTCGTCGACCAGCCCGTCGAGGTCGACGATGCCGAGCAGATTGCCGCTCTCGGTAATGATCGCGTCGGCGCCGCCGAGTTCGTCCTTGAGCACGGCCGCCAGCACGTCCGGGATGCCGGTTTCGAGTTCCAGACGGATCACCCGACCGCGGCGGCGGCGCTTGATCGCGTTGGCGAAGTAGCGGACGAGGTCCTCGGCTTCTTCCTCGATCTCCATGTCGCTGTCGCGCAGGACGCGGAAGCTGGCGGCGGCGAGGACCTCGTAGCCGGGGAACAGGACGGGCGCGAACCGCTTCAGGATCGATTCGATCGAGATGTAGCGCGCCGGGTCGCCGGGGAGGCGGACGAAGCGTGTCATCGTATGCGGGAGCATGACCAGTTCGCGCACCGGCTCGTTGTCCGAACGGCGAACGAGATCGAAGATCACCGACAGCCCGCGGTTCGGGATGAACGGGAACGGGTGTGCGGGGTCAAGCGCCTGCGGGGTCAGGATCGGGAATATCTGATCACGAAAATGCGTTTCGAGCCACTCGTCGGCTTCGCCCTCGACCGCCTCACGCCGGAGGACGAACAGCCCGGCCTCGTCGAGCAGCACGCGCAGGTCGCCCCACACTGCCTGCTGGCTGGCCATCAACTCGTCGGCCTCGCGGACGATCGCGGTCAGCTGCTGGCCGGCAGTTAAGCCGTCGGCGGATCGCCGATCGACGTCCTGCGTCTGCTGTCCCTTCAGACCGGCAACGCGGACCATGAAGAACTCGTCGAGGTTGGAGCCCGATATCGACAGGAAGCGGAGTCGCTCGAGCAGCGGATGCGCGGGGTTGCACGCCTCCTCCAGCACACGACGGTTGAACGCCAGCCAGGACAGCTCGCGGTTGAAAAACCGGTCGTTCGGCTCTGCGCCGATGGGATCGTCGTCGTCTTCCGATTGGCGGACGATATGGGCTGGACGGTTCATCGGGCCTCTTGGGGGCTTATGGTGGCGTGAAGAGCGGGAGGTCGAGAGCGAGTTGCGGCCGGAGGATCAGTCCGGCCTCGGTGAGTGTGGTTCGTGCAAGAGGAATGGACAAGCGCTTGCGACGTTCCATCGCCTCCTGATCGAGCGCATCGACGGTTCGCGTTACGGTAATATGACTGCGCTCGATTCTGGTCGCGAGCCAATCGATCAGATCGGGCCGGGCATCGAGGCTGCGGCGCTCGAACAGATGCGCCAGCAGCAGCCGCATGAGCTCGTCGTCGGGCGCGCCGATCGCCGCGATCGGGCTGGCCGCGAGGCGCGAGCGGAGATCGGGGAGCTTCACCTTCCATTCGGGCGGCGCGGCGTCGGCGACGATCAGCAGCGGCCTGTGCTCCTCTTGCGCGCGGTTCCAGGCGTGGAACAGCTGCGCCTCGGGCACGCGCTCGGCATCGTCGATGATCGTGCCGCCGCTCTTCGCCGCGAAGATGCGGGCGAGCAGGCTGCGGCCCGATTTGCGCGGGCCCGTGAGGATGGCAGTCATGACGGGCCAGGTGGCGGTATGCTCGAGCGTGTGGACCGCGCGCGAGTTGGAGGGGGTAACCAGGAAGGCGTCGTCGCGAGGGTCCGCCGGCCACCCGAGTGGCAGCGCAATTTGAGTCATCTTGGTCGCGCTCACCCTGTCGTCGCATTGTCCGCGGGCAAGTCCGGCGGAAGAAGTTGGGCGACCCGGCGGATGCGGATCGTCTGGCCGGAGCCGAATACCTGGTAGCCTCGGGCTTCGAGCGCGGTCTTCAGCGCCGCGGGGTCGCCGTCGTACGCGACGCGCATCAGTGAGACGCCGCCGAGTGCAAGGCTGGTCGTTGCCGCCGAGCGGACGCCGGGGATCGCGCGGAGTGCTGCTTCCGTAGACGAGACGGCGGTCGCTGCGGGCGTGTCGAACTGGACGATGACCGAGATGCCCTCGCCGCCGGTCAGCGCCGCGGTATTGGCGTCGGCGGTTTCGTCGGTCGGCAGGTCGTCTATCGTCGCGGCTTCGGGCGGCGGTGGGGGCGAGAGGCTGTAGTCGACGCGGAGCGAACCGTTGCGGCGGGCCTGCTGGTACAGGTCGTCGATCCGCTTCACGCCGGTGTCGAGCAATTGCGCGATGCCGTCGGGCGTCCCGACTCGCAGCGTGAAGCTGCCGATCAGGTCGTTGTCGGGGCCATGGCGCGCTTCGAACACGCCGATCACCGGGCCGCCGGGCCACTGGCGATAGAGCTTCACGACGGGGGTGAGCACATCGCTCGCGCCATATTGGTCGAGGATCGTCCGCCACCAGCCGCGGCCGGGGCGCTGCGTCTGGCCGACGTTGAGCAGGAGCGCGTCGGGGCCGGAGCCGGACGGGCGGACATAGTCGATGCTGCTGTTGCCGGTGCGATAGCGCGCCCAGGCCTGCTGCCACTGCGTGCTCTGCTCGAACGCCTGGCCGACGCCGCCCGAATATTGGACGGGGATGACGAGCATCGGTTGCGAGCGATCGGCGTAGGTCGAGATGCCGAGGATCGATCCGGCGCGGCCGCGATCGAACAGCACGCCGAGCTTGGCGATGTAACGCTGCGGGCCAATCTGTTCGTTCTCGACGACGATTCCCGAGACCAGCGAATCGAGCGTGCCATCGGAAACAAGACTGCCTCCACCGCCAAGTCGGTTCGACAATTGCACCCAGGCTTTGCGCTGTGCGAGCCGCCAGCCGCCATAGCGCGCGGCGTCGGCAGTCTTGCCGGCGACGTCGACCGTGACGCCGCTCACCTCGTATGCGCTGCCGCTGTCGACCGGGGCTGCGCCTCGGCTGCCGCCTTCGATCTGCGCGAGCACTGTGCCGCCGCTCAATAGCAGGGCAGCGCCAGCGAGGGCGGCAGGAAGGGCTTTGATACGCGTCACGCGGGCCTTTTGGCGAAGCAGACGTGGAAATCCAAGCGCGATGTGGCTAGCAGCACCGATCATGACCGATACGCCAGACTCCGCCGCTCCCGCTTCGGGCCCTTACACCTACGCTCAGGCGGGCGTTTCAATCGCCGCGGGCAATGCGCTGGTGCGGGCGATCGCTCCGCTGGCGCGCTCGACGCGTAGGCCGGGGGCGGATGCTGATCTCGGCGGGTTCGGCGGGATGTTCGACCTTAAGGCGGCAGGGTTCGTCGATCCGTTGCTGGTCGCGGCGAACGACGGCGTGGGCACAAAGCTGAAGCTGGCGATCGAGTGGGACCGGCATGAGGGTGTCGGCGTCGATCTCGTCGCGATGTGCGTCAACGATCTGATCGTGCAGGGCGCCGAGCCGTTGTTTTTCCTCGATTATTACGCGAGCGGGAAGCTCGACGCCGCGGTCGCCGAGCGCGTCGTGGCGTCGATTGCGGAAGGGTGCAAGACCGCAGGCTGCGCGCTGATCGGGGGCGAGACCGCCGAGATGCCGGGCATGTATGCCGATGGCGATTACGACCTCGCGGGCTTTTGCGTGGGGGCGGTCGAGCGGACCAACGTGCTGACCGGGCGCGAGATCGCGGCGGGCGACGTGATGCTCGGGTTGGCGTCGTCGGGCGTGCATTCGAACGGGTTCTCGCTGGTGCGACGCCTCGCCACCGATCGCGGATGGAAGCTCGATCGGCCGGCGCTGTTCGACCAGGACAAATTGCTGATCGACCATCTCATGGCGCCGACTCGCATCTATGTCGCGAGCCTGCTGCCGTTGCTGCGCGAGCGGCGGATCAAGGGGCTGGCGCATATTACGGGCGGCGGCCTGCTCGAGAACATCCCGCGCGTGCTGCCCGACGGCGTGCATGCGGTGGTCGATGCGGATGCGTGGGAGCAGTCGCGGCTTATGGCGTTCCTGCAGGCGCAGGGTGCGATCGAGCCGGAGGAGATGGCGCGCACGTTCAACTGCGGGATCGGCATGGTCGTGATCGTGAGCGCGGACGAGGCCGAGGCGGTGACCGCGGCGCTTCAGGCGGCGGACGAGACGGTGTTTACGATCGGGCGGATCGAGACCGGGTCACACGGCTGCACGGTGCGTGGGTCGGCGGGCACGTGGAGCGCGCGCGAGGACTGGACCGCGACGCATGGCTGACAAGACGCGCGTCGGCGTGCTGATTTCGGGGCGCGGATCGAACATGATGGCGCTGGTCGGCGCGTCGCGCGCGGCGGAGTGTCCGTACGAGATCGCTCTGGTCGCTTCGGACAAGCCGGACGCGGCTGGGCTCGAATGGGCTCGGTCGGAAGGAGTGGCGACGTTCGCACTCTCGCCCAAGGGTCTGGGGAAGCCGGCCTATGAGGCCGCTATCGATGCGGCGTTGCGCGGGGCGGGTGTCGAGGTCGTTGCCCTCGCCGGCTACATGCGGCTCCTGTCGGACGGGTTCGTTGCGGCGTGGCGGGACCGGATCGTCAATATCCATCCGTCGCTGCTGCCCAAGTACAAGGGGCTCGATACGCATGCTCGCGCGATCGCGGCGGGCGATGCGGTCGGCGGGTGTTCGGTGCATGTCGTGACCGAGGAACTCGATGGCGGCGTGGTGCTGGGCCAGGCCGAGGTGCCGATCCTTGCTGGCGATGATGCGGATGCGCTTGCCGATCGCGTGCTGGCGGCGGAACATGCTTTGTACCCCAAGACCTTGGCGGAGTTCGTGACGCGATGACCGATCTGTCCCCTCTCGACCGCGTTCGCGCAGCGGCTTTGGCGCTGCCGGAGACTGAGGAAAAGGTGTCGCATGGCCAGCCGACCTTCTTCGTGGCCGACAAGCAGTTCGCGCAGTTCCGAGCGGATCATCACGGCGATGGACTGACCATGGTGTGCGTGAAGACCAGCGGCACCGATGAACAGACGACGCTGATCGAGGCGAACCCGGTAGTGTATTCGCGGCCGGCGTATCTTGGCGCGACCGGTTGGGTCGGGATGAATGTTGCCGACGATCCCGACTGGGCGCTGGTCGAGGACCGGATCGCGCGGAGTTGGGAACTGGCGGCCCCTGCCCGCTTGCTGGAGGCGGGCGGGCGATGAGCACCGAGACTCCGACCGAACGGCGCGAGGCTGCGGCGACGCGGCGGCGTTGGGTGACGCTGGCCGAGGTTGTGGCGGTGGCTGGCGTACTGATCGCGGCGTTGACGCTGTGGACCAACTGGTCGGATCACCGTGCGAACGAAGCCGACAAGATCGCGGCGCAGTCGAGTGCAGCGCGCGAGCGGACGAAGATCGATCTGTCGGTGATCGTGCAGGATGGCGGTGATACGCTGTTGCTGAAGGATGCGCGGCATGACCTTCAGGACGTGACGATCACGTTCCCACGCGCGCTGGGCGTCTCGCCGCAGCGGCCGCCGGCTGAGCCGATAATCGACGGGTCGTGGTTTTCGGCGCCGTTGTTGAAGCTTACCGATGGTGGCTCGGACGATCGTGCGGGGCGGCTGCCGGTGCTGGTCAGCGTGCAGTATTTCGATGGCGACGCGACGCGGTCTGCCAGCGGAATCTACGACGTGATCTGGAAAACCGAGGGGCGGGTGTTGCGCGGTCGCGCGCTGAAGCTGGAGGGTTTGCGGGTCCGCCAGCGTGGCGGCGATCAGGCGAAGCTTGATGCGATCTGGGCGAAAGAGAAGCCGGCGACGTGATTGCCTGCCTCTAAACGGCACCACCCCGGCGGAGGCCGGGGTCCAGTTGGGGAACGTTGCTAACGGAGGGCGGCGTTCCGTTACTGCGACCTTTCCAAATGGGCCCCGGCCTTCGCCGGGGTGGTAGCGCTGCTGTGCTGTGCAGCGCTTTCGCCGGGGAAACTCAAACCGCTCGCGCGTAGACCGGGTCGTCGTGGAGGGTGGTGCCGACCGTGAACTGGCGGGTGCCGATTACTTTGAAACCTTGGCGTTCGTAGAAGGTTCGGGCGCGGGTGTTTTGGTCCCATACGCCTAGCAGGATTCGGGTTTGGTCTGCCGCTGCGGCGTCTTCGAGGGCGCGGGTCATCAGGGCGGCGCCTAGACCTGTGCCTTGGGCCTGTTTCATCAGATAGATGCGGCGGAGCTCTATGTCCGCGGGGCCTGGCTCGATCGGGAAGTCCGGCGCGGTCAGCACGGTGTAGCCGATCGGCGCGTGGCCCGGTTCGTGCTCGGCGAGCGTCACGATCGTGGCGGGATCGCTCAACCACGTCCCGAACGCGGCGATGCTGTTGTTGCGCGTGCAGTGGGCGACGATGTCCGCCCCGGTCAGCACGGTCGCATAGGTATCGAGGAACGTGGCGGATGCGACGAGCGATAGCGCGGGCGCGTCGCCCGGCTCAGCCCGTCGCAGCCGCCAGGTCATCAGCCGACGATTTCTTCGGGCTTGAAGAAATAAGCGATTTCGATCTCGGCGTTCTCGTCCGAATCCGAACCGTGGACCGAGTTGGCTTCGATCGACTCGGCGAGTTCCTTGCGGATCGTGCCGGGCTCTGCGTTGGCGGGGTTGGTGGCGCCCATGATGTCGCGGTTACGCTGCATCGCGTTCTCGCCTTCGAGAACCTGGACGACGACCGGGCCGGAGATCATGAACGAGACGAGCTCGCCGAAGAACGGACGCTCCTTGTGGACCGCGTAGAAGCCTTCGGCCTGCTCGCGGGTCATCTGGATGCGCTTCGAAGCGACGACGCGCAGGCCGGCTTCCTCGAGCATCTTGGTGACCGCACCGGTCAGGTTGCGGCGGGTTGCGTCGGGCTTGATGATCGAAAAGGTACGGTTCGCGGCCATGATGGTCACGGGCTCCTGTGTTGACGGTAATCGGATGCGCGGCGCTTAGGCGGGGACTGGCGCTAAAGCAACCTATGCGGCCTGTTCCCAGCGGCCGGAGTCGTTCTGCTTCCAGTAGCGGCGCTCGACGTCGTCGCGGTCGGCTAGTGCCTTCCAGGCGAGGCGGGCTTCGCGGATCGCTTCGTCGTCGAAGATGTGGAAGGCTCGGTCAAAGGTTAGGATAAGGTCACGCCAACGGCCGTCTACCACCGCGACGTTGCGGGCGGCATTGGCGGGGGCGGTTTCCTGGATATCTTGAGCGATTAGAATGGGTTGGACGGTGTCGTCGTTGCTGCCGGCCTGGGCGTGGGGGAGGAAGCTCTCGGGGGCGTAGGACCAGAGCAGGCGGTCGATCGCGATGCGCTGTTCTTCGGGTTCGGCGACTATCAGGAGGCGGCCGCCGGTTTGGACGACGCGCTCGGCGATCCTCGGGAGGACGCGGTCTAGGGGGCTGGTTAGGTGGTAGAAATCGACCTGCATTATCAGAGCTCCGTCATGCCGGACTTGTTCCGGCATCCACCGTTCCGCGCATCAGCGATCTGAGGCTATGCGGAACGGTGGCCCCCGGAACAAGTCCGGGGTGACGGAGGATAGGTTCAGCCCTCGAAATTATCGGCGACGAACTGGTCGAGCAACCGCACGCCGTAGCCGGTCGCGCCCTTGTCGTGGTTCGTCCCAGGCTTGTCCGACCAGACCATGCCGGCGATGTCGAGGTGCGCCCACTTCACGCCCTCATCGACGAAGCGCTTGATGAACTGCGCCGCGGTGATCGAGCCGGCGCCGCGGGGGCCGACGTTCTTCATGTCAGCGATCGGCGAATCGATCAGCTTGTCGTAGGCGGGCGACAGCGGGAAGCGCCACAGCGTGTCGCCAGTGGTCTTGCCCGCCGCGATCAGCTGGTCGGCGAGCGCGTCGTCGTTTGCGAAGATGCCGCCATTCTCGGTGCCGAGCGCGACGATCATCGCACCCGTGAGCGTGGCGAGATCGACGATCGTGGTCGGCTTGTGCGCCTGCTGCACCCAGGTGACGCAATCGCACAGCACGAGGCGACCCTCGGCGTCGGTGTTCAGCACTTCGATCGTCTGGCCGGACATCGAGGTGATGACGTCGCTCGGGCGGAGTGCCGCGCCGTCGGGCATGTTCTCGACCAGGCCCATCACGCCGACGACGTTCGCCTTCGCCTTGCGGCTAGCGAGCGCCTTCATCGCCCCGGCGACGGCGCCTGCCCCGCCCATGTCCCACTTCATGTCTTCCATGCCTGCGCCGGGCTTGATCGAGATCCCACCCGAATCGAACGTCACGCCCTTGCCGACGAACGCCAGGGTGGGCGCATCGGCCCCTGCCCCGTTCCATTTGAGCGCGAGGATTCGGGCTTCACGCCGCGAACCCTGGCTGACGCCAAGCAGCGACCCCATGCCGAGCTCGGTCATCTGCGCTTCGTCGAGCACGGTGATCTCGAGCCCGAGACCTTCGACCTCCTTCGTCACCTTCTCGACGAAACTCTCGGGGTAGACGACGTTCGGCGGCGACGTGACCAGCCAGCGCGTCAGGTCGAGACCCTCGGTGACCGCGGCCGCCTCGTTCCAGGCGGCATCGGTGGCGTCGGGTGCGCCGGCGATAGTGATCTCGGTCAGCGTCGGCTTCGACTTCTCGGCGAGCTTGGTGCGGTACGTGTCGTAGCGCCATGCCCGCTGGGCGGCGGCAGCGGCGAAGTGTGCAGCGGCCTTAGGCGTCGGCGTGGCGCCGGCCGAGAGGTCGGCTACGACCGAGGTTGCGCCCGAGGTCAGCAGGCGCGCCGTAATTGCACCGCCAGCCTTCTCCCAATCGGCGGTCTCGCCCGCACCGACTCCGACGAGCAGGACCTGACGAACCGCGCCGTCGACCGGCACGAACAGCTCGACGACCGAGCCTGCCTCGCCTGCAAAGCGTGCCGCAGTCGCTGCGCTGGTCGCCACTGCCTCGACATCGCCGCCGATCGCGCTCCACTTGATCTTGGCCACGCCGTCCTTTGCAACCGGGACGGCAAGGATCGGGGCGTTGGCGGGAACGGTAGGGGCGAAGACGATCTGCATGAAGAAACCTCGGGAAGCTTTGAACGGTAGGATGGGCTTGGCCCTAAGTTGATGCCGCGGGCTTGGCAAAGCAAGGTGGCGGCCTGTCATCTCACGGCGATTGCAGCGAAGCGCCGGTGGTGCGATAGGCGAGCGATAGGGCGGCAAACGGCTGCCGAATGCCAAAGGGGTTGGTTCGGATCGTGTTGCGTATCGACCTTTTGACGGGTTGTGCCGTTTCGCTCGCCTTGGCGTGCGGACTGGCGAGCTCGCCCGTGCATGCCCAGGATTTCCAGAGCCGTCCGGTCCCGCCGCCCGTGCAGGACGCACCGGTCGCCAATGCGCCCGCCGCGACTCCCGCCGAAGACCAGGTGCAGTTCAGCGCCAACGGCCTCGAATACGACACGAACACACAGATCGTCACCGCAACCGGCGAGGTCCGGATGTTCCGCCAGGGCAACCGCCTGCGCGCCGACAAGGTCGTGTGGAACCGCCAGACCGGCAAGGTCGTCGCGACCGGCAACATCGCCGTCACCAATCCCCAGGGCGACATCGCCTATGGCGACGAGATCAATCTGACCGATTCGCTCAAGGACGGCGTGGTCGACAACATGCTCGTCGTGCTCGAACAGGGCGGTCGCCTCGCGGCCAAGCAGGGTACGCGCGACGCCGACGGCACGGTCAACCTCAAGACGGCCGCCTACACGCCGTGCGCGGTCGGCAGCTCGGCGGGTTGTCCGAAGGAACCGACGTGGAAGATCACCGCGGTTCGCGTCACCTATCGCCCCGAGCGCAAGCGCATTTATTATGCGGGCGCGCGCCTGCATCTGTTCGGGCTGCCGAGCCTGCCGCTGCCCAAATTCTCGAACCCGGTCGGTGGCGACAGCGACAGCGGACTTCTCTCGCCGAACGGCGGCTACAGCCGCGTCAACGGCCTCGAAGTCAGCGTCCCCTATTATTTCAAGCTCGCGCCCAACCAGGGGCTGATCGTCACGCCGCACATCTACAGCAGCGTGCTGCCGATGGCGCAGGTCGATTATTCCGCGCTCAGCACCAAGGGGGCGTTCAGCGTCCGCGCCTATGCGACCGAGAGCCGGCGCAGCGACGACCTCAACACCGCCAACCCGACCGATACCGAGATGGCGTTCCGTGGCTATGTCGACGGGATGGCGCGCTATCAGTTATCGCCGAACTGGACCGCGAGCGGATCGCTTCGCCTGACCACAGATCGCACGTTCCTGCGGCGGTACGATATCTCGCGCGACGACCGGCTGCGCACTACCGCCAGCCTCGAACGGATCGACGACACCAGCTATTTCGCGGTCAGCGGCTGGTATGCGCAGACCCTGCGCGTCAAGGACAGCCAGGGCCAGCAACCGATCGCGCTGCCCGAGATCGATTACCGCAAGCGGTTCGACGACGGCCTGATCGGCGGTAAGTTCCAGCTCCAGCTCAACACGCTCGCGCTGACCCGCACCGATGGGCAGGACACGCAGCGTGCGTTCGCCAGCCTGCAATGGGACCTGCGCCGGCTGACCAATTGGGGGCAGGAAGTCACGTTCACGGCGTTCGCGCGCGGCGACCTGTATAATACGAACGATACGCTGGCGACGACCAACCTCAGCTACCGCGGGCTCGAAGGGTTCAGCCAGCGCGCGATCGGCGCGGTCGCGGTTGATGTGAAATGGCCGTTCATCGGGACGTTCCTCGGCGGCACGCAGCGCTTCACGCCGCGCATCCAGTTGGTCGCGGCGCCGAAATTCGCGAACATCACGCTGCCGAACGAGGATTCTCGCGCGGTCGATCTCGACGACACCAATCTGTTCTCGCTCAACCGCTTCGCCGGCTACGACCGCTTCGAGGATTCGTCGCGCGCGACCTATGGCGGCGAATGGGCGTTCGATCTGCCGGGCATCAGCTTCACGACCAATGTCGGCCAGAGCTATCGGTTGAGCACGCGCCCGACGATCCTGCCCGACGGCACCGGGCTCAGCGATCGCTTCTCCGATATCGTCGGTCGTACCGAGCTGCGGTTCCGGGATTTCGTATCGATCGTCCATCGTTATCGGCTCGACAAGGATGGTTTCGCGATCCGCCGCAACGAGATCGACGCGACGATCGGGTCGCGCGCGACCTATGTGCTGGTCGGCTATCTGAAGCTGAACCGCAACATCGACGCGTCGATCGAGGATCTGCGCGATCGCGAGGAAATCCGTGCGGCTGGCCGCGTCCAGTTCGCACGCTTCTGGTCGGCATTCGGTTCGGCGGTGGTCGATCTCACGAACAAGTCGGAGGACCCGCTCTCGGCCAGCGACGGCTTCACGCCGATCCGCCACCGCGTCGGCTTCCAGTACGAGGACGACTGCCTCCGCCTCGGCGCGACCTGGCGGCGGACCTACAACAACACGGGCGACGCGCGGAAGGGCAACAGCTACCTGTTGACGCTGGCCTTCACCAATCTCGGCCGCTAAGCCCGCATTCAGCTACGATGAGGCAAGCCTTGCCGGATGCGCCGCCATGACGTGGCGACGCGGTCCGCTAGGCCGATGATGGGATATCGACACTTGAAGCATGATGTTCGACTGGCGGCGCGTGGCGGCCGTATGATCGGGACCGTCGTCCTGGCGGCACTCGCCGCGAGCACGATCGCACAGACCGCGCCGCGCCGGGCGGCGCCCAAGCCGGCTGCGTCGCGGGCTGCTCCATCGAAGGCTGCTGCTGCTCAGCCTGCTCCGTCCCAGCAGGCTCCATCTCAGCCGAATGCGGATCAGGCCAACTCGGGCCAGACGGTCCAGGATCAGAGCGTGCCGGACAATACCGGCCTCGATATCCCGACCAATCTCCAGATCTTCGGCAAGCTCGATCCCAACGTCCGCAAGCCGACCGCGGTCGTCAACGATACGGTGATCACCGGGACCGATGTCGACCAGCGGGTCGCGCTGGTGGCGATGGCGAACGAGGCGAAGCTGTCGCCGGAGGATCGCGATCGGCTCAAGCTGCAGGTGCTCCGCCAGCTGATCGACGAGACGCTCGAGATCCAGGAGGCGAAGACCGCCGACGTCGTCATCACGCCCGCCGAGATGACGCAGAGCTTCGCCGGCGTATCGAAGCGCTTCAACCGCACCCCCGAGGCGATGCGCGCCTATCTGCGCGAATCCGGGTCGTCCGAACGGTCGCTCAAGCGCCAGATCGAAGGCGAACTCGCCTGGCAGCGCTATCTGCGCAAGCGCGTCGAGCCGTTCGTCAACGTCGGCGACGAGGAGGTGAAGTCGATCATCGATCGTCTTCAGGCCGCCAAGGGCACCGACGAGTTCAATCTGAAGGAAATCTATCTCGCGGCGACGCCGGCGAACAGCCAGCAGGTCTATGCGAACGCCAAGCAGATCCTTCAGCAGATCCAGAAGGGCGCGCAGCCGTTCGAGTATTTCGCCCGCCAGTTCTCGGAAGCGTCGACCCGGGCGGTCGGCGGCGATCTCGGCTGGATCCGTGCGGCGACGCTGCCGGGACCGCTGTCCGAAGCCGCGACCTCGATGCAGGTCGGCCAGGTCGCCGGACCGATCGAGGTGCCGGGCGGCTATTCGATCCTGTATCTCACCGACAAGCGCCAGGTGCTGACCGCCGACCCGCGCGATGCCAAGCTCAGCCTGAAGCAGCTCACGTTGCGGTTCCCGCCGAACACGACGCAGGCGCAGGCGAGCACGCGCGCGCAGGCCTTTGCCAAGGCGACGCAGGACCTGCGCGGTTGCGGCACCGTCGAGAAGGTCGCGGCCGGGATCCGCGCCGACGTGGTCGACAACGATACGGTCCGGATCCGCGACCTGCCGCCGCAGTTGCAAGAGATCATGCTGAAGCTCCAGGTCGGCCAGTCGACGCCACCGTTCGGGTCTGCCGAACAGGGCGTGCGCGCGCTGGTGCTGTGCGGCCGCGACGAAGCCGCTGGCGGCTCGGTGCCCAATTCGGAGCAGATCCAGGGCCAGCTCGAACAGCAGCGCGTCAACCTGCGCGCACAGCAGAAGCTGCGCGATCTGCGGCGCGATGCGATCGTCGACTATCGTTGAGCGCGACGTGAGCGCCACGCCGCCAATCGCGATCTCGATGGGCGATCCTGCCGGGATCGGGCCGGAGATCATCGCCAAGGCGTGGGACGCGCGCGTCACGCATGATCTGCCGCCGTTCATCGCGGTGGGCGATGCGCGCGCGATCGAGCGGGTCTGGGCGGGGCCGATCGCACGCGTTGCCGATCTCGCCGAGGCGGTTACGGTATTTCCCTCTGCACTGCCCGTATTGTCGGTCGGCGATGGCGGGGTGATTGTGCCGGGGCAGCCCGATGCGGACGGCGCGCGCTCTGCGTTGCATGCGCTGGAACTGGCGGTCGGACTGGTCCGGAACGGCGCGGCGCGCGCGCTGGTGACGGGGCCGGTGTCGAAGGCACAGCTCTACGCGATCGGCTTCACGCATCCGGGACAGACCGAATTCGTCGCCGAGCGCGCCGGTGTCGCCGCCGATAACGCGGTGATGATGCTGGCCGGGCCGTCGCTGAAAGTCGTGCCGATCACCACGCATATCCCGCTGAACGCGGTCTCGGGGGCGCTGTCGATCGAGTTGATCGTTGCGAAGTCGCGCGTGACCGCCCGCGGTCTGCTCAGGAATTTCGGGATCGCGAATCCGCGTCTCGCCTTTGCGGGGCTCAATCCGCATGCCGGCGAACAGGGCGCGCTTGGCCACGAGGAGATCGAGATCATCGCGCCGGCGATCGCGATCCTGCGCGAAGAAGGCATCGACGCGACCGGCCCGTTTGCGGCGGACACAATGTTCCATCCGCGGGCGCGTGCGACCTACGATGTCGTCATGTGCTGCTACCACGATCAGGCGCTGGTCCCGCTCAAGACGATCCATTTCGACGAGGGCGTGAACATGACGCTGGGATTGCCGATCGTGCGGACCTCGCCCGATCACGGCACGGCTTTCGCGATCGCGGGCAAGAATATCGCTGAGCCGGGTGCGATGATCGCGGCGATCGCTATGGCGGGTGAAGCGGCGGACCGGCGCGCTCAGACCGCTGCTCAGTCGTGAGCGAGGCTGCATTGACGGAGCTTCCCCCGCTGCGCGAGGTGATCGCGCGTTATGGACTGAATGCGAGCAAGGCGCTCGGGCAGAACTTCCTGTTTGACGGGCAGTTGCTGAAGCGGATCGCGGCGGTGCCGGGTGACCTTCAGGATGCCGAGGTGCTCGAAGTGGGTCCCGGTCCCGGTGGCCTGACGCGCGCGCTGCTCGCGGCGGGTGCGCGGGTGACGGCGATCGAGCGTGACCGGCGGTGTATTCCTGCGCTGGCAGAGCTCAGCGAGGCGTATCCGAGGCGGCTGCGGGTCATCGAGGGTGACGCGATGGAGGTCGACGCGCCCTCGCTGTTCGAGGGCAAGCCGCATATCGTGTCGAACCTGCCGTACAACATCGGCACGGCGTTGCTGGTCGGGTGGCTGTCGACGTCGTGGTTGCCGTGGTGGCAGTCGTGCACGCTGATGTTCCAGAAGGAAGTCGCCGAGCGGATCGTCGCGAAAACCAACGACGATCATTATGGCCGGCTCGCGGTGCTGGCGCAGTGGCGCTCGACCGCGCGGATCGCGATGCCGGTGCACCGGTCGGCGTTCACGCCGCCACCGAAAGTTATGTCGGCCGTGGTGCATCTGACCCCGGTCGAGGCGCCGGAGGGGGTGAACTTTGCGGTTCTCGAGCGGCTGACGGGCGCGGCGTTTGGGCAGCGGCGCAAGATGCTGCGGCAGAGTTTGAAGGGCGTGCCGGGGGCGCTCGATGCGCTGGAGTGGATCGGGGTGGAAGCTACGCGGCGGGCGGAAACGCTTTCGGTTGCCGACTTCGTGGCGTTGGCGAAGGCGGTCGGTTGACACCGTCTGCCCAAGACAATTCCGTCATCCTGACGAAAGTCAGGATCCAGAGTTACTGAATACGACGATCGTCGCTCTGGATCCTGGATCAAGTCCAGGATGACGAAAAAGGACGATCAGTCCTTGGCCGCTACTGGTGTCTTCTCGACCTGCGCCGTTGCGATCGGTGGGCCCTTGGCGATCACCGCCGCAAGCTGCGTCGCCTCCGGGCACACGCCCTTGCAGAGTGTGCGGATCTTCACGAGATTGTCCTTCGCGCGGACCACGGCTCCCTTGGCGACTAGCGCCTCGCCCTGCCCCTTGAGCGCCGCGACGTCGTTCGGCTCCAGCAGCAGCGCCTCGCGGTACAGGCGGATTGCCTTGCCTGGCAGGTCACGCGTTTCTGCTACCCGGGCGAGAAGCAGGAACGCCGCCCGGTTGCGCGGATCGACCGCCACCGACGTTTCGAGCACATCGGTGGCGCCGTCTAAATTGCCCGCGGCGACCAGCGAACGCCCCTGCGCCAGCAACTGCATCGAGCGCGCGTCGATCTGGGCGTCGGGGCGTTGCCCGCTGAGCGAAGTCGACACGCATACGACGGTCAGCGCGGCGGCAAGGGCAACGGACGAAAAACGCATCATCGTCTCCAGGCGGGATACAGGTTTGGCCGTGAGTTGAGCCATAGGTCGGCTGGCTAGCACGCAGCCCGGAGGCGCGCGACAAAAAAGCCGTCGGTGCCGTCGCGGCCGGGTTCCAGGCGGACGCCGTGGCCGTGCTTCGCGCCGGCGGGGAGCGACAGGGCTTCCGTGGTCCAGCCGGGGTGCGCGTTGAGGAACCAGCTGACCTGGTCGGTGCCCTCGGCGTCGAGCAGCGAACAGACGATGTAGACGAGCGCGCCGCCGGGCTTGACCAGCGTGGCGGCCACGGAGAGCACCTGCTGCTGCGTCGATTGCAGCCGCGAGACGCGGTCGGGGGTGAGCCGCCAGCGTGCCTCGGGGTTGCGCCGCCATGTGCCGGTGCCCGAGCAGGGGGCATCGACGAGCACGCCGTCCGCGCGACCGGCCCATTCGCTGAGCGCCTCGATCTCGCGCGTCGGGTTGAGCAGGCGGCTTTCGACGATCGTCGCGCCGGCGCGGGTTGCGCGCGGGGCTAGACGTGAGAGGCGGTTGCGGTCGGTGTCGCAGGCGAGGATCACGCCCTCGTTCTTCATCGTCGCGGCTAACGCTAGCGTCTTGCCGCCGGCGCCGGCGCAGAGATCGACGATCCGTTCGCCGGGTTTTGCCTGCATCGCGAGGCCGACGAGTTGGCTGCCTTCGTCCTGCACTTCGAGCGCGCCTTCGTTGAAGAGCGGGAGCGCTTCGACGTTGGTGCCGGTCGGGAGGCGGATGCCGTCGGGGGCGTGGGGGGTGGCTTCGGCGTCCGGGAGTGCCGCGAGGACGGTCGCGCGGTTTGAGATCAGCGTGTTGATGCGGAGATCGAGCGTGGCGCGGCCGGCTAGGTCGGTGAGTGCGGCGCCGTCTAGGCCGGAGGCGCGGAGGGCTTTGCTCAGCCATTGCGGTGCGACGCCGGCGCGGGCGCGCGGTTCGTCCTTGGCGATCGGGGCCGGGGCGTGGGTGGAGCCGTCGAAGGTGGCGGCGAGCTCCGGGTCTGCGTCGGCGACGAGGAGCATGGCGGTGCGGCCGTTCTCGGGGCGGTCTCCGGCCTTGCGGATCGCGGAATAGACGAGTTCGCGGACGGCGCGGCGGTCCTTCGAGCCGGCGTAGCGGCGGGTTGCGAAATAGCGGGCGATCAGCGTGTCGGCTGCGGCGCCGGACTCGCGGGCGGCGGCGATGATCTGGTCGAGGAGCTCGATCGCGGCCTGCGTGCGTGCGGGGGGAGTCACTTCTGGGCTCCAGCTTGCAGGCGGAGCGGAGTCTGAGCTTGGTACGGTGTGTTCGTCATCATCCCCTCCCCTAGCCCCTCCCGCGCGCGGGAGGGGAATAATTTCGGGGTTTGGTGCGGGTCTGGTCGCAAGCTTGCTCGTGGTTGCGGTCGTGGGCCGCAGCTAGAACCCGGTTACGGGCGCGAGCGATCCCAGCCCTTCCCTCCGTCATCCCGGCGAATGCCGGGACCCATGGCATGGTGGACCCGGCGATAGCGTTCAACCACCACCCGGCCCGCAACCATGGGTCCCGGCGTTCGCCGGGATGACGGGGGGGGGGGCGGGACGACGGATGGCGGCGGCAGTCTGTGAGTTAGCCTGCGGTCTGTCGAGGATCGCCACGGCACATAACGTCTGTCATCCCCGCGCAGGCGGGGATCCGTATTCTCGAACGGTTGCGATCTTACTGCGACGTTAGCCAGTATGGGTTCCCACCTTCGCGGGAATGACGGGGAGCGGGAACGAGCGCGACCCGCTCCCTTCCCCGAAGGGAGGGGTTGGGGGCGGGTCGGCTCGTTTTAGTCACCGGCGGGCGAGCTTGCGGAGACCGACCCACCCCCTGCCCCTCCCTTTCAGGGAGGGGGGGAAGTGCCACTTAGCGCGTCGGGTAGTTCGGCGCTTCCCGGGTGATCGTCACGTCGTGGACATGGCTCTCCATCAGCCCCGCACCGGTGATCTGCACGAACTCCGCCCGAGCCTGGAGGTCCGGGATCGTCGCCGAGCCGGTATAGCCCATCGCCGCCTTGATGCCGCCGACGAGTTGGTGAACGACATCCCTTGCCGGCCCCTTATACGCGACCTGCCCCTCGATGCCTTCGGGGACGAGCTTCAGCTGGTCCTTGATGTCGCCCTGGAAATAGCGATCCGCCGAACCGCGGCCCATTGCGCCGACCGAGCCCATGCCGCGGTAGGACTTGTACGCACGGCCCTGGTACAGGAACGTCTCGCCCGGCGCCTCGTCGGTGCCCGCTAGCAGCGAGCCGATCATTACGGTCGACGCACCCGCTGCGAGCGCCTTTGCCATGTCGCCCGAGGTGCGAATGCCGCCGTCGGCGATCACGGGGACGCCAGCCTTGTGGCCTGCCTCAGCGCAATCCATCACCGCGGTCAGCTGTGGCACGCCGACGCCGGCCACGACGCGGGTGGTGCAGATCGAGCCGGGGCCGATACCAACCTTGATCCCGTCCGCGCCTGCGCCGATCAGCGCGCGCGTCGCTTCGCCGGTCGCGACGTTGCCCGCCACCACCTGCACCGAGTTCGACAGCTTCTTCACCCGCTCGACCGCGCGGCCGACGTCGCGGTTGTGGCCGTGCGCGGTGTCGATCACGATCAGGTCGCAGCCGGCGTCGACCAGCTGTTCGGTCCGGTCGAAGCCCTTGTCGCCGACCGTCGTCGCCGCCGCCACGCGCAGGCGGCCCGCCTCGTCCTTGGTCGCATCGGGGAACATCACCGCCTTCTCGATGTCCTTGACCGTGATCAGCCCGACGCAGCGATACTGCGCGTCGACCACGAGCAGCTTCTCGATGCGGCGGGCGTGGAGCAGGCGGCGTGCCTCTTCCTTGCCGACTTCGGTCGAGACGGTGGCGAGGTTTTCGTGCGTCATCAGCTCGCTGACGGGCTGTTTCGGATCGCCCGCGAAACGCACGTCGCGGTTGGTGAGGATACCGACGAGCTTGCCGTCCGCCTCAACCACCGGGATGCCACTGATGCGGTGGCCCGACATGAGGGCCTGCGCTTCGCCAAGGGTAGCAGTCGGCTTGATCGTAATGGGGTTGACCACCATGCCCGACTCAAACCGCTTGACCTGACGGACCGCAATGACCTGCTCCTCGACGGTCAGGTTGCGGTGGAGCACGCCGATGCCGCCGAGCTGCGCCATTACAATGGCCATGTCGGCTTCGGTGACGGTGTCCATCGCGGACGAGAGGATCGGAATGTTGAGCGCGATGCCGCGCGTCAGCTGCGTGCGGGTATCGGCCTGGCTTGGCAGCACGTCCGATTCCCCCGGATACAGGAGGACGTCGTCGAAAGTGAGGCCGAGGCGGATATCCATGAGAGCTGCCGTTCCTGGGTGTGAGGTGGCGCGCCATGTAACCAAAGCCGGACCGTACGGCTAGGCCTGTCCTTCGCGCACGTGCTATAGCGGTGCGATACACGGATGGGGGATTGTTCGATGGGCCTGATCGTTGCCGCGCTCCTGCTGGCGCTGGTGCTGCTGTACCTCTTCACCAGCATCAAGATCGTCCACCAGGGCTATCAATACACGATCGAGCATTTCGGCCGCTTCACCACGGTCGCGCGGCCCGGCTTCAATTTTTACCCCGCGTTCTTCTACCGCGTCGGGCGGAAGGTGAACATGATGGAGCAGGTGATCGACATCCCCGGCCAGGAGATCATCACCAAGGACAATGCGATGATCTCGACCGACGGGGTCGTGTTCTTCCAGGTGCTCGACTCGGCCAAGGCGGCGTATGAGGTGTCGGACCTGTACCAGGCGCTGTTGCAGCTCACGACGACCAATTTGCGGACGGTGATGGGGTCGATGGACCTCGACGAGACGCTGTCGAAGCGCGACGAGATCAATGCGCGGCTGCTCAACGTGGTCGATCATGCGACGACGCCGTGGGGCGTGAAGATCACGCGGGTCGAGATCAAGGACATCCGTCCGCCGGCGGACATCGTGAATGCGATGGGGCGGCAGATGAAGGCCGAGCGCGAGAAGCGGGCCAACATTCTCGATGCGGAAGGTTCGCGGGCTTCGGAGATCCTGCGGGCCGAGGGGCAGAAACAGGCGCGGATTCTGGAGTCCGAAGGGCGCAAGGAATCGGCGTTCCGCGATGCCGAGGCACGTGAGCGGGCGGCGGTGGCGGAGGCTTCGGCGACGCGTGCTGTGTCTCAGGCGATCGACGAGGGGGGCGCTCAGGCGATCAACTATTTCATCGCGCAGAAATACGTCGAGGCGATCGGCAAGTTCGCGACCTCGCCGAATGCGAAGACGATCCTGTTTCCGGTCGAGGCTACTCAGTTGATGGGGACGCTCGGGGGGATTGGGGAGCTGGCGAAGGATGCTTTGCGCGATGCTACCGCGTCGCCGCCGGCCAAGCCAACGCCACGCAGGCCGTTCGAGTTGTCGAAGTCGACCGAGGTTCCGAAAAGCTGATGGACGTAATCGGGGCGGCTGGCGCTTGGTTGATCGCGGCGCTGGTTCTGGGGATCGCCGAACTGGCGGTGCCGGGGGTGTTCCTGGTGTTTCTCGCGATTGCAGCAGCGGTGACGGGCGTGGCGGTGTTCGTGTTGCCGGATTTGCCGGTGGCGGCGCAACTGGCGGCGTTCGCGGTTTGGAGCGTGGTTACCGTGCTGATCGGGAAGCGCTGGTACCGGGATTACCCCGTCGAGGGTGGGGATCCGATGTTGAATGATCGGTCTGCTCGGTTGGTGGGTCAGGTCGTGGTGGTAGAGGCCGCGATCGTCGGCGGGCGTGGTCGGGTGCTAGTGGGCGACGGGAGCTGGCCGGCTCGGGGTGAGGATGCGGGGGTTGGTGCGCAGCTTCGGGTAACGGCGGTTATCGATGGCGAGGTGGTGGTGGAGCCTCTGTCCCGTCATCCTGACGAAAGTCAGGATCCAGAGCCATGATGCGCCCCGCCCGGTACTCTGGATCCTGACTTTCGTCAGGATGACGTATTGGAGGAAGGACGACGGCCAGCCCCCCTACGGGCCCTCACCTTCCCACCCGACTTCGTCGTGCTGGCCCCTTCCTCTCCCCGAGGGGAGAGGAATTTAGGCCGCCACTCTGACCTTCGGGGCCGCCTGACGGACCCCTTCGTCGACGTGCTCGGCGAACTGGGCGAAGTTCTCCACGAACAGGTCGACCAGCTTGGCCGCGGTCGCGTCGTACGCGTCCTTATCTGCCCAAGTCGTCCGCGGATCGAGGATCGCGCTGTCGACCCCCGGTACGCTGACCGGCACCTGGAACCCGAAGTTCGGGTCCGTGCGGAACTCCGCATCGTTGAGGCTCCCGTCGAGCGCTGCGTTCAGCAACGCCCGCGTCGCCTTGATCGGCATGCGGTTTCCCACACCGTATTTGCCGCCGGTCCAGCCGGTGTTGACCAGCCAGCAATCGACGCCGCCCTTGGCGATCCGCTCCTTGAGCAGATTGCCGTAGACCGACGGATGCCGCGGCATGAACGGCGCGCCGAAGCACGTCGAGAAGGTCGCGTCGGGCTCGGTGACGCCGATCTCGGTCCCGGCGACGCGCGCGGTATAGCCCGAGAGGAAATGGTACATCGCCTGGTCGGGCGTGAGCTTCGCGATCGGTGGCAGCACGCCGTAAGCGTCCGCGGTCAACATCACGATGTTGCGCGGTACCGGCCCCATGTTCTCGGCCGACGCATTCGGGATGAAATCGATCGGATACGCGCCCCGGCTGTTCTCGGCGAGTGTGTGGTCGTCGAGATCGAGCAGACGCGTCGCCGGGTCCATCACGACGTTCTCCAGCACCGTGCCGAAGCGCTTGGTGGTCGCGAAGATCTCCGGCTCGGCATCCGCGGAGAGGCGGATCATCTTGGCGTAGCACCCGCCTTCGAAATTGAAGACCGCGGTGTCGGACCAGCCATGCTCGTCATCGCCGATCAGCGTCCTGCTGGCATCGGCCGAGAGCGTCGTCTTGCCGGTGCCCGACAAGCCGAAGAACACCGCGGTGTCGCCGTTCGCGCCCATGTTCGCCGAGCAATGCATCGGCATCACTCCGGTCGGCGGGAGCAGGTAGTTGAGCAGGCCGAACACCGACTTCTTCATCTCGCCGGCGTATTTCGTGCCGCCGATCAGGATCAGCTTGTCGGTGAAGTTGACCGCGATCACCGTTTCGCTGCGGCAGCCATGGCGCGCGGGATCGGCCCGGAAGCTCGGCAGGTCGACGATCGTATAGTCCGCCACGAAGTCCTTCAGCGCAGCCTGTTCTGGGCGGACCAGCATCGTCCGGATGAAGAGGTTATGCCAGGCCAGTTCGGTGACGACGCGGACGTTCACCCGGTGATCGGGCTGCGAACCGCCGTACAGGTCCTGCACGAACAGCGCGTCCTTGGCGGCGAGTGCGGCGAAGAAATCCTCCTTCAGCGCGGCGAAATGCGCAGGCTCCATCGCCTTGTTGCTCTTGCCCCACCAGACCGTCGTATCCGTCTCGGCATCGCGGACGATGAACTTGTCCTGCGCCGACCGCCCGGTATGCGCGCCGGTCTCGACGACGAGCGGACCGTCGGCGGACAGCGTCCCTTCGCGGCGTTCGAGCGCGGCTTCGACAAGCTGCGCGGTGACCAGGTTCCAGTGCAGGGTGGCGCGGGTTTCTATCCCCTGCGCGGCTAGGCCGCCGGCCGGAATACGTTCGTTGGACAAGACATCTCTCCAGATGGTTTCGCATACGTATGTATGTCGTTGATCGGGGATGTAGGCGGCGGCCCCGGACCGGTCAAATGCGCCGCTTCGACGCGGTCCCGATACGGCCCCAGTTGAGTGCCGCCGCGGATTGGCCTACGCCGATATGCCAATGACCGAGGCGAGCGAGCCAGAGATGACGGCCCAGAAATGACGGCAACGATCGCGCTGGTCGACGACGACCGCAACATCCTGACCTCCGTGTCGATCGCGCTGCAGACCGAGGGCTTCGTCACGCGCGTCTATTCGGACGGCGAGACTGCGCTCAAGGCGCTGACCGACAACCCGCCCGATCTTGCAGTATTCGACATCAAGATGCCGCGGATGGACGGGCTCGAACTGCTCCGCCGGTTCCGCGAGAAGAGCCAGGTCCCGGTGATCTTTCTCACCAGCAAGGACGACGAGCTCGACGAAGCACTTGGCCTCGCGATGGGCGCGGACGACTACATCGCCAAGCCGTTCTCGCAGCGGCTGTTGATCGCGCGCATCCGCGCGATCCTGCGGCGTACCGAGCTGACCCAGTCGCCGGGCACCGAGACCGAGGCGGAAGCCGCCGGACCGCTCGCGCGCGGACGGCTGAGCATGGATCCGGCGCGGCATCGCACGCTGTGGGGCGGCGAGCCGGTGACGCTGACGGTGACCGAGTTCATGATCCTCGAAACGCTTGCGCAGCGTCCCGGCATCGTCAAGACGCGCAACCAGCTGATGGACGCGGCGTATCAGGACGACATCTATGTCGACGATCGCACCATCGACAGCCACATCAAGCGACTCCGCCGAAAATTCCGGCAGGTCGATCCCGCCTTCGATGCGATCGAGACATTATATGGTGCCGGGTATCGATTTTCTGAGGAATGAGCTCGGCGTCGACGGACGCGATCTCACGCTCCGCTGGTCGGGACAGATATCGCTCACGCGGCGGATCCTGGCGGTCAACATCTTCGCGTTGCTGCTACTGGCGGGCGGGTTCTTTTATCTCGATTCCTACCGCAGCCGGATCGTCGACAGCCGCGTCGCGCAGACCGCGCGTGAGGCGCGGCTGATCGGCGAGGCGATCTCGTCGGTCGATCCGACGCAGCGCAATCCGCTCGTGCTGAGGCTGGCCGCGGACACCGGATCGCGGATCCGCCTGTTCGACGCTGGTGGCACGACGATCGTCGACAGCCGGGTGCTCGGGCTCCGAAATTTCGTGCTGCAGGACCCCGACAAGGAGGACCGCGACCAGGTCATCGCGCGGTTCCTCGACGCGGCGATCGACGTCGTCGTGATGGCACCGCGACCGCCGCTCTACCGCGAACGGAACGACGGCCAGCGCTGGCCCGACGTCGCCGCCGCCGAGGCACGCCGCAAGGTTGCGACCACCGTCTGGCGCGCGCCCGACCGCACGCCGGTCATCACCGCGGCCGCGCCGCTTCGCACAGGCGGGGTCGTGATGACCACGGTCAATGCGCGCGACATCACGAAGACGGTGCGGATCGAGCGGTTCCGCCTCAGCATGGTGCTGCTGGTGGTATCGATCGTCTCGATCCTGCTCTCGCTGTTCCTCGCGCGGACGATCGTTCGTCCACTCCGCCGCCTTGCGCGTGCGGCGGTACGTGTCAGGCTCGGGCGTGCACGCGAAGTGGTGGTCCCCCGCCTCCCGTCGCGCCGCGACGAACTCGGCATGCTCGCGCGCGCGCTCTCGGACATGAGCCTTGCACTCAGGGCGCGGATCGACGCGACCGAGGCGTTCGCTGCGGACGTCACGCACGAGATGAAGAACCCGCTCGCCTCGCTGCGGTCCGCGGTCGAGGGATTGACGCGCGTGAAGGACCCCGCGCTCCAGGCACAGTTGCTCGCAATCGTCCGCGACGACGTCCACCGACTCGACCGATTGCTCTCCGACATATCCGAAGCGTCGCGGCTCGATGCGCAGCTCAGTCGCGCCAAGTTCGAGCCCGTCGACATCGCGGCGATGATCGACGGGCTCGTCGCGCAGCGCGACGCGCGCGGCATCGAGCGCGGCATGCGTCTGGTGTTCGACCGCAATCCCGACGACCCGACCATCGTGCTGGGCGAAGGCGCACGGCTCGAACGCGTGTTCGAGAACCTGATCGACAACGCGCTCTCGTTCTCGCCCGACGAGGGTCTGGTCGCGATCTCGGCGATCCCCGAGCGTGACGACCTCGTGATCCGCGTCGAGGACGAAGGCCCCGGCGTTCCCGAGGAGGCGCGCGACGCCGTGTTCAAGCGCTTCCACTCGGTCCGGCCCGACAGCGAGACGTTCGGCCAGCATTCCGGGCTGGGCCTGGCGATCGCACGGACGATCGTCGACGCGCATCAGGGATCGATCAGCGTCGAATCGCGCGAAGACCGGCTTTGCGGCGCGCGGTTCGTCGTACGGCTACCGCTGGCCGATCCGTCGTTGTAAGGACCTCACGTGGCGATCCCCTCCTCCGACCGGCTCCACGCCACCTCGGTCGCGATCGACGGCGTGGCGGTGCTGATCGAGGGCGCGTCGGGATCGGGCAAGTCCGACCTCGCGTTGCGCCTGATCGACCGCGGCGCGACGCTCATCAGCGACGACCAGACCTTGGTAGCGCGCGCGGGCAAACTGTTGCTCGCACGGGCGCCGGCGACGATCGCCGGTCGGATCGAAGTCCGCGGCATCGGGATCGTCGCCATGCCGCATGTCGACGATGTTCCGGTGGGTCTGCTCGTCCGAATCGACGGCGCAGTCGAGCGGATGCCCGAACGCCGGGCCCGGAAGATCGCCGGGATCGACGTCCGCCAGTTCGCGGTCGACCCGTTCCACGCCTCCGCCCCGATCAAGGTCGAACTCGCCCTACGCAACCCGGAGCCTCTGACATGACCGTTTCGCTATGAGCCGCGCGAGCAAGGATATCCTGCTGGTCACCGGCATGTCGGGCGCCGGCAAGACCACCGTCCTCAAGACGCTGGAGGACATCGGCTGGGAGGTTGTCGACAATCTCCCGCTGCTGCTGCTCGACCGGCTGCTCGACGCGCCGTTGCCCAAGGGGTCGACCGACGACTCGCAGCCGCTGGCGATCGGCATCGGCGCCCGTACGCGCGATTTCGACCCAGAGCGGATCATCGGCCGAATCCGCGATCTGCGAGAGCGCCACGGGATGGAGGTCGGGATGCTGTTTCTCGACTGCGCCGGATCCGAGCTCGAGCGGCGGTATTCGGAGACCCGGCGGCGTCATCCGCTCGGACTCGACCGTCTTGCGCGGGAGGGGATCGGCCAGGAGCGTGAACTGCTCGCGCCGCTGCGCGACTGGGCGAACCGGTTGATCGACACCACGGACATGTCCGCGAACGAACTTGCGCAGCAGATCCGGTCGAGCTTTGCGGGTGATCATCTCGGCGAACCGACGCTGGCGGTGCAGTCGTTCGGGTTCGCCCGCGGGCTGCCGAGCAACGCCGACCTCGTGTTCGACATGCGGTTCCTGCGCAATCCGCACTGGGACCCGATTTTACGGCCGGGCACCGGGCTCGACGCCGACGTCTCCGCCTATATCGTCGCCGACCCCGCCTATGAGGACGCGGTCAGCCGGATCGAGGACCTGCTGATCCTGCTGCTCCCCCGCTACCGGGCGGAGGGAAAGTCGTATGTCACCGTCGCGATCGGGTGTACCGGAGGGAGACACCGCTCGGTCCACGTCGCCGAGCGCGTGGCGCGGCGGTTGCGCGAGGAAGGTTTTTCGCCCACTGTGCGTCACCGCGACCTGGGGGCCGCACCGCAGGATGCGCTTGAGGGATCGTCGGTCGTCACATGAGTATGAATAGCCCGCTATGATCGGCCTTGTTCTCGTTACGCACGGTCGTCTGGCCGAAGAATTCGTTCGCGCGATGATCCATGTCGTCGGTCCGCAGGAGCGCGTAGCAACGATCGCGATCGGCCCCGACGACGATATGGAAAGCCGCCGTGCCGATATTGCCGCCGCCATCCACGAGGTCGATACCGGGCGCGGCGTGATCGTGCTGACCGACCTGTTCGGCGGCACGCCCTCCAATCTCGCCATTTCACTGATGGAGCGCGGCAGGATCGAAGTGATCGCCGGCATGAACCTGCCGATGCTGATCCGGCTCGGCTCGGCGCGCAAATCGATGACCGTCGTCGCGGCGGTCGCCGCGGCGCGCGAGGCCGGACGCAAATACATCTCGGTAGCGTCCGAGGTTCTCGGCGAGGCCGCCGCGTGAGCGAGGTCTCGCGCACCGTCCAGATCACCAACCGCCGCGGGCTGCATGCGCGGGCCAGTGCGAAGTTCGTCACGCTTGCCTCGTCGCACCCGGTCGAGGTGCGCGTGACCAAGGACGGCTCCGACCATGTCACCGGGACCTCGATCATGGGGCTGATGATGCTTGGCGCGGCGATGGGCGACGCGATCACGATCAGCGCGACCGGCGATGGCGCCGAGCATACGGTCGCCGCGCTCGCCGAACTGGTCGAGGCGAAGTTCGGCGAGGATTGACGTGACTGCTCCCCTCCCGCAGGCGGGAGGGGTTGGGGGTGGGCGCGCGCTCACCATAATCGAACCATTTGCTGAGGCCGGGAGCCCACCCCCGGCCCCTCCCGCAAACGGGAGGGGAGGATAAGAATGCCCCGCGAGATAACCGCCTTTTCGAACCCGCTGATCAAGTACGTCCGCGACCTGCGCGACAAGCGACATCGGCGTGCGGCCAAGCAATTCCTCGCCGAGGGCCTGCGCATCCTGACCGAGGCGCGCGAGACCGGCCGCCTGCCCCGCACGCTGTTCTACGCCGCGGCCAGCGCCAACCATCCGCTGGTCCACGCATTGTCGATGGACGTCGAGGATGCCGGCGGCGACTCGATCCAGACCACGCCCGATATTCTCTCGAAGCTGTCCGGCAAGGACAACCCGCAGGCGGTGGTCGGCGTGTTCGACGAGTTCGACGCGGCGCTCGAAGATCTCGACCGCACCACGTCCGGCATCTGGCTGGTCGCCGAGCGGTTGCGCGATCCCGGCAATCTCGGGACGATCCTGCGCACCGGCGATGCGGTCGGCGCGGGTGGGCTGATCTTGATCGGCGAATCGGTCGACCCCTTCTCGGTCGAGGCGGTCCGCGCGAGCATGGGCGCGCTGTTCACGATCCCGGTGGTCAAGACCGAATGGGAACCGTTCCACACCTGGCTGCGCACCGGGCCGGGTCAATTGGTGGGCCTCAGCCTCGATACCGACACGGATTATCGGTCCGCGAAATATACCGGCCCGACCTTCCTGCTCACCGGCAACGAAGCGCAGGGCATGCCGCCCGAGATGGCCGAGGCCTGCGACGTGCTCGTGAAGATCCCGATGCTCGGCAAGGCGGACAGCCTCAATGCGGCGGTCGCGACCGCGGTGATGGCGTATGAAGTGCTCGCCCGGCAGGAAAAATCCGCCGCTTCCGCCTGAACCGACTAAATCAGCCCGATTGGCGATGCTTAGCGAGTCCGGTTCAGCTATGGGTGGGGTGCGTCGTGCGAAAGCATCGACGAGATACGGGTAGACAGGATGAGTATGGCGCGCGGTTTGGATGATGGACGAGTGAAGAGCGGCATGGTCCGGTTGGCGCTGACGGCGGCACCGCTGCTGCTGGCGACGCCCGTGTTCGCGCAGGTGACGCCGCCACCGATCGTCCCCACGGTGCCGTCGGTCGTCCCGACGCTCGCGCCGCCGGTGATCACCGTGCCGACGCTGAGCGACAAGCAGGCGGCGCAACTCGACAAGCTGCTCAACGGCGACATCGTTGCGCAGGGGCTGAAGTCCGCCGCTACCGCGACGACGATCACGCCGAGCAAGGACGAGCTGGTGCGCGCCGCGCTCGATCATGCGCGCGCGGTTCATGCCGGCCGGCTGAGCGAAGCCGATTTCCAGAAGGATTGGGGCCTGCGTCCACCCGCCTATGATCCGACGCCAGCGTTCGCCGATGCGGTGCGGCAGGACCGGATCGCGGCGTGGTTCGCCTCGCTGCCGCCCCCCTATGCCGGCTATGACGGTCTGCGAAAGGGACTTCAGAATTATCGCTCGATCGCTTCGGCCGGGGGCTGGCAGACGCTGGCCTCCGGTCCCGACTTCACGATCGGCGCGAGCGGACCGCGCGTGATCGCGCTACGCAAGCGACTGGCGGCGGAGGACAAAGATGTCGATGCCAACGGCGACAAGTTCGACGCGTCGCTCCTCGAAGCGGTCCGTCGCGCGCAGCGTCGCTATGGCCTGAACCCGAGCGGGATCGTCTCGACCCAGACGCTCGCCGCGCTCAACGTCTCGGCGGGCGATCGCGTGCATCAGATCATGGCGAACATGGAGCGCTGGCGCTGGCTGCCGCAGAACCTGCCGCGCGACCGCATCCAGGTGAACATCGCCGCGGCCGTTCTGACGGTGTTCGACGGCGACGTGCCCGTGCAGTCGATGCGCGCAGTGACCGGGCGGCCGGGCGACGAGACGCCGATGCTGTCGTCGACGATCCACAGCATCGTCATCAACCCGCCCTGGAACGTGCCGACCTCGATCGCGACCAAGGAATTGTGGCCGAAGGAACGCGCCAACCCCGGTTACTTCAAGCGCAACGGCTTCAAGGTGATCGGCGGGACGCGGTTGCAGCAGCAGGCCGGCGACCAGAGCGCACTCGGTCGGTTCAAGTTCGACTTCCCGAACGACTATTCGGTCTATCTCCATGATACGCCGAGCCGCGCCAAGTTCGCGAGCTTCAGTCGGCTTTCGAGCCATGGCTGCGTACGCCTTGAAAAGCCTGCCGAACTTGCCGACCTGTTGCTGAAGGGCGACCCGACTTGGACGCCCGAGATGGTCGATGCCACGGTCGCGAAGGGCGATACCGTCCGCGCGCCGCTGATCAAGCCGGTCTCGGTCTATCTGCTCTACTGGACCGCGTTCGCCAGCGGCAACGGCCAGATGAACTTCCGCGCCGATCCCTATGACTGGGACGGTATCCTCGCTTCCAAGATCGAGGCGCGCACCGCACGCCAGACGATCGCCGCTCGCTGAGAGACACCCCATGACGATATCTCGCACCCGTACCGCCATCGCCGGTGGCCTGCTCGCCGCGATGGCGCTGGCAGGATGCTCGCGCTCCGAGCCCGAGCAGCCGCCGACGGATACCAACATGGTCGAGGACACCGGCGTGACCGAGACCGAGGCGGCCCCTGCCCCGGTCGAGGCCGCGCCGGTCGAGGCCGCCCCGCCGGCGCCCGCGGTGGTCGAACCGCCACGCGAGAAACCGATCACGCCCGACGAGCAGATGCAGGACGATGCGGATGCGACCGGGATGACGGCCCGGGTCAACCGCGACGAGGCGCCTGCGACCAACGACGCCGAACCGCAGCAGTAAGGGTCGGCCTTATCATCCTCCCCCGCCAGGGGGAGGTGGCGCGAAGCGACGGAGGGGGCGGTAAGGACATCTTCTGTTCCGTGCCCTCCCCCTCCGTCACCTTCGGTGCCACCTCCCCCTTGCGGGGGAGGATCGGGAATTGATTTACGCCTTCATCGCCGCCATCACCCGATCGCGTAACGCGACGGGACAGATCAGCAGGTCGGGCATGTAGACATCCCGACAATTATACATGAGCGGCGATCCGTCGATCCGGCTGCAGTGCAGCCCGAACGCCGCCGCCACCGCGACCGGTGCCGCGGAATCCCATTCATACTGGCCGCCCGAATGGAGGTAGATGTCCGCTTCGCCGCGGACCACCGCCATCGCCTTTGCGCCCGCCGAGCCCATCGGGATCAACGTGGCGCCCAGGACTTCGGCGACCTTAACCGCCTCGGGTGCGGGCCGAGTCCGACTTACCACCATCCGCAGCGGATCGCCCGGCACCGGCACCGGCACCGGCGCAGGCTGGTCCGAGCGCAGTACCAGCCCCAATCCCGGCAACGCGACCGCACCGATCGTCGCGACGCCGTCGATCGCGAGCGCGACATGCACAGCCCAATCGTCGCGCGCCTCGCCATATTCGCGCGTACCGTCGACCGGATCGACGATCCACACGCGCGACATCGTCGTCCGCGTCCCGTCGCATCTACGCTCTTCCGACAGCAGACCGTCGTTCGGACGCGCATCCTGCAACGCATGGACGAGGAAGGCGTTGGCCGTCTCGTCGCCAGCCTTGCCGAGCGCACCCGGCGAGAACACCCCCGACCGCCGCACCTCGAGCAGCAATCGCCCCGCCGTCTCTGCCAGATGCGCGGCGAGCTCGCCGTCGGTCATCGCGCTCATGGGATCAACATCGCGACGATCGCATCGGCCGCCGCGTCGGGGGTCATCCCCGTTGTATCGATCCGAATCTCCGGGTTCTCCGGCGCTTCGTAGGGCGAGTCGATCCCGGTGAAGTTCGCCAGTTTGCCCGCGCGCGCCTTCGCATACAGCCCCTTCACGTCGCGGCGCTCGGCCTCCGCGAGCGGCGTATCGATATGGACCTCGATAAATTCTCCGGGCGCGATCATCTGTCGCACCATCTCACGTTCGGCACGGAACGGCGAGATGAACGCGGTGATGACGATCAGCCCGGCATCGGTCATCAGCTTGGCAACCTCGCCGACGCGGCGGATGTTCTCGACCCGGTCCGCATCGGTGAAGCCCAGATCGCGGTTCAGTCCGTGGCGGACATTGTCGCCGTCGAGCAGGAAGGTGTGGCGGTTCATTCGCGCAAGCTTCATCTCGACGAGGTTGGCGATCGTCGACTTGCCCGCGCCCGAAAGCCCGGTGAACCATAGCACCGCCGCCTTCTGGTTCTTCAGGCTAGCGTGCGCCTCGCGGCCGATGTCGGTCGCCTGCCAGTGCACGTTCTGCGCGCGGCGGAGCGAGAAGTGCAGCATCCCCGCCGCGACAGTCGCGTTGGTGATCTTGTCGACCAGGATGAACCCGCCGAGCTGGCGATTGTCGGCATAGGGCTCGAACACCAGCGGTCGGTCTGTCGACAGGTTGGCGACGCCGATCGCGTTAAGCTCCAACGTCTTGGCAGCAAGCCGCTCCATCGTATTGACATTGATCGCGTATTTAGGCTGCTGGATCGTCGCCGTCACGGCCTGTGTCGCGAGCTTGAGCCAATAGGAGCGCCCCGGCAGCATCGCCTCGTCCGCCATCCACACGACCGTCGCCTCGAATTGATCGGATGCCTCGGGCGGTGAGTCCGCGGCAACGATCACGTCGCCGCGTGAACAGTCGATCTCGTCCGCCAGCGTCAGCGTCACCGACTGACCGGCGACCGCACTCGGCAGATCGCCGCCGAACGCGACGACGCGCGCGATCGTCGAGGTGCGCCCGCCCGGCAGAATGCGCACCGCGTCACCCGGCGCGATCGATCCGCTCGCGACCAGCCCGGAAAATCCGCGAAAATCAAGGTTCGGGCGGTTGACCCACTGGACCGGCATCCGGAACGCGCCCGCCTGATCCTCGCTGACGTCGAGCGTCACCGTGTCGAGATGGTCGATCAGCGTCGGCCCGTCATACCAAGGCGTGTTCGCGCTCGGGGCCGTGATGTTGTCGCCCTTGAAGCCCGAAATCGGCATCGCCGTGAAGCCGGCGATCCCGATCGACTCCGCAAACGTCGCGTAATCCGCAACGATCCGGTCGTAGGTCGCCTGCTCGTACCCGACCAGATCCATCTTGTTCACCGCGAGCACGAGGTGCCGAATGCCGATCAGGTGCGCGAGATAACTGTGGCGCCTGGTCTGCGTCAGGATGCCCTTGCGCGCATCGACCAGGATCACCGCGAGATCTGCGGTCGACGCGCCGGTGATCATGTTGCGCGTATATTGCTCGTGCCCCGGGGTATCCGCGACGATGAACTTGCGCTTCTCCGTCGAGAAATAGCGATAGGCGACGTCGATCGTGATGCCCTGCTCGCGCTCGGCAGCGAGCCCGTCGACCAGCAGCGCGAAGTCGATGTCCTGCCCTTGCGTGCCGACCTTCTTCGAATCGCTCTCCAACGCGGCGAGCTGATCCTCGAAGATCATCTTAGAATCGTACAGTAAGCGCCCGATAAGCGTCGACTTTCCGTCATCCACCGACCCGCAGGTGATGAACCGCAACAGGCTCTTGTGCTGGTGCTGGAGCAGATAGGCGTCGATGTCCTCGGCGATGATGTCCTGCACTTGATAGGCGGACTCCTGCGTGCGCGTAGCCATCAGAAATAGCCCTCCTGCTTCTTCTTCTCCATGCTCGCGGAGCCCGCGTCGCGGTCGATCGCGCGGCCCTGGCGTTCGCTGGTGGTGCTCAACAGCATCTCCTGGATCACTGCGGACAGCGTGTCGGCCTCGCTCTCGACCGCACCCGTCAACGGGTAACAGCCGAGCGTCCGGAAGCGGATCGACCGCTCTACCGGCACCTCGCCGGGTTCCAGGCGGAAGCGATCGTCGTCGACCATCAGCAGCATCCCGTCACGCTCGACCGTCGGGCGCGGCGCCGCGAAATAGAGCGGGACGATCGGGATGTCCTCGAGCTGGATATATTGCCAGACGTCGAGCTCGGTCCAGTTCGAGATCGGGAAGACGCGGATGCTCTCGCCCTTCGCTTTCCGCGCGTTGTAGAGGTTCCAGAGCTCGGGGCGCTGCTGCTTGGGATCCCAGCGGTGATGCGCCGCACGGAACGAGAAGACGCGCTCCTTGGCGCGGCTCTTCTCCTCGTCGCGCCGTGCGCCCCCGAACGCCGCATCGAAGCCGTGGAGGTCGAGCGCCTGCTTGAGCCCCTCGGTCTTCCACATATCGGTGTGGAGCGCACCGTGATCGAACGGGTTGATCCCGCGCGCCTCGGCCTCGGGGTTCTTGTAGACGAGCAGTTCCATGCCGCTCTCCGCTGCCATCCGATCGCGCAGGTCGTACATCGCCTTGAACTTCCACGTCGTATCGACATGCAGCAGCGGGAATGGCGGTGGCGACGGGTAAAAGGCTTTCCGCGCGAGATGCAGCATCACCGCGGAATCCTTACCGACGCTGTAGAGCATCACCGGGCGCTCGCACTCGGCGACGACCTCGCGCAAGATATGGATGCTTTCCGCCTCGAGCCGCTGGAGATGCGTGAGCGACACGGGGCCGGTATCTGAAGTTTTCGTCATCTCCTCAGACGTAGGGCGTCGGGGCGGCGCGTACAGCATCGTATTTCTCGCCCGCCCCCAAGATCGAGCATTACCCCTCGGCCGGATCGAGCATCAGCGGGGCATGGCGATCGACCAGCGTCGCGCTCGCCGTGTTGAGCCCGATCACCTCGACCTCGCGGCCGTGGCGGCGGAGTTTATCAACGACGGTTTCGAGCGCGCCGACCGCGGTGACGTCCCAGAGGTGGGCATTGGTAAGGTCTATCCGAACGGCGCGCGCGCTTTCGCGCAGGTCGAAGCGGTCGGCGAAGATGTCGGCGCTGGCGAAAAAGATCTGCCCGCTTACCCGGTAGATACGCGTGTCGGTTACCACGTCATGGTCGATCGCGACGTCCATCAACCGCGTGACCTTCCACGCGAAGAACACCCCGCTGAGCAGCACGCCGACCCCGACGCCGAGCGACAGATCGTGCGTCGCGACGGTGACGACGACGGTCGCGACCATCACCACGCTCGACATCTTCGGGTGCCGCGCGAGGTCGCGGAGCGAGCCCCAGGAGAAGGTGCTGATCGACACCATGATCATGATCGCGACCAGCGCCGCGACCGGCACCTGCGCCACCCATGGCCGCAGTGGCACCATGACGATCAGCAGGAACACGCCCGCGACCATCGTCGAGAGCCGCCCGGTGCCGCCATAGCGGACGTTGCCGACCGTCTGACCGATCATTCCGCACCCGGCGATCCCGCCGAACGCACCCGCCGCGATGTTGGCGAGGCCAAGCCCGGTGCATTCGCGCGCTTTCGAACTTGTCGTCTCGGTGAGTTCGTCGACCACGCTGGCGGTCATCATCGATTCGAGCAGACCGACCGCGGCCATCGCGAACGCATAAGGCGCGACGATCCGCAGCGTGTCCCAACTGAGCGGCACTTGGGGAAGGCCGAACGACGGCAGCGAGTCCGGCAGGCGACCGAGATCGCCGACGGTCTTCAGCGGCATCGGAAACCACATCGCGATTCCCGTGAGCACGACGATGCAGATCAGCGGCGACGGGATCGCGCTGGAGATCCGCGGCACGAGATAGATGATCGCGAGGCCACCGGCGATCATCGCATAGGCCTGCCAGCTGACGCCGACCATCTGCGGCACCTGCGCCGAGAAGATCAGGATCGCGAGCGCGTTGACGAACCCGGCATGGACCGACTTCGAGACGAACCGCATCAAGATGTCGAGCTTGGCGAGCCCGAACGCGATCTGGAGCGCGCCCGCCAGCATCGTCGCGACGAGCAGATATTGCAGGCCGTGTGCGTGGACGAGCGCTGCGGCGACCAGCGCGACGGAGCCCGCCGCGCCGGAGATCATCGCGGGGCGTCCGCCGACGAAGGCGATGGCGATGCCGATCACGAACGAGGCGAACAGGCCGACTTCGGGATCAATGCCGGCGACGAACGAGAAAGCGATGACCTCGGGGATCAGCGCGAAGGTGCCGACCATGCCGGCGAGAACGTCACGGCGCGCAGCCGTGGGACCGCTGAACCATTCGGCTCGGTAACGAGAAAGAGATGTCATAGATAAATCCGCATAGGACGCGAGAACCGCGGCGGTTGCGCGGGCGGTTCGGTATAAAGGCGTCGTTGCGTTGTCCGGCGGATCGGCGGCCGGAATAGCCACCCGGAATTGCACCGGGTCCAGGGCGAATGCGGGCTCGTTAGCGGCGCGTGAGCCTCAATGCAACACTCGCCCCATGTCCGTCATCCTGACGAAAGTCAGGATCCAGAGCCATGTACGACAGCCCGAAGTTACTCTGGATCCTGACTTTCGTCAGGATGACGGAACGTTTGAAGCCAGCCCGACCCGGCCTACGTAAACAGATCCACGACCTCCGCCCCCTCGCCCACCGCTTGCAACAGCAAGGTCCGGTGACAGTGACACGGATCACGCTCGTAGCAGAGCAGCGCACTAGGCTTCTCCGCTGCCAGCCCGAGCATGATCGCTGCCGCGGCCTGCGCCTCGGGCAATTCGAGTTGCTCCTCATACACCGCGGTCAGCGTCGCGACGTCGCCCTTCTTCGCCGCATCGCGCCCGCGTTTCGGCGTTCCGAGTGCCTTCAGATGCACGTAATCGATCTCGACCTCGCGCAACGAGGCGGCGAGCGAGGACTTCGAGAATCCAGGTCGTCGCGACAAAGGCAGCGCGCGGACGTCGATCACGCGCTGCACCCCCGCCGCCTTCAGCGCGCTGAGAAAATCGGCCATCGTCGTGGCTTCATAGCCGATCGTGAAGATTGTCGTGGGTTTCGTCATCCAGGCGAAGTGGGATTGCACCGCCGACACAACAACCGCTGACACGACAGGCGTCCCGCGCTATCTGACCGGAATGACCCACGATATTCACGTCATCGGCGGCGGGCTCGCCGGTTCCGAAGCCGCTTGGCAACTTGCCGAAGCTGGCCTCAAGGTCCGCCTGTCCGAAATGCGCGGCAGCGGCGAAGAGACGCCCGCGCACCAGACCGACGGGCTCGCCGAACTCGTCTGTTCGAACAGTTTTCGGTCGGACGATGCCGAAGCCAACGCGGTCGGGCTGCTTCATCAGGAACTGCGTACGCTGGGCTCGCTGATCATGCGCCAGGCGGACATCCACCGCGTCCCGGCCGGCTCGGCGCTCGCGGTCGACCGCGACAATTTTTCGGCCAGCGTTACCGAGGCGATCGACCAGCATGCGAACATCACGCTAGTCCGCGAACGCATCGACGCGCTTCCGGACGGCCCGACGATCATCGCCACCGGCCCGCTGACCGCCGCCTCGCTTGCCGCCGGTATCGGCGCCGAGACCGGCCGCGAGGCGCTCGCCTTTTTCGACGCGCTGGCGCCGATCGTACACCGCGACTCGATCGACATGGACACCGCGTGGTTCGCGTCGCGCTGGGACAAGGGTGAGGGCAAGGATTACATCAACTGCCCGATGGACAAGGACCAGTATCTTGCCTTCCACAAGGGCCTGATCGAGGGCGAGAAGACGCCGTTCAAGGACTGGGAGAAGGACACGCCCTATTTCGACGGCTGCATGCCGATCGAGGTGATGGCGGAGCGCGGCGTCGACACGCTGCGCTACGGCCCGATGAAGCCGGTCGGGCTCGATAATCCGAAAACCGGGCGCTGGCCTCACGCGGTCGTCCAGCTTCGCCAGGACAATGCGCAGGGCACGCTGTGGAACATCGTCGGCTTCCAGACCAAGATGAAGCACGCCGACCAGGTCCGATTGTTCCGAACGATCCCCGGGCTTGAGAACGCCGAGTTCGCGCGGCTGGGCGGACTGCATCGCAACACGTTCATCCGCTCGCCGGAACTGCTCGACGAAACGCTGCGGTTGAAGTCGCGCCCTAACATCCGGTTCGCCGGCCAGATCACCGGGTGCGAGGGCTATATCGAGAGCTGCGGGATCGGCATGCTCGCGGGGCTGTACGCGGCGGCCGAGCTGACCGGCAAGACGCTGACGCCACCGCCCTACACCACGGCGCTCGGCGCGCTACTCGGCCACATTACCGGTGGCGCGGAGGTCGAGACGTACCAGCCGATGAACGTTAATTTCGGCCTGTTCCCGCCAATTCCCGGCCGGACGAAGAAGACCGACCGCAAGCGGATGTACACCGATCGCGGTCGTGCAGCACTGGCGGAGTGGCTCAACTCTCCTCGGCAACAGCGTGAACCGGTGGACAATTTACCCGAGCTGGCCCCTTCCGCTTGACCGCCGTCGTGGCAAATTCGGGCGCAATCATCGCGCCGGATTTGTCGTGGTCGGCGTCGGCAAATTTGGTCGTCGCCTTCACCGCCCACTCGTCGAACGAAAGCTTGCCGTCACCGTCCACATCCAACCGCGCGTAAGCCTTGCGCCGCTGGACGAGATATTCCTCGCGGGTGATCTTCGCATCGCGATTCTTGTCGTAGCGATCGAACCGCTTCTGCTCGCGCGTTTTCTCAGTGGCTTCGGGGGCGGCATCGGGTAGCGGATCGCTGGCGACCGCCACTCCGCCGACTTGCGATACGGGTTGCGGGGGCAGCAGCGGCCCAGGCCGTGCGTCGCCGTTGAAAAACATGAACCCCGCGACGATCAACGCGATCACCGCCGTCCCACCTGCCAGATACCGCCACATTGCCGCCCCCCCCAACTGCCCAGACAGTACGCTAGGCCTCGCGGGCGGCGATCCCCATTTGATTGGTCAGTATCCGGTCAGTCTATGCCACGCCAACCGCCCGACCCGCTTCGGGCTGCCCGGCGGCGGTGGCGAAGCCGAAACGTCGAACCGCGCCGACAGCGCCAGGGCGCCAAGCGCGCGTGCTTTGCCGGGCCAACGACCACGCAGGGCCGCGTCGAGCGCCTCGACAGCCCGCGCGCGCGCCAACGCACGACTAGGCGCATCCCTCAACCGCTGCGACAGATCGGCGAGCGCCCAGCCCTCGCCCGCCAGCCCGATCCGCGCGTCGCTCACCGACAGCATCGAGCCGGCCAACTCGAATAACCGCCGCCCCCGATCGCGCGCGAACCGGTCCACGGCTGCAGCATCGAGCACCGGCTCCAACAAAGCCTCCCAGCCATCGGTCATCCCCGCCAGCATCGCCCCCGACACGCCCGCCGGCAACACGCACGCCTGGAGTGCGGTCAACACCGGTTCGGCGGGCGCAGGGGCAGTATCGAGACGCCCCAGCGCCTCGTACCACCACGTTAGCCGCATCTGCCCAACCAAAGGCTCGCGTGTCGTCCGCAGAATCCCGCCTAAAGTATCGTCGAGCGCGAACAGCGCTTCGAGTGCCAGGCGTGCGGATGGGTCGGCATAAGTGAACGCCAGTAAGCGATCGGGGTCAGCTCGGGACATCGACTGGCAATAGCGTGCCACTTCTAATCGTGCATCCCCCGCTCCTATCCGCGCGACAGTAAATATCACGGTAACCATATTTCTTGAGCCGGGCTTACGGGATCCGGGAGCAAGGTCACGCGAGAGTAATACCGCCCGGGTCAGGACCATAATGAACGCCAAGCACGGCCAAAAACTACAACGGCCGACGACCTTTCTCGGGCGGCTGCGCAAAGATGTGGCTGGCAATACGCTGATTATCGTCGCCTTCGCGATGATGCCGCTGATTGCCATGGTCGGGTCGGGCCTGGATATGGCGCGCGCCTATGTTGCCCGCGACCGGCTGCAACAGGCTTGCGACGCTGGGTCGCTGGCGGCGCGGCGGCTTCTCTCGGGCACGACGTTGACGACCGCGGTGGACACCGAAGCGAAGACGTATTTCAACTTCAACTTCCCGCAGGCGTCGTTCGGCACGGCGGCGTTCACGCCGGTCGTCACCGTACCGGCGATCGGCACCGTAAAGATCACCGCAGCGACGACGATCCCGACGACGATCATGAAGCTGTTCGGTTTTTCGACAATGAACCTGTCGACCAGTTGTTCGGCCACGCAGGATTTCGTCGGTACCGACATCGTGTTGGTGCTCGACATGTCGGGATCGATGAACTGTCCCCCAAGCAAGCCCAACGACGCGTGCAACGAAGTCGAAGAGTCCGGATCGAAGATGCAGGCGCTGCGCGACGCATCGGAATCGCTCTACGATACGCTCAAGTCCGCGCAGGATCAGTTGCACGCCAACAACCTGCGCCTGCGTTACGGCTTCGTGCCGTACAACGCGACCGTGAATGTCGGCAAACTCGTCTATGCAGAGAACCCGAACTACATTCGCAGCAGCGCGCTGTATCAGTCGAGAACCGTCACGACGGGTTGGTTTGGCGCAAGCGCGACCTATGGTCAGCAGACGCTCGACACCTCTTCGTTCAAGACCGGCGCGCTGGTCACGACGCCTGGCTCGTATCCGAGCAGCAAATCACGGTGGGCGGGGTGCATCGAAGAACGCCAGACCGACAATGTCACGATCGACGGTGGGTCCGCGACGACCGCGCCGGCCAGCGCATGGGACCTCGACGTCAACATGCTGCCAACTGCCGACTCCAGTCGCTGGGCTCCCTGGTGGCCGGAAGCTGAATTCGATCCCGACACTCAAAGGCAGTACACAGACCAGAAATATTGCGCGAGCGCCGCGAGTCGGCTGAAGGAATACTATAACGACAAAACATCGTTCATGTCGTACATCAAGGACTTGAAGCCGTTAGGCGGGACATATCACGATATCGGGGTGATATGGGGTGCACGCTTCATTTCGCCGGATGGTATCTTCGCATCGGCAAACCCAGAAACAAACGATCAGAACGACCCCGACAATCCCAAGAAATTGCGCGGGTTCAGCGTCCGCAAATACATGATCTTCATGACCGATGGCGATATGTCGCCGTACCTCGACGTCTATACGACCTATGGCGCCGAAGAACGCGACAGGCGCGTGTTGGGAACATCGACCGGAAACACGAACCAGTTGGCGGCAGAGCAGTTGCAGCGGCACTTGCAGCGCTTCCGCATGGCGTGCAACGCGGCCAAGAGTCAGAACGTCCAGCTCTACGTCATCGCCTTTTCGACCACGCTGACCACCGATATGCAGAACTGCGCGACTACGCCGGCGATGGCTTCGGGCATCAGCACCGCGCCCGCACTAATCGCGAAGTTCCAAGAGATCGGCAGCAAGATCGGGTCGCTGAGGATCAACCAGTGATCGCAATCACGTCCACGCGCCGCTCGCTCGGCTGCGACAGACGCGGCGCGACGATCGTCGAATTCGCAATGATCATTCCGGTCTTGGTCGGACTGCTGCTCTCGATCCTCGAGGTCGGCTATCAGGGCTATGTCACCGCGGTCGTGCAGGGCGCGTTGTCGAAGGCGTCGCGGCAGGTGACCGTCGGCAACAAGACGGCGGCGGATGTCGTTGCAATCATCAAGTCCGAGGTACAGTCCGTCGTGCCCGCGCAGTATGTTACGGTATCGACTCGTCGCTACTATAATTTTTCGAACGTTGGCAAACCCGAGAAGATAACCGCGGACACCGATCCCAAGGGTACGTATAATCTCGGCGATTGCTTCGAAGACGCGAATAACAACGGGATCTACGACGCAACACCGGGCGATACCGGCATCGGCAGTGCGGATGATATCGTGTATTATACCGTCAAGGTTGTATATCCGAACCTCACACCGGTCGGTGCGCTGTGGTCATGGGGCCCTACGCGTAGCGTTGCGGCAACAACCGTCCTCCGGAACCAGCCGTTCACGTCGCGTGCTGAGCCGACGATCGTTTGCACGAAGGCGCCATGACCCATTTTAATGCTTTGATCCGCCGATTTCGTTCGGATGTTCGCGGGCTCGCGCTCATCGAATTCGCGATTACGGCGCCCGTGCTGATTACGCTTGGGCTTGCTGGCGCAGAGGTCACTAACATGGCTGTCGCCGTGATGCGCGTGAACCAGATCTCGACCGCGATTTCCGACAACGTCGCGCGCGTCCGGGATTCGATCGACGAGGCGGACGTCAACGAAGCCTTGCTGAGCGCCAAGTTCATCGGCGGCGGAATCAACTTCGGCCCCAACGGTCGAGTCGTCGTTTCCAGTGTCGAACCCAATGGGCAGGCCGGAACGAAGGCGGGCCAATATATTCGCTGGCAACGATGCACCGGAGCACTGAACGTCGCCGATTCGCAGCCGAGATATGGCGCCGAGGGCAAAGGACTCGCCGACGCCAGCTTGCAGTATATGGGTGCGGCCACACGCCAGATCGCCCCAGGCGCCGGCTCGGCGCTGATCTTCGTTGAGGTGAGCTATAAATATCAGCCGCTCGTATCGGCGCGTTTCTTCGGAACGCCGGTCCTGCGATCCGAATCCGTCTACAATGTCCGAGAGCGCAATACGCAGGTTCTGGGTGCCGCTCCCGGCACGACCGCGAGCGTCTGCACGACCTACGCAGCATGACCGTACCGGCCAGGTTTCCCCGACCGGTACGAACACCTTACTTGTACGTAACTTTCTTCACCGCCGTCACGACCTTCGCGACGTCGACCAGCATCAGCTTTTCGAGGTTCGCCGCGTAGGGCATCGGCACGTCCTCGTTCGTCACACGCAGCACCGGTGCGTCGAGATCGTCGAAGCCGTGCTCCATCACCACCGAGACGATCTCCGAAGCGATCGAGCAGGTTGCCCAATTCTCTTCTACGATGATCATGCGGTTGGTCTTGGCTAGGCTCTTCAGCACCGTCTCCGTGTCGAGCGGGCGCAGCGTGCGCAGGTCAATGACCTCCGCGTCGATGCCTTCCTCAGCAAGCTTCTCGGCGGCTTCGAGCGAAATGCCCACGCCGATAGAATAGCTGACGATCGTCACGTCCTTGCCCTCACGGACGATCCGCGCCTTGCCGATCGGCAGGACGTGGTTGTCGAGCTTGGGAACGTCGAAGCTGCGACCGTACATCAGCTCGTTCTCGAGGAACACGACCGGATCCTCGGTGCGGATCGCGGCCTTGAGCAGGCCCTTCGCATCGGCCGCGTCATACGGCGCGATCACGATCAGGCCGGGAACGCTCGCATACCACGCCGCGAAGTTGTGCGAATGCTGAGCACCCACGCGCGACGCGGCGCCGTTGGGACCGCGGAACACGATCGGGCAGCGCATCTGGCCACCCGACATGTAGTTGGTCTTGGCCGCCGAGTTGATGATGTGGTCGATCGCCTGCAACGCGAAGTTGAAGGTCATGAACTCGACGATCGGGCGCAGACCACCCATCGCCGCGCCCGCACCGATGCCGGCAAAGCCGTATTCGGTGATCGGCGTGTCGATCACGCGACGGTCGCCGAACTCGTCGAGCAGCCCCTGCGTGACCTTGTACGCGCCCTGATACTGCGCGACTTCCTCGCCCATCACGAAGACGCGGTCGTCCTCGCGCATTTCCTCGGCCATCGCATCGCGCAAAGCCTCGCGGACGGTCGTCTTGACCATCTCGGTGCCCTCGGGGATCGCGGGGTCGGAGATGCCGACCTTCTCCGCCGATGCGACGAGCTGCTGCGTGCCGCTCTCGGCCTTGGCGGGCGAAGCGCCTTCGGGAACCGGCGGTGCCTTGTCGTCCGACGGCGTTTCCTTCGGCGCGGCGATGGCCGCCTCGCCGGAGCGCGTTTCGGCGGGCTTGGCGTCGCTCGCGCTCTCGCCCTCTTCGAGGATCGTCGCAATGACGGTGCCGACCTTCACGTTGTCGGTACCTTCGGCGACGGCGATCGAACCGATCGTGCCTTCGTCGATCGCCTCGAACTCCATCGTCGCCTTGTCGGTCTCGATCTCGGCGAGGATATCGCCCGACTTGACGCTGTCGCCTTCCTTGACGAGCCACTTGGCCAGCGTGCCCTCTTCCATCGTCGGGGAGAGCGCGGGCATCTTGATCTCGATCGCCATCAGTACTTCTCCACCAGAACGTCGGTGTAGAGCTCGGCAGCATCCGGCTCCGGGGTCTGCTCGGCGAAATCGGCGGCTTCGTTCACGATTTTCCTGATTTCCTGTTCAAGGGACTTGAGGTCCGCCTCGGTCACGCCCTGCGCGTCGAGCAGCTTCTTCATGTGATCGATCGGATCCGACTTGTCGCGGACCGCCTGGACCTCGTCACGCGTACGGTACTTCGCCGGATCGGACATCGAGTGGCCACGATAGCGATACGTCTTCATCTCGAGGATGACCGGACCCTTGCCCGCGCGGACCCACGCCAGCGCTTCCTCGGCAGCACCGCGGCACGCCAGCACGTCCATGCCGTCGACCTGGATGCCGGGAATGCGGAAGCTCTCGCCGCGGCGATACAGCTGGTCCTCGGCCGAAGCGCGATTGACGCTGGTGCCCATCGCGTACTGGTTGTTCTCGATCACGAAGATGATCGGGAGCTTCCACAGCTCGGCCATGTTGAAGCTCTCGTACACCTGGCCCTGGTTCGCGGCGCCGTCGCCGAAATAGGCCATGCAGATGCCGCCGTCGTTCGAGTATTTGTGCTTGAACGCGAGGCCGGTGCCGAGCGACACCTGCGCACCGACGATGCCGTGGCCGCCGTAGAATTTATGCTCGGTCGAGAACATGTGCATCGACCCGCCCTTGCCCTTCGAGATACCCGAATTGCGCCCGGTCAGCTCGGCCATGATCACCTTCGGGTCGATCCCGTAGGCGAGCATGTGGCCATGATCGCGGTAGCCGGTGATCACCGAATCGGTCTCGCCGTTGAGCGCGGACTGAAGGCCGACCGCGACCGCTTCCTGCCCGATGTAGAGATGGCAGAAGCCACCGATCAGGCCCAAGCCATAGAGCTGGCCCGCTTTTTCCTCGAAACGGCGGATCAGCAGCATCTGCCGATACATTTCGAGCAGTTCGTCCTTCGACGCCTCGTACGGCTTTGGTTCGGCCGGTCGTTCGCGGTTCGTAATCGGCGGTTCGGCGATTGCGCGTGCTGGTGGGGGGGTCTTGGCCACGATGTGGGAAACCTCGTTTTCCGTAGGGGAGTTGAGGGAGCCTATAGGCGCGGACGGGGCGGAACATCAATTCCCGTCTGGGGTATGTCCGTTTTGGGGGCTTGGGATGGGGCACTCGATAGGTCGCGCGAGCCCTACCGCACTAGCAAACCACCCCGGCGAAGGCCGGGGCCCAATTGGTAAGGTTGTAGTAACGCCGCTCATCGCTCAGTTGGCGACGTCCCCCAGTTGGGCCCCGGCCTTCGCCGGGGTGGAGGTGATGCGGCGGCGGAGCGGTGGCAGAGACGCGCTTGGCGACATAGACCCGCTCCCGCTTCCTTGTTCTCCCGCGAAGGCGGGAGCCCAGTCTGGGTCCCCGCCTTCGCGGGGAAACACACTGGCTTAGCTTTGAGCCACTATTCCCTCCCCAAGCAAAGCTCCGGTTGCCCTCGCCTCTCGCCACCGCTTAAAGCCAACAGCAATGGACTCCACCGCAAACCCCCACCAGCATCCCTTACGGATCGCCAATTTTCGCGCCTATTGGCTGTCCCGCTTCACCGGCACGATAGCCGTCAGCGCGATGTCGATCGTGATCGGTTGGCAGGTCTACAACATCGCCCGCGAGACGATGGACATCCGCCAGGCCGCCTTCATGCTCGGCATGATCGGGTTCGCGCAGTTCGTGCCGTTGTTCCTCCTTACCCCGATCACCGGCCTCGTCGCGGACAGCTTCGACCGCCGCTGGATCGTCCGCGGCACGACCGCGCTGCTGGTTGTCACCGCCGCGACATTGTGGTTGCTGACCTGGACCGGCCACCTCACGCTCGGCGTGCTGTTCGTCGCCGCGGTCGCGTTCGGCGTCGCCCGAGCCTTCTCCGGCCCAGCCTATTCCGCACTCGCCCCCAACCTCGTCCCCCGCGCGGTACTCCCGACTGCGATCGCGATCAGCTCGATCGCCTGGCAGGTCGGCACGATCGCGGGCCCGAGCGTCGGCGGGCTCCTGTACGCGATCCACCCGGAGGTCGCCTACGGCGTCGCGACGATCCTGTTCGTCGTCGCGCTCATCTTCATGTTCTTGATCGGCCCGGTGCCGCAGCCCGCCGCGCAGACCGATCATCGCCCCCTCGCCCGCATCATCGAGGGCTTCACCTATGTCCGGCGCAATCGCCTCGTCCTCGCGACCATCACGCTCGACCTGTTCGCCGTGCTGCTCGCCGGCGCGACCTCGCTGCTACCGGTCTATTCGCGCGATATCCTGCATGTCGGCTCGCAGGGACTAGGCGTTCTCGCGGCCGGTATGGGGATCGGCGCGGCAGTGACGGCGATCTGGTTCTCGTTCCGCCCGATGAGCACGAATGTCGGCGTGAAGATGCTCGTGGCTGTCGTCGTGTTCGGCCTCGCGATCCTGACGTTCGGCATCGCAACGCCGATCGTAAACTTGCTCGGCATCGCGCCCGGTACGATCGGCGGCATCCCCGTCCAGCCCGCCTTCGTCCTCAGCCTCGTCGCGCTGATCGTCGCGGGTGGCGCGGACATGATCTCGGTCTATGTCCGCCAGTCGCTGATCCAGCTTCATACGCCCGACGCGATGCGCGGCCGCGTCAGCGCGGTGTCGCAGCTCACCATCTCGGCCTCGAACGAACTGGGCGAATTCGAGAGCGGCGTGATGGCGTCGCTGCTCGGTCCGGTCGGCGCAGTGGTGTTCGGCGGCGTCGGTGCTATTGCGATCACGATCGGCTGGGCGCGACTGTTCCCGGAACTTGGCCGCGCGAAAACCTTTGATCCCCCAGAGATCCTAGAGACCGAACCCGAACACGGAGAAGCCAAGCCATGAAGGCCAACTCGATCCTCGACACGATCGGCAACACGCCGCACGTCCGCCTGTCGAAGCTGTTCCCCGAATCCGAAGTGTGGGTGAAGTCCGAGCGTTCGAACCCCGGCGGGTCGATCAAGGACCGTATCGCGCTCGCCATGATCGAGGCGGCGGAGAAGGACGGCCATCTCCAGCCCGGCGGCACGATCATCGAGCCGACCAGCGGCAACACCGGCATCGGCCTGGCGCTCGTCGCGGCGGTAAAGGGCTACAAGATCGTCCTCGTCATGCCCGAGAGCATGTCGATTGAACGCCGTCGCCTAATGCTAGCCTATGGCGCGACGTTCGACCTGACTCCGCGCGAGAAGGGCATGAAGGGCGCGATCGAGCGCGCGAAGGAACTGGTCGAGCAGACGCCGGGCTCGTGGATGCCGCAGCAGTTCGAAAATCCTGCGAACATCGCCGTGCATGTCGCTACGACCGCACAGGAAATCCTCGCCGACTTCCGTGATACGCCAATCGACGTGATCATCACCGGCGTCGGCACCGGCGGCCACATCACCGGCGTCGCCGAAGCGCTGAAGAAGGAATGGCCGTCGCTCAAGGTCTACGCGGTCGAGCCCGCCGCCTCGCCGGTCATCGCCGGCGGCCAGCCCGGGCCGCACCCGATCCAGGGCATCGGCGCAGGGTTCATCCCGGTCAACCTGCACACGCAGGCGCTCGACGGCGTGATCGAGGTCGATGCCGCGGTGGCGAAGGACATGGCGCGCCGCTCGGCGACCGAAGAGGGCATGCTGGTCGGCATCAGCTCGGGCGCGACGCTCGCAGCGATCCTTCAGAAGCTCCCCGATCTGCCTGACAATGTTCGGGTTCTCGGGTTCAACTACGACACCGGCGAGCGCTATCTGTCGGTCCCGGACTTCCTGCCCGAACAGTGACACATCCTACGTTCGCGCGCGGCGCATCATCCTCTTCCGCGCGCGGGTTTACCGCGTTGCATGGCATTTTGACCGGCATCGCCGGGCTGGCGATCGTCGGTCCGGCCTTGGTCGTTGCCAACGCGCCGGTCATCGTCCCGGCCAAGCACATGGCGCTGCCGCGGCAACGTGTCGTACCGAAGGCCGAGATACCCAAGGTCGAACCGTTGAAATTCGTCGACCTGACGCCGACCGACGCTCGCGCCTTCAACGCGACCGTGCCCTTCTCGACCGAGCCGAATCCGGCGGCCAAGCCGTTCCGCTTCGCCGGTGCCCCGGACGACCTCGCGCGGGCGACCGACTGTATGGCGGCGGGGATCCTCTACGAAGCCGGCGACGACACCCTCGGCGAACGCGCGGTGGCGCAGGTCGTGCTCAATCGCTTGCGCCATCCGGCCTTCCCGAAGACCGTGTGCGGCGTGGTGTTCGAGGGACAGGACCGTAGCACCGGCTGCCAGTTCAGCTTCAGCTGCGACGGCGCTATCACGCGTTGGCATCCGACCGAGGACGCCTGGCGTCGCGCGCGGGAAGTCGCCGGCGCGGCGCTCGGCGGTGCGGTGTTCAGACAGGTCGGCTATGCGACGCACTACCATACCGACTGGGTCGTGCCCTATTGGCAGTCGAGCCTCGACAAGATCACCGCGGTGCACACGCATCTGTTCTTCCGCTGGTCCGGCTGGTGGGGCACGCCGGCGGCGTTCGGCCGTCATCCCGAAACCGTCGAACCGGTCATCACTCAGCTCGCCAGCCTGTCCGATGCGCACAAGACCGGCGCAGCTTTCGACGAAGCCCAGTCGGCGTTGGCCGAGGCCTCCGCGGCGATGGGGTTCGTCACGGCCGCGGACTCGGATGACGCTGGCGCCGAGGACGCCTCCGCACGGCGCATCGACGCGGATACCGTCGTGGTGGTGTTCCCACGCGGGCAATCGCCGGACACGCTCGTGACGGCTGCCACACAGTCGTGCGGCAACCGGTCCTTCTGTCGGTACATGGCATGGCTCGACGGCACGAAGGTGCCCACGTCGCTGCCGCTCGACACCGCGCAGATGACCTCGCTGACGTTCAGTTATCTGCGCGATCGATCGAACGGCTATGAACGCGCGTTGTGGAACTGCCGCGAGTACAAGCGCCCGGATCCGTCGCAGTGCCTCCAGCCGCCGGGAACGAAGATCGCGACCCCACCGCCTGCCGCATCAGATCCCGCGGCCAAGCCATCCGCAGCGACGGATCTCAACGGCGTGAGGCGGAAGCCCGCGGCTCCGTCCGATCAAGTCGCACCGGCACTCAAAGCCATCGCCGGTCAGTAAGTCGCAAAGGTCTGAAGGCGATCCGCAGGTCGAGGGATGCGGCACATCGTCGCATCCCTCGCTTTGCGGCAGACCTTCTACTTAGCCAGACCGAGCTGTTGCAGCATGAACGCCTGCCACTCGGAGTTCTGGCGATAGCGCTCGAACCGGCCCGACTTGCCGCCATGCCCCGCCTCCATGTTCACCCGGAACAGCAACGGGTTCTTGTCGGTCTTCAGTTCGCGCAACTTGGCGACCCACTTGGTCGGCTCGTAATATTGCACCTGGCTGTCCCACAGCCCGGTGCCGACATAGAGTGCCGGATAGGCCTTCGCCTTGACGTTGTCGTACGGCGAATAGCTCAGCATGTAGTCGTATGACGCCTTCTGCGCGGGGTTGCCCCACTCGTCATACTCGAACGTGGTCAGCGGGATCGACGCGTCGAGCATCGTTGTCACCACGTCGACAAACGGCACCTGCGCGATGATCAGTTTGTAATCGGCGGGCGCCATGTTCGCGACGCCGCCCATCAGCAGGCCCCCTGCGCTGCCGCCCATCGCCGCGACGCGGTCCCTCGCCGCGTATTTCTGCGCGACGAGATAGCGGGTGACGTCGATGAAGTCGGTGAAGCTTTTCTTCTTGTTGAGCAGATGTCCGTCGTCATACCAGCCGCGGCCCATCTCCTGCCCGCCGCGGATATGCGCGATCGCGTAGATCACGCCGCGATCGAGCAGCCCAATCCGGCCCGGATCGACCGCCGGATCACTGGATATCCCGTAGCTGCCATAGGCATATTGGAAGAGCGGCGCGGTGCCGTCGCGCTTGGTACCCTTGGCGTAGACCAGCGAGACCGGAATGCGCGTGCCGTCGCGCGCGGGTGCCCAGACGCGTTCGGTGACGTATTTCGCGGGATCATAGCCCGGCACCGGCGCGACCTTCAGCACGCGGCGTTCGCCGGTCTTCGCGTTGACCTCGTAGGTCGTGGTCGGCGTTACGAGCGAGCCATAGGTGTAGCGGACCCACGGCGTCGACGTTTCCTCGTTGACGTCGAGCGACATGCGATAGGTGGGCTCGTCGGCGGTCACCGGCGTCGACTTGCCTGCATCGCTCAGCACGCGGATCATGCGGTTGCCGCCCTCGCGCTGGTCGATCGCGACGAACCCGTCGAACGGCTTGAAGCCTTCGATGAAGACGGTGTCGCTGGCCGGCGTCAGGTCGCGCCATGCCGCCGTTCCCTTGGCTAGGTCGGCGTCGGCGACGGTCACCAGCTTGTAGTTTTTTGCGGCCTTGTTGGTGCGGATGATCCAGCGATTGCCGATGTGATCCGCGCTGTAGCGGAACTCGCGCGCACGCGGTGCGACGATCGTGAAACTGGTCGGGGCTGCGGCCGGCGCGCAGCGTTGCTCGTCGCTGACCGTGCTGCTCACGCCGATACAGACGAACTTGTCGTCGGCCGTGCGCGAGACGCCCATCGAATAGGTGTCGTCCTTCTCCTCGTACAGCAGCCGATCGCTGGCGACGGGCGTGCCGAGGACGTGCGCCTTCACGCGGTAGCCGCGCAGGGTGACCGGGTCCTTCTCGACGTACAGCAACGTCTTGTTGTCATCTGCCCAAACGACGTTCGGCTCGATGTTCGAGAGCGTGTCGGCGATCGACGCACCAGTCGCAAGGTCCTTGACCTTGAGCACGTATTGGCGGCGCCCGACGGTGTCTTCGGCCCAGGCGACGCGGCGGTTGTCCGGGCTTATCGCCCAGTCGCTCAGCGCGAAGAAGCTGTGGCCCTTTGCCATCGCCGGCTCGTCGAACAGCGTTTCGGCGGGAGCAGTACGGCTGCCCTTGCGGCGTTCGAGGATCGGGTAATCCGCCCCGGTCTGGAACCGCGAGCCGTAATAATAGCCGTTCTTCGCGTACGGGACCGAGCCGTCGTCCTGCTTGATGTGCGAGACGGTCTCTTCGTAGAGCTTGGCCTGGAGTGGCTTCAGCGACGCGAGTTGCGCATCGGCGTAGGCGTTCTCTGCGGCGAGATAGGCGAGCATCTCGGGGTTTTTCCGCGTATCGTCGCGCAGCCAGTAATAATCATCCTCGCGCGCACCGTTGGGCGACGTCACCTGGAACGGTTTCTTCGCGACACGCGGTGGTTGGACCTGTGCGACCGCCGCGGTCGAGACCAGCGCCACACTGGCCAGCATCATGTACCGTATCGTCATTGTGCTGCTCCCTGTGCCGGCGTCGTTACGCCTGCCGGCTTCCGGTATCGATCGAACCAGGCGATGATCGCCGACGCCTTGGCTGCGGATTGCGACGGGCGAGCGGCAAGGCCACCGTGGCTCGCGCCTGGCACCTTCACCAGCGCGGTCGGCACGCCGCGGATCTGGAGCGCCGCGTAATATTGCTCGGACTCGCTCACTGGGGTCCGGTAATCGTCGCCACCGACCACCACCAGCGTCGGCGTCTTGACGTTGCCGACCAAGCTCAGCGGCGAGCGGTTCCAATAGCTCATCGGATCCTCCCAAGGCAGCTTGGCGAACCAGTAGCGCGAGGTGAACAGCGTGTTGTCCATCGTCAGCGCCTCGCTGATCCAGTTGATTACCGGCTTCTGCGTCGCAGCGGCCTTGAACCGGTCGGTCTTGCCGACGATCCACGCGGTCAGCAGCCCGCCGCCCGAACCGCCGGTCACGAACAGATTGTCGGGATCGGCGGTGCCGTCCTTGATGGCGGCGTCGACCGAGGCGATCAGGTCGTCGTAATCCGCGGCCGGGTAGGTCTTGTCGATCAGGTTGGCGAACTCGGCCCCGTAGGAGGTCGAGCCGCGCGGGTTGGTCCAGAGGACTGCGTATCCGGCGGCGGCGTAGAGCTGCATGTCGGTCGCGAAGCCGGGGCCGTAGGCGGCGTTCGGACCGCCGTGGATCTCGAGGATCAGCGGTACGCGCTGGCCTGCGACACGCCCCGGCGGGGTGGCAAGCCACGCGTCGATCGGGCGACCATCGGGTGCGGTCACTGCGATCTTGCGGACCTGTGCGAGTGCCTTCGATCCGGTCAGCACTGCGTTGAGCGTCGTCAGGCGGCGGGGTTTACCGCCCGCCAGTACCCAGACGTCGGCGGGGGCGCTCGCGTCGCCGCCGGTATAGGCGATCGTGCCGCCCTTCGAGATCGAGAACTCGCCGCCGGTATAGGGCCGGTCGAGCCCGCCGCCCGCGACGTTGTCGATCAGCGGCGTGATGCGACCATCGACACCGACGCGGGCAACGCGGCGCTGGCCGTGATCGTCGTAGCTCGCATACAGGCTGCGACCGTCGGCGGACCACACCGCGTCCTCGATCGCGCGGTCGAGCGTCGCGGTGAGCGAGCGCGGCGAGGCTGCGTCGCGGTCGCCGATATAGAGTTGCGTGTTTTCATAGCTCCGGCGCTTGTCGTCGAAGCCGAGCCACGCGATCTTCGCGCCGTCGGGCGAGACGCGCGGCTGCGCATCGGGGCCGTCGCGCGTCGTCAACGTCCGCATCGTGCCGCTCGTCGCATCGACCGCGATCACGTCGGAGTTCATCACCTGGCGGTCGGCGGCTGGTCCGCGGATCGCGGCGAAGACGATGCTGCGGCCGTCTGGCGTCCACGACAGCGGGCCGCCATCGTCGAACTTGCCGTATGTCAGTTGCCGAGCCGCGCCGCCGTCGGCGCCGACCACGAAGAGGTGATCGTAGCCCGGCTTCACGTAGCCCGGTCCGTCGTTGCGGTAGTTGACCCGGTCGATGATCGTCAGCGGCTCGGCCCATTTCGCGCCCTCCGGCTTGGGCGGCTGCGTGCCGAGCTTGGTGCCCTCGCCTGCTACCGTGGCGATGTAGGCGAGCTTGGTACCGTCCGGCGACCAGGCGAGCGCCTGCGGATCGCCGGGGAAACTTGTCACGCGCGCACTCGTCGAACCACTTAGCCAGCGGACGAAGAGCTGCGATCCCTCGCCGTCGCGCGCGGCATAGGCGATCCGCGCACCGTCAGGCGACCAGCGCGGGCTGCTGCCGTCGGTGGCGAACGGCGTCTGGCGACCGCTCGCGACGTCGATCAGCCACAGCGAGGACTGCATCGTGTCGGTCATCACGTCGCCGGTGCGGCGGACATAGACGATCGTCTTGCCGTCCGGGCTGATCTGCGGGTCCGCCGCGATCGTCAGGCCGAACAGGTCGCTGCCGGTGAAGCTCCGCGTCGGGCCGTCTGGCACGGGGGCAGGCACCGGCGCGACCGGCTGTTGCTGGGCAAAGGCCGGCGTCGCCGCGAGCAGGAGGAGAGCAAGGGTCAAGCGCAACGAACGGCTCCTTCGAATGAACCGCGGTACGATGACACATTATTACGTTGAGGCAAGCGGTACGAAGGTAACCGGCAAACCGTCCTTCGGCCGCGGGATCGGGAAGACCTGCCACGCATCGCCGCTGCCCGCCGCCGCCTCGATCCGGTAACGCATAAGCAGATGCGCGATCAGCAGCCGCATCTGCATCGTCGCGAAGTGCAAGCCGATGCACATATGCGCGCCGCCGCCGAACGGCACCCAGGCGAACCGGTGGCGCCCCTTCGACGCCTCGGGCGTGAAGCGGAGCGGGTCGAACTTGTCGGGATCGGGCCAATACTCGGCCATCCGGTGCGTATAGGTGATGGCGGTGTTGACGCTCGTGCCCGCCGGGATATCGAACCCGCCGAAGCTGAAATCCTTGAGCGCACGCCGCGGGATCGACGGGACGGGCGGCATCATCCGCAGCGATTCCTTGAACGCGTATTCGGTTAGGATCAGGCGATCGAGCTGCTCGGTCAGCGGCACATCCGGGTCGAGCGCGGCGACCTCCTCGCGCAGCCGCTCCTGCCAGTCCGGGTTGCGCGCGAGCAACATCACCAGGCTGGTCGCGGACGAGGTGATCGTATCGTGCGCCGCCATCATCAGGAAATTCATGTGGTCGGCGATTGCCAGCGCGGTCAGCGGCGCACCGTCGTCATCGGTCGCGCGGCAGAATTGTGAGAAGAAGTCCTGGCCATCGCCGGTCCGCCGTGCGGGTATTTCGCGTTCGAAGAAGTCGACCAGATAGGCGCGGGCGCGGACGCCTTTGCGCATCTGCGTGCCGGGCCAGGGTTTGCGGATCGGCGAGACGCTCGCCTGCACCTCGTCGACAAACGCCTGATTGATCCGGTCCGCCTCCGCGCCGAGCGGCACGCCGAGGAAGCTGGTCGCAGCGAGATCGAGCGTGAGCTTCTTCACCACATCGTAGAAGCGCAACGTCTGCCCGGCCCAGCCGCCGATCGCGGCCTCGATGCCCGCGTCGAGTTCGGTCGCGTAATGCCGCATCGGCTCGGGCTTGAACGCCACCGACAGCGCCTTGCGGTCGGCGCGATGCTTGTCGAAGTCCATCAGCATCAGGCCACGCGGGAACAGCATGTTGAGCAGCGGCCCCCAGCCCTGTTCGGACGAGAAGATCTTGTCGCGATCGAACAGCACCAGTTCGTTCGCGTCGGGTCCGAGCAAGTTCACGCCGGTGCCGCCGAGTGCGCGATTGCGATAGATCGGGCCGTATCGTGCGGCCATACCCTCGCTAAACGCGATCGGATCGGCCAGCAATTTGAAGGTGTTGCCGACAAACGGCAGGCCATTGCTGCCCGGAATATGATCGAGCGCGCCCTTGGGCTGACGCGGGAGCCAGTGCGGACTGGCATTCTGCAACATGGCATGGCTCATCGACAAATCCTCAGCGACATGCCGGCTTGGCAAGCTTCGAATACCGGCATAACTAATGTTCTGCAACCGGGGCGCGGATCTCGGGGCTTTGACAGGAGAGATGCATGGACCTCGCAAACAGTGCAGCCGTGGTGACCGGCGGTGCGTCGGGCTTGGGCGCGGCGACAGCGCGCGCGCTGGCCGCCAAGGGGGTGAAGGTGGCGATCTTCGACCTTCAAGCGGACAAGGGCGAAGCGCTTGCGGACGAGATTGGCGGGGTGTTCTGCAAGGTCGATGTCACGTCCGACGACAGCGTCGATGCGGGGTTCGCGGCGGCGCATGCGGCGCATGGTCAGGAGCGGATCCTGGTCAATTGCGCGGGCACGGGGAACGCGGCGAAGACTGCGGGGCGATCGAAGCAGGACGGCTCGATCAAGCATTTCCCGCTCGATGCGTTCGACCGGATCATCCAGATCAACCTCGTCGGCACGTTCCGCTGCCTCGCCAAATCGGCGGCTGGGATGCTGACGTTGGAGCCGGGTGAAGACGGCGAGCGGGGGGCAATCGTCAACACGGCGAGCGCGGCGGCGGAGGATGGCCAGATGGGCCAAGCTGCGTATTCCGCGTCGAAGGCAGGGGTGGTCGGGATGACCTTGCCGATTGCGCGCGATCTTATGAGCGAGGGGATCCGCGTGAACACGATCCTGCCGGGGATCTTCGACACACCGCTGCTGGCGGCGGCCCCGCAGCAGGTGCGCGATGCGCTGGCGGCTTCGGTACCGTTTCCGAAGCGGCTCGGGCGGCCGGAGGAGTTTGCGGCGCTGGCGCTGACGATGATCGAATGCGGGTATTTCAATGGGGAGGACGTGCGGCTGGACGGCGCGATCCGGATGGCGCCTCGGTAACGCCCTCCCCGTCATCCTGACGAAAGTCAGGACCCAGAGCCACGAACGACATCGCTTGTGATCCTGGGTCCTGACTTTCGTCAGGATGACGGGTTTGGATCAGGCCGCCCGCGCCAACTGCCGCCCCTTGATCATGTCCGCGGCCTTCTCCGCGATCATGATCGTCGGGGCGTTGGTGTTCGACCCGATCAGCGTCGGCATCACCGATGCGTCGACCACCCGCAGTCCTTGCAACCCACGCACCGCCAAGCTCGCATCGACCACCGCCAGTGTATCGTCTGCGGCGCCCATCTTGCACGTCCCCACAGGGTGATAGATCGTCTCAGCCGTCCGCCTTACCCAGGCGTCGATCTCGTCATCGGTGCGGACGTCCTCGCCCGGCGACAATTCCCCCGCCCGGTACGGATCGAGCGCCGCCTGCCGCGCCACATCGCGACCGATCCCGACGCACGCGCGCATCACGCGGCGATCCTCCGCGGTCGCGAGATAGTTCGCGACGATCGTCGGGTCGGCGAACGGGTCGGCCGAGCGCAACCCGATGCGCCCCCGACTCTCCGGCCGCAACTGGCAGAGATGCAGCGTGAAGCCGTCCTCGACCGCCTTGGTCCGCCCGTGATCCTGCATGATCGCGAGCACCGCGTGGATCTGCACGTCGGGCCGCGACAGCCCCTCGCGCGACGACACGAACGCGCCCGCCTCGAGGAATTGCTGCCGCCCCGCCCCCTTGCCCCGCAACAAGTAGTTCAGCCCGACGCCAATCATCCCCACGCCCTTGGTCATCGCGTACCCGGTCCGCAGCCCGCGCGATTTCCAGTTCATCACGACGTCGAGATGGTCCTGCAAATTCTCCCCGACGCCGGGCAGCGCATGCACCACACCGACCCCTGCCGCAGTCAGCCGATCCGGATCGCCGATCCCTGACAACTGGAGGATGTGCGGCGACTGCACCGCCCCCGCGCACAGCAGTACCTCGCGCGTCGCCGTCACGCTCTCCTTCCGCCCGCCCTTGTCGAGCACGTAATCGACGCCGGTCGCGCGTCCCTTGTCAATCCGAATCCGCGTCGTCCGCGCGCCCGTGACGCAGGTCAGGTTGCGCCGCGACAGTACCGGCCGCAGATACGCCGCTGCCGTGCTCCAACGCTTCCCGTCCGCCACGGTCAGGTCGTAGCGCCCGAACCCCTCCTGGCTCGCGCCGTTGAAATCCTCGGTCACCGGATAGCCAGCTTGGCGCCCGGCCTCGACCAGCGCGTCGTAGAACGGGCTGTCGGACTCGCCGCCGGAGATCGTCAGCGGTCCCCCGCCACCATGCAGGTCGCTTTCGCCGCGATGATGCCCTTCGAGCCGCTTGAAATACGGCAGCACGTCGTCGAACGACCAACCAGGCAAGCCCATCTGCCGCCACTCGTCGTAATCCTGCGGATGGCCCCGCGTGTAGATCATGCCGTTGATCGACGAGCTGCCGCCCAGCCCCTTGCCGCGCGGCCACCACAGCCGCCGGTTGTCGAGATGCGGCTCGGGCTCGGTCGAGAAGCCCCAGTTGCTCGCATTCTTGCTTTTGATGAGTTCGCCGACGCCGGCGGGCATCCGCACCAGCACGCCATCGTTGCGGCCGCCCGCTTCGAGCAGCAGCACGCTCACCCCCGGGTCCTCTGTCAGCCGCGCGGCGAGCACACAGCCGGCCGAGCCCGCGCCGATAATCACGTAGTCATACTTCCGCATGCCCGCATCCCCCCGTTTCGCGCTCCGCTTTTTACGGAGTCGCGTCAGTCCGTTACGCTAGCGCTCGCACAGCAGGGTCAGCAATCCCTCACGCAACACGCTGCGGTCGATCCCCTCGTCGGCATGAACCTGGCTGAGACCGATCGCCAGCAGCGCATAGCTGCGGATTTCGGCTTCGACCGGCTCGAACCCATGGGCGACCAGTTCCGCGATCAGGAACGCCATCACCTTTTCGTCATGCTCGCGGATCGCCGCCGCCGCCCGCACGTCGCTTTTTCCCCAGGCCCGCATCGCCAGCGCCAGCTGCGCCATGTCGTGATCGCGGACATGGTCCGCAAACGCCCGGATCCGCTCGACCGGCGCAAGATCCGACGCGGAGAGCGCTACGATCAAGGGGTCGATATGCGCCTCGACGAAATACCCCGCGAGCGCCGCATGATACCCGTCGAAGTCCTTGAAATGATGGTAGAAGCTTCCCGTCGAAGCGCCGAGCGTCTGCGCCAGACCCCGAAGCTTCAGCGCGCGCAACCCGCCATCCTTCAGCAACTGCAAGCCGATTTCCAGCCAGTCGCGCGGCGCCAGATCCGCCCGTGGTGCCGTCGCGTCTTCCACCAATACCCTGCTTGACAAGCCATTCCCCATAACGAATGTTACGCCGTGCTGGCACCGGACGCAATCCGGCACCAGGCACCACGACCGAACCGGCGGGTGCAACAGGAGAGCGATGTGGCCGAGGCACTGATCATCGACGCCGTCCGTACCCCGCGCGGTATCGGCAAGACCGGCAAGGGCGCGCTTGCGCACATGCACCCCCAACATCTCGCCGCGACCGTCCTGAAGGCGATTGCCGAGCGAAACAAGCTGGATACCGCCGATGTCGACGACATCATCTGGTCGACCTCGACGCAGCGTGGCGAGCAGAGCGGCGATCTCGGGCGGATGGCAGCGCTCGATGCAGGCTATGACGTGAAGGCGAGCGGGACGACGCTCGACCGGTTCTGCGGCGGCGGGATTACCGCGGTAAACTTCGCCGCGGCGCAGATCATGAGCGGGATGGAGGACCTCGTGATCGCCGGCGGCACCGAGATGATGTCGCTGACCACGACGATGATGCAGGATGACATGGCGGCGGGCAAGCGGCCGCTCGGGATCGGCTCGGGCAACGCCAGGCTCGACGCGGCGCATCCGCAATCGAACCAGGGCATCTGCGCCGACGCCATCGCCAGCATCGAGGGGATCGACCGCGCAACGCTCGAAGCGCTCGGGTTGGAGAGCCAGCGCCGCGCCGCAGTGGCGATCGCCGAAGGGCGGTTCGATCGCAGTCTAGTGCCGGTCACCGACGCGACCGGCGCGTTGGTTCTTGAAAAGGACGAATACCCCCGTCCCGACACCACCGCCGAGGGACTCGCCGCACTCCGCCCGTCGTTCGCCGGGATTGCCGACGTGCCGCTCGACGACAAGGGCACGACCTTCCGCAAGCAGATCAACCGGCGCTATCCCGACGTGGATATCAAGCACGTCCATCACGCCGGCAATTCCTCCGGTGTGGTCGATGGCGCTGCAGCCGTACTGCTCGCGAGTGCCGATTACGCTGCCAAGCACGGGTTGAAGCCCCGCGCGCGGATCGTCGCGATGGCGAACATGGGCGACGACCCGACGCTGATGCTCAACGCCCCCGTCCCCGCCGCGCGGAAGGTTCTGGCGAAGGCTGGGCTGGCGGTCGACGACATCGACCTGTGGGAGATCAACGAGGCGTTCGCGGTGGTCGCCGAGAAGTTCATCCGCGACCTGAAACTCGACCGCGACAAGGTGAACGTCAACGGCGGCTCGATCGCGCTGGGCCATCCGATCGGCGCGACCGGGGCGATCCTGATCGGCACGATATTGGACGAGCTCGAACGCTGCGACCTGAAGCGCGGGCTCGTGACGATGTGCGCGGGCGGCGGGATGGCCCCGGCGATCATCATCGAGCGCGTCTGATGCACCCCGTCGCGCACGCGCTGACGACGCCCGACAAACCCGCCTACATCATGGCGGCGACGGGCGAGACGGTGACGTATCGCGACCTCGACGAACGGGCAAACCAAGGCGCGCATCTGCTCCGGTCGCTCGGGCTGAAGCGCGGCGACGGGATTGCTGTGCTGATGGACAATTCGGCGCGCTATCTGGAGATCATGTGGGCGGCCGAGCGTCCCGGCGTGTATTGCACGTGCCTGTCGTCGAAGCTGACCGCGGCCGAGGCGGCGTACATCATCCGCGACGGCGATTGCCGGGTGCTGATCGTGAGCAAGGGATGCGCACAAGTAGCCGCCGCGCTGGTACCTATGCTCGACGACGTGCGCCGCTACGTCGTCGACGGCGCGATCGACGGGTACGCGTCTTACGAAGCCGCGCGTGATGCGAAACCCGCCACGCCCATTGCCGACCCGTCGCCCGGCGGCATCCTGCTCTATTCCTCCGGCACCACCGGCAAGCCCAAGGGGGTGAAGCACGCGCTGTCGGACGAGCCGTTTGGCACCAACGTCTCGCCGCTCGTGATGCTCGGCAAAGGGCTGTACGGCTTCACGCCCGAGATGGTATATCTCTCGCCCGCGCCGCTCTATCACGCGGCGCCGCTGCGCTGGTCGATGGCGGTACACCAGGTCGGCGGCACCGTCGTAGTGATGGAGCATTTCGACCCGGGAGCCGCGCTCGCCGCGATCGAACGCTACCGGATCACGCACGCGCAATGGGTGCCGACGCACTTCATCCGCCTGCTCAAACTGCCGCCCGAGGTCCGCGCGCGTTACGACGTGTCGTCACTCAAAGCCGTTTGGCACGCCGCCGCCCCCTGCCCGCTCCCGGTCAAGCAGGCGATGATCGACTGGTGGGGCCCGATCATCGGCGAATATTATGCCGGCACCGAGGGCAACGGGTTCTGCGCGATCTCCAGCGCGGAGTGGCTGACGCACAGGGGCTCGGTCGGCCGCAACCTTACCGCGCAGACGATGATCTGTGACGAAGACGGCAATGCACTGCCACCGCGCGCCGAAGGCGACGTGTATTTCGCGGGCGGCGGGGCGTTCGAATATCACAACGATCCCGCCAAGACCGCGGAAGCCGCCAACGCGCTCGGCTGGACGACGCTCGGCGATGTCGGCTGGCTCGACGATGAGGGCTATCTCTACCTCACGGATCGCAAGAGCTTCATGATCATCTCGGGCGGCGTGAACATCTATCCCGCCGAGATCGAGAACCTCCTCGTCACGCATCCGAAGGTCGCCGACGTCGCGGTGATCGGCGCGCCCGACGACGAGATGGGCGAGCAGGTGGTCGCGATAATCTGCCCCGCCGACCCGACCGAGGATCGCGAGCAACTCGCCGCCGAACTCAGCGCCTTCGCCCGCGCGAACCTCAGCCACGTCAAGGCGCCGCGCCGGATCGACTTTCGCGACACGCTGCCGCGCCACGAGACGGGCAAGCTCTACAAGCGCCTGCTCCGCGACGAATATTGGGCGCATTCGAAGGAGTCCGCATGAACTTCGATTATTCCGACGACCAGAAATTCCTCAAGGACGAAGTGCGCAAGTTCTTGGCCGCGCACTGCGGCAGCGACCGGGTCCGCGCGGTACTCGACGATCCTGCCAAAGCGTATGACGCTGATCTCTGGAAGGCGGTCGGCGAACAGGGCTGGCTCGGCGCAGCGATCCCCGAAGAGTTCGGCGGGCTGGGGCTCGGCCATATCGAACTCGGCGCGATCGCCGAGGAACTGGGGCGTGCCTGCGCGCCGATCCCGTTCGCCTCGACCATCTATTTCGTCGCCGAAGCGCTGATGCTGTACGGCAGCGACACCCAGAAAGTTCGATGGCTGCCTAGGATCGCGGCGGGTGACGTCATCGGTGCATTCGCAACGTCGGAAGGCGCCGGCCCGGTCACTGCACGATCGGTCCGCACCACCGTCTCCGGCGGCAAACTCACGGGCGAGAAAATCCCCGTCACCGATGGCGACGTCGCCGACCTGATCGTCGTCCTCGCCCGCGACGGGCTCTACCTCGTCGAGAAGGGCGCAGGCGTCACCGCCGAAGTCCTCGAAACGCTCGACCCGACCCGCAGCGCGGCGCGGCTCACCTTCAATGGCGTGCCTAGCGAAAGACTTGGCAGCGACGATGGGATCGCCGCGATGCAGGCGGTGTTCGACCGTGCCGCGGTCCTGCTCGCGTTCGAGCAGCTTGGCGGCGCGGATCGCTGTCTTGAGATGGCGAAGGGTTATGCGCTCGATCGCTACGCGTTCGGCCGGCAGATCGGCGGGTATCAGGCGATCAAGCACAAGCTTGCCGACATGTACGTGAAGAACGAACTCGCACGTTCGAACGCCTATTATGGCGCGTGGGCGCTGAACGCGGGCGCCGCCGAACTCCCGCTCGCCGCCGCGACCGCGCGCGTCGCTGCGTCAGACGCATACTGGTTCGCGTCGAAGGAGAACATCCAGACGCATGGCGGGATGGGTTTCACCTGGGAGTCTGACTGCCACCTCTATTACCGCCGCTCACGCCAGCTCGCGCTCGTCGCCGGCAGCCCCGCCGCATGGCGCGAACGGCTCGTCGGCCAACTCGAAATGCGCAACGCCGCCTGAAAGGACGAGCATGGACTTCAAGGACAGCGACGCCGAAGCCGCTTATCGCGCCGCCGCGCGCGACTGGCTCGAGGCGAACATCGCCGAGCACGATGACGGCCATTACACCGACGACATGGCCAAGGCGAAGGCCTGGCAGGCGCGCAAAGCGGCTGGCGGCTATGCTTGCATCACATGGCCGCAGGAATGGGGCGGCGGTGGCGGCACGCCGATCGAAAGCGTGATCTTCGGCCAGGAAGAAGCGCGCCACGCGGTCGACGGCAGCTATTTCACGATCGGGCTCGGGATGTGCGTGCCGACCGTGATGGCCTATGCCGACGACGCGACCAAGCACCGCTTCGTCGGCCCCGCGGTGCGCGGCGACGAGATCTGGTCACAGCTCTTCTCCGAACCCGCCGGCGGCTCCGACGTCGCCGCGATCCGTACGCGAGCCGTCCGCGCCAAAAACGAGAATGGGAGCGACGACTGGGTCATCAACGGCCAGAAGGTCTGGACCTCGGGCGCGCATTACAGCGACTATGGCATCGTCCTCGTCCGCACCAATCCGGACGTGCCGAAGCACCAGGGCCTGACGATGTTCTGGCTCGACCTGAAGGCGCTGGGGATCGAGATCCGGCCGATCCACCAGATGTCCGGCGGGTCGAGCTTCAACGAAGTATGGTTCGAGGACGTGCGGATATCCGACGCGCAGCGGCTCGGACCCATAGACGGCGGCTGGAAAGTCGCGCTGTTCACGCTGATGAACGAACGCCTGGCGATCGGCACGAGCGGTGGCGTCGGCCCGGAGGATATCATCGCCTTCGCCGCCCAGGCCAACGGCGCAGACGGTCCGCTGCTGAAGGACACGGCCTTCCGCCAGACGCTAGCCGACTGGTGGGTGCAATCCGAAGGCCTGCGCAACACCCGGATGCGGACGATTACCGCACTGTCGAAGGGCCAGGTGCCCGGCCCCGAAAGCTCGATCGGCAAGATCGTCGCCGCCAACCAGCTACAGGCGATCGGCAACACCGCGGTCGAGGCGGGCGATCAATACGGCATCATATCCGACCCCGCGCTTACCCCGCTCAAAGGCGCATTCCACGCCGCAACCATGTGGGCGCCCGGCCTACGCATCGCCGGCGGCACCGACGAGATCCTCAAGAACATCATCGCCGAACGCGTCCTCGGCCTCCCCGGCGAAATCCGCGTCGACAAGGATCAGGCGTTCCGGGATCTGCCGGTGGGAGCTTGAAGCGCAGTGCGGCCCCCGCATTCTTCGTCACGGCCGACCCGATAGACGTCACGCCCGAAGACGTGGCCCATGGGGCAATGCTGTTGCTTCGCTATCTGAGGCTTGGGGGCTTGCCCGATGGCCAACGAAGGTTCAGCTTTTACCGATGAAAAACTTGGATATCGCCGAACGCCGATTGATCGGTCACGGTCACGCCGCGGAAGTCTCGATCAGGATCGGCGCACGGACGAAATTCGATGCCCGCGTGACCAACGCAGGCCTGCTTTCCGTCGGCGTCCTCGTGTCGAGTATTCTGCTGTCGAGCGCCGTCATCGTCCTGGCAGCGGGAGGTAAGCACAAACGAAAGCCGTTGGCACCGCCTCCCGCTGAGCACCGCAACTAGCGGCGGTATCTACAACGTCACACGATCGCTTGGCGTTCGCTTTGACCCCGCACACCTTGCGAGGCGGGTTTGTTACCCATTCGAGGATGCCCCGATGACCGACATGCACACCATCCTGACCGCCCAGCGTGACGCGTTCATGGCCGATATGCCGGTCACCAAGGCCGTCCGCCTCGATCGGCTCAAGCGTGCTGCGGCGATGGTGCGGGACAATGCCGCGCGGTTCTGCGACGCGGTGTCGGAGGATTTTGGGCATCGTAGCCGTGAACAGACGATGATCACGGATATCGGCGCGTCGCTCGCGCCGATCGCGCATGCGGCCAAGCATCTCGACCGCTGGATGCGCCGCGACCGGCGTCCGGTGCAGTTTCCCTTGGGACTGCTCGGCGCGAAGGCCTGGGTCGAATACCAGCCCAAGGGCGTGATCGGCATCATCGCGCCGTGGAATTTCCCCGTGAACCTGCTGATCGGTCCGCTCGCGGGCGTGTTCGCCGCGGGCAATCGCGCGATGGCGAAGACGAGCGAATACACCCCTGCCACCGCTGCATTGTTCGAAGAACTCGCCCCGCGGTATTTCGCGCAGGACGAACTCGCGATCGTCTCGGGCGATGCGGAGGTCGGCAAGGCCTTCTCCGCGCTCCCGTTCGATCACCTGATCTTCACCGGCGCGACCGCGATCGGCCGCCACGTCCTCCACGCCGCCGCGGATAATCTGACCCCGGTCACGCTCGAACTCGGCGGCAAATCGCCAGTAATCCTCGGCGCATCGGCCGATATCGTTAAGGCAACCGAACGCGTGACGCTCGGCAAGATGATGAACGCCGGGCAGATCTGCCTCGCACCCGACTACATGCTGGTGCCCTCGGCGGACGAGGCAAAAGTGGTCGACGGTATCAAGGCGGCGGCCAGCGCGATGTACCCGACGCTGCTCGCCAACGCCGACTACACGTCGGTGGTCAACGACCGCCATCACCAGCGCCTCACCGACTGGATCGCCGACGCCCGTGCGAAGGGCGCGACGGTCGAGGTCGTGAACCCCGCCAACGAGGATTTCGGCGCCGCTAACTCGCGGAAGATGCCGCTGCACATCGTCCGCGACGCGACCGACGACATGATCGTGATGCAGGAGGAAATCTTTGGCCCGGTCCTGCCGATCCGCCGCTACGACGGCATCGACGACGCGATCGCGCAGGTGAACCGCCGCGACCGACCGCTTGGGCTCTATTATTTCGGCAGCGACGACGCCGAACGCCGCCGCGTGCTCGACCGGACGATCTCGGGCGGGGTGACGCTCGACGATGTGATCTTCCACATCTCGATGGAGGACCTGCCGTTCGGGGGCAGCGGCCCGTCGGGCATGGGCGCGTATCACGGGATCGACGGCTTCCGCACGTTCAGCCACGCGCGCGCCGTCTTCAAGCAATCGCGGCTCGATGTCGCCAAGCTCGCCGGATTGAAGCCGCCTTATGGTGCGGCGGCTGCAAAGACGATCGCGCGCATGATCCGCTGATCCTTTCCGTGCGGGGGAGGACAGGATGGCCAAGTGACAGGCCGCCCGCACCCCGCTACCCCCGAGTCGTGTACCGTCTTCGCCGCCTTTCCCTGTCCCATCGCTACCTCGCGGCAATGCTGTGCATGGCGGCGCTGGCGATGAAGCTGCTGGTGCCCTCGGGCTACATGGTATCCAGCGAGCACGGCCGGATCGCGATCACGCTCTGCTCGGGGATGACGCCGCGGGACATGACGGCACAAGGCATGACGGCACAGGCGGTGGCCCCACAGGCGATCGCCATGCCGGGCATGCACGACGATGGCGCCGGATCGGCGATGAACCACGATCGCTCGACCAAGCACGACAAGGCGGAGATGCCCTGCGCGTTCTCGAGCCTGACCGCGCACGCGCTGGAAAGTGTCGATCTCGTCCTGCGTATCGCTGCGATCGCGTTCGCCATGGCGCTCGCATGGCGGTATGTCCGACCGCTCCCGCGCGCGCTGACGCGGTATCTGCGCCCGCCGTTACGCGGCCCGCCGGCCTACCTCTGATCCTCTGAAACGCATGTCGCCGAGCGCGATGTGCACCGATTCATGACGCGCATCCCCGAGATGCGCGCCGATCACTGGAATTGCCGATGTTTCGATTCACGCCTCCCCACGAGGCGACGATGGCGCTGGCCGTCGTCGTGCCGCTGCTCGCGTTCGCCACGCCGAGTACCGCGCAAACCGCCAATGCCCCGACGACCGAGAGCGATACGCGCTTCACGATCGGCGACATCGTCGTGACCGCGCCGAGCATGGCGCGCTCGACCGGCAACGTCCTGACCTCGGTCGATCTGCTCGGCGGCGACGTCGCGCAGCGCCAGTCGGTCGACAACGCCTGGGAGATCTTCGCGCGGCTGCCGGGCGTCGTGCTGACCGATTTCAATCAGGGCACGACATCGGGCCGCTTCTCGATCCGAGGGTTCAACGGCGAGGGCGAGATCAATGCGGTCAAGCTGATGATCGACGGCGTCCCGACCAACGACAATGCCGGCGGGATGACCGGCATCGACATGGTCGCACCGCTCGACATCGCCGGGATCGAACTGGTCCGCGGCACGTCCGATCCGCGCTGGGGCCTCAACAACATCGCCGGCAACGCCAACATCCTGACCCGGATCGGCGGCACCTACCTAGACGCACGGCTCATTGGCGGCGCGTTCGGGACCGTCGATGGCCAGGTGTCGGCGGGGCTCGAACGCGGCAAGTTCAGCCAGAATTACCTCGTCAGCTATCGTCGCACCGACGGCTATCGCGACCATGCCGATCTCGATCGTCTCAATCTCGCGGGCAAATGGTTCTACGATTTCGGCGCGACCCGGATCGGCGCGATCGTCCGCTACTCGACCGCGACCGCGCAGGAACCGGGCTATCTCACTGACGCCGACGCCTATACCGACCGGCAGCGATCCTATGCGGTGTCCGAGACCGATGGCGGCAAGCGTCGGATCGGCCAGTACAGCCTCCACCTCGATTCGGACCTGGCCGACACGCTGGCGCTCAGCGCAAAGGGCTATGCGAACAGCCTCACCGACGACCGCTACGTCCGCTTCTCGGCCAGCGTCGCGCAGCAGCGGCGGCTGACCGACGAATGGCAATATGGCGGCATCGTCGCGCTGCATTATCATCCGCATGTCGACTTTCTCCACGCGCTGATGATCGAAGCGGGGGGCGACATCCAGGTGCAGGACAATCGCAGCCTGCGCTGGCTGACCGATCGCCGCGTCATCACCAGCCAGACGCGCGACCAGCAATTCGGCCTGACCGTGTATGGCGGCTATCTCCAAGCGGTGATCGAGCCGACCGCCTGGCTCAAGATCACGCCGGCGTGGCGGGTCGACCGGGTCGAGGGGCATTTCGCCAACCGGCTTGCGGGCACCACCGCACCGATCAACGACTATGGTACGATCAGCCAGCCCAAGCTCAGCGTCGCAATCACCCCGGTCCGCGATGTCACGCTCTATGCGAACTATGGCCGGACGTTCCAGATCGGCGCGGGTTCGGGCGCCTATCTGGTGCCGCCGCGCACCGTCGATGTCGCCCCCTCGATCAACGAAGGATATGAGGGCGGTATCAAGGTCACGCAGGGTCGCTGGCTCGAGGCGCGCGTCGCGCTGTGGCAACAGACCGCGAGCGGCGAACTAAAGCGACGGCTGAACGACCCGTCGGGCGATTTCGACAATCTCGGCAAGACCCGGCGGCGCGGAATCGATCTCCAGCTCGACCTCAAACCGGCGCGCGGCGTCGACCTGTGGGGCAGCTATTCGCACCAGACCGCGACGATCGTCACCCCCGACCCTGCAACGCCGTCGCAGGCCGGCAACGCGATCGATCATGTCCCGCAGAACGTCGTCTCGGGCGGGCTCGACGTGACGGCGATCGATCGGTTGCGACTGTCGCTCTGGGGCAATGGCCAGTCGAGTTACGAACTCTCCCCTGCCAACACGCAGGGACGCTATGGCGGCTACGTCGTGCTCAACACGGAGGTCGCCTACGCGGTGACGCCGCACGTCGAGGTGTCGCTGCAGATCAAGAACCTTGCCAACGAGCATTACGAATATGTTTGGTACGACGGGACGCAGCGGCTCCACGCCCCCGCCGATCCGCGCGCGCTGTTCGGCGCGGTGCGGCTGCGGCTCTGATGATTGCCCGGATTACTGCCCCGATCGCCGCCCCGATTCCCGCCCGGCCACGATCGGCGCGAGTCGTCGTTCGTCACATCCATCTGTGGCTCGGCCTATCGATAGGGCTGATCTTCGCGTTTGCCGGACTGACTGGCAGCGCGCTCGTATTCTACCCGGAGATCGACGCGGCGTTCAGCCCGGCGTTACGCGCAGTGCCGGACGGTACGCGCCCGCCATCGTGGCAGGCGGTCGTGGATACGCTCCACCGCGAGCATCCCGCGCGAACCGGCGCCTGGCGGATCGAGATCGACCCGAGCGGCGGCGCGATCCCGGTCCGCTACTACACGCCGCAGGAGACCGCCGGGCGTGCGTTCGCGCCGATGCTGCTGTGGATCGACCCGGTCCGCCTGACGACGATCCGGGCCGGGTTCTGGGGCGATACGGTCGTAACCTGGATCTACGACCTGCATTATCGCCTGCTGCTCGGCGAACCGGGCGGCATCGCGATGGGCATCGCCGGCATCGCGATGCTCGTTCTCATCGCCAGCGGACTCTGGGCGTGGTGGCCGAGACCGGGTGGATGGTGGCGGGCGCTGCGGTTCAAGCGCCCCGCCGCCGCGATCCGCCGGCTCTACGATCTCCACAAGCTGACCGGGCTGATCGGGTTGATCCCGCTGCTCGCGATCACCGCGACCGGCGTCCTGCTCGACCTGCCCGACCAGACCCGACCGTTGATCGCGCGCGCGTCGCCACTCTTCCATGTGCCTGCGCTTACGGTCGAACCGGTGGGGCCCGCGCTGCCGGTCGACCGCTTGATCGCAGTCGCCCAGCGCCGGTTTCCCGATGGCGCGCTTGCCTGGATCGAGACACCGGCAACGACCACCGCGCCGATCCGGATCAATCTCGCGCGGCCGGGCGAGCCGAGCCGCCGGTTCCCGCGTACCAACGTCTGGCTCGACCCGTATACCGGCCGGATCCTCGCCGTCCGCGACGGTCTCGCCGACACCAGCGGCGATACGGTGCTGAACTGGCTGCATCCGCTGCACGGCGGCGAGGCGTTCGGGTTGATCGGACGGTGGCTGGCGTTCGTCACCGGACTGGTACCAAGCGCGATGCTGGTGACCGGTCTGCTGCGCTGGCGACGGCGATCGCCGCCCCGCCACCGGTCCTAGCCCGCGGCTAGGCGATACCCGCACCGCGCCGAACCGCCAGCGCGACGCCCGCCCAGTCGACATCCTCGCCCTCGCTGGCGATCACCGAGCGCAAATGGTCGCGGACGATACCGAGGATCGGCATCGGTGCGCGGAGCATGGTCGCCGCGGTATCCGCCAGCGTCATGTCCTTGAGGCCGAGCGGTGCGGCAAAGCCGGCGGGGTGGAACCGGTCCTCGACGAGGATGTCGCCATAGGTCTGGTAGATCGGCGCGCCGAACAGCGTGCCGGTCAACACGTCGAGCAACGTCCGGCGATCGACGCCGCCTTTCTCGGCCAGGGTCATTGCCTCCGCCATCGCCTCGACCGCGGCCATAATCATGAAATTGCCGCTGAGCTTGACGAGGTTCGCGGCCGACGGCGTCTCGCCGATGCGGAACGTCCGCTGTCCGATCGCGCCGAACAGCGGCTCGCACCGATCGAGGTTGGCCGGCGCGCCGGCAGCGATCACGAACAGTTTGGCGGCCTCCGCCGCGACCGGACGGCCGAACACCGGCGCCGATACGAAGCCGTTGCCCGCGTCCGCCGCAAGACGATCCGCGAGCGCGATGCCGATCGTGCTGTGCGACACGTGCAGCGCTGGAGCACCTTGAATACCCCCCTCGCCGTACACCACTGCCTCGAGCGCGCGATCGTCCGCGAGCATGGTCATCACCACCTCGCCTTGCGCCGCGTCGACCGGCTTCTCGGCCAAGTGCGCGCCTGCTTCGACGAGCTTGGCGGCCTTGTCCGCCGACCTGTTCCACACCGTCACGTCATGTCCCGCCTTGAGCAGATTGGCGGCCATCGCGCCGCCCATCTGGCCGAGGCCGATAAAACCGATCTTCATGTCATCAATCCTGTCCTGGTACGCCACACCACAGCGCAGGGACGGCGCGGACGTTCCGATCGCGCGTCGCGCCGATGATCGAAATCACGCTAGTCCGACGATCGAACGAGTTCGACGATCTCGAAATCATATCGATCCCAGCCGCGCGCGATGCCGGGATCGCTTGCGGCAGCACGCTTCCGGCGGGCCTCGGTGAGCGACTTGGTATGGCCCCAGAACACCTCGGTCCGCCCGCCGCCGAGATGCGCCACCAGCCGCCAATAATGCGTGAACGGCGTCGCCGTCGGGCCGATCGTCTTCACATACCCGTCCGGCAGGGTCGCGGTCAGCAGATACTTCTTCTTCGCCATAGACTGGCGAGCATGCACCAAGATCGTCGACACGACTATTGGTCGCGCATCGGTGGGCATCCAGCGCGACGCACGTGCGGCATGGGGTTGCGCCTCGGCAATGCCCCGACGATGTACTCGCGATGGGCAGTGCGTGGCCTCACGTTCAGGCTAAGTTCGACCCACTGGCGCGCAACGCCCCGCAACACGGATGGAGACGATCTATGACGACGGCCTATGACACGAGCCTCGGCCTGTACATCGCTGGCGAATGGATGAGCGGCGACGGGCGCGAGACGCGTGACGTGCTCAATCCAGCGACCGGCGCGGGTCAGGCCGCATTGCCGCTCGCGACCGCCGCCGATCTCGACCGCGCACTCGAGGCGACGCAGCGCGGGTTCATCGCCTGGCGCGCGACCCCGCCCGAAAAGCGCGCGGCGATCCTCATCCGTACCGCGCAATTGCTCCGCGAGCGCGCCGATCACATCGCCCGGATCGCGACGCTCGAACAGGGCAAGATTCAGGCCGAGGCGAAGGGCGAGGTCGCCTTTGCTGCCGCGCTGCTCGACTTCCACGCCGGTGAAGCGCAGCGCATCTATGGGCGCGTACTGCCACGTCCGTCGGGCTCGCGCAGCCTCGTCCTGCATCGGCCGGTCGGTCCGGTCGCCGCGTTCTGCGCCTGGAACTTCCCGGTGATGAACGTCGTCCGCAAGATCGCGCCCGCACTCGCGGCGGGGTGCTCGATCATCATCAAGCCGTCCGAGGAAACCGCGGGCAGCGCGGTCGAAGTGCTGAAATGCTTCCAGGATGCCGGGCTGCCCGGCGACGTCGCGCAGTGCGTGTTCGGCGTTCCTGACATGGTCTCCCGCCACCTGCTCGCCTCGCCGATCACGCGGAAGCTGAGCTTCACCGGATCGGTCCCGGTCGGCAAGGCGCTGATGAAGCTTGCCGCCGACACGATGATGCGGACGACGATGGAGCTTGGCGGGCACGGACCGGTGCTGGTGTTCGCCGACTGCGATCTCGACAAGACGCTCGACACGCTGGTCGCGCACAAGTTTCGCAACGCGGGGCAGGTCTGCGTCGCGCCGACCCGCTTCCACGTTCAGGACGGCATCTACGATCGGTTCACCGCAGGTTTTGCCGAACGGACTCGCGCGCTGAAGGTCGGCGACGGGATGGCCGCGACCAGCCAGATGGGCCCGATGGCCAATGCGCGCCGACCCGAGGCGATCGCCGAACTGGTCGGCGATGCGACCGATCACGGCGCCAAGCTGCTCGCGGGCGGCGAGTATGGCGGCAGCGGCGGGTTCTTCTTCCAGCCGACCGTGCTGTCGGACGTGCCGCTATCGGCGCGCGCGATGAACGAGGAGCCGTTCGGCCCGATCGCGCTGCTCAGCCGCTTTGCGACCGACGAAGACGCGATCACCGAAGCCAACCGCCTGCCATTCGGTCTGGCCGCCTATTGCTTCACCGAGAATGGACGCCGGCAGAACATGCTCGGCGACGCGATCGAGGCGGGGATGATCGCGATCAACAACGTCCGGCTCAGCTATCCCGACAGCCCGTTCGGCGGGATCAAGGACAGCGGCCACGGTTCCGAGGACGGTCCGGAAGGCGTTGCCGCACACCTGATCACCAAGACCGTACACATCAGCTGATCGCGACCAACTCTTGTCGCGGACCGCGGCCGATGCACCCTATCGCGGTGCATCGGCCGCCTAGAATGCCTGGGCCAGCCGCCGATGCATCGAACGTACCGCACTCGGCAGCGTGTCGGGGAGCGATTGCGCGGCGTCCAGCAGCGCGACCCGTCGATGCAGGTCCGTACTCGAGTCGATCAACGCACGCGCCCGGGCCGGCAGGGATTCAAGCAGAACCCTGTCGGTAACCGGCCCATCTCCCAGGCGGCGCAACGGATCGAGCGCATCCTTTACGTCCAGTTCGCCGGCCTGAACCGCGCGCTGCGTCAGCAGCCACGCGATCACGTGCATGAGACGCGTCGTGACCTTGAGCGATTCGCAGCTGAAACCGACGCGCACGAACGGATCGAGCCCGTCGCGCTCGTTACGGCCCACTTCATCGAAATAGGCGCGCGCTTCGTCGGCCAGCAGCATCGATTCGCTATACAGCGCGTCGATCAACCGACGATGCATCTGCGTTTCGTGTCGAGAGTCAGTCATGGACAGCGCGATGGCATAGCGCGCCTGCGTAGCCCATCATGGCGAACGCCGCGTTAACCAAGATCTGTCCCGAAATGCGTCGTTCGGTGCGGCGGGGTCCTGATCTGAGCGGGAACGCGTCAGACGAGGACGGCGATCACGCGATGATGTCGGGGATCAGCATATCCTCGCGCGCGGCAATCTCGTCGCGGAGCCGCAGCTTGCGTTTCTTCAATCGCGCCATCTGCAGCTGATCGGGCACGGGCTTGGCCGCCAGCGCCGCGATCGCGTCGTCGAGATCGCGATGCTCGATGCGCATGGCTTCGAGTTGAGCTTTGGTCTGCGCCTCGTCCACCTCGTCCCCCGGTATTACTGGCTGCTGCCGTGCCCCTTAGCAAATCCGCCGACCGGCGCGAGCGCTAAACCGACCGAGCCGGCGATTTGCGGCAATGCGGGACGATCTGCGATCCGTGCACCGGTCATCGCAGAAAACCGGTCGTTCAATCGATTTGGTCCATTTCCGATGAAGACATTTCGATGACACAGTGGTTTACTCTGCTCCCCAACCCGAATGCAGGAGGTATCCTACCGTGCAGACGACGCATCAGACAGCTCTGGAAACCAAGCACGCCGTGCTCGATAAACGGATTGCAGCCGAAGCTCACCGGCCTTTGCCCGATGCGACCATCCTGGCAGGATTGAAGAAACAGAAACTCAAGCTGAAAGAGGAAATCGTCAGCCTCTGATTTGCCGCATTTTGGCAACCGCAGCACTCCCCGGACGCTGGTCCGGGGGGACACTGCGAGACAGTCCGCGCGATCAGCGTTCGGTCGTCGCCTTGGCATAGAAGGGCGTATTCGCCGATTGCGACACGCCGGCAACCTTGCGGGCTTTCTTGGGATCTATCGGCGAGTCGAGCGCGATGCCGATGCGACCCTGGGTGCACCATGCGACCTTGCCGCCGATTTCGCCGAGCCCGCGCAGTTCCAGCAGTACCGGTGTTGCGATCGCGACGACCTTGTCCAGTTCGAGCATCAGCCCGCGTTCGGAGAGATTGCGGACACGAACCTCGCGAGGTCCCCGCTCGTCCGCCAGCCTGAGCTTCGCCATGACAAACAGGCTGTCGCGGCTTCCGACGCGGTTGCCCGACACGTCAAGAGACGATGTTTCCTGCCCGTCTGCCGCGGCGTCAGTCGTCATCGACCGGTCAAAAGCTTCTGTCACGCCATTCGTCCCGTTTGGTCGCCGTTCGCTCCCGGCCGCCCCGATCCTTACCGCCGACGGATCATAGCATCATACTGCGACGAAAGACCTAACGGATCCGACGGATGCCGCTGACCCGCACCGTCGACTCCCACGCCGTCGCCCTACGCCGCTCAATCCTCGCGCGAGACCTTCTCGTGCCGCTCGTGACGTTCCTGCGCCTCGACGGTCATCGTCGCGATCGGTCGTGCTTCCAGGCGTGCGAGACTGATCGGCTCACCGGTAACCTCGCAATAGCCGTATTCGCCCTCGTCGATCCGGCGGATGGCAGATTCGATCTTCGAGACCAGCTTGCGCTGCCGATCGCGCGTTCGCAGTTCGATCGACCAGTCGGTCTCGCTCGACGCGCGGTCGGTCAGATCGGCCTCGCGGAGCGAGTCGACCTGCAGCTGCGACAGGGTTTCCTGCGACTCGCGCAGGATCGCTTCTTTCCAGGCCTGAAGCTTGCGTCGGAAATAGGCCTGTTGCCGAAGACTCATGAAAGGTTCGTCGGCATCGGGGCGGTACGCGCCGTCCGCACCGCCGTCATCCGCGCTACGGTCGTTTGCCGCGCCGTGGTTGGAATTGTCGGTATCGTCCATACGATTCATAACGGTCGCCATACCACTCTCCCTTTGGCCTCGTCGGATCAGCCACGCCGATCTCCAGAAGCCTCCCCCAAATGGTGAAAGCGCCTATAGTCGCAGCCGTCCGGCACCACAAGCGACCCCACTTGCGCATCCTGGATCAAAACGGACATTTTATTGCGTGGCTTGCGGCTCGCGTCGCGCGCCAACATTTGGCAAGACCGAACCGGACCTTATCCGCTGGCAGCACGGCCCGGATACCGCGGCACGCGCCTGCTTTTGGTGCTTTTATGTCCCAGCCCGGCACGTTAACGTCGATCGTGTCAGCTATGGATGCGTAAATAGTTCGTTACCTATACTAGGTTCGGATAATGCGGTTGCACTTAACCGTTTCTTTTGCAGTTAGTCGGATAGCAGGATGCAAGCTGCGGACGGGGTGCGGCATTACAGCGAATGTCGACAATGAAAGAATGACGATATGTCGGTGAGGATGGCTCTGGCTAAATTGTGCGCATGCGCATGCGGCGGTGCGTTGATCGGCGGGGGTGCGGTGCACGTCGCCGAGCGGCCGGCACGGACCGCGAACACCAAGCGCGTCCTGGTGAAACATGCGGTTCATCGTCAGGTCGCGTCGGTTGCCCGCCCGCGCCTGCGTCGCCGGGTCACGACGACGACAAGCACCGCCTGCACGCCGACGATCGTCACGGTCGCCAATGCGGCACCAAACCCCGCGATCGCGCCGGTCGGTAGCGGCTTCATCGGTGGCGGCGGCGGCGTTCCCGTCGTGGTCGGCGGCAGCGGCGGTTTCTTTGGTGGTTCGGGCGGATTTGGCGGCGGCTTCGGAGGGGGCTTCGGCGGCGGTGGCGGCGGATCGAGCGGGAGCATCGTGATCTCGTCGACCTCGAGCGGTGGGTCGACGTCGTCGTCGACCGGCGGCGTCAGCAGCACATCGGCATCGGGCGGCTCGAGCGGCGACGTATCGTCGTCGTCGAGCGGCAACGTGTCTTCGTCCTCGAGCGGCAATGTCTCGTCGTCGTCGAGCGGCAACGTGACGTCGGCATCGAGCAGCAGCACCTCCTCCGCCTCGTCGACCTCGTCGGCGAGCAGCACGTCGACCAGCAGCAGCACGAGTTCCGGTGGTCATCATGGCGATCCGCCGGGATCCAGCGGTGGCCCGCCCGCCCCCGTCCCCGCGCCGCCGATGGTGTTGCTGTTCGGTGCGGCCGCAGCCGCGCTGGTGGCTCGCAAGCGGTTCGCGAAACCGGCGGCGGTCAAGGCCTGAACCGGCCTTATTGAGATCAAGCAGGAAAAAGGCCCCGGTGGATCGATCCACCGGGGCCTTTTTTTGTTAGCGGCAATCGGGTTCGCCAGGCGCGATCAGGCGTTCTTGAGTGCCTTCTCGATATCCTTGATCGAATGTCCGGTCAGGTCCTTGTCGAGTTCGCCCTTGAGGCGGCTGACCACTTCCTTGTGATAATGCTTGCGCAGTTCGCCGAGAATCTTCGGCGGCGCGACCACGATCAGCGAGTCATAGGTGTTCTTCAGCGCACCGCTCTTCAGGAAGTCAGCGGCGTCGGCAGCGAAACGGTCTTCCTCGATCTGGTGGAAATCGGTCGGCTCGACCGAACTCTGCACACCGCCCTGTGGCGATGAGGCGCGGCCTGCGGAATCGGTCGCCTGATCGCGCGTTGCCGGATTGTCCTGCTCCTGCGCCTTTTCGACGACGAGATTGGGGAATTCGACATCACCCTCGTTGCGCAGGAACAGCATTTTCCGGCCGTCCGCGACGAGCACGACGGAGTTGTGAGGAAGATGCATGCAGGTTTCTCCTTTTCGCTATGCGTATACCTGAAGAACGCGCCGCGAACGCGAGAGGTTGCGAACCCTTGGTCCTCTCCCGCCAAGGGGGAGGTTTCAGAGGGCCTGCCTTGCGTACGCTCGCGGCCCTCGGCATAGCCCAGCCATGCACGACATACGCCTGATCCGCGACGATCCCGCCGCCTTCGACGCCGCCCTCGCCAAGCGGGGTGTCGCACCGCAGTCCGCATCGCTGGTGACGCTCGACGAGCAGCGCCGCGCGACGATCGCGGACTCGCAGAGCGCGCAGACCCGCCGCAACGAACTGTCGAAGGCGATCGGCCAGGCCAAGGCACAGAAGGACGAGGCCAAGGCGCAGGCTCTGATGGCTGAAGTCGCGAGCCTGAAGGAGGCGCTGCCCGCGCTGGAAGCCGATGAGGCGCGACTTGGTAGCGAACTCCAGGCCATGCTTGCCGCGATCCCGAATCTTCCCGCGACCGACGTGCCCGAGGGCGGCGGCGAGGACGACAATGCGCTGGTTCACACGCGTGGCACGCCAACGACGTTCGCCTTCGCGGCGCGCGAGCATGACGCGATCGGTCCTGCGATCGGCCTCGACTTCGAGACCGGTGCGGCGATGTCCGGGGCGCGCTTCACGCTCGTCCGCGGGCCTGCCGCCAAGCTGCAAAGGGCGCTTGGCCAGTTCATGCTCGATCATGTCGCGAACGCGGGCTTCGAACAGGTGTCGCCGCCGCTTCTCGTCCGCGACGACGCCGTATTCGGTACCGGCCAGCTGCCGAAGTTCTCGGAGGACCTGTTCCGGACCACCGACGGCCGCTGGCTGATCCCGACCGCGGAGGTGAGCCTCACCAACATCGTCCGCGAACAGATCCTCAGCGAAGCCGAACTGCCGTTGCGCTTCACCGCGCTGACGCCGTGCTTCCGCTCCGAGGCGGGCGCTGCGGGTCGCGATACGCGCGGCTACATCCGCCAGCATCAGTTCGACAAGGTCGAGATGGTCTCGATCGTCACCCCCGACATGTCCGAGGCCGAGCACGAGCGGATGACGGCGTGCGCGGAAGGCGTACTCGACGCGTTGCAGCTACCGTTCAGGCGGATGCTCCTATGCACCGGCGATATGGGTTTCACCGCGGCACGCACCCACGATCTCGAAGTCTGGCTGCCGGGCCAGGCGCGCTATCGCGAGATCAGCAGCGTCTCGACCTGCACCGACTTCCAGGCGCGCCGCATGAACGCGCGCTATCGGCCCGAGGGCGAGAAGGGCACACGGTTCGTGCACACGCTTAACGGCTCCGCGCTCGCGGTCGGGCGGACGCTCGTCGCGGTGCTGGAGAACTACCAGCAGGAGGACGGCGCGGTCGCAGTGCCGACGGTGCTCCAGCCGTATCTCGGCGGGCTGACGCTGTTGGAGCCAAAGCGCTGATGCGGATCCTGCTGACCAACGACGATGGCTATCACGCGCCTGGGCTTAAGGTGCTGGAGGCGATCGCCCGGACCTTGTCCGACGATATCTGGGTGGTCGCACCCGCCGAGGAACAGTCGGGGGCTGGACATTCGTTGACGTTGTCGCGGCCGATCCGCGTGCGGAAACATGGAGAGAAGCGGTATGCCGTCGCGGGCACGCCGACCGACGCGGTGATGATGGCGCTCGCCAAGATCATGAAGGATTGCCCGCCCGACCTGATCCTGTCCGGCGTCAACCGGGGCGCGAACCTTGCCGAGGACGTGACCTATTCGGGCACCGTCTCCGCGGCGATGGAGGGCGCGCTGGGCGGCATCCGGTCGATCGCGCTCAGCCAGCTCTATAGCCGCGAGGGCATGGGCGACAGCGTGCCGTTCGAGGCGGCGGCGGCATGGGGCGAACGCGTGTTGCGGCCATTGCTCGACGCACCGATGGCGCCAGGGACGCTGGTCAACGTCAACTTTCCCGCCGGCCCCGCCGATGCGGTAAAGGGCGTACGCGTAGTCAGCCAGGGCCTGCGGGACTACGGGCGGCTGGAGATCGTCACCAACACCGATCCGCGCGGCTACGAATATCACTGGTTCGCGCTGGGTCGGACCGTCGAGACGCCGGCGCACGCGACCGATCTCGAAGCGACCGCGGACGGATTCGTCTCGGTGACGCCGATGCATCTCGACCTGACCCACACCGACTCGCTGGACGTGCTCACCCAGGCCTATCGGTGATGGTGCGCGCGCGGTCCCTGCTGGCGGCGGCCTCGCTGCCGTTGCTCGGGCTGGCCGCGTGCATTCCGCAGGTCGAACGCCCCGCCGGCTACGGCCAGCCGGCCCCTGACCGTCGCCCGCAGCGCCCGTACCGCGATCCACCCGTCCAGCGTTACGATCCGCCGCCTCGTCGGGATCAAGCCGTAGCGCAGGACGGGTCCGATGACCGATCCGACCGCGATACCGGCGCGGTGACGACCCTGCCCGCGCCGCGCCCGGCCTGGGAGGCGCGTCCGGTCCGGGCCGATGCCAAGACGATCCCTGAAACGACCTATGTCGTGCAGCCCGGCGATACGCTGAGCAAGGTCGCCGATCGGAGCGGTGCGGGGCTCGAGGCGATCGCGCGCGCGAACGATCTCGATTCGCCCTACACGATCGAGACCGGCGAGCGGCTGACGATCCCCGGCGGGCGCTATCACCAAGTCCGGCGCGGCGAGACCGGCATCGCGATCGCGCGTGCCTATGGCGTAGAATGGTCGCGGATCGTCTCGGCCAACGCGCTGGTCGAGCCATACGTGTTGCGCGCCGACCAACGGGTCCTGATCCCCGACGCCCCCGGCGGCGGCAGGCCCAGCGCCGCGGAACGCGCGTCGGCGTTCAAGCTCGACATCGACGACATCCTGACCGGCGGCGAGCCGGCGCTCGCCAATAACCAGGCACCGGCAAAACCAATTGCGACGCCGCGCCGCGTACTGCCGTCGAACGCGGTCGTCACCGCACCGGCACGGCTGGCGAGCGGCGGGTTCCTGTGGCCGGTCGATGGCCGGGTGGTGAAGCGCTTCGGCCCGGGCGCGAGCGGCGAGCGCAACGACGGCATCAAGATTGCGGTGCCGATGGCAACGCCGATCCACGCCGCGGCTGACGGCGTGGTCGCCTATGTCGGAGACGGCATCGCCGCGCTCGGCGGTCTGGTGATCGTCAAGCACGGCGGCGGCTGGACGAGCGTCTACGGCCACGCGTCGAAGCTGCTGGTCCAACGCGGCCAGAGCGTGAAGCGCGGCCAGACCATCGCGCTATCGGGAGATACCGGGTTTGCGGATCGGCCCGAACTGCACTTCGAACTCCGCAAGGGCCGCACGCCAGTCGACCCCACGTCGCAGTTGCCACGAACGTAAGATTGTTCTCCCGCGAAGGCGGGAGCCCAGGCTGGGTCCCCGCCTTCGCGGGGAAACAAGTTTCGTGCGCGCCGTTTTCCTGACCGAGCTTTTGTCCTAAGCGCCCTGCCATGACCTACCAGTCCGACCTGCTCACCACGCTGACCTCGCGCGGCTATGTCCACCAGATGACCGACGCGGCCGCGCTCGATGCGCTCGCCGGCAAACAGGTGGTGCCCGGCTATATCGGCTTCGATCCGACCGCGCCGTCGCTCCACGTCGGCAGCTTGGTGCAGATCATGCTGCTCCGCCGGCTCCAGCAGACCGGGCACAAGCCGATCGTCCTGATGGGCGGCGGCACCGGCAAGATCGGCGACCCGAGCTTCAAGGACGAAGCGCGCAAACTGCTCGGCGAGGACGGGATCAAGGCCAACGTCGCCTCGATCCGCCGCATCTTCGAACGCTTCCTGACCTTCGCGCCCGAGGGTGAAGTGGGGGGGCCCACCGACGCGGTGATGCTCGACAATGCCGAGTGGCTCGATGCGCTCGAATACATCCCGTTCCTGCGCGATGTCGGCCAGCATTTCTCGGTCAACCGGATGCTCGCCTTCGACTCGGTCAAGCTCCGCCTCGACCGCGAACAGTCGCTGAGCTTCCTCGAATTCAACTACATGATCCTTCAGGCGTACGACTTCCTCGAACTGTCGCGCCGCGCCGACTGCCGGTTGCAGATGGGCGGCTCGGACCAATGGGGCAACATCGTCAATGGCATCGAACTCGCACGTCGCATGGACTCGACCGAGGTCTACGGCGTCACCACCCCGCTGATCACCACGGCGGATGGCGGCAAGATGGGCAAGACGATGTCGGGCGCGGTCTGGTTGCACGAGGACCAGCTGCCGCACTTCGATTACTGGCAGTTCTGGCGCAACACCGACGATCGCGACGTCGGCCGCTTCCTGAAGCTGTTCACCGACCTCCCGCTCGACGAGATCGCGCGTCTCGAGGCGCTCGAAGGCGCGGAGATCAATGCCGCTAAGATCATCCTCGCCAACGAAGCGACCGCGATGTGCCGTGGTCGCGATGCTGCCGAACAGGCCGCCGAGACTGCGCGGAAGACCTTTGAGGAAGGCGCGTCGGGCGACTCGCTCCCGACCTTTGCGGTCAGCGGCGGCACGATCGGTATCGTCGAGGCACTCGTTGGTCTGGGCTTCGTAGCCTCCAACGGCGAAGCACGGCGCAAGATCGCCGAGGGCGCGGTGCGGGTCGACGGTGACGCCGTGAAGGAGCCGACCGCCTCGATCGACGTCGCGGCGCCGGTGCGCCTGAGCCTTGGGAAGAAGCGACACGGGATGCTAAACCCTTCGTAACCAGCGCCTTTATGTTACGGAAAACACGGTATTAAGCATCCCCGTTTGCACCGGCTTCACCGCAAATGGGTTAAGTCGGTGATCTTCGAAACGGGGGACGTCCGATGCCAAACTATGCCACGGCTGTTCGAGACCATCGCGGCGAACCGCGCGACGAGGTAATGCACCGCACGCATGCGATCGACGGCGACGGCCGCAAAATGAAGCTGGTACTGGTCAACATGTCCGCGAACGGCCTGATGGCGCGGTGCGAGGGGTCGCCCGAGGCTGGCGACCGCCTGCGTATCGCCCTGCCGATCCTGGGCGGAGTCGATGCGATCGTGCGCTGGTCGCTAGGTGGGCGGATCGGCTGCGAACTCGAACGGACGATCCCGCTCTCCGATTATTACGGCATGCTCACGGTGATGGTCCGCAACAGCTGACGTCAGCCGGCGCGGACGAGCAGCACGCCGCCGATCACCAGCACGACGCCCCCAACCCGCATGAGGCTGATCGGCTGCGCGCTGAGCCCAAGCAGACCGAACCGGTCGAGCACCAGCGCGGTCACCAACTGGCTCCCGACCGCGATCGTCAATGCGGATGCGAGCCCAAGCCGCGGTGACGCATAGGCCAGCGCCGCGACGAAGCACGCACCGTAAAGCCCGCCGAGCCACGCCCATACAGGTGCACCCTTCAAAGCCGACGGCATCGTCCGATCGGCCGCCGCCCAGATCGCGAACAGGATCGCGGTGCCCATCGCGAATGACACGAGCGACGCCAGCCAGACCGAGCCTGACGCCTTTGCCAGCGCGGCGTTGGTCGGCGGCTGGACCGCCAGCCCGACGCCGGCGAGCAGGACAATGAGGATCGGGAAAAGTGCTGGCATGCGTCCCCCGTGTCGTCCTGCGCGGACGAAAGCAACAGCTCTTACCCCGATCGCAGCAGCGCGACGCCCGCATCGCGATCGAACAGATAGAGCGCCGTCCGCGCCGCCTGCCCCCTCGGTCCCTCCAACCCACCGTCGCGATCGATCAGCAGCCGCGCGTCGTCGTGCGCGCATTGCAGCAGGTCGGCCATCATGTCGGGGGTCGCGAGCCGGAACGCCATCTCGCCGGATTGCTTCGTGCCGAGCAATTCGCCCGCGCCGCGGAGCCGTAGATCCTCTTCGGCGATGCGGAAGCCGTCGTTGGTCTCGCGCATGAGGGCGAGGCGCGCGCGGGATGTTTCGCTGAGCGACGACCCACGCATCAGCAGGCAGATCGATCGACCGGTGCCGCGCCCTACCCGCCCGCGGAGCTGATGGAGTTGCGCGAGACCGAAGCGGTCGGCGTGCTCGATCACGATCAGCGTCGCGTTGGGCACGTCGACGCCGACCTCGATCACGGTCGTCGCGACGAGGACCGACGTGCGCGCGGCGGAGAACTCGGCCATCACCGCGTCCTTCTCCGCGGGCTTCATGCGGCCGTGGACGAGCGCGACCTTCTCGCCGAACCGCGCGCGCAACACCTCCGCGCGCATTTCGGCGGCGGCGAGGTCGCTCTTCTCGCTTTCCTCGACCAGCGGGCACACCCAATAGGCCTGCCCGCCATCCGCCAGATGCCGGCCGAGCGCGTTGACCACGTCGTCGAGCCGGTCTTCGGAGATCACGCGCGTCTCGATCGGCTGGCGACCCGGCGGCATCTCGTCGAGACGGCTGACGTCCATTTCGCCGTACTGCGCGAGCGTCAGCGTGCGCGGGATCGGCGTCGCGGTCATCGCGAGCAAATGCGGCGGCGCGACGCCCTTGGCCTGCAACGTCATCCGCTGCGCGACGCCGAAGCGGTGCTGTTCGTCGACCACCACGAGGCCGAGGTCCTTGTAGCCGACCGCATCCTGGAAGATCGCGTGCGTGCCGACGAGGATGTCGATCTCGCCGTTCCCCAGCGCCATCAGCGTCGCCTCGCGAACGCGGCCCTTGTCGCGACCGGTGAGCACGCCGACCTCGATCGGCAGACCGGCGAGCGTTTTCCGGAGCGTCTCGTAATGCTGGCGCGCGAGGATTTCGGTCGGCGCGAGCATCGCGGCCTGTGCGCCCGCCTCGACCGCGATCAGCATCGCCATCGCCGCGACCAGCGTCTTGCCCGAGCCGACATCGCCTTGCAGCAGCCGCAGCATTGGCGCGGTCTGCGCGAGGTCGCCCTCGATCTCGCCGACCGTCCGCGATTGCGCGCCGGTCAGCGTGTAGGGGAGCTTGAGCATATCGCGCAGCCGGCCGTCGCCCTGCAACGCACGGCCTCGGCGCTTGCGGGTATCGGCGCGGACGATCGTCATCGCCAACTGGTTTGCGAACACCTCGTCATACGCCAGCCGCTCGCGCGCCTTGGCGTCCGACGGGTCGGCGTGGATGCGCGCCAGCGACTCGCGCCAGCCCGGCCATTCGCGTTTCGCTTTCAGCCCAGGTTCGATCCACTCGGGCAGGTCCGGCGCGCGCGCGACCGCCTGCGTGGTCAGCGCCGCCAGCCGCCGCGACGTGAGGCCTTCCGATAGCGGATAGATCGGCTCGCGCTCGCGCAGTTCCTCGTCCGGCTCGACGATGTCCGGATGGACGATCTGCAATTCCTGGCCGTATTCGTCGAGCCGGCCAGATATCCGCTTGGCCTCGCCGATCGGGAGAAGTTTCTTCGCCCAGCCCGAACTGCCGCCGAAGAACACGAGGCTGACGTAGTTGCCGAGCTCGTCGGTCGCCTGCACCCGCGTAGGCCCCCGCCCCGCACTGATCCTGTAGTCGCGCGGGGTGAGCGTGATCGTGATGATCCGCCCGGCATCGCTCGACATGAGCTCTGTGCGTGGCAGGCGATCGACGTAGCCGGTCGGCAGATGGAAGGCGACGTCGACGACGCGCGCGAGCCCGAGCCGGTCGAGCGGCTTGGCGAGCGCGGGCCCCACTCCTTTCAGGACGAGGGTTTCGGCGAACAGCGGATTGAGGATTTCGGGTCGCATGACTATCTGGCCTCTATAGCCTAGCCGACGCCCGCCGCCAGCGGTCGCCGGCCTATCCCCGTTGGAGATACGATGGACCACGAGACCCGCCTCAAGCGCCTGGGCTTTCGGAGCTCGCACCGCGGCACGCGCGAAGCCGACATGATGATCGGCGGCTTCTTCGCGACCTATGGAAGAACGTGGACGCCGGAAGAGCTCGACTGGTTCGAGGCGTTGCTGGAGGAGCAGGACGTCGACATAATGGGCTGGGCGATCGGCTCGATCGTGTGCCCGCCGGAGTGGGATGGCCCTATGATGCAGGCGATGCGCGACATCAATTACGTGACGGTCGTGAAGTAACGCGTCTGCGCCCCTCCCTGGAAGGGAGGGGTTGGGGGTGGGTCGGCCGCTTGGCGGTCGTGACACCTGCCCCAGACCAACCCACCCCCAGCCCCTCCCTTCCAGGGAGGGGGGAGTTCGAATGCCAGACCTCAAGACGATCCTCTCCGCGACTAGCCCGCTGATCCTCTCCGGCGTACCGTCCGGCTTCCAGCCGTCGCTGCTCGCAGACCTCGCGCGCGCCGCGAAGACGCGCGCAGTGTTCATCGCGCCGGACGATGCGGCGATGCGCGCGGTGGCCTCGACCGCAGCATATTTTGCGCCCGATCTCGAGGTGCTGAGCTTCCCGGCCTGGGACTGCCTCCCCTACGACCGCGCCTCACCCACGCTCCGCATCATGGCCGAGCGTGTCGCCGCGCTCCAACGACTCCAGGGCAAGCCCAAGGGCCCACAGCTCCTGCTGACCACCGCCAACGCCGCGACGCAGCGTGTCCTCACCCCGTTCCGCATCCGCCAGCTCGTCGCACGTCTAGCCCCCGGCGAACGGATCGGTCGTGACAAGCTCGCAATGCTGCTCCAGGCGAACGGCTATGTCCGCACCGACACCGTCCACGACCAGGGCGAATATGCGGTCCGCGGCGGGATCGTCGATCTCTACCCGTCGGGCGAAGACCACGCACTCCGCCTCGATTTCTTCGGCGACGAGATCGAGAGCGTCCGCACGTTCGACGCAGCGGACCAGCGCACCACCGGCCGGATCGACGGCTTCGTCCTGCTGCCGGCGTCCGAGGCGCTGCTCGACGAGGACTCGATCAAGCGCTTCCGCACCCGCTACCGCGACGCGTTCGGCGCGACCGCGACGGGCGATCCGATGTACCAGGCAATCTCCGAAGGCCGGCGGATCGCAGGCATGGAGCATTGGCTGCCGCTGTTCGAGGAGAAGATGGCGACGCTGTTCGACCATCTCGGCGCCGACGACGTGGTGGTGCGCGACAACGGCGTCGCCGCGGCGGTCGAGAGCCGACTCGAATCGATCGCCGACTATTACGAGAACCGCAAGCGCGCCGAGGCGGCTCAGCCCGGCAGCTACCGGCCGATGCCCGCCAAGGCGCTGTATCTCGACGCGCAGGAATCGACCGGCGGGGTCGAGGCGTTCGCGGCGCACATCACCTCGCCGTTCCACGAACCGTCGAGCGACACCGTCCTCGACTTCGACGTCGATGGCCCGCGCGATTTCGGCCCCGAGCGCGCCGCGCAGGCGAACATCTACGAAGCCGTCGCTGATCACGTCGAGAAGCTCCGGAAACAGGGGCGGAAACCGATCCTCGCCAGCTACTCGATCGGTGCGCGCGAACGCCTGGGGAGCCTGCTCGCCGACCACGGCATGAAGGGAGGTAAGCACGCCGAGACCTGGCAGGAGGCGCTCGGGATCGCGGATACCGCGCGCAGCTTCGGCGTCGCGCTGATCGTCCTGCCACTCGATCACGGCTTCACCGCGCCGGGGATCGCGGTCCTCACCGAGCAGGACATGCTCGGTGACCGCCTCGTCCACCGCAAGAAGCGCAAGAAGTCCGCCGACGCATTCCTCGCCGAACTCGCGACTCTGACGCCGGGCGACCTCGTCGTCCACACCGAGCACGGCATCGGGCGGTATGAGGGCCTGACCTCGATCCCGGTTGGCCAGAGCCCGCATGATTGTGTCGCGCTGAGCTATGCCGGCGGCGACAAGCTGTACGTGCCGGTCGAGAATATCGACGTTCTTTCGCGCTACGGCTCGTCGGAGGAAGGCGCGACGCTCGACCGTCTCGGCGGCGAAGGCTGGCAGCGCCGGAAATCGAAGATGAAGGAGCGGATCCGCGAGATCGCCGGCGAACTCATCGCGACCGCCGCCGAACGCGCGCTGCATCCGGGCGACGTACTCGAACCCGATGCGAGCGGCTATCCGAGCTTCGTCGACCGCTTCCCGTACGAGGAAACCGAGGACCAGGACCGCGCGATCGAGGACGTGCTCGGCGATCTCGCCGCGGGCAAACCGATGGACCGGTTGGTGGTCGGCGACGTCGGCTTCGGCAAGACCGAGGTCGCGTTGCGCGCTGCGTTCGTCGCGGCGATGGGCGGCAAGCAGGTCGCGATCGTCTGCCCGACGACGCTGCTCGCACGCCAGCATTACAACAACTTCGTTGCCCGCTTCGAAGGCTTCCCGATGAACATGGGTCGCCTCTCGCGACTCGTCACCGCGAGCGAGGCCAAGGCGACCAAGGAGGGGCTGGCGAACGGCACGATCGACGTCGTCATCGGCACGCATGCGCTGCTCGCGAAGAACATCGACTTCAAGCGCCTCGGGCTGGTCGTGGTCGACGAGGAGCAGCGCTTCGGCGTGACGCACAAGGAGCGGCTGAAGGCGCTCAGGGCGGACGTCCACATGCTGACGCTGACCGCGACCCCGATCCCGCGCACGCTGCAGATGGCGATGTCGGGCATTCGCGAGCTGTCGGTGATCCAGACCCCGCCGGTCGATCGCCTCGCCGTGCGGACGTACATCATGCCGTTCGACCCGGTCGTGCTGCGCGAGGCGCTGCTGCGCGAGCATTACCGCGGCGGGCAGAGCTTCGTCGTCACGCCAAGAGTCGCGGACCTGCCCGAGATCGAGGATTTCCTGCGCGAACAGGTGCCCGAAATCCGCTTCGTCGTCGCGCACGGCCAGATGTCGCCGACCGAGGTCGAGGAACGCATGTCGGCGTTCTACGACAAGAAGTTCGAAGTGCTCGTCTCGACCACGATCATCGAGAGCGGGATCGACATCGCGTCCGCCAACACGATGATCGTCCACCGCGCCGACCGCTTCGGCCTTGCCCAGCTCTATCAGCTGCGCGGGCGCGTTGGCCGGTCGAAAACGCGCGCCTATGCGTATCTGGTGACACCGCCCGAACGACAGATGACGGTGACGGCCGAGAAGCGCCTGAAGGTGCTGTCCGATCTCGATTCGCTGGGCGCCGGCTTCCAGCTTGCCAGCCACGATCTGGATATCCGCGGCGCCGGCAATATGCTCGGCGATGAGCAGACCGGGCATATCAAGGAGGTCGGCTTCGAACTCTACCAGGCGATGCTGGAGGAGGCTATCATGGACGCCAAAGCCGGCGGCATGACCTCGTCGCGTCCGCGCGATTTCAGCCCCCAGATCACAGTCGATGCGCCGATCCTCATCCCCGAGGATTACGTGCCCGATCTCGACCTGCGGATGGGGCTTTATCGCCGCCTCAACGATCTCGACGAGGGCCAGGAGATCGAGGCGTTCGCCGCCGAGATGATCGATCGCTTCGGGCCTCTGCCGGATGCGACCGAGAATTTGATCAAGGTCATCGAGATCAAGCTGAACGCGAAGCGCGCGTGCGTGTCGAAGATCGACGTCGGGCCGAAGGGCGTGCTGGTCTCGTTCCACGACGACAAGCCGCCGAACATCGACAAGCTGCTGGCCTATGTCGAGCGGTTGAACGGCGTCGCGCGGTTGCGGCCGGACAGCAAGCTGGTGCTGCAACGTGCGTGGGGCGATCCGAAGGCGCGGCTGCATGGGGCGCTGCAACTGTCGAAGGGGCTGGCGAAGGCCGCCGGGTAACGTCTTAGCCCTCTCCCCTCCGGGGAGAGGGAGCAGCGTAATAAAAAGGCCGGACTACCCTGAGGTAGCCCGGCCTTTTTACCGTTTCGAAAAGCCTAAGCTTACTTGGGCAGCACGACACTCGGTCCAATGCTGTCCACAACCTTCCGCGCATCGAACGCGCGGATGTTGTCGCGCGGGATCGGGCCCTTGCGCATCACGATCTCCGCGGTCGCCTCATAGCGATCGATCGTGCGGACATCGAAGTCATTGCCCCATGGGCCACCACCAAAACCGCCATAGCCGCCGCCGAAACCACCACCGAAGCCGCCATAGGGGCTCCAGTTACGCCAGCCGAAGCCGCGGCCGTAATAGCGCCACGACGGACCCCAGTAACCGCCGAAGCCGCCATACCCGAACCCTCCGCCAAGACCCGGCGTCGTATAGGTACGCGACTGAAGGTTGGTGTCACGGTCGGCCATCAGGTAGTAATCATAGCCGTTCTGCAACGTCAGCTCGGCGGCACGGAAGAAGAGGTACCGCTCGACGGTATCGCGCGACGTGACGCTGTTACCGGCGAAGCTGACGAGGAAGCGACCGGGCTCGACCTGGCGGTCGCTATAGCCGGTGCGGTTGAACCCCTGCCCCGTCGCGGGGCGATAAGCGGTCTCGGTCGCGCATCCGGCCAGCAGCAGCGCGCCCGTTGCGAGCGCTGCGAATGCGACCTTGCGACCCGGTGTCTTGAACATGGTGTCGTCTCCGTTCGCGGCGAATGCGGCGAAACGCCGCTTATTAGCCGTCAATGGTGGAACGGTTGATGAACGGGATCGCTCCAATGCGCCACCATACTGACTCATTTTTCATGATCCGCGTTACTCGCCAATGACATGCAGCGCGAGCGTGCGACGATGCGGGCGACGGCGGTGTTCGAACAAGTAGATGCCCTGCCATGTGCCGACCGCGAGTCGGCCGTCGATCAGCGGGATCGAGAGTTGGACCTGGGTGAGCGCGGTGCGGAGGTGCGCCGGCATATCGTCCGGGCCTTCGTCGTCGTGGAGATACTCACGCGATTCGGGAGCTATGCGGGCGAAATAGGCTTCTAGATCGGTGCGGACTTCCGACGCCGCGTTTTCCTGGATGAGGAGCGAGGCGGAGGTGTGGCGGCAGAATACCGTCAGCAGGCCTTCGGAGAGACGTTGGTCCCGGGTCCAGCGGTCGATCTTGTCGGTGACGTCGACGAGGCCTTGGCGGGTGGTGTCGATGGTTAGGATCGTGGTGGCTTGGCGCATGGGGTCCTAACGATCGGTCGGAAGGGTTGCTCCGTGTCCCTTTCCCCGGGGGTTGCCGTTCCCCCGGGAAGGCGGGGGTCCAGGAGTCCCATAGGCCATCACCGGTAGCCTGTTCTCCCGCCTTCGCGGGAGAACGAAGGCGGCCGTATCATCCCGCCCCACCCCGGCGGAGGCCGGGGCCCAATTGGGGGACGTTGCTAACTGCGGATGCGCTCCGTTACTCCGACCTCACCAATTGGGCCCCGGCCTCCGCCGGGGTGGTAGACCGATCCAGTGATGATCTTTCAGACAGCCCCGTGGCACTGCTTGTACTTGCGCCCCGACCCACAAGGGCACGGCGCATTGCGGCTGACCACGCCCTCCCAGTTCGCAGGATCCTCGCCGATATCGGCCTCCTGCGGCTGCGGGATCTGCAACGGCGGCATCATCGACGTGATGTGGCCACGCGTCCCCGCATCGAAGTCGTTCGAGTTGTCCTCCCCCGTGAACGGATCGAAATGCGTCGTGATGAAGTCCGGCAGCTCGGGCAGCCCGACCGGCGCCTGCATCTGGAACTGCGCATGCGCGATCGTCTTGGTCACGTCCTCGCGGATCGTCTCGAGCATCCGCTGGAACAGCGAAAACGCCTCCTGCTTATACTCGTTGATCGGCGTCTTCTGCGCATACGCGCGCAGATGGACGACCTGACGCAGCGCATCGAGCGTCGCCAGATGCTCCTTCCAGTGATGGTCGAGGTTCTGCAACAGGATCGACTTCTCGACCGACGTCCAGGTCTCTGCATCGAGATCCGCCGACTTCTGCGCGATCGCCTCGTCCGCCATCGCGCGGACACGCTCCTCGATCACCTCGGGGTCGACCGACTCCTCCAGCAACCACGCGTCGATCTGCGGCTCGAGGTTCATCACCTCGGCAAGCCGCGTCTTCATGCCGGCAACATCCCACTGCTCGGGATACGAGTTGGGCGGGCACGCATCGCCGACGATCACGTTGACCGTCTCCGCGCGCATGTCGGTCACCACATCGCCGACCGTATCGGCATCCATGATGTCTGCGCGCTGCTCGTAGATGACCTTGCGCTGCTCGTTCATCACGTCGTCATACTCGACGACCTGCTTGCGGATGTCGTAGTTGCGCGCCTCGACCTTCTTCTGCGCGGTCTCGATCGCCTTGCTCAGCCACTTGCTGCCGATCGCCTCGCCGTCCTCGATATTGTTGCGCATCATCTTGGCGAACAGCGTGTCCGGCCCGAAGATCCGCAGCAGATCGTCGTCGAGGCTGAGATAGAAGCGCGACAGACCCGGATCGCCCTGACGACCCGAGCGCCCGCGCAGCTGGTTGTCGATACGCCGGCTCTCGTGCCGCTCGGTGCCGAGCACGAACAGGCCGCCCGCGGCGAGCACCGCCTGTTTCTCCGCCTCGATCTCGATCGTGATCCGCGCCGCCGCCTCGTCATATTCGGGCGTGCCCTCGACGAGCTCGGGATGCTCGTCGAGCATGCGGAACTCCAGGTTGCCGCCGAGTTTGATGTCGGTGCCGCGGCCCGCCATGTTGGTCGCGATCGTCACTGCGGACTTACGTCCGGCCTGCGCGACGATGTGCGCCTCCATCTCGTGGAAGCGCGCATTAAGCACCTTGTGATCGACGTTCTCGCCAACCAGGAACTCGCTCAGCATCTCGGACTTCTCGATCGACACCGTGCCGACCAACACCGGCTGGCCGAGGTCGGCGTGATGCTTGATCTTCTTGGCGATCGCCGCGAACTTGTCCTTGGTATCCTTGTAGAACTCGTCTTCCTCGTCGACGCGCTTGACCTCAACGTTGGTCGGGATGCTGACGACGTTGATCTTGTAGATGTCGTAGAACTCGGCCGCCTCGGTCGCCGCGGTGCCGGTCATGCCGCCGATCTTGGGGTACATGCGGAAGTAATTCTGGAACGTGATCGAGGCCATCGTCTGGTTCTCGGGCTCGATCTGGACGCCCTCCTTCGCCTCGACCGCCTGATGCAGGCCGTCCGACCAGCGCCGGCCGTCCATCATGCGACCCGTGAACTCGTCGATGATGATGACCTTGCCGTCCTTGACGATGTAGTCGATGTCCGACTTGAACATCACGATCGCACGCAGTGCCTGGTTGAGGTGATGCACGACCTGCGTGTTCTCGAAGTCGTACAGGTTCTGCCCCTCGAGCAACCCGGCCGCCTCCAGCATCCGCTCGACCTTCTCGGTGCCGTCCTCGGTGAGGATGATCGTCTTCTGCTTCTCGTCCTTGTCGTAATCGATCGGATCGAGCTGCTTCACGACCGCGTCGACCTGCATGTACAGCTCGGACTTGTCGTCGGTCGGGCCGGAGATGATCAGCGGCGTCCGCGCTTCGTCGATCAGCACCGAATCGACCTCGTCGACCACCGCGAAGTTGAACGCCCGCTGCGTCATCGCGCTGCGCTCGTACTTCATGTTGTCGCGGAGATAGTCGAAGCCGAACTCGTTATTGGTCCCGTAGGTGATGTCCGCGGCGTACGCGGCGCGGCGCTCCTCGTCCGACAGGTTCGGGATGATGACGCCAATCGTCATGCCGAGGAAGGTGTAGACCTGCCCCATCCACTCCGCGTCGCGCGCGGCGAGGTAGTCGTTGACGGTGACGACGTGGACGCCGTCTCCCGGCAGCGCATTGAGATAGGTCGCGAGCGTGGCGACGAGCGTCTTGCCCTCGCCGGTGCGCATCTCGGCGATCTCGCCGCGGTGAAGGACGATGCCGCCGACCATCTGCACGTCGTAATGGCGCTGGCCGAGCACGCGGTGCGCCGCTTCACGGACGGTCGCGAACGCCTCGGGGAGCAGGTCGTCGAGCTTCTCGCCCTCTACGAGCCGCGCACGAAACTTGACGGTCTGCGCGGAAAGCTCCTCGTCCGACATCGCCTGGAGCGAGGGCTCGAACGAGGCGATCTTGGCGAGGATCGGGTTGAGCGACTTGACGTAGCGGTCGTTGGACGAACCGAACAAGGATTTGGCGAGGCCACCGAACATGGGCTGATTTCCTGAATTTGAGACGCGGCGGCACACGGTGGGCGCACGCGGAAGCGGATCGCTTGGATCCAAAGGTTACGATAAGGTCACACCTAGACGCTATTCGCGGCGGCGCTCTGCCCATAGCGGTAGCGAGACCACGGCAATCGTGCGGAGCGTGGTAGCGACCGCGACCTGGGGCAGCGCTGGAACGCCAGCTACGGGCCTTATCAAGACCTTGGCCGGCGTTGCTGCTATCGACTGCGAGCAGACGTTGCCTTGCACCACGGCTTGGGCGGACTGCCCACGCATACCCGGCGCCGCGCCGGTCAGCGCAGAGAGCAGGGCAGAGAGGAGTAGCAGCAGGTTCATGCGGGACCGGCTGTATTCGAGCCTGCGCGATAAATCTACCGTTCGTCTCAACAGAGCACCCGGCGGACGCGGCGGAGGAGAGTCCGCCTGGGCGATCTTCGCGAACGTCGTCTTGTCGCCCGCCCGGCAGCGACTATTAAGGCGTCATGCAGACCTCGCCCCTCGCCGTGCCCTTCCCCGCCGCCCCTTCGATCGACGGAGTCGCGCTGCATGTCGCGCGGGCGCAGTACAAGACCTGGGATCGGTGCGACCTGACGTTCGTGACGCTCGATCCGGGGACGGTGGTAGCGGGCGTGCTCACGACGAGCAAATGCCCGTCGCCCGAGGTGGAGTGGTGTCGTGCGGCGCTGACGCTTGGTCAGGCGCGGGCGCTGGTCGTGAACGCGGGCAATTCGAACGCGTTCACCGGTTCGCGTGGGCGGGCGGCGGTCGAGGCGATCGCGGCGCGGACGGCGGCGCATCTGGGGTGCCAGCCTTCGGACGTGTTCGTGTCCTCGACGGGCGTAATCGGCGTCCCGTTGCCGATCGACAAGGCCGAGGCAGGGCTCGACGCCGCGTTCGCCGCCGCGCCGTGCGGGTGGGAGGATGCCGCGGCGACGATCATGACGACCGACACCTTCACCAAGGGCGCTGTGACGACCGCGGTGATCGGGGATCGCACCGTGAGCCTCGTCGGGATCATCAAGGGTTCGGGGATGATCGCGCCGGACATGGCGACGATGCTCGGCTTCATCTTCACCGACGCCGCGGTCGAGCCGGAATTCCTGCAGGCCGCGCTGTCCAAGGCAAACGCACCGAGCTTCTCGTGCATCACCGTCGACAGCGACACCTCGACCAGCGACACGGTGCTGGCGTTCGCGACGGGCAAGGCTGGTAACGTCGCGCTGGCGGACGATGACAGCGTGGGGGCGGACGCCTTCCGCGCGGCGCTGGCGGACCTGTGCCATCAACTCGCCATGCTCGTGGTTCGGGACGGCGAGGGCGCGCAGAAGCTGATCGAGATCCAGGTGACCGGCGCGGACAGCGACCGTAGCGCACACCGCATCGCGATGAGCATCGCCAACTCGCCGCTGGTGAAGACCGCCATCGCCGGCGAGGACGCCAATTGGGGCCGCGTGGTCATGGCGGTCGGCAAGGCGGGCGAACCAGCCGATCGCGACACGCTCTCGATCCGGTTCGGGAATACGCAGGTTGCCGAGGGTGGCTTGGCGCTGAGCGGCTACGACGAGGCGCCGGTCGCTGCGCATCTCAAGGGCCACGAGATCGAAATCGGCGTCGATCTGGCGCTGGGCGAAGGCCGCGCCACGGTTTGGACCTGCGATCTCACGCACGGTTACATCTCGATCAACGCCGACTATCGCAGCTAAATCACCGCAACGCGGGCGACAGATCGTTATTCTCTTCGATCCGCAACATCCGGATATCGCTCACCGCAGGGCTGAACCACGAATAGGTGCGGTTCAGTTCCTGCACGGCGAGCACGCAGTCGACCGCTGAGATGTTCTCGTTCCCGAAAAAGGTCGAGCCCTGTTGTCGCTCGAAACCGCACTTATTTAGAATATCTCCGACATCGCGGTACGCGTTTCGCCATGACGGATTGGGATACATCTGCTCCAGCATCGAAACGTCCAGATCGAACACGATCGCGTACATGCTGCCCCCTCGCTTTGAGGGGGACGCGCTCGCCCGATTGTGCCCCATCATCGTCATGCCGATGATCTAGCGCAATCAGGCGGGTATTGCATCAGGCCAGCTCGCCTTCGAGCCAAGCCTTCAGCCGGCCTTTCGGCTCAGCGCCGACCTTGGTTGCCGCCGGCGCGCCGCCCTTGAACAGGATCATCGTCGGGATGCCGCGGACGCCGTACTTGCCCGGCGCGTCGGGGTTCTCGTCGATGTTGAGCTTGGCGATCGTCACCTTCTCGCCGAGTTCTTCCGAAATCTCCTCGAGCGACGGCCCGATCATCTTGCACGGGCCGCACCATTCCGCCCAGAAGTCGACGAGCACGGGGCCGTCGGCGTTCAGTACGTCCGCATCGAAGCTGGCATCGGTGATCTGCTTGGTCGCCATCGTGAATTCTCCTTGGTTGAGACGTATCTAAGGTCGCTCGCGTGTGCGCTCAACCACCGGGGCGCTAGCTTTGCTCCGTGGGCCGATAGTGCGGCTTGTTCGCGGCCAGCGTTTCGTCGTTCAGCACGATCAACCGCGGTCCCGCCGTGTACAGCAAGGCCGCCTCGACCGACCGACCCGGAAAGATCACGGCCAAGGCTTCGGCATAGGCCGCCATCTGCTTCAGATGATATTCCGGGACGTCGTCGAGGCCGCGCGGTGCGCGCCGACCGGTCTTGAAGTCGACGACGCGGATGCGGTCGGGCTCAATCAACAGGCGATCGACCGTTCCCGACACGACCATGCCGTTCGCGAGGGTCGCGGCGATCGGTGCTTCGGCCAACGTATCCGCGCTGAAAAGCTCGGCAAAGCGCGGATCGTCGAGCACGGCGACCACGCTCCGCACGATTTCGGACCGTGCTGCGACATCGTCGACGCCGCCTGCTTTTGCCAGCCAGCGATCGGCTGCCGTCGTGCGGTCGGTGGCAGCAACCGCCGGCAGACGCTCGAACAGCGCATGGATCAGCCGCCCCCGCTCCGCCGCGACGCGCATCGCCGGCGTCGGCGGTGGATCGGACACCGCGTCGTCACCTAGCGCAGACGGCGACAGCGGACGAGGCGGACGCGCTTCTTGCGGTGCGGGTTCGTGCGCCCAAGCCGGCAGCTGCGCGTTAGCCGCAATCTCGACCGAAGCCGAAGCCTTGGCGATCACCGCAGGCTGAGGCTCGACCCCGGCGAACGTCCGCGCGCCCTCACCCATCGGGACCTCAAGCGCCGTCAGCGCCCGATCGGCCGCAGCGTACCAGCTGTTCTCCGGCGGCACGCCCTTCGCACGCGGCCCGAGCGCACCGGCGATCACCAGCCGCTCTTCCGCGCGCGTGGCGGCGACGTAGAACAGCCGCCAATGCTCCTCCAGTTCGCGCTGCTCGGCCGCCGACACGACAGCATCCAGCGGTCCGCCACGCTCGCTCGACCGCGGCCGGAACACAGGGATCGGCGCTGCCCCCGGCTCGGGCGCCCATTTCAGGATCGAGCGCGGTGCCGCCGACGGGTCCGCCGTCGCATCCGCGAGGATCACCAGAGGCGCCTGCAACCCCTTCGCGCCATGTGCGGTCATCACCCGCACCGCGTCGAGCGGCGCAGACGGATCGCGGACGATCTCGACGTCGCCGCGGTCGAACCAGTCGAGGAAACGCTGCAACGACGGCGTCGTCGTACTCTCGAACGTCAGCGCGGCGTTGAGCAGTTCCTCGATCGGATCGCGTGCCTCTGTCCCCAGCCGCCGGATCAGTTTGCGCCGGCCATCGAGCGGGCCCGACAGCAACTCCTCCAGGAACTGGTACGGCGTGGCGATGTCGGCTCGCGCAAGCATCGCCAGCAACGGGGCGAGCCGCGTGGTGGGTTGCGTGCGTTGCAGGTGGCGCCACAGCGGCCCGGCCTCGCGCGGGGCGGCGGCCATCAATTCGTCCTGCGTCCAGCCGATCAGCGGCGACACGAGCAGCGCCGCGACGGACAGGTCGTCCTCGGGCTGCAACACGAAGCGGATCGTCGCGAGCAGATCCTGCACTGCGAGCGGCGCGTTCAGCCGCAGGCGATCGACGCCCGCCACCGGCACGCCCTCGGGATAGAGCCGCGCGACGATCAGCGAGGCGAGATCGCCGCGTCGCTTCACCAGGATCATGACGTCCTCGGGCCGCAACCGCCGCCCCTTGCTCTCCAGCATGAGCCCCGTGTCGGGCGCGAGCCAGCCCTTGACCGCGCGCGCGATGTCGCTGGCGAGTTTGCGCACCGCGTCGTCGACCCAGCCTTCTTCGTCGTCCTCGCTACCGCCAGCCGAGACCGGCGGCCACAAGGTCACGGTGCCGGGGCCGGCGACCTCGCTGGCATGCTGTTCGACTTCGCCCGCAATGCCGAGCCCCGGCTCACCGATCGCATCGATCGCCGCGTCGACGAACTCCAGCAGGGTGCGGGTCGATCGGAACGAGTGGCGTAGCGACAGCCGCGCCAGGGGGAGTCCACGCTCCTCCTCTGGCCAGTCGTCGTCGCCTTCCGCCTCGCTCGCACGACCGCCGAAATATTGCTCGGCTGCCTGGAAATTGAGCGGATCGGTGCCCTGGAACCCGAAGATCGCCTGTTTGTAGTCGCCGACCGTGAACAGCGTCCGCGTCGACGGCGCATAGATGCCGCGGCCGACGAAGAACTCGTCGGCTAGCGCGCGGACGATCCGCCACTGATGCCCGTTGGTATCCTGCGCCTCGTCGATCAGCAGATGTTCGGTCGCCTGGTCGAGCTTGTAGCGCACCCATTCGCCGATCCCCGGCTGGTCGAGCAGCGCCACCGTCGTCGCGATCAGGTCGTCGAAATCGACTGCCCCCGCGCGCCGCTTGGCCAACGCATAGCCGCGCGCATAATCGCGCCCGACCTCCAGCCCGTCGGCGAGCAGGTCGCAATAGGTCGCGCGCTGGACCATCGACAGCACGTCGGTGCACGCCTCACCCAGATCGCGCGCGAGCACTTCGTAATCGGGCTCGGCATCGATCAGTTTCTTCGAGGCTTTGCGCTGCGTGCCCGTGCCGGTCAGCACGACGCTGGCGAGTTCGTCCAGCGTCGCCGCGCGATCCTCGGAGTCGAGCCACCGCTGCACGGTCGCCGCCGCGGCTTGCCCGGTGGCCGTCCCCCACGCGCGGTTCGCCGCGGCAATGCGCGCGATCGCGTCGAGGTCGAGCGCGTCACACCATTCGGCGATCGCCTCGTCGATATCGCCGGAGGGCAGGCCGAGTTCGCGTCGAAGCCATGGCTGGATCCCGACCGGGAGTGCTTCAAGCGCCGGCAGCGCACGGGCGCAGGCGAGCAGGAACGCCTCCGCCCCGCCCTCGCCCATTCGCAGCGACAGGCGGCCGACGATCTCCACCGGACGTTCGCGGCCTTCGCGCTCGGCATCCGACAGCATCGACGCCAGTGCCTCGCGTGCGAGCCCCGCCTCTTCGCGCGCCTCCAGCGGCCGGAAGCCCGGCGTCAGCCCGGCCTCGACCGGGAATGCTGCCAGCAATCCCTGGCAGAAGCCGTGGATCGTCTGGATGCGGAGCCCCCCGCCCGGCGCATCGAGCACCTTGGCGAACAACGTGCGTGCACGGTCCTGCAGAGTCTGGACCGGGCTCTCGCCGAGCGCGATCAGGTCCGCCGCCAGCGCCGGCGCGGGCATGCGTACCCATGCCGCGAGCCTGCCGTTGATCCGCTGCGCCATCTCGGCCGCGCCCGCCTTGGTGAAGGTCAGGCACAGGATCGCGCCGGGATCGACGCCGCGCAGGAGGAGGCGGAACACGCGTGCCGCCAACACCTGTGTCTTGCCGGTGCCGGCCGACGCGGACAGCCAGACGTGCGACGACGGGTTGCTGGCATCGGCCTGCGCGCCCCTCAGCCGGGGGAGCGTGGCGAGTGCGTCACCGCTCACGGCCATACCATTCGTCGCGTCGCATCAGCTGGTCATACTCGGCATAGGGGGCGTATTCGGGGACGAGTTTCGCGGTGAACGCGGCGCTGCCGGTCAGCCATTCGCCGACGACTTCGGTGAAGTTGTGCGCGGCGATTGACGTGAATTCGGCGGTCGGGATCTTGTCGCGCTTGCCCTCGGGATCGACCGGGCTCTCGATATAGCCAAACGCGTCGCGCTTCTTGCCGAGCGACCAATATTCGAACGCGCCTGCGGTGCCGCGGACGTCTTCGAAACCGCCACGCTCGGCGATCAGCCCGAGCAGGCCGAGTTGCAGGCTGTAGCCCGCACGGACGGCGGTAGGCGAAGGGGGCTTGCCGGTCTTGTAGTCGATCACCGCGAGGCGCCCGTCGGGGAGCTTGTCGATGCGGTCGTACCGCCCCGATAGCGTCACGCCGGCGATCTCGATCTTGCCCTTGCCCTCGGCGCTGGCGACCGTGCGGCCGTCTTCGCCTTGCGCGACTATGGCGCCGGCGATCCAGTCGATCGCCTCCAGCAACCGCGGTTGCCAGAGGGCACGCATCATCGGATGCGTCCGCTCGTCGCCGAGCATCGCCTTCGCGCGCTGGCGCAGCGTGTCGACGGTGCAGTTGTCCTGCTTCCACCATTGTTCGAGAATGTCGTGCACGGCGGTTCCGCGCCATGCTGCGCTGGGGTCGGCATCGACCGGATCGAGCGGCATCAGCCCGAGCACGCGGCGTGCGTAGAAGGCGTAGGGGTCGGCCTTGAGGCGATCGACCTCGGTGACGGAAATAGCTTTCGGACGCAGCAGCGCGGGCGGCGACGGGGCGGGACGGTCTGCGGGCAAATGCTCGCCCGGATCGTCTAGCGCTCGCGTCCAGCCTTCCAGCGCCGAAGCCCGCTCGAACCGATCGCCCGCGAGTGCCTGCAACCGCAACCAGAGACGCGAGGCCAAAGCCGGCGACTTCGCGTCCCGCCGCGCTCGCGTGACGACCGCGCGAGGTGCGCCTAACGCCTGCGCAAAATCATGCGCCGCCGTGCCGACACGCCGCTCCAGCCCCGGCAGCCCTAGCTCCATGCGGATGCGTGGCGCCAGCCAGGGATCGGGCGCAGGCCGCCCCGGCCATACGCCTTCGTTCAGCCCGCCGAGCACCATGACGTCGGCGGTCTGCAGCCGCGCTTCGATCAGGCCGTAGATCGCGAGCCGTGGGTGGCCGCCCGGCGCCGGCCGCACCGCCACTTCGTCGAGCAACGTGCGCAACAGCTGAGGCAGCTCGCGCGGATCGATCCGCGGCGGTCCGGCAGGTGCTTCGGCTTCCAGATCGGCGAGGAACTCCGCTGACGCACGCCCGGCTAGCCCCGACCAGAGATTGTCGCCGCACAAGGTCTGCGCCGTCTCGCGCAGGCACGCGAGCACCGACGCCAAGGGCTGCGGCCCCTGATCGAACGCGTTCGCCAGCGGCGTTAGGAGCGGCTGGACATCGGTCCACCAATTTGCCGCCGTGCCTTTGCGCTCCTCCAGATGTCCGGCGATTCCGTCGAGCCCCGCCGCCGGCCTTGGCCCGCGCAACCGCCGGTCGAGCGCGCGTGCGCCGTCGAGCCATAGCAAACGATCGTCGCCCGCCCGCACCAGCGGGTGCTTCAGCAACGCCAGCAATGCGAGCGGCGAGAAGCGCTGCGCCGCCGCTTCGGCCAACGCGAGCAGCAACGTACCCGGTGGCAGGATCGACAAGGGTCGCCCCGCGCTGTCGTCGATGCCGATGTCCCAGCGCCCGAGATGCGCCGCTACCCTCCGCGCCAGAGCGCGATCCGGCGTGACGAGAGCGGCGGTCCTTTCGGGCACTTCCAACGCCTCGCGGAGGACGAGAGCGATCGCCTGCGCTTCCTCTGCCGGGGTCGCGAGTTCGGCGGCGGTCACGCCCTTCAACCGGCGATCCTCCGCTGCGATCTGCGTCCATTTGCCGGTAAAATCCGCGGGCGCCAGCGCGTTGGCGATCGCCCGGCCGCGCGCGGGGTCGGCGTCATGCCCGCCACCTTCGCGCCATGTCTGCACCTCGCCACGGGCGACGCCCATGCGCAGAAGCATCAGCTTGGCATCGAACTGCGGATGCGTCTCGATCGACCGTCGCGTGAGCCCGGTCACCGGGTTCGGATCATGCGGGCCTAGCACGTCCCATTCCTCGTCCGGCAACGCAAGATCGAGGCCGGCGAACACGACCATTCCCTGCGGCATGTCGGCGATGCACCGGAGTAGCCGCGCGACGGCAGGCGCGGAGTCGGTCACGCCCGCCGCGCAGACGATCCCGGCGGGTGGCGCGTTCCGCCAGCGCTGGGCGAGCCGGTCGAGCAACGCCGAGCGGCGGGTCGCTGCGTCGATCCGCTCCAGCCGCGCGAGTTCGCCCGGCCAGCGTTGCAGGACGATCTCGAACGTTGCCAGCGCGCGCCGCCAATGCTCGGTCAGCTCGGGCCCAAGCTCGATATCGCGCAACCGGGTCGGTGGCACTTCCTCGACCAGCAACTGATCGAGCGTCCGCGCAAGTTCCCCCGCGAGCCGCACGGCCTCCGCTGCATCGACCGGATGGCCTTCACGCGCGCGCTCTTCGGACACCAGTCGCGCGAGGATCATGCGCCGCTGATAGGGCGGGACCGCGGGCAGCGGCGGATCGATGTCGTCCGCCGGATCGAGCGCGGCGCCAACCGCCTCGCCCATCTCCGGATCGCCCAGCGCCACCAGTCGCGGCAAGACAAGCCCGCCGCCACTCGCACGCACGAACGCCTCGGTGACCGCCTTCACCGCGCGGTTGTTCGGCAACACGACCAGCGCGCGGGCGAGCGCCAGCGGATCGCGCCCGGCCCGCCGGGTCAGGCCGGCGACCAGCGCATCCGCAAACGCCCGGTGCGCGGGGATCGTGTAGAGCGTCGGGCGATCCGCCGCGGCGACGTCAGCCATCCGCGAGGATCGCCTCGGTCTTCGGGATCGCGGCGGGCGTGCCGACGTCGAACCACAGTCCCTGGTGGACCTGACCATAGGCGCGCTCGGCGGCGATCGCGCGGTCCCAGAAGATGTTGGTCGAGAACGGTCCCTCCGGCCAGTCGGCGATCAACCGCGGGTGGAGGATCTGGATGCCGGTATAGGCGAACGGCGCGACCCGGCCCGGCTTGCGGCGGCCGACGATCCGCCCGTCGCTGCCGAGATAGAAGTCACCCATCCCGCCGTGATTGTTGGCGCGCGCGAGCGGCACCATCAGCAGCAGCGCGTCCATCTTGGCGTCATCCCAGCGCGACGCGAGCAACCTGATCGCGTCGACCGGCCCGTCGATCCACAGGTTGTCGCTGTTGACCACCAGCACCGGCGCGTTGCCGAGCAGATGCCGCGCCTGGACGAGCCCGCCGCCCGTCTCCATCAGCATCTTCCGCTCGTCGGAAATCACCACGTCGATCCCGTCGAACCGGTCGGTGACGTGCGCCTCCAGCGTATCCGCGAGGTAATGCACGTTGACGACCGCGCGCTTGATCCCGGCGGCCTGTAACCGCTCGAACACGTGGTCGATCAACGGCTTGCCCGCGACCTTGACCAGCGGCTTGGGTCGCGTCGCGGTCAGCGGCCGCATGCGCTTGCCCAGGCCCGCCGCCATCACCATCGCCGTCTCGGGCACGATCCCGCGCGGGACAGGCCGGATCGTCTGCTGGCGGCTCACGCGCTCAAGGCCAGCGGATCGCCGCGCAGCGCGGGCGGCACATTCGCGGCGAACCATGCCGCGACCGGCGCCATGACCGGCTGCGCCAGATCGCGCTCCAGATACGTCCACACGCGGGGACACATCGTCGCATAATGCGGCTTGCCGTCGCGCTTCCAAAGCCGCGTGAAGATGCCGAGGATCTTCGCATTCCGCTGCGCGCCGAGCACGTGATACGCGTTCATGAAGTCTTCTCCCGCGTCTGCCGCCGCGCGATATCGCGCCAGCATCGCCGCCTCGACCGCCGGATCGACCGTCCGCCGCGCATCCTGCAACAGCGACACGAGGTCATACGCTGGATGCCCCGCCAAGGCGTCCTGGAAATCGAGCAGGCCGAGCGATCGCTCCGGCCCGACGAGCATCAGGTTTTCGGCATGATAATCGCGCAGTACCGTGACCGGCGTCTCGGCGATGGCGTGGTCGAACACCGACTCCCAAGCCGCGTCCCACCCAGCAATATCTGCCTCGATTCCGACCGCCGGGCAGTACCATTCGACGAACAGCCCCGCCTCGCGCTTCAGCACCGCGCGATCATAGGGGGGGACCGGCCCAGCCGGCTCGGCACGCAACCGCACCAGCAGGTCGATCGCCGGCGCATACAGCGACAGTTCTTCGTCCGGTGAAGCGTCGACCGCTTCGCGCAGCCGATCGTCGCCGAAATCCTCGATCAGAACGAGCCCTTGGTCGAGATCGCATGCCAGGATCGCCGGCGCCGCGAAGTCGCGTTCGACGAGCCATTCGGCTATGGCGATGAACGGGCGCGGGTCCTCGTGCGGCGGCGGCGCGTCCATCAGGATAGCCTGACGCCCCCCCTTTTCGGCACCGTCGATCGCGCGGAAATAGCGTCGGAACGACGCGTCGCCGGCGACCGGGAGTATTTGCGCGCCTCCCCAGCCATGAGCGTCGAGAAAAGCGGCGGCGCCGGGCGGCGGGGTCATGTCGGCCATCGCGACCTCCAAGCTTCCGGGACTCCGACTGTCAAGCCGTGCGTGCCGTCCGGCTCGATCGTCAGGGTCAAGCGAAGAGCATCCGGCCAGTGATCGGGCCCCGCGCGCTCCGGCCATTCTACGAGCAGCAGCGAATCGTAGCGCGCATCGTCGAGCGCGAGTTCCTCGATCTCGGCGGGGTCGTCGATGCGGTAGAGGTCGACGTGGAGTACGGGGAAGCGCACTTCGGGCGGCTCGTAGGGCTGGACGATGGCGAAGCTAGGCGACGGCGCCTCGCTGGCGAGGCCGAGCGCGGCGAGGAGACCGCGGGCGACACTGGTCTTGCCCGCGCCCAGTGTGCCTACAAGCGTGATGACGTCGCCGGGTCGGACCAGGTCGGCAAGCATGGCCCCGAACGCTTCGGTAGCTTGCGGGTCGGGTAGTCGGATCACGCGCATGAGCCCTCTCCCCCTCGGGGAGAGGGTTGGGTGAGGGGCTGTTCCGGGCGACGCGCTGCTTGGCAGCCCCTCACCCCGACCCTCTCCCCGGAGGGGAGAGGGAGCAGATTCAAAACGATCATCGCCGCGGCAATTCTACGGTGATCAGCGTCCCCGCCCCCGGCTCGGACACCAGTTCGATCGTCCCGCCATGCGCCTCGACGAACTGTTTCGCCAACGGCAGTCCGAGCCCGAGCGCCCGATCCCCCATCGGCTTCGACTCCGCAAACCGGTCAAACGCATGCGCGACCGCCTCGGCGTCCATCCCGACCCCGTCGTCCGACACCACGATCCGCGCCGACGTCGCATTGCCGTCGGTATGCAACAGCACGCGCCCGCCATCCGGCGTCGCCGCGACCGCATGCCGCAACAGATGCTCGACAACCTCCTTCAGCCGCTTCGGATTGCCGTTGACACGCCCCGTCGACCGCGCGACCTCGACCGCGAAGTCGAGTTTGCGCCGTTTTGCCGACGGCAGGATCGTCTCCGCCGCGGCGCGCACGGTGTTGGCGAGATCGACGTCGCTGCGGTCGGTCTCGTCGCGGTCGCTCTCGGCGCGCGTCAGGTCGAGCACGTCGTCGACCAGCAGCCCGAGCCGCTCGACAGACTCGAGGATCGCGCCGACATACCCGACGGCTTGCGGCGTCATCTCGCCCGCATAGCCGCCATGCAGCATCTCCGCGAACCCGCTGATCGAGGTCAACGGCGTGCGCAGTTCATAGCTCATATTGGCGACGAACGCAGTCTTCACCTTGTCGGCGGCCTCCAGCGCATCGGCGCGGTCGCGCAACGCCTGCTCGGCGCGCCGGCTGTCGGTGATGTCGAGCATCGTGAACAGCGCGTTGCCATCGGGCAGCGGCACGCCGGCGAACTCGAAATGGCGCCCGTCGGCAAACGCCACGCGACCGCCGCGCTGTTGCCGCTCGACCGTCGCCGAGCGGACCAGATCGGGGATCAGCGCCGAACGGCTCGGCGTCGCGAGCTTGCCGCCGACCGCCTCCGCGAACGCATCAACGCGCGGATGCGCAGCGAGGAATTCCTCCTCGAGACCCCACAACAGACGGAACCGGTTGTTCCAGACCTGCAACCGGCCATCCGCCGCGAACACGCCGAGCGCCTCGAAGAGGTTGTCGAACGTCGCGGTCCGCACCCGCAACAGCGTGTCGCGGGCGCTCGCGAGCTGGACCTGCTCGGTGCGATCTTCGAAGATCAGCAGCAGCCCGCCATCGGGGAGCGGCTGCGCGACGACGCGGAGATGCGTGCCGCCGCGCAAATGCCAGTTCTCCTCGATCGCGCCACCGCCGACCGGGCCGCTCTGCGATCCGCCGGTCTGCAGGAACCAGTCGTGCCGTTCCGCCTTCCAGGTCGGGAAATCGCGGACCTCGGGCAGCCGGTTGGCCTCGCGCATCCGCTCGAGCACGCGGTCGAATTCGGGGCGATCGGCGAGCCATTCGCTGCGCATGGCGAACATCCGCCGGAACGGCTGGTTGCAGAACACGAGCGACCGATCGCCGCCGAACTGCGCAACGCCCGCAGAGAGCCGGTCGAGCATCGCGCGCTGCGCTTCGGCGAAGCGCTTCGCCCCCGACCGCGCCTGCTCCAGCTCTTCGATATCGATCGCGAACCCGGCCACGCCGCCGCTCGGCAGCGGCACGTCGTAGATCTGCAACGAGCGCCGCGCGCCGTCGATCGTCGCCGGCAGGACCTGCTGATGCGGCCGGCCCTGTTCGCGCGCGACCGCCGCCCCGGCAAGCGGCCCGCCGCGGCCCGACCCCTCGACCAGCTCCAGCCCGCGCGCAACGACATCGGCGGCATCGCGCCCCTCGACCGCATCGACATAGGCGGTGTTGACCATCGTCAGACGCAGATCGTTGGCGCGGTACCACATCGGCATCGGCGCCGCCTCGATGAGCCCGGTCAGCGAGTCATACGCCGATCCCAGCCGCGTGGTTTCGGCGCTGAGTCGGGCGATCTCCGCCTCGCTGTCGGTCGCATCGAACGCCCATAGCAAAACCGCCCCCGCCGCACCCATCTCGCCGGGCGCACGGCCACCGCGAAACGTGATCGCCCGGGTCGAGCCGACCAGCCGCACCGATCGCACGAACGTCCGCCCCGCGCGCTGCGCCGCAGTGATATCCGCAATCAGCCGCGCTGCGTCGTCGGCGGACAGCCCCGTCCCGCCCGTCGCAAGTTCGGCGATCGAGCGCGGGGCCACATCCAGCCCCAGCCAATCCGCCATCCGCTGCGTCATCTCGATCCGCCCGCCGGAGCGGATCACGGTGACGATCGCTGGCGATCCGTCAAGCAGCGTCTGAAGATGCGCGCTGGTCTCAATCGCCGCCACAGCATCGCCGCGTGCGCGCTGGCCGAGGAACAACAGGATGCCCCCCGCCACGACGAGCAGCGAAAGGATCGCGCCTGCGGCCAGCGCCGTGCCGAGACCCAGCGTGATCATGATAGGCGAGCGGAGCGGCGAGCGAGCGTCATCGTCGCCCATCTAGGACACTTCGCCCCCGCCGGGGAAGCCGCCACCACGCAAAAGGGCCCGGTCTTTCGACCGAGCCCTCCGATGTCCCATCCCGTAAGGATCGGTATCGGCATCTTAGTAGCGGTAGTGATCCGGCTTGAACGGGCCTTCGACCGGCACGCCGATGTAACCGGCCTGCTTGTCGGAAAGCTTCGACAGCTTCACGCCGAGCTTCTCGAGGTGAAGCATCGCGACCTTCTCGTCGAGGTGCTTCGGCAGGACGTACACTTCGTTCTTGTAGTTCTCGCCCTTGGTCCAGAGCTCGATCTGCGCGAGCGTCTGGTTGGTGAACGAGGCCGACATCACGAACGACGGGTGGCCGGTGGCGCAACCCAGGTTCACCAGGCGACCCTTCGCCAGGATGATGATCTGCTTGCCGTCCGGGAACTTCACCAGGTCGGTGCCGGGCTTCACTTCGGTCCAGTCGTAGTTCGACAGCGCGGCGATCTGGATCTCCGAGTCGAAGTGGCCGATGTTGCAGACGATCGACATCGGCTTCATCGCCTTCATGTGATCGGCGGTGATGACATCGGCGTTGCCGGTCGCGGTGCAGAAGATGTCGGCGCGGGTCACGGCCTCTTCCATCGTCACGACCTCGAAGCCCTCCATCGCCGCCTGCAGTGCGCAGATCGGATCGACTTCGGTGACCATCACGCGCGCGCCGCCGTTGCGGAGCGACTGGGCCGAGCCCTTGCCGACGTCACCGAAACCGGCGACGCAGGCGACCTTGCCGGCGAGCATGACGTCGGTCGCGCGACGGATCGCGTCGACCAGCGATTCCTTGCAGCCGTAGAGGTTGTCGAACTTCGACTTGGTGACCGAGTCGTTGACGTTGATCGCGGGGAACGGCAGCTCGCCCTTCTTCGCGATCTCGTACAGGCGGTGAACGCCCGTGGTGGTCTCTTCCGAGACGCCCTTCAGGTTCTTGACGGTCTCGGTCAGGTAGCCGGGGTTCTTTGCGACGTACGCCTTGAGCGCGCGCTGCATCTCGACCTCTTCCTCGTTCTCGGGCTCGGGCATCGTGTGGCCGGCTTCGAGCTTGGCGCCCCAGAGCGCGAACATCGTCGCGTCGCCGCCGTCATCGAGGATGATGTTGGCGGTCTGACCCTCTACGTCGCGATCCCATGAGAAGATGTCGCCGACATAGTTCCAGTAATCGGCTAGGCTCTCGCCCTTGATCGCGAACACGGGGACGCCGGTCGCGGCGATGGCGGCGGCGGCATGGTCCTGCGTCGAGAAGATGTTGCAGGTCGCCCAGCGGACGTCGGCGCCGAGTGCGGTCAGCGTCTCGATCAGCACCGCGGTCTGGATCGTCATGTGCAGCGAACCGGTGATGCGCGCGCCCTTGAGCGGCTGTGCGGCGCCGAATTCGGTGCGCAGCGACATCAGGCCGGGCATTTCGGTCTCGGCGATGTTGATCTCGGCGCGGCCGAAATCGGCGAGGCTGATGTCGGCGACAACGTAGTCGGCCTTGGCGTCGGTCTTCGTAGGCGCAAGCGTGGTGGCCACGAGGAGTCTCCTGAGAATATCGTGATCGGCGAGCCTCATGCCCGTGCCGGATACTGCATCATAGGAGAGTGGAAGCTCCAAATCAAATATAAAGATATCTTTATATGATGGTTGGGGATGCACACTTTGTAAGCCGCGTTGCCCTTCTTCGGCTCCCCTCCCTGGCAGGGAGGGGTTGGGGGTGGGTCGGTTCGAGGCGGGCGCACGGCTAGCCAACCGGCCGCCCCACCCCCGGCCCCTCCCTGCCAGGGAGGGGGGAAGATTAGGCCCGCCCCGTCTCCGCGACAAGCAACCGCGGATCCACGCCAGCCTGCGCGAAGGCCAGCGTCCAGCGATCCTCCGCCGCGGTCTCGAACAGCAGTTCGGCATCCCCGGCCACGTTGAACCACCCCGGCCGCGACAGCTCGCCCTCGAGCTGTCCGCCATCCCAACCGGCATAGCCGAGCGCCACCACCCACTCCGACGGGCCCTTCCCGTCGGCGATCGCACGCAGCACGTCGACGGTGCTCGACAGCTTCCACCGCCCGGCGACATCGACCGAGTCCTGCCCGCCCCAGTCGGACGAATGCACCACGAACCCGCGTCGCGGCTCGACCGGTCCGCCGAAATGCACCGGCGCGTTGGGGGCGTCGCCCGGCTCGATCCCGAACTGTTCGAGCAAATCGTGAAAACCAAGCCCGTCGATCGTCGCGCCGATCCCGATGCCGATCGCGCCGTTCTCGTCATGGCTGCACATCGCAATCACCGCGCGGGCGAAGCGCGGGTCGCTCATGCCCGGCATCGCGAGCAGGAATTGTCCCGAAAGAAAGCGCGTTTTGTCCATGACCAGGAACATAGCGTTGCGCGCACCCCGTCGCCACGCTTGAAATCCGCCGTCCGGCGTCCAAGGTACGCACCGCGCGCGACGACCGCGCGGCACAGGAGATTTCAGATGACGATCAGCGTCGGCGACCGCCTTCCCACCACCAACCTCGTCAAGGCCACCGCGGACGGCCCCGACCAGGTCGACACCGACAGCTTCTTCAAGGGCCGTAAGGTTGCGCTGTTCGCGGTCCCCGGCGCGTTCACGCCGACCTGCTCGGCCAAGCATTTGCCCGGTTTCGTCGAGAAGGAAGCCGAGCTGAAGGCCAAGGGCGTCGATGAGATCGCCTGCGTGTCGGTCAACGACGCGTTCGTGATGGGCGCATGGGGCAAGTCGGCGGGCGCCGGCGACATCACGTTGCTTGCGGACGGCAATGCCGATTTCGCCAAAGCGATCGGGCTGACGATGGACGGCTCGGGCTTCGGCATGGGTACGCGCAGCCAGCGGTATTCGATGCTCGTCAATGACGGCGTCGTCGAGCAGCTTAACGTCGAGGCACCCGGCGAGTTCAAGGTCAGCTCGGCCGAGCACCTCCTCAGCGAGATCTGATCATTCCTCCCCGGCACGGGGAGGTGGCAGCCCGTCAGGGCTGACGGAGGGGGCTCTCCGCGAACGTTCCGTGTGCGGCACGCCCCCTCCACCCTTCGCTTCGCGAACGGTCCCCCTCCCCGTGCCGGGGAGGATTTCGAAGTCTTGCCACCGTAACGTCCGCCACCTAACACTGCCCGATGACAATCGCATCCGACCTCGTCGCCGACCTCGACCGCCTCTACCGCGCCTCCGTCGAGCGCCTCCAAGCCGCGATGAGCGCCTATATCGCCGACGGAACGACACCCGATCCCGCCAGCCGCACCGACGGCTCGTTCGCCTATCCCGAGATCCGGCTGACCTATAAGGGCGGCGTCGATCGCCCGACCCCGCTGCGATCGTTCGGCCGCCTGGTCAACGCAGGCGAATACCGCATCAGCGTCACCAAGCCCGCGATCTTCGCCGAATATCTGACCGAACAGCTCACGCTGCTGATCGAGGATTACGACGTCACCGTCGAAGCGGTCGAGGGTCGCCAGGAAATCCCGTTCCCCTATGTGATCGAGCCCGGCCACGCGCTGAGCCTCGACGAGGTCTCCGCGACCGAATTGTCGCGTCACTTCCCCGCGACCGAACTCGCGCATATCGGCGACGAGATCGCCGACGGCCTCTGGATCGCGCATGACGAGACGCGTCCGCTCGCGCTGTTCGACGGCCTGCGTACCGACTTCAGCCTCGCCCGCCTGCGCCATTACATGGGCACCCCCGCCGAGCACGCGCAGCGCTTCGTGCTGTTCACCAACTACCATCGCTACGTCGACGAGTTCGTCCGCTGGGCCGGCACGCAGCTTGGTGAAGGTTCGCGCTTCACCAGCCTCTCCGGCGCCGGCGGGATCACGATCTCGTCGGGCGACGACATCGACAAGATCATCTCTGATAGCGCATGGCGCCGCCACCAGATGCCTGCCTATCACCTGATGGCGGACGATCGCACCGGTATCACGCTGGTCAACATCGGCGTCGGGCCGTCGAACGCGAAGACGATCTGCGACCATCTCGCCGTGCTGCGTCCCGAGGCGTGGCTGATGATCGGCCATTGTGGTGGCCTGCGCCCCAGCCAGCGGATCGGCGATTACGTCCTCGCACACGCGTATCTCCGCGACGACCATGTCCTCGACGATGTCCTGCCGCCAGAAATCCCGATTCCCGCGATCGCCGAAGTCCAGCTCGCGATGGCCAAGGCGGCCGAGATCGTCTCGGGCCAGTCGGGCGAGGAACTCAAGCGTCGGCTCCGCACCGGCACGATCGTCACCACCGACGACCGCAACTGGGAACTCCGCTATTCGAAGTCCGCACTCCGCTTCTCGCTCAGCCGCGCCGTTGGCATCGACATGGAGTCCGCGACGATCGCTGCGCAGGGCTACCGCTTCCGTGTCCCCTACGGCACGTTGCTCTGCGTCTCGGACAAGCCGCTCCACGGTGAGCTGAAGCTGCCGGGCCAGGCCAACCGCTTCTACGAACGCGCGATCAGCGAGCATCTGCGGATCGGGATCGAGACCTGCGAACAGCTCCGCCTGGAGGGCCCGAAGCTCCACAGCCGCAAGCTCCGCGCGTTCGACGAGCCGCCCTTCCGATAACGTGGGCCGCTAAAAATCGGAGCGGATCGCGCGAGAATGGGTTACGCATCCGGAATCATTGCTGAGGGAAGATAACCGTGGCCGACACCGACACGCCCGATACGGAAGCAAAGAAGCCCGTCACCCGCCGCCGCGCGCCGCGCAAGGCGAGTGCGCCGAAGGCAGCGCCGGCTGCTACGTCCTCGACCAAGCCGGTCGCGTCGAAGCCGGTGCCGGCGACAAAACCGGTTGCCGACAAGCCCGTGACTGCCGCGCCGCCAAAGCCCGCAGCCAAGCCGACGCCAAAGCCGCGCTCGACCAAGCGCAGCACGCCTCGCCCCGTCCCCGCGCGCAACTCGGCGACGCCGGTCCCGGTCGCCAAGCCACCGGAAAAAACCCGTGGCAAATGGGGGGCGGCTGCGATCTTCAGCGGCGTCGCGGTTGCGGGAGCGGCGGTTGGCGCATTGCTGACCTTGCGAGGCAGCACGCCTAAGGCTCAGCCAGCGCCCAAACCGAAAGGCAAGCATGCGCATCAGGCCGACGGGGCGGACTCGTCGAAGTCGTTCGATGCCGGCATCGCCGATCCGGGGACGGTCCCGGAGTAGGCGCCGGGCACGCTGCCAAACCAAGCCTCCACCCCGGCGAAGGCCGGGGCCAAATTGGAACGTCCTTAGTGGCGAACCGCATCGCTCCGTTAGCGAGGTTTCCCAGTTGGACCCCGGCCTTCGCCGGGGCGGTAGAAGATCGGCGCTGCTGACCGTTCCCCCGCGGAGGCGGGGGCCCAGCTGAAACCACGGAAGCGTTCGTAACCCTGGGGCCCCGCTGTCTCGGGGGAACAGAAGTAAGCAAGCTTGTGGTGCGTCTCCCTGAACCCGACGTTCGCCAAGATGACCGGCTAAGGGCGCTCGTTCTTAACGAGCAAGAAAATCCGCGATCGCCTGACCAAGTTCGGGCTTCACCACCGCACCCATATGCCCACCGGGCGTCTCGACATACTCCCCATGTGACAAAACCGCCGCGAGATCCGGCGCAGACCCGTTGTCTTGGTCCTCTCCGCCGCACACGACCAGGGTCGGCTGCCGGATCGCCTTCACGGACTCCAGCGGCGTATCCACGAACGTCTCCAGAATGCCAAGCAACGCGACCGGATCCCCGCCGGTGGTCTTCAGGAACGCCTCCGCCAGCCACCCGGGCGTACCCTGCACATGCTGCCCGAGCCTCGTCAGGATGTTCCGGAAATGCCCGGCACGCCGCGACGTCTGCGTCAGCCCCTCCAGCCCCATCCCCGAAAAGATCACGCGACGCGGCGTCGCGCCCGTCGCCAGCATCCGCGACGTCGTCCGCGCACCCAGCGAATAGCCGCCCAGATCATAGTCGGTCAGCCCGAGATGCGCGATCAGCGCATGCCCGTCCTGCGTCAGCGCGTCGGCCGGATACGCCTCCAGCCCATGCGGCTTGTCGCTCTCGCCGTGCGCACGCAGGTCGGGCATGATCACGCGAAAGCCCTTCGCGGCGATCTTGGCGGCGTGGCCATAGCGGATCCAGTTGGTTTTCGCGTCGGAGAAATAGCCGTGGATCAACACCACCGCGCGCGTATCATCGGTGGTTGGGCCGACCTCGTGCCACGCCAGCCGCGTGCCGTCGAAGCTCTCGAAATACTGCGTCTCGCTCGGGGTGCTGCTCACAAACTCATCCTGCATTGCCTGTAGTCGCCAGATCGAAGGGCGGCGACACGCCGTCGCCGCCCCGCGCGTTCACGCCTTCTGCAGATGCCGTCGCCCGAGCAACTCGGCGATCTGCACCGCATTCAGCGCCGCACCTTTCCGCAGGTTGTCGCTGACGCACCACAGGTTCAGGCCGTTCTCGACGGTCGGATCCTCGCGCACGCGACTGATATACGTCGCGAAGTCGCCGACGCACTCGATCGGGGTGATGTAGCCGCCGTCCTCGCGCTTATCGACCAGCATGATGCCGGGCGCCTCGCGGAGGATGTTCTGCGCTTCCTCGGCCGAAATCTCGTTCTCGAACTCGATGTTGATCGCTTCCGAATGGCCGACGAACACCGGCACGCGGACGCAGGTCGCGGTGACCTTGATCTTCTTGTCGAGGATCTTCTTGGTCTCGACGACCATTTTCCACTCTTCCTTGGTCGAGCCGTCGTCGAGGAAGCTGTCGATGTGCGGGATCACGTTGAACGCGATCTGCTTGGTGAACAGCTTGGGCTCGGCCGGATCGCCGACGAAGATGTTGCGGCTCTGCTCGAACAGCTCGTCCATGCCGGCCTTGCCCGCGCCCGACACCGACTGGTAGGTCGAGACGACGACGCGCAGGATCTTCGCGGCGTCGTGCAGCGGCTTCAGCGCGACGACCATCTGCGCGGTCGAGCAGTTCGGGTTGGCGATGATGTTGCGGACCTTGTAGCCGTCGATCGCCTCGGGGTTCACCTCGGGCACGATCAGCGGCACGTCGGGGTCCATGCGGTAGAGCGACGAATTGTCGATCACCACGCAGCCCGCGGCGGCAGCGATCGGCGCATAGATGGCGGTGCCCTCGGAACCGATCGCGAACAGCGCCATGTCCCAGCCGTTCCAGTCGAAATGCTCGATGTTCGTGCATTTGATCTGCTTGCCGGTGTCGCCATAGTCGACCATCAAACCCTGGCTGCGCGACGACGCGACGCAGGCGATCTCGTCCGCCGGAAACTCGCGCTCCGCCAGGATATTGAGCATCTCGCGCCCGACATTGCCGGTCGCCCCTGCGACCACCACCCGATAACCCATGTTGTCACTCCGATTGGACTTGGCCGCGCAGTACCGACGTTGCGCGGCGAGGTCCAACGGCTTTCGACTTGTTGCGCGGATAGGCGGAGTTTGGGAGACCATAGCGTCCGGGTCGATGTCCCCCGCCCCTCTTGTTTTCTCCCGAGCGAGCCCAGTCTGGGCCTCCGCCTTCGCGGGGGAATAACCTGAGTTCGCATGGGAGCGGCACCACCCCTCCGAAACAAATTATCACATCCCGGCTGAAGCCGGGGCTTAATTGGAAAGATTGCAGTAACAGCGCGGCGCGCTCAGTCAGCAACGTCCCCCAACTGAATTGGCCCCCGACCTCCACCGGGCAGAGCCGGTCCAGCGATCAAAACATTTGCAACTCACGTGGTCGACTGAGGCTTTCAGCGCTGCCAGCGGCCGAGACGGGGAGGAAAGCGGACCGTGCGCCTCTGAGGTGAAAAGCATAGAAAATTGACAGTGAAGCACTAAGCTGTCCGCTATGGATACTGTCAGACCTGAGCGCTCTTATCCGCCGATTTGGCGCATCATTGCCGCCTTTTTGATCGTTCCCGGTGTCGCGGCATTGGTGATGGCCATTATGATGCCAGCCTACGACGGGATCAGCGATCCACTAGAGAGGATTTGGCGCAGTGCCCTAGTGTTCGCCGTTGTCGGAGCATATCCGGCGACTGTGATCCTAGGCTTACCGGCGTTCCTTATTCTGCGCCGACGTTTTGAGGCTACATTACTCAATTGCTCCCTGACCGGGGCTGTCGCCGCCGCTTTGCCTTGGCTCATCCTTTCGTCGCTGATCACACCCGACAGCGCCAGCACCGGTGGGCGTGCCACAGTATTGCACGGATCGTTGACCCCATATGGATGGCTCACCAACCTAACCTTTATCGGCCAAATTGCGCTTTTTGGTGCAGGTGGTGGGATGCTGTTTTGGCTCTTCGCTGCCGCTGGCTGGAAAATTGAAAAGGTTGACTTGTAAAGGTGAGACCAGACGCGGTTTATGTCCGCTATCAGGATCGGAAAACCAAGCCAGCGACGTCGTACTTTGGGCGGTCCTGCACTAGCGGATTTGCACCGCGGCGACCGTGAACAACGCTGCCGCAACACCGTCAGCGGCGTGTCTCAAACCAATCGGCCGCATCCTCCCCGTAAAGCAACAGGATCGCCAACGCTTCCATCGCGAGCTGCAAAGCCGAGGTTGCGATGATCGCAGTATCGTGCTGCGCCAGCGGCTGGATCAGCCCTGATCCGCGCAGAAACGCTAAGCTCGTCACGACGCCGAGAAGCCAGCGCAGAGCCAGCGCACTGCGAGCAGCGCGCGACGCCGACAAGACCACCAGTAACATCAGGAACAAGGCCAGCCCCAGGCCGACTGCCCGGATCGCCTGGATCCGCATGACCAACGTCGTCATCGCCTCGGGTGCGATTGGAAAGGCGAAGCTAATCGTGCGCGTGGCGTAGTACGCCAGTGCCGCCGAAAACATCAGACTGATCGCGAACAAGACCGCGAACAACCGGATCGAAAGGGATGTCGCCAATTGCCTGCTCCAGACGCGTGGCCCTATGCCACGTTGGGGCGCGGTTTAGCCCCTAAGACCTTCCTACCCTTTAACAGCCGCGTAGAACTCGCCTTCCCTGCCGCCATCGGACAGTATCGTCGATCGAGGCAACGGACACATTTGAGGGCATTGCCGGGTGGTTGAATTCGACAGTCCGGTATCCCGCTGCACTACCGCCCGGTGCGCACGACCGAAACGCTGTACTGCGGGGTGAGCGCGCAGTCCGAGGGTGCCGTGCCGAACGCTGCGTGATCCAGGCAATTGGCCGCAGATGCGAAGTTCGCCCCGATCGCGGCCCGCACGATCCCGTTGTCGCGCATCGACGCATCCATGCCGCCGCCGCGGGCAGACGTGGTGATCTCTCGATCAAACAAAGTCTGCCCGTTGTCGACCCGCTCCAAGCGGTAGTGGAGCGTCACGCTCGTCGTGTTGCCGCTGCCGATGTGGAACGGCGTCTTGTCGCCCAGCCATGACACCACGAGCCGCTTACGCCCGGCTGCAGGCGCTGGTGCGAGGAGATTCATCTGCCGGAAGGTTTCGCTCAGCGCTGCATTGATACTGGAACGCTTGGCCGCCGCTATGAAGTTTAGTGCCGAACTCTTTACGGTGGCGGGAAGGCCCTGAATCTCGCCGATCGTGACGTCGTGGAACAGAGGGTGCGACGATCCGACGGGTGTGGGCGCCTCCGGTGCAAAGGGGAGCCCGATGGCCACCATGGAAATATCGTTCGACGATTTGGCGGGGGGAGCATTGACCGGCCCGACGTCGGCGGAAGCCGCCTGCAGGATCGCAAGCGAGACGCTCCGCGCCTTACCCCTATAGACGCTGACGCCCGCCTGCACGGTGATGCCTTTGCCCAGATTCCAGACGGTGAAATCATCCTTCTTGTAATCGCCCGGTCCAGGGTCTGCAGCGCCAGCGTTCAACCCCGGCCCAACGGTGGCCGCGATGTCACGGCCGGTAAGGCGAGTGCCCGCGGTGCCCGTCACTTGGCACACGGCGGTGAAAGCACCGGCGGTGTCGTGGGTGAGGACCAGCATCATGCCACTCTTGCTGAACACATGGGGGAGCATCATCGGCCTGTTGCCGATCATCGCTACCGAGGGCACCGCGCGCTCGATCCACCCGCGCGCGACGGCCGCTTTCGCAATGGCATCGAAGTCTGGAAAGCTGCCGCGGCAGGTCTCGTTGAATGCCTCGAGATAGACGGAAGGGCTCGGCTCGGGAGCGTCGGCCGCCGCGGCTGTCGCGGCTGTCGCGGCTGTCGCGTAAAGGACCGTGATGGCCGTCAATCGGGATGCGCGAAGCATGAGGGGCATGATCGTCTCCTGTACCTCTGGAGGGCGCTAAGCCTTCATCCTTACGATCCGTTGAACGGGCGATCGGTTTTCGCGGCGCGGTCATCGCCACGATAGCGAGGCGATACGTAGCCGCCGAACGGGGCTACGCGGGTTTTACGTCAATCCTCCAACCACACGGCTGTGATCTCGCCCTTATGCCCCTGCGGCGCCAGCACGGCGCGCAGCGCGTCCAGCAGAGGTGGCAGCGCCTGCATGAAAGCGTAAGGCGGATTGACGATGAAAAGGCCCGCGCCATTATAGATGCCGGGCTGATCGTCATCGTACAACCAATGTTCCACCACCAGCAATTTCGGGATGCCGAGCTTGCGTAACTGTTCCTTCCACCGCCAATGCGTGGCGCGGTCTTTCAGCGGATACCAGATCACCGTCACGCCATGCGCCCATTTGCGGTGAGCGGCGGCGAGCGTGGCTGTGATACGGTCGCGCTCGTCGAGCTGCTCGTACGGCGGATCGACCACCACCACGCCGCGCGGGGTTCGGGTCGGCAGCATTGCCAGCCAAAGCTCGTAGGCGTCGCGCTCATGCACGGCAGCGGATGTACCGCGCATCACACCGCGCAGGGTATAGGCGTCATCAGGATGTTTTTCGTTCAGGATGAGGACGTCCTGCGGGCGCAGAAGCTGCGCCAGAACCCGTGGCGAGCCGGGGTAGAAGTGCGGCTCGGCCCCGACATTCACCGCCTGCACGACGCCGCGGTAGTCGTTGAGTGAGGGGCTCGGGTCGGCGAAGGCCCGCAGCACGCCGTGCGTGGACTCGCCGGTGCGCTGGGCATCCTCGCCGCCAAGGTCGTACAGCCCGCAGCCGGCATGGGTGTCGATCAGCGTCAGCGCGCCCGGTTTTTGCTGCAAGGCCCGCACGAGCGCGATCAGCAGGCTGTGCTTGACGACATCGGCACTATTGCCGGCATGGAAGGAATGGCGATAATTCATTGCGGCTCAAAATCCTGACGATCCACCTTGATGCGTTGCGCTGGGCGCGTTGCCGAGCGCGAGGCGACCGAAGTACCTGATCCGGTGCCAGTATAAAGTCGGGCGGAAACCTTCAACGCACTTCTGCGTGAGGGTTCAAGCCCATACGAGCGGTCGTCACCTGGGCAGAGAGGCGAGGCCCCGACAGAGGCGCCGACCCAGTAGCGGACATTCACGCCCCCCTGCCCCCAACTCGTTTTGGCGCGGATCAATCGCGACATCGGATACCGCGCCGAACTCCGAAGACGATTCGACTGGCGTCGGAGGCAGGCAGTCCGTTGCACGCCAGCTGACGTTGCCATCAGTCGGCATGCAACGGTAGCCGATCACGCGGCTACGGGGACGGAATAGTCCATCGCGGCAAGATCGCTGAGCAGACCGGGACCCGTGGGCTTCCATCCCAGCCGCGCCTGCGTCCAATTGCTCGATGCGATCATATCGAGTGCGGCAAAGGGGGCCATCCAGCCGAAGTAATGCTCGACCTCGTCGTTTCCGACCGAGCGGACCGGCAGTCCGGTCCCTTTGCCGATCGTCTCGGCGATGGAGCGTGCATCGACGCCCTCCTCTACCGAAGCATGGTATCTTGCGCCTGGCTCGCCGCGCTCAAGAGCCAGAACGTAGAGCTTGGCGACGTCGCTGACGTGCGCGGCAGCCCAGCGCGTGGTGCCCTCGCCCAGATACGCCATCGCTCCGGCACGGCGCGCCTCCGCGATCAGCGGGGTGATCAACCCGGCCTTGGTGGTGTCGTGCACCTGTGGCAGCCGAATGGTGCGTACGTCGATGCGTCGGGCGATCAGCGCCGCGGCGGCGAGCTCGGTGACGATGCGCGGATTGGCGTGGAGCGGGTTGAGGACGTCCTCGGTCGCAGGACCGCCGTTCCGCGGCGTGCCGATGCCGATCCCCGAGGTGATCAGGATCGGCTTGTCGGTCCCCGCCAGCGCATCGCCCATCGCCGTGATGTTGCGTTCGTCCTTTGCCGTGTTCGCGAGGAAGGCCTCGAAATTGTGGTCGAACGCGCAGTGGATGACCGCATCGGCCGCAGCCACGCCGCTGGCCAGCGTCTCCGGCCGTTCAAGGTCGCCACGATGAACTTCGACGCCGGCCCGCTCGAGTTGCTGGGCACCGGCATCGGACCGCGTGAGCCCGAGCACGCTGTGGCCGCAGCCGAGCAGTTCGGGGATGACGTGAGAGCCGATAAAGCCGGTCGCACCGGTCACAAAAACACGCATGGGAAATCTCCTTTTTGCCTGGCAACCATATTCAGCTCCTCGCCAACGTGTTAAAGTAGTGAGCTTATCGTGGTATAAGCTTCAACAGGATCGATCATGGCCAGCGACGTGTCCAATCCGCTCGGGACCTATCTGCGCGATCGCCGTACCCGGCTTGACCCTGCGGCGTTCGGGTTTGCCGGCGGACGGCGCCGGACGCCCGGTTTGCGCCGCGAGGAGGTGGCGAGCCGCGCGAACATCAGTCCAACCTGGTACACCTGGCTCGAGCAGGGCCGCGGCGGCGCGCCATCGGCCGACGTCCTCGATCGCATCGCGAGAGGGTTGATGCTCACCGAACCGGAGCGCGAGCACATCTACATGCTCGGCCTCGGCCGTCCGCCGGAGGCACGCTACCAGCCTGTCGAGGGGATCACCCCGCGGCTCCAGCGCGTGCTCGACGGGATGGTGCTGAGCCCGGCGATCATCAAGACGGCGATGTGGGACGTGGTGGGCTGGAACCGAGCGGCCGCGGTGCTGCTGACCGACTATGCCAAGCTGCCGCGGGAGGGACGCAACATCCTGCGGCTGATGTTCGGCAGCGACCATGTCCGGGCCCGCAACGCCGACTTCGACAGCATCGCCCGCTTTGTGGTGGGTGCGTTTCGCGCCGATGTGGCCCGCGCGGGCGCCAGCACCAGCGTCGAGGTCACGAAGCTGGTCGCCGAACTGTCCCGGCTCAGCCCGGAGTTCGCGGCAATGTGGGAGGACAACGACGTGGTTGCCCATGGTGACGGGGTTAAGCGGATTCATCATCCCGATGCGGGGCTGCTCGCGATGGAGTTCTCGTCGTTCGCCGTCGAAGGACGACCGGAGCTTGGCATGATCATCTACAACCCCGCCTCGCCAGACGATGCCGAGCGGCTGCGCGTGTTGCTGAACGGTGCCGGCGACTGACTGGAATTGACGACGCCAGCGCGGTTCACGAAAACGCCGGCGCTGACGGATGCGGAAGGTTGGCAATGGAAAAGATCGGCTTTGGTGGCGGGTGCCATTGGTGCACCGAGGGCGTGTTTCAGGCGCTCAAAGGCGTTTATCAGGTGGATCAGGGATTTATCCAATCCGAGGCCCCTTGGGACACTTGGGCTGAGGGCGTGCTCGTGAGCTTCGATCCCGCGGCTATAAGCCTGGCGACGCTCGCCGAAGTCCATCTCAGGACCCATTCGGCGAACGGGACCTACTCCCCCGGCGGGAGGTATCGAAGTGCGATCTACGTCGTTGATGCGGAGCAGCGCGAGACAGCCGCACAGACGATCGCACGGTTTGCATCGCAGTCGGGCAAAGGTCCCCGGACGCTGGTTCTTCCGCTCGTCGGTTTCAGACCCTCTGAAGCACGCTACCAGAACTACTATCGGACTGACCCAGACAGGCCGTTCTGTCGCCGCTACATCGATCCCAAGCTGGACTATATCCGGCACCATTTCGCCGATGTTGCCCTTCCCGATGCCGCGGGGCACCAGCCATAAGCCGCGACGTGCCGTTCGCCCGGTTCGGCTGTCCCTTATCGCAGCCGTTCCACCGATGCAGGGGGCCCAGCGGTGCGATTAACCTGTCGAATTGACTGAAATTTAACTCCAAAACGGCATCCATGCGATGTGCTCCTGGGGGGAGCCCCAGGGAGTGATGTTGATGCCGCATGGTGATGGCGTGCTGCCGCGTTGGGCTGTCACGCGCTGGCTGGTCGAGTGTGCCGGTGAAGTTCCGGCTGAAATCCGCCCATCACTTGTTCAGGGGTTGTATGGATCACTCCCGATCTTTCTGGGCGGGGTGTTCAACACCATTCTGGTCTCCTCGATCGTGGCGACTCGTCTTCCCAAACCCGCGTTCCTGCTCTGGGCAGTGCTGGAGGTCGGCTTGGCGGCATTGCGCCTACCGCTGCTCATCAAAGGAACGCGCGCCGCGAAGAGCGGAGGCCGCGCGCATATCGACCTATACATATTGGCTGCGGTATGTTGGGCTGCCTCGGTAGGCTATGGGTGCTTCATTACCGTGCTGAGCGGTGACTGGCTCGCCGCAACGCTCGTCGTCCTCTCCGCGGCGGCCATGACGGGCGGCGTAGCATTTCGGAACTTTGCCGCCCCTCGGCTCGTGACGACCATGATCCTTCTCAGCCTCGGGCCGTGCGCCATCGCCGGGGTCATATCCGGCGAACTGATCATGCTCGCGACGGCATTCCAGATTCCGATGTACATCTACGCCATGACGCATGCCGCCTATCGTCTGAACGCCATGCTGGTCCAGACCATGCGGTCCGAGCGCGAGAACGGACGTCGCGCACGGCATGACACCCTGACAGGCTTGTTGAACCGTGCGGGTCTCGAGGAGGTCGTTGCTCGCCGTGCAGGCACGACTACGGGCGCCACGCTATTCTACATCGACCTCGACGGATTCAAAGCGATCAACGACAGGCTCGGCCACGCGGCGGGCGATCAACTTCTCGTCGAAGTCAGCGACCTGATGAGACAGGTGACCCCTGCAACGGACGTCGTCGCCCGGATGGGAGGCGACGAATTCGTCATTCTGGCCGACGAGACGGACGCTGCCACCGCTCGTCAAACCGGACAGCGTCTCATCGACACGCTGTCCAGCACGTCATTCTTGTTGAACGAAACCGCGGTGACGGTCGGTGCGAGCGTAGGCATCGCGATAAAATCGGATGCTCAGTCGGACTTCTCGACCCTGCTGCTCGAGGCGGACAGGGCCCTGTACGATGCAAAGCTAAAGGGACGCTCCTGCGCTGTGCTCGCTCCCGTCACGTCGCCGAACCTATACCTCGCCGCCGATCAAGGCTTAGACGTCCAATCCAGTAGATCAGCAGCATGCTGAAACGGCCACCTGTGACAGACCACCGCTAAGCGGTGCTAGGAAACCTCGAAAGTGGTCGGGGTCGGGCAAGGTCCCGCCTTGGCACGCGACACCCTGGCGCCCGCCAACATGCTTTTTACGAGCGTGCATCGGAAAAAGTCACAGGCACTTTCTCAGGTCCGGTATTGACCGGTCATCGTCGAGCCCGCGCATTACGGACGACCGGCTCCAGCGTCACCAGCGCCACGTCGTTGCTGCGCATCGGTATTGCGACAAAGGCGCTGCCGCGCGCGTCGATCTTTACCACCTTGTCCTGCTCGGGCAAATCCGCGGTCGCCTGTTGGAGACGACCGAGCTGCGCGGCGTCGAGCGCCTTGGGCATCCCCATGTCGATGTACAGCGAGAGCGGATCGTTGCGACGATAGCCGGTCTTGCGCACCACCACCCGGTACGTGCCGGCGGGCACGTGCGCGAAGCGGAAGGCGACCGGCTTACTCGTCGTCGAAGGAACTTGCCGGGTGTAGAACGGCTTGTTGCTGACCGACTGGACCGGCTGCTGCCAGTCCCAGACCAGCGCGGCGATCCGCCGGCCATCGGCGGCGGCCATGACATGGTCGTCGGTCACCGGGATCGTCTGGCCCTGCAACGCATGCAGGTATTTATACGCGAACCACGCGGGCTTGCGGATCCCCTCGCGGTTCATCAGTCCGAAGCCGCCATGGAACGGCGTCGGCGGCGGTCCGGGCTCCTCGAACAGGTCGGTGTAGGTCCAGTAGCTCATGCCCTGCGCCAGCCCTTGCGACTGCTTCAGCTTGGTGAGGATGTAAGGTGCGCTGATATAGCTGTCGTGGACGAAATCGCGCGGCGTGTAGCTCGTGCTCCACTCGGTGAAGAACAGCGGCAGGCCGGGATAGGCCGACGCCTCGATCTGCGCGCGGACGTTGCGCACGTCGCCGATCACCGCGTCGGGCGACGACGAAAGCTTGGTATCCTGTTTGCCGTCCTCGTCGAGAAAGCCGCCGTCGACGCCGTAGGTGTGCGTCGTGACGAAATCGATCGGTACGTTGGTCCGCTTGGTGAACTTCAGGAGCTCGGGCACCCAGGCGGCGCCCGCGGTCGACGGCCCGCCGACGCGCAGCGCCGGATCGATCGCCTTGATGGTGCGCGCGGTGTTGGCATAGAGATCGAAATACGCCTGCCGGTCCGCCTTCTCCCAGAAGCCCGCGAGATTCGGCTCGTTCCAGACCTCGAAATACCAGCGCCGCACTTCTTCGTTGCCATAGCGCTGGCGGACGTGACGGACATAGGCGTCGATCAGGTCGCGCCACAGTTTCGGGTCGGGATGCGACGTGTTTCCCTTCCAGTAGAAGATCGTCTGCTCCGACGTCCGCATCGCGTCGGGCGTGAAGCCGAGCTCGACGAACGGCCGAATATGCTTGGCGAGCAGCGCGTCGTACAGCTGGTCGATCCTGGTCCAGTCGTAGACGATCCTGCCGTCGGTCTTGCGCACCGTGCCGAGCACATCGTGGAAGATGTCGTGGAAGCGGATATAGCGGAAGCCGAGTTCGTCGACCGCGGTCTTGAGCTGCGCCTGGCTGTCGCTGCGGATCAGCGTCCCGGGAAAGTCGGACCCGACCGACAGATCGAACGAGCGGTCGACCGGTGCCGCCGCCGTGGCGACATCGATGCTGACGGTCCGCTTAAGCTCGGCGGGTTCGGCCGAGACGCCCGACGGCGATGCAACGACCGCGACCGCCGCCATGAGTGCCCACCGCATATCCAACTCCCCCGCCGTCTTCTGTCTTCTAGCTACCGTAGTGGTAGCGCAATCGGTTGCTCAACTAAGCCAGTCCGGTCAGACCACGACCCTCGATCCGCAGGACCGGCACGAACGGGCTATGGCCGCGCGTCAGGTCGACGTGAAGCCCGGCGCGATCCTGGCGGTGCGCGCACGTCCCGCCGCCAAGCAAGGTCACGCGCTCGATCGCCCCCTTCAACCGACCGCTGCCGAGCGCGGCAATCGACACGGAGCCTTCGGGTTTGCCGAGGACGAGCGCGTACAAGGCGCCCTTGTTGGTGGTGAAGCGGATGTCGCGCGACGTGAACTGGCCCGCACTGCCCTCGTTCTGCATCCCTTCCTGAACCTTCGACGGTCCTTCGCCATAGATCCGCCAAGGCCGCGAACCGAAGATCGCCGCGTCGTTGATCGCCATCCACGCCGCCATGCCGTCGAGGATGCGCTCCTCCTCGCCGTCGATCGAGCCGTCGCCGGGCTGCGGGATCGAGAGCAGCAGATTGCCGTTCTTCGACACCACGTCGGCGAGCCGCTGGATGACCTGTTCGGCGGTCTTGTAGCTTTTGTCGTTCAATCGCGCGACGTTGTAGAACCAGTCGCCGATGCAGGTATCGGTCTGCCACGGCTCGTCCCACAGGTGATCCGTAAACCCGCGTTCGACATCCTGGACGATTCCGAACCGCTCGTTGGGCTTGAGCATCTTGCCCGTCAGGACCACGTCGATCTTGCCGTGCCAGGCGATCGAGCGGTTGTAGTAATCCGCCGCCGCCTGCAGCCCGATCGGACCGAACGGCAGGCCGTAATCGTCGAAATAGCAGAAGTCCGGCCGGTATTTCTCGACGAGGTCTGCCTGCCGCAACAGCCACTTCGCGGCGTAGCCCGGATGCCCCGGCGGCCCGGTCTCGACCCACTGCCCATCATGCGCATCGTGCCACGCGTTCATCGCCGCGATCGTGTCGATCCCGGCGGGGAGCACCGCATGCGCGCCGGTGTAGAGTTGCTGTGGATCGAGCCCGTCCCACCATGTCCCGCGCCCGTCGCTCGCGCGGCGCGTGAACGCATCGTAGCGCTGGCCCTTCCGCGGGCCCACGGGGTCGAAGCCATACGCGGTCTGGTACCAGTGCCAGCTGTGCGCGGCATGGTTGGAGACACCGAACTTCAGTCCGGCCCGCCTCGCTGCGCCCGCCCAGGTGCCGACGATGTCGCGCTTCGGCCCGACCCGGAGCGCGTTCCAGGCGTGATACCGGCTGTCGTAGCAATCGAGATTGTCGTGATGGCAGGCGAGCGACACGAAATACTTCGCGCCGGCGCGCTTGTACCGGTCGATCAGCGCGTCCGGATCCCAGCGCGCCGCGGTCCAGCGGTCGAGGATATCCAGCATGCCGGTTTTGGTCGGGTGACCATAGGTCTTCAGGTGATGCTCGTAGGCCGGATGGCCCTGCATGTAGAGGAACCGGCCGTACCAGTCGCCCTGCTCGGGCACCGACTGCGGCCCCCAATGCGACCAGAGGCCCAGCTTCGCATCGCGAAACCAGTCGGGATAGCGATAGTGATCGACCAGCGACTCCCAGGTCGGCTTCACCGGCCCGCGCGCGATTCCCATCGGGCTTTGCGCCAGCGCGTGCGTCGCCGGGCCGATCGCGGCGAGCCCCGCCAGCACGCCGCGTCGGTCGAGCGTCATGCTCATCGCCCGCCGATCGAGGTACGGACGGCGGCGAGCGCCAGCGGACGCATCACCGCATAACCCGCAGGCGTCGGATGGACGCCGTCGCTCGCCAGCCCCGGCTTCATCGCGCCATCCTTGGTCGCCAGCGCGGCATAATAGTCGACGAAGACGAAGCCGTTGCGGCGGGCATAGGCCTGCAACCACGCGTTCAGCGCGCGGACCTGCGGCACCGGGCGTTTGTCGGGGCTCCACGGAAACGCCGCCGCAGGAGGGACCGACGCGAGGATCACCTTGATCCCGTGCGTGCGCGCGAGTTCTGCCATCGTTTCGATATGGCCCTGCACCGTCGCCATCGTCGCCGCGCCGGTGTTTCCGGCGATGTCGTTGGTCGCGGCCATGATGTGGACCGCACGCGGCTTGAGCGCGATCACGTCTTGTCGGAAGCGGACCAGCATCTGCGCGGTGGCCTGCCCGCCGATCCCGCGATCGACGAGCCCGTCGGTGAACAGGTCGCGATCCGCGCCGATCCAGTTGTCGGTGATCGAGTCCCCCATGAACACCACACGCACCGGTTTGCCCGACGCCAAGACCTCGCGGTTCTGTGCCTGGTACCGGCACAGCTGCCCGAAATCGCGCGTCAGCATGTGGAGCTTCCACGCCTGCCACCCAGCACCATCGCTCGGCTTGGAATGCGACGGACACGGATCGGCGACGATCCCGACCGGATCGCTGGCATAGGGATCGCCGGGTACGTCGACCTGCGCGAACACGGGGCTCGACACCACCGCAAGCGACAGCGCGAGCCTGCGAAGACCCCTCGCGCCGATCATGGCCGGCCGACGATCTTGACCAGCCCGGCCACCGCTTGCCCGGTCGGCAGCGGACCCGATGCGGTCAGCCGCCCAGCGCGGTCGTCCCAGTGCAGCGCGGATTTTACACCGCCGCCACCCGTCTTGCCGGCGCCTTTGCCCTCACGATAGGCGTTGGTCACGCCGTCGTCGTCATAGAGCGTGAAATTGCCGTCCGCGCCCGGATAGACGCGGATTTCCGACAGCTTCTGCGCGGTCGCGGTGCTCGGCACCTGGACGCCCATCGGGATGATCGAGCCCGCCCGCACGAACAGCGGAATCCGCGAGATCGGCGCGACAGCGTCGATCGTCTGCCCACCGCTGTGTCGCGCGTTGGTCCAGTAATCATACCAGTCCGCGCCTGCGGGCAGATAGACCGAGCGGTGCGTCACGCCCTGATCGGTGACCGGCGCCACCAGGAACGCCGACCCGAACATATATTCGTCGCCCATATTCGCGACCTTGGGATCGTTCGGAAAATCCATGAACAGCGCGCGCATCATCGGCGCGTTGCTCTCGTAGGTCTTGCGGCCGAGCGCGTAGATATACGGCATCAGCGTGTAGCGGAGCCGCAGGAAATCGGCGAGCAGCGGTTCCGCCGCCGTGCCATATTCCCACAGCGCGGTGCCGGGGCGCTGGCCGTGGATGCGCAGCGTCGGGGTGAACACGCTGTACCCGAACCAGCGCACGAACAGCTCGGGATAGTCGGTATAGCCCGGCGCCATCGCGGTCGCGCCGGCCGGATCGACCAGCACGGGGCGTTCGGCCTTGGGCCCGTTCGGCCACTGCCAGCCGCCGATATCGCTGCCCCAATAGGGAATGCCGGTCGCGGTGAAGTCGAGGCCGGTCGGCACCTGCCGCTTGAGCGCTTCCCAGGTCGCCTGGATGTCCGACGACCAGAATAGCGCGCCGTTGCGCTGCGCCCCCAGATAGGCGGCCCGCGCGAGGATCAGATTGCGCATCGTCGGGCGATCGCGTGCCGATCCTTCCGCGACGCTGGTGGTGTGCAGCAGCGGGAAGACGTTGTGATAGCGATCGCCCGACCCGATCGAGAAATAATGGCCGTCGGGGACGAGGTCGGGCTCGGTCTCGTCGAGCCAGATCCAGTCGAACCCTTGCGAGACGATGTTGTCGCGGATCCGGTCCCAATACCAGGCACGCGCGTCGGGGTTGGTCGTGTCGATCAGCCCGCCGGTCCGGTCCGAGCGGATCGGCAGGCCGTTGACGACGCTGCCGTCCTTCTCGTGGAGCAGCCAGCCCTTGTTCGCCAGCATATCGAAATAGCGCGATTCGGGCTCGTAGCGCGGCCACACGCTGATGATCGAGTGCATCCCCATCGCCTTCAGCTTGGCGTTCATGCCCTTCGGGTCGGGGAAATAGGTGTGGTCGATGTCCATCTGGCCCATCCGGGTCCAGTGGAACCAGTCGAGCACCATCGCGTCGAGCGGCAGGCCACGACTGCGATAACCCTCGGCCACACCAAGCAGTTCGGCCTGCGTCTCGTAGCGCGCCTTGCTCTGCAACAGCCCGAACGCGGCCTTCGGCGGCAGCGGCGTGGCGCCGGTCAGCCGCGCATAGCCGGCGTAGAGCTCGTCGGTGGTCTTGCCCGAGATCACGAAGAACGACACGCGCTCGCCGACGTTGGACTGCCAGTGCGTGGTGCCGTGGAGACCAGGCGACACGGTGGTTTGCGACGGATTGTCCCAGACGATGCCGTAGCCCTTGTTGGTCACCATGAACGGCACACAGACCGTCTCGCCCGCGGGGGCGTCATAATTGTGCCGGCAATCGATCGTCCGCCCGCGCAGGTCGAGCACGCCCTCCTGGTTCTGGCCGAGCCCGTAATAATGCTCGTCGGTGGGCGCCGCGAACTGCGCACCGACGCGGAACGTCTTCTCGTCGTTGACCGTGTGCGGCGCCATCTCCCAGCCGGTCATGCGGGTCAGCAATGTTCCGTCGCCGCCGCGGACGGTTACCGCGACGGGCGGCAGCGACGGCGCGAAATAGCGTTCCATCTGGCTCGGCGCCTTGGGCCAGGGCTGCGCCTCGACGGTCAGCGCCAGCGCGGACGAGGTGAAGACGTCGGCGCCGGCGTCGCTACGCCGTGCCCAGCCTGCCGCGTCGGGCTTCGCGTTCGGTCCCGGCCCCGGTGCTGCGGTGGCCTCGGCGCGATCGGTCGAGATCGTCACGCGGACGATGTTCGGCGCGTATGCCTCGACAGATACGAAGCTGCCGTTACGCTCGACCGTCGCGATCGGATCGGCCCAGGCTGCGGTCGAGATCAGCAGCGCCCCCAGCGAGAGCAGCCCTCCGACGCGGCGTGAACGAAACGCGCTCGTCGGCACGGAAGATATCGGTCGCATATGCTTGTCCTCTCCTTCGGCGGTAGACCCGCCGACTGGTATCGCTACCCTAAATGAAATTCTCGTCATGCAAAGGCCGCTTGCCGGCGGTTGTTTGCGGTCGCTCAGCGGTAATGGCCCATCGTCACCTTTAGCACTTGCGGCCTGTCGAGCAGATTGAGACCATAGTCGGTCTGGTCGCCGTTCCACACCCGCGCCATCACCCAGCGCCCGTTCTGGAAGCCGCCCTCCTCGACGCGCACCACCATGCCGCCGGCCTTGCCGTCGGCACCGTCGATGTTCACGCGGACATGGTCGCCGACCAGCAGGAACTCGTCGGCGGAGAGTTGCGCGACCGCGACGCCGCCGATCGGTTCGTTCGCCCAGGGCGCAGGCTCGGACTTGAGCCAGGTCCAGTCCTTCATTCCGAACTGCCACTCGCCCCAGCTCGCGCTGACCTTCCAGCCGCCCATTCTGGTCGAGACCATCGCGCCGTCGGCGGGCTTGGCGACGCCCCAGGTCGGCCGTTCGAACGCGATCCGCGCCCAGTCGCGCATGATCGAGCCGAACATCCGATAGGCGAGCGTCAACGGTTCGAGCGTCTTGTCGTCGAGATCGCGCGCGCCGAGCGGGTAGTTGAAATAGCCGGTGTCATCGAGGCCGAACGGCGAGTAGCCGATCGCGCCGCGCCCCATCGCCGGGTAGATGAAGCGATGGAATTCGCGCGCGTTGCCGATCTCGGGGACCATCAGCGCATTGTCGGGCCGCGCGTATTTGTCGAGATACTGGACGACGTTGCCGGCATCGCGATCGTAGATATCGGGCGCCTGGAAATCGATATGCGGTGCCGCCGCCTTCCAGATGTCGAGCACGTCCTGCTGCGGCCCACCGCTCGCGACGCCGTCGGGATCGGGCACGTTCGAGGGTCCCGACAGGCTGGCGTTGACGTACATCGGCAACGGCTTGACCGCCTTGCCCGCCGCCGCGATCGCGTCGACATAGGCGGCGACGTACCAGCTGTTGAACGCGCGATCGGCCTGCGCGCCGAACGCCTGCGCCCAGGTGCCGCGCTTGCCGGTCGCACGGGCGAGCGCGGTGGGAATGGTGTGCGCGAACAACGCGTTGCCGGTCGCCGAATAGTCGCGCGGATTGCGATAGCTGCCCGTCTCGTTCTCGGGCTGGACCAGGATTACGGTGTTCTGGCGATCATGGTCGCGCAGATATTCCATGACCTTGACGAACGCGCGGCGGTCCGCGTCGAGCGTCGCCTTGCCGTGCGCGCTGAGCACGCCGTGATCGCTGCCGTCGCGCGTCTTCATCCGCGGGAAGCGCCGGTTGTCGAGCTTCACCCAGTCGGGCGTGTACGCGAGACCAGTATTCTTCCACGTGCCGAACCACAGCAGCACCACCCGCTTGTCATGCCCCCGCGCCTGGTCGAGCAGCGCCTGGAGGAACGACAGGTCGAACTGTCCCTCGCGCGGCTCGACCTGCTGCCACGCGATCGGCACCTCGACTGTGTTGGCGCCGATCCGGTCGAGCACTGGCCACGCGGTCTTGAGCGCGTCGGGATAGTTGGTCGAATTGTTGACCTGCCCGCCCAGCAGCGTGAACGGCGCACCATCGACGATCAGCGCATGCCGGCCGTTCCGCGTCTCGATGTGCGGGACCGCCGTGGCCTGACCCGGCGCGGTCTGCGCAAGGACGGGATTCGCGACGCCCAGCGCCGCGAGAACGAGAAGTTGCCGGATCATTGAACCTCCTTGGGGTCGCCGTAGAACAGGCCGCGCCCGTCCGTGCCGAGATAGACGCGGCCCTCGCGCCGCGGATCGCCCGAGACGACGCGGTAGCGGCCACCCCAGCGATGATCGTCATCGTCGATCCGCGACCAGCTATGGCCGTCATCGACAGAGCGCCAGACCCCGCGCACGCCGTCACGCGTACCGACCGCAAAGACCGCGTCCTTGCCGAGGCCGTAGAGTTCGACGCTAAGCGCCTCGCTGGCAGGGACGAAACTGCTGCCATAGTCGACGCTGTGGAACAGGCGGTCGCCCGCCTGCAGCCACAGCGTTCCAGCGTGCCCCGGCACCGCCAGCAGCGCGCTCTGTGCTTCGCGCCCCTGCCGGCCGATCGCCCGAAGCTGCGCGGGCAGGCCGTGGCCGGCGACGGGCGCGAAACTGGCGGCGGCATCGCGCGACAGCAGCACCCGGCCGCGCTCGACATCGACCGCATAGAAGATCCGTGGGTCGCGCTTGTCGGCGACCGCCCGCGTCTTGCCCGACAGTCCGCGCACCGGCATCCAACTGCGGCCGCGGTCGCGCGTCACTTGCGGGATCGGAGTCGCGACCACCATCGTCGCCCCATCCGCCGACACCGTGATCGGCCAATCGCCGTTCAGGTCCTCGCGTCGGGCGGGCGTGCCCATCGGCGGCACGGTCACCATCGTCCAGCTCCGGCCGCCATCCTCCGAGCGCCCCAACGAGCCATCGCGCGGTCGGTCGAGATACAGGCTGCCGCTGCGCACGATCACGTTCGGCGCCATCCCGGCATAGTCGAGCGCGTTCGTGTTCGACATGTACGGGTTGACGAAGGTCGGCCGCGGCGACCGATCAAGGTCGTCGTGGACGAAGCCCGCCAGATCGCCGAAACCCGAGATCAGCGGCGCGCCACCGCTCGGCGACACGAGCGTGATGATCGCGGTCTGTTCGATGCCGCGAACCCAGGGCGCCCAGTTGATCGTCCCTGAATTGGTCGCATCTCGCGCCGCATAGACGGTCGCCCCGGTCGTATAGGCGATCCGCGCGGGATCGAACGGGTCGATCGCCAGTCCCGAGATCCAGTGCCCGAAATCCGCGCCCTTGCCCTCGTGCAGCAGGAACGGCGTCGCCGAAACGTCGCGCCGGCTGCGCGCCCCCAGATCGTCCCAGCTGCGGCCGTCGTCGTGGCTGATCCACACCGAGTCGCCATGGCGATAGCGATCGACCGTGCTGACCGCGACGGTCCCGGTCTGGCGTCTCGATACCGCGACGCCAAGAAACGCGCCTTCCGCACCGGTCGCACGCCAGGCGGCGGGGGTGACTTCGCGCCCGCGCCCGTCGGGGCCGTAGCGCCATACCGCCCCCGTCGCGATTCCGCTCGGTCCCAGACCGCTCGCATAGCCCACCCACAGCACGCCGCGGCGATCGATCACCCCCTTGCCGGCGAACAGCCGTGGCCCTTCTGCTGGATGCCACGTCAGTCCGGCGTCGTCGGATCGGTAGAGATTGGCCGTGCCGGGATCCGCTACGCCCGCCCACAGCCTGCGCGAACCCTCGCCCTGACGCCCGCTCGTCGGGTCGATCGCCACGAACGACACGCCGCCATGCGTTGTCCGCGAAGCCGGTTTGCCGAGCCCCGCGACCGGAAAACCGGCTACCTTCGCCCAGGTCGCGCCCGCATCGCTACTGCGCCACAGGCCGTCATGGCGCGATCCGAAGAACAGCGTCCGCGTCTGGTTGGGATCGACCGCGAGCCGTTCGCCCATGCCCCGGCCGTCCTCGTTGCCACCCATCGCGAACGGCACGGGGATAGTCCGCCACGAACGCCCGCGATCGGTCGACCGCAGGATCGCCGCGGGCTGGCGCGCGCCCACGCCCGCCGCCATGTAGACGATGTCGGCATTGCGGGGATCGGGCGCGATGCTCTCGATCCCCATATAGCTCGACGTCGCGGTGCCGTCCTGCAACGCCGACCAGCGCTGCGTCGCGTCGTCCCACCGGTACGCGCCGCCCATGTCCGTCCGCAGATAGGCGAGCCCGCGCTCGACCTCGCTGAACACGATATTCGGCGCGTAGCCGCCCGCTCCGACCGTCACGTTGGTCCAGCGATAGGGAACGGCATCCGGCGACCGGCTCCAGCCCGGCGCGGACACGATGATCAGCAGCGCCGTTGAGAGGCGTTGAAGGCCGCGACGTCGGGCGGCAATGCGGATCATGGCGCGATCGTCGCCGCACAATGCTGCGCGATGAACTGCTCGTGTGCCGGCATCGCGTCGGCGGTCTTGCCGATCATGTCGCGAACATGGTCCATGAACCGCGCGGACTCTTCGGGTGGCAGCGCGGCGACCAGCGGATCGGTCGACACCGGGCGCACCCCCTGCCCGAGCAGCACCGCGATCCAGCCATCGGGCGTGAACAGTTCGCCCTGTTCGCGGAACGTTCGTGCCTTGCCCGACCAGAGATCGAGCTTGGCTTGCAGCGTATCCGGGATCGTCATGGTCCGGCAGTGGTTCCAGAACGTCGAATCCGACCGCTCGGTCGCGTGATAGTGGAGGATGATGAAATCGCGGATCTGTGCATATTCGCGCAGCATCACGCGGTTATATTCGGCGATCTCGACATCGTCGAACCCGCGGTCCGGAAACAGCGCCATCAGCCGCGTGATACCCGACTGGATCAGATGGATGCTGGTCGATTCGAGCGGTTCCAGAAACCCGCCGGACAGTCCGATCGCAACGCAGTTCTTTTCCCACAACCGCTCGCGGCGACCAGCGACGAACCGCAACTGGCGCGGCTCCGCCAATGGCTTGCCGTCCAGCCCGGCGAGCAGCGCGCGCAGCGCGTCGTCGTCGTCGAGATGGTCGCTGGCATAGACATGGCCGTTGCCGACGCGGTGCTGGAGCGGGATCCGCCACCGCCAGCCGGCCGTCTCGGCGGTGGCGCGGGTGTACGGCGTCAGCGTCCCCTGTCGCTCGCTCGGCACCGCCCAGGCGCGATCGCACGGCAGCCAATGCTGCCAGCTCGTGAACGGCACCCCCAGCGCATCGCCGAGCAGCAACGACCGGAACCCGCTGCAGTCGATGAACAGCTCGCCGTCGATGCGGCGATCGCCGTCGAGCCGCAAACCGGTGATGAAGCCCGACTCGGCATCGCGGTCGACCGCCGCTACGCGTCCCTCGACGCGCACGACGCCCGCTTCTTCGGCCATTCCGCGCAGAAACTTCGCGTACAGCGCGGCGTCGAAATGAAACGCATAGGACAGTGTCGACAGCACCGATTGCGGATTGCTCGCCGGGCGCGTGAACCGCCCTTTCCGCGCGGCGACCGCGGACAGGCAATAATCGCCGATCGGGCCCGGATCGCCGCCAAGGTTCGCCTGCCGCAACCACAGCTGATGGAACGAGACGCCCTCGATATCGCGGCCATGCGTACCGAACGGATGCAGATAGGAATCGCCCAGCCGCCGCCAGTCGCGAAATTCGATCCCCAGCTTGAACGTCGCGCCGGTCGCGCGGACGAGCGCGTCCTCGTCGATCCCGAGCATCCGGTTGTAATCGCGCAGCGACGGGATCGTCGCCTCGCCGACCCCGACCGTGCCGATCTCCTCGGATTCGACCAGCGTCACCGCGACACCGGTCGCGACCAGGCGCGACAACGCGGCGGCGGTCATCCATCCGGCGGTCCCGCCACCGACGATCACGACCTTGGTGATGCGCGCCGCCGGCGTACCGGTCATGCGGGCGCCCGCGCGCCGAAACGATGCGTCTGCGCATAATCGACCAGCGTACGGTTCGACGGCAGGTTCGCGATCGCATACTGCGCCTGTCGCTGCACCTCGGCGAACGCGCGCCGCGCATCGTCGGGATAGCGCAACGCCCCCGCTTTCGCGCTCAGGTCGGTCTTCCAGCCCATGCCGTAAAGCACATATTGCCAGCTCGCGTCGGTGAAGATGTCGACCTGCCCGTCGATGTCGAGCTCGTTGGGCGGTCGAAACCGCCAGCGGTCGAGCAGTTCGAGCAGGCTATCCGGCACCGACGAATCCGCCACGTTGTCGCGCCAGAACGCCGTGTCGCGACGTTCCGAGATGCAGTAATGCAGCTTGATGAAATCGAGCGCGCGTTCGTAGCGGCGCAGCATGTTCGCGTTGAACTGCCGCGCGGACGTTTCGTAATCGCCGCCCCAGGGGAACAGGTTGGCGATCATCCCCGCCGACACCTCGGCAAACGCGATCCCGGTCGCCTCGAGAGGCTCGAAGAACCCGCTCGACAGCCCCACCGCGACGCAGTTCTTGTACCAGTTGACCTCGCGGTAGCCCGCATCGAACTTGAAATGGCGCACGTCGGCCTCGTCGCCGCCGTCGCCCAGATAGCCGCGCAACACCCGCTCGGCGGTCTCGTCGTCGCTGTGATCCGACGAATAGACGTGACCGATACCGCGCCGGCGATCGAGGCCGATATCCCAGATCCAGCCCGCTTCCTGGGCGGTCGAAATGGTGAACGACGCGATCGGCTCATCCCGCCGCGCATAGGGCAGCTGCGCGGTGATCGCGCGGTTGCAGAACAGCACGTCGCGACACGATCGGTACGGTATCTTCATCGCCTTGCCGATCAGTTCGGCGCGAAACCCAGTGCAATCGATGTAGAGATCGGCGTCGAGCAGACCGTTCTGCTCTGTCCGCACCCCGCCGATCGCACCATCGGTATCGAGCAGCACTTCGGTGACGGTATCGGTCAGGTGCCGCACGCCGTTCTTCACGCCCTGCTCGCGCAGCAGCCCGGCGAGCGCCACCGCATCGAAATGGAACGCGTAGTTGAGCGGCCCGACATAATCCGGGTTGGTTGCCAGTTTCGGCGCCCGCATCTGGTCCGCGGCTTTCTTCTGCGGGTTGGAAACCTCGTCCCAATTGTCCGGACCGCCATAGCCGAGCAACCAGTAGGGCAGCAGATCCAGCCCGTCGCTCGCATCCGCGATCTGGAAGGGATGCAGGTAATGATCGGTACGACCTTTGCCGGGCTCATGGCGCCAATGGACGAATTTCGCCCCCTGCTTGAACGTCGCACCGCAGCGACGGACCAGTTCGGCCTCGTCGATACCGATCGTCGCCAAGGTCCGCCGAATGGTCGGGAACGTCCCCTCGCCCACCCCGAGAATGCCGATATCGCGCGACTCGACGAGCGTGATCGAGACCCCGCCCGCAAGATCGGCACCGAGACGCTTGGCCAGATAGCCGGCGGTCAGCCACCCGGCGGTACCGCCGCCGACGATCAGGATTCGCTTGCGCATCGCGGCCTCCGCTCGATCGCCGGCCGACCTCGCGTCGACCGGCGATGCATCATCGTCAGAAGGCGAGGTTGATACCGGTGCTGATCCGGCGATCAGCCTGGAACCAGCTCCGGCCAACCAGTTCGCCACCGGGATAGCCGCCCATCAGCGTACGCTGGGTGGACGCGGTCAGGTTGGTACCCTGCACGCCGAACGAGAACTGGTCGTTCACCTTGAAGCGAATACCGGCATCGATCGACCCGTAGTTGCCACCATAGATCGGCAGCGCGATCTGGGTCGAGGCATCGGCGCCGCCGTCCTGGTTGCTGACGACACCCGGCGCACTGTAATAGGTGTAGGTGCCGTTCGTGCCGTTGCTGTTCGTCGACAGCAGATACCGCGAGCGCCACGAATAGGCGATGCGCAGCGAGATCGGGTTGCGCTCGTAGAGCAACGTCGCGTTCAGATTGTGCTTCGACAGCCCCACCAACGGCGCATCGTTCCTGACGGTACCGGTGATATCGCGATAGGCGTCGCCCGGATTGCTGCTCTTGATGAACGTGTAGTTGCCCTCGAAGCCGATCCCGGCAAGCGCACCCGGCAGCATGTCGAAGAAGAAACGACCGCCGACCTCGACGCCCTTGACGGTCGCCGCCTTGGTCGAGTTGCTGTAGTCGGTGGCCGACGCCGAGACGTTTTCCGTCGTGCCGTCGGTGAACTGGACCGTCACCTGCCGGGTGGTCAGCGCGTAGATCGGCAGGTTGGTCAGCCGCTTGAAGAACGGTGCGACGTGGAACGACGTCCCCGCGCGACCGTAATACTCGAGCGAAACGTCGAAATTGTTCGACAGGGTCGGCTTGAGCAACGGATTGCCGGTGTCCGCGGTGAAGTTGTTGAACGTCCCGAACCCGCCCGGAGTCTGGCTAGCGGTCGTCGCTACGCCGACCGAACCGGAGGCCCGCAACGCGTTGAAGGTCGGCAAATCCATCGTGATATTGTACCCGCCGCGGAGCTTGATCTTGTCCGTCGGCGAAAATTCGAGATTGATCGACGGCAGGACGCGCGTGAAATCGGCCTTGCCGCCGCGCGCGAGGAAGGTGTTCGCCAGCGTCTGCTGAACGCCGTTGCGGATGAAGACGGTCCCGCCGTTCTGCTGGATGAAGCCGCTACCCTGGTTCTCGATATGCACGACACGGACGCCGACGTTGCCGGAAATGCCACGCGCGCCCTCCTCTGGTCCGAAGCGAAGCAGCGCATAGCCCGCGATATTCTCGGTGCGATTATCGACCTGATCGCCCGGCAGGACGAAACCGACCGGCCGGATCCCGGACAGCCCGCCATAGCCGGTGACCGGCAGGGGACCTGCAGCCGAGCAGTCGGATTCGATACCCGTGCAGAAGCCGGCAGGCGGCGACTGGACCAGTCCGGTACGGTTGACGTTGAACCGCGAGGCAAGATCCTGCGATGCGAACATAAGATTGCCCGGCAGCGTCGTGTTGCCGCGGAAGAAGTCCTTGAACGCGTGGCTGGCGACATCGCCCGGCGCCGCGTTGGCGTAGGTCAGCTGCGGATCGCCGTTCCAGCCGCGGCCGAGCGCAGTCCAGTTATAGCCGTTCGCCAGATCGCGCTCGGTGCGCTTGGCGTAGCGGCCACCGACCTTGACCGACCGGAAGAAGCTGTTGTCGAACGTGTATTCGGCATCGAGCTGACCGGCATCGAGACGCCCCTTGTTCCGCTCGTTGTGCGGCATCGACGCCGTCCAGAGATAGTTCGCCGGGTCGGCGAACGAGGCCTGCGTCGCCGGATTGACGCTGATCTGCGGCAGATCGCCTGTCAGGTCCATGCCGAAGCTCTGGCCGAAGCCGATATCGCGGAAGATGTCGATGCGATCGTAGATCTGGCGGGAATCGACGCGCTGCAGCGAGCCCTTCAGCGACAAATGGCTGTCGACCGGCGCCCAGGCGAACGACAGCGAGTAATCGCGCGTCCGCGTGTTGCTCTGAACGAAGCCCTTGTTGCCGCTGCTGTTGACCGCACCGCCGGTCGGCGCGAACGTGCCCGTGTCGCGATTGAACAGCGCGTTCGTCTTCGTCAGCAGGCCGTTGCTGTCGAAACTGCTGCTCGACGGATCGACCGCCAGTGTCTGCGAATCGAGCTGCGTGCCGTAGTCGCTCGACTGACTCTTGTAGCGCGACTGGAAGAAGCTGCCGGTGAAGGTCAGCGACTCGGCCGGCTGCCACTGCGCCGCGCCGTAGATGCCGTAGCGCTTGTACTGGAACGCCTCGTCGCCATACGCGAAGCCGCTCGGGACGTACTTGCTGCTGCCGTCGCTGAGCGTCGTCTTGAAATACGGGCTGACGCGGAGGAATTGCGACAGCGAGCTGAACTGGCTGAACGCGACGTCGCCGAGCAGGCCGATCCGGCCGATCGGCGTCTCGAACGAGTCGGTGACCAGCACCGAGCCCGACGGATCGGCCTTGTTGGCCATGTCGCCGAGCGCGAGTTCGCCGGTGCCCGCGACGTGGAACTTGCCGTTGAAGTCGAACGGCAGCTTGGTGCGCAGATCGATCTGGCCGCCGGTGCCGCCTTCGATCAGATCCGCCGTCGATGCCTTGTAGACATCGACTGCCGACATGAGCTCGGGGGTGACGTCGCTCCACAGGATCGCCCGGCCGTTGTTCGCGCTGAAGATCTCGCGGCCGTTCAGGCGCGATGCAACGCCGGTCAGTCCGCGCACCTGCACGCCGGAACCCTGAACCGAATAGTGATCGGGATCGCCGAGCGCGGCGAAACGCACGATCGACACGCCCGAAACGCGCTGCAGGACTTCGGTAATCGAATTGTCAGGCAACTTGCCCGCATCGTCGGCGACAACCGAATCGACGATCGTCTCGCTCCGACGTTTCCGTTCGTCGGCAGCTTCGAGCGCGGCGCGGCGACCGGTAACGACAATATCGCCACCCATTTGATCAGCCGCCGGATCGCCAGGGGCATGTTCCGGTGCCGCCGCTTGGGTTGTGTCAGGCGATATGGCCTGCGTCTCAGCCTGGGCCCAGGCATTTCCACTAAAGCCGGCAGCGATCAGTGCCGCTGCGGATACGCCAGCACGCATCGCAACCATGGCATTCCCGCGGCGATGCGAACCGATAACAAACATGTTCATAGAACCCTCCCCTATGCACGACACGTTTTTACGCATCGCCCCCAGCAAGCCGCACCTTATTGTGGTGCTACTTCGCCAGCGTGGTAGCCTTACCATGATTGTACGACAATTGAAAAATTCGTTATTTTTTTGATGGTTGCCTTATGACGAGACGGGATAACCAGACGGGCCTCTCCTGCGCCGGGAGACTGTGAAGATTGGGCGCAAAAGCGCTACCAGTGCGGGTCGCCTCTGACCGGTATGAAGGTGCGGGGACTGCTCCAGTAGGATGGCGACCGTCCAAGTATCGGCGCCCCGTCGGTCCGGTCTACTGCCCGCCGTTTCGTCACGCGCGCGCTCGCCGACGCCAGGCTGCGCAAGTCCACGCCTTCAGACGGATTTAGAGTCGATAGTTCACCAAATCGATTCTCGATTAAGGACTATCACAAACCAACGATTGCCGTTTCGACAAGCGGAGAGCCGATTAGGTGGAAGCTCTGGGACAGTCAGGTTTTTAGGTATCGGTAAAAGCAAACGGTAAAACGGTTCGCTAACGTTCCGTGCAGCCAATAACGAGCCGACGACAGCGTGAGCCGACAGCGAACGGACCACAGTGCACCATAGTCTTGGACGATATTTGATCGCGGAGATTACCATCACTAGTCAACAGATTTATAAATTAGCTATCTACACGACATCGCATGGTCTAGCTAGATAATGGTATTTCAATAGATTACCCATTAATTGCATTTTGGTTTGTTGATGTAAGATTAGTACATAAATTCCGTCTATTTCTAACAACCGGATTGGACGTTGCGATCATAGGCCATTGACTTGGGATGATATGCAGCTTTGCTTCTGATTTGAGATGACCGGTGAACTATTCGCAAATAAGATCAGGTGCAGATCTTGCATTACATTATTTTTGGCAACAACATGGCTGGCGGAAAAAAGCAGCGTTCCATGTCATTCGCAATAAACACGCCATTCCCAACCATCCTTCCAGCTTCGGAGAAAAGGCTTAGCGTCAAACTTACTTGCTAGGATCAGGACCGATGAGGTCAATGAACCTCCCGTCTGAGTCGAGCATGATCCCGACGAGAAGGGTGCGATCGGGATAGACGAGCGTAAACTCGTCGAACCCGAACCCATCGGGCCGTCGAAAGCGGATGGCCTGCGGAACGGCGAGCGGTTGCAGGCGGCGGTGCGTGGCCGCCAGCGCCGCGCGGCCTGCCTCTGAGGCGTCCGGTTTCATCAACGTGAAATCAGCCTCAGGCGCGGTACGGCCGGCTAAGAGGCGGCGCAGCATCGCCTCCCCGCCCTTGAGCGCCACGGTCCGCGGCGCGAAGACTGAGACGGGGGACGCCGCTTCGATCGTAGCGGCAGCGGGCACTTGGCCCAGGCGGCGTAGCGTCGTGGCGAGCGCATCCGCGGCGGGGACCTTGAGATCGGGCTGCACGCCACGTCCTTCCCAGTTCGATCCGGTAACGGGGCTCTCCGCGCGACCGGTCGGGATAAACGCCATGACACCGTGTCCAATGGAAACACGCTCCCCGGGGTTCGCGCCGCCACCGGTCACCTCGCCGACCACGGTGCCGAGCTTCAGCGTCTGCATGTCGTAGGCGAGCTCCTCGCCGCCCGAAAAAGTATTGCTGCTCGTAAGGACATAGGCAGGCACACCGGCGAAGCTGACCGGGGTCGACTCGTTGAAGAAGTAATCGCGCCTGAGCTCAGTGGTCCCTGCCTTGCGCTCAACAATGCTGTTGATCTTGGTCCGCTTGCCCGCAGAAAGAAGATAGCTGACCAGGTAGCTTACCGATGCTGGATCTCCGCCACCGTTGCCGCGCATGCCGAGGATCAAGGCGCGACTGCCCTTCAACCCCGCCATCGCGCGGTCGAGCGCTGGTTTGAACGCCCAGGGGTTGGCGAACCCGTCGATTTGGAGATAGCCGATCCTGCCGGGCAGCCGATCAGCGCGGACGATCCCGGCCTCGCCGGCTGGCATCGACGCAACGCTCGACGCTGGCCGGTTCGTTGTGTCGAACAACATCAGATGTTTGTCTGTCATGACGCCGCGGAGGTACTCGGTCAGCCGCGTGGCGAACGCGGGCAGATCCACAATCCGATCGTAAGCTCCCGAGGCTGCGGCGGTGGTGATCGCGGCGGCCCCCTTCTCGCCGACAACCGGATATATGTATCTGCTGCGCAACTCGGTCGACAAGCGCGCCACGATCGATGTGCGAGCGGCCGCGTCGAGATCCGAAGTCCCTGCAGGCGTGGCCGAAGCCGTAGCCGTTTGAGCGCCGGCAGACGGTGGCACGGTCAAAGCTAACAAAGGGAGGAGCATAATGAGGGCATGGCGACGGGGGAACATCGATTACTCCTTGGTCGATTTGAGAGCGGCGAGGCGCATTGGGATTGATGACGCATCAAGCTGGGCGTCAAAGCGATCGAGGACTGAGATCAGAGAAGCGTCGATGTCCGCGAACAGGCCATCGAACAGGGCGTTGAGGTCCGCGTTGAAAGCGCTGAGCGCGGCAGCCTCGTGACGTGCCTTGTCCGTCGGGGTTAAGACCCGTCGCCGGCCATCGGACGGATCAGCGTTGATCTCGACCAAGCCTCGCTCTTGGAATTCCCGTGCCATGCGAACGATAAGCGGGTGAGACAATCGCAGGCGTCGCGAGATTTCTACCACCCCGATCTGTTGGTGCTCAACGATCAGCAACAACATTGAAGCGCCGCGCGGTGGAACGTCGAGTCCTAGCTGGAGAAGGACTCCGCTTATCTGATCGACGATACGGTCCGATGAGCGGCGCAGCCGATGCGCTAGGAATGCGCTTCCGTGTGACTCGATGTAGTCGGCCACAATGAAAGAGTGTTCAGTAACAGGTTACGTGTCAAGTTACGTATGTGGCATCGTGAAGGCCATCCGCCACTGCCTGCTTTCGTTATAAAGTTCCAATATCGAACGGCACTTCACGTGCCGGAGCTTTTTTCGAAAAGAAATCTATTGCGGAACAGTTTCTTCGGCGATCGCACGGAATGCCGAGCGGGGCACCTGCTTTCCCAAATCTGTTCCCAACTGCAATTTCCCGAAACGGCCTGTCCGATCCGGAGAAACGACAAAGATCGCGCTTAATGAATGGCCGTTATTCGGGAGCTAGGATCGTCAGCTTGGACGTCCAAGTGTGAACAGCGTGCCCTGCACTACGGCTTCTGGCCCGTCGAACCACGACCGGGCGCTCGGAGGCCATATCGCCTCTCCAACTTCGGACGCCTGTTAATGTGAAGTCGATACGTTGCGTTGAGCATTGATTACTATCACAGAGTCAACTCAAATGAGAATCAGGTAACTTTTTCCGATCAAGTTAGTCTGTCGCTGGTAGCACCCGCGATTTAGTGGACACTGAATGACGTATGGGTTATTCGACGATTTTCGTCATAACATGTAGGGGCACGATCGCGTCGGGTACCTTACATCAAACGGTTGAGACTGCTGAAAGACGGCCAGTGCAGACGGTACGTAGATATGAAATTATGTCGATCGTGAAGATATACAGACCTCCGGGCCACCGCCATAAAGTTCTTTTACATCCGCGATTTTCCGAAGTTGGCGATTTCTTCCGCCCTGATCAGCAGCATGGCTGGAATGATCTAATTTCACGGTATTGTGGATTCCAAGGCCGCGCTGGCGTGCTTGGAAGGTTGCTTGACCCTTTAGTTGTGACCGGGCGCACCCGTATTCTGACGCTAGTCACATGGCTTGGGCAACAATCGTCCCACAATCCGATCAACCGCTTCGAAGACCGCGAATACGGCACGGACATCTGGATGTCAGCGCTGATCCTGTCCACCCGGTATCGGCGTTAAACGGCGCCGCAGAATCGTTCCGTCGTCAGTCGTTCTGCTCGTCGATCGATTTGAACCAGACCATATCGGCCTGCCAGCCGCGTTCGGCGGCGAGCGAGACGAGGCGGTCGCGCCAGTCTGCGCCGCGAGCACCAAGGGGCGGCGCGACGACCGCCGGGTCGAACGGCGCGCGGCCGGTGATCAGCAGCAGACCCGACCAGCCCTGATGGTCGAGATCGATCTGGAGCCGATACGTGTCACCGCCGAGATCGGTGATCGGCACGCCGTTGCGCGAACTCGCGAGTTGCGCGCGGAACGCGGCGCGATCGGGGATCAGCATGTCGATCTTGCCCGAGGGTTCGAGCCCGACGAGCGTGAAATCGGTTTTGGGATCGCGCACCGCGACCTTAACGATCGCACTGGCGGCACTCGTCCCGGCATAGGCGGAGTCGCCCGTCTGGCGGCGCATCTCGAACTTGCGTTGCGCGACCGACAGCCGCGTGTCGTCGGGGGCGCCGATCTGGCGATAGGCGTCGAGCGCGGCGCACCCCGCTGGCGTGATCGGCGCGACCTCCGAAAAATCCAGCACGGCCCCCTTGCCGCCCTGCGACGCCAGCGCGTGGCTGATCTCGGCCTGCGCGGCGGACGGGTTGCCGGCGACCCCGGTGAGCGCGATCTGCGGCTGGTCGCGACCCTGCGTCACGCTGACGATCCGCAGCCACGTACAGCTGACCGACGGCAGCGCCGAGGCGACCGCACTGCGGACGTCTTCGATGCCGTCCATCGCGGGCTTGGCGGTTGCCACAGACGCGGTCGCCGGGGTCGAGCGATGACGCGTGGCATAGACGACCAGCGATGCCAGCAGGATGACGGCGACGGTCCCCAGGGCGATCCAGCGCAAGGGGAAGGTCGCCGGTTTTTCGACCGGTACCGGCACCGCCTCGATCTTCGCGATCTCCGCCAGCACCTCGACCATCGAGCCGATCCGTGCGGTCGGATCGGCCTTCGTCATGCGGGCGAGCAGTGGCCGCAATACCTCCGGCGCAGGCGACAGGTCCGGCCCCGCCCGCCGCTTGTCGACCGCATCGACCAGCGACCCGCCGAGCCCGACGTCACGCCCCGCCGCCACCGCCAGAATCACCAGTGCGAGGCTGTAGACGTCGGTCCAAGGCCCGAGCCGGCGATCGAAGTCGCCAAGCTGCTCGGGCGCGACATAGCCGAGCTTGCCCGCGAACCCGTCGCCGACGATCGTCGCGGTGCCGGGATCGAGATCCTTGGCGATCCCGAAATCGATGATCTTCGCGCGCGCCAGGTCGCCGCCGCCGAGCAGGATGTTGTCGGGCGAGATATCCCGGTGAATCGCGCCGAGCGCATGCGCCGCCTGAAGCCCCGATGCGAGCCGCCGCAGCAACGCCACGAGCGCTTCGGGCGAGGCCTCCACGGTCTTCAGCACATCCGACAAATTGGTGCCGTCGATATATTCGGTGACGATGTAGAGCACGCCGAGCTGCGGCTCCTGCGCCAGCACGCGGTACTGCACGACCGCCTCGTGATGGAGATGCGTCAGCGTCCGCGCCTCGCGACGGAACAGCGTGATGACGTTCTCGTCGGCGGCAAGCGCGGGCAGCATCACCTTGATCGCGACGCGCTCGTCGGTGATGACGTTGGCGCCCTCGAACACCTCGCCCATGCCGCCGCGCGCGATGAAGCGCTTCACCTCGAAGATGTGGTTGAGGACATCGCCGACCTCGATGCCCCGTGCCGCCACGCGCGGCGCGATCGGGGGGAGCGGCGGTGTCGCCGATCCGGCTTCGAAGACGGTGGCTTGGTCGGGCTGCTGCGGCACGAAGACGGTGCGGCCATCATCGACAGGACTGCCATCGATCGGGCCATCATCGATCGGGCGGCGATCGATCGGCGGGTCGTTCTCGTCGGTCACGCGAAGCCCCCCGGCATCGGCGACAGCGACAACAGCGTCGGCTCGCCCGTGGTCACGACGATCACCGTGACGTTGTCGGGCGCACCGCGCTCCAGCGTCAGCGCGATCAACCGGTCGCGGATCGCCGCCTTGCCGTCGGCCGCAGCAAGCATCGCGGTCAGCTCGGGATCGCTCACCTGCCCGGTCAGCCCGTCGCTGCACAGCAGGAACACGTCGCCCGCCTCCGCCGCGTCGACCACGACATCGACCTCGAGCGTCGCGGTGACGCCGACCGCGCGCGCCAGCACGTGCGACCGCGGATGCGCGGCGGCCTCGTGTGGTTCGAGCAGGCCGCGGTCGACCATCTCCTGCACCTGCGTGTGATCACGCGTAAGTTGATAGAGGACGCCCCCGCGCAACAGATAGGCGCGGCTGTCGCCGACCCAGACCACGCCGAACCGACCGTCGCGCACCAGCAAGGCGGCGACCGTGGTGCCCATCTGCTGCCCGCGCGCCTGCGCCTCCGCCCAGATCCGCGCATTGCCCGCATGGATCGCCGCCGCGATCTCCCGACAGGCCTCGTCGAAATCGTCGGGGAGCGCAGCGTCCGCCAGCGCCTTGGTCAGGACCTGCGACGCCCAGTCGCCATGCGCATGTCCCCCCATCCCGTCGGCGACCGCCCACACGCCGTCTGCGCCGCGATCGCAGAAGCTGTCTTCGTTGGCGCGGCGGACCATGCCGACGTGCGATGCGGCGACGCCTTCGGTGCGCAACGTGCGGCCGTTCACGACGCAACCGTCGACATGTCGGGGGGCGATATGGCGGGGGTCAGCATCGCCGGGATCAGGTCGGCCGGATACGCCGCCGACCGCTCACCGGGCGCGAACGCCTCGCCACCCAACGTCCACCACCGGCAGGATCGTTCCGCCGGCTCCCGAGCGACCGCGAGCAATTCCGCCTGCTCGACCAGCGCGTCGGCGGTCCAGCCCCCGGCGATCGCGTCGTACAGCAAGCCCTCGCACGCCTCCGCTACCGCCGCGTCCGCCGCTCCCGTCACCCCGACGAATACCGGAAAACGCCGCCCGACAGCATCCTGCGACGCCGCGAGCGCACCCGACAGGCCACCTTCGACGACGTCGAGGACGCAGCGCCACGGCGGCGCGCTGTCGAACCGCTCTTCGAACGCCGCACCGTGCACCGTCCGCGCGTCGGCCAGCGACGTCGACAGCCAGGCATCGAGCGCCTCACGCTCGTCCGCACGCCAGCCACGCGACACGAAGTCGCCATGCGCGGGCAGCTTGCCAAACAATCGCGCGGGCCCCGTCACAGCGCACCGGGGCAGCGGAACGACCACAGGCCACCGCGGCTGAACGGGTTGCGGTCGCTCGGCAGGCCGACCAGCAACGTCGCCGCACCGCCGCCGTCGCCGAACCGCGCCTTGATCGCCCGCTGCCCGGCATTCTGCTTGTCGGCCTTGTCCATCACCCGGAATAGCGCCCAGGGGCCCTCGGCGTTCCAATGCGCGATCTCGGCGCCTGGCTTCGGTTCGCTGGTCGGGTCGGTCTGCGCCGGCCCGGGGCGATACAGGACCACCGACGCTTCGGGCAGGCCACCGCTGGCGGACCACAGCAACGGCTTGGCGCCGTTGATCGACGGCGTGAAGCGATAGCGCGTGCCGCCGCTCGCCACTTCGACCATGCCGACGTCGCTGCCGAAGCTCGCGACGGAAATCTTGATCGGCAATCCGCCGACGAGCAGATCGCGCAGTTGCCCCGCCTTGGCGAACGCCTCCGGGCTCGACGGGTTGAGCGACGCGGTGATCGGGTCCTCGCTGCGCCAGCGCCAGACGGGACCATCGGTCTGCATCAACGCCTTCAGCCGCGTCTGGACGAAGCCGTCGATGACGCCGCCCATCCCGAACACGCGCAACGCATCAACCATCGACGCATCCTGCGCCGACGCCGCGAAGAAAGGGTAGTGCTCCTGGGCAACCTCCTTGCAGGCCGGCAGGACGGTCTGCGCATAGGCATCCGCGATCGCGCCCTTCGCCGCGCCGATCTGCGCCGACGCGCCACCGCCGGTCGCGCTCGAGACGAACCCCTGCAACTGCGGCGGCGCGCCGGCCGCGGCGGCCTTCACCGACGCCATCGCCGTCGCCATGCCCGCCTGCGTGGCATCCGCACCGCCGCCGCCGCCGACCGACTGCGCGGCCATCACCGCCTGCCCCGCCTCTTTCAGCGCCGCGACGAACTCGTCGACCGGTGCCGATCCGCGTCCGTCCCCGGCATAATCCTGAAGCGGCTGGAAATACGCGGCGATCTCCTCGCCCGCATCGATCCCGGATGCCCGGTCGCGGTTCGCTTCCTGCGCGAAGCGCCCCAGGCGCGATCGGTTCAGGCCATAGCGGGTCGCCCGCGCCAGCCCCGCCTTAGCACCGCCCTCGAAGATGGTGTTCTTGCGCAGTTCGAGCAGCACGCGCTTCAGCGGCGACGGACTCTTGGTGAACGCCCCGAACGCGACCGGATCGCGGAAATACGGGCCGGGCTGCAACGTCTTCAGCACGCCTTCCCACGCGGCGATATAGTCCTTGGCATAGAGACCCGCGACACCCGGTCGGACGTTGCTCATCTCGTCGCGGACGCCGCCGTTGCCGGCATCGCCACCCAGCACCCACAGGTCGCGCTTCAGGTCCTGCTGCACCGTGGCCAGCCCGACCATGTAGGCACGCTCATATCCGGCGCGCGTGAAGAAATACGGGATGCGCGCGGTCAGCACCTGCTTGGGATTGGCAAACGCGAGCGCGTCGCCCTGCGAGAGGATGTTGGCCATCTCCCACGGCGCGCCGGCGCTCGCCGCCTTCTGCCGCAGCACCGCATAGGCGCGATCGGCGAGCGACAGCGTCTGCACCGCCGCACGTGCCTGCGCGACGAGCGCACCGTCGAGTGGCGGCTTCCGGTTCGGCCAGACGCTCGCCATGTCGGTATCGCCGAGCAGCGCATCGAGATGCTGCGCCAACTGGTCGCGCTCGCCCTGGCTGTCCGCCCCCGGATAGACCTGAGTCGCCCAGTCGTTCGTCACCCAGGCGCGCACCGTCTTGGCATCCATCGGGCCCTGCTGGCCGAGCATCAGATACACTTTGAGCGGTTCGTACAGCCGCATCGGATCGGCGCCGTCGGTGCGCATTGCCGTCTCCAGCCGCAGCAGCAGCCGCGGCAGCAACACGCGGCGGAGGGCCTCGCGGTAGGTCTCCTCAGCCTCGCGGCTGAGGCTCGACTGATACAAGCCGAAGGTCATCGCGAGCGGCGGCCCGCCGGCGACGCGCGCAGCGTATCCGCGGGGCAGCGCGCGCAACGCGTTCAGCCCCGGCAGCGCCGCGCGCAGGTCGGCATCGCCGTCGCGGACCTGCCGAAGATCGACGCCGGCGTCGCGGAGTTGGGCCTCGGCGGTCCCCGCCTTGGTCGCGAGATCGGCCTGGAAACTGCGATTGCGCGCATAGCTCACGCCCCATGCGACGAGCACCAGCGCGACCGCGATCCCCAGCCCGGCGATCGTACCGATCAGGCGGCTGCGCATCCGCGCCTTGGCCCGCGGGTCGGTGCTGACCAGCCCCGCCTCGGGGAACATCACCTCGCCGAGCAACCGGTTGAGGAAATATGCGCGCCCGCTCGATCCCGATGCGGCGGCGGACTGGTCGTAGACCTCGGCCATGCTCGCCATGATCCGGTCGAGCGGCGCGCCCTCCTGCAACCCGCTCGTCAGATAGAAGCCGCGCAGCACGCCGCCGGGCTCGTCGCCCGAGACGAACGCCCCGTCGAGGAACCGCATCAGTCGTGCCCGCAGCGAGCGCATCTGCGCGGGCAGCCCGAGCATCAGCGCACGGCGGCGCGGGTCGCTCTCGTCGAACAGCCGCTTGGCCTGGCGGTCGGCGATCGCCTGCGCGATTTCGTCGAACGCCTTTGCCAGCGTCTCGGCATTCGCGCGGCCGTCACCGAAGGTGAGCGTGCTGCCGAGCACCGCCCGCCGGCCCTCGACATCGAGATCGTCGAAGAATTCGGTGAAGCCCGCCAGCAGATCGGCCTTGGTCAGCACCACATAGACCGGCGCCGCGACCTCCAGCGTCCGTCGCAGCTCGACCAGCCGACGGCGGACGGCGCGCGCGTGCGCATCGATCTTCGCGCAATCGCTGCGGACCAGCTCGTCGATGCCGATCGCGACCATGACGCCGTTGATCGGCTGGAGCGGGCGATGTTTCCGCAACAGCGACAGGAACGCGTTCCACCCGGCGGAATCGACCGCATGGTCCGAATCCTGCGTCGTGTAGCGCCCCGCGGTGTCGACCAGTACGGCCTCGTCGGCGAACCAGAAATCGAGATTGCGCGTCCCGCCGACGCCGCGCACCGCTTGTTCGACGAACGGAAAGCGCAAGCCCGAATTGAGCAACGCGGTGGTCTTGCCCGATCCCGGCGGGCCGATGATCACGTACCATGGCTGTTTATAAAGATAGTCGCGCCGCTTGCCGGCCGCGCCCTTCAGCCGTGACAGCGCCTCGGTCATCCGCTGGCCGAGCGCCTTGCCTTCCTCGTCGACCGCGTTGGGACCCGCGAGTTCGGCGGCGATAGCATCCGCCGCGCGCCGCGTCCGCCGCCGCCGCAGGAACGCCGCGAGGCCCCAGATCAGCGCGACCCCGACGACGCACGCGATGCGCACCCAACGCGGCCGCATCGCGCTCACGAACAGCGGCAAGCCGAACGCGAGCAACGCCGCGAGCAGCACCGCACAGGTGATCGTCACCGCCCACCAATTGCCAAAAAAGCGCCGCATCACTGGATATCCTGTCAGTAGCGCCGCGGCACGACGATCTCGACGCGCCGGTTCTGCGACTTGCCCGCCGCATCGTCGTTGCTCGCGATCGGTACGGTGTCGCCAAGCCCCTTGGTGGTGACGCGCCCGGTCTCGCTCAGTTCGGTGCGGACGATGTCGCCGACCGTTTCCGCGCGCGCCTGTGACAACGCCATGTTGTCGGGGAAGGCGAGCGACGCGACCCGGTCGCTGTCGGCATGGCCTTCGACCAGCACATCACCCTTCTCGTCCTCGATTGCGCGGCCGATGCGGTGGAACAGCGGCTCACGCCCCGGCTCCAGCACGTCGGAGCCCGACCGGAACAACTGGCCCACCGTGGTGCGGACGCGCACCGTCTGCGCATCTTCCTCCACGACCACCAGGCCTTCGCGAATCTCGGGCTCCAGGAACCGCTTGAGCTTGCTCGCCTGCGCGCTGTCCGCGGTGGCGATCGCCCCGCCCGGCCGCGAGAGAGTCAGCCGCGCCTCGGGTCGGAGCGCGCCGAGCCGCTGGCCGGGGGTGTCGCCGCTCGACATCAGCATAAGGCGCAGCACGATGAACACCAGCAGCAACAGCCCCGCCGCGATCGCCGACGCCAACGCGATCAGGCTCCAGAAGCCGAGCTTGCCGACCGGCGCGGTCTCGCCCCGCCAGCGCGGCGAAAGCTCGGTTGCGGACTGCGACCGGACGTGCGGCAACGCACCCTGCAGCCGCGCCATGATCTCGTGCAGGCGGCGGCGGCCATCGGGCATGACCCGGAACCGGCCTTCGAACCCCGCGGCGAGGCACGCGTGGTACAGCTCGATCAGCGCGTAATTGTCATTGGGCACGCGCAGCATGTCGTCGACCAGCTGCCAGAACCGGTCGCCGCCGATATTCTCCTGGAAGAACTGCACGACCATCGAGCGGCGCGCCCATTCGGCGCCGTCGGTGCCGATCGCCGGCAGGTTCTGCGCGACGTCGTCGGTGGTGGCGCAGACCGCGTATTTTGCACGCTGGCGCATTTCCTCCGAATAATGCGGCGCGATCGCTTGGTCGAACCGTGCGATCGCCTGGCTCGCCTGGCGGTGGAACTCGGGCATCGCCAGCCGCACCCGCCCGCTGCGCACGCTGGCGACCAGCGCGAGCACTGGCTCGGCCTCCGCCAGCATGATGTTGCGCACGACCCGCGGTGTCGTCGGCAGCGGCACGTCGTCCTCGGCCAGCCGCGACGGCGCGAGGCCGCCGCCTGTCGACGGCATACCGGTCCGCGACAACGGCGGCGGCGTACCATAGCCGGGATCGGCGGGCGGAAACCCCGCTGGCCCACCGCCCCCCGCTGGCGCGAAGGGCGGCGGCGGGAATGACGGCGGTGGCGGCGGCGGGGACGCGCCCTGCTTCAGGCCCTGAAGCGGCGAAGGGCGAAAGACGGTCTTGCCGCCATTTCCGTCCTCGACGCTCACCGTGCGGCTCGCTTCACGCACCACAGCTCCATCCGGAGCTGCGGCCAGTCACCCGCGACATGCAGGCCGAGCGCGGGCGCGGTGGCGAAATCGCGCCAGTCGGGGACGCCGCGATCCAGCTCGAAATAGACATGCCCAGGCAGCACGCGAATCTGCGGCGGCGGTGTCGGGGTATGCCGCAACGGGACGCCCGGCAGCGCGGAATCGACGATCTGCCGCATCTTCTGGACGGTGCCGATCTTGGCGATGGACGGGAAGATGCTGCGGATTTCCTCGACCGGCGACGCGGCCGACACCGCGAGATAGAAATAGCCCGTCTGGAACAGATTGTGGTCGGTGATCTTCGAGACGTACGCCCCCGGCCCCGCTTGCTCCAGCGGCAGCTGCACCGCGGACCGGTCGAACATCGCCGACAGCATCGACTGGAGCAGGTCGATCACCGGCTCGAAACAGGTCTGCGGATTCTCATGATCGTACCGCGGCAGCGGCGGCGGCCTCCGCTCGGGCCGGATCAGCGTCGCGAGTTCACCCGCCATCGCGATGAAGGATTCATACAGTCGTTCGGGATGCACCGTCGGCAGATGCTGGAGATGCGCCAGCACCGGGATCCACCGGTTGAGCGCCTGCAACAGCAGGAAGCTCACGAACGTATCCGAGCCGCCATCGGTCGCCTCGACCGCGCGCAATGCGAGTTCCTCGGCGCGCTGGTCGGCACGGCCACCGATATCCGCGAGCGCGCCACGCAACCGCAGCGAGGCGGCGATGTCGAGCGTCGGCGGAATGAAGCGGTCGTCGAACATCAACCGGCGGTTCTGCACTTCGCGAACGCGGGCGAGGCCGAGCGTGACCCGACCGTAGAGCTGGTCGCGGGTCACGCCGAAGCGGAGATTGGGGCTGCCGAACTCGATCGGCTCCGACGTGCGATCGTCCGAATAGGTGTCCGACACCTCCGCCTCCGACACCAGGAAGCGCGCCTCGAGCGCACCGCCCTCGGCGTCGCGGAACTGGACCGCGCCCGACTGCTGTGCAGGCAAGGTGAGCGCGATCATCGCGTCGCGCGCATCCGCGGGCACGTCGAGCGGCGGTGGCGGCGGCAAGTCGTCGGGGATCGAAAACGGTGTTCCGTCCGGCATCACGCCCGATGCGCGAACAACCCCGAACTTGCCGAGCGTCGCCAGATCCTCATCGAGTACCAGCTCCGTCAGGCCCCAAGGCCAAGGCCGAACCGAATCGACCCGTGCCCGAATCAAGCCATCGATGAACCGATCCTGCGCCTGAAAATGCTGCGGCCGCAGGAACATACCTTCGTGCCATGCGACACGGTTCTTGCCAGCCAATGATCCGCCCCCGTTTCGTTACGTCAGGGCACACGGTGCGCCACTAGGAAACACTTGCGGTTATTGCGCCCGCGAGGCTTTCAGACAATAACTTTCTTCGCACGCGCAGTTTTGAAGGCGATTTGGATTGAACGACAGCGACGATGACGACCTGTCGTTCGATCCCCGAAGCTGGGATATAGGCCGACCAACTGCGCCGCCTGTGCCGTCGCCCAGGTCGACGCCCCAGTCCCCGTCGTTCGATCCGCGAAGCTGGGGAAAAAGCGATCCTCGGCGCGCGCCGGAACAACAGCCAACGTCGCCGACGCCACCGTCACCAGCGCCGGCGCACGCCTTCCCCAAGGCGGTAGCGCAGCTCGGTCCGGCGATCCTGGCGGGTTTCGCCATCGCGTCGGGCGGTGCGGTCTGGGCCATGCTGGATCGCCAGCCCGCATTGGGACCGCAATCGGTCGCAGCAACCACGGCGCCCGCAAGCCCCGCCGCGGCTGCCGCCAGTCGTCGCATCCTCACCGTCGCCGGTGCCGACGCGATCGGCCCTAGCCTCGTCGCGGCAGGGGTCGACGCGACCGAAGCCAACGACGCCGCGACACGCGCGCGCGGCCCGCTGGGTGCCGGGAGCGACGACGTCCGCCTCGTGTTCGATATCGAGTCCGGCCATCTTGTCCATCTCGACGCCACCCGCGAAGACGGCGCGGGCATCGCGTTGGCGCGCGGTGCCGACGGCTTCACACAGCAGATCCTGTCCGCGCATCTGGTCCAGCGGCTGACGATCGTCCGCGGCGAACTGGATGCGCGCGATTTCTACAGCGCGGCGGTCGCGGCGGGAGTCAACGACACGCTAGTCAGCGACTTCGCCAACGCCTTCGCGTTCGATTTCGATCTCCAGCGCGAAGTCGCGCCCGGCGACATCTTCGAGGCGGGGTTCGAACAGCGCTACAATGCGGCGGGAAACCCGGTCGGCGTCCCGGTGCTCGTCTATGCCTCGCTCGAGACCGCCGCGAAATCGCGCGCGCTCTACCGGTTCACTCCGCCGGAGCAGAAGGGCGCGCCGGGACAAAAGGATGCGACCGGGCCCAAATGGTACGACGCCAATGGCCGCAGCACGGTCCGCACGCTGATGCGGACGCCGATCGACGGCGCGCGGATCTCCTCGCCGTTCGGTATGCGCGAACATCCTGTCCTCGGCTTCATGAAGCTGCACCGCGGTACAGATTTCGCCGCGCCCACCGGAACGCCGATCTTCGCTTCGGGCGATGCGGTGGTCGAGTTCGCTGGCTTGAAGGGGCCCAACGGCAATTTCGTGAAGCTGCGCCACGACAATGGCTGGGAGACGCTCTACCTCCACATGAACCGGATCCTGCCCGGCATCATCGCGGGCGCACGCGTCGTGCAAGGGCGGCAGATCGGCGAAGTCGGCACCACCGGCCGCTCGACCGGGCCGCATCTCCACTATGAGGTACATATCGACGGCCAGCCGACCGACCCGCTCGCGCTCCAGATGGGCAAGAGCAGCGAGACCCTTACCGGTGCCGCGCTGAAGGCGTTCGACGCCCTGCGCGACCGCGTCGACGCGCGGCGAAGTGCCGCCAACTGACGCTCAGGCCAACTGAGGCTCAGGATTGTGTGGGACGACGGCGAGACAGCAGGACCAGCGGCACCAGCAGCGCGAGCAGGCTGATCGTCATCGCGACGCTCGCGTTCAGCCCGGCGTCCGATCCGCCCCATAACGCCTTGCCCACCAGATCGTAATCGACCAGCGCGCCATAGCCACCGATACCCGGATTGGGATCGAGCCCGAACCCGAGCTGTTCCGCACCATTCCACGCCAGATGCGCGCCGATCGCACCGGCTAGGCCTCCACCGCGCGCCGTCAGCAATCCGAACAGGAGTCCGCCGAGCAACAGGTTGAGGAGTTCGATCGGCCCGCGCAGGCCACCCGCCACATGGAGAAGCGCGAACCCGATCGCCACGACCGGCACCGCGATCCGCATTCCCCATGCCGTCGCGACCAGAGGCTGGAGCCAGCCACGGAAATAGACTTCCTCCGCGGTGACCTGGACCAGGACGACGAGCGCGCCGAGGCCAAGCGACACGACCGAAAGCGTCGTGCCGGCACCCCGAACGAGCGTTCCTGCGATCGCCGCGTAGCCGATCGCGAGCAACAGGCCGCCGAAACCGATCGCTGCACCCTGCGCGAGTCTCGCTCCCGGACGCGCGCCTAGGTTCAATGTCGCGATCCCCGTCAATCGGCCGCCGACGATCGCCATCACGAGCAGCGGCACGAAGATCGCCAGCGTGAACACCGTCTCGCCATAAACCCCGTCCGCCCCGATCACCCCTGACGCGGCGATCAGCTGGGGTCCAAAACCGACGACCAGCGCGGCCGCCGCCAAGCCGACAATAGCCGCCGTCGCCACTCTCACGGGCGAGCCTTTCGCTGCACCCGGAACGCTCATCGCTGGGCGGTGACGATCGGCGCGCGCACCGGTTGGCCAAGCGGTTGCCCAGCCGGCGGCGACAGCATCGTCTTGCTGCCGTCACCGACGAGGAAATACGGCGCCCAGTAGAACGGATGCGAATAGGTCGGCTGGCGGATCAGGTCGCGCTGCGCGTCCTGGAGCGCAACCCCGATCGTCTTGGTCCGTGCCGCGCCATAGAACACCTTGATGAACTCCTCGCTCTCACGCTCCGCCGAGACCTGCCAATAGGTGGCGAGCACCGATCGCGCATTCGCGGTCAGGAACGCGCGGACCAATCCCTCAAGCGTCGAGCCAGACTCCTCCTGACCTGACCGACGCGCGAGTTCCTGATCGCGGACGCCGCTCGCGGTATCGCAGGCCGACAGCACGACAAGGTTCGCGTCGAGATGCAGCCCGGCAATCTCCGAGAAGCTCAGCAGGCCGTCCGACTCCGCATCGCCGAACGACGTGACCAGCGCGGGGGGCGACATCGCACAGCCCCATTGCCCCTCTTCGAGACCGTGCGTGGCGAAGTGCAGCACCTCATACTGATCGAGATCGGCGCGTGCCTCGACGCCGGTATCGCTGAACGCCGCGCCGGTCATCTGCGGCGCGCCCGGCACGCCCAGCGCATCGGACGCGACGGTCAGTTCGTGATCGCTGATCGGCTTGATCGCCTGTGAAAGCATGCCGAGCTGCCCGGCGCCGACCGTGCAGCCGAAGCCGACCTTGATCATCCGCCCCGCCTCGCCAAGCCCGAACGCGGTAGGACGGTGCTGGCCGAACCCGAGAAACGGATTGCGTGCACGCGACGGCGGCAACGCGCGCGCCACCAAGAACGATCTGGGCGACAGCGCCGTCGAGATCGCCGTGTCCGCCGCGAGAAACGCGGTATGCGAGAAATCGAACGGCGTCTCACGCACCGCCGCCTTGTCATAGCGCTTGACGAGCACACCCGCGGGCAGCCGCTCGAGCGGCCCCGACGGATCGACGACGAGCGCCCGTGCCGATGCCAGGATCGGCTCGGCCGGCCCCGCGATCAGGCGGAACAGCGCATAGGCGGCCGCGTCGTCGAACGGCACGAGCTTGCCCTGCGACAACGCCCCGTCGATCGACCCGCGAACCTGCGACGCCAGTGCGTCGACCGCCTGCTTCGACGCGGCGTCGGCTGCGACCGCGTAGATATAGGTCCGGTCCGCGCTCACGATCATGCCGTAGATCCGGCGATTGAGCGTCGTCAGCTTCAGGAACACCTCGCCGGGCTTCAACGCCGCGCGCACCGCCTCGATCGTTACCGGCTGATCGTCGACCGTCCGATAACGCGGATCGCTGGCGAGCTTCGCCTCGACGTCAAGCAGCCGTTGCTCGGCGGCGGCGCGCGCGGCGCCCAGATCGCTCGACGGGGTTTTCACGCCGGCGTTGGCGCCGGGCACGGCCACATCGCTCGATTTCGCCGAGATCGCATAGCGAAGCCGCGTGACCTCGCGCTCCAGTTCGCCGCGTTCGCGGACCAGCGCACCGGTGGCAGGATCGGCGGTCACCACCGTCTGCAGCTGGCTGACCTGTCGTGCGATCGCCGGCTCGCCGGTCGCCTGCACCGCACGGAAGAAACGGGCGAACGTATCCGCCTGCGGCGTGGTCGCGGCTTCCCGGACCAGCAGATCGAGATATTCCTCCATGCCGTTCGACGTCGCCAGCGTGTCGACATCGGCATCGATCATCGCGTCGATCGCGTGGGCATATTCGGTCCGCACCGCCGCCCGCGGCGCGCTGGTGCGCGCGAACAGGCTGGCGCGTTCCAGTTCGGCCTGTGCGATCGCAGGCTCGGCACCGGTACCGCCGGTCGCGAGCGCGCCGCGCTTGAGGTTGACCAGCGCGGAGTCGAACGCATCGAGCGCCGCACCCGACTTGCCTGCCCGCGCGAGCAGGCGCGCGCGCTGCCGCTCGATCCGCGCGCTCAACCACAGGATCTGCGACGGATTGATCCGCTCGTTCTCGAGCGGGCGATAGGACCGCGCCGCTGCGTCGATCGCGGCGAGCGACCCCGCATCGTCGCCCAGCGCCAGCCGCGCGACGCTGAGCGCCCACTTCGCCTGGATATCGAGCACCAGCTGCGCCAGGTCGGCGGTATCGGGCACCGCGATCGCGCTGACCGCATCGGCAGCGTTCGAGCGCGGCTGGTTCAACTGACGCAACGTCGCCGGATCCAGCAGCGGATCCTTCGCGGCAACCGCCGCACCGGTCGACTGGCTCAGCATGTCGGCGGCTTCGCGGAAAGCGTGCCGATTGATCAGGTCTAGAGCGCGGTACGCATCGCGCTTGCGCATCAGGAACAGCGACCGGTTGGCCGGCGACGCCGCCATGACCGCATCGGCCTCGTCGAAATGCTCCTTGGCCGCGTCGTTGAAGCGGATGTTCGAATCCGCCAGCCCCGCTTCGAGCAACAGGTCGACGCGCATCGCCGGATCGGCGGTGGTCGATACGCGGCTGAGCGCGTCGTTCAGCACGCGCGACGCTTCGACATGCAGACCACGGTGGTTGAAGCCAATGCCCTCGCCGAGCGCGGTCGCGGGATCGAACACGCCCGCGGTGGTCGTGGTCGACGCCACCGACGATGTCGTGCGCCCCGGCGCGACCCCCGCGAGATCGATCGTCGGCGCGATCGGCCGCATCGCGTCCGCGCTCGGCCGCTTCGTGCCCGCCAGAATCGCAACCGCTTCCTCAAGTTGCCCGAGCAGCGACGGCGGCGCATCCGCGACCAGCATCGTCTCGCCCACCGGCATGTCGATACGGATCGTCGCGGTCCCCAGCGCGCGGTCGTTGCAGCGCCTAACTTGCACCGCACCGGCCGCGATCGTCATCGGCGAGACCGGCCCGCAGTCGAGCACCGCATCGATCGGTTTCATCGCCGCCGCGGTTGCCGGGACGATGCGGATGCTGCCGACCGGACGACTGGCGGTGACGCCGCGACAGGTGATCGCATAGGCCCGCGCGAACGGATCGGGTACGGCAGGATCGGACCAGTTGCGCGATGCGACGCAAGGCTCGCCGCTCGGGTTGCGACCGAGGGTGACGACGTCCGGTCGGTCTGGCGCGCGCACCGTCGCACACGATGCCAACAACATGGCAACGCTCGTCAGAGCGGCGCCCGCCACAAGACGCGGGCGCGCCATCGATCGGATCACTTGCACGACTCCTTCTTGCCGGCGACGCAGCCATCGGTATCGGGCTTCGGCGCCAGTGCCGCCAGCCCGGTCAGCAGTTCCTCGTTCGAGCCGCCGACGAGCGGATCGAACGGCACCGTCAGATCGGCGACCGAGCCGAACAGATCGGCCTGGCTTGCGGAGAACACCTGCAAGGTCGGCTGGATCACGATCGCGGTGAGACAACCCGCGCCGGATCCCACAACGCAGCCGTTGATCCGGGTAGCGGAGACGTTGGCGTTCCCCAGCGCCACGGCGTCCGGCCCCAGCAGCGCCGCCGCGGTCGCGCCGACGCCGTTGATCGTGCCGAATGCGGCAAAGGTGTTGGATGCGGTCGTCGGGCGCAGGCTGAGCGCCGGATTGACCGGCGCGGTAGGTGTGCCGCCCAGAACGATACCCGTGTTGGTGCGCGCGACACCGGTGTTCTGGAACAGCGCATAGTCGCCGTAGCGCACTGTCAGGCTGCGGGCCGAAACCGTCGTCGGCGCGGACGGATCATAGGTGCCGCCGCCGAGATTGGCGTTGTAGAGCGCCGAATTGGCGTTCCCTACCAGTCCTGCGACGACCTGCGTGACGGTGGCATCGTCGTTCAGCAGGTTAAGGAAACCCGCGCCCAGCCCGACCGCGATCCGGTTGCCGCGCAGATCCAGATCGGCGGTATCGAACAACAGCCGCCCGCCCGCCGTGCTGGTCGCCGCGACGTGGATCGCGGACGCGGTATCGGTCTCCGACGTGGTCGTGCCACCAAAGCGGAACATCCGCCCCGCCCCCGCCCCACTGACGACGCCGTCGATCGTCATCCGCCCGGTCCCCAGCACGTCGACCGTGCGGCGGCCCGCATCGGCGCCGAACGCCAGCGTGCCGATCTCGACCGCGCCGGTGCCCTGCCGGAAGGTCAGCGCATCGGCCTCGACCAGCTTGATCTCGGCATCGGACAATTGGAAGCCGTCTGCGGCGGTGCCGTCGCCCAGCCGTAGCGCGCTGGTATCGCCCGTGCGGTTCTCGAACCCGACCGCGGCGGCGCGCTGGATACCCGACAGCCGGGCGTCGCTGGCCTTAATCGTCAGGCTCGGCCCGGCGATCATCTGGCCGAGCGTCGCGATCCCGACCGCGTCGATCGTCGCGGCACCGCTGGTGCGGCTCGACGCGAGCGACACGTCGCCACCGCCGATTACCGACAGCGCGCCACCGGTATCGATCGCGCCCGTCGCCAAGGCGGCACCCGCCTTCAGGCTGGTATCGCCACCTGCCCTCAGCGCCTGCGTGGTCAGCCCGTTGGTCGCGGTCAGCGACAGCGTGCTCCCCGCGGTCGCGTCGCCCAGCGTCAACGCGGTGCGCGCCTGCACCAGCAACGCGCGGGCGGCACTCAGCCCGCCCGACACCCGGACATCGGTACCGCCGATCGTCGCACCGCCTGCCGAGGTCGCCCCCGCCAGCGTCACCGCGCGGTCGCCGGTCACGGTGAGATCGCCGACGGTGCTCGCCAGCGTCGCGCCAGCCCCGGTGCGCCCACCGATATCGCCCGCCGCCTTGAGCGTGAGGGCGCTCGCGGTCGCCGTGTCGAGCCGGATACCAACGCCGGTCGCGGTAATCGCGCCAGCACCCTTTGCGCCAAACTCACCGATAGCCACCGCGCCGCTCGCTGTGGCTGTTGCCGCGCCGCCAGCGACAAGTCGGGTGATGGCAATGTCGCCCGCGCGCGCCGTCGCCGTCACGTCGCTCGTATCGGATGTCAGCCCGGCCAGCGTAACCGCCTGTCCGGCCACCGACGCCGCGCCGTTCACCGCATAGGTGCCACCCGAAACGCCGCCCCCTGCATCCACCGCCAGTGCGCCCGCTGTCAGGCCATTCACCGTAACCGCGCCGGTTCCGGTCAGCGTTGCCAGGCCGCCGGCCGTCACTCGGCCGATCGCCAGGTCGCCGCCGGTCGCGTTGGCGGTCAGCGATCCCTGGGTCCTCGTGACCCCGGTCAGCGCGATCGACTGCCCGGTCAGCGATGCCATACCCGCCGTCGTGAAGTCGCCGCCCGACAGTGCACCGCCCGCCGTGGCGGTCAGCGTATTCGCCGTCAGGCCGCCGATCGCGATCGTACCGGGTGCGCTAAGTGTTGCGCCGCCGCCCGATGCAAGCCGATCGATCGCAATGCCGTCCCGTCGAGCCGCCGCAGCGATGCTCCCGGTCTCGGACGTGAGACCCGCAAGCCGGATCGATTGCCCGGCAACCGACGTCGCGTCCTTGATAGCGTAGGTTCCGCCCGTAACGGTACCGCCCGCGTCGAGCGTCAGCGCATTCGCCGTGATCGATCGGACACCGATCGCACCGGGTGCGGTGAGCGTCGCGGTGCTACCCGCCGCGACCGTGGCGATCGCAATGTCGCCGGTGCGCGCAGCCGCGCTGGTCGATCCGAGACTGGCGGTGAGGCTGGTCAGTCCGATACTGCCCGCCGCCACGCTGTTATCCCCGCGCGACGCGTACGCGCCACCCGCCAGCACGTCGCTTGCGTTCACCGCAAAGGTATCCGCGGTGATCGACCCGACCCCGATCGCCCCCGCCGCCGTCGACAATTGCGTCGCCTGCGTCGTCGTTACGGCATCGATCGCGATATCGCCCGCCGACAATGCGATTCCCAGATTCGCCGCGCGGATCGTACCGGCCGTGAACGCCGCGTCATTGGCAAACAGCGTCGAGACCGAACGGCTGCCATCCGCAGCCGTCGCGATGCCGCCGACGAGCCCGGCATCGATATCGCCGAGCGTCACGGTCTTGCCCGATCCCGCGCGCAACCCCAGCGCGCCGCCGTTGCGGACGGAAATACGCGAGCCGAGCAGGTCGATCGCGCCCGCCGCATCGAGCAACATCGCATCGCTCGCGACGCCGTTGCCGCTGTTCGCGATCAACGCAAGCCTATCGCCTGCGCCGATATTGCCACTGGTGGCGGTGATCGCGATACGACCGCCCGCTTCCTGCGTAACGTTGCGCCCCAGCAAGACCGTCCCGCCGGTGACCAGATAATTGCCCCCCGCCAGGATCGCGCCGGGCGATGCGGCCACGCCTGCCGCGCTCAACACGATGTCGCCGCTCGCGGAGCCGCTGTCGAGCCGCGCATCGCCGGCCGTCGAGGCCAGGTTGGCGCTGCCGCCTGACACTGTGACCGACCCCACCGACAGGTCGTCGCCGCGCGCGAGCGCGCCGATCCCGGTGACGGCGGTCAGATCGCCGGTCACGAGCTTTCCCGACACGGCCTCGAGCGTTATCGCGCCGGTGGCACTGGTCAGGTCGCCGACCCGAAGCGAGCCGCCGGTCAGGTTGATAGCGCCGCTACTCCGGATCGCGCCGCCGGTGATCGCACCGCCCGAGTTTGCCGCGACCGACAGTCCGCGGATGCCGCCGAACGACAGCCCATCGGTGCTGGTCAGCGTGACCGCATCGCTCGCGTCAATCAGGCCGCCGACCGAGACCGCGCCCGACGCGCGGAGGTCGACCAACCCGGCCTTGATCCCGTTGCGGATAGTGAGATCGCCGCTGTCCGCGAACAGCTTGACGAGGTTGGTACCGACACTGATCGAACCGATCTCGATCGTATCCGCGCGCAACGAGACCGGACCGCCGGTCAGCGCGCCCAGCCGCACCGCGCGCCCGACGTCCACTGTATAGCCGCCATCGACGCCGGTATTGAGTTCGATCGTCGTGCCAGGCAGGTACCCGGTGACGTCGCCATTGGGGGCGCTGAGCGAGAGGCTGCTGCCGGTGCTGGTGATGAACGGTGCGCGGATATCGCGCGTCGAGGCGATCGTGACCTTGCCGACCGCGGTGAGACCGTTGACTATCAGCACATCGGCCGGATTGGTCAGCGTCGCCAGATCAGCCGTGCCCCCGGCATCGACGCTATCGAGGCGGATCTCGCCGACCGAGTTGATCGTCAGGTTGGATTTCGTGGTAATCGCGCCGGTCGCGACCCCACCGATGCCGTCGGTCGCGGTGATCGTCACCGGTCCGCTCGCATCGATCAGTCCCCCGGCGATACCCGTTGCGGAGGTGCCGACCGATCGAAGATCGACTGCGTTGGCATCGATCGTGCGGTAATCGATCCGCGATCCCGACACGGCCAGATCACCGCTGACCGCCGCGTTGCCGAAATTGACCCCGCCGTCCACCGCGGTGATCGCCAACCCGCCCGACGAGACCGAAACGTCGCCGAGACGGATTCCCGCCGCGCCGCCGGTGATCGACAGGCCATCGACGACTGCGATGTCGCCCACCGTCAGCGCCCCGGTCAGCGGTTGCCCAGCATTGAAGACCAACGATCGGCCGTTGACGTCGCCGAGCGTGATCGCGTTCGCGCCGCCATCTATGGTCACCGCGCCCTGCTGTGCCGGACCACCATTGATCACGCTGTTCGCGGCGAACCCGATTCCACCGGTTGCCGACAACGCAAGCGATTGCGCCGTCCGGCCATCGCTTCCCGATGTCAGCGAAAGTCCGGACGCGCCGGTCAGCGTGCCGGCCGTCGCGGCAATCGAGACCGCACCCACCGCCGCCTGCACGCCACCGAGCGTGACCGACCCGCCCGAAACACCGTAATCGCCACCTGCGGTCACCGCGCCCAGCAAGCGCGCCGCACCGACATTCGCCACGACAGTCACGGGGCCGGCCGTCGCGCTCAACGCTCCCGCGACGTCGACATCGCCACCGGTCGACGTCAGCGCCACGCCCGTGACGCCGCGTGCCGATGCGATCCGCAGATTGCCCGCTGCTACGGCGGTGACGGCGTCGGCGGTGCTGATCGCACCCGTCGTCAGGTTCGACGAGGAGGTCAGCGTCACAACCCCGCCGGCGGTCAGCGCACCGGTCGCCAGCCCCGCACCAGACAGCGACAAGGGGCCGGTGAGCGTGACGTTACCGAGCGAGAGCGCGGATGTACGCGTGAGACCGCTGGTCGCGGTATCGGTACCGACCGCGCCGAGCAGGTTGCGCGCAACGACGTTACCAAGCGCGACGCTGCCCTCCGCGACGCCGGAGCGGATCACGACGTCGGATTGCGAGGCCGCCCCACCCCTGAGTGTCGTTCCCGGCGCGAAGGCGATCGCGCCATTCGTCGTGTCGGCGATCGCAAGCTCGAGCGCTTCGCTGCCCGCACCGTCCGAATTGGACTGCAAGGTCAGCCGGTCGAGCCCGATTATGCCCCCCGCGCCCCCGCTGATCGTCACCGCGCCTCGAGCGGCCTGCGTGACGACGCCGATCGGTCCGGATCCCGTCGTTCCCAGTGAAACCGAGCCGCCGTTGACCGCATAGTTGCGTCCCGCCGTAACGGCGCCCGAAACGATCGCCGTCGATCCCCCCGCGTCGACGATGACGTCGTTGCTGCCGGTCAAGCTGCCCGCCGTCACACCGCCGCTGCCCGTCAGTCGGAGAACACCGTCGTTCGCGGTGCTGCTGGCCACCGTTACCGCGCCGTTGGGAGCGGTCGCGCTCAAGGCACCACCGGCGGTCAGGCGTACGCCGACCGGCGCAATCCCTGCAATGCCGCCGCTCGTCGCGACGAGCGTGAGATCGCCGTTCGTGCTTGTCACGGCGTTCAGCCCCAGACTCGCGCCGGTAAGTGTTACCGTATTCGCAGCGGTGATCGCCCCGGACGAGGTGAACGCGCCACCAGCCGTTGCGGTAAGACCACCAGTTGCCCTCACCGCGCCGCCATAGGTCTGCGCGCCGCTGGTCACGACACTGATATCGCGTGCGCCGACCGCGCCGCTGATCGCGGTCGACTCGGCGGTCGCTGCGGTCGTCCCGATCGTCAAAGTGCCACCGGCGGTTACCGCGCCTGTCACCGTGAAGGCGCTATCGCGCGCGATCGTAATGTCGCTGGACGCTCCCCGGCTGATGAGGCCGCTCGACACCGTAGTTGCGCCACTCCCGTTCAGCGCGACGTCACCGCTCGCATCGACTGCCGCTAGGACCATCGCGCCGGTGCCATTCAGCGTAACGGCGCCCCCGGATGTCAGCACGCCAGCAGTCAAGCTGCCTCCCGAACTCAGCGACAACGCCGACCGCGTGGTCACATCGCCAAGGTCCAGCGGGCCGCCGATCGACAGCCCGTTGGTATAGGCGCCACCGCCAACTGCGCCGAGCAGACCGCGTGCCGACACGTCCCCGAGCGATATCGCATTGCCCGCCACCCCGACGCCGATCCGGACGTCGGAGTCGAGATTAGGACCGCCCTCGATCGACGAGCCCTTGGCGAAGACGATATCACCGCCTGCCGCGCCTGCCGTCGACAGCGTCATCAAGTTGTTGCCCGCGCCATTCGCGTTGGCGCGAAGCGTCAGTCCGGCGCCTCCGGAAAGATTGCCATCGGTCGAAAGGATCTCGACCACATCGACCGCCGACTGCACGACCGATGTCGAGCGCCCCAGCGTGACGCCGGTCCCGGCGACGCGGTAGTCATTGCCTGCCGTGACCGCGCCCGCCACGCTGGCGAGCCCCCCGGCGTTGACGACGACGTCGCCGCCCGACCGTAGCGCGCCGGTCAGCGCCACTGCGCCGTTCGCGGTCAGCGTCACATCGTCATTGATCGCACGCCATGCGCCCGACCCGCCGATGCCGACCACACCGCCGGTCTCGGTCGCCGTGCTGCCCACGGTCACGCCGTTACCGCTGCGCCCCGCCGACAGCACGATGCCGTTGTCGCCGTTCGAGGCGCTGGTGACGGATGCATCGACGCTGAGCAGGGCATCGGTGACGTTCGCCTCGGAGGCGAGCGCGAACACGACGTTCCGGCCGCTCACCGACCCGGTCACGAGCTGGCTGGTGCCGCCGACCGACGTTCCCTTGTCCAACGTCACCGACAAGGGACTGCCGGCGGCGTAGTTCAGCGTCACGTCGGTCGCGGTAACGAAGGCGACGTCCTGATTGCCCGCGGTCAGCGTGCCGGCCGAGGTGATCTTGGGCGCGACCATGATCAGCCCGCGGTTGCCGCTCGACAGCGTGATCGTCGCGCCCGACTGGACGCGGATATCGCCGGCGGTGCCGCCTTCTTTGCCGAGGCCATAGCTGCCGCCGAGATCGTTACCGGCGAGAAAATTCGCCTGATCGGGCTTCAACGTCGTCAGGACGAGCGACCCGGTGTTGATCTTGGCGCCCGATCCGACGAGGATGCCGTTGGGATTGAACACCCAGACCGCGACGTTCGTATCGGACTTGAGCGTGCCGAGGATTTGCGTGCCGGCCGTCGATCCCGATACGTCGCGGTTGAGTACGGCGATGTTGCGCGCAAGCGCCGCCCCCCGACCGTCGGTGAACTCCGCCGTCGCTCCGGTCGGCACGTTGAAGCCGTTCCAGTCGATCACCGTGCTGGTGGCCTTGAGATCGACCGACAAGGTCGAGCCCGAGCGCGTCACGGTCGGGTTGCCGCCGCCGGGCGACGTCATCACCGCCCTCACGTCGCTCGCCCTGGGCAGCGCCTGCGCCCATCCGACCGCGGGCACACAACCGCTTGCGAGCACGGTGCTGATCGCCAGCGTGCGGCGGATATGGCGACGGTACAATGGGATGGACATCGAAGGCTCCCCTAAACTCGGTACGGCGCGCGGGTCAGCGCGTCTTGTCGCGGAATTGCGCGGTCAACGACACCAGCACGCGGTTGGGCGGGCGCTTCTCGTCCAGCTTCAAAACCCGATCCAGCGGGTGCGCATACATCACCTCGAGCACCAGAAGCCCCGGCAACGAGAAGCGGGCGCCCCCGCCATAGCTGCGATAGGTTCGCTTCGGCTCGATCGCATTACGATCGAGATTGCGCAGATAGACGTGGTCGTAGAAGCCGAACAGCTGCGTCCCGAGGCCGGTGATCAACGGCAGCTCGGCACGGACTTCGCCGCGACCGCCGACCGCACGATCGCCGGTGCTCACGCCCGGATCGTAGCCGCGACCGATCGTCAGATTGCCGACCGAGAACTCCTCGTAGTTCAGCAGCGGATCGTTCGTCCATTGCGCCTGGCCTTGGCCGGCCAGACTGAAGATCGGACCGACCCCGATCACCGTGTCGACCGTACCACGCACCACTAGCGCGCGCGAATTACCGTCGATCCGCGAGGTCAGCCGGCCGTTTGCAAAGCCGATATCACTCGATCCGAACACATCGACGCCCTTGCGGACCTGCAGCGAACTGGCGATCGAGAATGCGGTCGCGCCGTCGTACCGCACCGTGCGATAGTCACCATCGATACCGATAAAGCCGATCCGCAGCTTATCGACCGTCAACGGCACCGACCCACCCTCGGTCCGCACCACCGAGCGCTGGTCGACATAGTCGAAGCCGCCAGTCGCCCGCAGGTTGGTCCGCAACGACCGGATCAGCGGCCGCGCCAGATCGAACCCGGTGATCAGCGTATTGGTCCGCAGGTCGAGTGCACCAAGGTCGGGACGCGACCATGCGTAGGTGAAGCGCGCGCCCAACGTCGTGCCGTTGCGGTCGAGGCCCATGATGTGCCCCGCTTGCACGACGCGCTGTTCCTTGAAGTCCGCGGTTGACGACACGCCGACATAGGTGACGTCGGATAGCCCGGTCAGCCCATAGATCTCCGCGCGCGCATAGCCCGTCTCGCGCCCGGTCAGCCGACTATTCTGGTTCTGCACGTTGGCGATCACCGCGAACCGGCGGAACGCGAGCGACAATTCGCCGATCACCTCGCCCTGTCGCGTTCCTGCCGGACGTAGCGACAACTGCACCTCGAGCCCCGGGATATCGCCCGCGAGCAGCAACAGCCGCTCGGCCTTCTTCTCGTTCAGCGGATCGAGCGCCTGGATCTGCGCGATCCGCTCACGCAGGATCGAATCATACGGCCCAGCTGATCCACGCACGCGGACTTCGACGATACGCGCGGTCACGACCTGCAGTTGCAACGTTCCGCCCGTGATCTCCTGTGCAGGGATCTGCACCGAAGCCACCCAGCCCGCATGTCGCAGCGCGGCGTTGGCACGGTCGCGTAGCGCGCAGACGACGCTGATCGGCTGCTCGCCCTGCGGCACGTCGATGCCGGCGACCGCTTCGGCGATCTCGGGTTGCAACGCGCTGCCATCCGGCCGCACGAAGCTCAGCGTGGTCAGCGTGACCTTGAGCGACGACGTCTCGAACGGACAGGCGGGCTGTTCCAGCGCACGGCTCGAATCGACGCTGACCGCCGATTCTTGGCGCGTGTCAGGTGCGGGTGGAGTCACTTCCTGACGGGACGGCAGAACTACTTGCGCGGCAACAGGTTGCGCAAGAAGCGCCCCCCCTGCGACGCCAGCCATCATAAGCACGTATGAACGCCATACTTTCGATGTCATCAATCCCCCGCGCGTTGCCGATAACGACGTGCGATTTGTAGACAGACGAACTGTCGCTCTCCTTTGGGGATACGCACGACGCCTTGAAAGGCCCGGCGGACCATGACGACATTTTTACGCCATGCATAGATGCGAAGTCGCGGTGATCTTTCGAAGACTATGGTTAACCTCAAAAAACTTGTAAAATCGGCTGGAGATCATTCGCTTTCGATCTATTGTAGTCGCCGCACGACCGGGCCCGTTGCAGGCTGGCCCACCCGCTGCATTGAGGTGCAAGCCTGTGGAATTGGGTAGTATCCACGACCAGGAGACAGGAAGGATGGCGATGTTACGCGTTGGAAGCCGTGGCGAGGACGTCCGAAATCTACAGACGCTGTTGCGCCAGTACGACCCGCAGCTCGGCGCCGATGGCGTCTTCGGTCCGCAGACCGAGCGCGCGGTGCGGCTGGGTCAGCGGCGTAACGGGCTCTATCCCCCCGACGGCATCGCCGGCCCGATGACGATGGGCGTCTTGACCGGCAACGGTGCCGGCTACGCCAGCCCGGCGCGCGCCATCCCCGCCGGCACACCGACGCGCACCGTCGCGATCCCTGGAACGCGCTCCGCCGCCTTCCAGAAGGCGCAGACCGCAGCCAGCGCGGCAAGTGTCGGCAAGGGCGATCCCGGCCCCCTGAAAGCCGCCGTCGAGCCCGCCCGCGAACGCGCTCGCACCGCCGCGATGCCGGCGGGGACGGCCAGCCCGGTGTCGAGCATGCACATGTCTCGAGAAGGCCGACGCTTCATCGTCGAACATGAGTCGCAACGCGGCGTCAGCAATCGCCTGCATCACCCGACCGCGGGCAGCGGCGTGACGATCGGGCCCGGCTACGACATGAAGGATCGCTCCAGTGCGGAGGTTCAATCGGATCTCACCGCGATCGGCGTACCGATCGAGGCCGCGAAGACCGCCGCGGCGGGCGCAGGTCGATCGGGCGCGCCGGCGACGCAATTCGTGAAGGACAACAAGTCCGTCATCAACATTTCGATCGACCAGGAAGCCTTGCTGCTGCGCCGGATCGTCGGGTCATACGAGGACCGCGTCAAGCGTGCGATCAAGGTACCGCTGCATCAGCATGAATTCGATGCGCTGGTATCCTATGCCTACAACCCCGGCGGCGGCTGGACCAAGACCACCAAACTGGTCAACGAAGGCAAACTTCACGACGCGATGGTCGAGATTAAGCGCCACGTCTATTCCAAGGGCCAGATGGTCCGCAGCTTGGTGACCCGACGCGCTGCCGAGAGTAAGCTCTTTCTATACGGAGAATATAAGTGATGGTTTCGCGTTCTGTAATGCTGGCGCTCGCCGTCGGGCTCGCCGGATGTGGCGCCAGCGCCAATGGTTCGGCCGCAGAGAACGGCAACGCCGCGCCGTCCGTCGCGCAGCCAGGAGCCGACACGAGCACCGACATGAACGCCAACGGTAACATGGCCGCGCCAGAACCTTCGGCTCCGCTGCCAGCGACGGAAAATGCGTCCGAAGACGCGCCTGCAACGCAATCGCTGGACCGCACGAATACAACGGGTGCCGGCACGATCCGCCCCGTGCTCATCCAGTTCGGAACGATCGACGGCGCGGCGATCAAGGACTTTCAGCTCCGGTCACGCTGCCAGACGGCCTTTGTCACGACCAAGGGCCCCGTGGTGGTCGATTGGACGAAAGTCGGTAATTTTGCCGAGCATGACGAGGGTAACCGCGTCGTGACGCCGATCGACGACGGTCACGGATCGCACGATTTGTCCCTCCCCAAGGATACGAAGACCGCCACCGTCGGCGATGTGGCGGCGCTGGTGAACATGGGACTGTCCGGCATCGCCGATGGCTGCGCACCGAACTGATGCTGCGCCGCGGCACGGCAAGGGTTCCCACCGCTACTGTACGCCTCGATAGGCGATGCAGGCTATGGACGAGAGCTCTGCCGTGATCCCGCTACGCCAGTTGATCGGTGCGATCGCCCGTACAGTCATGGGGCACGCGCCGCGGACCGTTGGCAAACACTTGATACGAAAAATTGACCACGTCGGTTCCGGACAGAACCTACCAGACCGGCATATGGATTCTGCCACAAGACGGACAGCTGAACCCCGAACTGTATGGCACCTATGCATGACTGGATTTGGGATACCACTCGCCGCCTCAGTGCTGATACTTTGCGCTGGCGGGAGCAATGCTAACGCAGCGACGACCGAGGCAGCGATCAATGCAGAAGGCGTGAGTGATCCGACCGCTACTGCTAATTCACAATATACCGAAGACCAGACGAACGCGACCGGAGTGGCGTCGCTACGTCGCGAACTGATCGGGGCGGCCGCAACGCTGGATGGCCACCCCATCACCGACGTCAAGTCAGTGTCGCGTTGCCAGATGGTGTTCATCACCAAATCCAATGCCGTTGTTACGGTGCGCTGGAATAAGGTGGGCAATTTTGCAGCAACCGTAGATCACGGATCGGCGACAATTACGATCGATGACGGTGCTGGCGTTCACAATTTCGTTTTGCCCGAAGGCGATGGTTTTCGGCGGGTCAACGGTACGATGGGACATCTCGCCGATGCCTGCGAAAGCGAGAAATAAATTCTCGTATATTCGTGCCTGCCCGACCTGACATCGGTTACCCGTGGCACGCGCAAATACAAGACGGCGTTCGTCGTTTAAAACAAGCACGCGATTGATCTCATCCGCCAGCAGGAAGTGGTATTCTGATCCATTTCACCCCGGGCTATGAAGCGAAGGTGAAGATCGCGATCAAGATTCCGCTCCATCAGCAGGAATGCTATGCTTGGTATCCTACGCCTACAATCCGGGCGACGGCTGGGCGAAGACAACCAAGCGGGTCAACGATGGAAAGCACCACGAGGCGATGATAGTAATTAAACGCCGTGTATTTTCCAAAGGGGAGAAGGTCCGCAGCCTGGTCGTCAGAAGAGACGCTGAGGCTAGTATTTTCCTATACAGAGAATATCAATGAGAACGGTACGAATCCCAATAGCACTCGCAATGCTTTTGCTTGGCGGGTGCAGCAATAATAATGCATCCGCATCGCCCACAATTTCATCAAATGGCGAAAATTCTTCCTTTGACACGCATACAGCTGACAACGCCGCTGCTACTGCGCCTTTCGCTGACAATAGCCCGCCGGACGATGTCGGATCGAGCAACACCGACCAGGCGGGCATACCGATCCTGAAGACCATTCTCACGGAAGTCGGACAAAGCGATGGAAAATCGATCACCGATTTTACGCTGTCTGCGCCATGCATCTCTAAGATCACGACCATGGATAGCACCAAGACGGTGAACTGGTCGAAAGTGCAGGACTGGGCCGCGCGCGATGAGAATGAGCGGACAATAATCGAACTGAATGACGGGCACGAAACCAGCGTCGTATCCGTACCGACAAAACCCCAACCCGAGCCGATGGGCAACGCCTTCGCCCGCGTCGAAGGCGGCTTCATAGTTCTTGCGGAGACGTGCTCGAAGAAGCCGTGACAGGAACCCAGGGCTTTTATCGACATATCCGAGCCACCTGAGTGGTAAGCCCTGATCCGAACCGCCGCCGATTCGTTTCGTCCGGGATACCGATTCAGGACGCCCCGCCGCCGGTGCGACATGCCAGTCCCGCACCTATGTCGCGGCAGGCGATATCGTGCTCGCTGGACCGCTGCACATGATGACGGCGGCCGACGCCGCCCTTGCCCAGAAGCGCGTTGAAACCGAGCGTGCGTTGTCTACGAATGGGTGCTCATGATTCGACTGTTCCCCATTACCGCGCTGGTCGGGTTCGCTCTGCTGGCCGCCTGCTCCAACGAGGACGACTCCGTGAACAAAGCCGCGATCATGCCGATGCTCGGAGCCGTCATGCATTCCGAGACGGAGGAGGTATTGCGCCTGGCCAACCAAGGAACCGGTCTGGACGAACGCTATCCTGCAAACCAAGCCACGCCGATGATCATGGCCTCCGGCAGCGACCAATGGCCCGTGGTCGAGATCCTCGTCGACCATGGCGCCAACATCTGGGCGCATGACCAGTTCGGTACCACGATGCCACAAATGGCTGTCACAAGCCGTATTCTACCCGGCTCGGATGAAGACAAGGCTCGGTTGCGAGTGATAGAAAAGCTCAAGGCGCGTGGTTATCCTTTCCCGCCACCGGGTCGCGCCGAGATACTAGCGCTTGAGAAAGACGGCAAATGGCCACCATTGGGGGCAGCACGATGACGCAGGTGCAAAGTATGACGATGGCCTGCCCCGACGGCTGGCTCGATAAATCGATGCTGGTACTCTCGGCCGCGAAGCCTGGAGCGAGCGGCGTTTCGCCGAACTTCGTAGTAACGCGCGAACTCATGCCGGAAGATCTACGCGCCCTCGCCGAGGACGCGCTCGACGCATTCGTCGAACGGCAGATCGCGCAAATGCGGACAACGCTGCCCGCCCCGGTGAGCATTGCGCGACGGCAAGCGGCGGATGCTTCGGCGCTGCCGGAACTGCGAATCGACTGGACCGCGGATAGCATTCCGCTGACCCAGTGGATTGGGTACAATCAGGCCAGCGACGGAACAGTCGTGATCGCGACCGGAACAGCCGGCAGAACCGATTTTGCCGCCGTCGAACCCGTCTTTCACGCCATGCTCCGGAGTTTTCGCATGGCGTAGCGGAATAGGTGTTCTCGGCGATCGCCGAACCTGTGCACCGGATGACCTGATCGCGGCGCGGTACCGGCGTATCACCGCCCGTCGACCGACCAATGCGGCGGATCCGACAGCAGTTTCTTGACGCCGTAGCTCGCGCCTACAGTGTGCAACGTCGCGTTGTCGTTACCATTGCGCGGCTGGTCGATCGGCTGTTTCGCACCAGCGGCGTCGACGATCTCGATCGGGCCCGACCAGCTGATCGTCATGTCGATCGCCAGCCCGGCGATATGGTTCGAGGTCAGCGACGGCTTGAAGCGGATCGCGAACAGCGCGACCATCTCGGCCGCCGCGGCGATCGAGCGGGTGTCGTCGCCGTGATCCCAGATGATCCCCGCCGTCGGCTCGTCGGGAACGTCCGCGGGCGCGACCGCCCCGTGCGAGACCTGCCACGCATAATGCATCAGCCACGCGCGGATGCGGTTGCGCCGTGTCGAGGATATCCGCACGATCGTCCCCGCGTTCGCCAGCGCGGTGAGGAATTGCGTCACCTGCGCGGCGAAGGCCGGGGCGAGGTCGGCGACCCGGTCGCTGTTGGGAAACCGCGCCTGGTTGCGGCGAAACCAGTCCGCCCCGCTCAGCTTCGCCGCAGCCTCGCGCGCCCGCGCCTGTTCGCGCAACAGGTCGGACGGCGATTGTTGCGCAAGCGCGGTCGCCAGATCGCCGCGGCTTGCGCTACGCCCCATCACGCGCGCCGCATAGGTCCGCATCGCCCGCGTGGTCGCACCGTCGAGCACGCCATCGGTCCTGAGCGGAATCATCCCAAGCGTACTCGCGCGCAGGTTGAGCAGCCGTTGGAGCTCGGCGGTCTGCGCAGGCGTGGCGGCGGGTTCCCTGGCCATGACCTACTCGATCCGCGCGTCATAGGCGGAGAGCGCCTGCATCGCCGTGCGGTCGCGGTGGTGGGCGCGCTTCAACCGGGCGAGCGTCGCATCGGTGCCCGTGCACGTGGCGCGCATCCGCCGATCGAGGTCCGCCGCGCGGGCCGCATCATAAGGCTCCTCGCCTCTGAAGTGATCGCATTGCGTCCGCTTGGCGACGAATGCGCGAACGTCGGCAGGCATTCCCGCGGACGCCGCGCGAGGCTGCGCGCTGCACCCCGTGGCGAAGACCGCCGCCGCGACGATTCCCGGCAGGAGCGGCGCCCGGATCATACCGCCTCCACCGCCGGCTCGGCCGCGATCGCGCGTTTCACAGGCTCGCGTGCGCGGAAGCCGTAGACGAAGTCGCCGTCCTCGACCCGCACCGTGATCGCCGCCACCCGCTCGCCACGCATCTGCCGCTCGAGCAGCGCCACCGACATCGCCGGCAGCATCGTGTTGGTCAGGATCGCATCGATCATCCGCCCGCCCGACGCCACTTCGGTACAGCGCGCGACGATATGCTCGACCACAGCCTGGTCGTAATCGAGCGCGATATCGTGATTGTCGCGCACTCGCCGGACGATCCGGTCGAGCTGCAACCCGACGATCCCCGTCAGCATCGCCGGGCTGAGCGGATAATAGGGCAGCACCAGCAACCGCCCGAGCAGCGCAGGCGGAAACACCTTCAGCAGTTCGGGCCGCAACGCGGTGGCGAGGCCGTCGGCCTCGGGCGCCATCTCCTCGTCCTCGGTCAGGCTCATGATCAGGTCGGTGCCGACGTTCGAGGTCAGCAGGATCACCGTGTTGCGGAAATCGATATGCCGCCCCTCGCTGTCGTTCATGAACCCCTTGTCGAACACCTGGAAGAACATCTCGTGGACATCCGGATGCGCCTTCTCGACCTCGTCGAGCAGAACGACGGAATAGGGCCGCCGCCGCACCGCCTCGGTCAGCACGCCACCCTGGCCATAGCCGACATACCCCGCCGGCGCGCCCTTCAGCGTCGAGACGGTATGTGCCTCCTGGAACTCGCTCATGTTGATGACGATCATCGATTCGTCACCCGAGAACAACAGCTCGGAAAGCGCATGCGCGGTTTCGGTCTTGCCGACCCCCGACGGGCCGCAGAGCATGAAGACGCCGACCGGCTTCGACGGATTGTCGAGCTTGGCGCGGCTGGTCTGGATACGCTTGGCGATCGCGTCCATCGCATGATCCTGTCCGACCACGCGCGCCTTCAGCTTGTCGGCGATCGTCAGCACGCTGGCGATCTCGTCCTTGACCATCCGGCCGATCGGGATGCCGGTCCAGTCGCCGACCACCGCGGCGATCGCGTCGCCATCGACCACGCCGAACACCATCGGCGCATCGCCCTGCACCGCGCGCATCGCCACCAGCGCCGCATCGAGCGGATCCGAAGACGCCTCCTCGGTCAGCGCATCACGGGCCGCGCGCACGGCGTCGAGCGCGTCCTTCTCCGCCGCCCATTTCGCCTCGACCGCCTCGACGTCGGCGCGGGCCGCGACGATCGCCTCGTCGAGTTCGCCCAGCCGATCATCCTCGCGGTAGCGGCCGGTCGCCTCGCGCTCGACCACGCCGCGCTCGACCTCGAGCAATTCGAACCGCCGCCTGCGATCCTCGACCGGCGCCGGCGTCGCGTGCTGCGACACCGCCACGCGCGCGCACGCCGTGTCGAGCAGGCTCACCGCCTTGTCGGGCAATTGCCGCGCGGGAACATAGCGCTGCGACAGCGTCACCGCCGCCGCGACCGCCTCGTCGAGCACCACGACCTCGTGATGCGCCTCCATCATCGGCGCGACCGAACGCAGCATCGCGATCGCGGTATCGATCTCGGGCTCGCCGACATCGACCGTCTGGAAGCGCCGGGTCAGCGCCGGGTCCTTCTCGAAATACTGGCGATACTCCGCATAGGTCGTCGCCGCGATCGTCCGCAGCCGCCCCCGCGCGAGCGCTGGTTTCAGCAGGTTCGCGGCATCGCCCGTCCCGGCCTGCCCGCCCGCCCCGATCAGGCTGTGCGCCTCGTCGATGAACAGGATCACCGGCGTCTCGGATGTCTCGACCTCGTCGATCACCGCGCGCAGGCGTTTCTCGAACTCGCCTTTCACGCCGGCGCCCGCCTGCATCAACGCGATGTCGAGCGAGCGCAGCGTCACGCCCTGCAACGCGGGCGGCACGTCGCCGTCGACGATCCGCCGCGCAAAGCCCTCGACCACCGCGGTCTTGCCGACCCCTGCCTCGCCGACCAGGATCGGGTTGTTCTGCCGCCGCCGCAGCAGCACGTCGACGACCTGACGGATTTCGGCATCACGCCCGACGATCGCATCGATCTCGCCCGCGCGCGCGCGCGCGGTCAGATCGATCGAATACGCCGCCAGCGCTTCGCCGACCTTGCCGCCCGCGTGAGGAGAACCGTCGCCAGCCTCCGCAGCCACCGGCGCTTCGTCGGTCTCCGCCGAGGCGCCGACGATCGTCGCGAAGTCTTCACCCAGCCGGTCGGCCTGCACCTTGCGCCACTCGCCGCTGATCGCGAACAGCGCGTTGCGGAGCGTCGGCGTGCGCACCATCGCGTACAGCAGATGCCCGCTCCGCACGCGCCCGGCGCCGAACTGCAGCGAGGCATAGACCCAGCCGCGCTCGATCGCCTCCTCGATCTGCGGCGCGAAGTCGGAGATCGCGCTCGCACCGCGTGGCAACGAATCCAGTGCCGCGGTGACGTCGGCGGCCAGCCGCGCATCGTCGATCGCGAACGCCGCCCGGATCGCCGCCACGTCGTTGCGCGGATCCTGGAGCAGGACGTGCACCCAGTGGACCAGCTCGACATACGGATTGCCGCGCATCTTGCAGAAACTCGTCGCGGTCTCGATCGCCTTCCGCGTCGCGGTATCGAGGCGGCCGAACAACGCGGTGCGGCTGATCTCGGTCATTACATATCCCCCGTAGTCGATTGAGCAGTCTGTCTGCGTGATGCGGCGCGGCGCGTAAGCCGGGCGTCGGCACGGACCCGGTCACCCTGCCCTGGCGCCAGCCACCCGGTCCAGCCGAGCCGCGCGCGTCCGTCGAGACGGGCGGGCCGCGCGTGGCGCTCCTCCATCTCGATCATGATATCCCATTCGAGATGGCTCGGCGCGAACGCATCGAGGGCCTCGGACGCGATCCGGAAGCGGTCGCCGCCCGGGAGCAACGCCTCGAATTCGTGCAACGAATTGGCGCGCACCACGACGCGGAACGCATCCGACGCCACCCGCACCCGCTGACCGATCATCATGTCGGTGCCGAGCCCGCTGAACCCACGCCCGAGCCGGCTCTGGTCGTCGCGCTCGACGTCGCGCCAACGCGGCTGATATTCGAGAACGTTGACGCGCTGGCGCAACAGATGGCTGAGCGCGTCCTCGATCCCGACCGCACTGCGCCGCGACGCGAACAGCCCGGCATAATGCAGCCGCGCGCGCGCCGGGAACGCCGCATCCTCCGCCACGCCTTCGCCCGCCCCGGTCAACTGCGCGAGATAGCGCGCGAACCGATCGTCGAGCGGCCGATCCGCCTGCGCCGCCGGCTGCGAATCCGCCCATACCCGATAGAAGAGCTGCAACATCCGGTTGGCGAGCAGATCGAGCCACCGCCCAAACGGCTGCGTCTTGGCATAGCGGCTTTCGAACACTGCGAATTCGGTCAGATGTGCGGGCAGCGGCCCCATCGGCCCGGTCAGCCCAAGCCAGAATCCGGACACGCGCGCACGATCCCCGGTGACCTCGACCGAATCCAGCGTCGCATCGGGAAACGCCAGCGTCGGCACCTGCGCCAGGTCGGCGATGCTCTGCGACGGACGGCGTGCGTGGCCGATCCGCGGCAGATGCGGCGCGCGCGCCTCCGCCCCACGCGCGATCGGGAACAACCCAAACCGTCGCGCATCCACCGCCGCATCCCGAAGGAAACTCAGATGGTGTGTTGGCGGCCTATCCTCGGCGGCCATTTGGCGAACTCCCCCTCGGTGGCACTGGTGAAATGAGTCTCGGTAAACGCATTGATGCTCGCGAATTCGGCCAGGAAGCGTTCGAGCACCGCGCCGAACAGGAACATCCGGCCCTTGTCGAACGCCGCATCGTCGAGCCTGATCGTGATGCGGTGGCCACGCGCGATCGCCATCCGGTCGAGCCCCGGCACGCGCCGCGCCACCTTGGTCGAATGGATGCCGAGCACGCCGTCGATCTGCCGCCGCAGACCCGCATCGTCCTGCCAGCCGTACAGCGCGAGGTGATCGCGCAACACGTGCGGATCGTCGCCATCCTCGGGCGCGAGCGTCATGTAATTGGGCGTCAGATGCCCGATGACGCGCCACGCCGCATCGCCGAGCCCGAGCGGTGGCCGCGGCCGGGTCGGCGCGCGCAACACCGTGACCGCACGCGCCGGCACGCCCGACACCACGAAGTTCGAATCCCCACGGAACGTCAGCAGTTCGGGCAGCTCGCGGTTGGTGACCAGCGCGCGGACGCCAAGTTCATGCACCTCGTCGAGCCGCGTCGCATCGCCCGGCGCTGTCAGGCTGACCCAGGTTTCGGTGCCGGTATATTCATGCCGTCGCCGCAACCGCTGCTCGCGCGTCGACAGCCGGCGCGGGCGCAACTGCGTCGTGTAGAACAACGCCTCCTGCCAGTCGTAGAGCAGCGCACCGAACGCATAGAGCGGCGCGACGGTGCGCGAATCCACCTTGTCACGCGCATACGCCTTTACGTCGAGGATCCGGAAAACCTCGAAATCGAGCGGCCGGGTGCGGTCGGGGATGACGTGATGCTCATGATCGAACCGCGACACCTGGACGCGGCCGAGCTGCTTTTCGAAGAGGTTGATCGCCGGGGTCGCGAACAGCTTGAAGTTGGCGGGTTCGAGCGCGTTGTTTAGCACTGGCGACGACCGCCCGAACAGGATCACGATGTCGCACGCGCGCGGCGACTGTTTGAACGCGCGGGCCAAGTCTTTCAGATCGACGAACAAAAAGCGTTCAGGGCAGGCGAAATACTCGGCGAGCAACCGGTAGCCGCGAAACGACCGCTGCTCCGACGGCAACAGTGACTCGCTGTCGCCGAACCCGACCTGCTCGGGTTGCGGCAGTCGCAGCCATCCCTCCGGCCCCGCCGCGGCGTCCGCCGACCGGCCGATCACCGCCAAGGTCTCGCCGATGATCTGGCGGTACAGCTCGGCTGGCACCGCTTCCGATCCGGCGAGATAGATCGGCAGCGACGTGGGCAGCACGGTCGGCAGGTCGAAGCCGCCGGTCGACTCGAACCGCAACCGCAGGCCCGCTTCGGCGCGCACGCCGGTTGCCGACACGAACGGCGCCACCGCCGCGCGGCTCGACAGATATTCGACCTGCGTGATCTTCAACGGCCACAGCGTCACGTCGTGCCCGGTCCGGAACTGCACCGGCGCGTTCGCATGATCCGCCGCGGTCGCGGTCATCTCGGTTCCCCGCGGCACCTTGTAGCCGTCGAGCAGGATCGGATCGCCATCGCGCGGTTCGAACCCGGCGATGCAGATCGACGGCATCGGCGCGAGATAATGCGGCTGGATCGCGTGGAGCAGATGCTGGGTGAATTCGGGATATTGATCCGCCAGCTTCAGCTGAACGCGCGCGCCCAGGAACGCGACGCCCTCCAGCAACCGCTCGACATACGGATCGGGATCGGTCGGCGTCTTCAGCCCGAGACGCCCGGCGACGGCCTCATGCTCCTGCCCGAACGCGACCGCCTCCTCGCGCAGATACGCGAGTTCGTCGTTGTAGAAACGCAGCAGCCGCGGATCGATCCCGCCGCTCATCGGCGCCGCCCCCGAATATTATTCACGGACGTTCACCGCCGTCGTCTCCGCCTCGACCTCGGTGCGGAACTTCACTGGCATCAGTTGCGCCGCGGACGTGATGTCGCCCTGGATCACGAATGTCAGCGAATGCGGCTGATCCGGATCCTCGACCGGCTCGACCGTCAGGCTGTCATGCCGGATACGCGGCTCGAACACGCGGATCGCCTTCCGCGTCTCGCGCGCCCGCGCTAGCACCGCGCGCCGGTTGAGCGTGCGCCCAGCCAGATCGGTCAGCCCGTAATTCAGCACGGAGGCACGCACGTGCGGATACGCCTCCAGATCGACCAGCGACTCGAGGTTCGTCGTGTTCAGCAACCAGGCGAGATCGCGGCGAATGGTCGCGCGCAGTGCCGTCTCGTTGAAGCGTTCGAGCTTGGGCACCGAATAATGCCGAAATTTCTCCCGCGCGATATCGGGCGCGTCGTCGCTCATGTCGCGCATCCCCGAAATCTCGATGTCCGCCACCAGCTTGTCGAACAGGGTCGGCGTCAGGCGCTGCGTTACGGCCATGACGAATCAGGCGAAGACGAGCGCGCGCAGCGACAACAGGCCGTGCTCATCGCCGTTCGACAGCGACCAGAGATGCTGCCCCGATCCGACCGATCCCGCCGCGCCGTCCCGCCAACTGGTCGACCGCCCAAGCCGTTCGGCGGAATCGCCTTCAGCCTCGGTCCCCGGATACCGCGCCGGCAACAGCGCCGCGACCGATTGGCCGGTGCGGAATGTAATCTGAACCGGATACCAAATGACGTCGCGAAGATCGAGTGGTCCCTCGCTGACGATCCGCTCGATCTGGTCGAACGCCTGCAATCCGTATCGCCCGCCGATGATGGCCTCGAAGCACGGCCCGAACCGGCCATCGGCATCCGCAATCCAGTCGAACGCCGCCCCGTCGAGCGTCCCGGCGGTGTCGGGCGCTGCGTCGAAGGCGGCATCCCGCGCCGCTTCGCCCTCGGCGACGCGACCCTGGCCAAAATGCTGAAGTGCCTCGATCACGCCCGGCATCCAGTCCGACGCGACGTGCTGCACAGCCAGCGCCCGTCCAGCGATCACATCGGCGCGCTCGCGCTCGGCGGCTATCGCCTGCCCGTACACGACCGACAGCATCTGCGCCTCAGGCGAGATCTTCGCCAGCGCATCGAGTTGAATTCTCGCCTTGTCCCACTCGCCGGCCAGCGCCAGCACCTGGAACAGGAACATCCGCGCCGACGCATCGCCGGGGGACGACCGAACGGCCTCGACGAGTGCGCGTCGCGCCCCGCCGAGATCGCTCGATTTCAGGAGTTGGTCCGCATCGCGCATCATCCGCTCCACGGACTTCCCCTCGGTCTTCAAGATCAACCGGCTTCGTTCTGCCGGATGTCGTAATACGCCGTGACGACGCCGCCGTCCTTGCCGCCCTGCGCGTTCTGCGCCTGGTAGTCGAACGTGACCTTGGCACAGTTGAACGTCACCGATTCCATGATCGAATCGCCGCCCGACGAACCCGAATTGTGGATGTCGGAGACGATGATGTCTTCGAGCTTGATCTTGTAATAGGTCAGCGGATTGGAGCCATCGCCCGCCTTCTGCGAGTAGATGATCGCTTCCTTGATGTGCTTGCCCGAGGCACAGGATTTGAACAGCATCGGCGACGACTTGTCGACCTGCTTCTGGATGCGGATGTCGGAGATCTCGGCCTTGCCCGAGCCGCCGCCGGCGCCGCCGGTGTGGAACGAGCCCTGCTGGACCGCACCGAAATCGAACGAGATGATATCGATCTCGTCCTGATGGCCCTTCTTGCGCGATTCGCCGTTAACGCCGTCAATCTTCAAGAACAGATCTACTGCCATGATACTTCTCCCACATCATGAAAACAGCCATCGTCACGAGACGTTACGATGGCAGGATTTGGCTCAGCCGGAAGTCTTGGGAAGCCTGGAAACCATGCTGAGTGCGATGTCCATGCCTTCCAGCTGATAATGCGGCACGAACATGAACTTCCCAAGATAATAGCCCGGATTGCTTTCGTCCGGGATCACGTCGATCGCGGCATTCTTGAGTGGCAGCCGCGCCTTCGTCTCTTCGCTCGACGTCGACGGCGAGCCGTCGACATATTGCAGGACCCAGTTGTTCAGGTCGCGCTTGAGCTGATCCGCCTCGCGCGTACCGCCGACCCAGTCGCGCACCATGCACTTCAGATAATGGGCGAAGCGGCAGCTGGCGAAGATGTACGGCAGTCGCGCCGACAGATTGGCGTTCGCGGTCGCATCAGCCAGTTCGTAGTTCTTCGGACGGTGCAGCGTCTGCGCGCCGATGAACGTCGCCTGGTCGGTGTTCTTGCGGTGGATCAGCGCCATCAGGCCGGCGCTCGACAGCTCAGCCTCGCGCCGGTCCGAGATCGCGATCTCCGTCGGGCACTTCAGGTCGATGCCGCCATCGTCGGTCGGGAAGGTCGCGGTCGGCAGATCCTGCACCGTCCCACCCGATTCGACGCCGCGGATCCGCGTGCACCAGCCATAAGTGCTGAATGCCTCGGTGATCCGCGTGCCCATCGCATAGGCCGCATTGAGCCACAGATGCTTGTCGTGCGACCCCGTCGAGCTTTCCTCGAAGTCGAACTCGTCGACCGGTTCGGTCTTCGCGCCATACAGCGGACGGCCGAGGAAACGCGGCATCGCCAGCGCCATGTAGCGGCTGTCTTCCGACGCGCGGAACGTCCGCCATGCGGCATAGTCGGTCGCGTCGAACAGCTTGCCGAGATCACGCGGATTGGACAGTTCGGTCCAGCTTTCCATCCCGAGCAGCGACGGCGCGGCCGCGGCAATGAACGGCGAGTGCGCCGCCGAGCCGATCCGCGCTAGCCCCTTCATCACCTCGAGATCGGGCGCACTATGGTCGAACGTGTAGTCGCACACGAACGCACCGTAGGGCTGACCACCGAGCTGGCCGAATTCGGACTCGTAGATCTTCTTGAACAGCGGGCTCTGGTCCCACGCGGCATCGCGGAACTGGCGGAACATCTTGCGACATTCCTCCTTCGACATGTTCATCACGCGGATCTTCATGTCCTTGCCCGTCGACGTGTTCATGACGAGATAGTGAAGACCGCGCCACGCCGATTCCAGCTTCTGGAATTCCGGGTTGTGGATGATCGCGTTGATCTGTTCGCTGAGCTTGGCGTCGATCGCCGCGCGCATCGCGTCGACTGTGGCGAACACGTCGCCGCCGATGATCGCCGCATTCGACAGCGCCTGCTGCGCCAGCGTCTGCACCGCCTGCTCGATCCGCGTCTGCCGCGCGGCATCGGTCGGCTTGAACTCCTTTTGCAGAAGCGCCGAAAATTCGTCTAGCGCGACCTCTTCGCCCTGCGGCTGAGATGGGGTCTGCTGAAGCGCGTCTTGCGCCATATCCTCGTTCCAATCCGCTCTGGGTTTGTGCTTATGCAGCGCCGTTGGTCGGCACGTCCGGCGCGGCATCAGCCTCGGCCGCCTTAGCCTGCTTCGCTGCCGACAGCGCGGCGAGAAGGTCGGGATCCTTCAGCACCTTGTCGAGCAACTCCTGCGCGCCGTTCTTGCCGTCCATGTACGACAGCAGATCCTCGAGCTGGGTCCGTGCTTCGAGCAGCTTGGCGAGCGGCTCGACGTTGCGCGCCACCTGACCCGGCGAGAAATCCTCCATGCTGCGGAACGTCAGGTCGACTGCGAGCTTGCCGTCGCCGCTGAGCGAATTGTCCACCGCGAACGCAGCCCGCGGTGCGATAGCCTCCATACGCTGGTCGAAATTATCCATGTCGAAATCGACGAAGTCGCGCTGGTCGGTCGCCTTGCGCTCGACATGGCTCTTGCCCGACAGGTCGGACATAACGCCCATCACGAACGGCAATTCGACCTTCTGGCGCGCGCCATAGGTCTCGACTTCATATTCGATATGGACGCGCGGCGCCCTGTTTTCGCGAATGAACCGCTGTCCGCTCTTGATCGCCATTCCCCGTCCTTTTCAACTCAGACTAGCAGCTTAGAAAGCTTTGACCCCCTGTTTCGCTCCAACCGAAACGAAAAAGGCATGAAGTAAATTCGATTATACAGCGTTACCAATTCGTTGCGCCGTCTTCCTCTACTCTCGTCAACAATACCGTTCCGGCATCGGCGACGCTGTTGGGCGCAATATCCTTAATAATTGCCATGAAATCCAGCCCGATCCAGCCGCGGACGCGCCGCAACGCCACCGGAATCGGGCTCGAAGGCTCGCGACGCTGGTAATAGTCGCTGATCGCATCGAGCGCGCGCATCACGTCTTCGCGGCTGTCGACCCGACCGACGGCTGCGCCCTTCGAAGACGGTGCCTCGATATCGCTGGTGGGCTCTTCCATACGATCCGCAACCGCCTCCACCTCGACACCGGCATGCGGCGCGACGGCTCGACGGATCGCCGACAGCACTTCAAATGTCGGCGCGAAATTGGTGCCCGTTTCGTCGGCGGCCGCTGCCTCGCGGGTCAGGATCGCATCGGCCTGGCGCAACGACGCTTCGATCTGGTCGATCCTGCCAAGTACCGTCTCCATTACGTCGAGCGGCGTGTCGTTCAGCGCAGCGCGAAACAGGCCATAGCCCTCCGCAGCATCGCCATCACGTGCGAACCGCGCAAAATCGTCGCTCGAATAACTGCCCAGTCGCGGATGCGTGAGCAGCACGGTCCGCTGCAACGGCCCAAGGAATTCGGCGATCCGCGTCAGCGATTCACACGGCCCCTTGCGCCCTTGGATACCATATTCGTCCAGCGTCGGATGGACGCTGTCCCAGTAACGATCGAACAGACCGGCCAGCATTGCACAGCCCGTCTCGACGATTTCCAGCGACCCCGTCCGCGTTCCCGCACGTGCCAGATAGACCGCCAGCCACACATCCTTGGTACGCCGACTCTGCGCCTCGATCAGCGCGATCGTCTCACGCCAGTCGACCGCCTCCGACACGTCGGCCGCAAGCGAGGCGACCTCGAATGCCTCCTCGATCCGCTGACGCTCGGCGTCATAGGACAGGTCCTCGCCCGCCGGCGCGTCCGCGGAAACGGGTTCGAGAAGATCCTCGACCGTCACCTACGCCTCCGCGCCAATGCGATTACCGGCATGGGCGCCGGCATGAGTTTCGACGAAACGCACCATGATCAGCGCCTTACGGCACCAACTCGGCTTCGACACGGCGGTTTGCCGGATCCCCCGGCTTATGCCCTGGCAACGGCACGCTCGCGCCAAACCCGCGCGTAACGAGGCGCGACCGATCGACCCCCTGCGACGCCAGGAAGTCCGCGACGGCCTGCGCCCGCCGCGCCGACAACGACGTATTCAACGCCTGGCTGCCACGCGAGTCGGTATGACCTTCGATTCGGAAGCGTGTTCCGGAAAGTTCGGGGCGAACCAGCGACTGTGCGAAAACCCTCGCGGAGGCGAGCCCTTGGCGACTGATCCGTGCGGAGTTGAGATCGAACCCGATCATAAGGTCGGCACGACGCTGTCCCAGCGATTCCACGTTCGCCGCGGCCGTCGCCGTGACACCGTCAGCACGCGAACCCGCAGCCGCCGGGCTTTGCGCACCGCGCCATGCCTGGCGACGTCCGGGGCGGGGCTGCTTCGAGGTGGAAGGACGGACATACCCATTGGATGAGGCGGAAACCGGCGATGCCTTCTGAGCCGAACCGGCCTCGCCCGCCGGACGAGCCAGACGGAAACCCTTTGTCGCGGGCGCATCGCGCGTTGCCTGCCCGGCGTCCGTCTGCGCCCCGCCGCATTTGCCCGCGAACGTGCAAAGATAGCCTTCGACGCTAGGCGCGCGCTTGGCCGTGTCCTGCGCAACCAATGGCGTGGTCACCATCCCGATCAGGACAGCCGTTACGCCAACTCGATGAAACCGCATTGCTAAACTCTCCCGAGAAGTCGCGTCCGGACGTGCGTCTACTGAATTTCTAGTCGCGGTTTACGTACAAAGATCCAGTATCGCAAGGCGCGATGGTTAACACTGCTGTCGCATATCTACGTCCATTTTCGATGTAACATCCAAGTTGCTGAATTGCAGATCCGGAAGGATTTCTTGGGATTGATCCGTCCGACGATCCGGCTATTTATCGGCCTGCCGCCTGCTACGGGCCGTTCAAAAGGCGAGGAAGACCGATGGCGTCGGGCGCTCCATCCCGTTTAACTCAGATGTCGATCGATGTCGGCGACGAACAGGTCGTGCTCGAACGCATCGACAGCGTCGAGACGCTCAGTCGACCCTTTTCGATCACGGCGGATATTATATCGCCGCTCGAAATCGATCTGCAGCCCCACCTCGGCAAGCCGACCGCGCTAGCCGTGCTGGAAGACAATCAGGTCGTGCGTCGTTTTCACGGCCTGATCACGTCGGCGGCGTACGATCGCGAGAGTACGAGCGGGCATCATTACCGGCTGACGTTGCAGCCCTGGACGTATTTTCTCGCGCAGAACCGCGACATGGCGATCTTCCAGGATCTGACGGTGATCCAGATCATCAAGCAGGTTACCGAAGCCGCGGGCATTTCCGACATCGAGTATTCGCGACTGTCGCGGACACGCATTCCTCGCGCCTATTGCGTGCAGTACAAGGAAAGCGACTTCGCGTTCATCTCGCGACTGATGGAAGAGGAAGGGATCTACTACTTCTTCCGTCACGATGCCGAGCGTCATGTGATGATCTTGTGCGAGGGGCCGAAATGCCACTTGGCCGGTGATCCCGCGACACTCGAATTCAACCAGAACGCCGTGTCGGTGTTCGCCTCAGAATCGAAGGAGCGATTCGCGAAACCCGCGTCGCATCTCCAGGCCTGGACCGAGCGCGTCTCGACCGGGGCGGAATCGCGCGTCACCTACCGCGACTTCGATTTCGAATCGCCCGATCAGCCCTTGGTTGCGGTGCATGATTCGGAAGGCGCACACCCGCGCGACGACCGCGAGGTGTTCCACTATCCCGGCCGCTACACGCGCGAGAAGACGGGCCGCGAGGATCAGCAGAAGACCGGGCAGGAGCGCAGCCAGACCGTGCTCGACGGGTTGCGCGCCGGGCGTCGCGTGTTCACCGGCACGTCGCAGGCGGCCGGGCTCGCCTGCGGTACGCTGGTCAACGTCACCAAGCATCCGGCGGCGCGGATGAATGCCGCGTACATGGTCACCTCGACCTATCACAGCATCGCCGCCGAGACCTATCGATCGGGCAAGCAGGGCGACGAGCTGTCGTTCAACGTCCGCTTCGACGCGATCCCGGCGGACACGACCTATCAGGCGATCCAATCGACGCCGCGCCCGGTCGTCCAAGGGCTCGAATCTGCGGTGGTCACGGGGCCGTCCGGCGAGACGATCTACACCGACGAATATGGCCGGGTGAAGGTGCGCTTCCACTGGGATCGCAAGGATACGCCGGGCGAGAAATCGACCTGCTGGATCCGCGTCTCGCAGACCGGCGGGCTCGGCAATCTGATCCTGCCGCGCGTCGGGCACGAGGTTCTCGTCGATTTTCTCAACGGTGACCCCGACCGCCCGCTAGTGGTCGGGCGCGTGTTCAACAAATCGAACATGCCGGTCTATCCGCTGCCCGCGAACAAGACGCGCGTGCTGTGGCGCACGCTGCGCTACGGTCAGGCGGGGGCGTATCCCAATGCTCGGCCGCTCGACACGGGCGCGCCGGGCGCCAACGAGATGCGGTTCGAGGACAAGGGCGGCCAGGAGGAGATCTTCGTCCACGCCGAGCGCGACATGAACACGCGCGTGCGTTTCGACGAAACGCATCACGTCGGCCACAACCAGGGCGAGGTCGTTGGGTACGATCGCACTGCCGAGGTCGGCAACAACGAGACGGTCAGGGTCGTCCACAATCGCAAGACCACGATCGGCGATCACGACAAGCTGATCGTCGGCAAGACACTCGAAATCAGCGCGACCGACAGCATCCTGCTGAAGGTCGGCCAGTCGCACGTTTTCATCACGCCGACGGGCATCAGCATGACCGCCGACACCGTATCGATCCACGGCAAGGTGAACGCGATCTTCCGCGGCATGGATACGCTGGTAAAAGCGGGTGCGAATCTGATCCTTAAGGGCGCACAGACGTTCATCAATCCATGACCCGCTGGCCCATCGTGAAACTGACCCAGGCGCGCCAGGTGTTCGCGCTGATGGACGTCGACGAGGACGATCTTCCGCCCGCTGCAGACGATCTCCATGCGCGCTATGACTCGCTTCGCCGCGGCGACGCCCCGGCCGATGCGCTGGACTATATCGCGCACGCGCTGCCGCGTCAGGAGGCGGTCGCCTGGGCCGCACGATGCCTGCACGATCATGCACGCGATCGCAGCCTGCCGATCCGCGATCAACTCGCGCTGGATCATGCGATGCGCTGGATCGACGAGCCGAGCGACACCAATCGTCGCGCGACCCACGCCGCCGCAGAGGCCGCCGGACAACGCAGCCCGGAACGTCTGCTGGGGATGGCCGTTTTCTATTCAGGCGGATCGATCGCGCCCATAAATGCCGCCCCCGTCCTGGCGCCGCCCGAAGCCTGCCTGCGCTATGCCGCTAGCGCGGTGAAGGCATCGGCCTATCGCAGCGGCACGCCCGGTACCACGCTGACCGAGGCACTCGCGCTTGCCGAACAGGTTGCGGATCGCGGGGTTCAGGCGCTGGCGAAACCATGACGCTCACGTTGACGATCGGGAATGTCGCAAGACTCGACAATGGCATGCCGACCGAGTTCGTGCTCAGCCGTCGCGGTGCCGTCGTCGGTCGCGCCGCTTCCTGCGACTGGAGCCTGCCCGATCCGCGCAATCACATTTCCTCGCGCCATTTCGAGATCATGTTCGACGGCAACGGCTATATCCTGACCGATGTCAGCACCAATGGTACATATCTGAACGGCGCATCGACGCGGCTGCCGGCGCCGCATCGGATCATGCACGGCGACGTGGTGCAGATCGGCCATTACGAGATTGCCGCGCGGCTCACCGGCGACAGCGCGTCGATCGCGGCGGAGACCGCCGAACTGCCAAAGTCGGCTGAATGGCGTGGCTGGGACGATGGTCTCGCAGGGGCACCTGAAGCTTCTTCGACGCCTGATCCCTATGGCGCGTCGGGCTACGGTGCCGCGCAACATTGGGACAGCACGCCGATGCCGGCGGCGGCAGGGTCGAGCGGACGGTGGCAGCCGCAGATCGGCCCTGGCCTCGCACGACAGGAACCGCACCGGTCGCCGACGCCCCTTGCGCCGCCACCCCTTGCGCCGCCAACCGCCACGGGCGGTGGCTGGCATGCAACGCAAGCCGCACCCGACGTACCGGTCGCGTCGGCTTGGACCGCGCACGTTCCCGCACCGGACCCTGCATCGGGCTGGTCTAGCGCAGCGCCCGACCGCCCTGCAACGCCGTCGCCAGACGATGTCTGGGGTCGGATTGCGGAAGGCAATGTAGTCGATTGGGCAAGGGGCGGCTTTGGCCAGCCCGTGGAGGCACCGTCCGACCCGCTCGGCCTGTCGCGTCCCGCGGCGCGTGATGCGCTCCCTGCGGCGACGCCGCAAATGACTCCGTCGGGCTGGGACACACCGCCGTCGAGCCCCGCCCCGGCCCCTTCCGCACCGTCCGCGCCATCTGCATCGCCTGCACCGCAGCCGCGAGGAGACATCGACGCTTTCCTGACCCAAATGGGATTGCGTAAGGAGCAGGTGACCGACGAGCCCAGCGTTGTACTGGCACGAAGCGGCCGCCTGCTGCGTCGGCTCGTCGCCGGGCTGGTCGTCATGGTCGAGGCCCGCGCCCGTGCGAAGGCGCAGTTAGGCGCGGAGATGACTGCTTTCACACCCGAGGGCAACAATCCGATCAAGTTCGCCCGCACACCCGAAGAAGCGATGGCGATGCTGCTCAATCCGCCCCAACGCGGCTTCATGGACGCCGAAAACGCCATCGAAGACGCATATGTCGACCTGCAATCGCACCAGATGGCGACGATCCGCGCCATGCAGGGCGCCTTGCGGGCGACGCTCGACCGTTTCTCCCCGACCGCGATCCGCACGCGAGCCGAGTCGAAAGGGCTGCTCGAGCGGATCCTACCCGCAGCCCGAGACGCCGCGCTATGGCAAGCGTACGAACGCGAGTTCGGCGGCGTCGCGCACGGTTCAGACGAGGCGTTCATGGACGTGTTCGCCAAGGAATTCCGGGAAGCCTACAACGCGCAGGCAAAACGGCCACCACCATGATCCTGCCGGATATGCCAAGCATCCTGGACAGTCGTTCAAAGTCGCGTGAATGCTCCATGGAAAGTTTATAATTTAGACGGGCGTCCTTCATGACACGTTCGAACCGTCTCGAGGACGCCTGACACGGCCATAATGGCCATCGCGAAAATTCTGTTTCGCAATCGACTGAAGGGTTTCCGCCGGTGGACCCAAGGCTTGCCTTGGACGCATTTGTTATCGTAGCGTGTCGCCCAATTGAAACATTGTTTTAGACCAGAACCTCCACTAACGTGGTAATTGGAGGGTATGTGTCGGATAGACTTCAAGCCTATCGTAACCAAGTTAGTGACTCAGTGGATCCCTGGCAGGCAAACGCATACAATCCATACATCATCGCGTATAATACGCAGCTACCAAGATAGTTTTAATAAGCAAAAGGAGAACGATAAAGCAAACGCGAAACTTTTCGTTTCCATCGTCGCCCTAATCCCAGGATCCATTCTGATGGCGAGTGCTGCAACGGCGTCGCTCCGTGTGATTGCCAACCGCGCGGCACTACGTCTGCTGGCCTCCTGCAGCGCGACCCGTACTTTGGCCGTCTATAATGCGGTAGGGGCGAATGCCACAGCGACGTTCGCGATCAGAAAGACTCTGGATATCGTGAAGGACGAGGCCGGGAAGAAAATAAAAGACGCGGTCGTGAAGGCGATGTCCAACAGTCAGGACCTCCTTGCAACCGATCCCATCAACCGGGACAAGCAACTTAATTCCTGGCTAATTAATCACAAGCTGCTTGCCTACGATGCCGCTGCCGCCGTCGAGGAGAGCCGGACGATAAGCGCTGAGGCCAAGGAACAAGCATACGCGCAATTGCGATCAGCGCCGATTGCAAACAGGCCGATCGGAAAACTCGACCCTGCACGCTTGGCGCCAAAGATCGAGCTCGGGTTCTATATGATCTGGCTTTTGGATTCCGATGAACTGGTGACTGAGATCAGCCCCGCAGGACCATATGGCGACGGCCGTTATAGCAGCGCGCCAATACAAAAAATGCCAAGCGACAAAGACTATCCTCGGGGAAACGCTGATCGGAGTCGAGGACCGGTACAGTGGGTCGGGGTCACGCGGCCGGGCGGTAACGTCGAGGATCGAATCGATACGCTGAACAAACAATTACGGGGAAAAGCTTTTTATGATACCGGGGGGCTATTCGGGAAAAGCGACGCCAATCAGGCACGGGTGAAGGAGGTCGCTGCTGCGGAGCAAGTACTTTCTTGGCTCTCGAACGTGACGCAGCCCTTGGCACCGCTAGGCCTGAGGGCGTGACTATGCGCATTTCGTGCATGGTCGCTGCCTGCTCGCTCGCGCTGCTGGCAGGTTGTCATCTAAACGCCGCGAAGCCGCAATCGACACCCGACGATGCGATACAGCAGATACGCGAGCAGGTGGAGGGGCAACGTCAATGCGCACCGCTATTGTCTGGCACATACCCCATCGAGTTTAGCGCAGAAGCTCTCGCCGGGCCACACGTAGACGCTTTGGTGGCCGCTGGCCTTGTACGGCGAGTGCTTCTCGACCGCGCCGACGCGGGAGGCGATCGCCCCCGAGTGCGCATTGAACCGACATCAGCCGGCATGCAGGATATATGGCTCCGTCGGCTTGATCCGGCCAGCGGCCCCGAACCTATGCTGTGCTACGGTCGAAAACATGTGGTGGCTGTGCGTACTGGTCGGCACGACAGCGGCTCGGAAACCGGCCCTTCCAAGCCGACAGAGGTTGGCCGATACGACTACCGTATTGTACAAACACCGTCTTGGACAAGTCGTGCAGACATCCGGGAAGCGTTCCCTTTCTTGGTGAAGGAACTGAATCGCACCCGTACCGCCGAGCAGGCGGCAACGCGGGTAGGAGACCGATGGACGCTCGCGTTTGATACAGGCCCGGACACGGGCGCTGAACCTGATTTAAGCGAGGGATTCTTCCCGTAGCTGGCACATTCTCGTCTCTGAGGTGCTCTTCAAAATTATGCGATGGTTGTTTAACGGCTTCCGATCGCTTCGCAAAAGCACGCGGATTGCGTACCTTCGGACCCTTGCCCTGCCCTGCCCCCCGAACGAACGGCTGTTTACGACGATCGCTGCGCGATAGCGGCCGGGCTGCTTCCACAATGCCGATGGGTATCGTTGAAGATGCACGGGCGTGGTGGCCATTCCGCAGGTATCGAACCGTGACAAGGCCTAAGCACTGGTGCGCGATTTGCGCCCTCTCTTGAGCGGAGATCGCGCAGGCCCAGCGATAGCCAGGATGCGCTTGCCAACGCGTCTGGGGGGTTCGGTTCGGCTATGAGGTTCACGACGGGCGTTAAAATGCTCGAGTTCGACGAGCACTGGTTCGATGCCGAGGGCGAAGAAATAGGGCATCGACTGGCGTTCGGTTTGCGCTTGGCGACATCGCGTCTATCCCGCGCGCGACGTCGGACGAAGCATTCCGCAAAATAGCGCGCCGCGTTCGCGTAGCGCACGACAGTATCGTTATCGTCGATCTCGAAAACTACCTGCAGCGCATTCGAGATCCGCTCGAGTACTGCAAATGTTACGGATCGCCGCCCCGCAGCGATACCTGCCTCTCGTCGTCACAGCGGTAGCGGGACCGTGAATGACCCGCAATGCCGCTGTGCAGCATCTCGGGATAGCGACGCTGCGATGCGAGGCGTGCGTATCAAGCTCCTTCGCAAAAGCGGTCGAGCCAAGGGTTTAAAATGACCAAAACCGGCCAGTGAGATCCGTCGACCAGCTCATCAAGCCAGCGGACTCGCGATTTCGCACCCTGTCCGCGCTTGAGGCGGGACGGCAACGGTGCCGATATGCCGTTCGCTCGCTGGCTGCACCAATGTCGAACCCCTGCCTTGCTTGGCAGCTTTTACTTCCTCACCAAACGAGATGATCCGGCGCTTGATCTTCACCGAGCCCGCAAAAATAATAAAAGGTAATGATAACATAGGTTGCCACGTCGTCTAACGCGGTAATCGTGCTTGGAGACGAGCCATGAATTGCGTTACGTTGATCGCGCGAACGTCGGACAGTTCACCGTGACGTTCAATTACGACGCTCTCGAGGCGCAAGCGTTCTAGCGGCTACGCGCGCTCATTGAGGCGGTGGTGCTATCGCTTGGGAATGCTGATCTCACCATCTGGCAGCTCGGAGAACTGGTGTCGATGTTAACGCTATGCGCGTCGCGAGCGCCCACAAAAGCCCCCGCGGGGGTGACCGAAGAGGCGTTGCAAATTAAGTTGGTTGCGGGGACAGGATCTGGCCAACATCATACATTAATCGTTGCGAAGGCGTAGGCTGTTGATCGCCCAACTAATGTGGTCGCCCAACTAATGTGGTCGCCCAATGCGCCTCCCCGCCAGCGACGGCGTAGCGGGGACGACCGGGTTGGGAAGGAAAGCGGACATTCCGCTTTGGAGGCCACACCCCAGAAAAACGACCTATGAGCGGGTGCCAGATGCATCAGTCTTTTGAATCGCCGGGGCCCTCGGTTTCCTGCCCATTTCGGGCTGATGCCAAATCCGTGAGTTTCGCATCACGTCGCGGAAGCGGTGGTAAGCTACCGTCCCTATTCCGCGGATCGCCTAGAGCGAAGGCGCCGCCGGTCAGACAGCCATCCAACGCCTCATGCTCTCGTTTGCTAAATGGCTCTCCCTTGCGCGAGTAGCCCTTTATGACACGCCCCGAACCCTCATCGATAACGTCAATCACGAAGTGGCGGACAGGATTATCCAGTCGCACGATCGGCTTCGGTGCCTTTGGTACCTCCCGGTGACGCAGTGGCAAGCGGCTGCCCCAATCCTTTCCCAAGCACATCTCGACCCATTCAATGGACTTTGACGTGGAGCCATTAAAAGCGAGCCGCGATGGGGCAGGATCATTAGCAGGGACGTGTCTAGGTACGATGAATAGCACCGCAAACAGGAACAGCCCGCCAGCCACGAGCCAGGGCAAAGGTTGCTTCAGTGAGACGTGATTGAAGGTGGTTGGGACCGGTCGCATCAGCGCATGATATAGCGCGTATCATCGCCTGTAAGGATCTCTCTGGGCGTGAGCTGACCAGTGTCATGATGCAAAACTTTGATTTTTGCACCGATCGGGAAGGGTATTCGCTGCCCCGGAGTTGTGCGACCTTGCGCGAGCGGGTTACGAAAAGTGGACAACGATGCAAAAGCCAGAAGGGCGAGATTACGACTTTTTCGCAACGATTAGTATGCGGGATAAGCTAATCGGGTGGGCTATAATATTCACTCCTGTGCTGGCGATGTTACTCCTTTTGAAGCTGTGTTATCGGCCAGAGCCCATTGAACCTCGCTACGTATATGGCTGCTACGCGAGCAAAGTAGCCCCCCGCCTACTTATCGATGCAAAATCGATTTCATTCGATAACTCTGGTATTAGTCCGACAGGTTATGAAGTGAGAGCGGAGAAGCAAGGGTACTCGATTTATACGAAAGCGAAGATTATCCTAAATCGAACGACAGGCGGCCAGTTTGCGTTCGTGGCATCCCCCTATGGAACGTCGCTTCCACTGCTACCTGAGCATTACAGCGAACCACGATACCTTCGGCACCTAAGCGAATTTAGTGGTAAGTTCTATGCGTTCTCTCGACAGGCGGATGAGGTGGTCTACTCGCGGATGAAGCCGAAGGGCGCATGCCTCACGCAATCGAGTGTCCGTTGATGGGCGGAAACAGAAGTCAGCTGTTCGGGCAGCGGTTTGCTGGTGCCAGAGTGACGTTTCGGTACGAGAGCGTGCGCTGAACATCGCCGTCGTCCGTGCTGATCGTTGCGGCGCCCTTGAACGTAGCAGGAATACCGCTGCCAGAAGGCCCAATGTCCGTACGTTGCACCGGCGCCGAGAGGGTGACGAGCACAAATGCGCGAAGGTCGCTGGGACTGCCCTTATTGAACCACGTGGATCCCTGGCTTCCATTGCCTTCGAGGCCACCACTCGGGGTGGCGCTGCTCCCGGCTTTGATTCGCCAGCCGCTTGGGATGCGGCAGATCGATCGAAATTGAACGCCCCACGTCTTAATCGCGAAAGCGCTAATGCTTTCCGTATCCATGAGCGGGATTCGTCCGATTGACAGTAGATAAGTGCGGGGATGGTCGACGGGCGATGCACCGATAGTCAGCAACGCCAGGGGGAGCAGAACCTTCATGTAATTAACCTGTCGGAACGGCTGTTATCGGGCAAGCCTCGCAACGGCTTAAGTGGCTGGTTTTGGGCGAAAGCGGACCTATGGAGCAGTTTGAACCCATATTGCAGGAACTTGTATTCAGCGGCCCACCGCTCCGCTGCCGCCACGGCGTCGGCAAAGGCACCGTCATTCTTCGGCAGCGAGCCATAGCCGACCCACTCGCCGCTCGGGTTCCATGCAGCACCGGTCCCGAAGAACCGGCCATCGTCCGATGCCTCCACGATCAGCCACGGCTCGTCGTCGCCGCGATCCGGCATCTGCTCGCCGGGCGATAGGTAGATGATCTTTGTCATAACTCGGACAATGCCGCGCCTGTCGAACGTCCACAACTGGGCGATTTCAGACGTTGGCAACGTCAACTCAGGTATCGTCCAGCTTCCTGCACCCGTCAGTCATGCGTCTTAGCCTGCCATGTCGCATGTTCGATCCCGTGCACCTTCGCCAGGTGATCCGTGATCGCGTCCAGTTCCTCCGACGGCACGTTCGTCGCCACCAGCGTCGCGGCTATCTCGACCCGGTCCTCGCCGCGCTCGGTCACAGCCAGCTCCGCCACCTGCAGTTGCGCAGCCTCCAGATGCTCGACCACCAGATCGCCGATCGGTCCCGCATCCCCCGCCGCAACCGTCACCATCACGCTGTAGGTGGCCTCGATCGTCCGCCCCTCGGTCGGGATCCGGTTGATCCCGTCGACCAGCGGCCGCAGCGCGGTGTTCGCCAGCAGCACGACGAAGGTGAGCAAGCCCGCCTCCGCGATCATGTCGCTGCCCGCGCACGACCCCACCGCCGCCGAGCACCACAAGGTCGCGGCGGTGTTCAGCCCGCGGACGTTCATGCCCTCCTTCATGATCACGCCCGCGCCGAGGAAGCCGATCCCCGACACGACATAGGCGATGATTCGGATGGACTCGACGTCGCCGCCGAGCCGCTGGCCGAGATCGACGAACGCCGCCGACCCGAGCGCGACCAGCGTGTTGGTCCTGAGCCCCGCGGTGCGCTGGCGATATTGCCGCTCCGCACCGATCAGCGTCCCGAACACGAACGCGGCGATATAGCTCACCAGCGTGTCGAGGAACGGCCACAGGTGAAACGTCTCGACGAACCGCACCGGACGTTACTTCACCGGCGCCGACGCTGGCGTGGCCTCGGGCACCGGCTTGTCCTTCACCGTCCGGTCGAGGAAGTTCAGGATCGTCCCCCAGACATGCTCGCTGATCCCCGGCCCCGCCACGCGGTGCGTGTAGCCGGGGTAGAACATCATCTCGAACGGCGTATCGGTCGCCTGCATCCTCGCCGCGACCTTGGTCGAATTGTCGAGGAACACGTTGTCGTCCGCCATGCCGTGGATCAGCAGCAGCGGATCGACGATGCGGTTCGCCTCCTCGACCGCCGCCGAGGTCGCATAGCTCGCCGGGTCGGTCGCCGGATCGCCGAGATACCGCTCGGTATAATGCGTGTCGTACAGCTGCCAGTCGGTGACCGGCGCGCCAGACACCGCAGCGGCATACACGCCCGGCGTCTTCTCCAGCATCTTCAGCGACATATAGCCGCCATACGACCAGCCATAGGTCGCGATCTTGCTCGGCTCGACGAACGGCAGCGACTTCAGATAGTTCGCGCCGGTCAGTTGATCCTCGACCTCGACCGTGCCCATCGCGTGATAGATCTGGTTCTCGAACGCGCGGCCGCGGTTGTACGAGCCGCGATTGTCGATCTTGAAATAGATATATCCGCGATCGACCAGATATTGCGGCAACGCGCCCTGCCAGCCGCGCGTGACGACCTGACCGGTGCCGGGCCCGCCGTAATGCTCGAAGAACACCGGGTATTTCTTGCCGGGCTCGAGCGGCGGCGTGATCATCTCCCAATAGAGCGTCATGCCGTTCTTGGCCTTCAGCGTCCCGAACTTGGTCTCCTGATGGCTCGCCAGATACGGATAATAGGGATGCCCCTCGACCACAGCATTCTCGTTGATCCACGACAGCCGCTTGCCGGTCGCGTCGGCCAGATAGACCTGCGTCGGCTGCTTCGGGTTCGAGCGCGAGATGATCAGGCGGCTCGCGGCCGCATCCATCGTCGCGCTGTTCCACCAGCCCGCTTCGGTCAGCCGGGTGATCGCATTCGGCTTGGCGACGTCGACTGAATACAGCTGCTGCTCGAGCACGTCGTCCTTGTTGCCGAGGAAGAACACGCGTCCCTTCCCCTCGTCGACGCCGACCAGGTCGGTGACGACCCAATCGCCCTTGGTCAGCTGCGTCCACTTGCCCGAGGCGAACCGGTACAGATGTCCGTAGCCACTCCGCTCCGAGCGCCAGATCAGGCTGCCGTCCTTCAGCACGCGGTACGCGTCGGACAGGTTGAGCCAGCTCTTCACCCCCGATTTCTCGGTGAACAGGATCGTCGACTTGCCCGTCGCCGGATCGACCCGCAGCATCTCCATCAGCTTCTGGTCGCGGCTCTGGCGCTGCACCAACAGCATCCGGCCATCGGGCGTCCAGTCGACGCGCGCGAGATAGATGTCGCGGTTGGTACCGAGATCGACCTTCACCTGGCCCGAACCGTCGGGCTTCATGATGTAGAGGTCGACCAGCACGTTGGGCGTGCCCGCTGCCGGATAGCGCTGTTCGTACACCTTGGTCCCGGTCGCGCCGATCGATGCGCGGGTCGCGACATGGACAGGTGCCTCGTCGAACCGCTCGACCGCGATATGCTGCTCGTCGGGCGACCACCAGTATCCGGTATCGCGGTGCATTTCCTCCTGCGCGACGAACTCCGCCTCGCCGAAATGCACCGTACCACCGCCGCCGGTCATGACGGCGCGCGCGGCGCCACCACTCAGTGGTTGGACGACGACGTTCTGGTCGCGGACGAACGACACGAAGCCGCCCTTGGGGCTGACCACCGGGTTCAGTTCGCCACCGGGCGTGTCGGTAAGCCGCGTGACCTTGCCGTCGAGCCCGGCGAGATACAGGTCGCCGTCGAGCGGCACGAGGATCGACTTGCCGTCGGGCGCCCAGTCATACGCGACGATACCCTTCTGGCCGCCGATCCGCGCGCGCTCGCGCTGCATCTTCTCGGCTTCGGTCAGCTCGGCGCCGCTGCCGACCTTCTTCGAATCGACCAGCATCCGCGCCGCCCCGGTCGCGGTATCGACCGCCCAGAGATCGAAGCGCTCCTTCTCGTCGTCGCGGTTGCGCAAGCTCGTCAGCAGCGTGCCGTCGGGCGACAGTCGGACCGCTTTCGGCTGCGATCCCGACAGGTCCGGATTACCGAACACGCGCGCCATCGTCAGGTCGCCGGGCTTGGCGGCTTCGACCGGCCGTGCCGGTGCCGGCGCAGGCGCTGGTGCAGCGGGCGCGGCCGGGGGCGTGACCTGATCAGCGGCCATCGCGGCGGTTCCGACCGAAGCAAGTGCAAGCCCGAGCAACCATGTGCGCATCCTGTAGACTCCGTGGGATCAGGTCGCCGATCCTACCCCGGCGCCGGGCGCGTTATCGCGACGGCGCGTCACGGCGTAAAGACCGGATCGCATACCGCGGGTGATTGTCCGAAAAACGCGGGATTTGCGACCGTCCTCGTGGCCAAGATGCTATAATTAATTTCACGTACACCATGTTCCTACGCGCTTCGTACAGGCGATGCAGCGCATGGCAACGGCGTGACGCATACGCAGCGCACGACTTGTTCGACCGGAGCACGATGGTTTCCCACGCGGCACTACAGATCGGGACGTCGAGTGCGTGGGACGCGCTCGTCCGCCTGGGCGAGGCCGACGGCAGCGCCGCGCACCCGCATATGCGCCGCCTCGTGCTCGGGACGCCGGTGCAGCGCACGCTCTCCGACGCGATCCACGCATTGTGCGCGATCCACGGCGACCATCCGGGCATGATCGCCGATGTCCTGACTCAGGCAGCGCAGCCGCCGGCGACCGAATGGCTCGCCGCCGCCGCGGTCGGGTTTGCCGAGGAACGCGCCTATCTCGCGCAACTCACCGCGGCGGTCGGGCCGTTGCCGTCGACGCCGGGCCAGGCCCTGACCGAAACCGCGCTCGTCAACGAACGGCACGCGCTCGAAATGCTGGCCCGGTCCGAACGCCGCGGCTGTGCCACCGGCGCCGCCGCCGCGCTGGTTTACGACTGGACCGCGATCCGCCGTGTCCTCGATGCTGCGGCGGAACGGTTCTCGGTCGCCGTGCCCGCGACCGGCTTCCCCGCCGAGTCCGTCACGGCTGCGACGATCGCCGAACTCGGTGCAGCCCCCGGTTGCGATCGCGCGATCCTGTTCGGCGCGCAGCAATTGTTCGCGCAGCACCGCGGCCTGTGGTCGCTGCTCGAGGCCCGCGCGAGTGCCCGCGGCGATCTGTAACGCGCTTGCGCCGAAGACCGCTTCCCCTCTATCCATACCGGGTATTCAGAACCGGACGGGACATCGCATGAAGCGCTTCGAGGGCACCCAGAGCTACGTCGCGACCGACGATCTGAAAGTCGCGGTCAACGCCGCCGTGACGCTGCGCCGCCCGCTGCTGATTAAGGGCGAACCCGGCACCGGCAAGACCGTGCTCGCCTACGAGATCGCCAAGGCTTTGGGCGCGCCGCTGATCGAGTGGAACATCAAGTCGACCACCAAGGCGCAGCAGGGCCTGTACGAATATGACGCGGTCGCCCGCCTGCGTGACGGGCAACTCGGCGATGCACGCGTCCACGACATCGGCAACTATATCCGCAAGGGCAAATTGTGGGAGGCGTTTACCCAGCCCGCGCCGCCCGTCCTGCTGATCGACGAGATCGACAAGGCTGATATCGAGTTCCCGAACGACCTGTTGCAGGAACTCGATCGGATGGAATTCCACGTCTACGAGACCAAAGAGACGGTGCGCGCGGTCGAGCGCCCGATCGTCATCATCACCAGCAACAACGAGAAGGAACTGCCCGACGCGTTCCTCCGCCGGTGTTTTTTCCACTACATCAAGTTCCCCGACCGGGCGACGATGCAGGCGATCGTCGACGTGCACTTTCCCGGTATCCAGAAGATCCTCGTCAGCAAGGCGATGGACCTGTTCTACGACGTCCGCGACGTGCCGGGGCTGAAGAAGAAGCCCTCGACCAGCGAGCTGCTCGACTGGCTGAAGCTGCTGCTCCACGAGGACATGCCGCTCGACATCCTCCAGAACCGCGACCCGACCAAGGCGATCCCGCCGCTTCACGGTGCGCTGCTGAAGAACGAACAGGACGTCATGCTGTTCGAACGCCTCGCGTTCATGGCGAAGCGGCAGAAGAACCAGGGGTGAGCGTTTCGAGACGGCCGCACGCCGACCCGACCGAAAAGCGCGGCAGGACCATGCGTTAACCAAAGCCGGCAACCGACCAGTCACTCGGTGCTTTGTAGACCAGCGGCATGAAGCGACTCCCCCGAACGCTCCTCAGCCTTGTCATCGCCGCCGCATCGGCGACCGGCGGCCATGCCACGTCGTTGCTGAATTATGTCGGCGAGTGTGTGCCTTTCGCGCGCGCTGCGTCGGGGATCCAGATCTACGGCAACGCCTGGACCTGGTGGGAGCAGGCGGACGGCAAATACGAACGCACGCACAAGCCCAAGGAAGGCGCGGTGATCGTCTTCGCCAAGACCGCGCGCCTGCCGATGGGCCATGTCGCGGTCGTCAGCCGGGTCGTCGAGAAGCGCGTCGTCATGCTCACCCACGCCAACTGGTCGCGCCAGAACGGCGAACGCGGGCATGCCGAACAGGATGTTACGCTGTTCGACGTTTCGCCGCGCAACGACTGGAGCGACGTGAAGGTGTGGTACAAGGACGTCGACGGCCTCGGCGGCGGGGTCTACCCGGTCTATGGCTTCATCTACGGCCACACGCACGCCGCGCCCGAACTTACCAGCCGCAACCCCGACTATGTCGGTGCGCTGATCGACGCCTACGTGCCCGTCAGCGGCAAGCCGATCGCGCGGTAAGCTCGGCCCGTCATCCTGACCACCACTGTCATCCTGACGAAAGTCAGGATGACAGCGCGAGTGGAGTTGCCGTTACCCCAAGAACCGTGCCACCTGCGTCTTCGACAAGACGGTGAGGATAACGATGCGGTTCAAGGCTCTAACGACGATCACGCTGGCCCTGCTCGCCACGTCGGCGCCGTCCGCGATATCCGCACAAAAGGAAAAGGCGCCGCAGCCCGGTGGCGACATCCCGACCAAGTTCGTCCCTGCCAATGCGAGCTTCGACTTCGACCGCCGTGAAGTCGACATAAAGATGCGCGATGGCGTCACGCTCCACGCGGTCATCCTCCAGCGCAAGGGCCTCACCGACGCCCCCATTCTTCTCCAGCGCACGCCCTACAACGCCGAAAGCGCCGCTAGCCGGTCGTCGAGTTCCAGCGGCGCGATGAACCTGCGCGCGTCCGACGCGATGTTCTTCGACGCCGGGTACATCCGCGTGTTCGAGGACGTTCGCGGCAAGAACGGCTCGAACGGCGCGTACATCAACGAACGCCCGCTGATCGGCCCGCTCAACAAGACGAAAGTCGATCACTCCACCGACGCCTACGACACGATCGACTGGCTGGTGAAGAACCTCAAGAACTCGAACGGCCGCGTCGGCATCATCGGTACCAGCTACGACGGCATGATGGCCGCGATGGCGCTGGTAAACCCGCATCCCGCGCTGAAGGCCGCGGTGCCGATGAACCCGGTCATCAACACCTGGAAGGGCGACGACGACTTCCACGGCGGCGCCTTCCGCCAAGTCGGCTACGATTATTACTACAGCCAGGACGCCGCCAAGGGCGAAGCCGGCGACCTGTGGCGCGACGCCTACGACGATTACGACACGTTCCTGCGCGCCGGGTCGGCCAGCGACTTTGTGAAGAGCCGCGGCCTCGCGCAGCTCCCGTTCGTCCAGCGCATGCACGATCACCCGGCGTACGACGCGTTCTGGCAGGGCCAGGCGCTCGAGACGATCCTGCCGAAGCAACCGCAGACCGTGCAGACGCTCTGGGTCGCCAGCCAATGGGACCAGGAGGACATCTATGGCGCCGTCGCGGCCTACGAAGCCGTGTCGAAAGTCGATCCGAACCACGTCAACCACCTCGCGCTCGGCCCTTGGGCGCATGGCGGCGCGAATGGCGACGGCTCGACTCTCGGCGCAATCCGCTTCGATGCCGACACCGCGCTCTGGTTCCGCAAGAACGTCCTGCTCCCGTTCCTCAACGGCGCGCTGAAGACCGGCGCGACGCCGCCCACGCTCGCCCCCGTCACCGCATTCCAGACCGGCACCAACCAGTGGCAGACACTCGCCGGCTGGCCGAACTCGACCGCCACGCAGAAACTCTACTTCCAGCCCGCCAGCGGCCTCGGCGCCACCGCCCCCGCGCAGGACGGCCACGACGACTATATCTCCGATCCCGCCAAGCCGATCCCCTACCGCCTCCGCCCGATCCGCCCGACCTACGCGACCGGCTCGACCTGGCGGCAATGGCTCGTCGACGACCAGCGCCCGTTCTCCGACCGCACCGACGTCCTGACCTACCAGACACCGCCGCTGACCAGCCCGGTCGCGATCGCCGGCGCACCCGTCGCGGACCTGATCGCCAGCACCACCGGCACCGACGGCGATTTCGTCGTGAAGCTGATCGACGTCTACCCCGCCGAATATTCCGACAAGCCCGAGATGGGCGGCTATCAGCTCGCCGTCTCGATGGACATTCTGCGCGGCCGCTACCGCGACGGCTTCGACAAACCGACCCCGATCATTGCCGGTCAGCCCACGCGATTCCGCGTCGTGCTACCCAACGCCAGCCACGTCTTCCTCCCCGGCCACCGCATCATGGTCCAGGTCCAGTCGAGCTGGTTCCCGCTTTACGACCGGAACCCGCAGACCTACGTCCCCAACATCTTCGACGCGAAGCCCGACGACTACCGCAAGGCCACGATCAGCGTCTTCCACTCCGCCGCGCAGCCCAGCGCCATCGAACTGCCGATCGCGGCTACCAAGTGAGGACGTGACCCCATGTTCCTGAACTTCCTCGACGAACTCCGCAGCGCCGGCATCCCCGCCAGCCTGAAAGAGCACCTCATCCTGCTGGAGGCGCTCGACGCCGAGGTGATCGAGCGGACGCCGGAGGATTTCTACTACCTCTCCCGCGCGGTGTACGTGAAGGACGAGGGGCTACTCGACAAGTTCGACCAGGTCTTCGCCAAGGTCTTCCGCGGCCTCGCCACCAGCTACGGCACGCCCGCCGGCGAAGTGCCCGAGGACTGGCTGAAGGCGGTCGCCGAAAAATTCCTTACCCCCGAGGAAATGGCCGCGATCAAGTCGCTCGGCTCGTGGGACGAGATCATGGAGACGCTCAAGAAACGACTCGAAGAGCAGAAGGAACGCCATCAGGGCGGCAACAAATGGGTCGGCACCGGCGGCACGAGCCCGTACGGCAACGGCGGCTACAATCCCGAAGGCGTCCGCATCGGCGGCGAAAGCACGCACAAGCGCGCGCTGAAAGTCTGGGACCAGCGCGAGTTCCGCAACCTCGACAACACCAAGGAACTCGGCACCCGCAACATCAAGGTGGCGCTCCGCCGCCTCCGCCGCTTCGCCCGCGACGGCGCCGCCGACGAACTCGACATCGACGGCACGATCGCCGGCACCGCGCGGCAGGGCTATCTCGACATCGTCATGCGCGCCGAGCGCCGCAATGCGGTGAAACTGCTGCTGTTCCTCGACGTCGGCGGCTCGATGGACCCGTTCGTCAAACTCTGCGAGGAACTGTTCTCAGCCGCGACCACCGAGTTCAAGAACCTCGAATTCTTCTACTTTCACAATTGCCCGTACGAAGGCGTGTGGAAGGACAACACGCGCCGCTTCGCCGAGCGCACGCCGATGTGGGACCTGCTCCACAAATACGGCCATGACTACAAGCTGATCTTCGTCGGCGACGCGTCGATGAGCCCGTACGAAATCACCCACCCCGGCGGCTCGGTCGAGCATTTCAACGAGGAACCGGGCGCGGTGTGGATGCAGCGGCTGACCAACACCTATCCGGCGGCGGCGTGGCTCAACCCGGTACCCGAGGCGCAATGGGGCTATTCGCAGTCGGTCCGCATCATCCGCGAACTGATGACCGACCGCATGTACCCGCTGAGCCTCGCCGGGCTCGACGACGCAATGCGCGAGCTGACCCGTAAGCGGTGAGCTTGGCGCGGTAAGCCGCGGACTGTAACGGAACCGTCACGGACGCGATCGGTTTATCGGGCATCATCCCTGACCGAAGGACAAGCTCTATGTCGTCGATTCCGAACTCCGCCATGCCGCACGCCAAGGTCCATCACGACGACGACCACAAGCCGAAGCCCGACGCGAAGAAGACCGCAGCGACCAGCGACTGGGTCGAGGACGCTACCGATGCGGCGAAGGCTGGCCTCGCGACGGCAACGGATGCGGTGAAGTCGCACCCTAAAACCGCGATCGCGGTTGGTGCGACGGTAATCGCAGGGATCGCAGCGGCGATCGCGGCGCCTGCGTTGCGTGCGAAGGACGCGACGGAGAAGAAGGCCCCGCCAAAGAAGCCCGAGCCGAAGAAGCCGGCCAAGGCGAAGAAGCCGCACTGATACAAGCCCACCCGCTCACCCCACTGAGCACCACCCCGGCGGAGGCGGGGCCCAGTTGGAAAGGTCGAGGTGGTGAAGCGCCCGCTTAGTTAGCAACGTCCCCCAACTGGGCCCCGGCCTCCGCCGGGGTAGAGATCCAACACTGGACGGCTTGCACTTCCTTGTTCTCCCGCGAAGGCGGGAGCCCAGACTGGGCTCCCGCCTTCGCGGGAGAACAAGCTTTAGGCCGGTTTTAGGTGGCGTTGGCCGCCCCCCCTCAAACCCGATCCACAACCCCACCAGCCATCGCCACCGGCACCCCAGTCGTCCCCGGAAAGCTGATCGTCAGCCCCTTCAGCGTCCGAACCGCCATATACGCAAACCCCTCGGCCTCCAGCGCATCGCCGTTCCACCCGAGCACATCGGTAGGCTCCACCACCAACCCGGTCCGCGCGGCGATCATCGCCAGCATCGTCGGATTATGCCGCCCCCCCCCCGCCACCAGCAACCGAACCGGCCGAGCCGGCAAATGCCGCAAAGCCTCCGCCACCGTCGCCGCGGTAAACGCCGTCAAAGTCGCCGCCCCATCAGCAGCGGACAACCCCCGAGCCGGCTGGATCGTAAAATCATTCCGGTCGAGCGACTTCGGCGGAGGCGCATCGAAAAACGGATGGTCCAGCATCGCCGTCAACACCGTCTCGTCCACCCGCCCGGACGCCGCCAACGCCCCCCCGGCATCATACCGCGCGCCAGTCTCCGCCTCGACCCAGCTATCGATCAACCCGTTCGCCGGCCCGGTATCGAACGCCACCAACCCATCGCGATCGCTCATCTGCGCCCGCTCCGGCGACATCTCGCGCGAATCATGCATGTCCCGCCCGCCGGGAATGAAGGTGATGTTCCCCACCCCACCAAGGTTCAGCACCGCGACCGGCCCCTCGAGCCCCGCCGCCAACGCCGCATGATACACCGGCAGCAACGGCGCCCCCTGCCCGCCCGCGGCCACGTCCGCCGAGCGAAAGTCCGACACCGTCGTGATCCCGGTCGCCCGCGCGACCGCCGCCCCGTCGCCGATCTGCCACGTCCAGCGCCGATCCGGCCGGTGCGCGATCGTCTGCCCGTGAAAGCCGATCACATCGACGTCGGCCGCCGCGACGCCCGCATCCGCCAGCAACTTGTGCACCGCAAACACGTGTGCGCGCGTGATCAGCTCCCCCGCAGCGACGACCGGCGGACTGGCGCGCGGCTTGTCGAACGTCAGCGCCATCCGCGTGGCTTCCGCCAACTGCGCCCGCGCCGCATCCGAATAGGGCTCGCCACGAAACGCGATCGGCCGCACGAACGCCTCGCCGTCGGTCTCGATCAACGCGGCATCGATCCCGTCGAGCGACGTCCCCGACATCAGTCCAATCGCCAGCATATCGGTTCCTTCCCGCGCAATCCGCCCATCCATGGCCGAAGCAAATTCGCCCGCCTAGAAAAAACCGAACTTTGCGCCTATGTGCGCGGGCTTCATGGCAACAACACTCCCCTCCCCGCCGAAGATCGGCATGGTCTCGCTCGGCTGTCCGAAAAACCTCGTCGACAGCGAACGGATTCTCACGCAGCTGCGCGGCGACGGCTATCAGATGTCGCCGGATTACGCCGGCGCCGACATCGTGCTCGTCAACACCTGCGGCTTCCTCGACTCCGCCAAGGAGGAAAGCCTCGAGGCGATCGGCGAGGCCATCGCCGAGAACGGCCGCGTCATCGTCACCGGCTGCATGGGCAAGGAAGCCGACGCGATCCGCGCGCGCTTCCCGCAGGTCCTCGCGATCACCGGCGCGCACGAATACGAGCAGGTCGTCGGCGCGGTCCACGAGGCGGCACCTATGCCGCCGTCCGCGTTCCTCAACCTGATCCCCGACGCCGGCCTGAAGCTGACCCCGCGCCACTACAGCTATCTGAAGATTTCCGAGGGCTGCAACCACCGCTGCTCGTTCTGCATCATTCCAAGCTTGCGCGGCGATCTCGTCAGCCGCCGCCCCGACGCGATCCTGCGCGAGGCGGAGAAGCTCGTCGAAGCCGGCACCAAGGAGTTGCTGGTCATCAGCCAGGACACGTCTGCATATGGCGTAGACCTGCGCCACGCCAGCTGGCCGGTTAAGACTGGCGGCCCGATGGCACGCGGCGAGGCACGCGAAGTCCGCGCGCACATGACTGACCTCTCGCGCGAGCTCGGCAAGATCGCGCCCTGGGTCCGCCTGCACTACGTCTACCCATACCCGCACGTCGACCACGTCATCCCGCTGATGGCGGAGGGCCTCGTGCTGCCGTATCTCGACATCCCGTTCCAGCACGCCGCACCATCGGTGCTGCGCCGGATGAAGCGCCCCGGCAACGATGCGAAAGTGCTCCAGCGCATCCACAACTGGCGGACGATCGCACCCGACATCACGATCCGCTCGACCTTCGTCGTCGGCTTCCCGGGCGAGACCGAGGAAGATTTCCAGTATCTGCTCGACTGGCTCGACGAAGCGCAGCTCGACCGCGTCGGCGCGTTCCGCTTCGAGCCTGTCGAAGGGGCGGCGGCGAACCTGCTCCCCGACCACGTGCCCGAAGAACTCAAGGAAGAGCGCTACGCCCGCATCATGGAAAAGACCGCGGCGATCTCCGCGGCCAAGTTGCAGGCCAAGATCGGCCGCACGCTCGACGTGATCATCGATGCGGTCGACGAGGAAGGCGCGACGGGTCGCTCGAAGGCGGATGCGCCCGAGATCGACGGCGAAGTCTTCCTCCGCGACGCGGGCCACCTGACGGTAGGCGACATCGTCCCGGTCACGATCGAAGACGCCGACGATCACGACCTCTACGGCGTCCCGTCGCCTAACAGTTCTCCCGCGAAGGCGGGAGCCCAGGATACCAAGCGATATCGCCCGTAACCCTGGGCTCCTGCGTCCGCAGGAGAACCAAATTCAGACGACGTTGCGACCGGTGAACAGCTTCACCAGAACGACGATGACCGCGATCACCAGCAGGATGTGGATCAGTCCGCCTGCGACATGGAAGGCAAAGCCTGCCAGCCAGAGGATCAGCAGGATGACGGCGATGGTATACAGCATGGTTGTGTCCCCTAAGACGTGAAAAGGCTCCCGGTCGGACGATGAAACGTGCGTGTAACACGGCGTGTTCCGTCAACATTTCTGCCCTAGCGTAACCCCTTCAACCGGCGCGAAATTAAAATTGCGGGCGTTGCGCGCACAGGCCGGTTCTGCTTCGTTGCAAGCCATGATCCTACGCCTCCTCGCCGTCGCCGCGCTGCTCCCCGCCCCCGCCATCGCGCAATCGCTTACCCCCGCCGAAACCGCGCAGATCGACACGCTGGTCACCGGCGCGCTCGGCGATACCGGCGTGCCTTCCGCCTCGATTGCGGTCGTCCGCGGCGGCCGGATCGTGTTCGCCAAGGCGTACGGCAAACCGTCCGAGGCGATCGCCACCGCCGACCCGAAGCTCCCCTACCAGATCGCCTCCATCTCGAAGCAGTTCACCGCCGCCGCGATCCTGTTGCTCGAGGACGAGGGCAAGCTCAGCCTCGACGACACCGTCGCGAAATACATCCCCGGCATCACCGGCGGCGACCGCATCACGATCCGCCAGTTGCTCAGCCACACCTCGGGCCTCCAGGATTACTGGCCACAAGACTACAGTTTCGCGGCGATGGCCAAGCCCGTCACGCCGCAGCAGATCGTCGATCGCTGGGCAAAGAAACCACTCGATTTCGCCCCCGGCACGCAGTGGCAATATTCCAACACCGGCTATGTCGTCGCCGGCCTGATCGTCGAAAAGGTTGCAAACCAACCCCTGCTCGCTTTCCTTCAGCAACGCATATTCAAGACGCTCGACATCCGCGCGCTCGACCAGGACAAGGCGATCGGCAAGGCCTACCCGCAAGGCTATGGCCGCTTCGCCCTAGGCCCGGTCCGCCCGGAGACACCCAGCGCGGACGGCTGGCTCTACGCCGCCGGCGAACTCTCGATGAGCGCCGAAGACCTCGCCAAATGGGACGTCGCCCGCCTCAACCGCACCACGCTCCCCGCCGACGACTGGGCCGCGCAGGAAACCCCGGTGAAACTCGCCGATGGATCAAGCAACGGCTACGGCCTCGGCGTCTTCACCGGCAGCGCGAACGGCCGCCGCTATGTCGAGCACAGCGGCGAAGCGGTCGGCTTCCTGTCCGAAAACACCGTCTATCCCGATGACAAGGCGGCGATCGTCGTCCTCACCAACAGCTGGTTCAGCGACGCAACGGGCCGCATCGCCGCGGGAGTTGCAAAAATCGTCCTGCCACCCGCCTCCGCCAATGCCGAAGACACCGCCGCGCTCGCCCGAGCCCGAGCGGTCTACGACCAGCTCCGCACCGGCACGCTCGACCGCAAGGGGCTCACGGAAGACGCGAACTACTACTTCAAGCCGGTCGCGCTCGCCGACTATAAGACGAGCCTGAGCGCGCTCGGTGAACCCACCGCGTTTGCACAATCCGGCAAGACCCGCTTGCGCGGCGGCTTCGTCAACCGCACCTACCGCATCACCTATCCCGACCGCACGCTCTCGCTCAGCACCTATGCCGAGCCCGGCGCGAACGGCCGATACGAACAACTTTTGGTGGCGCCCGCACAATGACCGACTTCGCTTCGATGCTCCAACCCGACCGCGGCCAGCCCGCGCGGACGATCCACGTCGTCCACCCCGACGCCTATGAGGGTTGGCTCGCCAAGCAGTCGCAGCGCATCCGCACGACCATCGCCGCGCATCGGCTGACCGGCAAGCCCGGCGACCGCGCGGTGCTGCCCGGCGAGACCGCGGACGACTGGTCGATGCTGCTGGTCTGCAACGAAGCGGTGACGTCGCCCTGGCGGATCGCCTCGCTCGGCGCGTCGCTACCCGAAGGCACATACCGTCTCGCGAAAGGCCCGGTCGGCGCGGCCGGGCTCGGCTGGATGCTCGCGCAGCACCAGTTCACGCGGTACGTGAAGCCCGACGCGATCGGCCCTCGCGTTCTGCTAACCGAAGACGCCGCGCATATCGACGAGACGATCCGTCTCGCCGAAGCCACCGCGCTCGTCCGCGACCTCGTCAACGCCGGCGCCTCCGACATGGGCCCCGCCGATCTCGAAGCGGCCGCCGAGACGCTCGCCAAACGCCACGGCGCGACCGTCACGACCACGCGCGGCGATGCGCTCGCGACCGGCTACCCGATGATCCACGCGGTCGGCCAAGCCGCCAGTAAGGACCGCGCGCCACGGCTGATCGAACTCGAATGGGGCGACCTGTCTCACCCGCGCATCGCGCTGGTCGGCAAGGGCGTCACCTTCGACACCGGCGGGCTCGACATCAAGCCGTCCGCCGGCATGCGACTGATGAAGAAGGACATGGGCGGCGCGGCACATGCGTTGGCACTCGCGAGCCTGGTGATGGCCGCCAAGCTCCCGGTCCGTCTCCATCTCCTGATCCCCGCGGTGGAAAACTCGATCGCCGGCAACGCCTTCCGCCCCGGCGACGTGCTCGCCACGCGCAAGGGCCTGACGGTCGAGAACACCAACACCGATGCCGAAGGCCGCCTCGTGCTCGGCGATGCATTGACCAAGGCGGGCGAGAGCAACCCCGAACTGATCCTCGACTTTGCGACGCTGACGGGTGCGGCACGCGTTGCGCTCGGCCCCGACCTGCCGCCAATGTTCACCGACGACGAAGCGCTAGCGGCGGACCTGCTCGCGTCCGGACTGGAACAGAACGACCAGATGTGGCGCTTGCCGCTCTGGAACGGCTACGACGAGATGCTGAAGTCGGACATCGCCGACATGGTCAACGCACCCGATGGTGGATTCGCGGGCGCGATCACTGCCGCGCTGTTCCTCCGCCGGTTCGTGCCCAAGACCGCGGCGTGGGCGCATCTCGACGTCTTCGCATGGCGCCCGTCCGCCAAGCCAGGGCGACCGAAGGGTGGCGAAGCCTATGCCCTCCGCGCCGCGTTCGCGATGTTGGCCAAGCGGTACTCGCGCTAAATAAAGGGAACGCCAAACACCCCGTCATCCCCGCGCAGGCGGGGATCCATAATCTCAGGTGTCAGTGATCACACCGATACGATAGCCAGTATGGGTTCCCGCCTCCGCGGGAATGACGGCTGTGATGGCGTAACTGGATCACCCCGTCGCGAACTGCCCAAACGGCAGCAACTTGTCCGCCAGCGCCTTCGTCGCATTCGCATCGCCAGCCCGCAACGGCACCAGCACCGCTACCGCAGCTTTCCGCACATACCCGTCGATAGCGGTCGGCGTCGGTGCCCTGCTCGCGGTCTCGACCAGCGCCCGTCCCCGCGCATCGTTCGGATCCAGCTCCAACCGCAACAACCCGGCCAGCCCGGCAAACATCGCGCGGTTGCCACCCAACGCCACCGACTTGTCCAAAGCCTCGAACCCGACTGCCTTCTGCGCCCCCGCAACCGCACGCCCGACGAACCGTCCGAGCTTTGCGATCACGCCGACATGCCAGGCGCCCAACGCAGCCTGCGCCTCGGCGTTGCGCGGATAACGGACGACCAGCGCCTCATATTGTTTCCGCGCGGCGATCGCCTGACCCCGGTTACCGAGCAGCTTGGCGCGGTACCCGTTCGCCATCGCCTGCATGATCGCGGCCTCGGCATCGTTCGGCGATCGGCTCAGCGCCTGCCCCGCCGCTGCCGCCGCCCGGTCGATCCGCGCCAGCGCGACGCTGCGATCGCGGTCGACGAATCCAGCCTGCGTCAGCAACTCGCGCGGCGTCTCCGCCCGTACCGGCGTCGAGCAAAGGACGGCGCAAATCGCCGCCGAGGCCCCAACGTAACCGGAATACCATCTGGTCATACCAACCTCGCACGAAAGCAGCGTCACGCCAATCCGACCACCGAATCGTCCGTTAAGCATAAGTCGATAATGTTTATCGGGACTTAACAAACAATCGCGCAAGCCCTCAAAGTGTTGCCGCCGCCTCGATGATAGGCACGAACTTCTCCGCGGTCAGGCTCGCACCGCCGACCAGCGCACCATCGACGTTCGGCGTCGACAGGATCGCCGCCGCATTCGCCCCCGTCACCGACCCGCCGTACAGGATCCGCACGCCCGCCGCCGCGTCACCGATCAGCATCCGCAACTTGGCGCGCGCAATCGCATGGATCGCCGCGATCTCGTCCAGCGTCGGCGTGCGTCCCGTGCCGATCGCCCAACGCGGCTCATAAGCGAGCGTGAACCAGCTCCCGTCCGCATTGTCCGGCACCGATTTCTCGATCTGCGCCTGCACGACACGCTCGGCACGGTCCGCATCGCGCTCCGCCTCGGTCTCGCCGCAGCACAGAATGACCTGCAAACCCTGCCGCCGCGCCGCCGCCGCCTTCGCCCACGCGTCGTGGCTCGTCTCGTGCTGATCAGCGCGTCGCTCCGAATGACCGACGATCGTGAACGATGCGCCGACTTCCTTGACCATCGCCGCCGAGACGCAGCCGGTATGCGCGCCCGAATCCGCCTCGTGCACGTCCTCCGCACCGATCGCCAACCCCGGCACGCGTTGCGACGCCGCATCGATCAGCGTGAACGGCACCGCGACCGACACGTCGATCCCCGGCGCTGCCTGCGCTGCCGCCGCGATCGCCTCGAGTTCGACGAGCATCGCCCGCGACCCGTTCATCTTCCAGTTTCCGGCTACAAGCTTCCGCCGCATCACGATCTCCCGCATGTTTTGCCCAGCGATAGCGACGCGACCGCCCTGCACAAGCCCGCACGGGACGACACGACCCGAAGGACTGTGCAACCGCCCGACTTGAAGAGCCGCCCTCGCCCCCGTAAAGCAACCGCGTTCCCATCCCTGTCGATCGGCTGTCCATGCTCGCTTTCTTTCGTCGCCTTACCCATTCGAAGGTCGGCGTGGTCATCACCTTCATCGTGCTCGGCGTCATCGCACTCGCGTTCGCGGCCGGCGACATCACGGGCTTGAGCTCAATGACCGGTGGCGCAGGGATCACCGGTGGCGACGTCGCCAAGGTCGGCAAGGCCGAGGTCACCGTAAACGAACTCAAGACGCCGGCGCAGACGCAGCTCGAAGGCTTCCGCCAGGAACAGCCGACGCTCGACATGGCGACCTTCGTCAACCAGGGCGGGCTCGACGGCACGCTCGACCGGATCGTCTCCAGCATGGCGCTCGAACAGTTCGGCCGTGCGCAGGGCATGGTCGTCAGCAAGCGCGCCGTCGACGGCCAGATCGCCAGCATCCCCGCGTTGCAGGGACCGACCGGCAAGTTCGACGAGAATTTGTACCGTCAGGTGCTCGCCCAGCGGAAGCTGACCGACGCGCAGATTCGCAGCGACATCGTCCGCGACACGTTCGCGCAACAGCTTACCATTCCGAGCACCGGCGCGACCCAGGTCGCCAGCCAACTCGCGCTCCCTTACGCATCGCTGCTGCTCGAAAAGCGCACCGGCACGATCGGCTTCATCCCCGCCGCGGTCGTCCCAGCGGGCCCCGCGCCGAGCGATGCCGACCTCGCCACCTTCTACAAGCGCAACATCGCACGCTACACCGTGCCCGAGCGTCGCATCGTCCGCTACGCGATCGTCTCGCCTGACCGGGTCAAGGCGCAGGCCGTCCCGACCGACGCCGAGATCGCCAAGACCTACCAGCAGGACCGCGCCCGCTATGCGGCGACCGAAAAGCGCACGATCACGCAGGTCGTCATCGCCGACCAGGCCGGTGCCACCGCGCTTGCCGCCAAGGTGAAGGCCGGCACCAGCCTCGCTGACGCTGCCCGTGCAGCAGGCCTCGAAGCCTCGACTCAGGCCGGCGTCGAGAAGGCTGCCTATGCCGGCACCGCCTCCGCGCAGGTCGCCGATGCCGTGTTCGCCGCCCCCAGCGGCGCGGTGATCGGCCCGGTCCGCACGCAGCTCGGCTGGACGGTCGCCAAGGTCGACAAGATCGAGAACGTCGCCGGTCGCTCGCTCGACGAGGTCCGTGGCGAGATCGCTGCTGCACTCGGCATCCAGAAGGCCGCGGCCGCGCTGTCCGACGTCCATGATAAGATCGACGACTCGCTTTCGAAGAACGCGACGTTCGACGAAGTGATCGCCGACCAGAAGCTCGCCGCCGTCACCACGCCGGCGCTGATCGCCAACGGCGTCAACCCCGACGATGCCGCCAGCAAGCCCGATCCCGCGATCGCGCCGCTTGTCGCTGCCGCGTTCCAGGCCGCCGATGGCGACGGGCCGCAGCTCGTTCAGCTCGGCACCGATGGCGGCTTCGCGGTCGTCGCGCTCGGCCGCGTCGTTCCCGCCACCCCGCGCCCGCTGGCACAGGTTCGCGCCGACGTGCTCCGCGACGTGACCACCGATCGCTCACGCCAGGCTGCGCGGAAGGTCGCCGCTGACGTGCTCGCCCGTATCAACAAGGGGATGCCGATCCAGCAGTCGCTCGCGCAGACCAAGCTACCGCTTCCCGCCGCGCGTCCGCTGACCGCGTCGCGCGCGCAGATCGCCGCCGATCCGCGCGGTGCCCCGCCGGCCCTCGCGCTGATGTTCAGCATGGCGCCGAACACTGCCAAGACGCTTGCCGCACCCGACGACAGCGGCTGGTTCATCATCAAGCTCGACAGCATCGCCAGCGGCAACGCAGCCGGCAATCAGGCTGCGATCAAGGCCGCGCGCGGCAACATCGCCCGCTCGGTCGGTCGCGAATATGTCGAGCAGTTCGCCAAGGCGGTCCGCGCCGACGTCGGCGTGAAGACCAACGCAACCTCGATCGCCCGCGTCCGTGCCGACCTGCTCGGCCAGGGCGCTGCCGGGAACTGATCGTATGAAGAGCGCGCGCGAAGCTTTGGCCGAAGGGCGTCCCGCGCTCGTCTGGCGTCGTCAGGTCGCCGATACCGAGACGCCGGTCGCCGCGGCGCTGAAGCTGATCGAGCCGGGGCGTGGCGACTTCCTGCTCGAATCGGTCGAGGGCGGCGCGATCCGCGGTCGCCACAGCCTGATCGGCCTTGCGCCCGACCTGCTGTTCCGCGCGCACGGCCACAGCGCCGAGATCAACCGTCACTGGGCCACCGATCGCGAGACGTTCGCGCCGTGCCCCGTGCCTACGCTCGACGCGTTGCGCGCGTTGGTCGCCGAATGCCGTGCGGAGGTTCCGCCCGAACTACCGCGCGCGCTTGCCTGCCTCGTCGGCTATTTCGGCTATGAGACGATCGGCCTGGTCGAGACTCTGCCGCAGCCGCCGGTCGATCCGCTCGGCCTGCCCGACATGATCTTCGTACGACCGACCGTCATCCTGGTGTTCGATCGCTTGACCGACGCGCTGTACCTCGTCGCGCCGGCCTGGCCCGATCCCGCACGCGATGCCGACTTGATCGTGACCGAAGCCGAAGAGCGCCTCGACGCGGTCGCCGCCAAGCTCGCCAGCACGCCCGTCCCCGCACCGATCCGCGCCGACGTCGCCGAACCGACTTACACGCCCGCGCTTCCCGAGGGCCGCTACGGCGAGATGGTCGCCGCGGCAAAGGACTACATCCTCGCCGGCGACATCTTCCAGGTCGTGCTCGCGCAACGCTTCAGTACGCCGTTCGCACTGCCGCCGTTCGAGCTCTACCGCTCGCTACGCCGCATCAACCCGTCGCCTTTCCTGTATCACCTCGACCTGCCGGGCTTCGCGCTGATCGGATCGAGCCCCGAGATCCTCGTCCGCGTCCGCGACGACGAAGTCACGATCCGCCCGATCGCCGGCACCCGCCCGCGCGGCAAGACCGCCGCCGAGGACGAAGCGAACCGCATCAGCCTGCTCGCCGACCCCAAGGAGCGCGCGGAACATCTGATGCTGCTCGATCTCGGCCGCAACGACGTCGGTCGCGCCGCGTCGCCGGGCTCGGTGAAGGTGACCGCCAGCTACGGCGTGGAATTCTACAGCCACGTCATGCACATCGTCTCGAACGTCGTCGGCACGCTGTCGCCCGACAAGGACGCGCTCGACGCGTTGTTCGCCGGCTTCCCCGCCGGCACCGTCAGCGGCGCACCGAAAGTCCGCGCCTGCCAGATCATCGCCGAGTTGGAACCCGAACGGCGCGGCGCGTACGCAGGCGGGGTCGGCTATTTCTCCCCCGACGGCTCGATGGACTCGTGCATCGTGCTGCGAACGGCGGTGGTGAAGGACGGCACGATCCACGTGCAGGCGGGGGCCGGCATCGTCGCCGACAGCATCCCCGAATACGAACAGCGCGAATGCGAAGCCAAGGCCGGCGCGATCCTCGCCGCCGCACGCGAAGCGGTCAGCCGGGCGAAGGCACCGGGCTTCGGTCAGTAGGCAGAGTGGCTACCCGTGAAGGCAGGGAACCAGTCTTGGTCCCTGCCTTCACCGGAGAACGACAGACTTACGGCTGCGGGTTCGACTCGGTAGCCGACGCACGACGCTCCGCCGCATACGCCTGGTTGCGCTGCATGAAGCAGCCCGACTGGCCACCCGTGCCGACCGCCGAACACGTATCCGGCAATCCGCCAGCCACACGCCCCACCTGATCCATCGTCGCCGCGCGGTTGACCCAGCTCTGGTTCTGAGCCGCGACCGGCTTGTCGTCGCGCAGCGATTTCGGGATGCGATAGGGCTGGTCGAGCGTCGAACAGACGACGATCTCGCCGCCGCTCGACTTCGGACATTTCTGGTCGCCGGTCAGCGTCACGCTGCGAATACGCTGCGGCGGCGTGTCGACTTGTGCGTCCTGCGCCGAGGCCATGGCGGGAAGTGCGATCAGTGCAGCGAGGACGGCGGTACGAAACATCGGTTAAGCTCCTTTGAAAGGATAACGTCCAGCACGCGGCATTGCTCCGCCCTGAATGATAGCGCTCATATAGGAGCGGTGCCCGGCTCTCGCGACTGCAGCACGACAGAATTGCGACGGCCCGTCCAACGGCCTCGGTTTGCGGCAACACCGTTGCGCGGCGTGACGCATCGGCTATGGCGGCGCCATGATCCTCGTCGTCGACAATTACGACAGCTTCACCTGGAACCTCGTCCATTATCTGATGGAACTGGGTGTCGAGGTCGAAGTCGTCCGCAACGATGCGATCTCCGCCGGGCAGGCTCTGTCGTCGGGCGCGGACGCGTTCCTTATTTCCCCCGGCCCCTGCACGCCGACCGAGGCGGGCGTCAGCCTCGAGCTCGTCGCCGCCTGCGCGGATGCCGGCAAGCCACTGCTGGGCGTGTGCCTCGGCCACCAGGCGATCGGCCAGCATTTCGGCGGCAAGGTCGAACGCGGTGGCCTGATGCACGGCAAGACCTCGCCCGTCGTCCACGACGACACCGGGCTCTACGCTGGCCTGCCCTCGCCGTTCATCGCCACGCGCTACCACTCGCTGATCGTCAACGCGGTCCCCGACACGCTGGTCGTCAACGCGACCGCGCAGGACGGCACGGTGATGGGCTTCCGCCACGAGACGCTGCCGATCCACGGGGTGCAGTTCCACCCCGAAAGCATCGCTACGGAACACGGCCACGCGATGCTGGCCAATTTCCTGAAGATGGCCGGGATCCCGGTGATACCGCGCGAAGGCCTGGAGCTGTGATCACCACCACCGTTCTCCCAGACCCCAGCTCCCCCCTCTCCCGCGAATCCGCCCGCGAGGCGTTCGCCGACATCCTCGACGCCCGCGCGAGCGACGACGCGATCGCCACCTTCCTCACCGATCTCGCGACCCGCGGCGAAACCAGCATCGAGATCGCCGAAGCCGCGCGCGCGCTCCGCAACCGGATGATCCCGATCGACGCCCCCGCCGGCGCGATCGACGTCTGCGGAACCGGCGGCGACGGCCACCACACCTTGAACGTCTCGACCGCCGTCGCGCTGGTCGTCGCAGCGTGCGGCGTCCCCGTCGCCAAGCACGGCAACCGCGCCGCCTCCAGCAAGGCCGGCGCCGCCGACACGCTCGAAGTCCTCGGCCTCGACATGGACCGCGCCGGCGCCACTGCGGAGGCAAGCCTCAACGAGATCGGCATCGCCTTTCTGTTCGCCGCCAACCACCACCCGGCGATGAAGCGCATCACCCCGATCCGGCAACGCATCGGCAAGCGCACGATCTTCAACCTGATGGGCCCGCTCGCCAACCCGGCCGGCACCACCCGGCAACTCATCGGCATCGCCCGCCCCGACTACGTCACGCTCTACGCCGAAGCGCTCGAGCAGCTCGGCACCGAAGCCGCGCTCGTCGTCTCCGGCGAAGAAGGCCTCGACGAACTGTCGGGCGCCGGCCCCAGCATCGTCGCCTCGGTCGGCACCGTAACGCTGCCCGCCAACGTCGCCCCCGAAGACGCCGGCCTTACGCGCCACGCCATCACCGACATCCGCGGCGGCGACGCGCACCACAACGCCGACGCGCTCCGCCGCCTGCTCAAGGGCGAGACCGGCGCCTACCGCGACGCCGTCCTGCTCAACGCCGCCGCCGCCTTGATGGTCGCCGGCACCGTCCCCACTCTCGTCGACGGCGCGGCCAAAGCCGCCGCCGCCCTCGACACCGGCAGCGCCGACGCGCTGCTCGCCCGCTGGATCGCCTACTGACATGACCATGCTCGACCGTATCCTCGAGACCAAGCGCGCCGAAGTTGCCGCGCGCAAGGCCACGACCTCGCTCGCCGACATCGACGCCGGCATCGCCCGCATGTCGAAGCCCCGTGGCTTCCGCGCCGCGCTCGACGCCAAGACCGGCTACGCGCTGGTCGCCGAGGTCAAAAAAGCGAGTCCGTCGAAAGGCCTCATCCGCGCCGATTTCGATCCCGTAGCCCACGCCCGCGCCTACGAAGCGGGCGGCGCCGCGTGCCTCTCGGTGCTGACCGACGAAAAGTGGTTCCAGGGCTCCGACGCCTACCTGACGGCGGCGCGCGACGCCGTTTCGATCCCCGTCCTGCGGAAGGACTTCATGGTCGACCCCTGGCAGTCGACCGAGGCACGCGCGATCGGCGCCGACTGCATCCTGATCATCGTCGCGGCACTCGACGATATCCAGATGGCCGAGATCGAAGCGTCCGCGCTCGAATGCGGCATGGACGTGCTGGTCGAAGTCCACGACGCGCACGAGATGGAGCGTGCACTGAGGCTCAAGTCGCGCCTGATCGGCGTCAACAACCGCGACCTGCGCGACTTCTCGGTCGACTTCCAGCGCACCTACGACCTCGTCGGCAAGGCCCCGAAGGACTGCACCTTTGTCGCTGAAAGCGGGCTCACGACGCGCGCCGAACTCGACGCGATGGCCGAACACGACATCCACTGCTTCCTGATCGGCGAAGCACTCATGCGCCAGAACGACGTCGAAGCGGCAACGCGCGCTCTCGTCGGATGACCGGCCTCACCCACATCGACGAAGCCGGCGCGGCCCGCATGGTCGACGTCGGCGGCAAGGCGGTCACCGCCCGCGAAGCCATCGCCTCCGGCCGCATCACCATGTCCGCCGAAGCCGCCGCGGCGATCGGCGCCGGCACCGCAAAAAAGGGCGATGTCCTCGCCGTCGCGCGCGTCGCGGGCATCATGGCCGCCAAGCGCACCAGCGACCTCATCCCCCTCTGCCACCCGCTCCCGCTGACGAAGGTGGAAATCGAACTCGTGGTGGACGAAACCGGCGTAACCGCCACCGCCACCGCCTCGACCGAAGGCAAGACCGGCGTCGAAATGGAAGCTCTGACGGCTGCCACGGTAACGCTCCTCACGATCTACGACATGGCCAAAGCGATCGACAAGACGATGGTCCTCTCGGACATCCGCGTCCGCGCAAAGTCGGGCGGCAAATCCGGCAACTGGACCGCGTAACCAAACCCTCTCCCCAACGGGGAGAGGGAAAGACGCCAAAGGCGGCGAGGGTGAGGGCACGCCAAGCAGAACGCGCTCAGCTGAACTCAATCCCCACCCATAGCCCACTCGTGATCCTCCACGATCGTAGACTCCACCGGCCGCCCCGCCGCATCGAGCGAGGGATCATACCGAAACCGCTCCTCGATCAACCGGCACGTCAGCGCATCGAGCTCCCGGCTCCCGCTCGACCGCGTGACCCGGCACCGCGAAACCCGGCCATCGGTCTGGACCAGATACCGCACCGAAACCCGCCCCCGGATCCCCGTCTCGGCCGCCTCGCGCGGATAGTCCGAGTCCTTCAACCGCCCCCTACGCCATCGCGGCGGCGTCTCCTCGCCCCCGCCGCCATCGCCGTCGCCATATCCCCCACTCCCGGTGCCATTCCCGACTCCGCCACTTCCGGTCCCCGGCCCGCGAACATCCGAAGCGCCCGCCGTCGCCTGCGCCCCCACCCCCGCCTTCTCCGCAACCACGACCGGCGGCGGCACCACGACCGGCACCACCGGAGGCGGCGCCACCAATTCGGTAGCCTTCGACTTCAAATTAGGCGGCGACGCAGCCCCCTCAGGCTTGCGGCTAGGCGAAGGCCGAGGCCTGACCTTCTCCTCAGGTGGCGGTGGCGGCGGCGGCGCCGCATCGAACACCTTCAACGCATCGCTCACCGCCGCCGGCATCGTCACCACCAGCCCGTTGAGCAGCGCATAGCCCAGCACTCCCGGCAACAGGACAGCGCCCACCGCCGCCCCGATCCTGTCTCTCGCCCGAGGCTGATTCCGTGTCATCATGCTGATCTGGTGTCTCTTTCCCCCAAACAAAGCCTCGCAAAGGATGAACCCGCGCTGGCTAGAGGTTCGAAGGGCGCGAAGGCGATCACCCGCATCCCCTCGCCGACCCGAAAGAAAGCAGCGGCACCAACCTACCAGCACCACACCAGCGAACTGGCTCCACCCCGGCGAAGGCCGGGGCCCAATCGGGAAGGCCAACATTATAGCAACCGCCCTCCGCCCAACTCTTGTTTCCCCGCGAAGGCGGGGACCCAGCCTGGGCTCCCGCCTTCGCGGGAGAACAAGGAGGGGGAGCTGCGACGAACCGCCCTGCCACCGGCCGCAGTCCCAACAACATCTGTCCTACATCCCAAACCCATGGCAAAGCGCCAGACACACCCGAAACTCGCCCCCTCCCGCCGGACCTTCTACCGGACGAAACCGTTCCAAACCCGAACCCCAGAACGACTCCCGCGAAAAGTCTCCCAGCGTGTGAACTTCCTGCACTTCCGGCAGGAAAACCACCTAATATCAGAGCCAAAAGCATGACCCTAGTCCCCGTAGCCGAAGCCCAGTCCCGCCTCTTCACCATGGCCCCCCGCGTCGGCCACGACACCGTGACGTTACGCGAGGCCGCCGGCCGCTGGGCCGCCAAAGACATCCTCGCCCGCCGCACGCAGCCCGCGGCCGACCTCTCGGCCATGGACGGCTACGCGATCCGCTACGCCGACCTCCCGGGCCCCTGGACCGTCATCGGCGAAAGCGCCGCCGGCCGCCCCTTCGCAGGCCACGTCGCCACCGGCCAAGCCACCCGCATCTTCACCGGCGCAGCAATGCCCGACGGCGCCGACACCGTCATGGTACAGGAAGAAGCCGAGCGTGACGGCGAAACCCTGATCCTAGCCGGCGAAGGCCCCCCGACGCTCGGCCGCAACACCCGCCGCAAGGGCCTCGACTTCTCCACCGGCACCCGCCTGATCGCCGCCGGCGACCGCCTCAGTCCCGCACGCATCGCCATCGCCGCGACTGGCGGCCACGGCAGCCTCACCGTCAACCGCCGCGTCCGCGTCGCCGTCGCCGCCACCGGCGACGAACTCGTCCCCCCCGGCTCGACCACCGACGGCGTCGCGCTCCCCGAATCGAACGGCATCATGCTCGCCGCAATGCTCGCCGACATGCCCGTCGACATCATCGACCTCGGCATCCTGCCCGACAATCTCGAAATCCTCCGCGATGCCTTCGCCAGCGTGCAGGCAGACCTGCTCGTCACCACCGGCGGCGCGTCGGTCGGCGATCACGACCTCGTCCGCCCGGCGATCGAAGCCGCTGGCGGCACCATCGATTTCTGGCGGATCGCGCTGCGCCCCGGCAAGCCGATGATGGCCGGCCGGATCGGCGAGATGATGGTGCTCGGCCTCCCAGGCAACCCGGTCTCCGCGTTCGTCACCGCGACGCTGTTCGTGAAACCCGTCGTCGCGCACATGGCCGGCGCACGCGATCCGCTCCCTCAGTCGACCCACGCGCTGCTCGGCGAAGACCTGCCTGCGAACAACGCCCGCACCGATTATCTCCGCGCCGAACTGCGCGACGGCAAAGCCTATGCCTCGACGATCCAGGACAGCTCGATGCTGCTCACGCTCGCCCGTTCGACCTGCCTGATCGTCCGCCCCGGTAACGCCCCCGTCGCAAAGACAGGCGAATCGGCGGAAATCCTCGTGATCGCGTGAAGCGAGCGCTTGACGGCGTTAATTATGTTCCATAGAAGTTCCCAGTCTGTTCCGGACGGAGAACCGCCATGCTCACGCGCAAGCAGCACGAACTCGTCTGCTTCATCAACGATCGCCTCAACGATACCGGCGTCTCGCCGTCGTTCGAGGAGATGAAGGACGCACTCGATCTCAAGTCGAAGTCGGGCGTCCACCGTCTGATCAGCGCGCTCGAGGAGCGCAACTTCATCCGCCGCCTGCCGAACCGCGCGCGCGCGCTCGAAGTGCTCCGCATGCCCGAGCGCCCGGAAAAGAAGACCCCATCCAAGCCGTCGAACGTCAAGGCAGCCCCCGCCGCCGCGACCCCGCAACCGGCCAACGACGTCATCGAGATTCCCCTCCACGGCCGCATCGCCGCCGGCGTCCCGATCGAGGCATTCGAAGGCAGCACGATGCTCGCCGTCCCCGCCGCACTCCTCGGCACCGGCGAACACTACGCGCTGGAAGTCTCAGGCGATTCGATGGTCGAAGCCGGCATCCTCGACGGCGATTACGCCCTGATCCGCCGCACCGAGACCGCCCGGGACGGAGAGATCGTGGTAGCCCTGATTGAAGACAGCGAAGCCACTCTAAAATACTTCCGTCGCGAAGGCGCCATGGTCCGCCTCGACCCGGCAAACCGAGCCTACGCCCCCCAACGCTACGCCCCCGCCCAAGTCCGCGTCCAAGGCAAACTCTCCGGCATCCTCCGCCGCTACGACTGAGGCGCGGAGGGGTAGCCGATATGGTCGCCCGGCCCGTCGGCCTCGTTCTCCGGTCGCACCGGCGAGGCAGGATGCCGATCGGCAGGACGGATTCCTCGTTGCGTCGGTTACCGGGCAATAGAATTGTTCAACAGGCCCGGCAACTTGCGCAATAGCGTTGAAGATAGCGCAAGTGTTTTGATGCAGTCTTCACACAATGCCGTGAGTCGCGTGGACGTCTATTTTTAATTCGGCATGGTATTCGGAAGACGATTTTACATTTCATTAAAAAACGGCGCTTGCGGCCCAAATCTATAATCTCTGCGCCTCCGCGCCTCTGCGCGAACATGTCATCGACAACCCTCGGCGCAACAGAAGATTGGTTCGCGCAGAGGCGCAGAGACGCAGAGGCGTTCCGCTCCGAGAAGAACGCCGCTGTTCCAAATGCCTTCGGAACGAGACCCAGACAACCGCCCGCCAAATTTACTCTGCCCTGCAAAACTTCTCCGCGTCTCCGCGTGAACATTCATCTCACTACAATGCCTACGGCTACGGATGATTGTGTTCACGCGAAGGCACAAAGCGGTTGTGTCTGGACCAGACTACCCTTCTTCCCGGGCACAGAGGAAGCCGACATGACGCTCTCGTTTGTTGAATGGCCGCGGTCTCCCGAATCGCACCACCTTAGCGCCTTGTGATCAATTTTACGCATCAGCGTCTTCCATTTGCTCGAAACGCGGATGCTGAGCCCCTAAACCCGCCTTGCTGCGGCTTGAAAGAATATGGAGTGCGTTCGAGGATCGGCGGATCGCGCCAGGGGTGGCGGTCGCCCGCGTTCAGTATCGTCACGACCGTCCCCGTCCCCAAGGTCAGCGCGACGCCGCCCGTCCTCCGTAAAACGCGGCGATCCAGTTTCAGCCACCGCGGTACGCACCGCTTCGGCAGGCCACGTTCGCTAACGACGACGTCGGCTTTACGACAGGCGGCAATCAACTCGGCGATCGGCACCATATAGGCGCTGCGTGTCGCAAGAACCCGCCACGTACGTCCCCCGGCGGCGATATCAGTGACGCACAGGTCGCGACTGCACCGCGCATCGGGTTGATCCGCCAGCAACAGCGGCTCGCCGTCCACCCCGCCGTTCTCCGCCAGCATGTCGCGCGTATAGTCGCCAGCCCTATCGCGCAGCATTGCGAGCCCCGCCGCCGTCCGTACCGCGACATGGCGTCCGTCACCGGTCACGAGAACGTCCGGGGCCGGCGTCGTCAGCGCCCAGACCGCCCCGATCGCCAGCGGGACCACCCCGAGTCGCCGCCGCCGCGTCCGCCACAAGGCGATCCAGATGCCCCCGACGATCATCAAGGCGAACGCCGCCGTCGGCATCGCGGGCAAGGACCGCACCGATCCTGGCGCGCTGGCAACGATATGCGCGAGCCATAGCAGCGCATCCAGCGACCGCTGGACAAGCCACCAGATCGGTGCACCGAGCCCGCCCGCATCGAGCAGCAACGCCAACGCTTCCAGCGGCATCACCACGAATGTCGTCAGCGGGATCGCGACGATGTTGGCGAATGCGCCGTACAGCCCGGCCTTGTGGAAATGATAGACCGCGATCGGCATCAGCGCGAACTCGACAAGCAGGCCAGTGAGCAACAGCGATGCTACGCCGCGAGCGAGACGGGGCGGTCGTCCCTCCTCGTGGGGCCCGAAAAACGCGCGAACCGAAGGATGCTCGTGCAGCGCCATTATCGCAGTGATTGCCGCGAACGAGAGTTGGAAGCTCGGCCCCGCCGCCGATTCGGGCAGCACGAGCATGACACACGCCGCGCCCGCCGCCACGAGCCGCAAAGTCATCGCCTCGCGCCCCATCGCCAGCGCCGCCAACACGAGCAGCGCAGCGACGCACGACCGAATCGTCGGAACCTGACTGCCCGTCAGCAACGTATAGCCGATTGCCGCCGCCGCTCCCGCCAGCGCAGCGATCAGAGGCAACCGCGCGTGCAACGCCAGCCAAGGACTTAGCGCCAGTAGACGCAACACGATCAGCATCGTCGCCGCTACCGCAGCCGTAATATGCAACCCGCTCACCGACAGCAGATGCGCGAGTCCCGCGCGGCGCATCGCCTCCGAATCCTCTTCGCTGATCGCACCGACGTCGCCGGTCGCGAGCGCCGCCGCGATACCGCCCGCGCTACCGTCCAATCGCGAGACGATGTGATGCGACAGCGCGACGCGGATGCCGGCACCCGACTCGCTCGGCGTCGTGACGACCACCGGTGCGAAGCCCCGCCCAGTCGCGCCGATCCCGCTGAACCACGCGACCCGAGCGAAATCATAGGCGCCCGGCACGGCGGGCAGCGGCGGCGGCATCAGCCGCGCCCGCAGATGCACGACCGCTCCCGTTCCCAGCAGCTTCGGCGCATCCGCTTCCGCCAGATTGACGCGGACACGGTATGGCAGGGCGACCGGTTGCCCGTCGGTCTCCACTCCCTTCCCGATCGGCAGCAGCGTCAGCCGGACCAGCTTGCGCGCAACCAGCGGTTCGATCGCCTCCACCTTGGCCGAGAAACTCGCGATCGTCGGTCCGCCCAACACCGGCCGGGCCACCGACTCTGATCGAGCCCAGATAAGCCCGAGCCCCAGCGCGGCCGTCAGCGACCCGATCGCCAGCGACCGCGCCGCACGCCCGCCATGCCCCACCGCCAGACACGCTAGCCCACCCGCGACCAACACTAATATTGTCACGCACCACGCCGCCGGGTCCGGCAGCGCAAACCACAACGCGATTCCCCCGCCCAGCATCACCGGCAGCCACAGCACCAGCTGGTCGCGCTCCGCCTCGAGCCAGCGTTCCACAGCCAGCCCGACGACAGCCCCCCATCGCGGCACGCCCATTTGTCGCCGCCAAGGACGCATGCTAGGGGCGGCGACGGCTGTCATAGCCATCGTTTTTTCATCGTTCTTACAGTCTGGGAGCACCCGCGGTTGGGCGCAATATCTGATACGGGCACCGCCAATGCGGCCGCACCCGTGGTTACCCGTTTCGCTCCGTCGCCGACGGGGTTCCTGCATCTTGGCGGCGCGCGCACCGCGCTGTTCAACTGGCTGTTCGCAAAAGCAAACGGGGGTAAATTCCTGCTACGGATCGAGGATACCGACCGGGTCCGCTCGACCCAGCCGGCGATCGACGCGATCATCGACGGGATGCGCTGGCTCGGGCTCGACTGGGACGGCGACGTCGTCATGCAGTTCGCGGGTGCCGAGCGTCACGCTCAGGTTGCGCACGAGATGGTCGCGAACGGCCACGCCTATCGCTGCTACATGACCAACGACGAGATTGCCGCGATGCGCGCCGAGGCACAGGCCGCGAAGAAGCCGCTCCGCATCCGCAGTCCGTGGCGCGATCGCCCCGAGAGCGAAGCGCCGAACCTTCCCCACGTCGTCCGTCTGCGCGCGCCGCAGGAAGGTGCCGTCACGATCGAGGACCGCGTCCAGGGCGCCGTCACGGTCAAGAACGAAGAGATCGACGACCTCGTCCTGCTCCGCTCCGACGGCACGCCGACCTACATGCTCGCGGTCGTCGTCGACGATCACGACATGGGCGTCACGCACGTCATCCGCGGTGACGATCACCTCAACAACGCGTTCCGCCAGCTGCCGATCTACCGCGCCATGAACTGGCCCGAGCCGATCTACGCGCACATCCCGCTGATCCACGGTCCCGATGGCGCCAAGCTGTCGAAGCGTCACGGCGCGGTCGGCATCGAGGCCTACCGCGACGAGATGGGGATCCTGCCCGAGGCGTTCGACAATTACCTGTTCCGGCTCGGCTGGGGTCACGGCGACGACGAGATCATCAGCCGCGAGCAGGCCGTCGAATGGTTCGACCTGTCGGGCGTCGGCAAGTCGCCCTCGCGCTTCGACCTGAAGAAGCTCGAGAACCTCAACGGTCATTATATCCGCGAAGCCGACGACGCGCGCCTGGCACAGCTCGCCGCCGACCGTCTCGGCCACGGGTTGCCCGATGGCGGACTCGAACTGCTTACGCGCGCGATGCCAGTACTCAAGCCACGTGCAGCCAACCTGAACGAGCTCGCCGAAGGGTCGAATTTCCTGTTCAGCCAGAGGCCTTTGGCGATGGATGACGCCGCAGCGAGCCTTTTACAGGGTGAAGCGAGTGCGATCCTGAACAACGCGCATGCCGAACTTGACGCGCTCGCCGAGTGGGATACGGAGGCGCTCGAAGGCGCGGTACGGCGCGTGGCCGAAGCGCGGGGCGTCAAGCTCGGCCAGGTCGCACAGCCGCTTCGCGCCGCGCTGACGGGACGCAAGACGTCGCCGGGGATCTTCGATGTGCTCGATTTGCTCGGGCGCGACGAGAGCCTGGGACGGATCGCCGACCGGATGGCTAGCTGATAAGATTTCGAGGAAGGATACAAGCATGAGCGAGACCGCAACCCTCAAGGTCGACGGCAAGGATTTCGAGTATCCGGTGATGTCCGGTACGGTCGGACCCGATGTCATCGATATCCGCAAGCTGTACGCGCAGACGGACAATTTCACCTATGATCCGGGCTTCACCTCGACGGCGTCGTGCCAGTCGAAGCTGACCTATATCGATGGTGACGCGGGCACGCTGCTGCACCGCGGCTACACGATCGGCGAGCTGGCCGAACAGTCGAACTTCATGGAAGTCGCCTATCTCCTGCTCAACGGCGAACTGCCGAGCGAAGACGAGCTGGCGAACTTCTCCAACACGATCACGCGCCACACGATGGTGCACGAGCAGCTTGCGCAGTTCTTCCGTGGCTTCCGCCGCGATGCGCATCCGATGGCGATCCTGTGCGGTGTCGTCGGCGCATTGTCGGCGTTCTATCACGATTCGACGGACATCCATGATCCGGCACAGCGCGTCATCGCGTCGCACCGACTGATCGCCAAGATGCCGACGATCGCCGCGATGGCGTACAAGTACAGCGTCGGCCAGCCGTTCGTCTATCCGGACAACACGCTGAGCTACACCGGCAATTTCCTGAAGATGACGTTCGGCGTGCCGGCCGAGAAGTACGTCGTGAACCCGATCGTCGAAAAGGCGATGGACCGTATCTTCATCCTCCACGCCGATCACGAGCAGAACGCGTCGACCTCGACCGTCCGTCTCGCCGGTTCGTCGGGCGCCAACCCGTTCGCGTGCATCGCGGCCGGCATCGCCTGCCTGTGGGGCCCTGCGCATGGCGGCGCGAACGAAGCCGCGCTCAACATGCTGCATGAGATCGGCACCGTCGACCGCATCCCCGAGTACATCGCGCGGGCCAAGGACAAGAACGATCCGTTCCGCCTGATGGGCTTCGGTCACCGCGTCTACAAGAACTACGATCCGCGCGCGGCCGTCATGCAGACGACCGTCAAGGAAGTGCTCGGCGAACTGGGCGTCACCGACCCCGTGTTCGACGTCGCGATCGAGCTCGAGCGTCTGGCGCTCAGCGATCCGTACTTCATCGAGAAGAAGCTGTTCCCGAACGTCGATTTCTATTCGGGCGTGATCCTGTCGGCGATCGGCTTCCCGACCTCGATGTTCACCGTCCTCTTCGCGCTCGCCCGCACCGTCGGCTGGGTCGCGCAGTGGAACGAGATGATCACCGATCCCGACCAGAAGATCGGCCGTCCGCGCCAGCTGTACAGCGGCCCGACCGCGCGTGACTACGTCCCGATGGCGTCACGCTGATGAAGACGCTCCGGCCGATCCTGATGGTCGTCGGCGTGCTCAGCGCGCTGATGGGTCTGCTCTGGATCGGCCAGGGGCTCGGATACGTCCACTGGCCGCAGTCGAGCTTCATGCTCGACCAGCGGCCTTGGGCGGATCGCGGCGCATTCCTCGCCGCGTTCGGCCTTGCGCTGATATTAGTGGCGCGCCGGATCCGCCGGTAAGGTCAGCACGAACCGCGCACCTTCACCGGGCGCGCTCTCGACCGTGAGATCCCCCTGCATCGCCCGCGCGAGCCGCCGTGCGATATACAGGCCGAGCCCGTTGCCGCCGGCCTCCGACGTGTCGACCCGCTCGAACTTCTCGAAAATCCGGACCTGATCCTCGGGCGCGACGCCCTTGCCCTGATCCGCTACGGTCAGCACCGCATGCGTCGCGTCGCGTGTGACCGTCACCGACACGGCCGATCCGCGCGGCGAATACCGCAGCGCGTTCCCGACGAGGTTGACTAGTATCTGTAGCACGCGGCGGAAGTCGCCGATCGCCGGCACGCGCACGTCGGTCGCAGGCCGCGCGATCGAGACGCCGAGATTGGCCGCGCGCACGGTCAGAAGCCCGGCTGCACGACGCGCGACGTCCGCGAGGTCGATCGGTTCGGGCGCGATCGTGAAGTCGGGCCGCTCGACCGCCTGGAGATCGACCAGATCGTCGACCAGCGACAGAAGGTGTCGCCCGGCGGTCGCGATGTCGGCGGCATAGTCGGCATAGTCGCCCTGCACCGGACCGTCGGACTGCGCATTGATGCTGTCCGCATTCGCCACGATCCGCGCGAGCGGCACCCGCAACGCCTTGTCGAGCCCGGTTGTGAAAGTGGCCGACAGGACGGAGGACTCGGCGGGCGCTGGCGTATCCTCGACGACCACGCGGGCCGCGCCGACGAAGCCCGCAAAATCGCCCGACACATCGTATCGCACGTTGGCCGTCAGCATAACCGCCCGCCCCGAACTCCGCAGTCGCGCCGGCTGTGCCGTCATCGGACGCCGCCGCGCGAGCGAATCGAGGATCGGCAATCCGCCGTCCGATCCGGAATCGAGCGCGAACATTGCCGTCAGCGGCTGCCCGAGCAATGCGAACGGATCGAAGCCATGCTTGGGCCCGGCATCCAGCGTGACGAACGTCAGTCGCAGCGCGGCATCGGTTTCCCATCGCCAGTCGCTATCGCTGTCGAGGAAGCCCGGCACCTCGGGCGAAGGCCGCGTCGGGCGCCACGCTGCGATCTCGCGCCAGCCGCTGACCGTCAGCCGGACATTCTCGCCGTCGGGCTGCGCGCGCACCCAGAGGTCGACATCCGCCTCGTCGTCGGCAACCACCACACCGCGCGACACGACGATCCCGAGCCGCCGCGCGAGACGCGCGATCGTCGCGAGTTGCGGAACCGCCAGCGGCGCACCGCGCATGCCGCCGGCGCGCTGGTTCAGCGCGACCAAGGCAGGATCCGCGAACACCAGCGTGCCATCTGCGGCAATAATGGCGTGCGCGATCGGGTTCTCGGTAGTAGGATCGAACATCGTCATCGACGGTCCGTACGCGCAAGTGCCCGCAAGGCCAGGCGAAAATCGCGGTTCAGTGCCAACGGCGCCACCGCGGCCTGGGCCTCCGTCACGTCGATCGAAGCGATTTCGTCGAGCGCGTCGGCGAACGCTTCGATATCCCGCCGCGGATCCGCTTCGGACAAAGCGAGGCCGATCCTGGCGATCGTCGGTCGATCCATGTCGATCGCCCGCAACGCCAGCCACAACCGATCGCCATCGGGCTCGAGCGTGATCGCCCTCGCCTGGTCGAACGCGATGCCGAGCGCATGCGCGAGTACCGCGACGAACAACGACAGCCGACGATCGCCGATCGATTCGACCAGCACGGCCGCCAACTCGTTCGGTCGCGCATCCATCGCGCCCGCCAAGCGCATGGCGACCGCATCCGCCCGCTCGCCTTCGTCGTGCGCGGCCAGGCTGCGCTCGGCGGCGTCGGTAATCGCCCGATCGCCCTCCCGCGTCGTCACGCGCTGCTCGTCGCGGATCGTCGCGGCGACCCACCAGACGAGCCGATGATGGAGTTCGGCGGGCAATTCACTGCCACTGGCCAGACCCTGTTCGTTCGATACGCGCCGTCGACTTTCCGCCGCCAGCAAGGCCGACGCGGCGGACGCAACGACGCGATCGGGTACGCCTGCCAGCCGCACCACCAGGCTAGCCTCGTCGGGATCGGCGATGTCGACGGGGAGCGACGCGGCGATCAGGTCATGCCGGACCCGCGCGATCAGCTCTTCCATCAGGTCTTCGTCGCGTAACAGACCGGCGCGGGTCAACCGGGCGACGACACCAGCGCCTTTCGGCCGCAGGACCGCCTCGCCAACCTTTGCCATACCTTGCCCGGCCAACAATCGCGCCGCGTGGCGACGGATGTCGGCTTCGATCGCTTCGACGATTCCGCCCAGAACCCGGGCGAGCATCAGCCGGGTGCGATCGTCGAGCCGCGCGTCCGCATCGAGGAAGAAGTCGGCGATCGTTCCCGCCAGCCGCGTTTCGGCACGTAGGCGCGCGCTTTCCGCACGGGCGACGGACGCATCAGGCGACGGCATCGCGTCTTGGACAGGATCTTGGCCGACAGACATGATCCGGTAGGTAGTCCCCTGTCGTTAATGTCGGCCTAAGGATCGCGACGAAGTCGTTCGATCGCATCCGCCAGGGTCGCAGTCGCATATACTGCAGCAAAACCAAGCCCAAATACGGGAAACCCGAGCAGCGCGAACGCGCCCACGATCAGCAGATAGGCCGCCGGACTCCCCCACCAGAGCCGACGATCGCGTTCGAGGATAGCGCGCTCGGCAAGGCCGCCGATCGCGATCAGCGCCGTGCCGATCGCCAGCGCCGTATTCTCGCCGGCACGTCCCGCGACGATGAACGCGAAGACCAAGATCGATGCAGCAGCGATGCCGCCGATCGCAAGCGTCTGCCACCGGGCCAGTGGGGCCTCGTCGCGAAGATCGCTCAGAACCGAGCCGAGCGCGAGCGCCACGCAGGCGACCAGCGCGATCACCAGACCCGCCGAGGCAAGACCGAACCCTATCGTCACCAGACCAGCGACGCCCAACGCCAGCCCCGCCGCGCCGACGCTTGCGCCCGCCGCGCCACGATCGACCAGCAACGGCAGGGCAAGTCGCGCGATCGGCGCCAGCACGAACCGATCGAACCAACCGCGCCGCCCCGACACGATCGTCATCAGCACCGCGCGTCCGCGCTCTTCCAGCGTGCGTGCCTGGCGTTCGATGCCGTGTCCGCCGCGCACCGCATCGGTCGGCAACAGAACCTGCGTCGCCCGCGACTGAACCGCGAACCGCAACAACGACGATTGCAGATCGTAATCCTGCGGCAGTCCGGCAACTTCGGCGATCCGGCTCGCACTGAGCCGCGCGACACCTGCCCATGCCATCTGGCCGCCAACCCGCTCGAACCCCGGCCCGGCATCGGCCTCCGGCACGACGAGCAGGCAATCGCCCTCTTCGGCGGCCATCGCCTTGACGATCGCATCGGTGGTGACAAGTCCGTCGCCGAGCATCAGCACGCGCGCCAGCGGATGAAGCTTTTCGACCGCCTCGGCCGCAGATCGCACGGTATCCACGCTGACACCGCGCCGTCCGATCCGATTGATCGCCCCCAGTAGTTCGGGCGTCATTCGTGCGACGACGACGATCACCTGCGCCACGCCAGCGGCGATCAGCAATCGCGCCTGATACTCGATAAGGGTGACGCCGCTGAACGGAAGCGTGGCCGCCAGGCGATCGGGGCGATCGTCCGCGTCGTGAATTGCAAATAAGAGGCCGGCAAGCATCGTCGGCTGTTAGGCGGTCGATGGCGTCCTGCAAAGCCCGGGTTCGGGTGGAACGCCCCTCGATACGGCTCAATCCGCGTGAAAGCGCGGATCGACCGGTGTGGGATCAAAGACTGGCTACGGCCCGGCGGAGTTTCTTCAGACCTTCGGCATCGCGGGGATCGCCGTCTGCGACCAAGGTCGCGATCGTCATCAACCGGATCGCGCCAAAGCTCGCGGCCAGTCCCTTCAACCGCCACACCGCGGCGCGCCAGTCGTCGACGTCGGTCGCCAGCGTCATCGCCGTCAGTGCCCGTTCGGCGCTTTCGATGAACGCGATTCGCAACTCGGCGATCAGGATGGGTTCGTCACCCACCGCGGCCGCCAGCGTGGCATCGATTGCTCCGGGGTCATACGCCATGTCGCCCTGCTTACCGGACGGATGCTTAAGGGAAGATTGCACAAGGCGTTTTGTCCGGCCACGTTTCGTGATACTTCGACAGCTCATGAACGGGGGTTCGCCAATGATCGGGTTTCGTGCGGCGGCAGGCAATGCCCATCCCATTCGCGCGGATATCGTGATGGAACCGGTATCGGACCCTATGCCCCAGAGCGCGTATCAGGAAACATTCGAAGCGTTCGAGGTGGATGATCCCGCGCGCGGCCTTAGTCGGGTGTTTGCGGGGATTGCGATCTTCGGCGTGTTGGCATGGCTGTTCGGCATGGTCTGGTTCGCACGGGATGCGCTGGCGACGATCGAACCTCTCGCACTCGTCCAGTTCGTCGCCGCACTCTGCGTGGTTCCGGTGCTTGTCGGGATCGTCTGGCTCCTCGCGATGCGGACCAGTCGCGCCGAAGCGTATCGGTTCGGCGTCACGGCTCAGGCTATGCGCGACGAGGCGGCAAGCCTGGAGCGGACCGTCGCCGCCTTGTCGAATACGATCGAGGCCAACCGCGCGCAGCTCGCCGAGCAAGTCGATACGTTCCTGCTGATGGGCAATGGCGCGACCGAACAGCTTGCCGCGATTGGTCGCGGCATGGCGTCGGAGATCGACCAGGCCGCCGCGCACGCCCGCAACCTCGCCACGTCGACCGCCGGTGCGCAGTCCAGCCTCGGCGTCCTGATCGCCACCCTTCCCCGCGCGCAGGCGGATATCGACGACGTCGCCAAGCGGCTCGAACGTACCGGTCTGTCGGCGAGCGAACACGCCGCGGCCCTCGATGCGCAGATCGTCGCGCTCGCCGAACGCGGCCGCGAGGCCGACACAATGGCAAGCGGTGCCGCGCAACGTCTCGCCGCACATATCGTCCGGATGGAAGCGACCAGTCAGACCGCGGGCGCGCATCTCGAATCGGTCACCGACGGCATGTCCGCCGCGGTCGACGCGCTGCTCAACCGCACCGCCGATGCCGTCGATCTGTCGAGGCGGGGAATCGCCGCGCAAGGCGACGCGATGCTGGCGATGGTCGGGGCCAACCAATCCGCGCTCGACAGCGCCGCGCGCGATAGCGCCGAAGCGCTCGCGCACCGCATCGCCGCGGTCGAGGACGCGATCGAGCGCGTCGCGATCCGCCTCGACCTGCAACGCAGTGCCGGCGACCGGATCGTCGACGACCTTCACGCCGGGCTCGGCGACGTCGAGGCGCGGATCGAGCTATTGCACCGCCACGGCACCGAGCGCACGCAGGGTCTGGCCGCATCGATCAGCGCGCTGGGCGGTTCCGCCGACGCGATGACCGAGGCACTCCGGACCGGCGACGACATGGCGCACCGGACGATCGCCACGACCGAGACGCTGCTCGTCGCGCTCGACGCCGCCGCACGCGAGATCGACGAGACGATGCCGGCCGCACTCGGCCGCCTCGATTCGCAGGTACTGGCCAGCAAGAGCATCGTCGTCTCGGCGCGTCCCGACCTGCTCGCGCTCGTCACCGCCGCGGAGAGCACGCACGACGCGATCGAGGCGATTGCCGGGGTCATCGGCGAACAGCGCCATGTGCTCGATACGCTCTCGACCGACCTGCTTAACACGCTCAACACAGGCCGCGCGAAGGCCGATGCGCTCGGTCACATGGTCGATGAAGCTATCGGCCGGACGCAGCATTTCGCCGAAGACGCCGCGCCGCAGCTGATCGAAGCGCTCCACCGCGTCCGCGAGACTGCTGCCGTCGCCGCCGACAAGGCGCGCGAGACGCTGTCGAAGGTCATACCCGAGGCCGCAGCCGCACTCGAAGCCGCCAGCGCCGACGCGATGCGCCGCGCGACCAACGACACCGTCGAACGGCAGGTCAAGGCGCTCACCGACGCCACCGGCGCCGCGGTCGACGCGGCGACCGGCGCAACCGAACGCCTCGCGCGCGAAGTCCAGGCGATCGTCGACCAGACTGCGATCGTCGAAACGCGGATCCAGGAAGCGCGTACAGAACGCGAAGACGCCGACCAAGACACGTTCGCACGCCGCGTCTCGCTGCTGATCGAATCGCTCAACTCGGCCTCGATCGACATCACCAAGGCGATCGCCCCCGAAATCTCGGACAGCGCATGGGGCGCGTATCTGAAGGGCGACCGCGGCGTCTTCACGCGTCGCGCGGTCCGTATCCTGGACGCCAGCGAAGTCCGCGAGATCGCCGGCCTGTACGATGAGGACGAGACCTTCCGCGAGATGGTCAACCGCTACATCCACGACTTCGAAGCGATGCTCCGCACGATCCTGACGCAACGCGACGGCTCGCCGCTCGGCGTGACGTTGCTGTCGTCGGACATGGGCAAGCTGTACGTAGCACTGGCGCAGGCGATCGAACGCCTGCGCTGAACCGCACCTCATAGGAGCTTTCGAAATGATCCAGCGTCACCGCTAACGCGGCCCTCGCCAGCGGAGCAACCCGCCGACCGGACTCATATTTCGAGGCTTACATGCCCAGACTGAACACCAAGATCTGCGTCGTCACCGGCGCAGCACGTGGCATCGGCCGCGCGATCGCCGAACGCTTCCATGACGAAGGCGCCATCGTCATCCTCACCGACATCGACGAAACCGCCGGCGCCGAGACTGCGGCGGCGATAGGCTGCCGGTTCGAAAAGCTCGACGTCCGCGAAGAAGCGGACTGGCGACGGCTGACCGAGGTCGTTCCGGTGGTCGACGTGGTCGTCAATAATGCCGGCGTGACTGGTTTCGAGCACGGCATGGTCGCGCACGATCCGGAACATGCGAGCTTGTCGGACTGGCGCGCAGTTCACGCGGTCAACCTCGATGGCACATTCCTCGGTTGCCGCTATGCGATCGGTGCGATGAAGGCGGCTGGCACGGGCTCGATCATCAACATCTCGTCGCGCTCAGGGCTGGTCGGCATTCCCCTCGCCGCGGCCTATGCGTCGTCGAAGGCCGCGATCCGCAATCACAGCAAAACGGTTGCGCTGTATTGCGCGCAGCAGGGTTGGAAGATCCGCTGCAACTCGGTGCATCCCGCGGCCATCCTGACGCCAATCTGGGAACCGATGCTCGGGGATGGAGCTGACCGGGAGGCGCGGATGGCAGCGCTGGTGGCGGATACGCCGTTGAAGCGGTTCGGGATGCCGGAGGAAGTGGCCGCGGTTGCGGTGATGCTGGCGTCGGACGAGGCGACGTATATTACGGGGACGGAGATCAATATCGATGGCGGTTTGCTGGCGGGCTCGGCCGCGTCGCCGAGGTAAAGGCTAAATTGCAATCCTCCCCCGTCAGGGGGAGGTGGTTGGCACTTGCCAGACGGAGGGGGAGGTCAGGGAAAACCTCTGCTCCGTGCCCTCCCCTCCGTCACTTTCGGTGCCCCCCCCCTGGCGGGGGAGGATCGTTAAGGTCCCTCAGCGCGTGACCATGTTGCCGCGGTCGAACAGATCGACCGTCTGCGGCGTGATCCACCCGTAGGAATAATTCAGCTGGAACAGCACGAACAGCACCGTCGCGACCACAGTCACCCGCCATGCCGTCCGCCCAGACCGAAACTCGTGCGGCGCGCTTTCGGCCTGGCCGGGGACGTGTTCGCCCCCAACCTCGCGCGTCGTCTTCACGCCAAATGGCAGGACCAGGAACACCGAGAACGACCAGAACAGGACGTAGATCGCGAGTGCCGAGGTCCAGCGCACCCGATCAGCCCTCGATCAGCAGCACGTCGACGATCGGCTGCTTGCCGGTCCAGCGCTTGGCGACCTTGCGCACCGCGAGACGGATCTGCTCGCGCATCTTCTCGCTCTCGCGCTTGCCGCCGCGCACCGTGTCCGCGGCCGCCTGGACCGCATCGGCGATGAATGCCGCACGATCTTCCTCGACCGGCACGCCCTGCACGCGGACCTGCGGCTGGCCGACCATCCGGCCGTCCTTGCCGAGCGCGACACCGACCGAAATCTGGCCGTTGATCGCCAGCTTGCGCCGCTCGCTCAGCGTCGCGCCGTCCGCCGGCAGGATCACGTCGCCGTCGAGCACCAGACGCCCGACCGTCGCATTGCCGATCTTCGCAGGGCCCTTGGGCGCCAGACGGATGATGTCGCCGTTGCTCTGCACGATCGCGCGCGGAATGCCCTGCTCGAGACCGAAGCGCGCATGCTCCATCATGTGGCGCATCTCGCCATGCGTTGGCACGAGCACCTCGGGCCGCAGCCAGTCGTACATCTGCGCGAGTTCTGGCTGACCCGGATGGCCCGACACATGGACATGCGCCTGGCGCTCTGTGATCATGCGGATGCCCTTGGCCGCCAGCGTGTTCTGGATGCGCCCGATCTGGACCTCGTTGCCCGGAATCTGCTTCGACGAGAAGATCACCGTGTCGTCGGCCTCGAGCGTGATTGTGTGCTGGCCATTGGCGACACGTGCGAGCGCCGCGCGCTCCTCACCCTGGCCACCGGTGGCGATGATCAGGACCTTGTTCTTGGGCAGGCGCATTGCCTCGTCGGGGCTGATCGTGTCGGGAAAATCCTTCAGATAGCCCGTCGCGCGCGCCACCTTGATGATCCGGTCGAGCGAACGCCCGGTCACGCACAGCTTGCGCCCGGTTTCCTTCGCGACTTCGCCGAACGTGTGGAGACGCGCCGCATTCGATGCGAAGCTGGTGATCATCACGCGGCCCTTGGCCTTGCTGACCTCCTCGAACAGGCCCTTCCGCACGGTGCTCTCGCTGCCCGATGCGGTGGTGTTGAAGATGTTGGTCGAATCGCAGACGAGGACGTCGACGCCCTTGTCGCCGATCGCTATGAAGCCCTCGGGCGTGGTCGGGTTGCCGATCACCGGGTTCTTGTCGAGCTTCCAGTCGCCGGTGTGGAACACGCGACCGTAAGGCGTGTCGATCAACAGCGCGTTCGCCTCGGGAATCGAATGCGACATCTCGACGAAAGTGAAGCCGAACGGCCCGAGCTGGAAATTGCCGCCCATCGGGATCATCTTAAGCTTCACGCGGTTGGCGATGCCCTCTTCCTCGAGCTTGCCGCGGATCAGGCCCATCGTGAACGGCGTCGCGTAGATCGGCACGCCAAGGTCTTCGGCGAGATACGGCAACGAGCCGATGTGATCTTCATGGCCGTGCGTGATGACGATGCCGAGCAGGTCGTCGATCCGGTCCTCGATAAAGGACAGGTCTGGCAGGATCACGTCAACGCCAGGATATTGCGGATCGGCGAAGGTGATGCCGAGATCGACCATCACCCACTTGCCTTGGCAGCCGTACAGGTTGACGTTCATGCCGATTTCGCCGGAGCCGCCAAGGCCACAGAAAAGGAGTTCGTTCTTCGGAGTCATTGATTACTTTCAGGATTATACAGGAATATGGCCCGCAGGCCGGTCGGCGCGAGCCCAATGGCCCTAGATATGGTGACGATCCCACATCATCGCCAGCCCCTGGATCGTCAGGTCGGCTTCGATGACGTCGAACACGTCGGTCTGTTTCTCGAATAATGTGGCAAGCCCGCCGGTGGCGACGACCTTCACGGGACGGCCGATCTCGCGTTTCATCCGCGCGACCAAACCCTCGATCATCGCGACATAGCCCCAATAGATGCCGATATGCATCTGCGAGACGGTGTTGAGCCCAATGACACTCGTGTCGGTCGGTGCCTCGATCGCGATCCGCGGGAGTTTTGCCGCAGCGGTCACCAGCGCGTCGAGCGACAGGTTGATCCCCGGCGCGATGATCCCGCCCTTGTACGCGCCGCTATAGTCGACGACGTCGAACGTGGTCGCGGTGCCGAAATCGATAACGATCAGGTCGCCCGGATGCAGCGCATGCGCGGCGATCGTGTTGACTGCACGATCGGCGCCAAGCGAGGCCGGCTCGTCGACGTCGATCGCGATGCCCCATTCGATCGGCGCATGGCCGGCGATCAGCGCGTCGGTGTTGAAGTATTTCGACGCGAGCACCTGGAGGTTGTGCAGCGCGCGCGGCACGACGGTAGCGACGATCACGCCCTTCACCGCGTTACGATCATGCCCGCCAAGCTGCATCAACTGGCTTAACCACACCGCATACTCGTCCGCCGTCCGCCGAGGATCGGTCGCGATCCGCCAGCGCGCAACGATCTCGCCGGCTTCGACCAGCGCAAACACGACATTGGTATTGCCGGCATCGATGGCGAGCAGCATCAGCGGGGCCTCAAAGCAGGAAGACGTCGGCAGCGTGAATGACACGCCGCTCGCCAGACGCCAAGCGCAGGATCAGCGCGCCGTCGGTGTCGAGCCCGACGAACAGGCCGTCGATGCCGCTGCCATCCGGAAGGCGGGCGGTAAGCGCGGTACCGGCTGGGTGCGCACAATCGACCCAGCGCTCGCAAACGGGCGCGATGCCTTCGGTGCGCCAGCGGCCAATCCAGCGCGCGAAACTGTCGGCGAGGATGTCGAGGAACATCGCCGGGTCGACCACAACGCCGTGCGCGGCGAGATCGGTCGCCGCACGATCGGGCAGATCGGGATGGTGCGCGATGTTGACGCCGTAGCCGACGATCACCGCATTGTCCGCGCGTTCGAGCAGGATGCCCGACAGCTTGGCATCCGCGAGCAGCAGGTCGTTCGGCCATTTCAGGACCAGCGTCTCGCTCGCATCGGTCGTGCCCTGGCAGATCCCGGCAACGAGAAACGTCGACACCGTTTCCTGCAAGGCAACCGCGGCGACCAGCGCGAGGCTGGCGGCCGGCGGATCGTTCGGCCGCAACCGGACGAGCGTGCTCACGTAGAGGTTACCCTCGGGCGACGACCATGCGCGCCCGAGCCGCCCCCGCCCCGCCGTCTGCCGGATCGCGCGCAACCAAAGACCGTCTTCGGCACCGCCGCGTGCAAGCTCCAGCAGGTCGGCGTTGGTCGATCCTGTTTCCGCGACGGTGCGGATGATGCTCAGAACAACGCCCGTGCGGCCGCCATCGTCCACGCGCCGAGCACGGGGATGAGGAGGTAGCCGGCTGGCGACACGAACACGGCGGCGATGGCGATCAGGCCACCCTCGACATTGCTCTCCATCGGCGCGAACGCGGGTGCTGGATCGTCGAAGTACATCGTCTTGACGACGCGCAGATAGTAATACGCACCGATCACCGAGGCGGCGATGCCGACCACCGCCAGCGGGAACAGCCCGGCGTCGACCGCTGCACTGAACACCGCGAACTTCGCGTAGAAGCCGAACAGCGGCGGGATGCCGGCAAGGCTGAACATGAAGATCGCGAGCGCCGCAGCGAGTGCAGGACGCGTCCGCGACATGCCGGCGAGGCTATCGATCGTCTCGACCGGCTGCCCGTCGTCACCACGCATCTGCAACACCACTAGGAACGAGCCCAGTGTCATCGCGACGTAAATCGTCAGGTACATCAGCACGCCCGACACGCCTTCCGGCGTCCCGGCCGCAAGACCGATCAGCGCAAAGCCGACATTGTTGATCGACGAGTATGCGAGCAGGCGCTTGATATTGGTCTGGCCGATCGCAGCAACCGCACCAAGGATGATCGAGGCGAGTGCCGCGAAGATCACGATCTGGCGCCACTGGTCGGTCGCAGGGCCCATCGCATCGACCGCCACGCGGACGCTGAGCGCAAGCGCTGCGACCTTCGGGGCGGACGCGAAGAACGCGGTGACCGGGGTCGGTGCGCCCTCGTACACGTCGGGCGTCCACATGTGGAACGGCACTGCGCTGATCTTGAACGCGAGCCCTGCGAACACGAAAACCAGACCGAACAGCAGGCCCAGCGACTTGGTGCCTGCATAGGCTTCCGAGATACCCGAGAACAACGTCGTGCCGCTGAACCCGTAGACCAGCGAGATGCCGTACAGCAGGATGCCGCTGGCCAGAGCGCCGAGCACGAAATACTTCAGGCCGGCTTCCGCCGAACGCCCATCGCGCCGCATGAAGCTGGCGAGGACGTAGGCCGCAAGGCTCTGGAGTTCGAGACCGACATACAGCGTCAGCATGTCGGTGGCCGAGACCATGATGCCCATGCCGCATGCCGAGAGCAGGATCAGCACCGGGTATTCCGGGCGCAGATCGTCGCCGTGGCTGCGCGCGAAGAAACTCGGTGCCATGACGATCGCGACCGCCGAGGCGATGTAGATCAGCACCTTGGCGAACGCGCCGAACGCGTCTGCGCGGTACAGGCCGTCGAACGCATAGCCGCCCGACGAGGCCGGACCGACCAGTGCGATCCCTGCCCCGACCAGGACGAACACGGCGGCGATCGAAACGGCCCGCGTGGACTTGTCCCCGCCCCAGGCCGAGACGAGCATCAGGGCGATCGCACCCAACGCCAGCACCAGTTCGGGCAGCGTCATGGCGATGTTAGCGGCATAATCCATCAGTGTGCCTCCCCGTGCGCGGCACTATGGACGGTGGCGGGCTTCCCCGCGGTTGGGTTGGAATCGCTGGCAGGCTTGGCGCGATCGATACGGGCGAGAAGCACGCCCACATCCTTGCGCATCGGTGCCAGGAAGCTCTCGGGATACACGCCCATCCACAGCACGACGGCGGCGATCGGTGCGAGCAGCCACATCTCACGGCCCGACAGGTCGACCATAGCACGGACGTCGTCCGACTTGATCTCCCCGAACACGACGCGACGGTACAGGAACAGCATGTACGCGGCGCCCAGGATGATGCTCGTCGTGCAGAGCAGCGCGGTCCAGGTCGAGACCTGATACGTGCCCATCAGCGACAGGAACTCGGCGACAAAGCCGCTGGTGCCCGGCAGGCCGATCGAGGCCATCGTGAAGAACAGGAAGAAGATCGCGTATTTCGGCATGTTGATCGCGAGGCCGCCATAGCGCGAAATCTCGCGGGTATGGAGCTGGTCGTAGATCACGCCGACGCACAGGAACAACGCACCCGATACCAGGCCGTGGCTCAGCATCATGATCATCGCGCCTTCGATGCCCTGCCGGTTGAACGCGAACAGACCGATCGTGACGATCGCCATGTGCGCGACCGACGAATAGGCGATCAGCTTCTTCATGTCCGACTGCACGAGCGCGACGAGCGACGTGTAGATCACCGCGACCGCCGACAGCCCGAAGATCAGCCAGGTCAGCTGGCCCGAGGCTTCGGGGAACATCGGCAGCAGGAAGCGCAGGAAGCCGTATCCGCCGAGCTTCAGCAACACGCCCGCCAGGATAACCGAGCCTGCGGTCGGCGCCTGGACGTGCGCGTCGGGCAACCAGGTGTGGACTGGCCACATCGGCATCTTAACCGCGAACGACGCGAAGAACGCCAGCCACAGCCAAATCTGCACGTGCGCCGGGAAATCGTAGTTCATCAGCGCCGGGATGCTGGTCGTGCCCGCGGTCTTCGCCATGTAGAGCATCGCGATGAACATCAGGACCGAGCCGAGCAGCGTGTACAGGAAGAACTTGTACGACGCGTAGATCCGGTTCGCGCCGCCCCAGATGCCGATGATCAGGTACATCGGGATCAGGCCGGCTTCGAAGAACACGTAGAACAGGAACAGGTCCTGTGCCGCGAACGTGCCGATCATCAGCACTTCGGTGAACAGGAACGCCGCCATGTATTCGGGAACGCGCGTCGTGATCGAGCGCCAGCTGGCACCGATGCAGATCGGCATCAGGAACACGCTGAGCATGATCAGCATCAGCGCAAAGCCGTCGATACCGAGCGACCAGCCGAACGGACCGAAGATGCCCGGGGCATGCTCGACGAACTGCCACTGCGCGCCGCCGATATCGTAGTTCATCCACAGCATGATGCCGAGAACGAAGTCGATCAGCGTCGCCGCCAGCGCCAGCATCCGCGCGGTGTTCGCCGAGACGAACAGGCACGCGACGGCCGCGATCATCGGGACCGCAATCAGGACGGAGAGGATAGGAAAGCCGGTCATTACAGTCCGATCGCCCAGGTTACGGCTGCGGTCAGCCCGATCAGCATGACGAAGGCATAGGTGTAGAGGTATCCCGTCTGGAAGCGGTTGGCCACGCGGCTGCTGATCTGGACGACCCAGGTCGCGCCGTCGGGCCCGAACCGGTTGATCGTCTTCTCGTCGCCGCGATGCCACAGAAAGCGGCCGATCGCGAACGCCGGGCGGACGAAGATCAGGTCGTACAGCTCGTCGAAATACCACTTATGCAGCACGAAGTCGTAGAGCACGCCGAACTGTTCGACGACCTTGGCCGGGAACGTTGGTGCCTTGATATAGGCGTACCAGGCGGTCAGCAGGCCGAGCAGCATCGCGATCGTTGCCGACAGTTTGATCAGCAACGGCACGCCGTGCATCTCGTGCATCAGATGTTCGCGGAACGCGAGTGCGCCCTTCCAGAACTCTTCGCCTGCGGTCGGCTCGATGAAGAAACCGTGGAACACGAAGCCGGCAAGCACCGCACCGATCGACAGGACGATCAGCGGGATCAGCATCGGCAACGGGCTCTCGTGCGGGTGATAGCCACCATCGCCTTCGGCCGGCGCATGCGCGGCGTCGTGATGACCGTGCGGCGCATGACCTGCGTCCTCGGCCTGAGCCGGGTTCGCGTGGTGATCGTCAGCATGATGCGCGTCGTGTGCGTGGTCGTCATGGCCATGCGCGTCGTGGAGCGCATGCTGGATGTGCTCTGACGCGGCCCAACGCGGCTTGCCCCAGAAGGTCAGGAACATCACGCGCCACGAATAGAAGCTGGTCAGCAACGCGACGAGCACGCCGACGAACCAAACACCCGGCTGGCCCGCAGCCCAGCTCGCCTCGATGATCGCATCCTTCGAATGGAAGCCGGCGAAACCGATCGCGGTGTTGCCGAAGATGCCGGGGATGCCGACGCCGGTGATCGCGAGCGTACCCGCCATCATCGCCCAGAACGTCACAGGGATCTTCTTACGCAGGCCGCCATAATAGCGCATGTCCTGCTCGTGGTGCATCGCATGGATGACCGAACCGGCGCCGAGGAACAGCAGTGCCTTGAAGAACGCGTGCGTGAAGAGGTGGAACATCGCCGCGCCATACGCTCCGACACCCGCCGCGAAGAACATGTAGCCGAGCTGCGAGCAGGTCGAATACGCGATCACGCGCTTGATGTCGGTCTGCACGAGGCCGCAGGTCGCCGCGAACAAACAGGTCGCGGCACCGACCGAGGTGACCACGGTCAGCGCGACCGGGCTCATCTCGAACATCGGCGACAGGCGGCAGACCATGAACACGCCGGCGGTGACCATCGTCGCTGCGTGGATCAGCGCCGACACCGGGGTTGGGCCTTCCATCGCGTCCGGCAGCCAGGTGTGCAGGCCAAGCTGCGCCGACTTGCCCATCGCACCGACGAACAACAGCAGGCAGAGAACCGTCATCGTGTCGAAGCGGTAGCCGAGGAAGCCTAGCGTCGAGCCCGCCATGCCGGGGGCCGCGGCGAGGATCTCGGGGATCGAGACCGTGCCGAACACCAAGAACGTACCGAAGATACCGAGCATGAAGCCGAGATCGCCGACGCGGTTGACGACGAACGCCTTGATCGCGGCTGCGCTGGCCGAAGGCTTGCGGAACCAGAACCCGATCAGGAGGTAGGATGCGAGACCCACACCTTCCCAGCCGAAGAACATCTGGACGAGGTTGTTGGCCGTCACGAGCATCAGCATCGCGAAGGTGAACAGCGACAGATACGCGAAGAAGCGCGGCTGATCGGGATCCTCGTCCATATAGCCCCAGCTATACAGGTGGACGAGCGCCGAGACCGACGTGACGACCACGAGCATCACCGCAGTCAGCGCATCGACGCGCAACGACCACGCGACGTTCATGTCGCCGGAGTGGATGAAGTCGAGCAGCGGCGCGACGGTGGCCGTGCTGGTGCCCGAGAGGAAGCCGATGAAGATCGGCCAAGACAACAGGCACGATGCGAACAGCGCCGCCGTGGTGACGAGTTTCGCCGGCACGTTGCCGATCGCGCGATTGCCGAACCCGGCAACGATCGCGGCCAGTAACGGCAGGAAGACGATAAGCTGGATCAACCGTATTACCCCTTCATCCGGTTGACGTCGTCGACCGCGATGGTGCCGCGACCGCGGAAATAGATCACGAGAATGGCGAGGCCGATCGCGGCTTCACCCGCGGCGACCGTCAGCACGAACATCGCGAACACCTGTCCGACGAGATCGTGGAGGAACGCCGAGAACGCGACGAGATTGATGTTCACCGCCAGCAGGATCAGCTCGATCGCCATCAAAATGACGATGAGGTTCTTGCGGTTCAGGAAGATGCCGAGCACCCCCATCGTGAACAAGATCGCCGCGACGACCAGATAATGGACGAGACCGATCGTCACAGTTCGACTCCCTGCCCGACGACCGGGCTCGTGTTGCGCGTGGCGTCCTGCGGACGACGCGCGTTCTGGCGGCTGATGTTCTGCGCCTTGACGCCGCCACGCTGGCGGTGGGTCAGCACGATCGCACCGATCATCGCGACCAGCAGCACCAGGCCGGCCCCCTCGAACACGAACAGATAGCGCGTGTAGAGCAGGTTACCGATCGCCTGGATGTTGGGCACGGTGTCGTCGATCGGAGCAGCACGACGCGCGAGCTGGATCGGCCCGGTGCTCCATGCACCGATCGCGATCATCACCTCGGCAGCGAGTGCGACGGCCAATGCGAGGCCGATCCCGAAATACCGGGCAACGCCAGCGCGCAGTTCGGTGAAGTCGATGTCGAGCATCATGACGACGAACAGGAACAGCACCGCGACCGCACCGACATAGACGATGACGAGCAGCATCGCGATGAACTCGGCGCCGACCAGGATCATGAGGCCCGCCGCGTTGAAGAACGCGAGGATCAGCCACATCACCGAATGGACCGGGTTGCGCGACGCGATCGTCAGTACGCCCGACAGGACGACGACGAAAGCGAAGAGGTAGAAGGCTAAGGCCTGAATCACGATTGCGGCCCCTTAGACGCCCACGAGAAGAATGAGCGCGCCATTAACGGTACGGCGCATCGGCGGCAAGGTTCGCCGCGATCGCGCTTTCCCAACGGTCGCCATTATCGAGCAGCTTCGACTTGTCGTAGATCAGCTCTTCGCGCGTCTCGGTCGCGAACTCGTAGTTCGGCCCCTCGACGATCGCATCGACCGGGCACGCCTCGGCACAAAGGCCGCAGTAAATGCACTTGGTCATGTCGATGTCGTAGCGCGTTGTCCGGCGCGACCCGTCGTCACGCGGCTCGGCTTCGATCGTGATCGCCTGTGCAGGGCACACGGCCTCGCACAGCTTGCATGCGATGCACCGCTCTTCGCCATTCGGATAACGACGCAGCGCATGCTCGCCGCGAAACCGCGGCGATACCGGATTGCGCTCGTACGGATAGTTGATCGTCGCCTTTTCCTTGAAGAAATAGCGAAGCGTCAACGCGTGCGCCTTCACGAATTCCCAAAGGGTAAACGACTTGATGATCTGAGCTACGCTCATGAACCCACTCCAACGCGCGTCAGCATGAGATAGCCCGACACGAGGAAAACCCAGAACAGCGAGACGGGGAGGAAGACCTTCCAGCCGAGCCGCATCAGCTGATCGTAGCGATAACGCGGCACGGTCGCCTTCACCCAGCTGAACAGGAAGAAGAAGAACAGGATCTTGACGAACAGCCAGATGATCCCCGGCACGTAATACAGCGGCGCCCAGTCGACCGGGGGCAGCCATCCGCCCCAGAACAACGTCGCGTTGAGCGCGCACATCAGCAGAACGTTGGCATACTCGCCGAGCCAGAACAGCGCGAACGACATCGACGAATATTCGGTCTGGTACCCGGCGACGAGCTCGCTCTCCGCCTCGGTCAGATCGAACGGCGCACGCTGCGTTTCGGCAAGGCTCGAGATGAAGAACATCACCGCCATCGGGAACATCAGCGGGTTGAGGATGTACCCGTTGAAGAACCAGACGTGCGACTTTTGCGCCATCACGATCGCCGACAGGTTGAAGCTGCCGGTCCACAGCACGACCGAAATCAGGATGAAGCCGATCGCGACTTCATACGACACCATCTGCGCGGCCGCACGAAGCGCCGAATAGAACGGATATTTCGAGTTCGACGCCCAACCCGACAGGATGATCCCGTAGACGCCGAGCGACGACGCCGCGAGCACGTAGAGCAGCCCGACGTTGATGTCGGCGAGGACGACGCCGACGCCGAACGGCACCACCGCCCAGACGATCAGCGCGACCGTGAAGGTGATGATCGGTGCCAGCAAGAACAGCGTGCGGTTGGCGGCTGCGGGGACGATCGTCTCCTGCAGGAACACCTTGAGGCCGTCGGCGAAACTCTGAAGCAGACCGAACGGACCGACGACATTGGGACCACGCCGCAGCGCCATCGCCGCCCAGATCTTGCGGTCGGCATAGATGATCATCGCCACCGCCAGCATCAGCGGCAACGCGATCACGAGGATGTCGATGATCGTCGCGAGGAAGAACGCCCAGTCGTAACCGAGCGAGGATTCGAACCAGGAGATCATTCGGCTGCCTCCGCGTAGTCTTCCCCGTGGAGAAGTTCGGCCGAGCAACGCTGCATCGTCGGCGACGCGCGGCAGATCGCGTTGGTCAGGTAGAAGTCCTTGATCGGATAGCCGGCGAGGACACCCTCACCTGCACCGTTGAGCGAAGGCGGGTTCCACTCGAACGTCGCGAGCGCCTGATGACGCAACGCAGGCACGTCCGCGCACATTTCCTCGCGCAGACCCTCGAAGCTGTCGAACGGCAGCGTATGGCCGAGCGTGTCGGACAGCGCCCGGAAGATCGACCAGTCGTCACGCGCGTCGCCCGGTGCGAACACCGCGCGCTCGCCGCGCTGGACGCGGCCCTCGAGATTGACCCAGGTGCCCGACTTTTCGGCATAGGTGACACCCGGCAGGATGACGTCGGCAGCCGCCGCACCCTTGTCGCCGTGATGCCCCACGAACACCTTGAACCCGGCGAACTTCGAATAATCGACCTCGTCCGCGCCGAGGAAGAAGCCGAGCTTCGCCCCCATGACATCGGCGATACCGCCCTTCTGCGCATAGCCGAGCATCAGCCCGCCCATTCGCGAGGCGGCCATGTGGACGACGTTAAAGCCGTTCCAGTCCGCCTTCACGAGACCCAGCGTATCGACGAGCTTCAGCGCAGCAGCATGGCCACCCTTCAGCGCGCCGCCACCGACGATCACCATCGGACGCTCGGCCTTGCCAAACGCCTCGGTCACCGCATCAGGCAGGCTGCCGAGCAGCGCCAGATCGTCGCCGAGCCACTCGACCTTGTACGTCAGGTCCGTCTCCGGCCCGATCGCGAAGACCTTCGCGCCCTTCTTGATGGCCTTGCGCACCCGCGTGTTCACCAGCGGCGCTTCCCAGCGCAGGTTGGTGCCCACCAGCAGGATCGCGTCGGCGCGTTCGGTGCCCGCGATCGTCGTATTGAAATTGACTGCGGCGATGCTCGTCGCGTCATAATCCATGCCGGTCTGACGGCCTTCGAGCAGGCTCGACCCCATCTTCGCGAGCAGCGCCTTGGCGGCGTACATGGTCTCGCAATCGACCAGATCGCCAGCGACAGCCGCAACGCTCGACCCGGCGTTGACCGCCTTGATCGCTGCAAACGCTTCATCCCACGTCGCGGGAACCAGCTTGCCGTTCATCCGCACATAAGGCTTGTCGAGACGACGACGCACGAGACCGTCGATCGCGTGGCGCGTCTTGTCGGTCGCCCACTCCTCGTTCACGTCTTCGTTGATTCGCGGCACGCAGCGCAGCACCTGGCGACCACGGCTGTCGAGCCGGATATTGGTGCCGACCGCGTCCATCACGTCGATCGTCAGCGTCTTGCGCAACTCCCAAGGACGGGCCTCGAACGCATACGGCTTCGACGTCAGCGCACCGACCGGGCACAGATCGACGACGTTGCCGGAGAGCTCGCTCTTGACCGCATTCTCGAGATACGAGGTGATCTGCATATCCTCGCCGCGGAAGATCGCACCGATCTCCTCGACGCCGGACACTTCCTCGGCGAACCGGATGCAGCGCGTGCACTGGATGCAGCGGGTCATGACCGTCTTGACGATCGGACCCATGTACTTCTCGGTGACCGCGCGCTTGTTCTCGTCATAGCGCGAATGGCCGCGACCGTACGCGACCGACTGGTCCTGCAGATCGCACTCGCCGCCCTGATCGCAAATCGGGCAATCGAGCGGATGGTTGATCAGCAGGAATTCCATGATGCCCTCGCGGGCATTCTTGACCATAGGCGAGTTGGTGAAGATCTCCTGCTTGTCCGCCGCCGGCAGCGCGCACGACGCCTGCGGCTTGGGCGGACCAGGCTTCACCTCGACCAGGCACATCCGGCAATTGCCAGCGATACTCAGCCGCTCATGATAACAGAAACGCGGGATCTCCTTGCCGGCAAGCTCGCACGCCTGCAGCACGGTGGCGCCCTGCGGCACCTCGATCTCTACGCCATCGACTTTGACTAAGGGCATTACTCTGCGGCTTCCATCATCGGCGCGGTGTCGCCACCGCGCTCACGGATACGGCGCTCCATCTCGGGGCGGAAATGCTTGATCAGGCCCTGGATTGGCCATGCGGCTGCGTCACCTAGCGCACAGATCGAGTGACCCTCGACCTGCTTGGTAACTTGCTGGAGCATGTCGATCTCGGACAGCTCGGCGTCCCCAGTGCGCATCCGCTCCATCACGCGCCACATCCAGCCGGTACCTTCACGGCACGGCGTGCACTGGCCACAGCTCTCGTGCTTGTAGAAGTACGAGATGCGGCTGATCGCGCGGACGATGTCGGTCGACTTGTCCATGACGATGATCGCCGCGGTGCCGAGGCCCGAGCCGACCGCCTTCAGGCCGTCGAAGTCCATTGCGCAGTCCATGATCTGCGCGGCGGGCACGAGCGGCACCGAAGAACCACCGGGGATCACCGCGAGCAGATTGTCCCAGCCGCCACGAATTCCGCCGCAATGCGTCTCGATCAGGTCGCGGAACGAGATGCTCATCTCTTCTTCGACGACGCACGGCTTGTTCACATGGCCGCTGATCTGGAACAGCTTCGTACCGCGGTTGTTTTCCGCGCCGAAGCTGGAGAACCACGCAGCGCCACGCCGCAAGATCGTCGGTGCGACCGCGATCGACTCGACGTTGTTGACCGTCGTCGGGCAGCCGTAAAGACCGGCGCCCGCCGGGAATGGAGGCTTCAGCCGCGGCTGGCCCTTCTTCCCCTCGAGGCTCTCCAACATCGCGGTCTCTTCGCCGCAGATATAGGCGCCGGCGCCACGGTGCACAAACACGTCGAAGTCGTAACCCGACCCGCACGCGTTTTTGCCGATAAAGCCGCGATCATAGGCCTCGGCGACCGCTGCGAACAGCGTCTCGGCCTCGCGGATATATTCGCCGCGGATGTAGATGTACGCGGCGCGTGCGCGCATCGCGAACCCGGCGATCAGCGCGCCCTCGATCAGCTTGTGCGGATCGTGGCGGATGATCTCGCGGTCCTTGCAGCTGCCCGGCTCGGATTCATCGGCGTTGATGACGAGGAAGTTCGGCCGATCGGGCTTAGGTTCCTTCGGCATGAACGACCATTTGGTGCCGGTCGGGAAGCCTGCGCCACCACGGCCGCGCAGCCCCGAAGCCTTCATCACGTCGATGATCGCATCCTGGCCAAGCGCCATCAGGTCCTTGGTGTTGTCCCAATCGCCGCGCATGATCGCTGCGTCGATGTTCCACGGCTGGAAACCGTAGACGTTGGTAAAGATGCGGTCCTTGTCGGCGAGCATCAGGCCCACTCCCCCCGGTAATCGTGGTTCGCGTCGACCATCGCGGTCAGCGAGGTCGGGCCGCCTTCGGGGCAGCTCGCGCGACGACCGAATTGCGGTCCCGGCGTCGGGTGCCCGCCATTGGCCAGCGCCTCGAGGATCTCGGTCGTCTTGTCGTAATCGAGATCTTCGAAATTATCGTCGTTGATCTGCACCATCGGCGCATTCGCGCACGTGCCCAGGCACTCGACCTCGGTCAGCGTGAACATGCCGTCCGGCGTCGTGCCGCCTTTGACCAGACCGCGGTTCTTGCACGCGGCAAGAACGTCGTCCGATCCGCGCAGCATGCACGGCGTCGTGCCGCAAACCTGCACGTGGAAGCGACCGACCGGCGCGAGATTGAACATCGTGTAGAAGGTCACGACCTCATACACGCGCATGTACGGCACGCTGATCTGACGCGCGACGAACTCGATCACCGGCACCGGCAACCAACCCTGCGTCTGCGTTTCGGCGCCAACCTGGCGCTGTGCCAGGTCGAGCAACGGGATCGACGCCGACTGCTCGCGACCCTTGGGATAGCGCCCGAGGATCTCGTTCGCCTTCACCTGGTTCTCGTCCGTCCACGCGAACGAATCCCAGCGTGCGCGAGTCTCGGCCTCGTCGGGAATTTTCGGAGCTTCAGCCATTAGCGGTCACATTCACCAAAAACGATATCCATCGCGCCGAGGATCGCGGTCGTATCCGCCAGCATGTGGCCCTTCGCCATGAAGTCCATGGCTTGCAGATGCGAGAACGCGGTCGGGCGGATTTTGCAGCGGTACGGCTTGTTCGAGCCATCGGCGACGAGGTACACGCCGAACTCGCCCTTGGGGCTTTCAGTGGCAACATAGACGTCGCCGGCGGGTACATGGAAGCCCTCGGTGTAGAGCTTGAAGTGATGGATCAGCGCTTCCATCGACTGCTTCATCTCACCACGCTTGGGCGGCACGACCTTGCGGTCGAGCGACGCGATCGGCCCTTCGGGCATGTCGCGCAGGCACTGCTTCATGATCCGCGCCGACTGACGCACTTCCTCGACGCGCACCATGAACCGGTCATAGCAATCGCCGCGCGTGCCGACCGGCACCTCGAAGTCCATTTTGGCATAAACGTCGTAGGGCTGCGCCTTGCGCAGATCCCAGGCGATACCCGAGCCGCGGATCATCGGGCCGGAAAAGCCCCATTTGATCGCGTCGTCGCGGCTGACCACGGCGATGTCGACGTTCCGCTGCTTGAAGATGCGGTTGTCCGCGACCAGCGAGATCGCATCCTCGAACAGCCGCGGCAGGCGCGTGTCGAGCCAGTCGCCGATGTCGGCGAGCAGCTTCAACGGCGCATCCTGATGCACGCCACCCGGACGAAAATAGTTCGAATGCATGCGCGCACCAGAAACGCGCTCGAAGAAGTTCATGCAGTCTTCGCGGATCTCGAACAACCACAGGTTCGGCGTCATCGCGCCGACGTCCATGACATGCGACCCGAGGTTGAGCATGTGGTTCGAGATGCGCGTCAGCTCAGCGAAGAACACCCGCAGATACTGCGCGCGCTCGGGCACTTCGAGGTCGAGCAGCTTCTCGACCGCGAGCACCCAGCTATGCTCCATGCACAAAGGCGAGCAATAATCGAGACGATCGAAATACGGCAGCGCCTGCGTGTAGGTCTTGTACTCGATCAGCTTCTCGGTGCCGCGGTGGAGCAGACCGACATGCGGATCGACGCGCTCGACGATCTCGCCGTCGAGCTCCATGACAAGACGGAGCACACCGTGCGCAGCCGGATGCTGCGGACCGAAGTTGATCGTGTAGTTCTGGATCGTGACGTCGCCGGTCGTGGGATCGGCTGCGTCGGCTTCACCCAGAAGCTCTTCGACATACAGACTCACTGGTTCTGTCCTCCACCCTTGGTCGGGACCACGTCGGGGTTCGCAGGCTTCGGCGTCGCATCGGACTCCGGCTTGCCGGCGCCCGTCTGCGCGGTCGACTCGGTGCTCTTGGGTTCGGTCGGCGCCTGGGTCGGCGACTGCGCCGCATCCGCCTTGACGATCGTGTCGGCCTTGAGCGGCGTCGGCGCACCCTTGGCCTCGGGCAATGCACCCTTCTCGTCACCCGGGAGCACGTAGTTCGCGCCCTCCCAAGGGCTCATAAAATCGAACGTACGGAAATCCTGCGCAAGCTGCACGGGTTCGTACACGACGCGCTTCGACTCTTCCGAGTAGCGGAGCTCGACATACCCGGTCAGCGGGAAGTCCTTGCGCTGCGGATGACCACGGAAGCCGTAATCGGTCAGGATGCGGCGCAGGTCCGGATTGCCGCTGAACAGCACGCCGTACATATCGTACACTTCGCGCTCGAGCCAGCCGGCGACCGGCCAGATGTCGGTCACCGACGGCACCGGCTTTTCCTCGTCGGTCGCGACATGCACGCGCAGACGGTGATTCCGCGTCAGCGACAGCATGCAATAGACGACCTCGAACCGCTCGGCGCGATCCGGATAGTCGACGCCGGCGATCTCCATGAGCTGCTGGTAGGCAAGCCCCGGCGTGTCGCGCAGCGCGATCATCGCGTCGTAAAGGTCTTCACGACGAACGTGCAGCGCGACTTCGCCGACATGGTCGACCGCATCGAGCAACATGCCGCCAAGCGCCGCGCGGGCGCTGTCGATCACACCGTCGTTCGACGTGTACGCTGGTGCGGGAGCCCTCAACGCTCGATGCTCCCGGACCGCCGGATCTTCCGCTGCAACTGCATGATGCCGTACAGCAACGCCTCAGCCGTCGGCGGGCACCCGGGAACGTAGATGTCCACGGGCACGATCCGATCGCAGCCACGCACGACGCTGTAGCTATAGTGATAATAGCCGCCGCCGTTCGCGCACGATCCCATCGAGATCACGTACTTGGGCTCCGACATCTGGTCGTAGACCTTGCGCAATGCAGGGGCCATCTTGTTGCACAGCGTACCGGCAACGATCATCACGTCCGACTGGCGCGGCGACGCGCGCGGTGCGGCGCCGAAGCGCTCCAGATCGTAGCGCGGCATGTTGACGTGGATCATCTCGACCGCGCAGCAGGCGAGCCCGAACGTCATCCACCACAGCGAGCCCGTGCGGGCCCACTGGAACAGCTCCTCGGTCGACGTGACGAGGAAACCCTTGTCCGTCAGTTCACCGTTCAATCCGTCGAAAAAGCCCTGGTCGGGTGGCACCAGCGAACTGGGCGAACCGGGTGCGGGCTGAAGCTCTACTCCCAATCGAGTGCTCCCTTCTTCCATGCGTAGACGAGGCCAAGGGCTAATTCGCCGATAAAGATCATCATCGAGATCCACGCGGTCCAGCCGAGCGTGAAGACCGAGACGGCCCAGGGATACAGGAACGCGGCCTCGAGATCGAAAATGATGAAGAGGATGGCGATCAGGTAGAAGCGTACGTCGAACTGGCTGCGCGGATCCTCGAATGCGGGAAAGCCGCACTCGTATTCGCTGAGCTTCTCAGGCGTAGGCTTGTGTGACCCCGTGAGGCGCGAGACGGCCATCGGCAGGAACACGAACGTGCTCGACAATGCGATGGCGATCCCGAGGAACAGGAGGATCGGAAGATAGTGCGACAGGTCGACCAAATTGCTTCTCGCAAGTGCGAACGGAACGGGGCCGCTTTAGGCCGATGGGGGGTGATGGGCAAGGCGTGGAGGGTGTGAGAATCACTCGCAAGTGGAGGGGCCGGGGTGGCGGGAAACATGCGTTACTCGGCGTGCACGGCTGTACTTGACGTGCCCAGTTACAGCCGGGGCTGCTGCAACTAGCGGAACATCGCCAAACCCCCTCCGTCACCCCGGACTGGTTCCGGGGTCCACGGGGCCGCAAACCAACGGTGGGAGAGGCTGCGGACCGGTGGATGCCGGAACAAGCCCGGCATGACTGATTTGAATGAAGCCCGCACCGCAACCCACTCCGCCCCCACCTATCCATTACCCCAGCGAAAGCTGGGGTATCATGGTTGGCGAGCACGCCGGCTATCACGGGGATACCCCAGCTTTCGCTGGGGTGACGGATGGGGTGGCAGTACCACGCTCACCCGGGTGAACGGATTGCTCTCCGGCACGCGATCCTCCCCGCGCCGCGTCATCCTGACGAAAGTCAGGATCAGAGCCATTGAGGCTGTCGCTTGGAACTCTGGGTCCTGACTTTCGTCAGGATGACGGTAGAAGGCCGATCCGCTCTGGAGCTGCCGTTACGATCCGCCTGCCTTAGCGCAGCGCGCCGGCCACCAGCTTGTGCAGACGCGAGTGCAATGCATCGTTCGCAGCGAGGAACTCGTTACGCTCCATTGCACGATCGCCGCCACGGAAGTCGGTGACGAAGCCACCGGCTTCCTTAACCAGCAGCATGCCAGCCGCAACGTCCCAAGGCTTCAGGTTCGATTCCCAGAAGCCGTCGAACCGACCGGCCGCAAGCCATGCCAGATCGAGGGCCGCAGCACCAAGACGACGGATGCCCGCAACCTCAGGCGCAACCGCGCCGAAAATCCGGCTCCACTGAGCGAAGTCACCATGCCCCAGGAACGGAATCCCCGTCGCGATCAGCGATTCGGACAGATCACGCCGCGACGACACGCGCAGGCGCTGGTCGGTGAGCCAGGCACCCCGGCCCTTCTCAGCCCAGAAGCTCTCGTCGGTCAGCGGCTGATACACCAACGCCGTCGTGACTTCGCGCTTGCCGTTCGGCATCGGCTCCTCGACCGCGATCGAGATGCAGAAATGCGGGATGCCGTGGAGGAAGTTCGACGTGCCATCGAGGGGATCGACGATGAACCGCGGCTTGTTTGGGTCACCCTCGACCTCACCGCGCTCCTCCATCAGCATGCCCCAGTCGGGACGGGCGTGGCTGAGTTCTTCGAAGATCGTCTGCTCGGCGCGCTGGTCGGCCTGGCTGACGAAGTCGGCTGGACCCTTGCGGCTCACCTGGAGCTGCTGGACCTCGTTGAAGTCGCGGCGCAGACGCGGCGCGGCCTTGCGGGCGGCGCGCTCGATGACGGTCATGATGCCGGAATGGGAAGCCATTGTATTCTATCTCCCCCCTCCCGCGTGCGGGAGGGGTCGGGGGGTGGGCTCGCGCTATCATCGTCGCGCGGCATCGAATAGTTCGCGCCAGTATCGTCGCGTACCATGGAGGGCGGGTGCCCACCCCCCAGCCCCCTCCCGCTTGCGGGAGGGGGAGCAGATTTTAGTCCGCGCGACGCACGTACGTCTGCTCGTAAACATCGACGACGATCCGCGTACCCGCACCAATATGCGGCGGCACCATCACGCGCACACCGTTTTCGAGCACGGCAGGCTTATACGAAGACGAGGCAGTCTGCCCCTTAACAACGGCATCCGCCTCGACGATCAGCGCCTCGATCGTGTCCGGCAACTGGACCGAGATCGGCCGCTCTTCCCAAAGCTCCATCACCACGTCCATGCCGTCCTGCAGGAACGCCGCGGCATCGCCCAGGATGTCGGCATCGAGCGAGATCTGCTCGTAATTGATCTTGTCCATGAAGGTGAGCATGTCGCCTTCGCGGAACAGGAACTGGAAATCGACGGTCTCGAGCCGCACCTTCTCGACGCTCTCCGCGGAACGGAAGCGGATGTTGTTCTTGCGGCCGTCGATCAGGTTCTTCATCTCGACCTGCATATAGGCACCGCCCTTGCCGGGCTGGGTGTGCTGAATCTTGACGGCGCGCCAGATGCCGCCCTCATATTCAAGAATGTTGCCGGGACGAATCTCGACCGCGTTGATCTTCATGACCGATTCCTGCTGGAAAGAGCTAGGGGCCGTCCGCGAAGCATGGCCATCAAGGCGTGGCTCTGCGGAAACCCGAAGCGGCGGGCTTTAGCGGGCGCGCTCGCGTCCGGCAAGCAGCGGGTACGGGTTCACGTTCTCGCCCTGCCACCAGCGCTCACCCGGCTGCATCTTGGTCAGCCCGAAATGCAGGTGGTAATTGCCCGCACCCGCATCGCCGGTGTCGCCGACATAGCCCAGCGTATCTCCTGCCTTGACCGCCATCCCCTCGCGAATGCCAGCCGCGTACCCGGCGAGATGCGCGTAATAATAGGTCCAGCGCCGGTCGGGCGAACGCACGTACAGCGTGATCCCGCCAAGTCCGCTCTGGAACAGTTTCTCGACCCGCCCCGGCGCGGCCGCGAGGACCGGTGTACCACTCGGTGCCATGATGTCGGTCCCGTGATGGCCGCGCAAACCACCGCCCCGCGCATCGTTCCAGCTGTCCGCAATCGCTTTTCGCGGAATCCCAGCCACCGGGACGGCCAACGCCCCCGGCGTCACGGAAACGGTGGCGACCTCAGTAGGAGGCGCCGGCTTGCGCCAAGGTATCCGCCGCTCGATGCCGCTACCATCGCTGCCGAACGACACCATCGAGGCGAACGCGCCGATCGCCACCACGATCAGCCCGAGAATGATCCAGAACGTCCGCGTCATCGCCTCAGGCCTGGAACACGGCCTTGGTCCCCGGCTTGATCATCATCGACAACCGCGCCGCATCCCAGTTGGTCAGGCGAATGCAGCCATGACTCTCCGCACGCCCGATTGTCTCAGGGTTGGGCGTACCGTGAATGCCGTAATGCTCTTTCGACAGGTCCATCCAGACGACCCCGACCGGACCGTTCGGCCCTGGCGGCAGCATCTCTTTCTGCTGCCCCTTCTTCGCATCCCAGAACAGCGCTGGGTTGAAGTGGAACTTCGGATTATAATCAGAACCCTTGATCGTCCACGTCCCCAGCGGCAGCGGATCATGGCTCGACCCCATCGTCGCGGAGAATTGCGCGATCAGCTTGTCGTTCGCATCGAGCACGCGCAGCACGCCGTCCGATTTGTCGACGACGACATGATCCGCCTTTGGCTGGTTCGCGTCGACGTTCAGCATCGTCAGTGTCGCGATCCAGTCCGGTTTCAGTTTAGGATCATACGCGCGCGACGTCGGCAATGCGTTGGGGAACACCACCTTGGTGCCCGGCGTCAGCTTCGTCGTCGGCGAGTTCAACGCGACGATCACCGCCGGCGTCGTGTGGAACATCTCGCCGAGCTTCTCCATGACGTTCTTGTACCCAAGCGCCGGGAGTTCAGCCTGCTTGGCAGGATCCTTCGGGAACGGATTGACAAACGGCCCCGCCAGCATTTCAGGCGTCAGCGCGACGGTCACGGTCGGCCGTGCGGCGCGGTAGGGATACAGCGCCTGCAACGTCCGCGCGTCAGGCTTGCCGGTGATGGGCAGCCCCTTCGCCTCCTGGAACCCCTTCAGCGCCGCGACCAGCGACTGCCCGCCGCGCCCGTCCAGAACGCCCGGCCCGAAGCCGAGATGGTCGAGAATCACCTGCACGTGCAGGATATTGCGATCAATCGGTACGGGTTTGGCGGGCGCGGTCTGCGCTACCGCTGGCGAGGCGACCCCGAACAGGCACGCCGCAAGAACCGAAGCTTTCGTCACAAATGCCGTCATGCCCGTCATCCCAAACCGTTACGCTCGTGCATCAAACGGTCGGGACGACGGTTGTTTCCAACGGTTCAGCGCTTCGCAAGAACCTCGCCGAACGCCTTGATCGCAGCGATCTCGTCGCCGCCCCAGACTGCACCGGACACGGCGATGAAGTCCGCCCCCGCAGCCACCAGTGGCGCGGCGTTTTCCGGCGTGATGCCACCGATCGCGACGCAGGGCATCTCGAACAAGGTCGACCACCAGGACAGGATCACCGGCTCGGCGGTATGCGTCGCAACCTTCGTCGTCGTCGGATAGAAGGCCCCGAACGCGACGTAATCGGCCCCGGCCTCACCCGCTTCCATCGCCAGATGACGGCTGCCATGACAGCTCACGCCGATCTGCGCATTGGGCCCAAGCTGCGCCCGCGCCTCGCGCGGATCGCCATCGTCCTGCCCGAGATGCACGCCGTCCGCATCGAGCCGCTTCGCCAGCCCGATATCGTCATTGACGATGAATGCGACATCACGCTCGGCACAGATCGCCCGCAAAGGCTCGCCCAGCGCGGCCGCCGCATGCTGATCGATGTCCTTCACGCGAAACTGGAACGCAGCCACCGGCCCGGCATCGAGCGCCCGAGCAAGACGCTCCGGAAAGTCGCCACCGACGTCCAGCGGCGACACCAGGTAAAGCTGGCAAGCCGGCCGACGCATGTCGCGGCGGAAATTCTCGGCGAAATTGGGATCGAGCGGGCCCAGCGGATCTTCGAATTCGGTCATGTCCGCCCCCTAGCCTCTCATGCCGGCCACGTCACCCCGGCGCATGACCGAGGCGACGTGCAGGCAAACCGCGGCTTACTCCTCGTTCTTGTAGATCCGGATGATCCGATCGAGCATCGCCAGCGCTTCGTCGCGCGGACGCTGGAAGGTGTTGCGGCCGATGATCGAGCCGTTGCCGCCGCCGTCGCGAATGTCGCGCGCGTCCTGGAAGATCGCGTCCTCGCCCTTCGACGCGCCGCCCGAGAAGACGTTGATGCGACGTCCGGCAAAGCTCGACTGGACGACGTGCTTCACGCGATCGGATTGCTTCGACCAGTCGGTGTTGGCGTAAAGCGGCTTGGCTTCCTTCTGCTCGATATGCGCGGTCGGCAGCTTGGTCTTGATGATGTGCGCGCCGAGCAGCGCCGCGATGTGCGCGGCATAGGCGCCGACGTCCAAGGCGAGCTCGCCGTCCTTGGTCAGCTCGCCACCGCGCGGATAGGACCAGATCACCGTAGCGATGCCGACCGACTTCGCCTCTTCGCTCAGCTCGCGGATTTCCTCGACGAGATCGAAGAACTGGTCCGCGCCCGGATAGATCGTGAAGCCGATCGCCGCCGACCCGAGCCGTACCGCGTCCGACACCGTCGCCGTCACCGCCTGGTCGATCGTCGTCGCCCAGCTGTTCGAGCTGTTGCACTTCAGGATCGTCGGGATCTGCCCGGCAAACGTATCCGCGCCCGCTTCGAGCATCCCGAGCGGCGCGGCATAGGCACTGAGCCCCGCGTCGATCGCCAGCTGATAGTGGTAGTGCGGGTCGTACGCCGCCGGATTGACCGAGAAGCTGCGCGCCGGGCCATGCTCGAAGCCCTGGTCGACCGGCAGGATCACGAGCTTGCCGGTACCGCCAAGCTTGCCCTGCATCAGGATGCGCGCGAGGTTCGCCTTCACCGCCGAACTGGTCGCTTCATACTTGTCGAGAATGGTTTTGACTTGCGGAGTGATCGTGGATGTCATGGGTAAGTCCTTTCTCAATATTTTAAAGTTCCAGCCATCGGCGCAGTGCCTGATCGACCGCAAACATGGTTTCGTTGGAAGCATTACCGATCCGTCGGCCGACGCGATGCCGCCAGACCGACTGAACCTTGTCGATACAGATCTCGCTCGGCTTGAAGAGTCCCGTATCGGGATTTGCCGCAATCGGTATGCGGAACATGCCCAGGCCGGCAAGCTGGCTGGTAATCAAACAGACCGTCACGCTGTCGTGATCCTGAAGAAACGCGTTGGTCTGAACGACGAGCGCCGGGCGCGGCTTGCTGGCAAAGTCCCCTGCGTTGGCGTCGGCAATAGTAACAATGTCACCGCGTTTCATTCGGTGGCATCACGGCGATTGCTGGCACGCTCCGGATCATCCCAAGCCACGCCCAATCGCTCCCATGCGTCGTCTTCTTCGGTCCAGCCAAGCGCCGCCGCCGCGAGCGACTGGCGCTTCGCCTCCGCGAGGAATGCCTCGTCGTGGCGTTCGACATAGCGTCGCACGGCTTCGCGTGCGATATCGCTCTTGCTGCGCCCTTGGGTGCGCGCAACCGCCGCGAGTCGCTCTTCGAGTTCGCTATCGAGCCTGACGCCGAGCATCCGAGTCTCCGTTTAACATGTTAAACATAGCTCGGATGCACACGTACTTCAACCGTGGAGCGCGGCGACCCCTGGAAGCGTCTTGCCTTCCATCCATTCCAGGAACGCGCCGCCCGCCGTCGAGACGAACGTGAACGCATCCGCGACGCCAGCGTGATTGAGCGCCGCAACCGTATCGCCGCCGCCGGCGACCGAGACGAGCGATCCGCCTTCGGTGAGTGCCGCAGCGGTCTTTGCGAGCGCGACGGTCGCCTTGTCGAACGGCGGCGTCTCGAACGCACCGAGCGGACCATTCCACACCAACGTGCGGCAATTCTTCAGCACGTCGCCGAGAGACTCGACCGCGGCCGGACCAACGTCGAGAATCATTTCGTCGGCGGCGACTTCGTGCACGTTGACCGTACGGGTGGCGGGGTTCGGCTTGAACTCCTTGGCGACCACGACGTCGTACGGCAGGTGAACCGTGCAGTTCGCCTTGTCCGCAGCTTCCATGATCTGTTCGCAAACGCTCGCAAGCTCATGCTCGCAAAGGCTTTTACCAACATCGACGCCGCGTGCCGCGAGGAAGGTGTTCGCCATACCGCCGCCGATGATCAGATGATCTACCTTGGTGACGAGATGCCGCAGCACGTCGAGCTTCGACGACACCTTCGCGCCACCGACGACTGCCGCAACCGGATGCTCGGGCTCGCCAAGAGCCTTCTGGAGCGCGTCGAGTTCAGCTTCCATCGCGCGGCCGGCAAAGGCGGGCAATACGTGGGCAAGACCCTCGGTGGAGGCATGCGCGCGGTGCGCCGCCGAAAAGGCATCGTTGACGTAGAGATCGCCAAGGCTTGCAAACCGCTGGACGACCGCTGCGTCGTTGGTCTCCTCGCCACCGAAGAAGCGCGTGTTCTCCAGCACCGCGATATCGCCGGGCTCAAGCGTCGCGACAGCGTCATCTGCCCCTTCCCAATCGATGTAGCGGACTTCACGGCCGAGCACTTCGCTATACGGCTTCACGACCTGCGACAGCGAGAATTCAGGGCTCGGCACGCCCTTGGGACGACCGAAATGCGCGAGGACGAGGACGATCGCGCCCTTGTCGGCAAGCTCGCCAACGGTTGCAACGGTCGCGCGTAGCCGAGTGTCGTCGGTGACATGCCCCTCGGCCATCGGCACGTTGAGGTCTTCACGGACGAGCACACGCTTGCCCTGGATGTCGCCCATATCGTCGAGCGTCTTGAATGGCTTGGTCATGGTTCTTCGATCCTGATCTCATCACCGACGGCGATACTGCCGCCCATCAAAACTCGGGCGCACGCCCCGCCCCGCCAGTCCGGCGTCAGCGCGGCGAACAATCCTGGCGCCAGCGCGTCCATGCGGTCGCACGGATCGGTGTGGCGCGTCACCTCCAGCACGACGTCCGCGCCGATGCGGAGCCGCGTGCCGGGTATCTGGGGAAGGTCGAAGCCGTCGACGAGCAGGTTCGCACGTCGCTCGTACCACGGAATATCGCGCCCGACTTCGGCCATCGCGGCGTCCCAGTCGCCAAGTTCGAGCAACGTGACCTGCCGCCGCCCCTTGCCGCCCGGCTTCACGCGACCGCGGAAGTCGCCGTGCAGGCCAGCCTCGACGGTGATCTCGACATCGTCGACGACCTCCATCGGACCTTTGGCGCGGGCGTGGCGAGCGATCCCGGCGATCGTGCCAACCATCGTCGAGGCCGAGGCCTGAGCCACCGCCCCCTCCCCGTTCGTGTTGAGCGCAGTCGAGACACCATCTGTCACGGGAGACGACTTCTCGACTGCGCTCGAAGCGAACGGAAGAGGGGACGCATAGATCGCGAGCTTAGATGAACTTCGCCATCGCAGTGGCCGTATCGACCATGCGGTTCGAGAAGCCCCACTCGTTGTCGTACCAGCTGACGACGCGAACCAGCTTGCCGTCGATCACCGCGGTCTCCAGGCTGTCGATCGTCGACGAGGCCGGGGTATGCTGCAGATCGATCGAAACGAGCGGCTCGTCCGACCAGTCGAGCACGCCGACCAGCGGGCCGCTCTCGGAGGCCGCCTTCAGCACCGCATTCACCTCTTCACGCGTCGTATCGCGCGACGGGGTGAAGGTCAGGTCGATCAGCGAAACGTCCGGCACCGGCACGCGGATCGCTGAGCCGTCGAGCTTGCCCTTCAGCTCCGGCAGCACTTCGGCAACCGCACGCGCGGCACCCGTCGTGGTCGGGATCATCGACATAGCCGCAGCGCGTGCGCGACGCAGGTCCGGATGGATTTGGTCGAGGATCTTCTGGTCGTTGGTGTACGCATGCACGGTCGTCATCAGGCCACGCTCGATACCGATCGCATCGTTCAGCACCTTGGCGACGGGCGCGAGGCAGTTGGTCGTGCACGACGCGTTCGAGACGATCGTGTGCTCGGCGGTCAGCTTGTCATGGTTGACGCCGTAAACGACGGTCAGGTCGACGTTCTTGCCCGGCGCCGAGATCAGCACCTTCTTGGCTCCCGCATCGAGATGCTTCTGGCAGCTCGCCTTGTCGGTGAAGAAGCCGGTGCATTCCAGCACGATGTCGACGCCCAGCTCGGCATGCGGCAGGTTGGCGGGATCGCGCTCGGCGGTGACGCGGATGCGCTTGCCGTCGACGACCAGCTCGTTGCCCTCGGCCGAGACTTCGCCCGGATACTTGCCGTGCACGCTGTCGCGCTTGAACAGCCAGGCGTTCGACTTGGCATCGCCGAGATCGTTGATCGCGACGAGTTCAAGTGCGCCGTTCGACTGTTCGAGTACCGCACGGGCGACGAGACGGCCGATGCGCCCGAAACCGTTGATCGCAACCTTGACCGTCATTGCTGTCTCTCCGCTACGCCCGCGAGTCCGTTCCGGGCGCGCAGCCTTTGCGGGGCGGTGGGGCGCCCTGTCAACACCGTGGATGGTGATGGGTTTCGCCTAAACCGACTTGTCGCACCCCCCGTCCATGCTATCTCGCATGGCATGTCAGAAACACTTCCCGACGGACCAACCGCCGTCGAACGGATCGACGCCGCGATCGCACGGATCGAATCCGCCATTGCAGCCCGCACCGAAGCCGGCGACGCGCTCGCCAAGCGCCACGCCGCGCTCAAGGCGCGGATGGCCGAAGCCGTCGCCGCGCTCGACGACGTCATCACGCGTGGGAGCCCGAACTGATGGCCCAGGTCATGCTCGATATCGGCGGCCGTCCCCACGCCGTCGCCTGCCGTGACGGCGAAGAGTCGCGCGTCCGTCTGCTGGGCGCGATGGTCGCCGAACGCTGGGCCACCGCGGACCGCGCGGCGGGCGGCCTCAGCGCCGAGCGCGCAATGCTGTTCGTCGCGCTGATGCTCGCCGACGACCTTGACGAAGCCGCGCACCGGCCACCTGAAGGTTCGGCGGTCAGCGAGATCGCTCTGACCAGGATCGCAGATCGTCTCGAAGGCCTCGCACAAGCCCTTGAGCTTAGTCCCCCCAACGCCTAGATTGGCTGTGGCGGGTTCTGCCCGGTACGAGCCTTTATTATCCCTGAGGCTATTCATCATCCATAGGGGGCTGTCCCTGTTAGGATCCTGGTCCGAAGCACATGGTCCCCACCTGACGTACCGTGCGTCAGTGGATAACCCGGCACACGGCCATGGTGGGCCCGCCACACCACCATCTTCCCCCTATCTCAGGGTCGCAAGCGCATGACCGACAAGAGCGCGCTGAGAGCCTCGCTCCGCGCCGCGCGGGAAGCGTCCCCGCCGGTCGAGCTTCCTGTGCCGTCGGCGTTTATGGCACGGCTGAAACCTGGATTGACGGTCGCCTCCTACGTCCCGTTCGGGGGCGAAGCGGACCCTTCGCCCTTCGCGCGCGCCGCGGTCGATGCCGGATGCGTCATTGCCCTGCCCCATGTCGTCCGTCGGTCGTTGCCGATGCGTTTCCTGTCCTGGGCGACCGAGGCAGCGCTGATCGCAGGTCCATTCGGGTTGCACCAGCCCGCCGAGGACGCGGCCGAACTCGAACCCGACATCATCCTGACGCCGCTCGTCGGCTTCGATCGCAGCGGCAACCGGATCGGCCAGGGCGCCGGCTATTACGACCGCGCCTTCCTTGCGCATCCGAACGCCTGGCGCGTAGGGGTTGCGTTGTCGGTGCAGGAAGTCGACACGCTGACCCCAGACCCGTGGGACGTCCCGCTCCACGCCATCGCCACCGAATCAGACTGGATCACGCCATGACGCCAACCTGGCGCAAACCTGTCGGCATGCTCGGCATCCTGCTCCTGATCCTGGTATGGTGCGTCGCCATCGTCAGCCTGTCGAACATCGTCGGCAGCTGGCACTGGCTGGGACAATTGGTGTTCTACCTGTTCACCGGCCTGATCTGGATAGCACCGCTGAAGCCGGTCCTGCGCTGGATGGAACTCGGGCGGTAGAGCCCGCCTGTCGGCTCCCTGCGCCTATGCGCTCCGCGCCCCCGCTGCCGCCTCCTGAGCCGGCGCACTCCGCTCCCACTACCGCCTCCCTGAGCCGACGCGCTCCGTCCGCTCCCCCTACCGTTCGTCCTGAGTAGCCATCGAGTAGCCGCGCAGCGGCGTATCGAGAGGGCGTATCGAAGGACAGGTTGGGGCGCGGAACACATGCTTCGATACGAGCCCTCGATACACTCCTGACGGAGCTACTCGGTCTCTACTCAGCACGAACGGAAAGGGGTTAGTGGTTCCGGATAATCTACGGAACGAAATGCTCTCGGCATCCAAAACTTTGAAGGATCTCGGCTACCCCATAGGGTGGCGCGAGTGACGGGACTCGAACCCGCGACCTCCGGCGTGACAGGCCGGCGCTCTAACCAACTGAGCTACACCCGCATTCCCAATGACGAACCCTAGCGTCCCAAGGGACACGCGGGAAGGCTCGTCAAAACCTCAACACAATCTCGAACCACCTAAACGATGGCGCGAGTGACGGGACTCGAACCCGCGACCTCCGGCGTGACAGGCCGGCGCTCTAACCAACTGAGCTACACCCGCTGAAACAGCGTGGAGGCGGCAACTAGGCGAGGGTTCGGATACCGTCAACCCAAATTATCCGCCAGTTTCACGTTGTGCCTCGGGCGGGTCGCCACGACGACGATTTCGCCCGGTCTTGGGCTGCACCAGCGTCCCGTGCTCGAACAGGAACCCGGCGATATCGGGCTTGCCAGCGGCCTTCACGATCGTCTGGATGATGATCAGCAGCGGCACCGCGAGCAACGCGCCCGACGTGCCCCACACCCATCCCCAGAAGCTCAGCGAGATCAGGATCAGCAACGGGCTGATCGTCAGCCGGTGCCCGACCACGAACGGCGTGATCGCGTTCGCCTCGACCAGGTGCAGCCCGTACATCAGCGCCGGCGGCAGCATCGCCATCCAGATGTCCGAGAACGTCATCAGCCCGCCGAGCGCGAGCAGGAACGCACCGATCACCGGCCCGAAATACGGGATGTAATTGAGCAGCGCGACGATCCCGCCCCACATCGCCGGATACGGCATGCCGATGAACCACAGCGCGGTCCCGGTGACGATCCCGAGCACGATGTTGATCAGTGTGATCGTGCCGAGATACGCCGACACGTCGTCGACGATGTCCTGGATGACGCGAGCGGTCGCCATTGCCCCGTCAAAGCTGGTCCGCCCCGTGATCGTCTGCCGCCGCATCCGCGTCCAGCCCGACAGGAAGAAGAACACGATCAGGATCCCAAACAGGAATTGCACGATGACGGCCGGCGCCGACGTCGCGGCGAGCTCGAGGATCGAGCCCGGTGCGGCAACGCCCGCGGTCGCCGGCTGCTTGATCGGCGTCGACGCGACCTGCCGCAGCGTCTTGTTCACGTATTTCTCGAGGCTCGAATACAGGTCGAGCAGCGGCGCGAGGTTGCTCTGGATCCGATCGAGCCGCGTTGGCAGCAGGCGGAAGAAGTCGGTCGCAGGCACAAGGATCGCGGCGATCGCGATGTTCGCAGCGATCAGGAACACCAGCAGACACAATATTGCGGCCAGCGGCGACGGTACGTGACGCCGCTCGAGCCATTCCAGTACCGGCACGAGCGCGACCGAGATCACAAGCGCGATGGTCAGCGGCAGAAAGAACTCCGCCCCCGATTTCAGCGCGAACGGCGTAGCGAGGATCAGCCCGACGCCGGCAGTCAGCGTCAGCGCCGCGAGCAACCGATCGCGACGCTGAGCGATCCGCATCGCATCCTCGACCCCGACCGCTATCGGCAACCCGAACGCACTCTCGGCGGGCGGACCTTCCGCAACGACGCCGTCCCCGCCCCCCGGCTGGTGCGTTTCCTGGCGAAGACCCTCGTCCGTCATGGCAATTCCTTTGCCACTCCCATCCCGTAAACGCGGTCGGCATTCAAGCGGCGCGCGGTGCCAGCGCGATGGAATTCCTAGAAAAGACCCCGTTATGTCCGATCATGTCCTAATCCCGAGACACTCGACCTCCGTCATCCTGACGAAAGTCAGGACCCAGAGCCAAAAAGCGCTGTCCTCCGTTACCCTGGGTCCTGACGTTCGTCAGGATGACGGAGCAGTATCAGGTATGGCCTCCTAAGCCGACACCCCGACCCGGTCCTCGAACAGCACCTGCAAATCCTTCTTCAAAATCTTCCCGTTCGCATTCCGCGGCAAAGTCTCATGCACGAAGCGCACCGCGACCGGTGTCTTGAACGCCGCCAGATGTTGCCGGACCCAGCCCTGCAACTCCGCCTCGGTCGTCACCGCACCCGGCGCCAGATGCACCACCGCCGCTGGCTCCTCACCCAAAATACGGTGTGGAATTCCGATCAGTGCCGCGTCGGTCACCGCAGGGTGCGCGTAGAGGACGTTCTCCACCTCGCTCGAATAGATGTTCTCGCCGCCGCGGATGATCATGTCCTTGGCGCGGTCGACGATGTAGCAGAACCCCTCCTCGTCGAGCCGCGCGAGGTCGCCCGTGCGCACCCAGCCGTCGACGAAGGTCGCCGCGGTCGCGTCGGGCTTGTTCCAATACCCCTTCACGATCATCGGGCCGCGTGCCCAGAGTTCGCCGACCTCGCCCAGAGGCATCTCAGTCACGCCGTCGTCCGCCATGATCTTGAGATCGGCGGCAGCCACCGGAGGCCCCGCGCTGGTCGGGCGGTTGAGATAGTCCTCTCCCCCATGATGCGTGACGGTCGCCATCGTCTCGGTCATGCCCCAGCCATTACCGGGCATCGCGCCGAACTCGGCGTAAATGCGCTTCACCAGTTCGGGGGCAGCGGGCGCACCGCCATACGCGATCGATTCGAGCGACGAGAGGTCGTATTTCTCGCGGTCGGGATGCTCGAGCAACTGCCACGCGATGGTCGGCACGCCGCCGGTAATGTTGACCTTCTCGCGCTCGATGATCTCCATCGCGCGGATCGTGTCCCATTTCCGCATGAAGATCATCGTGCTGCCGGTCGCGATCACCCCCATCATCCCCGCCGAGCAGGCCGTGACGTGAAACAGCGGGATCACCGTCAAGGTCACACGCGGCGTCGGCTCGGGCGGTGCCTCGCCGCGGCGCAGGAACGAGCGGGCGGAGGAATAGCCGCCGGACATGATGTTCGACATCATGTTACGGTGCGTGCCGAGTGCCCCCTTCGGCGCGCCGGTGGTGCCGCTGGTGTAGAAGATCGTTGCATCGTCGTCGGGTGCGATCGTTGCCTCCGGCAAGCCAACGTCAGGCAACGCAGCCCAGTCGTGCGGGGTGCCGATCACGTCCTCCAGCCGCGTTACGATCCCCGTCAGCGGTTCTGCGGCGCGCGCGACGAACACGTGCTCCAGCGCCGGCAACATCGCATACGCGGCCTCCAGCCGGTGATGCCGCTCGTCGTCGGTAATCAGCACGCGCGCGCCCGAATCGGCGAGGCCGTATTCCATCTCCGCGCCGGTCCACCACGCATTGAGCGGCACCATGATCGCGCCGATGCTCGCACCCGCAAAGAACGCAACCGGCCATTCGGGCAGGTTGCGCATCGCCAGCGCGACGCGGTCGCCAGGGCGGATCCCCATTTCGCGCAACCGGTGCGCCAGCACCGCGATCGCGCGAAAGTTCGCCTCGTAGGTGACGCGCTCATCCTCATACGCGGTGAACACCCGCTCGCCATGCGCACGCGCCGCCTCGGCCAGCCAGCGCAGCGACGGCGGCGCGTTCTTCCAGATCCGCGTCTCGATGCCGTCGATCGTCAGCATCTCCATCTCGAACTTCGCGCCGGGCGCGGTCAGCAGTCGCTCGGCATCGGCGAGCGACATCGCCGGCCAGGAAAGATCGAGTGCGATGATCGGTTCGCTTGCCAAGACCGGTTGACTCCAGAGTTGAATTTCGGGTTTGGCTTATCGCCTGTTCGAAGACAGGTTATAGTTGATTCCTGCCGCACTCAAGGCAATAGAGGCACCAAGTTCGAACTAGGGGTATGGAGCGGGTCATGGCACGGACGGTCGAATCGTGAAAATCGCTGAACCTGCCGCGCACGGCTTCGATGCGAGCCGGTTGGCGGCGATCGATACGCTGCTCCAGACGCGCTACATCGATTCGGGCAAGCTGCCGAACGCGCAATTGCTGATCGCGCGCGACGGCGAGATCGTCCATTTCTCGCATGCGGGCGCGGCGCGTGAGGGCGGCAAGAGCGTCGACGAGGGATCGCTGTTCCGGATCGCGTCGATGACCAAGCCGATCACCTCGGTCGCGTTCATGATGCTGGTCGAGCAGGGCCTCGTCGCGGTCGATACGCCGGTCCACCACGTGCTGCCCGAGTTCAAGGATATCGGCGTCTATGATGGCGGCGGTGGCGGCGTGCCGTTCGTGACCAAGCCGACGGCCGAGCCGATGCGGATGATCGACCTGCTCCGCCACACCTCGGGGCTGACGTATAGTTTCCAGAACCGGTCGAATGTCGATGCCGCGTACCGCGAGGGCAAGATCGAGGGCTGGCACGGCGGCTATGACCTCGACGGCTTCATCGGCGCGCTGGCGAAGATCCCGCTCGAATTCTCGCCAGGCACCGCGTGGAATTATTCGGTCGCGACCGACGTGCTTGGCGCGGTCGTGCAGCGCGTGTCGGGCCTGCCGCTCGACCAGTTCTTCAACGAGCGCATCTTCGCGCCGCTTAAGATGGACGACACCTTCTTCCAGGTTCCCTCCGAGAAGCTCGACCGCCTGACGGACTGCTACACGCTCGCGCCGGGCAAGGGCCGCCTGATGTACGATCGCGGCGCGGAGAGCGCATGGAGCCGTCAGCCGAAGCTCGTGTCCGGCGGCGGCGGCCTCGTCTCAACCGCGCTCGATTACCACCGTTTCAACACGATGCTGCTCAAAGGTGGCGAACTCGACGGCGCGCGCATCCTCGGGCGCAAGACTCTTGACCTGATGACGCAGAACCATCTGCCTGGAAAATCCGATCTCGCGACGATGTCGAAGTCGCTGTTCAGCGAGGCGTCCAACGCCGGTACCGGGTTCGGGCTCGGGTTCGCGATCACCGACGACGTCGCGAAGACGATGGTGCCGGGGTCGAAGGGCGAATATTACTGGGGAGGCATGTTCTCGACCGCGTTCTTCGTCGACCCTGCCGAACGCCTGTCGATGGTGTTCATGACGCAGCTTTCGCCGAGCAGTTTCTATCCCATCCGTCGCGAGCTGAAGACGATGATCTACGCGGCGATGACCTAACCCACGCATACGAACTTACCCCGTCACCCCAGCGGAAGCTGGGGTCTCCCGGTTACGAGGAGATACCAGCTTCCGCTGGTATGACGATCAAATAGCAGGAGACTTGCCAATGTCCTCGACCAGCCCGATCCGCACCGAACGCCATGACGACGTGCTCGTCATCATCTCGAACAATCCCCCCGTCAACGCGCTCGGCGCCGCGGTCCGGCAGGGTCTCGAAGCGGCGATCAAGGACGGCGTGAACGACGACAGCATCACCGCGATGGTGATCCGCTGCGACGGCCGCACGTTCTTCGCGGGCGCGGACATCACCGAGTTCGGCAAGGAAATGGTCGAGCCCGGCCTGCCCACCGTCGTCGACATGATCGAGGCCTCGTCGAAGCCCGTCGTCGCGGCGATCCACGGCACCGCGCTCGGCGGTGGCTGCGAGGTCACGCTCGGCTGCCATTACCGCATCGCCGTCCCCTCGGCGAAGATCGGCACGCCCGAAGTGAAGCTGGGCCTGCTGCCTGGTGCGGGCGGCACGCAGCGCATCCCGCGGATCGCCGGCGTAAAGCTCGCGCTGGAGATGACCGCGAAGGGTGATCCGATCTCCGCCAAGAAGGCACTCGACGCCGGGCTAATCGACAAGATCGTCGGCGAGGGTTCGCTTGAGGCGGACGCGGTCGCCTTCGCACGCGAGATCGCGACGAAGCGCCCCCTGCCCCGTGCGTCCGAGAAGACCGCGCAGGCCGATCCCGATGCAGTCGCCGCGTTCAAGAAGGAAAACGCCCGCCGTTTCCGTAACTTCGACGCGCCAACCGCCAATATCGCGTGCGTCGAGAAGGCTGCCGACGGTTCCAGCTTCGAGGAAGGCATCGCGTTCGAACGCCAGGAGTTCATGAAGCTCATGATGGGCGTGCAGTCTGCAGCCCAGCGTCACATCTTCTTCGCTGAGCGCCAGGCGGCCAAGATCGACGACGTCCCTGCTGACACCAAGCTGCGCGAGATCAAGCGCGTCGGCGTGATCGGCGCAGGCACGATGGGCGGCGGCATCTCGATGAACTTCCTGTCCGCGGGCATCCCCGTGACGATCGTCGAGATGCAGCAGGAGGCGCTCGACCGCGGCACCGGCGTCGTGCGGAAGAACTACGAGGCGACTGCCGCGAAGGGCCGGATCAAGCCCGAGCAGGTCGAGCAGGCGATGGGCGCGCTGAAGCCGACTCTGGACTTCGCCGATCTGGCGGAATGCGACCTGATCATCGAGGCGGTGTACGAGACGATGAAGGTGAAGAAGGAGATTTTTACCAAGCTCGACGCGATCGCCAAGCCGGGCGCGATCCTGGCGTCGAACACCTCGTATCTGGATATCGACGCGATCGCGGCGTGCACCAAGCGGCCCCAGGACGTGGTCGGCATGCACTTCTTCTCGCCCGCCAACGTGATGAAATTGCTCGAGGTAGTACGCGGCGACAAGACCGCGGACGACGTGCTGGCGACCGTCATGGCGCTCGCGAAGAAGATCAAGAAGGTCGCCGTGGTGGCAGGCGTCACCTACGGCTTCATCGGCAATCGCATGCTGATGCCGCGGCAGGTGGAGGCGACCAAGCTGCTGCTGGAAGGCGGGAGCCCGGAGCAGATCGACAAGGTCCATGTCGCGTTCGGGATGCCGATGGGGCCGTTTCAGATGAGCGACTTGGCGGGCGTCGACATCGGCTGGCACCGCGATCCGAGCCGAATCGAGAACATCCGCGATGCGCTGGCGGCGGAGAACCGCTGGGGCCAGAAGACCAAGGCGGGCTTCTACGATTACGACGAGAAGCGGACGCCGTCGAACTCTGCGCGGGTCACCGAGATCATCGACGATTTCCGCAAGAAATCGGGCGTCACGCCGCGCGAGATCAGCGACGAGGAGATCGTCGTGCGGACGCTCTACACCATGGTCAACGAAGGCGCACTGATCCTCGAAGAGGGCAAGGCACAACGCGCGTCCGACGTCGATGTGGTGTGGATCTATGGCTATGGCTGGCCGGTGTACCGCGGCGGCCCGATGTTCTGGGCGCAGTCCGAGGGCTTAGCCAAGGTTGTCGCGGGCTTGGAGAAATACGGGTTCCCGGTGGCGAAGTCGCTGAAGGACGCGGCGGCATCGGGCGGTCGGCTGAAGTGATCGGTCGCGGTCGTTTCTTTCGGGTAACCGCACGCTGATGGAGCGGTCCGCGCTCCAGACCGCGGCGGCGATCCGTGCGCGCGAAACGACCGCGCTCGCCGAGTGCGACGCGGCGATCGCGCGGATCGAGGCGCGCGACGGTGCGATAAACGCCGTCGTCGTCCGCGATTTCGCGCGAGCACGGGAGGCTGCACGGGCGCTCGACGCGGAAGGTCCGAACGACCGGCCGCTGTTCGGCGTGCCGATGACGGTGAAGGAATCGTTCGACGTTGCCGGCCTGCCGACGAGCTGGGGCGTCGGGGTCCACCGCGACAATATCGTCGACCGTGATGCCGTAGCCGTCACGCGACTGAAGGCGGCGGGTGCGGTGATCCTCGGCAAGACCAACGTGCCGGTGCGACTGAGCGACTGGCAGGCGGACAACCCTATCCATGGCCGGACGAATCATCCCATCGATCCGACGCTGACACCCGGCGGATCGTCGGGTGGTGCCGCGGCGGCGCTCGCGTCGGGGATGGTACCGCTTGAGCTCGGCTCCGATATCGGCGGCTCGATCCGCGTGCCGGCCGCGTTCTGCGGCGTCTGGGGGCACAAGCCGACCTATGGCGCCTTGTCCGACATCGGCCACCGCGTGCCCGGCACCGATGGTGCGAGTGCGGCTCTCGGCGTGATCGGACCGCTCGCGCGCAATCCGGAGGATCTGGCCCTTGCGCTCGACGTTCTAGCCGATCTTCCGCTGCCTCGCCTGAGCGTCGACCTTGCCCGACCACGCATCCTGCTGCTCACCGCGCATCCCGCGGCACGCGTGGATGCGTCGATCGTATCGGCGATCGAGCATGTCGGTGAGGCGCTGGGCTTCTCTGGCGCAACCGTTTCACATGCCGAGCCACCGATCGACCTCGCCGCGCAGCATGCCGACTATATGCGGATGCTCGGCATCGCGATGACACGCGGTGGCCCGGCACGCGACGGCAAGGTGGCGACGCTGTCGCAATGGTTCGACCTGCTCGATTCGCAGGCGCGACTGCAGCGCGCATGGGGCGCGCTGTTCGAAGAGTTCGACGCGGTGATCGCGCCGGCGAGCGGCGTGAACGCCTTCCCGCACATCGCCGAGCGCAACGTCGCGCGGCGGACGCTGTCGATCGACGGCGAGGATACCCCGTTCGGCGTCCAGTTCGCCTGGGCGGGCCTCGCCACCTTCCCCAATCTGCCCGCGACTAGCGTGCCCGTCGGGACCGACCCGCGCGGCCTGCCGATCGGCGTGCAGGTCATCACCAACCGTTACCGCGACCACGACGCGATCGCCGTCGCCGCGCTGTGCAATCGACTAAGCAGGAGCTGATCCGATGTCCGACCTCGACACTTTCCGGTCCGAAACGCGTGCTTGGCTCGCGGAGAATTGCCCGCCCGAGATGCGCAAGCCCGTGCGCTTGGAGGACGATGTCTGCTGGGGCGGGCGCCAGTTCAAGCCTTCGAGTCCTGCGCAAAAGGAATGGCTCGACAAGATGGCGGCGAAGGGCTGGACCGTGCCCGACTGGCCTAAGGCCTATGGCGGCGGTGGATTGTCGCCCGCGGAGACGAAGATTCTGCGCGAAGAGATGGCTGCAATAAAGGCACGCAACCCGCTCAATTCGTTCGGGATTTCGATGCTTGGGCCGGCATTGCTCAAATACGGCACCGAGGAGCAGAAGCTTGATCACCTGACCAAGATCGCGCGCGGCGAGATCCGCTGGTGCCAGGGGTATTCGGAGCCGAATGCGGGGTCCGACCTTGCCGGGCTCGCGACCTCGGCGGAGGACAAGGGCGACCATTATCTCGTCAACGGGCAGAAGGTGTGGACGTCCTATGCCGACAAGGCGGACTGGATCTTCTGCCTCGTCCGTACCGACAAGACGTCGAAACAGGGCGGGATCAGCTTCGTGCTGTTCGACATGGCCTCGCCCGGAGTGTCGACCAAGCCGATCCTGCTGATCAGCGGCAATTCGCCGTTCTGCGAAACGTTCTTCGACAATGTCGCGGTGCCCAAGGTCAACCGCGTCTACGAGGAGAACAAGGGCTGGGACGTCGCGAAATACCTGCTTGGCCACGAGCGCGAGATGATCTCGGGGATGGGGTTGGCGTCGAGCGGCGGCAATCCGTTGATCGACGGGGCGATCGCGACCGTGGGTCTTGGGCATGACGGGCGGCTGGCCGATCCGTTGCTGCGTGCTTCGATCGCGTTGTTCGAGGTGCGGGCGAAGGCGTTCGGGGCGATGTCCGAGCGGTTCATCGACGAGTTGAAGGCGGGCAAGGCGCACCCAGCTCAGCCGAGCATGATGAAATATTACGGGACCGAGCTGAACAAGGGTCGGTACGAATTGATGATGGCGGCGGGCGGGTCGGATGCGCTCGAATGGGACAGCGATCGGTCGCGCGGCGGGGCGATCCCGCGGTCGTGGCTGCGGACCAAGGCGAACTCGATCGAGGGCGGGACCAGCGAGATCCAGCTCAACATCATCGCCAAGCGGATTTTGGAACTGCCGGCATAAATCCCTCGCCCCTTCGGGGAGAGGGTGCCGCAGCGAAACTAAGGCGGGAGAGAGGGGGCTCGGACGGTCCGACCCAACAGCCCCTCACCCCGACCCTCTCCCCGACGGGGAGAGGGAGCAGAAGGACGAAGACATGCCACTGTATCTAGACGACGACCAGACCGTCCTTCAGGACACCATTCGCGATTTCGTCGCCGAGCACGCGCCCGTCAGCCACATGCGGGCGTTGCGCGATGCCAACGACGCGACCGGCTTCTCGCGCGACCTGTGGAAGCAGTTCGCGGAAATGGGCTTTACCGGCATCCTGATCGGCGAGGACCAAGGCGGGCTCGGGCTCGGGCATGTCGAGGCGGGCGTGGTGCTGGAGGAAATCGGCCGCAACCTGTCCCCCTCCCCGTTCCTCTACACCGCGGTCGCGGCGGTCGAGGCCTTGAAGGGCACGGCGCAGGCCGATCGCTGGTTCCCCGGGATCATCGCCGGCGAGACCGTCGCCGCACTGGCGATCGACGAGGGCGCCAAGCACCGCGATACCGTCGCGATGAAGGCCGAACGCTCGGGTAACGGGTTCAAGCTGACCGGCGCCAAGCGGTTCGTCACGCACGGCCACACCGCCGACTTGATCATCGTCGCCGCGCGTACCGGAGGGTCGGACAACGACACGGACGGTATCACGCTGTTCGCCGTGCCGAAAGATGCCGCAGGACTGACGGCAAACGCCGAACGCCTCGCGGATTCGAGCTTGGCCGCGCGGCTCGAGTTCGAGGGCGTCGTGGTCGATGCGGATGCGGTGATCGGCGAGGTCGATGCGGGGCGTACGCCGCTTGATCGGCTGTTGCGCGCAGGGCGGACCGGGGCTTCGGCGGAGCTGCTCGGCGTCGGTGGCGGGGCGATGGACATGACGATCGGCTACATGAAGGAGCGCAAGCAGTTCGGGACGCTGATCGGCAGCTTCCAGGCGCTCCAGCACCGTGCGGCGCATCTGTATTCGGAAATGGAAGTGGCGCGTGCCGCCGTCCTCAAGGCGCAGCAGTTGCTCGATCAGGGCAGCGACCGCGCGGACCAGGCAGTGTCGGTCGCCAAGGCTATGACCGCGCTGGCGACCACGCTCAGCGTGCAGGAGGGCATCCAGATGCACGGCGGAATCGGCATGACCGACGAGTACGACATCGGCTTCTACATGAAGCGCGCGCGGGTGCTGGCGGAGATGTTCGGCGATGCCAACTTCCATGCGGACCGACTGGCGGTAGCCGCTGGGTATTGACCGTAGGGTGTCCCCCCGCGAAGGCGGGCGCCCAGTCTGGGCTCCCGCCTTCGCGGGAGAACAAGGAAGTTAGATGACCGCGGAAACTGCCGAAACGTCGCCCAAAGCACTCGCAACGGGTCTCGTCGACTTGCTCGAAATCGAGGAGGTCGACACCGATCTCTATGTTGGCAAGCGCCAGCCCGGTGGGGTCGGGCGCGTGTTCGGCGGGCAGGTGATCGCGCAGGCGCTTCAGGCCGCCCAACGCTCGACCGAAGGCCCCAAGGCGGCGCACTCGCTGCACGCGTATTTCATGCGCCCGGGGAACGAAGACTATCCGATCGTCTACCGCGTCGTCCGCGATTTCGAGGGTCGCAGTTTCGCGACACGCCGCGTGATCGCGATGCAGAAGGGCCAGCCGATCCTCAACATGGCGGCGTCGTTCCAAATGCCCGAGGAAGGCCTGCACCATCAGGACGCCATGCCCGACGTCCCCGCGCCCGAAACGCTCCGCTCGGACCGAGATCTGCGGCTCGAAAATATCGACGGCATCCCCGAGAAATTCCGCGCGCACATGCTGCGGTGGCGGCCGATCGAAGTGCGCCCGGTCAACCCGCGCAGCTGGATCGACCCTGTCCCGCAGGAACCGCACTACGCCAACTGGTTCCGCCTAGTCGCACCGATCGGCGACGATCCGGCGATGCACCGCGCGATCCTCGCCTACGCATCGGATATGGCGCTGCTCGGCACCGCGCTGTTGCCGCACGGCAAGAACTGGATCACGCCGGGCCTACAGACCGCCAGTCTCGACCATTCGCTCTGGCTGCACGAGGATTTCCGCGCCGACGACTGGCTGCTCTATGCGTGCGACAGCCCATGGTCGGGCCACGCGCGCGGCTTCAACCGTGGCAAGATCTACGCACGAGACGGTCGCCTCGTCGCCAGCGTCGCGCAGGAAGGCCTGATCCGCATGCGCCAGTAACCCGCGCGGTTACTTGCGCACCCAGACCTTCTCGCCACCGATCCACGTCTCGCTGACCTTGGTCGCGCGCAGGTCGGTCGGCGAGGCGAGGGTAGGATCCTTGTCGACGACGATGAAGTCCGCGCGCTGACCCGGCGCCAAAGCACCGAACTGCTTCTCGGCGAACCCGGCATAGGCGGCCGCACCCGTCATCGCCCACCACGCCTGTTCGCGTGTCACCAGCTCCTGCGGCTGCCACCCACCCTGCGGCTGGCCATCGGCATCCTGCCGCGTGAACGCCGCCGCCCAGGTCGCGAACGGATCGGGCTTCTCGACCGGGAAGTCGGTCCCGAACGCGAGCTTGGCGCCGTTGGTCAGCATCGATTTCCAAGCATAGGCGCCGACGAGCCGGTTCGGCCCGAGCCGCGCCTCCGCCATCTTCCAGTCGCTGGTCGCGTGCGTGGGCTGCATCGACGCGATCGTGCCGTACTTGCCAAACCGCGGCAGGTCGCTCGGATCGACGATCTGCGCATGCTCGATCCGCCAGCGCCGATCGCCGGTATAGGTGTCGCTCTCGACCTGGATCGCGTCGAGCACTTCCTGGTTCGCCTTGTCGCCGATCGCGTGGACCGCGACCTGATAGCCGTCCATCGCCGCGCGGCTCATCTGGTTCTGGAGTTGCGCATCGGTCAGGAAGCCAAGGCCCGACTGACCCGGTGCGTCCGAATACGGCTTCAGCAGCCACGCGCCGCGCGATCCAAGCGCGCCGTCCGCATACAGCTTCACGCCGCCCATCCGCAGGCGATCGTTGTAGAGCCACGGTGTCGACCCCTTGCCGCCGATCCGGCTCGCGGTGTCGATCCCGAGCGCATAGCTCATGATCCGCACACGAAGCCCGCCGATATCCGCCATCCGGCGATAGGTAAGCCAGTCATCGAGGGTGGTGCCCATGTCGGCGACAGCGGTGACGCCGTAGCCGAGCAGGATGCTTTGCGCGGTGAGGAACGCGGCGTCGCGCTCCTTTGGGAGGGGTTGCGGCACGACCTTCTCGATTAACGCCTGCGCGCCATCGACGAACACGCCCGCAGGGGCGCCACCGGTCTTCTCGATCCTGCCGCCAGACGGCGAGACCGTCGCATTCGTGACACCGGCCTCACGCATGGCCTCGCGGTTCGCCCAGCCGGCGTGGCCGTCGGCGCGCGACAGCCAGATCGGGTGGCCACCCGAGACGGATTCGAGATCGGCGGCGGTCGGGAAACGACCCAGCCCCCAGACCTCCTGGTTCCAGCCGCGCCCGAGGATCCACTTCCGATCGGGATTGCCCGCAATGTACGCGGAGATCCGCACCTTCGCCTCGTCGAGCGACTTGGTCATCGACAGATCGAGCGACAACGCGCCGAAGCCGAGTTCGAGGACATGGCCATGCGCATCGACGAAGCCCGGCAGCACCGTTTTGCCGCCCATGTCGACGCGCCAGTCGTAGAGCGGCTTGCCGGCGTTCTTTTTCAGCTCCTTGCGGCTGAGCTTGGGCGCTTCTTCGCCCGGCGGCACGAGCCGCGTCACACGCCCGTCCTTGTCGACCAGGATCGCCTTGAAGTGGATCACGCGGCCACCGTCGGCGACCGTGATGCCGTTGACGTTGTCGACGATCCCATCGGCAAAAGCTGGTGTGGAGAGCAGCGCGATCGCGGCTGCGGAAACCATCAGACGCATCACTTCGGCAATCTCCGCACCAGCGCGCTCGTATCCTGCCGAGCGCCGCCCATCTTCTGCACGTCCGCGTAGAATTGATCGACCAGCGCCGCGACCGGCAGCACCGCGCCGTTGCGTCGCGCTTCGTCCAGCGCGAGGCCCAGGTCCTTGCGCATCCAGTCGACCGCGAAGCCGAAGTCGAACTCCTCCTTCGCCATCGTCGGCCAGCGATTGACCATCTGCCAACTCTGCGCCGCGCCGCCCGAGATCGCCTCGAACACCTTGTCGAGATCGAGCCCGGAGTTTTGCGCGAACCGCAGCGATTCGGCGACGCCCTGGATCACGCCGGCGATCGCGATCTGGTTGCACATCTTGGTCGTCTGGCCAGCCCCCGCCTCGCCGACATGGACGATGCGCGCGGCATAGGCCTGCATGAAGGGTTCGGCCTTTGCCATCGCTTCGGCCGAGCCGCCGCACATGATCGAAAGCTTACCGTTCTCCGCGCCAGCCTGTCCGCCCGATACGGGGGCATCGACCACCAACGCACGCTTGCCCGCGAGCCGCCGCGCGATCGAGGCGGAGACCGTCGTGTGATCGACGAACACCGCGTCGTCGCGCATCGCGGCGAACGCGCCGTCCTCGCCTAAAGTGACACCGGCCAGATCGTCGTCGTTGCCGACGCAGGCGAACACCGCGTCGGCATCCTTGGCCGCCGCCGCGGGCGTGTCGGCAACCTTGCCGCCATATTTATCGGCCCATGCCAACGCCTTGGCCTGAGTCCGATTATAGACGGTGACGTCATGCCCTGCCGCGGCGAGGTGTCCCGCCATCGGCGCGCCCATGACGCCGGTTCCGATGAATGCCAGTTTTGCCATAGCGTCCGCGCATAAGCGGTGTTTCCCATGCGCGCCAGATGGTCTAGCGGGTCGGGTATGGCTACCCACGCTGCCGTAGCGGCACCCACCCTCCCCGTCTCGATCGACGACGTCCGCGTCGCGCATGACCGGATCCGCGACTCGATCGTCCGCACGCCGACGCTGATCAGTAAGACGCTGAGCAAGATGACCGGCGCGACGGTGTATCTGAAGTTCGAGAACCTCCAGTTCACCGCGGCGTACAAGGAGCGCGGTGCGCTCAACACGCTGCTGCAGTTGTCGGCGGAGGCGCGCGCGAAGGGCGTCATCGCCGCGTCGGCGGGCAATCATGCGCAGGGCCTCGCCTATCATGCCAACCGGCTCGGCATCCCGACCACGATCGTGATGCCGACCAACACGCCGACCGTGAAGGTGATGCAGACCGAGGGCCACGGCGCCAACGTCGTGCTGCACGGCGAGACGTTCGACGCGGCCTATGCGCATGCGCGTATCCTGGAGGGTGAGTGCGGCTTCACCTTCGTCCACCCGTTCGACGATCCGCGCGTCATTGCAGGGCAAGGCACCGTCGCGATCGAGATGTTGGAGGACGTGCCGCAACTCGATACGCTGGTCATCCCGATCGGCGGCGGCGGGCTCATCTCGGGCATGTCGACGGTCGCGCGGGCTTTGAGCAAAGCGCCGGGCGGTCATCCGATCGAGGTGGTCGGCGTGCAGGCCGAGCTGTTCCCGTCGATGTACAACCGGATCAACGGCACCGACATGGCCTGCGCCGGTGATACGCTGGCCGAGGGCATCGCGGTCAAGGAGCCGGGCGCGATCACCTCGAAGATCGTCGCCGAACTGGTCGACGACATCGTCCTCGTTAGCGAGCGCAGCCTGGAAGAGTCCGTCAGCCTGCTGCTCCAGATCGAGAAGACGGTGGTCGAGGGTGCGGGTGCCGCTGGACTCGCCGCGCTGCTGTCGCATGCCGAGCGGTTTGCGGGGAAGACCGTCGGCATCGTGCTGTGCGGCGGTAACATCGATACGCGCCTGCTCGCCAACGTGCTGTTGCGCGATCTGGCGCGGTCGGGGCGGCTCGCGCGGTTGCGTATCCGGTTGCAGGATAAGCCGGGCGCGCTGTTCCATGTCGCGCGGATCTTCGACCAGGAACGCGTCAACATCATCGAGATCTATCACCAGCGCGTCTTCACGACGTTGCCGGCGAAGGGTCTTATCACCGACATCGAATGCGAACTGCGCGACCGCGCGCATCTCGATCGGCTGGTGGGGGCATTGCGGGCTGGCGGGTACGAGACGTCGACCGTCGAACTGGCATGATCCCATTCTGATACGGCGATTTACCGCATTAACCGACATTCGTGGTAAACCGATTGCACGTTTGCGCTGGGCGGCCATATACGAGGCGACGCGGCTGATCGCGCCTGCCTGAAGGACTTAGCGTTCGGTGACTGCGCCTTTCCGTTTCCCGCGCTTTTTCGTCACCAGCCCTGCGCCGTGCCCGTATCTGCCGGATCGTCAGGAGCGCAAGGTGTTCACCGAGCTGACCGGCCCGCACGCGAACGAGTTGAACGATGCGCTCGGGCGGATCGGCTTTCGTCGCAGCCAGGGCGTGGCGTATCGTCCGTCTTGTGCGGGATGTACGGCGTGCGTCTCGGTTCGCGTGGTGACCGATGAGTTCGTGCCCAACGCGACGCAGCGCAAATTGCTCAAGCGGCTCGGTGATATCGAGGTGACCGCATGCAAGGCTTGGGCGACCGACGAGCAGTTCCAGTTGCTCCGTCGCTATCTCGGCACGCGGCATCCGGGCGGCGGGATGGCCGGGATGGACGAAGACGACTATGCCGACATGATCGAGCATTCGCCGGTCAATTCGGTGATCGTCGAATATCGTGAGCCGTCGGTTGATGGCATTCAGGGCGCGCTGATCGGTGCCTGCCTGACGGATCGTCAGGCGGATGGCCTGTCGATGGTCTACAGTTTCTTCGCGGCCGACGACACGGCGCGACCGGGTTTCGGCAACTTCATCATCATGGACCACATCCTCCGTGCGCGCGATGCAGGGTTGCCGTACGTGTATCTCGGATACTGGGTGAAGGGCTCGCCGCGGATGGAGTACAAGACGAGGTACCGGCCGCTGGAAGTGCTGGGGCCGGCGGGGTGGCGGCGACTGGAGGATGCTGATCTGGTGACGCAAGCCGTGCGGGTTGCTGCGCTGGTTTGATGTGTAGTTTGGAAGTCGTCTAGCCCGCTAGCGTCCCCCAAGAACCGCCACCCCGGCGAAGGCCGGGGCCCAATTGGGAAACGCCGCTAACTAAGTTCTGTGTTTCGTCACTCCGGCCTTGCCAATTGGGGCCCGGCCTTCGCCGGGGTGGTAATACCCCAAACCCGAGCGCTTCTTGTTCTCCCGCGAAGGCGGGAGCCCAGTCTGGATCCCCGCCTTCGCGGGGAACAGTCTTAGTCCTCGCGCTGGACCACGACGTCGACGTCGAGTTCCTCGCCACCTTCGCCCAGTCGCGACCCCGCTACCGGCGCCGCACCCACCGCGTCGAGCGCCATTGCCACCCGGACGTAATGCTCCTCAGGGGACATCCCCGTGCACGGATCGAACCCGACCCAGCCGAGCCCGTCGACAAACGCCTCAGCCCAGCCGTGCGGCGTCGGGAGATGCACGACCTCGTGATCGTTGTGATGATAGCCCGACACATACCGCGCGGGCGCGCCGAGCGACCGTGCGGCAACCGCGAACATCTGCGCCATGTCGCGCGGCGTGGCGCTGCCCATGCGGAACGCGGCGGCGGCCGTCCGACCCGGCTCGGGACGTCCGGCGTCGAACGCGAACCGCGCGTGAAATGCCCGGTTCAGCCGATGCAGCGCACCGATCCGGTCGCGCGCGCCCTCGGCGGCATTGGCGGCGAACTTGGCGATTGCCGTATCATGGGCGGTCGCCTCGGTAGCCCTGAGGAACAGCGCGGGGGGAAGCGGTTCGTGCACGCCGTGCAGGACACCGTCGGAATGGCTGGTCAGCACCTCGCCCTTGACGGTGATCTCGATCCCGTCGACCGGCCCTTCGGCATACAGCATCGTCACTGCGTTGCCGAAGCCGTCGCGACCCGGCCGCAGCCGCGCGTCGCAATCGACGTCGATCCGCCACGACGCGACGGTCTGGTCATGCGTGTTCTCAGGCGTCAGCCGGAGCATCTGCACCAGCCGCCCCTGCGGCTGCGCGAAGCGGTAGATCGTGTGATGATCGATCGAAAGGCGCATCAGAGGAACTTGAACTGACGGCCGATCGCGCCGTGCAGCAGCGCGTTTTCAGCGATGAATGCCTGCAGATACTGGTGCAGCCCGGAGGCGATGACCTCACCCGATCGCGTCTTCGCCATTCGCGACGCACGCATCCGGGCCATGCGATCGGCCTCGCCGTGGTTGCCCGTCCGCTTGGCGAGCAGGTTGAGCACGTCGACGGTCTCCTCGACCGATGCCGCCAGACTGCGCGGCAGTTCGGACCGTGCGAGCAGCAGGTCGATGACATCGGCGGGACGAAGCCCGTCATTGTAGAGCCAGCGATAGGCTGTCACCGCGGACACGGTCTGGAGGATCGTCGTCCACTGGTCACGGTCGATCGCGCCGCCGAGCCGTTCGCCCTCGGGCAGCAGGATATGGTATTTGACGTCGAGCAGACGCGCGGTGTTGTCCGCGCGCTCGACTGCCTGGCCGAGGCGGATGAACCATGTCGTCTGGTTGCGGAGCATGCGGTGGACCGCGCCCTCGAACCCGCGCGTCTCGTTCTTGACAGCCTCGACCAGGTTCAGCTGCGATGTCGTGCTGCCGGGCGTTGCACGGTTCTCGAACAGCAGCCATGCGCGGTTGATCGCGGTCCATGCCTCTCGGGTCAGCGCGGTGCGGACCGCCTTGGCATTGTTGCGCGCCATGTCGAGGCAGCGGACGATCGATCCCGGATGGCTCGAATCGAGCGTCAGGAATCGTACGACATCGCGCTGCCCGATCTCGACGCCGGTCGCGGCGAAGGCCTCGTCGGTTTCGGTGACGGCCAACGCGGATGCCCAGGCGGCGTCGCCGGATGGTTGCGACGAGAGCACGTCGAGCCGGACGGTGGCTTCGACCAGCCGGGCGATGAAGTCGGCGCGCTCGAAATAGCGGCCTAGCCAGTAGAGCGAGGATGCGGTGCGCGACAGCATCAGGCGGTCCCGCCGGAGGTTTGCGCGCCCGATGTCTGTGAACCGAGAGTCTGCGTCATGCCGCCCATCGTGTGCGTCATCCCGCCGGCGTTCATCCGTTGCGACTGATCGGCCATAAGGACGAAACTGTCCTTGGTACCGCCGCCCTGGCTGGAATTGACCACGAGTGATCCTTCCTTGAGCGCGACGCGGGTAAGGCCGCCGGGGACAACCTGCACGCCCTTTGAACCGCTCAGCACGAAGGGGCGGAAATCGACGTGGCGCGGGCTGAGGCCCCCTTGCGCCATCGTCGGGACAGTCGACAGGGCTAGCGTCGGTTGCGCGATGTAGCGATGTGGCTCTGCGATAAGCGCGGCGCGGAAATCCTCGATCTCCTGCTTCGATGCGGTCGGACCGACGAGCATGCCGTAGCCTCCCGAACCGTCGACCAGCTTGACGACGACGTCTTCGAGGTTGTCGAGCACGAACTTGAGTGCCTGCGGTTCGCGGCAGCGCCAGGTCTCGACGTTGCGCAGCTTGCACTCGCCGCCTGAGTAGAACTTCACGATGTCGGGCATGTAGCTGTAGATCGCCTTGTCGTCGGCGATGCCGTTGCCCGGCGCGTTCATGATCGCGACGTTGCCGGCCGCGTACGCTGCGATCATACCGGGGACGCCGAGCGCGGAGTCGGGACGGAACACGAGCGGATCAAGATAATCATCGTCGATCCGACGATAGATCACGTCGACCTTCACGCGCCCCGCGATCGTCCGCATCCAGACGATGTCGTCGTCGACCACCAGATCGGCCGCCTCGACAAGTTCGATACCCATCGAATCCGCGAGGAAACTGTGCTCGTAATAGGCCGAGTTATAGTGGCCGGGGGTCAGCAGCACGCAGGTCGGGTTGGAGCCCGTGCCGTGCGGCGCCACCGACTTCATCGTTTCAAGCAGGAGGTCGGGATAGCTGTCGACCGCGGCGACACGGAACTCGCGGAACAGTTCGGGACAGAGCCGGAGCATCGCCTCGCGGTTCTCCAGCATGTAGCTGACACCGGACGGGGTGCGTGCGTTGTCCTCCAGCACGAAGAAATCATCGGGGCCGGTTCGGACGAGGTCGATCCCGCAGATATGCGCCCATACGCCGTGCGGCGGGCGGATACCGGCAATCTCGGGCCGGAACTGCGCGTTGCCGAGCACGAGGTCTTCGGGGAGGATGCCTTCCTTCAGGATACGACGCTCGCCGTAGATGTCGTCGAGGAACGCGTTGATCGCCTCGACGCGCTGAACCAGCCCCTCGGACAGCCGGGTCCACTCATCGTGCAAGAACACACGCGGGACGATATCGAACGGGATGATACGCTCGGCCGCCTCGTTCTCGCCGTAGACCGCGAAGGTGATGCCAAGCTGCCGGAACGTCGTCTCGGCGGCTTCCTGCCGGCGTCGCAGCTCGGCGTCGGGCGTATCCTCGATCCACTTGCCGAGAGCCACCAGTTCGGGCCGGGCGTTCGTGTCGCCAGGTGTGCCCATGATTTCGTCGAACGCTTGTTTCCCCATCGAAACGGTCAATTCCCCATCAAGCGTTGCGGTTCCATGCTGCAACGCATCGCTGCGGCGCACAAGGGTTGAATGTAGCCTGTCGCCACACCCGTCCGTCATCCTGACGAAAGTCAGGATCCAGGGTCATTGACGGTGACACATGGTACTCTGGATCCTGACTTTCGTCAGGATGACGGGATCGGGGGGGCGTCGGTGCGACTTAGACGCCCAGCCCTTCGAGCAGGCCCGGCGTGAGGACTTGCGGGAGGACGGTGGGTTCGGCTGCGCCTGGGGCGTAGTACAAATAGAGCGGAACCCCGGCGCGGTTGTGGGCCTGAATGAAGCGGCCCATCACAGGGTCGCCGTCGGTCCAGTCGCCGATCAGAGCCGCGACCTTGTGCTTGGCGAAGGCGTCGCGGACGCCGGTCGTATCGATCGCTGCCTTCTCGTTGACCTTGCACGTCAGGCACCAGTCGGCGGTGAAGTAGACGAACACCGGACGCTTCTCGGCGCGTAGCGAGGCGAGCTTGGCTTCAGTGAACGGTTCGTCGCCCGCGGTCGCTACTTTCGTAGACACCGGCGGCGCGCGCGAGATCAACACCGCGCTACCAACGAACACGACGAGCAGCAGGACCTGCGCGACGATGCCGAACGACTTGCCCTTGCGCTGGCGGGAGCCACCGATCCACAGCACCGCGCCGACTGCCAGCACCGCGACCAGCGCGAGCGTCAGCGTATCCACGCCGGTCTGTCGCCCAAGCACCCAGCCGAGCGCGATCGCGGTCAGGAACATCGGCACCGACAGGATGTGGCGGAACGTCTCCATCCACGCACCGGGCTTTGGCAGCCAGCGCCGCCACGATGGGATGAACCCGATTGCAAGGAACGGGAGCGACAGCCCGATCCCGAGCCCGCCGAACACGGCGAGCGCCGCCGGCCACGGCAGTACCAAGGCCGCGCCGAGCGCAGCGCCCATGAACGGCCCAGTGCACGGCGTCGCGATGAACGCCGCCAGCGCGCCGGTCGCGAACGCCCCGCTTGCGCCACTCTCACCGGCAAAGCGTGGGGTCGGGACCTCGAACAGCCCGGCGAGGTTGAACCCGATCGCGGTGCTCAGCAGCAGCAGCGCGACGATCGCGCCGGGATGCTGCAACTGGAACGCCCAGCCGACCGCGGATCCGCCTGCGCGCAAGGCCAGGATCGCGCCGCCGAGACCGAGGCATACTAGCACGACGCCCGCAGTGTAAGCCAACGCCTCGCCCCGCGCGTCCTTCTCGCTCGCGCCGCCGCGGGCGAGGCTGAGCGCCTTTAGGCTGAGGATCGGGAACACGCACGGCATGATGTTGAGGATCAGGCCGCCGAGCACTGCGCCCGCGAATGCGATCAGAGCCGTAAGCCAGAGACTCTCGCCGTTCGTGCTGGTCGCGCCGCCGCCAGCCGCTTCGGCCACCGCACCGGGCGTCGCTTTGACGCCGAGCCCCTGCCCGTCGCCTATCCGGAGCACGCCCTCGATCGGTCCGCCAACCTTGGCGTTCGCCGCGACCTTGGTGCTGATCGTCAGCCGGTCGCCGTCCCGCGTGACCGTCTGCGCCGCGCCGTTCTCGATCGCGCCGGTGGTGACCGGGAAGAAATACGCCTTGTCGATCTTCGCGCCCGCCGGGAACGGCACCGCGATCCGCATCGTCCCGTTGCTCGCCGCGTAGGTCGCACCGGCATCGAGCGGCTTGGGGATCGCCTGCCGCCAGCCCGCGAACGCGGCGGCCTGCGATGGCGCGCCGTCGCCGATCGTGAGATCGAGCGACAGCGCCTTCTCCTCGGGCACACAGATCGTCGCCGAGCAGACGAGGTAGCTCGTCTTCAACCGGATCGGGAATTTGGTTCCCGCCGCCAGCCCCGCCGGAACCTGGATCGTCACGAGCGGCGCATACGGCGCCTCGTAGACATAGTTCATCAGCCCCGCGATCAGCAGCGTCGTCGGCACCGGCCATTCGGGCTCGCCCGCCTTCGCGCCCGTCGGCAAGGTCCAGTCGAACGTCGCTGGAAAACCAGCATCGCCGGGGTTGCGCCAATAGCCGTGCCAGCCGGTTTCGGGCGTCGTCGCGAGCGCAATCGTCAGCGGCGCGCCGGCCTTCGGGTGATCGCTTTCGGCGACCAGCTTCATCATCAGATGCTGGCTGGAGCCGTTCAGCGATTCCGCAAGCGCGGGCGCACTCGCCAGCCCGCAGACGGCCAGCAAGACCGTCATCACGGCGCAACGTAATCCGCGCATGGCCATCCTTGTTTCGTTCATCGCGCAAAGCCATAGCGGTGACGATCTCGTATTGCACTTCAAAGCGACGGCCCAGTTTGATGGTCGTCGCTGGCTAAAGGACTGTTCGTGAAAGCACTTATCGCCGCGCTCCTGCTGACTTCGGCCGCTTCGGTCTCCGCCCAGACGGCGCCGCCTCCTGCGGCGACTCCGGCCGCGCCGCCAAAGCTGATCGTCGCGATCTCGGTCGACCAGTTCGCCGCCGACCTGTTCCAGCAATATCGCAACCATTACACCGGCGGTTTCACCCGGCTGCTTAACGGCGCGGTGTTCCCGAGCGGGTATCAGAGCCATGCCGCGACCGAGACGTGCCCCGGCCACTCGACGATCCTGACGGGCATGCGGCCCGCGCATACCGGGATCATCGCCAACAACTGGATCGACCAGCGCGCCGGGCGACCCGACAAGATCGTGTATTGCTCGGAGGACGAGCGCGTCACTGGCAGCACGCACGACAGCTACACCGTGTCCGACATGCATCTGAAGGTGCCGACGCTCGGCGAGATGATGAAGGCGCGCGATCCGCGAACGCGCTCGGTGTCGGTCGCGGGCAAGGATCGCGCGGCGGTGATGATGGGCGGCCACAAGGTCGACGAACTCTGGTGGTGGGACGGCAAGACCTATGTCTCCTATGCCGGTCGCGCGGTGCCGCCGGCGGTGCAGCGGACGCGCGACGCGGTCGCCGCGCTGATCGCCAAGCCGCAGGCGGCGCTCCCCCTGCCCGGCTATTGCGCAGGTGTGAACCATCCGATCGTGATCGCCGGCAAGACCTATGGCCAGGGCCGCTTCGAGCGCGAGGCCGGCGACGCCAAGGGCTTCCGCGTGTCGCCCGCCTCCGACGCCGCGGTGTTCGCGATGGCGGCGGCGCTGGTGCAGGACATGAAGCTCGGCAAGGGTCCGCAGACCGACATCATCGATATCGGCGCGTCGGCGACCGACTATATCGGCCACACCTACGGTACGCAGGGCACCGAGATGTGCATCCAGATGGCGCAACTCGACAAGACGCTCGGCGATTTCTTTGCGGTGATGGACGAGACCGGGGTCGATTACGAGGTCGTGCTGACCGCGGATCACGGCGCGCACGATGCGACCGAGCGCCAGCAGCAGCGCGCGATGCCGATGGAGGCGCACATGGACGAAAACGTGCTGGCCAAGCAGGTCGGCACCGCCATCGCCAAGGACATGGGGCTGCCGGGGAGCGTGCTGCTTGGCACCGAGGGTGACGTCTATATCGACGATACGCTGCCGGAGAAGACGCGCGCGAAGGTGCTCGCCGAGGCGCTGCGCCGGTATCGCGCGCTTCCACAGATTGCGGGGGCGTACTCCGCCGCCGAGATCATGGCGACGCCGATGGCGAAGACTCCGCCCGAGACCTGGACGCTGATCGAACGGGCGCGCGCGTCGTTCTATCCGGAACGGTCGGGGCAGCTGGTGGTGCTGCTCAAGCCGCGCGTGACGACGATCGTGTCACCCGCTGGCGGCTATGTCGAGACGCATGGTTCACCCTGGGACTATGACCGTCGCGTGCCGATCCTGTTCTGGCGCAAGGGGATGACCGGGTTCGAACAGCCGCTGTCGGTGGAGACGGTGGATATCGTGCCGACGCTGGCGGCGACGATCGGGTTGCCGGTGTCGGGGCTGGATGGGCGTTGCCTGGATCTCGATCCGGGCGCGGCGAGCACTTGCTCTAACTGAGCGCGGAGCCCGGGTAAAAGCGTGTTCTCCCGCGAAGGCGGGAGTCCAGTCTGGGCTCCCGCCTTCGCGGGAGAACACGCTTCTGGGTTGGAGCAGTGGTGACGCACCCAGCACGCCACCCCCGCCGCTCGTCACCGGGTCTCGAACGCCCGGAGCCCCGCACCCAACCGGTTCGCGCCGATCGCGAGCTTGTCGTGGCTGAAGTCGATCAGGAACGCCGGGTTGGTGGTGTCGCCGGGCGAGAGGCGCGCGTCGTTGTTCTCGACGCGCAGGCCGGTCGACGGATAGGTCCGCGCCTCCGCCGCGACGACGATCATGCCGGAATGGTTTTCTTTGTCCTTTCCCTGCACGAAGGTGTTGCGCGCGATCAGGCCGGTTGCGCCTTCGGGGAGATCGATCATGTAATTGGTCTTGTGCCCCGCCGTATCGTCGAAGCTGTTGTCGGTGATCGTGACCGTGGGGCTACGCAGCTTGACGTAATGCCCGCCGTTACCGCGCTCGAACCGCGAATTGGTGACGGAGATGCTGCCCTTGTTGTCGAGATAGATCGAGTGCGCACAGCTTGGCGACTGGTCGCACTGGCCAAGCCCCGAGAAGGTCGACCGATCGATCGTGATCCGCTGGTTGGTCGGCTGGCCGCCCAGAATCCCCTCCTGGCTGTTGAGGAACATGGAGTTCGTGACGGTGAGGTCGCCCGACTCTGTGCGGATGCCGGCGCCGTTGCCGTCGGACACGCGGTAGCCGCGGAAGACGAGGCCATCAACCACCGACCCGTTGCCGCGCAGCACCAGCGCCGCCTTGTCCTCGCAGGCGACGCTGTCGAAGATCGCCTTGCCGGGCTGAACCGCCTTGAAGGTAATGTGGCCACCCTGCTGGATCGCGCACTGCCGATAGGTGCCGGGGGCGATCAGGATCGTCGCGGTCCCCATCCGGATCGACGTCACCGCCTCCTGGAGCGTCGCGAACCCCTGCCCGTTGACGGTGAACGGCGCGGTGCCCTGAGCAAAGGCGGGCGCCCCGGCCGGCGCCGCCAGCAACGCCAGCGCAAACAACGATCGTCTCATGGGAAATCCTTTCGCGCGTACCGGGCCCGCCCGGCGCACGGCACCGACGGTAACGCACGGCGTATCAGGTCGCACCGCTCCATGTCAGCCGGTTTGCGTGTCCCGCAATGGCGCAGGCACGGCGTGGTCGACCGCGACCATCAGCCGATTGCCGCCGCACCAACGCGCGGATAGTGTACGCCCGAAACGAAGCCGGCGGGGGGAACCGATCGGCGCGGGGGATCCACATGCACGCCATGACGCCGACGGAGGTTTTCCTCCTCGCGACACTTATCATCTTCACCGTGCCGTATCTGGTGTGGCGGCTTGGGCGGACCGATTACTGGGCGCCGCTGGTGGTGGTGCAGATCTTCGGCGGGATCCTGCTGGGGCCGGGTGTGCTGGGCGCGGCATATCCCGACTATTATGCGACGGTCTTCACGCCCGCGACGCTGGGCTCGCTCAACGGCATCGCGTGGTGGGCGGTGATGATGTTCGTGTGGGTCGCCGGCATCGAACTCGACCTCGGCGAGGCCTGGAAGCGGCGCGGCGAAACCGGCGTCACCGCAGGGCTTGCGCTCGCGGTGCCGCTGATCACGGGCAGCATCGCCGCGGTGCTGATGCTGCGCTATCCGGGCTGGCGGGGGCCGGACGGCGCGACGTGGCAGGTGGTGCTCGGCATCGGCATGGCATGCGCGGTCACCGCGCTGCCGATCCTCGTGCTGTTCCTCGAAAAGCTCGATGTGCTGCGTCAGCCGATCGGCCAACGGATCCTGCGCTATGCCAGCCTCGACGACATCGCGATCTGGGGCGTGCTCGCGCTGATCCTACTCGATTGGGAGCGCGTCGGCCGGCAGGGCGGCTTCCTGGTCGGGTTCGCGATCGCCACGTGTGTCGTGCGCAAGCTGATGGCGCGGATCGAGGAGCACGATCGCTGGTATGTCAGCCTGATCTGGCTCGCCGGCTGCGGGTTCGCGGCGGACTGGGCGGGGCTGCACTTCATGGTCGGCGCGTTCCTGTCGGGCGCGGTGCTCGATTCTAAATGGTTCACGACAGCGAAGATGGACCAGTTCCGCCACTTCGTGCTGCTCGCGGTGATGCCGGTGTTCTTCCTGTCGACCGGGTTGAAGACGCAGTGGGCGGTCGGCGGTTACGCGGTGTTCGGGGCGGCGGCGTTGCTGCTGGTCGCGTCGGTCGGCGGCAAGCTGGCCGGCGTTCACGCCGCCGGGCGGATCCTGAAATGGCGGCCGGGCGAGGCGTCGGCGATCGGCTGGCTGCTTCAGACCAAGGCGCTGATCATGATCATCTTCGTCAACATCCTGCTGGATAAGAAGATCATAACGAATGAGACGTTCACGGCACTACTGCTGATGGCGCTGGCGAGCACGATGCTGACGGTGCCGATCGTTGCGCCGAAGTTGAAGAAGCTGGCGGGGTTGGTGGGGAAGAGCGCCTGAGGGTGACTGCCCCTTCTGCGCCCCTCCCTGGAAGGGAGGGGTTGGGGGTGGGTCGGCCAGCTTGTGCCGCGGTCGTTTCACGATACGGAAGCCTACCCACCCCCCGCCCCTCCCTTCCAGGGAGGGGGGAAGTAGGTCAACCGCCCGCGTTGAGAAGGTCGTGACGTTTCAGGGCGTGGCGGAGTTGGTCGTAGCTCAGGCCTAGCGCCTCGGCGGTGGCGCGTTGGTTGAAGCGATGTTCCGACAGGGCGCGCGAGAGGAGATCGCGTTCGAAGCGGGATACGCGGGACTTGAAATCCGAGGGGCCTTCTTCGCACGCGACGACCGGGTCCTCGCCGTCATCCGGTTCGGCTGCGCGCGGAGCCACAACCATGGGCTTAGGCGCGGTCGAGGCACCAGGCCGGTGTGGCGACTGGAACGGGTCGATCTCGATCGCGTCGATCGGCCCCGCCTGTTCCCAGCGATACACCGCGCGCTCGACGACGTTGCGAAGTTCGCGGACGTTGCCGGGCCAGCGGTATGCGATCAGTGCGTCCATAGCCGCCGGGCCGAAGCCTTCCCAGCGTTCGCGCCCAAGCTCAGACGCCATGCGCCGGCCGAAATGCTCTGCCAGCACCACCACGTCCCCAGTTCGTGCGCGTAGAGGCGGCAGAGTCACCACCTCGAACGACAAGCGGTCGAGCAAATCGGCGCGGAACTCATGTCGGTCAACCTTGTCGGGGAGATGTTCGTTGGTCGCGGCCACGATCCGCACGTCGACGCGCATCGGCCGCGACGAGCCGATCCGGGTGATCTCGCCATATTCGACCGCGCGCAACAGTCGGTCCTGCGCCGCCATCGACAGCGTGCCGAGTTCGTCTAGGAACAACGTGCCCCCATCGGCCTCCTCGAACCGCCCGACCCGCGCCTTGGTCGCACCGGTGAAAGCCCCGGCTTCATGCCCAAACAATTCCGCCTCGATCAACGTCTCGGGCAGCGCCGCGCAGTTCATGATCACCAGCGGCTGATCCCACCGCGGCGACAGGCGGTGGAGGCGTTCAGCGACCAGTTCCTTGCCCGTCCCGCGCTCGCCGATCACCAGCACCGGACGGTCCAGCGCCGCCGCGCGCGATGCGCGTTCGAGCGCCGCCATGAACGTGCCGGACTCGCCGATGACCTGGGTTGTTCGCTCCATGGCGAAGATGTGGCGCGAATTCCCAACTCTTGGCAAGCTTGCGGTAGCACGCCCACCGTCGAAATCGTGCAAACCCCTGCAAACCCGCCATTTTCAAAACTGGCACGAGAGATGCAATGCTTCAGGCAACCCGCCGAATAGCGGAACCAACCAGCCTTAAAGGGGACCCACCATGTTCAACGCCAACATCGCCCGCACCGTCGCCGCCACCCTCTGCACCATCGTCGTCAGCGCAACCTGCGTCCTCGGCGCAGTCGGCCCCGCGATCGCAACCAACGCAACGCCCGTTGCGGTTCATACCGCAATCGTGGCCTAAGACCCCGAAGGCTTAGAGCCTCGGGCCGACCCCTGGAGTAGGATTTACATGGGCATCTTTTCCCGCACCCGCGACATCGTCGCCGCCAACTTCGCCGATCTCATCGAGAAGGCCGAAGATCCGTCGAAGATGATCCGCATGATCATCCTCGAGATGGAGGAAACGCTGGTCGAGGTTCGCGCCTCCGCCGCGCGCACCATCGCCGACCAGAAGGAGATGCGCCGCCATATCTCGAAGCTGGAGCAGCTCCAGGACAACTGGACAGAGAAGGCCGAGCTGGCGCTGAGCAAGGACCGCGAGGATCTCGCCAAGGCAGCCCTGGTCGAGCGCCAGAAGGCATTCGACATGGCCGAGCAGTTGAAGGCCGAGGTCGGCGTACTCGACGATGCGCTTCGGGCTTCCGAAGAGGACATCGCCAAGCTCCAGACCAAGCTCCGCGAGGCGCGCACCAAGCAGAACGCGGTGCAGACCCGACTGGAGAGCGCGAACAATCGCACCCGGCTGCGCGAGATGTACAACGGGCCGAAGACGCACGAGGCGTTCAGCCGCTTCGACATCCTCGACCGCCGCGTCGACGAGGCCGAGGGCCGCGCGGACGCGATGGGGCTCGGGGTCGTCAAGACGCTCGAAGAGGAAATCGCCGAGTTGCGCAGCAACGACAAGGTCGACGCCCAGCTCGCCGCGCTCAAGGCGCGCCTGAAGAAGGACGACTGAGATGGATGATTTCATGCCAGTTCTGGTCTGCGGCATTCTATTCATCGGGCTGCCCTGGGTGATCCTGCACTACATCACCAAGTGGAAGCAGGCACCGCGGATCACCGAAGAGGACGAGCGCCTGCTTGACGAGATGCAGGCGCTCGCACGCCGCCTCGAGGATCGCGTGATGACCGTCGAACGGATCATCGCCGCCGATAACCCCGACTGGAAGCCGGGCCTCGGCACAACGCAGTCGCCGTATCTGTCGGATCGTCAGTCCGAACGCCCATTGGATCGCCCCCTCGATCGGAGGAACTGAAATGTCCGCCAGCCGCACACAATTCTACCTCGATAAGCAGAATGCCAAGTGGAAGGGCGTCTGCGCCGGGATCGCCGACTATACCGGCATCGACGCACTCTTCGTCCGGGTCGGGATGGTCGTACTGACGCTCGCCGGCGGCTTTCCCTGGACACTGCTGGCCTATTGGATGGTCGCCTGGATGGGGCACGCCAAGCCGATCGGCTTATACGAGACGCCTGACGACGCGAAGTTCTGGCAGGGCGTCCGCTCGAACCCGAAACGCTCGACCGCCGAGGTCCGCAGCAAGTTCCGCGACATCGACCGCCGACTCGCCGACATCGAGACGCACTATACCAGCCGCTCAAGCAACAGCCTCGCGGCAGAGATCGACAGCCTGCGCTGAGACGCGGCGTCAACAGGGAGAATATCGATGGATTGGGCTTTGATGATACCGATCGTGGCGATTTCGGTGGGACCGGTCGCTTGGGTTGCGAACAATTGGATCCGCGCCAAGCATGGCTTCGAACCGGAAATGCGTAGCCGCAAACGCGGGCGAGACGGCGATGTCGACGGTGACCGCAAGGTCCTGTTGCTCAGCAACGAGAACGAGCGGTTGACCGGGCAGGTGTCGCGGCTCGAGGAACGGATCGCAGTCCTCGAACGCATCGCCACCGACCCCGCCGAGCGCACTGCCCGCGAGATCGAAGCCCTCCGCGACCGCTGAAGGACATAGATCATGAACAACTTCACGATCTTCCTGCTCGTTTTCATCGTGATCGGCCTTCCTGTCATTCTCGGGATCGGCAGCAGCGTCTTCAAGGACTGGATCAAGCACAAGGAGCGCATGGCAACCGCGCTCAATGCGCAGACCGCCGAGAAGTCCGCGCAATATGCGGCGCACACCGAACGCCTGGAACAGCGGGTGCGGGTCCTCGAACGGATCGTCACCGACCGGGGCATCGGCGTTGCCGACGAGATCGAACGGCTCCGGGCCGATCCACCCTCCCCAGCGCGACCTTTAGAGACGTCGCCAACGCTTACGCTGACGGGCCGCACCGCGAGCCCCGCCGAAGGAGAGACACGATGAACCCCTTTTCGATGGTCGTCTGCATCGTGCTGATCGTGATGGTCGCCAAGGTGCTGACCGCTCGCTACCGCGCGCTGGGCGACGCCCCGGCGAACCCGGTCGACAGCGTCGATGCGCTGCGGCTGCGCGACGAGGTGCAGCAGATGAAGGAGCGCATCCAGGTGTTGGAGCGCGTGATCACCGACAACCACAAGAGCGTCGATCTCGACCGAGAGATCGAGCGGCTCCGCGACCGCTAGGAGGCGGACATGATCGACCCTAACGTCTATATCACCTTGGCGCTGGCGAGCCTTGCGGGGCTGGCGATGATCGTGGCCGGTGGCTTGGCCGGATGGCGCGGATGGCTCTCGCTGCGGCGGCTGGAGCTGGATCATACACAAGACGGTCGGATGCCGATGGCGGTGTCGACCGGGTCGCGGATCGAGATCGCGGATTTGAAGGAGCGGATCAAGAAGCTCGAAGCGATCGCTGCCGGGGTGGATCTTTAGGCCCCCGCCTTCGCGGGGGAACACTGTAGTTGTGGCGCAACACTCGACCCGCTACCGACCGGCACATGCCCACTCTCACCGATATTCGCGAGGAATACGACTTCCTCGAACCCGACGACCGCTACCGCCTGCTGATCGACCTCGGCAAAGAGCTCGAACCGATGCCGGATGCGCTCAAGACCGATGCGACGTTGGTGCGCGGGTGTTCGGCGTCGGTGTGGGTCTATCCGACCACGACCGATGATGGCCGGCTCCACTTTCTCGCGGATTCGAATGCGGCGATCACCAAGGGGATCATCGCGCTGGTGTTGCTGACGGTGCAGGATCAGGCGCCGGGCGCGATCGTCGCTACCGACATCACTGCGGAACTTGCGCCGTTCGATCTGAGCAAGCAACTGAGTTCGAACCGCACGCAGGGTATCCCGAACATGATCGCTCTGATCCGGGAAACGGCCGAGCGGTACGCGGCGTAACGCTAGAACGTGCCCTCACCCTGCCCACGGCAAATGGCCGCGGGCCCTTCCCCCTCCCCTCAAGGGAGAGGGAGAGACGCCGAAGGCGGCGAGGGTGAGGGCACGCTAGAGGGTTCTGTGAGCGTCGCGACGACCTCCTCGGCACCGGCACCCGCCGGCACCAGCATCCACCGGTCCGGCCGAGCGCCATCGACCATCACCACCGCGTTCTTCGGACACACCCCAAGGCACTTGACCTCGACCACCCCGCGATCAGCCTTGCGGCCCTTCTTCACCCCGAGTGCCTGACGCAACAGTTTCACGAGCGGCGTCCGGCCCTTCTCGCCAAACCCGCCATCCAGCTTCTTCGAACACTTGCCGCAAACCAGAATGCTACCCTGCCAGCGACTGGCAAGAACCCGGATCACGCCGGTTTCCACGTCCGCTGATCCTCGGCCGCCTTCAGCACCTCATACGCCGCCTGCACGCCCTGGAACCGCTTGGCCGCATCCTTGTCGTTCGGCCGCACATCCGGATGGTTAGCCTTCGCCATCCGCCGCCACGCGGCGCGCACGTCCTCAAACGTCGCATCGGGTTCGAGATCCAGCACCTCCAGCGCACGCATCTCGTCACGCGACCGGCTGCCGTCGCCCGAGCCAGCCCAGGCATAATGCTTCGGATCGGTGTAGCCGTCAGCCGTGCGCGTTTCCGCCGCCTCCCGCTCGGCCGCTTCCTCCGCGCTCAACCCTTCGAAATAATTCCAGCCGCGGTTATATTCGCCCGCGTGGTTCATGCAGAAGTACCAGCGGTCCGGGCTGTTGGGCGATTTCGGCGCCGGGCAATTACCGGGCTCGTTGCAGCCATGCCGGTCGCACAGCCGGACGGTTACAGCCTCGGAGCTCGCGCCATACTCGCGCCAGCGCGGAAAACCCCAGTCGGAAGATCGTGTCGTGCTTCGAGCCATAGCGGCCCGAGATAGGCGTCCCCGCGAACAACGCAACCGCGCGTGACGACGCCGAGTGAAACTCGTCCGTTCCAACTATCTTCTGCGTCGCAACATTCCGCCTTGAGTCAGCCACCGTTCATCGATTAATGAACATGAACTATTTGTCATGTGGCATGGATAGATGCGTCCGGTGCGGACGTATTCCCAGCCGACACCTTAGCGACAGGAGCACTGGTGCCGACTCTCATTCCAAAGCTTACCACATGGCGCGCGGATCTTCCCGCCTCCGTCGTCGTCGCGCTCGTTGCGCTGCCCCTCTGTCTCGGCGTTGCGCTCGCGTCCGGCGCGCCGCTGTTTGCCGGCATCATTTCCGGCATCGTCGGCGGCATCGCGGTCGGCCTGTTCTCGAAGTCGCCGCTGTCGGTCAGCGGCCCTGCCGCCGGCCTGACCGTCATCGTGCTGACCGCGATCGAGAGCATGCCGAGCTACCAGATGTTCCTTATGGCGGTCGTGCTGTCAGGCGTTCTCCAGATCTGCTTCTCGCTGACCCGCGCCGGCATCCTCAGCGAGTTCGTGCCATCGTCGGTCATCACCGGCATGCTCGCCGCGATCGGCCTGATCCTGATCCTCAAGCAGATCCCGCATGCGGTCGGTTTCGACCGCGAAGCCGTGGGCATATTCGAATTCACCACCGCCAACGGCGTCAACACTTTCTCGCGGATCGTCGACAGTCTCTCTGCCAGCGTGACCCCCGGTGCGATCCTGATCGCCGGCGTCAGCCTCGCCTTCCTGTTCTGGTGGGATGGCGCCAAACCGAAGGACGGCCCGCTGCGCTTCGTCCCCGGCCCGCTCGTCGTCGTACTGATCGGCATCTTCGGCAATATGCTGCTCGGCTTCGTGAAGCCTGACTGGCAGCTCCAGGCGACGCACCTCGTCCAGGTGCCGATCACGCAGACGCTGTCGCAGTTCCCGTCGCTGTTCACCTTCCCCGATTTCTCCGGGATCACGATGGGCATCGTCTGGAGCAGCGCGGTCACGCTCGCGATCGTCGCCAGCCTCGAATCGCTGCTGAGCGTCAAGGCGGTCGACGAGATCGATCCGCGCCGCCGCTCGACCGACAAGAACTGGGAGCTGATGGCGCAGGGCGGCGGCAACATCCTGTCCGGCCTGATCGGTGGCTTGCCCGTCACCTCGGTGATCGTGCGCTCGTCGGCGAACGTCGACGCGAAGGCCGAGAGCAAGATGTCGACGATCCTGCACGGCTTCTGGCTGCTGGTCAGCGTCGCGCTGATCCCAGCGGTGTTGAACCTGATCCCGCTTTCGGCACTCGCCGCGGTGCTGATAGCGACGGGCTACAAGCTGACCAAGCCCAAGCTCTACACCGAGCGTTTCAAGCAGGGCTGGACGCAGTTCATCCCGTTCGTCGTCACGGTGGCTGCGATCCTGTTCACCGACCTGCTCGAAGGCATCGTCATCGGCTTGGCGGTGGGTTTCGTGTTCGTCGTCGCGCGCAACTTCCGCACCGCGATCACCTTCGCCTGCGACGACGAGGATTGCCTCGTCCGGGCGCGACGCAATCTGTATTTCATCCATAAATACGAGTTGCAGAAGTCGCTCGCCAAGGTGCCCGACAACGCGAACCTGCTGATCGACCTGTCGTCGACCAGCTATGTCGATCTCGACAACGTCGACATCATCAACGCGTTCATCAAGGGCGCCGCGTATCGTGGCATCACCGTGCTCATCCGCGGCGATCTCGCGCTGCGCACAGTCAAGCTGATCAACGCCCCCCAGACCGAGGTCCGTTTCGCATGAGGCAGTACAAACAGCTCCTGCTCGCCAACAAGGCGTGGTCGGCCGAGATCATCGAGGAAAGCGCGGATTTCTTCCAGCGCCAGCTAGTCGGACAGAACCCGGAGTTCCTGTGGATCGGCTGTTCGGACAGCCGGGTCAGCCCGGAACAGATGACGATGACGCCGCCGGGCAACATGTTCATCCACCGCAACATCGCCAACCTCGTCAACGACGACGACATGAACCTGATGTCGGTGCTGCAATATGCGGTCGACGTGCTCGGCGTGCGGCACATCATCATATGCGGCCATTATGCGTGCGGCGGGATCCGCGCGACGCTCGACGGCGGCACGACGGGTCCGGTCGACGACTGGCTCTCGACCGCGCGCTGCGTGCTGCACGACCATGCCGACGAGATCGACGCGCAGCCCGACCGCGAGCAGAAGGTCAACCGGCTGGTCGAGGTCAACGTCCGCGACCAGCTTCTCCGCCTCGCGCGCACCAAGACGATCCAGGGCGCGTTCGCGCGGGGGCAGGAGGTGCTGCTCCACGGCTGGGTCTACGACATCCGCGACGGGCTGATCAAACCGATGATGGAGATCGATTCGACGACGGTTCTCGAAGACGTCGGCCGGCCGGACAAGGTGCTGGTTTAAAGCTAACTCCCTCCCAACGGTTGTTGGGAGGGAGTTAGCTAAAAGTCACGATCCGCGCCGCGCCGATTCCGGCAGGAGAAACTTGATGCGGCTCGTCGTGGCACCACAACCGAGGCCTCCGTCGGGCCGATAAGTCTTGGCATATTTCGCCATCGTGAAGAATTTGGTCCCCGCTTCGGAGAAGATGAACGGCGGATAGCTCAACAGCGCGCGCTGGTTGACGACGTTGCCATCCGCGCCGATGTCGTACTGAACCTGGGTCCAGCCTTCGAAACCCCATCGCTGGGCTTCCATCGGGAACGCTTCCGATCCGGGCTTGGATACCATCTTGGGTGGTGCATCCATGATCGCACACTGGTTCGCCGTCAGGCCACTGGAGGCGAACGTCGCGCGCGCCGCGTCGATCTGACCGTTGCGTTCCTCGATCGACGCGATCCGGATCAGCGCACCGACGCGGAGCGGATCGTTCGGCCGCAACGCCTTGTCGTCCGCCACTTGCCGAAGCGTGACGACCGCCGTGTCGTTCTTCTCGGACTTTCGCGTCCGTGCGACGGCGCCATCGACCATGATCAGCCGGATCGCCGCTCGCGCCTGAGGATCGTTCGCATAGACGGGTTCCGATACCATCGGCGTCAGCGTGCGCTCAAAGACACCCGGCTTCCAGATATCGGTGACCGCATCGACGCGTCCTGGCAAATCGAAGGTTAGTCGCGCACTCGGGGGCGCATCATTGGCCTTCGCGATCGCCAGAGCGCGTGCGTACAGTGCAGCCCGCTCTTCGCGCGCGACGGTCGGATTGCTCGTCAGCCGGTAGATGGCGGCGAGCGTGCGCAAACCGTCAGGCGACTGGGCCGTCGCCGAAGCGAGTTCGGCCCGCTGCCCCGCGAGCGCTGCCGCCTGCGGCCCTACCGGTTCGGGCGCTACCGTGACGCCCTTGCTGGAGAGCCATTGCTCCAACACACCATCCAACCCGTCGCCGATCGACGGCCGCTGGAACGCGGTCGAACAGCGCATCTCGACCCGCACGTGATAGCGATAGAACGCCGGAATCGCCTGGACCTTTTCGGCAGGCCACGACCACCCCTTGACCGCACGCGCGAACTCCAGCGCGACTTGACCGCCACCGGCAGCGTAGATCGGCACCGCTTGGTCGATCGTGCCGTCGGATGCGATGTTGAACTCGACCACCGCGACGTCCTGCGGCTTGAGACCGGCATCGCCGCCACAATCCGGCGAGCGCATCTCCGCGGCGGGATCGAACGAACCTTTCACCATGCGTCCTGCACCGGTATAGGCCATGTACCGCCGTGCCTCTTCCGCATTGCCCCCCAGCAGGAACGCAATCGCGGCGTCGGACCGTGCCGAGGCGTCCATGATATCGACCTTGTCCGTTTCGAGGCCGCCGAGAAGCCTGATCGCCTGCAACGCGCTCGCACGGGCGCCGGCGATATCGCCAGTATTGAGTTTCAGGAGGGTCCGCTCGCGCGCGAACCGCGCGGCTACGCTCTTCTCGAGCTTCGACTTGGCGATCAGCGTGTCGCTTCGTGCCAAAGTGGCGGCTGCTGCAGTGGGATCTATGAAAATCTGCGCGGTCGCCAACGCCAGCATCGCGCCCAGCTTGTCCCCCGTGGTGATGGCACTCGCCTCTGCCTGCTGCAGCGCGGTCACGGCGCCCGCGTAATCGAGCGTGTCGGTCGCGACCTGGCCCAGGATCAGGAACGCGCGCGTCCGATCCTCCGCGAGACTGGCGTCGTCCGCCGGAAGCAAGGCGAGCCCTGCGCGTGCGGCTTTCACCGATTCGTCGGCGCGGTTCAGCGCGAACAGCGTCGGCGCCTTCCGGACCAGTACGATGCCGCGACTGCGCGACCCGGCCTTGGTCCGTGTTTCCAGCTTTTCCCAGGCCGCCAGTGACGCCTTGCGATCGGGCCTGGCATCCAGCGCGGTTGCTGCATCGAAGTCTTGCTGGACCGTCGTCGACGGCGGCGGCGTCTGCGCGCCTACAGGCACAAGCCCGCCTGACATCGTCAACACACCTGCACCCAACAGCGCGATCGTCTTGATCCGCATCACTTCCCCCACGTCGCACCCCGCATCATTTGCGTGCAGTCTGCTACGGTTCGGGAAAGGATGCCAGAGGGTCTGTAAGCCGGGTTCTGTCCATTTCCGACCCTTCGGTCGAAAGTTAGGCGACCATTCCTCTAGGACGACGGTTGCCCGCCGCCTCAAGCAATCAACCCGGGTGACGAGCCGAAACGAAGCCCATGTGCCACCCCTATTCGATCTTGCTCCCGGTGGGGTTTGCCGTGCCGCCCCTGTTACCAGGCGCGCGGTGCGCTCTTACCGCACCCTTTCACTCTGACCGCCCCGACCGAAGCCGAGGGTTGGCCGTCTGCTCTCTGTGGCACTTTCCCTGAGGTCACCCTCGCCGGGCGTTACCCGGCACCGTTGTTTCGCGGAGCCCGGACTTTCCTCGCGTGTCCTGAGACACCCGCGGCCGCCCGACCCTCTGGCGAGGCGAGCCCTAGCGCGGGTGCGGGCGATGCACCACCGTTTTCGTGGCCAACCGGTGATGCCTTCCCCAACGCTCTCCCCTCCCCGAAAAGGCAGGGGAGAAAGACGTCAGTCGTCGCCCATCGGTTTCGGCAGCAACAACGCCAGCAGGATGCACCGGCATTCCGTATCGACCTCGCCATCGACCAGTTCGGGACGGAAGCGCCGCTGGAACGCCATCGTCGCGGCCATCCGGTTCTCGACGTCATAGCCGAAGCGTTCGAGTGCGAGGCAGAAGCCGCCCTCGGTCCAGCCGGGGTCCATCAGGTTCTTGGTCGGCCGTGGCAATGCCAGTCGCCGCCGTGCCAGTTCGTGCCACGGAAACAGCTCGCCCGGATCGCGTTTGCGCGTTGGCGCGATATCGGAGTGGCCGACGATGTTGCCCCGCGTGATCTCGTGGCGGTCCTTGATCTCGGCGACCAGTGCAACGACCGACGCGATCTGCTCGGGCGGGAACGGGCGATAGCCGAACTCGTGACCCGGATTGACGATCTCGATGCCGATGCTCGCGGAATTGACGTCCTCGATCCCGCGCCAGTGCGATTTGCCCGCATGCCATGCGCGCTGATCCTCGGCGACCATCCGCAGAACCGTGCCATCCTCTTCGACCAGGTAATGCGACGACACCTTCGCCTCGGGATCGCGCAGCCGCGCGATCGCCGATGCGCCGTCCTTCATGCCGGTATAATGCAGCACGATCATCGTGATGGGCAGCGTGCGATCGTCGAAATTGGGTGACGGCGTCTCGATGAACTTCAAGCCAGCTTCCCTTCGAGCCGTTCTGCACGCGTGGCACAGAGGGCGCCGCGACGCCGTGTACCACCCGACCACTGCCCAACGAGATCAATAGCGTCAACGGGTTGCCGAAGTAATAGGCTGCGGCGGATACCGATCGGCGCCGCCAGCGCCCAGAAGATACCGTCAGCTTCGACCTGGGGGTCCTTGAGTCTCGTAGCATCCGCGAAAGCGCTTGCTGGGTTCGAACACGCGGGTCTGGCCTATCACGGTCTCGCCAGCACCCATGACCAGAAGTCCGCCCGGCCGCATCGCCGCGGCGATCTTCGGAAAGACGTGAAGCTTGGTCTCGCTCGACAGGTACAGCAGGACATTGCGGCACAGGACGATATCGAACCGACCCGGGGGCGGCTGATCCGACACCAGGTTCATCCGGCGAAACGCGATCGCCTTGGCCAGTTCCGGCTTGGCGACCCAATCGCTCCCGGTGGTATCGAACCAGCGGACCATCCGGCGAACCGGCAACCCGCGCTGGATTTCGAATTGCGAGAAACGCCCCGTCCGCGCCCGGACGATGGCCGCATCGGAGACGTCGGTGGCGATAATTTCCGGCATCGCGGCGCCGGTGGTTTCCTGCCGTTCCGCAAACAGCATTGCCAGCGACAGCGGTTCCTGACCGGTCGAACAGCCCGCACACCAGATCCGCGCCCGCTGACCCGTGCCTTCGGCAGCGGCGATCGCCTCGACGATCGTCTCGAAAATGTGCGCGTCGCGAAAGAACGAGGTTTCCTGATTGACCAGCGCATCGACGATCCGGTCGCCGATCAGCCGGTCGCTTCCCTTGAGCAACTGGGTCACCAACTGATCGAGCGTATCCAGCTTCTGGTCGCGCAAAAGCGGTTTCAACGCCGTATCGAGGCGCCATGATCGATAGGCGGCGATCTGCTGCCCGGTCCGCGCCTCCAGCAATGCGGTAAGAACGCTGACCGCGGTCGGTGAGGCGACCGACGTGGGGAGCGACGCGGGGAGTGCCGCATGAGTCATGCGCGCCGTCGCGATGCGACGAGGCGACCGATCGCGTCGGGCGCCAATACCGCGTCGGCAACGCCCGATCCCACCACGGCGCCGGGCATGCCCCACACCACCGACGTCTCCTGATCCTGCGCGACGACGCAGCCGCCAGCGTCGTGGACCCGGCGCGCGCCTTCGGCCCCGTCGCGGCCCATGCCGCTCAGCACGACCGCCATGACCCGGGCGCCATAGACATTGGCCAGCGAGGCCAGCATCGGGTCGACCGACGGCATGCACCCGCTTGCGACGGCCTCGTGCGTCAGGCGAAACGCCGCCCCGCCATCGCTGAGCCTGACGCATTTGAGATGCGCGTCGCCGGGCGCGACGACAATCCGGCCCGGGCGTATCCGCAACCGGTCGACCGCGACTTCGCAGACCCGCCCCGACAACAGTGCCATCTGCGCGGCGAAATACGGCATGAACGATGCCGGCAGGTGCTGGGTGATGACGATCGGCAGACGAAAGCCGTTCGGCAGTTCGCGAAACATCCGGCTCAAGGCGTGAATGCCGCCGGTCGACGCACCGATCGCGACGATGTCATAATCGTCGCCGGTCGCGCGGCAAGCCAATGGCGTCGTCGGCACGCCTATAGAGCGCGAGACAGGAGGCTGGGTGATGGGGGAATACGATCCGGGAAGCAGCGATGGCGTCGATCGAACCACGAGCGCCGGCGGCAACTGTCCCGGATGCTCGCAAAGCTTTTCCAGCTTGGCGACAAGCGCCGCGCCGAACCGCGCCGACAATTCGCTCGCGGTCGGTTTGATGAGCGTTTCCGCGGCCCCCATCGCGAGCGCCTGTACGGTCGCCGCGCCGCCATCGTCCGCCGACGACGAAACGATGATGACCTTCGCGCCGTCCCCCGCCGCGATCAGATCGGGCAACGCCGTCAGCCCGTCGACGCCCGGCATCTCGATATCTAGCAGGATGAAGTCGACCGTCGCCCGCGCGAGGAACTCCAGCGCGGCCCCGACATTGCCGACTGCGCCGACCACCGAAAACCGATCGCTCGCATCGATCAGCCGCGCGATCACGGCGCGCGCGACGACCGAATCGTCGACGATCAACACGCGTGTCGTATCGGTAGAAACGTCCGCGATGCGCCGTGGAGAGGGATGAGGCCGGGCCGTCATCGAACCGCTCGGATCAGGCCAAGCCGACGATCTGGAGCTTCGATTCGAGCGTGTCACGGTCGAACGGCTTCATGACGTACTCGTCCGCGCCGGCTTCGATCGCGGCGCGGATATAGGCCATGCCGTTTTCGGTGGTGCAGAACACGACCTTAGGACGACGCGGGACATCCGCTTCGCGCAATGCACGCAGAAAATCCATGCCGTTCATCACCGGCATGTTCCAGTCGAGCAGGATAACGTCGGGCACCGACGCCATGCAGGCCTGCAGCGCCTCGCGTCCGTCGCACGCTTCGGTGACGGTGAACTCGAGCGTCTCGAGGATATGACGGGCGACCTTTCGGATCACCTTCGAATCGTCGACGACAAGACAGGTCTTCATCAAAAGCCTTCCGGGGAAATCGTTGGGATCGCGATAGCCTGCAAACCGTAAGCGACGGGTTAAGGGTAGCGGATCAACCGCTATTTCCCGTCACGCCGCCGGCTCATACCACGGGCGCGGATGCGGGGATGAGCGCGGCCAGATCGACGATCAGCAACGGTTCGCCATCGCGCTCGACGATCCCCGTCCCCGCCGTGGCCCAGCCGTGCTGCAATGCCAGACCCGGCGACAGAGCGAGTCGCTGGAACGGTGCAACGTCTTCGACCGAGTCGACCAGGATCGCGTAGTAATGGCCCTCGACCATAGTGATGACCGCGCGTCGTGCGGTGTCGGGCGTCGGCGCGAGCCCGAGCGCAGTGCCGGTGTCGATCACCGTGACAACCCGGCTACGCAACGCAGCCAGACCGCGGACGAATGTGCCAGCCCGCGGCACGGCGACGATATCGCCGATATCGACCACTGAATCGACCTGCGCCGCATCGATCGCGACGCCGCGCCCCGCGATATGCGCGACCAGGAACAGATCGCTCATGGCGCCCTCCGTGCCGCGATCGCCGCGATCAGCGCGGGCCGATCGTAGCGGTAGATGCTGCCATCATCGTCGCCTTCGGCGGTGCGGAAGCGCCGGAGCATGACCACCGGCGCGGCGGTCTCGCGGATCGGCGCGTCTTCCATCGCCAACGCGACCGCTGCGGTTTCTCCCGCTGCGAGTGCCGTGACGCAACGATAGCCGGACGCCTCCAGCGCGGGCTTGAGGAACGTCTCCATCCAGCCCGACCCGTCGACCTGCAGCAGGCAGACCGGCGGCGCCGCGGCCTTCATCGGCTCGCCGGCGAACAACGCATGCGGGTCGACCAGTTCGACCGGCTCGCCGTCGATCAGCACGACCCCCGCGATCGGTCCGCCAATACCGGCAACCCCCTGGCGCGCCGGGGCGACTTCCGCCGGCAATTCGACGATCTCGATCGCGTCGGTGATCGCGTACGCCATTTCGCTTTCACCGTCGGTAAGCCGCAACACGGACACGTCGGCGCGGCCGCCGAACTCGCCGACCGCGTATAGCGGAACGAGGGCGCCGCCGACCGACAGCCGCATGGCGCCGCCGCTCCACCTGATCGCGTCGGTCGGGACGACTTCGACCCGGTCGATCACCGCAAGCGCGATCGCGCGCCGCTGACCGTCCAGATCGTCGAACAACAATGCGGGAATGCCCGGTACGACCGTTTCTTCCGCCGCCGCATGGTTTGCCAGGGTCGGCGCGAACCGAAGCCCTGCGACTGCGGCAATGCCCGACGTGTCGAGCAGCAGCATCGGCAGACCGTTGTCGGGAAGCGTCTTGCCCGCATAGACGCCGGTCGCCATCACGGCGGGCGACGCCGGCTTCACCACCAGTTCTTCGGTATCGACGACGCTGTCGACCCCGAGCGCATACTCCCCCTCACGGGTCGAAACGATGACCAGCGTCGGCGGTGGTCCCGCCCCCAATCCAAACAGCGATGCGAGCGCCACCATCGGCATGCGACGTCCGCGCACGGTGACGGCCGCCGCGTCGCCGATCGTCTCGATCCGGACCTGATCCCCGCGCACCGTCACGATCTCCTCGATCGACTGGCGCGGAATCGCGAACCGTTGCGCGCCGACGCCGATGACGATCGTCGACAGGATGGACAACGTCAGCGGCACGTGGACGACGATGCGCAGCCCGTGACCGGGATCGTTGGTCAAGGCAATCCGGCCGCCGATCTGGTCGATGTTCGCGCGAACTACGTCCATGCCCACGCCGCGGCCCGAGATGGCGGTCACTTCGTCGCGGCTCGATAGCCCGGGCGCGAAGATGAGGTCGAGCTTGGCGGAATCGCTCATCGCTGCGAGTTCGGCCGCCGAATACAGCTTCTGCTGCTCCGCCTTCGCCACGATCCGCGCGACGTCGATGCCGCGTCCGTCGTCGGCGATCTCGATCAGGATCTGGTTGCCCGACTGACGTGCCGATACCACCAGGCAGCCGGTTTCCGGCTTGCCCGCGGCGCGGCGCATCGCCGGCACCTCGATGCCGTGGTCGATCGCGTTGCGGACGATGTGGACGAGCGGATCGCGCATCAATTCGATCATCTCGCGGTCGAGCTCGACGTCGGCGCCTTCGATGACGAGATTGACCGCCTTGCCCAGTTCCGCGCTCGTATCGCGGACCATGCGCGGCAAGGCGGAGAACAGCGCGTCGACCTTCTGCATGCGCGTCCGGGTGACCGTATCGCGCATGTCGGCCACCGTCAGCGACAGGCGTTCAAGCGCGGCCTCGACCTGCGGATCGACGCTGCTCTCGCTGTCGCGCAGCCGTCGAGCGAGTTCATTGCGCGCCAGCACCATCTCGGACATGCCGCTCATCATGTGATCGAGCAGATCGACATTCAGGCGGACGCTCCGGCTCGCGGCGCGGCTTTGCGGTGCGCTGGCCACGTGCACCAGCGGTTTGGCGTCCGGTGCGAGCGCGGCGATCAGCAGGCTTTCGCTGGTATCGTCGAGCGACGCGCCGGCATCGATCGCCTCGACCAGTTCGCCGATGCGGTCGACGATCGCCAGCACCGCGTTGACCATCGCCGTATCGGGAACGCGCGACCCATCGCGCACTGCCGCCAAGACGTCCTCCGCCGCGTGGCTTAGGCGACCCAGCCGCGGCAGATCAAGGAACCCGCAGCTGCCCTTTACGGTGTGGACGAAGCGAAAGATCGAATCGAGCCGGGTACGATCGGTGGGGTCCGATTCCCACGCGACGATCTCGCCGGAGATCGCCTCCAGCGTTTCGCGCGTCTCGGCAATGAAGTCCTCTAGCAAATCGTCCATGCGCGCCCCGCGTTTCACACACGGTCATGCCTAGCGGAGGTTAAGGGCGCGTTAGTGTCGATGCCGGTCTTCGGCCGCGACCCCCACGGCGGTGGGGACCGGTTTCGTCGCGGAACGGGTCAGCGCGCGTCGAAGACGGCGCCGAAGATCATGATACCTTCAGCCGGTTCGGACACGATCACCGTGCCGCCGGCCTCCTGAACGAGCGTGTTGATCAGATAGGCCGCCGCCGCGCGCGGCGTGACGCTGTGCTGGCCTTCGCCTTCGACCAGCGTCCGGCGGATCTCCGGGTCGAGCACGATCTTGGCGCCTTCGATCTTCACGACGATCTCGAGCTGGCCCTCGTTATCTTCACCGCCGACCTCCATCGTGCCGCCGCGCACCAGCGATTCGGTGGCGACCAGCACGAGGTTGAGCAGCACCTTCACCGCGGACTTGGGCATCGCCGACGTCTCGACCGCCCAGACGAAGGTGATCCGCTTGTTCTCGGCGACCAGGCCCTCGATCGCCGAACGCGCTTCGCGTGTGTCGACGGCCTCGCCGAACCCGCCGGCCGCGCCAAAGGCCAGGCGGAAGAATTTCAGCTTGCTGGCCGACACCCGCGCGCTGTCGTGGAGCAATTCCATGCACCGCTCGCGCATGGCGGGATCGGTTTCGTCGGCGAGCAGCTCGAGCCCGTTGTTGAGGGCGCCGACCGGCGACAGCAGATCGTGACACAGGCGCGAACAGAGCAGGCTCGCGAAATCGACCGGGCTGACCGTCATGAAAATCCCCTAATTCTGGAGCGTCTTGTGGCGACCGGGCGGCAAGTGCGCAATGCCAACTTCGCATGCCTTACGTGGAAGGACGCGCCATCCCTACTTCCCCCCTCCCTGAAAGGGAGGGGTCGGGGGTGGGTCGGCCGGTTTGATCCACGACCGGGGGACATGCGGAAACCAACCCACCCCTTCCCTTCCAGGGAGGGGAGAGAAGGTCGGCGTCGCTAACCAACCACCTCAACCATCTCCTCGACGAACGCCCCCACCTCGACCGATCGCCACGCCCGAGCCGCATCGCCGCCAAGGATCACCCAAACCGCCCCGTCCCCCATAGCCTGCGCCGCATCCCGAGGAGACGGAACCGGCAAACCGGACGGATGCGAATGGTAGTGCCCGACCACCGCCAGCCCCCCGGCCCGAGCACGCCGATGCGCGGCAAACAGCGCGGCCGGATCGATCTCGAACGTCCGCGCAGGGTTCGCCGCCACGTTCGCGCACGCAGCGATCGCTTCGATCCGCCCCGCCGCCCCGAACAGCAGCCCACACACCTCTGCACCCGGCGACGCAGCCGCCTCTGAGACCAACCGCCGCAGCAATTCGCTTGAAATCGTCACGCTCATCGCCACATCGGTAGGACATGGACCGGGGGGTTTCCATCGTCGAAGCATCGATCACGCCGGCCACGGATGGCTGGAGGCTCGATCGTGCGCTTGCCGAAGTGCTTCCCGATATGTCGCGCGAGCGGTTGAAGGCTCTGATCGCCGCGGGCCAGGTGTCGCTCAACGGTCGCGAGTGGCGCGATTCGGCGAAGAAAGCGGCGGCGGGCCAGGTTTTCGCGGTTGCGATCCCTCCGCCGACGCCGCTGCACAACGAAGCGCAGGATATCCCGCTCGTCGTCGCTTACGAGGACGACGACCTGATCGTGATCGACAAGCCCGCGGGGCTCGTTGTCCACCCTGCCGCGGGGAACTTCGACGGGACGCTGGTCAACGCGCTGCTCCACCACTGCGCCGGCAACCTGTCGGGTATCGGCGGCGTCGTGCGACCGGGCATCGTTCACCGCATCGACAAGGACACGTCGGGACTGATGATCGCCGCAAAAACTGATCGCGCACACGAAGGCTTGGCGAAGCAGTTCCACGACCACAGCATCGACCGCCGTTACAAGGCGATCGTCGGCGGCATTCCCCGCCCCCCGAGCGGTACCGTCAACGCACCCCTCGCTCGGAGTCCGCAGAACCGCAAGAAGATCGCGATCGTCGAGGGCGGCAAGCGCGCGGTGACGCATTTCTCGACTATAAAGACTCTGCGCGATGCGGCGCTGATCGAATGCCGGCTCGAGACGGGCCGGACGCACCAGGTGCGCGTGCACATGGCGTCGATCGGCCACGCCTTGTTGGGGGACCCGGCCTATGGTAGAACAAAGCAAGCTCAGAAGTCGCTGCTCGAAACGCTCGGTTTCCGCCGGCAGGCCTTGCACGCGGCGCACCTGGGGTTCATCCATCCGGTGAAAAGCATCGCTTTGGCGTTCGAAAGCGAAATGCCCGCAGACATGCAGGAACTGTTCACCCAGCTTCACGTATAGATAATCGACACCATGCCGCAGTGCGGCAATCGGGGTCAGCAGAAAGGGATTACGACCATGGCAGCCCGCTCCAACGTTCCAGCGACGATTCCTGCGCTCGGCAGCGAGGCGGGTCTCAATCGCTATCTCGCCGAGATCAAGAAATTCCCGCTGCTGAAACCCGAACAGGAATATATGCTCGCCAAGCGCTTTCAGGAGCATGGCGACACCGAGGCTGCGGCGCAGCTGGTGACCTCGCATCTCCGTCTCGTGGCGAAGATCGCGATGGGTTATCGCGGCTATGGCCTGCCGACATCGGAACTGATCTCCGAGGGTAATATCGGCCTCATGCAGGGCGTGAAGAAGTTCGAGCCCGAGCGTGGTTTCCGTCTCGCCACCTATGCAATGTGGTGGATTCGCGCTTCGATCCAGGAATATATCCTGCGGTCGTGGAGCCTCGTGAAGATGGGCACCACCGCAGCGCAGAAAAAGCTGTTCTTCAATCTGCGCCGGATGAAGAGCCGTCTCGATGCGTTCGAGGACGGCGATCTGCGCCCCGAACACGTCACCAAAATTGCGACTGATCTCGGTGTGGCCGAAACCGACGTCGTCAGCATGAACCGTCGCATGGCGATGGGCGGTGACACGTCGCTCAACGTGCCGATGCGTGAGGACGGCGAAGGCCAGTGGCAGGATTGGCTGCAGGACGATGCGCCGTTGCAGGACAAGATCGTCGCCGATGCGCAGGAGGCGGACGTTCGCCACTCGATGCTGGTGTCGGCGATGGATGACCTCAACGAGCGCGAGCAGCATATCCTGACCGAGCGCCGCCTGACCGACGATCCCAAGACGCTAGAGGAATTGTCGCAGGTCTATGGTGTGTCGCGTGAGCGCGTGCGGCAGATCGAAGTGCGTGCATTCGAGAAGCTGCAAAAGGCGATGATGCGAATTGCCGGCGAGAAGCGCCTGCTGGCGGCATAACATGACGCGCACCGTCGTCATTGGCGGCGGTGCGGCCGGGATTGCTGCGACGCGGACGCTGCACGATGCAGGGCGAGAGGTCCTGTTGGTCGAGGCCAGCAACCGCTTAGGTGGCCGAGCCCACAGCCTGCCCCTCGCCTCCTTGTTCCCCCGCGAAGGCGGGGGCCCAGACTGGACCCCAGCCTTCGCGGCGGAACATGTCGACGCTGGCTGTGGCTGGCTACACTCTGCCCAGCGTAATCCGTGGACCAGTATTGCCGAAGCTTCCGGCTTTACCGTAGACCGTTCCGACGCGAACTGGCGTACACAGTGGCGGGATCTCGGCTTCTCTCCCGAAGACCAGTCGGCCTCGGCCACAGCTTACCAAGACTGGAACGAGCGAGCCCTCTCCGCTCTAGAAGGCCTCGACCGCCCCCTCTCCGACTTCATTGCCCCCGACGACCCATGGCGCCCGAAGATCGACGCGATCTCCGGCTACGCCAACGGCGCGAACCTCACGCAAGTCTCGCTCCACGACTGGGCCGCCTACGAAGATGCCGCCACCGACGACAACTGGTCAGTCAGGGAAGGCTACGGCACGCTAGTCGCTGGCCATGCCGCCGGCCTGGACATCCGTCTCTCGACCCCGGTAACGCGGATCGACCATAGCGGCCGCCGCATCAAACTCGATACGCCCGCCGGCACGATCGACGCGGACCGCGTGATCGTTTGCGTCCCTACCACCGTCCTCGCGAGGTCGGAGATCGTCTTCGACCCGCCGCTTCCCGACAAGCACGCCGCCGCCGCCGACCTCCCGCTCGGCCTCGCGGACAAGGTGTTCCTCCACGTCGACCGGCCCGAATGGCCGACCAACGCGCACCTGATCGGCAACCCGTACAGCGCTTGCACCGCCAGCCACCGCCTGTCTCCGTTCGGCTGGCCGATCGTCGAAAGCTTCTTCGGCGGCGACTGCGCGGAGATGCTGGAGGACGGCGATGCGGCACAGTTCGCGATTGACGAACTCGTAGGGTTGCTCGGCAGCGACTGGCGCAAGCGCCTCACCCCGCTGGCCGCAACCCGCTGGCGTCATGAACCCTATATCGGCGGCAGCTACAGCCATGCGCACATTGGCCGGGCCCGCCAGCGCGCGGTTCTCGCGGCGTCCGTCGACGGCCGTATCCACTTCGCCGGTGAAGCATGCCACCCGTTCGACTTTTCCACCGCACACGGCGCGTACGAGACCGGCGTGACCGCGGCCCGCGCAGTCATTGGCGAGGCCGCGACGATCGCATAAGGAGCGGCGATGGGCCTTATCCGCATCGCCGCCAAGATCGTCTTCGCTTTCGTCCTGATCACGGTCGCGTGGGTCGGAATCTATCGCTTCGTGCCGGTGCCGTTCACCTGGACGATGATGGGCGACGTGATCAACGGGCACGGCGTGGCCAAGGACTGGATGCCGCTGTCGGAGATGGACCCGGACATGGCACGCGCGGCGATCGCCGGCGAAGATTCGCGGTTCTGTTCGCATCACGGGTTCGATTTCAAGGCGATGGCGGGGGCGGCGGCGCGCAATGCGCAGGGCGGGCGCATTCGCGGCGGCTCGACGATCAGCCAGCAGACCGCGAAGAACGCGTTCCTGTTCCAAGGCGGCGGCTATGTGCGGAAGGCGTTCGAGGCGTATTTCACCGTGCTGATCGAGGCGATGTGGCCGAAGCGGCGGATCATGGAAGTGTATCTCAACATCGCCGAGACCGGGATCGGGACCTACGGCGCGAATGCCGGAGCGATCCGGTATTTCAATCACGATGCGTCGCGGCTGTCACCGACCGAGGCGGGGCGGATTGCCGCCGTCTTGCCGTTGCCCAAGAAGCGGGCTGCGATCGATCCGCATGGGTTTGTGCGAAAGCATGGGAATACGCTGTCGCGGCGGGTTTCGGTTGTCCGGAACAATGGGTTGGATAGCTGTCTGCGATGAAAGGTACCGCGAGCTCCACGTGAAGCTACCTCCCCAGCGTAGGCCGGGACCAGCATGTGTCCGCGCCTTCGCGGCGACACATGCTCATGGCGGACGTTACTGCGTCGACTTCTCGACCGCGTCGCCGGCCTTGTCCGCAGCGCTACCGACGCTCTTCGCCGCCGAAGTGATCGCGGCGTCCTTGCTGTTCTGCGCGCCTTGGCGGCTGAACAGATAGTACCCGCCGATCAGGAAAGCGATCAGCAGGACGATGCCGATCAGCATGCCGCTGCCGCCGCTGCGGCGTTCGATGATCGTGGTGTGGGTGGTCGGGGTTTCGACGATGCGCTCTTCGGCCATGTTCACTCTCCCTGATTACTGGAGAGCGCAACGCCGACCGAAGAGCGATTGTTCCCGCGCCGAAACGAACCCGATTCGGTTCAGAACGGCAGCTTGAAGCCTGGTGGGAGTTGTAGGCCGCTCGTCATCTTCGACATCTCAGTGCCAGACACCGCATCCGCCTTCGCCCGCGCATCGTTGAACGCTGCCGTCAGCAGGTCCTCGAGCATCTGCTTCTCGCTGACCTGCATTAGCGAATCGTCGATCGCGATGTTGATGATGCGGCCCTTGGCGGACGCCTTCACCTTGACCAGGCCGCCACCGGATGCGCCCTCGACCTCGATCGTGTCGAGATTGGCCTGGGCCTTTTCCACCTCGTTCTGGACGTTCTGCGCCATGGCGAGGATTTCATCGATATTCTTCATGCGTTGCTCCTTTGACCGGGCCACGATTCTAGCTGGGCGTCCGGAAACGCAGCCACCGCGGCCTTCATGATGGGGGATTCGAGAATAGCCTGGCGCACCGCGGCGTCGGCGGCGTCCTGCGCCTCGCGCAGCGTCGGCGCGCCAGGGGCGTCGACGATCGACACTTTCCACGCCGTTCGCGTCACGCTCTTCAACAACGTGTTGAGTTCGGCGAGCGTGTCGGCCGAGACTGGACGGCTGCCGCTGAGGACGAATTCGGGCGGCGAGTAACTGACGACGCGTGCGCCGTGACGAAGGCGCGCGGCGATCGCGAGGCCGCCTGATTCGTCGAGCAGATCGACCAGCGCTTCGAACGTCGGCGGCAGGATCGGGCCGGTCGCGACGGGTTCGGGCGCCTTAGCCGTAGCTCCAGCGTTCCAGGGCGGCGCTTCGCCGGACGGAGGTGTAGGTGGCGGCGGCGCCGTTGGTGCAGCGGCGGGGGCCGCTCCGCTGGCGATCTGGCGGGCGAGTTCGCCGGGGTCGGGCAGTGTCGAGGCGTAGATCGCCCGCAACAGCGCCATCTCGGCGGCCTCGATCGGCAGCGCGGCCTTGGCGACCTCATCATGACCCTTGAGGAACAGCTGCCACAAACGGTGAAGCGCGGGATAGCCGAGCGATGCCGCCCATTCCTCGCGTGCCGCACGCTCCTCCATCGGCTGCGCGGCGTCCGCCGGCGTGCCGACCTTGGTCAGCGTGATGCCGTGGACGGTTTCGAGTAGCGAGCGGAGGACCGACAGCGGATCGACGCCGTAATCATATTGGCGGCGCATCGAGGCGAGCGCCCCTGCCCCGTCGCCAGCGAGGATCAGCGTCAGCAGATCGCGCACCGCGCCCCGGTCCGACAGGCCAAGCATCTGGCGCACGGCGTCGGCCGTCACGCCGCCGCCTTCGAGACCGGCATGCGCGATCGCCTGGTCGAGGATCGACAGGCCGTCGCGCGCGGAGCCTTCCGCAGCGCGCGCGATCAGCATCAGCGCCTCGGGATCGGCGATGACGCCCTCTTCGGTCGAGACCCAGGCGAAGTGCTTGGCGAGCTGCTCGGCGGAAATGCGGCGCAGGTCGAACCGCTGGCAGCGCGAGAGCACCGTTACCGGAACCTTGTTCACCTCGGTCGTCGCAAACAGGAATTTCACATGGGGAGGTGGCTCCTCCAGCGTCTTCAGCAGCGCGTTGAACGCGTTCTTCGACAGCATGTGGACTTCGTCGATGATGTAGATCTTGAAGCGCGCGGTGACCGCCGAATAGCGCGACGCGTCGATGATCTCGCGGACGTCATCGACACCGGTGTGGCTCGCGGCGTCCATCTCGATCACGTCGATATGGCGGCCCTCGGCGATCGCGCGGCAGGGTTCGCAGACGCCGCACGGGTCGATCGTCGGACCGCCCTCGCCGTCAGGGCCGATGCAGTTGAGTGCCTTGGCGATCAGGCGGGCGGTCGATGTTTTCCCGACGCCACGGACGCCGGTCATCAGGAAGGCGTGCGCGAGCCGGTCGCGCTTTATCGCGTTGCCGAGCGTCTGGACCATCGCGTCCTGCCCGATCAGTTCGGAAAAGGTCTGCGGACGGTATTTGCGCGCGAGCACGCGGTAGGCGGGGGCATCCGGTGCTTTAGCCGGCTGCGGGGGTTCGCCCAGGTCGAAGGAATCTGACATTGCAGTCGTCATAGCGGGTGCTGCGCGTGCTGTCGAAGGGGAGTGAAGTATAGGAAGTGCAGACGCTGGGAGAGTTCTGCACTTCGCTCGCCGAGAGGGTCGCGGGGGCTTGGCGCGGGGCTGATTGTGGAGGGCGTGCGGGGCATGGGCCGATCTTGGCACAGCGTTGCGTCGTAGGACAGCGATTCGGAACGTTTCGGGAACATGGAAGGCCGAAGCTTAGGCTTGCTGGGCTCGACGAGTTCCAGAAGTTTAGAAGGTGCGCTGCGGCTAAGCCGCATCGTCAGACGGTGCTTTGCACCGCTGGCCGCGCTCACGTTTGCTTGCAAACGTTCGCGGTGGGAGCCGGGACGACCCGTAGCTGAGTCGTTGTGGCTGCTTCCTTCCGGATCTGACCAAGTTGGCGACGACCACGTCCGCCCGACTCCCGCGGCGCATATGGCGGGGTCGGGCGGGATGATCAAGCCGCTTTAGTAATCGCGGCTAACCGATCAGCGGCTGACGCGAACCGTGCGGCAGACGCGCTGGCGGTGATGGTTGCGATAGACGTTGCGGCAAACCTGGCGCGTGCGCACGGCGTGGCGACGGTAGCCAGGACGGCGATCGTCGTGGCGAACGACGGTCCGCTCATGCACGACGGTGCGCTGTGCCGCGGCTTCGGCGGCGATCCCGACGGGGGCAAGGCCAGTCAGTGCGACGAGACCGGCGGCGGCGAGGGTGAACAACTTCATGATAATCTCCTACTGGTGCGGGCCCTCCCGAGCCCGGCAACCTATGTTACCAAACTAAAGATGGTCGTTACGGTTCCGGATCAGCGGCGGAAGCAGCGACGAACCGGGCCGTAATAGCCACGCTCAATCCGGCAGACGACGCGTGAGCGGCCGTATCCGCGGGGTCCGCGATAGCCGTAGCCGCCGCCGCGGTAGCCGTAGTCGCCACGATACCCGCCGCCATAGCCACGGTAGCCACGATCTCCACCGCGCCAGCCGCGGTCGCCGCGCCAGCCACGATTGCCACGCCGTCCGCGGTCGTCGTGCCAGCCGCCACCGCCGCGGGGGCCGTCCCAGCCGTGGCGCTGCGCATCGGCGGGTGCAGCGGCGAACAGGGTCCCCGCGGCCAGGGCGCCTGCGGCGAACATTGCGATGATCTTCATGCTCGTTACTCCTCTCAAGACCTCGTACATTGAGGCGATGAGGGGATAGTGTGGCCGCGGCCGTGGACGGTCCCTGAACCGCCCGTTGTCTTCCTGTAAGCTTCGCTGTCGTTTATTTGGGGATGTGGACAGTCACGCCGTCGAGCGCTTCGGTCAGGCGGATCTGGCAAGCGAGACGGCTGGTGCGCGTCGCGTTGTGCGCGAGATCGAGCATGTCCTCCTCGTCCTCGCTTGCGGGCTGCAGTTTGGGGAAGTCGGCGGCATCGATGATGACATGACACGTCGCGCAGGCGAGCTGGCCTTCGCAGGTGCCTTCGAGCGGCTGATCGTCGGCTTGCGCAACGTCGAGCAGGCGGTCGCCGGGGTTGGCCGCAACGGTGCTGACGGTGCCGTCGCGGGCGATGAAGCGGACGATCATGGCCATTGCGCCTCGGCTGCGGCGACGATCGCATCGATGGCGTCGCGGAGTTCCGTTTCGGTAGTGTAGCGACCGAAGCCGAGGCGGATGCTGGACCGCGCCTGCGCTTCGGTGAGGCCGATCGCGCGGAGGACGTGGCTGGAGCGGCCGGATCCGCTCGCGCAGGCGGACCCGGCGGAGAAGGCGATGTCGCGGAGGTCGGACATCAGCCGGTTCACGTCGAGGTTTGCGCGGCGGATGTTGAGGTTGCCGTGGTAGCGGTGTTCGGTCGAGCCGTTGATCGTCCAGCCGGGGCCGAGGCGGTCGAGCGAGAGGGACCATAGGCGGTCGATGTGCGCGGCGTCCTCGTCCTTGCGATCGGCCATGAGTTTCGCGGCGACGCCGAAGCCTGCGCAGAGGGCTGGCGACAGTGTGCCGGAGCGTCCCGGCGCTTCCTGCCCGCCGCCGTGCATCAGCGGGGCGAGGTCGACGCCGTCGCGGATCCAGAGTGCGCCGATGCCTTTGGGGCCGTGAATTTTGTGAGCTGAGATGGCAATCAGATCGCAGCCAGATGGGATCGGAACGCGTCCGAACCCTTGGACAGCGTCGCAGAGCAAAGGCGCACCGGCAAAATCGGCCAACACGCTTAGGTCCTCAATCGGCTGGACCACCCCGATCTCGTTGTTGACCAACATGGCGGCAATCAACGAAACGCCGGGCATCGCTACGTCAAACGCCGCATCGTATTTGACGATGCCATTTGCGCTGACCGGCAGCCGGGTCACGACACGCTTATCACTCTCGAGCGCCGCAACACTGTCGAGCACAGCAGCGTGTTCGGTGCCGATCGTCACGATATCGCCGGGTGCGGTTCCCTTGATGGCCCAGTTCAGCGCCTCGGTCGCGCCGCTGGTGAACGCAACGCGGCCGCCCGGGGGGAGCAGCGCCGCAATCTGATCGCGCGCCACTTCAACCGCCGCTTTGGCACGGCGGCCTTCGCGGTGTGGGGAATGCGGGTTGGCGTGCTGTGATACGAGCCACGGGAGCATCGCGGCGAGCGCTTCGGGCGCGAGCGGGGTGGTTGCCTGGTAGTCGAGATACGTCATGCCCCCAGTCTCGCAGGGCGCTTTATGTCCGCGGCGATTCGCGTCCAGGCTTCGGCGAACTTCGCAACGTCTTCGGGTGTGGTGGTCCAGCCGAAGCTGACGCGGACGACTTCGGCGGCGGCTTCGGGGGAATAGCTCATTGCGGCGAGCACGTGGCTGGGGCGCATGCTGCCCGACGAGCACGCGCTGCCCGCGGAGACGGCGAAGCCGGCCATATCGAGACGGATCAGCTGCGCCGCGGAGCTGACGCCGGGCATGCGGTAGGAGGCGATCGTGGGGATGCGGGGAGAATGGTGCGCGACGATCTCGCCGGAGCTCGCGAGAATGGCTTCGTCGAGTTTGGCGCGAAGGTCGGCCATGTCGGCGAACCAGTCGCGAGGGGCTTCGAGTGCGGCGGCGAACCCAAGCGCGCCGGGCAGGTTCTCGGTGCCACCCCGGTAACCGCGCTCCTGCCCGCCGGTTGGATCGAGCATCCCGAGATCGCGGACCAGCAGCGCGCCGATGCCGGGAGGGCCGCCGAGCTTGTGCGCAGATACGATGATCAGGTCCGCGTTGGGGAGCGGGAGCTTGCCAGCTGTCTGCGAGCAATCGGCTATCCAGAGACCGGTGGGTCGATCCTGGAGGACGCCGGTTTCGCTGTTCGCGGATTGCAGAGCGATCGTCTGACCGCCCTCCCCGTTCACGACGATACCGCCTGCGTCGACGTCCAGCATTGCAGGCTGTTTGGCCGCGCGGAGGACCGCATCATGCTCGACCGCCGCCACCGCAACACCGGGGCGCCCACGTAGCGCCAACGCCGCGGACTCGCTCGCGCCGCTGGTCAGGATCACGTGATGCGGCCAGTCCAGCGCCTGCGCGATCCGCTTCCGCGCACCCTCCAGCGCAGCCCGTGCCGCCCGCCCCTCTGCATGCGGCGAGGACGGGTTCGCCCAGCGCGCCATGCCTTCCATCACCGCCGCGGCAGCCTCGGGGCGCATCGGCGTGGTGGCGGCGTGATCGAGGTAGATACGCGAGTCGTTACGGGTCAGGGTCGGTTCCAATTGCGAAAAGGGGCTCGTTCCCTATATAGCGTTCATATTCCGGCACTCTACCCGAGTGCGTATCCCAGCTCGCGAGTGCCTATGCCAGAAGTCATTTTTCCCGGTCCCGAAGGCCGTCTCGAAGGTCGTTTTGCGCCGGGACCACGTCCGCGCGCACCTGTTGCGATGATCCTGCACCCGCATCCGTCGGCCGGTGGCACGATGAACAACGCGATCGTGCAGCAGCTCTACAAGACCTTCCAGCGGCGTGGTTTTGCGACTTTACGGTTCAACTTCCGGGGTGTCGGCAAGAGCCAGGGTGTGTTCGACAACGGCGTCGGCGAACTGTCGGATGCGGCTAGCGCGCTCGACTGGGTGCAGAGCTTCCATCCCGAGGCGCAGACGACCTGGATCGCGGGCGTCAGCTTCGGTGCGTGGATCGGTATGCAGTTGCTGATGCGCCGGCCGGAGATCCGCGGGTTTATTTCGGTCGCACCGCCGGCGAATTTGTACGACTTCACGTTCCTCGCGCCCTGCCCGTCGAGCGGGATCATCATCCAGGGCGAGGCCGACGAGGTCGCGACTCCTGGGGCTACGCAAAAGCTGGTGGATAAGCTGCGGACGCAGAAGCATATCACGATCCATCACGATACGATCCCGAAGGCTAACCACTTCTTCGAGCATGAGATGCCGGAGTTGATGGGGTCGGTGGACAAATACCTCGATATGCGCCTAGACCCGAACTCGCCGATCAGGTGATTTTCCTTCTCCCCCCGGGGAGAAGGTGGCTCGCTAGCGTCGGATGAGGGGGAGTTGGGACGGCTAGCACGCGCCAACGCCCCTCTCCCTTCCCACCGCAGGGGCGGCGGGCCCCTTCCCTCTCCCCGCAGGGGCGAGGGAGTTACAGCGTCCAGATCGCTACGTTGGCGAGCAGGACTGCGGCCATCACCAGCATTAGCACACCCTTCTTGCGGTCGCGCTTCTTTGCGATCAGCACCACGCCGCCGATCAGGCAGGCAAACATACCCAGCATCGCTATCGCCGGCGCCGCCGAGGCGATCGAGGTCAGTGCGGCGTTCATGCTGCCATCGCCTTTGCATAGGCGGCGAGGTCGACGTTGCCGCCGGACAGGATGACGAGCAGGCTGGGTTCGAGCTTCACTTTGCCCGACAAGACTGCCGCCAAACCGACCGCGCCGCCGGGTTCGATTACCAGATGCAGTTTCTCCGCCGCCAAGCGCTGTGCCGCGGCGATCTCCCACTCGCTGACGGCGACGCCGGTCGCGTCCCGGCGCGAGAGAACGTCGAAGGTCAGCTGCGATACGCGCAAGGTCTGTAGCGAATCGCAGGCGGTCGGTGGCGGGTTGGGGCCGACGGGTTCGATCCACGATGCCTCGAGCGAGCGGCGCATGTCGTCCCAGCCTTCGGGTTCGACGACGGTGATCGCGCTGTCCTTCAAGGCCAGCGCGATGCCTGCCGACAGACCGCCGCCACCACAGGGTATGACGACGCGGTTCGGGACGCTCATGCCCAGCGCCGCCATCTGCGTGGCCGCCTCGATGCCTGTGCTACCCTGCCCCTCGATGATCCACGGGTCGTCGAAGCTCGGGACGAGCGTCGCGCCCCGCGCTTCGGCCAGCCCTGCCGCGATCGTCTCGCGGCTTTCGGTCACGCGGTCGTAGGTCACCACCTCGGCCCCCAGCGCCAGCGTCGATTCGCGCTTCAGTCGCGGCGCATCCGACGGCATCACGATCGTCGCTGCGATGCCGAGCCGTTTCGCCGCCCACGCCACCCCTTGCGCGTGATTGCCCGACGAGAACGCGACGACACCTTTTTTCCGCGCGGCTTCGTCCAATGCGGTGAGCCGATGCCACGCGCCGCGAATCTTGAACGCACCGATTGGTTGCAACGACTCGGCCTTGAAAGCCACCGGTACGCCCTTGATTTCACTAATGAACAGCGGTGTCGGCGGGAGGATGCGGGCGATCTTTTCCGCGGCGTCCCGCACCCCTGCCCGCGTCGGTTGTCGCAAAATCGTCACACGCCGTCTCCTATCCGCCAAACGCTATTTACATGGGGGGCGCGTAACCCTAGATCGCGCTTCCGCTGCCCCATGGGACTTCCAACCGCAAGGCAGTGTTTTTGTATTTTGTCTCAGGACATTGGAGGTCCCTTGAATTGGTCAAGCATCATATCGCGCTGGGGTTAGCGAAAGCCCATTCGACCGCCGACACCTCCCACATCGGGAGCGGCATCGACATCGCTAAAGGGCGTCCGGTAAACCCGGTCACGCTCGTTCGTCCGCACGCTGCTGCGCGCGCCGCTCGGTTCTTCGTCGAGAAGTTCCCGGGCCGCTCGATGTATGCGGTGAAGGCGAACCCGTCTCCCGAACTCCTGCAGATCCTGTGGGACAATGGCATCACGCATTACGACGTGGCGTCGATCGCAGAAGTGCGCCTGGTCGCGCGGACGCTTTCCGAGGCTACGCTGTGCTTCATGCACCCGGTCAAGGCCGAGGAAGCGATCGCCGAGGCGTATTTCACGCACGGCGTCCGCACCTTCAGCCTCGACAGCCTGGAAGAGCTGGACAAGGTCGTTCGCGCCACCCGCGAAGCTTCTGATCTGACACTCTGCGTCCGGTTGCGCGTGTCGTCGGAGCACTCGAAGCTGTCGCTGGCGTCGAAGTTCGGTGCGGCCCCGCACGAAGCCAAGGAGTTGCTGTTCGCGGCCCGCCAGGCAGCGGACGCGCTCGGCATCTGCTTCCATGTCGGCTCGCAGGCGATGACTCCGGAGGCCTATTCGAACGCGATGGAGCGCGTCCGTGCGGCGATCGTCGAGGCGGCGGTCACGGTCGACGTCATCGACGTCGGCGGCGGCTTCCCGTCGTCGTATCCCGGCATGGAGCCCCCGCCGCTCGAGCACTTCTTCGAGACGATCCACCGTGCGTTCGAATCGCTGCCCGTCAGCTATTCGTCCGAGCTGTGGTGCGAGCCGGGTCGGGCATTGTGCGCGGAATATTCGTCGATCATCGTGCGCGTCGAGAAGCGTCGCGGGACCGAGCTGTACATCAACGACGGTGCGTATGGCGCGCTGTTCGATGCGGCGCATATCGGCTGGCGTTTCCCGACCGAGCTGCTCCGCGAACCGGACAGCCGTGCGAAGGACATGGAGTTCAGCTTCTATGGTCCGACGTGCGACGACATGGATTATATGGTCGGCCCGTTCATGCTTCCCGCGGACACGCAGGCTGGCGATTACATCGAGATCGGCATGCTGGGCGCGTACGGCTCGGCGATGCGGACCGCGTTTAACGGGTTCGGATCGGACGAGACGGTGATCGTCACCGACGAGCCGATGGTCTCGCTGTATGATGAGCGCTTCCAGGACCTCGCGTCGAACGTCGTCAAGCTGTAACCAACACTCAGTAATCGTTCGCTCTTCGTCTTCCCCTCCCGCTCGCGGGAGGGGACCGAGGGGTGGGCGCGCGTTTTCCACATCCGGCGCGTTCGCGGTGAGCGCGCGCCCACCCCCTAGCCCCCTCCCGCAGGCGGGAGGGGGGATCAGGAGAAATTAGACATGACCGAAGACACCCGCATCGACGCGCAGCGCAAGGCGGAACTCCTCTCGACCACCGTCGAGCATATCGACATCACCAGCTTCGACGCGCGGCCGATCGTCGACGCGATGAAGAAGATGTCGTTCACCAGCCGCGATCTCGGCCGTGCGACCGACATCTATAACCAGATGCTGGCCGACAAGGACTGCACGATCTTCCTCGTGATCGCGGGCTCGACGAGCGCCGGCGGTTGCATGGACCTGTATGCCGAGCTGCTGCGCAACAACATGATCGACGGCATCGTCGCGACCGGCGCGACGATCGTCGACATGGATTTCTTCGAGGGCCTCGGCCACAAGCATTATCAGGCGCTCGAAGTGCCGCACGACGACGTGCTGCGCTCGCTGATGATCGACCGGATCTACGACACCTATATCGACGAGGAAGAGCTCCAGCACGTCGACCACACGATCTTCGAAATCGCCGAGACGCTCGAGCCGCGTGCCTATTCGAGCCGCGAGTTCATCCGCGAAATGGGCAAGTATCTCGTCGAGCACGGCAAGAAGGAGAACAGCCTCGTCAAGCTCGCCTATGAGCATGACGTGCCAATCTTCTGCCCGGCGTTCGTCGATTCGTCGGCAGGCTTCGGTCTGGTCAAGCATCAGGTCGACGCGGTGAAGGCGGGCAAGCCGTACATGGTCCTCGACGCGATCGCCGACTTCCGCGAGCTCACCGAGATCAAGATCAAGGCCGGTACCACGGGCCTGCTGATGATCGGCGGCGGCGTGCCGAAGAACTTCATCCAGGACACGGTGGTTTGCGCCGAGATCCTCGGTCACGACGATGTCCAGGTTCACAAGTATGCGGTGCAGATCACCGTCGCCGACGTGCGCGACGGTGCATGCTCGTCCTCGACGCTGCAGGAGGCTGCTTCGTGGGGCAAGGTGAACACGGGCATCGAGCAGATGGTGTTCGCTGAGGCCGGTTCGGTGATGCCGTTGCTGGCGTCGGATGCGTATCATCGTGGGCTGTGGAAGGACCGTCCGGTCCGCAAGTGGGGCGCGAGCTTCGACAAGGCGTGAGGCGGCTTCGCTGATCCTCCCCCGCCAGGGGGAGGTGGCGCGAAGCGACGGAGGGGGTGGCGGCGATAACGCTGGTTGCCCTCTCCTCCCCCTCCGTCAGGCAAGCGCCTGGCACTTCCCCCTGGGGGGGGTAGGATTAGAGATACCGTTGCCCCCTCCGGGCAATTGATGCAGCCTCCTCCGGATAACCGGGGGAGGCTTTTTCATGCACAGCGAGATCCTGCGGCCGATGGTCGTGCTGATTGCGTGGACGCTCGTGATGCTGGTCTGGACGCTCGCGACCCGGCTGCCGGCGATGAAGGCGGCGGGCGTCGACATGCGGACGCTGGTCGGCACCAAGGCGGCGGATGCCGACCGCGCGCTGCCGCCTCACATCCAGTGGAAGGCGCACAATCACAATCATCTGATGGAGCAGCCGACGCTGTTCTACGCGGTTTGCGCCGTGCTCGCGCTGAGCGACACGGGCAACGGCGTCAACGCCTGGATCGCCTGGGCCTATGTCGGGCTGCGGATCGTGCACAGCATCGTCCAGTCGACCAGCAATCGCGTTCGCGCCCGCTTTGTCTTCTTCATGCTGTCGAGCCTGATGCTCGTCGCGCTCACGCTGCACGCCGCGCTCGCTGTGTTTTGAGAACGCCTGCGAATAATCGCCGATCACGGCGTCCGCCTCTCCCCGAAGGCAATCCGATCGTCTAGGATTCCGGCATGACCTTCGATCGCCGTTCGCTGCTCACCCTCCCCCTCGCCGCCGGTATAGCACTTCCGGCCTTCGCGCGGTCCGGCGCGCAAATCACCGCTGGCCAGCCGCGCGCGACGGACGTGCCAATGTGGCCACCCGCAGAGCGGTTCGCGCTCTGGCCCGGCATTCCGCCAGGCGCACCGAACCCGCTGCCGGTCCCACAGCCGCGCATGCCGCGCTACCCGGACGGCTATCGCGACTTCCAGATGCGCGGCGTGGTGCGGCCCGAGGTCGGCGTGTTCCGCCCTGCTCGGCCCGACGGCCGCGCGGTACTGATCGTCCCCGGCGGCGGCTATTCGATCACCTCGCTGCGCAACGAGGGCATCGACGTCGCACGCGTCCTCAATGGTTTTGGAATCACCGCATTCGTGCTGAGCTACCGCCTGCCCGGCGAAGGCTGGGCCGACCGCGCCGATGTCCCGCTTGCCGACGCGCAGCGCGCGATGCGGCTGATCCGCGCCAATGCGCGCACCTACGGGATCAGGGCGGAGAAGCTTGGTGTGCTCGGCTTCTCGGCAGGCGGGCATCTGGCCGGCTCGCTGACGGTGTTGCACGACTTCAAGGCCTACCGCCCGATCGACGCCACCGATCGCCATTCGGCACGCCCCGCCTGGGCGGGGCTCATGTACGCGGTCTCCAACATGGATCCCGGCCGCAGCCACGGCGGATCGCGCGCCAACCTGCTCGGGCCCGATCCGCTGCCCGCGGTACAGGCGCGCTACGCGGTCGACCGCCAGTTGAAGGCCGGCGACCCGCCACTGTTCCTCGTCCACGCCGAGGACGATAACACCGTGCCCGTCGCGAACAGCGTCGACACGCTCGCCGCCGCGCGTCGCGCCCTCATCCCGGCGGAGGCACATTTCCTCCAGCATGGCGGACACGGTTTCGGCACACGCCTGTCGCCGCGCTCGCCGGGGTCGCTGTGGCCACAGTTGTTCGATCGCTGGATGGGTGAACTCGTCGCGGGCTAGCGTCGCCGGGCGTCTAGGGAGCAAGTCGCGGGGTCCGGCGTTATCCTACGATACCGGGAGAGCCACGATGACCCAGCCGCACGACCAGCCCCGCGACGTTTTTCAGGAGGAGGGCGAGGTCATCATCGATGGCCCCGGCGGCGCGGTGATCGCGATGACCCCCGAGGCGGCGCTGCGAACCGCGGGTCGGCTCGACGATGCCGCGCTGGAGGCATTGATCGCGCGCGCAAGGACCAGCGTCGATCCCATGCAGCCGCATTGAAGCCTAGCCGAACACCCGTTTCATCGAGCGTTCGAGCATCACGAACTGCCAGAGCGTGCGGCCGTGCTCGGCCCGTCCGGCCCGGTGTTCGTCGGCGATCCGGGCGATCGTCGCCATGTCGAACCACCCGGTTTCGCCCAACGTCCGCGACTTGGCGAGCGCGACCGCCTCGCCCGCCAGCGTGCCCCTGAACCAGGCGCTGATCGGCGTGACGAAGCCCATCTTCTGGCGATACAGAATCTCGCGCGGCAGATAGGGCTCCATCGCCTTCTTCATCAGCCATTTGCCCTCGCCGCGACGGAGCCGCATGTTCGCCGGCAAGGTCGCGCAGAATTCGATCAGGCGGTGATCGAGCAGCGGCTCGCGCGCCTCCAGCCCGACCGCCATGCTGGTGCGATCGACCTTGGTGAGGATATCGCCGGGCAGCCAGTGCTTGATATCGGCATATTGCGCGCGGTCGATCGCATCGCGCGCGGGCGCGTTCGCCATCGTCGCGACATAGCGATCTTCCGCGCGATAGCCGCCGAGCTGCGCGCGGGCACCGGCAGCGAACAGTTGCGCGCGAAGCTCCGGTCCCGTCACGCCGACCGATCGCGCATACGCCTCGCCGCCACCTTGCGCCAGCGCAAGCAGCGTCGACTTGGCGCGCAGCGGACGCGGCGCCCAGTCGGCCTTCGGATAGAACCGGCCCAGCGTTCCGAAGACCTCGGTACGAAGATGCGCCGGGAGCAGGCCACGGACGCGCTCTTCCGCCGCTTGGAATTTATACCGACGATAGCCGGCGAGCGCTTCGTCCGCGCCGTCGCCGGACAAGGCCACGGTGACGCTTTCACGCGCCAAGGCGCAGACCTGATAGGTCGCGAGCGCGGATCCGTCGGCAAAGGGCTCATCGAAGCTTGCGACGAGCGTGTCGATCAGGCCGAAATCGCCCGACGCGACGACGCGTTCGCGGTGATCGGTCGCGAACCGGCGCGCGACCGTGTCGGCGTATGCGCGCTCGTCATGCCCCGCCTCGTCAAACCCGATCGTGCAGGTTCGAACCGCCTTCGGGCTCGCCTCGGCCATCAAGGCGACGACCGCCGAGCTGTCGACGCCGCCCGACAGGAACGCGCCGAGCGGAACGTCGGCGACCATTCGCGAGCGTACGCCGGCGCGCATCCGGTCGACCAGTTCCTCGCCGAGCGCCTTGGCCGAGCCGGTCGCGCGATTGGAGAAGTCGATGTCCCACCATTTGCGCGGTTGCGGCACCGGACGCCCGCGCTCGATCAGCAGGAAATGGCCGGCCGCGAGCTTCTTCACGCCTGCGACGATACACGCGTCGTCGGGCACGTAACCGAACGCCAGATAGTCCTCGACTGCGCCCAGATCCGGCACGCGGCGCAGTTGCGGGTGCGCTAGCAGGCCCTTCAGCTCGGACGCGAAGGCCAGCGACCCGTCCGCGAGCTCGACATAGTGGAGCGGCTTCACCCCCATGCGGTCGCGCGCGAGGAACAACGTGTGCGCCTGCGAATCGTGGATCGCGAACGCGAACATACCGTTGAGCCGATCGAGCATCGACGGGCCCCAGGCGCGCCAGCCGTGCAGCAGGACTTCGGTATCGCCCCCGGTCCGGAAGATCGCGCCCTTGGCGGTCAGTTCGGCGCGGAGGTCGGCGAAGTTGTAGATCTCGCCATTATACGTGATCGTCAGCGACCCGTCCGACATCGGCTGCGGCGAGCCCTCGAGATCGATGATCGAGAGGCGACGATGGCCGAGGCCGACCCCCGGCGCGGTCCAGATTCCATCGCCGTCGGGGCCACGATGCGCCTGCGCGGCGATCATCGCGAGGACGCGGTTGGGCTCGACCGGCTTGGGGGTACCCGGGTGGAAGATCCCGGCGATGCCGCACATCTAGCGTGCCCCCGCGATTTGGCCCGCGGCGCGATCGGCGATCCGGTCGAGCGGCCCGAGCGCGGATAGGAAGCGCGCGATCGGGCGCGGATCGGCGCTCTCGGTCGACAGGTGGATCGCCACCGCGCGTTGCGGACCGCCGAGCAGCCGCGCCTTCATCGTCTCGATCTTCACCAGCGTCTCGTCATGGGTGGTTGCATCGCCCACCCGGTACCACGTCGCGACGATCCGCTCCACGGGGCCGGGCGCGGTGATTCGCATGACGCTGCCACCCGCGCCGCTCGCGTCGACGATGTTGGGAAGATCGGCGACGCGCACCCAGCGATCTTCCTCGCGCAGCACGCCGGTGCCGAACGCGATCAGTTCCTTGCCCTCGTGCTGGCTGCCGAACACCGCGATGCTCATGTCGACGGTCGCTCCCGAGGCGTCGCCATAGCGGCCGAACAGATAATGATCCGCGCCGGGATAATAGGGCATCCACGGCGCGCGCGTGCTGACCGGCACGCGGTGCCAGCCGGCAATCTCGGGCAGGTCGATATGCGCGGGCAATCGCTGGGCCCGCCCGGCGACCGCAGCGCTCCAGGCGGGGAACACCGCGACGGTCGCCACCGCGAGACAGGCGGCGAGCACCGCGCCGGTACGATGGCGGGGCGGCGCCTTGAGCGTCGCGGGGTCGAACGCGGGATCATCGGGTGCGCGGTCGAACCACCGCCAGCCGATCGCCAGTACGCCCGCCATAACCACGCCGAAGAACACCCAGCCATAGATGATGTGGTCGATCCCGGTCGCCGCCTCAACCGAGGTCAGGTCGGCCGCCCAGATCGTCCCGAACGCGCGGATACCGTTGGCGATCACCGGCACGACTACCGAGACAACCAGGAAGATCGCCCTACGTCGGCGGGAGACGAAGCACAGATTGGCCACCAGCACGCCGAACGCGACCATTGCGATAACGAACTTGGTGCCCGAGCACGCCTCCGCCACCTCGAAATAATAGCGGCCCGCGTGGATCAGCACGCCGTCGACCACCGCGGGCACGCCGACCACGTGCAGCAACGGCATGACGATCGCGACCGTCACGGTCTGGAGCGGCGGTTCGAGACCTTCGCCGAACGGCACGAGGAAGAATGCGTAGCACAGGGGGAACAGCAGTCCGCGCGCGACATTGGGGCCGAGGATCGTCAATACGGCGCCTTGCAGCATCATCACCAGCCCGAGTTGGCGCGCGAAACCGACCGAGGCGGCGTCGCCCATCAGCCAGCCGACCCCGCCGATCGCGATCAGCGCGAGCCCCGGCCACCAGCCGGTCGGCACGAGCTTAGCCAGCTCGGTGCGGCGCTGCCATACCAGCCAGGCGATCACCGGACCGATGAAGAGGCAATGCCCGAAGGTCGTGCTGGTCCACCAGATCCGCGCGAGATCGCGGACGTCGCTGCGGAAGATCAGCAGGATGATCGCCATCACCAACGCGAGCGCGATCCCGTGGCGGCGCCAGTGGGTCATGCTTCGAGGTCGAGCAATGCGTCGAGCGGCGCGAGGCGTGCGTCCCAGCTGTAGCGTCGGATCACCTGCGCACGAGCGGCGGTGCCGAGTTCGGCGGCGGCTTCGGGGGCGTCGAGCAGCGCGATTACCTGGTCGGCGAAGTCGCGCGCGGTTTCGGCGACGCGGATCGTGCCGGCGTGGTCGATCCCCTCGGCCGCGGCGGTGGAGGCGACGACCGGACGCGCCATCGCCATCGCCTCGAGCACCTTGTTCTGGATCCCGCGCGCGAGTTTGAGGGGCGCGACGCAGACATCGGCGGCAGCAAGCCAGCCGCGGACGTCGTCGACTTCGCCGGTGACGGTGACGTGGTCGCCTGCGAGCGCGTGGACTGCGGACGTGGGCGCGCGGCCGACGATCGCGAACCGCGCGGGCGTGTGCTGGCGGACGAGCGGGAGGATGTCGCGCGCGAACCAGGTGACGGCGTCGATGTTGGGGCGGTAGTCCATCTGCCCGGTGAAGACGATCAGCGCTTCTGCCACCGCTTCTGCCCCCCTCCCTGAGAGGGAGGGGTTGGGGGTGGGTCGGCCGGCTTTTGCCACGGGCGTTTGAGCTTGAGGAAACCAACCCACCCCCGGCCCCTCCCTTTCAGGGAGGGGGGCAGGATTAGCGAATTGCGCTGCCGGATCGAACTTTACCGAGTCGATGCCGTTTTCGACAGCGAGCACACGCCCGGTCGCGCCGCCGTCGCGAAACATCGCGGCTTCGGCGTCGCTGACGAACAGGCTGGCAGAAACTCGCGCCGCTACCTGCCGCTCGAACGCGCCGAGCAGCCGGGCTTCGCGCCGCATCATCCAGCGCATGGGGCCGCGTGTGTCCTCAGCGAACCCGGCGAACTTAGCGGAATCGACGTCCACGAAATCCATCACCACCGGCGGTGCGTCGACCGGCAGATACTGCGCCATCTGGCCTGAGAAACAGTAGACGCCGTCGACGACGCGCATCACGCGGTCCACCGCCGCCTGCATCGCGGGATGCGCGAACGCGGTCAGCGATACCGGCCTGCCGGTCGCCAACGCCTCGACCGCCGCCCGCTTCTGAGACTTGGTGCGCGGCACGATCGTGCAGCTCGCCAGCATGTCCGTGAACGCCGTCGGCGGATCGACGTCCGCCGCGTCGTCCGCAAACGCGACCAGATGGACGCGCGCTCGCTTCGCCAGATACTGGAGGATGTGAAAGCTGCGGATCTTGTCGCCGCGGTCGGGCGGGAACGGCACGCGGTGCGCCAGGAACAGCAAGCTCACCCCAGACCTCGGGAGATCCACGGCCCGGCGGCGTTGGCGGCCCACAGCGGCAACCGCTTCCACGTCCGCACCATCAGCGCATATTTGGGGTTGAGCGGATTGACCTCGCGCGCGGGTCCGTTGCTGCGCTTGGCGTACAGTCTCGGCTCGGGCACGAACCCCCAGTTCTTCTTGAACGCCGCCGCCCCGGTACCGGTCTTCGAGCGCCCGAAATCGAACCGCGTGCATCCCCGCGCGCGCGCGTGCGCCATCAGTGCGAAATACATCCGGTCGTTCGCACGAAGGCCCCGCGCGGCGTCGGTGCCGCCGCCCCAATAGGGATAGACGATGCCGTCATGATACAGGCTGAGGACGCTTGCCACCGCCCTGCCCTCATGCCGGACGGTCAGAACATCGGCATCCATAGTATTCACAACGCTACGGAAAATTTTTGCTGGAAAGACCGGCGTGCCGAGATTGCGGACCGACTCCGCGTAGACATGATAATGCTCTGCGAGCAGTTTGCGGTCGTTGCCCGTCACGATCTCCAGATCGAACCCGAGCGACCGACGAACTTCGGCGCGCTGTTTCCGCGGGATCGCGAGCAGTTCGGCGTCGTCGTCCACCGCCAGATCGCGCGCGAAGCCGAGATAGCTGGTATCATCGCTTGCCCAACCCTCAGGCGCCCGACCGCCGCGCAGTTCGACCGACGGACAGCCGATTCGTAGCGCGAGGTTCCACGCCCCCGCCGCGAGCGGCTCGACCGCATCCCCGAGCACGCCGCCATCGACGCCGAACCCGGTCGACACCAGCGCGCGCCCGAACAGCGGCGAGCGCATCTCGGTCAGCGGCAGCACGCCGACGATCGCACCGCGCGCGTCCTCCGACAGCAGATAGCGCGCGCGCTGGCCACAGCCTTCCTGCACCGCGCGGCTCCATGCGGGCAGGTGAAACGGCGTGGCGCCCTCCGTCATCGCGACGAACGCTTCGATCTGCGCGCACGCCGCCGGATCGCGAAGGTCCGCTTCGCGCACGCCGACGGGCATCGGCGCGGTCACGCCAGCCGAGCCGCTTCGCGTGCGACGACCGTGTCGACGCGGCCCCAGGCGTGGCGCCCGAGCAGCCCGCGCAACTTGCCCGCCATCGCGCCCAACCGCGAATAATGCCGGATCTTCGACCGCAACGGTGCCGCGGCAACGCGTGGTTGCGACGGATCGATCTCCCAGGGGTGGAAGTAGAACATCGCCGGCCGGTCTTCGCGATTGACCTGACGCACCGCGAAATCGGTGATTGCCGCGGGGAGCAGGCGGAAGAAACCGCCGCCCGTGGCCAGCTTGCGCTCGCCGAGTTTGGCGACCGTCACCGGCACCTCGATCAGCGCGCTGTCGGCAAGCGGCTTGAACCCGTAGCGCGGCGCGTCGAGCCAGCCATAATGATCGTGCTTCACCGGCGCGACGCTCGAGGAATAGGCATAGCCCGCCTCGGCCAGTTCGACATGCGCCCAGGGCGTCCGCTGATCGATCGAGAAGCTCGGTGCGCGGTAGCCAGTGACTTTGGTACCCGCCGCATCCTCGATCGCCTTGCGCGCGCGCACCAGATCGGCGCGGAACACCTCCGGCGTCATCGTGAAGACGCGCTGGTGATCCCAGCCGTGGCTGGCGATCTCATGCCCGGCATCGACGATCCGCCGGATCAGCGCGGGATAGCGGTGCGCGACCCAGCCGAGCGTGAAGAACGTCGCCTTCGTATCGCGTTCGGCAAACAGCGCGAGGACCGCGTCGGTGTTCGCCTCGACGCGCGGCAGCAGCGAGTCCCAGTCCGCCTTGTCGATCACGTTTTCGAACGCACCGACTTGAAACCAGTCCTCGACATCGACCGACATGCCATTGAGAACGGGGCCATTGAGAACGGTAGGTTTCCGCGCCGTCACGTCAGGCCGCATCATGCCAGGCAGCAACGCCGCGGATCGGCGAATAGTCGGGCTTGTCGGTATCGCTCTCGACCCAGTCGACGAGCAAGGTCAGCACACGGCGCAGCGCCTCATCCTGCAATTCGACGCGCGCCTCCAGATCGGCGATCCGGTCGACGATCGCCGGATCGAGGGGCGCCATGGTGGGGACGGAAGCGGGCGCGGCCTGACGATCGGTCCCAGCCTCCGAGACGTGCGCATTCTTCGCGGTATCCGTCGCGATCGTCGGCAGGTCACCTTCGAGATCGCGCTGGACCGCGCGCACGACGGCAGCGTCGATCACCGTCAGGTCCTCGATCGCGGCATGCAGCATCACCCGGCCGGCGAGCATGTTCAGGCGACGCGGCACGCCTGCCGAGCCGGCGTAGAAGGCGGCGAACGCATCGTCCGCGAAATCGGGATTGCCGGTCCAGCCGACCACCGACAGACGGTGCGCCAGATATTCCGACACCTCGTCCGCCTCCATCGGATCGAGATGGTGGATCGCGATCACGCGCTGGCGGAGCTGTTCGAGCCGGTCCGAGCCGTGCAGCCGATCGCGAAACTCGGGCTGGCCGAGGAGGACGATCTGGAGCAGCGCGTGCCCGCCGGCCTGGAAGTTCGACAGCATCCGCAATTCTTCGAGCGCAGAGATCGGCAGCGCCTGCGCTTCGTCAACGATCAGCAGTGTCCGCTTGCCGGTCCGCGCGACCGCGTGCAGCCCGCGCTCGATCGCGGTGAGCAACTCGGCCTTGGTCAGCCGGGCGGGATCGACCTTCAGTTCGGTGGCGACGATCCGCAGCAGATCGTCCGCCTCGATCGCGGTGGACACGAGCCGGATCGCGTTCAACCGCTGGTGATCGATCGTATCCATGAGATGGCCGACCAGCGTCGTCTTGCCCGCGCCGATATCGCCGGTGATGACGATAAAGCCCTCGCCCTGCGCCAGACCATAGCCGAGATACGCCATCGCCTTGCGGTGCGTCGCGGTCTCGAACCAGAATTTGGGATCGGGGGTCAGCTGGAACGGCCGACCCGTCAGACCATAATGCTCGTCGTACATATCTTACTCGCCTTCAGAACTGGTACCGCGCACCGATCAGCGCCTGCGCCGACCAGTCGCTGTCGAGGTCACCGACCTTGAAGCTGTAAAGTCCGAGCGACGCGGAGGTGCCAAGTCGCCCGAAATATCGATAATAGGTGCCGGTCGCGCCGTACGACCAGACGCTGTCGTCACCCGAGATGGCCTCGAGCGGGACATTGGCGACGCCCGGCTCGTAATAGTTCGCGAACAGGTCCGCGTTGATCCCCGAGACCTGACTGAGCGACCGCGCATAGAAAAGCTGTGCGTAATAGCTCTGGTCTTCGAGCCCGGTGACGACCAGCCCCGGCGCGCCGTCGGGCGCATAGAGACGGCGATTGGTGTAGCCCACGCCGCCGCCCCAAGTCGAACGACCACGGGTGGCGACGATCACGCCGTCGACCCCGCGTGCGCGGTAGCTCGCGGTCGAGATCGACTGGAACACGTTGTCGAGACAACCACCCGGCTGCGCGCCGCTGGTGCCGAACACGCAACCGTTGAACTGCTGGCCGAAGCCCTGCTGCCCGCCCGAAATGAAACTGGTCGGCAGATTGCCGAGACCGGTGCGAAGCTGGCGGCCGAAGGTCTGGATGCCGTCATAGACGTTGACCGCCATGCCGACTGACTTCGACGCTTGGTACGTCGCGGTGCCGGTGAAGCTGAGCGAACCATAGCGCTTGCCGAGATGCCCCTCGACCGAGGTCCGGCGGTTGGGTCGCCAGATCACGCCCGCATCGTAATACAGGCCGTCGGTACGATACGCGATCCGCCGCGGCGACGCGTCGTTGGTGACGAACCGGCCGTCCCTGTCGAGCACCGGCGCACCGGCTGCATCGACCAGCGCATCCTTCTGGCTGGTCTCGATCTTCTCGTAGCCGACGCCTGCGGTCAGCGCGACATAGGGCGAGATCGGCTGGAGGATATCGCCGCGGCCGTAATAGCCCTCGTACCGCTGCTCGAGCTGGCTGGCCGTTTCGCGGTCGTACGCGCCGCTGACCGTGATGCCGAAGGGCGCCACGCTGCCCGGCGCGGTCGAGGCGCGCGCGGTCACGGTGTTGCCGATCGAATCGTCGTAATAATCCAGCCGCTGGCCCGCGAGCGTCGATCCGCCGAAGGTGGGGGTCTGGACCTTGGTGTAGCCGAGGCGATAGTTCGCATCGAACGTGACCGGGCCGGCGCGCGTGGTCAGGCTCGGTCCGGCATAGACCGAGTAGAGCTGCGACACGTTGTCGACATTGCCGATCAGCAGGCCCGGTGCGGCGCCGCGGATATCGGAGCGGGTCCGCGTGGCGATACCGCCTGCCTCGAGCGTCAGGTTCGGCGTCACGCGGGCGTCGACGCGCGCAAGTCCCGAGTGAATGTCGTTGTCGACGGCGTTCTTGTTCCAGGCGAACCGGTGTTCGTAGCGGTAGCTGACCTGCCCCGACACGCGCTGCGTCGCGATCGCCGCATCCACGCCGGCGGCAAGGCTGGTGTAGGTGAGCACGTCGCCGCCATCGAGGTCGGCGTCGAAAATCTGGCTCGCCTCGATATAGGGTCTGACCGACACGCGTCGTTGGGTCTGGCCGGACTGCGCGGTCTGCTCCAGTTGCGCGGGTTGATCGGTCGCCCCCGCCTGCCCCGACTGGATGGTCTGGGCCGCCGCCGGCGCGCCGAACGTCAGCGTCGTGCCCGCCAGCGCGAGTATCCGGAACGCGTGCCGGCTCACTGCGACACCTCATGGCCGTAATAGCTGCCGAACCGCGCGCCGCCCTGCACGAACGACACGGCGTTCAGGACGAGCTGGATGTGCTCGCATCCGTCGAGCAGGTTGACCGCAGCGCGGAGTTCGCTTTCGGGCGTGCGATCGGCGCGTACGACGAGCATCACCTGGCCGACGCGCATCGCCAGCACCGAGGCGGGCGACGCGGCGAGCGCGGGTGGCGAGTCGAATATGACGATGCGGCGGGGGTTGGCCGCGAGCAGCCGCGCGATCACGGTTCTGGTCCGCGCACTGGCGAGCAGTTCGGTGTCCATCGCGGTCTTGGTCCCCGCGGGCAGCACCGAGAGGTGCGCCACGTCGGTCCGGATCACGAGATCCTCGACATCGATCGCAGAATCCGCAAGCGCATCGAGCAGTCCGGCACCGGCGCTGAGCCCAAGCTGGTTGGCGACATCGGGCTTGGCGACGTCGGCATCGACGAGCAGCACTTCGGTGTCGCGCTCGGCGGCGATCGAGAGCGCAAGGTTGATCGCGCAGAAGGTCTTGCCGTCCTCGGGCCGTGCCGAGCAGACCAGGATCATACGCGCCTTTTCGGGGCTGTCGCTTTCCGCGATCCGCGCGCTGGCGATCAGCAGCTGGCGCTTGATCAGGCGAAACTCTTCGGCGAGCGGACCGACCGGCGCGCCGGGCACGATCATGCCGTTTGCCGCCAGCATGCCACGATCGATCCGCGCGGTATCGTCAGAATGGTCCGGCGGCAGGTAGAATTCGTCGGACAGTTCGCTGCCGATCGGCGCGCGCAGTTCTTCGGGGATCGCCAGGAAGCTGGCGTCCTCGAATGTCGCGTCGAAGGCGGGACCGTGGGTCGGCGCGCGGTCCGGTGCCTCGGTCTGGAGATCGTCGACGGCAGGAACGTTCACAGGCTGGAGATCGTCGACCGGCGCCGGCGGAGCGCTTCGCGCGCGCAGATGCGCGTTGAAGTCGTAGACCTTGGCTGCGCGTTCGAGCAGCGAGGGTTCGCGATCAGGTTTCGTCACGGTCATCCCCCTTTATGCCGCCAGTCCGCGCTGCAGGATCTCGACCCCCAGCAGCAGGACATAGGCCGCGCCCAGAGCGGCGGTGCCACCCAGGAACATCTTCAACTTCGAACGCCGCTGGTCCGACTGGACCCGCGTCACGACTTCGCCGATCGACCCGATCACCGGCATCCCCGCTGCCTTTTCGAGCCGCGTCGTGGTCGCGAACGTCGTCCGCAACTGCCCCATCGCAAACGCTGCGCCGATCCCCGCCGCGAGTCCAGCGACCAGCACGCCCGACAGCAGGAGCATCCGGTTCGGCGCGCTCGGCGTCCGCGGCATGGTAGGCGGATCGATGACGCTGAACTTGACATGATCGCTCTGCGACTGCGCCTGCCCCATCAGCGCGGTCTGCTCACGCTGCGTCAGCAACGTGTCGTACTGGTCCTTGAGCACCTGGTAGTCGCGATCGATCGAACCCTGTTCTGCGGCAACCTCGGGATCGCCCGCGAGCTTCGAATTGAGCATGTCGAGATCGCCCTGCAACTGGCTCTTCCGCATCCGCAGCGACGCGACGGTCGCCTGACGGTCCGCCACCATCGACTGGAGCGAGGCGTAGAGCGGGTTCTGCGCGCTGCCATTGGCACTGCCACCGGACAGCGGCTCGCTCCGCGCCGCAGCCGTCGCTGCCGCCAGCTGGCTCTTCAACGCCACCACGTCGGGATGGTTCTCGGTATAGCCGCGCGCACGCGCATCGGCTAGCTGGCCCTGGATCGCCTGCAACCGCGCGCGTGCTGGCCCCGCCGCGCCGGCTACACCGCCAACGCCCGCCACGGTCGCGGGGGTTCCCGCCATCTGGCCCTGCACTGCGGCGAGGCTCGACTGCGCCGCGGCCAGATCGCCATCGACCTGCGACATCTGCGACCGCGCCGCACCGATCCGGTCGCTGATCGACCCGGTCCCCGGCAACGCGCCGAGATAGCGGTTCTGGAAATCGGCGCGCTTGCCCTCGGCATCCGAGAGCTGCTTCTGCCGTGCCACGAGCTGCTGGTCGAGGAAGGTCAGGCTCTGCGTGGTCTTCGACCGATCGCCCGCCAGATTCTGCTCGACGAACAGATCGATCAGCTTCTGCGTGACCTGTCGCGCCAGCTTGGGGTTGGAGGCGGTGGCGGTAATCTGAAACAGATTATCCTGTTGCGAAACGATCTTGATATTCTGTGCGAGGCTCGACACGCGGTCGGCGACATCGCGGTCACTCGACACGGTCGCCGCCAGATCGGTGCCGCGCACGACCTTTTCGAGCGTCACCGCCGAGGTCAGCGTGGTGCGGATCGCGTCGACACTCATCGGCACGCTCTGCGGTACGCCATCCATCCCGGCGGGCAGGATCGTCTGCATCTGGACGAACACGCGCGCGGTCGACTCATACCGGCTCGGGATCTGCGAGACGACCAGCCAGCCGAGCACGCACACGCCCCACGCCACGCCGAGCGCCAACCAGCGCCGCGTCCAGATCGTGTGGAGCGCGATGCGCACCTCGTCGTAGATCCCGTTCATCTGGGCGTGCCTCAGAACATCGATTCGGGGATGATGATCACGTCGCCCGGCTCGAGCCGGACGTTCGCCGAGGAATCGCCCTTCTTAAGCAGATTGCCGATCTGCAGCCCATATTCGGTCTGCTTGCCGGTCGCGCGGTCGTAGCGGACCAGCCGCGCCTTGTTGCCCGCGGCATATTGGCTGAGACCGCCGACCGCGATCATCGCATCGAGCAGCGTCATGTTCGCGCGATAGGGGATCGAGGCGGGCTTCTCGGTCGCGCCGACGATGCGGACCTGCTGGCTGTACGTGCCGCTGAAATTCTCGACGATCACCGAGACGATCGGGTCCTTGATATAGGCGGCGAGCGCCTTCTTGATGTCGTCGCTGAGCATCGCCGGGGTCTTGCCGACCGCGGGCATGTCGTTGATCAACGGCGTCGTGATCCGGCCGTCGGGACGCACCTGAACCTTCGACGACAATTCGGGATTGCGCCAGACGAAGATGTTGAGCTGATCGAGCGGGCCGATGACGTATTGCTCGCCCGGCAGCTCCTTGTTCGCGACATAGGCGGCAGGCGGCAGTTCGGGACGACCGCCGGTGCTCGTGCAGGCACCGAGCGTGGTTGCGGCCACACCAAGGGTCAGCAGGGATTTCGAAACGGATCCGGAACGCATTGTCACTTTTCTCCTGGTGTCACACCGCCCATCGGCAGCCCGACAGTCGGCTAAACTCGGCCTTCGCTATGGAGGGAACAGGTGAAGATAGCGTTAGGAGCGCTCCGTAACCATGCTCCGATAGGTCAGCACCGCGTCGCTATAGCACAGATACGATCTCGGTGGCGGGTGGATGCCCGAGAAACGCCGCCGGGCTGGCGCTCGCGCCATAGGCGCCGGCCATGAAGATCGCGATTAGGTCGCCGACGTGGACGGGGGGGAGCGCGACCTTGTCGCCGAGCCGGTCGAGCGGTGTGCACAGGGGGCCGACGACGGAGACGGTTTCGGTGGGCGCGTGGCCCATACGGGCGGCGACCGCGATCGGATAGTTGCGGCGGACGACCGTCCCGAAATTGCCGCTGGCGGCGAGCTGGTGGTTGAGGCCGCCGTCGACGACGACGAAGGTCTCGCCCTGGCTTTGCTTTATGTCGATGACGCGGGTCAGATAGACGCCGGCTTCGGCGACGAGCCAGCGACCGAGTTCGATCGCGAACCGCGTTTTAGCGAGGATTGCGGGACGGGATGCGAGCTCTTGGGCCAGTGCATCGCCGACACGCTCGACGTTCAGCGCAACGTCGCCGGCGAAATAGGGCACGCCGAAACCGCCGCCGAGGTTCACCAGCGGGGGCGCAACGCCCACCTCGTCGCTCAGCCTGGCAGCGAGCGCGATCGTCGCGGCCTGGGTTTCGGCAATCGCGGCAGGATCGAGCGCCTGGCTGCCTGCGTAGATGTGGAACCCGCGCCAGTCCGCGCCCGCCGCGACGATCGCCTTCACGAGCGCAGCCGCACGGCCGGCATCGACCCCGAACGGCGACGCGCGACCGCCCATCCGCATCCCAGAGCCGCGCAGTTCGATGTCGGGGTTCACGCGGACCGCCATGCGCGGTGTGTGGCCGAGCCGCTCACCGATCGCGAACGCCCGCACCGCCTCGCCTTCCGATTCGACGTTGAGCGTGGCGCCGGCGGTGATCGCGGCGGCGAGTTCGTCGTCACGCTTGCCGGGACCCGCGAAACTGATCGAGGCGGCCGGTTTGACGACGATTGCCTTCGCGAGTTCGCCCGAGGAAGCGACGTCGAGCCCGTCAACTAGCGGCGCGATGGCGGTCAGCAGGTCGGCGTGCGGATTGGCCTTGATGGCGTAATGGAGGTCGATCGCCGGCATCGCGGCGCGAAACCGTGCGATGCGCGCGGCGACGATCGCCATGTCGTAGACGAACAGCGGAGTGTCACTGGCCTCTACAGCCCAACCATCGGCAGGCCGACCGCCGATCGTTAGCGCCCCCGACTGCGCAGCAAACTCAGGAGGAAGAGCACCCATCGGTTTCATGACGCACTCCCTTCCATGTTCCCCCGCGAAGGCGGGGGCCCAGCCTGGACTCCCGCCTTCGCGGGAGAACAAGCTTTTACCTCCGACGCAATGCCAGACCTGTCCAGCTTCCCATTGGCATTACGCGGCAATTCGTCCCGCCAGAGATACAGCGCTGGCTGCATGAAGCTCGGCAAAGCAGTCCTCAGCCGCGCCCGCAACGCCGCTTCCTCACCCGCATCCCCCGCCAGCATCACGACGATCGCCTGCCCCAACCGCTCGTCCGGCACACCGACTGCGACTGCCTCGCGCGCCTCCCCGCCTGCCAGCACCGCCTCCTCGATTTCGAGCGGACTGATACGGTTGCCCGCGCTCTTGATCATCTCGTCATTGCGGCCGACGAATCGGAGCAAGCCGTCCTCGCCCTCGACGACGGTATCCCCCGACCAGACCGCCATGCCGCTGCCACCGGGGGCCGGGCGGAACCGCTGCGCCGTCCGCTCCGCATCCTGCCAATAGCCTTGCGCCACTAGCGGGCCCGAATGCACGAGTTCCCCCGCCTCCCCCGGCGCAGCGCGCGTGCCGTCGAGTTTCACCACCGAAACCTCGGCAAACGGGATTGCTCGCCCCATCGCGTCGGGGTGCGTATCGATCAGCGCCGGGTCGAGATAGGTCGACCGGAACGCCTCGGTCAGCCCATACATCGCGTACACTTCCGCCGCCGGGAACCGCGCCCGCAGGCCCCGCACAAGCCGCGGCGTCAGTGCGCCGCCCGAGTTGCTCAGGCGCTTGAGCCGCGCGGCGGTTTCCACCGGCCACTCCGCTTCCAGTAGCTGAACCCACAAGGGCGGCACACCTGCCAGCGTCGTCGCCTCGACCCGCTCGACCGCCTTTACCACGTCGCGTGCGACGAGGTAGTCGAGCGGCGCTACCGAAGCGCCTGCCGCCCAGGTGGAGAACAGCTGATTCTGACCGTAGTCGAACGACAAGGGGAGTACGCCGAGTACGCGGTCTTCAGGCGCCAGCTTCAGATAGTGCGCGACGGAGATCGCGCCGAGCCATAGGTTGGCGTGGCTCAGCATCACGCCTTTCGGGCGGCCAGTGGAGCCGGAAGTGTAGAGGATTGCTGCCAGGGTATCGGGGTCGGCGTCGGAGGGACCCATCATTCCGTTCCCCCGCGAAGGCGGGGGGCCAGGAATCACGGGCGTCGCGCTCTGCAATCCTGGGCCCCCGCGTTCGCGAGGGAACAGAGAAAGAGGATCCGTCTCGTCTACGATCGCGCAGGCATCCGGTACGTCGCCATCGTCTAGCGTCCCGGCCCGCGCGCTCTGGGTCACCAGCAAACGAGCGCCGCTGTCCCCCAGAATATGTGCGACCTGGGCCCGGCGGAGCAGTGGGTTGACCGGTACATGCACCAGCCCCGCCCGCGCCGCCGCCAACGGCATAAGGCAAGCGACCCGCGTCTTGGGCAGCCACGTCGCGACGCGGTCGCCGGCCGACAGCCCTCGGGCAGCGAGCCACCCCGCCAATGCACCGACCCCCGCCTCAAGCTCGGCAAACGTCATCACGCCCGCCTTGTCGACCAGTGCAACGGCGTCCGGCGCACCACGCAGCGCGATGTGGTCGATAGGGTACGGCTTGGGGTCGAGCGCAATCATGACGCTCTAATAGCGCCAAGCCCCCTTTAGCGCGAACCCGTTGCCGAATTCACCCCCACACGCTAGCGGGGCCGGGTTCCTAACCGTTCAGGCGATGCTCGTGATCTTCGAAGGCACTTCCCAAGTCGAAACGACGGTACGCGCCGTCCTCGCCGATATTCTCGGCCTCAGCGCCGACCGAGTCGCGACGTTCACCGCTGACACACCGCTGTTCGGCGCGCTGCCCGAGCTCGATTCCATGGCGGTGGCGAGCGTGCTGACCGAACTCGAGGACAGGCTCGGCATCCTGATCGAGGACGACGAGATCGACGGCGAGATGCTCGAGACGTTCGGCGCGCTCGTCCAATTTGCCGCCAGCAAGGCACTGGTCTAGCCTTAACGGGGGGTCTAGCCTCATCCGGGATGACCGCCCTGCGCTTCGATACCTATGACTGGAGCGGCGGCGGCGAAGCGATGCTGCGGTTCGGCCCAGATGCCGGCCCGATCGTCATCGCCGCCCTCCCGCTGTTCGAAGAAGCGAACCGGACGCGCCAGTTCCTCGTCGCAATTTTACGCGCACTTGCGGTTCATGGGATCGGCAGCGTGCTCCCCGATCTCCCCGGCACCGGCGAGAGCGTCGTCGTCACCGCCGAAGCGCGACTCCGCGACCAGCGGACAGCCTATACCGAGCTGGTTCAATATCTTAACCGGAACACCTACAGCATTTCGATAAGAAGCGGCGCGCTCTTCGATACCGACGCCGCCCTCGCCGGCCGGTGGCAGCTATCCGCGCAAACCGGCGAAGATCTGTTGCGCGAGTTGGATCGCACGCGAACGACGTCCCGCTCCGCTCCCGCCAACGAAACCGAGTATGCGGGCAACACGCTGTCCCGCGAAATGTTGGCCGACCTACGCGACGCCACACCCTATGCTGGAGATGGCCGCCTGCGAGGTATCAGGCTCGAATCCGACCCGCGCCACGCCGACGTGAAATATGCGGCATCGCCGCTGTGGCGTCAGTCAGAGCCGGACAATGATACTGCCCTGGCTCAGATACTTGCCGAAGACATCTTGCACTGGATCGCATCGTGCGAACGCTGATCGCGTTCGCTTGCGAAGGCGAAAGCCTAGCCGCGACGCTGGACGAGGCAGACGGGTCTACAGGACTGCTCATCGTGTCCGGCGGCAATGAAATCCGCAGCGGCGCCCATCGCGGGATGGCGATGCTGGCGCATCGACTGGCCGCCGCTGGCATACCCGTGTTCCGTTACGACCGCCGCGGCGTGGGCGATTCGACGGGTGACAACAACGGCTTCCTCAGCGCCGAACCTGACCTGATCGCAGCCGCCGACGCGTTCCGCCGCGCGGCACCGGGGGTCAGCCGATTGGTCGGCTTCGGCAATTGCGACGCGGCCAGCACGCTCGCGCTGTTCGGACGATCGGCGGGGATCGACCGGATCATCGTCGCCAACCCCTGGGTCGTGCAACCGATCGACGACCTCCCCCCCGCCGCCGCGATACGGGCCCGCTATCACAGCGCGCTACGCGACCCCGCAGCCTGGCGACGCGCGCTAAAGGGACAGGTCAGCTTTACCAAGCTTCTCAGAGGCTTGAAAAGGGTTGTGACCGCTAAGACTAAAGAGCGTGCTTCACTAGCGACCAACGTCTTGACCGCACTTGACGGCTGGCACGACGACGCCGCCATCGTCCTTGCGACTGGCGACGCGACCGCGATCGCCTTTGCCGCACGCTATCGCGGTGGCGCGAAAGTGAAGCGGTTCGACACGGCGTCCCATAGCTTTGCCGGGGCGGAGAACGCCGCAGCGCTCCACGCCGCTATCGTCGACGGGATGGCGCAGGAGTAGCTGCTCCAGTCCTGATGAAAGCAGGACCAGAGCCATAATCGCTATCGTTTGGAAACCTGGATCCTGACTTTCGTCAGGATGACGATGACGATGACGAAGGCCGCGAGCGTTATTCCGCGGCTTCGGCCAGCTCTGCAAACTCGGCTGCCGCGAGGAACCGCTCGGCATCCAGCGCCGCCATGCAGCCCGTCCCCGCCGCCGTCACCGCCTGCCGGTAGACCTTGTCCGCCACGTCCCCGCAAGCGAACACGCCCTCGACGCTGGTCCGCGTCGAACCGGTCTCGACCGAGATATACCCGTCCGAATCGAGATCGATGTGGCCGCGGAACAGCTCGGTCGCCGGATGATGCCCGATCGCCACGAACCCGCCATCGACCGCGAGCCGCGAGCGCTCGCCCGTTACCGTGTCCTCGAGCTCCAGCGCGACCAGACCTGCATTGCCGCCGCCGTCGACGAACTCGCGGACCTCCTTGTTCCAGAGCACCGTCACGCCCTTGTGGGCGAACAGGCGCTCCTGGAGAATCTTCTCCGAGCGCAGCGAATCGCGACGGTGGATCAGCGTCACGTCGGACGAATGGTTGGTCAGGTACAGCGCCTCCTCGACCGCGGTGTTGCCGCCCCCGATCACCGCCACCTTCTTGCCGCGGTAGAAGAACCCGTCGCAGGTCGCGCAGGCGCTGACGCCCTTGCCCTTCATCGGTTCCTCGCTGTCGATCCCGAGCCACTTGGCCTGCGCACCGGTCGCGATTACCAGCGTGTCGCCCTCATACACGTCGCCGCTGTCCCCAATCAGGCGGAACGGGCGGCTGGTCAGGTCGACCTGCGTGACGGTGTCCCACATCATCCGGGTGCCGACATGCTCGGCCTGCGCGGTCATCTGCTCCATCAGCCACGGGCCCTGGATCACGTCCTTGAAGCCGGGATAGTTCTCGACATCGGTGGTCGTGGTCAGCTGGCCGCCGGGCTGGATGCCTTGCACGACGATCGGCGCCATCCCGGCACGCGCGCCATAGATCGCGGCGGAGAGCCCGGCGGGGCCCGAGCCGAGGATAAGCATGCGGGTCGTGTGCGTCGTCATCGGAGTTCCTTGGAGATTCGAGACTGCATCTAGGCGATGCGCGCCCGGATTTGAACCGCCGGTAAATCTGTCGCGCCTGCATCGAAAGCTTTGCCGCTTCGTTGGACGACAAAAGCGGAGATGAGCATGAGCGACGACCGGACCGTAGAGATCGAGGATTACACCGCACCAGCAGGCGGCTGGGGGTCGATGAAGTCGCTCGTCGAGATTTCTGCGCGCGAAAAGGTCGGGCCTGAGATTGTTCGCGAACTGGCGCGCCAGAACAAGCCCGACGGCTTTCAGTGCGTGAGCTGCGCGTGGGGCAAGCCAGCGCATCCGCACGTTGCCGAGTTTTGCGAGAATGGTGCGAAGGCGACCGCGTGGGAACTGACCTCGTTCCGCGTGACACCGGCATTCTTCGAGCAGCATACGGTTAGCGAACTGATCGGCTGGAAAGATTACGATCTCGAACAAGCCGGGCGGCTCACGCATCCGCTGAAATATGATGCCGCGACCGACAAATACGCGGCGTGCAGTTGGGACGAGGCGTTTGCCGGTATCGGCGCCAAGCTGAAGACCTATGATCCGACCAAGGTCATCTTCTACGCATCGGGCCGCGCCAGCCTCGAGACGTCGTACATGTATAGCCTGCTCGCGCGGATGTACGGCAGCCAGAACCTGCCCGACAGCTCGAACATGTGTCATGAGACGACCTCGGTCGGGTTGAAGTCGGCCATCGGTTCCGCGGTCGGCACGATCCACCTGTCGGACTATGAGAAGTGCGACGCGATCTTCTACTTCGGGCAGAACCCCGGTGTGAATAGTCCGCGCTTCCTGCATCCGTTGCGTGATTGTGCGAAGCGCGGTGTCGAGATCGTCGTATTCAATCCGCTCAAGGAGCGCGGGCTGGAGAAATTCCAGGACCCGCAGAACCCGATCGAGATGGTCACCGGCAAGTCGACACCGATCGCCTCGCAATACCACCAACTTAAGACCGGCGGCGACGTCGGCGCGATCATGGGGATGTGCAAATACCTGATCGAGGCCGACGACAACGCCAAGCGGATCAATGGCCTGCCCGTGCTCGATCACGCGTTTCTCGCCGAGCACACGACCGGGTTCGAGGCGTTCGCCGAGGTCGCGCGTGCAACCGAATGGGCAACGATCGAGCATGAGAGCGGCCTGCCCCGCACCGAGATTGAGGCGGCGGCGAAGGTCTATGCCAAGTCGAAGGCGGTTATCGCGGTGTACGGCATGGGGCTGACTCAGCACGTTGGCGGGATCGACAATGTCCACATGGTCGTCAACCTGATGCTGCTCCGCGGCAACATCGGCAAGCCTGGGGCGGGCATGGGCCCGGTCCGTGGCCACTCGAACGTGCAGGGCCAGCGCACCGTCGGCATCACCGAGAAGCCCGAACTCGCCCCGCTCGACAAGCTTGCCGAGCAATATGGCTTCGAGCCGCCGCGTGAGAAGGGCTGGGATACGGTCGAGGCGTGCGAAGCGGTGCTCGACGGCAGCGCGCAGGCGTTCGTCGGGCTTGGCGGCAACTTCGTGCGCGCGATCCCCGATCATGCGCGGATGGAGCCGAAATGGCGCGTGCTCGACCTGACGGTACATATCGCCACCAAGCTCAACCGCTCGCACCTTTTGCCGGGTGAGACGTCGTACCTGCTTCCCTGTCTGGGTCGGATCGAGACCGACATGCAGGGCACCGGGCCGCAGAGCGTGTCGATCGAGGATTCGTTCAGCCAGATCTACGGGTCGAAGGGCAAGGCGACGCCGGCGTCCGAGACGTTGCTGTCGGAGCCCGCGATCGTCGCGGGGATTGCCAAGGCGACCCTCGCACCCAATCCGAAGCTCGATTGGGACGCGTGGGTGCGCGATTATGCGCGCGTTCGCGATGCGATCGAGGTGACGTATCCGGACCTGTTCAAGAATTTCAACGACCAGATGTTCACGCCCGGTGGCTTCTGGAAGGGCGTGCCCGCGGCGCACCGCGAGTGGAAGACGAAGAGCGGCAAGGCGGAGATCAACGTTCCGCAGGCGCTGAACGTGACTGGGTTCGAGGAGGCGGAGGGCCGTTTCCGGCTAATGACGCTGCGGTCGAACGACCAGTTCAACACGACCGTCTACGGCTATCACGACCGTTTCCGCGGCGTGAAAGGCACGCGCGACATCGTCTTCATGAACCGCAGCGACATGATCCGGATGGGGATCACCGACGGCGACGACGTCGATCTGGTCGGTGACGCAGGCGACAATTCGGACCGACGCCTGAACAAGCTCCGCGTGGTCGAATATGCGATCCCCGAGGGCTGCCTCGGCGCCTATTACCCGGAGTGCAATCTGCTCATACCGGTTGCTCACCATGCCCGCGAAAGCCATGTTCCGGCAGCGAAATCGGTGCCGGTGCGGATCGAGAAGACACGCTGACCGAGCAGCGTATTCTCGGCGTCGTACTGGCGGGCGGGAGGTCGTCGCGCTTCGGGTCCGACAAGGCGATGGCGGTGTTGGACGGACGCGTGCTGGCTGAGCATGCGCGGGCGTTGCTGTCGCCTCATGTCGAGACCGCGATGGTTGCGGGGCGCGATGGGGCGATCCCGGACCTGCCAAGGGCGGATATCGGGCCATTGGGGGGCATCGCCGGCGCGCTCGGTTATGCGGCCTTGCACGGGTTCACGTCGGTGCTGACGATCGGGTGCGATATGCCGTGGTTGCCGGACGGGTTGCTTGTGGGGTTGTCCCGTCGCGCCTCCGCCTATTGCCCCGACGCTCCGGTGCTCGGGCATTGGGAGACGGGTTTGCTCGGCAATTTGCTGACGCATATCGAGACCGTGCCGCGGCGATCGGTGCGCGGTTGGGCGGAGGCGATCGGGGCTATCCCGATCCCGGCGGGTGCGCCTATCCCGAACGTCAACACGCCGCAGGACCTCGAGACCCTATGACCACGTCGCGCACGCAAGCGATCAAGATCCTTCGGCCTGATTCGATTACCGCGGGCGAGCGTGCCATCGCCGTCGAAGTCCCTGTCGCGATCGAGATCGACGGGCTTGGCTATGCGGTGATGATGATGACGCCTGCCGACCTGGCCGAATTCACGACCGGCTTCCTGCTGACCGAGCGTCTAGCCGACAGTGCCGACGATGTCCGAGACATCGATATCTTCGAAGCGGAGGCGGGCTGGATCGTTCGCGTCGGGCTGTCCGATCGCTGCAAGGGCCGTATCCACGACCGCGTCCGCCACCGAACCAGTGATACGAGTTGCGGGCTGTGCGGCATCTCGGGGCTCGAACAGCTTCGCAAACCGGTCCCGAGGATGCCGCCAAAGCCCGACACGCCCGTCTCCGCGCTGTTTGCCGCCTTGGCAGGGTTACGCGCTCATCAGCCCCTGAACGCAGCTACAGGGGCCATTCATGCCGCCGCGGCGTGCGATCGGTCCGGGACGATCATCGCCGCCTACGAGGACGTCGGCCGCCACAATGCGCTCGACAAGCTCGTCGGCGGCATCGCGATCGCCGGCACGCCTATCAACGGCTTCATCCTCGTCACCTCGCGGATCAGTTTCGAGATGGTCGACAAAGCGCTGATCGCCGGCGCGCCAATGCTGGTGGGTATCTCCGCGCCGACCAGCCTGGCGATCGATCACGCGCGCGAGCACCGCCTGACGCTGCTCGCGCTGGCACGAAGCGATGCGATCCTGGCGGTCAACGATCCATGGAAGATCTTCGACTAGCCGCAGACGGTGCGGCTAGTCGAAGCGTCTCACTTGGTGGCCTGTACCACATCGGTTTTGGCCGCGGCGAGATAACCACCGACGACGAACACGAGCCCACCGATGATGTTGCCGAGGCTGACGATCGCGAGATTGCGGATCATCCCGAAGATATCGATCGACGCATGCGGCACGAGCAGACCCAGCGTCAGCGCGGTCATATTGGCGACCGAATGCTCGAACCCGGCGGCGACGAACGCGAGTAGGATCCAGGCCATGCCGATGCACTTGGCGGCATCGCCGGTCATCCGTGCCGCGGTCCAGATCGCAAGGCACACGAGCCAGTTGCACAGGATCGCACGCGCCAGCAGTGCGGTCGCGTCGACCGACACCTTGTGCTGAACGTAGGCGTGGAACATTGTGTCGGCGTTCGCATAGATCGCACCACCGCCGCCTGCCGCGAAGATGAACGACAGGATCACGCCGCCAACGAGGTTGCCGATCCAGACGACGACAATCAGCTTCAACGCCTCGGCAATGCTGACGGTGCGCTTCGCCAGGCCGAAGCCGAGATACATCACGTAGCCCGTGAAAAGCTCAGCGCCGGCGAACACGGTCAGGATCAGCCCGAGCCCGAAGGTCCCGCCCATCACCAGCGGTCGCACGCCGGGTGCCAGCCCCGAGCCGGTGCTGAGCGCAAGGATCATCGCAATGCCGATATACGTGCCCGCGAGGATGGCGCCTGCAAAGAACCCGGCGGGAGAGCGCCGCAACGCCTCCGCCTTGGTCGCCGCGAGAGTGGCATAGGTGTCGATGGTCGACGAATAACCGGTGCTCATGCGTGTGCTCTGTCCTGATGGCCGACGACACCCGCACGCACCACGCCGCGATCCGCCTTCTGGTCGGTCGCTGCGGGACGGACGGTCACCGGAATGGATTTGTAGGAGGGGGTGAAGCTCTGCGGGTCGTGATCCTCGAGTGCGATCAACGGCTGCGTCTCGGGGTAGTAGGAGGCGACGCAGCCGTCGGGCAGCGCGTACCGTACCAGCATCAGCTTCTGCACGACGCGATCGGGCCGTGCGAACTGCAGCGCGGTGGCGATGTCGACGACGTCGCCTTCCTTGTGCCCGAGCCGCGCCATGTCGCGCTCGTTCATGAACAGGATGTCGCGGCGCCCGAACACGCCGCGATAACGGTCGTCGAGGCTGTAGACGGTGGTGTTGTACTGATCGTGTGCGCGCAGCGTCGTCAGGCGCAGCACGGTCGGATCGCCCGCGCCCTCGTCCTCTGCGACGCCCTTGGTGACGAGGAAGTTGGCCTTGCCGCTATCCGTGTTCCACTCGCGCATCGCCGCGGAGTTCGGCAGGTGGAAGCCACCCGGCTTGCGAATGCGGGCGTTGTAATCGGCAAACGCCGGGAACACTGCCTCGATCTTGTCGCGGATCAGGCTGTAGTCGCCGACATAGGCGTCCCAGTCGATCTCGACCGGCGCGCGGCCCTTGGCGGCAAAGGTCGCCTTGGCGATCTCGCCGACGATCCAGATCTCCGACTTAACGTTGTCACCCGGCGGCATCAGGAACCCGCGCGAGGCGTGGACCATCGACATCGAGTCCTCGACCGTCACCGATTGCTGGCCGGTCGCCTGCATGTCGAGCTCGGTCCGGCCAAGGCACGGCAGGACGTAGGTCGCCTTCGCCATCAGCAACTGCGTGCGATTGAGCTTGGTGGTGATGTGGACCGCGAGATCGAGGTTGCGGAACCCTTCCGCGCAGGCCTGCGGATCGGACGAGGCGATCGCGAGGTTGCCGCCGAGGCAGACGATCGCCTTGGCGTGGCCGTCGCGCATCGCGGCGATGCTCTCGACCACCGAATGGCCGTGCTCGCGGGGCGGCTCGAACCCGAATACGTCGCGCATATTATCGAGCAGCAAGGGCATCGGCCGCTCGGTGATCCCGACGGTGCGGTCGCCCTGGACGTTGCTGTGACCACGCAAGGGGCAGATGCCCGCGCCCGGCTTGCCCATGTTGCCGCGGAGCAGGAGCAGGTTCGCGATCTGCTGGACGTTGGTGGTACCGGTGCGGTGCTGGGTTACTCCCATGCCGTAGCAGCAGATCGTCGACTTCGACTTCGAATAGGCGAGTGCGACCTCTTCGAGGTCCTTCCGCGAAAGCCCGCTGGAACGCTCGATATCCGCCCATTCCGTCGTCGCGAGATCGGCGATATACTCGTCGAGGCCCGCGGTATGCTCGGCGATGAACGCGTGATCGAGCACGCGCTCGGTGCCGGTGACCTTGGCAGCTTCGTCGAGCGCGACAAGCGCCTTGGCGATGCCCTTCAGCGCGGCCGCGTCGCCGCCGACCTTCACCTGGTAATAGCTGCTCGCGATCGGGGTTGCCGACATCGTCGCCATCTCGACCACCGACTGCGGCGATTCGAAACGTTCGAGCGAGCGTTCCTTGAGCGGGTTGAAGACGATGATCTTGCCACCGCGCTTCGACACTTCGCGCAGCGTCGCCATCATTCGCGGGTGGTTGGTGCCGGGGTTGTGGCCGATCGACAGGATCAGGTCGGCGTGGTCGAAGTCCTCGAGGCTGACGGTGCCCTTGCCGATGCCGATCGACTTGGGCAGGCCGACCGAGGTCGCCTCGTGGCACATGTTCGAACAGTCGGGGAAGTTGTTGGTGCCGTACAGCCGCACGAACAGCTGGAACAGGAAAGCCGCCTCGTTCGAGCAGCGACCCGAGGTGTAGAACTCGGCCTGATTGGGATCCGGCACGGCGGCAAGCCCTGCGCCGATCTCGCGCATCGCATCCGCCCAGCTCACGACCTCATAGTGATCGGTGGCGGCGTTGTAGCGGAGCGGCTCGGTGACGCGGCCCTGGTCCTCGATCCAGTGATCGCTCTGCTTCCAGATGTCGGACACGCTGTGCGCGGCGAAGAAGTCGGCGCCGATCGTCTTGGCGGTCGATTCCCACGCGACGGCCTTGGCGCCGTTCTCGCAGAATTCGAACGAGGAGGTATGTTTCGGGTCGGGCCACGCGCAGCTCGGGCAATCGAAGCCGTCGGGCTGGTTCGACTTGAGCAGCGTCTGGCCGCCACGCACCACGATCTGCTGCGCCTTGAGCGAGACGGCAACCGCCTTCAGCGCGCCCCAGCCACCGGCCGGACCCGTATAATCGGCGATCCCATCAGGGCGTTTGTCGCGCATGCTCGTCTCTCCCGTAAGGCCGGACCGACGCGAACACCGAATACGCAGCGCGACGCCTGGCCATTAACCCAAGGCAATAGAACGGCATTTTGAGATTGCGAAGACGAGTTTCCCGCACTTGGTGATCGCTTGCGTATGTCGCGGGAGCGAGACCACGAGCGCCGTGCGCCAGGTCTGAAATGGTAGCGAAGGACCGCGACCAACATAGCCGCCGCGGGCGATCTCTCATCGTCTGAAGACATCTTACAGCACTGAATATCCGCCCAACGCCCTCTCCCGGGCGCGTGCGCCCCCGCGCGACCAGCGCTGACCTGAAACCACCGCCCTACCCACGCAAGCGCGGCTGAACACACCGATTCAGCTGGCGCTTTCGTGCGCCCATCGACTTCCCATCGGGAGCCGACACGATGTCGCTTACCTTCTCTTCCACACCTACGCTCAAGGGCTTCGGCCAGATCGCAGGACAGATCGCCAAAGCCGTAGACGGATCCCCGCGCGACCGAGGAACGGACAGGCGCGTGCGCCGCGGCTGTATCGACGAAACTGCGCCGGAAGCGCAGCCGTGGGACCGCAATCGGTTCGCCTCGACTGCCGAGCGCATTGCTACCGTCGAGTCTCTCGTTGTGGTCGCGAAAGAGCTGCAGGCGGAGCACGCCGCGGAGTTTCGCCGCGGCAGCAAGAAGCAGCTCGAGGAGGACCAACAGGTGCTGACGGCCGAGCTGGACGAGTTGATGGCTCGACCTCCCGCCGATCGTCCAGTCGGCCGGCCCGCCGCGATCCGTATCGCACTTGACCAAATTGCGGCCGCTCTGGCGAAACATTCGATGGGGATCACCCGCGCCGACGTCGCGGTCTACGAGGCCATATTCAAATTCTTAGACTTCGCAGGCTCCGGTCGGTGGTTTCCATCCTGGGCAAAGATCGCACGTGCGGCGAACTGCTGCGACAAGACCGTTGATCGAGCGCTGAAGCGCCTCAAGCATCACGGCCTATTGGCTTGGGTCACACGTAGCACCCGGAACTCTCCGCGGATTGATCCGACCAAGGAAAAGCGGGTGCAAACGTCGAGCGCCTACTTCCTCGACCTTAAGAAGAGGATGGCAGAGCGGGTCTACCAGCGCTTTCTACAGCTGCGCGAGCACCGGGCACGCCGGTTCGGCCGATCGGCCGCTACTGAGCATGTCCAGGCGCCACCGCCGCCTCCGAGCAAGGACGTTGCCGAACTACGCCGCACCATCGCCGCCTTCGGCGCTTATCTCCTTACCTCAGACGGACATCTTGCCTGAGTATGGAAGCATCTAGGTTCATATTGAATGAGGAACGTCTCCGCTGAACGCGGAGCCGACGCCAATTTGATTTCCCCCAAGGCCGAAACGGCATGCCTCAAGGACCCGACCGCCAAGACCCGGCTGTCGGAGCGAGGCGGCTTGCGCCGCCCCGGGCTGTCGATGGGGGAAGTGTGCGAGATCCGTTGTTCTTTTTTTGCGTCGCGCACGCGGCGCTGTCGATCGAGACTGCTCATGAATAACGAAGCGCGGTACGTGGTCGCTGGCGTCAAAGCGCGAGACCTCAACCTCCCGGTCGACGCCTGCCCGTATGTCGATCGGCTCAGGCGCGACCAGTGGCTCCTCGGATGGGGCGTTCGGAATGAAGCGTTCGCCCGATGGGACCGACAGCTCGACGAAGTCGAAGCGACGATGCTGAAGGCGCAGCCCTATATCGACCGCGGGCACGACACGGCGAGTGTCGCCCCGTCGAAACTAATCCTGCTGCAGTTCTTCGCGCAGGCGTCGACCGAACCCGACGCGGCGTACGCTTGGTTCAACGACACGATCGAGGTCCAGCGCACTCGATATCGCCGGCGCGGCTGATCTACCGCGCCGGCGACGGCACCAACAGGTCCGCCCACTCCTGGAACAGATCGCGCAGCCGCTGAAGGCGCTCGCTCCGATCGTAGGCGGCCTTGACCTTGTCCTTCGGGGTATGCGCCAGCGCCCGCTCGATATCGGCGCCGTCCGATCCCCGCTCGTTCATCACCGTCGAGAACGACGCGCGCCAACCGTGCGGGACATGCCGCCCCTCGAACCCCGCGCGATCGTACAGCGCGCCGATCGACTTCTCACCGATCATCCGGCCCGCGCCGCAATCGAAGACCAAACCATGCATATTTGCATCGTCCCGATGCATATTCCCGCGGATCTCGCGCATAAGCGCGACCGCTTGGTGCGACAGCGGCACCGCGTGATCGTTCTTCGCATCGAGCTTCTTCGCTGCCGCCAGCTTCATCCGCGCGGCCGGCACCCGCCAAAGCGGCGCGGCTCCGTCGATATCCTCGATCTCCTCCCAGCGCGCGCCGCGTACCGCAGCGAAACGCACCGCGGTCAGCGCCAGGAATCGCGACGCATGTTTCACCACCGGCGCGACGTCGACCAGCTCGGCCGCGGCGAGCAACGCGCGCGCATCCTCGATCTCAAGCAGCGCGGGATGATGCTGTGCCGGCGCCGGCGGGGTAAGCGCGCGGCTGACGATCGCCGCAGGATCCTGGTCAACCAGATCCTCAGCCATCGCATAGGCGAATACGGCCGAGATCCGCTGGCGGACGCGGCTGGCGGTGACCAGGCTGCCGCGCTCCTCGATGACGCGCAGCGCGTTCAGGATCACCGGCACGGTAACCGCGCCGATCGGCATCGCGCCGATCGCCGGGAAGACGTCGCGCTCGAGGCTCGCCATCACGTCGCCGGCATGCACGTCCGTCCAGCGCCGGCGCATATGCGCGTGCCACTGGCGCGCGACGTTTTCGAAAGCACGAGCCTTGCCGGTTTGCGCAAGTTCGCAAGTTCGCGGATCCTCGCCGCGGCCGAGCTGCTCGCGCATCTGGTCGCACCGAGCCCGGGCCGCATCAAGCGTCACCTCGGGTACCGCTCCAATCGTCAGCAGCTGCTCCTTGCCCCCGAGACGGTACTTCACGCGGAACGACTTCCGGCCGGTCGGCGCGACGTAGAGGTGCAGGCCACCCTGGTCGAACAGCTTGTAGGCGGCCGCGCGCGGCCGCGCGGCTTTCACCGCGGCGTTGGTCAGCATATAAGCTAAGCCTTAGTTTTGGGGGAGAGAATCAATGATCACGCATTTGAACGCGATCGAACTAGGATCAGCGGCTGCTCGCGGTGCAGGACTCACCGTTTCAGCAAAGCGTCTCACTGCAATTGAACTAGGATCGATTGCAGCCAGGCTTAAAGGCGGCGCAGTTCTTCACGTGGAGGATAGCATTGCGCTGACGCCTGTGGAGATAGGCTCAATTGCGGCACGCGCGAAGGATCTTGCTTGCGTCCATTTCAGCTGAAAACGATTTGGAGAGCAGCACGTGAACGAACGATTTCAAGATCATATCGACATGCTTATCGGACAGGTGAAACTAGGACGTCCCGCAAACCAGTCGCCCTTTCCAGCAAGCCCGGAAATATTCGAGCTTACAGGAAAGTGCATGATTTTCTGGAACCGTATCGAGTGGGAAGCAGAGGCCTGTATCGCGATGCTTCTCATGCCGCGTAGCGTCAGCGTTACCAATGCGCTCACGCGAACCCAAAGCCCTCTTGCCAAATTTGAGGCGCTCGCTCTGATGGGACAGCAAGAGCACCGAATTGCTGGACCTGTAAATCAACAGTTACAGCGAGCTATCGATGGCGTCAAAAAACTAGCAGACTCAAGGAATTGGGTTGCTCACGCCCGGTGGCAACATATCACTGAACGCGGTGAAATGGCCACCGCACGCAATTTTGCTGATTTTGACAAAACTAAAACGGTTGAAGACCTTCGTAGCCTCGAGCAACGGCTAGCTGACGCGCTTTGGAAATTGGCTCAGATGCAAACACTCATCATGCTCTCTCTGCAGTGACCTCTTTTGGCTGCAACGCGACTAACTGCGGCGGATATTCCCTCCGCCGCTGGCACGCATTTCCGCGGGTTTTACGCGGCATGTACCCCGGTTTGGGGCAGGTGATACCCCGCCCCAAACCGCAGGATAGCTACTCGAAAGCACGAAGTTTCAGGCCGTTGCGTTCCGAATGACTAGCTCGGTGACCTTCTTCCCCCGCGCAGCCGCGGCCGACGACACCGTCCAGGTCGTCTCCACCTCGGCGATCGCGAAGCGCGCGAACGTCTCGCGGATGAACGGCGTATCGTTGATCGACAGGATGAACTGCCCGCGGATCCCCGCGAGCTGCTCCGCCATCGCCTGATACTGCTCGCGGCCGAACTCGATGCCGTAGCCGGTCGTCTCGTCATATGGCGGATCGAGAAAGAACAGCGTGCCGGCGCCGTCGTAGCGACGGATGACATTGGCATAGTCCAGCTGCTCGATCGTGACCGGTGCGAGGCGATCGCGCAGCAGCTTCAGCTCCGCACGCAGCTTGCCCAGGTTGATCCGGGAATCCTGATCGCGGCGCACGCCAAAGGTCCGGCCGACGACGCGCCCGCCAAAGGCCAGGCGCTGGAGATACAGGAATCGCACGGCGCGCTCGATGTCGGTGAGCAGCCGAGGATCCATCGCATTCTGGCGATCGAACTCGGCGCGACTGGCCATCAGCCAGCGCAGCTCGTCGACGAAGGGCTCGTAGTGCCGGCGGATAACGCGGAACAGATTGGCGACGTCGCCGGAGAAGTCGTTGATCACTTCCACCGGCGCCGACGTCGGCCGGCGGAGGAAGACGCCGCCCATGCCGACGAACGGCTCGACATAGGCGCGGTGGGGTGTTGCCTCGATCAGCGCGCAGAGGCGCTTCGCCAGGTTACGCTTCCCGCCCAGGTAAGCCGCGGGAGGGCAAGCGGTCTTGGTTGTATGCATGGTAGAGGTGGAGCCTTCATGACGAGGCACGGGCTACGCGCGCCATGATGGCCGCCGATCGACATGATCGACGGAGTCCCGGCCGGGTGGCCGCGGGATGGTTGGTGCGACGATCGTCGCGAAACTGGTGTGAGTAGAGCCGCTGCGCGACCAACCGTCCGGACGGACCGGGTGGTTAGCCGCGCAGGACTGCAGGAGACTACGCCCCGCATATTCCCCCGAAGGGTCTTCTATTCTGCAGGCCACCCGGCGAACCGGAACCTACAGTCAACCGCGCGCGCGGGCCGCTCCTCGCGGCTAAGCTCGGGTCGGCGCGCGCAGCTATGCCAGAAGGCGAAACGGTCGTCTATTGCGCGGTGTACCGCTGGAGCGTCTGCGCCTCGATGTCGTAGCCCGGCCCCGTTTCGTGGACGCCGTCGGCCGTAAGTCCATTGCTGACCGCGCCAACGCGACCGCCGAGCAAAGCTTCATCATCTTGGAACGCGCAGCCGTTCGACGACGCCAGCGTGACCAGCGCCGACTTCCACTGCGCGCGCGTCGCGTCGGCGCCATAAGACGGTGACGTCCCCCCGATCGATGGCCATTCGAGGATGCAGTCGCCGGTTACCTTCGCCCTGGTGATGATCGCCTGAATGTCGGCAACCGACGTCGCCAGTGGCACAGCCGTGTTGAGGTTGTTGGTCCACAGGTTGATGATCGTCAGGTCAGGGGCATAAGCGGCCAGAGCATTCAGCGGCGCCCATGCGGTTGTCGCGTCCGCCTGGTATCCGCTGACGACGCCGTACACCGCGAAGTTGCTGATCTCGATCCCGGGGACTGCGCTGTCCCACGCGATCATGCCGGCGATCTCGACATACCCGCCGGACGTGCGGGTGATGCTGATCGGGCTGGCGTCCTTCGTCGCGAAGGTGATCTCGCTGCGGATGATCGCGTTCGTCGCGTTCTGCGCGTTGATCGTGAAGGTCTCGCTGCCCTTCGTGACGGTGAAGATACCCTCGCCGGGACGCTGGACGTAGAAGATCGAGGCGCGATCGACCGGTACGGACGGCTGAAACGTCCCCGGGTTCGTATTGCCGGTGGCAAGCGAAGCGCCGCCCAGCGACACGACGCCACCCGACCAGCCCGAAAACCCGCTGCGCCGCGGATCATAGGCGAGGACGTCGGCGATCGACGACATACCGCCGGCGCCGAACCAGCTGTTGGTCCGCGTCGGTAGACCGGACTGGCCGAGCAGCACCGCGAGGCGCGACGGGCGCGACGCGCCGAAGGCGTTGACCGTGAACTTCGGGCCGGTGCCGGCACCAGCGCCGAACGTCTTGCTGTCGCCGGGGAACGCGATCTTGCACGTCGACACCAGGGCGAGCCGAAGCTTGGCGCGGCAGGTCCGCCACTTCGTCAGCGACGCGCCCTGCATGCTCGCCTCGCGGGCGAGCGTCACATTTTGCTGCTGCGCCTGCACGGCCAGGCCGCGCGCGGCCGGATCGACCTGCGCCATCGCCGGCGTCGCGATCATACCGAAGGCGGCAAGCGCCAACAGCAGCCGCATGATCATCCGATCGATCACTGGCGAACTCCATACGTGAGGGTGCCCGACGAGACGGTCGCCGTGGCGCAGTAGACGACGCCGGCGAGCGTCGGGATATCGACGATCTCGTTGGCGCTGCCGGTGAAGCTGCCCCAGGTCATCCCGCCGATCGTCAGCGGATTGACCGTCACGCAGGCGTCGACCGAGGTGCCGAGCGCAAACGTGCCCGACCAGGTGCCGCGCAGAACCACGCGGATACCGCGGCCGAGCTCGGGCGCGAGCGGTCCGATCGTCGCGACGCCGGCGGCGATCGTCGCCGCGCCCGAGGTCGGCGCGACGGCCGCGCTGGTGACGGTACCGGTCAGCGCGGTCGACGCCGCGGCCGAGAGCGGCGCGGCCGTCGTCGGGAACGGCGACGCCACGCTGACGGCGACGCAGGACTTGTCCGCCTGCTGGACGCAAGGCGCCTGCATGGGGGCAAAGCCCGCCGGCGCGGCGACCGAGTTGGCGGTACCGGCCTGCGCGCTGGCTAGCGACGGTGCCATGATCAGCACGATCGCGCCGACCAGGTGCATGAGTTTCTTCATCGTGGAAGTCCTTCGAAAGAGGATCAGGCGCCGGCGATCGTGCGGAAGTTCGCCGCGGCGGTTGCCGCCTCGCGGATCGCCGCCTCGCGCTGTGCGGTCGTCGCGGCCGCGCGC
>NZ_SLXW01000004.1 GCF_004341085.1 Sphingomonas sp. PP-CE-1G-424
TCCTTCTGGCCGGCGCAGCGGTAATAGTCCTTCCCGCTGATCGTATAGTTTTGCCCCGCAGAAAATACAGCGGATGAGCCCGGACAGGAGATGCTCTGCGCGCTTGCTGCCGACCGTTGACTATGCCGTTGCCGGGCACTTGCGGAGTTAGATTTCATCGCGCGCGGCTTCGAAGACAGTATCGTCGATGATTTGCAGATCAGGGATCTCAACTTCTGCCCACTCAGACTGGTTACGGAGCCGATAGCGGCGTTCGTGCTTCTCGGTGTCGGGGTTCCTGCTCCGCTCCTTGCGCCTCACACTAGGCGTCCCACGTAGAGCGGGTTGTTGAGGATGCCGACGAGTTTGGCGGGATCGCTCGGATCGTCGAGGCGTTTCGCTCCCCACCACGGGGGCCGGCACGCCCTCGTCGTTCAGCCGGGTGCCGATCTGAATAAAGGGCACTGCGCGGCGAACCATGCGAAGGTTTTTGCGGCGCAGGTCGGGATCAGTCGGGTTGCGCTTTCGCGGATCGAAAACGGAAAAGCGTGGCCGCTTGCGCCGCGCCTCATTCTGATCTTGGCGACGATCGTTCATGCTATCTCTGCACCGTGCGTTCGAGCGAGGGGGCATCGCTGATGCCGACACCGACCCAATCCGCTTTTCTTGGTTGCTCCGGACGGGCGATCGTCGTGGTGAGCCAAGCGAAATTATGGTCCAGCATATAGATCGGCAATCTGGACGAGGCAGGCGGATATGGAAAACAATACGTTCTCATCGCACCACGGATCGACGCGCGGTGCGCTGGTCGGGCTGATTAGCCAGACCGTCCAGCTGCAACCATTCGTCGATGGAGTTGACCGGCTCCGTGGCGCCTTTTCGTGGCATCCTGATGGAACCCGCAGCCTCCACGCGACTGACACGGCATGGCAATGCTTTGCCTGCCGCGCTGGTGGTGATGCCGTCGATTGGATCATGAGGCGGGAGGCGGTCGATAAGACGCAAGCGAGGGAAAGATTCCAGGAATCTCTCCTTTCAAAGCAATGAATTCGGTCGTGGCGGCGCATCGTCCAAGAGCATTAACGCGCTGGAGGCCTTGTCTGATCGATCGGGTGTGTGGTTACCAATTGTGTGGCGGATCGCCGTGACGAAGCACGACCGTCTGCATTCAAAATTGGTGGATAGCGGCCTGTCAGCTGCTGGGCGCTTCGATAGCGTAAGTGGGCGTTCGTTCGTGAACGCCGCTCCGGCCGCTTCACGCGCACGTAGCGGTCGTTCGAAGCCTGACGCTCCCGACCTGAAAGCGGCCACGCCCCCGGCAGAAAAAGCGCAGTCCAATATGGTTACCCGTCTGGGAAGCCCGGTTCCGCGAAATGGGAGATAATCTCAATCTGCGACGAGTTGGTTTTTAGCCGATCATAGGCGACGATGTATGCTTGCCTGCTCGATACCCGCGCACTCTTTGCCGGCATGGAGGAATCCGTACGCTTGATAGCCAAGATTGCGGGTGAGGTGATCTCAGGACGGCCCGTTACGCGCGCGGCCACCCGGTAGGGCGTTGCGAGAACCGCGTGACTGAGGCATCATGCAGCTCATGTCGTCCTATCGCACCAGTGTGGCCGTGTTTGATGTGCCCGATTCTTGGCATGATCAGTCGATCGTGGCGTTTCGCCTACCGCCTGCTCCCGGCGGTGGCGGCGATGCGAGTTTCGTTATCACTAAGGACCCGGGTAAGGGCGTTACCCCGTTCGCGTCATACTTCAACGGACAAGCCGACACTATACGTCGCAGCCTGCCCGGCTATCACGAGCTTAAGCGTGAACTGTTTCACGCCAATGAACGCGACGCGGGATGGCTTGAGTTTCAATTCGAGAAGGACGGTCGCGCCATGCAGTTGCGGCAGATCTTCTTCGACAGCGGCTTCCTGGCCGTCATCTGTACGCTGACCACACTCCCTGCGGACATCGGCTATCATGACGCAGACTGGCGACGGGTGATGGCCAGCCTGGTCTTTGATCCGCCGGCTGCCTCTGCAAGCTATCCATGAGTCTTAGAGCCGTGACTCGCTGAACCCCGTGACCATGGAACCCGCCGCCCGCGTCGAGGACGAGATCGCCCATGGTTATGGGATGCTGGCGATGGTCGGTGGCGCGTTGGTCGGTGTGGCGGCGGGGATCGCCGTCGTGGGTGCGATCGGCTTAACCGGCGGACTTGCTGCGGTGGCGATTGCGGGCGCGGTGGCGGGCGGTGGCCTAGCCGGAGACCAGATCGCGTCGGGGCTTGAGACGATTTTCGACCTGCCCGAACCTACGACTGGCGTGCTGGCGGTGGGATCGCCGAACGTCTTCATCAACGGACGCAGCGCGATCCGCGCCGAATTGTCGAGCGCGTCGAGCTGCAATGGCCTGCCGTTCAATCACCCACTCTGGCTCGGATCGATTATCGTCCGCGAGGGATCGGCGACCGTCTTCATCAACGGGCAGCCCGCGTCGCGCCTGAAATCGATGCTGACGTGCGGCGCGCATATAAAGACCGCATCGCCGAACGTCTTCATTGGCGGGGAGACGGTGCGGACCGGCTTCGTTTTCGACCTTGAGGCGTGGACGCGTGGCGGCTTACAGATTCTGGGGATAGGCGCCGCGGTAGGTGCTGGCGCGTTTGCTGCGATGGCCGGGGTTGCCGCATTCGGCGCATTTCTCGGCATTGGGGCTCTGGGTTTCGTAGGCATGGAGGGCGTCGGTCTGTTCGGGGACGCGATCGGGCCGGGCTACCGAGACCTATTGCAGGGTCTGGTCGGCATGGGAATGGTCGTGTCCGGGCCAAAGTTGGCAAGGGAAGGAAGTATAGCGAGCGATCGATCGCGTATCTCGCAACTCTCGAGAGATGGTCAAATCGAGGACGCGCGTGCCATACTGAAACGCCATGTCGACGCAGGAGACATCGATGGCGTCGTACGCCGACTGGATGTATCAACCGACGGGCAGCGTGGCTTCCTGTGGTCAGGTAACAAGGTCGCGGCAGGGCAATATGCCGAGGCTCATGGGGGCACGACGCTGGAAGGCACACCGGGTGGCCGGGTCATCGATGACTGGGATCATTTGAACACCTCTATGCCATGGGACAAAGGTGGCGAGCAGGTCTGGGGCCAAACATCTGCACGCTATACCCGCGGATTGACGGGGGACGTTGAAGCGTTGCAATCACCAAGTAGGGCAGGCGGCGGTTACGTCTTCCGAAAATACGAGATGCCCGAGATCGAGGCCGGCAAAGCGGCAGGTCGGATCACCAGTTTCGAGGAGAAGATCGTGTTGCCTGATACGGGAAATTGGCCGTGACCTGGACAGCCTTCAGCAAGCAATATGAGGCAAAGGGGCGGGAGAAGGCGGATGGCTATTTTCCATTCCACTTTGAGGGCATGGACGCCAACGAACTGACGCGGGCGCGAGCGTTGATGGAAACACGTGGCTCGGCCGGCGATACCACCGATCTCGATGGCTTGAGATTGATCGGCGATGCCGGCAGCATCGCCGTGCTCGAAGCCGCGGAGGCTCAGGATAAGAGGCTAGGCATTGCGTTCGAGTGTGCGCGCCGTGAGACTTTGTTCGCCCTGACGGGAAATGTGCTCGTCCTTGCTCCGCTAATCGATCGATTGGACACACGCGAGGACCGCGATTCGGCCTTCGCTGCACAAGCGATCGCCCGCCATCAACTGCCGCCATCCTTTGCCACAGCATTGGCGGCCCGTATCGCCGACGGGCGTCACGAAACCGCCTTGCTGTGGATCATAAAGGCGTGGCTGTCGGCGCAAGGCGAAGCAATCTGGCAGGTGCCGGTATTCGACGCGAACCTTTCCTTTATCCGCAGCGTGATAGCCGAGCGTCCCGCGGCGCGGCGCAGTTTGCTGGAAACATGGCGAATGTGAAGTAACTCAAAATACGAGCAGTCAGTGCTGCACGGTTCCGATGTCGTGGAGTAATGCGAGGCTTCGGCGTTTAGTAAAGAGCTGAATAGCGGACGGTTTACTGTGTTTGAATACGAACTGGTAACATGAAATCTGGTCGACGTCATTGCTGCCGCCATTTGTCGTGATCAGTAAATGACGTGGAGTGAATTTCAGCACCAGTACAAAGCTCGATGACGTGAAAACGGCGACGGTTATTCCCCAAGTGACTTCCACGGGATGACGGAACAACAGCGCGCGCGCGGGAAATGATGCCAACGCGCCGTGTGCGATATCGCGTGTTTTCAGCATCACTTGGACTTGCTTCGCCAGATCAGCAGCGCTCCGAAACGTCGATATGATACATTGGCCCATGCCGCGAGGGAGCTTTCGCGCGGATCGTGTCACGGGGGCGCCGATATGTTAACATTCGAGCACGAGACATCCTCTTTCATTTTTGACGGAGTTCGGATCGGACCGAGTATTTCCGTCACGCAACTCGCAGCGGCTCTGGGCGTCAGCGTTCAAGACACGCCAGATGATCGAGCATGGAGCTTCGTTAAAGTCGACGCCCGACCGGTGGGGGCATTTGTCACGTTTTTGGAAGGCAAGATCAACAGCGGCTATTTCTGGGTCGACGTGCCTGGAGCCGGGTGGGATGACTATGAACGGGCAGAGCAGCAGCGTCGAAGGGAACACGAGCGTTTGATGGACGAGATGTTCGGAGCGCTGCAATACGACGATCAATTTGTAAGCGTCGACCTCGTGCGCGATCCTCGGTCCGGCCTAGAGCAGATACGGTTCGAAGCTAGGTAAACGGCTTGGGGTGCGTGCGTTTGGATCCAGGCGTGCGATGCCGATGAGGTAGGAAAGAGGAAGGGCGCGTTGCGCTGCTTAAGGACGATGAGCGCGGCGTACCATTCGACGCATTTCGCGAGGGGCGTGACGTCTATTTGCTTTATAGCTTCGAAGACATCGCCTTTCACTGGGAGCATGTGTCGGGACGGATTTTTTGTCGCTTCAAGGGTACGGCGCGGGAGAGCGAAACCGTTTATTCAAACCACTTATATATGGACGCTGGAATCGGCGGCCGGCTCGCGACCCGAGAGGAGTACGACAATTACTGACCTATCGTTTAGCCCACTTGACGAAGCGATTGTGTTCGCAACTCATGCGCATCAGGGACAGGTCGACAAGGCTGGCGCTCCCTACATCCTGCATCCGCTCCGGGTAATGCTGGCGCAGGCGGACGATGTGCGACGGATCACCGCGGTGCTGCACGATGTCGTCGAGGATTGCGCTGTAACGCCAGCCACGCTCCGCGCCCGCTTCGGCGATGCGGTTGCCGACGCCGTGGTGGCACTCACGCGACGCGATGATGAGGACTACGACGCTTTCGTCGCGCGCTGCGCAGCAAACGAGATCGCGCGTGACGTGAAGCGCGCCGACATTGCCGACAATTTGGACCTTTCGCGCCTTCCCGTTGTTACGAATCGGGATCGAGAACGCGCTGATAAATACCGACGAGCGCTCGCGTTGCTCCAATAGAAGATTGGCCAACGACGTCGAAGCGTCGCAAATTTCCGGTTGCGCAAACGGCAGCTACGTCTTTCAGGTGGAATGGTCTCTTCTGGAAAGCAGCGAGAGTTCCTTCGATGTCGGATTATGGGCGGAAATGGCCTAGCCGCTTTTTCGTGTCGACTGGCCGCCGAGCGCCGTCGTAAAACACCGGTTTGTCGTTGCCGCGCACCTTAAACCCTGGACAATTGCGGTTTGCGCGGTGGCGTACGTGCTCCATGTCATCACTATTGTTCGAGATACCCTGTCGGATTGAGAAAGTGCGCGACAACCTCGGAAATGAGGTTTTTCGTCATGGACAGCGGCTGCTGTTTTGGCATGAGATCCAATCTCGACGAAGTCGCTACCTCGAAGGCTGGCTTGTTGCCGCGCCGATCTTGGAGGACCCCGAATGACCAAATTTTCCCAGAACTCGACATTCATAGCCGATTGCCCGAACGACGGCGTTGTTCCAATGTTAGCCATTAAATTCTCGATCCGTGGCGGCTTGACGCCGCGTTCCACTGAGATGAATAAATGTCTGAAGTTGGAGCTAGCCAACGAAGCGCTGAGTGTCTGGGAATGGGGCATCTGAGCTGTGCCAGCGTAAACGCCCCTATAATCGACCTTGCTGTGGGTGGACGACCGGCTACGGGCCAACTAACCCGACCCACTACGGACTAGAACGTATAGGCAAGACCGATCGTCCCGAGCCACTGATCGCGCGATCCGGCGATCGCGACGAGCGGGCTGCGGGCGATGTCACCTTCCATGCGTCCATAAGTGCCGCCCGCGACGATCTTGATGCCCTGCAGTAGGTCGCCAGTGAGCGAATAGCTGCCGATCGCGCCGAGCGTCCAGTTCTTGAGGCCAGCACCGGCGGCATAGATAGGCAAACCGCTCGCTACGCTCTGCGCCGTTGAGACGCTGTAATAGGTTCGGGCATAGCCGCGTTCAACGATGTCGGCGGACGCGAACACGCCGATCGCAGCCTTGCGGGACAGCGGCGTGAAATAAGTGATGCTGGGGCTCCAGATGCCGCTGTCATGGACATTGCTGATGTCGTGGCGATAGCCGAGCGTGACCGACAGCTTGTCGTACGGGCTCGTCAGCACCCCGGTTTTGCCTATGCCAACATAGCCGCCAAGTTCGACTGCGGTGGTGCGCTTGCCGAGCGCACGGACGCGAAGGTCGACTATGTTACCGAGCGAACTGCGGTTGAAGTTCAGCTGGACGATCGGACCCACCTGGAAATCCCAGACTGGACCGGGCTCGTCCTTGATTAAGTCGACGCTCAGCTGGTTGCCGGCAAGCACGAAGCCGTACCCCCTGACGGCGCCGATCGCGGCGGGGACGGGGGTGATCCGGTAGTCGTTGGAGCCTTCGTAATCAGGGAGTGCCGCGACGCCGGCACCGACGGTCACGGTATCGCGGTACGGATCGGCCGGCTGGTCCTGTGCGTAGGCGGGTAGCGTGACGGTCGCGGCGAGAATGCTGGCGAGCGTGAATTTCAGGGTTTGGGTATAGAGCACGGGAAGATCCTTTGCTGATCGATAAGGGTGAAGAGAACGGCTAGCCGCCAAGCGCGCGGTGGCGCTGGATGTGTGTGAGCGTCGACGCGACGCGCTGGCGAACGACCGCGGGCTCTGCCGTTGATGTTGCTTGGCGCGTGCCGAGCACGGGCAGTGCGCCGAAATCGCCACGGGCGTAACGGCGTAACGGGCGTAGCGGGCCTCGACCGTCGCGACCGTTTGGTACCGCGACGCCAGATCACGATCGTAGAGGTGGGCGCCGACCTGCACGTTCAGCGCGAGCACCCGGCCGCCGGTCTTGACGCCAAGCGGAATATCGCGGCGCGGGCGCAGGACGCCGCCCAACGCCGCGGTCTGTCTGCCGGCATGATGGATGGTGACCACGTTAACAAGCGTGGCGTCGGATCGGGGCGATATGACCGGCTCAGAAGAGCAGCTGGCACAAGCAAGGAGGGGCAACCGGGGATGATCAGCTTAGTCGGCAGCTTGCTTGGCAGCCTGGTCGGGGCAATGGAAATCATCGGTGTCGTCGCGTCCGGTTGTGAACGCGGTCGACTTGCCGATTTGAACCTATCCTGGCACGCCGATCCTCGAAACCGACCAGTCATTTTCGAAAACGACTGGTACGCAGGCTTGGAGGGCGGCGCGCCTAGCCTTCGAGATGCCGCCGCCAAACCGTGCTGGGGGTTTTGCCGAAACGTTCTTTGAACACCCGGTTGAACATCACGAGGTTGCCAAACCTGGCACCCATCGCGCTCGTCAGGAGCGGCACGTCGGCCTGCGAGGCGGCGGCGAGCGCGATGCGGACTTCGGCGATCCGGTGTTCGTTGAGGTAGTCGCTGACGTTGCGATGGCCGAGCCCGCCATTGATGTGACGCCGCACCGGTATTCGGGCGTCTCGATCCGCGCGGCGACCTTCGACATGAGAAATGCGCGTCCGGCTCATCTGCCCGGATCGCTCCGTCAGCCTCTGCCTGTAGTCGGCGATTACCAGCGATCTTGGCGAGCAGCGTTCGGCCGCATCAGGTCGCGGCCATGATATCGCGCCAGCTTCGGCCGTCGCGGAGAAGGCTCGAGATAGCGGCGTTGCGAGCCTTATTTTTGGGGGCGTTCCTGATAAAGGCCTGCAACCTGCTCACGGTGCCGAACCAACTCGGCGTCGACTATAACGCGCATGTGCTCGAGTCCGTCCTGACCTACGTCGCGCCCGCGCTCGGATGGCGCTGAGGCTGCGCGTGTCACGGCGTTTCGGCTGGTTCAGCATTTCGAAGAGTAAAGGTCGGAGGGCAGGTCGACCGTAACCGATCACCGTCGAAACGGATCATGAAGGCGTATTCGGTTTCAAAAGCGACGACGTCGGCTTGAACGGCCGCTATCCCCTCGCGGCGCGTTCAAACCCAACTACACAGCCGGCAAATATCTACTGGACCGCGTATTCGTCCCCTCCGCGCGCCGCCCTGTTGGCTGGTAAATTCGTCAGCGACTACATGAATGACGATAGCGGCAGTGGTGCTTTCCACGCTCAAAAGCTGAAAACCAACGCGCGCTTCCCCGCTGGCACAGACGGTCCTCTCTGACGATCGGATAGGCACTATTGCCGCCATCGCCAGCGAGGAAATCGAAATGACCGTTATGGTATCGCGCCTGCCAGCTACACGCCCCACGGACTTCAACAGTGGCTATCCCATCTCCCATAATACTGAAGAATTGCTGGCCGATATTCAGGCGCTCGCACCTGAAATACGGGCGCGTGCCGACGAGATCGAGATCGACCGCCGCGTGCCGTCGGATCTGATCGACCGGCTCCGTACTATCGGCATCTTCCGGATGACAGCGGCCCGAAGTCGAGGTGGCTTGGAGTTCGATCTCGCATCGATCGTCGAGGCTATCGGTGCGCTCGGCCGCATCGACGGATCGGTCGGATGGACGGCGATGATCGGATGCAGCTCGTCGCTGTTCCTGCCTCTCCTGCCGCAGGAAACATATGACCTGATCTACAGGGACAGTCCCGACGTCGTCGTCGCGGGCTCTTCCCAACCGCTCGGCACCGCGCAGACCGTCGATGGTGGCTGGCTGGTCACCGGGCGGTGGCCGTTCGCCAGTGGTTGCCAGCACGCGCAGTGGATGCTCGGCGTGTTCGTCGACGACGACGACGCGATGCGCGGCTTCATCATGCCGGCGCACACATGGCACATCGAGGACACCTGGTCCGTCGCAGGACTCAAGGGAACCGGTAGCCATCACATCCGGGTCGACGGAGTCTTCGTCCCCGCTGCGAATGTGTTTGATCCGGCTATGGGGATCGTCTGCATGCCCGAACCCCTCTTGCAGGCGCCCCGGCATTTGCTTCCACTGATCTACGCCGCGGTCGTCGTCGGCATGGCAGAGGGGGCAGTCGACGATATCGTCGCCCTGGCCAACAGCGGCAGGCGTCTTCAATACGCCAGGGATGCGCTGCGAGATATGGAGACGTTCCACGTCGAGCTCGGCCGGATCGAGGCGGAGTTGAGGGCGGCCCGCGGCATGCTCCAGGTGCAGACCGCCAGTCACTGGCAGCACGCGCTCGCGGGGACGCTGCACACCGATGCGCGTCTTGCCGAGGCGACGCAGACCGCGGTGTGGCTGCAGTCGACCTGCGTGGGGATCGTTGATGCCTGTTTCCGCCTTGGGGGGGCGAGTGCGCTCTATGATACGTCGCCGTTGCAACGCCGACTGCGCGACATCCACGCCGCGGGGCAACATGCATCCGCGCAGCCGCGTCACTATGCCGGCGCCGGCAAGCTTTTGATCGAGGGGCATCGAGCGGTGTGATCGAGATCGATAAATTGGGGCGAGCTGGCTTCCAGCCGCCCCAAGGTGAGGTCGCATCTGCGTAGGACGTGCCGGACTGGCGAAGGCTTGGGCTTTGTCAGGCCGGCAGGTTCCGGGACAGATGTCGACGCAGCGGCAGTTTGGTTCGGGTCGACAAGGGGTAACCGGACTACCCAACTGGGTCCCCTTCAGCCCGCGTAGTCCCGGAATACCACGCGCGCGCGCGCCGTTTCCACGCTCACATACCCGACTGCGCCGCGGCCTGTCACCGATACAGATCGCGGCGTTACCGACATCCGGGCGCCGCGATCGAAGGATGGACATGTGAAGAACCCTATCGTCAGCGCTACCGGCTCCGATACCCGGAGCATCATCGAGCAAGGCCGCCGCCATGAAGCATGACCGCGAGCCCATTGCCGCTTTCGAAACGCGCGTCGCGGCGAACCAAGCGCTGCAGCGTGCCGATGACCGTCGCGAATACGACTATATCGTCTGCGGGGCGGGGTCGTCCGGTTCGGTGGTCGCGCGGCGGCTTGCGGAGGATCCCGATGTCACCGTGCTGCTGATCGAGGCGGGCGGCGGCGATGCCTCGCCGAGCGTGTCCGATCCCGCGCTCTGGATAGGCAACCTCGGTGGCGAACGCGACTGGGGGTTTGTCGCGGAGCCGAGCGCGCATCTGAATGGACGTGCGATGCCGTTGTCGATGGGCAAAGGGCTGGGCGGTGGGTCGTCGATCAACGCGATGGTCTGGTCGCGCGGGCATCGGACCGACTGGGACCATTTTGCGCGCGAAACCGGTGACGATGCCTGGAGTTACGAGTCGGTGCTGGGCATTTATCGCCGGATCGAGGATTGGCGCGGTGCACCCGATCCGCGGCGTCGCGGGCAGGGCGGGCTGTTCCCCGTCGAACCCGCCCGGGACCCGCATCCGCTCGCCACGGCGATGCTCCGCGGGGCCGCCGATGCGGGGATCGCCGCGTTCGCCGATCACAACGGTGCGATGATGGAAGGGGCAGGCGGTGCCGCGCTGAGCAATCTCACTATCAGCGGCGGGCTGCGGTCGTCGGTGTTCCGGCGGTATGTGTACCCGGCGATGGCGCGGCCGAACCTCACCGTGTTGACCCACGCCACGGTGACCCGCGTGTTGATCGAACGCCGCGAGGCGAAGGGCGTCGAGATCGTGATCGACGGCCAGTGGCGGCAGATCCGCGCGCGATGCGAGACGATCCTGTCGCTTGGCGCGATCAACACGCCGAAGCTGCTGATGCAGTCGGGCATCGGCGATGTGGCGCAGTTGCGGCGACACGGCATCGCGTTGGTCGAGCATCTGCCCGGCGTCGGGCGCAACTTCCAGGATCACGTGATGGTGGCGGGGTGTATCTGGGAAAGTCCCGAACCGATCGTCCCCCGCAACAATCTGGGCGAGGCGACCTTTTTCTGGAAAAGCGATCCGCACCTGGAGACGCCCGATATCCAGGCCTTCGTGGTCGAGGCGCCGATCGTCGCGCACGATGCAGGGGGACGCTATGTCGCCCCCGCTGCGTCCTGGTCGTTGCTGCCCGGCCTGGTCCGGCCGAAGAGCCGCGGGTTGGTGACGCTCACCGGTGCGGCGCCCGCGTCGCCGGTGCGGATCGAGGCCAACGCACTGGCCGATCCCGATGACCTGACGGCGCTGGTGCGCAGCGTCGAGCTGTGTCGCGATATCGGCAACGGCGCAGCGCTGCGTCCGTACGTCAAGCGCGAGGTTATGCCCGGCAATTTGAGCCGGGAGGCCCTGACCGCGTTCGTGCGCGATACGGCGTCGACCGTTTGGCATCAGGCAGGCACCGCCAAGATGGGGCGTGATGCGATGTCGGTCGTCGACGCAGACCTGCGCGTCTACGGCATCACCAACCTGCGTGTCGCCGATGCCTCGATCATGCCGCGGGTGACAACCGGCAACACGATGGCGCCGTGTGTGGTGATCGGCGAACGGGCGGCGGCGCTGCTGACGGCCGCACGATCGTCGGAACCGCGGTCATCCATCGGCGCTCCTGCGTTCTTCGGCAAGGAACTGGCGGATATGCGCGACGAAGCCTGCGGCCGCCGGCTCCCGGCCGAGTAGGACATGATTCTCGGTGTCGAGGGTCACGAACTCGGCACCGGGAATCGCCGCCGCGAGCGCGCCGGCGACCGCCAGCGGGATCTGACGGTCGCCGCGGCCGTGCATCACCAGCGTCGGCGTCGTCACGCCGGCCAGCCGGTGGCGTACATCGATATCGGCGAACACGTTGGCGAAGCGTACCGCGTTCTCGGCGCTGACCGCCTCGCGCTGAAACGCGTCGAACCAGTCGAGTTCCTCGGCCGAGGCGCCCGGCATGAACTGCCACGTCACGAGCTTGCGGTATGCGGGGTCGGATCGCCCCCAGCCTTGACGGACGAGAGTCAGGATCGCCGCGCGTTCCTTGCGGACGTCGGGCGTGCCGATCACGCGCCAGCCGGCCGCAAAACCACCCCACAGGATCAGGTGACTGACGCGTTCTGGGTGCCGCGCGGCATATTCGATCGCGACCGCACAGCCTTGCGAGATGCCGAGCAGCGGGAAGCGGTCGACCCCGGCCGCGTTGACGACCGTCTCGAGATCGTGAACCAACGTATCGAAGTCGATCACTGCGACCTCCCGGTCCGACATGCCGTTGCCGCGCCCGTCGTAGCGGAGGAAGCGGTAGTCCTGCGCCAAATCATGGAACAGCGGCGCCCACACCGGCGCATCCCAGTCGAGTTCGAGATGGTTGAGCCAGTTGGCGACCTTGACCAGCGGTGGACCGTCACCGACCGAGGCATAGGCGATCCGCACGCCGTCATCGGTTGTCGCGAAGCTGATCTTCTGGCGGTGCAGTGTCATCCGATCAGTACCTGCACCGAGCGCTGGCGCCGATACAGATGCGGGAGCCGGTTCCGGCGAGGGCGCAGGTTCGAAGGGTCTTGCCGGTGATCTAGGCAGCCCTGCCTCGCATAGCCCGGCGGAGAAGTCTCGCTCGACTCGCTTGGCATCTGCAAGCCGGCCCAGTTCGCGCAAGGTCGTTTGCAACCGTGCCGCCGCCTCGTGATTGAACGGATCGGCGTCGCACCATTCGCGGCACCAGGGGAGCCGGTCCTCGTGAGAGAGCGGCATGTCCGCGACGAGCCGTTGCAGCAGCGTGCGTCGCAACCGCGCGGTCGCCTCGCGTTCCGCCACCAGCCACGCCTGGAACGCCGCGTTGTCGGGCAGATCGATCCCGGCGAGCAACGGTTGGCGCAACGCGGTAAGACACGCGACGATTTCGTCGACCGACGCGTCGGGACCGATCTGGCGGGCGGCATGAAGGTCGATCGTCACTTCGCCTGCATCGAACGCGACGGTCTCGCGGTCCGCGATGACGCGCGGGCGATCGGTATCGATCAACGCGCGGATCTTGCTGAGCGACCAGCGCAGCGCGCCGCGCGGATCGTCGGGGCCGTCACCCCAGAACAGATCAATCAGATGCTCGCGGCGCTGTGGGCGGGTGGCGAGGACGAGATAGGCGAGTAGCGCGCGCGTCTTGCGCGAGGGGGGCAGCGGTACGGCAGTGGTCGATTGGAAAACCGACAAGATGCCGAGCGTCGCGATAGCGAGATGACTCATGAGACGGGTGGGCCGATGTGAAGTGCCGCGAGCATGGGGGCCGTGCGCCGGGAAGGCGTCGGGTCCCGAGCCGAGACGTAGCATGGTTCACCGCGAAGGCGGGAATCCGCTCTGGATTACCGCCTTCAGGGGAGAGCAGGGGCGAGCGCCCGATTTCGAGCGGGCGCGTGTTTGCAGCGATTGGCGAAGGGTTGGCGATCAATAAGCGAGGGCTTCGATCGACCCGCGCGGAAAAATGCCGCCGGGGTCGAGTTCCACGGCGTCGGGCTTGCTCGGCTGCAGGAGCGCGATGCTTGCCGCGTCGCCGTTGCGGCGCGCATCGTCGAGCGGGGTGTTGCCCCAGCGGTCGGCCACGTCCGTCGCCGCGCCGAGTGGCAGGAGATAGCGGAGTACGTCTGCGCGGCCTTCGCTGGCCGCCAGATGGAGCGCCGTCCGGCCGTCATAGTCGGCAAGGTTCACGTCGATCGAGCGCGCCACCAGGCGGCGCAATTCGGTCAGGTCGCCCTTCGCCGCGGCGGCGCAGAAATAGGTGGCCTGATCGACCGCGGCTTCGGCGGACCGCCGGCGAGGATTGGTCTGTTCTGCCGTCGCGACCAGACCGTCGAAGGCGAACCGCTTGGCGAGCCGGCGGGCAAACTCGACGCCGCGCACCGAATTGCCCAGCGCATCGAGCCGCGGACTCCACACCGCGATCCCGCAAACGCCCGGAATGGTGATGAACAGCGCGCCCGAAACGCCCGATTTCGCGGGCAACCCAACGGTGAACGCGAACTCGCCGGAGAAATCATACAGGCCGCACGATGCCATCAGCGACAGGCAATTTTTAGTGGTGTCGCTGGTGAAGACGCGCTCGTTGCTGAGCGGGCAGACTCCGCCGTTTGCGAACGTTGCGGCGATCGTCGCCATGCCGGGCGCATCGACGGTGATCGAACAGCATTGGAAATACAGGTCGAGCGTCGCCTTGAGGTCGGTGCCCTCGGGGAATGCGCCGTTCTCGCGCATGAAATAGGCGAGCGCGAAATTGCGATCGGCGGTGTCGCGCTCGGACAGGAAGACCGCGTTGTCGAAACCGACCGCCCCCCTGCCGGCGAGCGCACCCCAAGTCTGCATCACGGTGTCGAACCGGTCCGCGGCGGACTGTTCCGGCGCGATCAAAGAGGCGCACATGATCGCGCCTGCGTTGATCATCGGATTGTGCGGCAGGCCTGCGCCGTTCAGCGTGATCGCGTTGAACGAATGCCCGGATGGCTCACGACCGACATGACGGTGGACCGCATCGACGCCAAGCCGGTCGAGCGCGATGGCGTAGTTGACCGGCTTGCAGGTCGATTGCACGCAGTAGCGCGTCGTGGTGTCGCCGATCGCGAAGCGTTGCCCGTCGATCGTGCACACCGCCACCGCAAAGCCGTCGGGGTCGGCGCGCGCGAGTTGCGGGATGTAAGCGGCCACGTCGCCGTCGCGGCAATCGCGCACCGCGTCGAACATCCGGGTGATCTCAGCGCAGAACGCAGCGAAGTCGGGGATCACCAGAGTGCCGGTCAGCGCACGGCTGAGCAATGTCCGGTTCGCACCAGCCAGCGCGGGCGCGATCGCCTCGAACGGAATGTCGACTGCCTGCGCATAGCCCTGCATCAGGGCGTCGAGCTCGCGCAGGCGGGGATCGTCGATCGCCAGGCCATTGTCGCGTAGAACCCGCTCGATTGCGGTCCGCGACCGCTCGCCCCCGCCATCGGTCAGCCCTTGGTAGAGTTTCCGCGCCGCGTCGTCTTCACCGGGCCGGACCGCCGTCATCCCCATCGCCATCCCCGTCACGACGCGCTGCCGGTGGCGGCAAGCGGCCATTGGCCTGCATCGGCACCGAAAACGGCGAGCGACTGGTTGCGCGGCGCAGGATCATCGCGCAGCGGCTCGGCTTTCCCGAAACCGGGGTATCGCGGCAGGGCGATGGCAGCCTCGTCGGGCGACAGGATGGTCATGCCGTGCTCGTTGGCCAGCGCGACCGCCCGATCCGGATCCTCGGTCTGATAGGTCGCGGCGGTATTCGGGGGCAACGTCATGCTTACTGCGGGGGTGCTCATCCGACGGAAATATTCGTCGAGTTGGACGGGGTGCTCGCCCACCGCCTGCACGATGACCAGGGCCTGAAACTGTGCCGAGCGGATATAGAAGGCGTGCGGCTGGCCACGCGGGACGAACGCCATCTCCCCCGGATGGAGCAGCATGACCGTATCGCCGCAATACATCTCCATAACACCGTCCAGAACGTAGACGATCTCGTTTTCCCAGAGGTGGATATGCGGCGGCGGCTCGTTACCGGGTTTGCCGCGATATTCCATCAGCGCAAAGCCGCCTTCGGTTTCGGCCCCGGTAGTCAGGAAGCTCATCAGGCTACCCATATAGAAGCGCGTCGTGTCGAGCGTCGCCGCGCGGGTGAACGGGGCGGGGGTGAGTGTCGAAATGGTCATGTCGGGTCCTTCGCCGGCACCCGAAGTGACAGCGTTTGAAGTGAAAAGGGCGTGGCGGGTCAGGCGCGAAAGGGCAGTAGCGCGCGCAACCGCGGATCGCGCAGGTACAGTCCGCCCCACGCCATGACGCCGAGCGTCAGGCAGAGCATCTGCGGTGGCGAACCGATTTCACCGAGGCGGAGATGCAGGCAGATCGCGCCGCCCAGAAACCCGGTGAGCAGGATCGCGCCCAGCACCGCGGTGCGCGGGACCGCGTACAGGAGGACGCAGGTCATCGTGATCGTTCCGACCACCGGCGACAACGCGAAGGGAAAGCCGCTCGCCTCGACCTCGGCACGCAGCGCCGGCAACGAAACCAGCTGGGCGACCGCATCGGCGAACAGCAGCATGATCACAATTACGCTGAGGACATGCCCGATACGGATCGCGGCAGACGGCGAAGCAATGTCGTTGGCGGGGAACTTGCGATCCGATCGCACGGCAACGCCGCCCAGGTCGAGCCAGAACGTCACAGCAACCCTGCGGGCAAGCGGGCCAGCATCGGCGTTTCGGGAAGATACGAGGTTTTCATGGGGATTGGTCCAGTCGATCGGGTGCGACGTCGTGTCGCGTTTCGTCGATGTTGCACTCGACCCCTGTCGTGGGGACCAGCGATTGAGCGCGCGTGGACATTGCCGCTGGCAGCGTGGTAAATGCTTTCTCACGTCGAGAGGCCGTATCGATCGATCATTTGCCAAATCTGGTCGTCAACTTACTGGGTTCTCTGGCGATAACGTCAGAATCGTTGGCCGTTGATCTCCCCGCTTCGCGCAAGACCCGGGCGCTGATCGCGTATCTTCTCTTGGCGGACCGCCCACAACGCCGCGAACACTTGTGCGACCTGTTGTGGGACGAGGGTCCCGACGATCCGCGCGGCGCGCTACGCTGGTCGCTGAGCAAGCTGCGGCCCGTCATGGACCGGGATCGCCGACGGCTGATTGCCGACCGCGAGACGGTCGTGATCGACCGCGAGGGGATCGTCGTCGATATCCATGACGCGCAACGGGCGCTCGAAACGGAGCCACCCGTGGCAGCGGATCTGCTGGCAGCGTTGGTTGCTCTTCGCGAGCCGTTGCTGGCGGGGCTCGATATGCCGCGGCATGAGCGGTTCGCGATCTGGCTTGCCGCCGAACGCGCGGCCGCCGAGCGGTTGCGTCGATCGCTGTTGCACCGTCTGGTGGTATCGATCGCGTTGTCGCCGGAGGATCGACTTCCCTGGGCGCGAGAGTGGCTCGACGCCGATCCGTTCAACACTGATGCGGCGGTGCATCTGCAGGAGACCCTACGTCAGCTCGGGCGGCAGGACGATGCGAAGGTCGCCAAGCGTAGCTTTGCGGATGCGGTGAGCGAGGCGGGCTTGCCGCCACCGCCGTCGACACAGGAAGCGGCGCGCGAACTGGCGATCCCGGTTCTGCCCGCACACGACATGCTGCAGCGGCAAAAGATTCAGTTCTGCAAGGCGGCGGACGGCGTTCGGCTAGCCTATGCCTGCGTCGGGGAGGGGCCGCCGCTCGTCAAGGCCGCGAACTGGCTCAACCACCTTGAGCTCGACTGGGATGCGCCGATTTGGGCCCCGCTGTTCCAGGAGCTGGCGCGCGATCACATGTTCGTACGCTATGACGCGCGGGGCAACGGCATGTCGGAAGCGTGTGTCGCGGATATCAACTTCGACGCGTTCGTCAGCGATCTGGAGGCGGTGGTCGATGCCGCCGGGATCGATCGCTTCCCGTTATTGGGCCTGTCGCAGGGTTGCGCGGTCGCGATCGCTTACGCGGTGCGCCATCCCGAACGAGTGAGTCACCTGATTTTGTGGGGCGGGTATGCCGCCGGGTGGCGGATCAATGCCACACCGGATGTGATCGAGGAACGCGAGGCGATCATCACGCTCGTCCGGCAGGGTTGGGGGCGTACCGATGCCGCCTACCGCCAGGTCGTGACTGCGACCTTCATGCCGAGCGCGACCGCGGAGGAACTCGACTGGTTCAACATCTTTCAGCGCCAGACCGTCCATGCGGAGAACGCCGCGCGCTATCTCGAAGTGTTCGCCAATATCGACGTCCGCGCGATTCTGAAGGACGTCCAGGCGCCGACGCTGGTGATGCACGCGCGCGGCGATCGTCGTATCCCGCTGGCGACCGGCGGCGAGCTTGCCGCCGAGATACCGGGTGCCGAGTTCGTCACGCTCGACAGCGACAACCATCTCCTGCTCGGGCGGGAGCCCGCGTCGCTCGCGTTCGTGGCGCATGTTCGGCATTTCCTGTCGGTGCCACTGCGGGTCGGCTAAGCAAATGCGCTCGGTCGCGTCTGCGGACTGCTCACGGCCATGTGGGCGGATCGCTCGTAAACGGGACCAACGACCGCCAGCAGGCACAGCGTCGTACTGAAGGCGGTCGCGGCAGTAACAATCATTGCCTGGGCAACGCTCAACTTCGAGGGGAGGGGCATAGCTGTCTTTCCGATCATGGCAGGAACGCCGGTGCGGCTTTCCAACGGACTCTAGGCCGGGGATTTCCGGCATCCCTCCAATGCGGCGCTGCCGTCGACACGTACGTTGATCGGCGCGTGGAAACGGACCGTCTCAGCGTGGTATTGCGCGCGTTGCTGAAAGGAGCTGCGGAGGAAATGTGCGTGGCTCCATTAATGCGCTGATGCGTTGTTGGCGAGGTTGAAAAACCACCAGACTATCAGGCAATCTCCAATTTTGATGTAAGCTGGGGCTCAGTCGGCGATGTGCAAATATATCTGAGGTATAGCCATTGCTTTCCAAGCAGATGCCTTGAGGTCGTCGACCTAGAAATTTTGCGCTATCTCGACTCTTATCGAACGAGAGGGCTTTATGGCGACGTGTCCTGTTCGAAAATTGCTAGGGGCATTGATGAAGATCAATGTGGCGGATATTCAGGCTGGGACGTGAACTGGCGAGCAAGAGGCAAGATGTTCGAAATCCGCAAAGACGATTTATCCGGCGATCAAACCCGTTCCCTGTTGGCGCTGCATCTTGCTGGAATGCATGACACCTCGCCCCCGGACAATGTTTTTGCTCTAGATCTCACAGGCTTGCAGGCTCCGGAAATCGCGGTGTGGACGGCGTGGCGTGACGGCCAGGTTGCCAGTGTTGGCGCGATCAAGATGCTGGCCGGCGATGGCGCTGAGGTGAAGTCGATGCGAACTCACCCTGAGTTCCTGCGTCAGGGGGCAGCAGCGGCCCTGCTGGATACGATTATAGGTGTTGCGCGAAGCCGGGGCGTAAAACGGTTGAGCCTCGAAACCGGTAGCGGTGCTGCGTTCGAGCCAGCCCTCGCGCTCTACCGCCGTCGAGGTTTCACGAACGGAGCGGCGTTTGGAGAATATAGAGCTACCGCGTTCAACCAGTTTCTACATCTGGATTTGTAGTCACCCGCTCTGAATCCTGAGGTACCGCGATCGCGCCAGGGCGGCATCTGCTAATGTCCATGCCGGTTCGTTTGACCTCAATCCTGTATCCGTCCGGCAAGTGCTCGCTCTGGGGCATCGCAGTTGCCTCCATGAAGTAGTCCGGAGCGTGTAGCGTCCCGCCACTCGGTAGGGCTGCTTGCAAATCACCGGCCGCGCCGCACAGCTTCAAAAAATAGCGGGGATTATTGATGGAGCGAGCGAGGCGTTCAAGAGAATAGCTTGACTTGGGAAACACCCAGCAGGCGATTTCGACGTCTGACTTGGTATCGATGCGAAAGCCGCCGTGGTCCGGGATCGGCCAGCCTGCGGGACTCCGTTGCAGCGCCGCTGATCGCTTTGCATCTGCCTTGGAACCTGAGCGCCCGATCTGGATAAAACGGATCAACAGCAACTGTGCGGCTTTCAGCCGCTCGGCGTTGGCCGTGATCATCGCGCGTGTCCTTCGTTGAGCAGGCTGTCGATCTGCGTCGACAGGGCAGTATTATCATTGCCGGATGCTTCACGCTCCTGGTCCATCGATACCTCGTTGGCTGTCGTCTGTATCGCCGAAGTGTCCGGCGCGCGCGGCTCGGCAGCGCGCATGCGTGCATCACGCTCGCGGACCAGCGCATTCTGCCATGTAATAACTGCACCGCCCGCGGCGATCCCCGCTGCCAGCAACAACGCAGCTACCATCAGACCCGCCCGCCCATCGGCAGGTCCGCTCGATGTCCAAGGCGTGGGCGGGGCGCCATGGTCATTGATACCGCGCTCGCCCGGTCGCAGCCCCAACGCCGCTGTCGCAATTCCCGCAAGCGTTAGCGTTCCCCAGACAATCGCATCGGCATCATGGCCTAACCAGCGCGCGGCTGCGGTCAGCACAAGCGCGACCACGCCAGTGGCGACCGTCGGCACCCACCAGCCGCTCTGCCCGCAGTCATGAACGCGGCGCACCGTTTCGGTCCCGATCTTCGCTGCGAATAAGCCTAGCGCGGCGAACACGCTCATCAGCACGACGCCTTCCACCTGAGCTAGCGTTTCGATGCTCAGCCAACCAAACCCCAGCTTCAGCGTCAGCCAAGCGAGCCACCGCAGCGGCGCCGTCCGTGCACGATATGAGAAGAGCCGGACCAGGATCACTGTAGGCTCCCGTTGCCATGGTCGTCAGGCAGTTCTACACTCTTTACCGCAATGAGATAGTGTCGGCTTACAGGCAGCGTGCCGCAGTGCGAACCCGCTCTACGGTCCGTACGCCTACGATGCAGACTTTGACTGAGCTGCCGAGTGATCGCGTGCAAAACGCTTTATTTTTTCTCCATTCGTGTTGCCGCCCAAAGCGCTGACAGAGCATCGCGGGTTTGCGCGATGACTCGCCGGGTGATCGATAGGGCAAAGCGCGGTCCGCGGCTCCCCGGCCTTATCTCCAGCGACATTATCAATGATCTAGGTCCCAAAGGGTATTTGGTGAATGTCGCGCGTGGATCCCTTATAAATGAAGATGCTTTGATTGCTGCATTAGAAACAGGTCATCTTGGCGGGGCTGCTCTCGACGTTTTTTGCGACGAGCCCGCTGACGCTGGCCGCTGGAAGTGCGTACCCAATGTCCTTTCGACGCCTCGTATCGCAGGCAAAACAGCGGAGGCCATTGCCAAAAATGGGCCGACAACTCCGCGATAACCTCGATACATTCTTTGCCAGCTCAAATTTCCGAGGTTCGGCGAGAACGGAATAATCGGCCTTATCTTTGTAGAATGCGTCAAAAGGGTGGCACTTCCGCCAGCAAGTGGCATCAGGGAGGGGTGATCCTCAATTGTCGTTTTATGATCGAATTTCGGGAAGGGGGCGGCTTGTTTGCTGCGACGGCGCAAAGGATCAATGCTGCCCTTCACCAACCTACTTTAGTGGCAGGAACAATTCCGCGACTGCCTCATGCTCCGGCACCTCCGGAAAGAAGGCGACGCGCTGGCAGTAGAGTGGAAAATCTCGTGCCTCCTCCCCGCTAGCGGGTAGCCAATCGCGGTAGAGGTACAGCGCGGCCAGCTCCAGATTGTCGGTGTTGCCGACGACGCGCAGCACCGCGCAGCGTCCGCCGGGGATGGTGCCGGTTTCGATCCGCTCGCCGTTTGCCTCGATCGGTCGATCGGTGCCGACGCATAGATCCATGCGATACTGGGCCGGGGGAGTCGTGCGCGGATCGGAGTGGAAAACGTTGAACGTCGGGCTAACCGTCGGCGACAGGCCGGTTGCCTTCCGCCAAGCGATGAACCGCTGAATGGTAGCGCCGATTGTTACCGGGTCGCCGCGATGCTCCATGATCGCCACCGGGGTCGGGGCTACGTCACGGATCGTCACATCGTCGGGTGTGTAGGTGGTCTGCATGAGCTTGCTCCTAGCGTTGTTGAGAGGCTCGAAGGCCGCAAGCCACGGTTCCCAATCGGGAGCCTTCCTAAACGACGACGGCGATTGCCCGACCCGTTCCGGAAGGCGCGGGCAAAGGCATCCGGGGCGTCGTATCCGGCGTCCATTGCTATTTCAGTGATACTCTGCGCGTCCCTATAGACCAGCCGATAGGATGCACGCTTCATGCGGGCGAACTGGACGTAGCGATGCACGGATAGCCCGAAGGTCGCCGTGAACTGCCGGTGGAAGTGGAATTTCGAAAAGGCCGCGACGCCGCTCATCGCATCTAGGTCTAGGTCATCGTCCAAATGCTGGTCGATGTGATCTAGTACCCGCTGCATCCGGGCATGGTAGTTAGGAAGCGCCGCCTTCATCGTCCTGTCCTCCGTGGCGTCGCTAGCTAGGCGCTCCCGGATATGACGCGCTCGACCGATCTTGCGGTTCTAGCAAGGCTCGCAGTCTTTCCTGCAAAGGCGCGACGATCGAGACGGGGAGGTCATCCTCGGAATTGATCTTAGTCGGGAAATTCAGCTTGCCGTCAGGTAGGGGGAATGCGTGCGCCAATAGCCCCGCCTAGACATGAACGAAGGGCCGAAATTGGGGAGCTGAAATTACCCCGTGAACGTCCACAATGGGGTCCAGCCTGCCGCCGCAATTTCAAAAGACAGGTTACCAAGTACGCTGTTTCGAGATCGGATGACGCGCGCTCGCGTTATGCCGGCGCGACGCCGTCGGCGCTGACCAGTTCGGCGCCCACGAGTGTGCCGACTAGCCTTACCCGCTTCTCAACCAAGTCCACGGGCGTACGCTGAAGTTCCAGCTGATAGCGTCCGCCTGCGTCGCGGCGCAGCCAGAAGGCACCACCATCGCGTGACAAAGTGCCCGTTTCGTCAATGCGGGTTCCAATTTTCATCGCCAGCTTCCTATCAGCGATCACGTTCCTCGCGCTTGCGATCGGCTTTGCGCGCGCGACTGACTGCGGCTGCATGCTCCCGCGCGCGCTTCTCGGATGGCTTTTCATAATGGCGGCGCAGCTTCATCTCGCGATACACACCCTCGCGCTGCAGTTTCTTTTTCAGCGCGCGCAAGGCTTGATCGACATTGTTATCGCGAACGGTGATCAACATGCGTGCTTGCCCTAACTGTGCCTGTAATCTCGGCTAGGCTCGTTACCGGTGAGCGGGCCGGCTGCCAAGAGAAGTCCGCATGTAAGCGGCATATGCTGCACGCAGAAAACGCTGTTGGGTGCCTCCCTTCGGGACGACGGCTTCAATTTCCGTCATTCAATACGGCTTCAGGATGATTGCACACCGATGAATGAATGGCGGAAGTTGGGAAGGCTAGAACGCGCTACGAATGTCGGCTTATGGTCGATCTGTTGCGCACTATGCCGATGGGTAATGTTGTTCGAAGCGCTAAGCTTGCGGAAGGGTCATGCGAAATATGGTGCCGGGGCCGTTCACGAGCGTGAGGCTCCCGCCATGAGCTAGCGCAATTTGTCGCGCGAGACTGAGGCCGATGCCGTTACCGTCTGGCTTGGTCGTATGAAACGGCCGAAAGACTAGCGTGGAACTAGCCGGAGCGATACCTGCGCCATTGTCCATGACATCGATAACGAGCTCGGCTTTGACATGACTTATCGACAGGTTGACCCGCGCGTCGCTCGATCGCGCCGCTTCTGCTGCATTCTGTAGCAGCGCCCAAAGCGCCTGATCGATCTGATCGCGGTCAAACGACCATGTGAGACCGTCGTCAACCTCAACCGAAAGCGTGGTATCGGGCCAGCGTCCGACGCTTAGCCGCGCGAGATCGTTCGCCATCTCGCGAAGGTTCGTCGGCCTCATTATAGGGCCGGGCAGGCGGGCTAGCGCACGATAGGCTTCGGTGAAGCGCTGCAATCCCTCGGCACGACGGGCCAGCGTGCAGAGAATCTCACGCAGGAGGTCGATATCGACGCCCGGCCGGTCGACGGCCGTCACCCCACTTTCGGCAAGCGAAGCGATCGGCGCCAGGCCGTTGAGCAATTCGTGGCCCAGCACCTGGATCATTTCGGTGGTCGCTCGCGCCTCGGCCACGCGCTCCTCCTGTTCGATATCGATCAAGGCGGCGACAGCGCGATGGTCCGAGACGGTGACGCGGTCGATCCGCCAGCGTCGGCCTTCGTGGCTCAGATGGCTCACACCTGGCTGGGAGAGCGCGGCATCGATTGGGAGGATGCGGTCGTCGGTCGCGAACAGCGTGCGGGCGGCACGGTTGAGAGCCCGAGCTGCGTTGCCCTCGATGCCGAGCAGCGGAGTCGGCGCGGCGTCGAGCAGGACGCGCAAGACCAAAGCGTCGGCGTCCGTTTCGGTTGCCGTCGATGGCTGGGGAGCGGCCCGCGGACGCATGACTGCCCACCAGACGAGCGTTCCCAGCCACGCGGCGATCAGCGTTGCGCCCGTCAGCAGGCCCCACAGGCCGATCCGCCATGCCGTCGCTCCGGCGATTCCAGACGCAACGAGACCGATGCTTGCGAGGATCGCGGAAAGGCCCCTGTTCGCAGGCAGTCTAAAGCCCATAGCGTGCCATGCGACGATACAGCGCGCCTCGGCTCAGCCCGAGCGCGGTGGCAGCATGGGTAACGTTGTGGCGATGCTCGCGCAGGGCCGCCTCGATCAGCGTCCTTTCGGCATCGCTCAGATCGAACGCTGCGTCGGATGCGCCGGCCGCGATCGGCGCATCGGCCGTCGGGGGAGCGAGTATCGCTGCGTCGATGATGCCGCCATCCGACAGAAGCACCGCGCGCTCGACGCTAAGTGCCAGCCCGCGCACATCGTCGGGCCACACGGTCGCGCGGATCGCGGCCACGGCGGCTTCATTCAACCTCGGTTCTGGCTGACCGAACCGGTGCGCAGCAACGCGGGCGAAATGCCGCGCGAGCAGGACGGCATCGTCGTCGCGGGTGGATAGGGGTGGGACGGCGACTTCAACGATGCAAAGTCGCCGCCGCAGTGCTGGCGTCAGCGGCGCTACGGTCCTGGCAATCGCGATGCAGCGCAGGCCGGGCGGGAGGCGGTCGAGCAAGCGCGACTGGGCGATCGCGTCGAGCTCATCAGGATGGCGCAAGATCGCGGTGCTCCGGGCATCGTTGAGCCGAGCCCATGCCGCCGCGTCGCGCAGGTCGATCCGCATCGGCGCCGTATCCGCGTGCGGCGACGCGGCGTGGATCGCGAGCGCGGTCAGCGTCCGGCCGCTGCCCGGGAGGCCGGTGATTGTGACGCCCGCCGGACTCGGAGCGATCCGCCGAACGAGGTCGCGCAACCGGTGCATCGCCGCGCTTTCGCCGACCAACCGCGCCGGCTCGTCGCTGTTGGCAGAGCGGGGCGTGCCCGTGCTGACGGTCGCGCCACGAGCGATGGCGCCCTCGACCTTGACGATCAGCTCGGCGTTGCGCCACGGCTTCATCAGAAAATCGCTTGCGCCGGCCTGCATCGCCGCCACCGCGATCCGTATGCCGCTATGGGCGGTGATGATCACGACGCGGGCGTTCGGATCGTCGGACATGATGCGAGCGAGGCAGGTCATCCCTTCGCGGCCGCTCGATTCACCCGCGCTGAAATTCATGTCGAGCAGGATGGCATCGTAGCGGCACGCGGCGAGCCGAGAGAAGGCGTCTTCCGGCGTGGCCGCGACATCCAGCCGGTGCCCTGCCATGCGGAATACGATCTCCATTGCCCGAGCCACCGCATGATTGTCGTCGATCAGCAGGATGGTGGCGGCAGTTGACATGGCCTCGGACCGTCCATTGGTGGACGGTGCGTCCATTTTCGAACGGCCGCCTGGTGGATTTGTCATGTTAAGCAGCTGATCCATAACGATTTAGTCTTTCGGCCGGTGATCGGCGACACTGGCACCATGATGCCCGAACAGCTTGTACACGCAACTGCTTCTGCCAGCCCATCCGCGGGCGCGGCAATGGACCGCCGGGTCGACCGGCATGCGACGCCTCGGTGGCGCAACCCGCGCGTGCTGATCGCGGTGGCGCTGATCGTCGCTGCGGCGTTCGTGTGGCGGTTCCTGCCGGCCAGCGGATCGACCGACATGGCCGTTGCCGACGTCGAGACCGGCGTCGTCGAGCGTGTACCGTTCGCCGACTATTTGCCGGTGCGCGCCACCGTTGCGCCGCGCGTCACGACGCTGGTCGGCGTGTTGTCGGGCGGGCAGGTCGAAAAGTTGCTCGTACAGGACGGTACGATGGTCGTCGAAGGCCAGCCGCTCGCGACGCTCGCCAACCCGACGCTCAAGCTTGACGTGCTGACCCGCGAGGCACAGATCGCGAGCCAGCTCGGCAGTGTCGCGGGTGAGAATCTGGGGATCGAGCGCAACCGCCTCGATCGCGCCGGCCAGATCGCACAGGCGAACTACGACCTGATCAAGGCGCGTCGCGAACTGGGGATTCGCCAGCAGCTGCATGACAAGGGCTTTGTGTCAGATGCGGGGGTGCGGAGCTTCGTAGAGGAGGCGGCGTACCAGGAAAAGCGCCTCGCGCAGTTGCAATCCGGCGGCGCGGCGGAGGCGCGGATCACGGCCACGCAAGGCCAACGGCTAGACGACACGCGCGGTCGCCTGGAAAGCAACCTGTTGGCGGTGCGTGCCGGTCTGGATGCACTGGTGATTCGTGCGCCGGCGGGTGGGCGGTTGACCAACTTCACGATCCAGCCGGGCCAGACGCTCAAGGCTGGTGACCCTGCGGGGCAGGTCGACAGCGAAGGCTCGTGGAAGCTCGAAGCGGACGTCGACGAATATTATCTTGGGCGCGTCGCGGTAGGGCAGACGGCGACGGCGGGTGACGCACGGCTGCGCGTGTCGAAGGTGTTGCCGGCGGTGAAGGACGGGCGTTTCCGCGTCGAACTGACGTTCGTGTCGGCCCCGCCGGCCGGGCTCAACCGCGGCCAAACACTCGACAGCCGGATCACGCTGGGCAGCACCGCCCCCGCACTCGTCGCGCCGGTCGGCGGCTGGCTGGAATCGGGCGGCGGCGCGTTTGTCTTCGTGCTTGACGCCGACAGCCGTCACGCCCGCCGCCAAGCGGTCAAGACCGGTCGGCGCAATCCCGAACAGGTCGAGATCCTGTCCGGCGTGGCCACAGGCGACCGCATCGTCACCTCCGGTACCGCGACCGTGAAGGGCGACATCCTCAACCTCCGCTAAACCCATCCTCCGAAAGGCTTCAAGTGATCCATCTTGAGAATATCCAGCGCCGCTACGTCTCCGACGAGGTCGAGACGACCGCGCTCGCCGATATCGACCTGCACGTCGAGGCGGGCGAGTTCGTCGCGATCATGGGCCCGTCGGGGTGTGGCAAGTCGACTCTGCTCAATACGCTCGGCACCGTCGATCGTCCGACGGGGGGCAAGTATCTGTTCGACGATCGCGATCTCGCCGCGCTCGACGAGAAGGCACTGGCGCAGTTCCGCGGCGCCACGCTCGGTTTCGTGTTTCAGAGCTTCAACCTGATCGACGAACTGACGATCGAGGAGAACGTCGCGCTCGGGCTGGCCTATCGCAAGGATGACGCCGGCAAGGGGATTGGGGACCGGCGGGCGCGGGTCGCCGCTGCGATGGACAAGGTCGGCATCGCCCACCGTGCACGGCATTATCCACACCAACTGTCGGGCGGGCAGCAGCAACGCGCCGCGATCGCCCGCGCGATTGTCGGGGCGCCCAAGCTGATCCTCGCCGATGAGCCGACCGGCAACCTCGACACCGCCAATGGCGAGCAGGTGATGAATATCCTCGCCGGACTGAATAACGAGGGCGCGACGATCATCATGGTCACGCATTCGCCTAGCCACGCAGACATGGCGAAGCGCCGCATCGACATGCTCGACGGCCGCATCGTCGCGTCCGCCGCGCGCGCGCTCTGAGCCAACCTATCGCTCGACCATCCCCGTGTTCGAAAGGTCCCGCGCGCGATGAACCGTTTCGCCCTGCTCTCGCTCTACCGGTCGCTCACGCGTCACAAGCTGCATGCCGCGCTCAACATCGGCGGGCTCGCGGTTGGCATCGCCGTGTTCCTGGTTCTGAGCCTGTATGTCCGGTTCGAGACGAGCTTCGAGACGTGGTTGCCGCGACACCGGGGCATCTATGTCGTGCAAAGCGCGCTACATCTGCCGGGCAACGCGTTCAACGGCGCCTATCCGGGAACGATGTCGGGGATGCTCGAACAGATGCGGCAGGATTTCCCCGGCCTCGTCGGCACGCGTATCCGCGGCGGCAAGGGCGGCGGCACTGTGTTGCGCGGTGACGACGCCACCAAGGAGGATGTCGCGCAGGTCGATGCGGCGTTCTTCGACGTGTTCGACCTGCCGATGGTGCGCGGCGAGGGCGCGCGAGCGCTGACCGATCCGGTTGCCGCGCTGGTCAGCCGCTCCGCCGCGCGCAAATTCTTCGGCACCACCGATCCGGTCGGGCAGACGATCCGGATCGCGGTCGATGCACCCGCCAATTACCGCGTCGCGGGCGTGTTCGAGGATCTGCCGGCCAACACCGATCTCCACTTCTCGATCCTGCTGCCGATCCCGCGCACGCCGCCGCCCGCCGAATGGGCATGGTATAAATGGGGCACCGCGTCGCTCTGGACCTATCTGCGGTTCGAGACGCCGGGTGCGGCACAGCGGTTTCAGCAGGCGCTGCCGGCCTTCATCAAACGCCGTGCGGGGCAGGATTTCGGGCCGGCACCGACCGATATCTTCTCGCTGCCGCTGATCCCGATCGCCGCCGCGCATCTGCGACCGGTCGGCGAGGAGAGCGGGGGACGCAAGCTGACCGTTGCGACGCTCGGCATCGTCGGGGTGCTGACGCTGCTGATCGCGATCGTGAACTACGTGAACCTCGCCACCGCGCGGGCCAGCCTGCGCGCGCGCGAAGTGGCGATGCGCAAGGTGCTGGGCGCGGACCGGGCCGCGCTGATACGCCAGTTCCTCGGCGAGGCGATCGCTACCGCCGCGCTGGCCGCTTTGCTTGGCCTGATCCTCGCCGAACTCGGCCTGCCATTCGTTAATGCGGCGGCGCGGCTGGCGCTCAAGATCCCCTATGCGCTGGTCGTGCCGTCGCTGGCGCTTGTGGTGCTGATCGTTGGTCTGCTCGCCGGGTTCTATCCCGCGCTGCTGTTGTCGCGTTATCCCGCCGCAACGGTACTGGCGTCGGCGCGCGCGCCGGGCGGGGGGCGCGCAGGAACGCGTCTGCGCGAGGCACTGGTAGTGTTCCAGTTCGGCCTAGCGATCGCGTTCGTCACCGGCACGATGATCCTCGCTGCGCAGACCGCGCATGTCCGCAAGGCGGATCTCGGTTTCCGGCGCGATGGCCTGCTTACCGTTTCTTCGTTGCTGGACAAGGCGATCTGGCCGGCGCGCGCGACCGCGATCCTCGCGGCGATGCGCGCGCTGCCCGGTGTCGAGTCTGTCGGTGTCGGAGGCACCGGACCGGGCGGCGACGGTACCGCCAATATCGACGTGATCGACATGCCGGGACGCCCCCCGCCGGGCCTGTCGGTCGCCACGATCATTGCGGGCAAGGGCTTCTTCCGCACCTACGGCGTCACGCTACTTGCCGGACGTCTATTCGACGATGCCCACGGCGCGGACGATTCGAGCGACTGGAAGGCGTGGCCGAAGGGGCGAAATATCGTCATCAACCGCAAGGCCGCGGCGGCGCTCGGCTTCCGCTCGCCGACCGAAGCGATCGGCAAAACGGTCGGCGGCGGCATGCCCCGCACGATCGTCGGCGTGATCGACCAGCTCCGCTTTTATGCGCCACGCGCACCCGACCAGGCGACGTATTACGTCTATTATCGCGATATGCCGCCGACCCCGGTAGCGGCGATCCGCTACGCGGGCGATCGCAAGGCCGTCATGGACGCGGTGCGCGCGACATGGCGGAGGCTCGCGCCCGAGGTTCCGTTGTCGGTCGAGACTGCCGAACACCGGCTCGCGCCATTCTACGAGGCTGACGATCATGCTGCGCGGCTGTTCGGGATCGGCGCGGGGCTGGCGGTGCTGATCGCCTGTGGCGGGCTATGGGGCCTCGCCTCGTTCAACACGACGCGGCGGATCCGCGAGATCGGCATCAGGAAGACGCTCGGCGCGTCGTCCTCCGACATCGTCCGGCTGTTGATAGGCCAGTTCCTGCGGCCTGTGCTGATCGCCAATCTGGTCGCGTGGCCGCTAGCGTTCGTCGCGATGCGGACGTGGCTGGCCGGGTTCGATGACCGGATCGCGCTGTCGCCGATCTATTTCGTCGGCGCCAGCCTGCTCGCGCTCGCGATCGCGCTGATCACCATCGTCGGCCAGTCAGTCCGTGCCAGTCGTGCCGCGCCCGCCTGGGCCCTGCGCCATGACTGATTCCGTCGCCATCTCCTCTCGTTCGGATCATCCGCAATGAACCGCTTCGCCCTGCTCTCGCTCTACCGGTCGCTGACCCGCCACCGGCTTTATGCCGCGCTCAACATCGGCGGGCTGGCGGTGGGGGTCGCCGTCTTTCTCGTCCTCGGGCTCTACGTCCGGTTCGAGACGAGCTTCGAGAAATGGCTGCCGCGCCACGCCGGAATCTATGTCGTGCAGACGGTGTGGAACCTGCCGGAAAGCCCCGTCAACGGTGCCTATCCGAACACGATGGGCGGTCTGCTGGACCAGCTGCGTGAGGATTTCCCCGGTATCGTCGGCACGCGGATCCGCGGCGGCGAGAACGGGGGATCGGTGATCCGCGGCGGTGTCGCGACGGCCGAGGACGTCGCGCAGGTCGACGCATCGTTCTTCCGGGTATTCGACCTGCCGGTGGCGCGGGGCGACGGACACGCCGCGCTTGCCAGCCCAACCAACGCGCTGATCAGTGAGAGCGTGGCGCACAAATATTTCGGCACCTCCAACCCCGTCGGTCAGACGCTGACGATCGCGACCGATGCGCAGACCAACTACCAGATCGCCGGCGTCTTCCGCGACCTGCCCAAGACCAGCGACCTGCGGCTCTCGATCCTGATCCTGCTGCCGCGGACCCCGCCGTCGGAGAGCTGGTTCCACTGGGGCAGTACGTCGCTCCAGACGTTCCTGCGGTTCGATACGCCGGCCGCCGCGCGCGCGTTTTCGCAGACAATGCCGTCGTTCGTGAACCGGCGAGGCTTGGCGGATCTCGGCAAGAATGCGTGGGACACGCAGCGGATCGCCGTTCTGCCGATCGACCGGCTTCATCTCGAGCCGACCGGATCGCAAAGCGCCAGCCGCAAGATCACCGTCGTGACGCTCGGGCTGGTCGGGCTGCTGACGCTGGTCATCGCGGTCGTGAACTACGTCAACCTGGCGACCGCACGCGCCGGTCTGCGCGCACGCGAGGTGGCGATGCGCAAGGTCCTGGGTGCGGACCGCGCCACCCTGGTTCGTCAGTTCTTGGGGGAGGCGGTGCTGACCGTGATCGTTGCGGGTCTGACCGGCCTGATCCTCGCCGAACTCGGACTGCCGCTGGTCAACGCGGCCGGAGGCCTGTCGCTGAGCATTCCCTATGCGCTCGTCGTGCCCGCGCTGGCGGTGCTTGCGGTGGTGGTGGGGATCGTCGCCGGCTTCTATCCGGCGGTGCTGCTGTCGCGGTTTCCCGCGGCGGCGGTGCTGGCGTCGGCGCGTTCACCAGGCGGCGGCCGTGCCGGAACCCGCACGCGCGAGGGGCTGGTCGTGCTGCAGTTCGCGCTGGCGATCGCGTTCATGATAGGCACCACGGTGCTGGTCGCGCAGACCCGCCATGTTCGCCAGTCCGATCTCGGTTTCAGGCGCGAGGGGCTGCTGGTGCTCCTGTCGATGCGCGACAGCCTCGTCGACAGCGCGCAGCGTCGCGCGGTCATCGCGGCGATCCGCAATCTTCCGGGTGTCACCGGTGTCGCCGTCGGCAACACCGCGGTCGGCGGCAGCGGCGAGGACAATAGCGACAACGTACCCTTACCGGGCGTGACCGGTCCCGGACCGTCGCTCCGCTGGTCGATCGTCGGGCCGGCGTTCTTCCGGGTCTATGGCGCGCGTTTGCTAGCTGGCCGGGTCTTCGACGAAGCGCATCGCGCGGACGACGATCCGTCCCGCGCAAAAGGGGTGCCCATAGCCATCGTCATCAACCGACGCGCGGTCGCCGTGCTGGGCTTCCGCTCGCCGGAGGATGCGGTCGGCAAGACGGTTGGCGGCGACCGGCCGCGGACGATTATCGGCGTGGTCGACGACATGCGCTTTTCCTCGCCTCGCGAACCCAACAGCGCGGCCTACTATATCTATTACCGCGAGCCCGAGCGTACCGGCACGGCGGTCGCCTCGATCCGCTTTGCGGGCGACCCCCGCGCGATGCTCGACGCGGTGAGGAAGGTCTGGCAGCGGACCGTGCCGCAGGTGCCGTTCGCCGCCGACACCGCCGATACCCGCCTGAACGCCTTTTACGAGACCGACGACCGCGCCACGCGGCTGTTCGGCATCGGCGCAGCGCTGGCGGTGCTGATCGGTTGCGTCGGGCTGTGGGGTCTGGCCTCGTTCAACACCGCGCGGCGGATCCGGGAGATCGGGATCAGGAAGACGCTCGGCGCGTCGTCCGCCGATATCGTCATGCTCCTGGTCGGCCAGTTTCTCCGCCCCGTGCTGATCGCCAACGTCATCGCATGGCCGCTCGCCTTTGTGGCGATGCGGACGTGGCTGGCCGGGTTCGACGACCGGATCACGCTATCGCCGCTCTATTTCGTCGGCGCCAGCCTGCTCGCGCTTGCGATCGCAGTGCTGACCGTGCTCGGCCAGTCGCTCCGCGCCAGCCGTGCTGCGCCGGCCTGGGCGCTCCGCCATGACTAAGTTGCTGGTGTTGATCGGCGTGGCGTTCCTTGCTGCACCGGTTTCGGCGGAATCCTGCGCGAGGCGATAGCGACGGCCTATGCGACCAACCCGCAACTCGGTGCAGCACGGGCCCGCCAGGAAGCGCTTGCCGAGAGCCCGGAGCAGGCGCGTGCGCTCGGTCGCCAGACCGTGTCCGCCGACGCGGGCGCGGGGTATGACCGGCTGGGCCGCATGTCGCGGTGGACGCGCGAGATGCACTTCTTCGGATCGAGATCCAGCCCCGCCACCGCCTCGTCGTAGCTGGCGGCGTCGTCGATCAGCGTCGCCGCAACATCCGTCAGGTTCTCGAGCAACGTATCGTAGCGGTCACAGTGCGCCTCGAACCATTCCTTGTCGTTGTTCTTGCTTAGCTCGCGCAGGAACTTGAACGTGGCGGCATCGATCATCGGGATACTCCTTGTAGGGATGATCAGGCGCCGGTGGCGAGGACGGCGACCACGGGTTCGACAGCGTGGAAGAGGACGCCGGCGATGTCGGGATCACATTCGTCGGCGACTGATCGGGTTTTCGGCGAGCGCGAGATGATCGTCGCGGGCAGCATGCAAGGCACCGCGATGTGTAGCGACCCACCCCTCGGTGTTGTCGCCCGGATGTTTGGCGAATAGGAACGCTCGATCGTCCATCGCGCAGTAACGGACGGTATCGTCCTTTGTTGCAATGCCGGGTGAATGGACTAACTCTGACGCTATGGCCGACGCTCCTCCGACACATCGCCCGCGTAGAGGCCGCCCCCGCGCCGAAGATCGCGGGCTGGTGGATGAGCGCGTCCTCGACGCAGCGACCGCGCTGTTTCTCGAACAGGGGTTCGGGCGGACGACGCTGGACCAGGTCTCGGAGCGATCGCGGACGGGAAAATCGACGCTCTACGGGCGGTATGCGAACAAGGAGGCATTGTTCGCGGCGGTGGTGACGCGGTCGATCGACGCGATGTTCGACGATCTGAAAGCCGCTCCGTCCGATGGCGACGTGCAAAGCCGGTTGCGCCATTTGGGACGCGAGCTGGCGCGGGTGATGCTCGACGCACGGTGTGTCGCGCTGATGCGGATCACCGCGGCAGAGGCCGGCAATTTTCCGGCGCTGGCGACGCTCGGGTATCAGAAGAGCTTCGACGGCACGGCGCGCTTCGTCGCGGAGGCGATCGTCGGGCCGGACGGGAGCAGGTCGGTAGAGAACGCCTTGCCGATCGCCTGCCGGTTCGTCGAACTCGCGCTTCAGCCAATCAGTTTCCAGGCGACCTTCGGCGTCGATCCCGAACTGCTGAAAGAGCATGTCGGTCGTCATGTCGACGACGCGATCGTCATGATGACCACGACCGGTTTGCTCAAAGGCTGACGACGCTCTCGGGCGACAGCATTGCCGGAAGACTGTTTTCAGGGCTTATTTCTATCGCCCCGGGAACCATGATCGCGCCGACGCGTCTTTAATGGACGAAAACCTCCGTTAATGACGGCGGCGATCGCATTTCTTCAACCGACCCTTTCAACGCCTTTTCGTCCGTCGTTCCGTCCGCGTTTGCGGCACGGATCGGTGTGCGCGGGGTCACAGTTCAAGGACGCACGATGTCTAAAGCAGCCTATATGGAATGGTACAAAGCTGGATCGCATGCCGTACGCTCGGCGTGCGAACAGGGTGTCGCGGCCGCGTCGAAGGCCGAGCAGCACTTCACCGACAGCGACGGCAAGACGCTGGCGGGCGATGGCAGGACGATGCTCGAACAGCACCAGAAGGCGTTTGTCGGCTTTCTCGGCGACATCGGTGAACAGCCGAACGACTTCGTCGATCAGATCATGAAGGGTATCGGCGAGGGCGTCGGCCTGTCGCTCGAGGCGGCAGAGGAACCCGAGATCGTCGATGTCGCGCTGGTAACGGGTGAACAGACCGGGCTGCACTATTTCATCGCAGCATACGGCGCCCATGGTGCCGCTGCCAAGGCGCTCGGGATGCCCGCGCATGCCGAGACGCTAGAGCAGATGATCGAAGAGTGCCACGCGCTCGACCGTCGCTACACCGAAGTCGCTGAAGCCAGCGTCAATCCAGCTGCCGCGGCGTAACTGGCTTCAAGTCCGAAGAGCCCGAATACTGCCGTCCCACGCTCTGCGCTGGGCCGGCAATATTCGCGTCGTCGATCCACGAGGATGAATTCATGGCGATGCCCCAGATGCTGCAGGCTGCACGACTGTACGATGTCCACTCCGACATGCAGCTCGAAGAGATTGTGGGAAAAGCCGAACGCGGCGGCGGTTTCACCAACTTCGTCGTCAATCCGAACTGACGGGTGCCGAAGATGCCAACGTCCTTGCCTGGAAAGATCCTCGTCCTGCTGGCCGAGGATTTGCGACTGGAAGACAATCTCGCCTTCGCCTTGGCATCGGACCCTAACGGCGATGGACTGGCGGTTCTTCGCATTCTTCCCGAAGCGCGAGGCCGGCCCCTGCGTACCCAGCACCGGCGGGAGATCGAGGATGCGGCTGAGATCCGTCTCGGCAAGCAGCTAGGCGACAGGGGCATAGCGTTCGAAATCGTGGGTCCCGAAGACGACGCATCGCTCGTGCACGCATGCCGTCGGTTGGGGTGCACATCCGTCATTCGCAACGCAGCCGACGGCATGGCGATCGAGAACGCGTATCGTCTGGAGTGGGAGCGCGAACTGGAAGAAGCGAACATCCCTCTCCTGACGGTCAACGGCGAGATGATCCGACGGTTGGGTCCGGGCGGTGCAAAAGCCGACCGTCCGTTCCTTTCTGAGGATCGGGAGGTCGAATCTGCCCGCTTGCCTGACGATCACCCAATCCTGCTGCTGCGCGCGTTCCTGCTTGCGCTGCCGGATCGCAATTATCTGGCCGACATGTGGATACCAGGTCGGGACCGGACGAGTTCCAGCCAGCTCTCGACCCATTTTGCCGCGGGAACGCTGTCGAGTGACCGTGCGACATGGGAAACCATCAAGGCCGAACGCGCCTGGAACGCGGCCAATCCTCGGCAATCACGGACGCCGGAAGGTGCGTCGTTTCGCCACTTCCGAAGCAGGGTCAGCATGAGGACGGGGTTTCTGACGACATTCTCCCGCTACCAGGACACGACGCCACCGCTGGCATCGACTCCGGCGGAGGTGGAGCGAGTGCGGGCATGGCGAGACGGTCGCACCGGCATCCCCATGCCCGACGCCGCAATGCGGGAGCTGGCTGGCACCGGGTGGATTAATTTCCGACTGCGGCAGCTGGTCACGTCCTACGGCGTTCAGCTTCTTCAGCTCCCCGCGGCGGAGGTCGGTGGCGCACTTGCCGAGATGTTCGACGACTATGAGCCTGGCATCACCTGGCCACAGGTCGGCCTGAACGATGGGACGATCATGCAGGATCGCGGTCCACGCATCCTCAATCCGGTCAAGCAAGGCCGCGATCTCGATCCGTCCGAGACGTACGTCAGGCGGTGGATCCCCGAACTGGAACCGGTGCCGGTCGGCTTCGGACACGAGCCATGGCTCTGGCTCGACAATCCGCTCCCTGCCCCGATCATTGATCACAAAGCCGCCTTCCGCGATGCCCGAGCCCGATGGGGGAATCAAAAGCAACGTCTGAAGTCACGTGAAGACGTACTCGTCACGCATGGGAGTGACCCTTCCTAAGGGCGGCAGCATGCAAATGGTGACCATTAGGATACTAGCCGGAACTATGGATCTGCAGCTACCGCCTGTCCCGAAGCTCGATGGTTTTGGAGAAAGGCGGTGATGCGGCCCGACGGCAGCTATCGCACACGCCTCTCCGAAGGCTGCAGTGCGACTGACCTGCCCAGTCCCTGCCGTCCAACCTGATGAACGAGTGGCTGAAGTCCGGAAGTCGATAGGTAAATCTGCGGGGGGCAAGAGGCTAGCTGTACAACCGCTAGCTTCTGCCTGGGTTTGCTGTGCCATGTTGAAAACACCGGTGTTCAAGTACGCACCTTCAGATGGGCATCCAAATGCTCGTGACGTCCGATCCCGTTTCACACGATCGGATCCAGCGCGGTGATGGCCTCGATGTCCTGATCGTCCGCAAGTCGGTACAGCGAAACGGCATAGCTGTCGTCGGGATCGATCACGGGGCCGTGCGCCAGGATCTACCCATTGGCGAGCAGGTCGTCGAGCAACGCGCCGTGCTGCTCATCGATGTCTTTTGTCGTCGGTCATCGTCACGAGGAATCCGCGCGGGGCGGCAGGTATTGTACAGCTGACATTTCATCGATGGTATCCTTCAGACCTGTGAAACTGTTCGGCGCAGGCGGCGCGCGAGATGCCACGCTATTCGATTCTAGACTGGCCACCGATAAGCTCGGGCAGAGTGTCTTCGATCCAGTCGGCCAGCGCCTGTACGAGGAGGGCGGCCTGTCTGCCTTGCTCGGTCAGCGCATAGTCAACGCGGGGCGGTACGACCGGAAAGCTTTGGCGGCGGACGAGCCCGTCGCCTTCCAGCTGCTTCAATGTCTGCGAGAGCATGCGCTCGCTGACGCCGGCGACCTTGCGGCGAAGGTCGCTGAACCGGAGCGTCCCCGGTAGCAGCGCGATCAACGCCAGCGTGCCCCAACTGCTCGTCACGTGCCGCAGGATGGCGCGCGAGGGACACTGGGGCGCGAACACGTCGCCGCGTTCCATGCGATCGGCGAGGCGCGTGGACGATGCGGTGGTCATTTCCAAAACTAACCTTTTTGTACGTACTTCTCTTTCGTAAGTTAGGCGCTTACCTCGTCTCCATCAACAGCGTGAAAGTGGAGAACATCATGTACGCAGTCACGGGAGCTTCCGGCCAGCTTGGTCGTCTGGTCATTGACGCCCTTCTCCGGACGGCCAGGCCATCCGACATCGTCGCGCTCGTACGCAATCCCGCCAAGCTGAGCGACCTTGCCGCACGCGGCGTCGTCGTGCGGGCATTCGATTATGATGCGCCGGATACGCTCGAGCCCGCACTCGCCGGGGTCGAGCGCATGCTGCTGATTTCGTCGAGCGAAGTCGGTTCGCGCGAGGCGCAGCACAAGGCCGTGATCTCCGCCGCCAAGACGGCGGGTGTCGGCTACATCGCGTACACCAGCATCCTCCATGCCGACGTCAATCCGATGAACCTGGCGGTCGAGCACCGCGCGACCGAGGCCGCAATTAAGGCGAGCGGCCTGCCGTACGCGATCCTTCGCAATGGCTGGTATACCGAGAATTACGGTATGTCCGCCGCGGCCGCGATCGAGCATGGTGCACTGGTCGGTAGTGCAGGTGACGGCAGGATTTCCAGCGCGAGCCGCGAAGACTATGCCGACGCGGCGGCGGCGGTGCTGATCGATGGTTCCGCCGAGACCCGGGTCTTCGAACTCGCCGGGGACGATGCGTTCACGCTTGCCGAGTTCGCCGCTGCGATCGGCCAGATCGCGGGACGCCCGGTCGTCTACCAGGATCTACCGCAGGACGACTATCGCCGGATCCTCGAAGGCGCCGGCCTCCCGGCATCGATCGCCGACATGCTCGCGGAAAGCGATGCGAAGGCGGCGACCGGCTCGTTGTTCGACGACGGCCGGGCACTCAGCGCGCTGATCGGTCGCCCGACTACGCCTTGGCGGACGACGCTGGCCGACGCGTTGAAAAGCAGGCAAGGCTGACGCTCGTGGCTTAAGTGCGCGAGCCAGGATCGTCCTTGGTCGCTACGCGTGCGGGAATGCCCATAACAGTCGTTCCCGCCGCGACATCCCGGGTGACGACGCTGCCGGCACCGACGATCGCATCGTCGCCGATCGTCACACCGGGCAGGATCAACGCGCCGGCGCCGATCCAGACGTTGCGGCCGATCACGACCGGGCGGCCAAACTCCAGCATCTTCGCCCTGATCGCTGGATCGCGGGGGTGATCCGCCGTCAGGATCTGGACACCCGGTCCGATCTGCGTTCCCGCGCCGATCCGGACCGATACGACATCCAGGACGATGCAGCCGAAATTGAGGAAGACGCCGTCTTCGAGGTAGATGTTGTAGCCATAATCGCAGTGGAACGGCGATCGCACGGTGGCGCCGTCGCCGACGTGGCCCAGTGCCTCGGCCAGCATCGCATGCCGCTCGGACGCAGGCGCAGCGGACGCGGTGTTGTAGCGCGCGAGCCAGACAGACGCCGCCGCCGCGTCGCTTACAAGTTCGGGATCGCCCGCGGTGTACAGGTCGCCGCGCAACATCTTCTGCTTTTCGGTCGCCATGCTCAGCTCAGATCGTGCAGGTCTTTCCCGAGCGGGGCGGTGATCCGGAGATCGGAGAACCGGATCTTCAGGCCGCTGCGTTCGGGCGTGCAGGCCATCGGACCGACCTGATACGACGCTGCGACCGGGAACGGCGCGAGGCGCACCAGCGGCCAGGTCTTGCCATCGGCCGATACCTGAAGTCGCAGCACGCCCTTGGCGACGGTCGCGCGCATCCAGAAATCCTGCGCCGGATGCTCGTAAGGCCCGGTCGCCCAATCGGACTTGCCGTCGGTCAACACGCTGCTGAGCATCGCGCGCCCGTCGGACAGTTCGATTCCGGCCTTGACCCAATGGCGCTCGTCGACCCGCACCATGATCCCGGCCTGGTCGTAGAGCTTTTCATACTGGCCACGAATGCGGACCTGTGCGGTGAAGGCGTCGGGCGCGGTAAAACCGAGGAAGTGCCCGCTGTCGCGCGTAAAGCCGTAATGCGTTTCCCGCCAGAAATCGGTTCCCTGGTCGGTGACGATCGACAGGTCGCCATCCGGATCGACGGTCCAGCTCTTCGGTTCGTTCAACCACCGCCCGTCGGATCTTCCGAGTATCGATTTGCCGCTCGCCGCCGCGATCGGCGTTGCCACAACCGCGGGGATCGCCAACGCTGCCGCTCCGCCGAGAACCGTCCGTCGCGACATATCAGGGGTCTTCACAAGCGCTGCCTTTCGCTACAATTGCCGAATATGTACATATGTACATAATTGCTGGAAAGGCAAAAAGTGACTGTGGAACCTCGTCGGCGGAATGATCCGGAGCGCAGACAGCGGATCGTCGACGCGACACTGATCGTCATCGAACGCCACGGCGTGGCGGGGACCACGCATCGTCGGATTGCCGAGGCGGCCGCGGTGCCGCTCGGCTCGGTCACCTATTATTTCGCGTCGCTCGAGGACCTGATGACGACCGCGTTCCTGCAACTGGCAACGACCTCGTCCGGCGCGTTTGAGGCGAGACTGGACGCAGCCACCACGCGCAGCGAGGCGATCGAGGGCGTCGTCGACATCATTGCCGGATCGGTCTGGGCAGATCCGCGCACGCTGTTGCTGAGCTACGAACTATACGCCTACGCGGCGCGTCATCCCGAAGTGACGACGGTCATGCAGCAATGGATGGACAATAGTCGCGCCGCGCTGGGGCGGTTTTTCGATCCGGTCGCGGCGCGGGCCCTAGATGCGCTTGTCGAGGGGATCGGCATCCACAATTCTATCGACCCCGCACCGCTCGACCGGGATGCGATCCGTATGATCGTCGACAGAATCACCAGGGTCGCATGACAAAGACAATTTGCAGCCGAGTACGTTCGCCGACCAATCGCTACGGGGCGCTCCGCTTCTGCCGTGAACTAGCAAGCCTGCCTTCTGGCATCGTCTGGCTTCGGCTCATCTGACGAACCGGCCATCCCTGCTTGCGTGCTGGCATCAGCCGCCCTCAGCCGCAGATCCTGTCGCATATCGTTGCTCCGTCAGTGTGGAGACGTCGCGATCGGCATGCCGATAGCCAGGCTCGATCCCGATCGCTCCACAAGAACATTGCAAGAACATCGATTTGATGCGATTGTCAGACCGACGATTCGTAGGACGCGAGAATGACCGATCACGACGACGACCAGCAGGAGCCAAGGCCAGCGTTCGGCCAGTGGCTCGTGACGCAGAAGGACCGCAACGACCTTGTCGGTCAGCTTGCGATCGGAGCGGTCGCCGACCGGCGTTTTCCGCGCAACGGCGATCCCGAAGCGGTACGGAAGCATCTCAGCGCCATGCAGGCCGAGGGCGACATGTTTGCCGCGGTCGATGACGCCGAGTCGGATTGGTTGTCGGCATGATGCAGGACGCGTGGGAGCAGGCATTCGCGCTGATGGCCGATCATGGGCAACTGGGTGCCTGCGCGGTCGTCGCGTCTGGTATGCAGAAGACGCCGCCAGGGCGACCGGAGCAATACCGACAATGGGAGGCGCTAGCGGACTGCCTGAATGCCGTGGCCGATGCCAGCCGGACGACGCATTGAACCGATAGATAGTTCGCTGATCGCCCTCGCTGCAGCGAGGACGTTCTCCTGCACGGTACCGCGAACACGATCGCATCGGAAATACCGATGAGACGCCCGCGTCACCTTATATTGCTGCGCCTGTGACCTATGTCGCGGCGACTTATGGAAAACGTCCCACCTTCAATCCTCGCGATCGGCGATAGTCTCATTGCGGGATACGGACTGGCAGTCGCGGACAGCTTTCCGGCGCAACTTCAGTCGTCGCTGCGGTATCGACATCCCGGTGTCTCTGTGATCAACGCCGGCGTGTCAGGCGATACGAGCGCTGACGTTCTACGCCGCCTGCCACGACTACTGTCCAGCCTCGACCGGCGGCCGGCGCTGGCCATCGTCCAGGTAGGGCCGAACGACGTCCTGCGGCAGGTGCCCATAGCGCGTACCCGAGCGCAACTCGCGAACATCCTGCTGAGCCTGAGCGATTGCGGCATTCCCGTGGTCCTGACGACCGTCGAGCCGCCGGCGTTCATACGCGACCGCGCTGCTGCGTATCTGAACATCCATGCCGAGGTGGCTGCCGAACACGGCGCGACCGTCTGGCCGTTCTTCCCGCAGGGTGTGCTGGGGCACTCCGACATGGTGCTGGCAGATAGGGTGCATCCGAACACGAAGGCGATCGCTGCGGTCGTGGCCGCGATGCTGCCGGTAGTGGAGCGAATGGTGTAGCGCCGCGCGTTCGAGCGTAACCGCGGGCTGGTGGGATCATGTCGGAATATGAAGACTAAAGTCGTGGCGACGGAGCCGAAGTGGTTGAAGGCAGCTAGAGCGAAGTTGGGCACCAAGGAGGCTGCCGGTTCGGCGAACAGCGCCACCATTCTCGGCTGGGCGAAGCGGCTCGGCACGAGAGTGCTGGGCATGGTCTACAACGCCGACAGCGTCCCGTGGTGCGGCGTGTTCGTCGCCTATTGTCTTCAGGAAGACGGGATCGAGCCGGTGGCAATCGCGGTTCGCGCGACGTCGTGGTCGACATGGGGGCAGGCGCTTCGTCCGGAACGGCTTGCCTCCGGCGCAGTGCTGGTGTTCGCGCGTCCGGGCGGTGGTCACGTCGGCTTCTATGTCGGCGAGGATGCCGCTGCGTATCATGTCCTTGGCGGCAATCAGGGCGATGCCGTCACTGTCGCGAGGGTTGCAAAGGATCGGTGCATTGCGCGGCGGTGGCCAGCAGGCCGTCCGGTCATCGGCAAGCCGGTGCAGATGGCCGCGCGCAAGCCGATCTCAAGCGACGAAGCCTGACCGCCCGATGCTATTCTCGGTTACCGGGGCGGTAACCTTCAATGTCTGGAACGATCGTCTGTCGACACCGCTTTTAGGAGCATCTGCAACCGAGCCATCGACAGGAAGCACCATGAGCACGAACCTCATATCCGCCGTATTCGATAATCACGCCGACGCAGAGCGCGCGGTCTCGGAGCTTCGTGCTGCCGGGGTCGACGACCGCGCGATTTCCATCGTCGCTCAGCACGATGGCAAGACCGCGACGACCGACGGCAACGGCGACACGCAGGAGTTCGCCGGCAAGGTTGCCGCCGGTGCGGGCATCGGGACTCTGCTCGGCATTGCGGCGCTGGCCATTCCCGGGGTCGGTCCCCTGGTCGCAGCGGGTGCGATCGCATCGGCGGCCATTCCCGGTGCCGCGATCACTGGCGCGGCGCTCGGTGGCGCCATCGGGGGGCTCGAGAAGGTGATGACCGACCACGGTGTCAGCCGCGTCGATGCGAGCTACTATGAGGGGCGTATCAAGGAGGGCGGCGTGTTCGTGTCGGTCGATACCAGCGCTGCCGGGATTACCCCGGACGATGCAGCCGACCTGTTGTATCGCTCTGGCGGCCATACCTCCACGCGCACCAAAGTGGCCACAGCGTAAGAACAAGCCCGGGGCCGGAGGGGCGTCCACGGACGGGGCTGGCCTGGCAAGCTTGTCCCGTCCGCAGTCGCAGCTACCGGGGCGCACGCCCGCGCGGCATGCACCCCGGTTGCCCTTGAAAGGGATAGCTGCTTTTCCTGTTTTAGATCGCCAGTTACGAAGCCCGAATGCGGGGGCGGAGTGGGCGCCTTTGGATCGCAGCGCGCTTTGTAACCTTCCCGACCGCCCCTCCTAACTCAGGTCACCGTTCGACCGAGGAAGTCCCGGATATAGCTGGCGATCACGTCATGGTGGGTTTCGAGCGCGAAATGGCCCGCATTGAGCAGGTGTATCTCTGCCTTGGGCAGGTCCTGTCGATAGGCTTGCGCACCGGCGGGGATGAAAGCGGGATCGTGTCTGCCCCACACAGCGAGCAGCGGGGGCTGATGCTTGCGGAAATACGCGTGGAAGGCGGGGTACAGAGCGACGTTGCTGCGGTAATCCAGGATCACGTCGAGCTGAATGTCCGCAGCGCCCGGACGCGCCATATAGGCGATGTCGAGTTCGTAGCCGTCCGGTGACAGCAGCGCTGGATCCGCGCCGGTGCCATATTGCCAATCGCGGATCGTGTCCGGCGTCAAGGATGCGCGGCAGGCCTCGCGGTGGGCGTCGTTCGGCTCGCGCCAATACGCTTGCCAGGCACCCCACTGATCGCTGAACCCGTCTTCATAGGCGTTGCCGTTCTGGCTGATGATAGCGGTCACCCGCTCGGGATGCCGCATTGCGAGCCTGAGTCCGACGGGTGCCCCGTAATCGAAGATGTACAGGGCGTAGCGGTCGAGGCCGAGTGCATCGACGAACTCCCCGAGCACCCGCGCGAGCGTGTCGAAGGTATAGGGGAATGCCCCTCGCGCCGGTGCCCTGGTCTGTCCGAATCCCGCCAGATCCGGCGCGATGACGCGATAGCGGTCCGCCAGCAACGGGATCAGATCGCGGAACATGTGGCTTGCGGAGGGAAATCCATGCAGCAGCAACAGCACCGGCGCGTCGGCGGGACCGGCTTCGCGGTAGAAGACGTCGACCTCGCCGACCTGTTTTCGACGATAGTGAATTTTGGACACGGGCGGTTCCTTTGGTTGCGGCGGGGCAGCGGTGAGAAGGCTTGGGATGCTCGCCAGCGCCGGTCCTGTCGCGAGCCATGAGAGAAGCGTCCGGCGGGGGTAGAGAGTCGGTCGATGGCGCATGCGGCCTCCTTGCCGACCTCATGTACGTCTTGCAGGGAGCGGCGGTTAGCCTTGCATAATGACAGGCTTGATTGCAGGATCCGAAACGATGGATCGATTGGAAGCAATGGCGCTGTTCGTTGCCGCGGTGGATCGCGGGTCGCTCGCCGCGGCGGCCAAACGCTACGGGCGATCGCCGGCCAGCGTGACGCGCGCGGTCGCGTTGCTGGAGCGGGACGCCGGCGAGACGCTTCTGCTGCGCTCCACCCGGAAGCTGAGCCTGACCGCATCCGGCGAGCATCACGTGGCGGTATGGCGGGACGTGCTTGAAAAGCTCGAACACCTTGCACCGATCGGCGCGGGCGCGCCGGTCCAGGGAAATATCGTGCTCACCGCGCCCGAATTATTTGGCCGCATCGCCGTCCTACCGCTCCTCGAAAGCTTTCTCGACGATCATCCGCTGGTGTCGGCACGCGTTCTACTGATGAACCGCTTGGTCAACCTTATCGGGGAAGGGGTCGATCTCGCCGTGCGGCTGGCGCCGCTGGGCGATTCTTCGCTGCGCGCGATCCGGATCGGCGCGGTCCGTACGCTGCTGTGCGCATCCCCGGAGTACCTGGACAAGGCAGCACCTCTGGCGACCCCGGCCGATCTCGAGCAGCACGCGTGCATCGGCTTAGACGTCGCGGCCGAGGGCGAGCGCTGGACGTTCGCAAGCCCTACGACCCCCGCCCGCAAGCGGCGATCGGTCCGGGTCCAGCCCCGGCTCAGCATCAGCAACGCAGCCGCCGCCATCGATGCCGCTATGCGCGGCCACGGCGTGATTCAGGCTCGCTCCTATCAAATCGTCGACGCGATCGCGGACGGCCGCCTGATTCGCCTGCTGCCGGAATGGGAGGAACCGCCCGTACCCGTGCATTTGGTGTTCCCCGCCGGGCGCGCGTCTCATGGAAGCGTGCGGGCGCTGATCGACCATCTTGGCCCCGCCTTGCGACGCAATCTGGCGGACGTCGAGGCGTCTATGCGCGTGGTACCGACTATATCGTAATCACCGCCGTACGCTTTCGCCCAAGGCAAGCCACGGCTGCTCGTGATCGTCGCAGCTGAAGAGACGAATGGGCAAGATGACGTCGCGGCCGGTGGGAACGATCCGATCGCGGAGATCGCCGCCGCGAACGGAATACCGAACTCGATAGTATGAGCGTCGGTCAACGGCGGTGCCGAGCCCTCGACCGAAGGGCCGCCGCCCGCCGGTTTGTCGCGCGTGATCAGCAGCGCGCGGTGGATCGTCACCGGCGACAGCAACCGTGACGTACCGGGCCATACGATGCGGAGGTATTCGCGGTGCAGCACCGCGTCGCCTAGTGGAACGACGACCGCGGGTTCGGCTGCCACCGTCACATTATCCCGACTTATCGGGGCAATTCGGAAAAGAGTCTGGATACGTATCGGAACACCGCAGCAGCATTGCGACCTGCGTAATTTCCGAGGGTCACTTCGGGGGCCGCCGACGGATAAACGTCCAGACCAGATACCCCGCAGGATCGCGCCGCGCTTTGCTGCGGCTGGCGGGGATCGCGACACTTTGGCGAGGACGCAACGATGGCAGGTGGCGAGCGCGGCACGACAGGCGGACGGCATGCCGTGATCCTGTGTCATCCCGATCCGTCGAGCTTCAACCATGCGATCGCGGGCGCCTATTGCGATGCGGTGCGCGCGGCGGGGCAGGGGGTCGTATTGCGAGATTTGTACGCGATGGGGTTCGATCCGGTCCTCAAGGCGGCGGAGCGGCCGACCAACGTAGGCGCGGTATATGAAGCGGACGTACTGGCCGAAGTCGACGCGATCGCCGGCTGCGACGTCTTTGTTCTCGTCTATCCGATCTGGTTCGGGACGCCGCCGGCGATGCTCAAGGGCTATGTCGAGCGCGTGTTCGGTGCCGGCGTCCAGCCCGAGTCGTTGCAGGGGCGCGTGCGGACCGACCTGCTCGGCGGCAAGCGTCTGGTCAGCTTCTCGACCTCTGCGGCGAGCAAGGTCTGGCTCGACGAACAGGGGCAGGGGCAGGGGCTCAACAGCGTCTTCGACCAGTATCTGGTGCATGCGTTCGGGATGCGGTCGCAGGAGCATCGCCGGTTTGCGCACATCGTGCCGGGGCTGAGCGCGCGCTTTGCCGATCAGTATCTGCGCGAGGTCGCCGTTCAGGCGCAGCGGACCTGTGCGCAGATCGCATTCGGGGACGAGGCGCTGCTCGCCGATCCCGCGCTCGTCGCTCGGATGGCATGCTGATCCATCCGCATCTTCAAGGAAATTCCATGACCCGTATGATGCACGCCGCCGTCGTCGAGGCGTTCGGCAAACCCCTGACCTTGCGCGAATGGCCGGTACCGGTCGCAGGGCCCGGACAGATCGTCGTCAAGACCGAAGCATGCGGGGTGTGCCACACCGATCTGCACGCCGCGCATGGCGACTGGCCGGTCAAGCCGACGCCGCCGTTCATTCCAGGCCATGAGGGGATTGGCATCGTCGTCGACGTTGGCGCGGGGGTGACGATCGTGAAGCTCGGCGACCGGGTCGGTGTGCCGTGGCTGTATTCCGCGTGCGGGCATTGCGAATATTGCCTGTCCGCCTGGGAGACGGTGTGCGCCGAGGCGGAGTTCGGCGGCTACACGCGCAATGGCGGGTTCGCGGAGTATATCCTCGCCGACCCGAACTACGTCGCGCATATTCCCGCCGGGCTGTCCGCGGTCGAGGCGGCGCCGATCATCTGCGCGGGCATCACGACATACAAGGGCATCAAGGAAACCGGCGCTAAGCCGGGCGAGTGGGTCGCGATTTCGGGTGTCGGCGGGCTGGGGCATCTCGCGGTGCAGTACGCCAAGGCGATGGGGTTGCGCGTTGCCGCCGTCGATGTCGACGACGGCAAGCTGGCACATGCTCAGGCGCTGGGCGCGGAACTGTTGATCGACGCGCGAAGAAGCGATGCGATCGCGGCGCTGAAGGACGGGACGGGTGACGGCGCCCACGGCGTGCTGATCACCGCACCGTCGCTGACCGCGTTCAACCAGGGTGTGGCGATGACGCGGCGCAAGGGTACGTGCGTGCTCGTCGGCCTGCCGCCGGGTGATTTTCCGATTCCGCTGTTCGACGTCGTGGCGCAGTGCATCACGGTGCGCGGATCGTTCGTCGGGACGCGCAAGGACATGGCCGAAGCGCTCGCGTTCGTGGCCGACGGCAAGGTGAAGGCCGACATCGAAGTGCAACCATTGTCTGCGATCAACGAGATCTTCGACAGGCTCCAGCGCGGGCAGGTCGCATCGCGCGTCGTCCTCGATTTCGGGAGCTGAAGATGGCCGATTCTACAACGTTGGCACCTGCGAAGACGCATCATCTGTCTCACGACACGCTGCGGCGGATGGACGCGTACTGGCGTGCCGCGAATTACCTGTCGGTCGGGCAGATCTACCTGCGCGACAACGCGTTGCTCGATCGGCCGCTGACGATCGCGGACGTGAAGCCGCGGCTGCTCGGGCATTGGGGGACGACGCCGGGGCTGAACTTCCTGTACGTCCATCTCAACCGCCTGATCGTCGAGCATGACCTCGACATGATCAACATCATCGGGCCGGGACATGGCGGGCCGGGGCTGGTGGCCAACACGTATCTGGAGGGCTCGTACACCGAACGCTACCCGGCGATCGAGCGGAGCCGCAGCGGCATGCACCGGCTGTTCCGGCAGTTTTCGTGGCCCGGCGGCATCCCGAGTCATGTCGCGCCCGAGACGCCGGGATCGATGCACGAGGGCGGCGAACTCGGGTACTCGCTTGCGCACGCCTATGGCGCTGCGTTCGATAATCCGGACCTGATCGTCGCGTGCGTGGTCGGCGACGGCGAGGCGGAGACCGGCGCGCTGGCGGCGAGCTGGCATTCGAACAAGTTCCTCAATCCCGCGCGCGACGGCGCGGTGCTGCCGATCCTGCATCTCAACGGCTTCAAGATCGCCAACCCGACGATCCTCGCGCGGATCGACGGGCATGAACTCGACGCGTTGCTGCGCGGCTATGGGCATGAACCCTATTATGTCGGCGGCAGCGATCCGGCGGCGGTCCACCAGCAGCTTGCCGGGACGCTCGACAAGGCGCTGGCGCGGATCCAGGCGATCCAGGCGGCAGCAAGGATCGAGGGCGTGACGCCCGAACGACCGCGCTGGCCGATGATCGTGTTCCGCACGCCGAAAGGCTGGACCGGGCCGAAGTTCGTCGATGGCAAGCCGGTCGAGGGTACGTGGCGAGCCCATCAGGTTCCGATCGCGGACTTCAAGGATCCCGAGCATCTGCGTCAGCTCGAAGAGTGGATGCGGAGTTACCGGCCGGAGGAGCTGTTCGATGACACCGGCAAGTTCCGGGAGGAATATGCCTCGCTCGCACCGACCGGGCACCGGCGGATGGGATCCAACCCGCATGCCAATGGCGGCGAGTTGATGGTGCCGTTGTCGCTGCCCAATTTCCGCCAATACGCGGTGCCGTTCGACGCACCGGGGACGGTCAAGGCCGAGGCGACGCGGGTGCTCGGCCGCTATCTGCGCGACGTGATGAAGCTCAATCTGGCGACGGTGAACTTCCGGTTGTTCGGCCCCGACGAGACCGCGTCGAACCGGCTTGCGGACGTGTACGACGTGTCCGGCAAGGTCTGGATGGCGGAGGTCGAGGCGGTCGACGAGCATCTCGGGCCCGACGGTCGCGTGATGGAGGTGCTGAGCGAGCATCTCTGCCAGGGTTGGCTAGAGGGGTATCTGCTGACCGGGCGGCACGGGCTGTTCTCGTGCTACGAGGCGTTCGTCCGCATCGTCGATTCGATGGTCAACCAGCATGCCAAGTGGCTGAAGACGACCAGGACGATCCCGTGGCGGCGGCCGATCGCGTCGCTCAATTACCTGCTGACCTCGCATGTCTGGCGGCAGGATCACAACGGGCTGTCGCACCAGGATCCGGGGTTCATCGACCACGTCGCGAACAAGACCGCGGACGTCGCGCGGATCTATCTTCCGCCCGATGCGAACTGCCTGTTGTCGGTCGGCGATCACTGCCTGCGCAGCCGCGGCTATGTGAACGTGATCGTCGCGGGGAAGCAGCCTGAGTGGCAATGGCTCGGGATCGACGCGGCTGTGCGGCACTGCACCGCGGGCGCGGGGATCTGGGCGTGGGCGGGCAACGATGTCGACCCCGACGTGGTGATGGCGTGTGCGGGCGACGTGCCGACGCTGGAGACGCTCGCGGCAGTCACGATGCTGCGCGCGTACGTTCCGGACATTCGCATCCGAGTCGTCAACGTAGTCGACCTGATGGTGTTGCAGCCGCGCTCCGAGCACACGCATGGGCTGGACGAGCGCGAGTTCGATGCGTTGTTTACCCGCGACAAGCCGGTGATCTTTGCGTTCCACGGCTATCCGGCGATGATCCACAAGCTGACGTACCGGCGCGCGAACCACGGCAATATCCACGTCCGCGGCTACAAGGAAATGGGAACCACGACGACGCCGTTCGACATGGTCGTGCTGAACGATCTCGACCGATACCGGCTGGCGCTGGATGCGATCGAGCGGATTCCGCGGTTGCGCGATTGCGTGCCGCTCGAGACGGCGCGGTATTGGACGACGATGGAGCGGCACAAGCTCTACATCGCCGAGCAGGGCGACGATCTGCCGGAGGTGCGTGACTGGCAATGGTCGTAGTTCTTGCGCTCAACAGCGGGTCGTCGTCGCTGAAGTACGGGCTGTACGCGGTCGAGCGCGAACCGGTCCTGCTGGTCGGCGGGACGATCGAGACGACCGACGATCACTCCCGCTTCTTCGACACGATCGAGACGACTTTGCGAGGGTGGCCGGCGCCGATGGCAGTCGGCCACCGCATCGTCCACGGCGGCCCGCACCGCGACGCGCATTGCCGGATCGACGATGCGGTGTTGGCGGATCTGGAGGCGGCATGTGCGTTCGCGCCGCTACACGGCCCTGCCTCGCTGGCGCTGATCCGGGCGGCGGGCGCGCGCTATCCGGGCGTGTCGCAGGTCGCGTGCTTCGATACAGCGTTCCATGCGGGCATGCCCGACATCGCCAGGACGCTGCCGATCCCGCGCGAATACCAGGCCGTCGGTGTGCGACGCTACGGCTTTCACGGACTGTCCTGCGAGTCGATCGTCCGGCAACTCGGCGGCGACATGCCGGCAGGGCTGGTGATTGCGCATCTTGGCAGCGGCGCGAGCGTGACGGCGGTGCGCGATGGCCGATCGATCGACACCAGCATGGGGCTGACCCCGTCGGGCGGCGTGATGATGGCGACGCGGACCGGAGATATCGATCCGGGCGTGTTGCTGTACCTGCTGCGAAAAACCGAGCTGGACGCCGAGGCACTGGCGACGGTGGTCGATCATGCTTCCGGGATGACGGGTATCTCGGGGCTGTCCGGCGACATGCGCGTTCTGCGCGCTGCGGCGACCGAAGACGCTGACCTCGCCATCCGCATGTTCGAGCGATCGGTGTGCAAGCAGATCGCGGCGATGATCGCCTCGCTCGGCGGCGTGGACATGCTCGTGCTGACCGGCGGGATCGGCGAGAACGACGCGCCGACCGCGCGAGCGATCCGCGCGGGTCTCGCGTGGGTTCCAGGCCTCGAAATCCGGATATTCTCCTCGCAGGAAGACGCGCAGATCGCGCTGCACGCCGCCGCACTAGGCTGACGACCTTGGCGAGGTACGTGCTTTCCGAGTCCCGACGCCGCCGTCCACGCCCGCTACCGTCTGGATACGGATCGGCTCATCGACACCCGCATCGTGCGGCAGCGGGGCGAACCGGCGGGGAGTTCGTGATGAACGCTATCCACACCGAGATACTCTATTTTCAGCGCCGCCTCGACGCCACGCGGGCGATGGCCGATGCCGCCGCAGGGCCGTGCGCGCGCCGGGCTCACGAACTGCTCGCGCAACTCTACGGCGAGAACCTAGAGGCGTTGTCCGTCCAGGCCGCCGGCCTGATCGCCGAACCCGTGCTGACGTTGGCGGTGCGCAGTATCGGCGCCGCGCCGCGCCTCCGGCCGATCCCGCATCGTCCACGCCTGACGCTTAAGCTCGCCTGCTAGCCCGCATTCCGGCTGCCATGGTGCGCAGTATGGATCAGCGAGTGGCAGCCGCAGCGTTGGCGAACGCCAGGAAGCATGGTTTAAGGCTGGGAAGGTCGGCCTTGGACCACCACGGGGGCATCGCTCGACAGGATTGCCGTGGAGCCTCCTGTGCCTACGTCAGGCGATCGGCTCGATGATCGGCAGTTCGCCAGTCAGTTGTGGTCGTCGAAGCCGGCCACGATCGATGGCTGAATTCATAGCGTAATCCACGGTAATTGGGCGTTGCCAGATCGTAGGATCGAGGTGCGGCGGCACCAGAGTCGGGAACTAGTCTAGCGCGCCCTAGCGATCGGTGCGGGCGTGGGACGGGCTCTCGAATGACGAACGCGGATCGAATACGCTTTTGGCCTCCCGCGAAGGCGGTAGCTCAGTCTGGGTCCCCGCCTTTGCGGGGAAACAGGCCATCCTCACGCGGCCGTTAGCCCTCCGCGTTCCAGCCGGACCAGCCGCGGTCTATCGACGCAGCGATCGCGGTGAGCAGCGGAGCGTCGCCAGCGGTGCGGTCGAGGATGCGGTCGCCGTAACGTTCGGCGGCGTGGATCAGCGCGGGGGGCGGGGCGGTACCGTCGAGCAGGATCGCCTTGCCGCGCCAGCCCGACGCGCGCATCGCCTGGAGCGTGGCCATGCCGGTGCTCTCCGGGCCTTCGACATCGACGACGATGCAGGGCACGTCGCGCGATCGGGGGTCGGCGAGCAGCGCCGCGCCGGTCGCATAGGAGCGGACGTCGTAATGCTCCGAAAGCAGCATGATCTGGCGCGCGCGACGGATCGCGGGGTCGCCGTCGACCAGCGAAACGCCGATGCCGTCATGCGATTGGGGAGCGTGGTCGGTCATCGGGCGGGTCCTTCTCGACCCTCGATGACACGCGGACCCCGCCGCGTCTGTACGTAGAAGACGAGGGTGTCAGGCGGGCTCCGCGGTTTCGCCCAGCCCGGCCGAGAACGCGATGCGCAGGACGTCGGACAGGCTGCGCGCGGCGAGCTTTTCCATCAGACTGGCGCGGTGGACTTCGACGGTGCGGGTGGCGATGGCGAGGTCGTAGGCGATCAGCTTGTTGGGGCGGCCGAGCACCATGCCGTCGAGCACATCGCGTTCGCGCGGAGTGAGGGCGGCAAGCCGGACGAGCGCATCGGCGGCGGCAAGGTGCTCGCGATCGGACCGAGCGGCATGCGCGAGCGCGGTTTCGATCGCCGCGAGCAGGGCGCTGCGCTCGAACGGCTTTTCGAGAAACTCGATCGCGCCCGCCTTGATCGCGCGAACGGCCAGCGTGACGTCGCCGTGGCCGGTCAGCATGATCACCGGCAGCGCGATGCCGGTCTGCGCTAGGCGCGCCTGTACCTCCAACCCGTCGAGATCGGGCATGCGGACGTCGAGTAGCACGCAGCCGCGTGTCTCTCGAGTCACGGACTTCAGGAAATGCGTGCCGGCCGGGTAGGTCTCGACCGCATACCCCGCCTTGCGCAACAGGAAGCCGACCGACTGGCGGATCGCCTCGTCGTCGTCGACGATATGCACCGTGCGGAGTGGGTCAGTCATCGGTGTCGCCTTCTTGGAGCGCGGCAAGCGGCACGGTGAAGTGGAATGCAGTGCCTCCGCTCGCGACGCCGTCCGCCCAGATCCGGCCGCCATGCGCCTCGACGATCGTCCGGCAAATCGACAGGCCCAGGCCCATGCCGTCCTCCTTCGTGGTCGCGAACGCCTCGAACAGGCGCGCGCGGACGTCGCTGTCTATGCCGGAGCCCGTGTCCGCGACGGTGATCTGCATCCAGCCTTCGCGCTCGGAGGCGGTGGCGATCGACAGCATCCGGACCGGCGACGCGGCCATCGCATGGATCGCGTTGCGGATCAGATTGACCAGCACCTGCTGTATCTGGATGCGATCGACGCGGACCATGACCGGGCTTGGCGAGGCCGTGTTGACGACGGCAATCCCCGCCTCGTGCGCGCCGAGCAGACCGAGGCTGGTCGCCTCCTCGACGAGCAGGTCGAGCGCTTCGTTGCGGAACCCCGTATCGCCGCCATCGACGAACGCCCGCAGCCGGCGGACGATCGTGCCCGCCCTCAGCGATTGCGCCGCTGCCAGGTCGAGCGCCTCCGCGATATCGGCCAGCAGCGGGTCTGCGCTGTCGTCGATCATCGCCCGCGTTGCCTCCAAATAATTGGCGATCGCGGTCAGCGGCTGGTTGATCTCGTGCGCCAAGGTCGAGGCCATCGTGCCCATCGCGCTGACGCGGGAGACGTGGACGAGTTCGGACTGGAGTTCCTGCACGCGGCGCTCTGTCGCGTGGCGGTTGGTGAGGTCGCGGATGAAGCCGGTGAAGATGCGTTCGCCCGCGATCGACGCCTCGCCGACCGCGAGTTCGATCGGAAACGTCTCGCCGCCTTTGCGCATCGCGCGTTCGAGCCGGACGTTGCCGATCACGTGACGCTCGCCGGTGTGGCGGTATTTCCGCAGATGCGCATCGTGGTCGCGGGCTTCCACCTGCGGCATCAGCATCGCGACGTTCTGGCCGATCACCTCGCTCGCCGCATAGCCGAAGACGAGTTCGGCCGCCGCGCTGAACGAGGCGACGATGCCGTTCTCGTTCATCACGATCATCGCGTCGGGGACGGTGTTGAGGATCGAACGAAGGTGGTGTTCGCGACGCACGATCGCGGCCTCGGCCGCCTTTTCGTGCGTGATGTCGCGGATCACCTTGCCGAACCCGCGCAGCGCGCCGGCGTCGTCGTGGAGCGCGGTGATCGTCACGTGCGCGAGGAATTCGGAGCCGTCCTTGCGGACTCGCCAGCTCTCCTCCTCGATCCGGCCATCCCGGTGCGCGCGGGCGAGGTCGGCTGCGGGTTTGCCCGCGGCGATATCGTCGGCGGGGTAGAAGATCGCGAAATTACGGCCGATGATTGCCGCCTCGGCCCAGCCCTTGATGCGTTCGGCGCCGCGGTTCCAGATCGTCACCCGGCCGCGGGGATCGAGCATGTAGATCGCATAGGTCGTCGCGCCGTCGATCAGCAGCCCCAGTTCCTCCGCCAGCGCCGCATCGCCGCGCGCCACCGCCTGGGGGTCGGTACCGTGCGGCGACTGAGACGCGATCATGCGGGCGGTGCGGTGGCTCGGGGCGCGCAGAGACAAATCATGGAGATGCGGGCCTTGTTCGACACACTGATCCGATCCGGCGGGGGACAAGAATACGACACCCTCGTTCGGACCACGACGCATGTTAAGCCAAAGACCCGCTATATGCTAATAGTCCTTCGATGACCGCGATCGCCGACAGGATCGTGGCGCCGACGACTAGTCTTCGGTTCGCCTTGGCGACCGGGCCGAGATACTTGCGGATCGCGGCGCCCGTCACGGCTCAGTGCGACAGCAACGTGCAGCGCCGGTCGCGCAACAACAGATCACGGGTGACTCCGCCGAACGCCCATTCGCGGATCCGGCTGTGGCCATAGGCGCCCGCGACGACGAGGTCCGCCTCGACGTCGTCCGCGATGCCGGCGAGCGTGTCGATGCTGGTGCCCTTCATCCGCGCGACGACCTTGTCCGCATCGACGCCGTGGCGGGCGAGCCAGGCGGTGACGTCGTCGATCGGTTTGCGCGCGTCGATCGCGTCGATCGCGACCTCGACGATCACCACGCGGTCGGCGGCGTGGAGCATCGGCAGCGCATCGCTGATCGCGCGCCGACATTCGCGCGTATCCGTCCACGCGATCATGATCGTCGAGAAGGTGGCGGTGGCGGCGCCATCGGGAACGACCAGCACCGGGCGGCCGGCGCGGAGGATCAGGTCGCCGGTGTCGGCATGCGTCGCGAGGTCGGCAAACCCTGGGCCAGCGCTGGTAATGACGAGATCGGCGGCGCGCGCGTTCTCCGCGACGACGTGCGCGATGTTGACGATCGTCGGGATCGATCGCCATTCGAGCACGTGCTTCGCGAGCCGCTCGTGCGCTTGGAACTCGGTCTTCGCGCGGGCGAGTTCGTCGGCGACGATATCGCGTTCGATCACCGCATAGTCACCGCCGAGATAGCCGTCGCACGTGCCGATCGGCACCGGCTGGCACGCGGCGATGCCGATCACCGCGGCGTCATGCTGATCGGCGAGCGTGGCCGCGACGTCGAGCAGGACGGCGTTAGGCCGGCCGCCGTCGAGATGCACCATCAGGGTCGAATAGGTCATGCGCGGTCTCCCTCTTTCGCCGATCTGTCGGCGTTAGGGCGGGCGCAGGAAAGGATCGGGAACTACGCATAAGCGCGCGCTGCGTAGTTCCCGACGCTGTCCGCGATCGGTCGCGGCGATAGTTTGCGGTCATCGGCTCGGACCTCTCCGCGCCGTGCCCAGGAGAGTGTCATGTCCCACGACGCCAGATTACAGAAAGCCGTGCTCGCCGAACTCAACTGGGACCCGAGCGTGCCCGCCGGGCATATCGGCGTGACGGCGAACAACGGCGTCGTCACGCTGAGCGGTCACGCCGGCAGCTACGCCGCGAAATACGCCGCCGAACGCGCCGCCGCACGTGTTGATGGGGTGAAGGCGGTCGCCGAGGCGATCGAGGTGCAGCTGGAGGACCGCTTCAAGCCTGGGGACGAGGCGATCGCCAGCGCGATCGTCGAGCGCCTCTCTTGGGATACGACCGTGCCGCACGACAGCATCAAGGCGCAGGTCGAGGATGGCTGGGTCAGCCTGCGCGGCGAAGTGCGCTGGCATTTCCAGAAGGACGCAGCCGAGGCGGCGGTGCGGCCGCTCGCGGGCGTGGTCGGCGTGATCAACCACGTCACGCTAAAACCGCGCATCGACGTGACCGACGTCAGCAACGACATTCGCACCGCACTGCATCGCTCGTGGTTCTTCGATGGCGACACGATCAAGGTGTCGGTCGACGGCGGCACCGTACGGCTCACCGGATCGGTCGACTCGCCGCACGACCGGATGGTCGCCGAACGCACCGCCTGGGCGGCGCCGGGCGCGGTGAAGGTCGAGAACATGCTCGAAATCGTCTGACATGCGGGCGCTGTCATCGCATCGCGAACGTCACGTTGCCGACCGGATCGGCTGGCTTCGCGCGGCGGTGCTCGGCGCCAATGACGGGCCGATGACGAGGTCGCCTCGACTGGCAGCCTGATCATCGGCGTCGCCGTCGCCGGTGGTCAGGTCGGCGCGATCGGCGTCGGCGTGATGCTCGCCGCGTTGCTGTTCACGGCGCGGATGAGCGATACCGTCGCGATTATTGGTCCTGGGACGACGCGCCCTCCGAACGCGAAGCACTGCAGACTCAGCCAGATTTCCGGACCTGGCCTGCGCGCGCTGGGCTCGTGTCCCTCGAGAACCGGGTCTTGGTGCACCGGGACGACCGGAGAAATGCCGAAGCGTTCTGATCGTCGCGCGAACGGGAATTCAGGTCATCGTCACGGCGGCACGGCCGTGCTCGATGATCGCCGTGCCGGCCGTTTTGACAGCGCCGTCGGCGCGCGCGACGGTATCGACCGTCCGGAACTGCGTTTTCCATTGGTCCGTACCCACGTCGCACAACAGGTACCCGCGACGGTCGTTGGTCCAGGCGAGGAACGGGTTGCGGGCGCGGATGCGGTCTTCGCCGACCCGGCGATCCGCACCGTCGCCGCCCGAGCTGATCGACGTGCCGACGAACTCGACGGCGACGGCAGCCCCCTGGCCACCCTCGGTACGCAGCACGCCGGCATAGTTCTGATGCTCGTCGCCGGTCAGCACGACCGCGTTGCCGAGCCCCTCGACCATCTTCAACACGCGTTCGCGCGGCGCGTCGTAGCCGCCCCAGCTGTCCATGTTGCGGATCGGCGCGGGCTCGTCGCCGGTGCGCCGGTCGAGCGGCATCATCATCACCTGCTGCGCCAGCGCGTTCCACCGCGCTTTCTTCTGCTTCAATGCCGTGCCGAGCCACGCCTCCTGCGCGCGTCCCATGACCTGCGCGGCGGGATCGGCCCAGCCCTTGCAGCGCGTCTTGAAGCCGTCGTCGCAGGGCTGGTCGGTCCGGAACTGCCGGGTGTCGAGCAAATGAAGGTCGAGCAGATTGCCGATCGTCGCGCGACGATAGATCTGCATGCCAGCGGGCCCCGGAAACGCCGAACGACGCAGCGGCATATGCTCGTAATAGGCCTGGAATGCGGCGGCCCGGCGCAGTGCGAACACCTCGGGCGGATCGTTCTCCTGGTCGATCTCGCCGACCCAGTTGTTCTCGACCTCGTGATCGTCGAACGTGACGAACCATGCCGCGGCGGCGTGGGCGGCCTGGAGGTCCGGGTCGGTCTTGTACTGGGCGTAGCGGCGGCGATAATCGGCGAGGTCGAACAGCTTCTGCCCGGCATGCTCGCGGACGAAGCGGCGGGGCTTGCCGTCATAGCCGACCGGCATCGGCGCGCTCCGGCCTTCGTAGATATAGTCGCCGTAATGGAAGACGAAGGCGGGATCGTCTGCTGCGAGGTGACGATAGGCGGTGAAGAGGCCGTCCTCGTAGTTCTGGCAACCGGCGACCGCGAACCGCAGCCGGTCGAGCGACGCGCCGGCAAGCGGCAGCGTGCGCGCGCATCCTGTGGTCGAGCGCTCGCTGCCGACTGTGAACCGGTACCAATACGGCCGATCGGGTAGCAGGCCCGCAACCTCGACATGGACCGAGTGGGCGAGTTCGGGACGCGCCAGCGTCTTGCCGCCCGCGACCAGCGTCGCAAAGCGTGGGTCGGTCGCGACCTGCCACTCGACCTCGACCGGCTGCATCGGCATGCCGCCATGTTCGGCGAGCGGATCGGGCGCAAGCCGGGTCCAGATGACGAAGCCGTCCGCGGCCGGATCGCCTGCCGCGATGCCGAGGCGAAACGGGTAGGCGGCAAACAGTTGTTGCGCGCGCACGATCGCCGGCGCGCCGACCAGCGCCGCGGCGGCACCGATTATGGTCCGGCGATTGAGAAGCAGGCGCGAGGTGGTGTCGGTCATGATGGTCTCGTCAGTAGAGGGGTTGGGCGACGAGGGCCGCTTCGCCTGTGCAGAGTGCCGTGCCGGGTTTTGCCGTTCTGGCGTCGTGTCGAAGCGCCGCAATCTCCCGCCTGGCTGCGGCGAGATCGGCGGTGAAGGCCGGGTCGCCCTGCATCGCTGTCAGCGTCGACGACGCCGACAGCCGCCCCGCCTCGACGGCGCTGGCATTGTGGACGCCGCACACGATCCGACTTTCGCCATAAGCCCGGCCGCGTGCGAGCAGGGCGGTCGCGCGATCGGGCGCGATCTCCGCCAGCAAGGTCGCCATCGTCCAGCCCGCGGTCGTATGGCCCGACGGGTAATCATAGCTGTCCGCCACCTCGGCGGCGGGCTGACAGATCGGTCCGCGGTCGATCAGGAACGGTCGCTGCCGCTTGTAGAATGTCTTGGCGCCATTGGTTTGACGGGACGTGTCGAACATCGCGCGCCGAAGCAGCGCGGCGGTCCGCGGGGCGTTCTCAGGCGTGAGCGCGATCCCCATCGCGCAACTGAAGTCGCGGAACAGGTCGGCGGGCGCGGACTTCACGTCGTTGGTGGCCAGCGCCCAGCGCGGACTGCCCTGCAACGCGCGCGTCGCCTTGAAGATCGCACGGTCGGCGACCCCGCGAGGGTCGGTGGACCTGGGGGCAGGCGGCAGGATGGCCAACACGTCGAACGCACCGGGCTTGAGATATCCCGCCGGCCCGAGCGCCTGCTGCGCGCCGGCAACGGCACCGAGGCTCGCGAGCGTGACGGCGAGGAGAAGCGGCAAACGCGTCATGGGGTGAGTATCCTGATGGCCTGGATCATGAGACGCCGTGCGCCGGTTTTGCACGGGCAATGGACCGGTAATGTGTCAGCCACGTTGCATCGCGCTCGCCCACATCGCCGCGGTTTCCGCTGGTGGCGGACAGTCGAGCACGAGCAGAAGTCGCTCCTCGCCGGTGCCCGCGATCGGCGGCGAACGGTGGATGATCGCCTGCTCGCCGGCGAGAACGCGGCCCTTGAACAGACCGACCGCGCCGGTGTCGAGCGATTGCGGTGTCTCGACGACCGGCACGTCCGGGCTCTCGACCGACCGTTCGATCCACTGCGTTCCCGATCCGCGATAGGTGCAGATCAGGCGGACGGAGACGTAATCGGCGTGCCAGCGTTTGCAGGCGTCGCCCACCACCCGCTCCAGCCGGATCACGACGTGCGACAGCGCCATGATTGCCGCGAAGGACGTGGTGAGCGCGGCGATGTCCGCGGCGATATCCGCATGCCAGGCGGCGGCGGGCAGCTGCGCGAACGCATTCGTCAATTCTTCATGTGCGCGATCGACCGTCGTCGTCATCTGGATGGTGCCAAAACCGCCTAGCGCCCCGACCGGCACCGATGGTCGCTCCCAGATCGCGAGATTGACGTCGCGGTCGAGGATCGCAGCGAGCGCATCGACGGTCCGCGCCCGATGAACGTGCGAGCGGACTGGCGCGAGTATCGACGCGTCGGTCATCACGCCATCTCCCGCACGCCCCAGGCGGGGAACGGATCGGGCAACCCCTCCCACAACCGTGGGGTGAAAGCGGCGGCGGGCACCAGGCAGGCATCGAGACGACGCCGGATCTCGGCCTCGTCCATGTCGATGCCGATGAAGACCAGTTCCTGCCGTCGGTCGCCCCAGATCGGCGACCATTTCGCGGCGACCATCCGGTCCCACGCTTCACCGCTCGGTCGCTTCGGCTCCGGTACGCACGCCCACCAGCGGCCCAGCGCCTCCGTCACCGACTGCGCTCCGGCCTGCGCGAGTTCGCCACACCAGTCGGGGCGCGTCGCAAGCCAGAAATGCCCTTTCGCCCGGACCACACCCGGCCAGCCACCGCGCGCGAAGGCGTGGAACTTCACCGGGTCGAACGGCGCGCGAGCCCGGTAGACGAAGCTTTCAACACCGTATTCCTCGCTCTCGGGACGGTGATCGGCATGACCGTAGAGTTCCTTCGCCCAGAGCGGATGCAGTTCCGCCTTCTCGTCGTCGAACAGCCCGGTCTCGATAACGGAATCGAGCGGCACGCGTCCGTGATCGGCCTCGACGATGCGGGCATCGGCGTTGAGCGACGCGACCAGTTTTCGCACGGTCGCGAGTTGCGCGGCGTCGACCAGGTCGCCCTTGGTGATGACGATCACGTCCGCGAACTCGATCTGCTCGACCAGCAACCCGACCAGGCTGCGGCGATCGTCGTTGCCGAGCGCTTCGCCGCGATCGGCGAGAAAGTCGGTGCTGGCATAGTCGCGCAGCAGATTGGCGGCGTCGACCACCGTCACCATCGTGTCGAGCCGCGCGACGTCCGACAGGCTTTCGCCCTGCTCGTCCTCGAACGAAAACGTCGCGGCTACGGGCAACGGTTCGGAGATACCGGTACTTTCGATGACCAGGCAGTCGAACCGCCCGGAATCGGCCAGCGCTCGCACCTCGACGAGCAGATCCTCGCGCAGCGTGCAGCAGATGCAGCCATTGGTCATCTCGACCAGCGTGTCTTCACCGCGTGACAGGGCGGTATCGCCGCTGCGCACCAGATCCGCGTCGATGTTCACTTCGGACATGTCGTTGACGATCACCGCCACCCGCCGGCCCTCCCGGTTGGCAAGGATGTGATTGAGGAGCGTCGTCTTACCCGCACCGAGGAATCCGGACAGGACCGTCACGGGCAACAGCGGCTTCATATCCTGGACCATCGACTTACCTCACGCAAAATGATATGATGTATCATTACGGTATTGATGACGGGCGTGGCAAGATGAGAACGATACGGACGTGCGGAATGGACTGGCTCGATCGGGCGGCGATGGCGGGATCGGCGGCGTGCATGGTGCATTGCCTTGCGCTACCGCTCCTCCTGGCGGCGGTGCCGATGGTGTCCGCGATCATCGTCATCCCCGAAAGCTTCCACCGTTGGGTGCTGCTGGTGGCTGTTCCGATAGCGGTGATCGCGCTGATCGGCGGGCGGACCCGTCACGCCACATCATGGCCTCTGTGCCTTGGTGCCGCCGGACTGGGTCTGATGACGATAGGGGCGTTCGTCCTGCCGGAAGGCAGCGCCGAGGTCGCCGTCACGGTGACTGGCGGCATCCTGGTGGCTACCGCGCACATTATGAACCTGCGGCTGCGGCATACCTGCCTCACCTGACGACAGTCCGGCATTTCGCGTTTAAGATCTCGCTCACCTTACTCGATCACCGACTGAACGAGGCGCGGCTTTGGCTGGAGCAGCACAAGCGCACGTGCGGGATGTCCGCAAACCGGCCTTCGGCTAATCTTACGCGGGGACGGCCAGTGTAACTTCCGGTTTATCCTGCTAGCGGACGTCCATGCTCAAGATACGAACCAAGCGGCGCGCGACGGAGACGGGGCGGGCGCTCGAGCGCCTTGCGGCGGTAGAGGCGTCGGTGAAAGCGCTTGGCGACGAGGATCTGCTCGACCTCGCCGACATCTTTGCCGCAGGCGATCCGACACCGTTGCGCGAGATGGCGCGGGACGAGATGCGCCGACGCGACATCCGCCTGTGAAACGATTCCCGTCGCGCTTCCGGCGCCTCGACGGTGCACTCGCCGACCTCGCCGTCGAGGAGCCGATGCTGCTTACCGAGCTTGACGGCTTCCTCACCGGGCTGCTGATTTGTCCGGAGGCGATCCCCCCGGGCGAATGGATGACCGTGGTGTGGGGAGCGGACGTCGACGGCGTCGCGCCGTTCGAGGACCCGCTGGACGTGCAATGGTTCGCCGACGCGGTGGCGGCGCGACGCGAAGAGATCGCGCGCGATCTTGTCCGCGGCAAGCTTCAGCCGATCTTCGACGTCGACGAGCGCGATGGCGAGGTCCTTTGGGAGTATTGGATCGACGGCTTCGCCGAGGCGATCGCACTACGTCCGAACGCCTGGGAGGCGATGGCCGGCGACCCGGAAAGCGCAGCGCCGTGGTCGCAATTGACGACGCTGATCGCGGTCGCGCGCGAGGAGAGCGAGCTCGACAGCGTGGAGATCAACGCGCTGCAGGACGGTGCCGCGTCGGCGCTGACAGACGCCGTCCAGCTACTGTACGTAGTGCGTACGCGCCTCGCCGGCACGACGTCGCTCGATGCGCTGGCGACGACGGCATCGAAAGTCGGGCGCAACGATCCGTGCCCTTGCGGGTCGGGGAAAAAGCACAAGCGCTGCTGTGGTTGATCAGGTCGTAGGCGAAGATATTGCGGCCTGATTACTGGCGAGTCCGCCGACAACCTTGTCGAGCCATCCTGCGGACGAACCGTACGCGATTCCCGTCTGGCCGCTGACACGATGCACCGCTGACAAACGACATGAACGGGCGTCCACTTTGCGCCCCAGGCCGCGTGCCCCGGATATCCGCTGCGAACCACGTTCTAATATACATTAATAGTACCAGCCAAAACAGCGGCATATGCGAACGATTTGCATTAGCGTAACGTGTCGCGTAGGGGCGTCCCCATTCGGGGGACATCATGCGGTTTGGGCTTTTCACTCTACTGGCTTTGCCGATCATCGGTACGACCTCGCCGGTTTGCGCGCAGGCGACACTCGCACCGGCGACGGATGATCATGACGCTCGGCCTTCGGACGCGCCTGCGGATATCATCGTCAGTGCGACCCGCAGCATCCTGCCGCCCAACGCGCTGCCGCTGACGATCGACGTGATCGATCGTGCGGCGCTGGATCAGCAGGTCGCGATCGGCGGGTCGGTGGTCGATGCGGTGTCGAACCTGACGCCGTCCTTCTCGCCGACGCGGCAGAAGCTGTCGGGCGCGGGCGAGACGTTGCGCGGGCGCTCGCCGCTCTATGCGATCAACGGCATCCCGCAGTCGACGCCGCTGCGCGATGGATCGCGCGACGGCTTCACGATCGATCCGTTCTTCATCGACCGCGTCGAATTGATCTACGGTTCGAACGCGTTGCAGGGGATCGGCGGCACCGGCGGGATCGTCAACCAGGTGACCGTGCAGCCGCCGCGCACCGAAGGTCTGTCGGGCCGCGCGCTGGTGCAGGGGACGACCGATACCGGCTTCAGCGGCGACGGCAAGGGCGGCAAGGTCGCCGGGCTGCTCGCGTGGAAATCGGGGCGCTTCGACGTCATGGCGGGCGGTGCATACGACAAGCGCGGTGCGTTCTACGACGGCCACGGCAACCGCGTCGGCACCGACCTGACGCAGGGCGAGACGCAGAATTCGCGCAGCTGGTCGATGTTCGCGCGCGCTGGCTATGCGCTGACCGACACCGCACGGATCGACCTGATCGCCAACCGGTTCGAGCTGAAGGGCGGCAGCAATTACATCGCCAGCAACGGTAATTTCCGCACGAACCTGCCGACCACGTCGGTGCGCGGAACACCGCCGGGTGATCCGGCCGAGAACCGCACCGAGAGCATCGCGCTGTCGCTGACCGATCCCGATCTGTGGGGCGGTAATCTCGTGACGCAGGTCTTCTTCAACCGGTCGCGCGATACGTTCGGCGGCGAGGTCGCGCCGATCGCGACGTTCCAGGACGTGCGGCTCGCGCCGGTTGGCACGCTGTTCGACCAGTCGCAGAACCGCTCGCGCAAATATGGCGGCAAGTTCAGTTACGAGCGTGCCGTCCCCGGCTTCGAGGCGCTGACCGCGACGCTCGGCTTCGACGCGCTATACGATCGCACCGAGCAGCGCCTGATCACGACCGACCGCGTCTGGGTCCCGCCCGCCGACTTCCGCAGCCTCGCCCCGTTCGGGCAGGTCAACCTCGCGCTGTTCGACAAGGTCGTCCGGATCGCCGGCGGTGCACGGTACGAGAATGTGAAGATCGTCATCGACGACTACACCACGCTCGCCTCGTACGGCAGCCACGCGGTCGCGGGCGGCAGCCCGAGCTTCAGCAAGGCGCTGTTCAACGGCGGCGTCATTGTCGAGCCGATCCCCGGCATCCGCGCCTATGGCAGCTATGCGCAGGGCTTTACGGTGCCCGACGTCGGCCGCATCTCGCGCGCGATCAGCCGCGACGGGGTCGACCTCGACAGCTATGTCGACATCGCGCCGATCGTGTCGAACAACCGTGAGTTGGGCGTCGAGGTGAAGCGCGGACCGATGAACGCGAGCGCGACCTATTTCTGGTCGACCAGCACGCGCGGACAGGTGCTGGTATTCACCGGCGGCGCCTACGAGGCACAGCGCCAGCGCGTCGAGATCCAGGGCATCGAGGTCAATCTGGAGGCGCGGATGCCGCTGCCGGGGCTAACTCTGTCGACCGGGTTTGCGCATCTGGTCGGCCGCACCGACTCGAACGATGACGGCAAGGTCGATATCGATCTGGACGGCGCGAACATCTCGCCCGATCGCCTCAACCTCGCGGCGAGCTATGTCCGCGGCAAGGTGTCCGCCCGCGTGCAGCAGCAATTCTACCTCGCGCGCAAATATGCCGGGCTGCCCGCCGCAAACGACTTCAGCGGCTACAATATTACCGACGCGAGCATACGATATGCCTTGCCCGTCGGCGCGCTGACGCTGAGCGCGCAGAACATCTTCGACCATTTCTATATCGATTATTACAGCGACACGGTGCGGCCGACCGACAACGCGCACTTCTTCTCCGGGCGCGGGCGCAATTTCACGCTCGGCTGGGACGTGCGGTTCTAGCATGGCGTTGCTCGATACGCTGCACCGCTGGGCTGGCGGGTTCCTGGGCCTAGTCCTCGCGTTGTTCGGGCTGACCGGCGCGATCCTGGTGCACCGCGATGCGTGGATCATGCTGCCGCATGCCGGCGACGCGCAGATCCAGAGCACGCGCATCCTCGCCGCGACCACCGAGCGGTTGATGGCGGACCCCGCGAACCGGCCGCAGAGCATCACCTTTGCCAACGCCAATCTCGGGCTCGACCGGCTCGATTTCGGCAAGGGGGCAGGGGCCTATACCGATCAGGCGGGCACGATCGTCAGCCAGTGGCAGAGCCAATGGGCGCGGCCTGAATTGTGGCTGTTCGACCTGCATCATCATCTGTTTTCGGGCGACACCGGCGAGACGATCATCGGCATAGCGGGCGTGGCGGGGCTGTTCTTCGTGATCACGGGGACGATCCTGTGGTGGCGGACGCGCAAGACGTTCGCATTCCGTCTGGTACCCAAGCGTCTCAGTCGTCCGGCGATCGTCCGGCACCACCGCGATCTGGGGATCGTCGCGGCACCGTTGCTGATCCTGTCGCTGCTGACGGGCGCGACGCTGGTGTTCCGGCCGATCAGCGCACTGTTCCTCGGCCCCAGCGCACCGGCGACGATCGACGCGGCATTGAAGCCGCCGAAGGGGCCCAAGGTCGCTCTGGCCGACCACCTCGACTGGCAGGGCATGGTCATCGCGGCGCGCGCGCGCTTTCCCGACGCCGAACTGCGCAGCCTGTCGCTGCCGCGCAAGGAAAGCGGGCTCATCACGATCCGCATGAAGCGGCCGCAGGAATGGCTGCCGAACGGGCGGACGACGCTGTGGTTCGCGGCCGATGACGGCCGGCTGATCGGCGCACGTGATGCAGCGTCGCTGTCGAACGTCGTCGCCGCCTACAACATCCTGTATCCGCTCCACGCCGCCAAGGTCGGCGGGCTCGGCTACCGCCTTGTGATGACGCTGTCGGGGCTCGTTCTCGGCCTGCTCGGGACGTTGAGCGTCTGGAGCTTCTGGTTCAAACGGCCTGCGCGGACGAAGGTGCGGGACAAGGGCAGCGCCCGATAAGCGGGTTAGGCTCGTTCTTCCAAGGTTTCTCGGTCGAACGGTCTAGTCAGCAAGGCGCCGATGCTGCCAATAGGGCGCAACTTTCCGCAGCGAAGGCGTCCGTGGTCGGATTGGATGAAGCGTTGCGGCATGCTGGAATGCCGCGATACTATCGAGAAACTCGTAAGGGAGACCGCGGTGAGCAGCTCGAAAAAGTCCATGCGGCGCACACTTGTGCTGCTGTCTGCGATCGGCCTGTCCAGTAGCGTTTTCGCACAATCGGCCGTCACCCCGCCGTCCGCGCCTGAAGCCAGTGCGAGCGCTGCGGCGGCCCCAGCGTATACGCCGACCGTCGCCAATCTCGAGGCCCGCCGGTGGTTCCAGGATGCGAAGTTCGGCGTGTTCCTGCACTGGGGGCTGTACAGCGAGCTCGGCGGCGGTGGTTCGCCGGGGCTGGCCGAGTGGATCATGCAGGAGAACAAGATTCCGGCCGACAAATACGCGCGGCTGGCCAAGTTCTTCAATCCGGCGAATTTCGATGCGGATGCCTGGGTCGGATCGTTCAAGGCTGCGGGCGCGCGCTACATCGTCGTCACCAGCAAGCATCACGACGGCTTCGCGATGTTCGACAGCACGGTCTCGCCGTACAACGTGGTCAAGGCGACGCCGTTCGCGCGGGATCCGATCGCCGAACTGGCGGCCGCATGCCGACGGCAGGGCGTGAAGCTGTTCTTCTATTATTCGCAGCTCGACTGGCACAATCCCGACTATTTCCCGCGCGGGCAGACGGGACATGCGACCGGACGACCGGAGTCCGGCGATTGGCAAAAATATCTCGATTATCAGGATGCGCAGCTGCGCGAGCTGCTGACCCGCTACGGCCCGATCGGCGGCATCTGGTTCGATGGCTGGTGGGACCAGGAGAAGACGCCACTGCGCGATCGCTGGCGGCTCGACCGGACCTATCGCCTGATCCACGCGCTGCAACCCGCCGCGCTGATCGTCAACAACCACCATCACGCGCCTTTCCCAGGCGAGGATTACCAGACCTTCGAGCGCGACCTGCCCGGGCAGAACACAATGGGCTACAGCGACCCGTCGGTGGTCGGCACACTGCCGCTCGAGATGTCGGAGACGATGAACGGCAGCTGGGGATTCAACCTTGTCGACGACAAGTACAAGTCGCCCGAAACGCTGGTGCGCACGCTGGTCGGGGCGGCGGGACGCAACGCCAATTTCCTGCTCAACACCGGACCCATGCCGAACGGCGAGATCCAGCCTGAAAACCTGGCGACCTTCCGTACGATCGGCGAATGGATGACCGCGCACGGCAAGGCCATCTACGGCACGCGCGGCGGGCCGATCGCGCCGGGGGACTGGGGCGTCACCACGCAGCGTGGCAAGACGGTGTATGTCCATCTGATGCGCGCGCACGACGGGCGGGTCACGCTGCCGATCGATGCGCCGATGCGGGGCAGGGTCGCGTCCGCCCGGCTGTTCGACGGCGGGGAACCGGTAAAGGTCACGGCGGGCAAGCGCCGGATCGAACTGTCGGGTCTGCCGCCGCTGGGCAAGGCGTGGGACCAGATCGTCGCGCTGGAATTGCGCTAACCCGTGATGCGCGCCGACCCGGTTTTGCTACTGCCGGCGCGTCGCCTCAGGCGTCGCGCGGCGGCTGCCACCCCAATGCGACCGAGATGCGCTGGCCGGTCTGCTTGAGTTCGGCACACGCGTCTTCGATCGAGACGAGTTGCGAGCCGTCGAGCAACTCCAGGAACGGCACCGTCAGCGCCGCGAGCAGCTCGCCATCGAAGCCGAAGATCGGGCAGCTGATATCGGTCACGCCGCGCGTCACCGGGCTTTCGCGCAGACCGTGGCCCTGCGCGCGAACCTGCCGGAGCGTCTTGGCCAGGGCGGCGTGCCCGACCGGCTCCTTGCGCAGCGCGGAGGCGCGCGCGAGCAGTCGTTCGGCCGCATCCTCGGGCGTGAAGGCCAGGATGACGCTGCCCGAGCAACTGCGCACCAGATCGATCGACGCACCGACGCGCAGCGCGAAGCCGCGCACGCCGGGGTTTTCCTCGCGCGCGATGACGAGCCCTTCGGCGCGTTGCACCACGACGAGATGACAGGACTGGCCGATCGCGGCGGCGAGCATCTGCATCTCGGGCTGCGCGGTGACGACCAGCTTGCGCGCAGGTGTGGCGCGATAGGCGACGTCGAGGAACTTGTAGGTCACGGTGTAGCGATCGGTGACCTTCGATTTCTGCAGATAGCCGGCTTCTTCCATGACCACGACGATACGGAACAGCTCGCCGAGCGAGCGTTGCAGCGCGGTCGCCATCTCGCTCGCCAGCAGCCCCTGCGGGTTGTTGGCGAGAAGTTCGATGATCAGGAACGCCTTGTCGAGCGCGGGCGCATTGTAATTGCCCTTGCGCTGCGCCGCGTCCCCCTCCTGCTTCGCCATCGTTTCCTCGCCCCCCGTTCTGGCGTTGATGTCTAGCCGCAACCGCCCCGCCAAGGAAGCGCGCGGGCAGGGCGCGGTCTCCGGCTCTCAATCCATTCGGGAACTCAGATGGTGACGATCGCCTTCAACACATCCTCCTGTCGGGCGATCAGCGCCGGGATCGCGAGAGGCGAATCGTCGAGATCGACCCGGTCGGTCAGGAACCGGTCGGCCGGCACAGAGCCGTTGCGGATCGACGCGATGACATGGTCGAAATCCGCCGCGAGCGCGTTGCGGCTGGCGAGCAGGGTCGTCTCGCGCTTGTGGAATTCGGGGTCGGGGAAGACCAGATCGTCGAGGCACAGGCCCACCAGCACATAGGTGCCGGCGTTGGCGACGTTGAACAGGCCCGCCTTCATCGCCTGGCTGCTGCCCGTCGCGTCGAACACATAGTCGAACATCTCGCCGTCCGTTCGATCCGCCAGCGCGGCGGTCGCATCCGGGCCGGCAACGACGCCGTCATCGAAACCGAACCGCTCCGCTGCGGTCGCGAGACGCTTTGCGCTGCGATCCAGCAGCGTGACGGAGCCGGCGCCGGCGATCCGCGCGAACAGCGCGCAGCCGATGCCGATCGGTCCCGCCCCGGTGACCAGCACCCGCGTGCCCGGTTCGATCGCGGCACGGCGGACCGCGTGCGCGCCGATCGCGAGGAATTCGACCATCGCCGCCTGATCGACGGTGAGGCCCTCGGTCGTCACGATCGAACCGACCGGCACCGCGAGAAATTCGGTCATGCCGCCATCGGCGTGCACGCCGAGCACGCTGATCCGCGCGCAGCAATTGGGCCGCCCCCGCCGGCACGCGACGCAGGTGCCGCACGCGATGTAGGGATTGACCGTCACGATCTGGCCGAGTGTCAGCCCGCTGTCCGCAGGCGCCTCGATCACCTCGCCGGCGAGTTCGTGGCCGATCAGGCGGGGATAGGTGAAGAACGGCTGGCTGCCGTCGAAGATATGATAGTCGGTGCCACAGATCCCGACCCGCCGCATCCGCAGCAGTACCTGACCCTCCCCGCGCTGGGGCGCCGGCCGGTCTTCTATCCGCGCCGCGTTGGGCGCCGTGCAGACCAATGCCTTCATTGCTTCCTCCACTATGTCGTTCTGCGTCGCTGGGTCGTTCTGCGTCGCTGGTCGCGCGCCGAGGGCAGGGCGCCTGCTCCACAACGACCGGCTGATTGACGCAGAATGAGACCCGCCTATCATATGTGCAATCGAAATTCGAGTTTCCGGTTATAGTCGTCGCCGGAATTGAGGAGAGAAAAATGTCTCGTCGCGTGTGTTTCGCGCTCGATCTCGTCGATGATGCGGATCTGATCGCCGACTATGAGCGGGCGCATGCGCCGGGCGCGGTCTGGCCCGAGGTGACGCGGGGTATCCGCGACAAGGGTTTCACCGACATGGAAATATGGCGTGTCGGCGATCGTCTGGTGATGATCGCGCAGGTGTCCGACGACTGGCCACGCGACCTCGATGCCGAGGGAAGGGCGATCGATGCGCGCTGGGAGGCGGCGATGGATCGCTTCCAACGCCCGCTGTCGTGCGCCGGTGACGGGGAAAAATGGGTCCCGATGCGCCGCATATATTCGCTTGGCGACCAAGCCGGCTAGCGGGCGCCGTCGACGGGATCCGCGCATCCCGTGGGCGTGGTCTCCGGGGAAGAGGTTGCCAAAGGCGAGGCGCTCGGTTAGCTCTCGCTCGTGAAAATATGATCTCGCATGTGTGGGGACAGTCGTTTGCTGTCACACGTTTATCGATGGCCTGACGCGGCGTCGCAACGATCGAGACTGGAGAGACAGGATGGCCTTGCCGCCGATGATCGATGCTCACTCCGCGGATCCTCACCACGCCCCGCGGTCGACGGGCGGCGCGGACGGCGGGCGCTATGTCGCGGCGCTCGTCATCACCGTTGCGCTGTTCTTCCTGTGGGGGATGGCGAACAACCTGAACGACATCCTGATCGCGCAGTTCCGCAAGGCGTTCGCGCTGTCGGACTTCGGCACCAGCTTCGTCCAGCAGGTCTTTTATTTCGGCTATTTCGTCGTCGCGATCCCGGCGTCGTCGGTGATGCGGCGCTTCGGCTACAAGACCGCGATCGTCACCGGGCTGACGCTGTACGGGTGCGGCGCGTTGCTGTTCTATCCCGCCGCTGTCGCCGGCATGTACCAGCTGTTCCTGCTCGCGTTGTTCGTGATCGCCTGCGGCCTCGCGTTCCTCGAAACCTCGGCCAACCCGCTGATGACCGAACTGGGCGATCCGCGCACCGCGACGCGGCGGCTCAACTGGGCGCAGGCGGCCAACCCGCTCGGCGCGATCACCGGGATTCTGGTCGGGCGCAATTTCATCCTGTCGGGGATCGAGCATAACGAGCGCAGCCTCGCCGCGATGAGCGACGCGGCGCGCGACGCGTTTTACCGCGCCGAAGTGCAGGCGGTGGTGATGCCCTATGTCGCGATCGCGGTGGTCGTGCTGCTGTTCGCAGTCGCCGCCGCGCTGGTGCCGTTCCCACGTGGCAGCGTCGAGCATGATGCGGGCCCGACGGGTCGCTTCACCGACGTGTTCTGCCGCCCGCAGCTGATCGCCGCGGTCGTCGCGCAGTTCTTCTATGTCGGCGCGCAGGTCGGCCTGTGGAGCTATACGATCCGCTATGCGCAGGCGAACGCAGGGATGGGCGAACGTGCCGGTGCCGATGCACTGTTCGTGTCGCTGGTGCTATTCGCGGCCGGGCGCTTCGTCGGCACTGCACTGATGGCGCGGCTCGCGCCGGTCGTGTTGCTCGCGATCTTCTCGGCGATCTCGCTGCTGCTGGCGGTGTTCGCAGGCGTCGTCGGCGGCACGATCGGCCTGTACGCGATGGTCGCCGCCAGCCTGTTCATGTCGATCCAGTTCCCGACGATCTTCGCGCTAGGCGTCGAGGGTCTGGGGCCGCTGCGCAAGGCGGGATCGTCGTTGATCATCATGGCGATCATCGGCGGCGCGGCGCTGACCGCGCTGATGGGCTGGGTCTCGGATCGCGCCGGCATCACGCATGCGATGCTGGTGCCGGCCGCCTGTTTCGCAGGCGTATTCGCCTTTGCACTGTACGCCCGCGGCACGACCGCGCGGGCATCGATCTGAAAGGAAAGACGACGTGGATAGACTGAAGGGCAAGCGCGCGATCGTGACCGGCGCCGGCCAGGGTATCGGGCGCGCCGCGGCCGAACTGTTCGCCGCAGAGGGCGCCGAGGTGCTCGCGCTCGATCGCAATGCGGCGGCATTGGCGGATCTCGCCGGATGCACCACGCATGTCATCGACCTGACCGATCGCGCCGCGATCCGCGCGTTTGCGGAAAGCGCCGGCGGGGTCGACGTGCTGTTCAACTGCGCGGGCTATGTCGATGCAGGCGTGCTGCTGGAGACCGCCGACGCGGGCTACGACCTGTCGTTCGACCTCAACGTCCACGCGATCACGCACATGCTGACCGCGCTGCTGCCGGCGATGATCGCGCGTGGCGGCGGCTCGATCGTCAACATGTCGTCGGTCGCCGGCGCGGTGATCGGCGTCGGCAATCGCTACGCCTATTGCGCGTCGAAGGCCGCGGTGGCCGGGATCACCCGCTCGGTCGCGCTCGATTATGTCGGCAAGGGTATCCGCTGCAACGCGATCTGCCCGGGCACGGTGCAGTCGCCGTCGCTGGACGAGCGGCTGGCGGCGACCGGCGACGAGGCGGCGGCGCGCGCCGCGTTCGTCGCGCGCCAGCCGATGGGCCGGCTTGGCAAGGCCGACGAGGTCGCGGCGCTCGCGCTGTATCTCGCATCGGACGAGAGCGCCTACACCACCGGGCAGTTGCACGTGATCGACGGCGGCTGGTGCATGGCGTGATGCGATGGTGACGATCGCCTCGACCCTCGATTTCCAGCGTGCGGCAAAGGCACGGCTGCCGCGCTTCCTGTTCGATTATGCGGACGGCGGCGCGTATGCCGAGCAGACGCTGCGGCGTAACACCGCGGATCTCGCCGACATCGCGTTGCGCCAGCGGGTGTTGCAGGACGTCGCGACGATCGATCTGTCGACCACCTTGTTCGGCCGGCAGATGCCGCTGCCCGTGGCGCTCGCACCGATCGGGATCGGCGGCATGTATCGCCGTCGCGGCGAGACACAGGCGGCGCGCGCCGCCAACGCGCGCGGCCTGCCGTTCACGCTCTCGACCGTCGGGTTGTGCGGGATCGACGAGGTCCGCCGCGCGACCGACGGACCGTTGTGGTTCCAACTCTACGTCCTGCGCGACCGTGGTTTCATGCGCGAGCTGATCGCGAACGCCAAGGCGGCAGGCGCGGAGGCGCTGGTGTTCACGGTCGACATGCCGGTACCGGGCGCCCGCTACCGCGACGCGCATTCGGGCATGTCCGGCCCGCGCGCGCCGTTGCGCCGAATGCTGCAGGCGATCGGCCGGCCTAGCTGGGCGTGGGATGTCGGTCTGCGCGGGCGGCCGCATCGGCTTGGCAATCTGGAGCCGGTGCTCGGCAAGGCCAGCGGCATGAACGATTACATGGGCTGGCTCGGCGCCAATTTCGATCCGTCGATCCAGTGGCGCGATCTCGACTGGATCCGTGCCGCGTGGGACGGCCCGCTGATCATCAAGGGTATCCTCGACCCCGACGACGCGCGCGCCGCCGCCGATGTCGGTGCGGACGGGATCGTCGTCTCCAACCACGGCGGCCGCCAGCTCGACGGCGTGCTGTCGACCGCGCGCGCGCTGCCGGCGATCGCCGATGCGGTCGGCGACCGGCTGACCGTGCTGGCGGATTCGGGCGTGCGCTCGGGTCTCGACGTCGTGCGGATGCTCGCGCTGGGCGCACACGGCGTCCTGCTCGGGCGCGCGTGGCTCTATGCGCTGGCCGCGCGCGGCGAGGCGGGCGTGACCCAACTGCTCGACCTGATCGAAAAGGAAATGCGCGTCGCGATGACGCTCACCGGCGTCAACACGATCGCCAAGATCGATCGCTCCATTCTGGTGTCTGCAAAGGATAATCTATGAAACTCTGTCGCTATGGTACGCCCGGAAACGAACAGCCGGGCCTGATCGATGCCGACGGCCGCCTCCGCGCGCTGACCGGCCACGCCGACATCGCCGCGGAAACGCTGTCGCCTGAATCGCTGGCAAAGCTCGCCGCGATCGATCCCGCGACGCTGCCACTGGTCGAGGGCGAGCAGCGCTACGGGGTGCCCGTATCGGGCACGCGCAAATTCATCGCGATCGGGCTGAACTATGCCGATCACGCCGCCGAATCGAACCTGCCGATCCCGGCAGAGCCGGTCGTCTTCAACAAATGGGTCAGCTGTCTGCAGGGCGCGAACGACCCCGTCGTCATCCCGCGCGACTCTAAGAAGACCGACTGGGAAGTCGAACTGGGCATCGTCATCGGCACCCGCGCCGAATACGTCGAAACCGCCGATGCACTCGCGCATGTCGCGGGCTACCTCGTGGTCAACGACGTCTCCGAGCGGCATTGGCAGATCGAGCGCGGCGCGACCTGGGACAAGGGCAAGGGCTTCCCGACCTTTGGCCCGGTCGGCCCGTGGCTCGTCACCGCCGACGAGGTGGGCGATCCGCAGAACCTGTCGATGTGGCTCGACGTCAACGGCAAGCGGATGCAGGACGGCAGCACGAAGACGATGATCTTCTCGGTCGCCGAGATCGTCGCCTATTGCTCGCAGTTCATGACGCTGGAGCCCGGCGACATCATCACCACCGGCACGCCGCCGGGCGTCGGCATGGGCCAGAAGCCCGAGCCCCGGTATCTCAAGGCGGGCGACGTCGTCACGCTCGGCATCGAGAAACTCGGTGAGCAGCGCCAGGATTTCGTCGCCTGGCAGCCGCGCCGCTAGGATGGCCCGACCGCCGTTCGTCGATGCGCATCTGCACCTCTGGGACAGGGATGGCCTGCGCTATCCCTGGCTCGACGAGCCGGACACCGCGCCGATCGCCGCCACCTATACGGTCGCGCACCATCGCACGGCGGCGGCGGCGTGGAACCTGGTCGGCGCGGTGCACATCGACGCCGGTGCGCACCGCGACGACGGCGAGCGTGAGACCGACTGGCTCAACGCGGTCGCCGACACGCACGGCCTGCCCGATGCGATCATCGCGCGCGTCGAACTCGACGATCCCGACGTCGAGGCGCTGCTCGCCCGGCAAGCTGCGCGACCACGCGTCCGCGGCATCCGCCACCTCGTCAACTGGCATCCCGATGCCGTGCGGCAAGCCTATCCGCGCGACCTGACGATCGATCCGGCATGGCGACGCGGCTTTGGCCTGCTCGCCGATCACGCGCTCAGCTATGATTTTCACGGCTTCCCCGCGCAGCTTGCCGGGCTGGTCGAAATCGCCGCGCTCCACCCGAGCGTTTCCGTCATCGTCAATCATCTCGGGCTGCCGATCCCCGGCGACGGGCTCGACCAATGGCGCGCCGGAGTGACCGCGCTGGCGGCGATGCCGCAGGTGTCGATCAAGCTGTCGGGGGCCGGCTTCATCCACGCGCCGTTCGACCCCGCCGCCTTTGCCGACATCGTCGCGGAGGTGATCGAGCTGTTCGGCACCCGCCGCGTGATGGTCGCCACCAATTTTCCCACCGACCGCCTGTTCGCGACGCTGGACGAGACGCTCGGCGCCTATGAGGCTCTGCTCGCCAACCGCAGCGACGACGAGCGCGCGGACCTGTGGGGCCGCAACGCCAACCGCATCTATCGACTGGACCTGGACCTTTGACGCCTATTCCCCATCGGCCGATCGGCCGCACCGCGCTTTCGGTGCCCGAACTCGGCTTCGGTGCCGCCTCGCTCGGCAATCTCTACGCGCCGGTCGCCGACGCCGATGCGCGCGCCGCGGTCGATGCCGCGCTCGCTGCGGGGCTGCGCTATGTCGACACCGCGCCGCATTACGGCCGCGGGCTGTCCGAACGGCGCGTCGGCGATGCGCTGCGGTTGCAGCCGGATACCGTCGTCTCGACCAAGGTCGGCCGGTTGATGGACCCCGATGCCTCGATCACCGATGATCGCGAACGCGACGGCTTCCGCTCGCCGATGCCGTTCCGGATGCGCTACGACTACACGCACGACGGCATCCTGCGCAGCCACGAGCACAGCCTGCAGCGGTTGGGCGTGGCGAAGATAGACCTGCTCTATGTCCACGACATCGGTCGCTACACGCACGGCGAGGCCGCGGACGGTTACTGGCAGCAGCTGACTAGCGGCGGCGGATTGAAGGCACTCGAGCGGTTGCGCGACGACGGCACGATCACGGGCTTCGGCATCGGCGTCAACGAGATCCAGGTCTGCCTCGACGTGATGGCCGAGGCACGGCTCGACGCGATCCTGCTCGCCGGGCGCTATACATTGCTCGAACAAGATGCGCTCGACGCGCTGTTCCCGGCTTGCGCCGCGGCGGGCACGTCGATCGTGATCGGCGGTCCGTACAACAGCGGCATCCTCGCGACCGGCACGCGGCGCGGCGGCACGATCCACTATGACTACGGACCCGCGCCCGACCACGTCCTGGCACGCGTACGCGGAATCGAGGCGATCGCCGATCGCCACGCCGTCGCTCTGCCTGCCGCAGCGCTCGCGTTCGTGCTCGCGCATCCTCTCGTGGCCAGCGTCATTCCGGGCATCGGCAGCGCGGCGCGCGTGGCGCAGACGGTCGACCTGTATCACGCGGCGATCCCGCTCGCATTCTGGGAAGACTTGCGCGCCGAAGGGCTGCTGCGCGGCGATGCGCCCGTGCCGGAGTTGGCGGCATGACCGCTGCCGCCATCCGCCTGTCCCCCAGCGACAATGTCGCGGTAGCCTGCCGCAACCTGGTCCCCGGCGAGACGATCGTGGTCGAGGGCACCACGCTGGCGATCACCGAAAAGGTCGATCTCGGTCATAAGATCGCAGTCTCGTCCTTGAAAATGCGAGACAAGATCGTCAAATATGGCATGCCGATCGGATCGGCGACGACGGACGTGCCCGCGGGCGGCTGGGTGCACATGCACAACATGCAAAGCGACTATATCCCCGCGCACCTGCGTGACGCGGCAGGAGATCATTCATGAACGACGCTGTTCAGACCATTGGAGCCCAGAAAATTGGGGCCCAGAACGACGGGACCCAGAACGACAAGACGATGACCGGCTGGCTGCGCGCCGATGGCCGCAAGGGCATCCGCGATGCCATCGTGGTCGTGTATCTGGTCGAATGCGCGCACCACGTCGCGCGCCGGATCGTCGACAAGATCGACGATCCGCGCGTCCAGCTGATCGGCTTTCCCGGCTGCTATCCCAACGACTACGCGCTGGCGATGATGAAGGCGCTGACCACGCACCCCAATGTCGGCGGAGTCGTGCTGCTGTCGCTCGGCTGCGAAAGCTTCAACCGCGAACTGCTCGGCGCGAACGCACGGGAGCAGGGCCGCCCGGTCGAAACCGTGGTGATCCAGCAGGTCGGCGGTACCGGCCCGGCGATCGCGGCGGGCATGGCGGCGGTCGAACGCGTCCGTGCCGAAGCCGACGCACGCGCGCGTCGCGTGCCGATGGCGATGTCCGAGCTGGTGTTCGGCACGATCTGTGGCGGGTCTGACGGGACCAGCGGAATCACCGGCAATCCGGCGGTCGGCCGAGCCTTCGATACGCTGATCGACGCGGGTGCGGCGTGCATCTTCGAGGAAACCGGCGAGATGATCGGCTGCGAAGGCCATATGGCGAGCCGCGCCGCGACACCCGAAGTGGCGGACGCGCTGATCGCGTCGGTCCACAAGGCCGAGATCTATTACCGCGCGATGGGCTATGGCAGCTTTGCACCCGGCAACGCCGAGGGTGGCTTGTCGAGCCAGGAGGAGAAATCCGCCGGCGCTTATGCCAAGTCGGGCAGCCGCGCGATCGATGGCGTGATCGATCCCGCCGAACTGGTGCCGGGGCCGGGCCTCTATCTGCTCGACGTCGTGCCACCGGGCGATCCGAAGTTCGGCTTCCCCAACATCGTCGACAATGCCGAGATCGGCGAACTGATGGCGAGCGGCGCGCATATCAACCTGTTCGTCACCGGCCGCGGCTCGGTGGTCGGCTCGGCGATCTCGCCGGTGGTGAAGATCTGCGCCAATCCCGACACCTATCGGCGGATGGCCGACGACATGGACGTCGACGCCGGTCGCATCCTCGAGGGGCGCGGTACGCTGGACGAAGTCGGCGCCGAGATCGTCGACCTGATCATCGGCATCGCGAACGGCGCGCAGACCAAGTCCGAAGAACTGGGCCATTCCGAATTCATCCTGACGTACAAGGCGTCGGGACCGGCTCGCCCCGCGGTCTGTCACTAAGTCAGGCGTTGGCGGCGCGCGTCAGGCTGAGGAAGACGTCCTCGAGATCGGGTTCCTTGGTCGAGACGTCGACGATCCCGAAGCCGACGGACTGGACTGCGGCCAGGACTTCGCCGGCGTTCACGCGGTCCTTCTTGTAAGTGATCTCCAGCGTCCGCGTGCCTTTCAGCGCGATCTTCTGGAAGCAGGCGTTGGCGGGGATGTCGGTGACGTCGCGGTCGACCGTGACCGCGACGATCTTCTCCTGCGCCTTGCCGACCAGTTCGCGCGTCGGTTCGTTCGCGATCAGCCGACCGTTGTTGATGATCGCGATCCGGTCGCAGAGTTCCTCGGCTTCCTCGAGGTAATGCGTGGTGAGGACCACTGTCACGCCGGCCTGGTTGAGGCCGCGGACATAGGTCCAGAGCTGCTGGCGCAGTTCGATATCGACGCCTGCGGTCGGCTCGTCGAGGACGAGGACGGGCGGCGAGTGGACCATCGCTTTCGCCACCATCAACCGCCGCTTCATCCCGCCCGACAGCGTGCGGGCGTAAGCATGCGCCTTGTCCTCGAGATGAACCGCACGGAGCAGTTCCATGGTGCGGCGCTTCGCCTTGGGGACGCCGTAGAGGCCGGCCTGGATCTCCAGCGTCTCGAACGGCGAGAAGAAGGGGTCGAACAGGATCTCCTGGTTGACGATGCCGATCGACGCCTTGGCGTTGCGCGGGTGCTCGTCGATGTCGAACCCCCAGATCGCCGCGCTACCGTCGGTCTTGTTGACGAGCCCGGCGAGGATGTTGATCAGCGTGGACTTGCCTGCGCCGTTGGGGCCGAGCAGCCCGAAAATCTGCCCACGCGGCACGTCGAACGTCACGCCGTCCAAGGCACGCTTGCCACCAGCGTAGGTTTTGCAAAGGTTCGAGATTGCGATCGCAGCTTCGGTCATGGCTGCGGCATAGCGGGGGCCGCAAGGCGGGTCATCCCCTGATGCTGCAAGAAGATGTGTTCACGCGAAGGCGCAAAGGCGCGAAGGATCCGGCGCGCAGACGATCGGTCGCCAGACGAAACGAACTGCGCCGCCATACGCGATTGAAAAGTCGCCGTGCGACAAGCGCAACATCTTCGCGCCTTTGCGCCTTCGCGTGAACCATCTTCTGTCGCAGGGGCAACGGACGCGGGTGGAAGAAGCAATTGCCCGGCCGGCGTGCGCTTGCTATCGCCCCCTCATGCATCCGCCGCTCGAAACCACCCGCGTCACTCACGCCCGCGTCGCCTGCGACGGCGCCACCGACATCCCCGGCGGCGCAGCGCTCGGCCACCCACGCGTCTGGTTGCAGATCGACGAGACCGGCTATGTCGATTGCGGCTATTGCGACCGTCGCTTCATCCTGGTCGGCGGCTCCGCCGATGGCGTGGACCAGTCGACTTTGCGCGATCACGGGGATGGCGCAGGGCGCTAAGCCGCTTATATCTATCGGATGACGATAGCAGCAGACCCCCGTTCGTTCCTCTACCGCGATACCCTGGACCCCGAACAGGCGCAGGCGCTGACCGCCAAGGCGCTGGGCAAGGCCGATGACGGCGAACTGTATCTCCAGTACCGCAAAGCCGAGGCGTTCGGGTTCGACGACGGTCGGCTAAAGACCGCATCCTATGACACGAGCTCGGGCTTCGGCCTGCGCGCGGTGTCGGGCGAGACGACCGCGTTCGCGCATTCAAACGAGATGACCCCCGCCGCGATCCGTCGCGCGGCCGAGACGATGGCGCTGATCGAACCCGGCGTCGCCGGGAAGGCTGGTCCGCCGCAGGGCACCAACCAGCGCCGCTACACCGCTGCCGATCCCCTCGACCTCGTCCCGTTCGCGGACAAGGTGAATTTGTGCCAGACAATCGACGCTGCGGCGCGTGCACGTGATCCTCGCGTCGCGCAGGTATCGGTTAGCCTGTCCGGGACATGGTCGGTGGTCGAGATCGTCCGTGCGGACGGCTTCGTCGCGACCGATGTGCGGCCATTGGTGCGCCTCAACATCTCGATCGTCGCCGAGCAGAACGGGCGTCGCGAGACGGGGAGCTACGGGATCGGCGGCCGCTATCTCTACAATGACCTGTTCGAGCCCGCGACGTACAACCGCGCGATCGACGAGGCGTTGTCGCAGGCGTTGGTGAACCTCGACTCGATCGCCGCTCCTGCGGGCGAGATGACGGTGTTGCTCGGCAATGGCTGGCCTGGCATCCTGCTGCACGAGGCGATCGGTCACGGGCTCGAGGGCGACTTCAACCGCAAGGGTACGTCAGCATTCTCCGGCCGGATCGGCGAGCGCGTTGCGGCCGAAGGCGTAACCGTCGTCGATGATGGCTCGCTTCAGGACCGCCGCGGGTCGCTGACGATCGACGACGAGGGCACGCCGACGCGCGAGACCGTGCTGATCGAGGACGGCATCCTCAAGGGCTATATGCAGGACCGCCTCAACGCACGGCTGATGGGCGTCGAGGCGACCGGCAACGGCCGCCGCGAAAGCTACGCGCACGCACCGATGCCGCGGATGACCAACACGTTCATGAAGGCGGGCAACGACGATCCGGCCGAGCTTCTGTCGCGCGTGAAGAAGGGCATCTTCGCCAAGGCGTTCGGCGGCGGCCAGGTCGATATCGTGTCCGGAAAATTCGTGTTCAGCTGCACCGAGGCCTATCTGATCGAGGACGGCAAGCTCGGTGCCCCGATCAAGGGCGCGACGCTGATCGGCGACGGGCCGAGTTCGCTGACCAAGGTCCGCGGGATCGGCAACGACTTCGCACTCGACGAGGGTATCGGGATCTGCGGCAAGGGCGGACAGTCCGTGCCGGCGGGCGTTGGCCAGCCGACGTTGCTGGTCGATGGGCTTACGGTTGGCGGGACGGCGGCCTAAAACCCGGAGATCAACATATCGAGCGCAGCCTTGATCTCGAACTGCGCTGCGTCGAGTGTCGTGACGGTATCTTCGATATCGCGGACATCGATCGCCCGCGCTAACGGCGTGATCATGGTCAGTGCCGTGCCGTCGATAACGAAGGTCGGCGTCAGCCTCTTGAGTGCGACGGTGTCGATCGGGCGAAGCGGCACTACGAAGCGGGTCGGCAAATCGGTCAGAAGATCAGACTGGCAATCGATCACCAGCACGTTGCCGCGAACGCGGTAGACATCGAACTGTGCCAATCAGAGCGACCGCAAATGAGCGAGCGGATCGCCGTTCTTTTCGTACCAGTGGTTCCAGCCCTCTATCGCCTCGCGATTTTCTTCCTTCCAGCGCCGCTCCTGTTCGACCTTCGTCGCGTGCCTGATAGCATGTTCGCTGATCTGGGAGAGGTTGAGCCCTGCCTCCCGTGCCGCCGCTACGATGCCGGTATCGAGCGACAAATTGACCGATTTGCGCTTGCCGGTTGCGACGGGATCATGTTTCATGGGCATAGAGTATGCGCGTCGATGATGCGCGTCAATTCGGAGCCGAACGATGGACTTCTTCCCCGCGCTTACCGACGATCACCGCGCGTTCGTGATGCGGCAACCGGTATTCTTCGTTGCCACCGCCGCGGAAGGCGCGCGGATCAATCTCAGTCCCAAGGGCATGGACAGCTTTCGTGTGCTCGATCCGAAAACGGTCGCGTATCTCGACGTCGGTGGGTCGGGGAACGAGACGAACGCGCATCTGGGTGCCGATGGTCGCATCACGATCATGTTCTGCGCGTTCGACCAGCCCGCGTTGATCTTCCGCATTTATGGCAAAGGGCGCGCGGTGCTGCCGCAGGACGAGGGCTGGGCTGACCTCTACGCGCAGTTCACGCCGTTGCCGGGAACGCGGCAGATCTTCGTGATCGCGGTCGACGAGGTGCAGACGAGTTGCGGGTGGGGCGTGCCGTTCATGACGCTGGAACGCGAACGGCAAACGCTGTCGAAGTATCACGCGAAGCAGACCGAGGCCCAGCGGATCGACGAACTGGCGGGACCGACCGAGAGCATCGACGGGTTGCCGGTTCGGCTCGGCACCGTTCTGCCGGATCGCGTCGGCGCATGAGCTTGGTCGAACTGGGGCGGTACGGCCGGAACGAGGCGCATATCATCGTCGGGCGGCTGGAGAGCGAAGGCATCCCCGCGATCGCGTTCGATGGTGGGATGTCGATCATGGAGGGCAGCTGGCTGCTGATCCCGGTTCGCGTGATGGTCGACGAGGATGACCTCGACGAGGCGAGGGGGATCTTGGCGGGGTGAGCAGGTGCGTTAGGCGCTGACAGAAAGCCGCCTAAGCCCCCGGATCGTCATTCCCGCGCAGGCGGGAACCCATACTGGCAATGCTCGCGAGTCAATCGACAAGCCTTGAGCATATGGGTCCCCGCCTCCGCGGGGATGACGAAAAGTTGGGATCGCCCGCGCCAATTACCAGCGTATTGGAGGGCGGAGTCTTGACCACCCTCCGCCAAGATCAGCCCCCAGCGCTAACCCGCCAGATCGCGTTGCCGACGTCGTCCGCGACCAGCAGCCCACCGGTCTTGTCGGTGATGACGCCGACCGGGCGGCCCTGCGCGTCGCCGTCCTTGTTCAGGAACCCGCCGAGCACATCGACCGGCTTCGCGTTCGCCGCCGGGAAGCCGGTGTCGCCGAAGGGCACGTAGACGACCTTGTAGCCCGACACCGGCTTGCGGTTCCACGAGCCGTGCTCGCCGATGAACGCGCCGTTGGCGAACTTCGCGCCAAGTTTTGCGTCCGCGGAGAAGGTCAGGCCGAGCGCGGCGACGTGTGGTCCGAGTGCGTAGTCGGGGCGCTTGGCGTATTGTTGGAGCGCGGGGTTCTTCGGTTCGACGCGGGTGTCGGGATAGCCGCCCCAATAATACCAGGGCCAGCCGAAATGATCGCCGAACTCGACCTGCGTCAGGTAATCCGGCGCCAGGTCGGAGCCGAGCATGTCGCGCTCGTTGACGACCGTCCATAGGCCGCCCGACTTGGGGTTGATCGCCATGCCGTTGGGGTTGCGCAGACCGGCGGCGTAGATCCGCCAGTTCTTGTCCTTCGGCCAGACCTGCAGGATATTCGCGCGGTATTTCTCGGCGTCCATGCCGTTCTCGGCGATGTTCGACGACGAGCCGACGCCGACGTACAGCGTCTTGCCGTCGGCGGCGGCGATGACGTTGCGCGCCCAGTGATTGCCGCCGGGGTTGAGCTTGATGACGAGCTCGGGCTTGGCGGTAATCTTGGTCGCGCCATCGGTGTACGGCACGCGGACGAGCGCGTCGGTGTTGCCGATGTAGAGCTGGCCATCGAGCAATGTCATGCCGAACGGCGAGTTGAGACCGGTCATGAACACCGACTTGGTCTCAGCCACGCCGTCGCCGTTCGCGTCGCGCAGCAGCGTGATGCGGTTGGCCGACGGCACGCCGGCGCCGGCGCGGCCCATCAGCACCTTCATCACCCAGCCGGTGATCCCGCCGCCTTCGCGTGGGGGCGAGTTCGTCTCGGCGACTAGTACGTCGCCGTTGGGGAGGCGGTACATCCAGCGTGGGTGATCGAGCCCGGTCGCGAACGGCTGGACCTTCAGCCCGGCGGCAGGCGTCGGCATCGCGCCGTTCTGCCAGCCGACGACCTTGGCGACCTTGACGGTCGGGATCGTCTGGATGCGGGGATCGGTGATCTTGGGCAGCTTGCCGGCGACTTGGTCGACCGACAATTCCGCCGTGTCGGGCCAGGCGAGATAGGTGACGCCCGCGGCGATCACCAGCAGGATCAGCCCAAGGACGATGAGGATGTGTTTGCGCATGAAGGGAAGTTAGAACGGAGGCAGGGCCGGGGCAATGGATCATGGGTAAAAGGCCCGTCGATCCATTGCAGAGGCTGTATCAGTCGTCGTCCTCGACCGGCACCACCGGCGGATGCAGGCGCAATCGGTTGATACGGCGTTCGTCGGCGTCGATAATCTCGAGCTTCCAGCCGCTTGGATGATCGACGCATTCGCCGATCTGCGGGACATGCCCCGCCAGCAAGGCCGCCAGCCCGCCCAGCGTGTCGATATCGCCGTCGACCTCCGCCAGACGTGGATCGATCAGTTCGGCGGCATCCTCCAGTTCAGCGCGTGCGTCGGCATCCCAGGCGCCGCCTTCGATCGGCGTCATCAGCACTTGGGGCGCCTCGTCATGCTCGTCCTCGACCTCGCCGACGATCTCTTCGATCAGGTCCTCGAATGTCACCAGACCCTCAGTGCCCGAATATTCGTCGAGCACGATCGTCAGATGTACGTGCTTCTGGCGCATGTCGGCGAGCAGATCGAGCGCACCGCGCGACATCGGCGCGTAGAGCGGCTCGCGGATCAGCCCGGCGATCGACGTCGGATGCTCGGCACCGGTCGCGAGGATGTTGAAGACATCCTTGATGTGGACCATGCCGATGATCGTATCGAGGTTGTCGCGGTAGACCGGCAGGCGGCTATGGCCGGCTTCGGCGAACAGCTTGACGAGATCGGCGAACGGCGTGTCCTCCTCGACCGCGATGATGTCCGCGCGGGGCACGCCGACGTCGCCCGCATCGCGCTCGCTGAAGTGGAGCAGGTTGCGGACCATCTGGCGCTCGAGCGGGGTCAGATCGCCCTTCGCATCGGGGGCGGGATCGCCCTCGTGCCGGTCGATCGCATCCTCGAGCTGGTCGCGAAGGGATTCGTCTTGAGCACCGAAGATCAGGCCCTTGAGCCCGCGCCAGATACTGTCGCTACTATCGCCGTTACCGGCATTGGGGCCATCGGCCATCGTGGTCGTCAGTCCTCTGTTATCAAGTAAGGATCGTGGAGACCGAGCGCCGCGAGCGCATCGCGCTCGATCTGCTCCATGCCCTCGGCCTCGTCGTCGTCGATATGGTCATAGCCTAGCAGATGCAGCGTGCCGTGCACCATCAGATGCATCGCGTGATCCTCGACCGAAATCCCGCGCTCGGCCGCTTCCGCGACGCAGACGCCGTGCGCGAGGATGATGTCGCCGAGCAGCACTTCGCCATCGTCCGAATTCTGGCTCACCGTGGCAAGCAGGTCGGGCTGGACCATCGGGAAGGACAGGACGTTGGTCGGCTTGTCCTTCTGGCGGTACTGCTTGTTAAGGGTGTGGACCTCGTCATCCGAGGCGAGCCGGATCGAGATCTCGACCGTGGCTGCGCTGGTCAGCAGTTCGCCATGCGGAGTCCGCTCGATCGCCGCCATCGCCGCACGCAAGGCGAGCGCCTCCCAATCATACCCGGGGCCCTGGCCCGGCCAGGGGGCGTCAGAAGAAAGTGCGATTTCGAGCATGCAGGCCTTTCGGGCGAAAGCGTCAGGACGAAAGCACTACCCGCGAACGGAAGTTCCACGCCAGCGCATTTCTATCGATCGCGCAGGCGACTGCCTAGGAAGTCGATCAGTGCCTCGACCCGGGCCGGCCTCAACGGGCTGGGCGGAGTCAGCAGATGAAGGCCGATCGGCGCGGGTGCCCAATCGTCGAGGATCGTCACCAGCGCGCCGGTCGCGAGATGCGCATTGACGATGAAGTCGGGCAGCCGCGCGATGCCGAGGCCGGCGATCAACGAGGGAATGATTGCTTCGCCGCTGTTCGCGGTAAGCTGCCCCTGCGTGCGTACCGAGACGTCCGCGCCGTCGGGCCCGTGAAAGCGCCAGGGCCCGACGACATTGGAATAGCCGAACAGTTTATGCTCGCCGAGTTGCGCCGGATGCGTCGGCGTTCCGTGCGCCGCCAGATAACGCGGTGCAGCGACGAGATGCGCCTGGATCGTGCACAGGCGGCGCGCGCGCAGCGAACTGTCGGGCAGCTCGGCGATCCGCAACGCGACGTCGAACCCCTCCGCGACGATATCGACGCGCGCGTCGGACAGATGCAGGTCGACCTCGATCCCGGGGTGCGCGGCGAGAAATTCGGCGAGCAACGGCGCGACGTTGGTGATGCCGAAGCTCATCGGCGCGGCCAGGCGGACGCGGCCGGTATGCGCGCTGGCGGCGTCGTGCGCGGACTCTTCGGCGGCCCGCGCTTCGCCGAGGATACGTGCGGCATGCTCGGCGAGCGGTTTGCCCGCCTCGGTCAGCGCGAGCCGCCGCGAGGTGCGGTGGAACAGCGACTGGCCGAGATGCGCTTCGAGCCGCGTGATCGCCTTCGACACCGTCGCCTTGCTGAGCCCGACCGCGTCGGCGGCGGCGCTGAACGAACGATGCTCCACCACACTGGCGAAGATCGCCCAGGCTTCGAGATCGGGCAGGCGCATGAGGAGCTCCGAGAACATCAGAAATATACCACCCCGGCGAAGGCCGGGGCCCAATTGGGAGGCATCGATAACGAAGCGCAGTCCTTCGTTATGTCGACCTTGCCGATTGGGCCCCGGCCTTCGCCGGGGTGGTGGATCAGCTTGTCAGCACGCTAGCACCGAAACGATCGGTTTCCACCGTTTCTATTTACGCGGCGATCCCCGCGCCTATCTTGGGATCAACCAGTGGAGACATCTCATGACGACCACGACGCTCAGCAAAGTAGACCGCCGCGCCTTCGACAGCCTCGGCCATGCCGATCATGGCTGGCTGAACGCGCGCCACCATTTCTCGTTCGCCAGCTATTACGATCCCGCGCGGATGGGCTGGGGCGCGATCCGGGTGTGGAACGACGATCAGATCGCCGCCAATTCGGGCTTCCCGCCGCATCCGCACCAGGACATGGAGATCATCACCTACGTCCGCAGCGGCGCGATCACGCATCAGGATTCGCTCGGCAACAAGGGCCGTACCGAGGCAGGCGACGTGCAGGTGATGAGCGCTGGCACCGGCGTCCGCCACGCCGAGTATAATCTCGAGCCCGAGACGACCACGATCTTCCAGATCTGGATCGAGCCGTCGCGCAAGGGCGGCGCGCCGAGCTGGGGCGCCAAGCCGTTCCCCAAGGGCGAGCGCTCGGGCCAGTTCGTGACGCTGGCGAGCGGGTTCGAGGGTGATGCCGACGCGTTGCCGATCCGCGCGAATGCCCGCGTGCTGGCCGCGACGCTCAAGGCCGGCGACAGTGTCGACTATGCGATCGGCGAAGGTCGCCACGTGTATCTGGTGCCTGCGACCGGTGCGATCACGATCGGCGACGACGCCTTTGCCGCGCGCGACGGAGCGGCGCTGTCGGGCGGCCAGACGGTGACGATCACGGCACAGGACGACGCCGAGATCGTTCTCGTAGACTCGGAATAATACTCCCCTCCCGCCTGCGGGAGGGGTTGGGGGAGGGGCTTCTTGCCTCGACCCCGCCCGGAACTTCCCTCCCCTAACCCCTCCCGCAGGCGGGAGGGGAACTCGAAGGAAACGCATATGACCAAGGTTCTCGTGCTCTATTACTCGTCCTACGGCCACATCGAGCAGATGGCCGACGCCGTCGCCGAGGGCGCGCGGGCCGGTGGCGCCGACGTCGATATCCGCCGCGTCGCAGAGACCGCACCGCAGGCCGTCATCGAAGCCGCACACTTCAAGACCGATACCGCGCACGCCGAGATCGAAGGCCCCGCCGCGCTCGAACACTATGACGCGATCATCGTCGGCGCGCCGACCCGATTCGGCCGGATGCCCGCGCAGATGGCGCAGTTCTGGGACACGACCGGCGGCCAGTGGTTCTCGGGCGCCTTGGTCGGCAAGGTCGGCGGTGCCTTCACCTCGACCGCGAGCCAGCATGGCGGCCAGGAGACGACCTTGTTCTCGATCATCACCAACCTGTTGCATCACGGCATGACGATCGTCGGGCTCGACTATGGCTTCCAGGCGCAGATGGGCGTCGACGCAGTCAAGGGCGGCTCGCCCTACGGCGCGACGACGATCTCGGACGGCGACGGCAGCCGCATGCCGAGCACCGCGGAGCTCGACGGCGCCCGTTATCAGGGCAAGCGTATCGCCGAGACCGCAGCGAAGCTGAAGGGCTGAACCGCGTAGGGAATACCCACGCTCCTACTCCTCCGTCATGCCGGGCTTGTTCCGGCATCCACCGTTCCGCAAAATCGACAGAGATGATTTCGCGGAACCATGGACCCCGGAACGAGCCCGGGGTGACGGAGTAGTTTGGACATGCCCCGGTCTCTACCCCGGTCTCTAATCAGTCGTCCTTGCCCTCGTAAGCCTCGACGACGCGCCCGACGATCGGATGGCGGACCACGTCGCCAACGGTGAAGCGGCACATCGAGATGCTCTCGAGCCCTTCCAGTCGCCGCACCGCATCGCCCAATCCCGACGCCGCGACTCCGCCCGGAATATCCACCTGCTTCGGATCGCCGCAGATCACCATCCGGCTGTTCTGGCCGAAACGGGTCAGGAACATCTTCATCTGCGCGGGCGTGGTGTTCTGCGCTTCGTCGAGGATCACGAACGCATCTGCCAGCGTCCGCCCACGCATGAACGCGATCGGTGCGACCTCGATTTCGCCGCTCGCGATCCGGCGTTCGACCTGCTCGGCGGGGAGGCAATCGTACAGCGCATCGTACAGCGGGCGAAGATACGGATCGACCTTCTCCTTCATGTCGCCGGGCAGGAACCCGAGCCGCTCGCCCGCCTCGACCGCGGGGCGCGACAGGATCAGCCGCTGGACGCTGCCGGTGATGAGCTGCTGTACCGCCTGCGCGACGGCGACATAGGTCTTGCCCGTCCCTGCCGGCCCGAGCGCGAAGATCATGTCGTTGTTGGCGAGTTCGCGCATGTAGTGTGCCTGCGCTGGCGTGCGCGGTACGATCGTCTTCTTGCGCGTGCGGATCATGATCGGCGGCGCGCCACCGCCGCCCGCATCGGCGCGGATGATGCCCTCGAGCACGGGCTCGTCCGCCATCGCGATCGACGCGTCGACGAGACCGGTATCGACATCCTCGCCGCGTTGGATCCGGGCGTAGAGATCGTGGAGCACGTCGCGCGCCTTGGCGACCTGTTCGGCGGTGCCCTCCAGGCCGATCTTGTTCCCTCGTGCGGTGATGTAGACGCCGAGGCGATTTTCGAGCGCTACCAGGTTCTGGTCGTACTGGCCGAACAGCCGGACGAGCAATTGGGGCTTGTCGAACAACAGCTCGACTCGGGCGCGGTCACCGGACTGGGCGGGAACGGGTTTACGGCTCATACGGTCCTTTCAGGGTGTCAAAGGTTACGCCTGGAAGCGTCGAACCGTAACCTTTGAAAGGAAGATGAGCATCGCGGGCGACGCGTTCAAGCCGCGCCGGAGCGCTGGCTGAGAGATGATTCGAGTCGCGTGGGCGAAGCTGCATCGGGGGCGAGTGTGACAGGCGATCCGTATGTAGGACAGCGAAATCGCGGGGGTTCGCGCGGACGTTCGGTACGATCTTTACCGGGGCCGACAGGCCCCGATCAAAAGTCGGATATCAGCACACAATCGTTCCCGTCATCCTGACGAAAGTCAGGATCCAGAGCCGCACGGAGCGTACTCGGTTACCCTGGATCCTGACTGTCGTCAGGATGACGGACCGTAGGAAGGGGCGCGTGGACGATGGCCAGCCGTCCCGTCGTTACGCCGCCTCGCGCACGCGCTCCACGCCGGTCAGCGAATTAGGGCCGGCAGCGGCCAGCGTCACCTCGACCAGATCGCCGATCGCATGGTCGCCGATCAGGTGGACCGATTGCAGCCACGGCGACTTGCCGATCAGCTGTCCCGGCAGTTTCCCCGTACGCTCCAGCAGGACCGAGCACGTACGCCCGACAGTGGCGGCATTGAAGGCGTGCTGGTCGCGGTTGAGCGCCGCCTGGAGACGCTGGAGGCGCTCGTCCATCACGTCCTCAGAGACCTGCTCGACGATCGACGCCGCCGGCGTGCCGGGGCGGGGGCTGTATTTGAAGCTGTACGCCTGCGCATAGCCGACCGCGTCGACCAGGCTCAGCGTGTCCTCGAACTCGGCGTCGGTCTCGCCGGGGAAACCGACGATGAAGTCGCCCGAGAGCGCAATGTCGGGGCGGACTTCGCGGACCCGGTCGAGCAGGCGGAGATAAGAGTCGCGCGTGTGCGACCGGTTCATCGCCTTCAGCACGCGGTCGCTGCCGGACTGCACGGGCAGATGGAGGAACGGCATCAGGCTCTCGATATCGCGGTGCGCGTCGATCAGGCCCTGCGTCATGTCGTTGGGGTGGCTGGTGGTGTAGCGGATGCGCGCGAGGCCGGGGATGCGGTCGAGGTCGCGGATCAGGTCGTGCAGCCCGCGCTCGTTCTCGCTCCACGCGTTGACGTTCTGGCCGAGCAGCGTGATCTCGCGCGCACCGGCGTCGACCAGCGCCTTCGCCTCGTCGACGATCGCGGCGAACGGCCGGCTGATCTCCGCGCCTCTCGTGTAGGGCACGACGCAATAGGTGCAGAATTTGTCGCACCCTTCCTGCACGGTGAGGAACGCCGAGGGCGCGACCTTCCGCCGCGCCGGCAGCGCGCCGAACTTCGACAGCAGCGGCATGTCGGTGTCGAGCGACGGCGTGCCCGCGGCGGCCTTGGCGACGAGGTCGGGCAAGTTGTGATAGGCTTGCGGGCCGACGACGATATCGACCTTGGCGCGGGTGAATATCTCCTCGCCCTCGGCCTGCGCGACACAGCCGGCGACCGCGATCATCGGCGTCTTGCCGGACTTGCGGCGCTGGTCCTTCCGCAGCCGGCCGATATCCGAATAGACCTTTTCGGTGGCGCGTTCGCGGATGTGGCAGGTGTTGAGGACGACGACGTCGGCATCGACCGCGTCGGCCTGCGTCAGGCCCTGCGCGGCCATCAATTCGGCCATACGCTCGCCGTCATAGACGTTCATCTGGCAGCCGAACGACTTGACGTGAAAGGTTTTGGGGAAGGTTTCGGGAGGGGACATGCCGAGCCCCTACCAAATTTGCGCGCAAGTGGGGAGGGGGCTCTCTAACCCTCCCCCCTCGGGGAGAGGGAGGGGCCCGCCCGCTCTTGCGGGTGGGAGGGTGAGGGGTGTGAGGCTCCGGACCGTTCGTCCCAAAGCCCCTCACCCTTCCGTCGCCAAGCGGCTCCTCCCTCCCTCTCCCCGTTGGGGAGAGGGACTAGGCGTTCACTTCTTCGCTGGAACCGCAGCCGGCACGACCGCCATCGTCCAGTCCTTCTCCGGCCGCAGGTATTTCGCCGCCGTCGCCTGCAACTCCACCGGCGTGGTGGCGACCAAGTCCGAAGCGATCCGCTGCGTCGCCGCGATCCGGCGCGGATCGAACGTCGCCCCGCCGAGCTGCTGCAACCAGAACTGGTTCCCCGTCGAGGCGCGCAGGATATACTGCCCCATCGGCGTCTTGATCCGGTCCAGCTCGTCCGCCGCGATCGGCGTCGACACCAGTTCCGCCGCGATCTGTCGTGCGATCTGGAAGAAGAACGACACCTTGTCCGGCGCCACCTGACCGATCGCGACCATCCGCCCGCCGGTGGTCATGCCCACCGGCCACTGGCTCGACACGTTGGGGCTGTAGCTCGCCCCCGCCGCCTGCCGCAGCCGCTCGAACAGCCGATCGCTGAACACCTGCGCCAGCACGTCGAGACGCCGTGCCTCGACGATGTTGTCGATCCCGCCGCCGGTCGGCCACGCGATCACCGCCGCCGCCTGGTTCTCGGGGCCGGTATGCGCGCGCATCACCGGCGCCGCGTTATGCGCGGGGAAGCCGACCGGCGCCCCGACCGTCGACACCGCGGTCCGCGGCGCCATCGCCCCGAACGACTTCGCCACCGCCGCGATCGCCTCCTCGGTCTTCACGTCGCCGAAGATCGAGACCTCGATCGGCCCGGTCTTCAGGATCGGCTCCCAGAACGCGCGGAAGTCCTTCGCATTGAGCGCTTCGACCGTCGCCTTCGACGGCGTCCCCCAACGCGGATCGCCCGCGCGGAGCAGGCCCTCGAGGTCGCGCGACAACACGCCGTCGGGCGACGAATCATAGCCTGCAAACCCGGCCAGCGCAGCAACACGCGCCCGCGCGACCGGTGCCGGATCCCAGGCCGGGAACGTCAGTTTCGCAGCCATCAGCCGCAACTGATCCGCGTAATCCGCGGGCGACGTGATCGCATTCAGTGTGAACGCATCGTCGTCGATCCCGAAGTCGAGACCGATCCGCCGCCCCGCGGTAAGCTGATCGAGATCGCCCTGATCGAGCTTGCCGATACCCCCCGCGACCAAGGCGAGATCGCCCGCCCAGGCCGGCGTCGGCCGGTTCGACGGGATCGCGGTATAGCCGCCGCCGAACCGCACGCGCACATAGACGCGCCCGGTCTCGCCCGAGTTGGGGAACAGCAGCACGCGCGTCCCGTTGGCGAAGTTCACCTGCTCCATGTCGAAGGAGGCGATCTTCTCGCGGCTGGCGACGACGCCCGGCCTGCCGAGCGACGGCAGCTTCGAGAAGTCGACCGCGGCCTGCGCGCGGCGCTTGCCGGCAAGACCCGACACGTCCGCCTTCAACGCGGTCGCCAGCTTCGTCGCGGCGCCGGCATCGGGCGTCTGCGTATTGACGAGCGCGCGCGTGATGCCTTCGAAGATCGCCTTGCTCGATGCGAGCAGCGTGGCGGGCGTGAACATGCCCTTCGCCTTGGCGTCCTGCAGAATTTTGTACGACGTCTCGGGCCCCGCGACCGTCTCGCGAATGTCGAGCGCACTGGCCATGTCGTCGGCCTGCTTCGATCCCGCCTCGACCTTGGCGGTCTCGACGCTGGTCCGCATGATCGTGTCGAAATCGGCGTATTCGCGATCGACTTCGGCCTGGCTCGGCGCGTTGGTCTGCGCGTCGGCGATCACCGCGCGCACGTCCTTCAACGCCGCTTCCCAGTCGGTCCCGATCGGTACGATGTTGACGCTCGTCAGGTTCGCCGAGCGCGACACGTCGTCGATCGACACGCCCGCCTGGAGGAAGCTGCCGCCGGCGCGCGCGCGCGTTTCAAGGCGGCGGCTGATCAGCCGCGTCGCGAGCACGTCGACCAGCCGCTTCTGGTTCATGATCGCGGTGTCGTCCTTGTACTCCCAGGGGCGGACGACGCCGAGCGTGACCACCGCCGGGATGGCCGGCTCGGCGATCGACGCGGCGACCGGCGCTTTGGAATCGGGCTTGCCGAAGCTGGGCGCAGGCGTGAACGGGTCGGTACGCTTCCAGTCCGCGAAGTTCTTGACGATCAGCCGTCCGAACAGCGCCGGATCCATGTCGCCCGAGATGATGACGACGGTGTTCTCGGGCCGATACCAGCGATCGTGGAACGCCTTCACGGTGGCGCCGGTCGCCGCCTCCAGCGTCTTGATATTGCCGATCGGCGAGCGATCCGCGAGCGGCTGCCCGGCGAAGAACGTCGCGCGGATCGCATCGCCGAACCGCACCTGCGGCCCCGGCTGCTCGCGCTGTTCCGCCAGCACGACCGGCCGCTCGGCGGTCACCGACGCATCGGTGATCGTCGGCTTCTCCATCATGCCCGACATGATCTTCAGGCTCTCGTCGAGCCCTGTTTCGGTCGCCGAGGGCAGGTCGAGCTTGAAGGTGGTCGAGGTCGGCGTAGTCTGCGCGTTGGTGTCCGAGCCGAAGGTCGCGCCGAACCGCTGCCAGACGCGCTTCGCCTCGCCGTCCGGCACGTATTCGGAGCCGCGGAAGGTCAGATGCTCGATGAAATGCGCGAACCCGCGTTCGCTGTCGGTCTCGTTGAGCGACCCCGCATCGATCCGCACGCGCACCGATACCTGGCCGGGCGGCACGCCGTTCTTGCGCACCGCAAAGCGCATGCCGTTGGGCAGCGTGCCGAACTTCCATTCGGGATCGCGGGTGAGATCGCTGCCCTTGTAGAGCCACGCGGTCGTGTCGATCCCGGTCAGTTCGGGAAGCGTCGGCGCTTCCTTGCCACCCTCTGTAGCGGGCGTGGAGGTGGCCTGCGGCGTCGCCATCTGCCCGCTCGCCGGGATGGCGAGGCCGAGCATGAGGGGAAGCAGGATGGGAGCGCGGTACAGGCGCGGAAAGGATAGCATCGTGCATCTCTAGCGCCCCCGCGCGCGCATCGCCAGCGCCGCGCCTTGGATCGCCGGCGCCAGCCTCAGTCGGCCGCCGCGGCGCCATCATTTCGTCCAACACCTGCGGTATGCCGCATCTCAACACGGGGATCGGCGCAGGGACGTGCCGATATGCAGGGTAGCGATGACGGTCGGAGCCGAACTGGGGCAGTCTTCATTGTGGCGGGATTCGGGCGGGTCGGCCGTACGGCGTCGCGTTCGCGTTCCCGATGTGAACGTCATCTCCAGCGAGTCGATCGCGGGCAAGGTCAACCGCCCGCTAGTTGCTAGTATCGGCGAGCATCTGCGTCGCGCGTTCGATCGGATGATCGCGTCGTCATCGCTGGTCGCCAACGATCCGGTGCTCGACGTGCGCGACTTCGCGTGGACCGCGGGGTTACGCGACGACTGGGCGGCGATCCGCGACGAAGCCGTCCGCGTCGCGCGGCCAGCCGAGGCATTGCCCGGCGGCGCGACGGTCGAGCACACTCTCGCGCGCTGCCCGCATACTGCCGCCGCGGTTGCGCGTATCCCCAGGCTCCACGGCGCGTCCTTTTCGATCCTCGCGCCCGGCACGCACATTCCCGAGCGTCGCGGCGCGACCAAGGGCCTGATCACCTGCCACCTCGGCCTGATCGTCCCGCGCGACGGCGACGTGCGGATGCGAGTCCACGACCGCACCGTTCGCTGGGCCGAAGGCGAGACGCTGGTGTTCGACGATACGTATCGGCACGAGGTCTGGAACGACACGAACGGTACGCGGGTGGTGTTGCTGATCCAGTTCGAACGGCCGCTGCGCAATCCCGGCAAATGGATTGCAGACCTGGTCCTGCGCGTCGCCCATCGCTCCGCCTAAGCCTGCATGCCGCGGTGATGTCCCCGGCCACGTGACGTCGGGCGGATCGAACCAAACCGGACCGGTCTTTGCAAACCGTGCGGCCGTTTGCTGATACGCCGTACTGGTGGGGAGAAATGGCCGTGGCCAAGGATCGCGCGACACCGAGATACATGCTGACGATCGATGGCGGTGGGATACGCGGGCTGATCCCCGCGCTGATTCTCGCCGAACTGGAGCGTCGGATCGAACGGCCGCTGCACGAATGCTTCGACCTGATCGCGGGCACCTCGACCGGCGGGATCATCGCCGCTGGCCTTACCGCGCCGAGCCAGGCGGACAAGACCAGGGCGGCGTGCACGGCCAGCGATCTGGTCGATTTCTACCGCACCGACGGCAAGCGGATATTCCCGCATATTCTCGGGCTGTCGCAGCGGCTGCCGGGCTTCCCCTACAGCGCCCGCCCGCTCGAGAAGATTCTCGCCGCGCGGATCGGTACGATCGCGACGACGCGCGACGCGCTGACCAACATAGTCATTCCGGCCTATGACATGATCGGGCGCAAGGCCGTCTTCATGGCGGGCGGCCCCGATTATCCCGTGGACCCGGCAAAACCCGAGCGCGTCTTCCCGCTGCATGTCGCGGCGCGCGCGACCTCGGCGGCGCCGACCTTCTTTCCCCCCGCGGCCATCCCAGCGACCGCGGCGGGCGGCTCGGTCAGGGCGGAACCCGCGCTGCTGCTGATCGACGGCGGCGTCTTCGCCAACGACCCGACGATCGCGGCGATCATCGAGGCGCGCAAGCTTGGCTGGCATCTCGGCGACCTGGAAATCCTGTCGCTCAGCACCGGGGCCTCCGACCGGCCCTACAAATCCGCGGGCCACTGGTCGATCTTCGGCTGGGTCAATCCGCTGCGCCGCGTGCCGATCTTCTCGATCCTGATGCAGGCCGGCTCCAGCACGATATCGTACCAGGCCCGAGAACTGGCGAGCAGCGGCAATTATGATCGCGCAGAATTCCCGCTCAGTCCCAATGGAGGCGGACTGGACGATGCCAGCCCCGAGCATCTCGCCGAGCTGACGGGACTGGCCAAGACGTGGATAGGTGAGAACGAGGAGGTCCTGGCGCGCTGGGCCGCCAAACTCAGCCCCAAGCGGTCCGACCCCTCGCTCCCTCTCGCGGCCTAGTCTGTAGGAGAGCAACACCGCCGCATATCAGCCGCACAGTGATGCCGGACCCGACGCGAGAGCCCCGGCACGGGAAACAAGACTCGAGAGCCCTGGCGTAGGAACCCAGCGCGCGCCGGCACGATAACAATGCGGTGCTCGGCGCCCGAAAGAAACCGTTTCCCGTTCCGCGCTTGATCCCTCGCGCCCGCCGGGCCACATGACCCTCATGCTGATCGAAACGGAATCCACCCCGAACCCCTCGACGTTGAAGTTCCTGCCGGGACGCACCGTCATGGACGCCGGCACGCGCGACTTCGCCACCCCGGAGGAGGCCGAGACCAGTCCGCTGGCCGAGGCGATCTTCAATCTCGGCGATGTGACCGGCGTGTTCTTCGGCCGCGATTTCGTGTCCGTGACCGCCGGGCCGGGCGTCGCCTGGTCTGACCTCAAGCCCGACGTGCTCGCGATCCTGCTCGATCATTTCTCCGCGGCGATGCCACTGTTCAAGCCCGCGCGCGCCGGCTTCTCGGTGCCGTCCGACGAGCCCGCGCTGTCGGATGACCCGGCCGATGCCGACATCGTTGCGCAGATCCGCGAGCTGATCGACACGCGGGTCCGCCCCGCGGTCGCGAACGACGGCGGCGACATCGTCTATCGCGGCTTCGACAAGGGAAAGGTGTTCCTCCAGTTGCAGGGGGCGTGTGCGGGTTGCCCGTCATCGAGCGCGACGCTCAAGAACGGTATCGAGCAGCTGCTGAAATACTATGTTCCCGAAGTCACCGAAGTGAGAGCCGTTTGATGATTCTCGACGACACCGTCCTCGACGCCGTCTTTCGCGACGCGCGCAGCTACAATGGCTACACCGATCAGCCGGTCGCAGAGTCCGAGCTGCACGCCATCTGGGACCTGATGAAGTGGGGCCCGACGTCTGCGAACCAGCTCCCCGCCCGTCTGATCTGGTTGGTAAGCGACGAGGCCAAGCAGAAGCTCGCCGATGCGTGCAGCGCGCAGAACCAGCCGAAGATCCTCAACGCCCCCGTGTCGGTGATCATCGGCATGGACACCAACTTCCACGAACACCTCCCCGAGCTGTTCCCGCACGCCGATGCGAAGTCGTGGTTCGACGGCAACGCCGAACTGCGCGAGGCGTCCGCGTTTCGCAACTCGACGTTGCAGGGTGCGTATTTCATCATCGCCGCGCGGATGCTCGGGCTCGATACCGGGCCGATGTCGGGCTTCGACGCAGGCAAGGTCGATGCGGCGTTCTTCCACGACACGCCCGCGGTGCGGACCAACTTCATCTCGACGCTCGGTCACGGCGACCCCGCGACGATCTACGCCCGCTCGCCCCGTCCTGACTTCGCGAAGTTCAACAGCATCGCTTGAAGCGGGACCTGCTCCCTCTCCCTTGCGGGGAGAGGGTCGGGGTGAGGGGCAGTGGGGAAGACGGCGCTCGCGGCGCCCCTCACCCCGCCCTCTCCCCTGAGGGGAGAGGGTAAGAAGTAATGCGCACGTTAGTCATCGAAACATCCACCACCGCCTGCTCGGTCGCCCTGATCGAAGACGGCGCCATCATCGCTCGCGCGCACGAAGTCGTCGGCCGCGGCCACGCCGAACGCCTGATCCCGATGATCGCCGAACTCCCTAACGGAGGCCGAGCGGACCGCATAATAGTGGATTGCGGCCCCGGCAGCTTCACCGGCGTCCGCGTCGGGATCGCCGCCGCGCGTGGCCTCGCGCTCGGCTGGGGCGCGGACATCGCCGGCTTTTCCTCGCTTCCGCTGATCGCCGCCGCCGGTTTCGCCAACCGCTTAACCGACGATATTGCGGTGATCATGGAAGGCGGGCATGGCGAGGTCTTCATGCAAGCGTTCTCCGCCGATCTGTCGCCGCGATCCGACATGGTATCGCTGAAGCCCGACGCCGCGCTCGCCGCGCTGGCAGGACGGCGCGCAGTCGGCAACGGCATCCGCTGGCTCGCCGCACTCGACGACGGCTTGGACCTCACCGAAGCGCTGCCCGACGCAGCCTCCGCGATCCTGCTCCCCTCGGAACTAACTGCGCTCCAGCCAAGCCCGATCTACGGCCGCGCGCCCGACGCCAAGCCGTCGGTCCCGAAATAATGGCCACCCGCCAGGCCGCCACGCGCACCGTCACGCTCCGCACCGGCGACGCGCGCGATCTCGCGATCGTCGACGCGCTGATGACCGACGCGTTCGACCCGCGTTACGGCGAGGCGTGGACGCGCAGCCAGTGCCTCGGCGTGCTCGCGCTGACCGGCGTCCACCTCACGATCGCCTTCGTCGACGACCTCCCCGCCGGTTTCACGATGACCCGGTCGGTCGCCGACGAAGCCGAACTGCTGCTGATCGCGGTCGCGCCAGACTATCGCCGCCGCGGCGTCGGCACGGCGCTGATCCGTGCGGCGATCGCCGATTGCTCGGTCGGCGCTATCGCCAAGCTCCATCTCGAGGTCCGCGCCGGCAACGATGCGGTCAACCTGTACGACGCGCACGGCTTTACCAAGGTCGGCGAACGCCGCGCCTACTACCGCGGCAAGACCGGCGTCGCGTATGACGCACATACATATTCGAAAGATATCAACAGCTAAGGCTTATTGCGAATCACTATCCCTTTTCGCAACAGCGCGGAGGCCCTACATGGCACTCAACGAGGGAATGACACATGCCGCGCAAGATCGATCTGGAAGCACTCTGCAACGAGAAGGGCCTGCGCATCACCGAGCAGCGCCGCGTCATCGCGCGTGTGCTGTCCGAGGCGGACGACCATCCCGACGTCGAGAAGGTCTATGAGCGCGCCTCGCAGATCGACCCCGGCATCTCGATCGCGACCGTGTACCGCACGGTCCGGTTGTTCGAGGAAGCCGGCATTCTCGACCGCCACGATTTCGGCGACGGCCGCGCGCGCTACGAGCCCGCGCCCGAAGCACATCACGATCACTTGATCGACGTCGAGAGCGGCAAGGTGATCGAATTCGTCGACCCCGAACTAGAGCAGTTGCAGAAGGCGATCGCGGAAAAGCTCGGCTTCCGGCTGGTCGACCACCGCATGGAACTCTACGGCGTCGCGCTCACCCGCAAGGACTGACGCGATCGGCCGAATCCGCTTTGGCGCGCGGCTGGCGGCGCTGCTGCTGGCGCTGGTCCTGGCGTTGCCGTTGCATGGCATGTGGCGGTTGTTCGGGCGAAAATCGCCGTGGCCGCCGCGGTTCCTGGGGCTGGTCTCGCGCATAGTCGGCGCCCGCCCCCGCGTCGTCGGCACGCCGCTTCGCCATGACGTCGTCTTCGTTTCGAACCATCTGAGCTGGATCGACATCCTGCTCCTGTCGGGCGCGACCGGCACCGCGTTCGTGGCCAAATCGGAACTCCGCTCCGCGCCACTGGTCGGCTGGCTCTGCACGCTCAACCACACCATCTTCGTGTCGCGCGCGGATCGCATGGCGGTGACCGACCAGATCGCGCAGATCCGCGATACGCTGGCCGCGGACTGGCCCGTGACGCTGTTTCCTGAGGGGACGACGGGTGACGGCGTTACTCTGCTGCCGTTCAAGGCGGCGTTGCTGGCCGCGTTGGACCCGCCGCCGCCCGGCGTGAAGGTCCAGCCCGTCCGGATCGATTACGGCGCGGCGACGAGCGAATTGGCGTGGGTCGGCGACGAGCCCGGCCAACATCACGCCGCGCGCGTTCTGAAGCGCAAGGGCAGTTTCGTCGCGACGCTGCACTTCGCCGAGCCGTTCGATCCCTTGGGATACGGCGACCGCAAAGCGATAGCCGCAGAAGCCCGCCGCCGCATGGAAGCGCTGTAAGCCGCGAGCAAAGACTGTTTGCCCGCGAAGGCGAGGACCCAGACTGGACTCCCGCCCTCGCGGGAGAACAAGGGGGGAAGCTCCCACCCATCCTCAAACTCGAGCACCACCCCGGCGAAGGCCGGGGCCCAATTGGGGGACAGTGCTAACGGAGGTTCGCGCGTCGTTACTGCGGCTTTGCCAATTGGGCGCCGGCCTGCGCCGGGGTGGGGGAGCTACCAGTCGAGGCAACCTCCAAATCTCACCCCGAATACAAACCGTCCAGCCGCTCCCCATACGCCTGCTTCAAAACATGCCGCCGGATCTTCAAGCTCGGCGTCAGCTGCTCGTTCTCGATCGTGAACGGCCCGTCGGCCAGCACGAAGCGGCGGATCCGTTCGGTCACCGTCAGCTCCTTGTTCACCCGCTCGACCGCCGCGCCCAGCGCGGTACGGAACTCGCTGTTCTCCGCCAGCCGCGCGAAGCTGCACGCGTCGCCATTGCCCGCGCACCATTCCTGCGTCCATTCCGGGTCGGGCACGATCAGCGCCACCATGTACGGCCGCTTGTCGCCGGCGATCATCGCCTGCGCGATCTCGGGCTGGAGCGTCAGCATCCCCTCGACCTTCTGGGGCGCGACGTTCTCGCCCTTGTCGTTGATGATCAGGTCTTTCTTGCGGTCGGTGATGCGGATCCGGCCGCGGTCGTCGATCTCGCCGATGTCGCCGGTGTGGAGCCAGCCGTCCTTGAGCACCTTCGCGGTCTCGGCGTCGTTGCGCCAATAGCCGTGCATGACGAGTTCGCCGCGCACCAGGATCTCGCCGTCCTCGGCGATGCGCACCTCGGTATCCTTCAGCGCGGGGCCGACCGAGTCCATGCGGACGCCCGCCTTGGGGCGGTTGCACGAGATGACGGGGGCGGCTTCGGTCTGGCCATAGCCTTGCAGGAAGGTAAGGCCGAGCGCCTCGAAGAACAGGCCGACCTCGGGATTGAGCGGGGCACCGCCAGAGATCATCGCTTTCAGCCGGCCGCCAAATTTCTTCGAGATCTTCGGCTTGAAGAGGGTGGCGACGGCGGCCTGCATCGGGCGGTCGATCAGGCGGAGGCGACCGGCATAGCGCTTGCCGCCGATGTCGAGCGCCTGCCGCAGCAGGTACGCGGACGCGCCGCCCTGTTTCTCGATCGTCTTCGAGATGCGCGTGCGGAGGACTTCGAACAGGCGGGGGACGACGAACATGATCGTCGGGCGCGTTTCCTCGATGTTCGCGGCGAGCTTTTCGAGGCCTTCGGCGTAGTAGATCTGGCCGCCCAGCGAGATCGGGAAATGCTGGCCGCCGGTGTGTTCATAGGCGTGGCTCAGGGGCAGGAACGAGAGGAAGACCTCGTCGTCCCACCCGAAATCCTCCGAGATGACGCTCGCGCAGCCGGCGCAATTGTGGAGGATCGCGCCGTGGTGCTGCATCACGCCGCGCGGGGCGCCGCCGGTGCCGCTCGTGTAGATGATGCAGGCGAGGTCTTCGCGTTCGAAGTCGGCGCGGGCGGCGGCGGTCTCGGGCGCGGTCTGGTGCGCCGCGATCAGCGCGTGCCAGTTGTGGAAGTCGATCCCGGCGGGGACCTTCATGTCCTCGAACCCGATCACGGTCTGCGCCTGGTTCGAGCGGATGACCGCCGGGAGCAGCGTCTTGGCGAGTTTCGCGGTAGAGACGATGATCGCGCAGGCGCCGGCGTTCTCGATGATGTGGAGGTGATCGCGTTCGGTGTTGGTGACGTAGGTCGGCACGGTGATGCACCCCGCCGCCATGATCGCGAGATCGCTCAGGCACCATTCGGGGCGGTTCTCGCTGACCAGCATTACGCGGTCGCCGCGTTTCAGGCCGATCGCGGTCAGCGCGGTCGCCAAGCTCGCGACCTGTCGCGCGGCGTCCGCCCAGCTGGTCGCGACCCAGGTCCCGCTCGTCTTGGTCCAGAGGAACGGCGCGTCGCCTTTCTCGGCGGCGCGCGCGAAGAACATCGTGACGAGGTTCGGGAAGCGTTCGAGCTGGCGGGCCATTGTCTCTCCTGAACTGCGCTGCGAGCTTTTTGCCCTGGCGGGGATGCTCGATCTTTGGGGTGGTATAGCCCGTTGCACTCTCACGCTCCAAGCCTGTTTCCCCGCGAAGGCGGGGACCCAGACTGGACTCCCGCCTTTGCGGGAGAACAAGGAAGGGGCGGGTGGTTTACTCCGGAGCGCGCTGGAGGGCGCCGACGCGCTGGATCTTGGTGACGGTACCGTCCTCCGCGATCGCGACGCCTTCGCTGCGCGGATCCGCTGCGCCGACCCATTTGCCGCCTACGCGCTCGATCGCGTTTGCCTTGAGGCCTAGCGCTGCGACCTGGACCGTCTCGCCTAGCGCTTGCAACGCGGGGACCATCGCCTCACGCTCCGTGCCCTTTTCGGCAGCAGCGACGTGGCCGGGCGCGTAGAGCAGTCCGAGTGCGATCGAGTCCTGTGCGGACAATTTCCAGTCGACCACGCCGATGATCGCCTTGGCCACCTGCGCGATGATCGTCGAGCCGCCTGCCGCGCCGACCGCAAGGCGCACCTTCCCGTCTGGGCCGTAGACGATCGTTGGCGACATCGAGCTGCGTGGGCGCTTGCCACCCTCGACGCGGTTGGCGACCAGTGCGCCGTCCTTGACAGGGACGATGTCGAAGTCGGTGAGCTGGTTGTTGAGGACGGTGCCGTCGACGGTGATGCCTGAGCCGAAATAGCCTTCTACGGTGGTGGTGACCTCGACGACGTTGCCCCGGGCGTCGACCGTCGCGATGTCGGTGGTGCCGGGGACTTCGCTGACCGGGGCGCGGGTGCGGGCAGGGGCGCCGGGGGGCGTGCCGGGAGCGACGTTTGCCATCGTCTTGGCGGGGGAGATTAGTGCGGAGCGCGACGCGAGATACTTGGTGTCGAGCATGCCCTGCACCGGTACGCGGACGAAATCGGGATCGCCGACGTAGAGGTCGCGGTCGGCATAGGCGAGGCGCGAGGATTCGGCGAACAGGTGCCAGGCCTGCGCGCTATCCTTGCCGAGCTTGCCCATGTCGAAGCGTTCGAGCTGCTTAAGGATCATCAGCACGGTGATGCCGCCGGACGAGGGCGGGCCCATCCCACACACGCGATAAACGCGGTATTTGACGCAGACCGGCGGGCGCGACTTGGCGTCGTAGCTGGCGAGGTCGCCGAGCGTCATCTTCGACGGATTCTGTGCGGCGGTGTTGACCGCGGTGACGATCTTCTGCGCCTCGGGACCGACGTAGAAGCTGTCGGGGCCCTGGGTGGCGATGCGCTGAAGGAGGGCCGCCTGCTGCGGGTTCTTGATGACCGCGCCGATCGCGATCGGCGAGCCGTCGGGCGCGGAGAAGAGTTTGCGCGTCTCGGGTGTGATGTGGTCGCCATAGGCGGTCATGCCGTTGACGAGGCGGGGGGAGGCCTGGAAGCCGTTGGTCGCGAGCCGGATCGCGGGGGCGAACAGTTGCGCCCAGGGGAGCTTGCCCGACGCGCGGTGCGCGAGCGCCATGCCGCGGAGTGCGCCGGGGATGCCGACGCTGCGGCCGCCGGGAACTGCGTCCGAATGGCTGAGCGGGGTGCCGTCGGGGGCGTAGAACCAGCGGGCATCGGCGGCCGTGGGGGCGGTCTCGCGCGCGTCGATCGTGCTGAGCGCACCGCCGGCCGCGTGAGAAATCCAGAAGCTGCCGCCGCCGATGCCGGAGCTTTGTGGTTCGACGACGTTGAGGGCTAGCATCGTCGCGATGGCGGCGTCGGTGGCGCTGCCGCCGGCGCGAAGGATCTCGACGCCGGCGGCGGCTGCGCGGGGGTCTGCGGCGCTGACCATGCCCTGGTCTTTTGCCGGGGCGGGTTGGCGTGCCTCTACGGTGGCTGCGGGGACGAGGAGGGCGAGCGCTAGGAGAGAGGTCTTCATCGCGGGCGAGCGTAGCGTGGTTCGAATATGAGGCAAGCGGTTAGCCCCATCCGTCCGTCATCCTGGGCTCGACCCAGGATCCAGAGCCACGAAGGCCGAAGTGTGAGGCTCTGGATCCCAGCGTTCGCTGGGATGACGGGAGAAGGTCAGCGCGCGTCGACACCCACCGCGTCGGCGACCGTGGCGAAGCCGTCGCGGGTCAGCAGCGCGTCCAGTTCGCGGAGGATGCGGGCGGGGAGGCCGGGGCCTTCGTAGACAAGCGCGGTGTAGAGCTGGACGAGGCTCGCGCCGGCGCGGAGGCGGGCATAGGCCTCCGCGCCGCTGTCCACGCCGCCGACCGAGATCAGCGGAATCGCAGCCCCAGTCGCCTTGCGAAAGTCCGACAGGCGTTGGCGGGCTAGCGGGACGAGCGGCGAACCCGACAGGCCGCCGGTTTCCTCGGCATTGGCCGAGCGCAGGCCGGGGCGGGAGATCGTCGTATTGTTGACGATCAGCGCGTCGATCCGGTTGTCGATCGCGGCGCGGGCGATGTCGTCTATGTCGGCGGGTTCGAGATCGGGGGCGACCTTGAGGAAGATCGGCGTCGTGCCCTTGGCGGCGGTGCAGGCGGCGAGGAGATCGCGCAGGGCTGCACCGTGCTGGAGGTCGCGCAGGCCGGGGGTGTTGGGCGAGCTGATGTTGATCGTGACGTAATTGGCGTGGCGCGCGGCGCGGGTCACGCCGTGGACATAGTCGGCGGTGCGATCGGTCGCGTCCTTGTTCGCGCCGACGTTGATGCCGAGAACGCCTTCGCCACCCGCGCCGCTTTCGACGCGATCCAGCGCCGCGTCGAGGCCGCCATTGTTGAAGCCGAGCCGGTTGATAATCGCGCGGTCCTCGGGAAGGCGGAAGATGCGCGGCTTCGGGTTGCCGGGTTGTGGCACCGGTGTGAGCGTGCCGATCTCGACGCTGCCGAAGCCCAGCCCCAAGAACCCGTCGATCGCGCGACCGTCCTTGTCGACGCCTGCCGCCAAGCCGACCGGGTTGGGGAAGGCGATCCCCGCCACGGTCGTCGCGAGCCGCGGTACGCTGGGGGCGAGCGGCGTTCCGGCCTTCCCCCAGGCGGCAAGTGCGGCGATGGTGAGGGTATGCGCGCGCTCGGCGTCGAGACGGAAGAGGATCGGGTGGTAGAAGGCCATGCGCGCTCTTAGGCATATCGGCTGGGGTGGCCAAACCCTTCTTCCGTCACCCCACATTCTCCGTCACCCCAGCGAAAGCTGAGGTATCCTTGTTCAAGCCACCTGCTCCGAACCGGGAGACCCCAGCTTTCGCTGGGGTGACGGATTGGGGGAGGGACGGTGCTAAAAGGGGGCGGGGGGCGACCAGAAATGCGCCCCCAGTTGCGAGTCGTTAGCACCCCTGGCCGGGTTGACGATGCACTGCACAAAGCCCATTTGACCAATCGGATCATATCGGTCCGATTGGACTCCGAAGCCACCATGCGTCTTTCCAGCCTAGCCGACTATGCGGTCGTGATGATGAGCGCCGCGGCGCGTCATTGCGGCGGTATCGCGCGGCTGAACGCGACGCTGCTCAGCGAGGAGACCGGCGTGCCGCTGCCGACCGTGCAGAAGCTTGTGAGCCGGCTGTCCGCCGCGGGGCTGATCGAGAGCACGCGCGGCACTGGCGGCGGCTTCCGCCTGTCGCGACCGCCCGCGATGATCTCGCTCGCCGACATCATCGAGGCGGTCGAGGGACCGATCGCGCTGACCTCGTGCGTCGATGGCGCATCGCAGGATTGCTGTGTCGAGCAGACGTGCAAGGTGAAGCCGCACTGGAACGCCGTCAACGGCGCGGTCCGCGGTGCGCTTGCCGGCGTGTCGCTCGCCAGCCTCTCGCAAACCCCGGTTTTACAGGCGCCCGCATGACCTCGCGCGCAGCTTACCCCTTCCTTCGCGATCTCTGCGCCTCTGCGCGCAAAAGTACTTGTTCGCGCCGAGACGCAGAGATCGCCGAGTTTTTAGAGAGCCGCGCCGCGGCGGAGATGGAATGATGGCTACCCGGAACGCAGAGGCCTATGCCGCCGCGAACAAGACGTACGAGTGGGGTTTCTCCTCGGACATCGAACAGGAATTTGCGCCCAAGGGCCTGTCGGAAGACACGGTGCGCTTCATTTCCGCCAAGAAGGGCGAGCCGCAGTGGATGCTCGACTGGCGGCTCAAGGCGTTCGCGTTGTGGCAGACGATGGAGGCACCCGACTGGTCGAAGCTCAACGTGCCCCCGATCGATTACCAGGACGCGTATTATTACGCGGAGCCCAAGGCGAAGCCGAAGCTCGGGTCGCTCGACGAGGTCGATCCGGAGATCCTGCGTGTCTACGAGAAGCTCGGCATTCCAATCGGCGAGCAGAAGATGCTGGCCGGCGTGGTCGAGGATCCGCTGAACGAGGACGGCACGCCTAAGCGTCGCGTCGCGGTCGATGCGGTGTTCGACAGCGTCTCGGTCGCGACCACGTTCCGCAAGGAGCTCGAGGCTGCGGGCGTGATCTTCCGCTCGATCTCCGAGGCGATAAAGGAATATCCCGAGCTCGTGCGGAAGTGGCTCGGCAAGGTCGTGCCGCAGCGCGACAATTACTTCGCGACGCTGAACTCGGCGGTCTTCTCCGACGGCACGTTCGTCTACATCCCGGAGGGCGTCCGCTGCCCGATGGAGCTGTCGACGTATTTCCGCATCAACGCGGAGAATACCGGGCAGTTTGAACGCACGCTGATCGTCGCGGACAAGGGGTCGTACGTCTCGTATCTCGAAGGCTGCACTGCGCCGATGCGCGACGAGAATCAGCTGCATGCTGCCGTGGTCGAACTGGTCGTGCTCGACGATGCCGAGATCAAGTATTCGACCGTGCAGAACTGGTATCCGGGCGACGAGAACGGCGTCGGCGGGATCTACAACTTCGTCACCAAGCGTGCATTATGCCAGGGCAAGAACTCGAAGGTGTCTTGGACTCAGGTCGAGACCGGTAGCGCGATCACGTGGAAATACCCCTCGTGCGTGCTGCTCGGCGATGGCTCGATCGGCGAGTTCTATTCGGTCGCGGTGACGAACAATCGCCAGCAGGCCGATACCGGCACGAAGATGATCCACCTCGGCAAGAACACGCGATCCACGATCGTGTCGAAGGGGATTTCGGCGGGGCGTTCGGACAACACCTATCGCGGGCTGGTGCGCGTCGCGCCGACCGCGGAGGGCGTGCGGAACTTTACCCAGTGCGACAGCCTGCTGCTCGGCGACCAGTGCGGCGCGCATACCGTGCCGTATATCGAGGTCCGCAACCCGTCCGCGCAGATCGAGCACGAGGCGACGACGTCGAAGATTTCCGAGGACCAGCTGTTCTACGCGATGTCGCGCGGGCTGGACCAGGAGGCGGCGGTGGCGCTGATCGTGAATGGCTTTGCGCGGGAAGTGCTGCAGCAGCTGCCGATGGAGTTCGCGGTGGAAGCGCAGAAGCTGCTGGGGATCAGCCTTGAGGGGTCGGTGGGGTAGTGGACGCCGCACGACCTCGGCGAGCGCGGCGGCGCTTGCGAGGCTACTTTCTTGGTAGCGGAGTCGTGCTGGCATTTCTTTATCTGATCGCAGCCGCCTTTATCATCCGTCTGTTTGGCATCGAGATGACGCACTACGTGGCGACTTTGATGATGGCCACTGGGGTAATGTTGGGCGGAACCTACGCAATTATCATGTTTGTATGGCTCGCAGCACACGTCGTCAGGCGGTTGGTAAAGCGACAGCCAATCGGAGAAATCGAAGTCTAATGCTGAAAATTGAAAACCTCCACGCCGAGATCGACGGCAAGGAAATCCTCAAGGGCCTGTCGCTCTCGGTGAACGCGGGCGAAGTGCACGCGATCATGGGGCCGAACGGGGCGGGCAAGTCGACGCTGGGCTATGTGCTCGGCGGACGGCCCGGCTATGAGGTCACGGCGGGCTCAGTGACGTTCGACGGCGTCGACCTGCTCGAGTTGGAGGCGCATGAGCGCGCTGCGGCGGGCGTGTTCCTCGGCTTCCAGTATCCGGTCGAGATCCCCGGCGTATCGAACGTTCAGTTCCTCCGCGAGGCACTCAACGCCCAGCGCGCGACGCGTGACGAGAAGCCGCTGTCGGGTGGCGAGTTTCTGAAGCTCGCGCGCGGGCAGGCGGATCTGCTCGGCATGGATTACGACATGCTCAAGCGGCCGGTGAACGTCGGCTTTTCGGGCGGCGAGAAGAAGCGCAACGAGATGGTCCAGATGGGCATCGTCAACCCGAAGTTCGCGATCCTCGACGAGACTGATTCGGGGCTCGACATCGATGCGCTGCGCGTCGTCGGCGACGGCATCAACCGCATCATGCGCGCGCCCGACAAGGCGGTGCTGCTGATCACGCATTACCAGCGGTTGCTCGATTACGTGGAGCCGGACTTCGTCCACGTGCTGGCGGACGGTAAGATCGTCCGCTCGGGCGGCAAGGACCTCGCCAAGCAGCTCGAGAGCGAAGGCTATGTGGGGATTGCGGCGTGACGATTCTGCTCGACCTTCCCTCGACGCGCGAGGAATCGTGGCGCTGGGGTGATCCGGCGGCGATTGTGGCGGCGGCCGGACTGCCGCGCGGCGCCGCGCTGGACGCCGATGCGTGGTTTATGGACCTGCCGGGTGCGCGTGCGCTGTTCGTTGACGGCGTGCTGGATCAGGGTCGGAGCGATCTGCGCCACGTCACGATGACGGGGATTCACGGCGGCGAGCATGCGCTCGGTCGTCGTACAACGGGCAACGGTTGGTCGATCCGGGTCGAGGCGGATGCCGGCGTTGAGCTTCTCCAGATCGTGCATATTGCGACGGGCGGCGAGAACCAGCTTCCGGCCCAGATCGTGCTCTCCGATGGCGCGAGCGCTTCCGTGATCGAGACGTATGTCGGCACGGGCTGGTCGAACCGGTCGACGCGGATGATGCTTGGCAAGAGTGCGAAACTGACGCGCGCAGTGCGGTTGCTTCAGACCGGTGGTTTCGTGTCGTTGCGCGACGAGGTTGAGATCGGTGCTGAGGCGAGCCTGATCGTGACGGTCCTCGGCGCAGGCGATGCCGGGACGCGGATCGATGGTGCGATCACCGTGACGGGCGACGACGCGTTTGCCGAATATGGCGGCGCGTTGCTGACGCGGAACGACCAGCGGCAGGAGTGCGCGGTGTCGGTGCGGCATGCTGCGCTGAACGGGCAGAGCAAGCAGATCTGGCGTGCGGTCGCGGCGGACAAGTCGACGGCGAGCCTTGCGGCGCGGGTCGAGGTGGCGCGCGATGCGCAGAAGACCGACGGGGTGCAGTCGTTGCGCGGGTTGCTTTTGCAGCGCACCGCGACGGTCAACCTGAAGCCCGAGCTGGAGATCTTCGCGGACGACGTGAAGTGCGCACACGGCGCGACGGTCGGTGAACTCGACCAGCGCGCGCTGTTCTACATGCAGAGCCGCGGCATCCCGCATGCGAAGGCGCAGGCGCTGCTCACGCGGGCGTTCGTTGGCGATGCGTTCGTGCAGATTGCCGACGAGACGGTGCGCGAGGCATTCGTGGCGGACGCCGATGCGTGGCTGGAGCGGGCGTTGTGAGTGTGATCGCCGACGTTCGTCCCCTGGATCGCCTGTCGGATTTTCCGGCGATCCCGGAGGGTTGGGCGTATCTCGATACCGCCGCGACTGCGCAGAAGCCGCAGGTCGTGGTCGACGCGATTACGCGTGCGTATGGCGAGACCTACGCGACGGTGCATCGCGGCGTGTACCAGCGTTCGGCGGATATGACGGTCGCGTATGAGGCTGCGCGCAAAGCCGTCGCGCGGTTCATCGGTGCGGGTTCGGCCGACGAGATCGTATTCGTGCGCGGTGCTACCGAGGCGATCAATCTTGTCGCGCAGTGCTGGGCCGGGACGCAGTTGAAGGCGGGCGATCGCATTCTGCTCTCCATGCTCGAGCATCACTCGAACATCGTGCCGTGGCAGATGGTCGCGGAAGCGCGCGGCGTCGCGATCGACGTGTTGCCGTTGACGCCAGACCACCGCATCGATCTCGACGCGATGGAGCGGATGATCACGCCGGCGCACAAGCTGGTCGCGCTGGGGCATGTCTCGAACGTGCTCGGCTCGGTGCTCGATGCCAAACGCGCTACCGAGATCGCGCATTCGGTTGGCGCGAAGATCCTGCTCGACGGCTGCCAGTCGGTGCCGCGGATTACGGTCGACGTTAAGGCGATCGGCTGCGATTTCTACGTGTTCTCGGGGCACAAGCTGTACGGGCCGACCGGGATCGGCGTGCTGTGGGCCAAGCCGGAATTGCTCGACGCGATGCCGCCGTACCAGGGCGGCGGGTCGATGATCGACAAGGTGTCGTTTGCGAAGACCACTTACGCGCCGCCGCCGGGGCGGTTCGAGGCGGGGACGCCGCATATCGTCGGGGCGCTCGGGCTGCATGCCGCGATCGACTATGTCGAGAGTATCGGGCTCGACGCGATCCACGCGCACGAGACGGCGCTGGTGACGGCGACGCGCGACGCGCTGTCGGGGATCAATTCGGTACGCCTCTACGGCCCGGCGGACTCGGCGGGGATCGTGAGCTTCACGATCGAGGGGGTTCATCCGCACGACATCGGCACCATATTGGACGAAGAGCGCGTCGCGATCCGTGCCGGCCATCACTGCGCGCAGCCGTTGATGGAGGCGCTGGGCGTCGAGGCGACGGCACGCGCGAGCTTCGGCGTGTATAACGGGCCGGCGGACGTCGAGGCGCTGGTGCGCGGTATCGAGCGAGTAACGAGGATCTTCAAATGAGCGATCGGTTCGAGATCGAGGAAGTGGATGCCGTCGCATCGCCGCCCAAGGCGCGCGTCGTGATGGAGACGGACTCCGACGCGGAGCGGAAGCGTGATTATCTCGCAGGCTTCCTGGCGCAGAAGCCGCAGGTGGACTCGCCCGGCGAGCCCGGCGGCGCGGTGTACGATGCGATCATCGACGCGCTGAAGGAGATTTACGATCCCGAGATCCCGGTGAACATCTATGATCTGGGGCTGATCTACGGCGTCGAGGTGACCGATGACGGGCATGCGGTGGTGGCGATGACGCTGACGACGCCGAACTGCCCGGTCGCAGAGTCGATGCCGGCGGAGGTCGAGATGCGCGTCGGGTCGGTGCCGGGCGTCGGGTTCGCGGAAGTGAATCTGGTTTGGGATCCGCCTTGGGATCCGCAGAAGATGTCGGACGAGGCTAAGTTAGAGCTGGGCATGCTCTAGTTTCTACTTCCCCTCCCGCAAGCGGGAGGGGGCAGGGGATGGGCACGCGCTCACCTCTCGAACGACGGTTATGAGTGGCTGGCCGGGAGCCCACCCCCGGCCCCTCCCGCACGCGGGAGGGGGGAAGGAAGGACGATCATGGCGACGACATTGCGAGCACGGCCGGCGGCGCTGAACCTCACCGAGACGGCGCATGCGCGGATCGCCGACCTTATGGCGCGGGCTCCGGAAGATGCGATCGGGGTGAAGCTGTCGACGCCCAAGCGTGGGTGTTCGGGGCTGGCCTATTCGGTGGATTACGTCACCGAGGCCAAGCCTTTCGACGAACGGATCGACACGCCGGGGGGGACCTTGTTCGTCGATGGCGGGTCGATTTTGTACCTGATCGGGTCGACGATGGACTGGGTCGAGGACGACTTCACCGCGGGGTTCGTGTTCCAGAATCCCAACGCCAAGGGCGCGTGCGGGTGCGGCGAGAGCTTTACCGTTTAAGTCCCAACGTAAGGTAGCTTGTGTCCCCGCGAAGGCGGGGACCCAGACTGGGCTCCGGCTTTCGCGGGAGAACAAGGACGAGCGGACTGCCGTTCGATCTCAGCTTCCCTTCTACCACTCCGGCGAAGGCCGGGGCCCAGTTGGGAGACGCTGCTGACATAGCGCTGTGCATCGTCACAATGACCTTGCCAACTGGACCCCGGCCTCCGCCGGGGAGGATATTTTCGCTGGGGTAGGTGGTTGGCCGCTGGCCTTGCCCCCCGGTCCCGTCCTGTGCCACTCCCCGCGCCAAAGAAGAGGGGATATACGTGGCAAGTCTGTTTCGCCGAAAAATCGTCACCGAGCAGCCGCCCGAGCATCAACTCGCGCGCACCTTGTCGTGGCCGCACCTCGTGGCGATGGGCGTTGGCGGGATCGTCGGCACCGGGATCCTGACGCTGATCGGCGTGGGGGCAGGGCTCGCCGGGCCGGCCGTGATCCTTTCGTTCGTCATCGCCGGCGGCATCTGTGCCTGCGCGGCGCTCGCCTATGCCGAGATGGCGACGATGATCCCCGCCTCGGGAAGCGCATATACCTACAGCTATGTCGTGCTCGGCGAGCTGATCGCCTGGGTGATCGGCTGGAGCCTCATCCTCGAATATTCGCTCGTCGTGTCGACCGTCGCGGTCGGCTGGTCGGGCTACGCGGCGCCGTTGTTGCGCGGTGCGTTCGGCTTCCCCGAGGCGCTGACGCTCAGCCCCGAGCTCGGCGGCATCCTCAACGTGCCGGCGATCTTCATCATCGCGGTCGTGGCGGGCGTGCTGTCGTTCGGCACGCGCGAGAGTGCGACGCTGAACGCGGTACTGGTCGGCGTGAAGATGATCGCGCTCGCCGTGTTCGTGTTCATCGCGCTGCACTATTTCAACAGCGCCAACCTGCACCCGTTCATTCCCTACGGCTTCCCCAAGGCGGTGCAGCCCGACGGTGCCGAGCGCGGCGTCATGGCGGCGGCGGCGATCATCTTCTTTGCTTTCTATGGCTTCGATGCGATCTCGACGGCGGCGGAGGAGACCAAGAACCCTGGCCGCGATCTCGCGATCGGGATCGTCGGGTCGATGGTCGCCTGCATCGCGATCTACATCCTCGTCGCGGTCGCCGCCGTCGGCGCGCTGTCCTACACCAAGTTCGCCGGCAGCGCCGAGCCGCTCGCGCTGATCCTGCGCGAGATCGGCCGGCCGGGGTTCGCAACCTTCCTCGGCGCCTCGGCCGTGATCGCGTTGCCAACGGTGCTGCTCGCGTTCCTGTTCGGCCAGAGTCGGATCTTCTTCACAATGGCGCGAGACGGCCTGCTCCCACTGAGCCTCGCCAAGGTCTCGCGGCGCGGCGCTCCCGTCCGCATCACCTGGATCACCGCGGCGATCGTTGCCGTCATCGCAGGCCTGTTACCGCTCGCAGAGATCGCCGCGCTCGCCAACGCGGGCACGCTCGCGGCGTTCGTCGCGGTCTGCGCCTGCATGCTCGTGATGCGCCGCCGTGCGCCCGATGCGATCCGAACGTTCCGCGCGCCGGCCGCAACTCTGGTCGGCACGATCGGCATCCTCGGCTGCCTGTACCTCTTCTTCAGCCTCCCCTCGAAGACGCAGCTGTATTTCGGGCTGTGGAACCTGCTCGGCCTCGCGATCTACTTCATCTACGCGCGGCCGAGGGCGCTCGCCAAGTGACCGGCTGGACGATCGGCATCATCGGCGGGTCGGGGCTGTACGCGGTCGACGGCATCGAGGACGGCCGCTGGCAGACGGTCGAGACGCCGTGGGGCGAGCCATCGGACGCGATCTACACCGGCCGCGTCGGGCATGTCGGCGTCGCATTCCTGCCAAGGCACGGCCGAGGCCACCGCATCTCTCCCTCCGAGCTTAACGCGCGGGCGAACATCGATGCGCTGAAGCGGCTCGGGGCGACCGATATTCTTGCCGTGTCGTCGGTCGGCTCGCTCGTCGAGCAGCGCCCGCCCGGCAGCTTCACCGTCGTCGATCAGTTCGTCGACCGCACCAAGGGGCGCCCCTCGAGCTTCTTCGGCACCGGCCTCGTCGCGCACGTCTCGATGGCCGACCCGGTCTGCCCCCGCCTGTCGCGCTATGCCGCCGACGCCGCGCGCGAGGCAGACGCGCAGGTCGACGACCGCGGAACCTATCTCGCGATGGAAGGCCCGCAATTCTCGACGCGCGCGGAAAGCCGGCTTTACCGGCAATGGGGCTGCGACGTCATCGGCATGACCGCGATGCCCGAGGCGAAACTCGCGCGCGAGGCGGAGCTGCCCTACGCGCTGGTCGGCATGGTGACGGATTACGATTGCTGGCGGGAGGATGAGGCGGGCGTCGACGTCGCGCAGGTGATCGCGCAACTCGGCGCGAATGCGGCCAAGGCCCGCGCGATGGTGATGGCGCTCCTCCGCGCGTTACCGGCGGAGCGTTCGGCATCGCCGATCGATACCTGCCTCGACAGCGCGATTATCACCGCCCGCGACGCGCGCGATCCGGCTCTGGTTGCGAAGCTCGCCGCGGTCGCCGGCCGGGCCTTGCGCGGTTAGCGCGGAGGCTCGGTCGAGATATCCTCCCTCTCGAGGGGGAGGGTGGTTCAGCCTAGAACGGCGGGGCGACATGCTGGCCATGTCGCCCCGAGCGTCGGTTCGAGCGTTACTTCTCGACGATCGTCGCAACCGTCCTCGTGTCGCCGATCGCCGCCTTCGGCATGTCGAGCCCGTCGGCGCTCCACTGCGTCGCGGTCTTGCACGTCTTGCGCTGAAGATGGCTGCCGGTGACGGCCGGATCGGTCACGCAGTATTTTTGCGTCTTCGCGTCGTATTTCAGTTCGGTCGTCGGTTGCGATCCACCGGCAGCAAGAACTGGTGCGGCGGAGACGAGCGCGGTGGCGACGATCAGGCTCTTGAAGATGAACGATGACATGAGGGCGTCCTTCGGATTGTTGGCGTTGCAATCTGATCGGATTGCCTGATCACCAATGCACCGAGTGTGCCAGTTTGTTAGTACAGCGACACGCTACCTTCAACGCACTCACAAAGCGTCATAAATTGTCGAATTTCTTCCAGGGCAGCTAGCATTGCGCACCGAACGCAGCACCATGATCTGGCGCGTGATACGGGAGGTTGGTGCGTTTACCGCTCCAGCAGCCGCGGCATCAGCTCGACGAAGTTGCAGGGCCGGTGGCGGCTGTCGAGCTGGTCGCGGAGAATGCCGTCCCAGCCGTCCTTCACCGCACCGGTCGAGCCCGGCAACGCGAAGATATAGGTGCCATGCGATACGCAGGCGCACGCGCGCGACTGGACGGTCGAGGTGCCGATCGTCTGGTAGCTGAGCATCCGGAAGAGTTCGCCGAACCCCGGGATCATCTTCTCCGCGACCTGCTCGACCGCCTCCGGGGTCACGTCGCGCCCGGTGACGCCGGTGCCGCCGGTGGTGATGATGCAGTCGATCTCCGGATCGCCGATCCACGCATGCAGGCGCGACACGATCGTCTCGATGTCGTCCTTCTCGATCCGGCGGTCGGCGAGGACGTGGCCCGCCTCGGTCAGCCGCGCGACCAAAGTGTCACCCGAGCGGTCCTCGGCAAGGCCCCGCGTGTCCGACACGGTCAGCACGGCAATCCGCACCGGCAGGAAAATCCGGCTTTCATCGATCGGCATGAAACTCAGTCCGCGCGCGTGACAGTGGTGGAGCGTGGCCCGACGCTGGCATTGACGGCGACGGTCGCGTTCAAGGGCGCCGTGCTGGCCTGGTATTGCGTGTACGGCTTGGCCGCCATCCGCACCGCGGTCGCACCCGGCAGGCCGGGGAAGCGCGGCCACATGCCCTGCGCCAGGGCATTACGGCTGACCGACGCCTTCTTGCCGCCCTGCGCTTCGTACATCCAGTAATTGCGCAGCACGGTGGTCACATACCCGCGCGTTTCCCAATACGGGATGCTCTCGATATACATCAGCGGATCGCCGTTATCGTGGACGATCGCATTCCAGTCGCCGACCGGGCGCGGGCCGGCGTTATACGCCGCGATCACCTTCGGCAGCAGCCCGCCGGTGACGCCCGCCATGTCGCGCAGCCGCTCGAGATGACGCTGGCCGACATCCATGTTGGTGCTCGGCTTGGTCAGCGCCTTCACGTCGATCGAGGTGCCACGCTCGCGCGCGAAATCGGTCGCGGCGGCGGGCATGATCTGCATCAGGCCGTACGCGCCGGCCGGGCTCTTCACGGTGTTGCGGAACCGCGACTCCTCGAGCGTGTGTGCATAGACCAGCGCCTTGTCGATGTGCCAGCCGCTATCGGGCGTCCAGTTCGGCGTCGGATAGCGCGCCTCGGCGGTCGACGTGACCCCCTGCGGGCAATTGTGCGCGAGCCAGACGGTCGTAGCGGGCAGGCTCAGCGCTTCCGCCACCCGGACCAGGTTGGCAAACTCGCGCGGATCGCCGATCTTCGCCTGCTGGCGGATGACGGTATCGGCCAGGTCGGTCTCGCCGACCTCGACCAGTGCCGCTGCGACACGAACGTTCGGACGCTTGCCGACGACCTTCCAGTCGCTGGCCACGAGCCCGCCGACCGACGTGCCCTTGTCCTTCATCGCGAGCTGCTGGCGCGCAAGCTGGCCGTAGAAGCTCTCGCCGAACTGCGCCGCCGCCTTCAGCCGGCCCTCGATCTTGTCGGGGCGCGAGCACACCATGTCCGCACGCGACGCCCAGTATAGAGCGGCGGCGCGCATATCGACGTCGCCGGCCCGTGCCGCGACACCCTCGAATCCGGTCTCGGCATTCGCGCAGTCATTCTGCCGCCACGCCGACAGCGCGCCGACCCAGCGGCCCTGGACGGCCCAGTCGCCGACGCCGTCCTGTGCCTTCGCCGCCATCACGCGCGCGTTCACGTCGTCGCCCTGGAGGAAATAGATCCACGCGATCTTCTGCTGCCACTCGGTCAGCGCCTCTGGGGTGAGCCCCGGCGTGCTTTCCAGCAGCGACTGCGCCTCACGACCCATGTCCGCCTTGACGTAGGGCTGCATCTTCATCGCGAGATCGGCGGCGATCATGTCGCCCTGCAGGCTTTTGGCGCGGACCCGACGCGGCGCGCCATCCTGCCAGATCAACCGCTGCGCTACGGGCAGGGGCGGCAAACCGACCGCGCCGCGCGTCGTCGCAAGGCGCGAGATCTGCGCGGCTTCGGGCAGTTCGGGTGCTTCGTTGAGCAGCGCGACCAGCGGCTCCATCTCGACGCGTGGCGAGCCCTTCGCCGTGTACATCTCGGCGCGCGCGATCGCATGCAGCGGGCCGGGCTTCATCGTGTCGAGCCCGATCTGCGCGTCGGTCCACTTGCCGTCGCGGATCGCCGCGAACACCGTCTTGTAGGCCTCGCGCTGGCTGGCATCGAGCTGGTCGGGGATCTGCTCCAGCGTCGGCGCCCCGACCAGCTTGGTCGTCCCGAGCCGCGCATCGCCGGCAGGCTCGCCCGCGGCGGTCGCCGCCAAGGCCGGGAGGGGGAGGGCGCTGAGGCCCAGGGCGATAGCCGCCCAGGAAACCGATCGGATCCGAATCATCTCACACCCTCTTGCGACGTCAGTCCGCGCATCAGCATCTGCAAATCCTTCCAGGCCTCGGCCTTGGCCGCGGGCTTCTCGATCAGAAACCGCGGGTGAAAGCTCGCGACCACGCCGGTTTCGTCGGATGCTTCGCCAGACGCCGAACCGGACTCCGTTTCTCCGATCTTATGGTTAAACTCGTGTAAACGCCCGCGCGCCGCCTGTAATTCCGTCCCGAGGATCGCACGGCTCGCCGCATTGCCCAGCAACAGCAACCGCTTGGGCGCAACCAACCCGATGTGATGCTTGGCGATTTCCGACAGCCGCGCCTCGACCTCGCTCTGGATCCGCCCCGCCGTCGGCCGCTTTGCGCAGACCGCCGCGAGATGCACTTCGTCGCGCGTAAGCCCGATCGCCGCGAGCATCTTGTCGAGCAGCCGTCCCGACGCACCACTCAGCAACGCACCCGCATCGCCGTCGTCTCGGTCGGGGCAATCGACAAGCACCATGACCGTAGCGTCAGCGGGACCAACCGCGGCCAGCGAAACCCCGCTCCAGTCCGCCTCGGGAACCTCCGCGCTGCTCCGCCAGGCCAGGAAATCGGCTAGCAAAAGCGGCATGGTGGACGGTGCCACGACCGGCGCAACCGGCGTCGCGGCATGTACGACCAGTGGCTCAGGTGCCGCAAACCAGTCGCGCGGGACATCGTCGACCAGCGTGTCGACGCCAGCCTCGTGCCACCAGTCAAGCGCACTCGCCGCGGCGTTTCGCCAGTCGATGGTTTGGTCCGCCCCCACAGGGTAACCTATGCTGCACGGTTGACGTGGCGGTCAACTCGCGCAATCGCCATATTGGACAAGATGGTGCCGGCCCGAGCCCGAACGAAGGGTGGGGCGCAAAGCTGAGGCAAAAGGGGACATCCCCCGGGAGACGATGATGACGACACGTGAATCGATGCCGTACGACGTGGTGATCGTCGGCGCTGGCCCGGCCGGTCTCTCGGCAGCGATCCGCCTGAAACAGCTGGCCGCGGAGAAGGACGCCGAGATCAGCGTCTGCGTGCTCGAAAAGGGCTCCGAAGTCGGCGCGCACATCCTGTCGGGCGCGGTCATCGATCCCAAGTCCCTCGACGAACTGCTGCCGAACTGGCGCGAGGACGGCTGCCCGCTCGCCGAAGTACCCGTGACCGAGAACCATCACTGGATCCTGACCAAGACGAAGAAGAGCGAAATGCCGCACTTCGTCACGCCCTCGTTCATGCACAACAAGGGCACGTACACCGGCTCGCTCGGCAATTTGTGCCGCTGGCTCGCCGGCAAGGCGGAAGAGCTAGGCGTCGAGATCTTCCCAGGCTTCGCCGCGGCGGAAATCCTGTTCAACGACGACGGCTCGGTGAAGGGCGTCGCGACCGGCGACATGGGCGTCGCGCGCGACGGCACGCACAAGGGTGACTACACCCCCGGCCTCGAACTCCACGCCAAATACACCTTCTTCTCGGAAGGGTGCCGCGGGCACCTCACCAAGGAACTGATCCGCAATTTCGCGCTCGACAAGGACAGTGACCCGCAGGTCTACGGCCTCGGCATCAAGGAGCTGTGGGACATCGATCCCGAACTCCACGTCCCCGGCCGCGTCATCCATACGCAGGGCTGGCCGCTGTCCGAGACCGACGGCTCGAACGGCGGCGGCTGGATCTATCACCAGGCGAACGGCCAGGTCTCGATCGGCTTCGTCACATGGCTGAACTATACCAACCCGTATCTCTCGCCGTTCAGCGAGATGCAGCGCTGGAAGACGCATCCCGAGATCGCCGCGCTGCTGAAGGGCGCCAAGCGCGTCAGCTACGGCGCGCGCGCGATCAGCGATGGCGGGCTCCAGTCGATCCCCAAGCTCGTGATGCCAGGCGCCGCTCTCATTGGCGACAGCGCGGGCTTCCTCAACGTGCCGCGCATCAAGGGCACGCATACCGCGATGAAGTCCGGCATGATGGCCGCCGAGGCTGCGGTCGAGGCGATCGTCTCGCAGCGCGGCCACGACGAGCTCGCCGCCTATCCCGAGGCGTTCGAAAAGTCGTGGGTCAAGAAGGAGCTGTCGGTCGTCCGCAACGTCGTGCCGCTGGTCAAGAAGTTCGGCGACCTGATCGGTTCGGGGCTCGCCGGCGTGACGATGTGGATGGAACATCTCGGCATCAAGGTGCCTTTCACGATGCACCACCATCCCGACAACGAGAGCCTGTGGCGCAAGGATCTCGTCAAGCCGATCGTCTATCCGAAGGCCGACGGTGTCCTCACCTTCGATCGCCTCTCGTCGGTGTTCATCTCGAACACCAACCACGAGGAGGACCAGCCGGTCCATCTGACGCTCAAGGATGCGAGCGTGCCGATCGAATACAACCTGCCGATGTACGACGAGCCCGCGCAACGCTATTGCCCGGCCGGCGTTTACGAGGTCGTCGGCGAGGACACGTCCGATCCGAAGTTCGTCATCAACGCGCAGAACTGCGTCCACTGCAAGACCTGCGACATCAAGGACCCCACCCAGAACATCAACTGGGTCGTACCCGAGGGCGGCGGAGGCCCCAATTATCCCAACATGTAAGCCTGCATTGCTCGCGCTCGGTCTCGTCCTGGCGACCCCCGCCATGGCCGGGCCGGGTGATCTGTCCGCCTATCTGACGGCGCGCGCGGCCGACGCTGCCGGCGAGACGAGCCTGGCCGCCGCCAGCTATGCGAAGGTGCTGGCGGCTGCACCCGACGACCCCGTCGTCGCGATCCGCGCCTATCGTGAGGCGCTGGAAGCTGGCGACGTGCCGCTCGCCACCCGCGCCGTCGCAGTGCTGAACAAGGCCGGTGTCGCCCCCGCCGACGCCGCGCTGATCCCGCTCGCCGATGCCGCGCGACGGAACGATGCGAAGGCCGCCGGCGCAGCGATTGCGACGCTGTCGAGCGGCCCCCTCGTAGTCCTTGCGCCCTCGCTCCACGCCTGGGTCGCACAGGCCGAAGGTCGCGATCCCGAACCCTCGCTAGCGACCGCAGCGAAGGATCCCGTCGCCAACCGCTTCGCCACCGAAACCCGCGTGCTGATCGCCGCGGCACCGCGCAAGCAACCGCTGTCGATCGGCGTCTCGCGCCTGCTCGCCCGCCTCGCCAGCGACCTCAGCGCAGGCGAACCCTCGCCGCTGTCAATCGCGCTCTCCCAGGCAGCCCTGCGCGCAGACCCCAGCTACGACGCGGCGCGCGTCCTCCTCGCCGACGCGCTCGCCCGCAACAAGCTGGTCGACCGCGCGCTCGTCGTGCTCGACGGCGTCGACGCCAAGAGCCCGTCCGCACCGGCCGCCGCCGCCGAACGCATCGACATCCTCGCCACCGCCGACCGCAACGGCGAAGCGCTCGCCGCCGCCAAGAACCGCGTCGACCAGACGGGTTCGGCGCCCGCCGACTGGCAACGCTACGCCGACCTGCTGTTGACCACCGGCAACCCCGCCGAAGCCGCGACCTGGTACCAGCGCATCATCGCCGCCGACGGTGCAAGGGGCGGCAGCTGGGGCAATTGGCTGCAATATGGCGGCGCGCTCGATCAGGCCGGCCGCTGGCCCGAAGCGCGCGACGCACTGGAAAAAGCCGTCGCCCGCGGCCCAGCGCAACCGCTCGCGCTCAACTATCTCGGTTTTGCGCAAGTCGAGCATGGCGACGACATCCCCGCCTCGATCAAGCTGCTCGAACGCGCCAGCCGGATCGATCCCACCAACGCCTCGATCACCGACTCGCTCGGCTGGGCCTATCACCTCTCCGGCAACACCGCGCGCGCGCTCCCGCTGCTCGAAACCGCTGCGCAGGCCGAACCCACCAACGCCGAAATCGCCGACCACCTCGGCGACGCCTATTGGAGCACCGGCCGAAACTACGAAGCGCGCTACGCCTGGCGCGCCGCCTTGCTGACCGCCGAACCCGCCGACACGGCGCGCATAACCGCCAAGATCGCCAACGGCCTGCCGCCGAAAGCCCGCCGCTAAAATTCATCTCCCGCCGGGAGAGGGAAGGCCTCGCAGGTGTGGGGACGGCAAGGCGAGTTGATGACAAAGTGGCCGTTTTGCGAGATCGTCACCAAATTTCGAGCCGAATTCCGAGCGCCGAACGAGCCGTAAAAGTGATCGTGACAACGCCCAAAACTGGCGAGGTGCGCGGCACCTCACCTCCCCCGTCATCCTGACGAAAGTCAGGATCCAGAGTAACAATAGATGCCATGCTTGGCTCTGGATCCTGACGTTCGTCAGGATGACGGCCGCTGGAGGACAGGCCGCTAAAGTTGCCAGCGCCCACCCATCGGCTAAGCCATGCCCAAACCAGCCAAACCTCGAGACTGACAATGCCCGCCATCACCGAACCCGCCCCCGCCAAGATCAACCTGGCCCTGCACGTCCGCCGCCGCCGTCCCGACGGCTACCACGATCTCGAAACGCTCTTCGCCTTCGCCACCGACGGCGACCTGGTCACGGTAGAACCCGCCCAAACCAACAGCTTCACCATAACCGGCCCCTTCGCCGCGGCCCTCCTCCCCGCCCAAAACGCCACCCCGACCCCCAATACCCCCCCGGCGAAGGCCGGGGCCCAATTGGGGACCGACAATGACGAAGCACCCCGCTCGTCCGGCGCCGCCCCCTGGCAGGGCAACCTCGTAACCTCCGCAGCGGACGCCTTCACCACCGCCTTCGCCCCAGAAACCCACCACGCCATAACCCTGGAAAAGCACCTCCCCATCGCCTCAGGCATAGGCGGAGGCTCAGCCGATGCCGCCGCCACGCTCCGAGCGCTGGCCCGCCTCCACGGCGTACCCCCAACCGAACCCCGCCTCCACGAAATCGCCGCAAAGCTTGGCGCCGACGTCCCCGCCTGCCTCGCCAACCGCATCACGCTAGGCACCGGCAAGGGCGACATCCTCACCACCCTCGAAGGCCTGTCCGGCACCCCCGTCCTGCTCGTGAACCCAGGCGTCGCGGTCTCCACCGCCGCGGTCTTCAAGACTTGGGACGGCCACGACCGAGGCCCAATCCCCGAAGGCAATCTCCTCGACCGTGCAAAAGCCGGCCGCAACGACCTCGAGCCCCCCGCGCTGGCCCTCGCCCCCGTAATCGCCGAAGTCCGCACGCTCCTCGACGCAGCCCAAGGCACCCTCCTGTCGAGAATGTCCGGCTCCGGCGCTACCTGCTTCGCCCTGTTCGAAACCCCCGAAGCCAGAGACACCGCCGCCACCGCCGCCCAAGCCAAAGGCTGGTGGACGCTCGCAACGAAGCTCGCCTGATCGATCGATAGGCGGCGGCACCTTTGAGACGGGGCGTCACAGCGCCGCCACCGCCCGTCGTCCTGACGAAAGTCAGGATCCAGAGCCGCAAACGAACTGCCCGTCATAGACACCCTTCAAACTTTAGATCAGTCGGCCGTCAAAACCCTGCATCCAAACAACCCGAACCAATCTCGACCTAAGCGCCCACACCGCCGATCCCGTCCCTCGTCGGTCATCCCGAACGTGTTCGGCATTATCTCCCACAACAAAAGCACCTTCCCGGCGAAGGCCGGAGCCCAGTTGGGAAACGCTCCTGACGACAGCCGCACGCCGTCACGCCAACCTCTCCACCTGGACCCCGGCCCCCGCCGGGGAGGTGCACTTGCCCGAATCGTGTCCGCACCGAACGTCTTCCAACGCCTGCACTCCACGAACTCGCGAACGCGTGGCCCGGAGCTTCGGGCATGCAGACCCGGCAGATGCTAGAATGACGCTGTCCTCGCGGCCAAATGGTTCTGCACGACGCCACCGCCGCAAATTTCCCGCAACAAACCTACCGTTCCCCACTTGTTCCAAAAGAACAAAGAGAATACATGGTGTTTGACGCGTTGAATGGCACGCGCGCTTGCTTTAGCGATGGGAGCATATTCGATGGCCGCTAATCTGAAAGTGATCGACACCGGCATGGCAACCGCAACCAACGACCGGCAGAAGGCGCTCGACGCCGCGCTCGCGCAGATCGACCGCGCCTTCGGCAAGGGCTCGGCAATGCGCCTGGGCTCCAAGGAAACCATGCAGGTCGAGGTCATCTCGACTGGCTCGCTTGGGCTCGACATCGCGCTCGGCGTCGGCGGCCTGCCGCGCGGCCGCGTGATCGAGATCTACGGTCCGGAAAGCTCGGGCAAGACCACGCTCGCGCTCCACGTGATCGCCGAAGCGCAGAAGGGCGGCGGCACCGCGGCGTTCGTCGATGCCGAGCACGCGCTCGACCCGGTCTACGCCAAGAAGCTCGGCGTCAATATCGACGAACTGATCGTCTCGCAGCCCGACACCGGCGAGCAGGCGCTCGAGATCGTCGACACGCTCGTCCGCTCGAACGCGATCGACGTGCTCGTGGTCGACTCGGTTGCAGCACTCGTGCCGCGTGCCGAAATCGAAGGCGAGATGGGCGACAGCCATGTCGGCCTTCAGGCCCGTCTCATGTCGCAGTCGCTGCGCAAGCTCACCGGCTCGATCAGCCGCTCGCGCTGCATGGTGATCTTCATCAACCAGCTCCGCATGAAGATCGGCGTCATGTACGGCAACCCCGAGACGACGACCGGCGGCAACGCGCTGAAGTTCTACGCCTCGGTCCGCCTCGACATCCGCCGCATCGGCGCGATCAAGGCCGGCGAAGAGGTGACGGGCAACCAAACGCGCGTCAAAGTCGTCAAGAACAAGGTCGCGCCGCCGTTTAAGCAGGTCGAGTTCGACATCATGTACGGGCAGGGCGTCTCCAAGCTCGGCGAGATCCTCGATCTTGGCGTAAAGGCGGGCTTGGTCGAAAAGTCTGGCGCCTGGTTCAGCTACGACAGCGTCCGCCTCGGCCAGGGCCGCGAGAACTCGAAGACGTTCCTCAAGGACAACCCCGAAACCGCCGACCGCCTCGAAAAGCAGATCCGCGCGCGCACGGACAAGGTAGCCGAGGAAATGATGGCCGGCCCCGAAGAAGGCGACGACGCCTAACCCCACTTTCCCTCTCCCTCAGGGGAGAGGGAGGGACCCATTGCCTCCGCAATGGGAGGGGGCACGCGGGACATGATGCGTAGTGCATGGATCATCCTGCCGAGCATATACACGGCCGATGGTTCACACGCGTGGTAAACTAACACCGCGCCAATCTACCCACGGCACCACCCCGGCGAAGGCCGGGGCCCAATTGGTATGACCCCGCAAATAGAGTCCTGTGCCAAGCCAAGCCTTGTCGGATCATCAACTCCGTGTTTGACGACGCGCCCCTACACCCTTGATATCTCGCACTCCCTTGTTCTCCCGCGAAGGCGGGAGCCCAGTCTGGATCCCCGCCTCCGCGGGGCAACAAGGAAGAGCAGCGCGCCAGGCTCGGGAAACCCTCGAAATCTCGCAACACCAAACCCACGCCAGCGTCTACACTTCCTATACTTCACTCCAAACCACCGCCCCGAAACACAACCAAAAAGCACCCCAGCCCATGACCACCGCCTACGACTGGACCGGCAGAATAGGCGATGTCTGGGCCGCGGAATGGCGCCGAACCGACCGCAGCTTCACCAACCTGACCCCGCATTTGAACGCCGCGATCCTGTCCGCCGCCGCCCCCCAAACCCGCAAGATTATCGACATAGGCTGCGGCGCCGGAGCAACCTCACTGGCCACCGCGCAAGCGCTCCCAATTGCACGGATAACCGGCATAGATCTCTCACCAAACCTGATCGAGATCGCCAAACACCGCGCCAAAACCCAAGCCAACGCCAGCTTCGAATGCGCGGACATCACCGCCGCCGCCCCGAACCACGCCCCAATCGACCTCTACGTCTCCCGCCACGGCGTCATGTTCTTCGCAGACCCCGTCGCCGCCTTCACCACTTTGGCCGAAGCCGCCGCTCCAGACGCAACGCTCGTCTTCTCCTGCTTCGCCGACCGCGCTGCCAACCGCTGGGCCACCGAAATCATCACCGCGACCGGCGGCAATGCAGACGCTCCGGCAAGCACCGCACCCGGCCCCTTCACCTTCGCCGATCCAACCTACGTCGCGAGCATCCTCGAAAAATCCGGCTGGCACGTCGCGGCACCCGAGCGTGTCGAATTCGCCTACCGGGCAGGGGAGGGCGCCGCCCCCGTAGCCGACGCAGTCGACTATTTCCGCCGCATCGGCCCCGCAGCATCCGCCATTCGCGACGCGGCCCCCGAGGAACGCGAGCGCCACATCGCGCGTCTCACCCAGGTCTGCGACCGGTACAGAAGCGGCGACACGGTGGAATTCCCCGCCGCCGCCTGGATCTGGACCGCGCGCAAATCGTCCGAATAAAAACAGGGGGTTCAGCATGATCATCGTCCACCACCTCGAAAACTCGCGATCGCAGCGGATCCTGTGGATGCTCGAGGAACTCGGCCTCCCCTACGCAATCAAGCGCTACGAGCGGAACAAGGCAACGATGCTCGCCCCGCCCGAACTCAAGCAGGTCCACCCGCTCGGCAAGTCGCCGGTGATCGAGGATGCCGATGTTCAGGGTGGTCAGGTGGTCGCCGAAACGGGCGCGATCGTCGAATATCTCGTCGACAAGGCGGACGGCAAGCTCGGCGCCCCCGCCAACCGCGCCGACGCGCTGCGCTACCGCTTCTGGCTCCACTATGCGGAGGGCTCGATGATGCCGCCGCTGCTGCTGAAGCTGGTCCTCGCGCGCATCCCGATCCTGGGGAAGGCGGCGACCAAGAAGATCCAGCCGATGATCGACGTGCACCTCGACTATGTCGAATCCGAACTGTCGCAGCGCCCCTGGTTCGCCGGTGCCGAGATGACCGCCGCCGACATCATGATGAGCTTTCCCCTCCAGGCCGCCCGCAGCCGCGGTGGCCTCAACGAGTCCCGTCCCGCGACGATCGCGTGGCTGGCAAAGGTCCACGCGCGGCCGGCGTATCAGGCGGGGCTCAAGAAAGGTGGGCCTTACGCCTACGCCTGACCCGCTGCGATAGGGTCCGAGTCTACCCAACCACTCCGTCATCCTGGGCTCGACCCAGGATCCAGAGCCGCAAACACTGGCGCTCGTGGCTCTGGATCCCAGCGTTCGCTGGGATGACGGAACAGTGGTGCGACGCTTCGTGCAAGCGTCGACTCAAACCTGCCCCGGCCCGATCTTCTCATAGCTGTCCACGTCCACCTTCGGCCCGTGCCCGGTCGGCGCATGCGGAAAGTCCCGATCAGCCGGCTCGCGCTCATCGAGCCCACCCTCCCATTTCGCCACCACGGTCGCCGCCACGGCATTCCCGATCACGTTCGTCGCCGACCGCCCCATGTCGAGGAAGTGATCCACCGCCAGGATCAGCAGGATTCCCGCCTCCGGGATCTTGAACATCGACAGCGTCCCCGCGATCACTACCAGCGATGCGCGAGGGACCCCCGCAATGCCCTTCGACGTCACCATCAGCACCAGCAGCATCGCGATCTGCTGCCCGATCGGCATGTGGATACCGTACGCCTGCGCGATGAACAGCGACGCGAACGTCATGTACATCATCGACCCGTCGAGATTGAACGAATAGCCCAGCGGCAACACGAAGCTAGCGATCCGCGGGGGCACGCCGAACCGGTCGAGCGCCTCCAGCGTCCGCGGATACGCCGCCTCCGACGATGCCGCCGAGAACGCCAGGATCAGCGGATCGCGGATATACCGCACCAGCAACCGCGTCCGCGGCCCGATCAACAGGAACGCGATCCCGATCAGCATCGCCCACAGCAGCGCGAGCCCGATATAGAAGCTCAGCATGAAATAGCCGAGCTGGCCGAGGATCGTCGGCCCCCGCTCGGCGAGCGTCGCGGTCACCGCCGCGAACACCGCGAACGGCGCGAACCGCATCACGTAATTGGTGATCTGGAGCATCACCGCGACCAGCGCTTCGATCGCCTTTACGAGCGGCGCGGCCTTCTCGCCGACCGCGGTGATCGCGACGCCGACGAATACCGAGAACACGACGATCTGGAGGATCTCGTTGCCCGCCATCGCCGCGATCATCGAATCGGGGACGATATGCGTGATGAACTTGGCGAGATCGAACGCCGCGCGGTCGACGCCGCTAGACGCGGTGGCCGGCGGGATCGCGAGTGCGAGTCCGACACCCGGCTGCAACACGTTGACGAGGATCAGGCCCAGGGTGAGCGACAACAGGCTCGCACAGATGAACCAGCCAAGGCTCCTAAGGCCCACCCGCCCGAGCGCGCCGGTATCGCCCATATGCGCGATGCCCACGACCAGCGTCGAGAACACCAAAGGCGCGATGATCATCTTGATCAGCCGCAGGAACAGCGTCGTCACGATCGAGAAGTAGCCGGCGATGTCCTTCAGCCGTTCGGCGGACTCGGCCGTGCCGTCGTCGATCGACGCGTTCAGAATCCAGCCGACGACCATCCCCGCGACGAGGCCGAACAAGATGTAATAGGTTAGCCGCTTGGCCATTAATCGCTCCCGAGAATTGCCGACAGGGAAGGGGATTGCGGCGCCCGGGTCAAGGACCCTATCGTCCGGCGATGTCGACCGCACGCCACAAGCCCGCCTTCAGCCCCTCGCGTCGCGACCTGCTGAGCCTCGCCATCGCGGCGCCGTTGCTGTCGACCAGCGCGATCCTCCGCGCCGCCGAACCCGACCTGTCGGCACTGTCCGACATCACCGGCGGCACCAGGCCGATCGACGCCACCGAACGCGCCGCGCGGCTGGTCCGTGCGCAATCGCTGATGAAGGCGGCTGGCATCGGCGCGGTGCTGATCGAGCCGGGATCGTCGATGATCTACTTCACCGGCGTCCGCTGGCACACGAGCGAGCGGCTGACGCTGGCGATCCTGCCGGTCGAGGGCGAACCGTGCATCGTCACGCCGTTCTTCGAGGAACCGTCGGTGCGCGAGACGCTCGCGGTCCCCGCCGAGGTCCGCGTGTGGCAGGAGGACGAGAACCCGCTCGCCGTGGTCGCGGGCTTCCTGCGCGACCGCAAGCTCGCCGTGCGGCCGATCGGGCTTGAGGCGGAGGTGCGCTACTTCGCCTATGCCGGGCTCGCGCGCGTGTTGCCCGGGGCGAAGATCGTGTCCGCCGACCCGGTCGTCCGCGCCTGCCGGATGATCAAGACCCCCGCCGAGATCGCGCTGATGCAGGCGGCGACCGAGGTCACGCTGGCGGCGTATCGCTGGACGAAGCCGCGTGTCGAGAAGGGCATGACCGGCCCCCAGATCGGAACGCTGATGAACGCAGCGACCGAGAAACTCGGCGGCGCGCCCGAGTTCGCGCTCGCACTGATCGGCGAGGCGTCCGCCTATCCGCACGGCAGCCGCGAGATCCACCGCGTCGCCGACGGCCAGGTCGTGCTGATGGACTGCGGCTGCACCGTGCAGGGCTATCAGTCCGACATCTCGCGCACCTGGGTCCACGGCGCGGCAACCGCCGACCAGCGCAAGACGTGGGACCAGGTCGCACGTGGCCAGCAGATCGCATTCGCCGCCGCCAAGATCGGCGCACACGCCGGCAGCATCGACGACGCGGTCCGCCGGCATTACGAAACGCTCGGCTACGGGCCGGGGTACAAGCTCCCCGGCCTGTCGCATCGCACCGGCCACGGCATCGGCATGGACGGCCACGAACCGGTCAACCTCGTCCGCGGCGAGATGACCAGGCTGGCGGCGGGGATGTGCTTCTCCGACGAGCCGGGCATCTACATTCCCGGGAGGTACGGCGTGCGGATCGAGGATTGCTTCCACATGACGGATACGGGCCCGAAATGGTTCAGCGAGCCGCCCAAGTCGCTGGATGCGCCTTTGGGGTAGTGCCTCCAACGAGGCAGTCACGCTCACCGCGCACTCCACCACCCCGGCGAAGGCCGGGGCCCAATTGGGGGACGGCGGTAACGAGATGTTGCGCTCCGTTATTCCGACCTTTCCAATTGGGCCCCGGCCTCCGCCGGGGTGGTGGCACCCGCGAGGTGGTGGCCCGCGCCGTGGGTGGTGACTCGTACCGAACGGCAGCTCTTACCTTCCTTGTTCTCCCGCGAAGGCGGGAGCCCAGTCTGGGTCCCCGCCTTCGCGGGGAAACAAGCTATCTTCGTTTCAATCGGATACGTCCGCACCTCCTTACACACCTCACTTGAGCGAACCGCCCCGCTCGCCTAAGTCCCCGCGCATGACATCGACGAACGACATCCGCCGCGGCTTCCTCGACTATTTCGGATCGCAGGGGCACCAGATCGTGCCCTCCGCGCCGCTCGTGCCGCAGAACGACCCGACGCTGATGTTCGTCAACGCCGGGATGGTGCCGTTCAAGAACTTCTTCACAGGCCTCGAATCGCGCCCCTACACCACCGCGACCTCGTCGCAGAAATGCGTCCGCGCCGGCGGCAAGCACAATGATCTCGACAATGTCGGCTACACCGCGCGCCATCACACCTTCTTCGAAATGCTCGGCAATTTTTCGTTCGGCGATTATTTCAAGGAACAGGCGATCGTTCACGCCTGGACCCTGCTCACCCGCGAATGGGGCCTGTCGCCCGACAAGTTGACCGCCACCGTCTACCACACCGACGACGAGGCGTTCGACCTCTGGAAGAAGATCGCCGGCCTCCCCGATCACCGCATCATCCGCATCCCGACCAAGGACAATTTCTGGTCGATGGGCGACAACGGGCCGTGCGGGCCGTGCTCCGAGATCTTCTACGACCACGGCGACCATATCTTCGGTGGCCCTCCCGGCAGCGCCGACGAGGACGGCGATCGCTTCGTCGAGATCTGGAACCTCGTGTTCATGCAGTATGAGCAAGAGAATGCCGAGATCGTCGGCAACCTGCCCAAGCCGTCGATCGACACCGGCATGGGGCTCGAGCGCATCGCCGCGGTCATGCAGGGCGTCACCGACAATTACGACACCGACACGTTCAAGGCGCTAATCGCCGCGTCGGGCGCACTGACGCACACCGCAACCGACGGCGCCAACACCGCCAGCCACCGCGTGATCGCCGATCACCTGCGCACCGCGGGATTCTTGATCGCGGACGGCGTGCTGCCCGCGAGCGAGGGCCGCGGCTATGTCCTGCGCCGGATCATGCGCCGCGCAATGCGCCACGCGCACATCCTCGGCGCCAAGCAGCCGCTGATGCACCGGCTCGTCCCCGCGCTCGTCACCGAGATGGGCGCCGCCTATCCCGAACTGTCGCGCGCGCGACCGCTGATCGAGGCGACGTTGGAGCAGGAGGAAACGCGCTTCCGCCAGACGCTCGACAAGGGGCTGAAGCTGCTCGACGAAGCGACCACCGGGATGACCGACGGCACGCTGGCCGGCGACGTCGCGTTCAAGCTCTACGACACCTACGGCTTCCCGTACGACCTGACCGAGGACGCGCTGCGCGAACGCAACATCGCGGTCGACCGCGAAGGCTTCGACACCGCGATGGCCGAGCAGAAGCGCGCCGCCCGCGCCGCCTGGAAGGGCTCGGGCGCGAAGGCCTCGGACGACATCTGGTTCGACATCGTCGAGCAGACCGGCGGCACCGAATTCCTCGGCTACGCGTCGGATACGGGCGAGGGCGAGGTCGTCGCTTTGGTCAAGGACGGCGCCCGCGTCGACCACGCCACCACTGGCGACACCGTCGCGATCGTCGTCAACCAGACGCCCTTCTACGGCGAAAGCGGCGGCCAGGTCGGCGATGCGGGCCACATCTCGAACGACAGCGGCCTGCGCGCGAACGTCACCGAGACGTCGAAGCAGCTCGGCCGCGTGTTCGTCCACCATGCGATCGTCGACGCCGGCGAGATCAAGGTCGGCGACCCGGTCAAGCTCCAGATCGACGTTGCGCGCCGCGCACAAATCCGCGCGAACCACTCCGCGACGCATCTGCTGCACGAGGCCCTCCGCGAACGCCTCGGCACGCACGTCGCACAGAAGGGCAGCCTCGTCGCGCCCGATCGCCTGCGCTTCGACTTCTCGCAGCCAGTCGCGATGACCCCCGCCGACATCGCGCAGGTCGAGGCCGACGTGAACGCGCAGGTCCGCGGCAACGGCGCGGTGACGACGCTGCTGATGACCCCCGACGACGCGATCGCGATGGGCGCGATGGCACTGTTCGGCGAGAAATACGGCGACGAAGTCCGCGTCGTGTCGATGGGCTCGACGGAGGACGGCACCTATTCGATCGAGCTGTGCGGGGGCACGCACGTCAACGCGCTCGGCGACATCGGCCTGTTCAAGGTCGTCGGCGAAGGCGCAGTCTCCAGCGGCATCCGCCGTGTCGAAGCGCTTACCGGCGAAGCGGCGCGCGCTTATCTGACCAGCCGCGACGATCGCCTCCGCGAAGCCGCAGCAGTCCTGAAGTCGACCCCCGACGAGGTTCCGGCGCGCGTCGCGTCGCTGCTCGAAGACCGCCGCCGGCTCGAACGCGAACTTGCCGACGCGAAGAAGGCGCTTGCGCTCGGCGGTGGTGGTTCGGGCGAAGCGGCCGGCCCCGAACAGATCGGCGGCGTCGCGTTCATCGGCCAGGTGCTCAACGACTTCGAAGCCAAGGGCCTGCGCGGCGCAGTCGACGAAGCCAAGCAGCGCCTCGGCTCGGGCATCGCGGTAATGGTCGCGATCAAAGACGGCCGCGCCTCGGTCGCGGTCGGCGTGACGGCGGACTTGGTCGCCAGCCACAACGCGGTCGACCTGCTCAAGATTGCGGTGGCGACGCTGGGCGGGCAGGGCGGTGGCGGCCGTCCCGACATGGCGCAGGGCGGTGGTCCCGATGGTGACAAGGCCGCGGACGCCGTCGCGGCCGTCCGGGCTAAGCTCGAAACGATGGGCGGCTGAAACTCACCTACGTCGCACACTAACCGCAAGCAATGTTCCCCCGCGGACGCGGGGGCCCAGCTGAATACCGCTAGCTACCTTGGCTCCTGGGCCCCCGCCTTCGCGGGGGAACAGGCTGCGCTGATGAAGTCGCCCGCTACGCCTACCTCCACCCCGGCGAAGGCCGGGGCCCAATTGGCAAGGCCGATATAACGGAGGCTCGTCCCTCGTTACCACCGTCCCCCAATTGGGCCCCGGCCTCCGCCGGGGTGGTGCTCGTGTGTTGGGTAAGTGGTTCGAGCGGGAAACGAGGCTCAGCCCCCACGCACCTTCGACAGCGTAGTCCCCGCAGTAATCGCCTCGATATCCGTCACCAGGTGCAACATCCGCACCCCGCCACGCCCCATCGCCCGGTCCAAAGCCCCCGCAAAATCCTCAGTCCGCTCGACCGTCTCGGCCCAACACCCATAAGCCCGCCCCAGCGCGGCAAAGTCCGGGTTCCGCAACCCAGTCCCCGAAACCCGCCCCGGATATTCCCGCTCCTGATGCATCCGGATCGTCCCGTACCCACCATTATCCACCACCAGCACCAGCATGTCCGCACCATGCGCAACCGCAGTCGCCAGTTCCTGCCCGTTCATCAGGAAGCACCCGTCGCCCGCCAGCGCCACGACCGTCCGCTCGGGATGCCGCAACGACGCCGCAACCGCCGCCGGTACGCCATACCCCATCGCCCCGGCAGTCGGCGCGAGCTGCGTCCCCGGCCCGGCATACGCCCAGTACCGATGCCACCAGCCCGAGTAATTCCCCGCGCCGTTGCAGATGATCGCATCCGCCGGCAGCCGCTCGCGCATCGCCGCGACACACGGCCCAAGGTCCATGACCAGATCCCGCGGCGCCGGCGTCGACCATGCAACCCACTCCGCATGCGCCTCCTGTCCGGAAGTGCGCGGCGGCAGGTCGACCACCAGCAACGCCTCCGCAAACTCCGCCATCCCCGCACATACCGCCACATCCGCGCGGTAGGCCCGATGCAGCTCGTCCGGATCGGGATGCACATGGATCAGCCGCTGCCCCGGATGATCCGGCGTGATCAGCGCATACCCATCGGTCGTTGCCTCCCCCAGCCGCGGCCCGACGATAAGCAGCAGATCTGCCGCCTTAACCCGCTCGACCAGCGTCGGATTGGGCCCATACCCCAGGTTTCCAGCCCACACCGGGCAGTCGTTCGGAATAGCATCCTGCCGCCGAAACGCCGCTGCCACCGGAATGCCGTTACGATCCGCCCAGGTCGAGAACGCCCCCGACGCCGCCACATCCCAGCCCGCCCCGCCAACGATCGCCACTGGCCGCTCGGCCGTCGTTAGCAAATCCGCGAGCAAGTCCATCGTATCGGCGTCACAGCCTTGCGCGACCCGCTCGACCCGCGGCCGATCGACCGCATCGACGACATCGAGCAGCATGTCCTCAGGCAACGCCAGCACCACCGGCCCCGGCCGCCCCGACATCGCCGTCGCATAGGCGCGCGCGACATATTCCGGGATCCGCCGCGCATCGTCGATCCGCGCCGCCCACTTGGCGATCGGCGCGAACATCGCCTGGAAATCGATCTCCTGAAACGCCTCGCGGTCACGCGTCCCGCGGTCGATATCGCCCACGAACAGGATCATCGGCTGAGAGTCCTGCATTGCGACGTGCACGCCGATCGACGCGTTGGTCGCGCCCGGCCCGCGCGTCACGAACGCCACCCCCGGCCGGTGCGTCAGCGTCCCATCCGCGCACGCCATGAACCCGACGCCGCCCTCCTGCCGGCACACGACGAGGTCGATCGCGGGCGTATCGTGCAGCGCGTCGAGTACCGCCAGGAAGCTCTCCCCCGGCACCGTGAAGACGCGGTCGCACCCTTGTGCGATGAGTTGATCCACCAGAATGCGGCCGCCGGTACGCTGGGTCATGCAAATCTCCTCGCCGCATCCTAGCCGGGCGGCGCGCGCGAAGTCGAGGCGTTGCCGTCGCTGCCGCCGCGCTTTATGCGAGATGAAAGACCTGAGGAGGATGCATGGCGAACAAGCGCTACACCGATGCGGCAACGGCACTCGAAGGCGTGCTGTTCGACGGCATGACGATCTGCGCGGGCGGGTTCGGGCTGTGCGGCATCCCCGAGCGGCTGATCGACGCGATCGAGGCGTCTGGCGTAAAGGACCTCACGATCGCCAGCAACAATGCCGGGATCGACGGGCAGGGGTTGGGGAAACTGCTCCGCTCGCGCCAGGTGAAGAAGATGATCTCGTCCTATGTCGGCGAGAACAAGGAATTCGAGCGGCAATATCTCAGCGGCGAACTCGAGGTCGAATTCTGCCCGCAGGGCACGCTCGCCGAACGCTGCCGGGCAGGGGGGGCTGGCATCCCCGGCTTCTACACCAAGACCGGCGTCGGCACGCAGGTCGCCGAGGGCAAGGAAACCAAGGTCTTCGACGGCCAGGAATACATCCTCGAACGCGGCATCCGCGCCGATCTCGCGATCATCAAAGGCTGGAAGGCGGACGAAAGCGGCAACCTCATCTTCCGCAAGACCGCACGCAACTTCAACCAGCCGATGGCCACCGCGGGCAAGATCTGTGTCGCCGAGGTCGAGGAGATCGTCCCTGTGGGCAGCCTCGATCCCGACACGATCCACCTGCCGGGGATCTACGTGAAGCGGATGATCGTCGGCGCGCCGTACGACAAGCAGATCGAGTTCCGCACCGTCCGCGAGCGCGCGACGGCATGAACGCTCTGCCGCTCTCCTGCGAACGCAGGAGTCCAGGGTCACGGGTGCTGCGGGTGGTATCCTGGGCCCCTGCGTTCGCAGGGGCACTGGCTCTACAGGGATGCGTCAGCGTGTCAGCGCCGACGTCGATAGCGTCTTCGCCAAGCATTGCCGCCCCCGTCACCGTCGACGGCGTCCCCGCAGGCATGCAGTATCTTTACGCCTCGGGCGAAGCCGCAGCAGTCAGCATCCAGTCCTGGAACGCGCTCGTCGGCTATGTCCGCGCGCAACGCACACCAAACTCCGTCGTCCTCGCCCAAGGCGCCTCGCTCGCCGTCCCCACCTGGACCACCTGCGGCACCAAGCCAAAAGCCGCCGTGTTCGACGTCGACGAAACAGTGCTCCTCAATCTCGGCTTCGAATACGACGCATCCTCTGGCCAAGCATGGTCCGATCCCCGCTGGCAGGAGTGGGAGCGCACCGGCGTCAAGCAGGTCGCCCCCGTCCCCGGCGCGCTCGCCGCGCTCACCCAACTCCGCGCGATGGGCGTCACGGTGATCTTCAACACCAACCGCTCCGCCGCCAACGCCGCCCAGACTGAGGCCACGATCGAAGCTGCGGGCCTCGGCCCCGCGCGCCACGGCGAAACGCTGTTCCTCGCCGGCGACGACGCGATGGGCTCGAAGAAGGACGGCCGCCGTGCGACGATCGCCGCGAAATACTGCGTCGTCGCGATGGGTGGCGACCAGCTCGGCGACTTCAGCGACCTGTTCAACGCCGGCCAGACCCCAGCCGCCCGCCGCGCAACAGTCCAGTCGCCCGCGATTGCCGCGAAATGGGGAGCAGGGTGGTTCGTCCTCCCCAATCCGGTCTACGGCACCGCGCTGAAAGGCAACCGCGACGAGGTATTCCCGCCAGCAGTCCGCTGGGTCCCGACAGGAGGCGCACGCTGATGGCCGACCATCCCAACGCGATCGCACTCGACAAGGGCGCGCAACTCACCAGCGAATCGGTCGAGGTCGCGCGGATCTGGATCACCAATGGCGCGGGCAGCAACGTGCTGATCGACGCGGGCATTCTCGAGGATCCGACCGTGTTCGGCTACCTTCTCGCCGACACGATCCGCCACGCCGCGCGCGCCTATGCGGGCACCTGGGGCCTCGACGAGGATGCCGCGTTGCAGGCGATCGTCGACGGCGTCAGCACCGAGCTCCGCGAACAATTCACGACCATCACCACCATCCAGGAAGGAATGCACTGATGCCCTGGGACCGTAACCAGATGGCCGCGCGCGCGGCGCAGGAACTGAAGGACGGCTATTACGTCAATCTCGGCATCGGCATCCCGACGCTGGTCGCGAACAACATTCCCGAGGGCATGACTGTCACACTCCAGTCGGAAAACGGCATGCTCGGGATCGGCCCGTTTCCGTATGCGGGTGAAGAGGACGCCGATCTGATCAACGCTGGCAAGCAGACGATCAGCGAACTCCCTTCGTCGGTCTATTTCAGCTCGTCGGACAGCTTCGCGATGATCCGCGGCGGGCATATCGACCTGACGGTGCTCGGCGCGATGGAGGTCAGCGAAGGCGGCGACATCGCCAACTGGATGATCCCGGGCAAGATGATCAAGGGCATGGGCGGCGCGATGGACCTCGTCGCGGGCGTCAAGCAGATCATCGTCGTGATGGACCATACCGCCAAGGACGGCACACCGAAGTTCATCCCGTCGTGCACGCTGCCGCTGACCGGCAAGAACGTCGTCGACATGATCGTCACCGATCTGGCCGTGTTCCAGCGTTCCGATCACGACAGCCCGTTCAAGCTCGTCGAGATGGCGCCGGGCGTCACTGCGGACGAGATCGCCGCGAAGACCACCGCGCGCTACACCGCCTGATGCGCTACACCCTCGTCACCGCGAACCGCAATTACTCGAGCTGGTCGCTGCGCCCCTGGGTCCTGATGAAGGCGCTCGGCATCGACTTCGAGGACCGGATCGAGCCGTTCCTGGAGCCGGTGAATTACGAAGCGTTCCGCGCCTTCTCACCGACCGGGCAGGTGCCGGTGCTGATCGACGGCGAGCGGACGGTGTGGGATTCGCTCGGCATCGTCCTCTATCTCGCCGAGCGCCACGACGGCGTCTGGCCGATCGACGCCGACGCACGCGCGTGGGCGATCTGCGCGACCGCCGAAATGCATGGCGGGTTCTCCGCGCTCCGCAACGAGCGCACGATGAACGTCGGCGTCCGAGTCGATGCTGCGCCCGGTAGCGACGCGCTCGACCGCGACGTTGCGCGGATCGCCGAACTCTGGAGCGAGGGACTCGATCGGTTCGGCGGCCCCTGGCTTGCCGGCGCAGAGTTCACTGCCGTCGATGCGTTCTACGCCCCGGTCGCGTTCCGAGTCCGGACCTACGGGATCGACGTCGGTGCGGCAGGTCTGGCCTGGGTCGAGCGGGTCATCGCGCACCCGGCGATGCGCGAATGGGAAGCGACCGCGCTCGCCGAGACATGGCGCGAGGAAAGCCACGAGGCCGACCTCCTCACCTGCGGATCGATCACCGCGGACTTCCGCCGCTGATGCGCCGCGCCGCGATTATTGTTGCGATCATCGTGATCCTGATCGCGGGCGCGGCGTTCACCGCAGGCCCCGGTACGCTCAGCATCCTCGACGGCGTGATGGGCGGCGGACGCGGGACGGCGCGCATCCGCGAGGGTGTCCCGTTCGGCACGCACGGCCAGAAGCTCGACGTCTGGCGCCCATCCGGCGGCGCGAAGACCGGCCTGCCGGTGCTGATCTTCTGGTACGGCGGCGGCTGGGTCCACGGCTCGCGCGGCGCCTATGCGTTTGCGGCGCGTGCCTATGCGAAGGCGGGCTACGTCGTCGTCATGCCCGACTACCGCAAAGTGCCGGACGTCCGCTTCCCCGCCTTCCTCCAGGACGGCGCCGAAGCGGTGAAATGGACCCGCGACCACATCGCGCAGTCGGGTGGCGACCCGAACCGGATCGCCGTCGCCGGCCATTCCGCTGGCGCCTACACCGTCGCGATGCTGACGCTCGACCAGCGCTGGCTAAAGGCGGAGGGCGTCGACCCGCACATCATCAAGGCCGCGGTCGGCCTGTGCGGGCCGTACGACTTTTACCCCTTCACCGCCAAGCGAGCGATCGACGCGATGCAGGGCGCCGCCGACCCGGTGATGACCCAGCCGATCCACTTCGCGCGGCCGGACGCCCCGCCGATGCTGCTGATCACCGCCGGTGACGACACGCAGGTAAAGCCGCACAACGCGATCAACCTCACCGCGCGGCTGAAGGCACTCGGCGCGCCGGTGACGCATATCGACTATCCCGGTTTGAGTCACGAGAACGTTGCGATGGCGCTATCGAAACCGTTCCGCGGGAAAGCGCCGGTGCTCGCCGACAGCGTCGCGTTCCTGAACCGCGTGCTGGACGCATCGGCGAGCGTACCCGCCGTCCGCTAAGAATTTCGATAGTTCGCACGTCACGCCATATCGGATGCGATACTATTGGAATCTCTGATTCTGTTGTTGTGAGAGAGATCCTTAATGCTCCTGTAATGCTTCATAATGGACGCTGTCGTCGTTGACGATAGTAACCGAAGAGTCCGACCTTGCAGATGGCGCTGGAACGTCGGGAGAGGATCCGTAATCTTTGCCTGGTGGATATCTGCGTCTTTTTCTGAAAGGAAAGTCATGTCAGATCCCGGCACGGTTCTCGATACGGTGAACGCAAAATGGTACAATACGCTGGCCAAGGAGCTCAACCTGTCGGTGGAGGAGTTCCAGCTCTGCCAGGGTGACGTCATCCTGCCGCGGACGACCGACGAACTTTGGGACATGATGGACGCGCTGCCCGCCGACACGGTTATCCAATATTATTCGCCCGACACGCTGGTCAGCCTTTCGAGCCAATACACCTCGCTGCTGTCGTTCGTGCAGGCATCGAGCGTGGTGGATCTGAACAAGGCGATGGGCGCGGACAACACGAAGTCCTGGGCCGCCGCGAAGAGCGCCTATTTCCAGGCCAATCCCTCCGCATTCAGCGATTCCGCGATCGTTCTGCAGACCGCGTTGCAGAATCTGTTCCAGAACTGGTCGATGGCGGAATTGGTTCCGAACCCCGGATCCGCTGCGCAATGCTATACGCTGTACCGCGCCGGATTCGAGAATCCGATCTACATCGCGCAGGAGTTGCAATTGAACCTGCCGCTCGGCGGCCCGGCGGCATTCAACCAGACCTATGAAGGCGTGCTGGGCGACATCGGCGTCGCACCCGGCGTGAATTTTACGATGGAGTCGGCCCAAGCCTCGTCGGACATCAGCAATTCCTGGGCGAACAGTAGCAGCTCGACCGGCGGGACGTACTTCTATTCCAAGTCGAGCAGTTCGGCATCGACCGATTTCTCACAGACGTTCGCCTCGTCCTCCTTCACGGTCGCGGTGTCCTACGATCATTTCATCAACGTGGCGGCGCTGCCGCTCTCCGGTGAATCGATCGACGCCGACAAGACGACGTATCTGCCGTGGTATTATGGCGCCGCACTGGCCTACGCTTACAACAACAAGACGGCCGCGGTATGGACCGATCTGACGCAGTGGGATGCGCTGTTCGGCCCCGAGGGATCGATGCAATATGTCGTCACCAGCTTGATCATCGCCGACGGTACGTCGACGACGACGACATCGTCGCAGGCGTTCAGTACCGCGGAGCAGACCTATGCCAACGCGCAGAGCAACGAGGGCTATGGTTGCTGGCCCTATTATGTCAGCAACAGCTCCGACAGCACGACCAACACGAGCACGACGTTCAATGCGTCCAGCAATCTGGTCGTGACGACGACATCGGCGCTCGGCAATCCGATCGTCGTCGGTGTCCTGGTGTCGTCCGTGAAGGATCTTGCGCAGGACGCATAAGTCGAATGCGGCGATGCCTGCATGGATCAAGGCCGATAGTTGCGCCGGGGCTTTGCCCCGGCGCAACTATCGGTTAAACGCCCGCCCATCATGGCCACTCCGCAAACGCTGTACGAAAAGATCTGGGCGGCGCACGTCGTCGAACGCCGCGACGACGGCACCTGCCTGATCTATATCGACCGCCACCTCGTCCACGAGGTCACCAGCCCGCAGGCGTTCGAAGGCCTCCGCGTGGCAGGCCGTAAGGTCCGCCGCCCCGACCTGACGCTCGCCGTCCCCGATCACAACCTGCCGACCACCGCGCGCAAAGACGCCGCCGGCCGCGTCCTGCCGATCGCTGACCCCGAAAGCGCGCAACAGCTCGACGCACTCCGCCGCAACACCAGCGAGTTCGGCATCGATTATATCGACGCGACTGCGATTGAGCAGGGCATCGTCCACGTCGTTGGCCCGGAGCAGGGCTTCACACTTCCGGGCACCACGCTCGTCTGCGGCGACAGCCACACGTCGGCGCACGGTGCACTCGGCGCTTTGGCGTTCGGGATCGGCACCAGCGAGGTCGAGCATGTCCTCGCCACGCAGACCTTGCTGTTGTCGCAGGCCAAGACGATGGAAGTCCGCGTCGACGGCGAACTCGGCTTCGGCGTCAGCCCGAAGGACGTTATCCTCGCGATCATCGGCAAGATCGGCGCGGCGGGTGGCACCGGCCACGTCATCGAGTTCACCGGCAGCGTGATCCGCAACATGTCGATCGAGGGTCGCCTGACGATCGCCAACATGTCGATCGAGGCGGGCGCGCGGGCGGGCCTGATCGCGCCCGACGACACGACCTTCGCGTACCTCAAGGGCCGCCCGATGGCGCCGACCGGCGAGAACTGGGACAAGGCCGTGACGTGGTGGCGCAGTCTCGCGACCGATCCCGGCGCGCGTTACGACAAGTCCGTCGTGCTCGACGCCGCCGAGATCGCCCCCGGCCTCACCTGGGGCACCAGCCCCGAGGACGTCGTCCCAATCACCGGATTCGTCCCCGAACCGTCGAGCTTCGCCGATCCCGCCAAGCAGGCTGCGGCGCAGAAGTCGCTCGACTATATGGGCCTCACCGCCGGCACCGCGATGCGCGACGTCACGATCCAGCACGTCTTCATCGGCAGCTGCACCAACAGTCGCATCGAAGACCTCCGCGCCGCCGCGGCGATCGCCGACGGCCGCCATGTCGCGACCGGCGTCCGCGCGCTCGTCGTCCCCGGTTCCGGCCTCGTGAAGCGCCAGGCCGAAGCCGAAGGGCTCGACCGGATCTTCATCACCGCAGGCTTCGAATGGCGCGAACCGGGCTGTTCGATGTGTCTCGCGATGAACCCGGACAAAGTCCCTGCGGGGGAGCGTTGCGCTTCCACGTCGAACCGTAATTTCGTCGGCAGACAGGGTCCCGGAGCGCGCACGCATCTGGTATCACCCGCGATGGCGGCAGCGGCGGCGGTGACCGGTAAGCTGAGCGACGTCAGAGAGTTGATGGGGGACAGAGCGTGAAGAAAGTTTTCGTATTGCTGGCGGCTGGCGCGATGATCAGCGGCGTCGCGGCCTATGTCGCATCGGCGCGTGTCGTTCCGGAGCGTACGGAACAGCGATGACCCCCGTCACGACCGTCTCGGGCCGCGCCTATCCATGGGGCGCGAAGAACATCGACACCGACGTCATCATCCCGGCGCACTGGCTGAAGACGATCACGCGCACCGGCCTCGGGCGCGGCGCGTTCGAGACGGTTCGCGCGCAATCCGGCAACATCTTCGACGATCCGCGCTATGCAGGGTCGCCGATCCTCATTGCCGGCGATAATTTCGGCTGCGGCTCCAGTCGCGAGCATGCCGCGTGGGCGCTCGCCGACATGGGTATCACCGCGGTGATCGCGCCGAGCTTCTCCGACATCTTCTCGGGCAACGCGTTCAAGAACGGCATCGTCCCCGTCGTGCTGCCCCAGGAGGCGATCGATCGCCTGCTCGAGGTCGCGCAGGACCAGACCGTGACGGTCGATCTCGAGACGATGACCGTCACCACCCCGTTCCAGGACCGCTTCACCTTCGAACTCGACGCATTCCGTCGCCAGTGTCTCATGGAAGGGCTGGACGAAGTCGGCCTGACGCTGGCAAGGGATACCCAGATTTCGAAATTCGAGGAGGCGGTCGCATCGAATCGCCCCTGGACGACGGTGGAGAGCGGGTATGCGAGCATTGGTGTCGAAGGCAGTCGGCGGACCTGAAACTCTGGAAATGGTCGAGCTGCCCGATCTGGTGGCCGGCCCCGGACAGGTCGTCGTGGCGGTCAAGGCCTGCGCGATCAACTTCCCCGACGTCCTGATCATCGAGGACAAATACCAGTTCAAGCCGCAGCGCCCGTTCGCACCGGGCGGCGAGATCGCCGGCACGATCGACTCGATCGGCGAAGGCGTGACCGGTTGGGAAATCGGCGACCGCGTCATCGCGATGCTCGGCCACGGTGGTCTGTGCGAGCAGGTGATCGCCGATCCCGCCAAGATCTATCGCCTTCCCGAAGGCCGCAGCTTCGCCGAGGGCGCGTCGCTGATCCTCACCTACGGCACGACGATCCACGCGCTGCTCGACCGCGGGCATATCGAGGCGGGGCAGACGCTACTCGTGCTAGGCGCGGCCGGCGGGGTAGGGCTCGCCGCGATCGAACTCGGCAAGGCGTTCGGCGCGAAGGTCGTCGCCGCGGTCTCGTCCGAGGAAAAAGCCGCCGCAGCCAAGTCCGCGGGTGCCGACGAAACGCTGATCTACGCCCGCGCGCCGTTCGACAAGGACCAGTCGAAGGCGCTCGCCGAACAGTTCAAGGCCGCGGTCGGTCGCGATGGCGCGCACGTGATCTACGATCCGGTCGGCGGCGACTATGCCGAGCCCGCGCTCCGATCGATCGCGTGGGAGGGCAAGTATCTCGTCGTCGGCTTCCCCGCCGGTATCCCGAAACTACCGCTCAACCTCACGCTGCTGAAAAGCTGCGACGTCTGCGGCGTGTTCTGGGGCGCGTTTGCCGCGCGCGATCCGAAGGCGAACCAGGCGCATATCGAAACGCTGTTCGATCTATGGGAAGCCGGCAAGATCGCGCCGCGCGTGACAGAAGTCTTCGCGTTCGAGGACGGCGGCAAGGCGATCGCCAAGATGGCCGCACGCGGCGCGATCGGCAAACTGGTGGTCGAGGTCGGCTGACCCCGGCGGCTCGCGCCGAGGTTCGCGACACCGCGTTCCACGGCCATTATTGCGCATACGCGGTCCGCGACCTATCTCCGGCTGGATACACGGCTGTACCGGGGACTAGCGCAATGACCAGTTTCGACGATCGCGAACGCGCCAGCGAGGCGCATTTCGCGCGCGAGGAGGAGATGGCGTTCCGCATCACCGCGCGGCGCAATCGCCTGCTCGGCGGCTGGGCGGCGCATGAGATGCAGCTGACGCCGGAAGAAACCGACGCCTATGCCACCGCGCTCGTCCATGCCGACATGGAAGGCGGCGGCGACGACGACGTCGTACGCAAGCTCGTCGGCGACCTGACCGCAGCCGGGCTCGATCACGACGAGGCGACCGTCCGCCGCGCGCTCGCGCAGCAGATGATCGAAGCGCGCCGCCAGTTGCTGGAGGCACAATAAGATGCCGATGGCCGCCGATGACATCGCGACGATGATCCGCGACGCTATTCCCGATGCACAGGTCGAGATCACCGATCTCGCCGGTGACGGCGATCATTATGCCGCCAAGGTCGTCGCGCCGAGCTTTGCCGGCCTGAGCCGCGTGAAGCAGCACCAGGCGGTCTACGCCGCGCTCGGCGGCCGCATGGGCGGCGTCCTGCACGCGCTCCAGCTTACCACCGCAATTTCCTGAGGACCCGGAGATGACCCAAGACATGACCGACGACACGAACGCCCGCATCGACGCGGTAGTCAAAGCCAGCCCCGTGGTATTGTTCATGAAGGGCAGCCCGCTGTTCCCGCAGTGCGGCTTCTCCAGCCGCGCGATCGCGATCCTCAATCACCTCGAAGTCGAGTTCGAGAGCGTCGACGTGTTGCAGGACCAGGGCATCCGCCAGGGCATCAAGGCCTATTCGGACTGGCCGACGATCCCGCAGCTCTACGTCGACGGCGAGTTCGTCGGCGGCTCGGACATCATGATGGAGATGTACGAAAGCGGCGAGCTGGCGCAGCTGTTCGAGAAGCAGAAGACGGTCTGAAGTTTCCGCTGGGGGCGGGGCGGAGCATCCGGGGGATCACCTCGGCCAGCATGCCTCACCCCACCCCCGTCATCCTGACGAAAGTCAGGATCCAGAGCCACGAGGTGCTGCGTCCGGTTACCCTGGATCCTGACTTTCGTCAGGATGACGGGAACTTGGTCACGATGACGGGGCGGGGCGTAAGTCTGATGAGTCACCGGGGAGGGTGGATCGATGCGAGACCGGACGGTAGCGATCGATCCACCCTGCTTGAACGCCGCAGCGTTCGGTGACGTGACAGACGATGCAGTGCGCGTGCCATAACACGGTATCCCACCGATCTACGCCACATATGTTAGTTAATCCCCGAAACGCCGATCCGCGATGTGTAAAATCCGTCGACACTACCGCCTGATGACGGGGTCTTGCCATCCCCGCTCGCAACGGCCATCTCGGTCGCATGGCTGAGCACCCGACCGGTATCCCGATCCAGCTCGAGCCGCTCGTCGTTCGCGTGCTCGCGCCCAATCCGTCGCCCTACACCTACACCGGTACGCAGACGCATATCGTCGGCACGACCGATCTGGCGGTGATCGATCCCGGCCCCGACGATCCCGCGCACATTGCCGCGCTGATCCACGCGATCGACGGCCGCCCCGTCACCGCGATCGTCGTCACGCACCATCACCGCGATCACAGCCCAGCGACGCGCCCGCTTCAGGCGATCACCGGTGCGCCGATCGTCGGCGCAGCGCCGTTCGATATCGACACCGCGCACGCGCGCGGCGATGCGTCGTTCGATGCCGCCTATGCGCCCGATCGGGTGATGGCCGAGGGGGACACGATCACCGGCGAGGGCTGGACGCTGGCGGCGATCGCGACGCCTGGCCACACCTCGAATCATCTCGCCTTCGCCTTGCCCGAGACCAACGCGTTGTTCTCCGGCGATCACGTGATGGGCTGGTCGACCACCATCGTTTCGCCACCTGATGGCGACATGGCGGCGTACATGGCGAGCCTCGAAAAGCTGATGCGCCGCGATGACCGCGTCTATTATCCCGGCCACGGCGAAGCGGTCGACAAGCCGCAGCGACTGGTCCGCGGGATGCTCGGCCATCGCAAACAGCGCGAGGGACAGATCCTGCGTCTGTTGCGGAGCGAACCGCAGCCGATCGGACGGATGGTGGCGCAGATGTACGTCGGGCTCGACGCGCGGCTTACGCCCGCCGCAGAGCGTTCGGTGCTCGCGCATCTCTACGACCTGCAAAACCGTGGCTTGGTGATCGAGGAAGGCGAAACATGGCAGATCAAGATTTGAATGCGCCGAATACCGGTTCCGGAGTCGACGGCTTCCTCGCCAAGGCGGCGGGGTTCGTCGTCATCCTCGTGCTCGCCGGCTTGCTCGCGCTGTGGGGCGTGCAGCGCTATGTCAGCGACCGGCTGACCCCCGATCCGACGACGATCGCGAGCGCCAGCCTTGAGGGCCTGCGCGAGCAGAACCGCCTGTCCGCCTTCGCCGCGCGCTATGTCGCGGTCGTCACCTCGAAACAGTCGCAGCTCGGCTTCACCACCGAGAAGACGCTGATCATGCCCGGCATGGTCCGGTACGAGGTCGACATGGGCAAGCTCACGCAGGCCGACGTCGCGTGGGACGGCGCCACCAAGACGCTGGCGGTACGCCTGCCCGCGGTCGAGGCGGATGGCCCGCAGGTCGATCTGAACGCGGTCCGCGAATATGGCTCGGGCGGCGTGCTGACCACCTTCACCGACGCCGAGAAGCGGCTCGACGACGCCAACCGCCGTGCCGGCCAGATCGAGCTGATCCGCCAGGCGCGCGAACCGGCGATGATCAAGCTCGCGCGCGACGCAACCCGGCGTGCGGTGGAACGCAGTTTCGCGATGCCGCTGCGTGCCGCCGGGATCGACGCGACCGTCGCGGTGCGCTTCGCCGACGAGCCGGTCGCGAACGGGGAGCGCTGGGACACCTCGCGCTCGCTGCAGGACGTGCTAGGGAACCGCCAGTAAACGCGATCGGGCTATTCGGGATACGACGATGGAATTGAACCAGAACTTTGCGGGTATCGACATCCGCGCCGAGATCGAGCGCCTCCGCAAGGAGAAGAACGCGGTCATCCTCGCGCATTATTACCAGAAGCCCGAGCTTCAGGATCTGGCCGATTTCGTCGGCGACAGCCTCGATCTGTCGCGCAAGGCAGCCGCCACCGATGCCGACGTGATCGCGTTCTGCGGCGTGCGCTTCATGGCCGAGACCGCCAAAATCCTGTCGCCCGACAAGATCGTCGTGCTCCCCGACATGGACGCCGGGTGCAGCCTCGAGGACAGCTGCCCGCCCGAGCAGTTCGCCGCGTTCCGCGCGAAGCATCCCGATCACATCGCGCTGACCTACATCAACTGCTCGACCGAGGTGAAGGCGCTCTCCGACATCATCGTCACGAGTTCGTCGGCGGACACGATCCTCGCGCAGATCCCGCCCGAGCAGAAGATCATCTTCGGCCCCGACCGCAACCTTGGCGGCTATCTCGCGCGGAAGACCGGCCGCGACATGCTGCTATGGCCGGGTGTGTGCATCGTCCACGAGGCGTTCAGCGAGACCGAGTTGATGAAGCTCAAGGCGCAGCACCCCGGCGCGCCCGTCGTCGCGCATCCCGAATGCCCGCCGATCATCCTCGACCACGCCGATTACGTCGGCTCGACGCGCGGCATCCTCGATTACGCGCTGGCGATGCCCGGCGACACGCTGATCGTCGCGACCGAACCGCACATCATCCACCAGATGGAAAAGGCGTTGCCGAACAAGCGCTTCATCGGCGCACCCGGTGCGGACGGCAATTGCAACTGCAACATCTGCCCGTACATGGCGCTCAACACGCTGGAAAAGCTCTATGTCGCGCTGCGCGATCTGAGCCCGCGAATCGAGATCGAAGAAGGCCTGCGCCTCCAGGCGAAGAAGAGCCTCGATGCGATGCTGCGGATGGCGTCGAACACCGTCGGCAAGGGCGATCTCGGCCCGGCCGGCGGTGCGAACGCCTGATCCGTCAGGCCGAGGGCGCAGCCTTGGGCACCTGGGCCAGCGCCTGATCGATATGGATCGCGGCGATGGTCAGTTCGAGCGTGTCGGCCAGTACGAGGGCCTCGCCAAGCAGCTGGGTCAAACGTGCTGTCTCGGCCATCGTCTTGGTATGCATCGATCGTTCCTCGGTATCGATCAGGCAAACTCGCCTGCGGATGTTCGGTTCCAACGCGAAAATCTTTATGGTGCAGACAGATGCGGCGATTTCGCTGGCCCCGCATCATGCTCGTCGGCATCTGCACTGATACGACCGACGGGTCGCCACTGGGAGTCTTGAGATGAACGCAGCATTGCCCGATGTCGGATTGCCGGCACAGTTCGTCGTCGACGCGTTCGTCGCATCGACGCTGGCGGAGGATCTGGGCACGATCGGCGACATCACGTCGAACGCGGTCATCCCCGCCGACGCGCGATTCACCGGCGTCATGGACAGCCGCGACCCGATCGTCGTCGCCGGGCTGGATCTCGCCGAGGCGTTCTTCCGGACGCTCGATCCCGACGTCCGCATCGAACGGCTCGTGCAGGACGGACAGCAGGTCGCGGCGGGGACGATCCTGATGCGACTCGAAGGGGCAGGGCGGGCGATGCTCACCGCCGAGCGGTCGGCGCTGAATACCGTCCAGCATCTGTCGGGAATCGCCACCATGACGCGCAGCTATGTTGACGCGATCGCCGGGACCGGCGCGATCCTGCTCGATACGCGGAAAACCATCCCCGGCCTGCGCGTGCTGGAAAAATACGCGACCCGGATGGGCGGCGCGCAGAACCACCGGATGGGGCTGTGGGATGCCGCGATGATCAAGGACAATCACGTCGCGGTCGCCGGCGGCGTTGTCGAAGCGGTGCGCCGGGCGCGTGATGCAGGAATCGCGCACATCATCGTCGAAGTCGACCGGATCGACCAGATCGCCCCCGCACTGACCGCGGGGGCGACGCATCTCCTGCTCGACAACATGCCGCCGGCGATGTTGCGCGAGGCGGTTGCGCTGGTCGGCGGACGCGTGCCGACCGAGGCGTCGGGCGGCGTCAACCTCGAGACGATCCGCGCGATCGCCGAGACCGGCGTGACCTATGTGTCGGTCGGCCGCTTGACGCAGTCGGCACCCGCGGCGGATATAGGCCTGGATTTCACGACGGCATGACCGGCTCGCCCGGCGCGTCCCGGTCGCAGCATGATCGATAACGGGGACAAGACATGATCAGGCCGGTATCCATAACGCGCTACGAACGGCTGTATCTCGCCTCGTTCGTGATCGGGCTGATCGTGTCGGCGATGAGCTGGGGGCCGCGGAGGGCGATGGTCGCGGCCACCCCGATGCTCGCGAAGATCGGCTGGATCCTGCCGACGTTCGAGGTCGCCGGGATCGTGATCACGCTGACGCTCTGGTATTTCACCGTGCGGGCGCCGAGTGGCGTGGCGCGGTGGGTCGTGATCGTGCTGGCCGCGCTCTCCGCGATCGGCATCGCGATCTCGCTCGTGCAGTTGGTGACCGGGCATGCGGTGCCGAGCGCGACGCTCGGGCTGTCGATCGTCGCGAGCGTGGTCTACATCGCCGCGGCGCTGCAACTCCTGAAACCCGATGCGAAACTCTGGTTCGACCAGGCTGGACGAGGACATGCCGCATGATCGTTAGACTGACCATCGCTGCGGCGGCACTGGCGCTGCCCGGAGTAGCCCAGGCGCAGGCCTATCAATGCTCGACCCCCGCCACCGTCGAGCGCGTCCGCCCCGATCTGCCCTCCGACAGCCAGCCCAAGCGAGTCGTCCCGATCGGCGGCTACACGCTCGCCATTACCTGGGCCCCGCAATATTGCCGCGACAACGGCACGCGCTCCGGGTCGCAGTTCCAGTGCGGCGCGGCCAACCGCTTCGGCTTCACGCTGCACGGTCTGTGGCCCGACGGCGTGGACAAGGACTGGCCGCAATATTGTCGCGCAGCCGAGTTCGTCCCGCCACCGGTGATCCGCGTGCATCTCTGCACGACGCCGTCGGCGCAGTTGCTCCAGCACGAATGGGCCAAGCACGGCACCTGCATGCCGGGCTATCGACCCGCGGAATATTTCAACCAGTCCGCCGGGCTGTACGGCAAGCTGCGCTATCCGGACATGGATGCGCTGTCGCGCGCGCCGCTGACCGCCGGGCGGTTCGCCGCGGCGATGGCGTCCGCAAATCCGGGGCTCAATGCCGACATGATGCGCGTCACCGCGACGAAACAGGGCTGGCTCGACGAGGTCTGGATCTGCCTAGACCGCCGCTTCCGCTACCGCCGCTGCCCCGTCCACCAGGGTGGCCTGGCCGACGGTGCCCCGCTGAAAATCTGGCGCGGCAGCCGCTAAGGAAAATTCCAATCCTCCCCCGCCAGGGGGAGGTGGCGCCGAAGGCGACGGAGGGGGAGGACACGGAGCAGAGGTTTCCCTTACCTCCCCCTCCGTCAGGCGCTGCCTGTCACCTCCCCCTGGCAGGGGAGGACGCTCAGGTACCCGAAATCACCCGTCGAGGGTCGTCGTCGACGGGTAGTGCCGGTCCAGATGCTTCTTGATGATCCGCAGGTTGCGTGTGTTGGATCGGAAGAAGAAGTCAGGGATCGCGCCGACGAACGGGATCATCCCGAGCGCCCAGTCGAACCCGATATTGCCCGCCATCCGCGCCACCTGGACCTTCGACATGCCGATGTTGCGCGCCTCCCACGCCATCCAGCCGCCGACCGCCGCGGCGATCGTGCTGCCCGCGAACGGCACGATATCGAGGATCACGTCGAGGCCGACCTTGCGGTTGGTGCCGGGGATCTGGAACAGCCCCTCCATCACGCGTTCCATCGCCTCGACGCGGCGGCGCACCGACAACGCGTCGCGCCCCATCGGCAGCGAGTCGAGGATCGATCCGGGGGTGATGCGGGTGACGGTCGGTTTCATGCCACCTAGTTGGTATCGGCGCGCAACCGGTTCAACGGGTGCCACGCGCGCGGGTTGGGCTGCCACTGCGCCAGCCTCGCGGTGACCAGCGACCAGCGTAGCGGCCGCGCCAGTGGGATGAACGCGACATCCTCGTTCATCGCCGCGTCCGCCGCGGCGATGCGGACGCTTCGCTCCGCCAGCGTCGGCGCCTCGCGCGCGGCTTCGACCGCCGCCTGCGCAGCCTCGCCGCACACCACGCACGCGCTCGCCAGATACCAGCGCGCGCTGTCATAGGGGGCGACCGCATCGACCAGCTTCAGCTCGGCATCGGCATCCAGCGCAACGCGCGACGGGGTGATACCGATCGCCATCAACGACGCGGCGACATGCGCGTACAGCAGCGTCGCACCGGGCCCCGCGGGCAGCGCGATCCGCACGCCGATCGGTCCGCCGGTCCACGCCGCCACGCGTTGCCGCGCCGCCGCGCGTCGTTCGTCCTGCGACAGCAGCGACCACGCCGGAACCTGCGGCAGCGATGATGAATCGAGGATATCGGGCAGGATGCGATCCGCGGGATCCCAGTTCGGCGCGATCGCGGTCGTCAGCGCGGTCCGGTCGATCGCCTCCGAGATCGCCGCGCGGTTGGCGGTCTCCGCGAGGAAACCGTCGCGCCGCACGATCGCCAACCCGAACAGCCCGACCGCGGGATCGACGCGGATGTTGGCGGGCGCGATGTCGGTGGTGGCCAGCAACGGCCAGTCGACGAAACTGCCGCCGCTGACCAGATCCGAGTCGCGATGGGCGAACCGCGCGATCGCCCGCGCGGCGCGTTCGCCGATCAGCCGGACGTCCTCTTCCGCCTTCACGTCATGCTGGTCGTCGGGGTCCGCTTCGCCGGGATCGAAGGCGGGGCGCAGCAACGGCGCGGTTCCGCCGCGCGCGATATGGAACGGCCCGGTGCCGCTGACGGGCTGCAATCGCAGCAGCGCGAGTTCGGGTTGCGCGAACAGCTTCAGCAGGTCGGGGCGCGGGCGCGACAGCCGCACCTCGATGACCTGCGGAGTCATCACGACGATCTCGTCGATCGCGGTCATGAATGGCGCCAGCGGATTGCGAGATCCCGGCCGGAATTGCCGTTCCAGCATCGCCACCACCTGCGCCGCGGTGACCGGCGTGCCGTCGCTCCATTTCACCTCGCGCAGGCGGAAGATATAACTCATCCCGCCGTCGATCACGATCCAGCGTTCGGCGATACCGGGCTCGATCTGTCCGGTCGCATCGAACCGCACCAGCCCCTGCGCGGTCGAGTCCATCAGCAGCCGCGCCGGGGTATCGAGCGCGACCCGGCTGGCATCGACCGCCTCCGGGTGCGCGCCGATCGCACTGACGACCACCGCCCCCGTATCGCGCCGCTGGTCGCACCCTGCCAGCGTGACGCAACCGGCGAGCAGCAGGGCCGCCCCGCGGACGAGGCCTGATCGGCTGACGAAGGACTCGGCTTTCTGGTTCGTCAATCGCCGCCCTCCGTTCGCAACCGCGCGCGATCGGGAATAGCCAGGGTCGGGGATCAATGACAGGGGGCATTGCCGCCCCGCACGTCCGCCGCGGCCGCTAAGCTTTCGTCAACGGATTCTCGGATAGCGTGGCGTTCATGGATCGATCGTTCATAGCGATAACCGCCACGGCCTCGGCGCTGATGTTCGCTGGCGTCTGGAGTGCCATGGCGCCGACCGGCTCGCCGCCGCCCGAAGCCCCGCTAAGTGCGGGCGCACCGATAGACGTGGCTCGCCCCGTCGACGCGGCCTCGCTGCCGGTTTTGGCAAAAACCCCGACGGCGGACGGACGGGCTCGGCTCACAATAGCCGCGCCGGCCCGCGACGCCGCACAGTACAACGTCACGCGCTCGGTCTATGGACAAGCCGCATCCCCGGTTGTGCGGTCCGCGCCCATCAATGCGGTCTATCGCGGATGTCGCGAGGCGCGCGCTGCGGGCGTCACGCCTCTGTACCGCGGAACGCCCGGCTATGGCGCCCATATGGACGGCGATGGCGACGGGATCGCGTGCGAAGACTATCGCCGCTAAGTCCGCCGCCCGGCTCCTATCGGTCCGGTTTATCCGCCCCGATCAGCTGTGCAGGAAGTGCATCACGTCGCCGTCGTTCACGACGTAGGCCTTGCCTTCCGCGCGCAGCTTGCCCGCCTCGCGTGCCTTCGATTCCCCACCCAGTGCGATGAAGTCGTCGAACGCGATCGTCTCGGCGCGGATGAAGCCCTTTTCGAAATCGCCGTGGATCTCGCCGGCCGCCTGCGGTGCGGTCGCGCCCTTGTGGACGGTCCAGGCGCGCGCTTCCTTCGGGCCGACCGTGAAGAACGTCAGCAGGTGCAGCAGCTTGTACCCGGCGGTGATGACGCGCGCGAGGCCGGTCTCTTCCAGCCCCAACTCGCCAAGAAACTCGCCGCGATCCTCCGCCGGCATCGTTGCGATCTCCGCCTCGATCGCCGCCGACACCACGACCGCCTCGGCGCCTTCGGCCTTCGCCTTCTCGAACACCCGCGCCGACAGCGCATTGCCGTTCGCCGCATCGCCCTCGTCAACGTTGCACACGTACAGCACGGGCTTGGCCGTCAGCAACTGCGCCTGCGCGAACACGCGCGCCTCGTCTTCGTCCTTCGGCACGGTCAATCGCGCGGGCTTGCCTTCGCGGAGCAGTTCGAGCGCCTGGCCGAGCACGGCGGCGCCGATCTTGGCTTCCTTGTCGCCCTGCATGCCCTTCTTGGCGAGGTTCGGGACGCGCTTTTCGAGGCTTTCGAGGTCGCTCAGCATCAGCTCGGTGTCGACCGTCTCGGCGTCGGCGATCGGATCGACCTTGTTGTCGACATGCGTCACGTCGCCGTCTTCGAAGCAGCGCAGCACATGGACGATCGCGTCGACCTCGCGGATGTTGCCGAGGAACTGGTTGCCGAGCCCTTCGCCCTTCGACGCGCCACGCACGAGGCCGGCGATGTCGACGAAGCCCAACTGCGTCTCGATGATCTTCTGCGATCCGGCGATCTTCGCCAGCGCGTCGAGCCGCTTGTCGGGCACGCCGACGTTACCGACGTTCGGCTCGATCGTGCAGAACGGATAGTTCGCCGCCTGCGCCGCGGCCGTCTCGGTCAGCGCGTTGAAGAGAGTGGACTTGCCGACGTTCGGCAGCCCCACGATGCCGCAGCGAAAACCCATGATATGCCCTTGGTATAAGAATGTGCGGGCGCTTTAGGGCAGGGCGGTGCGGAAGGCCAGTGAAGGCCGCGCGCGCGGTCAGAGTTCGTCCTGCTCCCCTCCCTGGAAGGGAGGGGCTGGGGGTGGGTAGGCCAGCTTGAGCCGCAAACGTTCCACTATCCGGACACCGACCCACCCCCAACCCCTCCCTTCCAGGGAGGGGAGAAGCTCCACGCCGTGCGCCAAGTCCCGCGTCCCGCCTGATCGACCCACTCGATTGCCGCAGTGCAGCAAAATAATCATACCGCTCGGTAGTTATCATATGGTCGAAGCTTATATTCCGATCCCAGCTTGAGATAGATCAGGAATTCCATGACCACGACCGCCCACGGCTACGCCGCGCAATCCCCCGAAACCCCGCTCGCCCCGTTCAGCTTCGAGCGCCGCGAACCCGGCAAGACCGACGTCGCGATCGACATCGCGTTCTGCGGCGTCTGCCATTCCGACCTCCACACCGCCAAGGGCGAGTGGGAAGGCACGCTCTACCCCTGCGTCCCCGGCCACGAGATCGTCGGTCACGTCACCGCGGTCGGCAGCGACGTCACCAAGTTCAAGGTCGGCGACGTCGTCGGCGTCGGCTGCATGGTCGACAGCTGCGGCGAGTGCCCGTCGTGCAAGGACGGCGAAGAGCAATATTGCGAGACCACCGGGTTCGTCGGCACCTATAACGGCCCCGATCCCGTGCTCGGCGGCCACACCTTTGGCGGCTATTCGGACAAGATCGTCGTCGACGAGGGCTTCGTGCTGAAGGTCTCGCATCCCGAAGCCGACCTCGCCGCGGTTGCGCCTTTGCTCTGCGCCGGCATCACCACCTATTCGCCGTTGAAGCACTGGAAGGTCGGTCCCGGCCAGAAGGTCGGCATCGTCGGTCTCGGCGGTCTCGGCCACATGGGCGTCAAGATCGCCAACGCGATGGGTGCCGAGGTCTATGTCTTCTCGACCTCGCCGAACAAGCGCGACGACGCCAAGCGTCTCGGTGCGAAAGACCTGATCGTGTCGAAGGACGAAGCCGCGATGGCCGAACACGCCAACAGCTTCGACTTCATCCTGAACACCGTCGCGGCGAGCCACAATCTCGACACGTTCACCGCGTTGTTGAAGCGCGACGGTACGATGACGCTGGTCGGCGTCCCCGAGCACGCGCATCCGTCGCCCTCGGTCGGCAATCTGATCTTCAAGCGCCGCGCAATCGCCGGCTCGCTCATCGGCGGGATCGCCGAAACGCAGGAGATGCTCGATTTCTGCAACGAGCACGGCTTGGTGTCGGACATCGAGATGATCCGCATGGACGAGATCGAACCCTCGTATCAGCGCATGGTGAAGAGCGACGTAAAGTACCGCTTCGTCATCGACATGGCCTCGATGAAGGCGGTCTGATCGGGCAGGGGCGGTGCTCAACGAGTGCCGCCCCAAACTCCCTCCCCTTCAGGGGAGGGTCGGGGTGGGGCAGTGCCGCGAGCGCATGCATGTGCGGCCAAGCCCCACCCCAACCCTCCCCTAAAGGGGAGGGGGTAAGAAGGTCCGGAGACGCTCCCCCAGACACTACCACCCCGGCGGAGGCCGGGGCCCAGGTGGGAAGGCTAATCTGATGCAAGGCAGTCCTTCGTTAGCGACGTTTCCCAACTGGGCCCCGGCCTTCGCCGGGGTGGTGCCATTTCAAGCACAGTGCCCGCCCGCCCCAATCACCACCGATAATTGAAACTAATACTGATCCGCTCGCCCTTTGCAGCATTCGGCACGACCTCATGCCGCAACCAGCTCTCCCACAGAAAAACACTCCCCGGCTTGGGCTCGGCATAAACGAACGTCCGAAGATCCTCCGCGGCATCCTCCAGCCGCGTCGGCGCCGCCATCATCATCGGCAACCGCGGATCCTCCAATTTGAGCGCCCCAGCCCCTTCCGGAATTGCCACGTACATCGTCCCGGAAACGACGCTATGCGGATGGATATGCCCCGAATGCGCGCCCCCAGGCTTCAGTACGTTCACCCAAAGGCTATCCAGCTTCAACTTCCGCCCGCCCAGATCGAACGCACAATCCTTCGCGAACTGCGCGACATGCTTGTTCAGCAGCCGCACCAGATCGCCGAACCGCGGATCGCGCAACGGCAGGTCGTTCAGCGACGCATACGAGGTATACCCGCGATACCCATGCGCCTTCGACCACGCGACCCCGGCGCGATCGGCCTTCGCCAGCTCGCGCGCAGCGTCCTCGAGTTCCTCGACCAGATCGTCGTCGCCGAGATCGGCCTCGTAGAACCGCGTGGCAAACAAGGAACGGGTGGTCATGGCTGCATCCTCAACGCGACATCGTTCATGAAGCGGACGTCGTCGCCCTCCGCCAGCCACTTGGCCTCCGCCGCGACCGCGCCGAGCATGTCGCTCAACGGCTCGATCTCCGCCTTCGCATAATTGCCGAGCACGTAACCGGTCACGCGATCCTTGTGCCCCGGATGCCCGATCCCCAGCCGCACGCGGCGAAACTCCGGCCCCAGATGCTGGTCAGTCGAGCGCAGCCCGTTATGCCCCGCGGTCCCGCCGCCGGTCTTCACCTTCACGCGGAAGGGCGCGATGTCGAGTTCATCGTGGAACACCGTCAGCGCCTCGACGCCGAGCTTGTAGAAGCGCAGCGCCTCGCCGATCGCGCGGCCGCTCTCGTTCATGAAGGTCGCGGGCTTTAGCAGCAGGATCTTCTCCGAGCCGATCCGCCCCTCCTGCGTCCAGCCCTGGAACTGCTTCTTGACCGCGCTGAAGCCGTGCACCTCGGCGATCGCGTCGGCGACCATGAACCCGACATTGTGCCGGTGCATCGCATATTGCGCCCCCGGATTGCCGAGTCCCGCCCAGATCTGCACGTGTGATTCTCCAAAACGAAACGGCTCGCCGGCCCGTTAACCATTGTTGTTCCCCTGCGAAAGCAGGGGCCCAGGATTACAGGCGATACAGCTGCTTGATCCTGGACCCCCGCGTTCGCGGGGGAACGGTGAGGTGCGTTCCGAGCCAGCAGCCCCATAAAACGAAACGGGCGGGAAAGCCCTAGCTTTCCCGCCCGCCAGATCATCCTAAGACGAAGGGCTGAACCCTCAGTCCTTCTTCTGCGGCGTGATCTTGTCGTCGTCGTTGTCATCGTCGTTCGGCTCAACGACCGGCTCTTCGTCCGAAGCAGCCTCGGCAGCCTGTGCTTCGGCGACTTCAGCCTCGAGCTCTTCGTCCTCGACGGTCGGCACGGTCGGCGGCACGATCGTGGCGATCGCGAAGTCGCGGTCGTCGATCGCGGGTGTCGCGCCCTTGGGCAGCTTCACGTCACTGATGTGGATCGAATCACCGATCTCCAGACCGGCTAGCGAAATCGTGATCTCGCTCGGGATGTCCGAAGCGTCGACGACCAGTTCGATCTCGTGGCGCGTGATGTTGAGGACGCCCTTGCCCTTCTTGATGCCCGGTGCGTCGTCCTCGTCGGTGAACGCGATCGGCACCGCGACGGTGACGGTCGAATGCTCGCCGATGCGCAGGAAGTCGACATGGATCGGGCGATCCGAAACCGGGTGGAACGAGACGTCCTTCGGCAGCGTGCGCACGCCGTTGACCATCACGACGGAATTCATGAAATGGCCGGTCATCAGCGCCTTCATCAGCGCCTTTTCCTCGAGGTGAACCGAGGTTGGTTCCTGGTTCAGGCCGTAGATCACGGCAGGCACGCGGCCATCACGACGCAGCGCCCGGGAGGCTCCCTTGCCAACCCGGTCACGCGTCTCGGCTGCGAGCGTCAACTGGTCGCTCATCTGTATTCTCCGAAACTCGTTTGTTGTCCTTCCCGCCCACGCCTCCAGGGATGACCATGGACCGGAAGCGCGGGCGCATAGCGGAGTTTCGTGCAAAAAACAACGGCTGCGGGGAAGGGGCCTGCATCCGGGCGATACCTGCTACGCTTCGACCGCTGGCAATCTCGCCAGTTCTCGAGGAGCAGAACCATGACGTTTGGCAATGTCTGTGTTCTGCTTCTGGTGTTGTTCGCCTTTGCGACCTTGATCTTGAAGGTCGTCGAGACGGCACGCCGGAAGTAGCACAACGGGCGGGGGGTGCGCGGCAACGTGCCCCCCAAACGATTGAACCCCCGCCACGGCAATGGCGAGGGTTCGTATCTCAAGGCACAGCCATGACGTTTGGCTTGTGATACATACGCCCGATTCAAAAAACCTTCAATGTCCCTCGCCCCTTCGGGGAGAGGGAGGGGCCCGCGTGCGCTTGCACGGGTGAGGGTGAGGGGAGTGGGGCTCGGGGCGTTTATCCCAACTCCCCCTCACCCTTCCGTCGCAAGGGCTCCTCCCTCCCTCTCCCCGAGGGGAGAGGGACTCGGAACCTCAATACCGAACCCGCTCCGCCTTCACCCCAAGCTTAGCCAACTGCGCCTGAACGCTGTCCTTGCCCGCCAGATGCCCCGCACCGACCGCGATAAACACCGTCCCTGGCGACTTCATCCGGTTCGCGACCCACTCCGCCCAGCGCGCATTGCGGTCGAACAGCAGCGCCTTCGCCACCTCGGGCGAGTCCTTCAGGTCGTCGTTCATCTCCCTGGCCAAAGCCTCGGGATCGCCCTTCGCCCATTCGTCGACCATCGTCGCCATCGTCTTCTCGAGCGTCGGCAGTTCGTCGATCGTGCTCCCCAGAAACTGGATCTGCGCCTTCTGCGACAACCCGCCGAAATACCCGAGCTGCTGCTCCGCCGTCTCCAGCCCGATCACCGGCTTCCCCGCAGCCTTCGCCGCCGCCGTGATCACCTGCTCAGGCCCGTTCGCCGCATCATAGCCAAGCTTGGACAAAGGCGCGATCGACAGGTTGGTCGCCGCCAGCCAAGGCTTGAACCGATCGAACGCATTCGCCGGCAGCCCCAAATCGGTCACCGCCTTGGCATACGCCGCACGCTTGTCCGCGGGCAGCTGCTCGGTCAGCGTCGGCCCGTCCTTCGACACCCCCGTCGCCATCACCAGCGACTGCATCTTCGCGGGATCCGGCATCACCAGCTCCAGCACCACCTGGTTCGAGCGATCGAACGCGGTCTTCACCGCCTCGTCGAACCACGTCATGCCGGGCTTCAACACATGGATCGTCCCGAACAGGTAGATCGTCGTGTCCTTGTCCTTCACTACCCAAAGCGCCGGATCGGCATCGTTCGCGGCTTGCACAGGCTTCGGCGCGACCTGCGCACAGGCGGGCAAAGCGAACGCCATAGCGATGGCAGAGAGCGCGGATCGGAACGAAACGATCTTCGAAAACAGCTTCAAGGGGAGGGCATCCTTACCGTGAGTTCGCCCCCATGTAGGACGCCGGACCTTAACGCACCACTTGCCTCCCGCACCCCCATCCGCCAAAGCCCGCGCGTGACCCAGCCCGTGATAAAGCCTCTTAGCTTCCAGCGCATGATCCTCACGCTCCACGATTACTGGAGCGAACACGGATGCCTGATACTGCAGCCCTACGACATGGAAATGGGCGCGGGCACCTTCCACACCGCCACGACGCTCCGCGCGCTCGGGCCGAAACCGTGGAACGCCGCGTTCGTGCAGCCCTGCCGCCGCCCGACCGACGGGCGCTATGGCGAGAACCCCAACCGGCTCCAGCATTACTACCAGTATCAGGTCATCCTGAAGCCGAGCCCCGCCAACCTCCAGGAGCTCTACCTCGGCAGCCTCGCGGCGATCGGCATCGACATGCTGAAGCACGACATCCGCTTCGTCGAGGACGACTGGGAAAGCCCGACGCTCGGCGCCTGGGGGCTCGGCTGGGAGGTTTGGTGCGACGGCATGGAGGTGACGCAGTTCACCTATTTCCAGCAGATGGGCGGCTTCGACATGAAGCCCGTCGCGGGCGAACTCACCTACGGGTTGGAGCGCCTCGCGATGTATATCCAGGACAAGGACTCGGTCTACGACCTGGCGTTCAACGATGCCGGGGTGACCTACGGCGACGTGTTCCTGGAAAACGAGCAGGAGATGTCGAAGTGGAACTTCGAGATCGCCGACACGGACTCCCTGTTCGACCAGTTCCGCAAGCACGTCGCCGAATGCGAGAACAGCCTGTCAGCAAAGCTCCCGATCCCAGCCTACGAACAGGCGATCAAAGCCAGCCACATCTTCAACCTGCTCCAGGCCCGCGGCGTCATCTCCGTAGCCGAACGCCAAGCCTATATGGGCCGCGTCCGAGACCTCGCGAAGGGCGCCTGCGCTGCCTGGATGGACAAACACGGATGGGCGGCGTGATGGCTGTTCGTCGACAAGAAGGGTTTTGCGCGCAGAGGCGCAGAGGCGCGGAGCAGAAGGAGGTGGAGTCGGTATATCGACCTGCAATCCGGCTTCGGCATGATGAAAGACGCCTGCGGCGTCACTTGGCCGCGCGCAGCGCAACCGCTCCAACCTTCTCTTCTACCCTTCTCCTCCGCGCCTCTGCGCCTCTGCGCGAAACCCCTTCTCTCTTCTTCGCGTGCGAACCCAAATGACCGACTTCCTTCTCGAACTCCGCTCCGAAGAAATCCCCGCCCGGATGCAATCCAAGGCGCGTGACGACCTCGCCAAGCTGTTCACCGCCGAACTCGCCAAGGCCGGCATCGCCACCAGCGCGATCGTCACCTACGCGACCCCGCGCCGCCTGACGCTGATCGCGCGCGACCTGCCGCTCGAGACCGCCGCCGTCTCCGAGGAAACCAAGGGCCCCAAGACCTCCGCGCCACCCCAGGCGCTCGAAGGCTTCCTCCGCAAGACCGGCCTCACGCGCGAGCAACTGATAGACCGCAACGGCACGCTGTTCGCAGTCACCGAGAAGCCCGGCCGCGCCACCGCCGCCGTGCTTGCAGACGCGATCCCCGCGATCGTCCGCGCGTTCCCGTGGCCGAAGTCGATGCGCTGGGGGGATGCGTCGGCCAGCACTGAATCGCTCCGGTGGGTCCGCCCGCTGCAAGGCATCGTCGCGTTGCTCGGCGAAGAGATCGTGCCGTTCGAGATCGCCGGCATCGCCAGCGGCGCCGCCACGCTCGGCCACCGCTTCCACCACCCGTACCAGATCACGATCGGCGGCGCGCACGACTATGTCGAGAAACTGCGCGCCTGCCACGTCATCGTCGACCACGACGAACGCGCCACGCTGATCCGCGACCACGCCCGCGAAGCCGCGATGCAGGCCGGGCTCGAACTGATCGAGGACGAAGGTCTCGTCGCGGAGAATGCCGGCCTGACGGAATGGCCGATTCCCCTGCTCGGCCAGTTCGACCCCGCGTTTCTCGACGTCCCGCCCGAGGTGATCCAACTCACGGCGCGCGTGAACCAGAAATATTTCGTCTGCCGCGGGGCCGATGGAAAACTGGCGAACGCGTTCGTCTGTACCGCTAACATCGCCGCGCACGACGGCGGCGCGAAGATCGTCGAGGGCAACCGGAAGGTCCTCGCGGCGCGATTGTCGGACGCCAAGTTCTTCTACGACACCGACTTGAAGGTCCCGCTCGCAGAGCAGGCGGAGAAGCTGTCGAAGATCGTCTTCCACGAAAAGCTCGGCACCGTAGCCGACAAGGTCGACCGCGTCGCGAAGCTCGCCCGCTGGCTGGTAGAAGAGGGCATAATCCTCCCCGGAACGGGGAGGGGGACCAGCGAAGCTGGTGGAGGGGGCGCGCCACGAAGCGCAGCGTCCGCGGAGAACCCCCTCCACCCTCAGCCTGCGGCTGACGGTCCCCCTCCCCTTGCAGGGGAGGAATTGGCAGACTTAGCAGACCGCGCAGCCCGCCTCGCAAAGGCAGACCTCGTCACCGGCATGGTCGGCGAGTTCCCCGAGCTGCAAGGTCTGATGGGCGGCTACTACGCCGCCGCGCAGGGCGAGCACCCCGCAGTCGCCACCGCCATCCGCGACCACTACAAGCCGGTCGGCCAAGGCGACGACGTCCCCACCGACCCGGTAACGGTCGCGGTAAGCTTGGCGGACAAGCTGGATACGCTGGTCGGGTTCTTCGCTGTCGATGAAAAGCCGTCGGGATCCCGTGACCCTTACGCATTACGACGGGCTGCTTTGGCGGTAATCCGTATCACCGTTAATCAAAATTTACGGTTGAAACTTGGCGATGTAATTCGTGTGACTTTGGTAGAGCTCGCTCGGCGGGCAGCTCAATTGGAGACGCGGGCCGATTTAGCAGCCTTGTGGACTGCGCTAGCTCGTAACGCTGACGATATTGAGTTAGTGCGGCAGCGATTTTTACAGTTGATCAACGACGATCAATTCACCCGTTCAAACGTAGCCCCCCATCTATCGTCTCGGTCAGCGGTTGATCTGATCGACTTTTTCGCCGACCGCCTAAAAGTCCAGCAACGCGAAGCCGGCGTCCGTCACGACCTGATCGACGCGGTGTTCGCGCTCGGCGGCGAGGACGATCTCGTCCGGCTGCTCGCGCGCGTCCACGCGCTCCAGGCGTTCGTGACCACCGAGGACGGTGCGAACCTGCTCGCCGGCTACAAGCGCGCCGCCAATATCCTCAAGAAGGAAGCACCTTCTGCTCCCTCTCCCCTCCGGGGAGAGGGTAGGGGTGAGGGGCTGCCAAGCAGTGCAGCGCCCGGTACTGCCCCTCACCCCGACCCTCTCCCCGCAGGGGAGAGGGAGAAGATGCTGTCCTACACCCCCGAACCCGCAGAGACCGCGCTGATGACCGCGCTCGACTCCGCCGAACCTCTCGCCACGGCCGCGATCGCGCGCGAAGACTTCGCCACCGCGATGGCCGCGCTCGCATCGCTGCGCGCGCCGATAGACGCGTTCTTTGATAGCGTTATCGTCAACGATTCCGACCCCGCCAAGCGCTCCGCCCGTCTCGCGCTACTTGAGCGAGTCCGTGCCGCAGTGCACAATGTCGCAGATTTTTCGAAGATCGAGGGCTGACTGGAGGGAAGTGCACACATCGCGCCAGCGTGTGAACTTTGTGAACTTCGCTCCTGCCCAACGTATAAAAACAGGCACTTAGAGGACCGACCATGACCCAATATGTGTATCGCTTCGGCGGCGGTGTTTCGGATGGCGGCAAGGGCGACAAGAACCTGCTCGGCGGCAAGGGCGCGAACCTCGCCGAGATGGCGTCGATCGGCCTGCCGGTCCCGCCGGGCTTCACGATCTCGACCGATTTCTGCGCGGTCTATTACGACGAGGGCGGCCAGTTCCCGCAGAGCCTGCGCGACGAGGTCGCCACCGGACTCGCGCACATCGAAGGCGTCACCGGCAAGAAGTTCGGCGATCCCGCCGACCCGCTGCTCGTGTCCGTCCGGAGCGGCGCCCGCGCCTCGATGCCGGGGATGATGGACACCGTCCTCAACCTCGGCCTCAACGACCAGACCGTCGAAGGCCTCGCTGCCAAGTCCGAGGACGCGCGCTTCGCGTGGGACAGCTATCGCCGCTTCATCCAGATGTACGCCGACGTGGTCCTCGAACTCGATCACGGCGCGTTCGAGGAAGCGCTGGAGATCGCCAAGGAAGACCAGGGCTTCACGCTCGACACCGAACTCTCCGCCGACGACCTCCGCAAACTAGTCGCCGAATATAAGGGCCTCGTCGAGAAGCTCTGGGGCAAGCCCTTCCCGCAGGACGTCCACGACCAGCTCTGGGGCGCGGTCGGCGCCGTCTTCGGCTCGTGGCAGTCCGAGCGTGCGAAGGTCTATCGCCGCCTCAACGACATCCCCGGCGGCTGGGGCACCGCGGTCAACATCCAGGCGATGGTGTTCGGCAACATGGGCGACACCTCGGCGACCGGCGTCGCGTTCACGCGCGACCCCTCGAAGGGCGACCGCGCCTATTACGGCGAGTTCCTGATCAATGCGCAGGGCGAGGACGTCGTCGCCGGCATCCGCACGCCGCAGTATCTGACCAAGACCGCGCGCGAAGACGCCGGCGCCAAGCCTGCTTCGATGGAAGAGGCGATGCCCGAGGTCTACCACCAGCTCGCCGACGTGTTCGACACGCTCGAAAACCACTATCGCGACATGCAGGACATCGAGTTCACGGTCGAGAAGACCAAGCTCTGGATGCTCCAGACCCGCGCCGGCAAGCGCACCGCCAAGGCCGCGCTCAAGATCGCGGTCGACATGGCCAACGAAGGCCTCATCACCCGCGAGGAAGCGATCCTGCGCATCGAGCCGATGGCGCTCGACCAGCTTCTCCACCCGACGCTCGACCCCAAGGCGACGCGCGACGTGCTCACCAAGGGCCTCCCCGCATCGCCGGGTGCAGCCTCGGGCGCGGTCGTGTTCGACGCCGATGCCGCGGAGAAGAAGGCCGCTGACGGCGTCGCCGTGATTCTCGTCCGGACCGAGACCTCGCCCGACGACATCCACGGCATGCACGCCGCCAAGGGCATCCTGACCGCACGCGGCGGGATGACGAGCCACGCGGCCGTCGTCGCCCGCGGCATGGGACGCCCCTGCGTTTCGGGCGCCGGCACGCTCTCCATCGACGCGAAGGCGAAGATCATGCGTTGCGGCGGCCGCGAGGTGAAGGAGGGCGACCTGCTCACCATCGACGGCACCACCGGCGAAGTGATGATCGGCGCGGTCGCGACCGTGCAGCCCGAACTGTCGGGCGATTTCGCCACGTTGATGGTCTGGGCCGACGAGGTCCGCCGCCTGAAGGTCCGCGCCAACGCCGAGACCCCCGAGGATTGCCGCGTCGCGCGCGAGTTCGGCGCCGAGGGCGTCGGCCTCTGCCGCACCGAGCACATGTTCTTCGAGAGCAGCCGCATCACCAACGTCCGCCAGATGATCTTGGCGAGCGATGAGAAGGGCCGCCGCGTCGCTTTGGAGAAGCTGCTCCCCGAACAGCGCAAGGATTTCACCGAGATCCTCGAGGTGATGGCCGGCCTGCCGGTGACGATCCGTCTGCTCGATCCGCCGCTCCACGAATTCCTCCCGCACGAGGAATCGGAGTTCGCCGAAGTCGCGACCGCGGCGGGCGTCGACGTCGACACCCTCAAGCGCCGCGCGGCGGAGTTGCACGAGTTCAACCCGATGCTCGGCCACCGCGGCTGCCGTCTCGGCGTGACCTATCCCGAGATCTACGAGATGCAGGCCCGCGCCATCTTCGAGGCGGCGGTCGACGTCGCCGAGAAGTCCGGCGCGGCCCCGATCCCCGAAGTCATGATCCCGCTGGTCGCCACCCGCCGCGAGCTGGAACTGATGAAGGCCGTCGTCGACAAGGCCGCCCAGGCCGTGTTCGCCGAGAAGGGCCGGACGATCGAATATCTCGTCGGCACGATGATCGAACTCCCCCGCGCAGCACTGCGCGCTGGCGAGATCGCGGAAGTCGGCGAGTTCTTCTCGTTCGGCACCAACGACCTGACGCAGACCACCTTGGGTGTCAGCCGCGACGACGCCTCGCGCTTCCTGGGTGCGTATGTCGAGCAGGGCATCTACGCGAAGGACCCGTTCGTCAGCATCGACGTCGAAGGCGTCGGCGAACTGATCGAAATCGCCGCGGAGCGTGGGCGCAAGACGCGGGCCGGCATCAAGCTCGGCATCTGCGGCGAACACGGCGGCGACCCGGCAAGCATCGCGTTCTGCGAAAAGGTCGGCCTCGATTACGTCTCGGCCAGCCCCTACCGCGTCCCGATTGCCCGCTTGGCGGCAGCACAAGCGGCACTGTCGAAGAAGTAACGCCAGCCTCAACCAAAGCACCACCCCGGCGAAGGCCGGGGCCCAATTGGAACGTCCAGAGTAACGAAGGACCACCCCCGGTTACTCAACGCTCCCAATTGGGCCCCGGCCTCCGCCGGGGTGGAGAAGAGAAGAATGTTTCCCCGCGAAGGCGGGGACCCAGACTGGGCTCCCGCCTTCGCGGGAGAACAAGGGGGCAGGGGCTAACCTAACCCCTACACCTCACCTACGATGGTCAAAATCAAACCAACCACGCTTGGTCCCATCGGCATTATACGCCGGCCGCGCCGAAGACAGCGCCCCAGTCCGCGACGTATCCACAATCGGCGCCCGCTCCACGACCTGCTGACGCTCGACAACCGCCGGAGCAACCCGCGCCGCGTCGACGTCCTTCACCAACCGAGCATTCTCCCGCTCAGCCTCAACCGCCCGCTTCTCCGCCGCCGCGGCCCGAACATCGCCGTCCTTCTTCACCGCAGCATGCGCATCCCGCTCGGCGAGATACCGCGCCTTCCACTTCTTCCCCCCCGGATGGCTCGCCAGTCCGAACAGCCAGCCGGCGACGAATACCAGCGCAAGCGCCGCAAACTGCGTAGGTGTAGAAAACAACGGCATCGTAAAACCCTCCTGTAACGGAAGCCCAACGATCCGCCGCGCTCACGGTTGCTTCAGGTCTTCAACCCCTCAAGTCTTTAACAGCGCATCCGAGATCGAACACGCCGCCGGCCCGAGGATGACGACGAACAGCACCGGCAGGATGAACAGGATCAGCGGGATCGTCATGATCGCCGGCAACCGCGCGGCCTTCTCCTCCGCCCGCATCATCCGCTCGTTGCGGAATTCGCCCGACAGCACGCGCAGCGCAGACGCCAGCGGCGTGCCGTATTTCTCGGTCTGGATCATCGTCGTGACGACGCCCTTCACCGCATCCAGCTTCACCCGCTGCGCCAAATTCTCGAACGCCGACCGCCGGTCGGTCAGGAACCCGAGCTCGATCGCGGTCAGCGTGAACTCCTCGCCCAGCTCGGGATACGCCCGCCCCAGCTCGCGCGCGACGCGGTGGAACGCCGCATCGACGGTCAACCCGGCCTCGGCGCAGATCACCAGCAGATCGAGCGCATCCGGCAATCCCTTGCGGATCGCATCCGAGCGCTTCTTGATCTTGTTGTCGAGATACAGGTCGGGCGCTTTGTAGCTCATGATGAAGGTCATCGCGACGAGCCCGTATTTCTTCAGCGGACCCCAGGTCGCAAACCCGTCGGTGCCGTACACCCAGTACAGCATCGCCCCACCCAGCACGATCGGCAGCACGAGCCGGCCGAAGATCACCGACGGCGCCCACTCCTTCGAGCGGACGCCGGCCTGCATCAGTTTCAGCTGGACCGCCTTGACCTGGCTGTCCTGGAGCACCTTCATCGACGACAGGATGCCGCGCAGCTTGTCCGCGGTATCGTTGCGCTGGACCAGCTTCGCGCGGCGCTTGGTCGACGCGGTAATGCCCGCCTTCAGCTGTTCGCGGCGATCGTTGAGCGCCTTGACGCGCTTGGTCATCGGATCGCTGACCGTCGTCGCCGCGTAGATCGCGATCATCACCGCGAACGCCGCGACGCCCGACAGGATCGTCGCGACGAGCAGGACGTCGATCCCGAGAATGGTAGGTCCGGCGGTTCCGCCCATCATCGTGTCCCTAAATCTCGAAGCTGATCATTTTGGACATGATGAAGGCACCGATCGCCATCCACACCATGCCGCCCATGCCGATCGCCATCAGACGTTCGTCGATGAAGAAATTCTGCATGTACCGGCCGTTGATCACCCAGATCATCCCGAACACGATGAACGGCAGCGCGCCGATGATGTACGCGGACGCCTTCGATTCGGACGACATCGCCTTGATCTTGAGCTTCATCTGGCCGCGCATGCGCAGCACGTTGGACAGGTTGGCGAGCGTCTCCGCCAAGTTGCCGCCGGTCTCGCGCTGGATCGCGATGGTGATGACGAAGAACTGGAATTCAGGCGTGCCGAGCCGGTCCGCGGTGTCCTGCAACGCGGCGTCCATCGTCCGGCCGATCTTCATCTTGTCGCTGACCGCGCGGAATTCCTCGCCGACCGGCCCCTCGACCTCATGGCCGACGACGCCGATCGTCTCGCTGATCGGCAGGCCCGAGCGAAGCCCGCGGACCAGCAGGTCGATCGCGTCGGGAAACTTGGCGGTGAACTTGCCGATCCGGCGCTGGATGGTCTTGCCGACGATGAAATGCGGCAGGCCGACGCCGACGAATGCGCCGAACAGCAGCGCGAGCAGGATCGGTAGGCCCTTCAACAGCATCAGCGCGGCGACGACCAGCGCGATCCCCGCGGTCGCCAGCCCGTATTGGCCGACGGTCCAGTCCTTGCCGGTCATCGCGAGGCGTTTGGCGAGTTGTACCGGGTTCGGCAGGATACGACCGAAGGCGAGATCCATCTTGGTATCTTGGGTCATCGAGATGCGCCGCAACTGCGCCTCGGCGACTACCAGCGCATCGCCGTGACGCTCGCGCACGGCAGCGATCCGACGCGATTGGGCGCGCCCGGTCGACGGACCGGCGAACGCGAACAGTACGATCCCCAGCGCCAGGGCGGAACCGATCATCACCAAAAGGAACGGCAGCATATCCATTACTTGGCAGGTGCCGGCTTGACCGTGCGCTTCGGCATCAGGCCCTTCAGATTGCTGAACTTGCCGATCAGCGACTTGCCCTTCGCGCCCTTCGCGACGCCGAGATCGGTGTCGACCGATGCAGCGGCCAGCTCGGCGGCGAGTGCCAGGATCGGCGCGATGGTCTTCGAAGCCTTGCCGACCTCGACGATCGGCTTGCCGAGCTTGGCCGCCTGCGCCGCCAGCTTCTGGTCGAACGGCACGATGTAATCGATCTTGCGCTCGATAGACCCTTCGAAATCCTTGCGGTTGATCTCGAGCTGGCCGCCCGCGTGCATGCGGTTGGCGATCACGTACACGGTCGTCTGCTGCGCGTTCGACTTGAGCCACGACAGGATCCGGATCGTATCGCGCGCTGCCGCCAGCGTCAGGTCGGTGACCAGGACGAGGAGCTTCACGTCGCTGATCAGATGCGGGTGCTGGATCAGCATGCCGCGCGGCAGGTCGACGACGGTGCATTCGAACGCCAGCCGCATCTCCTCCTGCAACTGGAAGAAGGCGGAGCCATCGGTGATCAGCGGTGTGTTGATCGGCGCCTCGGCCGACAGCACGGAGAGTTTCTCCGACGCCTTCACCATCGCACGTTCGATGAACAGCCCGTCGATCCGGCTCGGATTCTCGATCGCGTCGGTCAGGCCGCGGCCCGGTTCAAGATCGAGGGCGAGCGCCCCGGTCCCGAAATGGACGTCGAGATCGAGCAACGCGGTCGCGCGCCCTTCATGCTCGGCGAGCAACCAGGCGACCGAGGTCGCGATCGTCGATGCGCCGACGCCGCCGCGCGTGCCGATCACCGCGACCGAGCAATGCGCACGATCGGGCGATACCTCGACGTGCTTGGGCGCATTCAGGATCGTCTGCGCGTGCGAGAACGCCTCGCGCAGCATGTCGGGCTGCAACGGCTTCAGCAGATAATCCTGAATCCCGCTGGCGACCAGATCGCGGTACAGCCGGACATCGTTGACCTGGCCTGCCGCGATCACGACCGTACCCGGTTCGCAGACTTCGGCGAGCGCGTTGATGTCGTTGAGCGGATCACCCGATTCGGCGAGATCGACGAACAGAATCTGCGGCGAAGCGGATACCGACAGCGACTGGACCGCGTTGCGCAGGCCGCCCTTGAAGATCTTGTCGACCGACCAGCCCAGTTCGGCGGCGATCGGCCGCAGCGCGTCGGCCGTCACCTCGTCGCAGACATAGGCGGTAAACGGTTCGCGGTGCGCGATGCCGCCTGGCTTCCACGGAGCGTTCATCACTTTCCTCCCGTGGTGGTGGCGGACAGGCCACCGGCACCGGTCGGTGCCTTTTTGCGGTACGTGTCGATCGCCTTGTACGCGACCGCCGTGTCGGTGGTTTCGGCGCCGGGCGCGCCGCGGACGAGATCGGCAGGATTGGCGACCATCGCCGCGAGATTGCTGTTGATCGCGCAGCCATAGTTAGACGAGGTGTTCGCCTGGAACTCGTTGGACGCATCGCGCGACCAGTCGGGGCAACGCGGTACCCCGGCGTGCATCCTGGTCACGACCACGCGGATCGTGCCGGGCGTGAGCGGGGCAGGCGTCACCGGTGCATCGTCGCTGAGCAACAGCCCGTATTGCGCGACGACCGCGGCGACGTCGCCGCGCGCGCCCGGTGCTTCGCCGGCGGGATCGTCGATCGTGACGCGGTCGCCATAGCCGAGCCGCATCGTCGTCATCCAGCCTGCCAGCCGCTGCTGTTCGCCACCCGCCAGCGCGCCGCCGGACACGCCCAGATCGAGCGCATAATCGGATCGGCTGACGACCGGCTGGTGGACCGATTCGAGGCCGCGATTCTCGGTTCCCATACAGCCGCCAAGCAGCAGCGCGGGGAGGAGGGACGCTAGGATCGATTGCTTGATCATCGGAAATCCTTGAGACGTCGGGTGCAGGGGCATGTCACTGCGATCCGATCAGTTCGAGAAGCCGGGGGCGGGGACGACAGCCGTGCCCGGCTTGCTGCTCTTGCCTGTGCCGTTGGTGATCGGAGCCGGCGCTCTGACGTCGTCTTCGCTGCGGCGGATGTCGCTCCGCGGCACCGGCATGACCGGTGCGGTGGCGCCGACGGAGGGCTGGACATAGGCGGGCCGGGCCACGGTCGGCACCGGCCGCTTGCCGCCGCCGTTCGCGCTCAGCGTGCCTAGCAACACCCGATCGATGTCGGACGGTGCGCGCGCGCCGTCGGTCGGCAGGGCGATGTCGCTCGCGTTGTTGACCGGCTTGACCAGATACGGCGTGATCACGATCACCAGCTCGGTCTCGTTGCGCTGGAACGCGTTCGAGCGGAACAGCGCGCCGATGATCGGCAGGTTCGCCAGTCCGGGGGTCTTGTCGTACGAGTTGTTGTGGCTGTTCGACAGCAGGCCGCTGATCATCATGCTCTGGCCCGAGCCGAGTTCGACGGTGGTTTCGGTCCGTCGCGTCGTCAGGCCGGGTACGCGCGTCCCGTTGAGCGTGACCGCGTTCGAGTAATCGAGCTGCGACACTTCGGGACGGACGCGCAGCGAGATGCGGCCATCCGAAAGAACCGTCGGCGTGTACGCCAGGCTGACGCCATATTGCTTGTAGTCGACCGTGACGGTGCCGAGCGCCTGCGCGATCGGGATCGGCACTTCGCCGCCCGCGAGGAACGTCCCCGTCTCGCCCGACAGCGCGGTGAGATTGGGATTGGCGAGCGTCGTCACCTGGCCGGTGGTCTCGCCAAGATCGATCGCGGCCAGCAGGTCCATGCCGAGCAGTCGGCCGGCGATGCCAAGCGTGGTCCGCTCGGCTCCCGTCGTATAGGTGGATGTCTTGGCGCCAGTGGTCGGGTTGTAGGTTATCGTTCCCGGCGTTCCGGACGTGCTGCCGAACAGGAAGCCCGACCCGGTGCGGTCCTGCGTGAGCAGGTTGACGCCGATATTCTTGGCGAAGGTGCGGCTGACTTCGGCCACGCGTACCTGCAGGTTCACCTGCAACGGCGTCGCGGTCTTCAGCCGCGACAGGACCTTGGTCGAATCGCCGACGAACGCCTGGACGAGGCGCTCGGCCTCGGCGGCGTCTTCGGGCGCGGCCACCGTACCGGTCAACAGGATCAGGCCGTTCATCGGCGTCGCGACGACCTGTGCTTCCGGCATCGCCAGCCCGAGCATCTGCTGCACCGAGTCGAGGTTGTTGCCGACGCGGATCGTCGCCGAATAGACCACTGCGCCGCCCTTGGCGGTCGCCGAGATCGTCGTCTCGCCGGTCTTCTTGCCGAAGATGTAAAGCTGTGTCGGCGAGCGGACCTGGACATCGGCGATCGCATCGTCGGCAACGAACAGGTCGCTCATCGGCCGTGCGAGCGTCACCAACCGACCGCGGCCGGTGTTGACCTGGACGACCGGCGATCCGGCGGGGGCGGTCGCCCCGCGACCGCGCTGCGCCATCGCGGGGACCGAGGGCGCGGCGCTGGCTGCAACCAGGGCGACCACGAGCGGCCATCCCAACGTCGTTTTCTGGCGAGCCGCGCCAAAGGGGTGCGTCAACGGAATGCGCATTTCAATTCTTCCCCCCGACCGGAACGACGGTCATTGCGTTGCCGCGCGCCACCCGCACGATCGGCCCTTGCACGGCGACTGCACCCGTCGTGGGTCCTGCGACCGGCATCATCGGCATCCCGCCTTGTCCGCCGACACTCGCAGGCGGCTTTCCAGGGACCGAGCTGCGCTGGTAGCGCGAGACGTCGGCGCCGGTCTGGTAGCTTCCCGCACCGGCCGATGGCTGGCTCGCGAGCCGGACCATCATCGCCTTCTCGGCCTTTGGATCGTTACCGTTGGGCACGTGCACCGCGCCCGAGGCGATCGCCTCTTCGAGTTCGGCGGAATTGTCGGCGATCGAGCGCAGCGACAGCGACAGCGTGCCGAGCGTCTGCGCGACCGCAACCTGCTCCGCCATCTTGGGCGTCGCTTCGATCGTCACGTTCGAGAAGGTCTGGACCTTGGTCTTGCCATCCTCGCCGACGAGATTGTCGGTGCGCTGGTCGGTGGCCAGCACGCGGATGTTGCGCATGATCGTTTCCGACACCTTGAGCGGCTGGCCATCGCCGCCACCGGCGACGTTCTGCGTCAGGACGAGGTCGATGCGGTCGCCCGGAAAGACGAAGCCTGCAACCGCGGCTTGCGCCGATACGGGGACGGAGACCGCGCGCATGCCAGGGCCGAGCGCCGCGGCGAGAAATCCGCGGTCGCCGGGCTTCACCAGCGCACCCTGCGTGACCGGTTGTCCGGCCGTGATGATGCTGCGCACCACCGTGCCCTGCAACGACTGAAGGTTGGTCTTGTCCTTGAGGTAATAGGCGTTGTCGACCAGCTCCTTGGGCCAGGGCTGATACTTCAGCGCGGTCGCGTCGAGGATCGTGCCGACCGGCAGCGAGCGCGTCGCGACGAGCACTTCGGGCCCGTCGACGGCCGGCGCGGCCATGGCGGAGGCACCGGCTTGCGGTGCCGAACTTCCCGCCACAAGCGTTCTGGCAAAGAAGGCTGTTACGGCCGCGACTATAAGCGCGCCTACCAGCAGAATTATCTTGCGGCTGTCCATGACTACATCGTGCCTTTCAGGCGCCCGGTGTTCGTTCCGAGGTTAATCATCACTGAAACTGGTTAAGGAGTGGTTCGCGGAGTGCGAGAATACCGGCGAATGCTATAGCGACCCCATATGGAACCTCGATTTGTCCGGTATTCTTCTTGATCGTGCGCTCGATCATCATGACGATCGTGACGATACCGCCGGCGATAGACATGATCATCAGCATCGACAGGAACGCCGGGAACGGCAGCCACAGCGCGAGTGCGACGATCAGCTTGACGTCGCCGCCGCCCATCATCCCGAAATGGAACGCGATCAGAAACACGGCGAACACGGCCAGAGCCACGCCGAGCTGGAGCGCCATGTCCGGCCAGACATCCAGGCCGTTGGCATACCACCAGACCGGTGCGAGCAGCGCGACGGCGGCGTTCTTCCAGTTGGCGATTTCCCGAGTCCGCACGTCCTCGATGCCGGCGGAGACCAGCAGGCCCCCCAGCACGAAAATCAAGATTGGAAGCGCAATGTTGGACCCCATCGGCTAAGTCCTAACGGAGATGGCTTTCGAAAAAGTAACCGTGCCGCGCAAAAATACCGGCGATACCGCGGCTTGTGCGGCGCGACGGGCGATCCCGGTCGGCGCTCGCATCGGTTATTGGACCGCGCCGGCCGGCTGGAAGCTGCGTCGATTCGACTGGTCCGCCGCGACGCCGCGCGGGCGTATCCTGTTCCAGACCGGTCGTGGGGATATCTTCGAGAAATATCTGGAAACGTTCGCGCATCTCCGCGCGCAGGGGTGGTCGGTGACCGCGTTCGACTGGCGCGGGCAGGGCGGTTCGGGGCGACTTTCCGCCGATCCGCATGTCGGCCACGCCACCGATTACGGTGTGTACGACCGCGATCTCGCAGCGTTCTGGACGGACTGGAGTGCGGAGGATGCGCGATCGGCGGATGCACGGGACGCGGCGCTGCCGAGCGTCGTGCTCGGTCACTCGATGGGCGGCATGATGGTGATGCGTGCGCTCGCGGCACGGTCGATCCAGCCGGCAGCGGCGATCCTCGTGGCGCCGATGATCGGGCTGAAATCACCGTTCGGCACGGGCTTTGCCAGCAAGGTGACGCATTGGATGGCAGCCCGCGGCGATCCGGCGCGCGCGGCCTGGCGGACCAACGAGCGGCCCGGATCGGTCGCGTCGCGGCAGACTTTGTTGACGCACGACGCCGCGCGCTACGAGGACGAGCTCTGGTGGCAGCGGGAGTGTCCGGAGCTGGTACTCGGCCCACCGAGCTGGGCGTGGCTTGCGCAGGGGTTCACAGGCGCGGCGGCGCTGGCGAAAGATCCCCGCATCGAGTCGATCGATATCCCCGTGTTGATGCTGATCGCCGACGCCGACAAGCTGGTCGATCCGCGCGCCGCGCTCCGGCTGGCGGCCCGCTTGCCCGATGCGCAGGTCGTCCGGTTCGGCCGCGAGTCCGCGCACGAGATTTTGCGCGAGGCCGACGGCGTTCGCGACCGTGCGCTGTCGGCGATCGATTCGTTTCTCGCGGCGTGCGTGCCGCTCCGCTGATGGCGCCCGTCTACGACATCGCGATCGTCGGCGCAGGCATGGCCGGTGCGAGCCTTGCGGCGGCGCTCGGTCCGCATGCGCGCGTGCTCGTGCTCGAAGCGGAGGACACTCCCGGGTATCACGCCACCGGTCGTTCGGCGGCGTTCTGGTCGGAAACCTATGGCGGCCCCGATATCCAGCCGTTGACGACCGCGTCGGGGCCGTTTCTCGAGGCCGGCGGGCATCTCGCGCCGCTCGGCTCGATCCACATCGGTCGTGCCGAAGACGAAGCGGCGATCGACGCGTTCCTGGCCGAGTTCGCGGGCAGCGACGTCGTGCTCGACCGAGTCGACCCGTCCGCGTTCGTCCCCGGCTTGCGCGCCGAGTGGAAGCTCGGCGTGCAGGAGGCCAGCTGCGCCTATATCGATGTCGCAGCACTTCATGCCGAAAGCATCGCCACCGCACGCCGCACGGGCGTCGATTTCGTCAGCGATGCCGCTTTTTCCGGTGCGACTCGCGTCCGCGGTGTGTGGACGATCGACACCAGGGCCGGCGCGTTCAGGGCTCGCGTCATCGTCGATGCGGCGGGTGCGTGGGCCGACGCGGTCGCGGTGCGGGCCGGCGTCCGCCCGCTTGGGCTGCAAGCCTATCGCCGGACGATGGTCCAGCTGCGTACCGATCCCGGCGCACCCGACGGCTTGCCGCATATCGCCGACATTGCAGGGCGGTTCTATTTCAAGCCCGAACCCGGCGGTCGCCTCTGGCTCAGCCCGCATGACGAGACGCCGACCGCCCCCTGCGACGCTGCGCCCGAGGAAATCGACATCGCGATCGCGGTCGACCGATTCGAACGCGTCGTCGATTGGCGCGTTGCGGCGATCGAGCGGCGTTGGGCGGGGTTGCGGACCTTTGCCCCCGACCGCCTGCCGATCTACGGCTTCGACCCCGATACTCCCGCGTTCTTCTGGTGCGCGGGGCAGGGCGGGTTCGGAATCCAGACCGCGCCCGCTGCCGCGTTGCTCGCCGCCAGCCTGCTGCTCGGCATCGCGCCCGATCCCGCGGTCGCGGCGATAGATCCGGCGCGCTATTCGCCCCACCGGTTTTGAGCGAGCCTCGGTGAGCGTTCGGCGGGTAGCTGTAGCGTCGCCGAAAGGTTCACCAAAAACGCAATCGACTCGATCCACGTGAGCCGTGCCATCGCCCCTGTCGAAGGACTCCGATCGAGCAATTCGACTCGAGCCGGCCACGTTTCGTTCTGCAGATAACGCTCGCTTTCAGTAAAAACGGCGCGATTTATCCTGTCCGATGTGGCTGCATCGCTATTTTCGCACACCGAAGTGATGTGAAGATTCGCGAATCCATTGGAAAAAATTCCGATCTTCATTCGTAGAAATCGACAGGATCGGGTTAGTCCCAAAAACTAGATCGAGGTTAAATACGCGATATGGTTAACGCGAGATAATTCCGGGGCTGGCACAGTGCAGCCAGCTTTTTCGGTGTGTAGCGCATGGTTGATTTCTTCGTTGGCAGCTCGATTTCGACGATCAACGCGAAGGGCGAGCTGACTTTACCCGATCATTTCTGCGTGGCGATACAATCGCGCGCGATCCGCGACGATCTGTTCGTCGGTCTTCATGCGGATCACCCTTGCATGATCGTCTGCGACCGTGACAGCGTCGCGGTGCATCATCACGATACTCAGGACGCCCTGCTCGGCGGGTGGGAACGCGAGGCGCGCGAGGCGCTGTTGCGAAGACGGCTGGGGTTCGTCGCGCCCGCGCAGATGGACGGCAAGGGGCGGATTCGGATCGCGCCCTGGATGCGGTCGCGACGCGGCATTCGCCAGCGCGCGCTGCTGATCGGCATGGGCCGCCATTTCGAAGTCTGGAATCTCGATCTGGTGCTCGAACAGGGGCCGAGCGACCTGATCGTCCTCGCCGCGCTGCATCTCGATACATCGATCACCAAGGAGGATCGCCATGAACCTGCTATGCCACGTCTCGGGGCACGTCGCCGCGCCGCTCGTCCTGGAAAACCAGGGCTTTCTGTTCAGCCGGTGCCAGCGCTGCCGACACGACCTGATCCGCTCCGCCCGGCCGTCGAGCGACCCGGCGAGCGATCCGTCAAGCGAATCGTCGCCGGCCGATAGCTGGACCGCCGTCCCCGACGGAATGCGAGTCGCGTGGCGCTCGACGGACGTCTCGGCGTTCGACCAGCCATCCTGGCACGCACGGTCGTTGCAGCAGTTGCGCGACTATTCCCGTGACGCGGTCGTCACGATGACCGACGCGACGCACGTCGCGGTCGCGGTCGTCGGTTGGCACGGTGCGGATGCCGCGCGGCGGATCAAGGCGGCGGCGCTTGCGACGTACCGGTCGGGCCGCCGCGTCCTGCATCTGCCGAAGCCGACCCGACCGTCCTACGCGGGGATCGTCATCATCAATCTGACGCTGAAACGCGACTCGGCCTCGTGGCGCGACGACCAGCCTATGCAGGACACCCAGTTCGGCGACGTGATCGGGGCATGACCGCGCCGAATCGGGCGACGCGGGTCAGCGCCGTCCCGCCGCCACCGCAGCGTCGCTCGCCAGTTTGTCGGCGCGTTCGTTCTCGGGGTGGCCGGCATGGCCCTTGACCCATTGCCACTCGATCTTGTGGCGCTCGACCGCGGCCAGCAATGCGTGCCAGAGTTCGGCGTTCTTCACCGGCTTCTTGTCGGCGGTCTTCCAGCCGTTGCGCTGCCACCCCTTCACCCATTTGGTGAGGCCATCCATGACGTACTTGCTGTCGGTATACAGCGTGATCGCGCACGGCCTGGTCAGCGCATTGAGGGCCTCGATCGCCGCGGTCATCTCCATGCGGTTGTTCGTCGTCGGGGTTTCGCCGCCCGACAGTTCCTTTTCGTGCGCGCCCATGCGGATCACCGCGCCCCAGCCGCCGGGACCGGGATTGCCCTTGCACGCGCCGTCGGTGAAGATCTCCACCTTCGTCATCTCGCCGTCAGTCATGCGAACATATCGTCCTTTGCGTAAGCTTCGTAGCGTCGCCAATAGGCGAGCGGATCCTTCCGCGTCACCAGCGCACCCGCCGGCGTATTCAGCCAGTCCCACGCGCGCGTCAGCAGGAACCGCAGACACGCACCTTGCGCCAGGATCGGCAACGCGGCGCGTTCGTCGTCCGACAGCGGATGCCGGTCCGCATAGCCCTGGACCAGCGCGTCGCCCACCGCCGCGTCATAGCGCTCGCCACGGTCGTCGAAGCTCCATGCGCTGTGCATGATCGCCAGATCATAGGCACGGATATCGGTGCACGCGAAATAGAAATCGATCAGTCCGCCGACCGTATCGCCGCGCATCAGCACGTTGTCCGGAAACAGATCGGCATGAATCACCGCGCGAGGTAGCCTATCGGGCCATACCGAGACGACTCCGTGCAGCGCGGTCGACACGCGATCGAACAAGCCGGGCGCGATCGTGTCGAGATCGTCGCCACACTGCGCCAGCAACGCCCGCCATCCCGCCGGCCCCAGCGTGTTCGGTCGATCGAGCGCGAACCCGGCCAGGCTCTCGTGCATAGCCCCCATCGCCGCACCGGCGGCATAGGCCTGCGCGGCGGTCGGATGCGATACCGACACACCGTGCAGGAACTCGATCAGGCAGGCGGGGCGGCCGCACAGCTCGTGGATCAGCACGCCGTCGCGGTTCGCCAAGGCTCGCGGCACCGGGTTGCCGTCGGTCGCGAGATGCTCGAGCATCGCCATGAAGAACGGCAGGTCGCCCGCCGAGACGCGCTTCTCATACAGCGTCAGGATGAAACGCCCGGCCGTCGTGTCGACCAGATAATTGCTGTTCTCGACGCCCTCGGCGATCCCCTTGAACGAGACCAGTTCGCCGTGATCGAAGCCGGCGAGGAAGCTCGCGAGCGCTTCGGCCGAGACCTGCGTATAGACCGCCATGCTAGGCGCCCATCCTAAGCAGCGGCTTCCAGGCCACGCGGCAACTTGAACGCGATCGTCTCGCGCGTCGTCTCGACCTCGCGCTCCGTCACGGTGAAGCGTTCCGACAATCGTTCGACCAGTTCGCGCACCAGCAGTTCGGGGGCGGAGGCGCCGGCGGTGATTCCCAGCGTGCGGACACCCGCCAGGAAATCCCAGTCGAGTTCGCTCGCGCGCTGAATCAGCCGGGCCCGCGTTCCCTCGCGCTCGGCGACCTCGACGAGGCGGACCGAGTTGGACGAATTGGGTGCGCCGATCACCAGCATCGCCTCGCAATCATGCGCGATCGCCTTGACCGCGGTCTGGCGGTTCGACGTCGCGTAACAGATGTCCTCGCCCCGCGGCGGCAGCATTGCGGGGAAGCGCCGCTGCAACGTCGCCACCACAGCGGCAGTATCGTCGACCGACAGCGTGGTCTGCGTCAGGAAGGCGAGGTTGTTCGGATCGGCGGGCGCGAACGCCTCGGCATCCTCGACGGTCTCGATCAGCGACATCGCGCCCTCGGGCACCTGGCCGAACGTGCCGATCACCTCGGGATGTCCGGCATGGCCGATGAACACGATATGCCGTCCGGCGCCGACCAGCCGTTCGGCCTGGCGATGGACCTTCGATACCAGCGGACAGGTCGCGTCAAGATACTCCAGCCCGCGATTCTGTGCATCGAGCGGCACCGATTTGGGCACGCCGTGCGCGGAGAACACCACCGGCGCACCGTCGGGCACCTGGTCCAGTTCCTCGACGAAGATCGCGCCCTGCGCCTTCAGCGTGTCGACGACGAACTTGTTGTGGACGATCTCGTGGCGGACATAGACCGGGGCGCCATGCTTCTCGATCGCCAGTTCGACGATCCGGATGGCGCGGTCGACGCCGGCGCAAAAGCCTCGGGGTGCTGCGATCAGCAGGTCGAGCGGCGGCTTGTCGATTGGGCTCATGATGCGGCTGCCTCTACGCGATTGCTTGCCTGGACGATAGCCGGTTCCTATGGTGCGCGGCGACAGGGGCCGCTTGCGACATGCGGCGGCCCTTTCGCTCGTTCGAGAAGGTAAGCGTCGCCGTGAAAGCCCCCATCCTCGCCGTATCGGCCGTTGCTGTTCTTTTAGGAGGATGCGCCGGCAAGGGCGAAGTCGACGCGACCGGCGGTATCTCCGCGGTCCGTTCGGTCTGCCCGGCCGTGGCGATCCCCGCCGCTACTGGCGACGTCACGCTGTTCGATCCGACGACCAGCCGCGACCAGTCGGCGATCGACGTCGCCGCGCTGATGACCAACGTCCGCTCGACATGCGCCGACGCGACCGATCAGGTCGTCACCAACGTCACGTTCGATATCCGCGCCCGCCGCAACCGTACCGAGGGTGCGCGCGACGTGACGCTGCCGTATTTCATCACCGTGGTCCGCGGCGGCAGCGCCGTCGTCGCCAAGCGCGTCGGCCGCGTGACGTTGCATTTTGCCGCCGGTCAGGCGCTCGCCTCGACCTCGGCGACCGCATCGTCGACGATCTCGCGCGCCGCCGCGACGCTGCCTGACGATGTTCGTGAGAAGCTGACGCGCAAGCGCAAGGCTGGTGACCAGGATGCTGCGGTCGATCCGCTGAGCACCCCCGAAGTCCGGCAGGCGGTCCTGCGGGCGAGCTTCGAGGCGTTGGTCGGCTTCCAGCTCACCGACGATCAGCTGAAGTACAACGCGACCCGCTGATCGCCGGTCGCAACAGTGATGCGATGAATGCGGGGTCCGATTGCCAGGCAATCGGACCCCGTTTCGTTTACTTGTCGCTGCGGACCAGTTCGGTCTCGGCGAGATGCTCCGCCAGGAACCAGACCTGCGGCTCATGGGTGCGCACGATGTTGCTGACGAGCAGATCGTTGGTGCCGTCGTCGCCGGATTCGTCTGCCGCCTCGGCACCTTCATGCGCCTGGCGCAGGATGATCTCGTGCGCCTCGAGCAGCCGGGCAAGCTGAGTCGGGACGTCTTCGCGACCCTTGGGCGGGCGGGGGATCGTCGTCATTTCGGCAACATCATGCGCCATCGCGATCGAGATACCGCCCAGCGCCATGATCCGCTCCGCAACGAGATCGACGAGCGCAGCCTGCTCTTCGTAATGCTTGTCGAGCAGAAGGTGCAGTTGATAGAATGTCGCGCCCGACATCTGCCAATGATGCTTCTTGTACATGTCGCGCAAGGTCATCGTATCGGCGAGAACCTGGTTGAGGATCGACACGCTCTGCGCACGGGCGTTGTCCTCGAGTGCGATCGGCAGGCGCTTCAGCGTTCCGTAAGGCTGGATCTCGCGATACTCGACCTTGTACTGTGGCTGTGCTTCGACCGACGTATCGACCTTCGGCATCTTGAGGGGTTTCTTGGCCATCGGGAAATTCCTGTCTGCAAGCGGAAGAGAGCTACCCTAACGCACGACCACGCGGATCGATAGCGGACGAAAACATCGTTGAGCGTGATCGGTGTTTTCGGTCGTTCCGGACGACGCGGTCGGCCGAGCCTCTTGACTGGACGACGCCGGCAAAGGAAGCGGGCGCCGGTACATGCGTAGGGAGTTCAGGATGACGGAAGCACCTTTGGTCGCAGGGATCGAACTCGGCGGCACCAAATGCATCTGCATCCTCGCGCGCGGCCCCGACCAGATCGAGGAGACCGTCCGCATCCCGACCACCCGCCCAGAGGAAACGCTGGCGGCGATCGAGGCCGTGCTCGACCGGTGGAGCGGGTTCGTCGCGATCGGCATCGCCAGTTTCGGGCCGGTGTCGATTGATCGTCATGCCGGCGATTACGGTCACATCACCTCGACGCCGAAGCCGGGCTGGGCGGGGACGGATATCGCCGGCCGGTTGCATCGCCGCTACGGCGTGCCGACCGGCTTCCATACCGACGTCGTCGGGGCTGCGCTGGCCGAAGCGCGCTGGGGCGCAGCCACCGGGCTACCCGATATCGCCTATGTCACGGTCGGGACCGGGGTCGGCGTGGGTATGATCGCGAATCACCGCCCGATCGACGGGCTGACGCATTCCGAACTCGGTCACATCCGTCCGGTCCGGTTCCGGGGCGACGACTGGGTCGGCAATTGCCCGTTCCACGGCGCCTGCCTGGAAGGGCTCGTATCGGGACCCGCCATCGCCGCGCGGATCGGCAAACCTGCCGACCAGGCACCGGCGGAGGATCCCGTCTGGGACGGCGTTGCCGATGCACTCGGCCAACTCTGTCATACGCTGGTGCTGACCGGCATCCCGCGGCGGATCGTCATGGGCGGCGGCGTGATGGGCGCGACGCATCTGTTCCCGCGAGTCCGGGCGGCGATGACGCGAAGCCTTGGCGGGTACATCACGCTGCCCGAGGTCGCACTGACCGACACCTTCATCGTGCCGCCCGCGCTCGGTAACAATGCCGGTCCGCTCGGCGCGATCGTGCTTGGAGCTCAAGCACTTGGCCAACAACTTGCATCGTCGTTTACACCGTCTTAACCGCGTTCCGTTACCGCTTGCGTCAATAGAGAAGGGCATCGCGCAGTACCGTTGAGTGGCGGCCTGTTACGCTTGGCCTGCTAAGTGCGACATGGAGCGGTACATCGATGCGTATTCTGATCGTGGACGACGAGCCGGCGATGCACGACAGCTATCGGCGCAGCTTCGCCGGACAGCATCCGATCGGCGCCGACACGCTGGGTGCGATGGCGGCCGAGCTGTTCGGCGACGCCCTACCCGACGAAGCGCGCGATACCGCCGATGCGATCCCTGCCTTCGCGTTGACGCACTGCGACCAGGGCCTGGATGCGGTTGCGGCGGTCGAGCGTGCCAGCGCCGACGGCGATCCGTTCACGGTCGCGTTCATCGACGTTCGCATGCCGCCGGGGATCGACGGCCGGGAAACTGCGATGCGAATCCGGGCGATCGATCCGGCGATAAACCTGGTCATCGTCACCGGATTTTCCGATTTCTCGCCGGTCGAGATCAGCAAGGTCGCCGGGCCCGCCGACAAGATCTTCTACATCGCCAAGCCGTTCGAAGTCGCCGAGATCACGCAGACCGCGACCGCGCTCGCCAAGCGCTGGGAGAACGACCGCGAACTGGTGGCGGCACGCGATCAGCTCGCGGCGCAGGTCATCCAGCTCGAGGAGCAGGGTGCCGAGCTGGCGGCGAACGAAAGCCGCGCGATCCACATCGCCACGCATGATTCGCTGACCGAAGCGCCCAACCGTCTCGCCTTCCTTCGCGCGCTGGCGGAGCGCACCAAGACGCAAGGTGCGTTCGCGACCGTGATGGTCGACCTCGACCGGTTCAAGCTCATCAACGACACGCTCGGCCATCTGGCGGGCGACGAACTGATCCGCGAGATGTGCGCGATCCTCAATCGCGCGTCGCCCGAGGGCGCGCTGGTCGCACGGCTCGGCGGCGACGAATTCAGTATCCTGTTCGAAACCGCCGGCGAGGCTGCGGCGGTGATGGCGTGCGAGCGGGTCATCGCGGCCTGTTCGGTCAGCGTCCAGGTGTTCGGCAACTCGGTCCAGGCCGGCGCATCGGCGGGGCTGGTCGTCACCGAAGGCGGGCAGGGCGGCGACCCGGTCGATGTCATGCGTCGCGCCGATCTCGCGCTCAACGATGCCAAGCGTGGCGGTCGCGGGATCGTCCGGCTGTTCGACGAGAGCATGGACGAAGGCATCCGCTTTCGCCGCCGGGTCGAAGGCGGCCTCAGCCAGGCGATCGCCAAGGGCGAACTCAGTTTGGTCTACCAGCCGATCGTCTCGGGAAGCGCGATCGAGGTGATCGGGTTCGAAGCGCTCATCCGTTGGAACACTGGGGAATACGGGTCGATGAGCCCGGCCACCTTCATCCCGATCGCGGAGGAATCGAACCTCATCCACGAACTCGGCGACTGGGTGCTCGGCGAGGCGCTCCAGGTCCTGAAGCAGTGGCCCGGGCAATATGTCTCGGTCAACTTCAGCCCGCGCCAGTTCCGCCGCCAGAATTTCGTCGGGCACATCATGCAGAGCGTCCAGCGCGCCGGGATCGAGCCCGCCCGCCTGCAGATCGAGATCACCGAAACCGCGATCTTCGACGACGCCGAACGCGCCGCCGACACGCTCTACAAACTCCGCCAGATGGGCTTCCGGATCGCGCTCGACGATTTTGGGACGGGCTATTCGAGCCTCTACAACATCCGCAAGTTCGCGCTCGACTGCCTCAAGATCGACAAGTCGTTCATCGACGGCATGGGCCGCGAACGCGAAAGCGCAGCGATCGTCCATTCGATCATCCATCTCGGGCGTGCGCTCGGACTCGGCGTGATCGCGGAAGGCGTCGAGACCGAAGCGCAGATCCAGGCGCTCCGCCTCGCCGGTGCCAGCCATCTCCAGGGCTATTTCTTCTCGCGTCCGGTCAGCGCCGAAGTCGCGCTGGACATGGCCAATGCGCGGATCGTCGGCGGCAGCGACGACACCGCGGGCGATGGTCCGATGGTGTATCGCAAGTCGGGCAACGGGACGCGCGGCTGATGGCGCTACTCCCCGTCGGCCTGGTGCGGCGGTTCAGGCGAGTCCGCGGTCCGGCATCGCTCGGCGCCAAGCTCGTGCTGATCATGACCGCGGTCGGGCTGTGCGCGGCGATCGCGATCACGATGCTGCTCGCCGGTATCATCACGCCGAGCTTCACCCAGCTCGAGGACAAGGCGATCGCCGGGCATATCGAGCGGACCCGCGCGGCGCTGTCCGAATACGAGGCCAAGGTCGAAAGCGCGGTGCGCGACTATGGCGACTGGAACGACAGCTACGCCTATATGGTGGATCCCGACGCGACACCTCGGCGCGTGGGAGCCGAACACGCCCGATTCGAGAACGACAGCTTCTCGCCGCTGGCGATGAGCAACATCGGCGTCGATGGCATGGCCTATGTCGCGCCCGACGGCCGGGTCGTCATCGCCCGCTGGCGCGATCCGGTCAGCGGCGTCGAGCGGCCGGCGATGCGTCGCCAGCTGATCGCGACGATCGCGAGGACGGATCTGATGGCGGCGCTGCAGGGGCGGAGTTCGGGGCGGTTCTACGCGCGGATCGGTGACAGCGTCGCGGCGGTCGGGATCGCCCGCGTGCGCCGCTCGGACGGCAGCGGCGCGCCGCGCGGCTATGTGCTGATGGCGCGGGTCATCACCTCGCAACAGATTTCCGACCTGCTCCAGCTCGACGCCCGGATCGATCTGAACGCCGCAGGGATCGCCGAAACCGTGACGCCCCGGACCGGTATCCTGACGATCGCGGTGCCGATGAAGGGCGCCGACGGCCGCGGCGTCGCGAGCACGCGGTTCAGCGTGAGACGCGACGTATCCCTACTCGGCCGCCGCATGCTGCTGCTCGCGGTCGCCGGATCGACCGTCCTGCTGCTGCTCGTCCTGGCCGTCCTGCGACGGACGATCACCCGGCTCGTGCTGCGTCCGCTGCACCGCGTCGAAAGCCATATGGAGCGGGTGCGCGCGTCGGGCTCGCTGGCGCTGTTGAGCGAGCATGGACGCCGCGACGAGATCGGTTCGCTCGGTCGCAGCTTCAACGCGATGCTCCGGCAGCTGAAGGACCTGCGCGAGCAGATCGAGGTGCAGTCCTTCGACCTCGGGCGCAGCGAAAGCGCGGTCGCGGTGATGCACAACGTCCGCAACGCGCTGAACCCGATCAGCACGATCCTCAGCCAGGGTATTGCGCAGGCCCCACCGATCGAGCGCACCACGGTCGACCGCGCGCTGGCCGAGCTCGTCCGCACCGATGTTCCCGAGGCGCGTCGTCGCAAACTGGTCGCGTTCGTGGCCGCCGCGGTCGAGGCGGAATCGGCCAACCGCGAGGCGACGCGCCGCGAACTCGCGGTCGGGCGCGAAGCGATGGCGCACGTCCTCGAAATCATCGGCCAGCAACAGAAGGCCGCGCACGAGCGGCCGACCCTCGAACAGTGCGACGTCGCCGACATCATCGCGCGCAACGCGACGATCGCGCGCTATTCGCAGAATGTCTCGATCGCGTTCAGCTTTCCCGCCGGGCCGATCCTGGTGATGGCCAGCCGCGTGATCCTCAGCCAGGTGATCGGCAATCTATTCGGCAACGCATCCGAATCGATCGTCGCGCGCGGGCTCGGCGGCGGATCGATCATGACGTCGATCGTCGAGCAAGGCGACCGGGTCACGATCGTGATCCGCGACGATGGTGAGGGGTTTGCCCCCGACCTCGCGCCAAACCTGTTCCAACGCGGATTTTCGACGCGGCATCACAAGTCCGGCGGCCTCGGGCTGCACTGGTGCGCGAACTCGATGACCGCGATGGAGGGATCGTTGCGGCTGGAAAGCGACGGGCCCGGATTGGGCGCGGTCGCGATCCTGTCGCTGCACCGCGCGGTAGCGGGGATCGCCAAGGCGGCGTAGGCCGCTGCGGTCTGGACGCGCGCCCGGTCAGGCGGCGCGCGCGCCTTCAATCGCCGGGCGGAGATACGGTGCGACCATCTCCTGCTTGAGAAACCAGCGTTGGCGCGCGATCGGCAGCGTGTCGAACCCGCCGATGATCCCCCGACACGAGGCGCTCCCGCACGCACACGGCATCTGCCAGGCGGGATCGGCGAGCGTGGTCGAATAATCCCACGCGATCTCCTCGCCGACCGCGATATCGCGGATCGCCACTAGGAAGACATTGTCGCCGACGAACCGCAGCCCGGTGTTAGGCGAACAACTGTGGTTGATCAGGTCGTCGATTCGCCCCGATGGGCCCATGAAACTGCCTGCGGCCACCTGCATGAAGCGATCCGCGGTTCCGTGCATCGCCGCAGGCACGCGGTCCGCGGCGATCCGGCGCCCCGAAAAGCGGATGACGGTCTCGCCCGCGGCGAACCCCGCGGCGGCATACACCGTCTTGCCGAGATGCGTCTCGCCGACTGCGAACAGGTTGATCGTCGAGCGGTAGGAATCGAGGACGAAGAACCGGTCAAGCCGCAGCCCCAACGATCGCGCCGGATTAATCGTCGACAGTCCGACCATCAACCACACGCTCGCGTGGCAGAGCAGCTCGACGACGATATAGCCGTATTCGCCGACCCCCGAGCCTTGCGTCCGCGTCGCCAGCAACAGCGTCGCCAGATCGCCGAACGTCCACAGGCCCCAGGCGGGCGAACGTTCGCGCGTGCGATCCTCCCGGACACTCTGCCAGGTCGGCCAGAAGCTGATCGGCACGGCGGCAACGACCAGCATGTGCGCCCAGAAGGTTTCGTGAAACGCGACCCACAGCAGGATCGCGGCGAACGCGAACGCCATGCATAGTGTTTCGCTCGGGGTCGGTGCGCGCCACCGCGATCGCCGCCACATGACCAACGTGACGACGACGCAGGCTATCGCCGACCCGCCGAAGACGAGGCTTTGCGGAGCATGCGGATTGACCGCGGCATAGGTGGTCGCCTCGACTCCGGTCGCGGCGCTCCAGATGAGCCACGACGCGCGATTGGGCTCGACCAGATGACGCTGCAGCCCCGCGAGATAGAGCGCGTAGCCTGCCGCACTGAAACCGACTGCGATGAAGAACCAGAGTGCGATCGCGGTTCCCCCCGTGTCTCGTCCGCAAAGGGTAAACGCGGCGATAAGCAACGTCCACGGGAAAGCGCGATCCTCCTCTGCTCCCTCTCCCCTGCGGGGAGAGGGTCGGGGTGAGGGGCAGCCCAGCGATGCTCCGCCCGGAACAGCCCCTCACCCCAACCTTTGCCCCAAAGGAGAGAGGGAGCAGATTATTCCAGCTCTCTCCCCAGAGGCAGAGGGAGCACATCACAGCAAGCTCGGCTGTACCTCGTCCTCGTCGCCAACAATCCCCGACAGCGTCAGCCCCAGCAGCCGCACCCCGTCCGGCACCGGCAGTTGCGCCATCAACAGATCCAGCCCTGCCGCCAGGAACGCGGTCTTGTCCGTCACCGCCGACAGCGATGACCGCGCCCGCGTGATCGTCCGGAAATCGGCATGCCGCAGCTTCAACGTGATCGTCCGTCCCCGCGTACCGTGCTTTTCGATCCGGACCCACGCGGCGTCCGCCACCCGGTGGAGCGCGGCGCGCAGATCGTCGGGATCGCGCAGGTTGGTCTCGAACGTCCGCTCCGCGCCGACCGACTTGGCGGCACGATTGACGCGTACCGGGCGGTGATCGATGCCGCGCGCCGCGCCGTACAGATACTCCGCATAGCTGCCGAAATTTGCTTGGAGGAAGGCGAGGCTGCGCCCGAACAGGTCCGCGCCGGTCAGGATGCCGAGCCGTTCCATCTTCTGCGCGGTGACCGGCCCGACCCCGTGGAAGCGCTTGACCGGCAGCGACTGGACGAACGCCGCGCCGCGCTTGGGGGTGATGATGCAGATCCCGTCGGGCTTGTTCTGGTCGGAAGCGAGCTTGGCGATGAACTTGTTGTAGCTGACCCCGGCGGAGGCGGTGAGGCCGGTGTCCGCCTTGATCCGCGCGCGGATTTCCTCCGCGATCGCCGCCGCGGTGCCGAGCCCGCGGATGTCCTCGGTCACGTCGAGATACGCCTCGTCGAGCGACAGCGGCTCGACCAGCTCGGTGTAATCCGCGAAGATCGCGCGGATCCGGTCGGAGACGTCGCGGTACACGTCGAACCGCGGCGGCACGAACACGAGGTCGGGGCAGCGCCGGATCGCGGTAGCCGACGGCATCGCGCTGCGCACCCCGAACGCGCGCGCTTCGTAGCTTGCCGCGGCCACGACGCCGCGCGCGCGCGATCCCCCGACCGCGACCGGTTTCCCCCTCAGCGACGGATCGTCGCGCTGCTCCACCGACGCATAGAAGGCATCCATGTCGACATGGATCACCTTGCGCTGGGCGGGCGGCTGGGTAGGAGGACTCATCAGCGTGTTAGATAGGCGCGCGGGGGGCGGCGATACAGGTGCATCCGCAACCAATCGTCCAGCCGCAGGTATTGCCGACAGGCAAACGAAGGGACGCGAATGCAGGTCGGGACGGAATGCTGGCGGGTCGAACGCGCCGAACAGATGGCGGTGATCGTCGATGCGGCGGACTATTTCCGGACCGCGCGCGTCGCCATGATGGGCGCCAAGCGTCGCATCCTGCTGATCGGCTGGGACTTCGACGCGCGCATCGCCCTCGAACCCGGCGTCGATCGTCCCGGCGAGCCCAAGACGCTTGGCGAGTTCATGCTGTGGCTGGTCGACCGCGAACCCGACCTCGAGATCTTCGTGCTCCGTTGGGATACCGGCGCGATCAAGTCGCTGTTCCGTGGCTCGACCGTCTTCACGATGATGAAATGGATGAAGCACAAGCGCATCCACACCAAGCTCGACGGGCATCATCCGACCGCCGCATCGCATCACCAGAAGATCGTCATCATCGACGATGCGCTGGCGTTCTGCGGCGGCATCGACATGACCGGCGACCGCTGGGACACGCGCGATCACCGCGATGGCGATCCGCACCGTGTCCAGCCGTCGGGTAAGCCGTACAAGCCGTGGCACGACGCGATCAGCGCGGTGCAGGGCCCCGTGGCGCATGCACTGGGCGAGCTGTTCCGGCGGCGCTGGCACCTGGCTGGTGGGATGAAGATGGCGGCGGGCCAACCAGGCGGAAAACACTGGCCGGAGGGGCTACCGGTCGATTTTCGTGACGTCGACGTCGCGATCGCGCGCAGCGAACCCGAGATGTCCGATCAGGAACCGGTCTACGAAAGCGAGGCGCTGTTCCTCGGCCAGATCGCGCGAGCGAAGAAGCATCTATACATCGAGAGCCAGTATTTCGCGTCGCGGAAAATCGCCGAGGCGGTGGCGCGGCGGCTCGACGAGGCGGACGGGCCCGAAATCGTCATCATCAACCCGACCACCGCGCAAGGCTGGCTCGAACCGATCGCGATGGATACCGCGCGGGCGCGGCTGATGGAGGCGCTGCACCGGCGCGATACGCACGGGCGGCTGCGAATGTATCATCCCTACACCGCGGGCGGCGAGCCGATCTACTGCCACGCGAAGATCCTGATCGCCGACGACGACGTGTTCCGGCTCGGGTCGTCGAACATGAACAACCGCTCGCTGCGGCTCGACACCGAATGCGACCTCGCGATTCGCGCGACCGACGACGCGACCGCGCGGGGCATCGCCGCAATCCGCGACGGGCTGATCGCCGAACATCTTGGGGTCGAGGTGTCGGTGGTCAGCGATCTGATCGCCGAGACCGGGTCGCTGATCGAGACGATCGAGCGCCTGCGCGGTAAGGGGAAGACAGTCCAGCCCTACGAGGTCCCCGACCTGACCGCGGTCGAGGAATGGCTGGCGGACAACGAGGTGCTCGATCCCGAAGGCCCGGAAGAAATGTTCGAGGCGCTCAGCAAGCGCGGCCTGTTCCGGCGGCTGCGGCGGAAGAAATAGGTGGCGTCTCGCAATCCTCCCCCGCCAGGGGGAGGTGGCTGGCGCTTGCCAGTCGGAGGGGGCGGACACGGAACAGAGGTTTCGCGCGCCTCCCCTTCCGTCACCTCCGGTGCCACCTCCCTCTGGCGGCGCCCGCCAAACATGCGAAAGGCCGCGGCACCCCCCGGTACCGCGGCCTTCAGCGCTCCCAAAATACAGGGGAGTTACGCGACCTGCGCTTCGAGCACCTCGTCGGGTTCGCGCAGCACATAGCCGCGACCCCAGACGGTCTCGATGTAATTCTCGCCGTCACATGCCAGGCTGAGCTTCTTGCGCAGCTTGCAGATGAACACGTCGATGATCTTCAATTCCGGCTCGTCCATCCCACCATACAGGTGGTTGAGGAACATTTCCTTGGTGAGCGTCGTGCCCTTGCGGAGCGACAGCAGCTCCAGCATCGCATATTCCTTGCCGGTCAGGTGGACGCGGCTGCCATCTACTTCGACCGTCTTCGCGTCGAGATTGACCGCCAGCTTGCCGGTGCGGATGACCGACTGGCTATGACCCTTCGAGCGGCGGACGACGGCGTGGATGCGCGCGACCAGTTCCTCGCGGTGGAACGGCTTGGTGACGTAATCGTCGGCGCCGAAGCCGAAGCTCCGGACCTTCGAGTCCATCTCGTTCACGCCCGACAGGATCAGCACCGGCGTCGACACGCGCGCGACCCGCAGGCGCTTGAGCACATCGTAGCCATGCATGTCTGGCAGGTTCAGATCGAGCAGGATGATATCGTAATCATACAGCTTGCCCAGATCGAGGCCTTCTTCCCCGAGATCGGTGATGTAGACGTTGAACCCTTCGGTCGTCAGCATCAGCTCGATAGCCTTGGCCGTCGTCGGCTCGTCCTCGATCAGCAGCACCCGCATGCGTCGTCCCCTGTTCGCGAGACCGCTCGACACCTCATGTCCGCAGCTCGACTTCCATTCATTAACCACAGGACAAATGAAGGTAAAAGGTTAATTTCGACTTAAGTGCAGCAGCCCCGGCGAGCAGGGGCCAAGATCTTATTCGCCGGACAAAAATTGTAAGTTCCGAAATTCCCGAAGTTTTGTCGGGGGCTTAGCGAGCCTTACGCCTGGATCGGCAGCGTCAGCATGGCCGATAACCCACCGAGTTCGGACGATCGTCCCAGCGTTAACCCACCGCCGTTGAGCTCGGCGAGTTCGCGCGTGATCGACAGGCCGAAGCCATGCCCGTCGCCGCGTTCGTCGAGCCGACGGCCGGGCATCATCGCCTGGTCGATCACCGCATTGTTGAGCCCGTCGCCGTCGTCGGCGATCGCCAGGGACACGAGGGGGCCTTCTATAACGGCGATGACCGAGATTCGCGCACGCGCGTGGCGCCAGGCATTGTCGAGCAGGTTGCCGACCATCTCGTCGAGGTCCTGCGGGTCGATCGCCATCACGATCTCGGCCGGGACGGTGATGTCGACTGACAGCGGGCGCTCGGCATGGATGCGCCGCAGCACGTCGGTAAGATCGCCGATCGCGGGGGCGATCGCGGTCCGCGCGCGCGCGCCCGACCCGGCGGCGTCGGCGCGCGCGCGCCCGAGATGATGGCGGACGCGCGAATCGATCTGGTCGACCATGTCGCGCAGGTCGTCGCTCGCGTTCGCCTCGGCCAGCTTGAGCGACAGTGCGGCGAGCGGCGTCTTCAGCCCATGCGCGAGGTTCGCGACATGCTGGCGGGCATGGGCCAGCCCGGCGGCGTTCTGGTCGATTAGCGCGTTGAGTTCGACGACCAGCGGGCGCAGTTCGCCCGGCTGATCGTCGGGCACGTGACGCGCGCTGCCGCCCCGGACTGCCACCAGCGACGTGCGCAGATCGCGCAACGGCCGAAACCCGATCCGGAGCTGCACCAGCGTCGCCAGCCCGAGACCGATCCCGAGCAGCGCGAGCGAGCCGAGCAGCGGGATCATCGCCTCGCGCAACGGCGCCTCGACGATCCGCCGCGGGCCGATCGCGGTGATCGTCACCGGACCTGCGCGACTGGCAAGGGTCGAGGTGCGCGAATGCAGGCGTTGGCCGCTCCGGTCGCGCGTCTCGCCGGGGCGCGGCTGCCGGTCGTCGATCTCTGGCAGTGCCGGTGGCCGACCCGCGAGCGGCGGGCGAGGGAGGGCAGTGTCGGGGCCGGGCAGGGCGGCAGCCTCGGGCAATGCCCCGTCGCTGGTCCAGCGGCCCGCGGGACCGACTGCCTGCCAGGCCCAGCCCGATCCGGGCGTATCGAACCCGGCCAGATCGACCACCCGCGCCCGGTCGAGCGTCCCGTCGGGGCGGACCGCGCGCGCGACCACCGACACCTGCGCATCGAGCCGGTCGTCGAGCCCGTGCATCACGAAGCGTTCGAGAACATGGCTGATCGCGAACCCCGCGAACACCAGCGCGACCAGCGTCGAGATCGCCGAGATCGCCAGCATCCGGCCGTATAACGACCGGGGAACGAGCGACCGCCGCACGCTCACGCGCCGCCGCCCGTCAACCGGTAGCCGCGGCCGCGCACCGTCTCGATCATCTGCGCGCCGATCTTCCGCCGCAGCCGGCCGATGATCACCTCGATCGAGTTCGAATCGACATCGGCATCGCCCTCGTAGACGCGTTCGATCAGGTCGGCGCGTTCGATCACCACTTCGCGCCGGAGCATGAGCGCGGACAGCACGCGCCACTCGAACGCGGTCAGCTTCAGCGGCAGGCCGTCGAGCTCGAACGTGCCGAGCTGCGCGTCGAACGCCAGCGGTCCGCACGTCACGCGCGAGGCGGCATGACCCGCGGCGCGGCGGACGAGCGCGCGCAGCCGCATCACGACTTCCTCGACGCGGAACGGCTTCACCACGTAATCGTCGGCGCCGGCCTTGAACCCCTCGACCTTCTCCGACCATCCGTCGCGCGCGGTCAGGATCAGCACCGGCAGGTCGCGCCCGGCCGCCCGCCAGTCGCGCAGCACCGATAGACCGTCGCGCTTGGGCAGGCCGAGATCGAGCACCGCGACGTCGTAGAGTTCGGTCGCGCCGAGATGGCCACCATCCTCGCCGTTGGTCGCGACGTCGACCGCGAAATGCTCCGCGCGCAACGCCCGCGCCAACCCGTCGGCGATCGCCACGTCGTCCTCGACCACCAATACCCGCATGCGTGTTTCCCCTGACCCGCTGGCCTTATGCCTGAGTGCCAAACGGAAACTGAACGGCTTGGTTCAGCGGGCGTCGGCCGACTCGGCGTAGAGCGTCTCTCGTCAACCAACGAGAGGAAAGACATCATGTCGGAACACCCCGCCAATCCTTCGAAGTTTCGCCGCAATCGCCTGGCGATCGCCGCCGCCGGTCTGCTCGTCGTCGGCGGTGCCGCCGGCGCCGTCACGGTCGCCGCCACTCGCCCGACGGTGAGCATGGCCCCCGCCACGCCGGTCGCGATCCGCTCGCTCCAGTCGGACGGCATCGTCACGATCCGCGGCACCGTCGCCGAAGTCTATGGCAACAAGTTCGTGATGGCCGATCGCACCGGCCGTGCGCTGGTCGATCTCGGTCGCGAAGGCGAGGACGGCACGCTCGTCACCGCTGGGCAGCCGGTCACCGTCCAGGGCCAGTTCGACCAGGGCTTCGTCCATGCGTCGTATCTGGTCGGTGCGGGCGGCAAGGTGACCGCGCTCGGCCCGGTCGGTGGTCCGCCGCGTGGTCCTCGTGGCCCGGGTCCTGACGGCCCCGATGGCGGTCCCGGCGGCCCCGGTGGCCCAGGTGGACCCGGCGCGCCGCCACCACCGCCGCCAGCCGGCGTCGTCCCCCCGGCGCCGATGGGAACGGCACCCGGCACGCTGCCGCCGGCTCCAGCACCCGGTGTTACGCCACCGGCTCCGGTGACCGGCACCCCGCCGGCGCCGATGACCGGCACCGTGCCGGCTCCAACGACCGGTACTGCACAACCGGCGCGTGGCGTCTGAGCCGAGAACGAAACTGAGAAACGGGGTCGGCAATCCGCCGGCCCCGTTTCGTCACACCCGGCGAACTGCGGGCATGTGGTGAGCCGCGCCAGTGCGGTCGCGTCTGGTCTTCGGCGCCGTCCGCGTCCAATACCATCCGGTGATCGCCAGCGGCGCGGCGAGCAGCAGCCCGGCCGCAACGTCCCAGCCGCCATCGCCGATCAGCCCGGCGCCCAGCCCGAGCAGCGTGGCGATCCCAAGCAGAATCGGCACGCCGAAGACCTGCAGCGTCGTCCTTTGCCTCATGCTTCACCCGCCATCACGACTTCGCGAACACGCTGCTCGCTCGGCCCGCCGCGCCGCCGCAGCCACAGATACAGCCCGCTGCCGAGCACGACGATCGTCAGCGCGTCGAACACCGCCCAGACGATCTTCATCGCCATCCCGCCATAATCGCCAAAGTGCAGCGGCTGCGCGAGCAGCATCGCCTGCATGTACCACGGCATCGGCGTCACCGCGTCGAGCCGCCCGGTCGCCGCATCGACGAACCCCGGCAGCAGCAGTTTCGCCGTCAGCGGCGTCGTCCCGCGCAGGAACACGGCGTAGTGGTGCTTGCTGCTGAACACGACGCCGGGAAAGGCGATGAACTGCGGCGTCATGTCTGGCGCCTCGCGTTGCACCGCGTCGAGCGCAGCCTGCACCGACGCGCGCTGCGCGCCGAGCGGCGTCCGCGCCTCGCTAGCGATGATCGCCGCGAGCCCGTTCGCCTTCCAGATCCCGGTGATCGGCACGACCAGCGTGTTGATCGTACCCGTCAGCCCGACCACACTGGCCCAGACGAGCGTGACGATGCCGAGCAGATTATGCCGGTCGAGCCAGCCGAGTCGTGTGCTGCGGTTGCGGCGTAGAGTGCCGAAGTCGAGCTTCGCCATGAACGGCGCGTAGAGCACCACGCCCGACACGATCGCCGCGAAGAACAGCAGGCCCATGAAACCGAGGAAGATCTCAGCCCAGAAGCCTAGCAGCATGTCGGTGTGCAGCTTGAGGATGAAATCCATGACGCCGTCGACATGCGGCGGCAGCATCGCGCCGGTGCGCGCGTCGAGCGCGAGGAAATGCATCGCCGCGGGGACCGCATCGGGGGTTGGCCCGGTCGTGACATAGACGATCGGCTGGTGGTCGTCGAAGCTCAGATAGAGCGGGATATCGCCCGGCGCCTGCGCAGCGGCGCGCGCGAGGATGGTGTCGAGCGACAGCGCCGGGGTCGTCGCCGGCAGTGGCGCGAGCGGTGCGGGCGGATCGAGCCAGCCGTCGATCTCCTCGTGGAAGATCAACGGCAGCCCGGTCACGCACAGCATCAACAGGAACGCCGTGCAGATCAGGCTCGTCCATTTGTGGACGAGGTACCACGCCTTGATCGTACCGCGAGTCACGGGCGCACGCCGATCTTCCGTTCCGAATGTGCAGCGCCGCGCTCGTTCATCCGCGCAGTCGTATAGAAATGATAACGATGTGCAATAGCGGAACGGCGCTGGCCTCGCAGTCTGGGAAATCGATAGAGGTAGTACAGGCGACGGTAGACCCCGAACGGTCGACTGGGTCGCGCCATTCCCACAGTCTCTCCGTCACCCCGGACTGGTTCCGGGGTCCACCGTTCCGCAAACCAAATACTATTTATCGTGCGGCACCGTGGATGCCGGAACGAGCCCGGCATGACGAAAGTGGGTGGGATTTGCCGAACCGAACTTATTGGAGATCCCTCCTAGTCTTCGAACGCGATCTCCAGCGGCTCGAGGCCATCGATCGTCGCGCGGACGCGCTGGCCGCGCCGGATCGGGCCAACGCCGGCAGGCGTACCCGTGAAGATCAGGTCTCCCGGTGCGAGTTCGACGAAGCTCGACAGGGCCGCGATCACCTCGGCCACGCTCCAGATCATCATCGACAGGTCACCCGATTGCCGCGTGTCGCCATCGACCGCCAGCGCGATCGCACCCTGCGCGGCCGGCGCACCGGGCGTCAGCGCACCGATCGGCGCCGACCGATCGAACCCCTTCGCCATGTCCCACGGACGACCCGCCTTCTTCGCGACCGCCTGGAGATCGCGGCGCGTCAGATCTATGCCGACGCCAGCGCCGAAGATCATCGCCGCCGCCTCCGTCGCCGCGACATCCTTCCCGCCGACGCCGATCGCAACGACCAGTTCCACCTCATGATGGAGGTCGTCGGTCTGCGCCGGAAACAGCAGCGTCGTGCCGCTCGCGACCACCGCATCCGCCGGCTTCGAGAAGAAGAACGGCTGCTGCCGGTCGGGATCGGATCCCATCTCGCGGGCATGGTCCGCATAATTCTGCCCGACGCAGAAAATGCGGCGGACCGGGAAGCGGTCCGTGGTGCCGACGATCGCGACGGTTGGCGGGGTGACTTCGGGTATGTGCATCATGGGCTCCTTCGATGTCGCTGATCGGCGGTTGGCATCCGGTTTGCAACGTCGTGGTCGCAATTTCGCGGAACGTCTTTCGAGACCAAAGGGTTACGACGCGGTACGAAATGGAGTTCCACCGATGCCCAGCAAGCCCCCCGTCCGCTACGATCCGTCCGTCGAGACGGTCGCCTCCGACGAGCAGGAGACGCTGGCCGGCCTCAAAGACTCGTTCCGCGAGATTCTCGAGACGACGTCGCAGGATTATGGGCATGCGGTGCGCGCGGTTCATGCCAAGGCGCATGGTATCGCCCGCGGGACGCTGGTCGTCGCCGCCGATCTGCCGCCCGAACTGGCGCAGGGAATCTTCGCAACGCCGGGCGAGCACGAGGCGATCCTGCGCATCTCGACCAATGCCGGGGACATCCTCGACGACAGCATCAGCCTGCCGCGCGGTCTCGCGCTGAAGATCCTCGACGTCGCTGGCGCGCGGTTGCCGGGATCGGAGGACGCGACGACCCAGGACTTCATCATGGTCAACGGGCCTGCGTTCGCCGCAGCGGATGCCAAGGCGTTTTCGAAGAACTTGAAGCTGCTGTCGAAAACCACCGACAAGTTCGAGGGCGTGAAGAAGGCGATGTCCGCTACCTTCCGCGTCGTCGAAGCCGCGCTCGAAGCGGTTGGCGGTCAGTCGTCGACGCTGCAGACGCTGGGCGGCGCGAAACCCGTCCATCCGCTCGGCGAAACCTATTACTCGCAAACCCCGCTGCGCTATGGCGATTACATCGCGAAGGTCGCGCTGTTCCCCGTCTCGCCAAGCCTGACGCGTCTCACCGGCGACATGGTCGACATCACTGCGCGCCCCGACGCGTTGCGCGAGGTAGTCCGCGAGGAACTGATCGAGCATGGCGGCGCATGGGAGCTTCGCGTCCAACTCAACCGCGACCTCGAGACGATGCCGATCGAGGACGCGTCGGTGGTGTGGGACGAAGCGGAGAGCCCGTTCGTCACCGTCGCGACGTTGACGGTCGAGCCGCAAATCTCCTGGGAGCAGGGCGTGACCGACCGGACCGACGATGCGCTGGTCTACAGCATCTGGAACGGTGTCACCGCGCACCAGCCGCTCGGCGGGGTCAACCGTGCGCGCAAGGATACCTACGCGTTGTCCGCGAACTTCCGCGGCAAGTTCAACGGTTGCCCGGTGCATCAGCCCGCGTCGCTCGCCGAACTTGCGTGACCCTCGCATGCTGAAGCTGTTCCACGTCAGCGACGTGCATTTTGGCGCGGAGGATCCTGCGGCGATCGCTTGGTTCGACCAGTGCGTCGCCGCGGAAATGCCCGATGCGGTCATCATGACGGGCGATCTGACGATGCGTGCGACAAAGCGCGAGTTCGAACGCGGCGGCGATTGGCTGCGCTCGCTCGGCGTGCCGGTCACGCTAGAGGTCGGCAATCACGACATCCCCTATTACTGGGACCCGTTCCGGCGGATCTTCGCACCGTATCAGCGCTATGCCGCGGTCGAGCAGATGATCGAACGCCCATTGGAACTGCCCGGCGTGACGATCGTGCCGCTCAAGACGACCGCGCGCGCGCAGTGGCGCTGGAACTGGTCGAAGGGCAGGGTGGGGCAGGGCTCGCTGCGGCGTGCGCTGACGCTGATCGCCGACGCGCCGAAGGGCAATCTGGTCTTCGTCGCCGCGCATCACCCGCTGATCGAAGGCGGGACGACGGGTACGGCCAGGACGCGCTATGGCGACGAGGCGCTGACCGCTTTGGCAGAGGCGGGGGCGCATGCCGTCTTGTCCGGCCACGTCCACGATCCCTTCGATATCCCCGTCGATCGCGAGGGCAGGACGGTCCGCATGATCGGTGCGGGCACGTTGTCGAAGCGGACGCGCGGCACGCCCCCGGCGTTCAACGAGATCCAGGTCGACGGTCGTGGTTTCGTGACGCTGTCGCGCACGCTGTCGACCGACGCGAAGCAACCGCTTCGTTAGATGCGCCGACCGCCATCGGACGGCGGGTAAAATTCCTGTCACTGTATTACCGCATATGACAGTCCGGCATCATTAGGTGCTTGCTATGCCGCGCTAATCGTCACAGCGGCTGTAACCGATCGGGTTGTGGTGGCGCCCCTGCTTCGGCGAGCGCACAGTGCGGCCGGCTACAAGGGTGATGAGTGCATATGTTGGCCTGGACGACCGCGTTGCTGATGGCTGCAACATCGATGCAGGCGAACGGCGAGTCGCTCGCCGCGCAACAGCCGGTCGAACCGCCAGTGCGCGTCGACGATCAAGCGGTGCCGCCGCCGATAACGTCGCTGTCGATTACTCCCACGCCCGCACCGGTCCCCGTGTCGCCGCAAACCGATCGACAGATCATAGAGGCGACCCCTGCACCGCGGAAGGCCGGCAGCACCGCCGGGTCGCCGCACGATATCGTCGTCGTCGGGCGGAAAGCGCTCGCGGGCGATCCGCTCCGATCGGTCAACGCGACCGCGTTCGACGCGACCGAGGCGGTCGACAAGGCGTTCGTCGGGCCGGTCGCGCGTCAGTACAAGAAGACCGTCCCGTCGCCGATCCGCCGCGGCATCCACAATTTCCTCTACAATCTGCGCGAACCGATCGTGTTCGTGAACTTCCTGCTGCAGCTGAAACCCGGCAAGGCCGTCGAAACCGTCGGTCGGTTCGCGATCAACTCGACGGTCGGCGCGGTCGGCGTGCTCGATATCGCCAAGCGCCGGCCGTTCCGCCTGCCGCGCCGGTCGAACGGGTTCGCCAACACGCTGGGCTATTACGGCGTCAAGAACGGGCCGTTCCTGTTCCTGCCGCTGGTCGGCCCGACGACGCTGCGCGATCTGATCGGCGGCGGAGTCGATCGGCTGATGCTGCCGGTCGCGGTCGGCAAGCCGTTCACCAGTCCGACCTACACGATCCCGGCCGGCGTCCTAGGCGCGCTCGATCATCGCTCGGAGTTCGACGACACGCTGAAGGATTTGCACGACAACGCCGCCGATCCCTATGCGGCGTCGCGCGAATTCTACCTGCGCCGACGCCAGGCGGAGATCGATCATCTCCACGGCCGCAACGTCGACGCGATCCTCGGGCCGGGCGGGGTCACCGAACCGCCCCCGCGCGCGGCCATGCCGATCATCGAGCAGATGCCGACCGCGGAGCCTAGCGCGAGCGTCGTGCAACCCGTGGTGCCGGAACCGGCGCGACCCTGACGGTGCGAAGACTGCGGTCGCTTATGGCGCCGAGCCGGAATTGAACTCGATGTCGATCTCGACCCAGCCGCCGAGGATAGGCTTGCCGTTGACGCGCGGCGGACGGACGCGGAACTGCCACGCGGCCTGACGCATCGACCGGGCGAGACCCGACCCGACCGGGGACTCGCTTAAGGCTCGGCAATTCTCGACCTGATAGTTGGCGATCATCCGGCACGCGATCTTCGCCCAGCTGTTCGGTGGCGGCGCGCTCTTCAGATAGCCGTTCAGCTCCGCATCGGTCGGCCGACGATACCATTCGACCTTCATCAGACGCTCGCCGCCAGGACCCTCGCCCGGACCATAGACCGAACCGCTGTCCTTCCCCTTGCCCGACCCACTCCCACCGTCACCGCCGGCAAGCTGGTCGTCGGGATGCGACGGCATCTTCGAGATATCGGCTGCGTCGAACATCTCCATACCGCCGAGCATCTTGATCGGCAGCGGTGGCGGCGATTTGGGCGGCGCGGGGGGCGTCTGCGCGGCATCGGCGCGCGGCGCCGCACGTTGCGGAGAACCACCGCTCGCACGCTTCACCTTGGTCGGCGAAGGCGTCCGCTTGGCCGGGGTCGGCGTCGCCTGGTCGGGCGCCAGCTGGAACGTCACGGGGTTGCGCGGTTCCACCGGCTTGGCGACCATCGACGGCGCCAGCCGCAGCAGCAACAGGATGATCAGGATATGCGCGACGATCGTCAGACCGACCGCAACGCTCCGCCGCCGTGCCGACCCGCGCGTCTCGATCGACGAAGAATGGTACGCCGAACGCATCGGCTGTTCGCCTACCCGCGCACGGTCGCGCCTGCAACCGCCACCCGCGCCATGACGAAGACTTCATCGAAGCAAAGCCAACTGCTGAGCGCATAGCTCTTCGCCTGCCGCAGACCATAAGCGGCGGGATGTTGTAGAGGCGGTTGCGCGCCTAAAGGCTTGCGGCTTCCTCGACTGGATGCGGCGGTGCGTACCAATCGAGGATGCCCTGCCCGATGAGCAGCAGAGCGAGCAGATCTCGAACGCCTTCATCCTGCTCCAGCCGCCAACGGTGCCCGAGTGCGTGCGGCGCATGCTAAGTAAGCCGAGCGAGTTCGTCCGCGCCGTCGTCGAGAAGCTCGCGCGTCAGAAGAAGCTGGACACCGCGACGGTCGACGACGTGATCGCCGAGGTCGAGAACCCCGAGCTGCGCGCCATCCTCGCCCGCATCCGCGCCTTCGTTGATAGTGCAAATCCGCCGAGCGGTCACACAGAGGCGTTGTAAGATCTAAATGTAGAAGGAACGCCTATGGCATGCGCAGTTTGAAGCTTCACCAAGCCCCCGAGGCGCGAACCCAACGGGTTCAGCATCCAGCGACCGCGGGTGAGCGTGCCGGCTTGCGCCGTCCCGTGCATCCTGAGGAGGATGCGCGATTTCGGTGCCTTTCCAAACCGTTTACGTCGCGCGTCTTTGGTCTGTTGCGAAGTCGGATAGAGAAATATCGCAGGATACCGAAGCATGATTACCGTCGCGGGTTCCGAGCATGCCAACGCCATGTGGCATCAGTGTGAGTCCGGCTGCGTGTCTTACCCCGCCATTTCGAGGTGCTGTTCTCGGGTAGTGCGCGCACGCGGGGCAGTTTCAGCGTTCGTGTTAAAGCGTGCGGCCTGTTCCGCAAGCGCCAGCACCTCACTCGATAGAGTCCGCGCAGCAGCGGAGGTTTGCTCCACCATAGCGGCGTTCTGCTGGGTCGAACGGTCCATCGTGCCGATGGCGGCGTTGATCTGCGACACAGCGGTAGATTGAGCTTGGTTGTCATCGGCGATGCGTTTGAGCAGGCCATGCACTTCCACGACATCTGTCGAAATGTCGGCGAGTGCGCCGTCGACCCGTTGCACCAAGCCGACTGCCGTAACGATACCGGCCTGCGTCGCGGTAAGCTGTTCACGGGCCCGGCCGGCCTCCTCCTCTGCTCGCATTGCCAGCGCTGAGACGAGATCGGCAACCACGGCGAAACCGCGGCCCGCGTCCCCGGCGCGGCCGGCTTCCACTGCGGCATTCATGGCGAGGACGCGGGTCTGGAAAGCGATCTTGTCGAGCCCTTCGATCACGTCATCGATGTCCTTGGCGCTGTCCGACACGCGGGTCATCGCCTGCACCGCTTCTCCGGCAACGGTGCGGCCATTACCGACGCTGGCGATGGCGCCATCGGCACGTTCCACGGTGCGAATTGCCGATGCGGCGGTTGCTTCGAGCCGGGTATCCATCTGCGCCACGGAGGCGGAGGTTTGTTCGAGACTGGCGGCGTTCGATTCAGTGCGACGCGCTAGGTCTTCGGAAGCGTGCGCGATCTCGCCCGACCCGGTGCTGATCCTGGCCGCACTTTCGCTCACCGCCGCGATCAGCGTGCGCAAGCCCGCCAGTGCGGCGTTGAAGTTGGTCTTGAGTGCAACATAGGATTGCGGGAAGTCGCCGCGAATCTCCGCGGTGAGGTCGCCGCGGTGGAGCGCCAACAGGCCGCTGCTGAGCGCAGCCGTTACTTCCTGCTGTTCGGCGGCGGACCGGGCATCCTGCGCCGTGCGCGCGGCCGATGCCGAACGGAACTGCTCCACAGCATCGGCGATGCGGCCCAGTTCGTCGCGGCGGCCGCGGTGCGGCACGGTCGCCTGTTCCCCAACCGCGAGCCGTGCGGTTACGTCCGACACCTCCACCAACGGGCGGACCACCTTGCGGAGCAGCGTGTAGGATGCGGTGACGATCAGCACGAGCAGCAGCGCTGCCAGACCGCAAAGCCAGATCAGCGCCGTCCGCAGCACCGCAGCAGCCTCGACTTCAAGCGCAGACTGATAGGTAGTGGCGGTCGTCACCAGTGCGTCCACCTGCTGGCGGTGCGCGGTGTAATAGCCGGTCAGAGTTGCATAGCTGCGGTCGGCCGCAACCCGGTCGCCGCGTTGAACCGCGGGAAGGTAGTTGCTTTCGAGTTCATGCCAGAAGGCGGCAGCGGGGGCGTGGGTGGCCTCGGTGACACCCCGTTTTAGCTCGGGCGCAAGGTTTGCTCCGACCCAGTAATTATGACGGGTCGTATAGTCCGCGTGGAGCTTTTGCAGGCGGGTTCGTACCTCCGCTATCCGTTGCGGCTGTTCACGCAGCAACATGACCTCCAGATAGGGCTCGATCACGTATTCCGGCGGCGGAAGGACGTCAGCGATCAGATCGGCCGCCTGTTGCGACTTGACCTGCATGTCACCCCCCATGCGGATCGCGTTAACCCTGGTTGCTGCCACCAGGGCCGCAACCAGCAACAAAGTTATCAACGCCGCCGTTCCGGCGCGTACCATGTTCGCGATCGACATATGCTTCGTAGGCCCGTTTCAGTAATATTTCTACAATCATAGGAGGATCGAGTCAGGGAGCGGGCACTGTTGGCTATTTAAGTGCTTATTCGACGGTTCAGCATCCAGCATCCAGCGACCGCGAGTGAGCGTGCCGGCTTGCGCCGTCCCGTGCATCCTGGGAGGAATGCGTGATTTCGCGCGAACTAAAAAATGCGCTTCGCTGCCCTCTGCTGGCAGCGGAGCTTTAAGAATTCGTTCCTAAAAAAAGACATGAATGGCCTAGTCTAGTGAGCAGCATTGACCAGTGTTTGGTCAGTTGGATGTATCAACGCGTGAACACCGCGTTATTTTTTCGGTGTCGTAATTGTTGAACGTGACAACCCTCGAAGATTTGTGGGTGGACGGACCGTTCTCTCGGGCGGCTTGATTTTAATCCTGGATCGCCAGTCCGTCGCTGCAAGGACGTGCGCCGATGAGCTTTCAATGAGTGATTCCGATACTGCTTCGTCTGATAGAATTTCCTCACACTTTAGCTTGAAGCTTTCGTAAACAATGTCAGCTTTGTCTATGAATGATCGAACTGGGTTGGTCGCTGGAGTTTCGCCTAATTCGCCCGGAGTGTCGAGGCCGGCGTAAAAGTAAAGTTTGAATGATATAAGGCCTGGTCCAGTATCATTAATCCATCTTAGTACTTCTATCTCTTTTTTAATTGGGCCCCAATGAGTAAATCCAAAATCTACAACGGCATTAGGCATTCTAACTTCAATATCTCTAATATCCGCTGACGCGCCTAGCTTTATTCCGACATCATGCTTTCGATTAGAAAGAAATGCCATCTCTCTTATGATATTATCACCACCATTCCCTGGAGGAATTGGGTCGAGGAATGAGAGAATACTGATCAATTTCTGGAAAGGGCCGGGGACCTTTTTAAGGTAAACATTTAGTTTATCAAGGTTTTCTGCCCAAGGGTACATCACTCTTTTTGTGGGGTAACCTGTTGTCTCGTAAGCGGCATGAAGTACTTGGTCAAAAGAGCTGCGAGCCAATGTCAAGCTTGGTTTATATGCCGTCGGAAATCAGACGGGATATCTTCTAACAACCTGACTTTTAGGATATTAGAGCCCGATGCGGGATCTCGTTCTACAAACTGCTCAGTATGGGCAGGATTTAGAAAAAAACCGGATATTGCGGCCTCCGGCTCATCGATCGATTGACGAGCCCATCTGACGGAATCGAAGGCTGGCTCGAACAGATCATTTGATCTTGTCATGTTTATTTATGCCTCACTGACAACGCCGCAGTATTTCATTGCGTATATTGAGCGGTGAAAAACTGCAGGTCAACCGACGTCATTTAGAATCAGTTCTATTTGTGCCGCTTAGCACCTGAACAGACCACATTACGATGCCGGCTAATTTTGGATTCAGCTCCGCCCAATTTTTGAACACACGTTTGCGCTGCGAACATGATGTGGGCTAGGCGGGGGGCCTGCGCCTTTTAGATGCGTAATTCAGCGCGATTTTAAAACACGCATGTCGGCCTTGCTGAAGCACCCCAGGTGCGGCAATCTGCATCCAATCCATGCGCTCGAAACCGCCCCTTAGGGCTAGGTTTTCCGGTCCTCTGCGGCACATCGCAAACTGCATCGAAAGCCACCTAAAAAGCTTGCGGGCGAGGCAGGGGTTCTTGCGCTGTATTTGGGGTAGAAGGGCCGAGGGGGACGTCGGGCCGCCCCCGCGGGTCGGGGAGGGCGGGACGATGATCAGGTTGCTCCGATGGCTCGAGCTGGTCGTCCCGACCGGCGTATGCGTAACCGATCTGTTGAGCGGACTCTATGGGATGATCCGGCTGTTCCTCGCGTGAGGCGAGGACCTGATCGAACCGGCGCCAGACCATGTCATAAGTGAGCTTGCCGCGCGCACGGCTCAGTTCGATCATGAGGTCGACGCTGAGCGGCACGCCTACCTCGCGACAGATCCCCGTCAGGTACGTCCGCGCATAGGTCTGGCGTGTATCGTTCTCCATGCTGTGGGTGATGGAACCGAAATCGTCGATGACGATCTGCCAGAATCCATCGAACACCTCGCGGTTCGCCGAATTGCTCGGCGCACGGCCTGCGCAAAGCCGCCGCGCGGCGCTGAGGCCGGTTGCTCGAACCAAGAGATCAAGGCGTGGACCGGTCATACGACCGACAGCGAGGTCGCGCGGTACACTGCAGCGGCTGATCAGCGCACGCTTTCAGACACTGCCGCAGACAAGCTTTTGGCTAACCTTGCGGAAAGGTTAGCCAAAGATGCCGCTAAGGCGTTAAATTAGGGGGAAATAAATGAAGTTTGGTGCACCCGACTGGATTCGAACCAGTGGCCTCTGCCTTCGGAGGGCAGCGCTCTATCCAGCTGAGCTACGGGTGCCGGATGGCTCGCCTAGCAAAGCGTGGCGGGCTGCGCCAGCCGTTTTCATGCTGATCGCTGTCGCGCTGTGTCGGTCGCGCGCGTATTAGTCGCACGAGACGGTGATATGCATCCGTTAGACCTGTGCAAAACGCGTCATGACTCCGTATTTGGCATACTTGGCAAGCTCGCCGTTCCGCCCGTGCTCTTGCCCCGCTCCTTGGGCCGCGGCGTCTTAGGTTTGTAATTGCACAGGTCGTTGACGATGCACCGCCAGCATTCGGGCGTCCGTGCCTTGCAGACATAGCGGCCGTGCAGGATCAGCCAGTGGTGCGCGTGCAGGCGGAACGGCTGCGGCGTCGCCTTGTCGAGTTTCAGTTCGACCGCGAGCGGGGTCTTGCCGCGGGCGAGGCCGGTGCGGTTGCCGACCCGGAAGATATGCGTGTCGACCGCGAACGTCTCCGCGCCGAACGCGACGTTCAGCACGACGTTGGCAGTCTTGCGACCGACGCCCGGCAGCCGCTCGAGCGCATCGCGGTCGTTGGGCACTTCGCCGCCATAGTCGTCGATCAGCATCTGCGAGAGCGCGATGACGTTCTTCGCCTTGGTGTTGTAGAGCCCGATCGTCTTGATGTGCCCCTTCAGTGCATCGAGCCCGAGCGCGACCATCTTCGCGGGCGTGTCGACCTCGCGGAACAGCGCGCGCGTCGCCTTGTTGACGCCGACATCGGTCGCCTGCGCCGATAGCGCGACCGCGACGACCAGCGTGTACGGATTGACGAATTCGAGTTCGGTCTCGGGATGCGGATCGGCCTCAGCCAGCCTCGCATAGAATTCGACGACGTCGGCCTTTTTCACCGCGTTAGAGACCGAGCACGTCGCCCATCCGGTATCGACCGGCGGGCTGTCCGGCGAGCCAGATCGCCGCCTGCACGGCGCCGCGCGCGAAAATCGACCGGTCATCGGCGCGGTGGTTGAGCTCGATCCGCTCGCCTTCGCCCGCGAAGATCACGCTGTGGTCGCCGATCACCGACCCGCCGCGCACCGAGGCGAAGCCTAGCGTGCCCTCGCTGCGCGCACCGACCAGACCGGCGCGGCTGTCGACGCGGAGTTCCGCCAGCGTCGTTCCGCGCCCCTTCGCGGCCGCCTCGCCGAGCAGCAACGCGGTGCCCGACGGCGCATCGACCTTGTGGCGGTGATGCATCTCGACGATCTCGATATCCCAGTCGGCACCGAGCCGCGCGGCGGCATCGCGGACCAGGATGTTGAGCAGCGTCACGCCGAGCGAGGTGTTCCCGGTTTGCAGCACAGCGATGTCGCTGGCGGCGGCATCGATCAGCGACTGGTGCTGCGGTGACAAGCCGGTGGTGCCGATCACGATCGCGGTGCCTGCGGCGCGTGCCGCGGCAAGATGCGCCTCGATCGCGGACGGAGTCGAGAAATCGACCATCACGTCCGCGAGCTTCGCGATCGCGTTCGGGTCCTCGCCGGCGTCGACGCCGCCGGCCAGCGTCGCGCCGGCGCTCTCGATCGCGTCGGCGATCGCGCGGCCCATCCGGCCGGCGCTGCCGTAGATGCCGATCGCGGTGGTCGCGGACGCGGCGGGGCGGTTCGGGCGGGCGGAAAGCGTTGTCGTTTGCATGCCGCCGCCCTGCCACAAAACCGGCCGCCGGGGCAGGTGGTTCTGCCTGTTAGCGGTAAATTAGTGCGCGGCGCGCTGCTCGGCGAGGAGCGCACGGACCAGATCGAGATCGCCGGGTTTGTCGACGTCGACCGCCGCGAGACCGTACGGCGTCGCGACCGCGGCGGCGTTCAATCCCGCCATCCGGCCGAGATGCGCAACCGCATCGACCAGCGTCAGCCTGCCGGACAGATAGCGCAGCGACGTGCCGACGCCCAGCCGACGAACGATCCGCCACGGCCGTTTGCGATCCGCCTCGACCTGCGCCCAAAGATCGAGCGCAGCGATCGAGCGCGGGGTGGCGAACTGGAACAGGTTGCAGCCCGACCAGGCGCCATCGGCGAACCGCAGATAGGTGCGTTTGGTTCCCGGCGCCGCGCGTTCGATCACGTCACGCCGCGCGAGCAGGACCGCGACGTCGGCACTCGGCGGCGCATCGGCCCGGAACCGGCGAATCCAGTCGGGGTGGAGGAGGGCGTGGTCGGCGGTTGTCACCATCAATGGCGTGCCCAGCGCGGCGATGCCCTGGCGCACGCTGAGGCTGGGGCCGTTGGCGGCGGTCAGCACGGTGAGCCCCAACGCGGTCGCCTCCGCGCGGACCGCGTCGTCGGATACCGAGACGGCGATCCGCGTCGCTCCCGCATCGCGCAAAGCCCGCGCGACACGCGCGAGCAACGTCTCGCCCTCGAGCACGATCAGCGCCTTGTGCGAAACGCCCGCATACCCCGCGACGGGATCGACCCCGCCGCGCGATCCCGCCAGGATCAACGCACTGAACCCCTCGCTCATGCAGGGTTCGCCCGCGCGCGCCATACCCGCCAGAATATGCCGGGTGCCGCGAGGATCGGGTGCTTCTCTCGCCACGGGGTCAGGGGCACCGCGATCCCGGTATGGCGCTCGACCTTCCACAGCCCGTATTGCGCAGCGCCCTCGAAGGTGAACGCGGCCCGGACCAGCCGCGCGACGTTGATCGGTTTGCCGGCCCGGCGGCGGCGGCGCCAGGCACGCAACAGTCGGTTACGGCTCTCGGTGGAAAGGCTCGGGCGCAGCACGCCTGCGTCGTCGGCGAACGCGATCCCGTCGGCGGTCCACGCGAGCGGCAGCAACCGAGCGTAGCGGTCCGGATCGAAGCCGAGAATCTGCCCCTCGCGTCCCTTGCGTTCGACGCGCAGTTCGGCGGCGTAGGTCTGGCGGAACAGCGCGCGCCAATAGTCGTCCGCCGTACCAGCGTCCGGCCCGAGCGCCGCCGCGAACCGGGCCGCGGATTTGGTGGCCTCGCCGATCGCCGCGGTGACCGCATCAGCGGCGCTGGAGTCGCGCGCCCAGACCAATGCCGACGGTTGCACGAACCGCGTCCAGATGGTGGTATCGAGCGATTTGGCCGCGGCGGCCTTTGCAAACGTCGCCATCCGCATCGTCGCGATTTTCGCGCGCAGCGTTTCGCCCGACATCGCGAATTCGCGGTAGCTGACGGTCGGCCAGATACCCCGCTCGGGCGGACCGGCGGTCAGCACGTAGAAATCGAGCACCCCTTCGGTCGCGCCGGTCCGCAAGTTGGACCCGTAGAACAACACCGCGACGACATCGGCATGGGCGGCGAGAATCTCGGCGATATCGCGTACCGGCTGGATCGTCGGGACCGCCAGTTGACGCCGCACGACGTCGGCCAGCGCGCTCAAGGGACGACGAAGCGGAGCGGCTTGCCTTCGCGCACGGTCAGGTCGCCACCGGGATAGACTTCGCCGTCGAGGATGAACCCCGAGCCCATCGACAGGTCGAGCGACGCCGAATCGATCCGGTGATAGCCCGCACGATCGAGCCACGCGGCCGGCGATCCGGTCACGATCAGCGGTGTCGCAGCGGCCAGCCAGCGCGGCGGGGCGTCGACCACCAGCGTCTTCAGGCCTTCGCGCGGCGTGCCGAACGGCCGGATACCGACCGGCATGTGCTGGAGCGTCGACGCCAGCATCAGATACCGCGCACGATCGGTGTCGGCATTGGCGCCAGCGGCGTAGGCTGGTGCCGCGCCACCCTGATACCGGATCCGCATGCGATCGCCCGCGCGCCATGCGCTGTTGGCACCGCCGAACAGCGTCTGCAGGATCGCCCAGCACAGCGCCAGTCCGACCGCGACGCCGTTGAACGCGCCGGCCCGGTGGGTGCGCTGCGCCAGGGCCGTCGCGTGCACGAACGCACCGGCCCCGAACAGGAAGCCGTGCAGGCGGGTGCCGTCGGTCTTGCGCACCACCTCGATCGGGCTGCGGACCTTGACGGTCCCGTCGCGCGCCGCGGTCAGCGCCTGATCGAGCGTCCAGTCGTCGGGAATGCCGAGATCGAGCGCGAGCGCATTGGTCTTGCCCGACGGAACGATCGCGACGCGCGGGGCGGCACCGGTCCAAACGCGGGCGGCCGCGGTCAGCACATCGCGGATCGTGCCGTCGCCGCCGTCGATCACCAGCAATTCGATGCCGTGGCGCGCGAAATCGGTCAGTACTTCGGCGAGTTCTGCCTGCGTGCGCGGCGTCACCGCGAGCACCGTGCCCGACAGGAACGGCTTGGTCGCCTCGACGCTGCTGCGGTTGCGATGGCTTTTGGGATTGCAGATGATACCGGTACGGATCTTCGCGGCGGCCTCGCGCGGGGTCACGCCGTACCGATCGGCGACGGCCGGATCGAACAGGCCGTCGGGCCGCCATGCCGGCGGTGCCGGTGGCGAGAGCGAAGGCCCGCTGAATGCATTGAAGTTCGAAACGACATTAGCCACGATAGTAGATACCCGTCGCGGCACATAACCGCTACAAATTTGTGTCAGGAAGATTTCCGTTCAATGTCTGTGAACGGGGTTTAGTTCATCGACGATACCGCATCTTCATCCGCACGGTCGTGCCCGAGGCGGGCAGGGCGGTGCGGACCGACGCGAACGATGGCAGTCCGATCGACGTCGGAGCGTCATTCGAAAAGCCGAATCCCTCCTTCGGCACGAACAGCGTCCGGTTGAAATCATGATCGCTGTTTTCGTCGTGATATTGCGCGATGGCGTAATAGCCGGGCTTCAGCCAGAAACAGGCGTGTGGGCTCGCGGCGGATACGCGCGCCCGGACGAGCTTGCCGCCCTTCGCCAGAAACCGTTTCTTGTCATCGGGATACACCGTGAAGGCGACCTCGCCGACGGCGTTGTGCATCGTCGTCGCTTCCAGGATCAGCCTGGCGTTGCCATTGCCCGGCGTACCTTGGCAGCTCTCGGCCGCCTGCGCCTGGATCGGCGCGAGCACCGCCACCGCGGCCAGGATCATAAGGAATAAAGGGTTCATCGACAGACTAAGACCGGGTAAAAGTGGCGATACAGCGGCGCGCTGATGACATTTACGCCGTGAACGCAGCCTTTATCGCCGTCTTTGTCGCAGCATGGGGTGCAACGGCATGCGCCGTCGAGCCATGCTGACTAAGCCGTTTCTGCCCCGACGCGCGGCGTGCGGGTCATTCGCGCGGCGGCAAATCCGAGCAGGATCGCGACTGCCACCGAGCCGACGCCGACCGCCGCGGCGATTCCCGTCGAACCATAAGTCGGCATCAGCGCGAACGCCGCGACGAACAGCAGCAGCACGCCCACCGCGCGGATTGCGAAGACGGTGCCGGCGCGGTGGAGCGCGGTCATCACCGTATCGAGGCTGACCGTGGCGAGGTCGAAACAGCCCGCTGCCGCCAGCCACAGCAGCACCGGATAGGCATGGCCGAACGACTTGCCGCCGACGAGCTTTAGGATCGGCTCGCCGACCAGCGCGACGATCGCCAGGATCACCAGCGCCGCGGCGGTACTCGCCAGCATCGTCCGGATCAGGATACGGCGCAGGCGCGACGGCTCGGCAGTCCGCACCGCGCGGACGATCTCGGGGAAGGCGGCGCGTGACAGCATCTGCGACAGTTTGGCCAGCGCCTGCGCCAGCTGAGTCGCGAGCCGGAACGCGCCGGCCGCGGCGGGGCCGATCGACGCGCCGACCAGCAGCAGCGGGATCTGCTTGCTCGACAGGCCCAGCGTCGCACTCGCGTTGGTGCTCAGCGAGAAGCGGACGATGCCGGGGTTTTCGTCGCGCACCTGCCGCCACGGGCCCCGGCCGCTCGCGAGCAGGCGCAGATCGCCGCTTTTCGCGACCATGATCCAATAGGTCGCGGCGGTGACGATCTCGGCGAGCGCCCAGGCGAGCATGAAGCCGCGGATCGTCGGTTCGAAGATCATCGCAGCGCCCGCGCCGACGAAGCGCATGATCGGTGTCATGCTGTCGGCGACCGCGGACAGCGAGAATTTGTCGCGCAACCGCAGGATCCCCAGCGGGGTCGAGCGGATCGTGATCAACTGCACCACCGCGAACATCAGCGTGTCGCGCATCAGGTCGGGCGGGATGCCGAATCCGTCGCTCCACGCGAACAGGATCGCGACGGTCAGTCCGGCCCCGACCAGCGCGCTGCACATGTCGAGGATCGCCGACAGGCGGAGCAGCCGTGCGAGCCGCGGCGTGTCGCCGTGCTGGATCGGCTCGACGCCATATTGGACGATGATCTGCCAGGTCTGGAACCCGACGAAGGTCGCCAACGCCTGCGCGGCACCGGTGATCAACGCGAACCGGCCGAAATCGACGACACCCAGCGTGCGCGTCGCGAAGCCGAGATAGAAAAGCGACAGGATCGCGAGAACGCTGCGGCTTGCGAGCAGCCAGCCGAGATTGCGCGCGGCCGCCCGGAATATCCCGGTCGTGCCGGCGCGCGCCGACGCATCCGCCGGAGCCGGAGAAGGAGCGGGGTCCTGAACCATCTGCGACCGGCCCCTAGAGTGCGGCGACGACTGCGGCAAGATGCGCGCGGGCGGAGCGCGCAGCCGGGGGCAAAGCGCGCAGCGGGGCAGAGGTGACAAAGCGGCGGGCGGCTCCTAGACCGCGCGCGATCGGGCGGCGGTGCCGCCGTCATGCGAGGGATCGTTCGTCATCTGCGGAATTGCCGGCCTTTACGCGCGAGGTAGCGCTGCCGTTTCGCCCCGCCTCGTCACCGCGCCGCTCATTACCGCGCAGTGCGACGCGATCTTGCACCGCGGGCCCGACGACCAGGGCGTGATGACCGATGGCGATTTCGGCTTCGGGATGCGCCGGCTGAGCATCATCGACATCGAGGGCGGGCATCAGCCGTTCCATTCGCCCGACCAACGCTACGCGCTCGTCTTCAACGGCGAGATCTACAATTTCCGCGAATTGCGGCGCGAGTTGCAGGCGCTGGGCCGCGTGTTCGAGAGTGCGGGCGATACCGAGGTCATCCTCGCCGGCTATGAGCGCTGGGGCGACGACGTCTGGGCAAGGCTCGACGGCATGTTCGCGGTCGCGGTGTGGGATACGCATGCCCGCCGCCTGACGCTGGCGCGCGATCCGATCGGGATCAAGCCGCTCTATTACACCGATCAGGCCGCCGGGTTCGCGTTCGGTTCCGAGCTGAAGACGCTGACGCTGCTGCCCGGCATGGCGTTCGACGTCGATCGGCGCGCACTCCACGATTATTTCAGCTTCGGCCATGTCCGCACCCCGCGCTCGATCTACGCGCAGGTCCGCACGCTGCCGCCGGGTCATGTGATGACCGTCGAGGCGAGCGGTCCGCCGACGACGCGCGCCTATTGGACGCCGGCCTATCATCCCTCTGAACCCAGGTCCGAGGCGGCGTGGATCGAGCGCTTCCGCAACGAATGGCTCGACACGATCGGCAAGCAGATGGTCGCGGATGTCGATGTCGGCGCATTCCTGTCGGGCGGCGTGGACTCGTCCGCGGTGGTCGCGGCGATGGCGCAGGTCTCGGATCGCCCGGTGCGCACCTTCACGATCGGCTTCCCCGACCCGCGCTTCGACGAATCGCCGCATGCCGAGGCGATCGCGCGGCATCTCGGCTGCCACCACGTCACGCGCACCCTGGAACTCGCAGACGCGCAGGCGATGCTGCCTGAGGTTCAGCATTGCTATGACGAGCCGTTCGCCGATCCCTCCGCGGTGCCAACCTGGTACGTCAGCCAGATCGCCGCGCAGGAGGTGAAGGTCGCGCTGTCGGGCGATGGCGGTGACGAGCTGTTCTTCGGCTACAAGCGCCACGCGACCGAACGGCGGATCGGTGCGCTGCCGGCCCCGCTGCGTCGCCTGGCACGCGCGCTGGATGCGGTCCCGACTTTGCCCTCACGCCATGCGAACGCAGTGCTGCAACGCTGGCGGAAAACCACCGGCAGCGCCGCGCTCCCGAACGGCATCGCGCGGTTCTTCGCCAAGACGCAGATCACCAACGAAGCCTTCCGCCGCGAGATATTCTCGGCCGAGTTCATCGCCGAGGAGGAGGGCGGGATCGCCGCACTGGTCGCGGAATATTTCCCCGATGCGGACGCGATCTCGACCGACACGCTCGAGCAGTTCGGTCTCGCCGACCTAGCGCTCAATCTCCCCGGCGCGATGCTGACCAAGGTCGACCGCGCGAGCATGGCGCATTCCTTGGAGGTGCGCGTGCCGATGCTGGGGCAGGGCATGGTCGAGCTCGCGTTGTCGATGCCCGCCGACATGAAGCTGCACGGCAAGATCGGCAAATACGTGATCCGCCAGGCGATCGCGCCGTGGCTGCCGGAAGGGATTCTCGACCGCCGCAAACAGGGCTTCCAGATGCCGCTGGCCGCATGGTTCGCCGGCGATTTCGGCGCGTATGCGGAGCAGCTGTGGCGCGACAGCGGCGTGCGGGAGCAAGGCATCTGGCGCCCCGGCGCGGTCGACAAGGTGTTCGCTGATCACCGTGCGGGAAAACGGGATTACAGCCGCTTCCTGTACGCGCTGGCGATCTACTGCCTGTGGTGGATCGGGCGGCCCACCTCTCTTTCCGTTCGTGCTGAGTAGCGACCGAGTAGCTTTGCAGAAGCGTATCGAGGGCGCGTATCGAAGCATGGGTTCCGCGCGCCAACCTGTCCTTCGATACGCCCTCTCGATACGCTGCAAGAGCAGCTACTCGATGGCTACTCAGGACGAGCGGAAGGGGGGTGTTCAGCCGCGGCTACGCCATCCAACTCGTCAGCGTCTCACCCCGAGCCTTACGAACCATCGCCTGCACCAGCCGCACCAGATGCACCACCAGCGAGATCGCGGTCCACGCGGCGACCCCGATGATCCCCCAGTCCGGCCGCGTCACCAGCAACCCCGCGAACAGGATCACCATGTTCGGATTGCGTCGCGCGGTGATCAGCCGGAACCAGCTGTCGAACCGCTCCCACACGTGGATGTGCATCCCGAACCGGACGATGAACGCCCCCTCGATCAGCCGCTGCGCGACATAGCCGAACAGCATCGTCCCGATCACCGCCCAGAACATACCGTCCTCGAGCGGCCGCCCGTACGGCACGCACCCCGCCGCCCAGGCCCACCACCAGAACGGAGGATGCACCAGGTCGACCCCGTGATCCCACGCATTCCCCAGCTTCGACGAGGTGATCGTGCACCGCGCGAGCTTCCCATCGACGGTGTCGAGCACCATGAACACGAGGCCGGTCGCGAGGCCCGTCCAGAACCAGCCATACCAGAACGCCACGGTCGCAACGATACACAGCACCGAACCGAGCGCGGTCACCTGGTTCGGCGTGATCCCGGCGCGCGCGCAGACCCGCGTGATCGCCAGCGCCCATTCCGGCCACAGATACTTGGTCAGCAGGTCGGTGACACCCTTGTACGCACCGACATAGCTCGCACGCTCGATCGTCGGCACCGCAGCGGGGGTCAGGAGTTCGGCGAACGGCCGCTCGCGTTTGCGCAGTGCCTCGTTGAAAATGCCTTCCTCGGCCTCGGCGGCGATCACCGTCAGCCCGGTCACCAGCGGCGCCTCGCCGAGCATCGCCGCGGTCATCCGCGCACGCTCGTCGGCGTCGCGGACATGCGCAAGGACGGGCACGCCGGTGCGCGTGACGACGGTACCGGGCCGGGTCTTCAGATACGCGATCCACATCGGGTCGAACGCGTAGGCGAGATTGGCGAGGATCACCGGGCCGGTGTCGCCGTCGACATCGGTCGGCAACCCTTGCGCGACGCCGATCCGCCGGATCCGCTCGGCATTGGTCATGCCCCAGAGCAGCGTGTCGTTCGCCCGGACGGTCCGGAGCGCTGGCGTAGGGGCTGTCGAATCTACCATGCCGCACCCGTTACCCGATCTGGTCGTGAAAGCGAGAGGGGGAGGGGCATCGGCTCTCAAGGACCACCCCGAACCACCACCCCGATTGCATCACCCCGAGTCCACCACCCCGGCGAAGGCCGGGGCCCAATTGGAATGGCCGGCGTAACCTCGCGCAGTCCTTCGTTGGCAACGTCCCCCAATTGGGCCCCGGCCTTCGCCGGGGTGGTGCAGGTTTAGCGGGCGGGCGTGGCCTCCAACATTTGAACGATCTCTCCCGCCGCTCTCGCCGCGCCACCCTCGACCGCCCCCAGCGACCGCCCGGCAAACTCCGCCTGAACTGCCGCATAGTCTGCATGCCTCAATGCCGACCGATCCACCGCCGCGACAACATCCGCAACGTTGCCAACCACCTCGCCACAAACCCACATCGCGTAATTCGGATCGCCCTCCCAATCGGCACCCCCCGCATTGAGAAACACGCAAGGCCGCGGCCGCATCAGGAATTCGATCACCTGGCTCGACGTATCGCCCAGATACACGTCCGCGACGCCGGTATAGCTCCCGTCGACCATCGCGAACCCGTCGATGTCGCAGTGCACATGCGCCAGGTCACCAATCTCGCGCATCAGATCCGCCACCTCGGGCGCGCGCTCGACCAGTCGCTGGTGCGGCGCGAAGATCAGATTGTAGCGTCCGTCCGCGACGAGCCGCCGGACGACCCCCGCCCCCCAGCGCCACCAGGACGAGCGATGCTGCTGCCAATGCGGCGTATACAGGACGACCGGCCGCGTATCCGCGAACGGCGGCGCGGCGTGCGTCCGGTGCGTGAAGTCGGCTTTCACATAGCCGGTCGCGACGAACCGCTCGGCCGCGAACCCGCGGTCGATATAGGTCTGCCGCTCGAGTTCGCTCGGCACCAAAGTCAGTGCCGCCGCCCGCCGCCGCGGATCATCGCGCGCGCTCATCGAGCCAACCCCGTGCGAGGTCTTCACGAACTTCGCGCGCAGCGGAAACAGCCGCGGCAGCCACAGGCTCGTCTGCTCGGCGCACACGACGACCGCCGCGCTGCGAAGATACGGCAGCAGCCGGAGCAGCATCGGCATCTTCGACGGCAGCACCGGATTACGCCCGCTGCCGTCGTCCGCAACCACCCGAAACCCCGGTGCCCGCCGGATTCGAACGGTAGGGAAGGGCGCCGTCCACCGCGTCAGCAACGTCTCGTGCACCGACGTGCTCACCCAAAGCTCGATCGGCACGTCCGACGCGGCAGCGAGCGCCTCGACGATCGGATACAGATGCGGGATCAGCAGCGTCTCGCCGAGAAACAGGAACGCGACTTTCCGCGTCATGATCCCGAAGCGCCGCCCGCAGGTGCGTCGTGATCGTGCTGCCACAGCGCGATGTCTTCCGGCCGGTCGATCTCCTGCCAGCGGACATTCCCTGCGATCCGCACCGCACGTACGCCGACGGTCTCCGCAACGCGGCGGACGACGGCGTGGTGGTAGGCGTGGATACCATCCTCCTCGCCGATCACCGCGCGCAATGCCTCGGCATACGCGCCGCCGCCGGTCGACACGATCAGCCCGAGCGAGCGATCGGTCGCCTGATGTCCGACCAGATGCTTGCCGACCGCGACGACAGCGTCGCCGTCCGCCTCGACCAGCATATCGTCGAGCCCCGGCGTCACCAGCGGCTCGATGACCAGCTTCACGCCCGATCCCGGATCGCCGCCTCGATCAGCGAGCGCCGCGCGCAAAATCGCCGCATCGAACAGCGTGTCGCCATTCATCAACGCGAACGGCGCTTCGAGATATGCCCGCGACGCCCACACGCTGCCGATGCTGTTCGCGGCGGACCAGAACGGATTGAACACGAGTTCGGTCGGCAGGTCGGACATGCGTGCCGCCAGATGCGCCGCGACCTGCTCGATCCGATAGCCGCCGACGATCACCGCGCCCTCGAACCCGGCGTCCGCCACCGCGTCGAGCTGATGATCGAGGATCGCACGACCGCCGACCTGCACGAGGCATTTCGGCGTCGTCAGCGTCAACGGCAACAGCCGCGATCCGTGACCGGCAGCAAGGATGATGGCCTTCATGGGCGCGGACTTACGCACGAAGTGTGGCAGGAAAAAAGCTACCATGTATCGCGCGACCATGCTGCACTGCAGCGGAACATCCGCGGCCACGCACCGTTGCGCCTACATGCGCATATTCAGATCGCTTCACATACCCCATGAATGGGTCTGGCTGGAGAGCGTCGCCGTCGTCGCGGCGGCCGTCCTCGTCGCGCTGATCGCGCACTGGCTGACGATGCGGATCGGCGGCCACGCCCAGCGCCGCTCGACCGCCAAGACCGACGGACTCGTCCTCGCCCGCGTCCGTCGGCCGTTGCGTGCGGTATTCGTCTCGGTCGCGGTCGCGTTCGTCGCGCGGATCCTGCCGATGGACAACGACATCGAGGACCTGTGGAAGCAGTTGCTCGGGTTCCTGATCCCCGCACTGCTCGGCTGGCTCGCGGTCGCGGCGTTGCGCGCGTTCCAGGATGTCATCGAGATCCGCGCCGACATCTCGGTCGAGGACAATCTCCGCGCCAGGCGGAAACGCACGCGGGCAGCGATCCTTGGGCGGATCGGGACGTTCTTCATCGTCTTCATCAGCGTTTGCCTGATGCTGCTGAGCGTCCCCGGCATCCGCTCGATAGGCGTCACGCTGATGGCGTCGGCGGGTATCGCCGGCCTCGTCGTCGGTGCCGCCGCGCAGCCCGCGCTCAAGAACCTGATCGCCGGCGTGCAGATGGCGTTCACCGAGCCGATCCGGATCGACGACGTGCTGATCGTCGACGGCGAATGGGGGCGGGTCGAGCAGATCAACCTGACGTTCGTGGTCATCAAGATCTGGGACGAGCGGCGCCTCGTCGTGCCGGTGTCGAAGTTCCTCGAGCAGAGCTTCCAGAACTGGACGCGCGAGACCAGCCAGTTGATGGGTTCGGTGTTCTGGTATCTCGATCCGTCCGCGGATGTGCCGCGGCTGCGCGAGAAACTGGGCGAGATCGTCACGTCGAATCCGCGCTGGGACAAGCGATTCTACAACCTCCAGGTGACGGACGTGAAGACGGACTGCATCGAACTGCGCGGGCTGATGACCGCCAAGGATGCGGCGATCGCGTTCGATCTGCGGTGTGATGTGCGCGAGGCGTTGCTGAAGTATATCCGCGAGGAAATGCCCGAAGCGATCCCGCGCAACCGCCTGCTGATGGCGCCCGACCCGGTGAGCCGCGCCTAACTTCCCCCCTCCCTGGAAGGGAGGGGCCGGGGGTGGGTCGGCTTCGGCATAGTCCCAGGTGTATTGGCTGAAACTGGCCGACCAACCCCCAACCCCTCCCTTCCAGGGAGGGGGCAAGAAAGTTAGGCCCCTCCTATCCAGGGGGCCAAGAAGTCAGGCCTCGACGTGCTCCGGTACCGCCTCGAGCGCGGTGATGAACAGCTCGCACCACCACATCACGTCCTCCTTGCGGACGTTGTCGATCAGCTTCTCCCAGCGTTCCTTCCGCTCGGCCAGCGGCATCTTCAGCGCTCGGTCGATAGCGTCGGACATCTCCTCGGGGCTGTACGGATTGACCAGCACCGCGTCCTTCAGCTGCGTCGCCGCGCCCGCGAAGTGCGACAGCACCAGCACGCCCGGATCCTCGGGATCCTGCGCCGCGACATATTCCTTCGCGACCAGGTTCATCCCGTCGCGCAACGGCGTCACCAGCCCGACACGCGCCGCGCGATAAATTCCCGCCAGCACGTCACGCGGAAAGCCCTGGTTGACGTAGCGGATCGGGGTCCAATCGATGTCCGAATATTCGCCGTTGATCCGCCCCGACATCGAATCGAGGTTCGCGCGAATCTCCTGGTAGGTATCGACCTTCTCACGCGAAGGCGGCGCGATCTGCAGCATGTAGACCAGCCCGCGCCGGTCCGGATGCGATCCGAGGAAGCGCTCATAGCCCGCAAATCGCTCGGCGAGCCCCTTCGAATAATCGAGCCGGTCGACCCCGACGATCAGGCTGCGCCCGGTCGCCGACATGTACATCCGCTCCTTCGAATGCCGCGCCGCGTCGCTGTTCGCCGACTTCTCGAAGTCCGCGGTCTCGATCCCGATCGGCGTGACGATCGCCTTGATCGTGCGATCACCGACCGTCACCCAGCCATCCTCGCCGACCACGCCGTCGAGCTGGCTCGTGACGTAATGCAGGAAGCTGTCGAGCCAGTCCTGCGTCTGGAACCCGATCACGTCGTACGCGAACATCGATTCGACCAGTGCGCGGTGGCTCGGCAGCGACAGCAGCATCGCCATCGGCGGCCACGGGATGTGGAGGAAGAACCCGATCTTGTTCTCGACGCCGAGCTTGCGCAGTTCCTGCCCGAGCGGGACGTGGTGGTAATCGTGGACCCACACAAGATCCTCGGGCTCGATCAACGGCAGCACCGTCTCCGCGAACCGCTTGTTCACGCGAGCATAGCCGCTGGAGAAATCGCGCTCGAACTCGGTCAGGTCGATCCGGTAATGGAACAGCGGCCACAAGGTCCGGTTCGCATAGCCGTTATAATATTCGTCGAAATCCTGCTCCTCGAGGTCGATCGTCGCGGTGGTGACGCCCTTGCCCTGCTGGAAATTGATGTGCCCGGTGAAGGTCTCGGTGGTCGATCCCGACCAGCCGAACCACACGCCGCCCTTTTCGCGCAGGGCGGCGAGCAGCGCGACCGCAAGGCCACCCTGGTTGCCCGAGGGGGCATCGACCGACTGGACGCGGTTCGAGATGACGACGAGGCGGCTCATCGGACGGCACTCCACGGCTTGCTGAGCAGGACCGCGCAGTTGATCAGCCCCACCAGCGAATAGGTTTGCGGATAATTGCCCCACAGCTCGCCGGTATTCGGATCGATATCCTCCGACAGCAGCCCGGCAGGCGTCCGCCGCGCGACCATCTCGCAGAACAGCGCGCGCGCGTCCGCGGTCCGGCCGGTCGCATGCAGCGCCTCGATCAGCCAGAAGGTGCAGACGTTGAACGCGGTGTGCGGCAGGCCGAAATCATCCTCGGTTGCGTAGCGCAGCATGTGGCTGCCACGCCGCAGACCCTCCTCGACCGCCTTCAGCGTCGACTGGAACCGCGGATCGTCGGGTGCAAAAAAGCGCAGGTCGAGCAGCTGGATCAGGCTCGCGTCGAGATCGTCGCCACCGAACGTCGCCGAGATACGCTGCGTATCCTCGCGCCAAGCCGACTGCTCGATCGTCGTGCGAATGGTGTTGGCGCGCTCTTCCCAGAAGGTCCGGCGATCCTCGAGCCCGAGAACCTCCGCCGCGTTCGCCAGCCGGTCGCACGCCGCCCAGCACATCGCCGCCGAATAGGTGTGGACGTGCGCCTTGGTACGCAGTTCCCACAGCCCGGCGTCGGGCTTGTCGTAGGTCTCCCACGCGCGGTCGCCGACGAGTTCGAGGCTCTTGAAATCCTCCTCGCTCGACATCCGGAACAGCCGCTTGTCGAAGAACGCCTGGACGTCGGACAGGATGATCTGGCCGTACGCGTCGTGCTGGATCTGCTCGTACGCCTGGTTGCCGACGCGCACCGGGCCCATGCCGCGATAGCCGGGCAGGTCGCTCTCGATCCGCTCGATCAGCGTCGCCTCGCCGCCGACGCCGTACAACGGCTGGACATGGCCGCCCTTCGACGCATCGACTATGTTGCGCAGGTATTCGAGATACCCTTCGAGCACGTCGAGCGCACCCAGGCGGTTCAGCGCCTGCACGGTATAATAGGCGTCGCGGATCCAGCAGTAGCGATAGTCCCAGTTACGCTCCGACCCCTCATGCTCGGGGATCGAGGTGGTGAGCGCGGCGACGATCGCGCCGGTCTCCTCGTGCTGGCACAGCTTCAGCGTGATCGCGGCGCGGATGACGACGTCCTGCCACTCGACCGGCGTCGCGAGGCCGCGCACCCAGTGCCGCCACTCGTCCTTGGTCCGCGACAGCATCGCCTCCGCCGCCTCGTGCAGCACGCCTGCGAAACTCTCGTCTGGCCCGAGGAACAGGTGCATCTGGCGTTCGAGCCGGAACCAGTTCTCGCCGACGATATGCCCGACCGGCGCGTCGGTGGTCAGCCGCAGCGTCTGATCGTCCATCAGGAAGCGGATGTGGTTCGAACCCTGCGTGTGCTCGGTCGGCTTCCCCCAGTTCGTCGCGACCCGCATCCTAACGCGAATGCGCGGCGAGCCAGCAACCGGCTTGACGATCCGCACGAAGCTGGTCGGGCGATAGGTCCGCCCCTCACGCACGAAGCGCGGGCAGAAATCGATCACCTCGACCGCGTTGCCGGCCTCGTCCTCGTGGCGCGTGACCAGGATCGGCGTGTTGCGGATATAGGCCTGCGTGGTCTTCGCGCCGCCTTCGAGTTCGATCGCCCAGAACCCGGTCTTGGGCGCATCGCCGCCGAGCAGCGCGCAGAATGCCGGGTCGCCGTCGACGCGGGGCACGCAACCCCAGACGAATGTGCCGGTCTTGTCGATCAGCGCGGAGACCTGGCAATTGCCGATCGGCCAGAGATTCATGTCGGCTTTTTGGGTAGGTGCGGTCATCGTGTTTCCAACGTGGGTGTTTCCAATATGGCAGCAATCCAGTCGCGAAGTGCGGCAACGTCGTTCAGGCGGTAGGTGGCGGCGGTAGGCCGTTGCTCGCCGATCAGCACGCCCGCCCCGCCAAGGTCGTGCGCGGCCTCGAACCCGTCCTCGTCGGTGACGTCGTCGCCGAAGAAATACGGCACGCTGCCCGCCATCGCCGGTGCCGTGATCAGGTCGCGCAGCGCCGCGCCCTTGTCGCCGGGGGTGCGCAGTTCGACCATCATCTTGCCGCGCTGGAGCGTGAGGCCGTGGGTGACGGCAAGGTCTTCGGCGAGGCGGACCGCGGCGGGTTCGAAGTCGGGCGCCATCCGGTAATGCAGCCCGGCGCCGAGGCTCTTGGCTTCGTAGACGAGGCCGTTGGCGTCGGCGAAGTCGCGGAACGAGTCGGCGGCGGCTTCGAGCGAGGCAGGGCGCTCGGCGGCGACATGGCCGTCGTCGGGCGTACGCGTTTCGGCGCCGTGGCTGCCCGCGACCGCGAACAGGTGCGCGTGGCGGCCGAGCATCGCGTCGAGCTGCGCGATCGACCGCCCGCTGATAATCGCGACGCGACCGGGGAAGCGCTTGGCGAGCGTATCAAGCGTATCGAGCAGCATCTGGCTCACCACGACCGCATCCGGCGTTGCGGCCAAGTCGACGAGCGTCCCGTCGAAATCGAAGAAAAGGCTCACGGCGTCGGGCACGGCATAGGGCAAGGTGGGGGGCGGCGCGAGGACATCAGTCGCGGGCTGGCGTTCGGCTAGCATCATCCCTGAACCCCTAGCGCCACCGCTCCGTTCCGCTGCACTGCAAAATTGGAACGGGTGCGGTTCGATTTTCGGGGTGGGGAGGGGTGACTGCGGCAAACGCCACCGAAGTTACCCCATCCCACCACCCCGGCGAAGGCCGGGGCCCAGTTGGGGGACGGCAATGAAGCATGTTGCGCGATATCACCTCAGACGTTCCAACTGGGCCCCGGCCTCCGCCGGGGAGGTGCTAAAGGATGCGCATCTCACTCCCTTTCAGGCCTGCAAACCTTGTTTCCCCGCGAAGGCGGGGACCCAGACTGGACTCCCGCCTTCGCGGGAGAACAAAGCAGCGGGGAGTGACCCACGTTGGACAGCGCATCCACGTCCCAAAGGGATAGCAGCCGAGCAAGTCCGCGGCGCCGGCGCTAGCTGAAGCCGACCCCTCCAATCCACCCCACCTGCGACACCTCGCGACACAAAACCGCTGGACTAGCAAACGCCGCTTGGTCATGCCTGCCGCCCATGTCCCGCGTCCGCGTCCTTCTCTTCGCACCCGTATCCGCGGGCGTCCTGCTAGCCGGCTGCACCGTCGGCCCGGACTACCACCCCAAGGCCGCCGCCGAGCTGGGCGTCCCCGACGCATACTCGGTCACCCCCGAAACCAAGCCCGAAGACCTCACCCGCTGGTGGCAGAAGTTCGACGACCCCGTCCTCGGCCAGATCGTCGAGCAGGCTGCCGCCGCCAACCTCGACATCGCACAGTCGGTCGCCCGCCTCCGCCAGGCCCGCGAAAGCCTGCTGCAGAACCGCGCGTCGCTGCTCCCGACGGTCAACGGCTCGGCCGGCTATCAGCGCAACGAGAACGTCCGCGGCGGTGGACGCTCGTTCACGCTGCCCGACGGCACCGTCGTCGACACCGGCGGCGGCGGCACCAACAGCTTCACGGTTGGCGCCAGCGCCAGCTATCAGGTCGGCGTCTTCGGCGAGATTCGCCGCACCGTTGAGGCCAGCCGCGCCGAATACGCCGCGTCCGGCTACGACTACGCCACCGTGCTTATTTCCGTCGAAAGCGAGGTCGCCCGCAATTACGTCCTCGCCCGCTCGTATCAGCAGCAACTTGCCAACGCCCGCGCGTCGCTCGCGATCCAGGACGACAATCTCGAGATCGCCGGCTTCCGCGTCCAGGCGGGGCTCGTCTCCAGCGTCGACGCCGAACAGGCGCGGGCCCAGCGCGCGCAGACCGCCGCGACGATCCCGAGCCTCGACCAGCAATATGCCGCCGCTGTCGCCCGCATCGGCGTGCTGACCGGACAGGCCCCCGGCGCGCTCCGGACGATGATGGCGCCCGTGAAGGCGATCCCGACCGGCCCCGCCGCAGTCGGCGTCGGCATCCCCGGCGATACGCTGCGCCAGCGCCCCGACATCCGCTCCGCCGAACGCGCACTCGCCGCCGCCACCGCGCAGATCGGTGTCGCCAAGGCGCAACTCTACCCGGCGCTCGCGATAACCGGCAACCTGAACACCAATGCGACCTCGATCGGCAGCATTGGCGACGCGATCACCGGCAGCCTGTTCGCCGGGCTGACGCAGGCGATCTTCAACGGCGGCCGTCTCCGTTCGCAGGTCCGCACCAGCGAAGCCGCCGCCGACGGCGCGCTCGCGCTTTACAAATCGACCGTCCTGACCGCGCTGGAGGATGTCGAGAACGCCGTCGTCGCCTTGCAGGCCGCGCAGGAACGCGAGCGGCAATTCGCGATCGCGCTCGACGCGTCGAACAATTCCGCGATCCTCAGCCGCAGCCAGTACCGCACCGGCCTCACCGATTTCACCACGCTCAACCAGCAGGAAACCGCGCTCCTGTCCGCACGCAACGGCGCGACGCAGGCGCGCGCCGATGCCGCCACCGCGCTGATCGCGCTGTACGCGGCGCTCGGCGGCGGCTGGGATTCGACCGTCATTCCCGAAGCGCCACCGCGTGCGCAGAACACTTCAGAGGCACGCTGATGGCCGACGCATCGATCGACGATTTCCTGGGCGTAAAGCCGCAGGCGCCATGGCGGCGCTACGTCAAATGGGTCGCGATCGCGGTCGGCGTGGTCGTGCTGTGCCTGCTGCTCGCGAAGTGCTTCGGCGCGAAAGAACAGACGCAATATTCGAGCACACCGGCGCAGCGCGGCAATTTGACCGTCACGGTGTCCGCCACCGGCAAGCTCGCCCCGACCACGCAGGTCACGGTCGGTTCGCAGCTGTCGGGCCTCGTCACCAAGGTCGTCGTCGACGTCAACGACCGCGTGACCGCGGGCCAGCCGCTCGCGCTGATCGATCCCGAACAGCTCGACGACCAGATCCGCCAAACCAGCGCGCAGCTCGCGGCGAACGAGGCGCAGGTCGCGCAAGCTCAGGCCACCGTCGCCGAATCGCGCGCGCAGCTGAACCGCCTCGAAGAGGTTTCGCGCCTCTCGGGTGGTCGCGTACCGTCGAAGACCGAGCTCCAGACCGGCCGCGCCGATTACGCCCGCGCCGTCGCCGCACAGAAGGTCGCCGAAGCCAACGTCGTCGCCAGCCGCGCGCTCCTCGCCCAGAACCAGACGCAGCGGGCGCGTGCGATCATCCGCTCGCCGGTGACGGGGGTGGTGCTCGCGCGCCAGATCGACCCGGGCCAGACCGTCGCCTCGTCGTTCAACACGCCGACGCTGTTCGTTATCGCCGAAGACCTCACCAAGATGAAGCTCGAGGTCGCGATCGACGAAGCCGACGTCGGCGAGGTCAAGGTCGGCCAGAAGGCCAGCTTCACGGTGGATGCGTTCCCCGGCCAGACCTTCCCCGCGACGATCACGCGCGTCGATCTCGGTTCGAACCTGACGGTCAGCTCGGCGACCTCGTCGACGACGACCACGGCGACGACCTCCACCGGCCAGGTCGTGTCCTACGCCGCCGACCTGACCGTCGCGAATCCGTCGCTGACGCTGCGCCCGGGCATGACCGCGACTGCGGACATCGTCACCTCGGATAAGCGCAACGTCATGCTCGTCCCCAACGCGGCGTTGCGCTTCAAGCCGAGCGCGGATGGCGCGAAGGATCAGGGCGGCGGCATCGCCGGCTCGCTGACCTTCCGGCCACGGCGCGGCGCCGGTGGCAACGCGCGGACCGCCAAGCTCGATCGCGGCTCGCAGCAGACGATCTACGTCAAAGGCGCCGACGGCACCCCGCAGCCGGTGCAGATCACGACCGGCGACACCAACGGGACGATGACCGAAGTCCTGTCGGGCAATCTCCAGCCCGGCGCGCAGATCATCATCGGCCAGCTCGCCACCGGCACCGACACGACCAAGACCGCCGCGCGTCGGTCGGGCGGGGCCAGCAAGGGTGCGGGTGGTGGCCAGTAATCCGCCGCTGATATCGTTGCGCGGCGTCACCAAGACGTATGGTACCGGCGCGACGATGTTCCAGGCGCTCAAGGGCGTCGACCTCGACATCGCGGCGGGCGATTTCGTCGCGGTGATGGGCCCCTCGGGGTCGGGCAAGTCGACGACGATGAACATCCTCGGCTGCCTCGACGTGCCGAGCGCGGGGACGTTCACGTTCCAGGGCCACCATGTCGAGACGCTCGACCGCGATCAGCGCGCGCTGCTCCGCCGCAATCACCTCGGCTTCGTGTTCCAGGGCTTCAACCTCCTCTCGCGCACGTCCGCGCTGGAGAATGTCGAACTCCCCTTGCTCTACCGCGGCGACGAAAAGCGCGCCCGCCGAGATGCGGCGATGGCGAGCCTCGACACCGTCGGGCTCGCGGACTGGTGGGATCACACCCCCGCGGAACTGTCGGGCGGCCAGCAACAGCGCGTCGCGATCGCCCGCGCGCTGGTCACCAGCCCCGACGTGCTGCTCGCCGACGAACCCACCGGCAACCTAGACAGCGAACGCTCGGTCGAGATCATGCAATTGCTCATGCGGTTGAATGCGGAAAAGAATATCACGGTCCTGATGGTCACCCACGAACCCGACATGGCCGCGTTCGCGCGGACGGTGGTCCACTTCAAGGACGGCCTGGTAGAACGCATCGAAACCCAGCACCGCCAAGGCGAAAGCGTGGACTCGTGAGTGGCGTGGCGCCGAAAAGCCCCTCCCCTTCAGGGGAGGGGTTGGGGTGGGGAGCAACGCTGGCCGTTCACGCGAAACATATGCGTCGAGAACCAACCGAGCCAGAGAAGCGCTTGTGGCGCGGCGTATCCAACAGCCAATTGGGTGGCTTGAAGTTCCGGCGGCAGGCTGTGCTCGGCAGTCGCATCGTCGATTTCTTCTGTCCTGCGATCGGCCTCATCCTCGAAGTGGATGGCCATACCCACGACCAGGCGACAGATCGGAACAGGGACGCCTTGATGCAGGACTTGGGATTCACGACTGTTCGGGTGACCAACGTCGACGTCATGACCAATGCCGAAGGTGTTCTCCTTCACGTTCTTTCGGTTGCCCGATCATTACCGGCGCGTGTGAACTGGCGGCTTCCCCACCCCAACCCCTCCCCTGAAGGGGAGGGGCTTTAGATCATGTTCGGCACCACCCTCGTCCTCGCGCTCCGCTCGATCCGTCGGCACATGCTGCGGTCGTTCCTCACCATCCTCGGCATCGTCATCGGCGTCGGTGCGGTCGTCACGATGGTCACGCTCGGCAAGGCGACCACCGCCGCGGTCCAGCAGTCGATCTCGTCGCTCGGCACCAACATCCTCCAGATCCGTCCCGGCCAGGGCTTCGGTCGCGGGGGCGGCGGACCGCCCCCGCCGCCGCTCAAGATGGACGACATCGACCCGATCGCACGGCAGATCGCCGGCGTTACCGCGGTCGCCCCGACCGAACAGCGCAGCGCCACCGCGATCTACAACGGCGCCAACTGGAGCACCACGATCAACGGCACCACCGGCGCCTATTTCGAGGTCCAGCCCTGGCCGCTCGCCGGCGGCCGCGTCTTCACCGGCCAGGAGGAAGCCGCGGGCAAGGCGGTCTGCATCCTAGGCAATACCGTCATCCAGAACCTGTTCCGCGGCGCCGATCCGATCGGCCAGCGAATCCGCCTCAACGACATCTCGTGTGACGTGATCGGCACGCTCAGCACGCGCGGGCAGGCGGGCTTCGGCGGCGACCAGGACGATGTCGTGGTCATGCCGATCAAGACCGTCCAGCGCCGCTTCACCGGCAACCAGAACGTCGCGGCGATCCTCGTCGGCGTCGACCAGGGCTATGACACGCAGCAGGTTCAGGCGTCGCTGACCGACCTGCTGCGCGAGCGTCGCCATCTCGCCGCGGGGCAGGACAACAACTTCAACATCTTCGATACCAAGCAGATTTCGGACACGCTGACCGGCACCACGACCCTGCTCACCGGTATCGTCGCCGCGGTCGCCGGGATCAGCCTGGTGGTCGGCGGGATCGGCATCATGAACATCATGCTGGTGTCGGTGACCGAGCGCACGCGTGAGATCGGCATACGGTTGGCCATCGGCGCAGTCGCGCGCGAGGTGCTGTTGCAGTTCCTCGTCGAGGCGATCGCGCTCTCGTGCCTCGGCGGCGTCATCGGGCTGATCGTCGCGCAGGCGGCGATTGCGATCATCGCGCCGCTGATCAAGGTTCAGTGGCTGTTCGTGCCCGAGATCAACATCTTCGCCTTCGCGATCTCCGCGGTGATCGGCGTCGTCTTCGGCTATTTCCCGGCACGACGCGCGGCGGCGATGAACCCTATCGACGCGTTAAGGCACGAGTGATCGCCGCCTTGGGATCGCGGACCAGCGCCTGCAGCCGGTCCAGATCCTCGGGCGTATCGATATCGATCAGCTCCGCGGGCGCGGTGACGACGTGCCGCCCCGCCTGCACCAGATCGCGCGCACCCGCATCGCCGTCCAGCGTCAGCAGGAAATCGAACCGCTCGCGCCCGAACAGGGCAGGGGGCGAGGGCTTCTCGCCATCGCTCGACGCGACCACTGCATCCGCGCTGTCGGCGGCATCGAGCATCCGGTAGATATGTGCGGCAGTCACGCGCGGCATGTCGGCGAGCGCGATCAGCACCGCCTCCGCACCCTCGTCCTTGGCGCACTGCACGCCGAGCTTCACCGACTGCGACATGCCCGACGACGGATCGTCGTTATGCACCACCTCGAAATGATGGCTGATGAAGTCGAGCTTGCAGCCATCGGTGACCACCAGCCGGCGCTTGAACGGAATGTTCTCGAACGCCGTGACGACGTGCATGCCCAGCGGCTTGTTGAGGAACGGCACCTCGAGCTTGTTCGGAATGCCGAACCGCTCCGAGCGGCCCGCGGCGAGCAGTATGAGGAAGACGTTTTCAGCGGCGATCATTGAACGCTCCTATCATCGCCGCCGCGACCGACAGCGCGATTTCCGATGGTCCGATCGCGCCGATGTCGAGCCCGACCGGCGCGTCGATCCGGTCGATGTTCTCCTCCGTAACGCCTTCCGAGGCAAGCCGCTCGCGCCGCGCCGCATGACTCTTGCGGCTGCCGAGCGCACCGACATACGCGGCATCGGACGCGAGCGCGGCGATCAACGCGGGGTCGTCGATCTTGATGTCGTGGCTCAGCGTCACGACCGCGGTCGAGGGGCCGGGGCGGAGCGCGGCGATCGCCTCGTCCGGCCAGCGATCGTCGAGCGTCACGCCCGGAAACCGCTCCTCGGTCAGGAAGCGCGCGCGCGGATCGATCACGACCGTCTCGATCCCGAGTTCGCGGGCCAGCCCTGCCAGAGCCTGCGCGATCTGCACCGCGCCGACGATCAGCAGCCGGCGCGGCGGATCGTAGCGGTTGACGAACACCTCGCCTGTTTCCAACGGTCGCGCGTCGCTGTGCCCGGTCGCGAGGTCGGTCGTCACCGTCAGCGCATCGCCCTGGTCGCGCGCATCGGCGATGCGATCGAACAGCTCCGGATCGAACCCTTCGGCGGACACCGGCTGCACCATCACCGCGATCTCGCCGCCGCACGGAAGCCCGACTTCCCACGCCGCCGCATCCGCCACGCCGTAGTTGCGCACCTGGAACGGCGCCCCTGCGATCACCTCGGCTGCGGTCGCCAGGATATCGCTCTCGACGCACCCGCCGGAGACCGATCCCTCGAACCGCCCATCGGCGTGGACGAGCATATGGCTCCCCTTGGGCCGCGGCGCGGAGCCCCAGGTCGAGACGACCGTGGCGATCGCCATCTTCTCGCCCTTCCAGGTCTTTGCAGCAGCGAGCACGCTATCGTTTTCTGCCATGTCTCGTTCTCTTTCTAATCCTCCCCGCACGCGGGGAGGGGGACCAGCGCAGCTGGTGGAGGGGGCCAGCCGCAGACGTTACGCTTGGGGTCGCCCCCCTCCACCACGCCAAGGGGCGCGGTCCCCCTCCCCGTGCCGGGGAGGATCAGATGGCCGGCAACCCTTCGAGCAGCTTGTCGAGCGTCACGGGAAAGTCCCGAACCCTCACCCCCGTCGCGTTATAGATGGCATTCGCCACCGCAGCCCCCGCGCCGGAAATCCCAAGCTCGCCAACGCCCTTCGCCCCCACCGGGTTCGCGGAGTCGTCGATCTCCTCGATGAAATGCACTTCCAGCTGAGGAATGTCGGCATTCACCGCGACGTGATATTCGCCGAAATCGGGGTTCACGAACGCCCCGGTGCGCGTGTCGACGATGCCTTCCTCGCTCAGGGCATAGGCGATCCCCCACGCCATCCCGCCGGTAATCTGGCTCGTAGCGGTCTTGCGATTGAGCACCCGCCCGACATCGAACACGCCCAGCATCCGCCGCACCCGCGTCTCGCCCGTCACCGCGTTCACCGCGACCTCGACGAAGTGCGCGCCGTGGCTCGCCTGGCTGGTGCGCTTGCTCTCGGCACCCGGCCCGGTCTTGCCCATCGCCACGATCGGTTCGCCTCGGACCAGATCGGCCAGCTTCACCGATCGCCCACCAGCGCTCACGCAGCCATCGTGCAGGCTCAAATCCTCGGGCGCGGCGTTCATCCGCAACGCCAGCTCGCCGAGGATATCCTCGCACGCCAGCACCACCGCCGAACACGCGCTGCCAGCGCCGAACGACCCGCCCGACCCAGCACTCGGCGGGAAGTCGGTATCGCCGAGCCGCACATTCACCTCGGCGACCGGCAACCCGAGCATCTCGCCCGCGGTCTGCGCGAGGATGGTGTACGTCCCAGTACCAATGTCCGTCATGTCGCACTCGACCGTCGCGCGACCATCCGCCTCCAGCCGCACGCGCGCCTGCGCCTCGACGGTGAAATTGCCACGCAGGCTCGCCGCCATGCCGATCCCGACCAGCCACTCGCCGTCACGCACCGACCCCGGCGCGGGCACGCTCGCAGGCCAGCCGAACCGCTCAGCGCCTTCCGTGTAGCAATCGAGCATCCGCCGCGTGGAGAACGGCTTGCCGCTCACCGGATCGGTCTCGGGCTCGTTGCGCCGCCGCAGTTCGATCGGGTCGATCCCGAGCTGCTCGGCCAGTTCGTCCATCGCGCACTCGACCCCGAACGTGCCCACCGCCTCGCCCGGCGCCCGCACCGCGCCACTTGCGGGCAGGTCGACGCGCACGAGGTCGGTCTTGAACCGCCGCGCGTCGCCTCGGTACAGCGGCAACGTCCCGAACGGCACCGGCTCGAGAAACTCGCCATCGTCGTTTTGCGCGACGACACTCTCATGCCCCATGCCGAGGATCACGCCGTTTGCGTCGGCGGCGATACGGATGCGCTGCGTCGTGTGCGAGCGGTGATGCACCATATACGCAGTCTGGCGGCGGGGCAGGGCGACCTTGACCGGCCGCCCGACGACCTCCGCCGCGATCGCCGCGAGAATCGCCTCGGGACCGACGCCGGTCTTCCCCCCGAACCCGCCGCCGACGTAGGGCGCCAACACACGCACCTTGTCCGCATCGATCTTCAGCGCCTTGGCGATCGTTTTCCGCGCGCCGCCGATCACCTGGTTGCTCGACCGCACGGTGAGTTTGTCGCCCTCCCACCACGCGGTGGTCGCATGCGGCTCCAGCGCGGCGGGGAAGTGCACGGGCGTCGTGTAGGTCCGGTCGAACGTCACCGCTGCGTCCGCCATCACCGCGTCGAGATCGCCATTGTCGATCGGCGGCAGGAAGCCGATCTTCGGCGCAGTATCGACCGGCTGTGCCTCGACGTCGAACCGATCCTCGCCCGCCTCGGTGCGAACCACGACCAGCGCCGCGGCGTCGCGCGCGATCGCCTGGTCCTCCGCGACGACGATCGCGACCGGCTGGCCGAGGTGGAGAATGACGTCGGTATCGAACAGCGGCATCGCGCGCGAGTTGGACTCGCCAGCCGGCATGCGCGGGTCGTTATGGATGATGGCGATGACGCCGGGCAGCGCCTCGGCCGCACTCACGTCGATACCGAGAATGCGCCCGCTGCCAATTGGCGTACCGACGATCGCCGCGTAGGCGATGCCGTCGGGCGTACCCTCATACGCATAGTCCGCAACGCCGGTGACCTTCGCCGGCCCCTCGATCCGGTCGAGCCCAAGCCCGAGAACGCCCTGCTTCGCGCGGTCGAGACCGCCCGGCCGAAACGCCGCATCCATCACGTGTTCGTTCATTCTGCGGTCCTCGGGTGGAGGGAAGGATATGGGTAGGGCGGGGGTGTTTGACGAGGGTGCTACGCATCCCCCCCAACACCACCCCGGCGAAGGCCGGGGCCCAGTTGGAAAGGTCTTGATAACGGAGGACGACCCTTCGTTATCTTCGTCTCCCAACTGGGCCCCGGCCTTCGCCGGGGTGGTACCTGTTTATGGTATCGTCAGCCCTCAAACAGCCGGCAACTGATCCAGCAGCTTGTCGAGCGTGATCGGGAACTCGCGCACCCGGATCCCCGTCGCATTATACACCGCGTTCGCCACCGCAGCACCCGCGCCCGAAATCCCCAGCTCGCCGATCCCCTTCGCGTGGATCGGGTTCGCATGGATGTCGCGCTCGTCGACGAAGTGGACGTCCATCTGCGGCACGTCCGCATTGGCTGGCACGTGATATTCGCCGAGGTCGTGGTTCACCAGCTTGCCGGTCCGCGTGTCATGCACGAGGTCCTCGGTCAGCGCGGTGCCGATCCCGAAGGTCATGCCGCCCAGACACTGCGACCGCGCGGTCTTCGCGTTGAGCACGCGCCCCGCCGCGAACGACCCGAGCATCCGCCGCACCCGCGTCTCGCCGGTGATCACGTTGACCGCGACCTCCGCGAAATGCGCGCCGAACCCGGCCTGCGACGTCTCCTTCTCCTGCTTGCCCGGCTTGATGTGCCCGGTAGCCTCGAGACCCTTGCCGACCAGCTCGCCGATCGGCGTCGAGCGATTGTCGCCGATCGCCTTGCCGTCCTTCAGCGTCAGGCCGTCCTCGTCGACGCCAGCCGCCTTGGCCAGCTTCCCACGCAGCATCTCGCAAGCCAGATACACGGCAGTCCCCGAAGACGCCGCACCCCAGGACCCGCCCGAACCAGCCGCCGGAGGATCGTTGGTATCGCCCAGCGACATCGTGATGTTCTCGACCGGGATGCCCAGGATCTCCGACGCGATCTGCGCCAGGATCGTGTAGCTGCCGGTGCCGATATCGGTCATCGCCGACGACACCGTCGCCGAGCCGTCCGGGTGGATCTCGACCTTGGCGGACGATTCCATCATCATGTTGCCGCGCACCGCCGAGGCGACGCCCATGCCGATCAGCCACTCGCCCTCGCGGCGCGTGCCGGCCTTCTGCCGCTTGTCCCATCCGAACTTCTTGGCACCCTCGTCGAGCGCACGCGTCAGGTTGCGCGACGAATAGGGCACGTCCTTCTCGGGATCGATCTTCGGATCGTTGCGCTTGCGCAGCTCGATCGGATCCATCTGGAGCTTCTCGGCCAGCTCGTCCATCGCGCCCTCAAGCGCGAGCATGCCGACGGCTTCACCCGGCGCACGCATCGAGCCCGACAGCACGAAGTTCACATCGACCACCTCATGCGTGATCAACCGGTTCTCACCACCGTACAGCAGATGCGTCCCGATACCCGCAGGCTCGAAATAATCCTCGGTCGGCTGGTTCGACGTCAGCGTCTCATGACCGATCGCCGACAGCTTGCCGTCCGCATCTGCCGCCAGCCGCACGCGCTGCTCGGTATTCGACCGCCGCACCGTCGCCTCGAACACCTGCGGCCGCGACATTACCGCCTTGACCGGACGGCCAAGCTGCTTCGCCGCAATCGCCGCCGCGACGCTCTCGGGCGCGATGCCGAGCTTCGATCCGAACCCGCCGCCGATATAGCGCGCGATGATCCGCACCTTCTTCTCGGACAAGCCCAGCGACTTCGCCAGCTGCTGCGCGTCCGAGGTCGGCATCTGGTAGGCGCCGTACAGCGACAGCGAACCGTCCTCTTCCCACACCGCGGTCGAGGCATGCGGCTCCATCGCCGCCGAGTTCTGGCTCGGCGTGACATAGGTCGAATCGATCGTCACCGCCGCCTCGGCCATCGCCTTGTCGACGTCACCCTGCTTGAAACGCGCGGGCGTCGCATCGTCCGGCGGCGTCCGCGTCTCGTCGCGGTGCGCAGCGAAGTCGTACTGACCCTCGGCCTCGTCATACTCGATCGGCAGCCGCGCCGCCGCATCGCGCGCGACCTCGAAGCTCTCGGCGAGCACGATCGCGACGATCTGACCAAAGAACGCGATGTCCTTCACGCCCTGCGTCGGGGCATCGGTCGCGCCGCCCTGCGCCGAGACGCGGATGAACTGGTCGAAATCGGTGACGACGTCGATCACGCCGGGGATCGCCTTCACTGCGTCGACGTCGATCGAAACGACCTTGCCCGCCGAGATCTTCGTGCCGACCAGCACGCCATACGCCATGTTCGCGAACTGGTATTCCGCGGCATAGGTCGCCGTGCCGGTGACCTTCAGCGGCCCGTCGATCCGGTCGAGCGGCTTGCCGATGACGCCCTGGACGCCCGTATCCAGAAGACTGTCGGGATGCGGCTTGTCCATCGTCAGGCTGTTCGTGGTGCCAAGACCAAACATGCTTATGCTCCCGTGACGTTGCGCAGCGTCGCGATCAGCGTGCGACGGGCGAGGGGGATCTTGAAGTCGTTCGAGCCATAGCCCTTGGCATCGGCCAGCAGCGCGGTCGCCGCAGCCTCGAACACGGCATCGGACGGCGCCTTGCCGACCAGAGCCGCCTCGACCGCCGGATTGCGCCACGGCATCGGGCCGAGCCCGCCGAACGCGAGCGAGGCCGACGCGATCACGCCGTCCTGCACGTCGACGATCGCCGCCACCGAGACGAGTGCGAACGCATAGGATGCACGATCGCGGACCTTGCGATATTCCTGCTTGCCCTTGACCGGTGCCGGCAGCTCGATGTGCGTGATCAGTTCACCCGCTTCGAGCGCGTTCTCGATCTGCGGCGTATCGCCCGGCAAACGATAGAAATCGTGGATCGAGATCCGCCGACGATCGCCATCCGCCTTCAGCGTCACGATCGTCGCGTCGAGCGCGCGCATCGCCACCGCCATGTCGCTCGGGTGCGTCGCGATGCAATGCTCGCTCGTCCCCAGCACGGAGAGGATGCGGTTGAAGCCACCGATCGCCGAACAGCCGCTGCCCGGCTCGCGCTTGTTGCAAGCCGCCGCGGTGTCGTAGAAATAATAGCACCGCGTCCGCTGGAGCAGATTGCCCCCGGTCGACGCCTTGTTGCGCAACTGCCCGCTCGCACCCGCCAGCAACGCGCGGCTCAGCACCTCGTACTTGGCGACGACGCGACGGTCGGCAGCAAGATCGCTGTTCGGCACCAGCGCACCGATCGTCAGCCCGCCATCCTCGCGCTCCTCGATCTTCGCGAGATCGAGCCGCGAGATGTCGACCAGCTTGTCCGGCGTCTCGACCTGCAACTTCATCAGGTCGAGCAGATTGGTGCCGCCCGCGATGAACTTCGCACCAACGGTATCGATATCCTTGACCGCAGCCTCAGGCGTCGCGGGCTTCTCGTAGGTGAAGGTCTTCATGCCACCAGCTCCCCACGCGCGTTGGCTTCCATCGCGGCGTCCTTCTCGTCCGCGGTCCGGCCTGCGGGCTCGGCACCACCGACTTCGCGGATCGCATCGACGATGTTCGGGTACGCGGCGCAACGGCACAGATTGCCGCTCATCCGCTCCGAAATCTCGGCATCGTCGAACTTCGGATCGGTCAGGTCGCCCGACGCATGGCTGGCCCAGCCCTTCTTGACCTCGTCGAGCATGCCGACCGCCGAACAGATCTGCCCCGGCGTGCAATACCCGCACTGATAACCGTCGTGCCGCACGAACGCGTCCTGCAATGCATGCAGGTTGCCCGGCTGGCCGATACCCTCGATCGTCGTGATCTCGTCGTCCTGGTGCATCACCGCGAGCGTCAGGCAGGAATTGACGCGACGCCCGTTGATCAGCACCGTGCACGCGCCGCACTGGCCATGATCGCAGCCCTTCTTCGAGCCCGTCAGCCCGAGATGCTCGCGGCACAGGTCGAGCACCGACGTGCGAATATCGGGCTCGGCGTCATATGATTGACCATTGATCGTGAAATGCATGGCGGTGCCCCTGGTTGAATGTGCCGGGAATGTACGGATTTCGAGGACTCAACGCCGATGCGACCGATCGTTTCCTATTGCGACAAGCTCTCACACATCGGTGCGCTGGCGCTCGTCGCGGCAAGCGGGCAAGCTGCTGCGATGACGCCAGCTTCTCCCCGATTATCGCCCCTTATCGTGATCGCCCACCGTGGCGCGAGCGGGCTCCGGCCCGAGCATACGCTAGCGGCCTATTCGCTCGCGATCGACCAGGGCGCGGACTTCATCGAGCCCGATCTGGTGCCGACCAAGGACGACGTCCTCGTCGCGCGCCACGAGAACAACATCGCGGAAACGACCAACGTCGCCGACTATTCAGAGTTCGCCGCGCGAAAGACCACCAAGACGATCGACGGCCAGACGATGACGGGCTGGTTCGTCGAGGACTTCACGCTCGCCGAACTGAAGACGCTGCGCGCAAAAGAGCGTCTGCCAAAGCTGCGCCCTGCGAACACCGCCTATGACGGCCAGTTCCAGATCCCCACGCTCGCCGAGATCATCGCGCTCGCCAAGCGCCGCACGACCGAGACGGGCCGGACGATCGGCATCTATCCCGAGACCAAGCATCCGACCTATTTCGCGAAGATTGGCCATCCGACCGACGCGAAACTGGTCGCCGAACTGCGCGAGGCCGGTTGGGACTCGGCGAAAGCGCCGGTGTTCATCCAGTCGTTCGAGGTCACCAACCTCCAGCGCCTCCACAAGATGACCAAGGTCCGCCTGATCCAGCTCATGGACGGGGAGGGCGGTCCCGCCGATGGCGCCCAGCCAAGCTACAAGGCGATGATCACGCCCGAAGGTCTGAAGGCGGTCGCGGCCTACGCCTTCGGCATCGGCCCGAACAAGAGCATGCTCTGGACCGATGCGACGCCCACCACACTGGTCGCCGACGCCCACGCAGCAGGACTGCGCGTCCATCCCTGGACCTACCGCGCGGAAAACTACTTCGAACCCACCCGCTTCCGCCGCGGCACCGACCCCGCAGCCCACGGCGACATTGCCGCGGAGATCGACGCCGGCCTTGCACAAGGTATCGACGGTTTCTTCACCGACTTTCCGCTATACGGAGCCCAAGCGCGCGACCGAGCCCAGGGAACTGCGCGTGCAGGAGTAAAGTAAATGCGTAAGGTTCTTCCCGTACTCGCGGTGCTGCCGTTCCTCGTAAGTGGCTGCATCAGCACCGCAACCTCGATCGTGAAGGCACCATTCCAGGTCGCCGGCAAGGCGGTCGACTGGACCACCACCAGCCAGGAAGAATCGGACCGCAACTACGGCAAGAAGATGCGCAAGCAGGAAGCCGAAGAAGGCAAGCAGCGCAAGGAACTCGCGAAGCGCTGCAAGCGCGACCCGCAACGCTCGGAATGCGGGCAGTACCAGGGCTATCGCGCGGGGAACTGAGCTCCCTTCTACCACCCCGGCGAAGGCCGGGGCCCAGTTGGGAAACAGGAGTAACGTAGCGCTGCGTTCAGTCAGCAACGTCCCCCAACTGGACCCCGGCTCCCGCCGGGGTGGTGCCCCAAGCCAATGTTCCCTGACTTCCTTGTTCTCCCGCGAAGGCGGGAGCCCAGTCTGGACTCCCGCCTTCGCGGGAGAACAAGCTGGCGGGCAGGATACCCCCTAAAACCACCCCATCACAGTAACCGGAAACGGCGTCCACCACCCAACCCGAACCCCCGCAAACCGCAGAGCATCCCCCGTCCAAGCATTACACGTCCGCACCGCGCTATACCGCCCGTTAGCCTCATAAAACGCGTCATACCCAGCATACCCCCGATACCGCGCACCCCCATCGCGAAAGCTAGCCCGGATATACGCCGCCAACCGCCGATACTGCGCCGGCGTCACCACGATCTCCCGAGCCCCGTCCCCCGCGCGCGGCCTCGGCAGATGATCGACATGCATCAACGTCCGCGTACTGCCGAACGCCGCGCCGACCACGGTTCGCAGCTTCACGTCAGCCCAGGTCGGGGTCTCGAGATAAAACGTCTTCTCGCCCCACCCGAACGACACATGATCGAACGCCCCATACCGCGGATCACGCAGATCCTCCGCCCGCGCCACCCCGCGCCAATCGACCCCAGCGGCCACCTTCGGCACGATGATCCCGGTATGCACGCCGTTGCTCTCGACGAAGATATGCACGCCCTCGGCCGGCGCTCGCCAGTCGCGATTGCTCGGGATCGACCCGCCGACCAGCCCCGCCACCGCATAGCTCGCAACCACCCCGAACACCGCCGCGACTGCCCGTAAAATCGACTTAACCCAACGCGTTTCCGTCTTCATTCCGTCATGCTAGACCAGCCGCATGGCCAATGACACACACGTACTGAGCACCCCGCCCGAAGGCGCTCCCGACTGGACGATCCCGCAGAACTGGGCGGATTACACCGCGGAGGATCACGCGACCTGGGACACGCTGTTCGCGCGCCAGTCGAAGCTGCTCCCCGGCCGCGCGTCGAACGCCTGGCTGCGCGGGCTCGACGTGCTGAAGCTGTCGAAGCCCGGCATCCCCGATTTCGAGGAGCTGTCCGAGCGCCTGACCAAGCTCACCGGCTGGTCGGTGGTCGCGGTCCCCGGCCTCGTCCCCGACGACGTGTTCTTCGACCACATGGCCAACCGCCGCTTCGTCGCCGGCAACTTCATCCGCCGCCCCGACCAGCTCGACTACCTCCAGGAGCCCGACGTCTTCCACGACGTGTTCGGCCACGTCCCGATGCTCGCCGACCCGGTGTTCGCAGACTATCTCGCCGCCTACGGCCGTGGTGGCCAGCGGGCGCTGGGGCTCGACGCGCTGAAGTATCTCGGAAGACTCTACTGGTACACGGTCGAGTTCGGCCTGATTGCGGAACCCGAAGGCCTGCGCATCTACGGCTCCGGCATCGTCTCCAGCTACGCGGAAACCCGCTTCGCGCTCGACGATCCGAGCCCCAACCGGATCGCGCTAGACCTCGCCCGGGTGATGCGCACCGAGTACCGGATCGACGATTTCCAGCAGAATTACTTCGTGATCCCGAGCTTCGAGGAGTTGCTGAGACTGACGGTAGAGACCGACTTCGCGCCGCTGTACGAGGAGCTGAAGGCGCTCCCGGATATTCCCGTCGCGGGGATCGAGCCGGGGGATGTGGTAATCACCGAGGGTACCCAAGACTACGCGAGGTCGAAGGCGTCCGCCGAGACCGCGTAAGCATCCTCTAGAAGCCACCACCCCGGCGAAGGCCGGGGCCCAGTTGGGATAGCGGTGCGGTTCTATCGCAAAGCTTCACCCAACTGGGCCCCGGCCTCCGCCGGGGTGGCGGCAGAGATGGGGTGAGGGCAACCCTTCCCAACTTGTTCCCCCGCGAAGGCGGGGGCCCAGACTGGACCCCCGCCTTCGCGGGGGAACAACCTTCTACCGTGGGCTCAAATATCCAACGCCCACCCATCACGCCCCTTGGGATCGAACGGCCCCTCCGCCACAAACCTCTCCGCCCCCGCGCGCAACCGAAGCACACTCCAATCCCCCCGCCGGTCGACCGCCTTGAGCGAACACCCGCAAGCCTCATACGCCGCCACGACCCCGGCCCGCTGCGTCTCCAGCAACCCCGCCAGCACGATCGTCGCCCCCACATCCGAAATCGAAGCGATCTCCGGCGCCATTGACACCAGCGGCCCCGCCAGAATATTCGCGATCACCAGATCATACGGCGCCCGAACCACGATCGCATCGTCCAGTGTACCGTCCGCCACAACGAGATCGATCCCCTCGACCCCATTGAGCGCAGCATTCTCAGCCGTCACATCGATCGAGACCGGATCGATATCCGTCCCCATCACCGCAGCCTCCGGCCAAAGATGCGCCGCCGCAAACGCCAGCAACCCGGTCCCCGTCCCGATATCGATCACGTTGGCAAACGACGCATCCGCCAACCCGTCGAGCATCGCCAGACACCCGCTGGTCGTCTCATGATGCCCCGTCCCGAACGCCCGGCTCGCTTCGATCAGGAACGCCCGCTTGTCCGCCGGCACCGCGCCCGAATGCGCCCCGGTGTGCACGAAGAATCGCCCAACCGACAAAGGCTCCAGCCCGGCCTGACTCATCGTCACCCAGTCCGCATCGCCCAACCGCTCGACCGCGATCTCGGCCCCCGCCGCACTCGGCACCAGCGCCCGCACCGCCGCGACCGTGTCGGCCGCCGGCTCATGCTCGAAATACGCATCGAGCCGCCAGGACTCGACGTCGTCCTCGATCTCCTCGGTGGTCATCAACACGCCATCGATCGTCAGATCGTCGCTAGCGTCGATCGCCTCGGCCTCCGCGCGCGTACAGGGCAGGGTGAGCTTCCAACTATCGGACATAGCTCGCCCCGTTCACGTCGATCACCGACCCGGTCATCGAAGCCGGCGCCTCCAACGCCAGAAACTTCGCCGCCGCCGCGATCTCGTCAGGCGCTGCAACCCTGCCGAGCGGAATATCCGCCAGCAACGCATCGCCGCCACGGCTCGACAGATAATCCTCCGCCATCCCGGTCATCGTGAACCCGGGGCACACCGCAAACGCGAGAATCCCCTCCCGAGCATACCCCCGGGCAATCGTCTTGGTCATCGCCACCATCCCCGCCTTCGACGCGGCATAATGCCAATGCGCCGGCGAATCCCCGCGATAGGCGGCCCGGCTCGCGATATTGACGATCCGCCCACCGACCCCGCGCGCCTGCCAGTGCAGCACCGCCAGCCGGCAAAGCTCAGCGGAGGCGGTCAGGTTGATCCGCATCGTCCGCTCCCACTGCGCGGTCCAGTCGTCATCGGCGAGCGGTGCCGCCTCGAACACGCCAGCATTGTTGATCAGCACATCGATCGTACCGCCAGCCTGCGCCAACGCAGCGTCCCACAACGCAGTCGGTCCCGCAGGATCACTAAAATCGGCCGGGATGCCGCTGGCGGTCCCATGCCCGATGACGGAAGCGCCCGCGTCGGTCAGCGCCGCATGAATAGCCGCGCCGATACCGCGACTAGAGCCGGTGAGAAGAATAGTCATCCCCGCGCTCTAGCGCCGCAGGCTGAGGCCGTCACCTGAGACCAAGTGAGAAATGGGTTCGCGCAGAGGCGCAGAGGACGCAGAGTGCGTACACATCGAGGTGACGGCGCGGCAATACTGCGATTTTGAGAACCTGCGGTTCCGCGTAGGTCTCTGCGTCCTCTGCGTCCTCTGCGCCTCTGCGCGAGAAATTCTTCGATCGCGCCCCTGATAGAAGGACGCCGCCCTCAAGCCACGCTAGCCGAGAACCCGTCCGCCGCGCCGCGCAGCTCGCCCAGCTTGTCGTCGACCTCGCCGAACTGCCGCCCAAGTCCGTCGATCTCGGTAGCCACGCTCTCGGTATCCTCGCGGATCGCGGCGATCGTGGTCGACATCGAATCCGCCGCCAGCGCGGTTTCGTCGACCGCGGCGGTGATCGCGCACACGGTCTGCGCCTGCGCTTCCATCGCGTAACGGATGCGGCCGGCGGATTCCTGCACGTCGGCGACCGTCGACTTGATGATCGCGTTGGTCTCGACGGTCGCGCGCGTCGCCGCCTGGATTGCGGCGATCTTCGCGGCGATGTCGTCGGTCGCCCGCGCGGTCTGGCTCGCAAGCGATTTCACTTCCTGCGCTACGACCGCGAAGCCGCGCCCCGCATCGCCCGCGCGCGCCGCCTCGATCGTCGCGTTCAGCGCCAGCAGATTGGTCTGCCCGGCGATGTTCCGGATCAACCCGAGGATCGAATCGATCGATTTGGCATGCTCGCTCAGCGCGTCCGAGGTCCCGACCGCGAGATCGGCCTGGACCGAGGCACGGTCGGCGATCCGCGCGGCGGACTCGACCTCGACGCGCGCGTCCTCGATCGCGCGGATCAGGCCGGCGGCGACCTGCGCGGCTTCGCGCATCGCGACCGCGGATTGCTCAGCGGCGGCGGCGACCTCGCTCGCCTTGCCGAGGACGCTGCGGGTCGACGACGATGCACCTTCCGCCTGGATCCGGATGCGCGCGCCGAGTGCCGCGGTATCCTCGATCGACGCGGCGATCGATTCGCGAAAATCCGCTGCCCGTGCGCCGCGCTCGCCCCGTGCCTGTGCGGCATCAGTGGCACCGAGATGCGACGCCATCAGGTCCGCCTCGATCAGCGCTAGGCGCTGGACGATATCGCCCAGCCTCTGCATCTGTGCGGTGTCGGTGCCCATCCGGTCCGCCACCAGGCTCAGCGTCACGCTATGCGCGAACGCCAGCGACGACAGCAGCGCGGGCAGGGGAATACCCGATTTGCGCGAATCGTCGGCATGGCCGATCGCGATCGCCTTCCAGGCCTCGTCATAGGGCGACTGGTATTTCAGCCGCGCATACTCGGCACTGGCCGTGATACGGCGCGCCAGTCGCTCGGGCGTGAAATACGCCACGACGTGACTCACCGCCTCCAGCGACAGATAACGCTGCCAGAACGTCTCGGCGATCCGGCGATGGTCGGCGTCGTCGAGCAGCGCGGTCAGCGTGGCGCAGGTCGGCGCGATCAGCCCATCCCAGTCGTAATCGCGCACGCGGTCGCGCAGCGATCGACTGTCGCTGTCCCAGGCCGCGGGAAGTAGGGGGCGGGGCGACGCGCTGGCGGGTGTTGCAGTCATCGGGGTTCCTATGCAGCGACCTTGGCCACGAAATCGCCCGCGCTGTTCTTCAGATGGCCGAGCCGTCCGTCGAGCACGTCGAAGCCGCGCCCGACGCTGTCGATCTCGCGCGCGACCGTTTCGGTGTCCTCGCGGATGGTGGCGATCGTGGTCGACATCGAATCCGCGGCCAGCGCGGTTTCGTCGACCGCGGCGGTGATCGCGGTCACGGTCTGCGCCTGCGCCTCCATCGCGTAGCGGATCCGGTCGGCGCTCTCCTGCACTTCGGCGACGGTCGACTTGATGCTGGCGTTGGTCTCGACCGTGCCCCGCGTGGCAGACTGGATCGCGGCGATCTTGGCGGCGATATCGTCGGTCGCCCGCGCGGTCTGGTTGGCGAGGCTCTTCACTTCCTGCGCCACCACCGCGAACCCGCGGCCGGCATCGCCTGCGCGCGCTGCCTCGATCGTCGCGTTTAGCGCGAGCAGATTGGTCTGCCCGGCGATATCGCGGATCAGCCCGAGGATCGATTCGATCGACTTGGCATGGTCGCTCAGCGCCTCGGACATGCCGACCGCCTGGCCCGCCTGCACCGACGCGCGATTGGCGATCTCGGCGGCGGCCTCGACTTCGGTGCGTGCATCCTCGATCGCGCGGATCAGCCCCGCCGCGGTCTGTGCGGCCTCGCGCATCGCCACCGCGGATTGTTCGGCGGCGGCCGCCACTTCGCTCGCCTTGCCCAGCACCGCGCGGGTCGATGCCGAACTGCGCACGGTCTGCTCGCGCAACGTATGACCCTCGTGCGTCGCGGTCTCGACCATCGCCGCGATCCCGTCGCGGAACTCAGTGGCCAGCTTGTCGCGTGCATCCTGCGCCGAATGCGCGCGATACGCGGTATAGATCGCGACGGTGATTTCGCCCTCGAGCGCGGACAGCCGCATGAGCGTGTCGATATACACCGGCAACGTCTCGCTGCTGCGATCGACCCGGCGCATCAGCACGTCCAGCGCGGCGCGATCGCTCGCGCTGATCATCGACAACAGCGCCATCGGCGACACGTCGGCGGCGTAGGCCGCTGCGACCGACCGTTCGATCGACTCGACCCAGCCGCGACCCGCGGTGTCGAGGAAGCGGTTGCGCAGGAACGTGCAGCCGATCGCGATCATTTCCTCGGTCTTGTGCGCCGCCCAGACCCGTTCATCGGAGAAGCAGCGCTGCCACTGCTCCCAATATGCCTTCGACACCGCCGCGATCTCGGGTTCGATCGCGTCCCACACCGCGCGGCTCGCGGCGGTCAGCGAACCGTCGAAGTCGAATGCCCGCAACCGCGCCGGAAGGTCGATGGTGGCAGCGATCGCGCCGATCATCGGCATGTCTGTGGTCAAGGCGGTAGACTCCGGAAACGGGTTTTGCCCGTCGAGCGCTAAGGCCTATTGATTAAAAGCTGGTTAGGGATGGCCGGTAACGGCGGCGACGGTTTCGCGTGGGTGTTCCTGGGTAGCCAGGACGTGTCCAGCTATTGCCTTGGGTTATCGGAACCCGAGCGATGGGTTGCATCGCAGCACGCGGTGGCTAATAGGTCGCCCAATCTCTATATTCTGGACCAAGCTGTTCTTGGTTCGTCATCTTCTGGTTCGAGGACTCCGCCCTTGGCATCGCGCAACCCGGCACGCCCGCTATCTCCCCATCTGCAGGTCTATAAATGGGGCCCGCACATGCTGGTCTCGATCCTGCACCGCGTGACCGGCAGCGGGATGGCGACCGTCGGCAGCATTCTGCTCGTCTGGTGGCTGGCCGCGATCGCCGCGGGCGATCAGGCCTATGCGACCTTCGTCGACGTGTTCACCACCGACACCGGCCGGCTCAACATTCTCGGCTATGTCGTCGCGGTCGGGCTGACGCTGTCGCTGTTCCAGCACATGATGACCGGCATCCGCCACTTCGTGCTCGATACCGGCGCGGGCTACGAACTGAAGCGGAACAAGATGGGCGCGATCGCGACGATGGTCGCCTCGGTCGCGCTGACGGTCGTGTTCTGGCTCTACATGGGGATCAAGTAATGGGTTCGGGTACGGCAATCGGTCGCGTCCGCGGCCTCGGCAGCGCGAAACATGGCGCGCATCACTGGTGGCAGCAGCGCCTGACGGCGGGCGCGAACCTGTTCCTCATGCTGTGGCTGATGATCTCGGTCGCGCGGATGCCCGGCTATGACTATGCCGCGGTCCACCTGTGGCTGCAGTCGGCCTGGGTCGCGGTGCCGATGGCGCTGCTGATCCTGTCGGTCTTCTATCACTTCCGTCTCGGTCTGCAGGTCGTGATCGAGGATTACATGCACGACGAAAGCCGTGTCGTGACGATGATCCTCCTCAACCTGTTCACCTTCACGCTGGGCGGCATCGCCCTGTTCGCGATCCTGAAGGTCGCCTTCTCCGGAGCCCCCGCCTGATGTCTGCCTACAAGATCATCGATCATACCTATGATGCGGTCGTCGTCGGTGCCGGCGGGTCCGGCCTGCGCGCGACGATGGGCATCGCCGAGAGCGGCCTGAAGACCGCGTGCATCACCAAGGTCTTCCCGACCCGTTCGCATACCGTTGCAGCCCAAGGCGGCATCGCCGCCAGCCTTGGCAACAACTCGCCGGATCACTGGACCTGGCACATGTTCGACACCGTCAAGGGTTCCGACTGGCTCGGCGACCAGGACGCGATCGAGTATCTCTGCCGCGAGGCTCCGCAGGCGGTCTACGAACTCGAACACGCCGGCATGCCGTTCAGCCGTAACGAGAACGGCACGATCTATCAGCGTCCGTTCGGCGGCCATATGCAGAACATGGGTGAGGGGCCGCCGGTCCAGCGCACCGCCGCCGCCGCCGATCGCACCGGCCACGCCATGCTCCACGCGCTGTATCAGCAGAGCCTGAAGTACAACACGGACTTTTTCGTCGAGTATTTCGCGCTCGACCTGATCATGGAGAACGGCGTCTGCCGCGGCGTCATCGCGCTGTGCATGGAAGACGGCTCGATCCACCGCTTCCGCAGCCATCAGACCGTGCTCGCGACCGGTGGCTACGGCCGCGTCTATTTCTCGGCGACCTCGGCGCACACCTGCACCGGCGACGGCAACGCGATGGTGCTCCGTGCCGGCCTGCCGCTCCAGGATATGGAGTTCGTCCAGTTCCACCCGACCGGCATCTACGGCGCGGGCGTGCTCATCACCGAGGGCGCACGCGGTGAGGGCGGTTACCTGACCAACTCCGAGGGCGAGCGCTTCATGGAGCGCTATGCCCCGTCGGCGAAGGACCTCGCCTCGCGCGACGTCGTCAGCCGCTCGATGGCGCTCGAAATGCGCGAAGGTCGTGGCGTCGGCAAGAACGGCGACCACATCTTCCTGCATCTCGATCACATCGATCCCAAGGTGCTCGCCGAGCGCCTGCCGGGCATCACCGAGACCGGCAAGGTCTTCGCCGGCGTCGATCTCACGCGCCAGCCGCTGCCCGTCACGCCGACCGTGCATTACAACATGGGCGGCATCCCGACCAACTTCCACGGCGAAGTCGTCAACCTCGTCGACGGCAACCCCGACGCGGTAGTACCCGGCCTGTTCGCGGTCGGCGAGGCAGCGTGCGTTTCGGTCCACGGTGCCAACCGTCTCGGCTCGAACAGCCTGATCGATCTCGTGGTGTTCGGCCGCGCGACCGGCCTGCGGATCAAGGACACGCTGAAGCCCGGTACGGCACACGCGCCGCTGCCCAAGGGGTCGGAAGATCTCGCGCTCACGCGTCTCGACCATTTCCGCAACGCGAGCGGCGGTTCGCCGACCGCGCAGATCCGCCTCGACATGCAGCAGACCATGCAGAAGCATTGCGCCGTGTTCCGCGACACCGAGCTGCTCAACCAGGGCGTCGAGAAGATGGCCGGGATCTACAGCCGGATGACCGACGTCGCCGTGAAGGATCGCAGCATGATCTGGAACACCGATCTGGTCGAGACGATGGAGCTCGACAACCTGATCGGCCAGGCGGTCGTGACGATGAACTCGGCGGCCAACCGCACCGAGTCGCGCGGCGCGCACATGCACGAGGATTTCCCCGAGCGCGACGACGCGAACTGGATGAAGCACACCATCACCACCTTCAATGGCTGGGGCGGCAAGGGCGGCGAGACCAAGATCGATTTCCGCCCGGTCCACGACTACACGCTCACCGACGACATCGACTACATCAAGCCCAAGAAGCGGGTATACTGATGAAGCGGATGTTTCGATGACGTGGGCCATCATCGCGATCGGGTTCCTCGTGCCCGTCGCGGTGGGGCTCCTGACGCGCTTCCAACCGATGATCGCCGGCTTCCTATGGCCGGCGGTCGTCGCGGTAGTGACCGCGATCTACGTCTTCGCCATCGAACCCCGCGGTGTCGGCGAAGAACCCCAGAAGATAGCGATCACCTTCTACGCGCTCTTCTCGCTAGTAGGCGGCGTCCCCGGTGGCCTCGTAGGCTGGATCCTTCAGTACAAGCGCACAACCAAGGCTAGCTAAACCCCCTCCCGTTCTCCTGCGAACGCAGGAGCCCAGGATCACAAACGCCACGTTCCGTAACCCTGGACTCCTGCGTTCGCAGGAGAGCGGGCGGCTGTGACAGATGTGCTACCGCTCGATCCGCCCAGCCGCGATCTTGTACACCAAGTTACGATCCCGTCGCCCGACGGCCACGACGATCACCGTCACCAGGCCATCGTCGACCCGGTACACCAACCGATACCCCGCAGCCCGAAGCTTGATCTTGTAGCACCCGGTCATCCCGCTCAGCCGCGCACTCGCAATATGCGGCTCGCCCAACCGCTCGGTCAGCTTCGCCTTGAACTGCTCGCGAACATTGGCGCCAAGCTTCTCCCATTCCCGCAGCGCACTCGGCAGGAACGCTAGACTATAGGTCGCCAAGCGACACCGCGACCGGCACCTCGTCGGCACGCGCGCGCACCAGTTCCGCCAGTTCGACGTCTTCCAAACGGTCCATCAACTCTTCCCAAGCCGCTGCCGGCACAAGATACGCGGCGGGCGTATTCCGATTGAGCACAGCTACTGGAAATCCGCCCGCAGCCTCGATGACCCCAGACGGATTCTTCTTCAGGTCGCTGATGCTAACCGTAGCGCCGGCAAATATGGTTTCGATCATGACCAGTCTATAGCACGTCGAACAGGTCTCACCAAATCACCGTGCTGATATGCCGCAACCCATCCGGAACCCACCGCCCCCGCGGCAGTTTGCCGCGGCATGACCGACACATCCCCCGCTTCGAACGCCCGCAACTATCCGCTGCTGGCCGCCCCCCACATTCACCTCCACGGCCCCGTCGACGACGCGATGTACGACAATTTCAAGTCGCAACTCGTCGCCGCCCCAACCGAAGGCCCGCTGGTCGTCTCGATCACCACGCTCGGCGGCGACCCCGAAGTCGCCCGCGCGATGGGCGACAACATCCGCCTGCTCCGCGAATACACCGGCCGCGAGACGCTCTTCCTCGGCAAGGTCGCGGTCTATTCCGCCGGCGCGACGTTCATGTCCGCCTTCCCGGTCGACAGCCGTTTCCTCACGCGCAACAGCCGCATCATGATCCACGAACGCCAGATGCAGAGCACGATCGAGCTCAACGGCCCGCTCAACACGCTGTCCTACACGCTCAAGGCCAAGCTCCACGAGATCGAGGACTCGATCAACATCCAGGAGGAAGGCTTCCGCGCGATCGTCGAGGGCTCGAAGGTATCGCTCGAGGAATTGAAGAAGAAGGCCCCCTCCAACTGGTACATCGAAGCCGAGGAAGCCCGCGACCTGGGGCTCGTCCTCGACATCATCTGACCCGGCGCGAGCAGCCGACGCGGCAGCGGTGTGACGCATGTTGCACCCGCGAAGCTAAGGATTTGCGGGGAGGGCCCCTGTCATGTATCGGCTCTGACAACCTATAATCACACCACGGACGGACCGCTCGCAATGGCCGAATTCTCGCTCCCGAAAAACAGCGTCGTCAAGAAGGGCGTCAAGCACGCCTCGACCAGCCAGGGCTCGGGGGCGGGTAAGCGTCTCAAATCGTTCAAGGTCTACCGCTACGATCCCGACAGCGGCGAGAACCCGCGCTACGATAATTTCGAGCTCGATCTCGACGATACCGGCCCGATGGTGCTCGACGCGCTGATCAAGATGAAGAGCGAGCAGGATTCCTCGCTCACCTTCCGTCGCTCGTGCCGCGAGGGCATTTGCGGCTCGTGCTCGATGAACATCAACGGCAAGAACGGCCTCGCCTGCACCACCGCGATCGAGGATTGCAAGGGCGAGGTCCAGATCACCCCGCTGCCGCATATGGACGTGATCAAGGACCTGGTCCCCGACTTCACGCATTTCTACGCGCAATATTCGTCGATCAAGCCGTGGCTGCAGACCGTCACCCCGCCGCCCTCGGGCAAGGAACGCCTCCAGTCGCCGGAAGACCGCTCGAAGCTCGACGGCCTGTACGAGTGCATCCTGTGCGCCTGCTGCTCGACCTCGTGCCCGAGCTACTGGTGGAACGCCGACAAGTTCCTCGGCCCCGCGATCCTGTTGCAGGCCTATCGCTGGCTCGCCGACAGCCGCGACGAGATGACCGGCGAGCGCCTCGACGAGCTCGAAGATCCGTTCCGCCTGTATCGCTGCCACACCATCATGAACTGCGCGAACGCGTGCCCCAAGGGGTTGAACCCCGCCAAGGCAATCGCCGAGATCAAGAAGATGGAAGCCGAACGGATCGTCTGATCCGGTCGGTTGGGGGGTGTCAGTCCTTCCCCCGTCCCGTTCGTCCCGAGTAGCCATCGAGCTTGTCGAGATGGCGTATCGAAGGACATGTACCTCGATACGAGCCCTCGACTTCGCTCGGTCTCTACTCGGCACGAACGGAAATTATGACGGATAAGTCTGCCCCCCAACCCCATTTCGTCGAAGCCGAAGACCCCGCCAACCCAGGCTGGCGCAGCTGGTCGCTCTCCGACCCCACCCGCTTCAACACGCTGCTCGGCCCCATGCTCTACCGCGTCGACGACGACACCGTCCGCGTCCGCATCACCCCCGAGCATCGCCACTCCAACCTCCAGAACAACGTCCACGGCGGCGCTCTCCTCGCCTTCATCGACGTCGCGCTATTCGCAGCCGCAAGAGGCTTCGGACTGATCACCGCCGGCACCGCGGTCACGCTCGATCTCAACACGCAGTTCATCGGCGGCGGCCGCATCGGCGAGCCGATCGAGGCGCAGGTCGAAGTCCTCAAGGAAACCGGCCGCCTCTTGTTCCTCCGGGGCCTCGTGGTGCAAGGGGACGACGAAACCAAGATCGCCGCCTTCTCGGCCACGATCCGCAAGCCGTCCGGCAAGCCTCCAAGGGCTGACACCGCCACCTAACACCACCCCGGCGAAGGCCGGGGCCCAATTGGGAAAAGATTAGTGTTGAAGCGCCCCGCTCCGTTATCGAAACCTCTCATATTGGGCCCCGGCCTTCGCCGGGGTGGTGCAGGGATGGGGAAGTGACCGTCCTCAAAGCCTACGAAGCCCTCGTAGCGTCAGGCGAACTCCGCCCCGACCCGGAACAGACCGCCGCCGCCGCGCGCCTGAGCACCCTGGCCACCGAACTCGCCACCCCCAAATCCACCGGCTTCTTCGCCCGCTTCTCCAAGAGACCAGACCCGCGCGGCGTCTACCTCTGGGGCGGCGTGGGCCGCGGCAAGTCGATGCTGATGGACCTCTTCTTTGCCAACGCGCCCGTCGAGAAGAAGCGCCGCGTGCATTTCGGCGAGTTCATGCTCGAGGTCCACGCGCGCATCGCCGCCGAGCGTCGCAAGGAAGTCGGCGACCCGATCGTCCCCGTCGCCACCGCGATCGCCGACGAGACCCGCCTGCTCGCGTTCGACGAGATGATGGTCACCAACAGCCCCGACGCGATGATCCTGTCGCGGCTGGTGACCTCGCTGCTCGATTCCGGCGTGACGATCGTCACTACGTCCAACCGCCCGCCCGCCGATCTCTACAAGAACGGCCTCAACCGCGAGCATTTCCTGCCGTTCATCGCGACCATCGAGCACCGCCTAGACGTGCTGCCGCTTAACGGCCCGGTCGACTATCGCCGCGACCGGCTCGGCAGCCAGGACACATGGCTCGTCCCCAACGGCCCTGAGGCGACCGCGCAGTTGTCAGCCGCATTCTTCCGCCTCACCGACTTCTCGACCGACGACAGCGAGCACGTTCCGGCCGAGGACCTGATCGTCCAGGGCCGCACGCTCCGGGTGCCCAAGTCGCTCAAGGGCGTCGCGGTGTTCAGCTTCAAGAAGCTGTGCGGCGAAGCCCGCGGCGTGGCCGACTACCTCGCCATCGCGCGGAAATTCCACACTGTCATCTTGGTCGGCATCCCCAAGCTCGGCCCCGAGAACCGCAACGAGGCGGCGCGCTTCGTCGCGCTGATCGACGCGCTGTACGAGCACAAGGTGAAGCTCCTCGCCGCCGCCGATGCGCAACCCGGCGACCTCTACGAAAGCGGCGATGGCAGGTTCGAATTCGACCGCACGATAAGTCGCCTCGAAGAGATGCGCTCCGAGGAATACTTGGCTGAGGGACACCTCTAACCGATCCACACCACCCCGGCGAAGGCCGGGGCCCAGTTGGAAAGGTCGTCGTAACGATGAACTGCGCGCAGTTAGCACTGTCCCCCAACTGGGCCCCGGCCTTCGCCGGGGTGGTAGTGTTAAAGGCAGAACTGCTTATTGCACATGCGAACCACTTGCAATAACAACCCGCTTTTGTCCTTTTAGCGGTTGCCGTAGCGGGATAATGCGCGTAACCGGCGTCACCAATCACCCCGCACATCAGACGGAGACGGATTGGAATGGCTCGCAAGAAGATCGCGCTGATCGGCGCCGGTAACATCGGCGGTACGCTCGCGCACCTCGCAGCACTCAAGGGCCTTGGCGATATCGTCCTGTTCGACGTCGCCGAGGGCATCCCCCAGGGCAAGGCGCTCGACCTGTCGCAGTGCGGACCCGTAGAAGGCTTCGACTCGCAGATCACCGGCTCGAACGATTACGCCGACATCGCCGGCGCGGACGTCATCATCGTCACCGCCGGTGTCGCGCGCAAGCCCGGCATGAGCCGCGACGACCTGCTCGGCATCAACCTCAAGGTCATGAAGGCCGTCGGCGAGGGCATCAAGAATAACGCCCCGAATGCGTTCGTGATCTGCATCACCAACCCGCTCGACGCGATGGTGTGGGCGCTCCGCGAGTTCTCTGGCCTGCCGCACCACATGGTCGTCGGCATGGCTGGCGTGCTCGACAGCGCGCGCTTCAGCCACTTCCTCGCCGACGAGTTCAAGGTCTCGGTTAAGGACGTCACCAGCTTCGTGCTCGGCGGCCACGGCGACACGATGGTCCCGGTCATCAGCTACTCGACCGTGTCGGGCATCCCGGTCCCCGATCTCATCGCGATGGGCATGTCGAGCCAGGAAAAGATCGACGCGATCGTCAAGCGTACGCGCGGCGGCGGCGGCGAGATCGTCTCGCTGCTGAAGACGGGTTCGGCATACTACGCGCCGGCGACCAGCGGCATCGCGATGGCCGAAGCGTATCTGTACGATCAGAAGCGCGTGCTTCCGGCGGCGGCGTATGTGTCGGGCGAGTACGGCCTTACCGATCTGTATGTCGGCGTGCCGGTGGTGATCGGTGCGGGCGGCGTCGAGAAGATCGTCGAGATCAAGCTGGATGATGAAGCGAAGCAAAACCTCACCGTGTCGGTCGACGCGGTCAAGGAGCTGATCGTGGCCTGCAAGGGCATCGATGGTTCGCTGAACTGATTTGAGGTGAGGTAACGAACCAAAAGGAGTAACCACCACCCCGGCGAAGGCCGGGGTCCAGTTGGGAAAGCCGAAATGATGGAAGAACAAGCGTTCGTCTACATCATGGCCAACTTTCCCAACGGTGCGATCTACCTCGGTTCGACCGTAAACCTGCCGAAGCGTGTGTGGGAGCATCGCAACGGTTTCGGCGGTTTCACCAAGCGTTATGGCTGCAAGATCCTCGTCTGGTACGAGGCCTGCGGTGAATGGGAAGCGGCACGGCAGCGCGAGCTGCAAATGAAGGAGTGGAAGCGGGCCTGGAAAGTGCGTGAGATCGAAGGGTTCAATCCTGCTTGGGATGACCTGTACGATCGTATCGCGTTACCATGACCGCCTTCCCAACTGGACCCCGGCCTTCGCCGGGGCGGACCGGACTGGAGATAGAATGAGCATCCTCGTCGACAAGAACACCAAGGTCATCACCCAGGGCATGACCGGCGAAACCGGCAGCTTCCACACCAAGATGGCGCTGGAATACGGCACGCAGATGGTCGGCGGCGTCACGCCCGGCAAGGGCGGTACGACCCACCTCGACCTCCCCGTCTACAACACCGTCGCCGAAGCCAAGGCGATGACCGGCGCGACCGCGTCGGTCATCTACGTGCCGCCTCCCTTCGCCGCCGATTCGATCCTCGAGGCGATCGACGCCGAGATCGAGCTGATCGTCGCGATCACCGAGGGCATTCCCGTCCTCGACATGGTCAAGGTCAAGCGCGCGCTGTCGGGCTCCAAGTCGCGCCTCATCGGCCCGAACTGCCCCGGCGTGCTGACCCCCGGCGAGTGCAAGATCGGCATCATGCCCGGCTCGATCTTCAAGAAGGGTTCGGTCGGCGTTGTCAGCCGTTCAGGCACGCTCACCTATGAGGCGGTGTTCCAGACGTCGAACGCAGGCCTTGGTCAGACGACCGCGGTCGGCATCGGTGGCGATCCGGTCAACGGCACGAACTTCATCGACGTGCTCGAGCTCTTCCTCGCCGACGACGAAACCCAGTCGATCATCATGATCGGCGAAATCGGCGGCGACGCCGAGGAGCAGGCGGCGCAGTTCCTCCGCGACGAAGCCAAGCGCGGTCGGTCGAAGCCGATGGCAGGCTTCATCGCCGGCCGTACGGCGCCTCCGGGCCGCCGCATGGGCCATGCCGGCGCGATCGTGTCGGGCGGCAAGGGCGACGCGGAGAGCAAGATCGCGGCGATGGAAGCTGCCGGGATCCGCGTTTCGGAAAGCCCCAGCCTGCTCGGCGAGACGCTGCTGAGCGTGTTGAAGGGTTGAGCTGACTACCCCTCTCCCGTTCGGGGAGAGGGAAGGAGCTGCCTTTTGGCAGCGGAAGGGTGAGGGCACGTGACCGCCCGTGCCCTCACCCTCCCACCCGCAAGTGCGGGCGGGCCCCTCCTTCTCCCCCGCGGGGAGAGGGACACTGAGGACGAGAACGATGGGCTACGAAGGCCAGGATTTCAGCGATATCGCAGCCGGCGTCAGCCCGGCGTTCGTGGAGACGCTCTACGCCAAGTTCAACGCGGACCCGGCCTCGGTCGAATCCGGTTGGCGCGCGTTCTTCGAAGGTCTCGAAGGTTCCGCGCAGGGCCCGAGCTGGGAGAGTGCCCGCTGGCCGCTCACCACCACGGATGACCTGACCGCAGCGCTCGATCCGACCCAGATGGAGCCCGCGCCCAAGCCGTCGAAGGGTGGCAAGCCGGCGCCCGCCGCAGCGGCTCCCGCCCCCGTCTCCAAGGAAGAGATCGCCAAGGCCGCTGCCGACGCGATCCGCGCGCAGTTGCTCGTTCGCACCTACCGGGTCCGTGGCCATCTCGCTGCAAACCTCGATCCGCTCGGCCTTTCGAAGCGCGAGATGCCTGAGGATCTGAAGACCGAATATCATGGCTTCTCCGATGGCGACATCGACCGGAAGGTCTATCTCGGCGGCACGATGGGCTTCGAATGGGTCTCGATCCGCGAGCTCGTCGACACGTTGCGCAAGAATTATTGCGGCAATGTCGGCCTCGAATACATGCACATCTCCGACGTCGAGGAGCGCCGCTTCCTCCAGGAGCGCATGGAGGGCCAGGACAAGGCGATCGAATTCTCCATCGACGGCAAGAAGGCGATCCTCACCAAGGTGATCGAGGCCGAGCAGTGGGAGAAGTTCCTCGGCAAGAAGTATGTCGGCACGAAGCGCTTCGGGCTCGACGGCGGTGAATCGATGATCCCCGCGCTTGAGAGCGTGATCAAGTATGGCGGCCAGATGGGCGTGCGCGAGCTCGTCATCGGCATGGCGCATCGTGGTCGTCTCAACGTGCTGGCGAACGTGATGGCCAAGCCGTTGCGCGTCATCTTCCACGAATTCGCTGGCGGTTCGGCCAACCCTGACGACATCGGCGGTTCGGGCGACGTGAAGTATCACCTCGGCACCAGCACCGATCGCGAGTTCGACGGCCACAAGGTTCACATGAGCCTCGTCGCCAACCCGTCGCATCTCGAGGCCGCCGACCCCGTCGTGCTCGGCAAGACGCGCGCGATCCAGACGCTCAACAATGACCTCAAGGACCATGTTGCTAGCTTGCCCGTGCTGATCCACGGCGACGCGGCGTTCGCGGGGCAGGGGATCGTCTGGGAGTGCCTCGGCTTCTCCGGCATCCGCGGCTACAACACCGGCGGCTGCGTCCACTTCATCATCAACAACCAGGTTGGCTTCACGACCTCGCCGCAGTTCGCGCGCTCGTCGCCCTACCCGTCGGACGTCGCCAAGGGCGTCCAGGCGCCGGTCTTCCACGTCAACGGCGACGATCCCGAGGCAGTCACCTTCGCGACCAAGATGGCGATGGAATTCCGCCAGAAGTTCCACCGCGACATCGTCATCGACATGTGGTGCTATCGCCGCTTCGGCCACAATGAGGGCGACGAGCCGTCCTTCACGCAGCCGCTGATGTACGACATCATCCGCAAGCACCCCGGCGTCTCGTCGGTGTACGGCGATCGCCTGATCAAGGAAGGCGTGATCGACCAGCCCTGGATCGACGAGAACGTGAAGCAGTTCACGCTCCGCCTCGAAGGTGAGTTCGAAGCCGGGTCGTCGTACAAGCCCAACAAGGCCGACTGGTTCGGCGGTCGCTGGACCGGCCTCAGCGCGCCCACCGATGGCGCGTCGGCACGCCGCAACGTCGAGACGGGTCTCAGCACGAAGCTGTTCGACTCGCTCGGCCGCACGCTGACGACGATCCCGGACAGCGTGAAGATCCACAAGACGCTCAACCGCGTGATCGATGCCAAGCGCGAGATGTTCAAGTCGGGCAAGGGCTTCGACTGGGCGACCGGCGAAGCACTCGCATTCGGCGGCCTGCTCTCGGAAGGGTACGGCGTCCGCCTGTCCGGCCAGGATTCGGGTCGCGGCACCTTCTCGCAGCGCCACGCCGTCTGGGTCGACCAGACCGACGAGCACAAGTACGTGCCGTTGCAGGAGATCGAGCACGGTCGCTTCGAAGTGCTCGACAGCCCGCTCAGCGAATACGGCGTGCTCGGGTTCGAGTACGGCTACGCGCTCGCCGACCCGAAGACGCTCGTCCTCTGGGAGGCGCAGTTCGGCGATTTCGTCAACGGCGCGCAGATCATGATCGATCAGTTCATCACGTCGGGCGAGTCGAAGTGGCTCCGCGCCAACGGCCTCGTGATGCTGCTCCCGCACGGCTATGAAGGGCAGGGGCCTGAGCACAGCTCGGCACGTCCCGAGCGCTTCCTCCAGTCATGCGCGGACGACAACATCCAGGTCGCCAACTGCACCAGCCCGGCGAACTATTTCCACCTGCTCCGCCGGCAGATGCACCGCAACTTCCGCAAGCCGCTGATCGTGATGACGCCGAAGTCGTTGCTCCGGCACAAACTGGCGGTCTCGAACGCGGAGGATTTCCAGGGCGACAGCCACTTCCGCCGTCTGTTGTCGGATACCAATCCGGCCGCCGACGTCGATACGAAGCGTCTGGTCCTGTGCACCGGCAAGGTCGCGTACGACCTGATCGAGGCGCGCGATGCGGCGGGCGACACCGACACGCAGATCGTCCGCGTCGAACAGCTCTATCCCTTCCCCGGCAACCCGATCGCCGAGCGCGTCGCACGGATGCCGAACCTGGAAGAGATCGTCTGGGCGCAGGAAGAGCCGAAGAACAACGGCTACTGGTTCTTCGTCGAGCCGCTGATCGAGGAAGCGCTGGCAACGGTCGACTCCCGCGTGAAGCGCGCGCGCTATGCCGGGCGCAACGCCTCGGCATCGCCCGCGACCGGCCTGATGAAGCGTCACCAGGCCGAACAGGGCGCGCTCGTCGCCGACGCGCTCGGCCACTCCGTCCGCGACGAAATCCGCCGCACCCGCGCAAACTAAGTTTTTCTACCACCCCGGCGTAGGCCGGGGCCCCGTCGGGATGGTAGATGTAATTGAGCGAAACGCCGGCCACTCAGCGTTTCGTAACTGGACCCCGGCCTACGCCGGGGTGGAGGAAACGAGAAAATGGCAACCGAAGTCACCGTCCCCGTCCTGGGTGAATCGATCACCGAAGCCACCCTCGGCGAGTGGCTGAAGCAGCCCGGCGACCCCGTCGCGGTAGACGAGCCGATCGCCAGCCTCGAGACCGACAAGGTCTCGGTCGAGGTCCCGTCGCCGGTCGCCGGCGTCATGGGCCAGCACGCGGTCGCCGTCGGCGACACCGTGCAGGTCGGCGCGATGCTCGCCACGATCGACTCCGGTGACGGCGCCGCCGCTGCGCCCGCCCCCGCTACCGCAAAGGCGCCAGAGCCCGCCGCGACCGCAACGCCGTCCGCCCCCGCCAAGGACGAGTCCGGTGCAGGCTACGGCGACCAGCCCGGCGCCGGCACCAGCGACTCGCCCGCCGCGCTCTCCCCGTCGGTCCGCCGCGCGGTCCTCGAGCACGGCGTCGACCCCGGCACCGTCAAGGGCACCGGCCGCGACGGTCGCATCACCAAGGAAGACGTGACCGCCGCCGCATCGAGCAAGCCAGCGCCTGCTCCCGCCGCAGCGCCCGCACCGGCAGCAGCCCCCGCCGCCGCATCGGGTCGTGGCGAAGAGCGCGTCCGCATGACGCGCCTCCGCCAGACGATCGCCAAGCGCCTCAAGGAAGCGCAGAACACCGCCGCCATGCTGACGACGTTCAACGACGTCGACATGACCGCGGTGATCGAGGCGCGTGCCAAGTACAAGGACCTGTTCGAGAAGAAGCACGGCGTCCGCCTCGGCTTCATGGGCTTCTTCGTGAAGGCCGCGACGATGGCGCTGTGCGACATCCCGTCGGTCAACGCGTCGATCGACGGCGACGACATCGTCTATCACGATTACGCCGACATCTCGGTCGCGGTCTCGTCGCCGGGCGGCCTTGTCGTTCCCGTGATCCGCGATGCCGACCAGATGTCGGTCGCGACGATCGAGAAGACGATCGGCGACTTCGGCAAGCGCGCCAAGGAAGGCGCGCTCAAGATGGACGAGATGAAGGGCGGCACCTTCACGATCTCGAACGGCGGCGTGTTCGGTTCGCTGATGTCGACCCCGATCATCAACCCGCCGCAGTCCGCCGTGCTCGGCCTCCACCGCATCGAGGAGCGCCCGGTCGTCGTCAACGGCCAGATCGTCATCCGCCCGATGATGTACCTCGCGCTCAGCTACGACCACCGCCTGATCGACGGCCGCGAAGCCGTGACGTTCCTGGTGGCGCTCAAAAATGCTATCGAGGATCCGACCCGTATCCTGATCGACCTGTGAGGTAGCGATGAACTGGCGCGACCATATCCATTCGGACCCCGAAATCCTGGGCGGCAAGCCCGTGGTTAAGGGTACGCGGATATCGGTCGAGCTGATCCTCGAATATTTCGAAGACGGTGCGAGCATCACCGATGTTCTCGCCGCCTTCGACCATATCACCGAGGAAGACGTCCGTGCAGCGATTGCGTTCGCGCGAGACCTGCTGGTCGACTCGACGGTCGCGGCGCAGCGCAAAGCGGCCTGACGGGTGCATCTGCTCGCCGACGAAAACCAGCATCCGGTTGTCGTCGCGCGGTTGCGAAGTGCGGGTCACGCCGTCGAATGGATCCGGGAAACATCGCGCGGCGCCAAGGACCCGGAGATACTGGCCCGCAACGATATCGCGGCGCTCATCTTGGTCACGGACGACCGCGACTTCGGCGACCTGATCTTCAACCGTGGTTACCCTGCGCCCCGCGCGATACTATATAATCGACTGAACCGCGTGCATCCGGATGCCATCGCCGACCGCCTGATCGCAGTGTTGGCCGGTGGGGGCTTCGAAGGGCACATCACAACGATAACCAAGGACGGCGAACGCAGTAAGCCGTTCCCCGCTGGAGCATAACATGGCTGACTACGACTATGACGTCCTCGTGATCGGTGCGGGCCCCGGCGGTTACGTCGCGGCGATCCGTGCCGCGCAGCTCGGCCTGCGCACCGCCTGTGCCGAGTCCCGCGAGACGCTCGGCGGCACCTGCCTCAACGTCGGCTGCATCCCGTCGAAGGCGCTGCTGCACGCCTCCGAGATCTACGAGGAGGCCAAGGGCGGCCACATGACGAAGTTCGGCATCGACTTTCAGGGCGTCACCCTGAACCTCGACCAGATGCACGCCGAGAAGGCCAAGGCCGTCAAGGAACTCACCGGCGGCGTCGAATTCCTGTTCAAGAAGAACAAGGTGACCTGGCTCAAGGGCAAGGCCGCGTTCCAGGACGCACACACGGTTGACGTCGCGGGCCAGAAGGTCACCGCGAAGAACATCGTCATCGCCACCGGTTCGTCGGTCATGCCGCTCCCCGGCGTCGAAGTCGACCAGACGACCGTCGTCGACAGCACCGGCGCTCTCGCACTGCCGAAGGTCCCCGAGCATATGGTCGTCATCGGCGGCGGCGTGATCGGTCTCGAACTCGGCAGCGTCTGGCGTCGTCTCGGCGCGAAGGTCACGGTCGTCGAGTTCGTCGACCAGATCCTCCCCGGCTTCGACGGTGAAGTCCGCCGCGAGACCGCCAAGCTCTTCAAGAAGCAGGGCATGGAGCTCAAGCTCTCGACCAAGGTCACCGGCGTGACCGTCGCCGACGGCGTCGCGACCGTTACCGTAGAGCCCGCCGCGGGTGGCGTGTCCGAGACGCTGACCGCGGACGCGGTGCTCGTCTCGATCGGGCGCAAGGCCAACGTCGACGGCCTCAACCTCGAAGCTATCGGCCTCGAACTCAACAAGCGCGGCCAGATCGAAACCGACCACAGCTTCCGCACCAAGGTCGACGGCGTCTGGGCGATCGGCGACTGCATTCCCGGCCTGATGCTCGCGCACAAGGCCGAGGACGAAGGCGTCGCGGTCGCGGAAAACATTGCCGGCCAGACCGGCATCGTCAACGAGGACGTCATCCCGAGCGTCGTCTACACGATGCCCGAGATCGCCGGCGTCGGCCTCACCGAAGAGGCGGCGAAGGAAAAAACCGAGATCAAGGTCGGCAAGTTCCCGTTCGCCGCGAACAGCCGCGCCAAGACCAACCGCGACACCGACGGCTTCGTGAAGATCATCGCCGACGCCAAGACCGACCGCGTCCTCGGCGTCTGGATCGTCTCGAGCCTCGCCGGCACGCTGATCGCCGAAGCCGCCATCGCGATGGAATTCGGCGCGACTAGCGAAGACATCGCCTACACGTGTCACGCGCATCCGACGCACGCCGAGGCCATTAAAGAGGCGGCGATGGCGGTACAGGGCAAGCCGATACACATCTGAGTACGACCGCGCGAAGGCCGTAGCGCAAGCTAAGGCCGAGCATCTGGCGGTCGGACCGGCCGGCGCGGCGAAAAGCCGCGTCCGACGACAGGGGCTTTGCCCCTGTCCGGCCAAGCAGGGCTTCGCATCTGCGAGTGAAGAAAGATCGAGAGGGCGTCGGTGGCAATCCACCGGCGCCCTCTCTGCGTTTGCGGGGAGAGCGGCGAACGGCTTAAATCGAGTGGATAAGGGCAAAGGGTGGGGATCGGACTGTGGGGAAGCGATACTATTGCATGCCCTTCTGAAAGCCCGTCCGACCACCCCTATCCGTCATCCCGGCGAAGGCCGGGACCCACGGTTACTGTGGACCCGGCGGTATCGTGCTGTCATCGCCCGCCCCGCGACCATGGGTCCCGGCGTCCGCCGGGATGACGGGGGGAGGGGTAGCGCGCTGTAGAATGGCAGCGCGAACCGCAAGAAGCTCACGATCCGCAACTTCTATGGCGGCATCACGCACTCTAAGCCGCAAGCGCCGCATCTTTCTTAAACCCGTCCAACCACCCCCTATCCGTCATCCTGGCGAACGCTGGGATCCACGGTTAAGGCGGACCCGGCGATACCGCGCCATCATTACCCATTCCGTGACCATGGGTCTCGGCGTCCGCCGGGATGACGGGGGGAGGGGGTAACGCGCTATAAAATGGCAGCGCGAACCACGGGAAGGTCACGATCCGCAACGTCTATGGCGGCATCACGTACTCCAGGCCGCAAGCGCTGCACGCTTCTCAAACCCACCCAACCCGCACCCCATCCGTCATCCCGGCGAACGCCGGGACCCACGGTTGCGGCGGACCCCGCGATATCGCACCAGCATGACCCATTCCGCGACCAAGGGTCCCGGCGTCCGCCGGGATAACGCGGGAAGGGGAACGCAATAACCGAGCGCGATCAGAGTGGCGCGCAACGCGTGGCGGGGCCGTTCGAGCCGAAGCACCCAAAACCCAACAAAAAGCAAATTTCCGTCCCAACGCACCAACCGGAACCAATCCTTAGCAAAGCCAACCTATCAGCCCGCGTAACGAACGAACAAGCAGGTCTCCGTGGCGCTCGATCTCTCTACTCTCTACGTCGTCGCAGGCCTCGGCATGCTGGTCGCCGGGTTCATCCACCTCATCCCCCTCGCGACTGGTCGGTTCGGATCATGGGCAGGCTTATGGGGCGCCGGCCACCTGATCGCGGGTTGCGGCGCGCTGATGGCGGTGCTGAACGATCGGATCGGTCTCCCCTGGGCGCCCAGCATCGGCAATCCCGCGGTGGTGATGGGCTATGCGCTGATCGCCGGCGCGGCGGTGAAATTCGACCGCCCGGACGCGCGCCTGAGGTCGCTGCTGGCGATCGCCGCGGTCCTGGGCCTGCCCTTGTGGTTCAGCCACGACCCGGCGCATTTCCACATTCGCGTCGCCTATCTCAGCGTCATCCGCGCCGGGTTCGACCTCGTCGTGGTCGTCGTCGCCGTCCGTTTCGCGCGGCGTGACTCGCTCCAGACCGGCTGGATCGTCGCCGCGCTGTTCGCGGTCACCGTACCGATGTTCCTCGGCCGCGCCTGGCTGGCGTACGGCGACCAGATCGGCACGCAGCTGACCGGGCGCCACGACGGTCTCGGCGCGTGGCTCGCGGCCGGCCAGATCGCCTTCATCATCTTCCGCGCGTTCTCGCTGCTGATCCTCCAGGCCGAGCGCGGCCAGAACCTGCTGCTCGATCAGATGGAGCGCGACTGGCTCACCGGCGCGTTCAACCGCGCCGGCCTCGATCGCATCGTGCGGACGTTCGCGGGCTGCCATGCGCCGCGTACGCTGACGGTGATGATGCTCGATCTCGATCGCTTCAAGACGCTCAACGACACGTTCGGCCACGCCGCCGGCGACGCCGCGCTCCGCACCTTCGCGGAGATCGCCCACGAGGCCCTCGGCCGGCAAGGCCATCTGGTCCGTTGGGGCGGCGACGAATTCGTCTGCGTGCTACCCGACGTCCCGACAACGCAGGCCCGCGCGATCGGCACCAGCATCGCGACACGGTTCGCGCAGACCATGGCGCCGCGCATGGCGACGCATGGCACGCTCGGGGTCAGCTTCGGCATCGTCGAAGGCGAGCCCCAGACGCCGATCGTCGACCTCATCGCCGACGCAGACCGCGCGATGTACCGCGCGAAGAGCGACCGCCGCCAACCTGCCGTCTGCATTCCTCCCGTCTATATCCCGGACGTCTACCTCCCCGACGTCTACACCAAGGCCGCCTGAGCCCCGGGGCAGAACCGCAACGCCACGCGCGGCGTCGCGGTCCCGCACGATCAAGCGGTCGGCGGGTCCTTCTTCCCGGTCGGCTTGCCGAACCCGACGAACAACCGCTCCAGTCCTACCGTCACCGAGTCCAGCACCTTGGTGAACTCGGGCGGCAACGCTGTCTTCTCGCTCCGCGGCGGCTCCGGCGTATCCCCGGCGAACGGACCATTGCCCTGCGGCTTGGCCGTCTCTGCCGCCACGTCCGGCTCCACCTTCGACGCACCAGGCTCAGCCTGTTGCGAGGGTGCGGCAGGCGAGGGCGGGGCAGGGGGCGTCGGCGGGGTCGGCGGCGTCGGCCGCGCATTAGCCTTCGCGTCGTGCTTCGAGATCGCCGTCGCCGCGGCCATCAGCCCGGCCGCGATCATCTGCCGCCCGACCGGCGTTCCCATCTGCCGTGCGATCGTCGCGGCGATCCCGGCGAACGGCGCCCCACCCGCATGCTTGCCGCCCGCCTGCTTTCCACCGTCGTGCTTGTGGTCGGCATGCTTGCCATCGTCATGCTTGTGGCGCTTGTGCCCGCCGCCGTCCGGCTCACCCTCGTGATGCCCGCCCGCGCGCATTTCGATCTCCACCTCGCGTTCGCGCCGCTTACGCTCGTCCTTCTTCTTGCCCATGTCGTCCTCTGTGCCGTTCGCAATGTGTACGACAAAGATAATACACCGATTTAGGATCGCAAGCCCGATGGCGCCCGTCCTCCGGTCGCCACCGGAGCGCGCTTACTTGCCGGACCAGGTCCCCGGCAGTCGCCACATCACCTTGCGCGAAGTATGGCTGATCATCGGCTTGCCGTCTAAGCCGAGCGCCGGGCTGTAGCGCCCCCGTGCGACGATCGCGTGGCACGCCGCCTTGTCGAGCTCGACCTCGCCGCTCGACACCACGGTTCGGCAATCGGCGACATGGCCATCCAGACCAATCGTCCACAGGATCGTCGTCGTGCCCTGCGCGCCCTTGCTGACGATCGACATTGGGTAGTCGCTGGTCGAGATCCAGTCTCCCGGAGAGCGTTTAGGCTCGGCGGCTTGCGCGATCCGCGATCGCTCGGTCGGATCGAGCCCCCACAGCTTGACCGTCGAATCGTTGCATTTGGCCAACGCCTCGAACGCCGCCTTCGCATTGGGCAGGGTAAAGCTCCATCCGCGCATCTTCTCGGGCGCGACCCGCAGCACCGCGTCGGGAGGAAGAGCCTCGAACAGCGCGGCGTCGACGGGCATCTGCGTCATCCGCTTCCCCGACGCCTGCGTCGGAAAGCTTTCGTAACGCCCCTCGTGCGTTTCGCCGCCAGCGACGCTGACCTTTGCCTGGCCCATTCGCATCGCCGCGCTACTGTCGTTGGTATAGACCATCAGGTCGAGCGACGACCCGAGCGGCACTTGGCGCAGCGCAAGGACCGTCTCCGCCTTGCCGGTACCATAGGTGCGGCCGAGCATGCAGGCGGTCGCGCCATAGTCGACGTTCCACTTGCCCACCGGCGTCAACGGCGCGGTCGCGGCGGGCTCGGCCAGCGCTGCGGCGGTGGCCAGCGCCATCATCAGCGGCATCGAAAATCAGTCCTCATCGCATTATCCCCTGCACGCCGTACCTCCCGCCGGTTGTCATCAATACCCACGGGCTTGCAAGCCGGATGTGCGCTCGCATGACGACCGTCACGCAATCGATCGTCGCGGATGAACTGGCACCCGGCCTCATGCATTCCTATCTCTCCCACTAGTCTCCCGATCAGAACAGAAGTAGAACCAGCCTCATGCTGACCAAGATTTCCGTACGCGGCGCGCGCGAGCACAACCTCAAGGACGTCGACATCGACATCCCCCGCGACACGCTCACGGTGATCACCGGCCTCTCGGGCTCGGGCAAGTCGAGCCTCGCCTTTGACACGATCTACGCCGAGGGCCAGCGCCGCTACGTCGAGAGCCTGTCCGCCTACGCCCGCCAGTTCCTCGAACTGATGCAGAAGCCCGACGTCGACCATATCGAGGGCCTCTCGCCCGCGATCTCGATCGAGCAGAAGACGACGTCACGCAACCCGCGCTCGACCGTCGCCACCGTCACCGAGATCTACGACTATATGCGCCTGCTCTGGGCGCGCGTCGGCATCCCGTACTCGCCTGCCACCGGCGAACCGATCGCCGCGCAGACCGTCAGCCAAATGGTCGACCGCGTCATGGCGCTCCCCGAAGGCACCCGCCTGTACCTGCTCGCCCCGGTAGTCCGCGGCCGCAAAGGCGAGTACCGCAAGGAACTCGCCGAGTGGCAGAAGGCGGGCTTCGCGCGCGTCCGTATCGACGGCACGATCCACGACATCGACGAAGCCCCCGCGCTCGACAAGAAGTACAAGCACGACATCGAAGTCGTCGTCGACCGCCTCGTCGTCGGCGGCGAGATCGCCACGCGTCTGGCCGAGAGCTTCGAAACCGCACTGAAACTCGCCGACGGCCTCGCCTATGTCGACCCCGCCGACCCGGTCGAGCCACACACGCCCAAGTCCGAAATCCTCGGCAACAACGCCCCAGACGGCCGCATCGTGTTCAGCGAGAAGTTCGCCTGCCCGGTCAGCGGCTTCACCATCTCCGAGATCGAGCCGCGCCTGTTCTCGTTCAACGCACCCCAAGGCGCGTGCCCGGCCTGCGACGGCCTCGGCGAAAAGCTGCTGTTCGACGAAGACCTCGTCGTCCCCAACCACATGCTCAGCATCAAGAAGGGCGCGGTCGTCCCGTGGGCGAAATCCAACCCCCCATCGCCCTATTACATGCAGGTCCTCGGCAGCCTTGCGCGCGAGTTCAAGTTCGACATCGAGACGCCCTGGTCGGACCTCCCGCCGGAGGTCCAGAGCACCATCCTGCACGGCTCGAAGGGCAAGCCCGTCACGCTCACCTTCATCGACGGCAAGAAGAAATACGACGTCAGCAAGCCGTTCGAGGGCGTCATCGGCAACCTCAACCGCCGCATGCTCCAGACCGACTCCGCCTGGATGCGCGAGGAACTGAGCAAGTACCAGTCCGCCGCCCCCTGCGAAGTCTGCGGCGGCGCGCGCCTGAAACCAGAGGCGCTCGCGGTCAAGATCGCGATGAAGGACATCTCCTACGCCACGCATCTCTCGGTGGTCGACGCGCTCCAGTTCTTCACCGACATGCCGCAGCACCTCGGCGACCAGCAGAACGCGATCGCCGAACGCATCCTCAAGGAGATCGTCGAGCGCCTGGGCTTCCTCAACAACGTCGGCCTCGACTACCTCAACCTCGACCGCACCAGCGGCACGCTCAGCGGCGGCGAAAGCCAGCGCATCCGCCTCGCGTCGCAGATCGGCAGCGGCCTGTCGGGCGTGCTCTACGTCCTCGACGAGCCCTCGATCGGCCTGCACCAGCGCGACAACGACATGCTCCTCAAGACGCTCCGCCGTCTGCGCGATCTCGGCAATACCGTGCTCGTCGTCGAGCATGACGAGGACGCGATCCGCACCGCCGACTACATCATCGACATGGGCCCGGGCGCCGGCGTCCGCGGCGGCCAGGTCGTAGCCCAAGGCACGCTGAAGCAGATCCTCAAGTCGAAGGGCAGCATCACCGCCGACTATCTCAACGGCACGCGCGAGGTGCCGGTCCCAACCACGCGTCGGAAAGGCAACGGCAAGAAGCTCACCGTCCACAACGCGGTCGCCAACAACCTGCGCGGCGTCACCGCCAGCCTCCCGCTCGGCACCTTCACCTGCATCACCGGCGTCTCCGGCTCGGGCAAGTCGAGCTTCACGATCGACACGCTCTACGCCGCCGCCGCACGCGAGCTGAACGGCGCGCGCATCGTCCAGGGCAAGCACGACAAGATCACCGGCCTCCAGTATCTCGACAAGGTCATCGACATCGATCAGTCGCCGATCGGCCGCACCCCGCGCAGCAACCCCGCCACCTACACCGGCAGCTTCACGCAGATCCGCGACTGGTTCGCCGGCCTGCCGGAATCACAGGCGCGCGGCTACAAGCCCGGCCGCTTCAGCTTCAACGTCAAGGGCGGCCGCTGCGAGGCGTGCCAGGGCGACGGCGTGCTCAAGATCGAGATGCACTTCCTCCCCGACGTCTACGTCACCTGCGACGTCTGCCACGGCGCGCGCTACAATCGCGAGACGCTCGAGGTGAAGTTCAAGGGCCATTCGATCGCCGACGTGCTCGACATGACGGTCGAGGACGCCGCCGAGTTCTTCAAGGCGGTCCCCCCGATCCGCGACAAGATGGCGATGCTGGTCGAGGTCGGCCTCGGCTACGTCAAGGTCGGCCAGCAGGCGACGACGCTCTCGGGCGGCGAAGCGCAGCGCGTCAAGCTCGCCAAGGAACTCTCGCGCCGCGCCACCGGCAACACGCTCTACATCCTCGACGAACCCACCACCGGGCTCCACTTCGAGGACGTGCGCAAACTGCTCGAAGTCCTCCACGCGCTGGTCGAGCAAGGCAACACGGTCGTCGTGATCGAACACAATCTCGACGTCATAAAGACCGCCGACTGGGTCCTCGACCTGGGGCCAGAGGGCGGCGTCAAGGGCGGCGAGATCGTCGCCGAAGGCACGCCGGAGAAGGTGGCGAAGGCCAAGGGTAGCTTTACGGGGAAGTATCTGGCGCCGTTGCTGCAGAAGAGAGGTACCTCCTCTTAGGACTCGATCCTCTTCGGGTCGGCATAAACATTTAGCGCTTTGAAAAGCATCGGATGGATCGCGAATTTGGATTCGTGATCTACCCGGTTAATGTCTAGAGTTGGTTCGTTTTTATAACTCCATTCGAACCGACTATTTTTTGCTATCTTAACGCCAATTGCGCCTATCACATACATTGTTTGCAGGAATCCGTCCCGAACCCATGAAGATGTTGCATGCCCACCTGCGAGAGCATTGCACTCACGCGAAAAGGCAAGTGTTTCCGTGTCTTCACCGTAACTCAAAAGACCTATGCAAAAGTCATCGATTATTGAATTGTTAAGATCAGTGACCATAAATCTTGCATCGAGATTTTTGAGAAAGCCGATTGCGGGCTCTAGGGCACCGTAGACTTCTCGCCATTCGTCAGCCAGATACGTAAGCCTCTTTGAAGAATAGGTCGTTTCTGCATCACGGATAACTCGAGAAGTTATCTGTGTTTGACCGGGCGCTTGTTCCAAGCACTGGTTCACAAAAGCTATAAGATCGCGTGGACGATCTAATGTTCGTTCTAAAATGTACGACAGTGCATCATCATCGCCAACTTTTCGTGAAAAAACATCATATATCTCAATTTCTTTGCCCGTGTACTGATCTTTAAAGCTAAAATTTAGTCTCTTGGTGAGTAGCGATAAAAGGTCATCACGTGACCATCTCAGCCGCAAAAAGAGGTCCTCATATTTTTCAATCTGAAAGCCTGATGATGCTGTGTACTTGAGAACGGTCTGAAGTAGATCTGCCCGAAGACTAATTATAATTTTTACGTTACGAAGTCGCCTAAATTTCTTAATTGTTTCAATTAGCGCCCTAATAAGTTTGAACCTAATTTGATCATGAGACCAGTCCTTATCGAGGTCATCTATAACTATATAATACCTTTGCTGGTCATCGGCAAATATATCTGTAGCTAGCAACTCGATTACGTCGTTCAGTCTCTGTATCTGGACTTGGTCAACGACCTTTTGAGCTTTGTGAATGACTTCGGTAGTTACGGAAATTCGTTCGGCAGTCTCTGCCGCACTCTTTCCTTTTATGCTTGCTAGATAGGCCTTTACGTCGATGCCAGACTCGTCCTGTAGCTTTTTCTCGATTCCTTGAACGACTTCTCGGACTCGCGTTTCGGTGTCAGACCAAAATGAATCACCGAACTCGAAAAGATATTCGAGTGCTTGTTTCTTCTTTGGGTTGGACTTGAACCTTTCCAAGAGTCCATCGATCCAGCTCTTGCTTGTCTTCTCGTCATAAAACTGCTTTTTGGCTTTTATAACCTCAACTACTAAGACATGCCGCCACAGTAATTGGTAAAAAACGTCCAACTTAATGTTTAGATTTTCAAAGAATGGAATAATATCAGAATTGCTGATGAAATTTAAAGAAAGTGCCTCGGGATCTATTTTAATAACATTTTGCTGGGAGTTCTCGATTTCCCAAATAAGTGCGCTCTTACCGCTGCCTGTCCTGCCAAGGATAATGCATCGTGGATCATCCATCGATTTTGCAGCATTCGCATTGGCTGTAGATACGAAACAATTTTCCAAATAGATCATGTCGTCTTCTGCTGAGACGTTTCCGACCTTCATTCCGGGTCTGAGAACAACAGGCAAAAAGGCCTCCCTAATCAGGTAACATTTGTACGGGAAAGTGCGGCGGCGCGATGTTCCCGTCAAGTCAGCAGTCTCTAAAGCCCCGCCGCCGTCCGCAACGCAGCATTGATCCGCCCCTGCCACCCCGGCCCGCCCTCGCGAAACTTCGCCAGTACATCCGGATCGAGCCGCAAGGTCACCTGCTGCTTGGCGCGGTCGCGCAGCGGCGGGCGGCCCTTCACGACGCCGTTCGGCCCCAGATAGCCCGTCGCCGGCCGCATCACCTTCCCGCCGATCGCCAACTCGGCATGTTCGAACATCTCGTCCGTCCACTCCGGCGCGTCGTCGTTCGGATCAAGCGAGGTAGCGTTTAAATCGCGTGCGTTCTCGGGCATTGGCCTTCCTCATCGATATGACGCGCCGGCCGTCTTCGGCGTCGACCCATATTACCACGACCATGCGATCTTCGAGCATGCCGATCGTCGAATATCGCCGCTCGGGATACGCGACGCGGTCATCCTCGAACTCGAACACCGTCCCCGCAAACACCTTGCCCGCATCGGCGAAATCGAGCCCTCGCTCCGCCAGCGTCCAAGCGCGCTTTACCGGGTCGAAGCTGATCTCCACATCCGACCCGTTATGTAACTACAACAATGCCACCGTCAATCAGAGCATAGCGTGTCATCACACTCAGCAAGGGTAATCGTATCGGTAACGGATGCATCTCGGTCGCCAGCGGAAAGCGGAACCCCTGCCACCGACCGTCCGTTTCCGAGGCTGCATCAAAGGACATTCCCATGACCAAGCCTCACCCGCACAAGCCCGCCCCCAGCTCCAAGCCAAACGCCAAGACGTTCGGCATCAACGCGCTGTCGATCGGGGCCGCGGCGATCGGTCTTGGGGGTGCGTTGCTGGCGGTGTTCCTGCGCTCGAAGGCCAACCCCGCCGAGCATGCCGCGCCCGATCTCGCGCTCGACAAGCCCCGCCCGGGTGCGACCGATCGCGCGCCGGACGCCTTCCGCCCCGATCCCACCGCGGTCCCCACCAAGGCCGAGCGCGAGTCGCTCCGCCCCGCCACCGGCCCGGCCCCGTCGTTCGCCGCGGATCGCGGTTCGACGCTCGGCTGACGCGCCTTCCTGATCCTCCCCCGCAAGGGGGAGGTGGCTGGCGCTTGCTAGGCGGAGGGGGAGGGGGCGACGACCTTCGTTCCGTGTCCTCCCCATCCGTCACCTGCGGTGCCACCTCCCCCTGGCGGGGGAGGATAAGAAAGGCCCGGCCGTCGAAGCTGATCCCGACGCCGTCACCCTCGCTTCGTCACCCCGGACTGGTTCCGGGGTCCACGGTCCCCCGAACGCGATAGCGGCGGCCGTGCGGAACGGTGGATACCGGAACAAGTCCGGTATGACGCGGGGAGGGGGGGCGCCACGCCAGTCGGTCACGCCCCTCCGCCACGCCCACGTTGCCGACGCCAGCCGCCATCCCCCTTCCGTCATCCTGACGAAAGTCAGGACCCAGAGCCTAAAGCGCCATACCCCGTAACCCTGGGTCCTGACTTTCGTCAGGATGACGAGGGGGGCGTCCGGACGCGCATCCACCCCATAAAACCGCTGTCCTACACACCCCGATCCGGCATACCTGATCGGTCCTCTCCGCAACGAGGATCGATTATGGCGAACGCACCCACCCCGGCCGACCCGCCCCCGTGCTACATCGCAACGCGCGCGATCCCCGCACCCCGGCCACGCTACGAACCCCCGATCCCCGACCATCTCCCCGACGCGGTCCGCAACGTCATGGCCTGGCAAGCGCATGTGGACGCCGGCCGGATCGGCAACCGCATCCCCGTATCCCCCGAGATCGCCGCCAACCGCGACCGCTGGACCGCGCTCGCCCGGACCATGCGCAAGTGACCGCCGATCTCCAGGACCAAGGTGTCGACGCGCCGCCCATCGACTCCTTCACGCGGCAACATCGCCAGCGCATCGACGGCTGGTCCCCCGAGCGCCAGCGCGGCTTTCTCGAACGCATCGCCGAGGGTGCCACCGTCGACGAGGCGACCGCCAGCGTCGGCCTGTCGCCACGCGCCGCGTACAGCCTGCGCCGCCGCGCAGCGGGCGCGGCGTTCGCGCTCGGCTGGGACGCCGCCAAGCTCGTCGCGCGACCGATCGTCGCCGAGGCGCTGTTCTGTCGCGCGATGGTCGGCCAGATCGAGCGCCTCACGAAGGCCGACGGCGACGTGATCGAACGCCACCGCTTCGACAACCGCCTCGCCATGTCGCTGCTCGCCCGGCTCGATCGCCATGCCGAGGAGAGCGAGACCACCAACGCCGCCGCCCGCCTGATCGCGACCGAGTTCGACGCGTTCCTCGACCTCGTCGAGCGCGATGCAGGCCCGGCGCGCGCCGGTCTGTTCCTCGGCGAACGCGTCCGATCGTCCGACGCAGGGGAGGGGATGGCGCCGATCGTCGCGCTCGCCCGCGCAGACCGCTGGCTTCGCAGCAACGCCGGCCTCGCGTCGGAGATCGACGTCGCCGATCTCGATCCCGCCGCCCGCGCAGGCTGGACGGCCGAGCAATGGGCGCGCGCGGAGGCCGCCGGGCTGCTCAGTCTAGCCCCCGAACCCGTCGCCAAACCCGCGCCCCCGAAACCTGCTCCAGCGTCTGCACTTTCTGCACTTCCGGCGGTCGAGCCCGACGGACCCGACGGCGAATGCCCGGTTTGGTGGGACGACGTCACCTGTGCCTGGCGCACCCGCTTCCCACCGCCGAGCGACTATGACGAAGAGGACGGCAGCAATTTCGGCGACGACGATTACAGCCGCGACTGTTCCGAGGAGGAGGTGATCATCCTCGATGCGCCGCGCGACCGCGAGACCGCCGAGCGGGTTGTCGTCGAGGGCGCGGACCGCGACAGCTGGTTCATCGGCTATGCGGTGGACTGCGGGCTGATCGGCGATGAAGAGGTCGACGCGGTGGCCCCCACCGATGCGGCGCGCGTCGCGGCGCTCGCCGATATGTTCGATCCGGAACGCCCGAGCGAACCCGACCCCGAATTCGAACCCCGTGACGATGCTTCGCCCAGCGCCGGCCCCGGCCAGTCGCGCGACGCGGCCGATCTGGCGCCGGCGCTTGCGGACCCTGCACCCAAATCCGCCACCGGGCGTTCTCCCGCCATACGCCTCATCAACGGAGACCCCCCATGAGCATCTTCAGCAAGATCAAGTCCGCCATCTTCGGTGAGCACGGCCCGCTCGGCAGCGGCCATTTCGGTACGCCCAAGGCCGACGCACCGGCTCCAGCGCCCACGCCGCAGACTACCGCCGCCCAGCCAGCACCGACCCCTGCCGCGCCGGCTCCGCAGGCCGCGCCCGCCGCGCCCGCCCAGCCGGTCGACGTCGAGGCCGTGCTGTCGGGCATCGCTTCGAAGAAGGGTTCCGACCTCAACTGGCGCACCTCGATCGTCGACCTGATGAAGCTGCTCGATCTCGATTCGAGCCTCGACAACCGCAAGGAACTCGCCACCGAGCTCGGCTATACCGGCGCGAAGGACGGCAGCGCCGAGATGAACATGTGGCTGATCAAGGCCGTGATGCGCGAGCTTGAGAAGAACGGCGGCACTGTGCCCGCCAACCTCAAGGACTGATGTGGGATAGGCGCCGGCAACCAAACCCCGGCGCCGATCATTACGCTCTCGATATCCACGAAAAGGACACGACATGCGCGTTGCGATGCTGGGCCTGCTGGCCGCCTCCACCCTGGTCGCCGGTTGCGTCGGCGACGGCGGCAGTCGCTACGGCGCCGACCCGCGCTATCGGTCCTACGACTATAATCGGCCGGACCCGGCGTACAACGGCTACGATGCCGGCCGCTATTACCGCGACGACCGCCGCTATCGCGAGCGCCGCCTGTCGCAGAACGAGCGCGTCTATCGCGGTAACGACGGCCGGTATTATTGCCGCCGCAACGACGGCACCACCGGGCTGATCGTCGGCGGAGTCGCGGGCGGCGTACTCGGCAACGTCATCGCACCGGGTGGTTCGGGTCTGCTCGGCACCGTGCTCGGGGCAGCCGGCGGCGCGCTGGCCGGGCGTGCCATCGACCGCAACAGCAACGAGACGCGTTGCCGCTAAGCCGCTCGACCGGCACCGAAATATCGGTGCCGGTCGTCGCGCAGTATTGCTGCTTAGGGATGGCGGCACGAAAATATTAGTTGTGTAAATCGACGTGTTTCTTGAGCCATTTTATCGGCAAGATTTGCATTTCCGGCGATCTTGGCCCATATGGTGCTCAGCTACAGTCGCATATCGACGGTTCTTGGCGCTTTGCGGCACCTTTCTCCTTCTTTCCCTGCTCCGCGGCACGGGCCGCCCGAACGTCGGGTTGCCCCATACTAAGAAGGAGCCATCTCATGGCTATCACCGGAACCGTAAAATTCTTCAACGCCGACAAGGGCTATGGCTTCATCGCGCCGGATGGCGGCGGCAACGATGCATTCGTGCACATCACCGCGGTTGAGCGCGCCGGCATGCCGACGCTGAACCAGAACCAGCGCGTCACCTACGAGCTCGAGCCCGACAAGCGTGGCAAGCAGTCGGCCGTGAACCTCCAGCCAGCCGATTGATCACGCTGGCGGATTACGGTCCGCCAACCCGATCTCGGTTGCGATGCGGCGGCTATCATGGCCGCCGCATCACCCCTTTGAAATTTCCCGCAGGAGCGCACCAGCATGGCCGATAATCCAGAATTTTACCGGGCCCGCGCTGATGAAGAGCGTCGCAACGGCGATGCCGCCCTCCTCGACAATGTCCGCGACCGCTGCCGCCGCGCCGAAAAGGCCTGGGACGAAATGGCCTCGCGCGCCGAGCGCACCCAGGTCCTCCGCGCCGCGCGCGAAGCAGCCCCTCCGGGCGGCGAGCGCATGAACATGATGAACGTGATGGTCGCCGCCGAATAGGCGCACCCGCGATCACCGCGATGCGATCGACAAGTGAAAACAGCCCGGGCGCAACCAGCGCCCGGGCTTTTCTTTATCAGAAGGCGGCCGCCTAGGGCCGGTTAAGTCCGCAGACCCTCGATCCCGTCGCATCGAACCCTCGCGTACGCTTGAGAACCGCCTGCACCCGCAATTCGGCGAAATCGACGTTACTGGATTGGGCAAGTTCAGCCCGGAAACCAGTCCGTGATGGCCAACCTTTGGGACCGTCCTGTGCCCAGGCGGTGGAAGTCGTGCGGCTCTAGGCGTCGATGCCTGGAACTGATCGACAATCAGTTTGAACCACCAATCCGCTCTTTCGCGCGTTATGCCGGCCCCTTCGGCTTTAATCAGGAGAGCCTACTTTCAGCATCGGCGATGCCGCCAGATCGGTAGAATTTGGCCCGCGAAACGGTGTGCCCTGGAACCCGTCGCTGATCATACTTTGAAGCAAATAGTCGTCATTCCCGCGCAGGCGGGAACCCATGATGGCAAACCTCGCGATGTGATCGCCGACGCGTGAGCATATGGGTCCCCGCCTCCGCGGGGATGACGATGGTTAGATGGCGATGGGTATAACCACGGAACATTGCCGAGCGACGGAGCAATCGTGGCACTGCCGCACCCCAACACACTGAATGTCGATCGGTCCTATTTCAACGGCTTCCCCGAGTCCTTCCAGCGATCCAGGATCTGCGATTCGGGCGGCAGCATGTCGCCGGCCACCGGCGCGGGTGGAGGGGTGGCGGACTTCATCGACATCGCGCCCCGCTGAACCGACGCCATCGAGACAGCGGCAACACTCGGAGTCGGAACGGCATCCGCCGCGGCGATGCCTGCCGCGATCATCGCCGGCGTGGGCGGAGCGATCGGTGCCAGTGGCGTGTGCGGTCCCGGCACGGGCTCGCCGCCGCCATAATGCTGGCTGAACGCGGCCGATGTTCCCCAATACCCCTTCCATCGGTGGAAGAAATGCGCGCCGACGACATCGGTCATCACCATGCCGCGGTTCCACGCCGGGGTCACCGCATAGGTATGATAATGCGTCGCCAGCCCGACCGGTGCGTAGACATAGCCGGACAGCGCCATGCCCGCGGTCCGCGCCGCACGCATCCACGCCGCGCGATTGGGAATGCGCGCCATCGCGCCATCGCACGCGAAGCTGAACTGGCAGCCGGCATGTTCGGACCCTTGATACACCACCCCGCACACGGTCGCGGGAAACGCCGGATGACGCGTGCGATTGAGGATCACCTGCGCGACGGCCTGCTGGCCGGCATCAGGTTCCGATGCCGCTTCATAATAGATCGCAGCGGTCAGGCACTGCACCGCGCGGCCACGATCTATGGCCGAGATACCGGTCGTCGAGAACGGCCGGGCGGGGACGATACCGACGTCGATCGCCGTACCGGCAGGGATGGGCAGGTCGGGAAGGTCGATCGTTCCGGTCACGCCGGCAGCGGGCGCCGCGGTTTCCTGCTTGTCCGACACCATTGGCAAAGCGGTATCGCCCGGCAAGGTCGGGGCACCCGTGCGATCGGACGTTACCGCGCCGTGGCGCGCGATGGCGCGCAGTGCGGCCTGCGCGGATATCCCGGCACCGATCACCAACAGCACCGCAACCATGCCCAACCAGATGCGGCGCATCAGCCGAAATGTTCGCATCTGAACCCGCAACCGACTTACCTCGCCTTTGCCCGAACGCCGCGGGACAATCGGAGCATAGCCGATTATGCCGCCGCGAACTGTTCCGTATTTACCGTGCGTCCCGTCTCGGGACGCACGGCGTCGTGGCAGGAATTGTTTACCGCAAGGTTGGCGTGTCGAGGTTCAAGGCGGCTTCGGGAATGACTTCGACGTTGGGATAAGCTTTGCGCAAGGGAGCGATGAACTGTTTCGCATCGCCGACCACGACGATGCTCGCTGCCTTCGGGTCGAGCAGCGCGATCGCCGCCGCCTGTACGGCCTTTGGATCGACCGCTCCGACCGCGGCCGTGAAGCGTTGGAGTTCACCCAGCGGTACGCCGTTCTGGACATACGCGCCGAGAATGTTGGCGACACCGGAGGTCGTCTCGATCCCGCGTCCGAAATTGCCGATCAGCACGGCTTTACGCGTGTCGAGTTCGGCCGCCGGGACGGGGGCTGAGCCCATCCGGGTCATCTCGGCGGCGATCAGCGTCACCACCTCCGCGGCGGTCGGGTTCTTGGTCTGCGTTCGCGCGGCGATCGTCCCCTGGGTCTTGCCCGCATCCAGCGCGCTGCCCGCACCGTAGGCCAGCCCGCGCTTGATCCGGATTTCCTGGTTCAGCCGCGACGAGAAGCCGCCGCCGAGCACGGTGTTGCCCACCGCCAGCGGATAATAGCGCGGGTCGGCGCGTTCGATGCCCGGCCGCGCGACGACGACGCCCGCTTGCCCCGCCTCGGGCATGTCGACGACGATCACGCGCGGCTTGGGATAGACGACCGGTGTAGCCTTCGGTGCACCTGCGCCCTGTGTCGTCCAGCGGCCGAACTGCGCCTCGGCCAACGCCTTGGCCTTGGCGGCGGTGACGTCGCCGACCATGATCAGCGTCGCCTGGTCCGGCTGGAAGCTGCGCGCATAGGCCGCGGTGATGTCGTCGCGCGTGATCGCTTTCAGCGATAGCGGCGTTCCCCCGCTGGGCGCACTATAAGGCGATGCGCCAAGCACCGCCCGGTCCGCGACGAGCCCGGCAACCTGCGCGGGGTCCTTAAGCGCCAGCGTGACTGCGTCGACCTGCTGCGTGCGTGCACGCTCGATCTCCTCGGGCGCAAACGCCGGGTTGATCGCGACGTCGGCGAGGATCGCCATCGCGGGCGCCAGCTGATCCGATTTCACGGTCACGTCGACCGACGCCCCGTCGCTCGCCGCATCGCTGCCGATCACACCACCAAGACCTTCGATGGCGCGCGCGATCTGCGTCGCGGACCGCGTCTTCGTACCCTTGGTCAACAGGTCGGCAGACAGGCTGCTGACGCCGGCGCGGTTCGCCGGATCGGTCGCCGCGCCGCCTGCGGTCACGAGATACGCGGTGACGATCGGCAGGTCGTGCCGCTCCACCGTCACCAGTCGCATGCCGTTGGCAAGGTGGGTCTCGACCGGTTGCGGGATCGTCGGCGATACCGGCGCACTGGGCGCGGGCGGCTGGACGCGCTGGCCTTCGATAGCAGGCGTGACGATCTCGATATTCGTCGGCGCCTTTAGGTCGGCAACCTGCACCGTCGGCGCCACTGCGATCGTATCCACGATACCGCCCGCAGGTTTAGCGGCAAGTGGCATGTAACGGATCGTAGCGGACTGATTTTCGGCCAGATATTTCCGCGCGACCCGCTGGATATCCGCCGCCGTCACCCGCGATATCGCCGCCAACTGCTTGTCAGCCGCCGCCGGATCGCCATCGATCAGCACCGCTGCGGCCAGCGTGCTCGCCTTGCCCTCCGCAGTTTCGCGCGACAGTATCGATCCGGTCAGGATCTCGTTCTTTGCCTCCGCCAGTTCCGCGGCGGTCACCGGTGCATCGCGGAACCGGGCGATCTCGCGCTTCAACGCGGCCTCACCCGCCTCGACCGTCTTACCGCCTGCGAGGATGGCATAGACGACCATGTTGCCGGTCGCCTGCTTGGTATCGAGCATGGCCTCCGCAGACTGCGCCAGCTGGTCCCGGTAAACGACGCTTTCGTACAGCCGTGAACTCTCGCCGGTCGCCAGCACTGCTTTCAGCACCGTCAGCGCGGGGATATCCGCGTCGCGGTCCGGCGGCAGGTGATAGCTGACCAGCACGGCAGGCAACGGCGTGTTCGGCTCGTACACCGTCCGCGTCACTGCCTTGGCCCGTGCAGGCTCGGCCACCGTCACGCGCGGGATCGGCGCGGTCGGCTTCTTGATCCCCGCGAAATACTGGTCGACCCAGCCGTTCAGCTGTGCCGGATCGAAATTGCCCGACACCACGAGGATCGCGTTGTCCGGCCGATAATAGGTCGCATGGAACGCCCGGACGTCGTCGATTCCGGCCGCTTCGAGATTCTCCAGGCTGCCGATCCCCGGCCGCGCATAGGGATGAACCTGATAGGCGAGTTCCGGATAATAGATCGAGAACAGCTTGCCGTACGGTTGCGCTAGAGTCCGCTGGCGCAGTTCCTCCTTCACGACGTCGCGCTCCGAGCCGAAGCTTTTGGGCTCGACGACGAGGCTCGCCATCCGGTCCGCCTCCGCGAACAACAGTCGCTGGAGGTGGTTCGCCGGGATCACCTCGTAATAATTGGTATAGTCGTCGTTGGTCGACGCGTTGTTGTAACCGCCGACATCCTCGGTCAGCCGGTCCATCTGCTCCGACACGAGGTTGCGCGTCGACTTGAACATGAGATGTTCGAACATATGCGCGAACCCGGACTTGCCCTTGGGATCGTCCTTCGAGCCGACGTCGTACCAGACCTGCACCGACACGTTCGGCGTGCCCGTGTCGCGGATCGCATACACCCGCAGGCCGTTCGGCAGCGTGCGCTCCGTGTAGGCGAGCGGCTTCACGGAAACCTGCGTGGGAGCGGTCTGCGCCACCGCCGCTACGGGAAGACACGCTGCGGTCAGCAGCAGCGCGGAGCGGAGGAGGCGCATGGAGATCCTTACTTGTTGCGGTTCGCGAACAGCACCGCGCCCGCGATCGCCGCGGAGCCGATGCCGACGCCGAGCCCGATCTTCGCGAGCGGCCAGCTCTTGGCCTTCTCGGCGGCGTTATGCGCGGCGGCTTCGGCCTGCAGCTTTGCCTCCTTCGCGGCGGCGAGGATTTCGTTCGGGGTGTCGCTGTCGATCTTGATGGTCACTTGGGCTCTCCTTCACTCTTCCGGGCATACACCGCACGGAAATCATTCGCGAACCGCGTCAGCGTGCCCGAGGCGATCGCCGCCCGCAGATCCGCCATCAGCGTTTCGTAGAACCAGATGTTATGCTCCGTCATGAGCATCGCGCCAAGCATTTCGCCCGACCGTACCAGATGATGCAGATACGCCCGGCCCCAGGTCGCGCACACGGGGCAGGGGCAGGCGGGATCGAGCGGCCCCATATCCTCGGCGAACTTCGCATTGCGGATGTTGATCGGGCCGGTCCGCGTGAAGGCCTGGCCGGTGCGACCCGACCTAGTCGGCATCACGCAATCGAACATGTCGATCCCGCGTTCGACCGCACCGACGATATCGTCCGGCTTGCCGACCCCCATCAGATAGCGCGGCTTGTCGACCGGCAACTGGTCCGGCGCGAAGTCGAGGCACCCGAACATCGCCTCCTGGCCCTCGCCGACCGCCAGCCCCCCGACCGCATAGCCGTCGAAGCCGATATCGATCAGCGCATCCGCCGAAGACTTCCGAAAGCCCTCGTTCAACGCGCCCTGCTGGATGCCGAAGATCGCGTTGTTCTCGGCATGATCTTCGCCCGCATCGAATGCCGCGCGCGATCGCTTCGCCCAGCGCATCGATCGCTCCATCGCCGCCGCCTGCACTTCACGCGTCGAGGTTGTCGGCACGAGTTCGTCGAACGCCATGACGATGTTCGAGCCGAGCAGCCGCTGGATCTCGATCGACCGCTCGGGGCTCAGCAGATGCCTCGTGCCGTCGAGGTGCGACTTGAACGAGACGCCTTCCTCGGAGCGCTTGGTCAGGTCGGCAAGGCTCATCACCTGATAGCCGCCGGAGTCGGTGAGAATTGGCTTTGACCACCCCGAAAACGCGTGCAGCCCGCCCAGCCGCGCGACCCGCTCGGCACCCGGCCGCAACATCAAATGATAGGTGTTGCCGAGGATGATGTCCGCGCCTGCACCGACGACGTCGGCGGGTTTCATCCCCTTGACGGTCGCGGCGGTGCCGACCGGCATGAACGCGGGCGTGCGGATGTCGCCGCGCTGCATCGCGATGACGCCGGTGCGCGCCTTGCCGTCGGTGGCGGAAATGGTGAAGTCGAAGCGGGGGCGGGTGGTCATATTACTTTTTCTTGCGGAGGCCGTAGCGATCGCCGGCCGGCGCGCCGCGGATGGTGATGAGTTCGGCACGAGTCAGCACGCCGTCCTTGTCGCGGTCGAACCGCACGAAGAATTGCGCGAACCGCGCGTGGAGTTCGACGAGCGTGATCCGGTTGTCGCCGTCGCGATCGATCTCGAACGGACTTGGCAATGCGTTGCGATCGCCGAGCCACGCCTGCGCCCAATCGGCATAGGCAATGTACCCGATCGATCCCGACGCAGCGCCCTCGGCGGTCGCATAGCTCCGCGCGACGCACGCAGTCAGCTCAGTCTGCGTCACGCGGCCGTCACCGTTCGCATCGCACGCGGCGATGAACAGTGCAGCCGGCTCGGCGAAGATCGTCGCGGGTGGTTGCGGCGCGCCCGCGGGCGGCGGCGCGCCCGCGGGCGGCGGCGCGGCCGTGATAGCCTGAAGCAGAGCAAAAGCGAGCAGCATGCCGCCCGTCATGGCAGCAGAAGCGAGGCGTCGCCATAGCTGTAGAACCGATACTTTCCAGCGATCGCATGGGCGTACGCCGCCTGCATCCGCTCGCGGCCCATCAGCGCCGACACCAGCATGAACAAAGTCGAGCGCGGGAGGTGAAAATTGGTCATCAACCCGTCGATCCCGCGGAACCGGTATCCGGGGGTAATGAAGATCGCGGTATCGCCGTCGAACGGCCGAATGACGTCGTCCTCACCGGCTGCACTCTCGATCAGCCGCAGCGACGTCGTACCCACCGCGATCACCCGACCACCGTTCGCGCGAACCGCGTTGAGCCGGTCGGCGGTGGCGGCATCGATCCGGCCCCACTCGGCGTGCATCCGGTGCTCGGTCGTATCGTTTGCCTTGACCGGAAGGAACGTCCCCGCACCGACATGCAGCGTCAGCGTCGCGTGACCGATCCCCGCCGCGTCGAGCGCCGCCATCAACTTGGGCGTGAAGTGCAGTGCCGCCGTCGGGGCTGCGACCGCCCCCGGCTCCGACGCGAACATCGTCTGGTAATCGTCCGCATCGCGTTCGTCGGTCGGGCGCTTGCTGGCGATGTACGGGGGCAGGGGCATGTGGCCCGCGCGTTCGAGCAGCAGTTCGACCGGTTCGTCGCCAGCGAATACCAGTGCGTAGCTGCCGTCGTCTTCGCGATCGACCGCCGCCGCGCTCACGCCGTTGCCGAACGCGATCACGTCGCCGTCGTGAAGTCGCCGCGCGTTGCGGATGAATGCCCGCCACCGACGCGGGCCCTCGCGCTTGTGCAAGGTCGCACCGATCTTCGAATCGCCGCGCCGTCCTTCGAGTTGGGCGGGGATGACGCGCGTATCGTTGAACACGAGCATGTCGCCACGCCGCAGCAAAGACGGCATGTCGGATACGCCCGCATCAAGGGTCCGGTCACCTTCGAGCACCAGCATCCGTGCAGCATCACGCGGCGCCGCGGGGCGCAGCGCGATGTTGTCGGTCGGCAGGTCGAAGTCGAAAAGGTCGACGTTCAACGGAGTCTCACTTCTTGGCAGGCGCCTTCTTGACCGGCGCCTTGCGGGCCGGCGCGAGCTTGGGCTTCGCCGCGTTCGGGCCCGAAGCCGTTCCCGGCAACGTCACCGGCGCACCGAGCGCAGGGGCAGGCGGGCCAGCGACATACGCCGGGGGATTGTCCGCCGCGATATAGGCATGGACGATCCGCGACGGGTTCGCCGGCGGCTCGCCGCGCTCGATCGCGTCGACATACTGCATCCCGTCGATCACGCGGCCGAACACGGTGTATTTCTTGTCGAGGCTCAGGCGCGGCTGGAAGACGATGAAGAACTGGCTGTTGGCGCTGTCCTCCTTGTCCGATCGTGCCGCCGATACCGCGCCGCGGACGTGCGGCAGATAATTGAATTCGGCCTTCAGGTCGGGCAGCGTCGAGCCGCCGGTGCCGTCGCCCTTGGGATCGCCGCCCTGCGCCATGAAGCCGTCGATCACGCGGTGAAACGCGAGGCCGTCATAGAAATGCTGACGGGTCAGCGTCTTGATCCGCTCGACCATCAGCGGCGCGACGTCGGGCCGCAGCCAGATCGTCACGCGGCCGCCGGTCGACAGATCGAGCAACAGCAAATTCTGCGTATCGGTCGTGAGCGGCGGCGTCAGGCGCGCAGGCGCTGCCACGACATCCTTCTTCTGCGCTGCGGCTGGCACCGTGACGAGGCACCCGAGCAACGCGAACATTCCGACGAAAAAGCGCATCAAATTCCCACTCGCAAGAGGCCCGGCGCAACCAGGCTGCCGCCACTTAGAGCAAATCCCCGCTTGCGCCAATCTGAACGTGCGTGGCTGCTGACGCCGAACTGCTCCCCTCCCTTCCAGGGAGGGGCGAAGGAGGTCAGCTCCCCTTGCGACCGATCTTCTCGACCCGCGCGACGACCTCGACCCGCACCGATTCCGGCACGAACTTGGCGATATCGCCGCCGTACAGCGCGATCTCCTTGACCAGCCGGCTGGCGATCGGCTGCAACGCGACGTCGGCCATCAGGAACACCGTTTCGACGCGCGGATTTATCTGCTGGTTCATCCCGGCCATCTGGTACTCATATTCGAAATCGGCGACGGCGCGTAAGCCGCGGACGATCACCTTTGCACCCTGCCGTTCGGCGAAATCCATCAGCAGCGAATCGAATGCGACGACCTCGATGTCGCCGCCGATGCTCGCCACCTCGCGGCGCACCGTCGCCATCCGCTCCTCGATCGTGAACATCGGCGACTTCGACGGGTTGGTGGTAACGCCGATCACCAGTCGATCGACGAGCTTCGCGCCACGCCGGATGATGTCCATGTGACCCAGGGTGACCGGATCGAACGTGCCGGGATAAACGCCGATTCGCGGTGTCATTGCGCTCTCCTAGCGGTCGCGTTCGAGAACGTAGCGGGCGATATCCCGCAGCAGATCGGCTTCCTTGCCATAGCTATGGAGATGCGCGATCGCCTGGTCGACCAGCATCCGTGCCTGTTCGCGCGCGCGCTCGGGGCCGAGCAGCGACAGAAACGTCTCCTTGCCCGCGACCTCGTCCTTGCGCAGCGACTTGCCGACCACCGCCTCGTCGCCCTCGGCATCGAGCAGGTCGTCGGCGATCTGGAACGCGAGCCCCAGATCGTGCGCATAGCCGCGCAACCCGACGCGCCCCTCGGGTGGCAGGCGCCCGAGGATCGCCCCAGCCTCGACCGACGCCGAGATCAGCGCCCCGGTCTTCATCTGCTGCAACCGCGTGACGGTGGTGAGGTCGAACCGCGTGTTTTCGGCCTCGATGTCCATCTTCTGCCCGCCCGCCATGCCGTTGGGGCCGGCGGCGCGCGCGAGATCCTGAACCAGTTCGATGCGGACGAACGGATCGGGATGCGTGGCGGGATCGGCGAGGATCTCGAACGCCAGCGCATGCAGGCAATCGCCCGCCAGGATCGCGGTCGCCTCGTCGAACAGCTTGTGCACGGTCGGCTTGCCGCGGCGCATGTCGTCGTCGTCCATCGACGGCAGATCGTCGTGGATCAGCGAGTAGACGTGGATCGCCTCCAGCGCGGTCGCGGCTCGTGCAGAGCAGTCGCGTGATACATCGAACAGGTTGGCGGTCGCGAACACGAGCAGCGGCCGCAGGCGCTTGCCGCCGCCGATCGCCGCATGGCGCATCGCCCGGTACAGATCGTGACGCGGATCGTCGGGGATCGCCAGCAACCGGTCGAACTGCCGGTCGATCTCCGCCGAAACCTCGGCGAGCGCGTCCTTCAGCGTGGTGGAAATCGCTGCCACCGGCTCAGCCTGCCGCGAACGGGCGCACGCCCACGGGCTTGCCCTCGCCATCGAGCCGGATCGCCTCGATCCGCGCCTGCGCCGCGTCGAGCCGGTCGGCGCACCGCTGGCGCAGCTTGTTGCCGCGCTCGTACAGCTCGATCGCCTGCTGGAGCGGCGTGTCGCCGCTTTCCAGCTTCCCGACGATAAGCTCGAGTTCCTTCAGTGCATCCTCGAACGCGAGGTCTTCGATCGGCGTGTCCATGTCCGCCGCTATGGCGCAGGCACGCGATGGGGGTCAAGGACATGGCGCGCGTGTTCAGCGCAGCCGGCTCACGGTCCAGGTATAGAGCACGGAGACGCCGACCAGGCCGAAGTCGACCGCCGCCTGCATCCGATGCGGCGCGGGATCGCGCACGTCGTGCGTGACCAGTCGCAGATCGACGGTAGGATGGCGCACGGCGATCGCGGTCAGCGTGACCAGCCCCGCGATCAGCAGCGTCCCCTTGTGATTTCGCATCGTGCGTCCCCCCGGCAATGCGTGCGATCATGTCGCAAATGTCGCGTGCCGACAAGTCGACCGTCAAACCCCGGCAGCGGTCAGGCGGCGGTCAGTCGGCATTCAGGCGGCGATGCACACCGGGGCTTCGCGCGCTCGATCGCGCCCGGCAGCCTTCGCCGCGAACAACGCGCCATCGGCGCAGTGATACAGGTGCTTCCAGTCCTTCTCGTGCAGCAACGGCCCGGTGCAGGCGCCGATGCTCGCGGTCACCACGATGTCGAACGGCATCCGCTGACGGCGCAGGCGATCGAGCACCGCGTCGGGCGAGACGGCGTTCGCCGCGTCGAGCAGGATCGCGAATTCCTCGCCGCCGATCCGCGCGACCAGCGCATCCGCCGGCACCGCGTTGCGCAGCGCGCGCGCCACTACGCGCAGCACTTCGTCGCCGCCGTCATGGCCGATCTTCTCGTTGACGCGCTTGAAGTGGTCGACGTCGGCGATCAGCAGCATCTGGTCGCCCGGACGGCCGATCGCACGCGTCAGGAACGCGCGACGATTGAGCAGTCCGGTCAGTGGTTCGGTATCCGCCAGCAACCGCGCGGCAATCTCCTGTTCTCGGGCCTCGTCGCGCTCGACGCTCAACAGTCGGATCCGATACGCGATCGCCAGACTCGACAGCATCGATTCGAGCGCCATCGACAGGATTGTCGAATTGTCGAGCCACAGGCTCCATTTCAGCAGGCCGAATGCATTCGCGACGCGCAGGCCGGCCACCGCGATCGGCACGCTCCATGCCAGCGAGAACAGCCACAGGAAATGGCTGCGCGTTCGCCAAGCGTTGTAAAGGACGGTGGGGATCAGGATCAGCAACGCGAGGTAGGCCGTCGCGAGCAACCTATCGAGCACGTGGAAATGCCACGGTGCGCAGGCTGCCCACGCGGTTGCGCTGCTCAGCAACGCGACCATCACCCAGGTGCTCGCGGGTCGCAGCCATCCTGCGAACACCGGCCGCTCGAAGAACGCGCGCGCGAACAGCAAGGCCGAGACGGCGGACCCGGCGAGGAACAGCGTGTTCAGCCGCTGCCGGTCGTTATTGTCGAGGGTGGGGACCATCTGCCCGAGTGCTCCCGACGACGTCAGCGCATAGGCCAGCAGGCACAGCACCAGCAGGCAATAGGCAGGCTGGAAAGCCTGGCGCAGCGCCCCCCACAGAGCCAGGTTGTAGACGATCAGCGCCAGCGCCATCCCGCCAAATGCGCCGTACAATGCCGCCAGCAGGATTTCGGTAACATCGCGTTGTTGGTGGTCCGCGATCGCAGGGCCGAGGATGAGACCGCGCAGGTTCGCCGCGCCCTCGATGTGCCAGAGCAGCCGAACCGGCGCGGAGTCGTGATACGGGATCGGCTGGACGATCACCGCGCCAAGCCCGAGCAACTGTCCTGCGGTGCGCGAAGTGAACCCGGTCTGGCGGATCGCGCCATCGGCATACTGGACATACAGCGTGACGCGGTTCACCCATGTGCTGCCGATCCGCACGGTATCGGCCCGCGTCGTATTCGCGGGCAGGGGCTTCGACACCACCCAGAAATCGCCGCCGCCGAACCGCGTCTGCGGTGTGGTGCAGTCGAACCCGTCAGGGTGCGCGAACAGTGCTTTCGGCGTTTGGCCGGATAATGCGGGACGCACGCATACCGACACGGGTGTGCCCGTGATGGCTGCGGCCGGAGTCGCGAAGGCAACGCAAAACGACAGCGCCACCGCGCCGATCATCCATCGCAGCCATGCCAAACGTTCCATGTCGCCACACTAGCACCGCTTCCCAAATTATCGGTAAACGTGGTCCAATTTGGTTGTAAATCGTTCCCCGCCAGAGGGGCGCGAAGCGTCGAAGGGGGCGGACACGGAACAAAGGTGATCGCGCACCGCCCCTCCGTGTGGCGAGCGCCAGCCACCTTCCCTCGGCGGGGACGATAGGAGCGGCTGACCGATATAAATCTGGGAAAGCCATATCAGTCGTCCCACTTGCCTTGCGAAAACTTGTCGGCCTTATCCCATTCGGACATCAGTACCTCCCCGGCGGAGGCCGGGGTCCAGTTGGAAAGGTCGCAGTAACGGAGCGTTGCGCGTCGTCAGCTACGTCCCCCAACTGGACCCCGGCCTCCGCCGGGGAGGTGAAGTACCTTCGGGGCACGTACCGGCATGTTCGATAGCAGCCTGCTTCTTATTCTCTCGCGAAGGCAGGAGCCCAGCCAAATGTCCGCCGTCGCGGAAGAACACGCTTCTCTCGATGTGAGGGATAGGACCGAAGCCAGCCCAGGTGATGCGGTGACCTCGGGAAGTTCAGCGCCACCACGCGGAAGTCGACCGCCCGAAACCGTCACCTTCAAAACGCCCGCTACATAAAAAGCCCGCCGCCGGATCGCTCCGACAGCGGGCTTTTCACCTCAACCGCAACCCAAGACTACTCAGTCTCGACGGTCTCGACCTTGCCCTTCTTCTTAGGCTTCTTCGGCGCGGCAGGCTCGATCGCGAACGACAGCGCGCCGTCCTTCATCTTCACCGTCACCTCGCCGCCGTGCACCAGCTTGCCGAACAGCAGTTCCTCGGCGAGCGGCTGCTTGATCTTCTCCTGGATCAGGCGACCCATCGGTCGTGCACCGTACAGCTTGTCATAGCCCTTGGTCGTGAGCCACGCCTTCGACTCGTCGTCGAGGACGATGTGCACGCCGCGGTCCGCCAGCTGGAGTTCGAGCTGGAGGATGAACTTGTCCACCACCCGCGCGACCACTTCGGTCGGCAGGTACCCGAACGGCACCACCGCATCGAGACGGTTGCGGAATTCCGGCGTGAACATCTTCGTTACGGCCACCTCGTCCTCGCCCTCGCGCGACAAATTGCCGAAGCCGACCGTCTCGCGCGCCATGTCGCTAGCGCCCGCATTGGTCGTCATGATCAGGATGACGTTGCGGAAATCGACCGACTTGCCGTGCTGGTCGGTCAGCCGCCCGTTGTCCATCACCTGCAACAGGATGTTGAACAGGTCCGGATGCGCCTTCTCGATCTCGTCGAGCAACAGGACGCAGTGCGGGTTCTGATCAATCGCATCGGTCAGCAAACCGCCCTGGTCGAACCCGACATAGCCCGGAGGCGCACCGATCAGACGGCTGACCGAATGCCGCTCCATATATTCGGACATGTCGAACCGCTGGAGCGGAATGCCGAGGATCGTCGACAGCTGCTTGGCGACTTCGGTCTTGCCGACACCGGTAGGCCCGGTGAACAGATAGTTGCCGATCGGCTTCTCCGGCTCGCGCAGGCCCGCCCGCGCCAGCTTGATCGCCGACGACAACTTCTCGATCGCCGCATTCTGCCCGAACACCACGCGCTTCAGATCCGTCTCGAGCGTGGCCAGAGCCAGCTTGTCGTCGGTCGAGACCGACTTCGGCGGGATGCGTGCCATCGTCGCGATGACCTGCTCGATCTCCTTCGGTGTGATCGTCTTCTTGCGCTTGTTCGGCGGCACCAGCATCTGCATCGCGCCGACCTCGTCGATCACGTCGATCGCCTTGTCCGGCAGCTTGCGGTCGTTGATGTACCGCGCCGACAGCTCGACCGCCGACTTGATCGCATCGGGTGTGTACTTGACGTTGTGGTGATCCTCGAACGCCGAGCGCAGGCCGGCGAGAATCTTGATGGTGTCCTCGATCGTCGGCTCGTTCACGTCGATCTTCTGGAAGCGCCGCAACAGAGCACGGTCCTTCTCGAAGTGATTGCGGAACTCCTTGTACGTCGTCGAACCGATGCACCGGATCGTGCCGCCCGACAAAGCCGGCTTGAGCAGGTTCGACGCATCCATCGCCCCGCCGCTGGTCGCACCAGCACCGATCACGGTGTGGATCTCGTCGATGAACAGCACCGCGTCAGGCAGCTTCTCGAGCTCGTTGACGACCGCCTTCAAGCGCTCCTCGAAGTCACCACGATACCGCGTCCCGGCCAGCAACGCGCCCATGTCGAGCGAATAGATCACCGCTGGCAACAGCACGTCTGGCACGTCGCCCTCGACGATCTTACGTGCGAGACCCTCAGCGATTGCGGTCTTGCCGACGCCGGGATCACCCACATACAGCGGGTTGTTCTTCGACCGGCGGCACAGGATCTGGATCGTGCGATCCACCTCCGGCCCGCGCCCGATCAGGGGATCGACCTTGCCGTTCTTGGCCTTCTCGTTGAGGTCGACCGTGAATTGCTTGAGCGCGCTTTCCGTCTTGCCCTTCTCCTGTCCCTTGGCCGGCTTCTCGTCGTCCGCACCCTTTGGCGTGGATGCTTCGGTCGCCTGCTGTCCGCCCTTGCCGACACCGTGGCTGATGAAGCTGACCGCATCTAGGCGGCTCATGTCCTGCTGTTGCAGGAAATACACGGCATAGCTCTCGCGCTCGCTGAACAAGGCGACGAGCACGTTGGCACCGGTCACTTCGTCGCGGCCCGAGGACTGGACGTGCAGGATGGCGCGCTGAACGACGCGCTGGAACCCGCTGGTGGGCGAGGGGTCGGTCGCCGCATCGACCTTCAGCGCGTCGAGTTCGCTGTCGAGGTAGTGCGAGACGGTATTCTTCAGATCGCCGATCTCGACGTTGCACGCGGTCATGACCTTCGACGCATGTTCGTCGTCGATCAGCGCGAGCAGCAGATGCTCCAGCGTCGCATATTCGTGGCGCCGGGACGATGCCGCCTCGAGCGCCTTGTGCAGCGTGGTCTCGAGGGCGGGTGCAAATGATGGCATTTACAATACTCCTGTCGGGCCGCGAGAACGCAAGCCCTTTGCCACTATGTCGGAACTGATATCGGTCGCATCAAGCACTTGAACCCGGCCCCGTCCGTTCCTGCGTCGGTTAAAGATCGAACGACCCGCATTACCCACGCCGTCATCCTGGGCTCGACCCAGGATCCAGAGCCATAAAGGCGGACGCTCGTAACTCTGGATCCATCCGTCTGCTGGGATGACGAAGCGGTGAGGCCGTCCCTCATCGGTCGAAAGGACAGTGCCGGTCGATGCCGTGGCCGCAATCAAAGGCACCGCGGCGGCGGTCACCGCCTGAAAAGATCGTCGGCGATGGCGCGGTGGCTGACCGCACGGTCCTTCTTGACCTGGCATCTGGCGATCTCGCCCTGCAGCACGGTTATGCGTGCATCGAGCTCGGCGACCGACAACGGATCGAGGTCCTGCCGCACGAGCGCGTCGAGCAGATCGTCGGGACGGGAGGGGGTGTCTTCCGGGTCCATAATTTCTGTAACGTTGACCCGCACCCGAGTGATGTCAATAAGGCGCGAAGTTCAAAAGGGACGTGACGAGCAGATGACCGCGATACCCGAAAACAAATCGAATAACTTAGGTTTACCTGACGTCATGAAGGCGATCGATCCGGAACAGCCCGGCGGTCCCGATGTCCTGGTGCTCGTCGACCGTCCCGTGCCGCGGGCCGGGCCGGGCGAGGTGCTGGTCAAGGTCGCGGCGGCCGGGGTCAACCGCCCCGAAGTCATGCAGCGCCAGGGCAAGTATCCGCCCCCGCCGGGTGCGCCCTCCATCCTCGGCATGGAGATTTCCGGCACGATCGTCGCGGTCGGCGACGGCGTCGGCGACGAACAGATCGGCCAGCGCGTCTGCGCGCTGATCTCGGGCGGCGCATACGCGGAATACGCGGTCGCACCGTTCGGCCAGTGCCTCCCCGTCCCCGAAGCGCTGACGATGGTCGAGGCGGCGGCGATACCCGAGACGCTCTTCACCGTTTGGACCAACCTCTTCGAACGCGCCTACGCGATGGAGGGCGACACGGTCCTCGTCCACGGCGGCACCAGCGGCATCGGCACGATGGCGATAGGGCTGTGCAACGTGTTCGGTATCGATATCATCGTCACCGCCGGCTCGAAGGCGAAGTGCGAAGCGGCCTTGAGCCTCGGCGCGACCCACGCGATCGACTACAAGTCGGAGGATTTCGTCGAGCGCGTGAAGCAGATCACCGGCGGCAAGGGCGTCGCCGCTGTGCTCGATATGGTCGGCGGCGACTACGTGCCCCGCAACCTGCAATGCCTCGCGGAGGACGGCCGGCACGTGTCGATCGCGGTCCAGGGCGGCATGATGGCGACGGTCCCCCTGTTCGAGATCATGCGCCGCCGCCTGACGCTGACCGGCTCAACGCTCCGTCCGCGCGATACGGCATTCAAGTCGCTGGTCGCCGACGAACTCGCGCGCACCGTCTGGCCACATGTCGAGGCGGGCAAGCTGAAGCCGGTGATCGACCGCACCTTCGCCTTCGCCGACGCCCCCGCCGCGCACACGAGGATGGAAGCAGGCGACCACGTCGGAAAGATCGTGCTGACGATGGAGTAAGGGGAAGGGGCAAACGCCTGCCACCCACACTACCCCACCCCGGCGAAGGCCGGGGCCCAGTTGGGGGTGCTCAGTAAGGACGCGGTGCGCTCCATTACTGCTACCTCTCCAACTGGGCCCCGGCCTCCGCCGGGGTGGTGCGTTCAGTTCGGTCGCCTAACAAAACTTGTTCTCCCGCGAAGGCGGGAGCCCAGTCTGGAACCCCGCCTTCGCGGGGAAACATGCTGACCTTGTTCCAGCTGTAAACACGATAAATCTGCTGACTTGGAACAGTCACCAGACTGCGACCACCCTGTAACAATACTCGGCTAATACTCGCGACAAGGATAGTTTTGCGGGGGCAGGCTCATGAACGCCATCACGACGTTTTCGCCATCTAGCTTAGTTGGCGCCGATATCACCGATATCGCCGACTTCATCCACTCCCGGCCCGCCGTACCCGAGCCGGTCGTCGAACGCCGCCAGTATCGCACGATCTGGATCTCCGACGTCCATCTCGGCACGCGCGGCTGCAATGCCGGGATGCTCAACGACTTCCTCGATCATGTCGACAGCGAGACGATGTACTTGGTCGGCGACATGATCGACGGCTGGCGGCTCAAGAAGAAGTTCTACTGGCCCGCCGCGCACAACGACGTGATCTGGCGCCTGCTCAAGCGTGCCAAGCGCGGCACCCGCGTCGTCTACATCCCCGGCAACCACGACGAGGTGTTTCGCCAATATTCGGGGCTCGACCTCGGGGGCATCTCGATCCGCCGCAACGCTATCCACGAGACGGCGGACGGTCGCCGCCTGCTCGTCCTCCACGGCGACGAGTTCGACGCGATCACGCTCGCGCATCGCTGGATCGCGCATATCGGCGACGCCGCCTACACGATGCTCATGGGCCTCAACCGCTGGGTCAACGGCGCGCGCCGCCGCATGGGCATGCCCTATTGGTCGCTGTCGAAGCACGCCAAGGCCAAGGTCAAGAACGCCGTCGCCTTCATCTCGCACTTCGAGGAAGTCGTCGCGCACGCGGCCGGCGTCCGTGGTGTCGAAGGCGTCGTCTGCGGCCACATCCACACCGCCGAAATGCGCGAGATCGCCGGCATCGCCTATTACAACGACGGCGACTGGGTGGAGGGCTGCACCGCATTGGTCGAGCATTTCGACGGCCACATGGAGCTCCTCCACTGGGGCGACGAGATCGCCGCCCGCGAGAAGGACAAGGTCGTATCCATGGCCGCCTGACTTAACCCTCTCCCCTGCGGGGAGAGGGCAAGCCGCGTCAGCGGCGCGGGTGAGGGCAAGTCCACGACGTCGGTAAAAAATGCCCTCACCCTCCCACCCGGCTTCGCCGGCCGGGCCCCTCGCTCTCCCGACGGGAGAGGGTAAGAAAGGATAAGCCGATGCGTATCGCGATCGTCACGGATGCCTGGAACCCGCAAGTCAACGGCGTCGTCCGCACCCTCCAGGCTGTCCGCCAGGAACTCGAATCGATCGGCCACCAGGTTCTGGTCGTCTCCCCCGAACGCTTCGCCTCGATGCCATGCCCGACCTATCCCGAGATCCGCCTCGCCTTCGCGCGCTCGGGCGCAGTCGGTCGCATGCTCGCAGCATTCGGCGCTGATGCGATCCATCTCGCCACCGAAGGGCCGGTCTGCCTCGCCGCCCGCAACTGGTGCCTGGCCCGCGCGCTCCCGTTCACCAGCGCGTATCACACGCAGTTCCCCGACTATATCGCCGCCCGTACCGGCGCGAACCCCGACTGGATCTGGCGCTACATCCGCTGGTTTCACCGGCCCGCGCAGTCGATCCTCGTCTCGACGCCATCGGTCGCGAAGACTCTTGCCGATCACGGCCTGCATCAGGTCCGCGAATGGGGCAGGGGCGTCGACTTCGCCCAGTTCGGTCTCGATGGCGCACGAGACCCCGAGCTGGCGGCATTGCCCGGCCCAATCCTGCTCTATGTCGGCAGGGTTGCGGTCGAGAAGAACATCGAAGCGTTTTTGTCCTCCAGCCACCCCGGCACCAAGGTGGTCGTCGGCGATGGTCCCGCGCGCGCCACGCTCGCTCGTCGCTTTCCACAGGCCGTTTTCCTCGGACATCGTTCCGGTCTCGATCTCGCCGCCGCGTACCGGACCGCCGATGCACTCGTCTTCCCGAGCCGCACCGACACATTTGGCCTCGTCATGATCGAAGCGCTCGCTTGCGGCACGCCCGTCGCGGCGTACCCGGTAACCGGCCCGATCGACGTCCTCGACGACCGCGTTGGCGCGATGCACGAAGACCTCGACACCGCGATCGCCACCGCGCTGACCCGCGACAGCGTCACTTGCGCCGCCTATGCCGCGCGCTACAGCTGGCCCGCCAGCGCGCGCCAGTTCCTCCACGCGCTCGTCCCGCTCGACCGCCCCCTGGATCGTCCGCTCTTGGCGGCATGATACGCGTTACGCTTGTTCGCTTGCTTGATAGCGCCGCGCGCACTAAGTCTCCTTCATGTCAGGCCGCTCCGAAAGGGGCGGCCCTTTCTATTTTTACGGAGTTTCCGCCGTGGCCCAGCCGCTCATGCCCCACGCGACCGCCGCCTGGATGGTCGACAATACCGCGCTCAGCTTCGAGCAGATCGCGGACTTCTGCGGCCTGCACATCCTCGAGATCCAGGCGATCGCCGACGACACCACCTCGACCAAGCTCACCGGCCGCGATCCCGTGCGCGCGCATGAGGTCACGCAGGACGAGATCGACAAGGGTGCCGCCGATCCCGATTACCAGCTCAAGATGATCAAGGGCCCCGAGCAGGTCCGCCGCACCAAGGGCCCGCGCTACACGCCGGTCTCGAAGCGCCAGGACAAGCCCGACGGCATCTCGTGGATCATCCGCAACCACCCGGAGATCACCGACGGCGCGATCTCGCTGCTGATCGGCACCACCCGCACGACGATCGCCGCGATCCGCGACCGCAGCCACTGGAATATCGCTAACATCACGCCAAAGGACCCGGTCACGCTCGGCCTGACTTCGCAGCGCGAGCTCGACGCAGCCGTGGCGAAGGCGGCGAAGGCAGCCGGCATGGAAGCCCCGACCGACACCCGCCTCGAAGGCGATCGCGAAGTCCTGCTCCAGCAGCTCCGCGCCGAGCGCACCCAGGCGGCAGCGGACGCACAGTTCGTGGCAGACGGCGGCGTCCTCCCCGTCAAGCCGCTCTTCGACGACCCCTTCAAGCGCTGATCGTCCTTCCCGGTATTGTCGGCAAAAAGATAAAGAGGGGCGGTGCCGAAAGGTGCCGCCCTTTTTCGTGTGGAACGCGGTGCTATCCCGTCGCACCTCTCCGGCGCAGGCCGGGGCCCAGTTGGGGGACGGTCATGGCGATGACGGCGCACCGTTACTTCAACCTTTCCAACTGGACCCCGGCCTACGCTAGGGGTGGCTTAAGGCATATCAGTTACTAACCCGACTGCGGGTTCTGGCGGACAGCAGACGAGCCAATGCCGCTGGCCTACAAACCGACCAGTTGCTAACCGCAACGGATGGCAACCGCACCCGACACCGATTTCGCGCCCACCAGCCACAAAGGGCTGACCTACCCGTTTGGTGGCGCAGAACCTGAAGTAGGCGGCACGATGCAAGTCGCCCCCGGCATAGACTGGGTCCGCCTCCATATCCCCGGCCCCTTGCGCCACGTAAACTGCTGGCTCCTCGCCGACACCAACGGCGAAGCGCTGGTCGACACCGGCATGAACACCACGGCCGCGCGCGACGCCTGGAAAGCCATCTTCGAAGGCTCCAAGGCGGACGTTCGCATCACGCAAATGATTGGGACGCACTTCCACCCCGATCATATCGGCCTCGCCGGCTGGATGTGCGACCACCACGCCGCCCCCCTGATCATGACCCGAGCCGAGTGGCTGACCGCCCGCATGCTCGCCGCCGACGCCCGCGATTCCGTCCCGCACGAAATGCTCGCCTTCTGGCGCGGCGCAGGCTGGGGTTCAGAACAGATCGACCACGCCACCGCCAAGGGCTGGGCCGGCTTTCGGAAAATCATCACGCCGCTCCCCCTCAGCTACACCCGCATCGAAGACGGCGACACGCTCACCATCGGCACGCGCGACTGGCGCGTCGTCACCGGTTCCGGCCACTCCCCCGAACACGCGTGCCTCTACGACGAAGCCGGCGGCATCCTCATTGCCGGCGACCAGGTACTCCCCCGCATCAGCCCCAACGTCTCGCTCGGCGTCACCGAACCAGGCGCCGACCCGCTGGGCGAATGGTTCGCCTCGATCGCCAAGCTGAAGACGCTGCCCGCCGACCTGCTCGTCCTCCCAGGCCACGGCGACCCGTTCACCGGCCTCCACACCCGCCTCGACGCGATGGACCGCGAGCACCGCGAACGGCTCGACGAACTCGCGGTCTTCCTCGCCGAACCCCGCCGCGCGGTCGACTGTTTCGGCCGCCTGTTCCGCCGCGCGATCGGACCCGACGTCCTCGGCATGGCGACCGGCGAAGCCCTGGCCCATCTCCGCCGCCTCGAAGTCGAAGGCCGAGCGACCTGCGACATCCAAGATGGCGTATGGTGGTGGCGCGCGCCCTGAGTTAGCATGCGGCCAAATTCAAGAGGATAGGCCCATGTGCGACGAGCATACCGCAGACGATAACGAAGCCTATCTGGCCGGAGTCTCGCGCCGCCAGTTCGGCATGATGACCGGCGCTATGGGGCTGACGATGTTGCTCCCCGCGCCCGCGAACGCCGCCGTCATCAAGGGCCGCGACGTCTCGATCGCGACGCCCGCCGGCAAGGCCGACGCCTATTTCGTCGCGCCCGTCACCGGCAAGCATCCCGGCGTGCTGGTCTGGCCCGACATCATGGGCCTGCGTCCCGCCTTCCGCCAGATGGCCGACCGCCTCGCGCAATCGGGCTACGCGGTGCTCGTCGTCAACCAGTTCTACCGCTCGACCAAGGCACCGTTCTTGAAGCCCGGCGAATCCTACGACCAACCTGAAGTCAAAAGCCGCATCGCCCCATTCCGCGAAGCGCTCACGTCCGAAGGCACCGTCCGCGACGCGAAAGCGTTCACCGCCTTCATCGACGCGCAACCGCAGGTCGATCGCAAGCGCGGCATGGCCACCACCGGCTATTGCATGGGTGGCCCGATGGTCATGCGCACGGCTGCAGCCGTGGCGAACCGCATCCGCGCAGGCGCGACCTTCCACGGCGGCGGCTTCGTCACCGACAAGCCCGACAGCCCGCACCTCGTGATCCCCCAGATGAAGGCGCAATACCTGATCGCGATCGCCGCCAACGACGACGCTCGCGCACCGACCGAGAAGGACACGCTCCGCACTGCCTTCGCCGCGGCGAAATTGCCCGCCGAGATCGAGGTCTACGCCGGCACGATGCACGGATGGTGCCCGCCCGACTCGAAGGTCTACAACGCAGCTCAGGCGGACAAGGCCTGGGCGCGCATGCTCGCGCTGTTCGACAAGGCGTTGGTATAAAACCTCTCCCCGTCATCCTGACGAAAGTCAGGACCCAGAGCCAAGGGGGCTGACGCTCGTAGCTCCGGATCCTGGCTCAAGCCCAGGATGACCGCCGTTGGAGCGACCTCCTGCAACCAGAGGCGGCGCTTGACGCTGATCCCGCTCCATGAGACCATCGTTCACGATCCGTTCTCAAGGAGAGTCGCATGACGCTGACCCTGTACACCAACCCAATGTCGCGCGGTCGCATCGCGCGCTGGATGCTCGAAGAGGTCGGCGCCGAGTACGAGACGGTCGTGCTCGGCTACGACACGACGATGAAGGCCGAGGCGTATCGCGCGATCAACCCGATGGCGAAGGTCCCGGCGCTGGTCCACAACGGCAAGACCGTGACCGAATGCGCCGCGATCTGCGCCTATCTCGCCGAGACCTTCCCCGAAGCCGGCCTGGCGCCACACGCAGACGAACGCGCCGACTATTATCGCTGGCTCTTCTACGCCGCCGGTCCTGTCGAATCCGCGATCACAAACCGGTCGCTCGGCGTCGTCCCCACTGATGCGCAACAGCGCATGGTCGGTTATGGCAGCTTCGATGCCGTCGTGGACGTGCTTGAACGCGCCATATCCACGCACCCCTACATCGCCGGCGACCGCTTCACCGCAGCCGACGTGTATGTCGGGTCGCAGATCCTGTTCGGTCTGCAATTCGGCTCATTACCCAAGCGCGAGGTGTTTGCAGACTATGCCGCCCGCCTGATCGAACGTCCGGCATACAAGCGCGCAGGAGAGCTGGACGACGCGCTGATCGCGGCTGCAGCCTAGGGTCGACCGACGACGCGCGCGACGGGTTATACTTGACCTCGTCATCCTGACGAAAGTCAGGATCCAGAGCCATGAAGGCTAGCTGTCGGTATCCTGGGTCCTGACTTTCGTCAGGATGACGGCGGGGACTGGGCCGGCACGGCGCTTTTTGAAATTAGCTTTATGGGAGAACCGGTTGCGTTCGCAGCCGAATGGCGCGCACCGGATCGACATCAAACGGGCAGGGTGCGCTGGATGCTCTCGGCGAGAAAGAGGGCCGACTCACGAACACAACCGGTAGCAATGGCGCATACAAACCATGCCCTCACCCTTCCCACGGCCAAGTGACCCCGGGCCCCTTCCTTCTCCCGTCGGACAGAGGGAGAGACGCGAAGGCGGGGATAGGTGAGTGCACGCCACCAATTGCAATTGTGGACGCTAAATTCGCTGGCTAGGCGACCGACTAACGACGTCCACTCTAAACTAAACCAGTATCTAGTACTCAGCCACTAACCGGCCCTTACAAAACCCGGATCAGGCCGCCCACTTCGCCAGCCAGTCGGCCAAGGCCTGCGGCCCCATCGACCGGGCGTCCGCCAGTTCGGTCTCATGCCCGGCATTCAACAGCTTGTTGGTCCGCGGATCGACCACCAGCACCGCAGGCACGCCCTTCAGGCGGCCCTTGATCCCGTAACCTGCCGCGATCTGCCCGTTCTTGTCGAAGCGGCCGATGTCGACCGTCACGACGACGAACTTGCTGTCCACGAAGCGCTTCATCTCGGGCAGGTCGATCGTCCCCGCCAGCAGGCGGCAATCAAGGCACCAGTTGCCGCCGAGATCGATCAGCAACCGCTTGTGCGTCTTCAGTGCGCGCGCACGTGCCGCCGCAACCTGCGCATTGGCATTGGCCGCCTCGTCATACGGCAGCGGCAAGGGCTGGGGCAGCTTGTCGAAGCTCGCCGTATTGACGTGCGGCGCCGCGACCTTCGCGCGCGGTGCCGCCGGTGCGGCCACCGCGGTGGCGAGCAGGGCGAGGGCGGCGATACGGCTCATCGACATCATTCATATCCTCCGATTACGGCATTGAGGAAGCTCGGGAACGGCCCGTTCCAGCCATCTGCCGACGCATCGACGACCGGCTCGCGACGACTACGATTCGGTTCTGCCGGAATACGCTCTGACCGGGCCGGTTCCGAACGCGCCGGGTCCGATCGCGCTGGCTCCGAACGAACAGCTTCGCTTCGAACGGGTTGCGAACGAACCGGCTCGGACTGAACAGGCGCGGCGCGAACCGGTTCCACATACTCCGGCTCGATCCGCGCAGGCTCGACCGGCACAGGCGCAACCCGCACCGTCTCCGCAACGCGCGGCGCAATCGCAGGCACTGGCTCGTCGATCGGCGTCCGCTCCCAGCGCGGCCGCTTCGCCACCACGACCGGCTCGGCCGCGGCCAGCACTTCGGCGACGATCGCGGGCGCGACCGTGTCTTCGCGCGGTGCGCGGCGAGTCCGCGGCCGCTCGCGACCAGCCTCCTCCGCAACCGCGACCGGAGCGACATCCTCCGAACGTCCCCCGCGACGGCTCCGCGACCGATCGCGACGCGGCGCATCCTCTTCCGCGTCGACGGCAACCGACGCGATCTTCGGCTCGGCAACCTTCAGCCGTTCGATCGTCTGACCCGTCAACTTCTCGATATTGACGATATTCTCGGCATCGTCGGGCGCGACGAACGTGTACGCCGTCCCCGTCGCCCCGGCGCGACCCGTCCGACCGATCCGGTGGACGTAGTCGTCCGGGTGCCAAGGCGCGTCATAGTTGAACACCGTCGACACGCCCTTGATGTCGAGCCCGCGCGCGGCGACGTCCGAGGCAACGAGGATAGTCACAGCGCCGGTCTTGAACAGCTCGAGCTCGGCCAGTCGCTGCGGCTGTTCCATGTCGCCGTGGATCTCGCCCGACTTGTAGCCCGCCTGCTTCAGCACCTTGTTCAGGTCGCGCACCGTCGTCTTGCGGTTGCAGAAGATGATCGCGTTGGTGACCTCCTCCTGCGCGAGAATGCGGCGCAGCGTATCGCGCTTGGCGGTCTGGCTCGGGACCGGCACCAGATACTGCTTGATGTTGAGGTTGGTCGACGCCGGGCGCGACACCTCGATCGTCTTGGGATTGGTCAGGAACTTGTCCGCCAGCTTCTTGATCGGCGGCGGCATCGTCGCCGAGAACAGCAAAGTCTGGCGCTGTTTCGGCAGCTTGGTGCAGATTTCCTCGATGTCGGGAATGAAGCCCATGTCGAGCATCCGGTCCGCTTCGTCGATCACCAGCATCGAACAGCCGTTGAGCATGATCTTGCCGCGCCCGAACAGGTCCATCAGCCGGCCCGGGGTCGCGATCAGCACGTCGACACCCTTCTCCAGCGCCGCGAGCTGGTCGCCCATCGACACGCCACCGATCAGAAGCGCCATCGAGAGGTTCGAGTTGACGCCGTATTTCTCGAAATTCTCCGCCACCTGCGCGGCGAGTTCGCGCGTCGGCTCGAGGATCAGCGAGCGCGGCATCCGCGCGCGGCTGCGGCCATGCGCCAGGATGTCGATCATCGGCAGCACGAACGACGCGGTCTTGCCGGTGCCCGTCTGGGCGATACCGATGATGTCGCGCATCATCAGCACCGACGGGATCGCGCCGGCCTGGATCGGGGTCGGCTCGGTATAGCCGGAGTCGGTGACTGCTTTCAGCAGTTCGTCGGAGAGGCCGAGATCGGCAAAACTCATGCAAATGTCCGGTAAATGGAGGGTGAAATGCACTGCCCTCAAGCGTTTTTGCGCTCGCCGATTTAGCGACAAATGTCAAGGAAACGCGGTGAAACGAGGGTGGGGAGGGGGCGGCGGGCGGCGTATTTCCGCAAAAACCCCCGTCATCCCGACGAAAGTCAGGATCCAGAGCAAAGCGGCGTACGGTCAGTTACTCTGGATCCTGACTTTCGTCAGGATGACGGAGCGAGGTTAGACTGCGTTCGCCACGCACGCGGCTGGCCGGCCTCCGCTACTATTTCGGCCGCAAACTCTTGAACCCATCGATCTCGCACCGCGCGCCCGATCGCATCCGGATCGCATCGCGCGCCTTGCAGACCATCCCGTCGGGCCCCGGTCTCAGATAGAAGCCCGAATAATAATCGAGTGGCCGGCAATCGCCATCGAGCCGCGCGCGCAGTCTCGTCTGGTCGGCCATCAGCAGATCGAGCGCGCCGTCCTTGTTCAGCATCGCCCCGGCGATCTCGGCCACCGCGATGCATTTGGGGCCCTTGTGCTCCTTCCATTCGGTCGACCGGTCGACCGTCCGCATCGTCGTCCGGTTCATCCGGGGCACGCGGATGATGATGCGCTCGTGGATCGAGATCTGCGCGATCTGAAGACGGGACACACGGGTCTGCACCGGGCGCACAGGCGTGTCCCGCGTTGCGGCCGCAGCGGCGGCGGGGCCTGCTAGCGCAAGCAGGGTGGCGGGAATCGCGAAGTGGATCATGATGCTGTCGTAACCGTTAGGGCCGATCGTTGAACGCGCGATGAATTTTGTCTAGCGCGTGGACTGTGGCTATTTTTCCGACAGCAACCCTGACCCCTTCGCAAGCCGCCATGCTCGACTCGCTCAGCGCGTGTCTGGACGCAAAGGCGATCGTCACCGACGCCACCGATATCGACCCATGGCTGCACGACTGGCGCGGCCGCTTTCACGGCGTCGCGCCGGCGCTGCTCGCACCAACCTCGACCGCCGAGGTCGCGCTGATCGTCAAGGCGGCCGCCGAGCACCGCGTGCCGCTCGTCGCGCAAGGCGGCAACACCTCGATGGTCGGCGGCGCGACCGCTCCCGCCGACGGCAGCGCGTTGATCCTGTCGCTGCGCCGGATGAACTGCATCCGCAGCCTCGACGCCGATGCCGGTCTCGCCATCGCCGAGGCCGGCGTGATCCTCGCCGACCTCGAAGGCGCCGCGCAAGGGCAGGGATGGCGCTTCCCGCTGACGCTCGGCGCGCGTGGCACGGCGACGATCGGCGGGCTAGTCTCGACCAACGCCGGTGGCACGCAGGTGCTCAAGTTCGGCACCATGCGCGGCCTCGTCGCAGGCGTCGAAGCGGTGCTCGCCGACGGGACGATCTACGACGGCCTGTCCGCGCTCAAGAAGGACAATCGCGGCTACGATCTCGACCAGCTCTTCATCGGCGCAGAGGGCACGCTGGCGATCGTCACCGCCGCCACGCTACGCCTGGCCCCCGCAATCGCAGCGCGTGGCACGGCGTGGGTCGGCATCGGCTCGCCCCAGGCGGCACTCAAACTCCTGCGCACGATGCAGGCGAGGACCGATGCGATCGAGAGCTTCGAAATCCTCCCCGCCGAGTCGCTCGACGCCGCCATCGCGCACCTCCCCAGCGCCCGCGCGCCGCTCGCCGGCCACCACCCCTGGCACCTCCTGATCGAGGCAACCTCGGCCACCACCGAAGGCGAATCCCCCACCGCGCTACTCGAGCGCCTGCTCGGCAAAGCGCTCGAGGACGGCGCGATCGAAGACGCGACGATCGCCACCAGCGAAGCCCAGTCCACCGCGTTCTGGCTGCTCCGCGACTCGCTCTCCGCCGCCGAACGCGCGCTCGGCCCCGCAACGCAGCACGACATTTCGATCCCCGTCGAGACGATGCCACGCTTCATGATCGAGGCGGCGGCGGCGTGCGACGCGCGCTTCCCCGGCACGCACGCAAGCGGCTTCGGCCATCTCGGCGACGGCAACGTCCATTTCCACGTCCGCGCCGCGCCCGGCACCGACCCTTCGCACTGGTATGCCGAGGACGCGCCGGTCGTCACCCGCTTCGTCGGCGACCTCGTCACGGCGGCCGGTGGCTCGATCTCGGCGGAGCACGGCATCGGCCAGATGAAGCGCGACGAACTCGAACGCCTCTCGTCGCCCGCGCGTATGACCGCGCTCAGGGCGATCAAGTCCGCGCTCGATCCGCTCGGCATCCTCAACCCCGGCAAGCTCGTCACACTTGCACGCCCGCCCGGCGCACCATAGAGCCTCGCCCCAATCGGTGGCATGAGCCACCGGCATTTCGACCGACCGATCCGGAGAGTAACATGGCCAGCACCGCCCAGCTTCCGCTTTTCTATAATGGCCTCGAGCCGCTTTCGAGCGACACGCACGCGAACTACAAGGTCCGCCCGCAGGACAGCGCGCCGTTCCTGGTCGGCCAGCACGCGATCCCGATCACCGTCGACGAGTTTCCGCTGGTCCAGCGCCACATGCCGATCGTCTTCTCGGTCGGCGACGACGCGATCCCGCTCGCGCTGATGGGCCTGAACGAGGGCGTCAACGTGTTCGTCGGCGACGACGGCAAGCTGACCGAGAACACGTTCTACGTGCCCGCGTATGTCCGCCGCTACCCGTACATGCTCGCCCGGCTGCACCCCGAGGCACAGGAGCTGTCGCTCTGCTTCGACCCCACCTCGCAGGCGATCGGTGATTTCGAGGACGGCGATGCGCTGTTCGAGAACGGCCAGCCGACCGAGCTGACCAAGAACATCCTCGGCTTCAACGAGTCGTTCGAACAGGCCGGCGCGCGCACGCAGAACTTCATGAACGAGCTGCGCGAGCTCGAGCTGCTGATGGACGGCGAAGTCACGATCCAGCCTGAAGGTGCGGACCAGCCGTTCGTCTATCGCGGCTTCCAGATGATCAACGAGGAAAAGCTGATCGACCTGCGCGGCGATGCGCTGCGCAAGATGAGCAAGTCGGGCATGCTGCCGTTGCTGTATGCGCACCTGTTCTCGCTGTCGCTGATGCGCGACATCTTCGCGCGGCAGGCCCAGCTCGGCCAGACCCCGCAGCCGCAGATGGCCGCACCGCAGTTCAACGTCTGAGGCTTTCCCACGAGGACGACCCGTGGCGTGCAGTGCGCTACGGGTCGTCCTCAATACCGGTGCCGTACCGCCCCGACGGCAGCTCTATGAGGGTGCCGCTCGACGCCGGACGTACGGATTTAGCAAAATTATTTGCAGTGCGGTGCAACAAGGGTTGAACCAAATCGGCGCTCACCCATTTAGATCCTGTACGGCATCGTGTCCCCCCCCTTTCGCGGCGCCGTACGGGACGCTTCTAGCGTCCCTCCTCCCTGAACCTAGGCCACTCCGTGCGACATGCACGGGGTGGTTTTTTTTGGCCTGCGCGATGCGGCGGGCCCGTCCTCTCCTCCCACCCGTTGCGTGCCCGTGGAAGTATTCGAAAGTCTCGACGTCATCCTGCTCGCCGCGCTGGTCCTGCTGGTCCTCGCGCGTAAGTTGAACGTGCCCTATCCGACCCTGCTGGCGGCGGCCGGGATCGGCTTTGCCGCGTTGCCGTTCGCGCCGAAGATCACGGTCGAGCCGCATCTGGCGCTGGCGTTGTTCATCGCCCCCGCGCTGCTGTACGCCGCCTATTATACCAGCCCACGCGCGTTGCGGCGACACTGGTTCCCGCTGCTCAGCCTCGCGGTGTTCGCGGTACTCGTCACGGCGTCAGCGGTCGCGCTGGTCGGCGTGACGCTGGGCGGATTGCCGCTCGCCGCCGCGTTCGCGCTGGGCGCGATCGTTGCACCACCCGATGCTGCCGCCTCGGAAGCGGTGCTTGGCGAGGTCGGCATCCCGCGCCGCGGCCTGTTGCTGCTCCAGGGCGAGAGCCTGCTCAACGACGCCACCGCGCTGCTGCTGTTCGGGCTAGCGGTGGCGTTCGCGACGCACTCGGATACGCCGGTGACCCCGCTCGCGCTCGCCGCCGCGGTGCCGGGTGGAATCGTGTTCGGGGCCATTGCCTCGTGGCTCTACCTCCGCATCGCGCCTCTGTTCGCAGGCACGCTGGGAGCCAGCCTCGCCGATTTCGCGGTGACGTTCGGAATCTGGCTGCTCGCCGAGCGGCTGCACATCTCGCCGGTACTCGCGGTCGTCACGTTCGGGATGATCGTCTCGCAGCGCCGCCCGATCGTCCAGCCTGCACGCGACCGGTTGCAGGGGGCGGCAGTGTGGTCGGCGGCAGTGCTCGTCCTCAACATCATCGCGTTCGCGCTGATGGGGCTGCAATCGCGCGACGTGCTCGTCGGTCTGCCCGCCGCCGAGCGCTGGCCGGCGATCGGGTTCGCCGCCGCGGTGCTGGCGACCGTACTCGTCACGCGCATAGCGTGGGTATTCTTTGTGCGGTTTGTCGAGGGCGTGATCGCCAGCCGCTACGCGCCGTCTTGGCTGCCCAAGCCGCCACCGTGGAATGCGTCGATCATCCTGTCCTGGTCGGGCATGCGCGGCCTGCTGACGCTCGCGACCGCGTTCGCGCTGCCACGATCGGTGCCGGGCCGCGACCTGATCGTGCTCGCCGCGTTCGGCGTCGTGATCGGCACGCTCGTGCTGCAAGGGCTCACGCTCGGCCCGCTGATCCGCCGTCTCGATCTTGGCGCAGACACGGGGCTCGCCGACGAGATCGCCCCCGCGCGCAAGCGGCTGATCGACGCTGGCCTTGCGGTGCTGCCCGCGCGCGAAGGCAAGGCGGCGGATGCGCTACGCTTCCGCTACGGCGCGGCAGGCAAGGTCACCGCTGAGGCCGAAGATCCACAGGCGACCTCGGAATTCGACGAACTCCACCTCGAGATGATCGCCTGCCAGCGCGCCGTGCTCCACGAGATGCGCGACAAGGGCGAGGTGGCCGAGGACGTCTATCGCCGCCTCCAGGAAGAACTCGACTGGGCGGAAGTCGACGCGCGCGCGTTCGGAGACAACATCCTCACCGCCACCTGAAAGGGGCGACCTGGACGCGAGCGCGGAACATCGGCACGCGCTACGCTGTTTGAGAGAACCACCGTAGAAAGGGTCGATCCATGCCAAAGGCGTCTTCGTGAGCAAATCCGTCAAGCCCGCCCCGCCGACGACGCTCGTGATCTTCGGCGCCTTTGGTGACCTGACCCGCCGCCTGCTGATGCCGGCGCTGATCAACATGACCCGGCTCGGGCTGGTCGGTAACGATTTCCACGTGCTCGGCGTCGGCATCGACGAAGGGAACGACCAGTCGTTGCGCGAGGCACTCGGCACTTTCGACGCGAAGGGCGGCGAGGGGGCCGGCGAAAAAGGCGACGCCTGGGCGCGGCTCAAGGACCGAGTCGGCTATCTCCAAGGCGATTTCACCAAGGACGACGTCTTCGAGCAACTCAAGGCCCGGGTGAACGGCAACGTCGCGTTCTACTTCGCGGTGCCCGCGAAGTTCTTCGGCACGATCGTCGAAAAGCTCGCCGACCACGGCCTGATGGCGGAAGCGCCGCACGCTTTCCGCCGGATCGCGATCGAGAAGCCATTCGGGCACGACCTGGCCTCCGCGCAGGCGCTCAACGCGCGCATCCTGTCGAAGGTCGGCGAAGCGCAGGTCTACCGGATCGACCATTTCCTCGGCAAGGAAACGGTTCAGAACATCATGACCGCGCGGTTCGCGAACATGATGATCGAGCGCGTCTGGAATTCGGATTGCATCGCGCACGTCCAGATCACCGCCGCCGAGACGGTCGACGTCGGCACCCGCGGCAAATTCTACGACGGCACCGGCGCGCTGCGCGATATGGTTCCCAACCACCTGTTCCAGCTGCTCGCCATGGTCGCGATGGAGCCGCCCGCGAGCTTCGATGCCGAAGCGATCCGCAACGAAAAGGGCAAGGTGCTCAAAGCCGTCCGCGTCTATTCGCCCGGCAAGGCGAAGCGCAACGGCGTCCGCGGCCAGTATACCGCCGGCAAGGTAAAAGGGGCCGACGTGCCCGCCTATACCGCCAGCCCTGACGTCGCGCCGGACAGCAAGACGGAAACCTATGTCGCGCTGAAGCTGATGGTCGACACGTGGCGTTGGGCGGGTGTGCCGTTCTACCTGCGCACCGGTAAGGCGATGACCTGCCGCGATACCGAGATCGCGATCACCTTCAAGCCGGTCCCGTTCGCGTCGTTCCCCGGTGCCGCCGCCGACATGCTGCCGCCCAACCGCCTGATCATCCAGATCCAGCCCGACGAGGGGCTGAGCATGGACATCAACATCAAACGCCCCGGCCTCGAAGTCGCGACCGCGCCGATCGCGCTCGATTTCCGCTATGCCGACGAATTCGATATCGGCCACCTGACCGGCTACGAGTCGCTGATCTACGACCTGTTCGTCGGCGACCAGACGCTGTTCCAACGTGCCGACGCGATCGAGGCGGGCTGGGCCGCGGTGCAGCCGTTCCTCGACCTCTGGGCGCATGATGCCGGGATGCCGGAACTCTACGAGGCCGGCACGCTAGGCCCAGCCGCTGCGGACGCGCTCCTGGCGCACGACGACCACACGTGGCACGAACTCGCGCCGGCCGGGAAGACGGTCCCCTGAGTCCACCCCGGCGAAGGCCGGGGCCCAATTGGGGAACGTCGCTAACGAGGGACAGCGCTTCGTTATGCCGACCTTGCCAATTGGGCCCCGGCCTTCGCCGGGGTGGTATGTTTAGTCACATGCGGTTCGTGCTCAAACCCGCTCGGTCAGCTCGATCTCGCCCTCGACCTCCATCTCATCCTCGTCGCCCATCTCGTCCATGTCGGGCATCGTGAAGTCCGCCTTCCAGTCGTAGACCTTCTCGACCCCGCCCTGCACCCAGACGCGGACCGCGCCAGAGGTGATCTCGCCGCCCATCGCGCCGACGAAATCCGCAACCAGCGAATCCGCCGCATCCTCGTGATCGGTCGCGCCGGGGATCGTAGCGGCGGTCATTTCCTCATCGAGTTCGATGATCTGCGCCCAATATTGCTTCGCCATGTGTCGCTCCTGCGTAGATGAAAGGCCGTCAGCCGGGGTATATGAGACGCCGTCAGCCGGCAGTGATAATAGGGTGATCCTCGCGCAGCCGGTCCGCCAGCCGCTCGACCGCGTCGACCTCGCTCGCGCTGCCCGAAGGGGTCACCGCCCAGTTGCAATGCGCGTGCGTCGCGAGGCTGTAGACCTTCACGTCGCCGACGATCAGCCGCCACCGCCGCCGGTCGCCGCTATTGTACCGGACGAGGTTGGTGACGAACAGGCTCTGGAGATCCGATGCGGTCATCCGCGCCCCATAGCGACAAGCGGATCGTCACTGCAAACCGTCGTTACCGTCGCGAGGTCGGCTTGGCCTGCAACGCATCGAGCGCATCGGCATTGCGGCGCCCCCAGTCGTAGAGAAGCTCGACCGGCTCGACGAACCGCGCGCCGAGCGGCGTCAGCGCATAATCCACCGCGGGCGGCACCGTCCCGTGGACGGTCCGCACGACCAGCCCCGCCGCCTCCATCTCGCGCAACGTCTGCGTCAGCATCTTCTTCGAGATTCCCGGGATCGAGCGCAGCAGCACGCCGGTCCGCGCCGGGCCGTCATGCCGCACGTGCAACGTATGCAGGATCATGCTCGTCCACTTGGTCGCGAACAGCTCCAGCGTCCGCCGCGGCGCGCAATCCTCGCGCCATTCCTCGTCGGCCGTTCCCGCCTGCATGTGGATACCTTCCGGTGCCTATGTCCCCAAAGGGTGCCTTCTAGAAGCCCGTGCGTTCGGTGCCTAGCTGGTAGCGAGCAGATAAGGAGCTGAAGATGGCCAAGACGGCATTGGTAGTAGGAACGAGCGGGATCGTCGGCAGCGCGACCGCCGCGGCATTGGTGAAATCCGGCTGGACCGTCCACGGTCTCGCGCGGCGCCCGACCGAGCAGGACGGCGTCCAGCCCGTCGCGGCGGACCTCCAGGATCCCGCCAGCCTCGAAAAGGCGCTCACCGGCCTCAAGCCCGACGCGGTGTTGATCGCCACCTGGTCGCGGCAGGACAGCGAGGCGGAGAACATCCGCGTCAACGGCGGCATGGTCCGCAACCTGCTCGGCGCGCTCTCGCCAGCCGGCAGCGTTGGCCACGTGGCGCTGGTGACGGGCCTCAAGCACTACCTCGGACCGTTCGAGGCGTACGGCAAGGGCATCCTCCCGCAGACCCCGTTCCGCGAGGAGCAGGGCCGCCTAGACGTCGAGAATTTCTACTACGCGCAGGAAGACGCCGTGTTCGAGGCGGCCGAGCGCGACGGCTTCGGCTGGAGCGTCCACCGCCCGCACACGATCATCGGCAAGGCGGTCGGCAATGCGATGAACATGGGCACCACGCTCGCGGTCTACGCGACCTTGTGCCGCGAAACCGGCCGCCCGTTCCGCTTTCCCGGCTCGGCGGCGCAGTGGAACGGCCTGACCGACATGACCAGCGCGACGATGCTCGCCGATCACCTGATCTGGGCGGCGACCACGCCCGAGGCGCGCAACGAGGCGTTCAACGTCGTCAACGGCGACGTCTTCCGCTGGAGCTGGATGTGGGGCCGCATCGCCGAATGGTTCGGGATCGAGCCGGCCCCGTTCGACGGCACCATCCTGACGCTCGACGAGCAGATGAAGGACGATGCCGGCATCTGGCGCGAGATCGCCGCGCGCGAAGGTCTGGCGGAAGCCGACCTGTCGCGCCTCGCCTCGCCGTGGCATACCGACGCCGATCTCGGCCGCCCGATCGAGGTGGTCACGGACATGGGCAAGAGCCGGCGGCTCGGGTTCAAGGAATACCAGCCGACCGACGACGCGTTCTTCGACCTGTTCGCGGAGCTGCGCGCGGACCGGCTGATCCCGTAAGTCTTATGGCGGGGTGGAACCCAATCTAAAATCCTCCCCCGCCAGGGGGAGGTGGCTGGCCCTTGCCAGACGGAGGGGGCGGTAAGGGAAACCACCGTTCCGTGTCCTCCCCCTCCGTCACCTTCGGCGCCACCTCCCCCTTGCGGGGGAGGATCGCAGGACGGCAAGCTAGCTTTTAACCGCCACCGTCGCGACCACCGCCGGATCATCCCGAAGCTTCAAATACAGCGCACCGCCAACCGGCTTGGGCACGGTCAGGGAAGCCCCGGTAAACCCTTCCGGCACTCGAACCGCATCCGCAAATCCCGCATTCGCCGCCACCGAATCGATCAGGAACAAGTCGTTCCCGGCAAGTGTGCAGACGTCCTTGCAAGTCACCCCGGCCAACGCCGGCATGCGCACCAGGGTCGTCAACGGCACCCAGTCGCCCGCAACGCCGTCCTGCACCAGCCGCCAACGGAGCGGCCCATGCGCGGACACGCCCAGCGCCTTGCCCGGCTCGACCGACACCACCGCGATCCGCTCGTCCTGCACGGTCAGCCCGCGTCCCGACGCGACGCTCGTCGTCGCCCCGCCGGCGACCGCACCGATCTCGACGCTGTCCCCCGCCGCGAACCGCGTCGCCCCCTCCGCACGCAGCGAGAAGGTCAGCCGGGAATCCTGCGCGATCGCCGTATCACCCGCCAGCACGACCGGCAGGCCAGGGGAGGGGGGCGCCACCACACTCTTGGCGATCAGCGTAGCCTTGGGCCGCGCCGCCGCGACGGTGAACTTCACCGACCGCTTCCGCCCATCGGTCAGCGTCACGAGCGCCGTCTTCGTCTGACCAATGGCAAAGGCCGGCGCCGTATCCGCGGTCAGCCCCAGCAGATCGCCCTTGTCCGCGCGCACCACCTCGCCGGGCTTGAACGCGACCCCGTCGACCGTCATCGACGCGACCAGATCGAGCCGGGTCCCCGCCAGCGTCCCCGCCGCGTCACCCGCATACAGCGTCAGGCCATCGATCCGCCCCGCCTCGGCGAGCGCAGTCAGCGCGATCTTCTCCGGCGCCTCGACCCCGTATTGCTTGACCAGCAGCGTCAATTTCCCCGGCGCGGTCTTCGCCAGCGGCAGCGTCAGTCCGATCCGGTCGCCAGTGGTCGTCCACGCCAGCGGCACGTCGCCCGCCGCGCTGGTCAGCGTCACCGCCTCGACGCAGCTCGGCGTCGGCCCTGCCAGTGCGACCGGGTTGTCGCGCCCGACCACCAGGTTCTCCGGATCGGTGTCGACCATCGTCCACCCGCCCGCGCGCGGCACCTGCAAGCGGAACTGCGGCCCGTCGAACGGCGTGAATCCCCAACGCCCGTGCAGCTTGGCATCGGTCACCGAGCTCAAGCCCGCGGTCTGCATCCCGACCTGATCGAGCACATACCCCCCGCGCTCGGCATCGGCCTGCACCGGCAGTTCGACCACGCCACCCTGCGGCGTCGTCACCCGCAAGCTCATGTCGTGCGCGAACTTGGTCGCATAGATCAGCGGCGCGCCCTCGACCGGCAGCACGAGATCGGGCTTGGCCGCGCAGACCAGCCGGTCCGCCTCCGCGCGCCGCAACGTCGGCGTCTGCGGCGTGCCCGTCTCGATCACCGGCATCGCGACGACCATCACCGATTTCGGGCTCGCGAATGACGGCGCCGCATTCAACAACAACGCCATCCGATCGTCATGCAACCGCGCCAATGCCGGAATGTAGCGGAATTGCGTCGACTGGAACGCGCCGAAGATCTTCGCCAGATCGCGCACCACGCCGATATACGGGCTGTAGTACCCGAGCCCGCCCGCCGGCGTCGCGCTGAGTTGCAGCGCCAGATCGGTCGGCGCGCCCACCAGCGTATCTGCCAGCGTCGAGCTCTGGCCATCCGCCAGCACCAGCGAATCGCGGCTCTGCGTGAGGCAGGAGGCTTGCAGATCGGCGGCGAGATCGAGGCATTCCGCCTTCAGCTTGATCGAGAGGCTGCGCGACAGCAGCGGCGAGACCGCTTCGATCCGCTCCGGCCGGGTCCGCTCGAGCGCATGGATACTGTCGAGAAACGCATCGAGCCGCGCGCGATCGAGCGATGCCTGATCCAGATCCTGCACCGCGCGGACGAACGCCCCCGGCTGCTTGCGAACCGCCGCGACGACGGTATCGAACCCACCGCTGTCGGGCACAAGGAACACCACCAACTGCCGCGCCCCGTCCGGCACCTTCAACGTCAGCGCGGCCTTCTTCGTTTTCCACGTCTCCGCCTTGAAGAACCACGACTTCGGCGGCGGCTCGGTCGCACCGCGCAAAAACCCCGCGACCAGGAGATAGCGCTCGGCATCGTCCTTCTTGCCGGTCGGCAGGTCCGCCGCGATCGTGACCCGGTCGCCGGTCGCGAGCCGCGGCACCTGCGCGATCGGCAGGGTCGTCGTCCCGTGCGTCACGCCGACACGCAAATTCGGCCCGGTCAGGTCGAACGGCGCAGGATCGGCGTTGGCTATCGTCGGCGCGAGCGCCGCGGCCAGAGCACAGAGCGGAAGAAAGCGAAGCATCATCGGGGTGAGTCTCGTCATCATGGGCGCAGCGATGACCTGCGCCGGTGTCCAGATTAGGGCAAGCGCGGCGCGTCGATCGCCCCCTTGATCCAACCCGCGCGGTGCCGCACACGAAGCGCTACTCGGGGAAGGGGACAACCACATGACGATCGCCAGGATTCTCGCCGCAGCCTTGCTCGCCGGCACGGCCACCACCGCGGACGCAAAGACGGTGGTCGTCACCGCCGCACACATGATCGACGTCCTCGCGGGCAAGCGCGTCGACAACCCGCAGGTCACGATCGTCGACGGCCGCATCACCGCGGTCGGGCGCAAGGGCGATGCAGTGCCCGCCGGCGCCGAACGCGTCGATCTGGGCGAGCGTACGCTGCTTCCCGGCCTGATCGACATGCACGTCCACCTGACTAGCGACCCGACGCTCAGCGGCTACCGCCAGCTCGAATTCACCGACAATTTCTGGACCGTCGTCGGCGTCGCCAATGCGCGCAAAACGCTCGACGCTGGCTTCACCACCGTCCGCAACGTCGGCTCGGCCAATTACGACGACGTCGCGATCAAGCAGGGTATCGAGCGCGGCTACGTGCCCGGCCCGCGCATCGTCCCCGCCACCTACGCGCTCGGCGCGACCGGCGGCCACTGCGACGCGACCGAGTTCCCGCCCTCAATCCAGGTCCCGCACCCCCAGATCGCCAACACGCCCGACGAGTTTCGCGGTGCCGTTCGGACGATCCGCAAATACGGTGCCGAGGTGGTCAAGGTCTGCATGACCGGCGGCGTCCTCTCGAAGACCGACAGCGTCGGCGCGCAGCAGATCAGCCTCCCCGAGATCAAGGCGATCGTCGACGAAGCGCACATGCTCGGCATGAAGGTCGCAGTCCACGCCCACGGCACCGAAGGCATCAACGACGCACTCCGCGCCGGCGTCGACACGATCGAACACGCAAGCCTCGCCGACGCCGAATCGTTCAAGCTCGCCAAGGCCAGCGGCGCGTGGTTCGACATGGATATCTACGACGACGACTATATCCTCGCCGAGGGCGCGAAGAACGGCGTCTTCGCCGAAAGCCTCGAAAAGGAACGCGCGATCGGCCTCAAGCAACGCCAGACCTTCCGCGCGGCGCACGCCGCCGGGGTGAAGATGCTGTTCGGCACCGACGGCGGCGTCTACCCCAACGGCAACAACGCGCTCCAGTTCGCCAAGATGGTCGAATGGGGCATGACCCCGATCGAGGCGATCCAGGCCGCCACCTCCAGTGCCGCGACCGCGCTCGGACGCACCGCCGACGTCGGCGCGATCCAGCCCGGCCGCTTCGGCGACCTGATCGCGGTCGAAGGCGACCCGCTCGCCGATGTCCGCCAGTTGGAGCACCCCGCATTCGTCATGAAGGGCGGCGCGGTCGTCGTCGCAGCCCACTAAGTCACGCGGACCGGAACGGCGTCTGGTTCCCCCGCGAAAGCGGGGGCCAGGAATGACACGCGCTACATTCGCAACGCTGAAATGCCGCCTTCGCGGAAGCGCCACTCAAGCAATGAATCGGACATATGCATCACAAAAATGCGCAGACTTCAGAGATCTTTGGTGTGATGTAAAATATGTGAGTTTTGCATCAGGTGCATAGTTGGCAGGCACTTTTTCAGCAGCCTATTAGGTCTGATAAAGCCCGTGGATATGTTTCAGCGCCGCAGCGTCACACTGCCGCGCGCGACGGGTGAACTGCGTTACCGTCGCACCAGTGGTCTTCACAAAATCCTCCACCAGCAGCGTCGTCTCGCGATAATCCAGTTCGAATCCTTCGAGTAGGATCAGAGCCACGCCACGTTCGACCATCCGCGTCGCCTCTGACGCTGCGGCGGTGTACATCCGCCGAATGTGGCCGAGGTATTGTCTCATGACAGCGTACCGGAAATTTGGTGACGTCGATCGCTTTACCGCGCACCAATCGTCGGCCGACAATGTGTCGAGCAGCTTGAATAGTGCTTCGATGTACTTGCCCCATTCGCGCGGGTTGGCTCCAACCGTCTCGATCAGAGCAAGGGTCTGTTGTCTGTTGTCCAACTCAACCTCCCGCCGGAATCATGTAGTTGCCTTCAGCATATACCGGGATGTGAGTAGCATCCGTGATTAAGTGGCGATCGATGAGCGATTCTATACGTGAGGGGTAGCGCTCAGGCTGCTTTCGGAAAGCTGCCGCGCACCAGCGAGTTCCGCAGCGCGGTACCGACGGCGGCAGCACCGCAACTCCTCTATCAACCCTCCGCACAATCCTGTCGAAGGCCCACGCCCAAGGGGGAAGGCCGCGGTGACACTGCGCCCCAGACGCCCAATGTCGACACCCTGCCCACCGATCCGGGCCGTCGGCATTTCATCGTTACCTAGGCGCGGTTCGTCGCATGACGGCTTGCCGTCGCAGCAGGTTCAGCCTCCCCCGAGCACAACGCCGCGAGACCGCGCGCAGGGGATTTCGACGATGACGACCGACCGCGGGGCGCTGGCCGCCCTGCTCGCCACCATGACAGTCTTCGGGACCGTCCTGGGCACTGCCGCGACATCGGCAGCCGCGCAGACCGAGCCAGCCGCACCAGTACGCGGCCTGGAGCGTCTCCAGACGCCCGGTACACAGCCGACCCCGGACGCGAGCTCGATACCGGTCCCCGCCGCACCGACGATCGTCCTGCCGAGCGCATCGCCGACAACCGCGCCGGTCCCGCGTAACGCGTCGCCACCACGCGTGACGACCACCACCGCCTCCGACCGCGCGGCAAGGGATCGCCCGGCTACCAATCCAGCAGCGACCGATCGAACGACCGGCGAACGCGCGGCCAGCCGCAGCACGTCGGAAACGGCGACCCAACGGCGGACGTCGGAGCCCGACCAGACGCGGACGTCGACGCCTGCCGAGCCGCCCGTCACGGCGCCGACGCAAGAGCCCGTGCCGGCTCCCCAGTCTTCGCCGAGCGCGACCGCCCCCTCCGAAGCTGCGCCGCAACCCGCCACACCGACCGCGACGCCCGAGTCCACGCTCTCCGCGCCGGAAACGGGCAGGTCGATGCCGCTGTGGCTGTCGCTGACGGCGATCGTTGTGGTTCTCGGTGCGCTATGGGCACTCCGCCGCAAACCGCGCGGCAGTCGATTCGACCGAATCGAACCCGAAGCCTATGTCGAGCCTACCCCCGAGCCTGCCCCCGAGCCCGCCGCTCCGACTCCCCCGGCTCCCGCTGAACCGGTGATATCGTCGACGCCCGCTTCGCCTGCCGTCACACCGGTCGCCGTAGCCGGTGCGGCCATACCCGCGAGCGCACCCAAATTTCTCGAGCCTAGGACGAAGGTCGCGCCCACGCCGCCTGCTGCCGCCCGCGCACGACTGACATGCGAACTCCGCCCCCTGCGCGCGGGCCTCAATATGCTCAGCGCCACCGTCGAGTGCGAACTCATCATCACCAACACGGGGACCGCATCGGCCGAGGCGATCCGGACCGGCGTCGCGCTGCTCACCGCGCATGCCGATCAGGATATGGATCTTGCGCAGTTCAACGCCGCGCCCGTCGTCCGTCCCGCCGCGCCGCCCTTCGTCTTGGCCGCAGGCGAAACGCGCACCATCCGCACCGTCGCCGCGATTGCGCGCGAGGCGATCCGCACGATGACGGCCGCCAACCGCCCGATGTTCGTGCCCGTTCTCGCCGCGAATATTCTCTACGCAACGGCCGGCGACGACGCGCAGACCGCGCGCGCGTGGGTAGTCGGTATCGAGCGTACCGACTCCGCCAAGCTCGCTCCGTTCTGGCTCGATGGTCCAGCGAAGATCTTCACCACCGTCGCGGCCAGACCTCACGCGGCGACCTTCGAGCGCTGATCTCCAGGCTGTAGCTGCGATCGATCCGAAATCGTCCGCTTCTGTCATTTGACGTTTATCGATAAACGATACATATCGTTTATCGATAAACGGAGAATGGCATGCAGGATCGGGTTCTCGTCGTCGCCAGCGGTCTGGTACGGTTCGCGAATTGGCTGAACTGGGCCGTCGCGGTCGGGTTCGTGGTCGCGATCGTTGCCTCGTTCGTGTTCGGCGACGCGCTCACCGCGCGGCTCGTCACCAAATATCACGGCCACTACATCGGCGAGACGATCGGGCTGCTGCGGCTTACGGGCGTCCTTGGCCTCGTCGCCTGCGTTGCGGTCTATCACCTGTTCAACCCGCTGCTCGCAATCCTGGCAACGGTCCGCGCGGGCGACCCGTTCGTCGTCGCCAATGCCGACCGCCTCCAGCGGATCGGCTGGGCGCTGTTTGCGATCCAGCTGTTCGATCTCGCTTTGGGCGGAATCGTGCTCGCGCTCGACAGGATCGGCGTCGATCACGCGACGTGGGTGCCGGGCTTCACCGGATGGATCGGCGTCGTCATGCTGTTCGTGCTCGCCCGTGTGTTCCGCGTGGGGGCGGGCATGCGCGACGATCTGGCGATGACCGTCTGATGCCCGTCATCGTCACGCTCGACGGCATGCTCGCGGCGCGTGGGCTGACGCTGACCGAGCTTTCGCAGGCGGTCGACATCACGATGGCGAACCTGTCGATCCTGAAGACCGGCAAGGCCAAGGCGATCCGCTTTTCGACGCTGGAGGCGATCTGCACCGCGCTCGACTGCCAGCCGGGCGACATTCTGAGTTTCACAGCAGAGGGGGAAACGGCATGAGCGATCGTAGCGAAAGACTCGGGATTGGCGGGCGCATTGTCGGCGCGATCCTCGGCATGGCGCGCGCCGTCGTGGAGACCTATCGGCTCGGCGGACGCGCGGTGAAGGCGGCGCCGCTCGTCCTGGCGATCGCGGTGGTGCCGGAGTTTCTGCAGCATATCGCGGAAATTCACCTCGGCATGTTCGTATCGGTCGAGCAGTTTCGTGCGCTCGCCAACGATCCGCTACGCTGGGGCTTCGGCTACGTGAAGATCGCGGGGTTCGTCATCGGCATTCTCGCGGTCGCGCGATTCTGGTCGGTACGGTCGGTTCGTCGGACATTGCTGGTTGCGCCGATGACGTTCGTCCGGGTGGTCGTCGGATTGGTCGTGGGGCTGGCGGTCGCATCGCCGTTCATGTGGCTGGACAAGCAAGGTCTGCCGCCGGCGATCGCCGTTCCGCTTCAGATCGTTTCGGGGATCATCCAGGGCGGCTTCCTGATCTACATCGTCGGCGCGTTGATCGAGGATGCGTCGGTGACGCCAAAGCGGGCGATAACGTCGCTCCTCCCCGCCGGGATCGTCCTCAGCGTCTTGGCGGCCGTCGCGTTCGGCCCGGCGCAGGCGTTGCACATGGCCAATCACAAGCTCGCCTTGGGCCAGCCATTGCCGATCGTGTGGGCGCTGATGGTGTTCGACGCGCTGTGGGTCGGGCTGTTCGCGGCGCTGGTGGGCTCGGCCTTGTTTGTTGGCGTGAGAACCGGACTGACGTGGAAGGGCTGGACCGTACATCCGCGCGATCTGGATGCGGCGGTGGAGCGGGCGGACGACGCGCTGCGCTTCGACATCCAAACTGCCTGACCGCCGCCTCTGACCACCCCGGCGGAGGCCGGGGCCCAAGTGGGTGATCTGTCGTGAGGTGCGTCGCGCTTTGTTAGCGCCGCCTCCGAACTGAGCGACGGCTTCTGCTGGGGAAATAGGAAATTATTTGCGACGTGTTACGAAAAAGGGCGACCCCATCGCTGGGGCCGCCCTTTTTCTTAGCTGCGGCCAGCAGGGGCAAAGCCCCTGCTTCGTCGGTCGGCATGAATGCCGCCGGCCGGCCTTGCGGGGAGTGCGCTTCAGCGTGGCTGAAGCGTCTCTCCCGCTGCGGCTTACTTGACCTCGACGGTCGCGCCAGCTGCTTCGAGCTGAGCCTTGATCTTGGCGGCTTCGTCCTTCGACACGCCTTCCTTGACGGCCTTGGGAGCCGACTCGACCAGCGTCTTGGCTTCGGTCAGGCCGAGCGCGGTGATCGCACGGACTTCCTTGATGACGTTGATCTTCTTGCCACCGTCGCCGGTCAGGATGACGTCGAATTCGGTCTGCTCTTCTGCTGCAGGAGCAGCGGCGCCGCCGCCTGCTGCCGGTGCTGCGACCGCTGCTGCGGCCGAAACGCCCCACTTCTCTTCGAGCAGCTTCGAAAGCTCAGCTGCTTCGAGAACGGTCAGTTCGCTCAGGCTCTCAACGAGCGCGTTCAGGTCTGCCATGATAAATCTCCATCTCGGGGCTCGTGCCCCATCAGTTCAAAAAGGTAACGAAAGGCCTGCAAGATCAGGCGGCTTCCTTCTCCGCGTAGGCGGAAAGCACGCGCGCGAGCTGCGCTGCCGGAGCCTGCGTGATCGTTGCCAGCTTCGTGGCGGGTGCCACGATGAGGCCAACGATCTTGGCACGCAGTTCGTCCAGCGAGGGCAGCGTTGCGAGCGCCTTCACACCGTCGACGTCGAGGGTCGTCGCGCCCATCGCCCCACCCACGATTTCGAACTTGTCGTTCGTCTTCGCGAATTCCACGACCACCTTGGCGGCCGCGACGGGATCGATGGAGCTGGCCAGACCGACCGGACCCGTGAGCATGTCGCCCAGCGAGCTGTAGTCGGTGCCGTCCATTGCGATCTTGGCAAGCTTGTTCTTCGAGACCTTGTAGGTCGCGCCGGCGTCGCGCATCTTGTTCCGCAGCACAGTGGACTGTGCGACGGTCAGGCCGAGGTTGCGCGTGACAACGACGACGCCGACCTCGGAAAAGGTGCGGTTCAGCTCGGCTACGGCCGCGGTCTTTTGATCACGATCCATGCCATTCTCCACGTTTTACGAGTTCACCGCTTGCACAGTGGACCCGGTTACTAACCGGAGGCGCAGACAAACCCGCGCTTCCGGGGTGTCTCGTCGATGGGGCATGGGAGAGGGGCGGCACGCAGATGGGCCGACAAAATCTCATTCCCCGTCTAGGTGGGAGATTAAGCACCGGCAAACCCGCTGCACCCACTGTCTCGGACGGAGTTCGACGAGCAAGCCCGCCGAACGAAGGTGCGCCGTAGCGGAATTGGCGGGGGAGTCAAGTGGGTGGGTTCGGGTTGGCGCGTGTGATCGCGGGGGGCGCCCGCTTCCTTGTTCTCCCGCAAAGGTGGGGGCCCAGTCTGGATCCCCTTCTTTGCGGGGAAACAAGTCTTGGAGCTGTTGGCGCTGATCACGCGCCCCCGTCATCCTGAAGAAAGTCAGGATCCAGAGCCGAGAGGGGTGACGTCCGTAACCCTGGATCCTGACTTTCGTCAGGATGACGGAGTGGGGCAGGGCGGTGTGCCAACAGTGATCGTATCGGGACAGACGCAAAAAGGGCCGGGATCGCTCCCGGCCCTTTTCAACTTTAGCAGCAGGACGGGAGTAATCCCGTCCTCGTCGGTCGCGGTTGCCCGCGCCGGCCGGGCGCTCGCCGTCTCGTGGCTAGCTTTCGCTAGCCACGTGCGGCTCAGGCGCCAGCAACCTCGGTCGTGTCGACCTTGATGCCCGCACCCATGGTCGACGAGATCGCGACCTTCTGTACGTACTTGCCCTTGGCGCCGGTCGGCTTGGCCTTGACCACCGCGTCAACCAGTGCGTCGAAGTTCGCGCGCAGGTCTTCTGCCGGGAACGACGCCTTGCCGATGCCCGAGTGGATGATGCCGGCCTTCTCGACGCGGTATTCGATCTGGCCGCCCTTGGCTGCCTGAACCGCGGCGGCGACGTTCATCGTCACCGTGCCGAGCTTCGGGTTCGGCATCAGGCCCTTGGGACCCAGCACCTTGCCGAGGCGACCGACGATGCCCATCATGTCCGGGGTCGCGATGCAGCGATCGAAATCGATCGTGCCACCCTGGATGATTTCCATCAGGTCTTCGGCGCCGACGACGTCTGCGCCTGCTGCGAGAGCCTCCTCAGCCTTCGCGCCGCGGGCGAACACGCCGACGCGGACGGTCTTGCCGGTGCCCTTGGGCAGCGTGACGACGCCGCGGACCATCTGGTCTGCGTGACGCGGATCGACGCCCAGGTTCAGCGCGACTTCGATCGTCTCGTCGAACTTCGACGTGGCGCCCGACCGTGCGAGACCGATGGCCTCGTCGATGCCGTGCAGCTTGACGAGGTCGACCGTGACGGCCTTCTGCTTCTTGCTCAGCTTAGCCATGATATCAGCCCTCCACCACTTCGAGGCCCATTGCGCGGGCGCTGCCTTCGATGATCTTCGTCGCAGCGTCGATATCGTTGGCGTTGAGGTCCTTCATCTTCGTCGTGGCGATCTCGCTCAGCTGGCTGCGCTTGATCGTGCCAGCGACGACCTTGCCCGGCTCCTTCGAACCCGACTTGAGACCAGCGGCCTCCTTGATCAGGTACGAGGCAGGCGGGGTCTTGGTCTCGAACGAGAACGAGCGATCCGCATAGACCGTGATGACGGTCGGGATCGGCATGCCCTTCTTCAGTTCGCTCGTGCCGGCGTTGAACGCCTTGCAGAACTCCATGATGTTCACGCCGCGCTGACCCAGCGCAGGTCCGATCGGCGGCGCGGGCTTTGCCTCGCCTGCAGGAACCTGCAGCTTGATGTATCCGGTAATCTTTTTAGCCATGTCACTCTCTTTATGTGAGCCTAGCGGTGATGGCGGCTGCCTTTCGGCAACCTCCCGCAATTCCAACAGTGAAGGTGGAAGCCGGCGCTCATACCCCAAAACGCGCAAAGCGGCAACACCCCGCCCTTACTTCTCCGCGTCCCTTCTCCTCCGCGCCTCCGCGCCTCCGCGCGAACCCCGAATCTTCTGCTCCTCTGACTTCTCTTCGCGCCTTCGCGTGAACCGATCCTACTAAAGACTGCGCTTCCTTGCTCTCCCGCGAAGGCGGGAGCCCAGTCTGGATCCCCGCCTATGCGGGGAAACGAACTTGGAAACCACGCACCCATCACAAGCCCCCTTGCAATGTAGGATATCGAGGCAGACCCACTAGCGATGGCGCGCCCGTTCACCCCCGACCAGTTCACCCGCCGCCAGGCCGCACAGAACGCCGCGTTCCTCGCCGCCCTCCGCCGCACCGGTAACGCCCGCGAAGCCGCCAGCACGCTAGGCTACAACCGTTCCACCTTCACCAAGCGCCGCGCCGCCCACCCCGCCTTCGCCGCAAAATGGAACGCCGCTCTAGTCTTGGCGTCCGCCGCCCTCAAAGATCCTCCCCGGAACGGGGAGGGGGACCGCCGACCAGAGGTCGGGGGTGGAGGGGGCTCGCCCCAAACGCGACGCACCGACACCACGCCCACCACGACAAGAACCGCCAACGGCCGCCTCCAGCTCCGCCGCCCGCCCGCCAACCGCCTCGACCATGCCGCCGAGCAAGCCTTCCTCACCGCGCTCTCCGCCACCGCCAACATCCGCCTCTCGGCCGCCGCCGCGGGGTTCAGCCACTCCGCCTTCTACGCCCGCCGCAAAGCCAGCCCCGCCTTCGCCCGCGAGATGCGCCTCGCGCTCGCGGCCGGCTACGAGTCGGTCGAGTTCGCGCTGTTAGCCGGTACCCTGCCGGGCTCGCACGACCATGACGAATGGCGCCACAACGCTCCCCCACCGATCCCGCCGATGACCGCGAACCAGGCGCTGCAGCTCCTCCACCTGCACAACCGGACGGTCCACCTCCAGGAGGAGCCGCCGCACATCAAACGCCGCCGCGGCGAATCGAGCGACGCGCACAGCTACCGCCTGACGGCAATGTACGAAGCCCGCCAAGCCCGCGCCCGCGAAGCCTTCGACATCGCCGAAGCCGCCCGCAACGAACGCGGCGAACCGACGCTGACCAACCCGTATCCGGCGCCAAAGCCAGTACGCTTGCCAGCGCTCGATCAGGTCACCGGCTGGAGCAAGGCCGACCCGACGAAGGTGGCGCACGATCCAGATGTTGCGCTGTTCGGCGGGTGGCGGTTGAGGGACCGGGAGTAGCTGTGTCAGTTTCAAGGAGAGGAAAGCGGAGTGGTCGCTTTGGCGAAGCAGGTGCGATTAGCCGCCACTCGATCGACGCAAATATAGGTCGGGCCAATTCGCTGTAAATCGCACCCCGCTCATTTGAAGCTGGAACAGCCACTAATAGTAAAAATGGAGTCAGCATCACTTCGTTAATGCCCTGACTCCGGGTGGTTAAGGTTCGCAAAGGTCCCGGATTAATTCAACGAGGTAGCGAACGTCCTCAGGTATCTCGTCGGCCCGCATAGCTTTGGCGATATCGATCGGTCGGACACCAAATTTAGCTTTCAAGGATTCGGGGTGCTCTTGAGTGATTTCTTTTCCACGAGCGTCAACCATTGCGTCAGCGACATCCTGAGACGGGAAGTCGGCGGGTACTGCAAGTGCGTGGTCGGCCATCAGTTGCACCACGTCCGCCTCAGGCTGCCCGCTTGCCCGCGCGATCGCGGGCGGCCAGAGAAGGTAGTTCTCAATGTGACGCCGCCGCCAGATTTTGAGGTGGAGGTTTGGATCGACATTGTTCTGCGAGCGATCGGATAAGGTGGCCTTGTCTATCTGACCAATCGCCATGTCATCACGGTCGCGCAGGCTGACCGCGATCAAGTCCGGTATTTCCGCCTTCAACTGGAGGAAGAGATGTTTGCGCTCGGTAGCGCCACCTGTCCACGGCCACACCACGATGTTCCTCGGCCAAACGACGCCCAGCTGGTTCGCCCAAGCTTGAAGCATTCTAGCGTCACTTAACGCCTCGACAATTAACATTCGCTTCGACTTGCGGAGGGGGTCTAGCTTTGGTGCGTATTCACTGCCGAGGCCGATAAAGAGGCTAACCTTCCGCTCGTCCTGATCAAGATACTTGGCAGATGTTCCCCTGAACTCCACTATCTGTGTGTGCTCTGCGGCGCGGAGGATTTCGGTGCTGTGGGTGGCGAGCAGCACCTGTTTACCTGACGCAACAACAATTTCTTCGAGCGCTTCAATCAGCTGTGCTTGGAGTGACGGGTGCAAGTGCGAGTCCGGCTCGTCGAGAAGTAGAGTACAGGTGCTCGGACTTAGAGCCAGCGCATACACGCTGAGCCACTGGAGGAATCCGCTGCCCTCCGCCATGAGATCGCGCGCATTGAAGTTGATAAAGCGCGTGAAAGTGGTGCCATCAATTTTGCCTTTGATGCAGTTGACCCGAATGTAGCTGTGAAAAAGGTCGTTGAAAGGTTCGACGTTGAGTTGCATCCCAAAAATGCGGCCCATGGTCGCCTGTAGAATCTCCCACGGATCCTCGTCGCGCAACCGCTTCAGGTCAGACGTCTTGATCTTAGTTCTGCCGTCCTTGAGGCGGACCCGAGTTGCTAGGTTAACCTCGTTCATGTCGAGCAGTAGATTGCGGATAACGCCACCGGCAAGGCCCCGCCCGATCAGCCCGCGCCGTTCGGCGCCCGACATCTTATTCTCGCGTTGCGCAATGCCGGCGAATGGTGGCAGGTAGGCCACCGATGGGAGAGCGTCGTCGTCCGTCAAGTTGGAGTCCGCCGCCTTGACGAACAGGCGATCGTTCGTCAGCGCGAGCGAGAGGCGCAGGTGCTTCGAGAGGCCGCCAGCGGTCCAGCCGCACTCGATAGATAGCGAGTAGCCATCCTGACCGGGTACCTGGCTCTTTAGGTTACTCCACAAATGCTTGAGGCTGGCTACTGCGATTGGAGAGAACTCATCGTCCGATAGGCCTAGGCCCTGACCGCGGTATCCGGCGCTGAGGCTTGGACGGCCCCGTTCGTTCTCAAGCACCAGGCGACAAAACTCCCAAACAGCAATCGCCTGTAGTAGCGTCGATTTACCAGAGTTATTACCGCCCGCGAGAAACGAAATGCCGGTTGGGTGCAAAGCGAAGGATGAATTCATAAATCGCTTGAATCGCGTGAGCTTAACGCTCTCTATCATTCTTCTGCCCCTGAGACCGTGAGCCGGTCTTCAGACAGTGTGCCGGGCGTCGCACTCTTTGGCCATCCCGATTGTTGCATTCCGGCAATATCCATTAAGGCGTGCGACCCATTATCATTATCGTGGCCGTATCCAGTCACGAAACAATCATCGTTCTGAACGGATATCCGCTTTCGGAGGTGCGAATTTCCAACTGGGAAGTCCGATTGTGAGGGCTTTAGGTCGAAAATGCGTGCTTGGGGCACAGCTTTCGTAAAGCAGATCCATACACCCGGCGCGATGGTCTGGGGGAAGCTATACATGGTGACGTATCAGGCCACGAGCCTGTATTATTGCGACCGTAGCGCGGTGACGGCTCGGGTGTGGCGGATAGCGTGCAGTTTTGAGATGTATGTGCCTGTAAGTTAGGCGTAGCCTTGCCTGACGGCATAATAGAGGCGAGACATCCGCCGTTTTCCGTCATCCTGACGAAAGTCAGGATCCAGAGTTACGGAACGCTGGCCGGCTTGGCTCTGGATCCTGACTTTCGTCAGGATGACGGAGCGGGGGATGGCTCTGGGGGGATGCGCGCCCACCTAAAGCGCGAAGCGGGAGTAAATCCCGCGTCGTCGGCCGGGCCGTTGGCCCGCCGGCCGGTCGAGACCGTCTCGTGATTAGCCGTCAGCTAATCACGTGCGGCCGCAAGCGCGCCGCTCTGCGGCTTACTTGCTTCTTTCGACCTGCTCGAACTCGAGCTCCACAGGCGTCGCGCGCCCAAAGATCGACACCGAAACCTTGACCCGGCTGCGGTCGAAGTCGAGTTCTTCGACGAGACCGTTGAAGGTCGCGAACGGGCCGTCGAGGACCTTGACCTGATCGCCGATCTCGTAGTCGACCTTGACCTTCTGCTTGGGCGCAGCGGCGGCTTCTTCCTTGCTGTTCAGCATCCGCGTGGCTTCCGCCTCGCTGATCGCCTGCGGCTTGCCCATGCTGCCGAGGAAGCCGGTGACCTTCGGCGTGTTCTTCACCAGGTGATACACGTCGTCGTTCATGTTCAGCTTGGCGAGGACGTAGCCCGGCATGAACTTGCGCTCGACCGCGATCTTCTTGCCGCGACGGGCCTCGGTGGTGGTTTCGGTCGGGACTTCGATCTGCTCGACGAGCTGTTCGAGACCCATCCGGGTCGCCTCGGCCATGATCGAGTCGCGGACTTTGCCCTCGAAACCCGAATAGGCGTGAATGATGTACCAGCGCGCCATGACGGAACCTTGCTTACTGAGCGAGTTTGAGGAGGGCGGAGACGATCGCTTGCAGGATCGAGTCGACGCCCAGGAAGAACAGCGCGAGGATCGTCGTCATGATCACCACCATCACGCCGGTCATGACCGTCTCGCGACGCGTCGGCCACGTGACCTTCGCGGTCTCGTTGCGGACCTGCTGGATGAATTCGAGGGGGGACGTCTTCGCCACGATGTTCTTCGAACCCGCTGATTGAGAAACTGAGATGCGAGACATAGACCCACTAGCCGCTCCCTGTGAAGGGCAGCGGCGGCAGGTCCGTCCTCGCTGTCGGAAGCGCGGCAGATAGCTTCCGCCCGTCGTGAAAGCAAGTGCGCGGCAGGAGAGGGCGGGCAGCGTGCCGGAAGATAGCGGGGCGGTGGCTCGAGAAGAGGCCCGAGAAAAGGCGGTGGGGAAGGCGGGGAGAACGCGGGGGGGGAAATGGCGGGGGAGAGTGCTTGGGTCACTCGATCCCCCGCACGATCGTCTTGCCGGTGCCGGTTTGACCGGCGGCTCCGCTCCCACGGTTTCTATTTATCGTTCGGCTTGACGACGGCATGGCAGGTGTACGCCGAACGCGGACGAAAAAAAAGGCCGGTACGAGACCGGCCATGAAAGTTTTTAGGAGAGGATGCCTGAAAGGCCTGATCGTTGTGCATCGCAGCACATCATAGAGCAATTGCGGAAATTGCATTATTAAATGCATTTTCTGCAATCGCGATGGACGTGCGAAGGCACCGCGGGAAACGGTGCCGTTCGAAATCGAAATTTAAAGGGGGTGGCAGGAGTGCTCGGATTCGAACCGAGGGCCTTCGGTTTTGGAGACCGACGCTCTAACCAACTGAGCTACACTCCTACACGGACGCGCCCCTTACCCAGCGTTTTCGGGAAGGGCAAGCGTCTCGCGTGCAATTCGTCCCGTAAGCGTCCCAACGATCATCGTAAGGATGATGCGTTGCACGATGCGCGGTTTGCCCGTTAACCGTACGCCCTCCCGTGGGATGTAGGAAAGCGTAATCGTATGAAGGCGGGATTGATGATGCTGGCGCTGCCGGTCGCGGCGTTGCTCACAGGGGCGGGGCCGGTTCCGCAAGTGCCGGACCTGGGGCCGCAGCTCGAACGCTTCACCTATCCGTGGCCGGTGCAGACGATGGAAGTCGATATCGTCGGCAGCCCTGCGCAGATGGCGTTCATGGATATCGCGCCACAGCGCCCCAATGGCCGCACGGTCGTGCTACTCCACGGCAAGAATTTCTGCGGCGCGACCTGGGGCAGCACCGCACGGGCGCTGAGCGAGGTCGGCTACCGGGTGATCGTCCCCGACCAGATCGGCTTCTGCAAATCGTCCAAGCCCCGCGCGGCACAGTATAGCTTCGAGATGCTGGCGACGTTCACCAAGCGGCTGCTCGAATCGCGCGGCATCACGCGGGCGACGATCGTCGGGCACTCGATGGGCGGCATGCTCGCGATGCGGTACGCCATTCTCTACCCGGCGTCGGTCGAGAAGCTGGTGCTCGTCAATCCGCTCGGTCTGAAGGATCGCGGCGAGGAGGGCGTGCCCTATACCGACGTCGACACATTGTGGGCGAACGAGAAGAAGACGAGCTACGCGTCAATCAAGGCGTATCAGCTCGAGAACTATTACCACGGTGTGTGGAAGCCATCGTACGATCGCTGGGTATGGATGCAGGCGGGCATGTACCAGGGGGCAGGGCGCGACTCCGTTGCGCTCGCGCAGGCGAAGACCAGCGAGATGATCAAGACGCAACCGGTCGCGCACGAACTCTACCGGATTACGCCTTCGACTACGCTGATCGTTGGCACGCTGGACAAGACCGCGTTCGGCCGCGCGCAGGCGCCGGCGAATCTGCGCAAGTTCCTCGAGCCGGTGCCGGTGATCGCGCCGCGCGCGGTGAAGCAGATGCCGAATGCGAATTTGGTGATGCTTGATGGGCTGGGTCACTCGCCGCAGGTGGAAGACCCCGCGCGATTCGAGAAGACGCTGCTTGCGGTGCTCGGGACCCGACCACGGTAGAGGAGCTGCGATCCTCCCCCGCTAGGGGGAGGTGGCTGGCTCTTGCCAGACGGAGGGGGAGGGGGGCGACAACGCAGGTCTCGTGTTCCTCCCCCTCCGCCACCTGCGGTGCCACCTCCCCCTGGCGGGGGAGGGTGAGAGAGGTGTCGTCGTCGGATTCGCGTGAGCCATTGTCTCTGCCCACGAAGCCAATCCTTCGCCAGCCCCATCCGATTCCAACCCGTTGACCGCAACCGACTCCTGACCTATAGGCGCGGCCTGTTCTTCGGGAGTCTTTCCCGCCGGGCATGCTTGAACATTGCTGGATGCATTCCAGGACCTGAGGGGCGCTTCCGCGTTCCTATGGTCCTTTTTGTATTCTCAGGCGCCTCATGGCTCCAGCAAAGTAACCACTTGAAAGGTGAAGGCTTCAATGCCGACGATCAACCAGCTGGTCCGCAAGGGCCGCGATCCGCAGAAGGCCAAGTCGAAGGTCCCTGCGATGGAAGCAAATCCGCAGAAGCGTGGCGTTTGCACGCGCGTCTACACGACGACCCCGAAGAAGCCGAACTCGGCTCTGCGCAAGGTGGCCAAGGTTCGCCTGACCAACCAGCGCGAAGTCATCAGCTACATCCCGGGCGAGGGCCACAATCTTCAGGAGCATTCGGTTGTCCTGATCCGTGGCGGTCGTGTCCGCGATCTTCCCGGTGTTCGCTATCACGTCCTGCGCGGCGTGCTCGATACACAGGGTGTGAAGGACCGGCGTCAGTCGCGTTCCAAGTACGGCGCCAAGCGTCCGAAGTAAGCCGGTCAGGTATCTGATCACTAAGGCTGAAGTTTAGAAGGAATACAAAATGGCACGTCGTCGTCGTCCCGAAAAGCGGGTCATCCTGCCTGATCCCAAGTTCGGGGATGAGGTTCTGTCGAAGTTCATGAACAGCGTCATGCTGGACGGCAAGAAGTCCGTCGCAGAGCTTATCGTGTACGGTGCGTTCGAAACCGTCGAGAGCCGCGCCAAGCGTGACCCGATCGGCGTTTTCCACGATGCGCTGAACAACGTGAAGCCGGGCATCGAAGTCCGTTCGCGCCGCGTCGGTGGTGCAACGTACCAGGTGCCGGTCGAGGTTCGTCCGGAGCGCGCACAGGCGCTGGCGATTCGCTGGCTGATCGGTGCGGCGCGTTCGCGCAGCGAGAACACGATGGCCGCACGGCTGTCGGGTGAGCTGATGGATGCCGCCAACAACCGTGGCAACGCGGTCAAGAAGCGTGAAGATACGCACCGGATGGCGGAAGCCAACCGTGCATTCTCGCACTACCGCTGGTAACAGCGGGCTTTGAAGCCTAGCATTGCTATCCGTGTGATGGGCGGTCTTTCGCCTGTCATGCAAACACCTATATATTGGGGAGCCGGCACGTTCGGCTCCCCATATCCTTAAGGAAGCACGATCATGGCCCGCAGCCATCCGCTCGACCGTTACCGCAACATCGGCATCATGGCGCACATCGACGCCGGTAAGACGACGACGACCGAGCGCATCCTCTATTACACCGGCAAGTCCTACAAGATCGGCGAAGTGCATGAAGGCACCGCGACGATGGATTGGATGGAGCAGGAGCAGGAGCGCGGGATCACGATCACGTCGGCTGCGACCACCTGCAAGTGGCGCGCCGAAGAAGGTAAGGGCGAAGAGCACCTTATCAACATCATCGATACGCCCGGCCACGTCGACTTCACGATCGAAGTCGAGCGTTCGCTTCGTGTGCTCGATGGCGCGGTCGCATGCTTCGACGGCGTGGCCGGCGTCGAGCCGCAGTCCGAGACCGTGTGGCGTCAGGCCGACAAGTACGGCGTGCCGCGCATGTGCTTCGTCAACAAGCTCGACCGCACCGGTGCCGATTTCTACTTCTGCGTGAACTCGATCATCGATCGTCTCGGTGCGCGTCCGGCCGTGCTGTATCTCCCGATCGGCATGGAAGGCGGCTTCAAGGGCCTCGTCGATCTCGTCGAGAACCGCGCGATCATCTGGCTCGAAGAGAGCCTGGGCGCGAAGTTCGAATATGCCGAGATCCCTGAGGATCTGGTCGAGAAGGCCGCAAAGTATCGCAGCGAGCTGATCGAGATGGCCGTCGAGCAGGACGATGCCCTCATGGAGGCGTATCTCGAAGGCAACGAGCCGAGCGTCGCCGACCTCAAGAAGCTGATCCGCAAGGGTACGCTGAGCATGGCGTTCGTCCCCGTCGTTTGCGGTTCGGCGTTCAAGAACAAGGGTGTTCAGCCTTTGCTCGACGCCGTCGTCGACTATCTGCCTTCGCCGCTCGACGTTCCAGCGATCCAGGGTCTGAAGCTCGACGGCGTGACGCCGGACGAGCGTCCGTCCTCGGACGACGTTCCGTTCTCGGCACTCGCGTTCAAGATCATGAACGATCCGTTCGTCGGTACGCTGACCTTCGCCCGCATCTACTCCGGCAAGCTGGAGACCGCATCGCAGGTCACCAACTCGGTCAAGGACAAGAAGGAAAAGGTCGGCCGTATGCTGCTTATGCATGCGAACAGCCGTGAGGACATCCAGGAGGCTTTCGCTGGCGACATCGTCGCTCTCGCGGGTCTCAAGGATACCACGACCGGTGACACGCTCTGCGCGATGAACGCACCGATCATTCTCGAGCGGATGGAATTCCCCGAGCCCGTGATCGAGCTGTCGGTGGAGCCGAAGACCAAGGCCGACCAGGAGAAGATGGGTGTCGCGCTCAATCGTCTCGCACGCGAGGATCCTTCGTTCCGCGTGTCGTCGGACCCCGAGTCGGGCCAGACCATCATCAAGGGCATGGGCGAGCTCCATCTCGAGATCCTGGTCGATCGCATGAAGCGTGAGTTCAAGGTCGAGGCGAACGTCGGCGCTCCTCAGGTCGCATATCGCGAGTATCTGAAGAAGCCGGTCGACGTCGACTACACGCACAAGAAGCAGTCGGGTGGTACCGGCCAGTTCGGTCGCGTGAAGGTCAAGGTCACGCCGGGCGAGCGCGGTTCGGGCATCACGTTCAAGGACGAGATCAAGGGCGGTAACATTCCGAAGGAATATCTGCCCGCGATCGAGAAGGGCTTCCGCGAAACCGCTGCGTCGGGTTCGTTGGTCGGCTTCCCGATCATCGATTTCGAGATCGTACTGTATGACGGCGCGTATCACGACGTCGACTCGTCGGCTCTGGCGTTCGAAATCTGTGCCCGTGGCGCAATGCGCGAAGTCGCACAGAAGTCGGGCATCACGCTGCTCGAGCCGGTCATGAAGGTCGAGGTCGTCACCCCGGAGGATTATCTGGGCGACGTCATCGGCGACATGAACAGCCGTCGTGGCCAGATCCAGGGCACCGACAGCCGCGGCAACGCGCAGACGGTCGAGGCGATGGTCCCGCTGGCGAACATGTTCGGCTACGTGAACTCGCTCCGTTCGTTCACGCAGGGTCGCGCGAACTACTCGATGCAGTTCTCGCACTATGACGAAGTGCCGCAGAACGTTGCGGACGAGGTGAAGGCTAAGCTGGCGTAAGCCGAAGGCGCACGGAGCCAGGGCAACCTGGCTCCGAGACGCCGCAAGGCCGGCCGGCCTCGGGCTCGCCCGAGGACCGACGACACGGAATTCACTTCCGTGTCGGCTCCCTGATCGAGGCAGGGGCTGGCGCAACGCTTTAACAGCCGCTATTGGGCCGCGTTCGCGCGGTTCCCGGGGTGGCACCGGAATACGAATCAGAAGGTAGGAAACAATGGCCAAGGCAAAATTTGAGCGGAACAAGCCGCATCTCAACATCGGCACCATCGGTCACGTCGATCATGGCAAGACGTCGCTCACCGCTGCGATCACGAAGGTTCTGGCAGAGACGACCGGCGGTACCGCCGTCGACTTCGCCAACATCGACAAGGCTCCCGAGGAGCGCGAGCGCGGTATCACGATCTCGACCGCACACGTCGAGTACGAGACGGCCAACCGTCACTACGCGCACGTCGATTGCCCGGGCCACGCCGATTATGTGAAGAACATGATCACCGGCGCAGCTCAGATGGACGGCGCGATCCTCGTCGTTTCGGCGACCGATGGCCCGATGCCACAGACCCGTGAGCACATCCTGCTCGCACGCCAGGTCGGCGTGCCTGCCATGGTCGTGTTCATGAACAAGGTCGATCTGGTCGACGACGAGGAAATCCTCGAGCTGGTCGAGATGGAAATCCGCGAGCTGCTCAGCTCGTACGACTTCCCGGGCGACGACATCCCTGTCATCAAGGGTTCGGCTACCTGCGCACTGTCGGGTTCGAACCAGAAGCTCGGCGCCGACGCCGTCACCGAGCTTATGCAGGCTGTCGACGACTACATCCCGCAGCCAGAGCGTCCGCTCGACAAGCCGTTCATGATGCCGATCGAGGACGTGTTCTCGATCTCGGGTCGTGGTACGGTCGTCACCGGCCGTGTCGAGACTGGCATCGTCAAGGTTGGTGAGGAAGTCGAGATCGTCGGCATCCACCCGACCGTCCGCAAGACCACGGTCACGGGCGTCGAGATGTTCCGCAAGCTGCTCGACCAGGGCCAGGCTGGCGATAACGTCGGCGCGCTGATCCGCGGTGTTGCACGCGACGAAGTCGAGCGTGGCCAGGTGCTCTGCAAGCCAGGCACGATCAAGCCGCACACCGACTTCAACTCGGAAGTGTACGTGCTGTCGAAGGAAGAGGGTGGCCGTCACACGCCGTTCTTCGCCAACTACCGCCCGCAGTTCTACTTCCGTACGACGGACGTGACCGGCACCGTCGAGCTGCCTGAGGGCACCGAGATGGTCATGCCAGGCGACAACGTGTCGCTCGGCATCAAGCTGATCGCACCGATCGCCATGGACGTGGGCCAGCGCTTCACGATCCGCGAAGGCGGCCGTACCGTCGGTGCAGGCGTCGTCAGCCAGATCGACAAGTAAGCATCCTCTCCTTCGGGAGGTGATAGAAGAGCCCGGCTTCTCGCGAGAGAGGCCGGGCTTTTTCGTGTTTGGCGCGTACGAAAGGCGTGGCGGCAAGATCGATCAACGTAGTCCGTTATCGCCCAGTCTCGGACGCTTACGCGCCTCTCAGCCTTGCCTAACACCGACCACTCGTTCAGCTTCAGAGTATGCGGGGGTTAGCTGTCACGTTCTGGGGATTGTTGCAGGTTGCGGGATGCTCTGTTGGCAAACCATCAGTGCATGAAGTTGCTCTTATCGAAGCTGTCACGGCTCACAGCAGTTGTGTCGGGGACCTAGCTAGGTGGCATCGCGAATTCTACTTCCAACCGGCTCTGGGGCTGATCGGCTCTGGTGTGGATAAGGGAACCATAAACGTCGAATATTCGGCAGGTCGTAATGGTGAAAAGGCCGGTCGCTTCGTCACAGAACCCCCAACGGTTACCAAGTTTGACGATTCACAATCCGCTTTTGCGTGGGGACGATGGAACCGCACATCTGGTCGATTTGATAGCTGGACGTGCGGTTGTAACGTAGGCGTGCCGGTCCGTAGCAGTGGGCCGCCTGCCTGCCCGGAACTGGGCAAATAATTCTACTCACCCCCGCAAGAGCGGTCAGAACGCGTTCCTCTCCATCCTCCCACGCTAGGGGGAGGTGGCGCCGGAGGCGTCGGAGGGGGAGGGGGCGATTAGCTCTCGATGATGGTTCGGCGTCGGAGTGCGATGGACATGATCTGGCGAACGACGTCGTCGAGGTTTGCTAGCATTTCGCGGGCTGGGTAGCGAAGGACTTGTATGTTTTGCGCGATCAACCAAGCGTCTCGCGCTGCGTCTCGTTCGGGGCGGTTGCCGTGGTTGTGGGCTTCGCCGTCAACTTCGATCGCGAGTCGGGCTGGGGCGCAGTAGAAGTCCAGGACGTAGCGGCCTGCTGCGTGTTGCTTTCGGAAGCGTAGGCCTTCTTCGTTAGCTCGTAGCGCTAGCCAGAGGGCGATCTCGGGCGGGGTCATCTGTTTTCGCAGGCGCTTGGCGTTGGTGCGACCGGGTAGGGATCCTTCGAGCCGCATCGCTTGCCTCCCCCTCCGTCGCCTCTGGCGACACCTCCCCCTGGCGGGGGAGGATTGACTAGGTAGCATGGCGTTCGACAGGCCGAGCCGGAAAACCCGCTCCCCCCGGTTGCATTTCACCCGACTCTCCCGTAATGGCCCGCCTTCGGTTTAAACATCAACCAGCAAGAGCCCGGAAACGGGCCCGCTCTTTCGCATCGGTAGGGACTATGGACAGCAATATCCGCATTCGTCTGAAGGCGTTCGATCACCGTGTGCTCGATCAGGCCACTGGCGACATCGCCGACACCGCACGCCGCACCGGCGCGCTCATCCGTGGTCCGATTCCCCTTCCGACGCGCATCGAAAAGTTCACCGTGAACCGCGGCCCGCACATCGACAAGAAGTCGCGCGAGCAGTTCGAGGTGCGCACGTACAAGCGTATGCTGGATATCGTCCAGCCGACGCCGCAGACGGTCGATGCGCTGATGAAGCTGGACCTCGCAGCAGGGGTGGACGTAGAGATCAAGCTGGCCTAAGGGCTGGCGTGGCGCGGTCGACCAGCAATGGTCCCGCGCCGCTCTACATTGGGATACCGCCGTCGGTGAAAACCGACGGGGCAGCGTCCCCCGTCACGCTTCCGCATTTGCAGGAGCACCAGCCCGGGACGGGGGCACGTTTCGTATTTACCGGGTTGAACCGACTCCATTCAGGGGCTTTTGCCGGGGATGGGGTCAGGTGGACGCATCATGGAGCTCGCTCCGGACATGGTCCGCAAGCCCCCGAGGAATAGTCCGACGGGGCCTCTGTCTAGGAAGGGACAAGATCATGCGTACTGGCGTGATCGCGAAGAAGATGGGGATGACCCGCCTGTTCCAGGAAGATGGTCGGCACGTGCCGGTCACCGTTCTGGCACTCGAAGGCAATCAGGTCGTTTCCGTTCGCGAAATGGATCGTGACGGCTACACTGCCGTCCAGCTTGGTGCAGGTGTCGCCAAGTCAAAGAATGTCGCAAAGCCGCAGCGCGGCCATTTCGGCAAGGCCGAAGTGGAGCCCAAGGCTGTCGTCCATGAGTTCCGCGTGAACGCAGACGGCCTGCTCGACGTCGGCGCCGAGATCTCGGCCGACCACTACGTCGCAGGCCAGATCGTCGATATCCAGGGCAAGACCCAGGGTAAGGGCTTCCAGGGCGGCATGAAGCGTTGGGGCTTCGGCGGTCTGCGGGCAACCCACGGCGTGTCGGTCTCGCACCGTTCGCTCGGTTCGACCGGTCAGCGCCAGGATCCGGGCAAGGTCTTCAAGAACAAGAAGATGGCCGGCCACATGGGCGACAAGTATCGCACCCAGCAGAACCTCGAGATCGTATCGACGGACGTCGAGCGTGGTCTCCTGTTCGTCAAGGGTTCGGTTCCTGGCTCCAAGGGCGGCTGGCTCTTCGTCAAGGACTCGGTGAAGGTCGCGCGCCACGCCGACGCACCGTTCCCCGCCGGTCTCAAGACCGCAAACAGCAACACCGCAGCAGACACGCCGGCCGAAATGACCGACGCACCTGCAGCCGACGGCCAGGAGGGCTGAGCGTGAAGATCAAGGTTTCATCTTTCGCCGGCACTGACGCAGCGGACATCGAGCTCAACGACGAGGTCTTCGGTCTCGATCCGCGCGCCGACATCCTGCACCGTGTCGTCACCTGGCAGCTCGAGAAGCGTCGTGAGACGGCTCGTGGCACCCGTGAGCGCGCAGACGTCGCTCGCACCGGCAAGAAGTTCGGTCGCCAGAAGGGCGGCGGTACGGCTCGTCACGGCGATCGTCGCGCACCTGTGTTCATCGGTGGTGGTAAGGCTCACGGCGCACGCGTCCGTGACTTCAACCCGTCGCTGAACAAGAAGGTTCGCTCGCTCGGCCTGCGGATGGCTCTCAGCAGCCACGCCAAGGCGGGTTCGCTGGTCATCATGGACAGCCTGGCTGTCGAGGGTGGCAAGACCAAGACGCTGCAGGGCGATCTCGCAAAGCTCGGCTTCGGCAAGCGTGCGCTCGTCATCGACGGCGACATGGTCGACACCAGCTTCGCATTCGCTGCGGGCAACCTGTACGAAGTGAACGTGATGCCGGCTGCCGGCGCGAACGTTTACGACATCCTGAAGCATGACACGCTGGTGCTGACGCGCGCCGCTGTCGAAAAGCTGGAGGCGCGCTTCCATGGCTAAGAAGCAGAAGGCGGGCATCGATAATCGTCATTACGACGTTATCCTGGCCCCGCACATCACCGAGAAGACGACGACCCTGTCGGAGTTCAACGCGGTTGTGTTCAAGGTATCGAACGATGCCACGAAGCCCGAGATCAAGGCGGCCGTCGAGGCGCTGTTCGACGTGAACGTCGTCGGCGTGAACACGCTCGTCCAGAAGGGCAAGACCAAGAAGTGGAAGGGCACGAACTACTCGCGCTCGGACATGAAAAAGGCAATCGTGACGTTGAAGGACGGTCAGTCCATCGACGTGACGACGGGGATCTGAGGCCATGGCACTCAAGCATTATAATCCGACATCGCCGGCACGCCGCGGTCTCATCCTGGTCGACAAGTCGTCGCTCTGGAAGGGTCGCCCCGTCAAGGCGCTGACCGAAGGTAAGCACAAGACCGGCGGTCGTAACAACAAGGGCCATGTGACCTCGCGCGGCATCGCCGGCGGTCACAAGCAGAAGTACCGCTACATCGACTTCAAGCGTCGCAAGTGGGACGTCGAAGGCACTGTCGAGCGGATCGAGTATGATCCCAACCGCACCGCGTTCATCGCCCTGGTCAAGTACCCGGACGAAGAGCTCGCCTACATCCTGGCGCCACAGCGTCTGGCCGTCGGCGACAAGGTCCTCGCGGCCAAGAAGACCGACGTGAAGCCAGGCAATGCCATGGAACTCGGTCAGATGCCGGTCGGCACCATCGTCCACAACGTGGAGATGAAGCCGATGAAGGGTGGCCAGATCGCTCGTTCGGCCGGCACGTACGTGCAGGTCGTCGGTCGCGACAAGGGCATGGTGATGGTCCGCCTGAACTCGGGCGAGCAGCGCTACATCCGCAGCGATTGCATGGCGACGGTTGGCGCGGTCTCGAACCCCGACAACCAGAACCAGAACCTGGGCAAGGCAGGCCGTTCGCGCTGGATGGGTATCCGTCCTCTGACGCGCGGCGTCGCCAAGAACCCGGTCGACCATCCGCACGGCGGTGGTGAAGGCCGTACCTCGGGTGGCCGTCATCCGGTTACGCCTTGGGGCAAGCCGACGAAGGGTGCGCGCACGCGTCATAACAAGTCGACCGACAAGATGATCATCCGGTCGCGTCATTCGACGAAGAGGAAGGGCTAACATGGCTCGTTCAGTCTGGAAGGGCCCCTTCGTGGACCTTCATCTGCTCAAGAAGGCAGAAACCGCCCAGGACACCAACGCGCGTTCGCCGATCAAGACCTGGTCGCGTCGCTCGACTATCCTGCCGTCGTTCGTGGGTCTCACGTTCAACGTCTATAACGGCCGCAAGTTCGTGCCCGTCTCGGTCAACGAAGACATGGTCGGCATGAAGCTCGGTGAGTTCGCGCCCACGCGCTACTTCCCCGGCCACTCCGCCGACAAGAAGGGCAAGCGCTGATGTCTAAGCAAGTCAGCCCGCGCAAGGTCGCGGACAACGAGGCGCTTTCGGTCGGTACGCAGATCCGTGGTTCCGCGCAGAAGCTCGGCCTCGTGGCTGCGCTGATCCGTGGCAAGAAGGTCGGCGATGCGATGAACATCCTCGCCTTCTCGACCAAGGGCATGGCGATCGAAGCGCGCAAGGTGCTGGCCTCGGCCATCGCCAACGCCGAGAACAACCATAACCTCGACGTCGACGCACTCGTCGTCGCCGAGGCTTCGGTCGGCAAGTCGATCACGATGAAGCGCTTCGCTACCCGCGGCCGCGGCAAGTCGACCCGCATCCTCAAGCCATTCAGCCGTCTGCGCATCGTCGTGCGCGAGCAGGAAGAAGCATAATGGGTCAGAAGAGCAACCCCATCGGTCTGCGTCTGCAGATCAACCGTACCTGGGATAGCCGCTGGTACGCCGAAGGCGCCGACTATGGTCGGCTCCTGCTCGAGGATCTCAAGATCCGCGCATTCATCATGAAGACGCTGCCACAGGCCGCGATCTCCAAGGTGGTCATCGAGCGTCCGGCCAAGCTGGCCCGCATCTCCATCTTCGCTGCACGCCCCGGCGTGATCATCGGCAAGAAGGGTGCGGACATTGAGAAGCTGCGTTCGACCATCGGCAAGATGACGTCGTCGACCGTGTCGCTGAACATCGTCGAGATTCGCAAGCCGGAAGTCGATGCGCGTCTCGTCGCGCAGGGCATCGCCGATCAGCTCGAGCGTCGTATCGCCTTCCGTCGCGCCATGAAGCGTGCGGTCCAGTCGGCGATGCGTCTCGGTGCCGAGGGCATCCGGGTGAACTGCGGTGGTCGTCTTGGCGGCGCCGAGATCGCACGGTCGGAGAGCTATCGTGAGGGTCGGGTTCCGTTGCACACGCTGCGCGCGAACATCGATTATGCCGAGGCTACGGCGCACACGTCTTACGGCGTTTGCGGCGTGAAGGTCTGGGTCTTCAAGGGCGAGATTCTCGGCAACGATCCGACGTCGTACGACCGCATCATGATGGAGGCTCAGACCTCCGGCGTGCGGCCGCAGCGCGACGATCGTCGCTAAGGGGCAGGAACAGACATGCTGCAACCAAAAAAGACCAAGTTCCGGAAGGCCTTCAAGGGCAAGATTTCGGGCGACGCCAAGAGTGGCTTCTCGCTCAATTTCGGCTCCTACGGCCTGAAGGCAATGGAACCCGACCGGATCACTGCACGCCAGATCGAGGCGGCCCGCCGCGCGATCACGCGTCACATGAAGCGCCAGGGGCGTTTGTGGATCCGCATTTTCCCAGACCTTCCGGTCTCGGGAAAGCCAGCCGAAGTCCGCATGGGTAAGGGCAAGGGCGCGCCGGAATACTGGGCCGCTCGCGTCAAGCCGGGTCGGATCCTGTTCGAGCTCGACGGCGTCGACGGCAAGATTGCCGCCGAGGCGTTCGAGCGGGCGGCCATGAAGCTGCCGATCAAGGTAAAGGTCGTTGCCCGCCTGGGCGACACCTCGCATCTGGGAGGCGAGTAAGATCATGGCTCGTATCGACGACATGAAGACCAAGAGCGACGACCAGCTGTCGGAGTCGCTCGGCGAACTGAAGCGCGAGCAGTTCAACCTGCGCTTCCAGGCCGCCACGAACCAGCTCGAAAAGCCGAGCCGCGTTCGTGAGGTCCGCCGCGACATCGCTCGCATCAAGACCCTGCAGGCTCAGCGCACCAGCGCTGAAGCCGCGAAGTAAGGAACGTATCATGCCGAAGCGCGTGCTGACCGGTCTGGTCGTGTCCGACAAGGGCGACAAGACGGTGGTCGTGAACGTCGAGCGTAAGGTGAAGCACCCGCTCTACGGGAAGATCATCCGTCGCTCGAAGAAGTATCATGCTCATGACGAGAGCAACGAGTTCAAGCAGGGCGAGACCGTGCGGATCGAAGAGACCGCACCAATCTCCAAGCTGAAGACCTGGAAGGTGATCGAGCGGGTCAACACCCACGCGACGCCGGAGCGGGCTTCGGCCGAGGGCTGAACTGGTACGCTCCAAACCCCGTCATCCCAGCGAAAGCTGGGATCTCGTGGAAAGGGGTGATCGGCTCGAACCGGTTCCCGTCATCCTGACGAAAGTCAGGATCCAGAGCCAGGAGCGTAACGCTTCATAACTCTGGATCCCAGCTTTCGCTGGGATGACGGTTTACATTGGAACCTTGTGTTCCATCGATGGAACGGCTAAGCGGCCGCTCCTCCCCGCTGCGGTTCGTCCGTGGCGGGGTGATTTTTTAGGCGGGGTTCGGTCGGTATCGACCCCAGAGACAGAGAAGGGATACGGATCCATGATCCAGATGCAGTCCAATCTCGACGTCGCTGACAACAGCGGCGCGAAGCGGGTGCAGTGCATCAAGGTGCTTGGGGGTTCCAAGCGTCGGGTTGCAGGCGTTGGCGACATCATCGTCGTCAGCATCAAGGAAGCGCAGCCACGTGGCCGTGTGAAGAAGGGCGACGTTCACCGCGCGGTGATCGTACGTACCGCCAAGGATATCCGCCGTGCAGACGGTACGGTCATCCGCTTCGACGGCAACGCCGCGGTGCTGGTCAACAAGAACGAGGAGCCGATCGGCACCCGTATCTTCGGCCCAGTCGTTCGCGAGCTGCGCGGCAAGAAGCACATGAAGATCATCAGCCTTGCGCCGGAGGTGCTGTAATGGCGTCGCAGCGTATCAAGAAGGGTGACAAGGTCATCGTCCTGTCCGGCAAGGACAAGGGCAAGACCGGTGAAGTCACCGTCTCCATGCCGAAGACCGACAAGGTCGTCGTATCGGGCGTCAACATCGCCGTGCGCCACACCAAGCCGACTCAGGGTGACCCGCAGGGTGGCCTGATCCGCAAGGAAGCACCGATGCACGTTTCGAAGGTCGCGCACGTGACCGCCGACGGCAAGCCGACCCGCGTCCGCTTCGAGGAGCAGGACGGCAAGAAGGTCCGCGTCGCCGTCAAGACCGGGGAGAAGATCAATGGTTGATCAGAACACTGGCGCTGAGAACACCGGCACCGAGGCCGTCTACGTCGCGCGCATGCGCAAGCTGTACGACGAGACGATCATCAAGGCGATGACCGAGAAGTTCGGTTACAAGAACGTCATGGAGATCCCGCGGCTCGACAAGATCGTGCTGAACATGGGCGTCGGCGAAGCCACGCAGGACAAGAAGAAGGTCGACCAGGCTGCTTCCGAAATGGAGCTGATCGCCGGCCAGAAGCCTGTCGTGACGAAGGCCAAGAAGTCGATCGCGCAGTTCAAGCTGCGTGAAGGCATGCCGATCGGCGTGAAGGTCACCCTTCGCCGCGAGCGCATGTACGAGTTCCTCGACCGTTTCATCACGATCGCTCTTCCCCGCGTCCGCGATTTCCGCGGCCTCAACCCGAAGAGCTTCGATGGCCGTGGCAACTATGCCTGCGGTATCAAGGAGCAGATCGTGTTCCCAGAAATCAGCTATGACCGGGTCGACAAGGTCCGCGGCATGGATGTGATCGTAACGACGACCGCAAAGACCGACGACGAGGCTCGCGAGCTTCTCCGTCTGTTCGGTTTCCCGTTCCCGATCGAAGACGACGCTGCTGACGAGAAGAAGGCAGCTTAACTACCAACCGCCGCCCCTGACCTCGTGTCACGGGCGGCGCTTCAGGAAAGAAAGAACTTAAGTCGATGGCGAAACTGAGTTCAGTCAACAAGAACGAGCGCCGCAAGCGCATGGTCAAGCAGTATGCCCCGAAGTACGCGGCACTGAAGGCAATCGCAGCGGACAAGACGCTCGACGACGGTGAGCGTCTGATCGCTCGCCTCAAGATGGCGGCACTGCCGCGCAACGCGAACCCGACCCGCATCCGTAACCGGTGCGAGCTGACCGGTCGCCCGCGCGCCTATTACCGCAAGTTCCGGCTCTGCCGTATTCAGCTGCGTGATCTGGCCAACAAGGGCCTCATCCCCGGCGTCACGAAGTCGAGCTGGTAAGGACTAAATCATGGCAGTGACCGATCCCCTGGGTGATTTGCTCACCCGTATCCGTAATGGCCAGCGCGCGAAGAAGGACTCCGTCCTCACGCCGGCGTCGAAGCTGCGCGTCCGCGTGCTCGACGTTCTGCAGCGCGAAGGCTATATCCGTGGCTACAGCGAAGAGCAGATGGGCCCCGCGGCCGGCCTTCGCATCGAGCTGAAGTATTTCGAGGGCCAGCCTGCGATTAAGCACGTTGCGCGCGTCTCGAAGCCCGGCCGTCGCGTCTATTCCGGCTCGCAGGAACTCCCGCGCGTCCGTAACGGCCTCGGCATCACCATCGTCTCGACGCCCCGCGGCGTGCTTTCGGATTCCGAAGCGCGCGAGCAGAACGTCGGCGGCGAAGTCCTCGCGGAGGTGTTCTGATGAGCCGCATTGGTAAGAAGCCGGTCACCGTACCGGCAGGCATCACGCCGACCATCGAGAACAAGCAGCTGACGATGAAGGGCCCCAAGGGTACCCTCAAGATGCCGCTTCGCGACGAGATCAGCTACACGATCGAAGACGGCGGCATTTCGGTGCAGCCGGCCAACGACACCAAGCGTGCTCGCGCGTTCTGGGGCATGCAGCGGACCATGGTGCAGAACCTGGTCACCGGCGTGTCGGAAGGCTTCACCAAGAAGCTGCTGATCACCGGTGTCGGCTATCGTGCCGCCGCGCAGGGTCGCAACCTCAAGCTGCAGCTCGGCTACAGCCACGACGTCAACATCGACGTGCCGGAGGGGATCGAAGTCAAGACCCCCGACAACACGACGATCGAGATCTCGGGTTCGGACAAGCAGATGGTCGGTCAGCTGGCCGCGGAAATTCGTCAGTGGCGCAAGCCCGAGCCTTACAAGGGCAAGGGTATCAAGTACGACGGCGAGTTCATCTTCCGCAAGGAAGGGAAGAAGAAGTAATGACCAAGGGACTTTCTCTTTTCGCCAAGCGGCGTCGCCGCAACCGTACCGCGCTCCGCGCACGTGCAGGCACCCGTCCGCGGTTGTCGGTGCATCGCTCGGGCAAGCACATCTATGCCCAGGTGATCGACGATGCCGCCGGCACGACGGTCGCATCGGCCTCGACGCTGGAGAAGGACGTGCGCGGCACGTCCGGCGCCAACATCGACGCGGCGACTTCGGTCGGCAAGCGCGTCGCCGAGGCTGCCAAGGCAGCGGGCGTGACCCAGGTCGTGTTCGATCGCGGCGGCTTCCTCTACCACGGTCGCGTGAAGGCTCTTGCCGATGCCGCGCGCGAAGCCGGATTGGAGTTCTAAGACATGGCTGACGAAAACAACACGCCGGCAGTAATCGCTCCCGAGACGACCGCACAGGACGTCACGGCTCAGAATGTCCCGCAGAGCACTGGCTACCAGGGCAACAACGGTGGCGGTCGCGGTCGCGGCGGTCCCGGTGGCGGCGGCGGCGGTGGTCGTGGTGGCCCCGGTGGCAACCGCAGCGGTGGCCCAGGCGGCAACCGCGGTGGTCGCGACGGCGGTCGCGGTCGCGACAATCGTGGCGGTCGTCCTGGTGCGGACGATGGCGGCGAAGAGCTGATCGAAAAGCTGGTGCACATCAACCGCGTCTCGAAGACGGTCAAGGGCGGTAAGCGCTTCGGCTTCGCAGCGCTGGTCGTCGTCGGCGACGGCAAGGGTCGTGCAGGCTTCGGCCATGGCAAGGCACGCGAAGTGCCGGAAGCCATCTCGAAGGCGACGGCTGCTGCCAAGAAGAAGATGGTTCGCGTTCCGTTGAAGGACGGTCGCACGCTGCATCATGACGGCAACGGTCACTTCGGTGCCGGCAAGGTCACGCTGCGGTCGGCGCCTCAGGGTACGGGCATCATCGCCGGTGGCCCGATGCGCGCAGTCTTCGAATCGCTGGGCGTTGCGGACGTTGTGACCAAGTCGGTCGGCACGTCGAACCCCTACAACATGATCCGCGCCACGTTCGAGGCCCTTGGCGAGCAGACCTCGCCCAAGGCCGTCGCACAGCGTCGCGGCAAGAAGATCGCCGACCTGCTCGGCCATGGTGGTTCGAAGACCGCCGAGGCCGATGCAGCTGCGATCACGGAGTAAGCGATCATGGCAACCATCAAGATCACGCAGACCGGTTCGCCGATCCGCCGCGAGAAGGACCAGCGCGCAACGCTGATCGGTCTCGGTCTCAACAAGATGCACAAGACCCGCGAGCTGGAAGACAGCCCAGAGGTCCGCGGCATGATCCGCAAAGTGCAGCACATGGTGTCGGTAGAAGGCTGAGCCTTCACGCTACCTAGTGACAAATACCGGGAAGGGGGCTAACGGCCCCCTTTCTTATTTCCGGATTCGAACCCGGCGATTTCAAACCAGCGCGTAACAAGCGAAAGCGAGTGCATTACCATGAAGCTCAACGAACTCCGCGATAACGAAGGTGCCCGTAAGTCCAAGATGCGCGTCGGACGCGGCATCGGCTCGGGCAAGGGCAAGACCGCAGGCCGCGGCCAGAAGGGCCAGAAGAGCCGCGAGGGCGTGTCCATCGCCGGCTTCGAAGGCGGCCAGATGCCGTTGCACATGCGTCTGCCTAAGCGCGGCTTCAACAACATCTTCCGCAAGGACTTCGCAGAGGTCAACCTCGGCGCGATCCAGCTCGCGGTCGACGCCGGCAAGATCGAGGCTAACGCCACGCTCGACCACGACGCGCTGAAGGCCGCTGGCCTGGCACGCGGCGGCAAGGACGGCGTCCGCCTCCTCGCCAAGGGCGAGCTGACCACGGTCCTCTCGTTCACCGTCGACGGCGCGTCGAAGGGCGCGATCGAAGCGGTCGAGAAGATCGGCGGCAAGGTCGAGGTGATCCACTTCGTCCCCGCAGCCGAGAAGGCTGCCGCCAAGAAGGGCGTGAAGTACAAGGAGCGTGCGGCGCACAAGGCGTCGTTCAAGGCCTGACCTTGATGGGGGAGGGGGCGCCGAATGCGCCTCCTCCCTTTTCGTTTGTGGCGCCTGAGACGCTCCGCCGCGGCACCCTTCACCATCTCTCCCCATCCCGTTCGTGCCGAGTAGAGGTCGAGCGCAGTCGAGAACTCGTATCGAGGTACAAGACCCAAGCGGGCAGTCCTTCGATACGCCGTCTCGACAAGCTCGACGTCTACTCGGGACGAACGGGATGGGGTTTCTTGGTCCGGGGTAACCCGTGTGGCAGGGTAAATCGATGGACGAGATGGTTCCCCCACTCGTCCATATGCCACCTAGCCATTAGACAAGCGCGCCCGTGCGCCTATATGAGCGGCGGGGGCGGTCACAACGCATCCCGCCTTCTTTGTTTCCAGGACGATCACACGCATGGCATCCGCAGCCGACCAGATGGCGCAAAGCATCAGCCTTTCGAAATTCGCGAAGGCGACCGACCTCAAGAAGCGGTTGTGGTTCACGATCGGTGCGCTGATCATTTTCCGCCTGCTCAGCTATGTCCCGCTGCCGGGTGTCGACCCGACCGCGCTCGGCCTGCTCTCGCAGCAGACGCAGGGCGGCGTGCTCGATTTCTTCAACACCTTCTCGGGTGGTTCGCTCAGCCGCATGTCGCTGATCGCGCTCGGCGTGATGCCCTACATCACCGCCTCGATCGTGGTGCAGCTCGCGACTTCGCTGTCGCCGACGCTCGCCGCCATCAAGAAGGACGGCGAATCGGGCCGCAAGCGCCTCAACCAGTACACGCGCTACGGCACCGTCGGCCTGACCGCGGTGCAGGGCTATTTCATCGCCGTCGGCCTTGAGACGCTCGGCGCGGCACAGGGCATCCAGGCGGTCATCGAGCCCGGCATGATGTTCCGCGTCGCGGCGGTCATCTCGCTGATCGGCGGTACGATGTTCCTGATGTGGCTCGGCGAGCAGATCACCAGCCGCGGCATCGGCAACGGAGTCTCGTTGATCATCATGGCCGGCATCGTCGCGCATCTGCCCGTTACGCTGGTCAACCTGCTCGAAGGCGGCCGCTCCGGCTCGCTCGATCCGATCAAGCTGATCGGCATCGTCGTCGCGGTGGTCGTGCTGATCCTGTTCATCTGCTTCATGGAGCGCGCGCAACGCCGCATCCTGATCCAGTATCCCAAGCGCCAGACGCAGCGCGGCATGCAGGCCGATCGCAGCCATCTCCCGCTGAAGATCAACACTGCCGGCGTGATCCCGCCGATCTTCGCGTCGTCGCTGTTGCTGATGCCGCTGACGATTTCGCAGTTCGCCGGCCAGCGCGTCGCTGGTGAATCGAAGTGGGGTGACTTCATCATCACCCTCAACCAGTATCTGCAACACGGCAGCCCTGTGTACATGCTGCTGTACGGCGCCGGCATCATCTTCTTCTCGTTCTTCTACACCGCGGTCGTCTTCAACCCCGAGGAAACCGCCGACAATCTGAAGCGCAACGGCGGGTTCATCCCCGGCATCCGCCCGGGCAAGAACACCGAGAACTACTTCGATTACGTGCTGACGCGCATCACCGTGATCGGTGCGGCGTATCTGACGATCATCTGCCTGTTGCCGGAATATCTGGTGACCGCGTTGCAGATCCCGTTCTATCTCGGTGGCACCAGCCTGCTGATCGTCGTCAACGTGACGATGGACACGGTGACGCAGATCCAGTCGCACCTGCTGGCGCACCAGTATGGCGACCTGATCAAGAAGGCGAAGCTCAAGGGCAATCGACTTCGCTAAGCCGCGCGTCTAACGCGGTAAAAATCCTGCACGAACGAGGGGAGTGCGTTTCGTGAATATCATCCTTCTTGGACCGCCCGGCGCGGGCAAGGGCACCCAAGCCGCCACGCTCGTCAGCGAGCGCGGCATGGTGCAGCTTTCGACCGGCGACATGCTGCGCGCAGCGGTCGCCGCCGGAACCCCGGTCGGCCTTCAGGCGAAGTCCGTGATGGAGTCCGGTGGTCTCGTTTCGGACGAGATCGTCTCAGGCATCATCGGCGAGCGTCTCGACCAGCCGGACACCGCGAACGGCGTCATCTTCGACGGCTATCCGCGCACGGCCGCGCAGGCCGAAGCGCTCGACGGTCTTCTCGCCGATCGCGGTCGCACGCTCGACTACGTCATCGAACTGGGCGTCGACGAGGCCGCATTGATCGACCGCGTCGTCGGCCGCTACACCTGCGCCAAGTGCGGCACGGGCTATCACGATCGCTACAAGAAGCCGGTCGTTGCCGGCGTCTGCGACGTCTGCGGCTCGACCGAGTTCAAGCGCCGTCCGGACGACAATGCCGAGACGGTCCACAACCGCATGGCCGAATACCGCGCGAAGACGGCACCGATCCTGCCGATCTACGACGCCCGAGGCTTGGTCCACCGCGTCGACGGGATGGCCGACATCGCGCACGTGGGCGCTGCGATCGCTGCGATTCTAGACAAGAAGTAAGGGCGTTCCGCCCCCCTCTCCGTCATCCCGGCGAACGCCGGGACCCACGGATACGGCGGACCATGTGATGGCGCGCGACCACTACCCACTCCGCAACCATGGGTCCCGGCGTTCGCCGGGATGACTGGGAGGGGGATCGTGTGTCCGCGTCTTGAAGTGCTTTATCGAACAACCATCAACATGACGAAATTGTCACCCCTCGGTCATCGCCCTGACCCCTGCCCGATCCTAGAGCGAACACGGGGCCAGCAATGGCAACGCGAGTTTCCAGAGATCGGTGCCCGTCACTCCCGGGGGTACCGTGGGGGCCGGCGGGAAGGGTTCTTTCCGCCGGCCTTTCCGTTTATAAGGGCAGGAGATGGTGACCGAAATCGGTGGCAGGGAAGGTGATACCGCGTTGAGCCGCAAGATCCTGATCGTCGAGGACGACGCCTCGACATCCGCCTATCTTGCCAAGGGTCTGGCTGAGGCCGGCCATGCAATCGAAGCGTGTGCAGACGGCCGCGACGGCCTGTTCTTGGCAAGCGAAGGCATCTTCGACCTCATCATCGCCGACCGCATGCTGCCGGGCCTGGATGGCCTGTCGATGGTCAGCGCGATTCGTGCCGCCGGTATCATCACGCCGGTCCTGATCCTGTCCGCGCTCGCCGCCGTCGACGACCGCGTCGATGGGCTCAAGGCCGGCGCCGACGACTATCTCTGCAAGCCCTTCTCGTTCGCGGAACTCTCCGCACGAATTGAGGCCATGCTCCGCCGCTCCGACCGCGCCGCGACCGAGCCGCAAAAGACTAAGCTCTCCGTCGGCGACCTTGAGATCGACCTGCTCGCCCGCGCGGTCTCGCGCGCTGGCCGGTCGATCCCGCTCGGCGCACGCGAATTCAACCTGCTCGAATTTCTTGCCCGCCATGCGGGCCAGGTCGTCACTCGCACGATGATGCTCGAGAAGATCTGGAACTATCACTTCGACCCGGGCTCCAACGTCGTCGACGTCCATATCGGCCGTCTCCGCCGCAAGCTGGAGGAAGGTTTCCCGACGCCGATCTTGCACACGGTCCGCGGCGCAGGCTACCGGCTCGCCGTAGAAGGGTGATTCGCCTTTCGGTAACAGCCCGAATCGCGCTGCTTTCGATCGCGCTGGCGCTGATCTCCAATCTCGCGCTGGTCGGCTTCGTCTGGAAGACCACCAGCGCGGACGCGATCGACGCGATCCGGCGCGAGACCACCGAACAATCGGAAGCCCTGCGCGCGGTCTGGCGGAACGGTGGCCTCCCCGCGATCCGTCAGGCGATCGACAGCGCAGTCGTCCCCGGCGACGTCTCGCTGGTCCTCGCGGTGGTCGACCCGAAGGGCAGGGCCGTCGTCGGCATCGCGCCCGAACGGCTCGCAGTCCCGCTTCGCATCACGCAGTTCCGCATCGCACGACTCGGCGCCGACGAACTCTGGTCAGCACGCGAGACGGGATACGCGCTCCACCCGCTTGGCAGCTACTGGCTGCTGACCGGCCGCAATCTCGACCTCATTGCCGCGGAGGAACGCGCGATCGAACGTGCCCTCGCGGTTGCCGTGTTCCTGTCGCTCGCGCTCGGCGTGGTCGGCGGGCTGGTCCTCACGCGATACGTCAGCCGCAGGCTCGACGGCATCGCCAAGGCCATCGAGGCGGCTGGCGAGGGCGACCTCTCTCGCCGCGTCGATATGATCGCGGGCGGGGGTGACGCGTTCGACCGCCTTGCCGCCCGCCTCAACGTCATGCTGGGCAAGCTCGAAGGGGTGATGGCCGAACTTCGGATCGTCACCGACAGCCTCGCCCACGACCTCCGCTCGCCGCTAGCGCGTCTGCGCACGAAGACCGAGCAGGCGGTGCTCATCGCCGATCCCGACGCTCGGGAAGCTGCGCTGGGCGGCCTCCTGGTCGAAACCGACCTAGTGATGCGCATGCTGACGATGGTGATCGAGATCAGCCGCTCGGGCTCGGTCTCGCGCGATCGCTTCATTGAGGTATCGCCCGCGAACCTGCTCGAGGAGATCGGCGAACTCTACGCGCCGGTGGCGGAGGATGCCGGCCTCGTCTTCACGATCGCGATCGACGACCGCCCGCCGCCGATGAAGCTCCACCGCGAGTTGATCAGCCAGGCGATCACCAACTTGATCGACAACGCGCTCCGTCACGGCGCCGGCGGTGGCGAAGTCACGCTCCGGATCGTCCACCGCACCGACGGCGTGGCGATCCAGGTCGAGGACCGCGGCCCCGGCATTGCCGCCTCCGACCGCGCTCAGGCGTTGAAGCGCTTCGGCCGCCTCGACAGTGCGCGGTCCACCCCCGGTGCGGGCCTCGGCATGGCCCTGATCGAAGCCGTCGCGCGGCTGCACGACGGCCATTTCGAACTCGCTGACAACGCCCCCGGCCTCGTCGCCCGCATAGTCCTCCCAGTCTGATCCTCCCCCGCAAGGGGGAGGTGGCGGGCGCTTGCCAGACGGAGGGGGAGGAAAAGGTAACCTCGGTCGCGTGTCCTCCCCCTCCGTCGCTACGCGCCACCTCCCCCTGGCGGGGGAGGATTAGCAGTGGCAACCGGTTGACCTACACAGCGACCGCGGCGAGACCGTGCCCATGACGACGCTTGCCTCCCACCGCCGCATCCTCGCCGCCAGCTTGGTCGGCACCGCGGTCGAGTTCTACGATTTCTATATCTACGCGACCGCCGCGGCACTGGTGTTCGGGCCGCTGTTCTTTTCGGGCCAGTCCGCGTCGGCGCAGTTGCTGTTGAGCTATGCGACGTTCGGCCTCGCCTTCGTCGCCCGCCCTGTCGGAGCGATCGTGTTCGGGCACTTCGGTGATCGCATCGGGCGCAAGTCCACCTTAGTCGCGTCGCTGTTGCTGATGGGCGGATCGACCGTCGGCATCGCGTTCCTGCCGACTTACGCGCACGTGGGCTGGATCGCCCCCGCGCTGTTGTGCCTGATGCGGCTTGGGCAGGGGCTCGGGCTTGGCGGCGAATGGGGCGGTGCGGCGTTGCTCGCGGTCGAGAACGCGCCGCTGCACCGCAAGAACACCTGGGGCATGTTCCCGCCGCTTGGCGCCCCGGTCGGCTTCCTTGCCGCGAACGGGCTGTTCCTGATCATCGGACTCGTGCTGGACGAGGCGCAGTTCTTGGCCTGGGGCTGGCGCATCCCGTTCCTGCTCAGCGCGATCCTCGTTGGGCTCGGTCTGTGGGTGCGGTTGAAGCTGACCGAGACGCCCGCCTTCCTGGAAGCGGAGGCGACTGAGGCGCTTCCCAAGGTACCGATCGCGACGCTTCTCACGCAGCACCTCCGCGCGACGCTAGCGGGTACGTTCGGGGTCATCGCATGCTTCGCGCTGTTCTATCTCGCGACCGCCTTCGCGCTTGGCTACGGCACCAAGACGCTCGGCTATTCACGCGAGGCTTTCCTCGGCGTTGAACTCGTCGCGATCTGGTTCCTCGCGGGCGGCGTCATCGTAGCCAGCGTGCTCGCGGACCGGCATTCAGCAGCACGGATGCTCGCAATTGGGTTTGCCGGGTGCATTGGCGTCGGCGCGCTGATGGGGCCGATGCTTGGCTCGGGATCGCTGTTCACGGTGGGGCTGTGGTTGTCGGGCGCGCTGTTCGTGATGGGGTTCGCGTACGGGCCGCTCGGTGGCTGGCTGCCGAGCCTGTTCCCGGCGGGGGTGCGCTACACCGGCGTGTCGATGACGTTCAACCTCGGCGGGGTGCTCGGCGGTGCGCTCGCGCCGATCGTCGCGGAGGCGTTGGCCCCGCATGGGTTGTGGCTGGTCGGCGGGTATCTCATGGCGGCCGGGATGCTGAGCCTTGGCGGGCTGTTGATCCTCGGCCGCACGACCGACAAATAGCATGCTCTCCCGCCTCTGCGGGAGAGCATGCCTTTACATGGACACTGGCCGCAAGAGCGTCAGCCGCGCCTTGCCGTGCACGCGCGTGGCGTCGACCTCGAAACCAGCAAGTTCGACGACCTCGGCCTTCGCCGTCTCCAAGCTGATCCACGTCGCCGGTCCGACCCACCCAAGCCGCGACAGCTTGTCGAGCGCAACCAGTCCGGCGCCGGTGTTGTAGGGCGGATCCATCAGGATCACGTCGAGCGGCGCCGGTGCGGGCCCAAGCGCCATCACCGACGTTGCGCGGACATCACCACGGATCTCCAGCTTCGCGAGGTTGGCCTTGAGCGCGTCGACCGCCAGCTTGTCCGATTCGACGAACATGCACGTCGCCGCGCCGCGCGAGAGTGCCTCGATCCCGAGCGCGCCCGAGCCCGCGAACAGATCTGCGACCGCCAACCCCTCGAAGCTCCCGACGCGGCTCGTCAGCATCGAGAACAACGTCTCGCGCATCCGGTCCGCGGTGGGACGGGTGGAATCACCCTTGGGCGCGACGATTGGGCGCCCGCGCCACTGGCCTGCGATGATCCGCATCAGCGCTTCCCTCCCCGTGGTGCACGGGGCGGATGACCGCGCCCTCCCGACGGACCCTTGCCAGGCGCAGTAGGACGACTGCCGCGTTCAGGCCGCGCCGGACTCTCCGACCGCACTGGCCGTGGCTCGGCACCCGGACGACCGCTGGCACTCCGCGCCGCACGCTTGTCGAGCGAACTGCGCCCCCGCGTATCGTCGGCCTGCGGACGAAAGCCCCGCGGCTGCTCCTGACGCTGCACCGTAGCGCCCGCGCCGACGCGCGACGGCGCAGCTCGCTCCCGCGGTGGCTTGGCGGCGCGGAAATGCTTGATCTTGGGGCTCGTGCTCAGCTCCTCGCCGCGATCCGCACGCTCCTGCCGCACATACGGCTTGGACATCTCGCCACTCGTCGGCCGGGCGTGATGCGTTCCCGCCGGCCGAGCGGCGTTCCGCACATCAGGCCGCGCCCAGGGATCGTTGACGTCGCCGCGCTGCATCGCCGCGGTCGGACGGATCCGCTCCGGACGTGCCGGTCGCGAAGGCCGGTCGGTCGGTATCGCGCCGCTCGAAAAGCCCGAGCTTGCAGGCGCCGCATACGGACTGCGAACCGGCGTACGCGCACCAACAGCAGGCCGCGCACCCGAAACCGGACGCGCACCCGGCGCCGGTCGCGTCGTCGGAGCAGGCCGCGGCGCATTGCTGCCCCGCTGGCTAGACCGCGCGCCGATCCCGGCCCCCGCACCGGCACTCGCGCTGATCCCGATGTTCGCGCGCGCGCCCGGACCCTCGGGTCGACCCTTGGCCAGTTCCTTCTGGAACGCGACGACGTCGTGCTGCAGCACTTCGCCGATCTGCCCGGGCGGCAGGTCGCCGAGTACGAACGGGCCATAGCGCGTCCGGATCAGCCGCGAGACCTGCAACCCGAGATGTTCCAGCACGCGGCGGACTTCGCGGTTCTTGCCCTCGGTCAGGATCATCTCGATCCAGACGTTCGCGCCGGTGCGCCGCTCGATATTGGCATTGATCGAGCCATACCGCACGCCCTCGATCTCGATCCCCTCGATCAGTTCCTCGAGCTGCGGCTGCGTGATGTTGCCGTAAGCACGCGCACGATAGGCACGCTCGACGCCGGTCGCGGGCAGTTCGAGCTGGCGCTTGAGGCCACCATCGGTGGTCATCAGCAACAGGCCCTCGGTGTTGAGATCGAGGCGGCCGACGGGCACGAGCCGGGGTAGATCCTGCGGCAGGCGATCGTAGATCGTCGTGCGCCCCGCGGGATCACGCTCGGTGACGAGCAGCCCGGTCGGCTTGTGATACAGGAACAGTCGCGCCGAACTCGGAGCCTCGACCGGGTCGCCGTCGACCGTCACGCCGTTGAGGTTGCGCAGGATCGTCGCCGGCGTGTCGAGAATGCTGCCGTTGAGCGCGACGCGGCCCTCGGCGATCATCCGCTCGATATCGCGGCGCGAGGCGATCCCGGCGCGCGCGAGCAGCTTGGCGATACGGTCGCCCTTGATCGGTGCCGCCGGCGTTTCGTGGGAGGTTGCGGGCGCGTCGTTCGACGGGCTGGCAGTCGGGTTATCGTCTTTTGAAGTCGTCATGGCGCGGCTGATACTATGGATCGGCGTCCAGCGCGAAATATTTGCGACCGTTCGTGTTGCAGTGCGTTAGACCCACAAGCGTAACGATCGTTCGGCACGCTGTGGGGTCTCGACCATCATGTTGTTCGGCAAGAAGAAGCGAAACATCGTGCGCCTCCTGCTGGTCGAGGACGAGCCGCTGATCGCGTTCGACAACGAGCATTTCCTGACCGAGGCGTCCTACACGATCGTGGCGACGGTCGACCGCGTCGCCGATGCGCTCGCGATCATCGCCAACAGCACCGATGTGGAGGGCAATGCGGAAATTGATCTGGTGCTGGTCGACGTTCATCTCGCAGACGGCTCGGGTCTCGATGTGGCGCGCGCGGCGCAGGCGCGCGGCGTGCCGGTGATGTTCGTGACCGGCAACTTTCCGGACGAGGCGATGGCGCTGGCGACGGGTTGCCTGGCGAAGCCCTATGCGCCGCGCGACCTGATCGGTGCAATCGCGGTCATCGACGCACGGATCGGTGGCGCGACGCCGAAGCGCCTGCCGCCGGGGTTCAGGCTGTTCGCGACGCTGACCTAGCTGGCAACCATCGGAGCCGCGGGGAGAGACGGATTTCGGATCATGTCGAAACACGATCTTTCAATGCCCTCGCACTCAGGGCGCCGTCCGACTACTCTGGGCGTTGATCAGTGCCACGATGACCATCCGGCCTTGGCTTACTGCTTCCCTAGCGCGGACAGCGCGCTATTGTCAGCGCATGTCCACTGATACCGTCGAGCGCCGTTCCGTTCTTGCCACCCTCGCGCCGTATCTTCGGCCGAGACCGATAGCGGCCCTGCTGCTCGGCATATCTAGCGGATTTCCGCTCGCATTGTTGCTTGGTACGATGGGCTATTGGCTGTCGAAGGTCGGCATCGACAAGAAGACGATCGGGTTCGCGATCGGCCTCACCACGCCATATACGCTCAAATTCCTGTGGGCGCCGTTCATCGATAGGTTCGAGATTCCGGTGCTGACCCGCTGGGTCGGACAGCGCCGCGCGTGGCTGTTCGTGGTCCAGGCGCTGCTGTTTGGATCGGTCTGGATGCTCGGGTTCAGCGCGCCGCAGGAGCACCTCGGCGTGTTCGCGTTCTGGGCGATCGTCACCGCGTTCCTGGGCGCGACGCAGGATATCGTCATCGACGCCTACCGGATCGAGATCCTGCCCGAAGACGAACTCCCGCATGGCACCGCGAACAACCAGTTTGGCTACCGCCTCGGCAATCTCGCCGCAGGCGTTGGGACGATCGCGATTGCCTCGTCCGAAGGCCTCGGCCTCGGCTGGGCACTGGGCTACGGCCTGACAGCGTTTTGCGTTATTCCCGGCGCGCTCGCCGCTCTTTGGGCGGGCCGCGGCCTGCACGACCGCGTCCTGGCCAAGCAACCGCACGAGACCGGCGGGCGCTGGCTGGAAGACACGATCATCGGCCCGTTCCGCGAGTTCTTTCAGCGGCGTGGCGCGGTGCTCATCCTGCTGTTCGTCCTCATCTACAAGCTTGGCGACGCGATGGGGCAGGGGATGCTCAACCCGATGATCGTCGAACTCGGGTTCAGCGACACCGAATTCATCGCGATCAACAAGCTCGTCGGGTTCTGGGGGCTGATCGTCGGTACCGCGCTCGGTGCGCCTTTCATGGCGTGGCTCGGCCTTGGTCGCGCGCTGTTTGTATCGGGCGTGCTGATGATGCTGAGCAACTTCACCTTCGTGATCCTCGCCTGGCACGGCCATTCGAACGCGTGGCTGACGATCGCGGTGGCGACCGAGCAGGTTACCAGCGGGATCGGCCTTACCGTGTTCGTGACCTACCTGTCGGGCTTGTCGAACCTTGCCTACACCGCAACCCAATTCGCGTTGCTGTCGTCGTTCGCCGCAGTCGGGCGGACGTGGCTGGCAGCGCCGGCGGGCTATGCGGCCACCGCACTCGGGTGGCCGGGGTTCTGGATGCTGACGATGGTCGTCGCGCTACCCGGCCTAGTGCTGCTATGGATATTGTGGCGGCAGGGTTTTGTCGTCGAGAGCGTCCGACGGGCGAGAGCGGAGGGAGCCGCGTAACTCCATCCTTATCGGTCGCCCCTCATCGCGGCGCGCTCTCTCGTCCTGGCTGGCCCTCTTACACCGCGCGCCTCACGCGACGGTCGACCGCAAGGTCGAGCCGTTCGCTGTAAGCAAGATATCATGCGCGTAGAGATCAAGGGCGTGCCGACAGCGGCCACCGTGCCGTCGCAGGCTTTGCCCCCGCTGATCGACAACCCTTTCGCCCCGAAGTCTTCGCCACCGGGCTTGCCGGTTTTGCGAACCTGAATGGTGTGATCGTCGTGACCCTGAAAAGCGCAAGCTGCGATCATGCCAGCCAGCCACCGTCGCTCGAGCGTGTCGTCGTCGGGCGAGTCGCGTTCACCAGCGTTGCCGCGCAGGCGTTCGTGGCGGGGCTCAACCAGTTTTTCGAGCAGCAGGGGCTCAGTCCCAGCAAGGCGATGGCGAGCGGCGCGACGTTCCAGTGATCGCGCCGCGCCGATCTCTGGGCTCATGAAAGAACCGAGGGTCCTGCGCGCAAACCCTGCCTTGGACAGCGACGGCCGTGATCCCCAGCTGCATCACGTCGTTGCTGCATAACAGATCATCGCAAACCGTGTCGCGCGCACGACGTGAGCGTTACGCCTGAAATATCCCGGACAAACACGCGATGCAGGGCGTCGGCATGATCACACTCCATCCAGGCTTTCCCGAAAGCTCAGCCGCTCCGAGCGATGTCGATGACCATGTCGTCGGCGGTGCGCGGATCGTCATCGTCGACGACGATCCCGGTCTGCGGGAACTGCTCACCGAATTTCTCGTCGATCATGGCCTGCGTGCCGAGGCGGTCGAGAGTGGGGCAGCGCTACGCGCGTGGCTGGCGCATTATGCGTGCGATCTCGTCGTGCTGGACATGATGATGCCGGGCGAGGACGGCCTGTCGGTGCTTCGCGGTCTGACGCAAAGCGGCGATGCGCCGGCGGTCATCATGTTCTCGGCGCTTGCGGGCGAAGTGGACCGGGTGGTCGCGCTCGAGCTCGGCGCGGACGACTATGTAACGAAGCCGTCCAGCCCCAGGGAGATCCTGGCGCGAATCCGGTCGGTGTTGCGGCGGCGCGGGGCTGCGACGCCTACTCCCTCGGGAGCCCATGAGCCAGTAACGAGCGAGGCAGCGCATTCAGCCCGGGTCGAGGCCTACACGTTCGCTGGATGGACGCTGAACTGTCGCATGCGGACGCTGCACACGCCGGACGGTACCGCGGTTCGTCTCACCGACGGCGAGTTCCAGCTGCTCAACGTGTTCGTGTCGCAGCCGCAGGTCGTGCACACGCGCGACGACATGATCGCGCAGTCGGGCAGGGCGGAGAGCCTGTCGCGGGGGCGGACGATCGACGTGAACATCAGCCGCCTCCGACGCAAGCTGCAGGCGTTCGATACGACCGAGATCATCCGCACGGTGCGCGGCAACGGCTATATCCTGATGCCGGACGTCGTTCGAAGCTGATCGGAAAATAGCGACTGGCAGCGGCCTGGCGGTACGACGAGAAAGCGCGCCAGAGGCCGGAATTTACACGGCGCCAACGGCAAAGCTGTAAGATCAGCTCTTGAGGCCAAAGGCGCGCATCGCGCCGTTTTCGATATCGGCCAACTCCGCCCTTTTCCAAGGCGGGGTGGCTCCCTGAGTAGGATTCGAACCTACGGCCACTCGATTAACAGTCGAGAGCTCTACCGCTGAGCTATCAGGGATCGTTGCCGAGGGCGGCTCTATAACTGGCCCTCCGGATCATGCAAGCGGGTTTCGACGCAAATCCATAAACTTTCGTTCCGGCACTGCATCGGGCAACCGCGTCAGGAGATGAACTGCTCCATCGTGATGCGGTCGTCGAGCGCATGCTCCGGATCGAACAGCAGTGTCAGCTCGCGAGCGCGGTCCATGCAGATGTCGACGCGGGCGATATCGCGGATCTCACGCTGGTCGGCGACCACCGATACGGGCCGCTTGGCGGCATCGAGGACGCGGACGCCGATCCGGGCCTTGTCGGGCAGGATCGCCCCACGCCAGCGCCGCGGACGGAACGGGCTGATCGGGGTCAGCGCGATCATCCCCGAGCCCAGCGGCAGGATCGGGCCGTGCGCGGACAGATTATAGGCTGTCGAGCCGGCCGGCGTGGCGACCAGGATGCCGTCGCAGGCGAGTTCGGGCAGCACGATCCGCTCGTTTACCGTGATCTCCAGATTGGCGGTCTGGCGGGTCTCGCGCAGGAACGACACCTCGTTGATCGCGGGCAAAGTGTGGGTCCGGCCATCGACGCCGATCGCGGTCATCGTGAGCGGCACGACCTTGAACGGCTTCGCGCGCTCGAGACGATCGAGCAGGCCATGATGGCGCCACTCGTTCATGAGGAACCCCACCGTGCCGAGGTTCATGCCGAAGACCGGCACCGGCGGCCTGCGGCGCTCCAGCATGGCATGGAGCGTCTGGAGCATGAAACCATCGCCGCCGAGCGCGATGATCGCGTCGGCTTCGTCGACCGACACCCAGTCGCCCGTATCGGCAAGCTGGCCTTCGGCGGCGCGAGCAGGCGGTGTCGTGGATGAGACCAGCGCCAGCCGCTCGAACCGGCTCATCCTCCGGTGACGCTCATGTGACGCGATACCGCAGGGCGCTCACCGACGCCGATGCGGAAATCGTGCGCCTTTGGCTTCGCGAAGAGCCCGGCATCGATCGCTTCGTCGAGCCCGGCCGTTCCGCCCTCACGCAACGCGGCCTTCAGATCGACCTGATCATCGTGGCCGAGGCACATGTAGAGCTTGCCCTCGGTCGTCAGGCGAACGCGGTTGCAGCCGTCGCAGAAATTGGCGGTCAGCGGCGATATCAGCCCGAGCCGGGTGCGCGTGCCATCGACGTTCCAGTAGCGCGCCGGGCCACCGGTCTTGTACGCATCGCGCCCCAACGTGAACTGCCGGCCGAGCTCGTCGAACACCTTGGTCAGCGGCAGGAACCGATCGGTGCGGTCCTCGTCGATAGCGCCGAGCGGCATGGTCTCGATCAGCGACAAGTCGAAGCCCTCGTCGCGACACCATGCGAGCATGGGCGCGATCTCGTCTTCGTTGAAACCTTTCAAAGCGACCATGTTGATCTTGATCGCCAGCCCCGCATCGCGCGCCGCCATGATCCCGCCGATCACCTGCGATACGTCGCCGTGACGGGTGATGTAGCGGAACCGCTCCGGGTCGCGGCTGTCCATGCTGACGTTGACGCGGCGGATGCCAGCATCGACCATCGCCTCGGCATGCTGCGCGAGGCGCGTGCCGTTGGTGGTCATCGTCAACTCTTCCAAGCCAGATCCGATGTTGTGGCCTAGCCGCTGGACGAGTTCGGCAACATCGCGGCGGACGAGAGGCTCACCGCCCGACAACCGGATCTTGGTGACCCCGCGTGCGATGAACCGCTCGGCGATGATCGCGATCTCTTCGAGGCTCAGCAACTTGGCGCGCGGCAGAAAGGTCATCTGCTCGGCCATGCAATACCGGCACCGAAGATCGCACCGGTCCGTCACCGAAATCCGGAGATACTTGATCGTCCGGCCATGCGTGTCCCGCAACGGCTTTTGCGCCGGAACGCCGGGCAGGGGATTGGCGGTGTCGATCATCATAGACGAGCTAAGCACAGGCGGGGCCTCGAACAAGGCCGAACCGGACGGTAATGGATTGGCGGGCAGCGACGCTGCGGCTAGGCTCGCACCGATGGGGTGGGGTGCGACGGATATGGAAGACATGCAGACGGCAACGACGCTGTTCGCGGTATCGTTCCGTCAACGCGATGAGATCGCCAGGATTCTCGCCGATGCCGGCGCTGGCGCGGACTGGCATGCGGCAGTGACGAGCGATGCCGTGGCGATCGAAAGCCGCTTTCTCGCAAGTGGCGCGGCAGTGGCGCTGATCGACGCGCGCGGCGCGCTCGACGAGGGTATCGCAGCGACGCTTGCGCTGGGCGGGCTGGTCGCCACCAACGGCGCGGCGCTGCTGGTGCTGGTGTCGCGCGGCGATGTCGAGGCGATCGGCGAGTTCTTCGATGCGGGCGCAACGCAATTCCTGACAAGCCCGGCAGCCGATAGCGAGTTGATCCAGGCGCTCCGCTTCGCCGGGCGCCATGCAGTCCGCTCTTCTGGGAGCGCGGTCGACCGGCGCAGGATTCCTGGCGCAACGCTGTACGACCGCGAAACCGGCGACGTTCGCCGCTGGATCATCGGCCGGATCGCCGCCGACTGCCCGGTCGCGGTGGTGCTGGTGTCGTTGTCGCGGCTCGATATCGTCAACGCGGCACATGGGCGGCCGATGGTGGACGCATTGATCGAGACAGCGGTGCGGCGGACCGAGACGATCGCGCACGCGGCGATCGACGTAGATTCGATGGTCGCGCGACTTGGCGGGTCGGAATTCGCGCTGGTGATCGAGGCGTCGGGTGCAGCGGTGACGGCAGCGATCACCGCGCTCGACGCGGCGCTCGCGCGGCCGTTCGCTGTGGCCGATACGCGTGCGGTGCTCGGCTGTCGGTTCGGGGTGGCGCAGCGGCAGCCGGGCGACGACGCGGCGGCGTTGCTGCGCCGGGCGAGCGAAGCTCTGGCGGAAGCCAAGGCAAGTGACGGATCGGTGTTGCATGTCGCGCTGCCCGACGGCGTCGCGCCGATCGATGCGCTGGCGATCGACCTGCATCACGCGATCGAGCGCGACGAGATCGACCTGCGCTGGCAACCCCAGGTCGAGATCGCCAGCGGCCGGATCACCGGCGTCGAGGCGCTGGCGCGGTGGAGCCACCGGACGCTGGGGCCGCTCGGCGCGGATACGCTGTTCGATGCCGCCGACCGCGCCGACCTGGGAATCGCCTTGTCCGATCATATCCAGCGGCTCGTGCTCGCGCGTGCGGTTGCCTGGCCGGCGGCGCTGAACACGTTGCGGGTTTCGCTGAACCTGACCGCGGCGGATATCACGCGGCCGGGGTTCGCGGCGCTGTTCCTGGCACGGATCGACGAAAGCGGCTTTCCGCGCGGGCGGTTGACCGTCGAGATCACCGAGACCGGGCTGATCGAAGACCTGGCGGCGGCATCGGCGTTGCTGGCGGAGCTACGCGGGGCAGGGTGCCGCGTTGCGATCGACGATTTCGGCACGGGCTATTCGAGCTTGGCCTATCTGAAGTCGCTGCCGCTCGATTACGTCAAGATCGACAAGTCGCTGGTGCGCGATATCGACGGATCGGCGCGCGACCGGGTGGTGGTCGCCGGTGCGATCACGATGGCGCGGTCGCTCGGGCTCGCTGTGATCGCCGAAGGGGTGGAAACGCCGTCGCAGCTCGAATTGCTCACGGCGGGTGGCTGTGGTCTGTACCAGGGCTTCCTGTTTTCGGAGCCCGTCGACGAGCCGGCGCTGCTCGAACTGGTGGGGAAAGAATGATGCGTGCTCTGCTGGTGCCGATCGTCATCATGAGCGCCGCCGCGGCGCCTGTGCCTGCGCAGGTCCCGGCCGAGACCGCGATCCGCCAGACGATGGCGGACAGCGCGGCGGGCTGGAATGCGGGCGATCTCGCGCGGTTCATGGCGGTGTATGCCGACGATGCCGTGTTCGTGACGCCCAAGGGGTTGCTGCGCGGCAAGACGGCGATCGCGGCCAAATATCAGCCGAGCTTCCGCGGCGTCGGCAATGCGCGTGGCGCGCTGTCGTTCGCTTTCCTCGAGATGCGCGGGATCGATCCGCGGCATGCGATGCTGTTCGCACGCTGGACGCTGACCGGGGCGTCGACCGTGGAAAGCGGGATGACGACGCTGGTGTTCGAACGGCGCGGGACCGCGTGGCAGATCATCGCGGACCACAGCAGCTGACACCCGACCTGCACAATACGGGATGATGGAATGACCGATACGCTCGATCGCGCGACCGCGGCGCGGTTCGCCGGGCTGACGCTGGGGCATCTGACGCGCCAATGGCCGTACAAGCTCGATCAGGTGCTGGACGGCCCCGGCGACCTCGCGCTGCCGAAGACGCTGCACCCGGTATTCCACGGCAGTTTCGACTGGCACAGCTGCGTGCATGGCTGGTGGCAGGTGATGCGGCTCGCGCGGCTATATCCGGACATGCCCGAAGCCGCCGAGGTCGAGGCGCTCGCGGATCGGATGCTCGTTCCTGCGCTGATCGCGGGCGAGGTGGCCTATCTCGATCGGCCGGGCACCGGCGGGTTCGAGCGGCCGTACGGCTGGGGCTGGCTGCTCGCGCTGCACGACGAGCTGGCATTGCGGCCCGATCGGCCGTGGGCGGCGGTGGTGGAGCCGTTGGCACGCGCGTTCGCAGACCGGTTTGCGGCGTATCTGCCGAAGCTCGTCTATCCGGTGCGCAGCGGCAAGCACGACTGCACCGCGTTCGCGCTGGTCCACGCGCTGCGCTGGGCGCGGGGGCACGATGCGTCGCTCGCCGCACTGATCGAGACGCGCGCGCGGGACTGGTATGGCGACGATCGCGACTGCCGCCCGTTCGAGCCGAGCGGAGAGGATTTCCTGTCGGCGACGCTGTGCGAGGCGGCGTTGATGAAGGACGTGCTGGGCGACGAGTTCGCGCCGTGGCTGGCGGCGTTCCTGCCCGATCGGTTTGGTCCGGCGACGGCGTGCCTGCGCTCTCCCGCGATCGTCAGCGACCGGTCGGACGGCCGGCTCGCGCATCTCGATGGCGTGAACCTGTCGCGCGCGTGGTGCTGGCGGACGATCGCCGACGCGCTGCCCGACCCTGCCGCCGCGCGCGCGATTGCCGACGCGCACCTGGCGGAGGCGCTGCCGCATCTCGCGGACGATTATATGGGCGAGCATTGGCTGGCGACGTTCGCGCTGCTCGCGTTGGAGACAGACTGATCGCGAACTGCTTTGAGAGAAGGGGTTAGCAGAGTGGACTGCGCTGCCTAAGGTCGCATCATCGAACGAAAGAGAGTGATGATGCAAAGACGCCTGCCGTTCCTGGCCTTGCTGGCCCTTTCGACCACCGCGCTGGCACAGACGTCCGCACCGCCTTCGGCCGCCGACCCGAACACGTATCTCGAGGACATCCACGGCGCGCGGGCGCTCGATACGGTCAAGCGGTGGAACACGCGGTCGCTCGCCGCGCTCGAAGCCAAGCCGGGTTATGCCGCGTATCGCCAGCGCGCGCTCGATCTGCTGCAGGACGCGCGCCAGATCGCGACGCCCGATCAGATCCTCGGCGATCAGGTCGTGAACCTCTGGCAGGACAAGGCAAATCCGCGCGGACTGTGGCGGGTCGCGTCGCTCGCCTCGTTCGGCAGCGGTAAGCCGGTGTGGCGGACGCTGATCGACGTCGATGCGTTGGGCAAGGCCGAGGGCAAGAGCTGGGTCTGGAAGGGCGCGACCTGCCGATCGCCCTCGTACGATCGCTGCATGGTCGCGCTGTCGAACGGCGGCGGCGACGCGGTGGTCGAGCGCGAATTCGACATCCCCTCGGGCAAGTTCGTCGCGGATGGTTTCGTCGTGCCGATGTTCAAGTCCGGGGTGAATTGGGCCGGGCCGGACGCGCTGTATGTCGCGACCGATTTTGGGCCGGACAGCCTCACCACCTCGGGTCTGCCGCGGACAGCAAAGCTGTGGCGACGGGGCACACCGCTGACCGCCGCGACCGAGATCGCGAGCGCTGCGCCGAGCGATGTCGGGATCAATACGGCGGTCTTCACCGAGGGCGACCGGCGCTATGCGCTGGTGTCGCGCGACGTCGATTTCTTCCATTCGAAGCGTAGTCATGTCGCTGCCGATGGTCGGCTGGTGGCGACGCCGTTGCCTGACGATGCGGTTATCGACACGGTGCTCGACGGGCGGCTGATCGCGACGCTGTCTTCGGACTGGCGCGACATTCCTGCCGGCGCGGTGGTCGCCTATGCGATCGCCGACGTGCTGGCGGGCCGCGCACCGACGATCGAGCGCGTGCTGGTGCCGACCGCCAGACAGGCCGTCGAACAGGTCGATTCGAGCAAGTCGGTGCTGTGGGTAAAGATGCTCGACGACGTGTCGGGGCGGCTGGTGTCGCTGACGCGCGGCGCGGACGGTGTCTGGACCCAGTCGGTCGCGGCGTTGCCGACCGCGTCGACGATCCATCTCGAGGCGACCGCCGGCAAGGACGATCTGGCCTATGCGATGGTCGAGGGGTTCCTCAGCCCGCCTGCATTGTATGCGGTCCGGCCAGCCGCCAAGCCGGTCGCGGTCGACACGCTGCCGGCGCGGTTCGATGCGTCCAGGATGCAGGTCGAGCAGCGGTTCGCGACGTCGAAGGACGGCACCAAGATCCCGTATTTCCTGGTGCGGAAAAAGGGCACGCCAGGTTCAGCGGCGGTGCCGGTGCCGGCACTCGTCCACGCGTATGGCGGGTTCCGCAACGCGCAGACGCCGACGTATCTGGTCGATCAGCCCTATCGCTCGGGCCCGGCCGGGCTGTTCTGGGTCGAGGAGGGCAATGCGTTCGTGCTCGCCAACATCCGCGGCGGCGGCGAGTACGGCCCGCGCTGGCACCAGGCGACGCTGCGCGAGAATCGCCAGAAGGCGTATGACGATCTCCACGCGGTCGGCGACGATCTGGTCCGGACCGGCGTCAGCGCAAAACGGAAGATCGCGGTATCGGGCCGGTCGAACGGCGGCCTGCTGGTGGGCGTCGCGATGGAGCAGCGCCCCGATCTCTACGGCGCGATCGTGATGGGATCGCCGCTGCTCGACATGCAGAAATATTCGCATCTTTCGGCCGGCGCGTCGTGGATGGGTGAATATGGCGATCCCGACAAGCCGCAGGACTGGGCGTTCATCTCCAAATATTCGCCCTACCAGAACCTCAAGCGCGGCGTGAAGTACCCCACGCCGTTCATCTACACCTCGACCGAAGACGACCGCGTCCACCCCGGCCACGCACGCAAATTCGCCGCGAGGCTGGAGGCGTATGGCGACCCGTTCTTCTACTACGAGAACCCCGAAGGCGGCCATGCGGCGGGCGCCGACAAGATCGAGGACGCCAAGCGCGCCGCGCTCGTCACCGTCTATCTGAACGCGCAACTCGCGCCACAACGCTGATCGTCAGGAATTCCAAGATGCGTAATGTCCGTCTGTTGCTCGGCGCCGCGATGCTTGCGCTGCCCGTCTCGTCGATCCCCGCGCCCGTGCTGGCCGCGCAAGCCGAGACGAGCGCGTTCGCGTCGCTCTCGAAGCGCTATGTCGATGGCCTGGCGCGGCTCAATCCGTCATCGGCGACTGCGCTCGGCGATCACCGGTTCGACACGCAGATCACCGACATGTCCGCCTCAGGACGCGCCAGGCGAGAGGCGTTCTCGAAGGCGATGCTTGCCGATCTCGAGCGGATCGACCGCAAAGCCCTGTCGCGCGAGGAGCAGGTCGATGCGGCGCTGCTCGACAATGCGCTCCGCTACGACATCTGGGATACCGAGACGCTCGGCGGGTGGGCGTGGGATCCGCAGGTCTACAACGACATCGCCGGCAGCTCGCTCTATTCGCTCGCCGCACGCGATTTCGCGCCGTGGCCGCAGCGCCTGAACGCGGCGACCGCGCGGATGGTGGCGCTCCCCGCGTTGCTGGCACAGGCGCGCGCGAACATCGTGGTAGCGCGCGTGCCATCGATCTACGCGACGACCGTGGCGAAGCAGAACAGCGGCATCGTCGACATCGCCGAGAGCATGCTCGCCCCGCACAAGAGCGAATTGTCCGTAGCCGATGCCAAGCGGTTCGACGCGGCGCTCGTCAAACTGAAGGCGGCGGTCGCCGAGCATCAGGTCTGGCTCGACAAGACGCTCGTCCCCGGCGCGAAGGGCGACTTCCGCCTCGGCGCTGCGCTCTACGACAAGAAGCTCGGCTTCGCGCTGCAATCCGACCTCACCCGGACCGAGATCAAGCGCCGCGCGCAGGCCGCGATCGTCGACACGCGCGCGCAGATGTACACGATCGCGCGCCAGATATTCGGCGCCAAAAAGGGCGCGCTGCTGCTTCCCGACAAGCCGTCCGAAGCGCAGCAACAGGCGGGCATCCAGCTCGCGCTCGAACTTACCTACGCCAAGCGCCCCGCCCGCGACGGCATGATCGACGCCTCAACCAAGGCTCTGGCACAGGCGACCGCCTTCGTCCGCGACAAGGGACTGGTCGGGATGCCCGCCGGGCCGGTGAAGATCATCACCATGCCCAAATTCCAGCAGGGCGTCGCGGTCGCCTACTGCGATTCCCCCGGTCCGCTGGAGAAGAACCTCGGCACGTTCTTCGCCGTCTCGCCGATCCCCGACGACTGGACCGAGGCGCAGGCGACCTCGTTCCTCAGCGAATATAACGACTACATGATCCACGATCTCGCTGTGCACGAGGCGATGCCGGGGCATTACCTTCAGCTCGCGCATGCCAATGCGACACAGTCGACGCTGCGCGCGGTGCTCGGCTCGGGGCCGTTCATCGAGGGCTGGGCGGTCTATGCCGAGGGCATGATGGCGGACGAGGGCTTCATGAACGGCGATCCGCTGTTCAAGCTGACCGTGCTCAAGATGCGGCTGCGCTCGATCTCGAACTCGCTGCTCGACATCGGCATCCACACCGAAGGCATGACGCGCGAGCAGGCGATGCACCTGATGACGCACACCGCGTTCCAGCAGGAGCGCGAGGCGGCGGGCAAATGGGTCCGCGCCTCGCTCGGCTCGACCCAGCTGCTGAGCTATTTCACTGGTTATTCGGAGCACATGGCGATGCGTGAGGAGGCTAAGAAACGGCAGGGCCCGGCGTTCGACCTGAAGCGGTACAACGACGCGCTGCTGAACCACGGTTCGCCACCGGTCCGCTACGTCCGTGAACTGCTGTTCGACCTGCCTATCCAGTGAACGGCGTCATTCGGTCCAGTAGATCGCGACCGGGCCGCTGAACCCCAGTTCGCGATCGGACGACGGATATTCCGCCACAAGAAATTCTGTGGGGCGTGATTGGTATTGCGGTCAGTCGGCGGTCTGCTTCAATCTCGTGTCAGGCCTGAAACAGCGAAGCGGCCTTGAGAACCTTCGTTACGCCGTGCGCGTCGGTAACGGCGTATGTAAATCCCGGAAGCAGGCAGAACGCGCCGACATTGCCCTTCGGGTCGAGCGCGAGGAAGCCGACTTGGACGCCACGGATGGCGTCGCCGCGCAGATGGGCGATATGGCGCACGACCTCTTCGCACGCTTTTTGCGGGGAGGCGCCCGACCGCATCGATGCGACGACTCGCGCCGACCCTGCGACCCGGGTGACTTCCTCGCCTAGTCCGGTCGAGGTCGCGCCGCCGATACCGGCCTCGACATAGAGGCCCGAACCGACCTGCGGCGAATCGCCGACGCGGCCGCGCATCTTGAACGCCATCCCCGAGGTCGTGCAGGCGCCGGCGAGACGGCCGTCCGCGCTGCGGGCGAGCAGTCCTATCGTATCGTGGTCGAGCGCACCGCCGGGAGTGCGCGTGCGGTTCTCGCTATTGGCTTCGGGCTGATATTTCGCGGTCTTGAGCCAATCCCGCCACGCCTTCTCGGATTCGGGAGTCAGCAGAGATTGCTGGGGAAACCCCTGATCGCGCGCGAACCGCGTCGCGCCTTCTCCGACCAGGAAGGTGTGCGGCGTCCGTTCCATGACCCGCCGTGCAACGGAGATCGCATGGACCGTATTCTCCAGCGCCGCGACCGCGCCGACCCCGCCTGCATCGTCCATGATGACCGCGTCGAGCGTGACGTGCCCGTCGCGGTCCGGATAGCCGGCATAGCCGACGCTGTGGTTGGTCGGGTCCGCTTCGGGCACCATCGCGCCGGCCTCGACCGCATCGATCAACGTGCCACCTGCTCTCAGCTTGGCAAATGCCGCTGCGTTCGCCGCCGCGCCGAAATCCCATGTCGAGACGATCATCGCGCCTTGGCCCCCGGACGTGCCCCCGGGGGCGGGAACGCCTGCCGCCTGCGCGTAGGATGCGGCCAGTGACAGAGTTCCACAGGTTCCCAGACCCGCGAGCAGTGAGCGCCTTGTCGTCAACGGTCGATCCTCCATCGGGTGTATGTGCAGCATGCTACGCAGGCGCAGCCGACGCGCCAAGAGGTGACGCACATTTGCAACAATCCATCGTAAATGTTCCATAAAGGTATTGCATAGGTATTGACGGAACCAATTATCTGATCAAGCGTGCTGGGAGGAACTGCGCGGTCGTACGGCGCTGTCGGCCATAGGGGTAGGATATGAATTTCAGTCATTCGGTATCGCGCGTTGCGCTTGTGGGATCGCTCATAATCTGGGCTACGCCCGGAGTGGCGCAGGATGCCGCAGCGAGCCCGGTCGCTCCGGCTCAGGCCCCAGTGCAGGCTCCGGTTCAGGCCCCAGCCCAGGACAGCGCCAACACGCCCGCCCAAGCCAAGGTTCAGGCCGACGCGACCACCGCCGTCGCTCCCGCCAATGCCGATAGCGGCGCGAACCAGTCGATTGTCGTCACCGGATCGCGCATCCAGCGCCCCAACACGACCTCCGCCGCGCCGATCACCTCGGTGACCTCGCAGGACATTCGCGCGCAGGCGGCGGTCAACGTCGAAGACGTGCTGAATCGCCTGCCGCAGGTCGCGCCCGACAGCCAGCAGACCTATGCCGATTCGGACGGTCGCCAGCGGATCAAGCTGCGCAGCCTCGGGTTCGAGCGGACGCTCGTGCTGATCGACGGCAAGCGCATCGGCACGCAGAATGGCCAGGACGTCGGCATCATTCCCGCGACCCTGCTGGAGCGCGTCGACGTGCTGACCGGCGGCGCTTCGTCGGTGTACGGTTCGGACGCAGTCGCTGGTGTCGTCAATTTCATCCTCAAGAAGGATTTCGAGGGCATCCAGCTCGACGGCAACTATAATTTCTACAACCACAACAACAAGGACACGGTGGTGTCGCCGCTGGCACGCGCCGCGGGCTTCAACAGCGTGCGTGGCCTGACCAACGACGGTGGCCGTGCCGACCTTACGCTGACCGCCGGCAAGAAGTTTTTCGACGGCAAGCTGCGGATTTCCGGGTTCGCCAACTACAAGCATACCGACCCCGTGCTGCTGTCGGACCGGTCGAACACCGGCTGCTACCTGACGCAGACGACCCTGAATGCGCCGATCTCGTGCGGCCTGACGCCGAGCAGCTCGACCAGCGGTCTCGTCACGCCGCTCAGCGGCGCGAACAAGGACGCGCAACTTGTCAACAATCCCAATGGTTCGCGCACCTTCGTCCCGTTCGGCGCGGGCCCCGGCAACGCCTCGAACTATTTCAACAATTACTCTTATCAGCGCCCCTCGGAGCGGATCAACGCCGGCGGCTTCGTCAGCTTCGACATCTCGCCCAACGCCGAGCTGTACGGCTCTGGTATCTGGTTCCGCGATAAATCATACACTAACTATCCGGGAATCGCGGGCGGCAACGTCCAGGTCAACTGCAACAACCCGTTCCTGTCGGGCTCGCAGGCGACCGCGATCTGCGGGGCGGCTGCCGGCACCGCCACGACCGCACCGATCAATATCGCCTATCGTCTCGGCGATAACAACGATCAGCCGGATACCTATCTGAACACCGGCGCCCGCTTTACCGCCGGTATCCGCGGCAAGGTCGGCAGCGCGTGGACCTATGATGTCGGCGGCGTCTATGCCCGCAACCATCAGGACTACACGCCTACCTTCGTCAACTCGACGCGGTTGCAGAATTCGATCAACGTGGGTGGTACGCTCGCGGCGCCGACCTGCGCCACGACCGCCGATGCCGGCTGCGTTCCGTTCGACGCGTTCAGCGCCGGCAACACCAATCCGGCGCTGGTCAACTATCTGTTGAACACGGGTACCGCCGTGACCACCGGCACGCTGTATGACGTGCAGGCCAACGTCACCGGCGACCTCGGCAAATACGGCATCACCTCGCCGTTCGCCGAGCAGGGTGTCGCGATCGCGCTGGGGACCGAGTATCGCAAGGATACGCTGAAATCGACCGCAGACGCGGCGTATCGCGGTGCTCTGGGCGGTACCGACAGCTATCTCAAGCAGGACGTCTGGGAAGCGAACGCTGAACTCCAGGTCCCGCTGGTCGAGCATAAGCGATTTGCCGACCTGCTTCAGGTGAACGGTGGCTATCGCCTGTCGAAGTACAGCAGCAATCCGGACACCTTCAACACCTGGAAGGTCGAGGGCATCTACGCGCCCGTCAGCGATTTGACGTTCCGCGCCTCGTTCAACAAGGCGCAGCGCGCGCCGACAGTCACCGAAATCCGCCAGGCAACGAATATCGACTTCGCATCCGGCGGGGCTGGCACCTTCAGCGACTTCTGTGCGCCGACGGTCACCAATGGCCCCAACGGCGTGACGTTCGGCGCGCCGGTTGCGTCCCGTGACGTATGCCGGGCAACCGGTTTGTCCGATGCGCTCTATGGCAGCCAGTCCTTGCTCTGCAGCAACGGCACGACGCCGAACGGTTCGGCAGCGTGCACCGTCCGTTCGGGTGGCTTCACCGCCGAGCCGGAGACCGCCTACACGCAGACCTATGGCCTGATCGTGAAGCCGCGGTTCGTCCGTGGGCTGTTCTTCTCGGTCGACCGCTATCGGATCAAGATCAACGACTCGCTCGGCTTCAACGACTACAGCTACTACACCGATGGCTGTCAGCGCTCGAACGGCGACGCGTTCTTCTGTCAGGGCATCGTCCGTAACCCGGGCACGGGCACGTTGTTCTCCAATGCCAGCACCAACCCGACGACTGGCTTCATCCGCCAGGGCACGACCAACTACTACACGTCGATCGCGCGCGGCTATGATTTCCAGGCGCAGTATACGATGGATCTCGCCACGGTCGGCAAGATCGACTGGAACTTCAACGGGTCGTTGACGACGTTTGCGGGTGGCCAGGACTCGCCGGTCCAGCCGCAGCGCAACTGCGCGGGCTATTACGGCAATGGCTGCGGTCAGCTGATCCCGAAATGGTCGCACGGCCTGCGCGCGACCTACACGACGGTCGGCCGCGGTTTCAGCGCGTCGTTCAACTGGCGCTATGTCGGATCGCTGACCAATGCGGACAATTCGGGTGATCCGGCGATCGGTGGCACCGACGCGCGGGCACGGACCAGCTACTACCGGGTCGCACCGCAGAGCTATTTCGATCTCGCGCTGAACTTCGCGATCGCCAAGCAGTTCTCGCTGCGTCTGATCGCGAACAACCTGTTCGACAAGAATCCGCCGATCGTGGTGGACTCGTACAACGTCGCACTCGCACGGACCAATACGATCCCGTCGCGCTACGACTCGCTCGGCCGCAACATCGCGATCGGTACGACCATCAAGTTCTGATCCTTCCTCTCCCCGACCTGAGGGCTCGCCAGCGATGGCGGGCCCTTTTTTTGTGCCGGACGACGTGGCGAAGGATTTACAGACCGGGCCAGTTCGGCGGGGCGGTGCGTTACAGCATCGAAGGAGCCGACATGAAGATCATGACGCTACGATCCCCCGCGGGTCTCGACAATACCGCGATCGCCGAGCGGGACGATCCAGGCACGCCGCCGCCGGGCGCGATCCGGGTCGCGATGCATGGCAGTTCGATCAATTTCCACGATCTCGGCGTTGCGCTTGGCCGGATGCCGACCGAAGATGGTCGCGTGCCGCTGTCCGATGGCGCGGGGATCGTTGAAAGCGTCGGCGAGGGCGTGACCGAGTTCGCGGTCGGCGATCACGTGGTCTCGTGCTTCTTCCCGGACTGGCAGGACGGCGCGCCCACCATCGGTGATTTCAGCCGCACCCCGGGCGACGGTATCGACGGGTTCGCGCAGACCCACGTCGTGCTGCCCGCAACCGCATTCACTAAGGCACCCAACGGCTATGACTCCGTCGAGGCCGCCTCGATCACGACCGCGGGCCTCACCGCGTGGCGCGCGCTGGTGGTCGACGGCAAGCTGAAGGCGGGGGACACGGTGCTGTTGCTCGGCACCGGCGGCGTCTCGATCTGGGCATTGCAGATCGCCAAGGCGATGGGGGCGACGGTGGCGATCACATCGTCGTCCGACGAAAAGCTTGCGCGCGCGCGCGACCTGGGGGCCGACTTCACGCTCAACTATCGGAGCGAGCCGGGCTGGGGGCGTAAAGTCGCGGATTGGACCGGCGGGCGCGGCGTCGACCATGTCGTCGAGGTCGGCGGCCCCGGTACGCTGGCGCAGTCGATCGATGCAGTCAGGGTCGGCGGGCACATCTCGTTGATCGGCGTGCTGACGGGGATCGGCGGCGAGGTGCCGACCGCGGCACTGATGGGCAAGCAGGCGCGGCTGCAGGGCCTGATCGTCGGTAGTCGGCGCGAGCAGCAGGATTTCGTCCGTGCGCTGGAAGCGACCGCGATCCGCCCGGTGATCGACCGCCGTTTTGCGTTGGACGATCTCGCCGAGGCGTTCGCGTTCCAGCAGAGCGGCGAGCATTTCGGCAAGATCGGGATCGAGTGGTAAGGAGGATGACGAACATGGCCGAGACGAAGAACGCAATACTGTACCGGATGATCCTGCCGGATCACACTTGCCCGTTCGGCGTACGCGCGAAGACGATGCTGGAGCAGAACGGCTTCCAGGTCGACGACCGGATCCTGCCGTCACGGGACGAAGTCGATGCGTTCAAGGACGAGCACGGCGTCGCTACGACTCCGCAGGTGTTCATCGATGGCGAGCGGATCGGTGGCAGCGACGATCTCGAGCGGTATCTTGCAGCATGACGACCAGCGAACCCGTCCCATCGGTCACAGGTCTTTCGCGCACCGCATCGGTGGCGATCGTCGCAGCAGTATTAGGCGTGAGCGCTGTGCTTGGTCGACGCAATGCCCCGGATCCGTCGCATCCGCGGATTCGGCGTTGGTACAAACGCCTCGACAAACCGAGCTTTACGCCACCCGACGCCGTCTTCGGCGCGGTCTGGCCGGTGCTCGAAACCGGGCTTGCGGTCGGCGGCTATCGTCTGCTTCGTCAACCCGCCGACAGCACGCGTAACGCCGCGGTAGGCCTCTGGCTGCTCAACACCGGCATGATCGGCGCGTGGACCGAGATCTTCTTTCGCAAGCGCGATCTCGATGCCAGTGCGATCGCGTCGGGCGCGATGATCGTCAGCGGTGCCGCGTATGTCGCGACCGCCGCGAAGGTCGATCGTCCGGCGGCGATCCTTGGCGCGCCGTTCGTGGCGTGGCTGGGGTTCGCAACGGTTTTGGCCGCGCGGATTTCGGCGCGGAACGAAGATGGAGCCGAGACGACCACATGACCAAATTGACGGTTTGGCATGACGGTTCCTGCCCGCTGTGTCGGCGCGAAATCGCGCTGATGCGACGGCTGGATCGTCGCGGTGCGATCGAGTTCGTCGACGCGAGTGAACCGGGCACGGTCTGTCCGACCGACCGCGATGCGCTGCTGGCACGGTTCCATGCATCGGAAGACGGTCGGATGCTGTCGGGCGCGGAAGCTTTCGCCGCGATGTGGCGCGCCATACCGGTGCTACGGCCGCTCGGGCTCGTGGCCAAAAATGCCGTAGTCCTGGCGATCCTCGAGCGAACGTATCGGGGATTCCTCCGCGTCCGCCCGAGGCTTCAAACGCTGATGCGCTGAGTCACTACGCGGCTCAGCGCTGGTATCTGGCGATCAGCGCCCGGCGCAGCATCCGGTCTTCCAGCGAGTAATATAGCGCGATCTGGTCGCCATGCGCGACCGTCGAGGCTGCGAACGCGATATCGGTGGCATCGCGGCTGACGGCGGGTGGGGGTAGCAGCAATGGCTCGATCCCGCGGCCGGTGACGCGCGCGAAGTCCGGGCTGAAGCTGATCCAGCCGATCCGCCAGCGGGCGTCGTGCGTCGCGCCATTGTAGAACATCACCGGATCTTCGCCCGGCGCCTGCCACATCGGACCGGTCGAGAGGTGCCAATTGTCCCAGCTGTCGTCGCGGATGCCGAACGGGTCGGGCTGGACGGTCCACGGTCCTTTGGCGGTCGGCCCGGAGGCCATGCCGATCCGCGACGCGCCCTGCGCGGCATATTCGTAGAACAGCCGCCAGTCGCCCGCATCGGTCTGCGCGAGCGTCGCTTCCTTGATGTTGCCTTCGCCGGGCGGGGCTTTCAGGACCAGATCCTGCTTGGTCAGCGCGGTGAGGTCGAGCCCTGCCGCCAGGATCATGCAGCCCTGCGACCGTGCCGCATCGACGCCGGTGTAATAGACGAGATATTCGTTGTTCGGGGTCACCAGCACGGTTGGGTCTTCGCATCCGCCGAGATCTTCGGCGCCGGGGCCGGGGACGATCGCAAGCCCCGGATCCATCGTGAAGGTCAGGCCGTCGCGGCTTTCCCCGCGCGCGATGACACCGGTCGGATCATGCGGTCCGAGCGGGTAGGGGACGCCGCGCACCATGATCCGGTGGAGATTGCCTTCCTTCCAGACGAAGGGGCTCATCAGGTCCATGCCATCGATCACCGAGCCTGCGGAAATGGCGACCGTGTCGAGCTGTTCGACCGCGTAGGTGATCATCGGTCAGGCGCCCTGTGCAACGGTCAGCGACAGCGCGCCGTCGATCGTGACGGTGGTGCCGGTGATGTAGTCCGCGGCGGGGGACAGCAGGAACGCGACGAGCGCCGCGACCTCGTCGGGACGACCGGCACGCCTCCACGGAATCGCGGCTTCCTTGGTCGCCAGCTCCTTCGGATTGTCGACCGCGGACTGGTTCATCGGCGTCAGGATCATGCCCGGTGCCACGCCGTTCACCGCGATGCCCTTGGGCGCCAGTTCGAGCGCAAGCGTCGCGGTCAGCTGAGCCAGCCCGCCCTTTGCCGAATCGTAATCGACGCCGCCGGGGCGGGGCGCCCGCTCGTGGATCGAGGAGATGTTGACAATGCGGCCCTTGGCGACCTTCGCTTCGAGCCCGCGCACCAGTCGCCGACAGGTGAGGAACGGCCCGTAGAGATCCGAGCGGATGACGCGGTCGAACTGCGCCAACTCCATGTCGGCGAGCATCACGCCGCTCATGTTGAGCCCGGCCGAATTGACCAGCAGGCTGACCGTGCCGAAGGTGGATTCGGCTTGTGCGAACAGCCGTTCGATCGCCGCCTCGTCGCCGACGTCGGTCTGGACGGCGATCGCGCGATCGTTACCGCCGATCGCCGCACAGACGGCATGCGCTGCGTCGGCATCCTTGAAATAGGTGATGACGACGCGCGCGCCGGAGTCACCCAAAGTCTTGGCGCAGGCGGCGCCGATCCCGGACTCGCCCCCGGTCACAATGACCACCTGATCGTCGAACAGGCTCATCGTATCGTTCTCCGTAAAACATGACGGCTAAGGGGGCGTCATTTCGGAGGTGCAACGCACCATCGATACCAAGGATGCGTCTGTATACGATGACATCTATGTCACGATCCGCACCGTTCGAAACGGCCGGATCAAGGGCGGATCTGGCCGCTCCCCTGGACGAGATATTTGTAGCTCGTCAGCTGCTCGACGCCGACCGGGCCGCGCGCGTGCATCTTGCCGGTGGCGATGCCGATCTCGGCGCCCATGCCGAATTCGCCGCCGTCCGAAAACTGCGTCGACGCGTTGTGCATCACCACCGCGCTGTCGATCGCGAGCATGAACCGGCGCGCGGCGGCGGCGTCGCGCGTGAGAATCGCGTCGGTATGCCCCGACGAATGCTCGGCGACGAAGGCGATCCCCGCCTCGAGCCCATCAACGATCTTGACCGAGGCGATCGCGTCGAGATATTCGGTATCCCAGTCGTCCGCGCCTGCGGTCGCGAGCCTTGGTTCGATCGCGACCGCCTCGGCGTCGCCGCGCAGTTCGCAATCGGGCATTGCGTCGACCAGCGCGGGGAGCAGCGCGGACGCGATCGCACGATCAACGACGATGCTTTCGGTCGCGCCACACACGCCGGTCCGGCGCAGCTTGGCGTTGCGGATGATCGCGACTGCCTCGGCGACATCGGCGTCGGCGTGGACATAGCTGTGACAATTGCCGTCGAGATGGAGCAATGTCGGCACGCGCGCCTCGCGCTGCACCAGTTCGACCAGACTACGACCGCCGCGCGGGATGGCGAGATCGACATGGTCGACCGCACGGAGCAGTTCGCCGACGACCTGGCGGTCAGGCGTGTCGACGGTCTGGACCGCGGTTTCGGGGAGACCGGCGGCCCTGAGCCCGGTCTGCATGCATGCGACGATCGCAGCGGTCGAACGGCGGCTCTCGGATCCGCCACGCAGGATGATCGCATTACCCGATTTGACGCAGAGCCCGCTGGCGTCGGCCCCGACATTGGGGCGCGATTCGTAGATCATCGCGATCACGCCGATCGGCACGGCGACGCGGGTGATCTCCAGTCCGTTCGGCCGCGTGAACCGGGCCAGCTCGCGACCGACCGGGTCGGGCAGTTCGGCAATATCGTCGAGCGCCTGCGCCATCGCCTCGATCCGTGGTTCGTCGAGCCGGAGCCGATCGAGGAAAGACTCGGGTTTGCTGTCGGCGACGCTCGCCACGTCCGCGGCATTGGCCTCCAACAGCGTCGGCACGGCATCACGCAGCGCAGCGGCGGCGGCGCGCAGAGCCTGGTTTCGCGCTGCGCCGTCGCTGACGGCAAGGCGGCGCGCCGCGCGTCGCGCGTTATCGCCCAGCCGTCTCACCAGTTCGACGGCGGGGCCGGGGCCGGGGGCGGGGTCGCTTGCGGCGCGGGCAGGGATCACGTCCATCACGGTCATCGACAGTCTTTCCAGTCGGCAGGTTGCGGCACTCGCCCAGACCCTGCCGACCTCTTACCGTCGCGACTGCCCATGGCGCAATCGCGAGGGCAGTCTCGACGGCCGCGTCAGTCGATGTCGACGGGGTTGGTCACGATGATCGTCGGCCGTCCCGCGGCGAGATCGCGGGCAGCCAGACTGAAGGCCTTGAAATGGTCGGAGGCCATGTGCTGCTGCACGGCGTCGTCGTCGACATAGAGCTCGTTGAACACGAAGCGCTGCTCTCCCTCGGCTTCGCGCCACAGCTCGTAGTGCAGAACGCCGGGTTCGGCCCGCGAGGCGGCGACGCAGGTCTTGGCAGCGGCGATGAAGGCGTCATCCTTGCCCGGCAGCACGGACACCAGCGCGACGATTTTCACGGTCATGTATCTCTCCTGTTTTCGTAGCGTCCGCCGTGCTCCCGCCGCCGCCGCGACGCAACCGTCTCGTTCACGCGCACAGCCCTGCCGGCGGACCGACGGGTGCCGCCACCGAGGGCGGACCTTGCAGCGAAGGCGAGGCGGTCGGACCGGTGAGGTCCGTGGCGGCGGCGTAATAGGGGTCGGCCTCCGCGTCGGCGAGCGTGACGAAGCGGAATCCCATCGACGTGTATAGTCTCAGCAGTCTGGGCAGTATGCGTGCGTCGAACGCGCCGACGTGCATCAGCAGCACATAGGGGATGTCGTGGCCCAGTTGTGCCTTGGCGCGCGCGCGCGATGCGAGCGCCGCGGTGCGCGCCGCCGCGAGATATCCGGTTTCGAGCGTCGTGATCGCCGCCGGATCGCGCTTGGCGGCGCACGCGGCGTAGGGCGGGTTCCAGTTATAGTCGTCGAAGCTCATCGTGACCGCGGCGACGCGGTAGCCACGCGCCTTCAGCGCGGCGCGGACGGCGTCGCGGTCCGCAAGTGTCTTGCCTTCGGACAGGAACGGATAGCGGAACCAGTGCCATTCGGTGCCTTTGGCGACACGCTCGAGCGGGGCTTCGTTGCGGACGATATCGGCGACGAACGCGCTGGCGCCGACCTTCGCCAGATCGCCGTGCGAATAGGTGTGGTTGCCGAGCGGTAGTCCCGCGGCACGCCATGCCGCGATCGCGGCTGCGGCATCCGCCGAATTATCCAGCCCGAACCCCGCATTCATGAACCCGAAGGCGGGTGCTCGGGCCGCAGCGAGCGCAGTGGTGATACCGCGGATCACGTCGACCCGTGTCTGTCCGGGCGCAAGCGGACCGTGGGCCGGGATATCGTCGAAGGTGAGTGCGATTGCCGGGCGCGTATCCGTGGTGCTCTTCAAGGGCACTGGGGCGACGGGAACCGGGGCGGCAGGAACCGGGGCGACCGCACCTATTATTTGGCGCGTCGCCTTGTCGAACAGGGTCAATGGAACCGCCTCGCCCATCTTGCGATATCCCGCCTCGGACGGGTGGAGGTGGTCGCCCGAATCATACGCCGGGGCGAGCCGGTCAGGATGCTCGGGGTCGCGCATGACGCGGTCGAAATCGATCACCGCGTCGAACGTGCCGGACGTGCGGATGAAGGTGTTGATCGCCTGGCGGTCGGCTTCGGTGGCGGGGCCGGGGTGGTAATAGTCGTTGCCCCCGAACGGCGTGATCGTGCTCCCAATCATCTTGATGCCGTGAGCATGCGCGCGCGCGACGAGCTGGGTGTAAGCTCCGGTGACCTGCGCGACGATCGCCGCGTGCTGAGCCGGTGTCGCGGGGGCTTCTCGGGTGAGCACGCCGAGATCGTTGACCCCTTCGAGCAGGATCGCCCAACGGACTCCGCTGCGCGCGACGACATCGCGGTCGAACCGCGCCATCAGATTGGGACCGAGCCCGTCGAGCAGGATGCGATTGCCGCCGATCCCGGCATTGACGACGCCGATCCCGCGCGTCGCCGCGGTACCACGGAGGCGTTCGGCAAGAACGTCGGTCCACCGCGTGTTGTGGTTGGGCTTTACGCCATAGCCGTCGGTGATCGAGTCGCCGATCGCCACGATCGTGCCGGTGTTTGCGCCTATGGTCGTGGCGCCCGACACTTCGAGATCGGCTAGCGCGTACCAGTGGGTCGTCTGCGTCGCGCCGGTAAACCCCGGATTGGCGACGTGATCGCCGGCCAGCGTGTAGCTGAACGCTCGGGCGCCGGGGTGGCCGGTCTGCGGGGTCGCGGCCTCGGGCAGATACAGGCTGATGGCAACGTCGGCGCCGGGCGCGACCGGCATCGCGACGGGGTCGGAGTAGAGTTCGGCGCCCGCCGGAATGACCGCTCCCGTCTGCCCGGCGAACGTCAACGCCGCGCCGCCGCCGACCTGGGGTGTGGCGGGCGCGGTCGTTCGGGCGATCCGGGCCGAGCCGATCGCGAGTGGCTGCGTCCCGAACGCGTTCGACAGGCGCACGCGGACCCGGTCTCCGCCTGCCGATAGCCGGATGATCTGGCGAAGCGTGACGGCGGCGGCGCGATCGGCGGGCAGCGCATTGTCGCCGTCCGCGATCATCTGCGACGATCCCCAGCTGGCGATCCAGTGCGGGGCGGACACGTGCCGGGTGGAGACGTGGCGGGCGGTATCACGCGCGTCGGCGCTTGCTACCATAAGCACGCCGGCGAGAATTGCGGTTGCCCAACGGCTCATCGATCGATCCTTGCAGTCTTTGCATCGTGGCGAGGCGTGCGGGCAGGCGCTGCTGCGATCGCGCCCGCAATGGCTGCGCGCATCGGCTTGGCGACGAATGCCGCGTCGTACGGGCAGGGCCGGCGCCGCGCTTTGTCCGCCCTCGGCTCGAACCCTTCGATCCAGCTGTAGCGATCGGTCATCCCCCACAGCATGATGTCTCGCAGCGAGGGGTAGGCGAGCATCAGGTCGAGATAGCCGCGCGTATAGTCCGCGACCGCGCGATCGCGGACCGCGATATCCGCGGGCAGCGCGTTATCGCGGACGTCGAGTTCGGTGATGACCAGCTCATAGCCCATCGCCGTCACCGCATCGAGGAAACGTCGCCACTCCCCTTCGAGCACGGCGATGGTCGCGCGCGTATCGATGCCCTGCGTGACGAGATGCGATTGCACGCCCAGCGCATCGACGGGGATTTTTCGCCGCCTGAAACCCTCGAGCAGCTTGAGCACGCCGGCGCGGTGATGCGCGTTGCCGGGCTCCCAGCTCATATAGTCGTTGTACACGAGCTGCGCATGAGGCGCCGCGGCGCGCGCGGTGTGGAACGCGAGATCCAGCGTCGCCTCAGGCCCGCCCAGCGCGCGTGACAATGCGGTCTGGTACAGGCTTCCGTCCGCCGGGGTGACGGCCTCGTTGACGACATCGTAGCTGCCGATCCGGGACCCGTAACGTTGGCAGACGGTGGTGATGTGCGCGACGAGCATCTGCTCCGCAGCCCGTTGCGGATTTGCACCGAAGTCGTGCGTTTCCTCCCAGCGAGGCATCCATTTGGGCTGGTGCCACAGGAGATTGTGGCCGCGCACCGGCAGTCCGTTCGCCTCGGCCCAGGCCATCATCGCGTCCATGTGGGTAAAGTCGAAACTGGTCGCGGTGGGCCGGATCGCCTGCCATTTCATCTGGTTCTCGGGGACCAGAAGTCCGCAATCGCGCTTCAGCAGCGCGGCATAAGCGGGGTTCGCGAACGAGCCTCGATCGGCGCCTGGGGGGCTCCAACCGAAACAGGATCCCAGTCGCATGCCTTGCGGCGCCGCGATCGACTGAAGCCCGGTCCCGTCCGTCCTTGGTGCTTTTGAACTTTGGAACGGAACCTTGGCACTGGCGCACGCCGAAACCGCTATTCCGCCGAGCATCGCAAGCCCGCGGCGTCGCGTGATCTCACCCGACATCTGCCGATTTCTCATGCGTTTGCGCCTTCCTTCGAACGACAAGCCGGGCGGCATGGCTGGGGGCCAAACCTGTGGGATATCAGGTACATCATTGCGGGTTGCCCGGAGCATAGGGAAAACGCTGCGCCTTGTACCACCCGAGGTCATGCGCGGGCGGCGCGGTACCGGCGGGGAGCGCCCGACCGTTGACCGACATCCAATAGGCAAGGCTCGCATCGCGCCACCACTGAGCTTCGCGCTGTTGCACGGCCAGATAGGTGGCGGTCTTTGCCCAGCGCTCGGCATCGATATCGGGTTTGAGCGCGTCCCATTTGCGGCTCATGTCCGCGACGTAAGAGACGCCTGAGTCGTAATCATGGACCATCTCCGCCCATAATGTCCGGCCCGACGCCATTCGCCGATCCCAGGTAACATGGTGGAACCACAGCAACGCGCGTTCCGGCGTCGTTGCCGAATCGGCAAGTCGGTGGGCGAGGGCGGGGGCGTATTGCGCGACCGCGTTGCTGCCGGTGCGGGTGCGGTCGAAGCCGATCCCGGCCTTGTCGGCGCGGTGGTAATAGACCGGGTTCCATTCGGGACGCTTGAGATCGGCGACCCACGGACCCGGACCGTAATGATGCCCTGTCGCCATCACGTGCGCGAGCCCCAGCGGCGTCATGTAGTCGACCACCGCCTCGCGCGATCCCATCATCATCGCGACGACCGGATCGACGATCCTGGGCGAGGGGGCAAAGGTCATCGCCGCCCATTCGCGCGCGACCGGCGCGGCGCCGAGCGTCGGATCCCATGCCATCCGACCGAACGCGTACCAGTTCGCCTGGTTGAAGGTGGAGCCCGCCCAGTCTCGGTCGCGGCCGATATTGGCGACCCCTGCCATCCCGGTGAGCGTGTGACCCTCGACCGAGCCGTCGACGACATCGGCGACGGTCTCGCCCGGCCGTTGCATCGTCTCGCTGCCGAGCGTCTCGGCGAATAGCGGGCCGAGATACGCAAGATGCGTGGCGAAACCGAGATATTCCTTGGTGATCTGGAATTCGATCATCAGCGGAGTCTTGGGCATCGCGCCGAACAGCGGGTGGAACGGCTCGCGCGGCTGGAAGTCGATCGCGCCGTTCTTGACCTGGACGATGACGTTGCTCGCGAACTGGCCGTCGAGCGGCTTGAACTCGGTATAGGCCTGCTTCGCACGGTCCTCGGGGTCGGTTTCCGCGTAGACGAACGCGCGCCACATCACGATGCCGCCATGCGGGCGCACCGCGGCAGCGAGCATGTTGGCACCGTCGGCGTGGCTGCGATGATAGTCGCGCGGACCGGGCTGGCCCTCGCTGTTCGCCTTGACCAGGAACCCGCCGAAATCGGGGATGCTGCGGTAGATCTCGTCGCTCTTCGCCTTCCACCATGCCGCGACCTGGGGATCGAGCGGATCGGCCGTCTTCAGGCCGCCGAGTTCGATCGGGGCCGAAAACCGCGCCGACAGATACACCTTGATCCCGTAGGGGCGGAACACGTCGGCGAGCGCGGCGGCCTTCACAATATATGGCGCGGTGAGGCTGTCAGCCTTCGCGTTGACGTTGTTGAGGACGGTGCCGTTGATCCCGATCGACGCGTTGGCACGGGCATAGTCCGTGTAGCGCGGGTCGTGGAAATCGGGGAGCGTCCACCAATCCCACAGCGATGCGCCGGCATAGCCGCGCTCGACCACGCCATCGAGATTGTCCCAGTGGTTCAGCACACGCAGTTTCACGCGCGGCGTCGAGGTCAGGTCGATCCGGTCCAGGCTGCCGCCGGTCTGAAGGTGACGCAGCAAGGCGAAGCTGCCGTAAAGCACGCCACGATCGGTGTTGGCGGTGACGAGGAGCACCCGGCGGTTGCCGAGCGTGACCTGGCCGACGCGGTACCCCTCGTCGCCAAGCGCTGCGAGCGGAAGATGCAGCGCGGCGACGGCGCGGTCGTCGGCGGTGGCTAGCAGGATGGTCGGCGTGCTTGTGCCGAACAACGCCGCGCCCCGCCGCAGTTCCTCGGCCGCTGCGCGGAACGTCGGCGTATCGCCGCGCACCTCGATCGTCGGAACGCGGTGCGTACTCGTGGTCGCCTGCGTTCGATAGCGAAGCCAGAGGTCGTAACCGTCTTCGGCATAGGCCGTGTCGGTCATACCAATTATTGCCGCAAAAAGCAGCGCGAACCTAACGAACGATCGGCTGAGTGCCGTCATAATCCTCTCCCGCGGTTCCACGATCGATTGACAGGATCGCGGATGACCAGTCATGGTATCGCTATCACGACGATGGCTTCGACAGCAATGCCGCGTTTCAGATCGGGAGATGAAGATTGCCGGGCACACCAACTGTTACGATCGCACCGACGCGGCGCGACCTTCTTGGGTTGCTCGGATCGGTTTCCGTCGGCGGATTGATCCCCGGTATCGCGCAGGCTGCGACTGCGTTGCCGATCTACCGTGACGCGAGTGCGCCGGTCGATCTCCGGGTTCGCGACCTGATGGCGCGGATGACGCTGGAAGAGAAAGTTGGCCAGACCATTTCGCTCTGGGCGACCAAGGCGGACGTGATGACACCGGGCGGGCTCGATTTCGATCCGGCGCGCGCGTCGGCGGCGTATCCGGCGGGGTTCGGGCAGGTCACGCGTCCTTCGGACAAGCGCGGGGGGCCGTCGGTTGCTGCGGTCGCAGGCGGTACCGGTGCGCAGTGGCGCGGGTCCGCCTCGACGATCGCTTTCGTCAACGCGGTTCAGCGCTGGGCACGCGGCACGCGGCTCGGCATCCCGGTGATCTTCCATGAAGAATCTCTGCACGGCTATATGGCGCCTGACGCGACGATGTTCCCGCAGGCGATCGGCATGGCGGGTACGTTCGACCGCGACCTGATGCGGCGCGGGCAGGCGATCATTGGGCGCGAAGTTCGTGCGCATGGCAGCCACCTCTCGCTGTCACCGGTCGTCGACATCGCACGCGATCCGCGCTGGGGGCGGATAGAGGAGACGTTCGGAGAGGATCCTTATCTGTGCGGCGAGATGGGGGTGGCCGCGGTCGAGGGCTTGCAGGGCGACAGCACGACGCTGGCCCCCGGCAAGGTCTTCGCCACGCTGAAGCACATGACCGGCCACGGCCAGCCCCAGGCGGGCAACAATATCGGCCCCGCCCCGATCGGCGAACGCGAACTGCGCGAGAGCTTCTTCCCGCCGTTCCGCGCGGTCGTGACGCGGACCGGGATCGGCGCGGTGATGCCCTCGTATAACGAGATCGACGGCGTACCGAGCCATGCGAACCACTGGCTGCTCGGCGAGGTGCTGCGCGGCGAATGGGGATTTTCGGGCGCAATCGTCAGCGATTACGGCGCGATCGAGGAACTCGACACGATCCACCATGTCACGCGCGACCTGAACGGAGCGGCGAAGCTCGCCTTGGCTGCTGGGGTAGACAGCGCGTTGCCGGACGGGATCGCGTTTCGGACGTTGCCTGCGCAGGTGCGGGCGGGGACGGTGCCGATCGCGGCGGTCGATGCGGCGTGCGCGCGGATGCTGGCGTTGAAGTTCCGCGCTGGTTTGTTCGAGCAGTCAGCAGTCGATCCCCGCGCCGCCGCTCGCCTGACCGGTAACGCGGAAGCACGCGGCGTCGCGTTGGACGCGGCGCGCAAATCGCTGTGCCTGCTGACCAACGACGGCACGCTGCCGCTCGCGCCCAAGGGAAAGATCGCGGTGATCGGCCCGAACGCGGCGATCGCGCGGCTCGGCGGCTATTCCGCGCCGCCGCGCCAGACGGTGTCGCTACTCGACGGCGTTCGGGCGCTCGTGGGTAACGCAGCGACGATCGTCCATGCGCAGGGCGTGTTCATCACGCAGAGCGAGGATCGGTCGCAGGATGCGGTGCTGCTCGCCGATCCGGCCCGGAACCGCGCGCTGATCGCCGAGGCGGTCGAGGTCGCGCGCGGTGCCGATACGATCATCCTCGCGATCGGCGATACCGAGCAGACCAGCCGCGAGGGGTTTTCGAAGAACCATCTCGGCGATCGCACGACGCTCGACCTGATCGGCGAACAGAATGCGCTGTTCGATGCGCTGCACGCACTGGGCAAGCCGATCGTGGTCGCCGCGATCAACGGGCGTCCGCCGAGCTGGCCCAATGTGATGGCGAAGGCCAACGCGGTGCTCGAATGCTGGTATCCGGGGCAGGAGGGCGGCACCGCGATGGCCGAGGCGCTGTTCGGGCGGATCAATCCGGGCGCCAAGCTGCCCGTCACCGTGGTCCGCGAAGTCGGGCAGGTGCCGCTCTATTACAACCGCAAGCCGTCGACCGAGCGCGGTTATCTGTTCGCGGAAACGGCGCCGCTGTTCCCGTTCGGCCACGGCCTCAGCTACACGCGCTTCGACGTGAGCGCACCGCGGCTGTCGGCGGCGAAGATCGGCATCGCCGGCAGCGTCGGGGTCGAGGTCGACGTCGCCAATATCGGGCAAAGGGCTGGCGACGAGGTCGTGCAGATCTACGTCCGCGATCAGGTGTCGTCGGTGGCGCGGCCGGTAATGGAGTTGAAGGGGTTCGAACGCGTAACGCTCTCGCCCGGCGAGCGGCGGACACTGCGGTTCACGCTGGGGCCGGACGCGTTCGCGCTATGGGACGTCGATATGCGCGAGGTCGTCGAACCCGGCCTGTTCACGATCATGGCCGGACCGAGTTCGGCGCAGGTGAAGACCGCGGTCCTCGAGATCGCCTGACCCATCGAGCGAGGGGGCGCGGGCAGGCCGCGCACCCTCCGCAGATTACCAGATGTGAACGCGTTGCGCCGGCGTCAGGTACAGTGCATCGCCGGGCTTCACGTTGAACGCGGTATACCAGGCGTCGACATTCCGGACGATGCCGTTGACCCGGTAGAAGGGCGGTGAGTGCGGATCGGTCAGCAGGCGCGCGCGCGCCGCGCCTTCCCGGAGCTTGGCCTGCCAGGCCTGCGCATAGGCCAGGAAGAACCGCTGGTCGCCGGTGAGACCGCCGATCACCGGTGCCTTGCCGTGCACCGACTGGTATTTCCGATACGCGGCATAGGCGGTTTCGACGCCGCCGAGATCGCCGATGTTCTCGCCGAGCGTCAGCGCGCCCTTCACGTGCACGCCGGGAATCGGCTCATACGCGTCGTACTGCTTCGACAGCGCGGCGGTATGCTTCGTGAAGGCGGCGCGCGCTTCGGGCGTCCACCAATTCTCGAACTTGCCCGATGCGCTGAACTGGCTGCCCTGATCGTCGAAGCCGTGGCCCATCTCGTGGCCGATGATCGCCCCGATCGCGCCGTAATTGACCGCCGCATCCGCGTTGGGATCGAAATAGGGCGGTTGCAGGATCGCCGCGGGGAAGGTGATCTGGTTGTTGAGCGGATCGTAATAGGCGTTCACCGTCTGCGGCGTCATGCCCCACAGGCTGCGATCGACCGGCTTGCCGAGGCGCGACAGGTCGAGCTGGTGGTCGAACTCGCCCGATCGCAGCGAATTGCCGAGCGGATCGCCGCGCACGATGGTGAGCGCGCTGTAATCGATGTATTTCGTCGGATGACCGATCCTCGGATCGAAGGCGGCGAGCTTGGCGAGCGCCTGCGTCTTGGTCGGCGCGTCCATCCAGGTGTTGGCACCGATCCGCTCCTTGTAGGCGGCGCGCAGATTGGCGATCAGTTCGCCCATCTTGGCTTCGCTCTGCGGCGGGTAGTGGCGCTTCACGTAGACTTCGCCGACGGCCTCTCCCATCGTGCCGTTGACGACGGCGATGCCGCGTTTCCAGCGGGCGCGCTGTTGCGGCTGGTCGGCCATCGTTTTGCCGTAGAAGTCGAATGTCGCCTGATCGAATGCCTTGGGGAGGACCGGTGCGCTCGCCGACGCGAGACGGAACTTCATCCAGTCCTGCCAGGTCGAGACCGGCGTCGCGGCGAACAGCTTGGCCAGTTCGGTCAGCGCGGTCGAGTTCGTCATGTATACGATCGGGAAATTGCCATAGCCGGCGGTCGTCAGCAGCAGCGGCCAATCGAAACCGGGCGCCAGCGCCTTGCGGCCGGCAGCGTCCATCGGCTTCAGCATCGCCTTCAGGTCGCGCGATTGGACGGGGGACCACTGCACCTTCGCCATCGCGGTTTCGAGCGCGACGATCCGGTCCGCCTTGGCCGACGCATCGGCAATCCCCGACAGCGTCAGGATTTTCTCGACATAGGCGCGGTAGGCGGTGCGGAAGGTGTCGTACTTCGCGCCCTGTTCGAGATAGTAATCGCGTCCGCCCATCCCGAGCGAACCCTGTCCGGCGGCGACTGCGTAGCGCGTCGGATCGGCAGGATCGGGCAACTGGCCAATCTCGACCGGCGAGGCATAGCCGACCGTCGAAAACAGCGTCTGCAGTTTCTGCTTGTCGCCGGCCGCATCGATCTTCGCGAAATAGGGCTTCAGGGGTGTCGTGCCGGCGCGTTCGATCGCCGCCTCGTCCATGAAGCTGGCGTAGAGATCACCGAACTGTTTCGCGCCCGGCCCGACCGCCGCAGGATCGCGCGCGGCATCGTCGAGGATGGCGCGAACCTGTTGCTCGGCCTGATCGGCCAGGACGACGCTGCCGCCGGCCGAAGTCCGGTCCGCGGCGATCTCGGTACGCTTGTTCCAGTTGCCGTTCGCGTAGGTCCAGAAATCGTCGCCGGGTTTCACCGATTTGTCGGCGGCGGTCAGATCGATTCCGAAGGTTCCGTAGCGCGTGCCGGTCGCGGCGGCGGTTGCGGGCGCCGTCTGCGCGAGCGCGGGTGAGGACAGCGCCAGCACGGCGACGCTCAGCGACAGACGCGAAACATGGGTGAACAGCATCGAGGCTCCTGTGGGAATTGCCGACCGAGTCCAGAGGTGTCGGGGCGGGGATCGAATGAGGTCGGGCTCTCGCCCTGCTGGGGGAAGCTGACGCGGAACAGGGACGGTAGCAATATGAATTCGATCGCGATTGGATCGGTCGTCTGTCTCGGCACGACGGTCTGCTCGGACAAGATCAACCAGTGGCAGATTGGTTTGTTCGGCCCTCGTTGCAGGCGAAGGCGGTCTTGCCGTGAGATCCTGTCACGCAATTAGTCTTACATATTGACCGCGCTTCGACGGCCCAATATCGGTTGCGGCAGATAAAAACGGGAGGATCGAAATGCGCCAACTGTATCGCAACGTCGCGCTGGCAATGACTCTGATGACGACCACGGCGATGTCCGCCTCCGCGCAGGACGCGCCCGCGGCCGCTCCGGCTAGCGCCACGGCGACGGTCGGTATCGACGCGAGCCGGCCCGGCCCGGTGATGAACCGACAGGTGTTCGGCCAGTTCGCCGAGCATCTCGGCCACGGCATCTATGGCGGGATCTGGGTCGGTGAGAAGTCGTCGATCCCCAACGACCACGGTTATCGTCGCGACGTGCTGGAGGCGCTGAAGGCGGTCAAGGTGCCGATGGTGCGCTGGCCGGGCGGGTGCTTCGCCGACGAATATCACTGGCGCGACGGCATCGGCACGCGCGGCAAGCGGCCGATCAAGATCAACACCAACTGGGGCGGCGTGAACGAGGACAACGCGTTCGGGACCAACGAGTTCATGGGGTTCGCCGAGCGCTTGGGCGCCGAAGCGTATATCTCCGCCAACGTCGGCAGCGCGCCGCCGAGCGAAACCGCGCAGTGGCTCGAATACATGACCTCGCCGAACGGCTCGACGCTCGCCAAGGAGCGCGCGGCGAACGGCCATCCTGCGCCGTACAAGGTGCCGTATGTCGGCATCGGCAACGAGCTCTGGGGCTGCGGCGGCAACATGCGCGCCGAATATGCCGCCGACCTGACCAACCGCTACGGCGTGTTCGCCAAGTCGGGGAACGGCAAGATGCTCCGGATCGCCAGCGGCCCCAGCGAGGGGGATTACGACTGGACCGACACGATGATGCGGATCGCCGGCAAGAACATCGATGGCCTGTCGCTGCATTACTACACGCGGCCGCGCGACAAGGTCTGGACCGACAAGGGCCCGGCGCTTGGCTTCTCGGAGCATGAATGGGCGCTGACGATGCAGCACACGCTGCAGATGGACGAGTTCGTCACCAAGCATTCGGCGATCATGGACAAATATGACCCGGGCAAGACCAAGTGGCTGGTCGTCGACGAATGGGGTACGTGGTACGATCCGACGCCGGGCAGCAACCCCGGCTTCCTGGTGCAGCAGAACAGCGTCCGCGATGCGGTGGTCGCCGGGCTCAACCTCAACATCTTCGCGCATCACGCCGACCGGGTGAAGATGGCAGCGATCGCGCAGATGGTGAATGTGTTGCAGGCGATGCTGCTGACCGACGGCGCGAAGATGGTGAAGACGCCGACCTATTGGGTGTTCGACCTGTACAAGCCCTGGCAGGACGCGACGACGCTGCCGGTCGATCTGAAATCGCCCTGGTATCACGAGTCCGAAGTGGCGGTGCCGGCGGTCAGCGTCTCGGCGGTCCGTGATGTCGCGGGCAAGGTGCACGTCGCGCTCGTTAACCTCGATCCGCATCGTGCGATCCCGGTGGCGATGACGCTCGCGGGCGTTCAGGCGAGCGGCGTGACCGGGCGGATCGTCACGGGCACGACGATGGACGCGCATAACAGCTTCGAGCAGCCCGATACGGTACGCCCGGTCGCGTTCAACGGCGCGCAGGCGGCGGGCGGTACGGTGTCGGCGACGTTGCCGCCGATGTCGGTGGTCGTGCTCGACCTGCAATAAGACGGCGCCCTACCGCTCCCGGTCGGGAGCGGTAGGGACTTTCGTATTCAGAGCGGTAGCGGCAACGCGCGCGTGGTGGTGAACGCCGCCGACTGGCCGGGGACGCCTGTGCCGGGTTGGCCGCTGCCGACCGTCACGCGGTATCTACCGGCGATTACCCGGCGCGTGCCGTCGGTCGCGACGCTGCTGAGATCGCGCGGCGACAGGTCGAAGCTGACACTGCGGCGTTCGCCCGGCTTCAGCGCAATGCGCTTGTATCCGCGCAATGCCACGCGCGGGGTGCCCGGATGGTCGGGGAAATTGAGATACAGCTGGACCACCTCGTCGCCGGCCCGCGCGCCGGTGTTGCGGACTTCGGTGGTGACCCGCAGTCCCGTTTCGGCGCCGTCGGCGGCGGGGGTGACGGTCAGCGGCGTGTAGGCGAAGCTGGTGTAGCTCAGGCCGTGGCCGAAGGCGTAGACCGGCTTGCCCTCGAAATAGCGGTAGGTGCGGCCCTTCATCGCGTAATCGCTGAACGGCGGCAGGTCGGCGACGCTGCGATAGAAGGTAAGCGGCAGGCGACCTGCGGGGTTGGTCCGGCCGCTCAGGACGTTGGCGATCGCGAGGCCCCCCGATTGGCCCGGATACCAGGCCTCGACGACCGCGGCGGCATTATCCTTCGCCCAGGCGAGGTTGATCGGGCTGCCGTTCATCGCGACGACGATCACCGGCTTACCGGTCGCCTTGGCTTTGGCGAGCATCGCCACCTGGTCCTCTGGCAGGCCGAGCGTCGTCTTGTCGCCACCCTCGAAGCCCGGCACCGTGACGCCGGTTTCCTCCGCCTCCAGGTCGGAGGTGAGGCCAACGACCGCGACCAGCACATCGGCGGTCGAGGCGGCACGCGCGAGGTCGGCATCGGGGGAAGCCGAGATCCGCTTCCACACGAGGTCTGCGCCATCGTTCGACGTGACGCGGAACGGATAGCGGCGGCCCTTGACGAGGTCGATCGTGGTGAAGGTCGGCAGGTCGTTCCACTGTGAGTTCTTGCGATCGGACGCGACCGCGCCGGCGAACTCGAGCACGCCGCCTTTGCCCGAGAGCCCGATCCGGTAGGTGCCGCTTTCGGGGGGAGTCAGCGATCCCGCCCACACGGTGCGGTGGTGCGGGTCGACCTTGGCCAGCGAGAGGTTGTAGTCGCCGACGTCGCGCTCGACCCGTTCGGCGACGGGCGTGTCCTGATAGCGGATCGCGTCGAGCTGCTGCTTCATCGTCGCGGGATCGAACAGCGCGGGCAGCTTTTTGGTCGGGTTGTAGTAGCGCACGAGGACGCCCGGTTTGCCGTCGGGCGTGCGTAGCGCCGACTTCGGTACGCGGTCGCCGTCGGTGACCGAGGGGGAGAACGGCACCAGCGTGACGTCGCCCGCCGGCATCACCGACCGTAAGCCATCGAGGACCGACACCGGCAGCGCGGACAACGGTGACGAATAATTGCCGCGCAGCACGCGCGTCGCGTCGCCGAGCGGGCCGATGACCGCGAGTTTCGTGCCCGGCTTGAGCGGCAGGATGCCGGCGTTCTTGAGCAGGACGAGGCTTTCCTCGGAAGCCTTCAACGCCAGCGCGTCGTGCGCGGGCGTACCGATCTGCGCCACCGGCACGACCCGATCGCGCCCGGTCTGTATCCCCGGCAGGTCGCCGTTGCGGATGCGCGCGGAGAACAGCCGGACAAGCGACCGATCGATGTCGCCGACCGAGATCAGGTTGCGGTCGAGCGCCTCGCGGAAGCGTTCGCCGAGCCCCGCCTGATCGCCGAGCGTGGCCGTGTTGCATTCATTGTCGACGCCGGTTTTCAGCGCGGTAGCGACGGCGCTTGCCTGATCGGGGGCGTAGTGGTGGTTGTCGGCGATATCCTTCACCGCATCGCAGTCGGATACGACGAAGCCGGTAAAGCCCCAGGCCTGGCGCAGATGATCCTTGAGCAGCAGGTCGCTCGCGCACGCCGGCTGCCCGTCGATGCGGTTATACGCGCACATGATCGAGCCGGCGCCGCCCTCGACGATCGCCGCGCGGAAGGCAGGGAGGTAGGTGTCCTCAAGATCGTGCGGCGAGACGAACACATTGGCCTTGTGCCGCGTCGATTCAGGGCCGCTGTGCACCGCGAAATGCTTGGGCGTGGCGATCACGTCGGGCAGCGACGGATTGGGCCCTTGCATCCCGGTGACGAAGGCGACCCCCATATGCGCGGCGAGGAACGGATCCTCGCCATAGGTCTCCTGGCCGCGACCCCAGCGTGGATCGCGGAAGATGTTGACGTTGGGCGACCAGGTGTCGAGCCCGGTCCCGATCCGCCCAAGCCGTCCGGTCTGGCGCCCCAGCGTGTGCAGCGCGCGGACCTCCGTGCTGATCGCACCGGCGACATCGTGGACGAGCGGTGCATCGAAGCTTGCGGCGAGGCCGATCGGCTCGGGGAAGTTGGTGGTCGGTACCGGCCCGAGCGCGCCGTGAAGCGATTCGGTCCACCAGTTGTACGCAGGGATACCGAGCCGTGGGATTGCCGGCGCGACGTTGAGCAACTGCGGGAGCTTCTCGTCGACGGTCATCCGCGCGACGATCGCCGTGGCGAGCTCGTCGGCCTGGGTACGCGCGGCATCAGTCTGTGGTGCTGGCGACGTCTGCGCCTGAAGGGGCAGGGTGGCGAACGCAGCTCCGGTCAGCATGAGTGCGCGCAGTGCGCCGAACGTCGATTTGCCCTTCGCAGTGTTTCGCGACTGTATCACCCCAGCATCCTCCTGTATTTTGTAGGAGTGACCTTAAGCCGGGCGGCAGCGCAATGGCTACGACATTTCGTAGGTTCGACTTGGAAGTTGAGATTTTCTACTGGCGAGCGGAATATCGAATACTATCCTGCTGCGTTGACAGCGCCGCTATATAGCCTGACAAGATCCCGCATAATCAGGGGATACGCTCGCTGACGCGCAGGTCGTGCGTGACGATCGGCACGGATGAGGATCACACAATGCGCGCTACTCGCCGACACGGGATAACGGCTGCTCTGACGGTTTTGCTGTCGACCGCTGGAGCGCAGGTCGCGGCGGCGCAGGCCGATCCGCTGACGCCGACCGGCCGCTGGAGCGCGAACCAGCGCGGCGATGCCGCGCTGCCGCCGATGGGCTGGAGTTCGTGGAATGCGTTCGCCACCGACATCACCGAGGACAAGATCCTCGCATCGGCGCGGGTGATTGCGGACACGGGACTGGCGGCCAAGGGCTATCGCTATATCAATATCGACGATGGCTGGTGGCTGAAGCGTCGCCTGTCGGATAGCCGGATGATGATCCGATCGGCGAATTTCCCGTCCTCGGTGATCGCGGGCAAGGACCCGAGTTTCCGGCCGTTCACCGACAAGCTTCACGCGATGGGGTTCAAGGCGGGGATCTACAGCGACATCGGGCGCAATTCCTGTGGTCAGGTCTTCAGCTCGACGATGCCCAACCAGCCCGAAGGCAGCGTGATGGAGCGCGAGATCGGCCTGTACGGCCATGTCGATCAGGATATCCGGCTGTATTTCAAGGACTGGGGGTTCGACTTCATCAAGGTCGATGCGTGCGGTATCCGCGGTTTGCCGGCGAGCAATCCCGCCGTGAAAGCCGGCAAGTACCGCGCGTTCGTGCCACTGATCGACGCGGACTCGCTAGCGCGCACCGACATCCCCGCGGTGCGCGGGCTCTACACCCAAGTCGCCGACGCGCTGGCGAAGTATAACGACGCGAACGACTATCTGTTCTCGCTGTGCCTGTGGGGATCGGCCGATGTCCGCGCCTGGGGCAAGAATGTTGGCGGGATATCACGGACCAGCGAGGACATCTCGCCGCATTGGGGGCGGATGCTGCACAATCTCGACACCGTGTCGCGGCGCGCGCTGTATGCGCATCCCGGATCGTGGAACGACCCGGACATGCTGTTCGTGGGCAGCGGCGATTTCGACGAACGGCATATGACCGAAGCGAAATCGCATTTCGCGCTGTGGGCGATCGAGAACGCGCCGCTGTTCATCGGCTACGATTTGCGCAAGGCGTCGCCCGCCTTGCTCGACCTGATCGGCAACGCACGGATCATCGCGGTCAATCAGGATCGCGCGGGCAACCAGGCGACGCTGGCGTTCGATACCGACGAGGTGCAGATCTTCGTCAAGACGCTGGCCAACGGCGACAAGGCGGTGGCGGTGTTCAATCGCGGCAGCGGCGCGGCGGACGTCGTCCTGACCGCCGATCATCTCGCGTATCGCGATACCGCCGATGTCGAACTGACCGATCTGTGGACCGGCGCGCACAGCAAATTCCGCAAGCAGCAGAGCCTGAAGCTGGCCCCGCGTGAGACGCTGATCTTCACCGCGAAGGGCGATCGGCAGTTGCGCGATGGCGTTTTCCTGTCCGAGCAACCGGGCAGCGTCAATCCGGCGGTCGACGGGGTGGAAACGCCGCAACCCGATCCGCTGGTGCACCGTGCACCGTTGGCGTGGCAGGGTACGCGAGGAGCGGGGGACTTCCCGCGCTATGGCGGCTGGGGTGGCGCGCGCGTCGATCGCACGCCGTACGACCAGCCGCTGGGGGTGGCGGGGGAGGCACTGCCGCACAGTCTCGGCGTGCTCGCCAATTCGCGGCTGGAGGTACGCAACACCGGCTATCGCACGCTGCGCACGCGTGTCGGGATCGACGATTCGACGACCGACCGTGCGCGGGCGGTGACCTTCCTGGTGTACGGCGATGGGCGGCTATTGGCGCAGTCGCGGGCCGCGCGGGGCGGCGAGGCGGCGCAGGAGCTGTCGGCGAACGTCGCTGGGGTGAAGATCATCGAACTGGTCGCACGCAGTCCGGGTGCTGGCGGCGCGCAAATCTCGGTCGATTGGGGATCGGCGGCTCTCACGCCCTGACTTTTGGTTTTGCGGTGCCGTGGATGCCGGAACGAGCCCGGCATGACGAAGAAAAGGGCTGATCTGTCGGTCTCAAACGTGAATGGCAATCCGCCTTGGCACGTTGCTCAGCGCTCCATCGCGCTGCGCGTATCCTCCAGCGCCAGCGTGACGAGCGCGGTCATCGCCGCGCTGGCGCCTTCGGCATCCTCGGCGGCGATCGCGTCGAAGACCTTGACGTGATCGGGGATCGGATCGCGCGGCAGCGCGCGCAGGCGTTGCTTGTACTGCGTCGTCCAGTTGACCGCCGCACCGATCGACGCGCTGAGCACGACCATCGCGTCGTTCTGCGTCGCCTGCAATATCGTGTCGTGGAACGTACGGTCGGCCTGGCGGCCCTGCTCGGTCGCGAGCGAGAAGCGCTTCATCGCGGCAAGCGCGTCGCGCATGATCTTCAACTCGGCCTTGTTGCGCCGTGCCGCCGCCATCGCCGCGGCGGCGGGCTCGATCACCATCCGCATCTCGAACAGGCTGCGGACGAGTTGCGGATCGGGTTCGCCGGTAAACGCCCAGGCGAGCACGTCGGGATCGAGCAGGTTCCAGCGGTTGCGCGGCAAGACCCGCGTTCCGGCCTTGGGGCGACTCTCGACCAGCCCCTTGGCGGTCAGGACCTGGATCGCCTCGCGGTAGGCACCGCGCGACACGTTGAGTTCCTCGGCGAAGGCGATCTCGCCCGACAGCGTCTCACCCGGCGAGAACTCGCCCGACAGGATCGCCACACCGAGCTTGTTCGCCACCGCCCCGCGCAACCTGCGGCCCGACGATCGCAGCGGCAACGTCGCGTCTGAGATGGGCTCGGGTGTCGCGGAGAGGGGTTCGTCCATAACTTCGCATTATGCCTTTATCGTCGCATACGACACTATCAATTGCTCGGAGCAATCTGAACAGGTGTTTGACGCGCGCGGCGGTCGCTGTCGTCGACGCAAGGCAGCGACCCGGCGATACGGGTCCCTTGGTGGGACCGCATCGCCGGGCTGATGATCACATGAAGCGGTTCATCAGGTTCTCGATCCGCTCCTGCCGGCCCGAGCGCGGCTTCGGATCGATCGCGCGGTCGCCTGCCAGATCGGCGATCGTCGCGAGATCGCTGGTGCCGATCATCTTGCCGAGCTCACCGTTCCAGCCGGCGTAACGCTCGGTCTTGAACGCATCGAGACGGCCGTCCTCGATCAGCGCGGCGGCGTTGAGCAGGCCCTTGGCGACGACGTCGATCCCGCCGACATGACCGTAGAACAGGTCGATCGGGTCCATCGACTGGCGACGGACCTTGGCGTCGAAGTTGAAGCCGCCGGTCTTGAAGCCGCCGGCACGCAGGATCTCGACCATCGCGAGCGTGAGTTCCTCGACCGAGTTGGGAAACTGATCGGTGTCCCAGCCATTCTGCGGATCGCCGCGGTTGGCGTCGATCGAGCCGAAGATGTCGAGTGCGGCGGCGGTGGCGATCTCGTGCTCGAAGGTGTGGCCCGACAGCGTGGCGTGGTTCGCCTCGATGTTGACCTTCACTTCGTTCTCGAGGCCGTAGCGCTTGAGGAAACCGTACACGGTGGCGGTGTCGAAGTCGTACTGGTGCTTGGTCGGCTCGTGCGGCTTGGGTTCGATCAGGATCGTGCCCTTGAAGCCGATCTTGTGCTTGTGCTCGACCACCAGGTTGAGGAAGCGGCCGAAATTATCCAGCTCGCGCTTCATGTCGGTGTTGAGCAGCGTCTCATAGCCTTCGCGACCGCCCCACAGCACGTAGTTCTCGCCGCCGAGACGGTGCGTCGCCTCGAGCGCATCGCGAACCTGCATCGCGGCGAACGCGAACACCTCGGGGTCGGGATTGGTCGAGGCACCGGCGGCGTAGCGCGGGTGGCTGAACGCGTTGGCGGTGCCCCACAGGAGCTTGCGACCCGACGACGCCTGGAGCTTTTCGAGATGGTCGACGGCTTCGGCGAAGAATTTGCGATGCTCGGCGACCGAGTTCGCGTCGGCCATCACGTCGACGTCGTGGAAGCAGTAGAAGGGCACGTCGAGGCGCGTGAAGAAATCGAATGCCGCCTCGCGCTTTTCCGCCGCCGCCGCGCTGTCGTTGGCGCCGCGATGCCACGGGCGATCGAACGTGCCGCCGCCGAACACGTCGGAGCCGGGCCAGCAGAAGGTGTGCCAGAAGCACGCGGCAAAGCGCAGATGCTCTGCCATCGTCTTGCCGAGCACGACCCGGTCCTTGTCGTAGAAGCGGTAGGCGAGTTCGTTGGTCGTATCCGGGCCCTCGTACTTGATCGGGGCGATGTCGGCGAAGAAGTCGGCCATCAAAAATTCCTTGGCGAGTTTTTGGGGGTGATGCGGGAATAGGCGGCACGGAACGCGTCGCGCTTGGCGGCGAGCGTATCCGCGATGGCGGGATCGGGAACGATGGTGCGCGCGACGGGCGGCGCGACGCAGACCGAGGCCGGATCGCCGCCGTCGACCGCGAGCTGCGCGAGCCGGGCGGCACCGAGCGCCGGGCCGACCTCGCCGCCTTCGAGATAGACGAGTTCGACATCCATCGCCGCGGCGATGATCCGGCCCCAATAGCCCGAGCGCGCGCCGCCGCCGATCACCGACAGGCGATCGACCGTGGTGCCGGTCTCGCGCAGCACGTCGAGCCCGTCGGCCAGCGCGAAGGCGACGCCCTCCAGCACAGCCTGCGCGAGGCGGTTGCCGTCGGTGTCGTTGTCGAGCCCGAGGAACGCGCCGCGGACGTCGGCGTCGTTATGCGGCGTCCGCTCGCCCGAGAGATAGGGGAGGAACAGCTCGGGGCCGCCGGCGGGACCGACCGATTCGGCGCGCGCGAGCAGGTCGGCGACGCTCTGCGTGCCGGTAATCCGTGCCACCCAGTCGACGCACGAGGCAGCCGACAGGTGTACCGACATCTGATGCCACAGGCCGGGCAGCGCGTGGCAGAAGGTATGCGCCGCGCGCTCCGGGCTGGGCCGGAAGTCGTCGGTGGCGACGAAGATCACGCCCGACGTGCCGAGCGAGAGCAGCGCGTCGCCGTCACGGACGACGCCGACACCGACCGCGCCGGCGGCGTTGTCGCCGCCGCCGGCCGCGACCGGCACGCGCGGCATGCCCCAGGCCTCGGCGATGTCCGCCTGCAACTGGCCGGTGATCGCCGAGCCTTCGAACAGGCCGGGCATATTGGCGGTGGACAGGCCGCATGCCGACAGCAGCGTGTCGCTCCAGCGTCGCGCGCCGACGTCGAGCCACAAGGTGCCGGCGCTGTCCGACAGGTCCGACGCCTTGTCGCCGGTCATCTGCAGCCGGACGTAATCCTTGGGCAGCAGAACGGTCGCGATCTTCGCAAAGACGTCCGGCTCGTGATTGCGCAGCCACAGCAGCTTGGGGGCGGTGAAGCCCGGCATCGCGATGTTGCCGGAGATCGCGCGCAGTTCGGGGACCGCAGCCTCCAGTTCGGCGCACTCCGCGGCGCAGCGACCGTCGTTCCACAGGATCGCGGGGCGCAGCGGCCGATCGTCCGCACCCAGCACGGTCGCGCCGTGCATCTGCCCGGCGAGACCGACGCCGCGGACCGAGCGCCGGACGCTGGCGTCGATCGCCAGCACCGCCGCATTGGTCGCGCGCCACCACGCATCGGGATCCTGTTCGGACCAGAGCGGGTGCGGCCGCTGGACGGTGAGCGCGGCGGTGCCCTGGCCGACGACCGCGCCGGCCTCGTCGAGCACCACCGCCTTTACGCCGGACGTGCCGATATCGATTCCGAGAAACATGCGACTACTTCTTGAACGGATCGATGGTGACGATCGAGCCGTCGGGATTGAAGGTGAGCTCGGTCATCTTCGCCGATCGCAGATGGTTGCGGTTCGACAATTGCGTGTCGTGGTAGACCAGCTGCCACGTGTTGCCGACCTTCAGGATCGAATGATGCGTCGTCCAGCCCTGTACCGGCAGCAGGATCTTGCCCTGGTAACGGAACGGGCCAAGCGGGCTGGTGCCGGTCGCATAGGCGATGAAGTGCGTGTCGCCGGTCGAATAGGTGAAATAGTATTTGCCGCCGCGCTTGAACATCCACGAGGCTTCGAAGAACCGCCGGTCGTGATCGCCGCCGAGCAACGGCTTGCCGGCTTCGTCGAGGATCGCGACGTCGCGTGGTGGCGCCGCGAACTGCTTCATGTCGGCCGTCAGCTTGGCGACCTTGGGCATCAGCGCGGGCTTGCCGTCCTGCTTCAGGTCGGTGTCGCCTGCGTTCGGATCGAACCTGCCGGTCGCCCAGCGCTGCAACTGGCCACCCCAGATGCCGCCGAAATACATGTAGCTCGCGCCGTCGGTATCGGTGAACACCGCCGGATCGATCGAATAGCTGCCCTTGATCGGCATCGGCTCGGCCTTGAACGGACCGACCGGCGACTTCGACGTCGCGACGCCGATCCGGAAGACGCCCTTGGCGTCGCGCGCGGGGATGTAGAGGTAATAGGTGCCGTTCTTGTACGCGGCATCCGGCGCCCAGCTCTGCTTCGACGCCCAGGGGATGTTCTTCACGTCGATCGCGACCGGATGGACCGTTACCGGTCCGCCGACCCTGTCCATGCTGAGGACACGGTAGTCGTGCATCGCGTACTGATTGCCGAGATCGTCGTCGGGAATGCCCGCGTCGACGTCGTGGCTGGGATAGATGTAGATCTTGCCGCCGAAGACATGCGCGGAAGGGTCGGCGGCGTAGATTTCGCGCGTCAGCGGTTGCGCGAGATACTGTTTGCCGTCCGGGCTGACCGTCGATCCGGTCTTGGGCGGCGTCGATTGCGCGCCGGAGATCGTCGCGGTGAGCGCGATGGCGGCTAGGGCCACGCCGGGGAACAGACTGTAGCGCATTGCGGATCGGTCCTCTCTCTGTACCGCCTGCTCTCTATGAAGCCTGTCGGTGAATATCGATACCGCTACCATATGCCCGGTATCGCCATTGGGCAAGCGTTCAGGCCGTACGGCGTAGAATTCATTCCCGAGTTTCGGCGATCTCCCTCGGCGCTCGTATTTACGGTACGCTTGGGCGAATCTTGCCGCACCGGTTGCGGTCCCCGATCGTTGCGCTAACACCCCTGTCATGACAGTTCATTCGCCAGCGCCAACTCGCTCCTCGCGCCGCGGAGGCTCGACTCCCACCATCAGCGACGTGGCGGCGCGCGCCGGGGTTTCCCCGATGACCGTCTCGCGTGTGATCAACGGCGAGACCAACGTACGGCCCAAGACGCGCGAGACGGTGAATGCGGCGATCGCAGCGCTGAACTACGCCCCCAATCCCGCGGCACGCAGCCTGGCCGGGGCAGGGCAGACGCGGATCGGTCTGTTGTACAGCAATCCGAGCGCGGGCTTCTTGAGCGAATTCTTGCTCGGCAGTCTCGAACAGGCGAGTCGCCGCGACGTCCAGATCGTCGTCGAGAAGTGCGAACTGGGCGATCACGAGCTCGAGGTGACGCGACACCTGATCGAGGGCGGGATCGACGGCATCATCTTGCCGCCGCCGTTGTGCGAAGCGGCCGGCGTCCTCGACCTGCTTGCCAAGGCCGGCATCCCGGCGATCGCGGTGGCGACTGCGATGCCATCCGCGGACCAGCTGGCGATCGGCATCGACGATCGCGAGGCGGCGTCGATGATGACGCAGCACATCATGGACCTCGGCCATCGGCGGATCGGCTTCATAACCGGCGATCCCAACCTGTCGGCCAGTGCCCAGCGCTATGCGGGCTATACCGTCGCGCTCGAACAGGCGGGTTTGCCGTTCGACCCGAGCCTGGTCGCCGACGGCCTGTTCACCTACCGATCGGGGCTCGACGCCGCGGAGCAACTGCTCGCGCTCGAAAATCCACCCACCGCGATCTTCGCGTCGAACGACGACATGGCAGCGGCAACGGTAGCGATCGCGCATCGCCGCGGCATCGACGTGCCGGGCGACCTGACGGTCTGCGGATTCGACGACACGACGCTGTCGACCGCGATCTGGCCCGAACTCACGACCATCCACCAGCCGATCGCGGATATGGCGCGTGCAGCGGTCGATCTTCTGGTCACCGCGATCCGGCAGTCGGGCAGCGGCGCGAAGATCGAACGCCACCAGACGCTCGATTTCACCCTGATCCGGCGGCAGTCCGACGCCGCGCCGCGCCGGAGGCCGCGCGAGAGCCGCACTTGACGCGCGCACCAGACTTGATAGCGATACCATAGAGACGCGGATCGGCCGATCGATACCAGCGCCATTGTTGAGGATTGGGTGTGATCGAACCGACGCTAGATCCTCGCAAGGACCGGCACCAAGCCGGTGGACGCGGCTGTCGATCCGCCGCGCCACTGTCGGCGCGATCGCCCGCATGATCGGCGTTTCCAGAACGTCTGGACGACTGTCCACATGGTGAGACCGCGTCCGCACACCATCACGCAACATGCACAAATCAGCCGATAATAACGGCATTTAGGAGGGGCTATGTCGGAGAGTATCAGAGGATCGGGCGGATCGGCGGTGAACTACGGTTTCATCACCGCGATCGTCGCCGTCGCCACCATCGGCGGGTTCATGTTCGGCTATGATTCGGGCGTGATCAACGGCACGCAGAAGGGGCTCGAAGCGGCCTTCGCGCTTGGACGGCTCGGGATTGGCGTCAATGTCGGCGCGATTCTGGTCGGGTCCGCGATCGGTGCATTCGGCGCCGGGCGGTTGTCGGATGCGATCGGTCGCCGCAGCGTCATGATGCTGTCGGCGGTACTGTTCCTCGTGTCGGCGCTAGTCGCGGGCGCGGCAGGCTCGTCGGCGATCTTCATTCTGGCCCGGATCATCGGCGGTCTCGGCGTTGGCGCCGCCAGCGTCACCTCGCCGGTCTACATCTCCGAAGTCACGCCGGCGGCGATCCGCGGGCGCCTGTCGAGCGTCCAGCAGGTCATGATCATCTCGGGCCTGACCGGCGCGTTCGTCGCGAATTTCGCGGTCGCGCGCTATGCCGGTGGCTCGACCGCCGAATTCTGGCTTCATCAGTCGGCGTGGCGCTGGATGTTCTGGTTCCAGGCGATCCCGGCTCTGGTCTATCTGATCGCACTGACGGTCATCCCGGAAAGCCCGCGCTTCCTGGTCGCCAAGGGGCGTGACGAGCAGGCGCGGACCGTCCTGACCCGGCTGTTCGGCCGTGAGGAGGCCGATCGCAAGGTGATCGAAATCCGCAATTCGCTCGCCAAGGACCACCACAAGCCCAAGCTGTCCGATCTGCTCGACAAGACCACCGGCAAGGTCCGTCCGATCCTGTGGGCGGGCATCGGTCTCGCGATCTTCCAGCAGTTCGTCGGCATCAACGTCGTGTTCTATTACGGCGCGGTGCTGTGGGAGGCGGTGGGCTTCACCGAGGACAACGCGCTCCAGATCAACATCCTGTCGGGCGTCCTGTCGATCGCGGCGTGCCTGTTCACGATCGCGACCGTCGACAAGATCGGTCGCAAGCCGCTGCTGCTGGTCGGATCGGCCGGCATGGCGGTCACGCTGGCGATCGTCGCCTATGCGTTTTCGACCGCGGTCACCGACGCGGCGGGCGCGGTCAGCCTGCCGGGCCATAACGGCCTAATCGCGCTGATCTCGGCCAACCTCTACGTCATCTTCTTCAACGCGAGCTGGGGCCCGGTGATGTGGGTGATGCTCGGCGAGATGTTCCCGCAGCAGATCCGTGGTTCGGGGCTGGCGGTCGCCGGCTTCGCGCAGTGGATCGCCAATGCCGCGATTTCGGTGAGCTTCCCGGCGCTGGCGGTCTCGCCGGGGCTGAGCGTCACCTATTTCGGCTACGCGTTCTTCGCAGCGGCGTCGTTCTTCTTCGTGAAGGCGATGGTCAACGAGACGCGCGGACGCGAACTCGAAGACATGCAGGGGTGATCCTCGCGGGAGGGCCTCGGCCCTCCCGTTGTTTCTGGATATAACGATGATCGGTCGAGGCGCATCTGCTCGATCGGCGCTTATCCCTTTGCTAAAGAGCGCCAAATACGTCGCTCTAGTACGCGGCCTTGGTGTGGCGCGGTGGCGCTGCGCGACACCGGAATATGAGCCGGTAGCCACACGGTTCGGCGGCGGATTTCCCTAATTTTTCAATGTCGTCACGTTTGACGTAGGTGAAACCGTTAACGATTGTAATTTATCAGCTATCCCGAAAGGGAAGCCCGTGCGTGACTATCTAGAGAAGGCTCGGCTTGACGCTTTGCACCAGCTCAAGCTGCTCGATACGCCGTCGAGCGAGAGCTTTGATCGTATCACGCGCATGGCCAGCCAGATCTTCGGCCTGCCGGTAGCGGCCATTTCGCTGACCGATCGCGATCGACAGTGGTTCAAGTCGCGGGTCGGGATTTCTCACGACTCGATTACCCGCAGAAAAGCGCCGTGTTCGCAGGTCGCCGAATCGACGAGCCCGCTGGTCATCGAGGACCTGCAGGCGGACTGTTTTTACGCCGAAAGCCCGTTGGGCCTTGCCGGCACCCGGTTCTACGCGGGTGCACCGCTCGTCACCAGCGAAGGCTATGGTCTTGGCTCGCTCTGCGTGCTCGGCACCGAGCCGCGGCAGGTGTCCGCCGCCGAAATGGCCGCATTGACCGACCTCGCGGCGATGGTCATGGCGCAGATCGAGTTGCAGCATGCGTTCGGCCGGATCGATCCGATCAGCGGTATGCCCAACCGCAATCAGTTCCGCGAGGACCTCCTAGATCTGACGCGCGACCATAGCGGCGAGCACCGGCTCGTCGTCGTCGTCGATTTGGGCCGGGACGACCAGATCAACCGGATCTTGCGCGTGATGGGCGGAGCGCGGGTCGACGCGTTGATCCGGGAGGCCGCGCTGTCGCTGCAACAGCGGCTCGATTCCTCCCGCGTCGCCTATCACGTCGGCCCGGCGCAATTCGCCTTTCTAGGGCCACCCGACGCGGATCAGAATGCGTACATGGCGGTCCTGGCGTCGGGCTTCGCGGCGATCCGGGCGTCCTCGTCGGTCCGGTTCGTCACCAACGTCGCGATCGGCGTTCGCGCGTTCACGCTGGGTGACGCGGCGGCCGACGACGTGTTGCGCGCGGCGGCCAGCGCGGCGCAGGATGCCCGGCAGGTGGATGGTGCGATCGCGCTGTATTCGCCGGCCAGCGACATCGCGCATCGCCGTCAATATACGCTTTTGCAGGATTTCGGGACCGCGCTCGAAGCCGGCGATCAGCTTCGGCTGATGTTTCAACCGCGTGTCGAACTGGCGACGCGGCGCTGCATCGGCGTCGAGGCATTGCTGCGATGGCGGCACCCGGTGCTCGGTGAAATATCGCCCGCCGAATTCATCCCGATCATCGAACACACGTCGCTGGCCCGACCGACCACGCAGTGGGTGCTGGACGCGGCGATGGATCAGCTCGTCGGCTGGAACGAGGCCGGCATAGGCGTTGCGGTTTCCGTCAATATCTCGGCTGCCAACCTCGAAGAGACGGACCTGATCGAACGCATCCAGCTGGGGATGCTGCGGCGTCAGCTGCGCCCCGATCAACTCGAGATCGAACTCACCGAGAGCGCGATCATGGATCACCCCGAGCAGGCGCTGGCGATGCTCGCAGAACTGGCGACGGCGGGCATTTGCCTCGCGATCGACGACTTCGGCACGGGGCATAGCAGTCTCGCCTATCTGCAGAGGCTGCCGGCGCAGGTCGTCAAGATCGATCAGGCGTTCGTGCGCAACCTCCGTGCGACTAGCGGCGCGGACTTCGTGCTCGTCGAGACGATGGTCGGCCTGGCCCAGAAGCTTGGCTACCGCGTCGTCGCCGAGGGCGTCGAAAGCGAGGACGCGGCCAACGTCCTCGCGCATATCGGTTGCGAAGAGGCGCAGGGCTTCCTGTTCGGGCGACCGATGGACGCGTCGAACTTCGTACGGTGGCTGTCGAGTTCGGATACGGGGAACGCGCCGATCACCAGCGCCGCCTGAGTTGCGGCTACTGTCGCCGGTCCGTCGGCGCAGGGCGATAAATAGGGTTTGTCGGCGGCGCCTCTAGCCCTTGCCATCGAAGCGGAGGGGGCAGGTCTTCGGCTGCGTAGTCGATCTGGAGCACGCGTCGGCGACGGGGTGGATCGGCGGCGCGCGAGCCGTGGACGATCGGTGTCGCGTAGAGCCAGACATCGCCGCGGTTCGCGCGGCACAGGCGTTCGCCGCGCTCCTCGACGACATGCGCGATGCTCGCTTCCGGCAGGCGGCCCAGCCGGTGAGATCCGGGCACAATGCGAAGCGGGGCATTCGTGGCGTCGACGGGGTCGAGGTGGACGCGGATCGTGACCATCCGCTCCAGCAATGCGAAGGGCGGTTCGACCTGGACGAGTCCGGCCTTCACCGTCCAGGGGCCGAACCCGTCGACGGCACCACGCCGCTGGACGACGATGGTGCGATCCTGATGCCAGCCGAGCGCCCAGTTCCGAACCGCGGTCTTGTCGAACAGCACGGCTCGGACGGGGCGTGCGTCGGGCCCCAGCACAGATCCCGCGATGCGGCCAATGGGACCGTCCACCGCGAGCATGCCGCGCAGGGCGGGGGCGGACCCGATCCGCACGCCGGGGACGTCGCGGGGTAGGTCTGCCACGGCCTGTTCGATCGAAAGGCATGCGGCAGGATCCAAGGCTCCCGGAAAGATCTGCGCGCCATCGTCTTCGACGCGCAGATCGGTTTCTACGGGTTGGGCCTAGGGATTCACCACGTCAGGCCGGTGGGTTGCCCGACCCGCCATTGAGAGCAGCGGGATGTTTGTGGGCATCGGTGGATGAGCTTCGCGCAGGCGCCGCGTCAGCGCCGCTGCCGGCGAGCATGCCGTTCAATGAACTGCCGGTCATGCCGAGTTCGGCCATCAGCCCATCGATGAGCGGACCGCCGACGCGGTAGCGCATCGCTGCGGCGACTGCGGCATCGGCGAGATTCCCCTGACCGCCGCCGGATGCGCCATCGCTGCCGCCGTCACCGTGTAGCCCCCTGGCATCGAGAATGCTGATCTTGTCGATATTCTCCATCGGCTTGCTGGCCGCGGCGATGATCGCGGGCAGCGCTTCCAGCATCGCGCGGCGGATCAGCAACGCGGTTTGCGCGTCGCTCAGCAGGTTGGTCGCCTCGTTGAGCGATGCCTGACCTGCCGCGTCGACCTTGAATGCTGCCTCGCGCCCTTCCGCCCGGGCCTTTTCGGCGTCGGCTTCGGCAGTCGCCTCGGTGCGCAGGGCACTGGCGCGGGCTTCGGCTGCTTCCTTCTCGGCGGTTGCGGCGACGGTGATGCCGACGGCCTCTTCCTGCGCACGCTGGGTGGCGGCGATCACCGCGACGTTCTTGTTGCGGTTGGCGATCTCGGTCGCCTTGGCCGTGGCGACGCTTTCCTCGGCGCGGACGGCGAGCGCGCGAGCCTCATTGGCGGCGGCAGTCGCGGTCGACTCCTCCTCGGACTTCTGCGCGGTCTGCACCGCCGTCGTGATGCGCGCGATTTCGATCGTGCGGTCGCGCTCGATCGTCGCGGTCTGGATCGCACCATCGCGCGCGATCGTCGCGGTCTGGATGACCTTGTCGGCCTCGGTCTGCGCAACGGTCTGCGCCTGGCTAGCGGTGATGCGAGCGATTTCGGCGAGGCGGGTCTGCTCGGCCTCGGCGGTGGCGATCGCGGTCGCCTGTTCCGCACGGCGAGCGGAGAGCGTCTGCTCCTGCGTCAGGCGCGCCTGCTCGGCGGCCTGTGCGATCTCGAGCGACTGGTTGTTCGCGTCGAGGTTACGCTGCTCGATCTCGACGCGGTTGGTCGCGACGATGTCGTTGCGGATCTTCTTGCGCTCCTCGATCGTCCGCGTGAGCACGGTCAGCCCCTCGGCATCGAACGCGTTGTTCTCGTTGAAATGCTCGAACGCGGTCTGGTCGAAATGCGTGATGCTCACGGACTCGAGCTGGAAGCCGTTCATGTCCAGATCGGTCATCAGCGCCTCTTGCACCTTCTGGATGAAGTCGGCGCGGTTGGCGTGGAGGTGCTCCATCGTCATCGTCGCGGCGACCGAGCGCAGCGCCGACACCAGCTTGCCGTCGAGCAGCGACTTTACCGCGTCGGGGCTGTTGACCGAATCGCCGAGCGTCTGTGCGGCGGCGGCGATCGATTCCGCGTCTGGCTTCACCTTGATATGGAACAGCCCGACGACGTCCACGCGCAGCTTGTCGAGCGTGATCAGCGCATCCTTGTTGAGACGCGACACCTCCAGCTTCACGGTGGTCAGGCGGACCTGCATCAGTTCGTGGAGCACGGGGATGACCATGATGCCACCGTTGAGGACGACTTTCTCGCCGCCGAAGCCGGTGCGGATCAGCGCCACGTCCTTGGTCGCCCGGCGGTACAGCCGGGTCAGGATGATGCCGATCACGACGAGCGCGAAGAGCACGATACCGGCGTAAGTCAGGACGTTGATTAGTTGTGCGGGCATGAAACCCTCCCCCGGATTATGATTAGGATCAGATCGACTGCAGGAGCGCGTTGGCGTCGGGCAGCGCGTAGAAGAGTTTGCCGTCGCGGCGGACGATCAGCACGGTTTCGCCGGCGGCGATCGCGTCGGTGTCGTCATGCGGCTCGACCATGATGAAATGCGCCTGGCCGTGCTGGTCGACGATCTTCGCACGAGCCGGGCTACCTCGACGCGCGGTGCCTTCGAGGATCGTGCCGCGGCGGCGAAGGAAGTCGTCGGTCGAGATCACGCTGGTCTCGAAGCCGGGCATGATCCGGGCGAGGCCGTTGGCGGCCAACGTGTTGAGCAGGCTACCGACGATCAGCGCGCCGCCTGAGGCAAGGCCCCAGTGCAGCGGGCCGCCGGTCATCGCGGTCGCGCCTTGCTGGATGGCTATGCCGGCCAGCGTGAAGCAACCCAGCAGCGAGGTCAGCCAGATCAGGATCGGGAGTTCGTGGCCAAGCCCGAGCCAGTCGAGCACGCCGCCGCCATCGGCTTCGGCATGGACATCCGCGTGAAGATCGAGATGGCCGAGGCCAAGGCCGATCGCCTCGATCAGCCCGATCCCGATCATCACGACGAACGCGATCGCGAAAGGCGCGTAGGCGGGCGTCAGGAAGATCGCGAACATTGGCCGTAGTGCTGGTTCGGGTTCTGCATCGGCGAATGGGTAGCGGACAGACGATAACGCTTCGTTGCGAAACGCCGGTCGATCCGGTCTTTGCACGCCATGTGTCGATACTCCCCGAAGCGAGGCTAGCCCTGCGCCGAGGCATTCGCAACGCGGGTTGAGGGAAACCGGCCGGGTTTGGATTCATCCTCTGCACAGGATCTGCACGACAAGTGAACGGATCGCACACGGACCTCGCGATCGGTCGATCACAGAACTGCGGCAAAGCCGATCCTTGACGCCCTGTTCGTCACGCACCGGGTGAACTGGAATGACGGATCGGCGCGACTGGCGTCGATTGCCGCCGCCGCGTTCGGCGTGGTGCTGGTCGACGATCCAAGCGTTCTCGCCTGGGTTTTGTTTTGGACCGCGGTATCGCTTGCCGCACTCGTGCTACGCCAAGGGTTTGACGATGCGCGGCTTTGTCGCGCAGGCTTGCTGGCACGCGATGTCGGCCGTTATTGCGCCGTTGAAGGAATGCTGTGCGACTGTGCCTGGTCAACCAGCATCGAGAACTGCCCCCCGATGGCGTGCGCGCAATTGGGGTCGTCGCGCTGTCTTTGAGGGGCGGCGGTGATCCTTGCGCTGTTCGCAAGCGCCAATCCGCTGATCGGTCAGGCGTTTTCGCGGATTGTTCTCCGGATCCGTGGGCGGTGACGTGGCGCACGCTGTTTGCATTCTGCGTGGTGATCACGACCGCGGCAAGCTTGCAGCCAAGTCCGCCCGCCACGCGGGCGTCGCGTTTCGATGATTGCTCAATCGGTACGGAGTTGGAGTCAGGCGTGCTCTGCCCCCGCGGGCTTCGGTTCGTTCGACGGCGCTGGGGACCCTGCCGAAATTCCCGCGCTGACCGATCATATGAAGTCGCGCATGAAACATTGACGAGCGAGGCCCGACAGCATGAACTGCCGACATGGGAATAGTCGCGTTTAGGACGGGGTGGGGGTGGTTGCTGCTTGCGACGCTGACGATCTCGACGATTGGCGACGAGATTTCGCTGATCACCCTGATGTTTCGGACAGCGGGCGATAGAACCGCTTTTGCCGTGCCGATGCTGCTGGTCGCCCAGTTGCTGCCGGGTTTGCTCGTCACGCCGTACATCGGGCGCCTCGTCGATGCGCGCGATGCGGGCAAGCTGCTGGCTGGTGCGGCGCTGGCGGACGCGGTGGTCCTGTCCTGGATGGCGTATCATTCCGATCTGGTCTCGACGATGGTCGGTGCCGGCGTCCTCAGCATCCTGTTCGCGGTCGGGGGAACGGCGACCTTCGCACTGATCCCGGTGCTGGCTACCGGGCTGGGAATGACGTTGGCGCGTGCGAACGCGGTACTGGAGTTCGTGCGTAGCGCCGGGATGCTTGCCGGGCCAGTCGTTGGCGGCGCACTGGTGGCATGGGGCGGCGCGGGCAATGCGCTACTGTTCGATGCGGCGAGCTTCGCGTTGCTGGCTGTGGTCGTGCTGGGGAGCGGGTTGCGGCGGCCGGTCGAGGTCGATGTGGATGCCGATGCGGATGACCAAGCCCGGACGCTGTTCGCCGAGTATCTGCCGGTGCTGCGCGATCGGCGGATCGTGATCATGATCGGTGCCCTCGCATTGGGAGTCTTCGCCAGCGCGATTGCCGATGTCGCGTTCGTGTTCCTGGTCACCGTGTCGCTGGCGGCGGGTGCGATGGCGTTCGGGCTGCTCACCGCGTGTTGGGCGGGGGGAATGATGGCGGGCGCGGCGGCGGCCGGGGTTTGGCCGATGCTCCGCCCGGCCCCACTGGCCTTTGCGTCCGCCATCGTGATGGGCGCGATGATGCTGGCGATAGGCGTTGTCGGCGGGATTGCCGGCATGACGATGACCTCCGGGCTCGTCGTTGTGGGGATCGCCTTCGTGATCGGCGGTGCGGCGAACAGCGTGCACAACGTCGCGGTGCGGACGATGCTGCAGCGCGAGGCTCCTGCGGGCGCACACGGCAAGGTGGCCGCGATCTACAGCGCCGTGACGAGCAGCGCGGGTATTCTCGGATATATGGCCGGCGGGATGTTCATGCCGACAGGGGCGATCGACGCCTATCTGCTTGGTGGCGCGCTCGGCGTCGTCGCAGGAGGTGTCGGCTGGCTTTTGTTCACGGCGTCGAGGTCGAAGGATGCGTGATCATGTCCTGGGCCGGCAGAAAACGGACCCGTCGGTGCGGGCGTTGAATATCTCCAGCGTGCCCGGCGCCAGCCCCGCGTCCTGGTATGCCACATTCTCGATTTTATCCGAGATCGAACGTTTGTGGGGGTGATCGAGCGATCGTGGAGGACATCGATAAATCGATTATCGGCAGCTTTCCTGTGCGGTTACCGCGCATACCGCCCCAATGCTTCGGGCAATTGCAGGGGCACATGTCTAGTCATCATCGTGTTGCGCGTGGTGGAGCCACGGGGAATCGAACCCCGGACCTCTGCAGTGCGATTGCAGCGCTCTCCCATCTGAGCTACGGCCCCGCGCGATTGGCCATAGGCCAGGACCGATGGCTTAGCGGCTCGATTTCGCTGTTGCAACCGGGTTGGTGAAGCCCGTCGCCCTGCTTCTGGCCCGCCGTCGCAGCGGTGCGTCGTGTCGGCGTCAAGCGACGGCAAACGCAGGAACAATCGACGATCCTGGCGCTTGTAGACCTCGGAATGCACGACGCCGCATACGACGACGCCGGCAGCCGCAGGACAGCAATTAGGAGGCTCCTATGGTCTACGAACGCAATACCAGAGATCGTCAGTCGGGTGACTATTACGGTCGGCCGAACTCGCAGGATTACGGTCGCGATTTCCGCTCCGATGGTGGCGACTATGGTCGATCCAGTGCGCGCGATTATGCAGCAGCCGGTGAGTTCGATCGCGACAATGATCGCGGTGACCACGGGTATCGCGGGGGGTATCGCGGGCGCGACGACCAGGGCAGCCGTGACTATTATGGCGGCCACAACGATCGCCAGCAGCCATCGGGCGGTGATCGCTATGGTCAGTCGCGCTACGGGCAGGGGGCAGGCCAGTCCTACGGCCAGCAGGGCTATGGTCGCCAGGATTCCGGTCAGTCGCGTTATGGCCAGCGCAGCCAGGGTTCGGGCGATACCGACTATCATGGCAGCTATGCGTCGGACGGTCGTCGTTTCGAGGACGTAGGGCGCAACCGTCATGCGGACGACGACAACCGCACGTCGCGCGGCGGCAGCCGTAACGAGGGGCGTGACTATGGTCGCCAGCCGCAGGGCTATGACTATGACGATCGCGGGTTCATCGCGCGGGCAGGCGACGAGGTTCGCTCGTGGTTCGGCGACGATGAGGCCGAACGTCGCCGCGAAGCCGATGCGCGCTATGACGAGCGGTCTTATGGCGGCTCGGACAGTCGGTCGTTCGGCAATCGGTCGTCGAACCCGCATGACGATCACTATCATAGCTGGCGCAGCACGCAGATCGCGGCGCTGGACCGCGACTATGACGAGTATCGCCATGAAAACCGCTCCAAGTTCGAGACCGAGTTCTCGTCATGGCGCAATGAGCGGCAGGGCCAGCGCAGTTCGCTGTCGCAGGTCACCGAGCATATGGAAGTCGTTGGATCCGATGGCAGCCATGTCGGCACGGTCGACAAGGTGAAGGGCGACCGGATCCTGTTGACCAAGAACGACCGCGATGCGGGCGGCGTGCATCACTCGATCCCGTCGCGCTGGATCAAGACCGTCGATGGCAAGGTCACGCTGTCGAAGTCGGCCGACGAAGCCAAGTCGGCGTGGAAGGAAGAAGAGCGCAACTCGGCGATGTTCGAGTATGGCGATCGCACCGGCGGCGACAAGAAGGACGCTGGTACAACGGGGTATGCTTCGACCACGCAGGCCGGCAGCACTGCCGGCGCGACGTCGACCACGGGCACGACATCGGACACGCTCGGCAAGTCCGGGTCGACCACATACTAAGCGTTTGAAACCATTGGCTGACGTCGCGTGACGCCTTTCGAAACGAGCCCGGGCGATACCGTCCGGGCTTTTTTTGCGGGTTGCGCTGGACGTGCGTTTCGCCATACCCGGTTCACGAATATTCAAGACAGGAGCAAGTTTATGGCCCGTGCATGGAGCCTGAAGGCACGTCCGCAAGGCATGCCGAAGCATACCGACTTCGCCATGATCGATCTCGACCAGTCGACGCTCGGCGCCGGCGAGGTGCGCATCGCCAATCGCTGGCTGTCGGTCGACCCGTACATGCGCGGGCGGATGAACGACGTGAAGAGCTATGTCCCGCCGTTCGCGCTGGGCGAGGCGATGCAGGGCGGCGCGGTAGGCGAAGTGGTCGAGAGCAACGACGACGGCATCAAGGTCGGCGACATGGTGCTGCACATGGCCGGCTGGCGCGACGAAGCGGTGGTGCCGGCCGCGCAGGTGCAGAAGCTGCCCGCGCTCGACGTGCCTCCGCAGGCTTTTCTGGGTCAGCTCGGCATGCCGGGGATGACCGGGTATTTTGGGCTGCTTCAGGTTGCCGAGGCTAAGGCGGGCGATACGGTGTTCGTGTCGGCGGCGGCGGGTGCGGTCGGATCGACCGTCGTGCAGGTCGCCAAGGCCAAGGGCATGACGGTGATCGGGTCGGCCGGCGGCGCGGAGAAATGCGCGTGGGTGAAGTCGCTCGGCGCGGATGCGGTGATCGACTATAAGAGCGACGTGCCGGTGGTGAAGGCGCTCGGCGAGGCTGCTCCGAAAGGTATCGACGTGTATTTCGACAACGTCGGCGGCGAGCATCTCGACGCGGCGCTGGCACATGCACGGATGCACGCGCGGTTCGCGGTGTGCGGGATGATCGACGTCTACAACAGCGGTGCGGCGACGCAGCTGAAGTATCTCGCGCGGTTGATCGGTAACCGCGTGCAGATCCGCGGGTTCATCGTCAGCGACTACATGAATCGCGCCGAGGAGTTCTACAAGGACATGGGCGGGATGCTGGCGGCGGGGACACTGAAGCGGCAGGAGACCGTGCACGAGGGGCTCGAGACGATGCCGGATGCGTTTCTTGGGCTGTTCTCGGGTGGGAATACGGGGAAGATGCTCGTCAAGGTTTGAGCTAAGCTTCTGCCATTCCGGCGCCTACCCCCCCCCCCGGCGGAGGCCGGGGCCCAATTGGAAAGGTCGCAGTAACGGGGCGTATCGCCCGTCATTGGCGGCCCCCAATTGGGCCCCGGCCTTCGCCGGGGGGGGCGAGGTCTGACCGCTTGGCTGAGATGACGATAAGGTCGATCCGTGGGTCTACAGCCACTTCGCCTGCTTGAACTTCACGTACAGCGCGGCGCAGACGATCCCGATCACGCCCAGTACGACGAAATACCCGTATTCCGTCTTCAGCTCGGGCATGTTCTCGAAGTTCATGCCGTAGATCCCGGCGATCGCGGTTGGCACCGCGAGGATCGCGGCCCAGGCGGCGAGCTGGCGAGTGATCGCGCCGGTGCGTTGCTGTTCGAGCAGGTTGCTGAATTCGAACACCGACGTCAGCACTTCGCGCAGGCCCTCGACCATCGTCTGGACGCGGCGGACGTGGTCGAGCACGTCGCTGAAATACGGTTTCGCCTCGGTATCGATGCAGGGGAGGTCGAGGCGGACGATCTTGCCCGCAACCTCGCCCATCGGGCCTAGGATGCGCTGGAAGCGGATCATTTCGCGTCTCAGACCAAAGATACGGACAATTTCGTCGCGGCCCAGGAAGGCGTCGATCGTGCGTTGTTCCATCGCCAGCACCTCGTCCTCGATGCTTTCGACGATCGGGAGATAGCCGTCGACGACGTAGTCGAGGATAGCGTGGAGGACGTAGTCGACGCCGTTGATCAGCAAGGTTGGCGCGGCTTCGAGCTGTTCGCGTAACGCCTTGTGCGAGCGTGCCGAGCCGTGGCGGACGCTGATGATGTGGCTGTGGCCGACGAAGATCGCGGTTTCGCCGTATGCGATCTTGTCGTCCTCGAGCTGCGCGGTGCGCGCGACGACGAAGAGCTGGTCGCCATAGACGTCGACCTTGGGCAACTGGTCCGCCTTGATCGCGTCCTCCACGGCCAGCGGGTGGAGGTTATACTGTTCCTTCAGCGTCCGCATCTCGGCGTCGGTCGGGTCGCAGATGCCGATCCAGACGAACTCGGAGCGATCCGCGGGGCAATCGACCTTTTCGTCGATCGAGACCGCGCGGACGCGCTTGCCATGGCGATAGAGATACGCGGCGACGACCGTCATGGAGCCTCGGGAATTACGCGGACTGGGCTCGCGCCGGTATCAGAACGCCGGCAGCACCGCACGCCGATAATGCTGCTCGATGAAGGTCTTGGTGGCCGGGCTGCGCAACGCAGCGATCAGCTTCACGACCCGCGGGTCCTTCTCGCCACCGGGCAGGCCGACGACGAAATTGACGTAGGGGCTGTTCTTGTCCTCGATCGCGAGTGCATCGCGGACCGGGTTGAGCTTCGCGTCGAGCGCGTAGTTGGTGTTGATCAGCGCGAGATCGACCTCGCCGAGCGTGCGCGGCAGGGTGGCGCCCTCCAGCTCCTTGAACTGCAGGTTCTTGGGGTTGGTGGCGATGTCGTTGAGGCTCGACAGCGGATTGGTCGGGTTCTTGAGCGTGATGAGCCCGGCCTTCTGCAGAAGCAGCAGTGCGCGGCCGCCGTTGCTCGGCTCGTTCGGGATCGCGACGGTCGCGCCGTTCGGGATCTGCGCGATCGACTTCCACTTGCGCGAATAGGCGCCGAGCGGTTCGACGTGGACGCCGGCATAGGTCACGAGATGCGTGCCGCGCGAGGCGTTGAACTCGTCGAGATACGGCTTGGTCTCGAAATAGCTGACGTCGATCTGCTTCTGCTCGACCTGGAGGTTGGGCTGGACGTAGTCGTTGAAGACGCGGATCTGGAGGTCGACGCCTTCCTTGGCGAGCGTCGGCTTGATCGACTCGAGAATCTCGGCGTGCGGAACCGCGGTCGCGGCGACGGTCAGCGTCTTGCCGTCATTGGTCTTGGTACCACCGCAGGCGGCGAGCGCGAGCAGCGAGAACGAGGCGAGCAAAATGCGGCGGTTCATGCGAATTCCTAGCGGCGTTAAATCAGCGGCGGGTGAAGTGGCGGGCGAGCGCGTCGCCGGCATATTGGATGATCTGGACGAGCACGACCAGCAGCACGACGGTGACGACCATGACGTCGGTCTGGAAGCGCTGATAGCCGAAGCGGATCGCGAGATCGCCGAGGCCCCCTGCGCCGACCACGCCCGCCATCGCGGTAAACGAGACGAGCGCGACCGCGGTCACGGTGGCGCCGGCGATCAGTCCGGGCAGCGCCTCGGGGATCAGCGCGCCGGTGACGATCTGGCGCGTGGTGGCGCCCATCGCCTGCACCGCCTCGATCGTGGTGCGGTCGACTTCCTTGAGCGATCCTTCGACGAGCCGTGCGTAGAAGGGCGCGGCGCCGACGACGAGCGGGGGGATCGCACCGGCGACGCCCAGCGAGGTGCCGACCAGCATGACGGTGAGCGGAATCATCACGATCAGCAGGATGATGAAGGGAACCGAGCGAAGGACGTTGACGATGATCCCGAGCACGGCGTTGGCGACGCGGTTCTGCGACAGGCGGCCCCGGTCGGTGAGGTAGAGCAGGACGCCGAGCGGCAGGCCGAACGCGATCGTCAGGATCAGCGATCCGCCGAGCATGATCAGCGTGTCGAGGCACGCCTGGCCGATGTCCGACCAGTCGATGTTGGCGAAGAAGCTCATGCTGCCAGCGCCGCCAGCATGCGCTGCGTTGCCGGGTGGGCGGCGTTGGCGAAGATGTCGGTAACGTCTCCGGTCTCGACGATACGGCCGCGTTCGAGGACGGCGACGCGGTCGCAGACGTAGCGAACGACATCCATTTCGTGGGTGATGAGGACGATCGTCAGGCCGAGGTCTCGGTTGAGGTCGCGGAGGAGGGTGAGGACCGAGCGGGTGGTTTCGGGGTCTAGTGCGCTGGTGGCTTCGTCGCAGAGCAGGATGTCGGGATCGGTGGCGAGCGCGCGGGCGATCCCGACGCGCTGCTTCTGGCCGCCGGAGAGCTGTGCGGGATATTTGGTGGCGTGATCGGCGAGGCCTACGCGGTCGAGCAGTGCGGCGACTTTCGTCTCGCGTTCGGCCTTGGATACGCCCGCGAGCACCAGCGGGAACGCGACATTCGCCGCGACCGTGCGCGACGACAGCAGGCCGAAGTTCTGGAAGATCATGCCGATCCGGCGGCGCAGCGCGCGCAGGTCCGCCGCCGACAACGCGGCTACGTCGACGCCATCGACTTCGACCTTGCCCGAAGTCGGGCGTTCGAGCGCGTTGATAAGGCGGATCAGCGTCGACTTGCCTGCGCCGGACTGGCCGATGACGCCAAATACGCCGCGCGCCGGAATTTCCATCGACACGCCGTCTAGGGCCGCCGCCTCGCTTGCCGGGTAGGTTTTGATGACGTCGGTGAGGCGGATCATGCGGTGCCCATGACCTGCGCGGCGAACCGCTCCATTTCCTCGGCCTGCGGGCTCATCTGGAGCAGCAGCAGATCGAGACCGGCCGCCTCGTATTCCGCGACACGCTCCTTCAACTGTTCGGGCGTGCCGACCAGATTGGGGCGCAGGCCGCGGTTGGAAACGGAATATTCCTGGATCTTCAGTTCGCGTTCGAGCTGCGTGCCCGACAGCCACTGGTCGAAGTTCGCATAGCCGGCGGGGAGTTCGGTGACGCTGGTGATGCGCTCCAGCTCGCGCTTCGCCTCTGCCTCGCTGTCGCGGACGATCGCATAGGCGGCCATGCCGTATTGCATCGGCGCGCCGCCAGCTGCCTCGCGCCGGGTCGCCATGTCGGCGATCTTGGGGGCAATCGCCTCCGCCGGGTCGCCGTGCATGACGTACGCGTCGCACTGCGCGGCGATCATCGCCTTCGCCTTCTCGCTCTCGCCGCCGGCATAGACGGTCGGGCGCTTGGCGGGCTTGGGGGAGCAGATCGCCTGTTCGGTGGTGTAGAACTGGCCCGCGAAGTCGAACCGCTCCTGCGTCCAAAGTCCATCGACGACGGTCAACCACTCGGCGGTGCGCGCGTAGCGATCGTCGTGCTGGTCGAACTGGAGGCCGTATTGCTTGGCCTCGTCCGCCCACCAGGACGACACGACGTTCAGCGCAAGCCGTCCGCCCGAGATCCGGTCGATATTCGCCGCCGCCTTGGCGAACAGCGCGGGGTGGTGGAAGTTCGGGCGGACCGCGACCATCAGCTCGATGCTGTCGGTCACCGCCGCCAGCGCGGCCGCGGTCGACCACGCATCGAGCGCAGGCTGTTCGATGCCCTTGATATCGTTGAGGTTCAGCTCGGCGATCAGCGTCAGGTCATAGCCCCAGCGCTCGGCGTTCTGCGTCAGCGCCTTGGTGTACGCCCAGCTCGCCTCCATCCCCTCGTCGGGGACGTTGCGAAGCCAGCCGCCGAAGACGGGAGTCCAGTAACCATAGCGCATCAGCGGGCCTTCTCGATCTGTTCGATCAGGTAATCGACGAGGCGGTCGTGCGGATCCCAGCCGAGCACATCCAATGGCTTGGCGACGAAGTTCGACAGTGCGTTGATGTCGTAGAAGCGCGCGACGCCGTCGCGGTCGTCGATCATGACTTCCACGCCGCCGACGTCGAGATCGACCGCGCGGGCGATCGCTTCAGCCGCGTCCTTCAAGGTCTGCGAGGGCTCGACCGCGGCCATCTTGATGCCCGAGCCGGGGACGACGCAGGCGTCTGCGGGGCAGAGATCGAACGCGCCGCCGCCGGCGACTTCGATTGCGTAGAGGAATTTGCGGTCGAGCGTCTCGATCCGGGTGATCGCGCCGTCGCGGACGGGGACGTATTCCTGGACTAGCAGCACGCCGTCGACGCTGCTTGGGAGGCCGGCGTCGGCGACGGCGGTGCGGAGTTCGTCGAGGCTGTCGAAGCGGATGATGCCCGCGCCCGATCCGCCGATGTTCGCCTTCACGACCAGCGGGAAGCGGAGCGTCTGCGCGGCGGGGACAACGTCGGCGGCGCGGTGGACGACACGCGTTTCCGGGATTGCGAGGCCGAGCGAGGCGATCAGCGACAATTGGCGAGCCTTGGAGGCGTCGATCGCAAGGACGTCAGTGCCGTTGATCACGCGCGCTCCGGTGCGGCGCCAGTGATCGAGCATCGCCATCGTGTCGAAGATCGGATGCTCGTCGTTGCGTAGGAAGCTCGACATCGCGATGCGGTTGAAGACGACGGGGGCGGGGGCGCTCCGGTCGGCGGGGTTCCAGAAGCCGTCCGGCGTCACGCGCGAGAAGTCGACGCCGCGGCGGTCGAGGGCGGCGAACAGCGGTTCGAACCAGAGCGGGTGCTCGTAGAGAATGGCGAGATCGGTCATCGCTTCCCGGATACGCATTGCGCGCGGGCGTGCAAACCCAAGCAAAACTTTGCGGCGCGCAATATCGTGTCGCGGGGCCGCTGACAGGAGCGGGGCGAGGCGGTAGCGTAGCGGATGATCTCCAGATTCGTCACGCTCGCTCTCGCCGTCCTCGGCGCCGTTTCCGTTTCGGCACAGGAGGCTCCGCTTGCGCCGCCGCCTGTTGCTCCGGCGACCGTCTCGATCGTGATGACGACGAGCGAGGGGCCGATCACGCTGGCGCTGGAGAAGGAGCGTGCGCCGCTGACGACCGCGAATTTCCTGCGCTATGTCGACCAGAAGCGGCTCGATGGAGTGACGTTCTACCGCGCGATGAAGCTCGGGGCGGACGCGGGGTTGATCCAGGGCGGGCCGCAGGGTGAGGTGAAGCGCCTCCTGCCGCCGGTGAAGCATGAGCCGACTAGCCAGACCGGGCTGTCGCATGTCGACGCGACGATCTCGATGGCAAGGTTTGCGCCGGGGAGTGCGACGGCGGACTTCTTCATCACGGTCGGGCCCGTGTTGTCGCTCGATGCTAATCCGGCGGGGAGTGGGGACACGGCCGGGTTCGCGGCGTTCGGGCATGTGGTGGAGGGGATGGATGTGGTGAAGCGGATTCTTGCTGCGCCGACTTCGCCGACTGCCGGGGTTGGGGTGATGAAGGGGCAGATGATTGCTGCGCCAGTGAAGATTTTGACGGTTCGTCGGGTGAAGTAACGCCGCCACTCAATTCCACCCCGGCGGAGGCCGGGGCCCAATTGGGGGACGTTGCTAACGTGGGACTGCGATCAGTTACTCCTACCTTTCCAATTGGGCCCCGGCCTTCGCCGGGGTGGTGCGAGGATGGGTCACCCCTCCACTAAATTGTTTCCCCGCGAAGGCGGGGACCCAGTCTGGGCTCCCGCCTTCGCGGGAGAACAAGGAAGCGGGCGGTCCGGCTGGTCGAGCGTGCCTCAGGCCGGCGCCATCACTCGGATGATCCCTGCCGCGACCTTGGCCGTTACCGGGGTCTTCGCCAGAACCTCCCCGTCGATCGAGATCGGCAATGGCGGGATCGTGTTGATCTTCAGGCTCTTCCCCCGAAAATCGCGCACCTTCTCGTGTCGAGACTCGAGCCGGAACACGCTGGCATACCAGTTCTGCACCAGCCGCCGCTTCACATGCCCCATCACCGCCTGCACCACGATCTCGCCCGAATCGACCGCGGCCGCGTCGACCAGTTCGGTGCCGCCGTGATAGGGCCCGTTGGAAATCCGCACCTCGACGACGCGGATTTTCACCGCGGTCGGGCCCTCGCCAACGATCAGCGTGAACGGGCGGAAGCGCATATATTGATACGTCGCCCACGCCAGATAGCCGACCTTGCCGAATATCTTCTTCAGCCCGTGGGGGACCGTCTCGGCGATCTTCGGGCTGATGCCCATCGCCGCGCAGTTCGCGAAATAATCGCCGTCGATCATGCCGAGATCGATCCGCCGCGGCTTGCCGGTCCGGATCACCTCGACCGCGCCTTCGACGGTCAACGGTATGCCGAGCGTGCGCGCGAAACTGTTGGCGGTGCCGAGCGGCAGGACGCCGAGAATCACGTCGTGGCCGACCATCAGGTCGACCAGTCCGCTGACCGTACCGTCGCCGCCGCCGAGGATCAGCAGGTCCGGCTTCTTCGCGAGCGCCCGCAATACCGTCGCCTCCAGGTCCTTCGGATCCTCGACGGCATGCGCGTCTACCTCATAGGGCAGCCCCGACATCGCCGCACACGCGCGCTTGAACAGCTTCTGGCCCTTGCGCGACTTGGCATTGACGACGAGCGCGGCGGACGTGATCGTATCGTTCGACATAAGGCCCCCAACGCACGGCATGCGGTTTCGCACCCGTAACGCTTCTCCCGTAAAACTTGATCCGTCGCCGCGCATCCCGCAAAGCCCGCCGCATGACCGCAAGCTATCCCGCGCTTCGCCTTCGTCGCACCCGCGCCTCCGCCTGGAGCCGCCGCCTCCATGCCGAGACCGTGCTGACTCCCGCCGACCTGATCTGGCCGCTGTTCGTGACCGAGGGAGCCGGCGTCGAGCAACCGATCGCCAGCCTGCCCGGCGTGTCGCGCTGGTCGGTCGACGGGATCGTCGCGCGGGGGCGCGAGGCGCGCGACCTCGGCATCCCGTGCATCGCGCTATTCCCGTACACGCAGGTCGAGCGCCGGACCGAGGACGGGCGGGAGGCGCTCAACCCCGACAACCTGATGTGCCAAGCAATCCGTGCGCTGAAAGACGCGGCGCCCGAGGTCGGCGTGCTGACCGACGTCGCGCTCGATCCCTATACGAGCCACGGCCATGACGGGCTGGTCGACGCGGCTGGCTATGTCGTCAACGACACGACCGCCGAGATGCTCGTCGCGCAGGCGCTCAACCAGGCGAACGCGGGCGCCGATATCATCGCGCCGTCGGACATGATGGACGGCCGGATCGGCATGATCCGCAGCGCGCTCGAGGCGGAGTCGCACCATAACGTCCAGATCATGTCCTACGCCGCCAAATACGCCAGCGCATTCTACGGCCCGTTCCGCGATGCGGTCGGCTCGCGCGGGCTGCTCAAGGGCGACAAGAAGACCTACCAGATGGACAATGCCAACGCCGAAGAGGCCTTGCGAGAGGTCGCGATGGATCTGGCGGAGGGCGCCGACACGGTGATGGTCAAGCCCGGCCTGCCGTATCTCGACATCATCGTCCGCGTACGCCAGGCGTTCGAGGTGCCGGTGTTCGCGTACCAGGTGTCGGGCGAATACGCGATGATCGAGCACGCGGTCGCGGCGGGCGCGGCGGAGCGCGACGTCATGGTGCTGGAGACGCTGATGTCGTTCAAGCGCGCAGGCTGCTCGGGCGTGCTGACCTATCACGCGGCGCATGCGGCGAAATTGCTCGGCGGATGATCCAGACCGAACGGCTGATCTTACGCGGCTGGCGTGATGACGATGCCGCCTTGCATCATGCGATGTGCGCTGACCCGGCGGTGATGGCGTATCTCGGGCCGGCGCCGTCGCTGACCGAGTCCGTCGCGGTGGTGGCACGCCAGAAGGCGATGTTCGCCGACTATGGCGCGTGCTTCTGGGCGCTCGAACGACGGGATACCGGCGCGTTTATCGGCTGGTGCGGGATCAAGCCGGGCCCGGTCGGTACGCCGATCGAGGGGAAACCCGAGATTGGCTGGAGTCTCGTCCAGAGCGAATGGGGGCGGGGATATGCACGGGAGGCAGCGGAGGCTTCCCTCGCCTGGGGTTGGCGTGAGATGGACTTGCCGACGGTCTGGGCGATCACCGTCCCTGCAAACACGGCCAGCCGCGCGCTCATGGAGCGGCTCGGGATGACCCGCGTGGTCGACGGCGATTTCGATCACCCGAAGCTCGCCGAAGATGACCCGCTTCGCCGCCACATCCTCTACCGGATCGACCTCCCCGCTTATGTCTGAGACCGTATCGATCGAAGACCAGCCGCTGATGGCGCGCTGGTGCCGGACGATGTTCGTGGCGACGATCCTGACGGGGTCGTTCCTGCTGTTCCTCGTCCAGCCGATGGTGGCGCGGATGGCGTTGCCGCGGCTGGGGGGCGCGCCGGCGGTGTGGAACTCGGCGATGCTGGTGTACCAGGCGTTGTTGCTGGCTGGCTATGCGTACGCGCATTGGCTCGGGCGGGTGAGGCCACGTGCTCAGGCAGCGATCCACCTTGGCGTGCTGATCGTCGCGGCACTGTGGTTGCCGATCGGGTTGATCGCGATGGACTTGCCGGCGGACGCGTTGCCCGCGCTTTGGGTGCCGTGGCTGCTTGGGTTGTCGATCGGACCGTTGTTCTTTGCGGTCTCCGCGCAGGCGCCGCTGATCCAGCGCTGGTTCAGTGCGGCGAGCGGGGGCGGCGATCCCTATGCGCTGTATGCCGCGTCCAATCTGGGCAGTTTCGCCGGGCTGATCGCGTACCCGTTACTGGTCGAGCCGCTGATGGCGATCCATGCGCAGAGCCTGCTGTGGAGCGGCGGCTACGTTATGCTGATCTTGCTCGTGCTCGCCTGCGCGACGCGGCTGCCCAGGACGGCGGCAGCCGATCACGTCGTCGCCACCAGCGCGCCGCCGGGTGCCAAGCGGATCCTGCATTGGATCGCGCTTGCGCTTGTCCCGTCGGGGATGATGCTCGCGACGTCGACCTATATTTCGACCGACATCGTCGCGATGCCGCTGCTCTGGGTGATCCCGCTTGGGCTGTACCTGCTGAGCTTCAGCGTTGCGTTCGCCAACGATCGCTGGCTGGCCGACCTGCTGACCCGGATCGCGCCGATCACGATTTTGCTCTTTGGCGGGGTCATCATGAGCGGTGGCTACACCGAGCGGCCGTTCTTCAGCGCCGGCATCGCGCTGGTGCTCCTGTTCATGATCTCGGTCGCGCTGCACACCGCGCTCTATCGCAAGCGGCCCGCACCGGACCGGCTGACCGGTTTCTATCTGGCGATGTCGGCGGGCGGGGCACTCGGCGGCGTGTTTGCCGCGCTCGTGGCGCCGGTGGTGTTCGACTGGACCTATGAATATCCGCTGTTGATCCTCGCGGCGGGGGCGCTGGTGCCGCAGGTCTATCTGATCGCGCGGTTGCGCAATCTGTGGATGGCGAAGGGAGGGGTGAAATGGGTCGCGCTTGCTGCGATTGTTCTCGTCCTGCTGGTCGTCGCCGGTCTGCGGATCGGCAACCTCGACGGCCTGTTGGGCGAAAACCAGCAGGGTCTCGCTTTCCTGATCGTCGCGACGGTCGGCTTCTCGGCGATCGGTGCGCGTTTGCCGTACATGATCGTGCTGGCGGGAGCGCTCGTCCTGTTTGGTGGCTATCGGTCGCTGGAACTGTCGATCGAGCCCGGCGCGCGCGTCCGCAGCTATTTCGGCGTCTATACCGTGCGCAACGAGCCTGGGCCGGATGGCGGTACGCGCGAACTCGATCATGGGACGACGGTCCACGGCATCCAGCTGCGCGGATCGCCGGCGCGCGAGCGGACGCCGACCACCTATTACGCGGTTGGTTCGGGCGTGGGGCAGGCGATGCTCGCCGCACCCGCGCTATATGGTCCGACCGCGCGGATCGGTGTCGTCGGGCTCGGGACGGGGACGCTGTCGTGTTACGCAAGGCCCGGCCAGCGCTGGCGGTTCTACGAGATCGACCCGGCGGTGGTCGCGATCGCGCGCGATACGGGCCAGTTCACCTATCTGTCGCGATGCCTGCCCAACCCCGGTATCCGGATGGGCGATGCGCGGATTGCGCTGGCGCACGATGCGTCGAACAGCCTCGACCTGCTCGCGCTCGATGCGTTCTCTTCCGATTCGGTGCCGATGCATCTGATGACGCGCGAGGCGTTTGCGACCTATGGCCGCGTGCTGGCGCCGGGCGGTCTGTTGCTGGTGCATATCTCCAACCGGTTCATCGATCTCGAACCGGTGGTGGCCGCGGCGGCACGCGAGGGCGGCTGGACCGCGGTGATCCTGCGGTATCGTCCGTCGAGCGTGCTCGTCGACCGTGCCTCGGCGTCGGACTGGGTGGCGCTGTCGCGTGATCCGCGCGCGATCGCGGCGTTACGCGCGAAGGACCCCGGTTGGACCACGCCGACGCCGCGCAAGGGTTTTGCGGGGTGGACCGACGATTACTCGACGATCCTGCCGTTGTTGAAGGGGTTCTGAGCTTCTCGTCCTCTCCTTGGCGAGGAAGGACAAGACGAGCTGTTCAAGCTGACGGGATGCTTGCCTGGATGCGCGCGATCGTTGCGCCCTGCCGGTCGGCTTCGGCCTGCGCCTTGTTGCGGATCGTCGCCAGCGCGGGATAATCGGGCTGCAACGTGGCCGCGCGATCGGTGGCGCGCGATTCCATGTCGGTGACCAGCGACGAACTCTGCGCGCGCCAGTCGTCGAGCCCGGCGAGGGCGGTCTGCGCCGCGATCCACGGCTCGCTGCCGACCGCCGCACCGCGCGCGGTCCGCGCCAGCGTCTCGGCCTTGGCTGCATCGCGCGCGAACCCGGTGGCGATCGCGTCGAGCTTGCCGGACAGCGTCGCGATCTCCGCGTCGAGCGCCGGATCGGGGGCCGCGACCGCCGCTTTCACCGCGGGTTCGGCAAAGCCGAGCTTCTCGATCGGCCGGGCGCCGAGCGACGGGTAGCTGGTCCTGTCCTGGCTGCACGCACCCGTTGCGAGGACGAGCGCGAGCGATACGTGACGGAGCGAAGCGGCGTGTTTCATGTCCGCCGCTCTATGCTGCGAAAGCTTTGCGCACAACTTTCTCGCGGCAAACCCTTGCACCGCCGAAAATGCCTGCTATCAGCGCCCCTCCAGTGCACCCATAGCTCAGCTGGATAGAGCATCAGACTACGAATCTGAGGGTCGGGCGTTCGAATCGCTCTGGGTGCACCAGGATTTTCCGCTTAACAGCGGGCTTGTCGAACCGGACACGGGACGGCGATGCACCCATAGCTCAGCTGGATAGAGCATCAGACTACGAATCTGAGGGTCGGGCGTTCGAATCGCTCTGGGTGCACCATTTTCCTACATCGGCGGGTCGCGCGAGAGCCGTTTCCGCAGCATCGATGCGGTATCCGACGCGGTCCGTGGTACCACCACCGATCCCGGGCACCGAAATGCGACTTTGACCAAGCCGCGGCGTTGAGATGTCGGACCATATTCAGGAGATCACGATGCGGCGTACGGGCAAGGGATTGATCGGGGGGGCACTGCTGGCCGCGGTGTCGGGGCTGGGGCTGTCGCTCTATTCGAGCCGGCTCGCGCGCCATGCCGAAGACCTCGTGCCGCCCGACGGACGCTTTCTCGACGTCGACGGGGCACGACTTCATTATATCGACGTCGGATCGCAGACCGGGCCGACGATCGTCATGGTCCACGGCCTCGGCGGCCAGTTGCGCAACTTCAGCTATGCGCTCGTCGATCTGCTAAAGGACGAATACCGCGTCATCGTCGTCGATCGGCCCGGCTCGGGCTATTCGGTCGCGACCGGGAACACCACGCCGGGGCTCATCGCGCAGGGGGCGATCATCGCCGACTTCATCCAGAAGCTAGGCCTCGATCGGCCGCTGTTCGTCGGCCATTCACTGGGCGGCGCGATCGGGCTAGCGGTCGGCCTCGATCATCCGCACCTCGTCCGCGCGCTGGCGTTGATCGCACCGCTGACGCAACCGCTGGAGCAGGTGCCCGAGAGTTTTCGTGGACTGGCGCGAATTCCTGCCGGCGCGCGGCTCGCCTTCGCGCAGGTGCTCGGTACGCCGCTCAGTCGGCTGACGGCGACCAGGACGCTGCAGGGCGTGTTTGCACCCGAGGCGGTGCCGGAGGACTTCGTGACTCGCGGCGGCGGTGCGCTCGCGGCGCGACCAGTCGCGATCGCGGCGGCGGCGGCCGATCTAGCCGGGGCGAACGACGATGTGACGGCGATGGCGGCGCGCTATGGCGAAATCCAGATCCCGACGCGCATCCTGTACGGGCGGCAGGACGCGATCCTCGATCCGGCGTGGAATGGTCATCGCACCGCGGCGGTTATTCCGGGGGCGAAGATCGACACGATCGAGGGCGGCCATATGATCCCGATCACAGCGCCTGAGGCGTGTGCGCGGTTCGTGCGGGCTGCGTTTGCGGCCGGGTAAGGGGGCGACAGGAGACTGCCTTAAGTCGCTTATCCACCCCGCGGAGGCCGGGGCCCAATTGGAAAGGTCGCCGTAATTGAGGGCCGCGCTCCGTTAGTTGCCTTACCCAATTGGACCCCGGCCTTCGCCGGGGTGGTGTATCGGTGGGGAGCGCGTACACGACAATGAGCACTTGTACGTTGGAAGTTGCCGACGCTGGCGTTGATGCGATGCCGACAGCCCTCCGAGGCAGCAACGAACGCCTCTCCCGCTTCCTTGTTCTCCCGCGAAGGCGGGAGCCCAGTCTGGGCTCCCGCCTTCGCGGGAGAACAAGCTTGAGTTTGAGTGCCGGTCAGCCCGCGACGGGGAGCTTCACCTTGCCCTCGTCGTCGCGCTCCAACGGGCCGTAGGACAGCACGACTTCCAGCAGCAACGGCCCACCATAGATATGCGGAAACAGTTGCCCTCCGCGCGACTCTTCCCACTTCACGTTGTCGCCGAGCGCTTCGAGATCGATCGCGGCCACGTGCAGGTCCGACTGACCGGCGAAGTGCTTGTCGACCGTCTCCGTCAGCTGCTCCGCGGTGGACAGGTGAATGTAGCCGTCGACCACATCCACCGGCGCGCCCGCAAAGCTCCCGCTCTCAAGGGTCGCCAGCTGCTCCCCCGTCAGCACTTTATAGGCGATCGGATCGCGGCTCATTCGCCGTCCTCCGGACCTGCAGCAGTATCCTCGCCGATCGTCGCGCCCGTATCCGGCGCGACCTCTGGCACGGCGTCCGCCAAGTTGATCTCGGCGTCTTCCTCGGTTTCCTCGATCCGTGCGGCGGAGACGACATGCTCGCCCTTCGCCACGTCGAACAGCTTCACGCCGGCCGAGTTGCGGCTGATGACGCGGAGCGACGCGAGCGTCGTGCGAATCAGTTTCGCCTGGTTGGTCACCAGCATCAGCTGATGGCCCTTCGCCGCGGCGAAGCTCGCCACGACGGGGCCGTTACGCGCGATGTTGTCGATGTTGGTGATGCCCTGGCCACCGCGACCGGTGCGACGGTAGTCATAGGCGCTCGACAGCTTGCCGTAGCCGTTCTCGCAGACCGTCAGGATGAACTGCTCGCGGTCCTTGAGATCGTTGTAGCGGTCGGCGCCCATGCCATGATCGCCCTCGCGCTCGGCTTTCCACGGTGCGAACTTGAGATAGGTCTCGCGCTCTTCTGGCGTCGCACCGACACGGTGCAGGACCGACAGCGAGATGACCTCGTCGTCGCCCTTCAGCGTGACACCGCGCACGCCGGTCGACGTCCGGCTCTGGAACTCGCGGACGTCGTCGCCGGCGAAGCGGATCGCCTTGCCGAGCTTGGTCGCGAGCAGCACATCGTCATGCTCGCTAAGCAGCGCGACGCCGATCAGCTTGTCCTCGGAGCCTTCCTCGAAGCGCATCGCGATCTTGCCGTTCGACGGCACGTTGGTGAACGCATCCATCGCGTTGCGGCGGACGAGGCCGCGCTGCGTCGCGAACATCACGTGCAGGCGGCTCCACTCGCTGAGATCCTCCGGCAGCGGGAGCACGGTCGAGATCGTCTCGCCCGGTGCCAGCGGCAGCAGGTTGATCATCGGCCGACCACGCGTGGCGGGGCCACCCTCGGGCAGGCGCCAGACCTTGTAGCGATAGACCTTGCCGAGGTTCGAGAAGAACAGCACCGGGGTGTGCGTCGAGGTGACGAACAGCTCGGTGACGACGTCCTCGTCCTTCGTCGACATGCCCGCGCGACCCTTGCCGCCACGCGCCTGAGCGCGGAACGTGTCGAGGCTGGTGCGCTTGATATAGCCCTGCATGGTCACGGTGACGACCATGTCCTCGCGCTCGATCAGGTCCTCGTCGTCGATGCCGTTGGCGGCGGCGGCGATCTCGGAGCGGCGTGGCGTGGCGAATTCGTCGCGGATCGCGATCAGCTCGCCGCGCATCACTTCGTACAGCTTCGCGCGGTCGCCGAGGATGTGAAGCAATTCGCCGATCGTCGCAGCCAGCGCCTTCAGCTCGTCGCCGATCTCGTCGCGGCCGAGCAATGTCAGGCGGTGCAGGCGAAGATCGAGGATCGCGCGGACCTGCGGCTCGGACAGCTTGTAGATGCCGTCGGCCTGCTTGTCCTCGACGGCCTCGACCAGCGCGATGTACGGAGCGATCTCCTCGACCGGCCATTCGCGGGCGAGCAGCTTGCCGCGCGCTTCGGCCGGGCTCGACGACCCGCGGATGATCTTGACGACTTCGTCGAGGTTGGTGACCGCGATTACGAGGCCGAGCAACAGATGCGCGCGCTCGCGCGCCTTGGCGAGTTCGAACTTCGAGCGGCGGGTGATGACCTGCTCGCGGAAGGTGATGAACGCGCCGATGATGTCGCGCAGGTTGAGCAATTCGGGACGGCCGCCGCGGATCGCCAGCATGTTGGCGGGGAAGCTCGACTGCGCGGGCGTGTGTCGCCAGAGCTGGTTGAGCACCACGTCGACGGTCGCGTCGCGCTTCAGGTCGATGACGATGCGGACGCCCATGCGGCTCGATTCGTCGCGGATGTCGCTGACGCCTTCGATCCGCTTGTCCTTGGCGGCTTCGGCGATCTTCTCGACCAGGCCATTCTTGCCGGTCTGGAACGGGATCTCGGTGAGGACGATCGAGCGACGGTCGCCCTTGCCCTCCTCGACGATATGCCGTGAGCGGACGATGATCGAACCGCGGCCGGTCTCGTACGCCGACTTCGCGCCCGCACGGCCGAGGATGATCGCGCCGGTCGGGAAGTCGGGACCGGGGACGATCTCGAACAGCTCTTCCGTCGTGATCGCGCCATTGTCCATGTAGGCGAGGCACGCGGCGATGACTTCGCCGAGATTGTGCGGCGGGATGTTGGTCGCCATGCCGACCGCGATGCCGCCTGCGCCGTTGACCAGCAGGTTCGGGAAGCGCGCCGGCAACACCGAAGGCTCGCGCTCGGAGCCGTCATAGTTGGGCGTGAAGTCGACCGTATCCTTGTCGAGATCGCCGAGCAGCGCGTTCGCCACCTTGCCGAGGCGGGCCTCGGTGTAGCGCATCGCCGCGGGTGGATCGGGGTCCATCGAGCCGAAGTTGCCCTGGCCGTCGATCAGCGGCACGCGCATCGACCAGTCCTGCGTCATGCGGGCCAAGGCGTCGTAGATCGAGCTGTCGCCGTGCGGATGGTATTTACCCATCACGTCACCGACGATGCGCGCGGACTTGCGGTACGGCTTGCCGGCGACGAAGCCGCTTTCGTGCGCGCCGTACAGGATGCGGCGATGGACGGGCTTCAGGCCGTCGCGGACGTCGGGCAGCGCGCGCGCGACGATGACGCTCATCGCATAGTCGAGATAGCTCGACTTCATCTCGTCGACGATCGAGATCGTGGCGATGCCGGCGGGCTCGCCGCCCTGGGGTTCGGCGAGTATGGTCTCGTCGGTCAAATCTGAACGCTTTCGGCTTGTTGCGGTATGATGACACACCTTAGCCGAGGGGGGGGCACCTTACTACCCCCGCGCACGTGTACGCACGCGAGGGAGAAGGGTTTCATCGTTAATTTGAGGCTTATTTGCAGGCGGTTTTGGTCTTGTTGCCGGCGAGCGAGCAATTGTAGGTAACGGTCTTGCCGTTCGCGAGTTTGGCGGTGACCATGCGGCCCTTGGCGACCGTGGTGGTGCGCTTGGCGACCTTGGTGTTGCCCATCGGCGTGGTGGTCTTGGTCGTCGTGGTGTGCGTCGCGACGGTCTTCGGCTGGACGGTCTTGGTCTGAGCCTGCGTGGCGGCAACCGCTGCGCCGCCGGAGAGCAGCGCGCTACCAGCGAGGATCGCGAGGGGGAGGGACTTCTTCATGCGGGTATCCTCTCGTTTCGGCCTTGGTGGACGATGCGGAGGAGACTGCGCCGGGGGACCTGAACGGAGTGTGGCAGCGAGGTGAAATCTGCGTCATGAGCGGGGCTGCTTCTCACCCCTCCCTGGAAGGGAGGGGCAGGGGGTGGGTCGGTTTCCACATTGGCTAGCGGTCGTGGTTTACAACCGGCCGACCCACCCCCAACCCCTCCCTTCCAGGGAGGGGAGCAGTTAAGGCGTGACCTCGACGCCATCCCACGCGAACAGCTTGCCGCTGTCCGGTGCGCGCAGGCCGTCGATGACGTCGAGCAACTGCACCGCCGCGCGGTCCGGCTTGAACAGGTTGCCGGGGGTGACGTTGCCCTGGAACGGCTTCGACAGGCCGGTGTCGACAGTGCCGGGATGCAGTCCCACGACGATCCCACTCGAATTGCGCCGTTTATCCTCGATAGAGATCGTCTTCACCAACTGGTTCAGCGCCGCCTTCGACGCGCGATAGCCGTACCACCCGCCGAGCTTGTTATCGCCGATGCTGCCGACACGAGCAGACAGCACAGCGAACACGATCCGCCCCGCCTTCGGCATCGTCGGCAGGAAGTGCTTCGCCACCAGCGCGGGCCCGATCGCGTTGATCGCGAAGTTGCGCGCCATCCACACTGGGTCGAGCTCGCGCATCGCCTTTTCGGGGCCCTTGTCGCCATCGTGCAGCAACCCGGTTGCGACGATCACGAGCGTCGGCGAGCCGACCCGCAAAGCCGCCGCCGCAATGCTCGCCTCGTCCTCCAGGTCGAGATGCCGATCGCCGCTCTCCGACCGCGCGAACCCGTAGACCTTGTCGAACGCACCTTCCTCGATCAGCGCCTCCTCCAGCGCCTTGCCGATCCCACCCGACACACCGATGACGACCGCGCTGCTCACTTGCGCACGAACCGGAATTGCGTGTCGCTGCTGCCCGCCGCGTCATACGCATAGCCATCGCTGTCGAAACCCTTGATCCCCTCGATGTCGTCGACGCGGTGCTCGACCAGCCACCGCGCGACCATCCCACGCGCCTTTTTCGCGTGGAAGCTGACGAACTTCTGCGCCTCGCCCTCGCGGAAATCGATCGCTACGACGCGGATCGACTTGGGCAGCTTGCCGTCCGCCGCCGCCCAATATTCCTGGCTCGCGAGGTTGAGGATCGTTCCCGATCCCTCCGCCTCGACGTCGTCCGCGAGCAGCTTGGCGATCCTGTCCCCCCACCAGTCGGTCAGCTTCGTCTTCCGCGGCGCCCAGCGCGTGCCCATTTCCAGCCGGTAAGGACGCATCAGGTCGAGCGGCCGCAACAACCCGTACAGACCCGACAACATCCGCACGTGATCCTGCGCGTAATCCACCGCCGCCTCGTCGAGCGTCTTCGCCTCCAGCCCGGTGTAAACGTCGCCCGCAAATGCGAACATCGCCGGTCGCTCGGGCAGCGTGTCGAAATCGCGGAACCGGTCGGCGTTGAGTTTCGCCAGCGCGGGCGAGATATGCATCAGCTCGGACAGCTTCTTCTGCGTCAGGTGCGCGGCGGCATGCGCCAGCGTCTTCGCCTCTGCGGCGAACCGCGGCGCGGTCGGGTCGAGCTGGGGCAGCGCGCTCTCGTAATCGAGCGTCTTGGCGGGCGAAAGGACAGCGATCATGCCCGCGATCTAGCGACGGCAAAGGGTGCGTTCAATCGACGTTCACGCGCAAAAACGCTTTGATGGGATCCAAGCCGCTTGCTTGAACGTATCCACGACGGACCATATAGCGTCGCCGCGCGCCACGAAGGTATTCGAGGTCGGCGCAGAGGGAGAGTTTCCGCATGAAGACCATTTCGAAGCTTGCACTGATTGCGGCGTTCGCCACCGGCACGAGCGGCCTCGCGCTGTCGACGCCTGCGTTCGCCAAGGACAAGAAGGCCGACGCGGCGCCGGCGATGAAGCTGAGCCCCGAAGTCCAGAAGCCCGGCGTGGCCGCGCAGACCGCGCTGGCCGCCAAGGACTTCGCCGGTGCGCAGACCGCGATTGACCAGATCGATGCCGCCGCCAAGACCGATTACGAGAAGTATATCGGTGCTGCGCTGCGCTATCAGCTCGAGAACGACAAGATCGTTGCGACGCAGGCCGCCAACCCTAACGCGCCGGTCAACGAGACCACGCTCGCCAAGCCGCTCGATGCGCTGATCGCCAATGCGGCCACCCCGGCGGCAGATCGCGGCAAATATGCGTATCGTCGTGGTGCGCTCGCGTTCAACGGCAAACAGTATCCGATCGCGCTCCAGTATTTCGCGAAGGCCAAGGAACTCGGCTATACCAACCCGGACCTCGGGTTGCAGATCGTCAAGGCAAAGATGGAAAGCGGCGACGTGACCGGCGCGACTGCCGATCTCGACGCTGCCATCACGCAGATGACCGCGGCGGGCCAGAAGGCCCCCGAAGATTATTATCGGTACGCGATCGCCAAGTCCTACGCCGCCAAGCGCAACGCCGACACGATGGCGTGGCTGAAGAAGTGGGTCACCGCCTATCCGTCGGCCAAGAACTGGCGCGACACGCTGATCCTCGCGGGTATTCAGCAGAACGCGCTGATCACGCTCGACGAAGCGCAGAAGGTTGACATCTTCCGCCTGATGCGGGCGACCAATTCGCTCGCCGACCAGACCGACTATCTGCAATATGCGGACAGCGTGAACCGTCGTGGCCTGCCGAGCGAAGCACAGGCGGTGATCAAGGAGGGCATGGCACAGGGCAAGATCCCCGCCGGCAACGCGATGTCGAAGGGCCTGCTGGCCGACGCGACCAAGAACATCGCCGCCGATGGTCCGCTCGCGGGCCTCGAAAAGCGCGCGACGACCGCAGCCAACGGCAAGCTCGCCGCGGGTACGGCCGATGCGTATCTCGGGCAGAACAACTACGCAAAGTCGGCCGAGCTTTATAAGCTCGCACTGACCAAGGGTGGTGTCGACGCCGACGACGTGAACCTGCATCTCGGCATCGCGCTCGCGAAGTCGGGCGACAAGGCCGGCGCGGCGGCTGCGTTCGCCGCGGTCAAGGCCTCGCCGAAGGCCGATGTCGCGGGTCTGTGGACGACCTGGCTGGCGGCCCCTGCCGCTTAAGGCGATCCGGTTGGATCTGGGGAAGCGGGGTGGCAGCGATGCCGCCCCGTTTTCGTGTCAGGTGACGCGACCGGCTTCGGGCAGCGCGCCGAGGGTTGATCAGTCGCCGACCACCACTGGGATGCCCGAGAGCGCCTTGGCGGTGCGGATCGTCAGCGACGTCTTCACGCTCGCCACGTTGGGTGCCGGCGTCAGGTGGGTCGTCAGGATTTCCTGGAAGCTCTTCAGATCGGCCGCGACGATCTTCAGGATGAAGTCGATCTCGCCGTTGAGCATGTGGCATTCGCGGATCTCGGGAATGTCGGCGATGTGATTCTCGAACGCGGCGAGGTCGTGCTCGGCCTGGCTGCGCAGCGAGACCATTGCGAACACCGTGATCGGAAAGCCCAGCCGGCTCGCGTCGAGATCAGCGTGATAGCCACGGATCGCCCCAGCTTCTTCGAGCGCGCGGACGCGGCGCAGGCAGGGTGGCGCGGTCAAGCCGACCTGATCGGCCAGATCGACGTTTGTCATCCGCCCGTCCGCCTGCAACAGCGACAGGATCTGCCGATCGATCCGGTCAAAACTCATTTCACGCAACTCCCGAGCAACATCGCAAACCAATTGGTTCGTTCCCCATAGCCATAAGATTGTTGCGGCGAAACGCAATTGTCCCACTATGCGACGAACCCGCCGGCGCCGGAAAATGCGGAGTTCCTTCGAAGAGTCGCGCGCGTTAAGGAATCGCAACGGCGGGCATGCTAGGTCATCCGTTCCGGGAGACAATGTGCGGTTCGACGACAGCCTGAAGACGATCCTCTCTGCAGACATGGCCTCCGAATTCGGAGCGCAGTCGGCATGGCGGCAACTCGTCGACCTTATGGGCCGTGGTCGCATCGTGTGCGACGCGCCGTCGATCGCCAGGTTGCGCACGCTGCGTCCGGAAGTGCCGGTAGCGGTTCGTGCGGCCAGTGCGCGCGCGCTCGCCTTTGCCGCGCCGGATGCGTTGCTGGTTGGGTTCTTCGCCGAAGACGCGTTGGCGATCGCTGCTCCAGTGTTGCGCACTGCGAGGCTGGCGCCGGACGCGTGGCTTGCGATCCTGCCGCGGCTGACGCCCGCGGGTCGCTCGGTCCTGCGCCATCGTCGCGACCTGCCGGATGCGGTCCAGCGCGGCTTGCAGAGCTTCGGGCCAGTAGATTTCATTCTACCCCAGCCCGACGTCGTGCCCGATGCGGTGTTGGACGATGATCGGGCCGAAGCGGTGCCCGATCCCGTCGATACCGCCGTAGCCGCTCCGGTCGCCGCAGAAACCGCGACGGTCGAGCCGGCGGCGATTGCTGCGAAAACAGCCACCGCCGAGCCCGTGGCGGCTGTCGCAGAACCAGCCACCGTGGAGCCTGCGGCTGCGGTGTCGCCGCTGCCGAGCGCGCCGCTGAGCGAAACGCCGTTCATCGCGCTAGGCGACGTCGCGCGCGGACTGCCGTTCATGGCGGAGGCGCTGCGCCACGCCAAGCTGGCCGAGAGCGCCCCGGCGATCGACGACGAGCAGACTGCCGGCACCGATGTCGAACGGTTCGAGATTTCCGATCTCGTCGCGCGGATCGAGGCGTTCAACAAGGATCGCACGGTCGATGTCGGCGCGCCGGCGGCCGTATCCATCGAGGTCGAGACCTTCCGGTACGAAACCGACGCGCACGGCGTGATCCGGGTGATCGAGGGCGTCGCCCGCTCGGCGCTGGTCGGCGTGTCGCTCGGCTACGCGGCGCGGCAGGGCGAGGCGCAGCTCGACGGTGTCGTGGCGGGTGCGTTCAGGCGGCGGTCGCGGTTCAGCGACGCGCGGCTCGAGGTTGGTGGATTGTCCGACGCGTTCGGATCGTGGCGGCTGTCCGGCGTACCGGCGTTCGAGCATGCCTCCGGTCGGTTCATCGGCTTTCACGGGACCGGACGACGGCCGCGACGCGACGAGACCGCCGAGCCGGCGCGCGCGTCTTCGCCGGTATCCGATTCGCTGCGCCAGCTTGTCCACGAGCTGCGGACGCCGACCAATGCGATTTCCGGGTTTGCCGAGCTGATCGAGACGCAGTTGCTCGGCCCCGTCTCGCCGACCTATCGCGACCGGGCGACGGCGATCCGCACGCAGGCGAGCGATCTGCTGGCGGCGATCGACGACCTGGATATCGCGGCGCGGATCGAGGGCCATGCGCTCGATCTGCGGCCGACTACGGTAGCGGTGCTGCCGTTGCTGGACCGCGTCGTGGCGGATCTGAAACCGCTTGCCGCGCTGCGTGGGACCAGCGTCGCGATCGTCGCCCCGGCGGGCGATTGCGACATCCTGGGCGACGATCGTGCGGTCGAACGGTTGATCGGGCGGTTGATCGCGGCGCTGGTATCGGCGGGGCGCCCCGACGAGCGGCTCGGCATCGTCGTTCGACCGGTCGGCGAAACGGTGACGATCGCGTTCGACCGACCTGCCGCGCTGGCGGCGCATGTGACCGATGTCCTGCTCAGTATCGATGCCGAGCAGGAGCATGACGGCGAGGGTGCACCGTTGCTCGGTACCGGTTTTGCGCTGCGACTGGCGCAGAATTTGGCGGTCGAACTCGGCGGGGTGCTGACGATCGGCATCGACACGCTCACGCTGCAACTCCCGGCGTCGGACGCGCGCAACGTCGGTGACCAGACCGAGCTTATGGTCGACGAGCGACGGTGATCGCAGATCGCGCGTATCGCCCGCCACGGCCGACCAATGCGCAACGCATCGTCTGGCCGGATAGGTTCGGCACCCGCTTCACGGTCATGGTCGATGTCGAGGAAGAGTTCGACTGGGACGCGCCGCCCAACGCTCGTAACCGTGCGACCACCGCGATGGCCGCCTTTCCCGACGCGCATCGTCGGTTCGCGGAGCGCGGCGTCGGGCTTACCTGCATGGTCGATCATCCGATCGCGACCGATCCCCGTTCGGTCGCGATCCTCGCGCGCGTCATCGAGGACCCGCGGTCGGAGATCGGTGCGCAGCTGCATTCGTGGGTCACGCCGCCGTTCGAGGTTGGCACCGGCGACACATCGAGCTTTGCAGGCAATCTGCCCGCTGCGGTCGAGGCGGCGAAACTCGAAACGCTGACGAGCGAGATCATCGCGGCGTTCGGCGTTCGACCCCGCGTCTATCGGGCGGGACGTTACGGTATCGGCCCGAACAGTTTCGACCTTCTTAGGCGGCTAGGCTACAAGATCGATAGCTCGGTGCGATCGGCCTACGATTACCGCGCCAAGGGCGGCCCCGATTTCGGGATGGCGGACGCGCAGGCGTATCGCGTGCAGGGAATCGTCGAGATGCCGTTGACGACGGTTTTCACTGGCCATGCAAGGCGGGGTGGCGCGCGCCTGTATCGTGCGTTGGGCGGTATTCCGAAGGGCCAGGGGGTGTTCGCGCGTACCGGCCTATTGTCGCGGATCGCGCTGACGCCGGAGGATATGCCGATCGAAGCCGCGCTTGAAGCGGTCGCCGTTGCGGCGGGCGAGGGGCTTCGGTTGCTCAACCTGTCGTTCCACTCGCCGTCGCTGGTGCCGGGGCATACGCCGTATGTGCGCGATGCGGCGGACTTGAAGCGGTTCCACGGTTGGTGGACGACGATGCTCGACGAATTCGATCGCCGCGGTATTCGTAATGCGTCGCTCGATGAAATCCTGAGGGCGCTGGCTTAGCCAGGCTCGGGCTGCAGTTTGTTCGACTTGTCAGGCAGGCAGGCGATGTCGGTGGATTCCGCACGCCGCATCTCCAAGGCACTCCCCTCCCTGGAAGGGAGGGGCAGGGGGTGGGTCGGTTTCCGCATTTTCGACCGTTTATAGCTCAAGCTGGCCAACCCACCCCCAACCCCTCCCTTTCAGGGAGGGGAGACCGCTGGGAATTTGGGCTTCGCTAGAGCTTTCAGCCCGTCGCCTTAGCTGCACGCCTTAAACCAGAAAGGGCGGCCCGTTGCCGGACCGCCCTTCTGATACGCAGATACTGAAAGCGAGATTAGCGCTTCGAGAACTGGAAGCTGCGACGGGCCTTCGCCTTGCCGTACTTCTTGCGCTCGACGACGCGGCTGTCGCGGGTCAGGAAGCCTGCTGCCTTGACCGATGCGCGCAGCACTGGCTCGAAGCGGGTCAGCGCCTGGCTGATGCCGTGCTTGACCGCGCCGGCCTGGCCCGAAAGGCCACCGCCCTTGACGGTGCAGACGACGTCGTACTGACCTTCGCGCTCGGTGATCCCGAACACCTGGTTGATGACGAGACGCAGCGTCGGACGTGCGAAATACACTTCCTGGTCACGACCGTTGATCGTGATCTTGCCGGTGCCGGGCTTGACCCAGACGCGCGCGACGGCGTCCTTGCGACGGCCGGTCGCATAGGCGCGGCCCTGCTTGTCGAGGATCTGCTCACGCAGCGGCATTGGCTCGCGGACGGGCTCGTTCGAGACCGGTGCTGCGATATCGCCTTCGCTGGTCGGCAGAGCCTGCTCGGCGGGGGCAGCCGGCGCGGGCTGGTTGGTCAGGCTCGCGAGATCGGCGAGCGACTGGCGGTTGTCGGACATTATGCGCCCACCTTGTTCTTGCGGTTCATGCTGCCGATGTCGAGCACGGCAGGGTTCTGTGCCTCGTGCGGATGCTCGGTGCCCTTGAAGATACGCAGGTTGCGCATCTGCTCACGACCCAGCGGGCCGCGCGGGATCATGCGCTCGACAGCCTTTTCGAGAACGCGCTCTGGGAAGCGACCGTCGAGGACCTTGGCGGCAGTGATGCCCTTGATGCCGCCGGCATAACCGGTGTGCTTGTAATAGATCTTCTTCGCGGCCTTGTTGCCGGTGAAGCGGATCTTGTCGGCATTGATCACGACGACGTTGTCACCGCAATCGACATGCGGGGTGAACGACACCTTGTGCTTGCCGCGCAGGACGTTGGCGATGATCGATGCGGCACGGCCGACGACGAGACCTTCCGCGTCGACGATATGCCACTGCTTGTCCACCTCTGCCGGCTTTGCCGACTTGGTGGTCTTCATGAGCGCCTTCATGGGCGTTAGACCTTCCAGATTGAATGCAAGCGCACCAAGGGGAGGCCCCACAGTGCGAATGCCGGCCTAATGCTGAAAGGGGGGCTTCAAGTCAAGCTTTCCGCCGGTTTCCTGACGGGTATTATTATACCCGCTGCGTAATGCGCGGTGCTGTGCCGACGGCGTGGGCGGCGAACATCGCGGCGATCAGGAGGAGCGCGGCGTTGCCCTGGTGCGCGACCGCGACGTCGATCTGCACGCCGGTCATCAGCGTGGCGATGCCGAGCATGATCTGGAGCGTGACGAGGCCGACGACGAAGAACCCTGCGCTGCTGCCCGTCTTGGTCGCCTTGATCGCCAGCCAGATCAGCCCGGCGGCGGCGGCGAACGCGAACCAGCGGTGGATGAACTGCACGACGATCGGGTTGTCGACCGCGTTGCTCCAGGCGGGGTTCACCATCGGTACGTCGGCGGGGAACAGCCCGTCGCCCATCAGCGGCCAGCTCGCGAAGGCATAGCCGGCGTCGAGACCGGCAGTGAAGGCGCCGTACACGAGCTGTACGAACAGCAGCGCCAGCGCGAGGATCGCTACGGGCGCGAGGCGGGCAGGGGCGGCGAGCGGATTACGGTGCATCGCCATCAAATCGAGCGCGGTCCAGACAATCCCCGCGAGGATCGTCAGCGCGGTCAACAGGTGGACGGCGAGTCGGATGTGGCTGACGTCCGTCCGCACCGACAGGCCAGAGGCAACCATCCACCAGCCGATCGCGCCCTGGAACGCGCCGAGCGCCAGCAATGCCGACAGCCGCCAGCCATAGCCGACCGGGATGCGCTTGCGCACCGCGAACCAGATCAGCGGCACCGCGAACACGAGACCGATCACGCGGCCCCATAGCCGGTGCAGATATTCCCAGAAGAAGATCGCCTTGAACCCGCCGACCGTCATGTCGGCGTTGAACGCGGCATATTCGGGGATGCGCTTGTAGGCGTCGAACTCGGCCTGCCACTGCGCGTCGTTGAGCGGCGGGATGATTCCGCTGATCGGCTTCCACTGCGTGATCGACAGCCCCGACTCGGTCAGCCGCGTGATCCCGCCGATGACGACCATCGCGACGATCAGGCCGGCGACCGTGAACAGCCACAGGGCGACGGAACGAGGACGGGCTTTGCTGAGGAAGGCGGCGCTGGGTTGAAGCATGGTAAGGAGATAGTGGTTTGCGAGGCGGGGCGCCATCGGTTCGTGATGCGCCATTGCTTCATGTTGCTGGATCGGCGGGGGTGCAGGGGGCGTAGCGTCCTGCCGCTCTTCCCGTCATCCTGACGAAAGTCAGGATCCAGAGCTTCGAACGTCAGCATGCGTAACTCTGGATCCTGACTTTCGTCAGGATGACGGAGGGGTGGGAGATGGCGCAGTCATCGCCGGGTTGAACCAGAGGCGTGGCTTCCTCGCGGTATCGGACCAAGAGCCAGCCTTGAGAAACCCGAAAATTCCTCGCAAGAAAAATGCGATGTAATGTTGTATCCTTTCGTTGAGACTTCTATATCCGACGAACGATGACGCCCTCGGCCACGCATACCCACCGCTTTGCCGGTCTCGATCGCTATGCGATCGGGCTGTCGGGCCTGTGCATGGTGCATTGCCTGGCGACCTCCGTGCTGGTCGCGCTGATGTCGACCGCGGGCGGTTTCCTGCTAGACCCGATCTTCCACGAAGTCGGCCTGACGATCGCGATCGGCCTTGGCGCGCTCGCGCTCGGCCGTGGCGTGCTGAACCACGGCTATATGATGCCTGCCGCGATGGGCGCGCTCGGGCTCGGCATCATGGCGGGCGCGATGACGCTGCCGCACGACAGCGGTGGCGGCGAGACGCTGTGGACGATCGTCGGCGTCGGCCTGCTCGCATTCGGCCACGATCTCAACCGTCGCGCGGAAAGCTGAGCGGGTTGCTGGAACCTCTCCGGCATCCTACTTCACCCAGCATGGCGCACGCTCACAACCACACCGAACCGCAGGGCGCCGATCTCACCGTCGCAGCACAGACGACGCTCGAAAAGGCCGGCGAGCAATGGACGACGATGCGCGCCAGCGTGTTCGCGGCTCTCGCCAGCTTCGAGAAGCCGGCATCGGCTTACGATATCGCGGAGGCTGTCTCGAAAGCCGAAGGTCGCCGGGTCGCGGCGAACAGCGTGTACCGCATCCTCGACCTGTTCGTCGGCGCCAACCTAGCGCGGCGAGTCGAGAGCGCGAACGCCTATGTCGCCAACGCGCATCCGGATTGCCTGCACGACTGCATCTTCCTGGTCTGCGACTCGTGCGGCCAGACGACGCATCTCGATAACGACACGATCACCAAGGGCGTTCGCAACGCGGCGGAGGCGGCCGGCTTCTCGCCGGTGAGGCCGGTCATCGAAGTCCGCGGACGATGTGCGGACTGCGAGGCGAAGTAGCCTCCCCTCCTTCTACGTCATGCCGGGCTCGTTCCGGCATCCACCGTTCCGTACACTCGATAGACGTAATTTTGCGGCACCGTGGACCCCGGAACTAGTCCGGGGTGACGGGACGTGTGGGGGTAAGGTTCTACCCCAGATACTTCCCCATCCGGATCATCGGCACCGGGACCTCGCCCGGCGTCTCGATCCGCTCGATCGGCAGATACCCGCACGCACGGTACAGCGGCTCTCCGGCCAGCGTCGCCATCATCTCCGCCCGCGCAAACCCGGCCTCTCGCGCTGCGACCTCGCAAATCGATAACACCAGCCGCCCGACACCCCGCCGCGTAAAATCCGGATCGGTATACATCGCGCGGATCCGCGCCGCGTCATGCACCGGATCGAGCAACGCCGCATCGCGCAACGCCGTGCTGTGATCGCCCCCATAGAGCGTCGCGCGCCGACTCCAGCCGCCACATCCGGCCAGCCGACCGTCCGCCTCGACCAGCAGATACGTCCCGTCCGCGATCAATTGCGTATCGAGCCCCATCACCGCGCGGCTTGCCTCGACCTGCGCCGGCGTGAGGAAGTCCCCCTGCAAAGCGCCGATCGCGCGTGCCATCAGCGCGACGATCGCCGGGATATCCGCCTCATCGGCCACACGGTGCGTAAAGTTCATAATTGTGCACTTTCCGAGCGATTCCAGTGCGAATGCTAGCGCAGGACACGGTAACAATCGACACGATACGCGCGCTGCATTAAGCCCGTCCGATGGCCGACCTTCCCTCGACACCGCTGCTCGACACCGTTTCGACGCCCGACGACCTCCGCAAGCTGCGCCCGGACCAGCTCCGCCAACTCGCCGACGAACTGCGTACCGAGACGATCTCCGCGGTCGGCACCACCGGCGGGCATCTCGGCTCGGGCCTCGGCGTGGTCGAGCTGACCACCGCGATCCACTATGTCTTCGACACCCCGCGTGATCGCCTCGTCTGGGACGTCGGCCACCAGTGTTATCCGCACAAGATCCTCACCGGACGTCGCGACCGAATCCGTACGCTGCGTCAGGGCGGCGGGCTCAGCGGCTTCACCAAGCGTAGCGAGAGCGAATACGATCCGTTCGGCGCGGCGCATTCGTCGACCTCGATCTCGGCGGCGCTCGGCTTTGCGATCGCCAACAAGATCGCCGGCACCCCGGGCAAGGGCATCGCGGTAATCGGCGACGGTGCGATGTCGGCGGGCATGGCGTACGAGGCGATGAACAACGCCGCGCAGGCGGGCAATCGGCTGGTCGTGATCCTCAACGACAACGACATGTCGATCGCGCCGCCGGTCGGTGGTCTGTCCGCGTATCTGAGCCGCATCGTATCGAGTCGCGAGTTCCTCGGCTTCCGCGACCTCGCGCGTAAACTCGCCAAGCGGCTGCCACGGCCGATCGCCAGCGGCATGCGCAAGACCGACGAGTTCGCGCGCGGCATGACGATGGGCGGCACGCTGTTCGAGGAACTGGGCTTCTATTATGTCGGGCCGATCGACGGGCATAACCTCGAACACCTGATCCCGGTGCTCGAGAATGTTCGCGATGCCGAGGAAGGCCCCATCCTCGTCCACGTCGTCACCAAGAAGGGCAAGGGCTACGCCCCTGCCGAGGCCGCCGCGGACAAGTACCACGGCGTCCAGAAGTTCGACGTGATCTCGGGCGTGCAGACCAAGGCGCCGCCGGGGCCGCCGCAATACCAGAACGTGTTCGGCGCGCAGCTCGTCGCCGAGGCCGCCAAGGACCCGCGGATCTGCGCGATCACCGCGGCGATGCCGTCGGGCACCGGACTCGACGCGTTCGCCAAGGCGTATCCCGACCGGTTCTTCGACGTCGGCATCGCCGAGCAGCACGGCGTCACCTTCGCCGCCGGGCTCGCCGCGCAGGGGATGCGCCCGTTCTGCGCGATCTATTCGACGTTCCTCCAGCGCGCGTACGATCAAGTCGTGCATGACGTCGCGATCCAGAACCTGCCGGTCCGTTTCGCGATCGACCGTGCAGGCCTCGTTGGTGCGGACGGTGCGACGCATGCGGGGTCGTTCGACGTCACGTACCTCGCGACGCTGCCGAATTTCGTCGTGATGGCGGCGGCGGACGAGGCCGAACTCGTCCACATGACGCACACCGCGGCGCAGTACGACACCGGGCCGATCGCCGTGCGCTATCCGCGCGGTAACGGCACTGGCGTTGCGCTCCCGGAGACGCCGCAGTTGCTGGAAATCGGCAAGGGCCGTGTCGTGCGCGAGGGCAAGAAGATTGCGATCCTGTCGCTCGGCACGCGTCTCGAGGAAGCGCTCAAGGCCGCTGAAATCCTCGAAGCCAAGGGGCTGAGCACAACGGTAGCGGATCTCCGTTTCGCCAAGCCGCTCGACGTCGACCTGATCCGCAAGCTGCTCACCACGCACGAAGTCGCGGTGACGATCGAGGAGAACTCGGTCGGTGGCTTCGGCGCGCACGTGCTGACGATGGCGTCTGACGAGGGGCTGATCGACGGCGGGCTCAAGTTGCGTACGCTGCGTCTGCCCGACGTGTACCAGGATCAGGACAAGCCCGAAGTCCAGTACGCCGAAGCCGGGCTCGACGCGACTGCGCTGGTGGATACCGTGCTCAAGGCGCTCCGCCACAATTCCGGCGGGGTCGCCGAAGCGCGCGCATGACCGGGCCGACCAAGGGCCTCGTGATCATTGCGCTGGCGGTGGTCGTGATGGTGTCGTTGAATATTGCGATGTGGCGGCGGATGAAGGGTGGTTTGGCTGCGGCGAAGGCCGAGCAGGCGGCGAACCCCGAACTGTTCGATGAAAACGGCTCGCGGATTTCTTGAGCGGCCTTTGGTAGCAGCCACCACCCCGGCGAAGGCCGGGGCCCAATTGGTGAGGTCACAGTAACGAGGTACCGCGCTCCGTCACCAACGTCTCCCAATTGGGCCCCGGCCTTCGCCGGGGTGGTGTATCGTTTGGGGGGCGTCACCCATCCAGATAATGTGTCTGCGCGGCGTCAGTCGCACTCACCGCAAGGATCGACCGCGCTTTACTTGGCGGTAGAGCCTGCCCGCGCCCATCGCCACTCGCCGCAATGACCCGGTCGAGCAGATCCTGTCCTTCACGCCACCAGCCGATCCCGCTTGCGGCATTCAAATGCCCTTGCGGCCCGGCATCGACGAAGTGACTGCCCCAGTCCGCCGCCATGCTGTGCGCACGCTCGGGCGTGACCCAGGGGTCGTCGCTGCTCGCCACCACGATCGACGGGAACGGCAAGGGCGTGCGCGGAGTCGGCGAGAACCCTTTCAGTTCGGCCTGCGCGCCGCCACGATCGACGTCGGCCGGCGCCACGAGAAGCGCGCCCGCTACCGGCCACCCATAAGGCTGTGGGCTCAGTTCGGCCCACCACGCGACGGCGAGGCAGCCGAGGCTGTGTGCGGCGAGGATCACCGGTGCCTGTGCCTGCCGGATCGCTTCGTCGAGACGCGTCACCCAGGCGTTGCGGTGCGGCGTATTCCACATGCCGAGCTCGACGCGCACCGTGTCGGGCCGCGCCTCTTCCCATAACGTCTGCCAGTGCGAAGGACCCGATCCACCAAGGCCGGGCACGGTCAGGATCGTCCGCTGGACGGAATCATACGGTGCGAAAGAACCCACAGCGCTTCTCCTTCTCCAAAACCTCGTTCTTCGAGGTCGGGAGCGTGGCCGAAAGACGCTCTAGGGCACGCCATTTGGCCACGATCCCATGCGCACAAGATAATCCTACTCGTTCGGTAGGCAATGGCATTGCGGCGAAAGGAAGGCAGCTTGCGGCAATCGGATCGGGCGGCGATAGCGGACGGATGGTGAAGGTACGTGCAGACCAGATGCTGGTCGACAGGGGGCTGGTCGAGTCGCGGACCCGCGCGCAGGCGCTGATTATGGCGGGCCTCGTGTTCGCAGGGACGAAGAAGGTCGACAAGCCTGGGCAGGCGCTCGCGGACGACGTGCAACTCGATGTGCGCGGTCGCGATCATCCCTGGGTCTCGCGCGGCGGGATCAAGCTGGCGCACGGCCTCGCGCATTTCGGTTGGGACGTGACCGGCGCGGTCGCGATCGACGTCGGTTCGTCGACCGGCGGCTTTACCGACGTCATGCTGAAGAACGGTGCGGCGAAGGTCTACGCGGTCGACAGCGGGACGAACCAGCTCGCCTGGTCGCTGCGGCAGGATGAGCGCGTCGTCGTCCACGAACAGACCAGCGCGCGGATCCTCACGCCCGCGCATATCCCGGAGCCGGTCGACCTGATCGTCTGCGATGCGAGCTTCATCGGCCTGGCCAAGGTGCTCGAACGGCCGATGTCGTTTGCCAAACCCGATGCGCGGCTGATGGCGCTGGTGAAGCCGCAGTTCGAGGCGGGGCGCGGCGAAGTGGGGAAGGGCGGTGTCGTCCGCGATGCCGCGATCCACCAGCGCGTCTGCGACGAGGTCGCGGCGTGGCTGACGGGGCAGGGGTGGAGCGTGGTCGGCGTGGTCGAGAGCCCGATCACGGGGCCTGAGGGTAATGTCGAGTTCCTGATTGCGGCTTTGCATGGCAAGATTTTGACGGTGGAACAGCCGGTGTCGGACGTGCCAAACGATCCCGAAACGCCGCCGTCATCCTGACGAAAGTCAGGACCCAGAGCCACGCAGGGTGCGCTCGGTACCCTGGGTCCTGACTTTCGTCAGGATGACAGGAGAAGCAGCGGTCGACGCCAGCCCACCGTACCGGAATGAACCACTAGCGGAACGATTATCCACCAAACTCGGTTTACCGATCACAAAATGCGCGGCAGGACGACGCCGCGTAGAGACGGAAGGATTTGTGTGGGCGGTATCGCTTCGAAGGGCCAGTTGAGGATGTCGTTCCTCCGCTGGGCGGTCGTGACCGTGCCCCTGATCCTGTTGCTGGGCTTCCTGTCCGGCCGATCGGTCAGCGTCGGCAGCGAGAATGCCTGGTACATGGCGCTCGCCAAACCTGCGCTGAACCCGCCGGGTTGGGTCTTCCCGGTCGTCTGGACGACGCTGTACATCCTGATCGGGCTTGCGCTTGCGATGATCCTCAACGCGCGGGGCGCTCGGTTGCGCAGGCTGGCCGTCGTCCTGTTCGTCGGCCAGTTCCTGTTCAACCTCGCCTGGACGCCGATGTTCTTCGGCGCGCACAAGATCGGCGCGTCGGTACTGGTGATCGTCGCGATGCTGGTGCTGTCGATCACCGCGACCTTCGTCTTCGCGCGCATCCGCCCTGCCGCGGCGTGGCTGATGGTGCCGTACATGGTGTGGATCAGCTTTGCCGGCGTGCTCGCGTTCAGCATCGGGCGACTGAACCCCGGTGCCGAAACCCTTGCGCCCGCAAGCCATACGTCCCAAATGCTGTGACGCAGCAGCCGTTTCGGCATTCACTGGGATTTTTGAAGCAATGCAATCCGAAAACCGCGTGTTCGACGATATCGTCAAGGTCCTGAACGGCGCGGCCGGTACGCTTGCAGGCGTTAGTCGCGAAGCCGGTTCGGGTGCGCGCGAGCGTGCACGCGAATGGCTTGGCGGGCTTGACTTCGTCAGCCGCGAAGAGTTCGACGCGGTCAAGGCAATGGCCGCAGCCGCATGCGACGAGAACGATGCTCTGAAGGCACGTCTCGATGCGCTCGAAGCGAAATCGACGGTCAATGCACCGCTCGGGGCGTCGGTCGACTGACTTTTCCACAGTTTTCCGCAGAAATGGGGCCGATGGGGTTGTCGGGGCGTTTTTGCCTCGGCACCCTTTGTTGTGCGATAAGGATCGCCAGGACCCTGTGATGCTTGAACACGCCGACCACGACCACGAAGACGCCGCTCCGATCGACATGCTCGAAAGCTATTACGCTGCGCATGGCTGGGAGCACGAGCGCCACGACGACGAGATCGTCGCGACCGTCAAAGGCAGTTGGGCGACTTACGAACTGCGCGCGTTGTGGCGTGAAGACGATAGCGTCCTGCAATTCCTCGCTTTTCCCGATATAAAGGTGCCCGACGAACGCCGTCTCGCAGTGTACGAGACGATCGGCCTGGTCAACGAACAGCTCTGGATCGGTCATTTCGAACTCTGGTCGACGAGCGGCATCCTGCTGTTCCGGCACGCGGCGATGGTCGATGGCGGCGACGACGGGACGATGTCGCTGGAGGCCGCCGAACTGCTCGTCGAATCGGCGATCGAGGAGTGCGAGCGGTTTTACCCCGTGTTCCAGTTCGTGCTGTGGGGCGGCAAGAGCCCCAAGGAAGCAATTGCCGCGGCGCTGATCGAAACCCACGGCGAGGCATGAGCACGCGCTTTCCGGCAGGTCCGCTGTGGCTGATCGGCTGCGGCAACATGGGTGGTGCGATGCTGCGGCGCTGGATCGCCGCCGGGCTCGATCCCTCGACGGTGACGGTGATCACGCGGAGCGGGAAGGGTGCGCCCGAGGGAGTTCGCTCGCTGACCGTGCTGCCTGACGAGAATGCCCCCGCCACGCTGATGCTTGCGCTTAAGCCGCAACAGATCGATGCGGCGCAGGCCTTGCTCGCGCCGATGCGGGGTGCGCCGACGCTGCTGCTGTCGATCCTGGCCGGAGTCGATCACGCGACTTTGTCGGAACGATTCGCAGCGGATACGATAGTTCGCGCGATGCCCAACTTGCCTGTGGCGGTCGGCAAGGGCGTGACGTCGCTCTATACCGTTGCCACGTCGGACGAGGCGGTCGCGGCGGCAGAGGCCTTCTCCGCGCCGCTCGGTCACTATGAATGGATCGCCGACGAAGCGCATTTCGATGCGGTGACGGCACTCGCAGGCTGTGGCCCGGGCTTCGTATTCCGATTCGCCGATGCTCTGGCCAAGGCAGGCGCCGCGCTAGGGCTGCCAGCAGAGCAGGCGGCGCGGCTGGCGATTGCCACGCTTGAGGGCGCGGCGATCATGGCCGCCGATGCGGATGTATCACCTGCGGTTCTGGCGGACCGCGTGGCGAGTCCGGGCGGATCGACTCGGGAGGGTATGAACGTGCTGGACCGTGACGATGCGCTGGTTGCGTTGCTCACCCAAACATTGGCTGCGTCCGAGCGGCGCAATGCCGAGATGGCTGCCGCCGCGCGCTGAAGTGGGCGCTCAGCCGCGCAGGCCGAATACCTGCGAGCGATCGCTTTCCGGTACCAAGCCTTCCAGCACCGCCCAGAACCCCGAGACCGCGCTCTGTCCGGCGCTGGCATAGGCTTCGGCCATGCGAATGCGCGCCGCCTCGAACAGGTCGCGTTCCATCTTCGCGCCTTCCGGGGTGAGCTTCAGCAACCGTTGGCGGCGATCGCGCTCACCGGGGCGCGTTTCGACCAGCTTGCGTTCGGCGAGCTCGTTCAGCACGCGGCCGAGCGATTGCTTGGTGATCGCCAGCAGCGACAGCAATTCGCTGACGGTGAGATCGGGCTTGCGCGCGATGAAATACAGCGCGCGGTGGTGCGCCCGCCCGAGCCCTTCTTCGGCGAGGCCCTGGTCGATCGACCGCGTCAGGTGGCTATAGCCGAAATAGAGCAGCTCCATGCCGCGGCGGAGTTCGGGTTCGCGAAGGAACAGGGGCGACGCAGGCGAAGCTGTGGCAGACATGTTGACCGGTTTAGCCATCGCCCGTAGTCGTCGGCAACCCGCCTTGAGAGAGAATTCGATGTCCGCTCCAGCTTTTACGCCCTCTTCAACCTTCCGCCACGAGCCGAACGCGGCTCCGGTCGAGGCGAACGAGCGCGCGAAGCGGCTGATCGATCCCGGATTCGGGCGAGTCTTCACCGATCATATGGCGATGATCCGCTATAGCGATGCCGAGGGCTGGCACGATGCGCGGATCACCGCGCGTGCGCCGCTGACGATCGATCCGGCGTCGTCGGTGCTGCATTATGCGCAGGAAATCTTCGAGGGAATGAAGGCGTATCGACTCGCGGACGGCGGGACTGCACTGTTCCGTCCCGAGGCGAATGCACGTCGCTTTCAGGATTCGGCGCGCCGCCTCGCGATGCCCGAACTGCCGACCGAGTTGTTCCTCGAATCGGTCGAGCGGCTGGTGAAGACGGATGCGAACTGGATTCCGGAAAGCGACGGCGGTGCGCTCTACCTGCGCCCGTTCATGTTCGCCTCCGAAGTGTTCCTCGGCGTGAAGCCCTCGGCCGAATATCTCTACATGGTGCTCGCCTCGTCGGTCGGCGCCTATTTCAAGGGTGGCGCGCCGACCGTGTCGATCTGGGTGAGCCAGCAGTATACGCGCGCTGCGCAGGGCGGCACCGGCGCTGCCAAGTGCGGCGGCAATTACGCCGCCAGCCTGCTCGCGCAGTCCGAGGCGATCCGCAACGGCTGCGATCAGGTCGTGTTTCTCGACGCGGCCGAGCGCCGCTGGGTCGAGGAACTGGGTGGGATGAACATCTTCTTCGTGTTCGACGATGGCAGCATGGCGACGCCGGCGCTGACCGGCACGATCCTCCCCGGTATCACGAGGGACTCGATCCTGACGCTTGCACGGGTGCAGGGCATCACCGTGCGTGAGGAGGGCTACACCTTCGACCAGTGGCGCGCTGATGCGGCGAGCGGCCGGCTGGTCGAGGCGTTCGCCTGCGGCACCGCGGCGGTGGTAACGCCGATCGGCACGGTGGCGAGCCCCGAGGGGCGTTTCACGATCGGTGACGGCGCCCCCGGTGCGCTGACGATGCGGATGCGCGACGCGCTCGTCTCGATCCAGCGCGGCACCGCGCCCGACGACAACGCCTGGCTGCACCATCTCGCGGTTTGACGTCCGCGAGGGCTTTTCACGCGGCGCGGCCCCGCTATAAGGCCGCCTCTGTTGGGGCGTCGCCAAGTGGTAAGGCAGCGGCTTTTGATGCCGCCATGCGCAGGTTCGAACCCTGCCGCCCCAGCCAATTCTTGATCTATTCTGCCGAGCGAACCGGAAGCTTCGATGTCTCCGGCTCTCGACGAATTCGACCATCGCGTAGCGTCAACAGACGTCAGATGGCTGCCCGGCTTGTATTTTGAACTGATCCTGACGACCGGTCCCAGCGCGTCGTTGAGGCGCACAGCACCATAATGCGGTTCGAATCCGTCGCGACGGGTACGCCGCGGCGGCCCGGTGCGCAAATGAGGGGGCGGCGAACACGGCAGAGCACACCGGCTAGGTTGACGTTGTCGTTACAATATAACATTGCGGGGCAACGGAGAAATCAAACTGTGTCGACCGCGACTGCCGCTACATCCCCCACTGCAACGTCCGCCACTTCGTCAGCCGCAAGGGACGATGTCGTTTCTACGGCACCGGTGCGCCGTGGTGCTCGAATCGAGTCGATCGACGGGCTGCGCGGGCTCGTCATGCTGTTGATGCTGGTCGATCACACCCGCGAATTCTTCTATTATGGTCATCAGGTCGCAGATCCGATGGACCTGACCACGACGTCGCCCGGCTTGTTCTTCACACGTCTGGCAGCCCATCTGTGTGCGCCCGTCTTCGTCGCGCTGACCGGGCTCGCCGCCTGGCTGTACGGCGCGCGCAAGCCCGTGATGGCGACCTCCGCCTTCCTGGTGAAACGGGGGGCGTTCCTGATCGCGCTGGAACTGACGATCGTCGGGTTCGCCTGGTCGTTCACCGTGTCGCCGGCGACGGTCTTCCTGCAGGTCATCTGGGCGATCGGCTGGTCAATGCTCGCCTTGGCCGCACTGGTGCATCTGCCGCGCGTCTGGATCGCCGCGATTGGTTTGACGATCGTCGTCGGGCACAATCTGCTCGATCCGATCACCTTTGCAGTGGGCGAGCCCGGACATGCGATCTGGGCCGTGCTGCACGATCGGGGCTTTGTCGACCTGTGGGAAGGGACGCGCGCTCGGACCTCCTATCCGGTTCTGCCGTGGATCGGCGCGATTGCGCTGGGCTATGCGATCGGCCCCTGGTTTGCGGCTGCAACCGCGCCGACGACGCGGGTTCGCCGGTTATGGATGGTCGCGGCAGGCTTGCTGGCCGCGTTCTGCGTGGTGCGCGGGCTGAACGGTTATGGCGATCCGACCCCGTGGATCGGGGGCGCGACGCCATTACTCACAGCCATGTCGTTTCTGAACGTGACGAAATATCCCCCGTCGCTCGATTTTCTGCTGCTGACGCTGGGGATCGGTTCGGCCTTGCTCGCGCTATGGGACAGCCGCTCGCCGCGGTGGCTGGCGGTGTTGGGCAGCGCGCCGCTGTTCTTCTATATTCTACATCTCTACGTGCTGCATATCGTCCAGATTGCTGCGGGCGCCGTGACCGGTGCAGCAGGGGCGGACGTGCCGTCGGTCGGCTGGATCTGGCTGATCGCCGCCGCTGTGCTGGGGCCGCTCTGGCTCGCGACCCGGTCATTCGCGACGATCAAGCGCAAAAGCGATCGGTGGTGGATGCGGTATCTGTGATGGCGACGCTTTTGAGAGGGTACTTCAGGAAGAGTGACCGTGTTGCCGAGGCGCAGCCTCTGCGAGTGCTACACGGCCGATTTCCGGCGCCTGGCAGGAGCCGCTCGTCAATTGTGCCGGCGTGATGGCGTTGGACGTCCGCAACTCGGCGGATAGTTGGGGTTCTCACGTGGGAGCACGGCGGCTCCAGCAAAGCGGTCTATACCCAAAGCTCGGCGCATAACCACGCTCCTGGGCTATGCTTCAGATCGATCGGATTGGAGCCGCGTCTCCGCCGATGCGTCGGCATCTGCGGAGACCTCAGGACGCTGGGCTTGCCGCCCGCGAGACCGACGTGGCCCGCGTTCAGGCGGCCTTCGCAGCCATCCGCGCGGCGAGCTTCTCTTCCTCGGTCCAGACTTTCCGCACGCGCTCCTTGGTCGGCTTGACCTGCTTGACGGGGCCGCCGCCGAGCACCGGCGCGCGCTGGGTGGAATGGCGCGCGACTTCGCAATGCCATTCGTGATCGTCCTGGACGGTCAGCGTGCGACCGATCTCGCGCTCGACATCATGCAGCCAGGCGCGCTGCTCGGCATCGCACAGCGTGATCGCGAAACCGCTGCGCCCGGCGCGGCCGGTGCGGCCGATCCGGTGGACATAGCTCTCGGGCAGGCTCGGCAAATCGTGGTTGAACACGTGCGTCACGGTGTCGACGTCGATCCCGCGCGCGGCGATATCCGTCGCCACCAGGACCTGCACGGTGCCGGCACGGAACGCGTCGAGCGCACGCTCGCGCTGGCCCTGCGACTTGTTGCCGTGCAGCGCCTCTGCGGTGATGCCCTCTTCGCTGATGAACGCGCACACCTCGTTGGCGATGTTCTTCTGGAGCGTGAAGACGACCGCCTGGCCCATGTCGGGCGTGCGCAGTAGCGCGAGCAGCGCAGCCTTCTTGTTGGCCGCGTCGAGGAACATCACCGACTGGTCGATCCGGTCGACCGTCGTCGACGGCGGCGCGATCTCGACCTTGGCTGGATCGCGCAGCAGGCTCTCGGCCAGCGCGGCGATCGACTTCGGCATCGTCGCCGAGAACAGCAGCGTATGGCGGTCCTGCGGCAGCGTCGCGACGATCCGCTCGATCGGCTTGGCGAAACCCATGTCGAGCATCTGGTCGGCTTCGTCGAGCACCAGCGCCTCGAGCGCGGACAGATCGCACAGCCCCTGGTCGATCAGATCGAGCAGACGGCCCGGCGCTGCGACGATGATGTCGACGCCGTCCTTGAGCGCGTTGACCTGGTGGAACTGGCTGACGCCGCCGAAGATCGTCGTCACGCGTGGCTTGATGTGCCGGCCGAAGCTCTCGAAGCCCGCGGCGATCTGCGACACCAGTTCGCGCGTCGGGGCGAGCACGAGCACGCGCGCGCCGCCCTTGGGGGCAGGGCGGGGATCGGCGGCAAGGCGGTGCAGCAACGGCAGCGCGAAGGCTGCGGTCTTGCCGGTGCCGGTCTGCGCCATGCCGAGCATGTCGCGGCCCTCCAGCAGCATCGGGATCGACTGCGCCTGGATCGGCGTCGGGTTGGTATAGCCCTCTTCCGTTAGCGCCTGCAGCAAGACCGGGGCGAGGGCGAGATCGGCAAAAGTCATGGTCATGGTCAAGCGGCGCCTCCGGCGCAGAGCAAAGCGGCACCGTGAAGGGCTTGGCATAAAGAGGAGGCGCGCGTCTAGGATCGATGCTGCACCGCGTCAATGTGGAAAGCGATGGGCTGCCTCAGGCCCTCAGAGAGCGCTCGCCCCGCGACCCGGTCATCTGCGGCGGGCCGCACCGGAGCCATCCGCGTCCAACGCTACGCTGACCGCCTTTCCGGTGTAGGCGATCGTCCTACCGATGCCTTCGCCCAGTCCGACGCCATTGCTCGCGCCAACCGAAACGACATGGAAAATGCGCGAGGCCGGCATGCCTGGATAGCGGCCCTGTCGCGCTCCGATCGTCAGCACGCCGGTCTTGTCGTCCAGTGCAAGATCGATCGTTGCGCGCTCGCCGCGCCGCCAGCCCTGGCCGTCGCCGGCATCGTCGTAGAGCGTGAAACGTCCGTCGCGACCGCGGTATACGCGCAGTTCGGTCGGCAAAGCGGGCGACTGTTCGGTATATTGGACGCGTTGCCCCAGCGGCAGGATCGTTCCCGCCGCGATGTGCAGCGGGATCTGCCCGATCGGCGCGGCCACCGTGACGCGCGTGCCGCCAGTCAGCCGTGCGCCCGACCAGAAATCATACCAGTCCGTGCCCGCGGGCAGATAGACCTGTCGCGACGTCGCACCCTTCTCGACCACCGGGCTCACCAGGATCGACCGGCCGAACAGATATTCGTCGCGCAGGTCTCGCGCCGCTTCGTCGTGCGGGAATGCCATCCCCGCCGGATACAGGAACGACGCGCCGTGCTGCGTGACCTTCCACGACTGCGCATACAGGAACGGCAGCAACCGGTAGCGCAACGCCACCGCATCGAGCAGCGGACCGCGGGCCGCCTCGGGGAAGCTGTAGACCTCCTTGCCCGCGCCGGTCCCGTGGATCCGGAACATCGGATTGAAGACCGCGAACTGGAGCCAGCGGGTGAACAGCTCCTGATAGGCGGGATCGTCCGGGCTGCCGCCGAAGAACCCGCCGATGTCGGCCGACCAATAGGGAATGCCGGTCATCGAGAAGTTGACGCCGGCGGGGATCTGCGCGCGGAACACGTCCCAGCGTCCGGCGACATCGCCCGACCAGGTGATCGCGGCATTGCGCTGTTGCCCGGCCCAGGCCGACCGCGTCAGGATGATCGGGCGCTTGGCGGCGAAGTCGGTCGCCATGCCGTCGTGCACCGCGCTGGTGTGCATCAGCGGATATGCGTTGTAGACCTCCGCGCCGGATCCGATCGCGGTCCGCACGTCGCGCATCTCGCCCCAGTGGCCGCCGAGTTCCGCCTCGCTGCCGTCGAGCCAATAGCCGTCGAAGCCCGCCTTGCCCAAGCGCTCGGAGACAAACCGCCAATAGGTCGCGCGCGCGGTCTTCGAGAACGCGTCGTACCAGCGACCTTCGCCGGCAGGATAGACATTGGGATAGGTCTTTGCGTACAGTCCGCCGACCGCGTCGAGCGCCTTGGTCGTGTCGAGACCGCTGTCGAAGCGCGGCCAGATCGACACGATGCTGTGTACATTCTGGCGGTGGAGCGTATCGAGCATCCCCTTGGGATCGGGATAGCGCGCCGGGTCCATCCGGTGGCTGCCCCATTCGCCCGGCTTCCAATATTGCCAATCTTGGACGACCGCATCGAGAGGGATCTTCATCGCACGATAGCGCGCGGCGACACCGAGCAATTCGGCCTGCGATCCATAGCGCTCCTTCGACTGCCACAGCCCCCAGGTCCAGCGTGCCATCAGCGGCGCTTGCCCGGTCAGGCCACGATAGGCGCCGATCACGTCGTCGACATCGGGGCCGCCGAACAGGAAATAATCGATGCCCTTGCCCGCCTGCGACCGGAACACGATCCGGTCGGTGGCCTGCGGTACAGCGATGGCGACATCGGTCACCGCCGGGTTGTTCCAGAACAGACCGTAGCCCGCGCTGGAGACGAACACGGGGACGCCGACATCGGTGTTGGCCTGCTGCAACCGCACCGTCGTGCCGCGATAATTGAGCAGTCCGGTCTGATGCTGGCCAAGGCCGTAGATCGCCTGGGCGCCGCCGATCTCGAACCGCTGCTGGATGCGACCGTCGGGCTCCGGCGCGTCGCCCAGTCGTCGGGTCACCGGATCGCTTTCGCCGATCAGCGGCTTGCCATCCGCACCGAGCAACGCGACCCGGCCATCGGTCTTGGCGACCGTCACGCGCATCGACGGCGTCGCGATGATGAAGCGATCCGCATCTTCCGTTATCGTCCAGGGGACGCGGGCGGGCGTGCCGAGGACCGCGAGACCGATGTCTAACTCCGCCGCCTCAGCCGCACCGACCGTCACGCGGATCGCGCGCTCGCCCCAGACCGTCACGCGCAAGACGCCGCCGGGTACGCCGAACCGGGCCCCGTCGCTGGTCTTCTGCTCCAACGTCGTGCGCGCCGCCGGAGCTTGCGTCTCGGAGGATTGCCAGGGAGTCTGTGCGCCCACAGGGGTGGCGCCAGCGATCGCGCCGACCACTGCCGCGCCGATCCAAGTATGTCGCATCCGTCCTCCCGGTCCGGACTTGAACGCCGGCGTGACAGGGAGGTTATGTCAGAGTATTGGGCGGGTCAAATAATCCGCCGCTGGACCGTATTGGTTCCGCCGTCCGCTCAGCATTATCGGCGAGCGGAACTGTCGAGCATGCGCGCCGGGCTGACGATCGCGCGGTTACGTCCCTCGCGCTTGGCCTGATACAGCGCGGCATCCGCGGTTTGGATCAGCGTCGTTCCATCGCGCGACATGTCGGGGTTCCAGGTCGCGAGCCCGAACGACATGGTCGTCGATCCAAGCCGTTTGCCGCTCTGCTCCAGCGTGAGGTCGGCGATCGTCTGCCGGACGATTTCGACGCGGTTCAACAGCGTTTCGGCGGTCGTCCCCGGCGCGATGATCGTGAATTCCTCGCCGCCGAAACGACATACGACGTCGCCGTCGCGGAAGCGGGCGCGCAGTTCGTTGGCAACCGCGTGCAAGACGAAGTCGCCCGCATCGTGCCCGAACTCGTCGTTGAACCGCTTGAAGTGATCGATATCGCACATCACCAGGCTGAGCGGCGGACCGCCGCGCGCGGCGCGGGCGATCTCGATCGCCAGCGTCTCCTCCATGTAGCGGCGATTGAACAACCCGGTCAGCGGATCGCGGATCGTCTGTTCGCGCAGATCGCGCTGCAACCGGTGGTTGACGAGCGCCGAGGCGATGTTCTCCGCGAGCACGGTCAACTGAAAGCGGCTGTCGCCGGTGATCATGCCCTGCAGATACAGCACGCCGATGACTTCACCGGACGCGAGGAGCGGCTCGCAGTGATAGACCGTCGCCGCATCGCCAACGTGCGCACAAACGATATCGCCGCCCGGTACCGCGACGAAGTGGCTCTGGCCGCGCCGCAACGCCCAGCATTGGTCGGGCGCGAACCCGTCGGTTTCGATCGCGACGCCGCCCCAGGTCGCCATCGGCGTCAACAGGTTGCGCGAGTTGTTGTGGACGAACAGCGCGCCGGGCAGTCCCGGCAGCACGCGCGGCACGAACAGCTGGACGATCTGCGCCAGTTCCATGTCGGTGCGCGCGGCCTGCATGCGGTGCGCCATCCCGCCGAGAAGCTCGATCGCCTCGCCGCGTTCGCGCATGCTGTCGGCGTTGCGGACCAGCTCCCCGTTGGCATGCTGAAGCTGGTGCTCGCTCTGCACCTGTTCGCCGACCGCAGCCTCCAGCAGCTCTGCCATCGCGTTGTAGCCCGTCGCGAGGTCGTCGAACTCGCGCGACCCCATCGCGCTGGTGATCCTGGCGCTGCGGTCGCCCTTGCCGAGATCGGCCATCGCCTCCTTCATCAGGACCGAGGGGCGTTTGATCCCGCGAATGACGAGGCCGGACACCAGGATGACGATCAGCGCGATGATCGCCACGCCTGCGATGGCGAGCCGACGCACGCCTGTCAGCCGCTGCCCCGCCGCGTCGGTCCGCTGCGTCTGAAGGTTGCGCTCCTCGGCCAGAAACTCGCGCGCTCGGAGCGTGATGGTCGACATCAGGTCCCGCCCGCGCCCGCTGGCCACCATCGCCGCAGCCCTGTCGAATGCGCCCACCTGGCCGAGGTCGAGGGGACCACGCAGAACCGCGGTCCGTTCGCGGATCAATCGACGAAGCTCGTTTGCGCGCATGTTCTGAACGGGATTGTCGGCAGTGAGCAACGCAACTTGCGAGATATCGCTCAGCGAACCCGTGACGCGATCTTCGAATGACTGCGCGAACGCCGGGTTGTGCGTGATGATGAAGCCGCGCTGGCCCGACTCCGCGTCACGAAGCTCGCCGAGCGCCTGGGTCATCGTCTCGATGACCTCTGCCGAATGCGTCACCTGACCGAAGCTGTCGCGTGTGTCGAGCGAAGCGTGGATGAGCAAGGCCGCGAGTGCCGTCAGGGCAACGACGACGACGACGCCCAGCATGGCTATGCGCGAGGAGAGCGACGACAACATCTCTTAAGTCTAGCGCGAAAGACGTTGCCAAAGTCTGACCATGCCGGAAAAATTCGAAATGGTTTCTTGCTGTCCAGGCCATATCCGCTCGGCAGTGCGCCGGTTGAACGCCGTCATTGCCGCGGCGGCGGGCACGTCGGGCCGCGCGAGGACCCCAATCAACCCAAAGCGGGTTTATTGATATATGTTGTCGAAATTATACGTAACTTGTTAGTGTTTCGCAGGCAGTTAGGTCCGCAAGACCATGCCAAACCAGCGAAATTTTCGAAGCGAATCGTCGCGTGGCAGCCATTGGCGACGCGCGGCGACCAGTGCGCGCGACGATATCGTCTTTGCTGGTCGGACCGCGGCCGGTCCCTCGCTCGACGATTCCGCGGATCGAACGGGCCTGCTCGGCACGGCAATCCGGTTCGCCGCGTCGCTGCTGAACTTGGTGCCGTTTTCGCGCGTCGTCGCGGGTCCGAAGGCGGTCATCGTCCTCCTCGTCCTGGCGGTTACGCTGTGCCTCGGCACGCTGATCTACGTCCAGCATGCCAACAGCGTGATCGTCGACCGCGACATGGACGCGGCGGTGTCGTTGAGCGAGATCGCGGCACGGTTCGATCACGAAGACGGCAATCTGTACCGGCTGATGGTCGACGAAGCGGCAAGCGGACCGTCCGCGGGCGGCGAACATCGTCTCGGCCGGATCAGCGCCCGGATTGACCGGATCAGTGCCGATCTCGCAGCGCAGCAGCAGGCCATGTCGCCGCACGATCGCGCGCGCGCCGCCAACGTCGTCGTCGAACTCGCGAAATATCGCGAGGCGGTCGACGTGGTCTCGTCGATGCTGGAGATCGATTTCGCGACCAGCGTTGGCATGCTTCGGCCGTTCCGCGCCAATGCCGATCACGTCCTGACGGCGATCAAGGGTATCGCCGCGTCGGGCATCACCGACGCGCACCGCCATGCCGAGGAGGCCGCCTGGCGGACCCGTCTGCTCGTCGCGCTGGTCACGACCGCGATGCTGATCGTCGCCGCGCTGTCCTATGCCTGGCTTGCGCTGGCGGCGACACGGGGGACGCAGTTGCGCGCGGAAATCATCCGGCGCGGCGTCGCCGAACAGGAAGCGCTGCTGCTGGCGCGAACCGACGCGCTGACGGGGTTGGTCAATCGACGCGTGTTCGTCGGCGATATCGAACGCGCGGTCGGCGCGGCGCTGGCGTCCGACAGCAAATTGTCGGTGATCCTGACCGATCTCGACAGTTTCAAGGACGCCAACGACACGCATGGCCACGCGGCGGGCGACACGGTGCTGAAAGTGGTCGCGCACCGCTTGCGGGTCGTCTTCGGGGCGAACAGCACGATCGCGCGGCTGGGCGGCGACGAGTTCGCCATCCTCCTGCCGCAGGACCAGGAGCATAGCGACGTGATGGCGCTGGCCCACCAAGCGAGCGTCGCGTTGCATGAGCCGCTTGTGTGGCGCGGCAACATGATCAAGGTCGGCGCCAGCATCGGCGTCTCGCGGTTCCCCGAGGACGGATCCGAACCCGACGACCTGCTGCACGCCGCCGACATCGCGATGTACGAGGCCAAGCGCGACCGGATACGACGGGTCTGCCTGTTCGCGCCGGCGATGGAGCTCGACCGTCTCGAACGGCGCCGGATGGAGCAGGAACTGTGCGATGGCATCGTGCGCGGCGAGATACGGCCGTTCTATCAGCCGATCATGCGGTTCTCGGACGGCCAGCTCTATGGCTTCGAGGTCCTCGCACGGTGGTATCATCCGCGTCTGGGGCTGCTGACGCCCGACAGGTTCGTCCGGATCGCCGAAACCACCGGGCAGATCACCGAGATGACCAAGTCGGTCCTGCGTCAGGCCTGTATCGACCTCAGCCATATGCCCGATCATCTGCGGATGGCGGTGAACATATCGCCGATGCAGCTTGAGGAGCCGAACCTCGCCGAGACGCTGATCGGGATCATCCGCGATGCGCATGTGATCCCGTCGCGGATCGAGATCGAGATCACCGAGGATGCGGTGATGGACGACGTCGTCGCCGCCGAACGCGTGCTCGACACGTTCCGTCGGAGCGGGATATCGATTGCGCTCGACGATTTCGGCACCGGCTATTCGAGCCTGTCCCACCTGCGGCGGTTCAAATTCGACAAGATCAAGATCGACCAAAGCTTCGTCAGGTCGATGCACGAGAGCGTCGAAAGCGAAAAGCTGATCGATGCGATCGTCGCGCTGGCGGTGAATTTCGGCATGGAAGTGACCGCCGAGGGCATCGAAGACGCGCAGACCGCGAGCCTGCTCGCACAGCGCGGTTGCACGCAGGGGCAGGGCTATTTCTTCGGCAAGCCGACCGCGTTCGCGCAGGCTGCCGCGCTCGTCACGCGTGGTGAGCGCGAAGCGGCGTGACAATTTCCGTGCCGTATCGCGCGTGGTCCGCAGGTGGCGCGCGTCGACCCAAGCCAGCCACGATATTCTCCGCGACGACCCGTTTTCCTACGGGCGCCGGGCATCGCCCATTGCCGAAACCCGCTGTCATGCGGGACGAACCCTTAGGATCAACGTGAAATCTCTGTCGTATCTCGCGGGTCCCATCCTCGCCTTTTCGGCCGTGCTGCCGACGCAGCCGGCACCGTCGGCGGTGCTCAACGTGCCGGTCGCGGCGCGTGTCATCACCTTCGTGCAGCCGGCACCGGTCGGCGTCGTGCCGGTCGCGATCGTGTACGAGCCCGGCAATGCCGCATCGGAAGCGGACGCGGCGGATATGGAACGCGCGCTGTCGAACGGCATCACGATCGGCCGGGCGACGCTGCGGACCCGGCGCGTGGCCGTGTCGAACCTCGAACAGCTGAGCGGGGTCAAGGCCGCCTTCGTGACGACGGGCCTGCGCGCGTATCAGGACGAGGTCGCGGCGGCGGCCGGCGCGCAGTCGGTTCTGACGATCACGGCGGACTCCGCCTGCGTGATCAGCGGGAAGTGCGTCGTCGGCATCACCAGCCCGAACCGGACGCAGATCATCGTCAGCAAGGCGGCGGCGCGCCGCAGCGGTATCCGCTTCGGCTCGGCATTCCTCATGCTCGTCAAGGAGGTCTGATCGTGCGGTATCGTACTTCGCTTCGTCTTGCCGCAATCGCGATCCTGCCGCTCGTCGCGATGCCCGTGCATGCGCAACGCATGGATTACGACCTGCTGAGCCAGACGATGGGCGAACCCGTCACCAAGAGCGTCACCGGCAAGCCGCAACGCCAGTCGGAAAGCCCTGCATCGACGATCGTCATCAACCACGACCAGATCCTGCGCTCGCCGGCGAAGGACGTTCCGAGCCTGCTCAATACCTATGCCGGGATCGACGTGAACCACTGGACCGCGGGGCAGAGCGACATCGCGGTGCGCGGCGGCGTGCAGACGTACAACCCGCGGCTGCTCGTGCTGGTCAACGGGCGCCAGGTCTATCTCGATCACTATGGGATGACCGACTGGAACCTGCTGGGCATCCAGCTCGAGGAAATCCAGCAGATCGAACTCGTGCGCGGCCCGGTCGGTGCGCTGTTCGGGTTCAATGCGGCGAGCGGCGTCGTCAACATCATCACGATCGATCCGCTGGCGAGCCGCAAGATCTTCGCGACCGCCGAGGCCGGCAATCATGGCTATGGCCGGATCGCCGGTGCGCTCAGCATGCCGGTCTCCAGCGCGATCGGACTCCGGGTGTCCGGCGGGCACATGCGCGAGAACGAGCGCGCGATACCGGCCGACCAGATCCAGCCCGCGCGCGCCGACGACGTGATCCGTGACGACGTGTCGGCGACGGTCGATGCCGATCTCGATGCGCAGACCCAATTGAGCGTGACCGGCGGCTATGCGCGCAATCGCCAGCTGGAACTGCTCGTCACGCAGATTTACAGCGAACAGCTCTACAGGACGCGCAATATCGGCGTGCACGTAGATCGCGATACGCCGTGGGGCAGCATCACCGCGCAGGTGTACAACAACTGGCTCGATGCCCGATATGGGATCGGCTCGAACGATCCGGGACGCGCGCCGATCGCCGCGCTGCAGACCTTCGACCTGTCGGCACGCACCTTCGTCGCGCAGACCTCGGCGCTGGTCAGGCTGAGCGGCGACGATACCGCGCGGATCGGTGTCGAGTACCGCGACAACCGCGTCGACAGCGGCGTGACTTTTTCGCGGATCACCGACTATTCGGTCCTTTCGGCCAATGCGATGCTCGACGTGCGGGTCGCCGATCCGCTGTCGGTGAACCTTGCCGGCCGGATCGACACGCTGTCGCTGGGGCAATCGGGGACGATCGCCGCGATCACCGCCAACACCGCGCGCGACTTCGACCGCTCGTTCACCGCGTTCAGTTTCAACGCCGCGGCGGTCTATCAGCTGGGGGTTCGGCAGACCGTTCGGCTGAACGGCGGGCGCGCCGTGCAGGCACCGTCGCTGGTGGTGTTCGGGATGAACATCCCGGTGACGTTCGTGGGCGTGCCGCTGCCGGTCGTCGTCGCGGGCGATCCGGCGATCAAACCGGTCGAGGTCTGGAGCGCCGAACTCGCCTATGATTACCGGATCTCCGACGCGCTGGAAATCAAGACGGTGGCGTTCTTCACCCGCACGAACAACGCGATCGCCTATCCCGGCGACAATCCGGTGCTCGAGATCCACGGCGTGACCGATCCGTTCCTCGTCACGCGGGTCGCCAATATCGGGAATTTCCGCACGTACGGCGTGGAGCTGTCGGCGCGGGGGGCGATCCGGGACCATGTCACCTGGCGCGCGAATTATTCCTTCACGCAGACCGACGAAGCGTTGCCGGGGAATGCCCGCGGCATCGAATATTCGTTCCTGCCCGGCGAAGCGACCGCCCGGCACAAGGCCAATCTCGTGATCGATTATAGCGACGCGCGGTGGTCCGGATCGGTGGTCGGCCGGTATACGTCCGCGACGCGCCAGCTCAGCACGCGGCCCGATACGTTTCTCGATCTGTTCGACGTGTCGGCCGCGCTGGCGTTGGATGCGAAGGTCGGCGTCCGCCTGTCACGGACGGTCTCGGCCTGGGTTGCGGGCGAGAATCTGACGCACGCGTCGGGGGCTGGAGGGTCTCCTCTGCCCGCGGATACGCGGTTGCGGTCGGGGATCAGCTTTTCGTTCTGACCGCTGCGATCAGGCTCCGACGCCGCGCTCGTGGGCCCAGACCACGGCGGCGCTGCGTCGGTTCACGCCGATCTTGGCGTAGAGCCGCGCGACATGGTTGCGGACCGTGTTGCGCGACAGGCCAAGCCGCTCGGCGATCGCCGCGTCGTCGAGATCCTGGCAGATCAGTTCGAGCACCTCGCGTTCGCGTTTGCTGAGATCGGTCGAGGGGGCGCTGGTCCCGGGCAGCGCGCGCGGATTCCGCAGCGTCGCCAGCTTGTCCATGATCGAGCGGCTGAGCCAGTTGGCGTCCTTCATCACCGCGTCGATCGCCTCGACGAGATCGAGTTCGCCGCGCCGTCGTGCCGAGATGTCCTGATACAGCCATAGCACGCACGGTTCGCCGTCGACGCTGATCCGTTCGGCGGACACCAGGCAGTCGAGCCCTTCGCCGTTCTTGTGGAGCAGCCGGACATCGTGGCCGCGAAATCCGCCGGACTCGCGGATCTCGGTTTCCAGGCCCTCGCGTTGCACCGCATCGTTCCACAGTTGCAGGTCGTCCGCGACCATGCCCACCACCGCCTTCTCGGTGTAGCCGGTGAGCGTCTTGAACGCGGCATTGACCTGCGCGATGCGGTTGTCGTCGCCCTGCGTCACGACCATCGCGATCGGTGCCATCTCGAACACCGATGCGAAGTGGCGTTCGCTAGCCTGCAACGCGCGTTCGGCCTGACGACGCGGTTCGAGATCGGCGAAGGTGAACAGCAGGCAGTCTTCGTTTGCGACCTCGATCGGCTGTCCGGCCAGCACCACCAGCGTCTTGTCGCCGCTCGCCAATGGCAGTTCCGCTTCGAGCTGCGGGACCGTCTTGCCCGCGGCCACGCAGTCCCTGACGAACGGCTTACGCTGCACCTCGGTCAGGAAATCGAACTCGAACAGCGTCTTGCCGATGATCTGGTCGCGGCTGTAGCCCGACAAGTCGAGAAACCCCTGGTTGACGAGCACATAGCGCTGGTCGGCAACGCGGATGATCAGGGCTGGCGCGGGATTGGCATGGAACATCGCCTCGAACCGGTCTTCGGCGTCGAACCGTTCGGACACGTCGTTGATGACGAGCCCCAGGCAATCGGGTTCGCCGCCATCCTCGTCCATGACGATATCGCGAACCTGATGCACCCAGCGTGGTTCGTCCGCACCCGCCGGGCCGACCTCGACGATCAGGTCGGGAAAGCTCTCCCCTGCGAGCAGTCGCATCAGCGGGTATTCGCGGCGCGGGATTTTCCGGTGGTTCCGGTGGCGCAGGTCGAACCGCGCGGCGTACTCGTCGGCGGTCTCGCCCAGGTCCTTCACCGAGAATATCCCGTGCATCTTCAGTGCCGCGGGGTTCGCACTGAGGATGACGCCGGTCGGATCCATCAGGATCACGCCTTCGAGCAGCCCGGTCATGAGCTGTTCGAGATGGTGCAGCGTGGGGGCGTGGAGTGGGGGGGGCTTCGTCATACCGCGTCCAGCGCCGGCGGGGGGCATCCGGTTCCGCCCATGAAGGCTCAAAAATACCAAACACCCCGGTATTCCTGCACCAACCGGTAAAAGTGACGAACTGAACGGAACCGCGAGTCCGACTGTTAAGCATCCCGTATCACACTTCAGGAAGCCTCATCATGAACCTCATTATCCTTCTAATCGTCGGCGGACTCATCGGCTGGGTCGCCAGCATGATCATGCGGACCGATGCGCAGCAGGGGATCTTTCTCAACATCGTCGTCGGCATCGTCGGCGCGTTGCTCGCCGGGTTCCTGATCACGCCGCTGATCGGTGGCGCCTCGATCATGGACGGCGCGCTCAACATCCAGTCGATCCTGATCTCCCTGGTCGGCGCGGTCATCCTGCTCGCGATCATCAACCTGTTTCGTCGCGGCACGGCACGCTGAGCAAACGGCGCGGCAGTTTCACCGTGGAACTGCCGCCCCGACTGCGGATTATCGAAGAACAAGAAACAAAGGAGAGTATGATGACTGTTCGAGCATTTATGGCCTGTGGCGCAATGCTGCTGGCGTCGAGCGCCGTCGCACAGACCGCGACGCATACCGGCGCACACAACCCCGCGATCAAGAACAACGACGCCGCACACGTTGCGGCCCCCGCCAGCGGCGCCAATTCCTTCTCGCAAGACCAGGCGCGCGGCCGGCTGACCAAGGCCGGCTATCGGTCGGTGTCCGCGCTGACCAAGGACAAGGACGGCGTCTGGCGGGGCATGGCGACCCGCGGCGGCAAGAAGGTCCATGTCGGGCTCGACTACAAGGGCAACGTGACCGCGCGCTGATCCCATTTCTTAGGAGAGAAACGATGACCAAGACACTCACACGCCTGTTCGACGACTATGCCGACGCAACCGCCGCGCTCCACGATCTCGAGCGGCTGGGCGTACCGCATAGTCATATCAGCATCGTCGCCAGCAACGCAGACGGCGCGCATGGCGATAGCGACACGACGCTCGGCGACGTCGACGACCGCGGCGATGTCAGCCGCGGCGTCTCGACCGGCGCAGCGGTTGGCGGCGTCGGTGGCCTGCTCGCCGGGCTCGGCCTGCTCGCGATCCCAGGCCTTGGCCCGATCGTCGCGGCGGGCTGGCTCGCCTCGACCGTGGTCGGTGCCGGGATCGGTGCTGCCGGTGGTGCTGCAACCGGCACGATCGTCGGCGCATTGAAGGACGCAGGGCATTCCGAAGAAGACGCGCATGTCTATTCGGAAGGCGTCCGTCGCGGTGGCACGCTGCTGAGCGCGCGCGTCGAGGACGATCTGGTTACCGAAGCCGAAGCGGTGCTCGATCGTAACCGCTCGGTCGACGCGACGACGCGCGGCGCGGCGTATCGCCAGGACGGCTGGAGCCGCTTCGACGAGGCTGCCCCCGCCTATACGCGCGATGAAGTCGCCGCTGAGCGGAACCGGTATCGGCCGTCGACGACGTCGACCTACTGAGCGAACCTCGCTTGGATGAAGACGGCGGCCTGTTGGAAAACAGGCCGCCGTTTTTCGTCAGAACCGCGTGGAAATGGTCGCGCCGTAGGTCCTCGGATCGCCTGGCTGGCCGACGATCAGGCCGGTGCTGCCCGACTGGGTTGCGAGCACATCATAGTAATGCTCGTCGAACGCATTGCGCAGCCAGAGAAACGCATTGATCCCCTCGCGCTCGCGGAACCCGACGCGGAAGTTGCTCAGCGAATAGCCGTTGATCTCGGTATAGATCGACTCCGACGGGTTCGACGAGAAATGCGACCGGTAGCTGCCGTCATAACCGACATAGAGCTGACCATCCTTGCCCGCGATGCGCGCCGGCAGGTCGTATTCCGCGCCGTATGAGAGCGCGAATTTCGAGACGCCGGGCAGGCGCTGCCCCGAGATGTCGCAGCTTGCCGGGCTGTACGACGGCCTTGTCGCGGTGCCGGCCTGGCCTGCGGGGCTTGCCGGGTGCGTCGCATCCGCCGCGGTGCCGCCGGTCAGTTCGGGCGGGCAGGGCGCATCGACGAACTTGACGTATTTGGCGTCGGTGTAGGCGCCGTTGACGTACAGGTTCAGCCGCTCCGATGGACGGAACGCGGAGTCGAATTCGAGACCGCGCGTACGCACCTTGCCCGCGTTCGCGAGGTAGCCGCGCAACACCGAATACTGGTTGTTGGTCACGGTCGCCTGATAATCCGCGATCTCGGTCCAGAACCCGGCGATGTTCAACGTAACACGCCGATCGGCGAACTGCGTCTTCAGCCCCAGCTCGTAATGATTGACCTTTTCCGGCTTCACGGTCGCCGAGGCGAGGATCGGGTTATTGTTGGCGTCGAGCGGCAGGCCGGACAGGTTGATCCCGCCCGATTTATAGCTGCGCGCATAGGTCGCATAGGCGTGGACGTCGGGGGTCACGGTGTACGACGCGGTGATGTCGCCCGACAGGTTCCAGTTATCGAACGTCGGCTTGTAGCTTTGCGGCGCGAGCACGCCGCGCTGATCGGCTGTCAGCGTGGTGCCGCCATTGCCGGTGGTGACGACGGAGACGTAATCGCCGTCCTTCTTGTCGTAGTTCAACCGCAGGCCGGGCGCGATCTGAAGCTTGTTCGTGGCATGCCAGGTGAGCTTTCCGAACAGCGCGGCGCTGGTGTTGGTGAAGCCGATCGTGTTGCGGCTGGTCAGCCCGTCGAGCACCGACGGGTTGCACGCCGCGGTGGTCGCGGTCGCGCATCCGGTGGCGCCGGGCGCGACACCGTTGCCGGGATTGAGCAGGAACCGGCTCGCCGCGGGGCCCTGGACCTGAAGACCCTGCGTATCGATCGTCTGGTGGAAGTAGAAGACGCCGACCGTGTAGTCGACCGCGTGCGTACCGTTCGATCCGACCCGCAGTTCCTGGCTGAACTGGCTCTGCTGCGACGGGTTCGCCGAGACCGGGGTGATCGGCAGGCCGATGAAGTCGCGATCGTTCGACGGATCCCAGTGCCAGAACCGCCACGCCGTCACCGACGTCACCGTCGCCGGGCCGAGATCCCAATTCGCGAGCAGCGACGCGCCACCCAGCTCCTGCTTCGCGCGCAGCGGCGTATCGACGTCGGTCACGCGGTCGAACGCGTTCGTCGAGGGCACGACATAGCCCTGCGCCGCGGCCAGCGCCGCATATTGCCGGTTGAGTGGCCGCTGCGTCGTGCCGACCCGCGCATAATATTGGACGCAGCAATTGGGGTTCTGCCGGCCGTAATCGCCGTACAGCGTCAGATCGAGATTGGAGGCCGCACGCCACAGCAGCTGGCCGCGAAACCCGAGATTGTCCTGGCTGTTGAGATAGGTGTCGGTGCGCGAATTGTAGATCGTGCCGCGCCGCGTCGTGATCGACGTCGACAGCCGGATCGCCAGCTTGTCGTCGATCAGCGGACCCGACACCGACGCCTTGCCCTGGAAGAAATCGTAATTGCCGCCGCTCAGCTCGACGCGCGCCTCGGGCGTGAAGCTCGGCGCCCGCGTGGTGACGTTGATCGCGCCCGCGGTGGTGTTCTTGCCGTACAGCGTGCCTTGCGGTCCGCGGAGAATCTCGATCCGCTCGGTATCGGTGAAGTCGAACGTCGCCGAGGCGATCCGGCTGTAATAGACCTGGTCGACATAGATGCCGACGCCCTGTTCGATGCCGTCGTTGGTTAGGCCGAACGGCGCGCCGAGCCCGCGGATGTTGGCGGCCGAATTGCGCGGGTTGGTCGAATAGAATTGCAGCGTCGGTGCAAGCTGCGTGATCCGGCTGACATTGTACGCGCCGGTGTCGGCGATCGCGGTGCCGCCGATCACCGACATCGCGATCGGCACGCTCTGGACGGTTTCCGCGCGGCGGCGTGCGGTGACGAGGATGTCGCCGCCTCCATCGCCCGACGCCGGGCCTGCGCGTTCCTGCTCGCCTGTGGACTGCGTCGGTTGCGCGGCCGGGGTCGCTACGGGTGCGGGCTGTGGCGGCGGGGTCTGTGGCACCTGCTCGGCACTCTGTAACGTCATCAGCAAAGCAGTCAGCACCATATCGCGTCCCCCGAACCTGTGCCGATAAACTCCATTGATATAGTGGGATTACCAATATCTATTTTGATCGGATGCCTAAAGCTCAGCTTTGAGGGTGCGGGATGGTGGCGCCGGCCGGACGGTATATAGACGCGGGAATGACGAAGGAGAGCCGCATGAAACCGCCGATCGGACGCGATACACGTCTGTGCATGTCGTTGTCGGCAAGGCCCGGCAATTTCGGCACCCGCTTTCACAACCGGCTCTACGCACTGACCGGGCTCGATTACGTGTACAAGTCGTTCTCGACCACCGACCTGCCCGCGGCGATCGGCGGGATCCGCGCGCTGGATATTCGTGGCTGCGCGATCTCGATGCCGTTCAAGGAGGCGGTGATCGCGCTGCTCGACGGTCTGGCGCCGTCGGCGAGCGCGATCGACAGCGTGAACACGATCGTCAACGACGACGGCGGGCTGACCGGGCACAACACGGATTACGGTGCGGTCGTCGATCTGGTCAGCGATATCGATCGATCGCTCTCGTTCGTGCTGCACGGCTCGGGCGGGATGGCGAAGGCGGTCGCCGCTGCGCTCAGCGACAGCGGTTTCCGGGATGGCACGATCGTCGCGCGCAACGCGGCGGCGGGACGCGCGCTCGCCGATCTTTACGGATATCGTTGTGCCTCGGAAGTGGGCGGGAGCGCGCCCCTCCTGATCAACGTGACGCCGATCGGGATGACCGGGGCGGATGCGGACGCGCTGGCGTTCCCGCCCGACATGATCGCGGCGTGCGACATCGCGTTCGACGTGGTGCAATATCCGCCCGAGACGCCGTTCCTGCGCGCCGCCGCGGACGCGGGCAAGCGCTGCATCACCGGGACCGAGGTCGCGACTCTGCAGGCGCTGCAACAGTTCGTGCTCTACACCGGCGTGACGCCCGATGCCGCGCAGGTCGCCGACGCGGCCGAGTGGGCGCGCGCGAACGCGTAAGCCGCTCGCACCTATTTCGTCAGGTCGGTGAGCAGCGAGCGGTAATAGGTGATCGCCAGCGGGATGTTGTCGATCGGCGTCCGCTCGTTGAGGCCGTGGCTGAAGTCGTCGGACTGCTTGATGAAGGTCGGGCTGACGCCGTAGCTCGGCACGCCGACCGAGCGGTACCACATCGAATCGCTCGCGCCCGCCGACATGCTCGGGAAGATCGGCACGCCGGGGCGAATCTTGCCCATCGCCGTCTTGACCGCATTCATCAGGTCGGCGCGCAGCGGCGAGGCGTCGGTCGGGTTCGACCCTTCGGTGACGTCGCTGAACTTGACGCCGGGGTCGGCGGCGACCTTGGCGAGTTCGGTCATCACGGTCGCCGGTTTCACGCCAGGGAAGATGCGGCAGTTGATGTTGGCGGTCGCGCGCTGCGGCAACGCGTTGAGCGCATGCCCGCCGCTGATCATCGACGTGACGCAGGTCGTGCCGATCTGACCGACATAGCCGGGATTGGCGGCGAGCGTCTCGATCGCCTTCTGGTCCTTCGGATTGGCGGCGAAGGCGCGCATCGCCGCGCCGATCTCGGGCGTCTGGCGTGGTGCGACGCCCTCGAAATAGCCCTTGGTGATCGGCGACAGTTGTGGCGTGAAGCGATAGTTGCCGATCCTGACCACGGCGGCGGCGAGCTGGTTGATTGCGTTGACTTCGCGCGGTGCGGACGAGTGGCCGCCGGCGCTGGTCGTTTCGAGCTGGAAGTCGGCATAGGTCTTCTCCGCCGCGCCGACCGTGAAATATTCGGCCTTGCCGTCTTCCGCGTACAGCCCGCCGCCGCCGTCGATGTTGAGCGCCATCTCGGCGGTCTTGAGCCGGTCGGCGATCAGCGACGACGTCTTCATGACGGTTTCCTCGTCGCCCGACAGCGCGAGGACGATGCCGCGCTTGGGTTTGTACCCCGCCTTCTTCATGTCGAGCAGCGTGGCGATCGCGAGCGCGGCGTCGAGCTTCATGTCGGTCGCGCCGCGGCCGTAGAGATAGCCGTTCTCGACCACCGCCGTGAACGGATCGCGCTTCCAGTCGGCGGGCTTGGCCTCGACCACGTCGATATGCCCGGAGATGACGATCGGCTTCAGCGTGGGGTCGGCCCCCTTCCACGTCGCGATCAGATAGGCGGTGTCGTCGACCGGGGTGACCGTCACGTCGCTCGCCGCAAAGCCGCCGCCGACCAGCACCGACTTCAGATAGGCGGCGAGCTGCGGCGTCTGGTTGCCCGGACCGCGCACGCTGCGAAACGCGATCATCTTCTGGGCGATTTCGAGGCCGTTGGTGGCGGCCGGCGAGGTCGCCGTCTGGGCGGGGGCGGGAATGGCGGCCGTCACGGCAGCGCAGGTCAGGAGCAGCTTCAGTGCCATCTTATGTCCTTGAATACGCATCAGAACTTCGCGCCAGCCCGCAGCCCGATCGTTCGCGGGGTGCTGGTGACGATGTAGGTCCGCTGCGAGCAGGTGCCGCATTGCTGATACCGCGACAGTTCCGCGCGTTCGTCCCAGAGGTTCTGGACGAACACCTCGAAGGTGAAGTTCGACACCTCCGCGCCGACCGAGGCGTTGCCGGTGGTGTAGGCCTGAAGCCGCCCCAGCGTCGCCGCCTGCGCCAGTCGGATATCCGCCGACGCCGAACTCTGATGTGCGACGAGGCCCTGGATATACGCCTTCGCGGTGCCGATCGGCATGCTGTAGCGCGCGGTGCCGCTCGCCTTGAAGCGTGGCGTGATCGGCAGGCGCGTCCCCGATGGCGCGAGTACGTCGGTGCCGTCGCCGCTGCAGATCTGCGTCGCGCACAGGTCGTTGCGCGTCTTCGCATCGGTGTACGAACCCGCAGCGGTCAACGAGAGGCCGCCGGTCGAGAAGTTCGCGTCAGCCTCCGCGCCGCGGATCCGCGCGTTCGGGCCGTTCTGGATGATCGTGAAGCTGTTCGCGCCGAGGAACGAGAACTGGAACTTGTCCCATTGCTGTTGATAGATCGCGGCGTTGAACCGCAATCGCTCGAACAGCGTCGTCTTCAGGCCGAGCTCGTAATTGGTCAGGAAGTCCGCGTCATATGGCGCAACGTCGCCGCGACGATTGATCCCGCCCGGACGGAAGCCGCGGGAGAAGGTGGCATAGGCCAAGACCTTGTCGGTCGGCTTGAAGGTAAGGTTGAAGCGGTAGGTCGCACCCTGGCCCTGCGTCTTCTTCGGGATCAGCCCGGTCGTCGTGTAGGTCGCAAGATTGGTGCACGGCGAGCCCGAGACCGTCGCCGGCAGCAGCGTCGAGGTGTCGCCGCCGTCCAGATAGGCCTGCCGCAGGGTCTGGCCATTGGCGAGATAGCATCCCGCGACACCGGTCTGGCCGCTGCCCGCCGCGTTGAACGGCGTGGCGGTGTAGGGTCGGCCGTCGGCCGGATCGATTGCCGGATTGCGTCCGAACCCGTAGAAGCCGATCAGCGAATTGTCGTAGATGTACGCGCGGCCTCCCGCGGTCGCGGTGAGGGTCGGCAGGATGTCGAAACTCGCCTCGCCGAACACCGCATAATCGGTATCGACGCGCTTTTGCTGGGTCAGCCACAAGGTACCGGGCGAGCCGTTGACCGACACCGCGGTGCCGAGATTGGCGATCTGGTAGTCCTGGAAGATCGCATTCGTCTGGCGCTGGTAGAAGGCACCCGAAACGACCCGGAAGCGATCCGACGACGGCGAGGCAACGCGGAATTCCTGGCTGATCTTCTTGAAGTGATCGGTGCCGATGATCTTCTGCCGCGGATCGATCGTCTTGCCGGCATTGTCTTGGTAATAGAAATAGCCGGCGAGCCCACCCGCGGACGAGTACATCGAGTCATACGCCTCGGCGTAATCGGTATAGTCGCTCGACGTGAAGGTTTTTCGGTCGAGATATGCGCCGGCGTACGTGACGTCCCAGTTGCCGACCTTGCCCTCGATGGTCAGGGCGCCCTGGATGAAGCGGTCGCGGCGGTATTCGGGGAAGAAATGCTGGACCTGGAGATCGCCGACCTTGGGGTCGTAGCCATAGGTGCCGTGGTTGCGCTGTTCCTGGTACAGGACGGTCGGCGTCACGGTCCAGTTGCTGTCGAGATCGACCTTGAGCGCCGCGCGGCCACCATAGGTCTCGGTATCGTTGTAGTTCTTCTTCACGAATGCGGCATTGTCGACGACCACGCCGCCATTCGCCGACGTGCACGAGGTCGCGGTCGGCTCGGGCAGGTAGCTGCGGCACCCGGCGACATTGTCGATATAGCCTGCATCGCGCTGATAGAAGCCGACCACGCGCAGCGCCGCCGACCCGGACAGCGGCATGTTGAGCATGCCCTCGAGCTTGCTGCCGATGCCGCCCGACTTGACGCTGTTCACCTCGCCGTCGACGCGGCCGTAGAAGCCGCTCAGATCGGGCTTGTTGGTGATGATCCGGATCGTGCCGGCTTCCGACGACGCGCCGTACAGCGTGCCCTGTGGCCCGGCGAGGCTCTCGATCCGCGCGATGTCGTAGATGTGGACGTCGAGCGTACCACCGATCGTCGTCACCGGCTGTTCGTCGAGATACGTGCCGACCGACGGCAGCGGGCCCGAATGATTGCCGTCGCCACCCGATGCGACGCCGCGCATGTAGACGACGGTCGAGCCGGGCTGCGTCGTCTGGAACGACACCGACGGCAGCAACTGCGTATATTGGTTGAAGTTCGAGATGTTGAGATCGTCGAGCCGCTTGGTGCCGATCGCCTGGATACTGATCGGGACGCTCTGGATGCTCTGGTCGCGCTTCTGCGCGGTGACGACGATGTCGCCTTCGTATTCGCCGGCGGTTTGCGCTGATGGGGCGGTTTGCTCGGCCGGCGCGGCGGGATTGGTCTGGGCGGAGGCGGGAGACACTATCGCCGACGAAGCCAGAAGTGAGCCGATCAACAACCGACGATCGAATATGTGCATGCGCGAGCCCCCAAGCGATTATGCGCAGAGACTGTGGTGCAGTGCAGCGAAGGTCAAACGAAGCCGAAGAATTTTGCAGCTTTATTACGTGAGCGTGACGTTTTTACCACGGATCATGCGCGTATCAGGTCGCCGAGCGCAGTTTTCAGCGGGTCGAGCCAGATTTCGTACGGTCGCCAGGCATCGACGCCGTCGCGGTTGATCGGGCGGCGAACCTGCTCCGAACTCGCGGTGCGCACCGCGCGATCGGTTTCGTGGAAAGCGAGGCAGGCGGGCTCGTACTCGAGCCGGCACGCAGCTAGCAGCGCACGGACCTCGGTCTCGGTGTTGTCGATCAGCGCTTCGTGATCGACGCGGTGGACGCGGCCCGGTGCGACCGTGTCGACGTGGCGCATCAGGCGGACGTAATCGCGGTAATAGCGGCCGAGATCGTCGAGCGCATAGCTGAACGTCTGCCCCCGCGCGTAATGCTGTTTGAAGTTCGAGAAGCAGCAGTCGAGCGGGTCGCGCCGCGCGTCGATGATCCGCGCGTTCGGCAGCGCGAGCAGGATCAGCGGCACGTGCGCCCAGTTGTTGGGGAGCTTGTCGATGAAGAACGGGCGCTCGGTACGGCGCTGGATTGCGGCGCGGCGCAGATACTCCTCGCCGATCTCGCGCAATGCCTCCGCCGACAGCGTGTCGATCGCGCCCGGATAGTCGGCGATGCCGCGCGCGATCGCGGGCATGTCGGGGAGTTCGGTGGTGCCCTCGACCAAGCTGTGGCTGGCGAGGATCTGTTCGATCAGCGTCGAGCCGGCGCGGGGCATGCCGAGCACGAAGATCGGGTCGGGGGCGTCGCACCCCTGGCCGCGACGCGCGTCGAGCAGCGCTGGGGTCAGTACCGCAATGCTGCGGTCGACGAACGCGGTGGTCTCGTCGGCATCATACGAAATTCTGGTGCGGCGCAGCGCGTTGCCCGCGTCGTAATGCGCGAACGAGTGGGCGGCGTCGCGGCGATCCTCGAACGCCTTGCCGAGCGCGAAGTCGAGGTGGAAGCGATCCTCGTCGCCGAGGTCGTCGCGCGCGAGCGCCGCCTCCATCGCCGCGATATCGTGGTCATCGAACCGCACCGTCTTGAGGTTGGCCAGGCTCCACCACGCATCGCCGAGCGTCGGCTGGAGTGACAGCGCGCGCCGATATGCGGTGATACCGTCGTCGCGGCGCCCGACGGTCTTGAGCATATGGCCGTAACTCAGCCACACGCGCGGCTGATCGGGGGCGTCGTGCAGCACCTTTTCGTACAGCGTGATCGCATCCTCGAACCCGCCGAGCCGGCCGAGCGCCGCCGCTTTCAGATTGGCGTGGCCGGGATTGTCGGGCTCGTCGGCGATCACCGCATCGAGCAGGGTCAGCGCCTCGGGCGCGCGGTTCTGGCGGTAGAGCACGAGCGCGAGGTTGGCGCGCGCCGCGGTGAAGCCGGGGGCCAGTTCGATCGCACGGCGCAACAGCGTCTCGGCATCCTTGTACCGCCCGATCCGCCCGGCGAGTTCCGCCAGCATGCGGATCGCGCGCGCGTCGAACGGATCGCGCTTGAGATAGGCCTTCAGCAGTGGCTCGGCGACGTGGAGCTGATTGTCGTGCAGCGCCAGCGCGGCCTGCATCAGGTCGCTCGACCAGCGGGGAGTGGGGAGGGAAGCCATCGCGCCGAACAGTCGGAGAGCAGGGCGCCAGCGTCAAGCAGGCATCCGCACTCGCGGTCGCATGCCTGCGCTACGCCGTCACGCGGTCAATGCGTCCATGCATAGGGGCCCACGACGGTCCCGACGAACCCGCCCGCGGACTTGGTGCTGAGAAAGCGTGCGTCGACCTTGTCCGACAGCGTGCGCCGGGTGCCCGCGACCTGATAATCGAACGCCATCGTCCCGCCGTTGGCGCGGATCGTCAGCGTGACGGGACCGGCTGCGACGGGGGCCGACGCGACCAGCCGCTCGCGCCCGTCAGCCGCGGTATACAGCGCGACGACGGTCTTGCCGGCGATCCGCGTGACGCCGAACACCAGATAGTTTCGGTCGCTCTGCATTGCTGCGAGCCCGGCACGGTCGCCATCCGTGTCCGGTGCGAATTTGACCGTGGTCGATATCGTCGCGACGTGATGCTGCTGACGCCGCCCGACGAACGCGGGCACGCCCGACAGGTCGCCGATCGGCGTACCCTTGCCCAGCACGAGGTCGCCGTGATCGAGCCGGTAGAACGGCTGCTTCGGGGTACGCACGCCGATCCACTGCATCGCGAGCTTGGTGCCGTCGAAGTCGTCGACATAGCCGAAGTCGCCGCTGGTCGGGACCTTGGGGGCGGGTTGTTTGGGGAGATTAGGCGCCTTGCCGACGAACGGTATCGCCTGGCCCTTGGGCAGGATGATCGGCCAGCCATCCTTCCATGTCACGGGCACCAGGAACGTCTCGCGACCGATGTTGTAATAGTCGCCGTCATACGGGCGGACCGCCAGGAAGGTCGCCCACCAGTCGCCTTTCGCGGTCTGGACCAGTTCGGCGTGACCCGACGAGGTGATCGGGTTGGCGCGGGCGGGATCGAGGTCGCGTTGCGTCAGGATCGGGTTGCCCGCGAACGGCGCGAACGGCCCGCGCAGCTGCCGCGACCGGAACACGACCTGCGAATGGTTGACGCTCGTGCCGCCTTCCGCCGCAGTCAAATAATACCAGCCGTCCTTGCGGAAGATATGTGGTCCCTCGATCCACACTGGCTTCTTGGTCAGGTCGACGCCGCCGTTGATCAGCTGCGTGCTCTCGCCGACCATTTTCCCCGCGCGCCAGTCGAATTCCTGGATCCAGATCGCGCGGTGGCCGTCGTAGCGTGGCGGCTCGTTCGGTGCGCGGTTGTTGACGACATAGGCCTTGTCGCCCTCCCAGTAGATCGAGGGGTCGATCCCCTCGAACGGCAGCCAGGTCGGATTGGACCAGGGACCCGCCGGGTTCTTGGCGGTGATGACGAAATTGCCTTTGCACTCGACGCAGGTGTTGACGATGTAGAATGTGCCGGCGTGGTAGGAGATGTCGGGCGCGAACACTGCCTGCGACGTCCGCATGCCGGTGAAGTCGAGCTGTTCCGGCCGATCAATCGCGTTGCCGATCTGCGTCCAGTGGACGAGATCCTTCGACGTGAAGATCGGCAAGCCGGGGAAATGCGCGAACGACGACAGGACGAGGTAGAAGTCGTCGCCCACGCGTGTCACCGACGGATCGGGGTAATAGCCCGACAGGATCGGATTGCGGTACTCGCCGGGGCCGACCTTGACCTGTTCCTGTGCGTGGCCGTCATAGGTGAAGCGGCTGAACCGGGGGGCGTCGCTTGCCGAGGCTGTGGCGGTGGCCGTGCCTGCAAGCAGGACGGCGGTCGCGCGCAGTGCGGCGCCTGCATATCGATCGAAGCGCGTCATGGTGGTCCTCTCCCGTCGTCTCGCGGCACTGAACGCGCCTGCTGCCTCAGCACTATAGCGCTAACATTCTCGAAGGCCAGCCGCGTGCCTTCGAGTGGCGGAAGGTGGCTTGGGGGTAGCTAAGATACCGGTACCAAGTTACGCACCGTCCCAACGCAGGTGCAACGGGCGGCGTGGTGAGTGTCGGGCAGGGTCCGGTCTTCCGCAGATTCGCTCGTGACGATCGCGGAAGGGAGAAGGATGACCGAACTGTCCGCCAAGGGACCGCACGCATCGCCGTCGCGTCGCGAACTGCTCGAAGGCGTCGGGGCGACCGTCGCGCTGGCCGTGCCGGCATTGGCGTTGCCAACCGGGGCTGAGGCGGCAATGTCCGCGCCGGGTGAAACGCGGTTATGGTATCGGCAACCGGCCAAGGTCTGGACCGAGGCGCTGCCGGTCGGCAACGGGCGGCTCGGCGCGATGGTTTTCGGGGGGACGACGCGCGAGCGGTTGCAGCTGAACGAGGACACGTTGTGGTCCGGCGGTCCCTACGACCCGGTCAACCCGGACGCGCGGGCGGCCCTTCCCGAGGTGCGGCGGCTGATCGAGGCGGGCGCGTTCGCCGAGGCGCAGGCGCTCGCCAATGCGCGGCTGATGGGCGTGCCGAAGACGCAGATGGCGTATCAGCCGGTCGGCGACCTGCTGCTCGAGTTGCCGGGCGCAGCGGGAGAGGCGAGCGCGTATACCCGCGCGCTCGATCTCGATGCGGCGGTCGCGGCGACAAGCTTCACCCTCGGCGGGACGCGGTTCCGGCGTGAGGTCTTCGCATCTCCGGGTGAGCAGGTGATCGCGGTGCACATGACCGGCGACCGGCCTTTCGACCTGCTGGTCGGGCTGACGTCGCCGCAACCGGGCGCGGGCGTCGTCGCGGCAGGGGGGATGCTGACGCTGACCGGTCGCAACGCCGCGCGGGCTGGCGTTGCGGGCAGATTGCGGTTCGCGGCGCGCGTGCGGGTCGTGGCGGACGGCGGCAGGGTGGCGGCGGATGGCGAGCGCCTGTGCGTCACCGGTGCCCGGTCGGTCACATTGCTGATTGCGATGGGGACGAGCTATCGTCGGTTCGACGACGTCGGCGGCGATCCCGACGCGACGACACTGGCGGCGGTCGAGGGCGCGGCGCGACGCGGGGTGGCCCGGCTACGGTCGGATGCGACCGCGGCGCACCGCGCGCTGTTTCGGCGAGTGAAGCTCGATCTTGGCCGGACGGCAATCGCGGATCGGCCGACCGACGAGCGCGTGCTGGCCGATCGGGCCGCCGCCGACCCGGCGCTCGCGACGCTGTATTTCAATTACGGGCGCTATTTGCTGATCGCCTCGTCGCGACCGGGGAGCCAGCCGGCCAACCTTCAGGGGATCTGGAACGCGGAGACGAACCCGCCCTGGGAGTCGAAATATACCGTCAACATCAATACCGAGATGAATTACTGGCCGGCCGAGGTTACCGCGCTGCCCGAATGCGTCGCGCCGCTGGTGCAGATGGTGCGCGAGTTGGCGGTCACCGGTGCACGGACCGCGAAGACGATGTACGGTGCGCGCGGCTGGGTGTGTCATCACAACACCGATCTGTGGCGCGCGACCGCGCCGATCGATGGCGCGCAATGGGGGCTGTGGCCGACCGGCGGCGCATGGCTGTGCACGCATCTGTGGGACCATTACGACTATAGTCGCGATCTCGGCTTCCTCCGGTCGGTCTACCCGCTGCTGCACGGCGCGGCGCTGTTCTTCCTCGATACGCTCCAGACCGATCCGAAGACCGGCGCGCTGGTCACCAATCCGTCGCTGTCGCCCGAGAACGTGCATCCGAAGGGCGCATCGATCTGCGCGGGGCCGGCGATGGATATGCAGATCCTGCGCGACCTGTTCGACCAGACGGGCAAGGCGGCGACACTGCTCGGCACCGACGCGGCGTTCGTGGCGCAACTGGCGGCGGCACGCGCGCGGCTGGCGCCCGACAAGATCGGGCGCGGTGGTCAGTTGCAGGAATGGCAGGCCGACTGGGATGCCGACGCGCCCGAACAGCGTCATCGCCACGTCTCGCATCTTTACGGCCTGTTCCCCGGCGACCAGATCGATCTCGACGCGACGCCCGCGCTCGCCAAGGCGGCGCGACGGTCGCTTGAGATCCGCGGCGACGAATCGACCGGCTGGGCGACCGCGTGGCGCGCGAACCTGTGGGCGCGGCTGCGCGACGGCGAGCACGCGCACCGCATCCTCGCCTATCTGCTCGGCCCTGCGCGCACCTATCCCAATTTGTTCGACGCGCATCCGCCGTTCCAGATCGACGGCAATTTCGGCGGGACGCGCGCGATCGCGGAAATGCTGATGCAGAGCCGCGGCGACGAGATCCTGCTGCTGCCGGCACTACCGCGCGCATGGCCGAGCGGGTCGATCATCGGCTTGCGTGCGCGCGGCACGTGCGTGGTGAACGTGCGGTGGGAAGCCGGCACGCTGACCGACGCGGTCCTCCGTTCCACGATCCACGGACGCCGCCGCATCCGGCTGGGCGACCGCACCGTCGACGTGACGCTGGTGCCGGGGCGCAGCGTCAGGCTGCGCGGTGCCGGATTGACGCAGGCATGACCGCCGCATGCCCATCTTTTCCGCTCTTCGAGGTATCGCATCCATGACGAGATTCCTGATGGCCGTGCTCGCCTTCGGGCTGGCGATATCCGGCGCGGCGCATGCGCAGGTGGCGACGACCACGCCGCCGCCGGTCGCGGGTGCCAAGCCAGTGACGGTCGAGCGCATCACCGTCCATTCGCGCGCGATCGAGGGCAATCTCGAAGGCAACAGTGCGGATCGCGTGGTGCTGGTGATGCTGCCACCGAGCTATCACAGTACCCCGACACGCCGCTATCCGGTGGTGTACGCACTGCACGGCTATTCGATCGGCGCCGAGCAATGGGCGAAGGAAATTCATGTCCCGCAGACGATCGAAGGCGCGTTCGCAAAGGGCGCGCGCGAGATGATCGTCGTGCTGCCCGACAGCAAGACGGTGCATAACGGCTCGTTCTATGCGAGTTCGGTAACGGTCGGCGACTTCGAGCAGTTCATCGCGCGCGATCTCGTCGGCTATGTCGACGCGCATTACCGGACGCTGGCGGACCGCCGCAGCCGCGGGCTCGCGGGGCATTCGATGGGCGGCTACGGCACCGCGCGGATCGGCATGAAGCACCCCGACATCTTCGGCGCGCTCTACATGATGAGCCCGTGCTGCCTGTCGATACGCGCGCTCGGCACGCCCGACGCGGCGGCGGAGAATACTCTGCGGGCGCTGCGCTCGCCGACCGAAAGCGCGGGCCTGTCGTGGGGATTGCGCGCGCAACTCGCGACCGCGGCGGCGTGGTCGCCAAACCCGAAGGCGCCGCCGCTGTTCCTCGACCTGCCGATCAAGGACGGCGTCGCGCAGCCCGACGTGATCGCGCGCTGGGCGGCCAACGCACCGCTGTCGATGCTCGATCAATATGCCGGTAACCTGCGGCGCTACGCTGCGATCGGACTCGACGTCGGTGATCGCGACGGGCTGAAGGGCGATGCGATCGCGCTGCACGAGGGGCTCGACCGCTACGGCATCGTCAACCAGTTCGCGGTCTATCCCGGCGATCATACCAGCGGTGTCGCGGGGCGCGTCCAGGACGTCATGATCCCGTTCTTCTCGCGCACCCTGGCGTTCGCACGATGAGGGGCGGGGCGTTGATCGCGGCGCTCGCGCTGCTGGCGATACCAGCGTCGGCGCAGGTCTGGCGGTCGGATCAGGGGAACGGCACTTTCCGCAATCCGGTGCTGTTAGCGGACTATCCCGATCCCGACATCATCCGCGTCGGCCGGGACTATTATTTTGTGACGACGACGTTTGCCAACGTGCCGGGAATCACGATCCTGCACAGCCGCGATCTGGTCAACTGGACGCTTGCTTCGCACCTCGTCGATCGGCTCGAGGGCAAGCCCGAATATGACCTGAAGGGCGGCAACGCGTATCGGCACGGACTCTACGCCTCGTCGTTACGCTATCACGCGGGCACCTATTATATCGCCAATACGCCGGTCGGGCAGAAGACGCGGATCTGGTACGCCAAGGACGTACGCGGGCCGTGGCGCTATCACGAACTGGAGCGCGAGGCGTTCGATCCCGGCCTGTTCATCGAGCCCGACGGGCGCGCGTATATCGCCACGGCCTCGACCGCCGACGGCACGATCACGCTGCTCACGCTCGACAAGGATCTGGCGCACGTCACCGACGCGCGGAAAATCCATTACATCAAGGGCGCGGAGGGCTCGAAGATCATCCGCCGCGGTGCGTATTATTACCTGTTCAACGCGTTGCCGCCGCGCCTCGGGCTGACGGTGTCGCGGTCGCGCAGCCTGTTCGGGCCGTGGGAGACGCGCGACCAGATCGACGACACGACAGGCGGGCATCAGGGCGCGCTGGTCGACCTGCCCGACGGCCGCTGGTTCGGCTTCGTCATGGAGGATAGCGGCGCGGTCGGCCGGATGACCAATCTCAGCCCGGTATTCTGGCGCGACGACTGGCCGGTGTGGGGCACTATGGACGCGCCCGGTCGCGTACCCCGGATCGCACAAAAGCCAGTCGCCGGGTTTCCGTTCGCCGAGCCGGCCACCTCCGATAACTTCGCGGGTTCGCGTCTGGGCCTGCAATGGCAGTGGAACCATAATCCCGACCCGAGCCGCTGGTCGCTGACTGCGCGGCCGGGCTGGTTGCGGCTGAAGCCGACGATCGCGCCACGCTTCTGGTCGGCGCGCAACACGCTGACGCAGAAAGGGCAGGGGCCCGCCAGCCGCGCCGAGGTGAAGCTCGATATCGGTCATCTCGCGCCCGGCGATCGATGCGGGTTCGGGACGCTGGGGCAATATAGTGGCAACCTGACGATCGAGCGCGACGCGGGCGGCGCAGCCTCGGTGGCGATGGAGGTGACCGAAGACACGGTCGACGGCGCGCGGACCGAGACGCGCGGTCGCAGCGTGATCGGCGCTGGCCGCGCGCTGTGGTTGCGCACCGAGATGGATTTCACGATCGATCGTGCCCGCGTCGCGTATAGTCTCGACGGCCGCCGCTGGACCGGGGTCGGCGGCGACTTCCCGCTTGCCTTCGCATGGCGGACGGGGACGTTCCAGGGCGAGCAGTTCGCGCTGTTCTGCTACGCGCCGAACCCCAGCAGGGGCTGGCTCGACGTCGACTCGTTCGCACTGAGCGCGCGCGAACCCCGATCGACGTTCAAGTTCCGCAACGCGTCCACACGCTAATCATTTGCGCGGCGCGACGGGTATCTCGAACGTGCCGACCGGGAGCATCGCGTCGTCGGACAGGTTCACCGATGGCGCATCCGCCCAGGCATAGCGGACGCGGGTGACGGGCTTGCCGTCGCCCGGCAGCGTCACGGTGGTGCCGGCGACGCTGCCTGCGGCATAGCGGCAGGTGCCCGGCGCGGTGTCGCACAGTTCGAACCCGATCGCCTGGTTCGCACCGCGTGCGTGGAGCGCGCCGGTCACATCGCCGAAGCGCAGCGCGATGCTGCCATCGGCACCGGCGTCGGCTGTAGCGATGGCGGGACCGGACGGGCCGCCGGGCGCACCATAGACCGCCGACCGCATGACCTTCGCGAGGCGTTGCCCGACCTCGTGCTTCTCGCCGGGATGGATGTCGAGCGCATCGCCGATATCGAGCGTGACCGCGATCCCGGCATGGCGGTCAGCGGCGGCGACGCGGCGCTGCGCATCGCGGACATAGCCCCAGCCGCTGTCGCTCGGCACGCTGGTCGGCTTGCCGTAGTTCGCGAGCTGGACGATTCCGAACCCCGTCTCGGGCGTGCCGAACCGCGTGCGCCAGTCCGCGATCAGTGCGGTGAGGCGGCGGTCGTAGCCGGGGATGCCGGTGTCCGACTCGCCCTGATACCAGGCGATGCCGGCGAGCCTGGTCGACGCCAGCGGCGCGATCATCGCGTTGTACAGCGTCCCGTCGCCATTGATGTCGTCCCACGGCACGCGCGGTGCGGCGCCATCGAGCCGCTTGGCGATCGCATAACGCCAGCCGCTACCGAGCGCCGCGCTGCTGCCGTCGGCAAAGGTCACGCGCATCGTGTCGGCGGGGCCGGTCATGCCGCCGAACGCATAGACGTCGTCGTCGTTGACGGTGATGACGTTGCTGCCGGGCTTCAGCGTGCCGACCGGCAGCGTGTAGACGCGCGCCTTGCTGGCGAGGCTGCTGCCACCGACGCCCTGGCCGTTGACCCAGGTCCGGTCGGCATCGTCGATCGTGCCGAGCGACAGGATCGCGGGTCCGCGCGCCTGCGCGGCGGTGACCTCGACCGTCCGCTGATACCAGATCATGCCGTTATAGTCGGCGAGTTCGGGCACGCCCCAGGTCTCGAAATTGGTCATCGCCGGCACCGGCTTCCAGTCGAGTGCGGCTGCCGGCTGCCACGGTTCGCGGCCCACCGCGTCGCCCGACCCGGCGCGCCACCAGCTTTCCCAGATCGTCGAAGCCTTGCGGTCGGCGGCAGCGGGATCGCGCGCGTATAAAGCGAGCAGATCGGCCTCGGCGCCGAGGCCTGCCTTGCGCAACGCGGAGTCGCTCAGCCAGGCGCTGATCCGCGATCCGCCCCAGCTCGAATGGATCGCGCCGATCGGCACCTTGGCGGTGCGCCGCAGCGCCTGCACCATGTAGAAACAGGCGGCGGAGAAGGTCGGTACGGTCGCCGGCCCGGCCGCAGCCCAGTGCGGTTGCTCGGCGAAGCGCGCGACGGGGCTTGCCGCCGAGACCTTGGCGACGGTCAATAGCCGAAGCTGATCGTCGACCGCCGGATGCGCATCGGGGAACAGCGTCTGCGCGTTCTCGACCGCCAGCTCCATGTTGCTCTGGCCCGAGCACAGGAAGACGTCGCCGATCAGGATATCGCGCACCACCGCGGCACCGCTGTTCGCCGCGATCGTCAGGTCGTAGGGGCCGCCGGCGGGCAGCGCGGGCAGGCGCGCCTCGAACCGGCCGTCGCGCCCTGCCTTGGTCGTCACGGTGCGACCGGCGAGCGCGATCAGGATCGTCTCGCCCGCCGCCGCATCGCCGCTCAGCACGATCGGCTGGCCGCGCTGGATCACCGCATGATCGCCGAGCACGCCGTCGAGACGTGGCGCGGCCAAGGCCGGGGAGGCCGCACCGGCAATAGCGGCGTAAAGCGCGAGGCGCAGGGCGGTCGTCATCGGATCGTTTTCCTTGGGGTTCGGATCGAACAGGGATCGACGGGGAGGCTCAGATCGGGTGGAGCCCGTGCTTGACGATGCGGTCGATCAGGTCGCGGTGACCGGGAAGGCTGCTCATCATGCGCTGCGTCTGGACGTTGTTCTCGCGTCGCGCCCGACGCGCCAGCTCGGCGTCCGCCTCTATCGTGCCGGGCATCACCGCGGTACGCGCGCCCATCCCGTAGAGGACATATTGATAGCTGGCCGACGGAAAGACCTCTTCGGCACGGTCGAACTCGTCATGGATCCACGGCGATTGATATTGCCACAGCTCCATCAGCCCGCGCAGCCTGTCGGGGATCGACTCGGGGCGGACATTGTCGCGCCAGAAGTCGGTGTCGGTCCGCTTGGTCAGCGTATAATGCAGCTTGAGGAAATCGATGATCCGGCCCCAGCGATAGGTCGTCGTAGCGTTGAAGCGGTTGGCGACGACATCCATCACCTCGCGACAGACGGGCATCTGCTCAGCGATCATCTTGGCGGACAGCTCGATCAGGACGATCGCCGACGCCTCGAGCGGTTCGAGGAACCCGGCGGCGAGACCGACCGCGACGCAATTGCCCTTCCAGAATGTTTCGCGGTGGCCGGCACGGATCGAGAGTTTCCGGACGGGCAGGTCTTTCCCTGCCGGGCCGATATACGCGCGCAGTTCGCGTTCGGCGGCGTCGACGTCGATATGGCTGCTGGAAAAGACATGCCCGACGCCGCGGCGGTGCGGCAGGCCGATATCCCAAATCCAGCCGGCGGACTGCGCGGTGGAGATGGTGTGACTGGCGATCGGATCGTCGGGGCGCTCGTACGGCAGTTGCACGGCAAGCGCGGTGTCGCAGAACAGCGTGTCGGTGCAGCTGCGGAACGGCACGTCCATAGCGTCACCGATCAGCCGCGCGGCAAACCCGGTGCAGTCGACGAACAGGTCGCCCTCGATCGACACGCCCTGTGCGGTCTCGACGCGCGCGATATCGCCGGTCTCGTCGAGGATGACCTCGGTCACGTCGGCCAGCACGTGGCGTACGCCGAGCGTATCGCAGCAATGGCGTTGCAGGAAATGCGAGAATTTCCCCGCATCGAGATGATAGGCGTAGTTCGCGACCCCGTCGAACTCGGGCGTCGCCATCGTCTTGGGGGCAAGGCCCTCGTCGCAGATCCGTCCCTGCGGCGTAACCGCGTCGCAGAAGCTGTCGTCGCCGTTCTCGGCCAGCCAATGCGGGGCGAGGTTCAGCGAGCCGAACTGCTGTGGCAGCATCAGCGGGTGGTAATAGCCGTCGTCGACCGCGCCGGTGGTCCAGCGGTTGAACCGCGCGCCCTGTTTGAACGCGGCGTTGCAGTGGCGGAACAGCTCGGTTTCCGACACGCCCATCTTGCGCAGCGTGGCGCGCAGCGTCGGCCACGTGCCCTCGCCGACGCCGATCGTCGGGATGTTGGGCGATTCGACCAGCGTCACGGTGAAGCCGTGCTCGCGCTGGCCCTTGTGCCGCGCGGCGATCACGCCCGCGGTCAGCCAGCCGGCCGTACCCCCTCCGACGATGACGATGTTTCTGATCTGGTGCATGGGTCAGCGTATTCGAAAAATGGCGGAGCACAACATCGTCATGCTCCGCCAGGGGGGAGAGCTCAGAAGCGGAAGCGCGCGCCCAGCGTGTAGCGGCGTCCGTAGTCGAACACGTCGAGCAGCTGGTTGCTGTAGCGACCATGCGTGCTCTGCTGGTTGTTGTTGACGTTGAGCGCCTCACCGAAAATGCTGAAATTCTTGGTGATGTCGTAGCTGCTCGTCAGATCGACCTGGAAGCTCTGGTTGACGAAGGTCGGCTCCGCACCGAACGAACCGGTATTCTGGTTCTGCCCGAACTGGAGGAGATACTTGTCGCGCCAGTTGGCCGCCGCACGGAACTGGAACCCGCTCTTGTCGTAGAAGCCGACGAAGTTCGCCGAATTGGCAAGGCCGGTCACCGCAAAGCCCGACTGGGTGATGTTCTTGTCGTCGTATGGCCGGTTGGTGTTCACGAACGTCGCGTTCGCCTGAAAGCCGAAGCCCGTGTCGCCGAACACCTGTTGCCAGGCGAGCTCGACGCCGCGGACCGTCGCGTCGGGACCGTTGACCTGCTGCGATACCGCGAACGATGCGGGTTGGCCGGTGGTCGGATCGACGACACCGTTGATCGTCTGCCGCGTCACGCCGCCGATGATGAAGTTGCTGACGTTCTTCAGGAAGAAGTTGACCGACAGATACGAGTTGCGGCGATAATACCATTCCGCACCCAGATCGAAATTGTCCGCGAGATACGGTTTCAAATTCGGGTTGCCGCCCGCCGCCGACAAGGCTCCGACGCGCTGGCCGTTGCCGACGTTGAGGACCGGCGTCAGCAGGTTGAGCGCCGGACGGGTCAGCGTTCGCGACGCATCCGCCCGCAGTACCAGCTTGTCGGTCAACTCGAGCTTCATGTCGACGCTTGGCAACAGGTAGGAATACGAGCTCTTGTTATTGACCGCCTGGATCTCGGTGTAGGTCGGGATGCTCAGCAGCGTCGGATCCGCCGCGCTCGTGACGATCGAGGTCGGCAGTCGTCCCTGACCGGTCGCATTGAGATTGGTCACCTCGTTGCGGACGCCCGCGTTGAAGGTGAACGGCAGGCTGCCGATCTCGGTCTTGAAGTTGGCGCTGACATAGAGCGACCACGTCTTTTCGCGGACGCGCAGGACGCTGCCCGGATCGACCGCCTCGTCGAACGCGCCGGTGAAGCCGTTCACGCCGGCATAATTATAGCCCGGGATGTTCTGCGTCTGCGGATTGCCGAGGCTGCTCAGGTAGTTCTGATACGCGACCGGGCTGAACACGAAGACCGACGGCGGCAGGCTGCCGTTGAACCCCGGGATGAAGTTGTTGAGGCTGACCGAGCCCTTATACAGATTGGCCGGCAGCGGCGAGATCCCGGTGTCGCGACCCGACGGCCCACCATAGCCGGCATAGGCCTGCCAGAAATTGTTGGTGAAGGTGCTTTGGTTGCGGAAGTTGAAGGTGTCCTGGTAATACTGGCCACCCGCCTTCAACGTCAGATTGTCCTGTTTCCAGGTGGCATTGCCGCGAAACTGGAACAACTGATCGGTATTGTGCTGCGTCTGGTTGACCGTGACGTGCGAGCCGATCAGCGCGGGATTGGCCCAGTTTGCGGCATCGCCGGCGGGACCGAAATTGCTGATCGACGGGAAGGAATTCTTGCTGTCGCCATCGACGTTGAAGCGCAGCGTATTGCCCAGATTACCGCCATAACCGATGTCGCCGTTGCGGCTGCCGATCACGTTGCCCGGGTTCAGCCAGCTCTTGGCATAGGCGCCATCGGCTTCGAGCGTGAGGTTCTCGGTCGCGTCGTACTTGACGTTGAGGCCGGTCTGGTTGGTCTGCAGGATCTGCTTGTTGAGCGCGGCGGTGAAGTCGGTTGGCGTGCCGACCTGCGTAAAGTCGGTCGCGGTACCGTTCTTGTCGAGCGTCACGTTGCGCAGATCGCCCTGGTTGAACCAGACGCCGAACGCGTAATTCTCCTGCTTGATGGTTTGGCGGGAGAAGTTGTTGTCGAGCGTCACCATCAGATCGTCGGACGGATGATATTGCAGCGAGATGCGCGCATCGACGCGCTCGTCCTGCACCCGCTGCTGCTCAGCGCCATATTGCTGCGGGAACCAGCCGGGGATGTTCTGGCGGTTGGCCGGGTTGGCATAGGCCGCGGACTTCGGGTCGCTGGTCGGCGTGCACGCTCCGGCGCCGCCCGCGAGCTGGCAACCCGCAAAGTTGCCACCGGGCCAACCCGAGACATAGACGCGATTGGTATCGGTATCACGACGGGTGTAGATTACGTCCGCCAGTACGCCGAACTTGCCGTCGGCGGTGGTGGTGCTGACCAGCAGACCGCCAGTCGGCACGATCCTGCTCGCGCGATCCTGGATCGAGCCCGACGCGGTCGTCGCAACGCGGAAACCGGGGTGGTCGAACGGGTTCGGGAAGGCGATGTTGACGGTCGCACCGATCGAGCTCGACGCGAGCGAGACGTCGGGGGTCTTGAGCACGCTCAGCTGGCCGATGAAATCGACGCCAACGGTGCTGAAGTCGATCTGGCGGCCGCCGGTGGCGGTCGAGATGCGGCGGCCGTCGTACAGCGTGGTGTTGAAATCGCCGCCGAAGCCGCGGACCGTGATCCCGGTCGGTTCGCCGCGCGATCCCGAGCGCTGGATCGAGACGCCAGGCAGGCGCTGGAGCGAGGCGGCGACGTTCGAATCGGGGAACTTGCCGATGTCTTCGGCCGAGATGACGTCGACGATGCCCGACGAGGTGCGCTTGAGGTCGAGGTTGCGCTGGAGCGATCCGCGCAGACCGACCACGACGATGTCGTCGCCAGTGGTGTTACCCTGCGACGCGTCCTGCGCGGTCGCGAGATCCTGCGGCTGGCCCGCTTCGGTCGCAGTCGTCGTGTTGGCAGTGGCGGGTACGGCAGGTTGCACGGCGGCAGGGCGATCGGTCGTCGCATTCTGAAGATTGGTCTGGTCCTGCGCCAGCGCGGGCGATGCCCAGGCGAGCGCGGCCATGCTGCTCGCGCACGCCAGCGTACGGGCCCGACGCGCACGTCCGCGGTCGTCGAGTATCGAACGGGTATCCAGAGTCATTTCAACATCCCCTCAACGACGCCGCGTGCCCCTTATCGAGGGGCTATCCGGCAATATCTTGCGCGATGCATGGAGTCGGATGCCCGACCCACACCATCACGGTAGCGCTCACAATACGCCAAGTCGCAACCATTGCAAGCTCTTGTAGGAGTGAATGCGAAGGCCCTTTGCAAGGCCCTTTGCAAGGATAGTCGGGTGTGCGAGTTCGGACCGCAGACGCGTGAACCAAAAGTCGCGCGCGCAGGAGGATCGGATGCCGACATGGGAAATGTTGAACCGCGAACAGCATGTCGCGCTGCGCGTCTCGCGCGCCTGTGACGCGACCCGGCATTTCGCGCAGATCGTCGCCGACGAGTTTCCGCGCGCTGCGCCCTATTATCCCATCCTGTTCACCAAGCATCCCGAAACGGGGGCGTTTTATGCCGGCGTGGTGATGGGACTGGAGCCGGGCGACAATCTGCTGACGGTCGACGGCGCGTTGCCCGACTACCGCCCCGCCGATCTCGAACGCCAGGGTTTCTTCGTTAACGACGGCCAGATTGTGATCGACCGCGAGCATGCCGGCTTCGCGGGCGCTCGCGGTGAGGCAGTGTTCGATAGCGACGGCGAGCCCACGCTGGCGTTGAAGCGCGTGCAACAGGCGCTGCACACGCTGCAGGAGGGCATCCCGGCAACCGACGACGCGATCAAGCGGTTCCTGGTGCACGGCCTGTTGGAGCCGATCGACGTCACGCTCAATTTCGACGACGGCAATCCGCTGCGGCTCGACGGACTGTACACGATCAGTCTCGACGCGCTCCACGCCTTGCCCGATGCCGCGGTGCTCGAGCTCTTCCGCGCAGGCGATCTGCAACTCGCCTATGCGCAGACTGGGTCGCTTCGCCATATCCGCACGCTTGGCCGGATCCGCAACGCGCGACTGTCGGACGGACGCGCGTGAGCGATACGCTCGCCGAGGCGCTGACCGATCCCGATCGGTTTCGCACGGAGGTCATGACGCCGGGTCAGCCGGTGCTGATGCGCGGTGCGGCGCGCGCGTGGCCGCTGCTGGCGGGGGACGGGGTAAAGGGGGTCGCCGACCAGTTGCTGCGGCTGGAGACGGGGTCTTCCGCGGAGGTCTTCGTCGGCGAACCCGCGATCGGCGCGCGCTATCATTATGATGCGACGATGGCGGGCTTCAACTTCACCCGCTCGACGATGCCGTTTCGCGACGCGCTGGCGCGGATACTGGAGACCGCGGCCGAGCCGGGGCACGCCAGCATGTATATGGGATCGCTCACCGCAGAGACGTTCTTTCCCGGCGTCGAGCAGATGACAAGGCTGCCGTTCGTCCCGTCCGAAGTGCTGCCGCGGATCTGGATCGGCCATGCCTCGACCGTTGCCTGCCATTACGACACGATGGACAATGTCGCGTGCGTCGCGGCCGGGCGTCGACGCTTCACGCTGTTTCCGCCCGACGCGATCGGCGATCTCTATGTCGGGCCGATCGATCATACGCTGGCGGGCCAGCCGATCGCGCTGGCGGTGGGCAGCGCGCCGGGCGATCCGCGCTTCCCCCGTTTCGAGCAGGCCAGACACCGTGCGCGCGTGTTCGATCTGGAGCCGGGCGACGCGCTGTACGTGCCGAAGCTCTGGTGGCACCAGGTCGAGGCGACGGGCGACGTCAACGTGCTTGTCAATTTCTGGTGGGACGGGTTCGCGGCCGGCCCGGACCAACCCTATACCGCGATGCTGCTGGCACTCACCGCGATCGCCGAACGTCCGCCGGCCGAGCGTGCGGCGTGGCGCGCGTGGTTCGATCACTATGTCTTTCGTCCCGACGGCCATCCGCTCGCGTTCCTGCCCCCGGAACGGCATGGCGTATTGGGCGCGACCAAGGAAAATCAGGGGCGTATCCGCGCACTCGTCATGCGATTGCTGCGGGGCGGTTGAGCCGCGCGGGTGTCGACCCGAGCACGATGGCAAGCCCCGCCAGCGCGCCGACCAGCGGAATCGACCACGCCATCGTCAACAGGAGGTCGCGGCTCTCCTGAACCAGCGGCTGCCCGACGGTCCAGCCTATCGCCGACAGCCCGCGACCGAGCAGCGCGCCGCTAAGACCGCCGCCGACTTTCAACGTCAGCAGCAGCAACGCGACCGGCAATCCCTCGAGGCGGACACCGGTGCGACGCTCGCCGTTATCGACCGCATCGGCGAGCAGGATCCAGATCATCATCTGCAACCCGGCATTGCCCGCCCCGAACACCGCGATTCCCGCGATCATCGTCGCCGGCCCCGCGGCGAATATGCCGAGGCCGATCGCAATCGCGACCAGCGCGAACCGGAGCACCACGCGGCGTTCGCGGCGGCGGGCGAGCGCCATCCAGCCTGGTAGCGTAACGAGCTGCGCCAGTGCCAACGTGGCCAGCGCGCGGCCCGTCCAGCCCGCGTCGTGGATCACGCCCTTGCCGATATAAGCGACCGATCGCGCCAGGACAGGCAATGTCAGCGCCTGCGCCAACGCCAGCGCGAGCAGCATGAGGAGCGGCCGGTTGCCCACGATCCAGGCGAACGATCCGTTCTGCGCGTGCGTGCTCACCGCCATCGATCGGGGCGCCGCGGCGGCCGACAGCCACAGCGTGACGACATAGGCGACTGCGGCAAGGCCTGCGACGACGACCAGCGCGTGCCCACCGTCGCGATCCGGATCGACGAACGCCGGCGCGCAATATGCCACCGCCAGCGTACCGCAGCAGCTGAACATGTAGCGTAGACCCGACACCGTCGTCGCGGCGCCCGGCGTCCGGGTCAGCTGCATCATCAGCGCGTTGTGCGCGACGTCGCAGACCGAATAGGCGCTGCGGAACAGCAGCACGATCGTGATCGCCCACGCCATGATCGCGTGTTGCCCGAGCGATCCCGGTGCACCCGGCCGCAGGAAGAAGATCGAGAAGAAGATGCCGACGACCGGTGCGCCGACGAACAGCATGCGACGATAGGCGCCGAGCCGGTCGGTGGACCGATCGACCAAGCGACCGAGCAGCGGGTCGCAGACGCCGTCCCAGACGAGGCCGGTCATCACCACCAGTCCGGCCGCCGCGGGCGATATGCCCCAGCGCTCGGTCAGGATGAACAGCAGGAAGAAGTCCATCGTCGAGGCGAGGACGTTCTTGCCGAAATTGCCGCTGGCATAGCCGAGCATCTGCGCGCGTCGCGGGGGGCTGCGATCGCCGGGGATATCCAGTCTAGCGGGGGCGGCGGTGTCCATCGCCCGGGACTTTAACGCCGATGTCTTGCAGTTGCGGGACAATTCGTCCGTCTCGTGCGCGGGTCGTTACCGTAAGTGTGCCGCCGCGGAGCAAGTCGGCATGGTCGACGCGGAAGTCGGGCAGGGCGCGCCCGTTCAGGCTGGCGCGTGCGATCGTGCCGTCCGCCGGTCCGTCGCGTCGGATCGTCAACCTGCGTCCATTGCCGAGATCGATCTGCGCGCGGTCGAACGCGGGGGTCGTGACCACATACCACGGCTCGCCCGGGACCAATGGATACAGGCCGAGCGTCGCGAACGCGTACCACGCGGTCATCCCGCCGGCATCGTCGTCCATCCCGTCGGCAAACCCCTGCGGCGATAGCGCGAAGCTGCGGCCGACGAACGGCACCGGCAGCTTGCCGCTGTTGGTATAGGGATGCGCGATCGGCTTGGTCAGGATCGTCCGGACGAGATCGGCAGTAGCCTGCGGCTGGCCTAGCGCGGCGAACATCAATGGCACCTGGATGTCGGGCTCGTTGGTCATGTTGAACAGGCCGGCATCGAAGAAATGATGCAGTTCGCCGAGCAGCCGCTCGCGCCCGACCGTCGCGGTCATCCACGGCAGGTCGAAGATCGGCGCCCAGCGATATTGCCACAAGGTGCCCTGATACAGCCCGCGCGCCTTGACCACGTCGCCGTCCGCGCCTGGGGTCTGGAACACCGATCGCCACATCGGACGATAGCTTTGCGCCTTGGCGGTGAAGGTCCGCGCGAGATCGGTGCGGCCGAGATCGCGCGCCAGTTCGGCGGTCGCCCAATCGTCATAGGCCGCCTCGATCTGCTCGTCCGGCGTGCCGCGCTTGAGCGTGTCGCTGTCGGCAGCCATCCCCGCCAGCGCGGCGTCCGCATCGAACGCGATGCCCTTACGATGCATGTCGAGCAGCGCGATCCCGGCATGTTCGGTGCGGACCGTCAGGAACGGTTCGTGCGGGGTCGACCATTGGGCTTTGCCGCCTGCGTAAAGCGCGACTAGCGAGTTTGCGATATCGGCGCTGCGCTCGGGCTGGAGGAGGGCGAGCAACGGCATCTGCGTGCGGTAATTGTCCCATAGCGACCAGTTCGCGTAGCGCGTCCGGCCCTTCGGCGAGGTCTGGACCGTGCCGTCCTTGTCGCGGTGGCGCCCGTCGGGATCGTCGATCGCGACCGGGGTTTCCATCACGCGGTAGAGCGACGTGTAGAACAGTGCGCGCTGGTCTCGTGCGCCGCCGAGCACAACACGACCCAGGATACGGTTCCAGGCCGCGCGCGTATCGGTCGCGACGGTGGCAAGCGGGCGGTCGCCGAGTTCGGTCTCGCGCACCGATGCCGCGCCGCGTCCGTCGACGGTGGAGAGCCCGGTACGGATTTCGATCGCATCGCCCGCTTTGCCGGTGATGTGGAGCGTCGCCAGATCGTTCGCGCCGGTGGTCAGCGTGTGGTGGATTGGACGTCCGTTGACGAGGATTCGGCTGGCGGTGTGGAGGTGATAGGCACCCTGATCGCAGACCGTGCCCGCGACGAGGTCGGCGCGGAGGTCGTCGCTGGCGAGGCTCGCCCAACTTGCTGCCAGCCGTTTCGAATAGCTGTGTCGTGGGTCGATCCGCAGATCCACTGCGCCGGTGCGGGGCAGCGTGAAGCGCAGCACACCCGCACCCCGCGTCGCCGCCATCTCGGCGAGGATGCCGTGGTCGTAGAGGACGCGGTACGTCCCGGCGCGTGCGGTCTCGCTCGCCTTGTCGATCAGCGCGGCGCCGGTGCTGCCGGCATAGCGCAGCGAGATCATCAGGTCGCCGCCCGCACCGCCGCAGCCCACGCCGACGCCGCGGGTGTGCGAAAAGCCGAGCAGCGTGGTCGCCGCGTGGTCGTAGCCCGCGTGGTTGGCCAAGCTGGTATCGGGACCAAGCTGCATCATCCCGAACGGCGCAACCGCGGCGGGGGACAGCTGGCCGAAATCGGCGAGCGTGCCGACGAACGGGTCGACGAGGTCTGCGGGGTTTTCCTGTGCGGTGAGGGCGGTGGGGGTGAGGAGCAGGCCTAGAAGGAGGGGATATCTCGCCCTCCTTTTCCGTAACCACCCCGGCGAAGGCCGGGGCCCAATTGGAAAGGTCGGCGTAATGGAGCGCGATTCTCCGTTACAGCCGTCCCCCAATTGGGCCCCGGCCTTCGCCGGGGTGGTGCCGCGGGTGTTGACGGAGACTGCCCGCCCGAAAGGATCGCTCATGGATCGAGAGGATCGCGCGGATCTTGGCGTAGGGATAGTCGCGACGGCCGGAATTCTAGATCGTACACAGACAGCCGCCGGCCCACAGCACCCGGCAGATACCCAAGCTCCGCGCGGTTGCGGTCGGTGAACGTCGCGCTCTCGATATACTTGCTCTGCTCGGCGTCGGTGACGATCAGCGTCGGCCGATCGAGCGGGATGCCGAGCGCCACCATCCGCCGCGTCGCGTTGCGCAAATTGGTCGTCGTGTGCCGCGCATACGGCTCCAGGATTACGCGGTCGGCGGGGATCCCGTACCGCTCGATCAGCGCGCGGCGGATCTCGACCGCCTCGACGAACCGCGTGCGGCGCGGGTGGACCGCGCTGCCCGACACCAGGATGAACGGTGCGAGACCCTGGCGATAGCGTTGCGCGGCGAGCAGCGCGTGGAGCTTGCTGCGGGGGCTCAGCACCGTCGCGCTATCCTCGGGGCCGACGCCGGGCACGATCAGCAGCGAGTAGCGGTACGCGCTCCAGTTCGTCCGCGCCGCCGCCGCTTGCGCGCCCGCATTCTCGCGCTGGTCGAGCGGATCGAACCGCGTTGCCGCGATCGCATCGTTGGCGTCGAGCAGCGCCACCGCCAGCCGCACGCTCGCGGCGATCGTGTCCGGCCGCGCCGCCGATGCCGCCCGCGCGGTATCGATCGCGACCTTCACGCTGTCGGCGAAGAAGGGCGTGTCGGTCGCAAAGACCGGCCCGTCGATCTTCGGATAGCGCCCCGGCAGCCCCAGTCCGTAAACCCGCAGGACGACGTTCAGCGCTTCCAGCTCCTGGTCGACCCCCGCCGCCACCGACAGGTCCGCATTCTGTCGCACGCCGGTCTTGCCCAGCCGCGCCACCGCTGCCGCGACCGCCGCCCGGTCCTGATCGCTCCACATCGTCGCCTCGACCACGCACGCCGGCCCGTCGCCACACGCGGCAATCCGCGCCGCCCGCGCCCGCGTGTCGAGGCCCGGCAACCGATCGAGCGCGCCCAGCATCGGGAACAGCCGCTGCGACAGGCCATCGGCGACGGTATCCGTCATCGCCACCGGTGCAGGCGTCTCCGCCCACACCGGTGCTGCCGCCGTCATCGTCAGCGCCGCCAACACGATACGCAGCCCCGTCACCAGGACTTGCTGACCACGAGGCGGACGTTGCGGCCGAAGATCGGGCGGCCATAGATCGCGTCAGCGGTGCCCTGGCCGCTCAGCTGGTCGGTGCGCGTATTGCCTTCGGTCAGGCCCTTCGCGTTGAACAGATTGTCGCCGACGACCTGCATCTGCCACGTGTCGTGGGTCAGCGTCATGCCCGCGCCGACCGTCTGATACGAAGGCAGCGCGGTGTTGTTGAAAAAGTCGACATAGCGCTTGCCGGTGTATTCGTAGCGGCCATAGACTTGCACCGAATTGCCCGCGACGTCGAAGTCGACCGAGGGGCGGATGTTGCCATAGACCTTGGGTTCGCGGACGATCTGGTTGCCTTCGACAGCGCCGGCGCTTGCGCCATTGGCGTTGGTCAGGCTCTTGTACTGCGGATCGCTGATCGTCAGCGCGCCGGTCAGCGCAAAGCCGTGTGGCAGCGCGAGGTTGCCGTCGATCTCGATGCCCTTGATCTCGGCCTTGCCGATGAACGGCACCGACTGGTCGTTGCGGCCGGTCACCGGGTCGAGCGCGACGAACGACGCGTTGAGCGGATTGTAGCGCGTATAGAAGCCGATCAGGTACAGATAGGACCGGCCAAATGCGGCCTTCAGACCGACCTCGTACTGGTTCGCCTTCGAGGTGATGATCGTCGGGTTGATCTGGTAGGTGACCTGGGTCGAGGGCGGTGTCTCGAGATGCGACGCGCGGGCATAGGCGCCGAGATGCTGCGTGACGTCGTAGTTGACGCCTCCCGTCCAGTTGGTGATGCTCGGGCTCAGCTTTGAATTGATGATCTGGCCGGTGAACGCGCGCACCGCATTGTCGGCGAGCGTGTTCGGGTCGCCGAGGTTGGCGGACGTCGTCGCGAACGCAGAGCCCTTGAAGCTGTAGCGCTCATGGCGGATGCCGCCGTCCAGCGTCAGCCCCTTGACCAGTTCCCACGTGTCGTTCGCGTAGAGCGCGTACATCGAGGCGTCGGTGTTGCCGCGGTTGAGCGTGGTCGTATAGCGCAGCACGCCGTTGTCGGTGATTGAACCGACCGCCTGGCCCGCGGCGTTGTAGGCGATGAGGTCGAGCGTGCGCGGCTTGCCCTTCACTTCGAGCAGATAGTCCTGATACGCGACTTCGTTGGTCTCGCCGTACAGGCTGCCATACACACCGACGCGCAGGTCATGCGTGCCGAACCCGGTCGCGATCGATCGCGTGACGCTGAGATCGCCTTGCGTCGAATAATATTTCGAGACGACGTCGCGGAACTGCGCGGGCACGACGAGGCCGGAAGCGGCGTTGGGATCATAGACCTGCGCGCCGTTGGTGCCGACGATCGCGTAGCCGAGCCGCGTCACGCCTGCGCCGAACGCGGTCCGTGCCGCCGTCAGGTTGCTCGCGGCAAAGGCGTTCGCGTCCGACGGGTTGCTGGTCGAATAGAGCGCGTCGAAATGCAGCTTGCCGACGCTGACGCCGCCCTTCGCCGCGACCTTCCAGCCGTCGTAATCCGCGTCGTACTGCACGCCGACGTTGCCGAACTGCGTGTGGCGACCATTGCCGAGATCGGCATTGACGTTGCGCGTCGTGCCGTCTGCCTCGCGGAAGCGGATATCGGCGTTGCGCAACGCGGGCGAGTTCATCGTGCCGCTGAAGAAATCGATATACTGGTTGAGCGACTTGGTCGGATCGCGCGGATCGGCGGTCGGGATCGGCAGGTAGAACACGTTGTGGTCGTTCAGGTAGTTGCCCGAGATCCGCAGCGATCCGTTGCTGAAGTCGTGTTTGATATTGCCGCGGATCTGGCCACCGCGATCATTGGGGAAGCCGTTGTCGCGGTAGCCGTCGTGATGACGGATGAATCCGCCGATCGCGTAATAGGTCGAATCGTCGATCGGGCCCGCCTGGTACGCGTCGAGCCGGTACAGCCCGGTGTCGCCGAGCGTCACCTGCGCCTTGCCGCGCGTCGTATCGGTGCCGGACACGGTGATGTTGTTGACGATCGCGGCGGCATAGCTCGCATAGACCGGGGCAGGGCCGCCGCGCACGACCTCGACGCGTTGCGTCATCAGGTCGAACCGGTTGATGCTGTCGCCGCGGAAGAAATTGCCGTCATTCTCGTGGAACAGCGGCAGGCCGTCCTGCTGGAACGTGACCAGGCCGCCGTCGCTTGGCAGACCGCGCAGGCGGATGATGTTCTGGACCTCGCCGCCGGTATTCTCGACCGCGAAGCCGGGCAGCTTGCCGAGCAGATCGGCGAAGTTGATCGGCGCGAGCTTCTGGATGTCGGCGTTGCTCAGCGAGTTGACCGCGTAGGACACGTCGAAGCGGCGCTGCTGACGCGCGGAGCCGGTGACGATGATGTCGCTGCCGGTTTCGGGCGTCGCCGCGTCCGGTGCAGGTGCGGACGCGGCCTGCGTTGCGGACGCGTCGTCGGTCGACGCGGTCGTCGGTGCAGGCGTGGTCGAAGCAGATTGGGCCCAAACCGGCGTGTACGCCATCATGCCGAGTGCGATCAGCGCGCAGCCACCGCGCAAGCGAGTCTTCGTCATCAATTGGTTCCCACCCTGTGTCCTGAAGCAGCCGCTGGGCGCGCAATGTGACAATTTTAATTAATTTCACGAAATAAACTAATGGTGTAGCCGATTGTCGTGAAAGCGTGCGGAGGTGTCACACATGAGGCTCAGGCTGGACGACGACGAGCGTCGGATCATGCAGGTGCTGCGATCGACGGGTTCCCGGTCGCGCAAGCAGCTGGCGGTCGATCTCGCGATGAGCGCATCGAAGCTTACCCGGCTGTCGAGCAACCTGTTGGCGCACGGCCTGATCGAGGAGTGCGCGACCGCGGATGCCGTCACGCCCGGTCGTCCGGCGGTCCCGCTGCGGATATCGCCGCAGGCGGGCTATGCGGTCGGCGCGATGCTGCACCGTGGGCTGATCGAGGTGGCGCTGGTCGACTATGCCGGTGGCGTGATCGCGCACAGCTCGCAACCGTTCGACGATCCCGACCCGCGTGTGTTCGCCGCCTGCGTGACCGCGACGATGCACGATCTGGCGATCGCGAACCGCCTGTTGGGCCGGCGGCTGCTGGGGGTCGGGATCGGCGTCCCCGGATCGTCGACGTCGCCCGAGGGGAACAAGCGCTGGACGGTGGACAGCCTCGCAGTGTGGCGCGGCATCGACCTCAAGGCGCTGTTCGAGGAGCATATCGGCCACCCGGTCTGGATCGAGAACGATGCCAACGCCGCGGCGCTCGCGGAATATTATATCGGTGGCCTGATGCGGCGCTGTTCGACCGCGGTGGTGATCCTGCTCGGCCACGGGATCGGCGCGGGCGTCATCATCGAAGGGCGCATCCTGCGCGGCGCGATGGCCAGCGCGGGCGAGATCGGCTGTCTCTATCCCAGTACCGACGCGCGTCCCTCGACGCTCGATCTGCTGGTGACGCTGCGCGCGGCGGGGTGCGCGATCCATTCGCTGGTCGATTTCGACGCGGCGATTGTCGGGTACGAGGATGTCGTCGATCGTTGGGTGCGGCGCGCCGCCAGCCAGATCGCGGTGATCGTCAACTGGGGCATCGCCTGGATCGACCCCGGCGAGTTCGTGATCTCCAGCCCCTTGCCCAATCGCATCCTGACCGCGCTGGTCGAGCATATCGATTTCGCGGCGATGCACATCGGCGATCACGTCGCCACGCCGCCGCGGATCTCGGTGTCGACGCTCGAAGGCGCCGCCGCGACGATCGGCGCTGCGTTGCTGCCGATCCACGCGACGACCGTGCCTTGATCCGGCGGAGCCGCGTGCGGGTAGGGCGGGTCAGGGGCGATCGACAATCGGTGTGAGGTGCCGCGGACCCGCTCTTATCCCGTCATCCCCGCGGAGGCGAGGACCCAGATGCTCAAACGGTCGCGATCAGGTCGCGAGGTTTGCCAATATGGGTTCCCGCCTTCGCGGGAATGACGGGCGCATGTTTTACGGGGACAAGCGCCGAGCCAGCCCGGGATGATGGAATGATGACCGGTGCGCGTCCCACACTGAACGTCGATCCGAAGGCCTCGGCCGAAGCCGTTAGCGCGCGGCCTTCACGTAGCGGTCGAACCACGCGATCGCGCGTTGGCGCACGTCCGCGGACTGTTCGGGCCCGGTCACGCAATGCCCGGCGTCGGGGTAGATCACCAGGCTCACCGGCACGTTGCGGTCCTTCAGCGCATGCCACCATTCGATCGACTGCGTCGGTGGCACCTCGATATCGCGCTCGCCGACATAGATAAAGGTCGGCGTCTTCGCCCGCTTGGCCTGGTAGATCGCCGAGACGTCCTCATACGCCTTCATGTCGTCATACATCGACTTGCCGAAGAACGGCAGCAGCCACTGGTCGATGCCGTTGGTGCCGTAATAGCTGACCCAGTTCGACAGCCCGGCGCCCGCGACGATGCCCTTAAAGCGATCGGTCTGCGTGTTCGCCCACATCGCCATGAACCCGCCATAGCTGCACCCGCCGAGGCCGAGGCGCTTGTCGTCGACCGGTGCGACGCGCTCGACCGCGTCGATGCCCGCAAGGATATCGCGCAGGTCGCCGCCGCCGAAATCGCGCTTGTTGGCGGCGGTGAACGCCTCGCCCTGGCCGTAGCTGCCGCGCGGATTGGGCAGGAACACGTAATAGCCGGCCTTCACCAGCGCCGCGTTGAGCGAGGTCGGGTACAGATAGTTCGGCGTGGAGGCCGCCGACGGCCCGCCGTGGACGATCGTGATCATCGGCGCCTTGCCGGTCGGTGCGACGCGGGGGGCGAGCAGCCAGCCCTGCACGTCATAGCCGTCGTTCTTCCAGCTGATGCTGCGCGCGGCGGCGAGGGCAGGCGCGGCGTCGTTGTCATGCGTGACCTGCTTCACCCCGGCGCCGGGGGCGACGATCGAGCCCGCGAAGATCGCCGGCGCACGTTCGTAGTCCTGCACCACGGCAGCCGCGACCCGGCCATCCGCCGAAAACGCCGCGCGACCGTCGCCCGCCGCCGTACTCACGGGCTTTGCGAAGCCGGGGACGACCGGCTGACCGGGTGTCAGCGTGCCGAACTGGACCTGGTCGCCCGCGAGCGTGACGACGCGCAGGCCTGCTCGGGTCCAGTCGATCGTCGTCACGGTGGACTTGGCACCTTGCGTGATGTTGCGCGGTGTCCCGCCGCCGAGACCGACCGTGTAGGCGTCGCCGCCGATCGATCCGAAGTCGCTCATCAACCCGCCGATATAGGCGACCGATCGCCCGTCCGGCGAAACGCGCGGCTGGTTGATCTGCATCCCCGGCTTGGCGATCGACCGGACCGCGCCGCTTTGCGCATCGATCGCATCGAGCGTCGCGACCCACCAGTTATTGTCGCCATTGCCGAGCGCGGTGGTCGCGACGAAGCCGCGTCCGTCGGGCGTCCAGTCATATTCGTAGACATAGCGGCCGGCCGGCGACAGCGGCTTTACCGCTTCGTTGGCGCGCGTGATGTCGAACACGGCGAGGCGTTGCTCGTCGTTCTTCTCGCCGATCTCGCCGATCATCCGCACGCCGGCCTGCGTCGCGCCCGATTCCTTCGCGGCGCCCAGCGTCACGAGCAAGGCGATCCGCTTGCCGTCGGGCGATACCCGCGGCGTCTGCGCGATGCCGCCGATCGTCGCGATGGTGCGCGTCGTCTTTGCATCGGCATAGGTGAGGCGCACCGTGCCCGCGGTGGTGTCGCGGCTGAGGAACACCAGATCGCCGTTCGGGGCGAACGTCAGCCCGGCATAGCTGCATGTCGGGCACGGATCGATCGTCCGCACCACATGGCCATCGGCAGCGGCGCGGATCGTCACGACAGAGTGGCCGCCATTGCCCTCGATCGTCGCCATCCGGTCGCCCGCCGCGGACAACGCCAGGCCGCCATATTGATGCAGCGTCTGGGCTGAGGCCGGCGCGGTGGCGGCGAGAAGGGCAACGGCAAGGGTCAGGCGCATCGAAAGCTCCGGCAGACGGCAAGGTGTCGCCATGCTTACCGCGTCCACCTCAACCCGCAAGCGGCGACGCGAGGACCGGATCGAACATCGAACCGCAGCGATGCCGGTTGGTGCGTCAGACCGCCCCGCGCGCGACCTTCCAATAGGTCGCGTACCGCTCGTGTGCGATCCGGTGATAGGGGATCAGGCGGATCGGCTGCCCCTCGGCCGATACCGTCGTGAACTCGAGCGGGCTCGAGCCGGGCTTTACCGTCGCAGCGAGCGTGTCGGGATCGCCGGCCAGGTCGGGCGCGGTGAACGGCGTGGCGTTATACTCGCCGTATTTGCGCTCGCTGACGATGATGTCCGATCCCGGCGCCAGTCCTTCGCGCCCGAGTGCGCCCGCGAGTACCAGCGGTCCGTAGGTGAAGGCGACGATGTCGGGTGCGGCGGGCGCACGTTGGACCGCGATTTCCATCGCCAGCCGCAGTTCGACCCGGTCGCCGTCCTGCCAGGTCCGCGCGACATCGACATAGCTACCGGGCGCGGTCGATCGCGTGGTCTCGACGCCATTGACCAGCACGACCGCGGTGTCGCTCCAGTGCGGATGCCGCAGTTTCAGCGTCGCGCTGGTCGGGCGCTTCGAACTCCAGCGCAACGTCGTCGTCGGCGTCTCGGGGAAATTCGTGGTCTGCGTGACGACCGCGTCCTTGTCGCGCCATCGCACCGACGACGGCAGGAAGAGGTTGACGTAGAGCGCGTCGGCATCGTGGAAATAGATCGAATCGCGGTATTTGACGTGGTTCTCCATGCCGGTGCCGGTGCAGCACCAGAACGAGTGATCCGGCGTGTGGTACAGCTTCATGTAGCCGGGGCGGGCGCCCTGGAAATAGGTCGCCATGCCGCTGTCGGGATCCTGCGACGCGAGGATCCCGTTATAGAGCGTGCGCTCGTAATAATCGGCATAGTCTGCCTGCGGATCGTGGAGGAACAGCGCCCGCGTCAGCTTCAGCATGTTGTGCTGGCAGCAGGTCTCGGATCCCTTGGCGGAGAAGACGTGGTCGGCGAAATCGGCCATCGGGAAGAAGTGTTCGTTGTCGCCGTGCCCGCCGGTGGCGAACGACCGGGTCCGCGCCACCGTCTGCCAGAAGAACGCCGCCGCGACATGGTAGTCGGGGTTGCCGGTGATCTCCCACACCCGCTGGTAGCCGATGATCTTGGGCAGTTGCGTGTTCGCGTGCATCCCGTCGAGCATATCGCGGCGCTTGGCGAGCGGCGCCATGATCGCCTTCTGCGCGAACCGCTCCGCCGTCGCCTTGTAGTCGGCGTTGCCGGTCATCGCGAACAGGTCGGCGAACACTTCGCTCATGCCGCCATGCTCGGTTTCGAGCATCGTCTCGAACTGCGCGTCGCTCAGCGGACGCGTCGCGATCACCGCCCAATCGGCGAATTTCAGCAATACCGCGCGTGATGCTGCGCTGTCCGCCAGCATCGCCCCGTCACGCAGCCCGGCATAGACCTTGTGCAGGGTATACCAGGGTACGCCGGTGATAGGCTCGCCCCGCAGATGCGCCGCGACGAGTTTCGCGCCATCGGGAAACGCACAGATCAAGCCACTGTCCGCCGCCTTCTGACAGGCAGCCAATTCGCGCGCGATATAGTCGACTCGGCGCTTGTACACAGCATTGCCCGTCGACCGGTATGCGAGCGCGCACGCGGACAGGTAATGGCCGAGCGTGTGCCCGTGGCAGTTGATGTCCGCCCAGGTCGGATCGGATTCCCATCCGCCATAGACGGGCGCCTTGGGCTTGAGCCCTGCGTTCACGCGAAAATTGTGGAGCATCCGGTCCGGCTGCAATGTCAGCAGATACGCCTCGGTCTTGCGCTGCGCCTGCAGGAAGGGACCGTCGCCCAGCGTAACGTCGCCGAGATCGAACGGCATCACCGTCGCCGCCGGTCCTGACGCCGAGATTGGTGCCGGCGCTGCGACTGCGGACCGGGTAGCGGCTAGCAGCGCTCCCCCCGTCAGCGCCGCCGTTCCTGTCCCCACGAGAAAATCTCGACGGGACCTGCCCGCGCAACATCCATCCGCCAACATCTCTCTCCAGATCGATTTTTTGTCAGAGTATTGGTATTCGACGGGATGTCAAAGCTGGCCGCGACGATTTACCGCACCGATGAATGACATTCCGCAATCCGCGCTACCTGAAGGTTAGCGGGGGCTTAGGCCGCGGGAGCGGTACCTTTGCATTTTTCATGCTCGCCAGCGCCATCGGCGAAGAAGGGCGGTGACGGGAAGCAGCGTGACTGACGCTGGGGTCACTCCGCGAATTGGTCATACAGAAGCGCAATATTTTTTCGATTATCTCCCCGCCCGGCCGCCTGCGCGTCCGGATTGGCCATGCCGGTGGGCCTTGACTCGGTCACGAGTCGACCTAAAGGTACCGCTATCAATAGCCTGCTCAAGACAGGCATGATCGGGGGTTGGATGGGTTGCGCGCTTCATTTTCTGCAATCAGCACGCCGGAGCAATCGACGCTCCGCGCCGACTGACGCGCGTCCAGACTTCCACCGACCATAAACACGTTTTCGCCGCAACGTCGGCGAGGCTTCAGAGAGGATTCTGATCATGACCCCTTTTAAAATGGTATCGCGTCTGACGCGCGCGGCGTTGCTCGGCGCGACGACGATGGCCGCAGTGTCCGCGACCATGGCCGCAGCGCAGACCATACCGCCGACGCAAGACCCGTCGCCGCCCGCGGCTCTAGGCGCAGCCCCGGCCGCAGCAGAGCCTGTTGCCCCGGCATCGGCGCCCGCGCCGGCAGCGACCCTGCCGGATTCCGATCAGACTCCGGGCGCGATCGATGCAGCGAACAGCGCCGATATCGTCGTCACCGGCTATCGCTCCAGTCTCGCCAAGTCGACCAACGCCAAGCGTGCGGCGACGGGGTTTACCGATTCGATCTTCGCGGAGGATATCGGCAAGTTTCCCGATACGAACATCGCCGAATCGTTCAACCGCATTCCCGGCATCACGATCACGCGCGACGTGACGGGTGAGGGCACCAATGTCGCGATCCGCGGGCTGGGGTCGAACTTCACGAACGTGACTCTGAACGGCGCGACGATCGCGGTGGCGTCGTCGGGCGCGACCGATGCGCAGGGCACCGATCGCTCGGTCGATCTGAGCTTCTTCCCGACCGACCTGTTCACCAAGCTGACGGTCAACAAGAGCTATACCGCAGACCTTCTCGAAGGCGGCGCGGCCGGCAATATCGACCTTCGCTCGGCACGGCCGTTCGATCGCGCGACCTCGTTCCTCGCCTATAACGTCCAGGGTACCAAGCAGTCGCCCGAGGACCGGATCGGTGCGCGCGGCTCGCTGATCGGCAGCTGGCGCAACGACAAGTTCGGTATCCTAGCCGGCGTGTCGGCGCAGCGCCTGTTCACCGACACGCGCGGGTTCGAGACGATTGGCTATACCAATCCCGCCCTTACCGCCGCGCAGTGTGGCGCGGCATCGGGCTGCAACACGACCGGTGGCGGCAACTGGACGATTCCTGCGGTGGTGCCGACGGGCGCGGGCGCAGGCCTGGTGGCGGGGACGCCGATCAACAGCGCGTTCCTGCTCGCGAACAACCCGGGCGCATCGATCCAGCAGATCGACAACGCGCTGCTGCCGCGTCTCGGCCGCTCGACCAGCATCCGTGGTCCGCGCGACCGCATCAACGCGATCGTCAGCGCCGAGTGGCAGCCGACCGACACGCTGCACCTTTATGTCGACGGGCTGTACGGCTACAAGAAGAATGACCTGATCCGTGAGAACGTGGCGTGGATCGTGCGCAACGGCGCGGTGATCCCGACCAACCTGACGTTCGACAAGGCGGATTGCACGATCGGTTGCGTCGTCACCGGCGGCACGTTCGCCAACGCGCAGTTCTTCAACGAATTCCGCCCGTACACCGAGACGACCAAGCTGTTCAGCGTCAATCCCGGCGGCGAATGGGAGATTTCGGACACGCTGAAGCTCAACCTCCAGGGCAATTACGCACGCTCGACGTTCCACCGGGAAAGCCCGTCGGTGGGCCTGACCACGCCGCTGGGCGTCGGCAACACCGTCACCTACACGAATACCGGCGGTGTCCCGTCGATCCAGAGCGCGCTCGATCTCAACGACCCTGCCAATTTCGGCTGGAACGCGGGCAGCCGCGTGAACATCCAGGACGAGCGCCGTCTCAACACGAACAAGGGCGCGCGCGGCGACCTGACCTGGGGCGGCAAGGCGCTCAACCTGAAGGTCGGTGGCGCGTTCGACGACGTATCGCGTCGTATCCAGGGCTTCGACAACAGCCAAGCGTATCAGAACGCCGTCTGCGGCAACAATCCCAGCATCTTCGTCCCCTCGCCCAATTCGCAGCCGCCCTGCGAAGGGTTGAACGCGCCCGGCGTGATCCCGGCGGGTTATCCTTCGTATCCGGGTTACGGCACCGGATCGACGGCGGGCATGGCGGGCCCGGTGACCTATGGTGGTTCGCTGATCCCCAATTCGGCAGCGCCGACCTATCTGAAGCCGGGCCCGGCCGGGTTCGTGACCGTCGATTGGCCCAAGTTCGCGGCCGCCAGCAACTATGACCAGTTTCACGACAACGCGCCGGAGACCGGTGCTGCCAACACCGGGGCAAGCGGCGGCACGATCCGCGAAGTCGTGAAGTCGGCGTTCGCAACCGTGAACGGCGAGCAGGAACTGGGCGGCAACATGTTGCGGTTCAACGTCGGTTTGCGCTACGTCAACACGATCCAGACGATCTCCGGGCGGGTATCGTTGCCCGATCCGCGCAACACGACGGCGACCGGTGCCGCACTGCCGGACGGCAGCCGCTATCCGAACCTCGTCAGCAACGTGTCGACGCGCAACGAATATGCGAAGTGGCTGCCTGCGGCTACCTTCGCCTACGACGTGAGCGAGCACGCCGTGGTCCGCGTCGCGGGCTCGCGGACGATGACCCGCCCCGATCCGTCCGCACAGTTGCCGGGCGTCAATTTCGGTGCGCCGTCGGCGGATCAGGCGACGATCGGCAACCCCGCGCTGAAGCCCTATCTGTCGACCAACCTCGACCTCGGCTTCGAATATTATACCGGCCGCGAGGGCGTCGTCAGCTTCAACGCGTTCCGCAAGTCGATCGAGGGCTTCACCAACACGTTCATCAGCACGGTGCCGTTCTCGAACCTGTCGCAGTACGGGATCACCTACGACACGTTGAACCCGACGCAGCAGATCGCGCTCAACTCGCGTGGCGGACCTAACGCCGCGCAGGTACAGGTCACGTCACAGGTCAACGTCCCCAACAAGCTGACGATCAACGGGCTCGAATTCCAGTGGGTTCAGCCGCTCGACTTCATCACCAAGCACATCGGCGTGACCGGGTTCGGCTTCAACGCCAACGCCACGGTGGTCGACCAGCGCAGCGATGGTCCAGCGACGGCGTTCGGCGTGGCGCCGTTCACCTACAACATCACCGGCTATTACGAGAAGCATGGCGTGATGCTGCGGGTGTCGACGACCTCGCGTGAGGGCTCGCAGAACAGCGGTGCGGCGCAGAACGGCATTCCGGCAGCGGCGTTGTTCGGCACCGATTATACGACGTACGACTTCTCTTCGTCGTTCGATCTGGACAAGATCTTCGGCCTGAAAAATGCACCGCAGCTGACGGTCAACGTCGCGAACTTCACCAATGCGACGCTGCGGTCGTATTTCCAGTTCGAGAACGCGACCTTCACGCAGTACAAGCCGGGGCGGCAGTTCCTGGTCGGCCTGCGCGGGACCTTCTAGTCGGTGAGCGGGGCGGTCGTGATGCGGCCGCCCCGCCGCTCGTTTTCGGCGGGGTGGCGCGGTCGCGACCGTCATCAGGATGCTTGCCCCGCTTCCATGCATCGCCGATGCTCCGGTGATCGTCGACGGCGACCGGCGCGGCGCGATCTACGGCGTGAGCGACCTATCGCGGACGATCGGTATGTTGCTGTGGCGTTGGCAGGCATGTTAGTCGTGAACCCTGTGAGTTGGCACAGGGTGCAGGGCGACTTCGGCGACGAGGTGTTTAAGCCGCCGTTGCGGTTCCGCGAACAGCCTGTGGCGGGCGGCATGAAACATCGCCCCCACAGCAAACGGTCCGATATCGCCAGATACATGCCGATTCCGAGAATGCATCGCTCGCAGCAGCAAGCGCACCGTGATGGGCAAATCGCAGCACGAATTGGTGGCTCGGTGGTGGGGACCGGAGGATGAAGGAGCGGATCTGTTGGCGCAGGCCGTATCGCGTCGTGCGTCGATGAGCGCTGGCGCATTTGCAACGCTTCCCGCAGCCACGTTTAGTGTCGCAGCACGAGCCCGGGACATTGATCCGCGGACCGGGCTTCCGACCAGCATCGATGCGGCGGCGCTCGCTTTCTTTGCGGGTCGCTGTAGACATTCTGAGAAACAAGGGGATTGGTAAGTCCGATGGCGAAATCTGTATCCCGCAATGGACCGGTAAGGGCTGGAGCATACGACGTCCCGGCCAATGACCGCCTCTATCAGCGTATCGCGCGGCGGCTGGTCGAAGAGTTGATTGCCGGGACCTATGCAATCGGCGACCGACTGCCTGCAGAACGGGAACTCGCCATCGAATATGGCGCAAGCCGTCCGGCCGTGCGGGAAGCGCTCATCGCGTTGGAAGTGCAGGGCTTTATCGAAGTTCGCGTTGGCTCCGGAGCCTATGTCTGTCGGTTACCGGGGCAGGGCGAGGAGCCCGGATTCGCGATCACCGCGTTCGAACTGACCGAAGCCCGGATCATGTTCGAGGGTGAGGCCGCCGCGCTTGCCGCGGCGCAGATCACCGATGCGGAACTGGATGTGCTCGACCGTCTGGTCGAGGCGATGACGACCGAAAACACGCACGTCGAGGTGACCGAGATCGCTGATCGCGACTTTCATATGGCGATCGCGAAGGCGACCCGGAATGCCGGTGTCGTCCGGACGATCGAGGATCTGTGGCATCTGCGATCGACATCGCCCGAATGCGCGCTTCTTCACGCCAAGGCGCGCAACGCCAAGGTGCGCCCCGTCATCGCCGAACACACTGCGATCGTTGATGCTTTACGCGCGCACGATGCCGTCGGCGCGCGCGCGGCGATGCGCGGGCATCTGACATCGGTCATGGACCACCTGCTGTTCCAGACCGAGGAAATGGCGATGGAACAGGCGCGGCTGGCGCTCGCAGGCACCCGGCAACGCTATGGCGGCAGCGCCAGATCGTGAAACGCGCGCAAGCCGGCGCTTGCAAGTTGTAAGACCAATTACATCGCTGCTATTACGGTGGGGCACGCCAGCGTAGCGTGGACAGGACGGGATGATCGGCGAATGATGATGACCCAGACCATGCGCTGGTTTGGCCCGCGCGATCCGGTGCCGCTCCAGGCTATCCGGCAGGCCGGTGCGACCGGAATCGTCACGGCATTGCACGAGGTCGCCAATGGCGACGTGTGGACGACGGACGCGATTGCCGCACGCCGGATCCTGATCGAAGAGGCTGGCCTCGAGTGGAAGGTGGTCGAAAGCCTGCCCGTCGCTGAAGATCTGAAGAGGCGCACAGGCGACTGGGACCGGCTGATCGCGGCCTATATCGCTAGCTTGCGAAACCTCGCGGGGCAGGGCGTCGAGGTTGTGACCTACAATTTCATGCCGTTGCTCGACTGGACTCGGACCGATCTGAGCTGGGCGTTGCCCGATGGCGCCCGCGCGTTGCGGTTCGAGCTTCAGGCGCTTGCCACCTACGATATCCATATCCTGCGTCGCCCGAATGCCGACCGGGATTACGCGCCCGAGCTGGTTGCCAGCGCCGCCGAGCGGTTCGCGACGATGGACGCCGCCGCGCGCGATACGCTCGAGCGGACGATCATCGCCGGGCTGCCGGGCAGCGAAGAGAGCTTCAGTTCGGCGCAGCTGCTCGAGCAGATCGAGACCTATGCCGAGGTCGACGCAGTAGCGCTGCGGGCCAACCATATCGCGTTCCTGGAGGCGGTGTGTCCGGTTGCCGAAGCGGAAGGCATCCGGCTGGTGGTACATCCCGACGATCCGCCGTTTCCGATCTTCGGCTTGCCACGCGTGGTAAGCACCGAGGCGGACGCGCGCGCGCTGGTGACAGCGGTGCCCTCGGTTGCGAACGGGCTGTGCTTTTGCAGCGGCTCGTTCGGCGCGCGCGCGGACAACGACTTGCCGGGCATCGTCCGGCGGCTCGGCGACCGCATCGGTTTCGTCCACCTGCGGTCGGTGCAACGCGAGCCCGGCGGTGCCTTTCACGAGGCTGCGCATCTGCAGGGCGATGCGAACATGCCGGCGATCATGACCGAGCTGGCGGCCTTGCAGGCACGGACGGGCCGCAGCCTGCCGATGCGTCCCGATCATGGTCACCAGATGGCCGACGATCTGAACAAGCGGACCAATCCCGGCTATTCGTTGATCGGACGGCTTCGCGGGCTCGCGGAACTGCGCGGGTTGGAGCTGGGCCTGGCGTACGGCAAAGCGCCGGTCTGATGAGCGGCGGTGATGCCTCGACGATAGCGGGGCAGCATCACTGCGGTCCGAGGGCGTTGCGATCGATACGCCGCCTATCGGAGCGATCGCACTGGTCAGCCGTCAATCCAGCTTTTGGTTTGACATGATCGCGGGCGGTCCGTCATGGTATCGCTATCAGCGGCGGCTCGGAAGATTGTCGCGTTTACGATAGGAGATCACGGTGTCCGGCATCAGATCGAAGCGATCGCGCCCGGCCTTGGCCCTGCAGCCACGCCACCGGGGGACTGCGACAACACCCTGATGCCTGCGACGATCGGGCAGGAGGTCGCGCCGGCGACGTCGCCCTCGGCCCCTATGCACAGCGCAACCGCATGATGCCCGAACACCCTCACCGAAAGTCCCTGGAGGACCATCGATGCCAAAAATCGTTTCCGCCCGAGTCATCGTTACCTGTCCGGGACGCAATTTCGTCACGCTGAAGATCGAATGCGACGACGGTACCACCGGGCTAGGTGATGCCACGCTCAACGGCCGCGAGCTGAGCGTCGCCAGCTATTTGACCGATCATGTCGTGCCGTGCCTGATCGGTCGTGACGCGCACCGGATCGAGGACGTCTGGCAGTATCTCTACAAGGGCGCCTACTGGCGTCGAGGTCCGGTGACGATGGCGGCGATCGCTGCGGTCGACACAGCGCTCTGGGACATCAAGGGCAAGCTCGCGGGGATGCCGGTGTACCAGTTGCTCGGCGGCGCGGCGCGCGATGCGTGCATGGTCTATGCGCACGCCAACGGCACGACAATCGAGGACACGATCGCCGTCGCCAAGGCCGAGCAGGCCAAGGGGTATAAAGCGATCCGGCTGCAATGCGGCGTGCCGGGGCTCGCCTCGACCTACGGCGTGGCCAAGCACGGCGCGCGCTACGAACCCGCCGATGCCGACCTGCCGAGCGAGAGCGTGTGGTCGACCGAGAAATACCTCCGCGTCGTCCCCGAACTGTTCAAGGCGGCGCGCGAGGCGATGGGGTGGGACGTGCACCTGCTCCACGACATCCATCACCGCCTGACGCCGATCGAGGCGGGGCGGCTCGGCAAGGCGCTCGAGCCGTACAACCTGTTCTGGATCGAGGACCCGACGCCGGCCGAGAACCAGGAGGCGTTCAAGCTGATCCGCCACCACACGACGACGCCGATCGCGGTCGGCGAGGTGTTCAATTCGATCTGGGACGCGAAGGACCTGATCCAGAACCAGCTGATCGACTATATCCGCGCGACCGTCGTGCATGCCGGCGGCATCACGCACCTGCGTCGGATCGCGTCGCTCGCCGACCTGTATCAGGTGCGGACTGGCTGCCACGGCGCGACCGACCTGTCGCCGGTGGCAATGGCGGCGGCGCTGCATTTCGGGCTGTCGGTCCCCAATTTCGGCGTGCAGGAGCATATGCCGCACACCGACGAGACCGATGCGGTCTTCCCGCATGCATACAGCTTCGATGACGGCATGATGCATCCGGGCGAGGCGCCGGGGCTCGGTGTCGACATCGACGAGGAGCTTGCCGCGACCTACGAGTACAAGCGCGCCTATCTCCCGGTCGCGCGTCTCGAGGATGGCACGCTGTGCAACTGGTGAACGAGACCGCCGCTCCCGGCAGCGAGAAGCCGCGCGGCAAGGTGCGGTGGATCGTCTGCGCGCTGCTCTTCGCCGCCGTCGCGCTCAGCTATATCGACCGGCTCGTGCTGCCGGTGCTGAAACCCGAACTCCAGGCGCGCTATAATTGGAGCGAGCAGGGCTATGCCGATCTCGCGATCGCGTTCCAGGCTGCGTACGGCATCGCCTATGTGCTGTTCGGGCGGTTCGTCGACCGGGTCGGCGCGAAGATCGGCTATGCGGTCGCGGTGACTTTGTGGACGATCGGTCATGTCGCGCATGCGCTGTTCACCAGCGCCGGCATGATGATCTTCGCGCGTATCCCGCTGGCGATCGGCGAGGCGGGTGCATTCCCCGCGGCACTGGCGGCGGCGAACGAGTGGTTCCCGCAACGCGAGCGTGCGCTGGCGATCGGCATCTTCAACGCGGGCTCGAACGTCGGCGCGATCCTCACGCCGTTGATCGTGCCGGTGATCGCGGTGACGTTCGGCTGGCGGATGGCGTTCATCGCGACCGGCGCGCTGACCGTGATCTGGCTGGTGGCGTGGCTCGCCTTCTACCGATCGCCGCGCAAGCATCCGCGCATCACGCCCGAGGAACTGGCGTGGATCGAGGCCGATCCCGTCCCGGCCGCGAAGCCGGTCCGCTGGCGCACGCTGCTGCGCCTGCGCCAGACCTGGGCGTATATGCTCGGTCGGTTCCTGATCGATCCGGTGTGGTGGACCTTCCTGTTCTGGCTGCCCGATTTCTTCAACCGGCAATACGGCGTGAAGATGCTCGATTTCGGTCCGCCGCTGGTCGCCGTGTACGTGCTGGCCGATGTCGGATCGGTCGCGGGCGGCTGGTTTTCCTCGCGATTGCTTGCACACGGCCAGACGCCGAACCGCGCGCGCAAGACCGCATTGTTCGCCTGCGCGTTGTTCGCTCTGCCGATCATCTTCGCCGCGCAGGCACCGGGATTGTGGTGGGCCGTCGCGGCGATCGGGCTTGCCTGCGCGTGTCACCAAGGCTTCTCCGCCAATGTGTACGCGATCCCCGGCGACCTGTTCCCACGCGGGATGGGCGGATCGGTGATCGGTCTCGGCGGACTGGCCGGAGCATGCGGCGGCATGCTGATGGCGAAGTTCGCGGGCACGATCCTGGCGGGCGTCGGCAGCTATGGGCCGATTTTCGTGGTGGCCGGCTGTGCCTATTTCGTCGCGCTGCTGGTGATCCACCTGCTCGTACCGCACTATACGCCCGTCGATCCGGAACGCCTTGCCTGAGCCCGCGCGACCCGGCCTGATTGTGCGATGACGGCGAGATTTTCGGCGACGGGGCCGGGGCTCGGCGAAATCTAACGCGGTCCGCGAACGAGACCATTCCACGCCAGCAACCTGCCGGCGATCGCCACGCGTCGCGGTCGTTCTGCCGGCGATCGCCACGCGTCGCGGTCGTTAAGCGCGTGCGAGTGGCGGTTCGGACCATGACGCGCGGCCGGTTTCCAGTCTTCCGGCGATACGGCGGCGGAACGCGGGATGGGCGGGATCGGTGACGAGGATATCGTACCAGCCGCCGGTCTCGGCAAGCGACAACGGATGAGGCCGCCCGTCGCCACGCCAGCCGCGATGCGCGTCGGTGTGGCGCAGCGACACCGCCTTCAGGCCCGGCGGCACCGTCACCGAAAGCGTTTCGCGCGCGGGATCGAGCCGCCACGACACGGCCTTGGCGGTCTTTTGCCCCGCGAAGTGGCGATGAAAGCCGTTCGGGCCGAGCAGCCACAGATCGTAGCGTCCTTCGTCGTCGAGCGGCCATGTCGCCGCGATGCGATCACCGGCGGCGAGCGTGTAGCGCCGTGGGATACGATCGAGCCGGTGGCGATCGTAGACGTGGACGACCGCCGGCGCGCCGCGGCAGGCGAGGTCGAGCGTAATCCCCGCCGCGCCGATCTGTGTGACCGTCACGTTCAGATCATAAGGGAGCGCGCGGGAGGGTCGGATACCGGGTTCCTGCGGCGCACGCGCACCCGCCGCGGGCGCGCGCGGATCGGGTTGCCCTTTCAGTGCGGCGGCGCGGGCGGCGCTCGCGCGCGGGTCGGGTAGCGGGGCAGGGGCTGCGCCGTTGGCGCGGGTGAAGTCGAACGCCGAGGTCAGGTCGCCGCACACCGCGCGGCGCCACGCCGAGATGTTGGGTTCGGCCACGCCGAAGCGCGTTTCGAGGAAGCGGATCACCGAGGTGTGATCGAAGACCTGCGAATTGACCCAGCCGCCGCGGCTCCACGGCGAGACGACATAGCACGGCACGCGCGGTCCCAGACCATAGGGACGCCCGCGACATTCGGGCGTATCGGCCTTCGCCTCGCCGGGGCTTGCGACATGGTGATAGTCGGCGGCGGCGGCGATGCTCGACGCGCCCGCGAAACCGCCCGGCGCGCTCGCGTCGGGCGACGGCGGGGCGGGCGGCGGTACGTGATCGAAGAAACCGTCATTCTCGTCGAACATCACGAACAGGGCGGTCCGTGCCCAGATTTTCGGATCGGCGGTCAGCGCATCGAGCACTGCGGCGGTATAGGCGGCGCCCTGCGCGGGGCTCGACGGGCCGGGATGCTCGGACCCGGCGGCATTCGCGATGATCCACGACACTTGCGGCAGCGTCCCGCCGACGACATCGGCGCGCAACCGGTCGAGTCCGTGCGTGGTCATCGCGCGATCGTGCAGCGCCGAGCCGGGCGCCGCACCGCGATAGGCGGCGAACCCGGCCAGCGGGTTGTCGGTGAAATTGTCCGCCATGTCCTCGTAGATCCGCCAGTCGATGCCGGCGGCCTGCAATCGCTCAGGATAGGTGGTCCAGCGATAGCCCTCGGGCCAGCCGCCATCGGCGGGCAGGCTGTCGTGCGAATTGCCGATCGCGGGGCCACCGTGCGTACCGGCGGGGTCGTTGGTACCGGTCCACAGCATGATGCGGTTGGTGTTGGTGCCAGTCTGGATCGCGGCGTGATAGGCGTCGCAGATCGTGAATGCCTCGGCGAGCGCGAACTGGAAGGGCAGGTCGGCGCGCGCGTAATGGCCGAGCGAGCGTTCGGTCTTGGCCGCGGGCCAGCGCGCCATCCGGCCGTGATCCCACGCCGCCTGCGCATCGGGCCAGGTATGCGGCGTGCCCGCCATGCGCATCAGCGCGAAATGCTGCTCGGTCGACAGATGGAACGGCGCGACGTGGCGGCCGTCCGCCGTTTCCTGCGACCAGATGTCGCGGTTTCCCGGCCCTGAAATGGGGAGCGGAATGGGTAGCGGATCGGCAAAGCCGCGGACGCCGCGCAAGGTGCCGAAATAATGATCGAAGCCGCGATTCTCCTGCATCAGGATCACGACATGATCGACATCGGCGATCGTGCCGGTGCGGACATCGGCGGGGATCGCGAGCGCCCGCCCGATCGCGCTCGAGACAGTACCGGGCAGCACGCCCGTCGTGGCGGCAGCGAGCCCGGCGCCGATCAGCGTCCGGCGGGTGGGATGGTCGATCATCGTGGCTCCATCATCAGGTCGAGCCCGGCGAGCGCCGAGTCTCCGCGGACCTGCGCCGCATAGCGCAGCGCGCCCCTCCACGCGATCATAACGGCGGCTGACACGCTCAAATACCCGACCGCGAGCCTGCGAGAGGCGTCGGTAATACGGCGAGCCGCTTTGCCGCACGTTAAGCAGGTGTCGCGGGGAGCGATTGGAAAGCCGAAGTCGCAGGCAAAGATCATCGGCGCAGTCACTTATGACCTGACCAGCAAGCCGAGCGTTCCCGCCGATACCCGGACATTGCTGCTGTCACGATTGCAAAAAGCGATACGGCGCTCCGGCCGGAAAACGACCTAATTTCGGTTAAGATGATTTACTCGGCAAATGGCGTCGGCGTGCGCAACCTTCAAACTGAACGATGCGTTAACGGCGGACGATATCGGGCTATCTTGAAGACATTTGCATTGGGGTTGGTTTCTATTGTTTATTATGGCGATCGCCCTCGGTGGATGTTTGAAGGGTCCGCCGATCGAGTTCGGCCTTACCGAGGACACCGGCGGACATATCACCTACGCGCTGGGGGCGGCGCTGGCGCTGGCGGCGCGCGATGATGTCGATGCGGTGGAGATCGTCACGCGGCTGATCGAAGACCATGACCTTGGCGGCGCCTACGCCGTGCCGTACGAGCCGGTATCGGCGAAGCTCGGGATCCGGCGGATCGCGACCGCGAACCGTCGCTATCTCGGCAAGGGGACCGGCGCTGCCGACCGCCCGGCCTTCGCGCAGGCGCTGATCGACCATATCGAGACGCTCGAGCGGCGGCCCGATGTGATCCACGCGCACTTCGCCGACGCTGCCGACGTCGCCATGCTGGTCCGCGATCGGTTCGGCATCCCTTTCATCTATACCGCGCATTCGCTCGGCATCGAGAAGGCAGGGTGTTCGTCCGGCTCGAACGGGACGCTGGCGCCGCGGATCGCCGAAGAGGATCGCGCGATCGCCGCCGCCGACGCGATCATCGCGTCCTCGCGCGACGAGGCCGAGCGGCAGTTGATGCTGTATCCATCGGCCTGTCCTGCGAAGATCCACTGCGTGCCGCCCGGCGCGGGGCTTGCGGATAGCGCACCGGCAGACCCGACCAGAGCGAGGGCCTTGATCGCGCCGTTCCTGAGGGCAGTCGACAAGCCGATCATCCTCGCTATCGCGCGTCCCGTCGCCAAGAAGAACCTGGTCGGACTGATCGATCTGTTCGCCTCGAACACGCGGCTCCGCGATCGTGCCAATCTCGTCATCGTCGCCGGGCTGCGCGACGGGCCCGATACGGGTGAGGACGAACAGCGGGCGGTCATCGGGGGGCTGCTGGCTGGGCTCGACAGGCACGACCTCTACGGGACGCTCGCCTTGCCCAAGCGCCATACCGCGGGCGATGTCGCCTCGCTCTACGCGCTCGCGCAGCAAACCGGCGGCGTCTTCGTCAATCCCGCCTTGACCGAACCCTATGGTCTGACGCTGACCGAAGCAGCCTTGCACGGTCTGCCGGTCGTCGCGACCTGTCATGGCGGCCCCGCGGATATCGTCGCACGACTGGGGCACGGGTCGGTCGCGGACCCGCGCGATCACGCCGGGTTTGCCGCCGCGATCAACGCGCTGCTCGACGATCGGATCGCCTGGAAGCGTGCCTCCCGAGCCGGGCGCGTCAACGCCCGGATGCTCGACTGGAACGGCTATGCCGCGCGCTTCGTCGCTATCGTCGGTGGTCTTCGCGCGATCCGAACGGTGAAGCCGCGCCCATCGCGGCTGCTGCTGTGCGATATCGACAACACGCTGACCGGATGTACGGTCGGCGCGCTCAGCATGGCGGCGTATCTGAAGACGCAGCCGAACCTCGCCTTCGGGGTCGCGACCGGGCGGTCGTTGCAGGAGGCCGAGCGGCTCCTCGGCGAATGGGGGCAGCCTGCGCCCGAGGTTCTCGTCACGTCGGTCGGTGCCGAGATCTATTGGCGCGATGGTGCGCGGCTGATCGCCGATGCCGAATATGGCGCGCACATCGATTCAGGCTGGGATGCCGATGCGGTCGACCGGCGGGTCTGCGGGTTGGCGGGTGTCGAGCGCCAGCCGGCGGTCGAGCAGCGGCGTCACAAGCGCAGCTATTTCGCCGAAGAGCCCGCGGTGGTCGCCGCCATCCGTGCGGCGGTGGCCGACCTTCCGGTACGCGTCATCCACAGTCACGGCCGCCTGCTCGACATCGTTCCCGAGCGCGCGGGCAAGGGCGCGGCGATGACGTGGGTCGCAGGCAAGCTGGGGATCGCGCGCGATCATGTCTATGCCGCGGGTGACAGCGGCAACGATCTCGACATGCTCTCGATCTGCCGCAACGGCATTATCGTCGCCAATCACAGCAGCGAGCTTGCCGGGCTGGTCGGACGCCCCACCATCTATCTCGCGCGCGGTGCGCATGCCGCGGGTATCGTCGAGGGCATGCGTGCCTTCGCGATGGAACGCGCGGCATGACGCGGCCGATCGGGTATTTCGTCCATCATCAGGGGCGCGGCCATGCCGAGCGCGCGGCGGCGATCGTCAACGCGTTGCCTGCGGACCGGCCGGTGGTGCTGTTCTCGGCAAGGGCCGACATCTTCCCGCCGCTCGCGTCGAACGTGACGATCCGCACGATCCCGTCGCTGTTCGAAGTGACGGGCGACGAGCCGACCGGGCTGGCGAATGTCCGCACGCCGTCCAGCCTTCACTGCGCGCCGCTCGGGTGGAAGAGCATCACGCATGCGGTCGCGACGATCGCGTCGTGGTTCGATGCGGCCCGTCCTGCGTTGTTCGTCACCGACGTCTCGGCGGAACTCGCGCTGCTGGCACGGATCGCATCGGTCCCGTGCGTCAGCGTCCTCCAGCACGGCGACCGCAGCGATGCCGGGCATATGGCGGCGTATGAATCCGCGCTGGGCATATTGGCACCCTATTCGGCATCGCTCGAGCAGCCGGGGCGGCCGGACTGGATGCTTGCCAAGACGCATTACGCCCCCGGCGTCGGGGTGAAGATCGACCCGATCGACCGGAGCGCGGCACGGACGGCACTGGGCCTGCCGCTCGACGCCGAGATCGTCGTCGTCGTCGCCGGCGGTGGGGGTAATGGTACGCCGGCGACTCCGCTCACGCTGGGTGCGCGCGCCGAACCGGACACGCTCTGGCTGACGATCGGTGCGGTCGAGCAGGAGTGGCACGCGACCGCGCCCGGCAACCTGCGGCATCTCGGCTGGGTCGACACGCCGGCGCTGTATATCGCGGCTGCGGACCGGGTCGTATCGTCGGCGGGCAATACGACGGTGCACATGATCGCGGCGATCGGCCGGCCATGGATCGTCGTTCCCGAGTGGCGCTATTTCGACGAACAGCTGTGGAAGGCGCGAACGCTCGACCAGGCCGGGGCGGCCATCATGCTAGAGCATTGGCCGTCGCATGCCGGCGCATGGATGGACGCCTGGACCCGCGCGGCGACGCTCGAGCTGTCCCGTCAACACGCGCTCTATGCCGCCGATGCCGCTCAGAACGCGGCATCGTGGCTTGCCAAGGTCGCGGACGATGCCTGGGCGCAGCCGGTCGTCGCGCTGCCGCCCGACCCTGCACCTGCCTCGACTGAACTTGCACCCTCTACCCACCATGCGAAAGCCTGACATGACCGTTTCGATCTGCACCCTCGCGCATGGCCGTGCGGCCCACCTCGCCAATGTCGTCCGTGCGCTCGACATGCAGACGACGGTGCCCGACGAGCTCGTGATCGCGGTGATGCAGGCCGATGCGTACGACCTGCCCGAGACGCGGTTTCCGATCCGGCAGATCATGATCGGCGCCGACGGTATTCCCCTGGCCGCGGCACGCAATGCGGCAGCGCGGGCGGCGCAGGGCGAACAACTGATCTTCCTCGACGTCGACTGCATCCCCGCACCATCGCTCGTCGCGGACTATCTGGCGCAGTTGGGGGTAGTCGATGCGGTGCTGATGGGCGAGGTGCTGTACCTGCCATCGGGCGCGACCGCGGAGGGGCTCGATTTCGCGCGGTTCGCGGCGCTCGGCGTCAAGCATTCCGAGCGGGCAGGGCCCCCCGTCGAGGCCTTGGGCGACTGCACCGACTATCGCTGTTTCTGGTCGCTCAACTTCGCGATGCGGCGCGCGACGTTTCTCGCACTCGGCGGGTTCGACGAGCGATATGTCGGCTATGGCGGCGAAGACACCGATTTCGGGCGGGTCGCGATGACCGCCGGCATTCCCATCCATTGGGTGCGGGGCGCGCGCGTCTATCACCAATATCATCCGCATCACATGCCCCCGGTCCATCATGTCGACAGCGTGATCGCCAACGCCGCGCGCTTCCGCGATAAATGGGGGCATTTCACGATGGAGCATTGGCTGAAGGCCTTCACGCTCATGGGGTTGATAACGCTGCGCGAAGGCGAGCATGTGCGGCTGCGCACCGTGTCCGAGGAGGATTTAGCCCTGACCCGGCAACAGGTCGATCAGCCCTATGCGAGTACCTCCGTGGTGCTGGCGCAACTCGAGGCGCGGGCGCCAGCGATCGCGGCCGCATAGGCGCGTTCATACCCCTCGACCATCGCGGTTAGCGAGAACAGCCGCGTCACCCGGTCGCGGCATGCGGTGCGCGGGATCGCGGTAGCACGGTCGATCGCCTGCGCGAGCGAGGCGGCGTCGGTCGCGAGCGCGCCGCAATCGCCCACCACCTCGCGCATCGCACCGCGGTCCAGCGCAGCAACGGGAACGCCGCACGCCAGCGCCTCGGCGGCGATCAGCCCGAACGGCTCGTCCCACATCGGTGTCGATAGCAATACCGATGCCGTACCGATCGCCTCGACCAGCGCGTCGCCGCCCAGATGACCACGATAGACGCGGGCGTGATCGAGCAGCGGCGCCACCTGGTCGCTGAAATAATCCATGCAGTCGATCGGCCCGACCACGTCCAGTTCGACCCCGGCCAAGGTCGCCGCCTCGAGCGCGACCGCGGTGCCCTTGTTCGGGGTGATGCGGCCCGCCCAGATCGCCCGGCCATCGCCGACGGATCGAAACCGCCACCGGGCCGTATCGATGCCGTTGTGGACCACCGACACCGTGGCCGGCGGCGTCGTCCACCATGTGGCGAGATGCGCGTGCGATGTCACGGTCTGCCGCAGCCAGTCCGCGCTGGTATCCGCGATCGCGTTCGCCAGACCGGCAAACGGGGGCACGTGGAGCGACGTCACCATTGCCGTGCGGTCGCGCTTCGCCAGGACATGCAGCGTCGGGTGCATCGTGTTGTTGTGGACGATGTCGTACGCGCCCGCGCCGATCGCCTCCCATGCCCGCCCGAACGCCGCATCCTGGAACGCGGTCAGTTGCGGCGTGCCGTGCCACTGCGCCCAGGGCAGGACCGCTTCATAGTGGCGCTCGGCGATCGGGTGCAGGGGCAGCGCCGGGTCGCTGTCGCCGCTGGCGAACAGCGTGACGTCGTGCCCGCGCGCCACCAGCGCGGTGACGAGCTGATGGCAATGCGCTTCCATGCCACCCATGAACGGCATCGCGATCGGGTGCCGCAGATGGGCGATGACGGCGATCCGCAAGGGGGCGTGGCGATGGGCCGGCTCAACCGAACCGTCATCGGTGGTCGTCGTGCTGCTGTCGAAATCGTTGAGTGTCATAGCGGAGGAACCCACGACCGAAAGGATTGTGCCCGGACGTCGAGTGTGTGCTCGTACCGACTTGCCCGAAATCGTCGAACGATACGCCGGGCCGACGTCAAGCAGCCAGTGCCACGCGGGACCTATTTGCGGCCAGTTAGGAAGGCGTTGGGCTTGTGCGGTCGCCGCACTGCTCATCACCGTCGACCGCACTGCGCGTTGGACCCAAGCTTGCTGCCCGTAGCCATATTCCCGCTCGTGTGTTGTTCCGAATTCGAAGCCGATGACGGTTGGTTCTACAAGGGACCTATGAAAGGATGTTCGAAAACGTCCGCTAAGCTCACGGCGGCCTGTTTGGTAGCCTACTACAGCGTGATCATGCTGACGAGTCAGTGGCTGCCGGGAGGACCTGTCCTACCATTACCGCTGGTCTTGCTCGGGGATGGAACGGCGATAGACTTGAACGATGCGACCCCCGAACTCGAACCCGCGTCGAAACCAGCCGGCGACCAAGGCCGCATGGTCGGCCATTGCTGCGGGCGATTCCGCGTCTATGCCAAGCGACGCGCTAGACCCTGCACGGGCAAGGCTGGGTGCTTGGGCGCTCTATCTTGGTCTGCTGGCAAGCGTGGCCATGCTGATCATCGGTGCGATCTTCGAGATCGGTCCGTTCGCCTGGAGCGAGGGGCTCGTGGATCGTCTGTTCGGGTACGATAGCGTCACGGTGGCCGGGCTCCCCGTGGTCGCGCTCCCCGTGGTCGCGCTCACCTTTTGGTTGCCGCATGCGGTCCTGCGGTGGCTTCCCCGCCGTCCGGAACGCTCGTTTCTGTGCGGCATGCAGGACGCGCTCGATCCGAAACGCAATCCAAACTGGCGGTCGCGCTTGCCCAACAGCACGCAGAAAGCGCGGTCCTTACGCCGCAACCGCGCAGGTGCGCTTATCGCGGCGGGGGTTTTCGCCGTGGCCGCGGCGGCCGGCTATGTCCTCTTCGGCCGGACGCCACCAGATGCGGGCAGATCGTTGCCGAGGCTGACGATAGCGGCACTCGCCAGCAAAGGTGGGGGCGAGATGCCACGCTATGCACGGCTAGCCGACGCGCTGCCGGGTTACGATCAGGCATGGCTACGGCGCTGGAATACGCGAACGAGCAGCTACGAGGACGATTACCTGCCGCTCCGCGCGCCAGGCCAATCCCCGACCGATCCGGTCACCGTCGTGATGCTGGCAAGCTATCCTGCCAGCGGAGCCGGGCCCGAAGCCAATCCGCCGGTTCCTCCGATCGAGGGGGCACTTTTGATGGCGCGCCTGCCGACGTGGATGCGCGCCAGGATGAGGGAGCACGGCTTCGAACTGGCCGAGAATGCGGTGTTGCTGCGGCGTATGGCGCTGGAGGGGCGCATGCCCGCCGCGGACGACGTCGGGCAGGTATTGTCGATTATTTTTGGCGGTACGCTGACCCTCTTCTGCCTGATGATGGCTTGGCTGTGGACGCGTGCGCTGCGCGCGATGCTGCGTGAGCGGTGAACGCCGCTACGCCGGCGCGACAATCGGCACCTCTGTCAGAGCCGCGCGCAGCGGGGCCGTGTCGACTTCGCGGCTCACCTTGATCACGCCGAGCTACGCGGAGATGCGCAAGGTTGCAGTACGACAGCGCCGTCGACCTCGACGTTGCTTTCCTCCACGAGCCGCAAGCACGCCGTACCCTTGTCGTTGGGCGTTCGCGGCGAGCGCGGGCGGCGGAAACGATGTCAGTTCGGCAACCAAGGTACCGATCAGGATGAACTGATGGTGGTACCCAAGGATATTTCTCTCGAGGTAGCGATGGTGTCGACAGGACCACTTCCGATTGACGAACAGCGACGTTCAATTCAGGATCTTCGACAGCGGTCGAGACCGCCGGGGGTATCATGATCAAGTTTTCGTCTTCGTCGAAGCGCACGACGCCGGGGCGCAAGCTCGCCATGACCATCCTGCTGGGGCTGTTGCTGTCCATACCGCTCTTCGCCACCTACCTGCTGGTCTATGACCGCGAGAGCCAGTCGCAGGTCGCGCGCACGTCGATCGTCGAGGGTTGGGGTGGCCCGCAGCGCATCGCCGGGCCGTTCCTGGTCATTCCGTTCAGCCGCGTGGTGACGCGCGATGCGGTCGAAAGTGGGCGCACCGTCCGACGGACCGATCGTGAGGACAAACTGTTGTTCGTCGCGCCGACGCGCTCGGCGATCCGCACGAGGATCGATGCGGAACGGCGGCATCGCTCGATCTACGAAGCGGTGGTCTATCGCTCGCGCGTCCAGATCGCCGGCCAGTTTCGCCTGCCCGACTTCGCGACACTGAACATCCCGCCGGACAGCCTGCGCCTGGCGGATGCGGAGATCCGCGTCGGGATCGGCAACGCCAAGGGACTGGCGGGGTCGCGGCCGGCGATCCGCGTCGACGGCCGGACGCTACCGTTGATCCCGGGGGCCAGCCTGGCGACGACGAGCGGCAGCGGCTTCACCGGGCGGGGGCCGATCGCGGCAGGCGTCGGGGTAGCAAACGCGGCGTTGATGTTCGATGTCGCGTTCGATCTGCGTGGCAGCGACGAACTCTCGTTCCTGCCCTCTGCCGAACAGACCAGCATCGACGCGATCTCCGCCTGGCCGCACCCGTCGTTCACCGGGGCCTTCCTGCCGAACCGGACACCAGGAGCATCGGCGTTTCCGGCGAACTGGCAGATCGGCAATCTTGCGCTGAACCGGCCGGTCGTGACGATCGGCGAGCAGGAGATGGGGGCGGACGAAGCGGTGACGATCGGGCTGCTCGATCCGATCAATCTCTATTCTCAGGTCAATCGCGCGACCAAATACGGCTTCATGTTCATCGGCTTTACATTCCTCGCACTGCTGATGTTCGACATCATCGGCGGCGCGCCGGTGCCGGGCGTCGCCTATCTGTTGATCGGCGCCGGACTGGTGCTGTTCTTCATTCTGCTGCTGGCGCTCGCCGAAGTGATCGGGTTCCTCGGCGCCTATCTGGTCGCCAGCCTCGCGGTCGTCGCGCTGATCAGCAGCTATTCTGCGGCGATCCTGCACAGCTGGCGGCGCGCGGGCGTGGTCGCGGCGCTGCTCGCCGGGCTCTACGCGGTCCTTTACGTTCTGCTCAGCCTCGAAGCCTATTCGCTGCTGATCGGCTCGGGCATGCTGTTCGCTGCGCTGGCGGGCGTGATGTACGCCACCCGTCGGATCGACTGGGGCGGCGTCGCGGCATCCGACGAAGAGGATGCCGCGCTCGGCTAGGCGATAGGTCTCAACGCTGCGATTCCGCAAATTCCAGGGCATCGCCGATCGTGTCCAGCGTCGGCACCGCACGCGCGGGCAAGGTCTTCCAGCGGACCTTGCCGAGGGTTTCGTCCTCGATCGTGCCGGTCGTGACCTTGGCCCGGTGGGTCAGATAATTCGCGCTGAACAGTTCGGTCTCGCCACTGCCGCGGTGGGTGTAGTCGCGGTCGAAGCCAATGAGCCGGAAGTGCGCGCCGTCCCATCGGAACGACAGGGTGTTGGTGCTGGTCCCCCAGCCGCCCATGCTGCGCCAGACACCCAGCCGAAGACGGATGATGCCGGCGCTGACCGTCAGGCCGTCCTCGCCAAGTGGATCGTCCATATACGGATCTTCGAGCCGCGGGATGACGGCGGCGTTGACGACCCGCAGCGTGTATCCAGCCGGAGCACCAACCGCAGCGATTAGCACGCGCGGGTTGGTATCGAGCGGCCCTCCTCCGCCATCATTACCGATCACGCAACGTTTGTCCGTACCCCTCAGCACCGCGACGATATCGGGACGGCCGTCCTTGTCGACGTCGGCTCGCACGGATCGTTCCACCTTCCACCCGGGCGGGGCGAAGCCTGCGGCGGAGGCGGCGACACGTCCGGGTTTCGGTAACGCGGGCAGCGTCATCTGCGGAATTTCCAGCGCCTCGCCGGGCGAGGACGGTTGGGTTACAGCGATGCAGATCGCAGCGGCAGCAAGAGCAGGCATTGTCGCGTATCCTGTCGACGGGGGGCATACGGGCGGCGGTTTGAGCACGAGCAGACGTTCGACCCGACGTACCAACTTCCGCAGTCTACAGCCGCACCGACCGGATCAGAAGCACGCGCTGGGGAATTCGACAAAGACTTTGCAGCGGCAGCTTGGACGATACGGTGATTGCCGGCATCGTCACGCTGCATGGCATCAGCAGAGCGATGTATGCAGGGCCGGCTGCTTGAACATAAGGCTTCCAGCTGGTTTGAGACAGGCAGGACCGGGCCGCCGCGCTACGCTTTTTTCGCGGTCGAGGGCGATGGGATCACTGCAAGCGGCGGCTTTACGGTTTCGATGAAGGCGTGGTCCTATCCCTGCGCGGATAGGACTGCTCATACGGTCATGTAGAACGCCGCACCGTCATCATGGTCGGCGCGCTGTAGCGCGCACACGCCCCTTGCGGTCGATCACGGCCCAACGTCCGCCGCCCATAGTGGAATGTTCGTCGTCGAGCCTGTGCTCCTTGCATCCGGTGCAGACCTCGGCCCGACCATGATCGAACGGATAGCCCCAGTCATATCCGGTCACGATAACGGGACGCAGGGCGTGATCATAATAGACGAGCTTGCCGTGGCGAAGTCCGCGTACCAGCCCCTCCTTGAAATAGTCCGCGCCGTTGTCGAGGATGAAGACGCTCACGGCTCGCCCGTCGCGCCTGACATAGGCGATCCCGCCGCCGGTTCCGGCACCGCCTATCCGGACCTCCGCCAGACCGCCTTCGAAGGTCATCCGGGCGAGATGTGCGGGGTCGATATGCGGGACGTCATCCGCGATCCGTGCGCAGGGCCCGTGTGGTTCCAATTCGCCGCCCTGCGCCGCATAGGCGCAATCTAGCGGAAAGGCCGCGGCTGGCGGGGAGGCCGCAAGCAGCGTCACGGTGAGCACGGCGATCACGATACCCGGTCTTCCGGCGCGGCCTGCGGATCGCTCTTGAACCCGGCGATAGTCATGCGGAAACTTCCCTGCCGTTTGAAACGTGTCCGAACATCGATACCGCCGTAACAGTCGTCCGTGCCGATATGCCGCATTGACCCAAGATAAGCGACCGCGCCATGATGACGTCATGCGCGACGCCTTCATCACTCGCACGGCCCAGTTCTTGCCTGGGCCCCCGATCAGCAACGCGATGATGGGCGATCATATCGGCCACCTGTCCCCACAATCGGATCGCCTGGGACGGCTGGTGCTGCGGCAGAACCGCATTCGCACCCGCCATTATGCGATCCGGGCCGATGGCACCACCGACTGGACGCTGGCGACTCTTGCTGCGGAGGCGGTTCGCGCGCTGCTAGCGGACGCGGAGATCGACCGGCGGGAGATCGGCTATCTCGCCACCGCGACGACGCAGAACGATCTGCTGGTGCCCGGGCTGGCAAGCGGTGTCCACGCCGCGTCGGGTCTGCCGCCGCTGGAAATCGCGAGCCTGCAGAGCGTTTGCGCAAGCGCGATGATGGCACTGAAATCGACCGCGCTGCAGATCCGTGCGGGCGAGCACCGCGCCGGTATTGCCGTCGGTGCCGAGTTTGCCAGCCGCTATTTTCGCCCCGGCCAATATCGCGGCACGGCCACGCTAGGCGAAGACGGCACGCTGCCTGCCGACGCCGAATTCCTGCGCTGGACCTTGAGCGACGGCGCGGCTGCGTTGGTCGTCGAGGATCGGCCGGCACAGAGCGGCCTGTCGCTGCGCATCGACTGGATATCGGTGCGCTCCTTCGCCGATCGTTTCGGCCCGTGCATGACCGGCGGCAGCGCGCCCGGCCCAAGCGGCGCGGTCCTGCCGTGGAGCCTGCACGATGGCGCCGAGGCTGCCGCGCGCGCCGGCGCGTTTCAGTTGCGACAGGACGTCGACACACTGCACCGGATGCTGCCGGTATGGCTGGGCGAATTGATGCGGCTGGTCGACGAAGGCAAGGTCGACACGGGTAAGGTCGACTGGTTCCTGTGCCATTTCTCCGCGCATTCGTTGCGCGAGGAGATGGTCCGGCTGGCCGAGCGGGCAGGGTGCATGATTCCCGAGGACCGGTGGTTCACCAACCTCTACGACAAGGGCAATGTCGGTGCGGCGGCGCTGTTCCTGCTGCTCGACGACCTGATGCGCTCGGGGCGGCTCGTACCCGGTCAACGAATCCTGTGCGCCGTGCCGGAAAGCGGCCAGTGCGTGATGGCGTATGCGGCGTTGACCGTGGTGGAGGGGGATAGATGAGCATGACCGACCAGATCGAAGCGACCAACCGCGGCCTCGCCCGCGTTTGGATAGAATTCGAAAGCGCGCTGATCCAGGTGCCGGTGATCGCGCGTCTGACCGGTGGGCGCCTGCGCCTCGAGGAGTATCGCAGCCTGCTGCGCAACCTGCGTCAACAGGTGGTCGAGGGTGGTCGCTGGATCAGTCGCGCCGCGTCCAGCTTCGGTCCGGCGCACGAGGACCTGCGGGCGATGTTCATCACCCATGCCGCCGCCGAGCACCGCGATTATCGCCTGCTCGAACAGAATTACGTCGCCGCCGGTGGCACGCTCGAGGAGATCCGGGCGGCGCCCAAGAATATCGGGACCGAGGCACTGAGCGCGTTCATGTATCAGGCGGCATCGCAACCCGACCCGGTCGGTCTGCTCGGCGCGATGTTCATCATCGAAAGCCTGGGCAATCGCCTGGCCGGACCGTGGGCGGACAAGCTTGCCGCACAGCTCGACCTCGCGCCCGATGCGCTCACGTTCCTGCGGTATCATGGCGAGAACGACGTCGTGCACATGGCCGAGTTCGAGCACGCGCTGACGCTGGCGGTGGAGTCGGGCGGCGTGGCGGCATCCGCGGCGATCGTCCGCCATGCGCAAATCGTGGCGCGGCTGTACCGACTGCAGCTCGAGGAGCTGGACAATGGCTGAGTATGCCGTCCCCGGCCATGATCCGAACGATCCCGATCCCTGGCTGGCGCTCGCGCTGGACCGCTCGCTACCGTTCGAGCCCATAGCCAAGGCGGCGTTGATCCGGGACCAATCCTCGCGCTGTCGCCAGTTCCTGCTTCCGCTGGTGCGGCCGTTCGCGCGGCTGACGATCATCCTCGCCCAGCTGGTCCACACGATCAGCCCGCGCTGGCCCCATGCGCCCAAGTTCCTGCACCGGTCGATCGCACTGGGCATGAAGCATTTCCTGTCGCGCGACGCCAATCTGCTGATCCTGCGTCACTTCCACCTGGGTGCGCAGGTCCTGCGGTTTATCTCGGACAATGCCACGCCGGGTTTCCATCCGCCGCTGAAACCCATGACGCCGCGTCGGATCGACGATGTGCGCGAGGACCTGTTCCTCAATCACGATCTCAACATCTACAATTATCTCATCGGCCTCAATCGCGAGCTGGAACGACGCGGCACCAGCGTCGCGCGCGTCGACAGGATTGATTTCTCCGCGATCACCGACGAGATCGTGCTCGATCCGTTGCCCAACGGCCGCCTCAACATCGTCGATCTGCAGACCGCGATTGAGCTTTACACGCCGGCCTATGCGATGCTGCTGACCGATCGCGATTTCTGGCGCGCCGCCAATTCGTTACAGCTCGACGAGACGATCGGGCTCTACGTGGCGCGGCTGACGGGCGAGGAAAAGCATCTGGCGATGATCAACAATCGCCACCCGCTCGTGCCCTTCTCGACGTTGGGTGCCGGTTTCCGGCTCGTGCTGCACGGACTGTCGACCGAGGTGCTTCACGGCTTTCTGCGCGAACTCAAAGCGCGGCAGCGCGATCAGCCGATGCCGGCTGCGACCACCGCTCCATAAGGCTCCGAGCTTCCGCGTGCCGGGGAACGGTAAAATACCCACGGCGTCAGGTCCGTTCGGCAATGCTCGCGCCTGCACCCGAACAGACGATCCGTATCGTCTCGCTGTACCCTTCACGAGCGGCGCTCAACCTCGGTGACAGGGTGTACCGACGGCACCCGCCGATCCAGATGAACGGCTGGTTGGCGGTGGTCTTCGTCATTCCGGCTGCTGCCTGAGCAGGGCAGTCCGCCCTGCTCGTATAGACGCTTTAGCAATGCCGCAAATGGCCTGCGATGCGCCGGCACCGTTCGCAACGTGGCATCAGATCGCCGACTGGCGCCGCTGCAGAATATCGGCTTGGGTTCGATCGATATCCCCGGCATGATCGATCCCATGGCCCAAATCCCATCTCTCACCGTCCTGCCCGATCCGGACTGCGCTTCGACGACCAGCCTGTCGCGCGTGAGCGTTCCCGTGCGCCTTGCCGCTGCGCTCCTGCTTGCCACGGGTGCCGCGCCGGCCGCTGCGTGGGAACCGGTTGCGCTTCCCAATGCGGTCAAGGCCAAGCTGCCTGCCGGATATATCGTACGCGTGGCGTCCTGCAGTCGTACTTTGGACCCACCGCAGCCGATCTGCATCGTTGTCGTCGCGCGGCCCGACGAAGGCGGACAGCCGGGGGCGGCGGTACGAAAAGCGCCCGCTCGTCCATTGCTGGTCTATCGCCTTGCGGGCGGCGTCGCCAAGCTGATCGACCGTAACGACCGCATCGTGCTGCGTCGCGACGAAGGCGGACAATGCGACCCGATCGAAGACGCCGGGCATATCGCGATCAAGGGCCGTTACTTCACGCTCGAGAGCGGGGTCGCGTGCGGCCAACACTGGACCGACTTCACCACGTTCCGTTTCGATACGGCGCTGCGGTCGTTCGTGTGGCAGAACCGCATCTTCGAATCCTTACGCCTGAACAGCGACGCTGGACCGAATGCTCAGGCATTGGTCTCCGACGGGCGAAAGGTCACGCGTGCAGACCCGCGGCACCCGATACGACTTGACGCCTATCGTCCGCGGTGATCGCGCGATGTTGCGTACCACCCGATAGGGACCGCGCCCCCGCGGCGCGCGGCTGCTATCACCGCGGCGCGCCGTCAACCGGTGATCAGATGGAGGGTGCGGGTGGCGGGGGCGATGGTGACGCCGCGGCCCCAGTCGAAGGCGAAGAAATCCTGTTCGACGCCGTCCGCGAAGATCACACCGCCGTCGTTCATCCGCGACGTGACCGCGAGCGGCATGCCCGCGAGCTTGCCGGCCCGAAGCGAGGTCGCGGTCGCCACGCTGGGGAAGGGTTCGCGCACGAAGAAGCCGACCGCGCGCTCCTGGGGATCGAGGGGGAGCGCGGCATGCGTTGCCTCCATGATCGAGCGGGCCCAGCCCGTCGCCCCGGTTCCCGACGCGACGATCAGCCCACTCGACGAGTGATCCTCGGCCTGGTCGCCGCACGTGATCCGGTAGCGCGCGGACTGGTGGCTGCGATGACCGACGAACACCTCGTTCAGCGCCAGCAGCCGCTCACCGGTATCCAATCGCGCCTCGACCATCGTCCGCTGCTCGGCCGGCGCCGCACCCGCGACGCTCGCCGGCAGCAACGCGGACAGGCGTGCGAGCGGCACGCGTACCAGGACGCCGTCGTACAAATCGGGAGCGGGGTTGAGCCCCAGCACGGGCTGCCCGTTTAGGTACTTCGCGACGTTGGCGACTAGCCCGTCCTGCCCGACCGCGACGATCACGTCCTCCGGGCCGAACAGGAATCGATCGAGGTCGGCACGAGCGACGCTTGCCTGGCGCCAGTCGTCGGGGACGAACGAGCGGGCCTCCTGCAGCGTGGCGTGGAAGCGGTGGTGCCGATCCTCGATCGCGTCGATGTCCTGGCCCCGCGTCTCCAGAAAGAACTTCGCCTGCCCACGCGTCGCGTGCCGCGCGAGCAGGAGGTCATAGTCGGTCTCGCGGGTGACGAAGACCGCGCGCGGGGCGTTGGTTGCCATCAGCGGGGCAGCGCCGTCTGCGCCGCCGGGGCAGCCGCGGCATTGCGGAATTCGCCGAGCACGGTCGCGAGCAGGTCGGGCGTGATGTTGAGATGCTCGATCGTATCGAGCTTGCCCGCCAGCTCGCGCGCGGCGAGTCCGAGCATTACGCCGGGCGGCAGGTCGCGGTAGATCGTCATCCTGGCTTGCTCCGCTTCCGCCTTGGCGCTCTCGACCGTGCGGATGCGCTCGGCTTCCGCCCCCGCCTCGACCTGCTGCGCCTCGGCCAGACCGGTTGCGCGGTTGCGTGCGTTCTCTGCCTCCTGCGTGATGAGCAGCATCTCGCGGCGTGCAAGCTCAGTGCGGTTGGCGAGTTCGTTCTCGGCGATCGCACGCTCCTTCTCGACCGCGAGCGCACGGCGTTCGAACGTCGCCTGATCAGCCTTCTGCTGGAGTGCCTCGAACGTCGGGGTCTGGAGCGCGCGTTCGAGTTCGCTCGATGGCGCGAGGTTCGTCAGGCGAACCGCAGTGACCGCGATGCCGATTTCGTTCAGCGCCGGATCGTTGGCGAGCGCAGCTTCGAGCTGGTGACGCAGCGGCTCGGGACCGGCGTCGAGCAGCGCCCGCACCGAGCCTTGCGCGAGATATTGCAGCGCCGCCTGGTTGACGAGCCCCGCCAGCCGGGTCTCGATCCGCTGGATCGGCTCGCTCTTGTAGGCGCCAGTAAGCAGGCCGAGGCTGAAGTCAACGCGCGACGCGAGCAGTTCGGGATCGGCGACGTGCCAGGTCAGAGTTCCCTGGATCGCCACGCTCTGGAAATCCTGGCTGCGACCCTTCACGAAGATCGCCATCTCGCGGTCGTCCATCGGCAGTTCGGCAATGCTCGCGGTCTCCGGGCGGAACCAGAAGACCAGCCCGCGGCCGCTCTGCTTCACCTTGCCGCTGCAGTAGCGGATGACGTGGTTGCTCGCATCGCTGCGCAATTGGGCGAGGAAACCGAGGTTCTTGATCGAGGCCATGACGGTTACTCCTGTATCGAATGATGACGGAAAAGTTCGGCTGGACGGAACGAGGCACCGGTCTCGCGTTCGCCGGTCGCCACCAGCGTGTTCGTGGCGAGCATCCGGCGGCGAAAGGCGGGCTTGTTGAGCGATCGCCCGAGGATCGTTTCGTGGACGTCCTGCAGCGCCCGCAGCGTGAAGCGCTCGGGCAGCAGCGCGTAGGCGACATCCGAATAATCGAGCTTGCCGCGCAGCCGCAGCATCGCGAGCCCGAGCATGTCGGCATGGTCGAACGCCAATGGCAGCGCGTCGCCATCCTGCGACCGTGCCGCGACCGGGCCACCGGTCTCGCCGGACCAAGGGACGACGAGTTCGGCCAGCGTCAGGTCGGGCGCGGCCTTTAGTGCGGCGGCAAAGCGATCGGGCGGAAGCAGCGCGAAATACGCCACGCTGATCACCCGGGTGCGGGGGTCGCGGTCGACCGTGCCGAACGTGTAGAGCTGCTCGACATACGCGTCCGCCATCCGCACTTTGGTTGCGAGCACGCGGTGTGCCGCGGCATCGAGACTCTCGTCGATGCGGACGAACCCACCGGGCAGCGACCACGCGCCCAAGCAAGGATGCTCCTGGCGCTGCATGAGCAACGCGGCGGGCCTGCCGTTGACGACGCTGGCCAGTATCAGATCGACGGCGACCGACGGGCGCTCGTACCGATTTGTATCATATCCATCGAGGAACTCGGTCTCGTTCATGTGACCCCATATATCCTTCCGGCGCATTAGTAATATGCGATGTGGATATATGGCAATCGTTATTGCATCTGCAGCGCGATGGTTCGTGGGAGACCCATTTCCTGCACGATCGCAGCGATCGAGATAGCCGAGTGATCATATCCGTTTCGGGTTCGGCACTTGACGAGTCGTGCGGACTTCGAGGGGGTGCGCCCACAAGCTAAAATAGAGCACAGCGCTGGTCCTGTTTTGTTGGACTATTGACAGGGCTGCGCAAAGGAGGAAAAAGGCGTGGTAACGTTACCAGACTAAAGCTGGACGATAATGGGAGGATGACGATGGCAATCGGGTCGAGGACGTTGCGCGCACGCGGACGGCAGATTGGCGCCACCAGCCTTATGGCGATGGCCGCATGCATGCTGTCTATGCCAGCATGGGCACAAGCGCAGGGCGGGTCTGCCGCGCCGTCCCCCGTGGCGCCCGACGGCACTGTCACGACGGCGGTTCCTCAGCAAATCGCTCCTGCAGCGTCGGATCCTGCCACGGCCGAACCGGCGTCTTCGGCAGACATCGTCGTCACCGGATCGCGGATCACGACCGGCGGTTTCACCGCGCCAACGCCGACGACAGTGATCGACGCCAACGCCATTGCCGCCAACGCGCAACCAAACGTCTTCACCACGATCGCCCAATTGCCGTCGTTGCAGGGATCGACGGGCACGAGCACCGGTACGTTCAGCACGTCGAGCGGCACGCAGGGGCTCAGTTCCTTCTCGCTGCGCGGCGTCGGCGCGATACGCACGCTGACGCTGATCGATGGTCAGCGCGTCGTTGGTGCCAACGTCACCGGCGTGCCCGATGTAAGCCTGTTCCCGCAGCTTCTCATTAAGCGCGTCGACGTCGTCAATGGCGGGGCCTCGGCCTCCTACGGATCGGATGCGGTTGGCGGGGTCGTAAATTTCATCACCGATACCCGGTTCAAGGGCGTCAAGGGCAACGTCCAGGGGGGCATCACGACCTACGGCGACAACGAACAGGTCCTTCTCCAGCTCGCCGCTGGAACGAGCTTGCTCGATGATCGCCTGCACATCGTCGCCAGTACCGAATACGCGCATGAGAATGGCATCGGCGGCGGAGACTTCGGCACCGAACTGTCCGGCGGACGCGACTGGTTCCGGCAATCGACCTTGATCAACCGCAACGTCCTGAACGACGGATCGCCGCAATATCAGTTCCGGGATTTCGCTCAGTCCTACAACTATACCAAGTTCGGACTGATCACGGCGGGGCCACTGCAGGGAACCGCGTTCGATCAGGCCGGAAACCCGTTTCAGTTCCAATATGGCTCGAACGGCACCCCGGCGCGCGACGCGGCAGGGAACGTCAATGGTTGCCTGCCCGGCTTCTGTATCGGCGGCGACCTGTCCGGCAACGTCGATGCCGGGCGCTCGCTCCAGTCGCGGCTTCAGCGGGTGAACAATTACGGTCGGATCGGCTTCGACTGGGCGCCCGACAACGAGATCTATTTCACTGCCAATATCGGTCAGGTGAAGACCAACAACCAGCCGGTCGGCGGCCAGAACCGTCCGAACCTGACGATCCAGTGCGCCAATCCGTTCGTACCCGCCTCGGTCCAGGCCGCCTGCACCACGGCGGGGATCACGAACTTCCAATACGGCACGAGCAACGCCGCCTTGGGCAACACGCAGGTCTATACCGATCGTCGCCAGTATCGGTTCGTCGCCGGCGCCAAGGGGCGTCAGTCCGTCGCCGGGTCCGACTGGACCTACGACATGTATTACGAGCACGGCACGAACTATTCCAATATCGACGTCAACAATGTGCTGCTGTCGAACCGCTTCAACCAGGCGATCAATGCGACGACCATCAACGGGGCGATCGTGTGTGCCGATCCTATCGCGCGCGCGAACGGGTGTCAGCCGCTCAACATATTCGGCGGCAATCCGTCGCAGGGGGCGCTCGGCTACATCATGCCCGACAAAGGCCCGTACCAGCGGACCCGCCAGACGCAGGACGTGGTCAGCGTCAACTTCTCCGGCTCTCCATTCAGTCTTTGGGCGGGGCCCGTCTCGTTCGCTTTCGGCAGCGAGTTCCGGCATGAATTCTATACCGTGCGGGCCGATCCTTACGGCGCGGGCACCGGCGCTACGCCGAACACGCCCGACTATCCCGCCGATCCCACGCTGCTCGCCGGGGGCAACAACTGGTATGCGGGCAATTACAAGAATGGCAGCGGTGCCTACAGCGTCAAAGAAGCGTTCGTCGAAACCGACGTGCCGATCCTCAATTCAAAGGGGACCGGACGCGCGACGATAAACGGCGCGATCCGCGCGACCGACTACAGCACGTCTGGCACCGTCTGGGCGTGGAAGCTCGGTGGAACCTGGGACCTGCCGGTCGATGGCCTGCGCTTACGCGGCGTGACCTCTCGCGATGTCCGTGCGCCGAACTTGTCGGAGTTGTTCGCGGCTCCCGTGACGACCACGCTGCCGGGATTTTTCGATCCGTTCCGCAACGTCAACGTGCTCGCGATCCAGAATACGATCGGCAACACCGCGCTCACGCCGGAGATCGCGCGTAACACCACCGCGGGCATCGCATTTTCCGGATCGTCGTGGCTGCCGGGTCTCAGCCTGTCGGTCGATTACTACCATATCAAGATCAAGGACGTAATCTCCAGCCTCGGCGCGGCGGATATCGTCAACCTATGTTTCCAGAACATCCTTCCGGAAAGCTGCGGTGCATTCAATCTCAACAACCCGGCAGGGCCCAATTTCATCAACGTCCAGGCGTTCAACCTCGCATCGATCGACACCGAGGGCCTGGATATCGAGGCGAGCTATCGCTGGCGGCGTCCGCTTGGCTTGCCGGGCAGCTTCACGCTGCGCGCGCTGGCGACCAATATCCGCAAGTTCGTGACCGATACGGGGCTGCCTGGAACGATCCCCAACGATACGGCCGGCGTCAACATCGGCAGCACGCCCGAATGGAAATGGCTGGCGACGCAGACCTATGCCAATGACGACTTCTCGCTGTTGCTGCAGGAGCGCTGGTTCAGCGACGGGGTGCTTGGCCATCAATATGTTCAATGTTCGCCCGGCAATTGCCCGGCGTCGACGAACAATCACCCTACGATCGATCGGAATTTTATACCGGGCGCCTTCTACATGGACGTCGGCGGCACGTATAACCTTACCAAGCAGGTGACCGGCTATTTCAAGGTCGACAACGTGTTCGACAAGGATCCGGCCAGATCCCCGTATTTCGTCAATCCTCAACTGTACGACGTCTATGGCCGTACGTTCCGCGTCGGCGTCCGGTTCAGCATGTGATGCAGCATCGATCAGGAACATCGATCACGGGCCGAGTTCGCGTCTGTCTCGCCGTCACGCTCGCGGCCCTGACGATCGGCGGCTCGTCGATCGGGGCGGCCCCTGGCCGGGAGCCCGCCGCCGCCGTCCGCGGCGGCAACCCGATCATCCGGGATAAGTTCACGGCCGATCCGGCGCCGCTGGTCGTCGGTAATACGCTGTATCTCTATGTCGGGCATGACGAAGCGCAACGCGACGAGATGTTCAACATGCGGGAATGGCTGGTCTATTCGACCACCGACATGAAGACGTGGACGGATCACGGCGCGATCATGAACGTCGCCGACCTCAAATGGGCCAAGAAGGACGCATGGGCGTCACAGGCGATCGCCAAGAACGGCAAATACTGGTTCTACGCGGCCGTCGAACACGACAAGACGCATCCGGGCAAGGCGATCGCGGTCGCGGTATCGGACACGCCGACCGGTCCCTTCGTCGATGCCAAGGGATCGGCGCTGATCACCAATGCCATGACGCCGAAGGGGACGCATAGTTGGGAGGATATCGATCCCACCGTGCTGACCGACGACGACGGGACGACCTGGATCGCGTGGGGCAACCGGCAATGCTACATCGCCAAGCTGAAGCCTAACATGATCGAGATCGACGGTCCGATCCATGAGATCACGCCGCCGCATTTCGAAGAGGGTCCGTGGCTGCACAAACGGGGAAAGCTGTATTACCTGACCTACGCGTCGCTGGATCGTGCGACGCAGCGCGACGAGCACGTCTCCTATGCGACCGCGCCGTCGCCGGCCGGACCTTGGACCTATCGTGGGCTGCTGACGGGGTCGGGCAAGTACAGTTTCACGATCCATCCGGGCATCGCGCAGTTCAGGGGTAACTGGTATCTGTTCCTGCACAACGCGTCGCTTGCGATCGGCGAACTGAATGGCGCGATCGGGCGCCGCGCGGTTACCGTGGAGCATCTTCGCTACAATCCCGACGGCACGATGGTTCCCGTGGTCCAGACCGACGCTGGTGTTTATGGTTCGGTATCGAGATCGGCAGGCGGTGCGGGCTGACCCGCCGTACCGTGGACGCTCAAATCGTCTGGGTGATCGCGCGTGGAGGGGCGGTCGATTCCCGTTCGACGAGCACATGGTCGAGAACGTGAGACTTGGCCATAGCCCTCCCGGTGCCCCCGTCCTGGCGCATCGCCTGGATGAGCCGTTGCAGCGCCTCCGCAGCCAGCGCGCGGACCGGTTGGCGTATCGTCGTCAGCGGCGGCCAGAGCGTGATCGCGGCCGTGCTGTCGTCGAACCCGACGACGGTCAGGTCGCTCGGCACATCGAGGTGGCGGCGGTGCGCGACGGAGACTACCGCAGCGGCCATGTCGTCGTTGCTCGCGAAGACGGCCGTCGGCGGTCGCGACCCGGCCAGCAACGTCTCGCCGGCGATCAGACCGGAGGCGTAGCTGAAATCGCCTTGGACGATCTGCGTTTCGAGTGCGCCGTCCTCCTGTATCGCGGTCTGGAATCCGGCCAGACGTTCGGTCGCGGCGGACTGGTCGAGATTCCCCAGCACGAAGCCCAGATGGCGATGGCCGAGCCCGATCAGATGGCGGGTCATGTCGTAGGCCGCCCGGTGGTTGTCGATGCCGACGCAGATCGCGCCGGGTGCAACGCCGCCGACGATGGCGAGCGGCAGGTTCGCGTCCGCGACGATCGCGCGGATGATCTCGGATTCCCCGAGCGGCGGCGCCAGGATCATGCCACCGATCCGCGATGCGATGAGCCCCTCGACCGCGGATCGGGTCGGTGGCTTGCCGTTCTCGCCCTTCAACAGGATCAACTGCGCGGCGTGGATCGAGGCTTCCTCGAACACACCGGCGAGCAGGTCGCTCATGAACGCGGCGCTGGGGTTGGAATAGATCACGCCGATCCGGACCTCGCGCGAGGTGACCAGATTGCGCGCCGTCAAATTGGGCGTGTAGTGGAGTTCGGCGATCGCATCGGTAACCAGCGCGCGGGTCTCGGCACGCACGCCTGCGTCGCCGTTGATGACCCGCGACACGGTCATCGGCGATACATTGGCCCGTTTGGCGACATCGATGACGGTCGCCCCGCGAGGCCGAGAGGGAGAGCGCTGCATGCGTATCTCTACCCAGCCGCCGACTTAGGGGTGCCAATCGTCTTGGCTGTATACGGGGTTTCGGCTTCGGAACTCGTCGTCATGCCCCGACGTGCATCGTCGGCAGGTTGGGGGTCAATGCATATCCGCGCCACCCGCCGGATTGTCGTCCGGATCACCATGCGAGCGACGCACGGCAGCGTATCGGACCGCCACGAACTTTATCGTTGCGACGGGTTGCCGACCCTCATAGCAAGGCTCGATCGTATGATGCTAGCGCTACTAGGCAGGGCAGGCGGATGAAGCGATTTCCCTATATTCGCTGGACGATCGTCGCGGTGTTCGTCGGCGCGATGGTCATCAACTATCTGACCCGCAGCATCCTGGGGGTCGCAGCGCCAGCGATCATGACCGAGCAGCACATCTCGTCCGAGCAATATTCCTGGATCACCGGCGCATTCCAGTTCGGCATCATGTTCCAGCCGGTGGCAGGCTATTTCCTCGATCTGATCGGGCTGAAGATCGGCTTCACGCTGTTCGTCTCGATCTGGTCGCTCATCACGCTGGGACATGGCTTCGCGACCGGGTGGATGGGGTTCGCCGGTCTGCGCGGTGCATTGGGACTGGTCGAGGGATCCGCGCAGCCGGCCGGCATGAAGCTCGTGGCGGAGTGGTTTCCGGCACGCGAACGGGGGATCGCCGGCGGCCTATACCAGATCGGCGCCTCGTTCGGTGCGGTCTTCGCGCCACCTCTGGTGGCTTGGGCGGTCTTCAATCACAGCTGGCGGGCGGCGTTCTTCGTCGCTGGCGGACTGGGGCTGGCATGGGTCGTCCTCTGGCTATTCTGGTATGCGCCACCCGGGCGGCACCGCGCGCTGTCGGATGGCGAACGGACGCTGATCGTCGAGGGGCAGGAAGCCGAACTGGTGAAGCGTCGGCGCCGACCGCCGCTCGGAGAACTGCTTCGGCGTCGGAACCTGTGGGCGATCGCCGCCGCGCGGTTCCTGGCGGACCCGGTCTGGGGCATGCTGTCGCTGTGGATGCCGCTTTACCTGGTGCAGGCGCGCCATTTCGATCTGGGGCAGATCGCGCTGTTCGCTTGGCTGCCGTTTCTCGCTGCGGATCTAGGGTGCCTGTTCGGCCCCGCCGTGGTCGCGTTCCTGCAACGCCGCGGGGTCCAGTTGATCGATGCGCGGCGCAGCGCCTTCACGCTCGGCGCGGTGATGATGACCGGCATGATGTTCGTCGGCAGCGTCACGAGCCCGATCGCCGCGATCGCGCTGTTGTGTTTGGGCGGGTTTGCGCATCAGACGCTGTCGGTCACCGTCATCACCTTGTGTTCCGACCTGTTCCCACAGGATCAGGTGGCGACGGCGACCGGTATATCGGGAACCGCGGCCAATCTTGGTGTTCTGATCTTCACGCTGACGCTCGGCGCGCTCGTCGATCAGGTCGGGTATCATCCTTTCTTCATATTGCTGGGGCTGCTCGATATCGTCGGCGCGGCGCTGCTCTGGACCATGGTGCGAAAGACCGCATGACTTCACATCGTATGACACCGGCCAACCCCATCCTGCGCGGGTTCAACCCCGATCCCTCGATCGTGCGCGTCGGCGAGGATTATTATATCGCTACGTCCACGTTCGAATGGTTTCCGGGCGTACAGATCCATCACAGCCGCAACCTGACGGACTGGCAGTTGGTCGGTCGGCCGCTGTCGAGACCAACGCAACTCGACATGCGCGGCGATCCCGATTCCTGCGGCGTCTGGGCACCCGACATCAGCTACAAGGATGGCCGCTTCCATCTGATCTACACCGATGTGAAGCGCTATGGCCGCACTACCGTCGACGGCGCGAAGGGAGCCTCGCTCCGTGATTTTCATAATTACTGGGTCTGGAGTGATCGGATCGACGGCGACTGGTCCGATCCGGTACATTTGAACAGCAGCGGATTCGATCCCGCGCTGTTCCATGACGACGACGGCCGTAGCTGGTTGCTCAACATGCTGTGGGATCACCGCCCCGATCGCCAGCGGTTCGCGGGTATCGTCGCGCAGGAGATGGACTTCGCAGCGGGCCGCCTGATCGGCGATCGCCGCATGATCTTCGAAGGAACTGCGCTCGGCTTTACCGAAGGTCCGCATCTCTACAAGCGCGACGGTTGGTATCACCTGCTGGTCGCAGAAGGCGGCACGGGGCGCGGGCACGCCGTCGTGATGGCACGCGCGCGTAACCTTTTCGGGCCCTATGCGGTACATCCTGATGGCCCCGTCCTGACCGCCCGCGACAGCCCGGACGCGCCGTTGCAGCGGCTTGGTCACGGCGATCTCGTTGAAACCGCCGACGGCCAGACGTGGATGGCGTATCTTTGCGGCCGGCCGCTGCCCGACAGCGACCGGTGCGTGCTGGGGCGCGAGACTGCGATCCGGCCGATGCGCTGGGACGACGATGGCTGGCTGCGCAGTGCCGAGCCGCTCGCCGATACCGTCGTCGAAACTCCCGTTCGCGCACTGGACGTTTTCGATTTGCCGGTGCTGCCGCAGGCGTTTCAATGGCTTCGCACGCCGTACCCCGACTATCTCTTCAGCCTTACCGAGCGACCCGGCCATCTGCGCCTGTTCGGTCGCGAGACGATCGGCAGTCACTTCCATAAGGCATTGGTCGCGCGCCGACCGCAGGCGTTCCGTTACGACGTCCGCACGCTGATGGACTTCGATCCCGAGCATTTCCAGCAGGCGGCGGGGCTGATCTGTTATTACAACAGCAGCAAATACGTCTTCCTGCACGTCACCGCAGGAGACGCGGGCGAGCGTCAGCTTCAGGTCCTGTCCGTCCTGCCGATCGGCGAGGGACGAAGTACATTGACGTCGCCCGTGGCGCTTCCGCCCGGACCGATCGAACTCCGTGCGAGCGTCGATCACGAACGGCTGAACTTCGGCTTTCGGGTGACGCCTGCCGCCTATTGGCAGTGGCTGCCAGAGACATTCGATGCCAGCCTCCTGTCGGACGAGGCGACGCTGCCCGGTCTGCCGAACTTCACCGGAACTTTTGTCGGCATGGCCTGCCAGGATCTTGCCGGGACCGCACGCCCCGCCGATTTCCGGTTTTTCCAGTATGTCGAGGACGGGGCGGCCTGACGGAGATCGGCCGTGTCCAAGCTTGTTTTGCAATATCTGGGCCTGTCCCGCTCCGCGAAATCCTTACCGTAGTGCCATCGTAGCACCGTGAAGTAACGCGCTAGAGGACACGGTTGCCGATTGGAGCCGACCGGGCGCAGATCTCTTCTCGGACTGCCGGCTCCAGAATGACGTTTCAGCTTCGAACGTCTCCGCCGCCGAAGACGACCTGGTTGCGCACGGCAGGGGCGAACAGGCCGTATAGAAACGGCAGGTTGCCACCGCTCACCGCATCGAGCGCAGCACGGTGCTCGGGTGGCAGGTCGAGGCCGAGTGCGGCGACATTGTCGGTTACCTGCTCCGCCCGGCTCACGCCCATCAGCGTCGATGCGACGCCGGGCTGCCCGACCACCCAGGACAGCGCGACGCGCGCCGGCGTCTCGTTCATCTCCGCTGCGACGCGCTTCAGTTCGTCGAGGATCTGCCAGTTGCGCTCGGTGAACAGCGTGTCGCCGAACGGATTGTCGCCATCGAGCCGCTTGTCGTCGACGGGCCGCGCAGTGTCGTCCTGCCCGGCCTGGTTGGGGACGCCACCCGCGCGCTTCGGACCCGCCTCGATGGTCGCGCGGTCGTATTTCCCGGTGAGCAGACCATAGGCGAGGGGGCTCCACGGCACGAGCCCCATGCCCGCCGATCGCGCGAGCGGCAGATGCTCGGCTTCGACCCCGCGTTCGACCAGCGAATAGAAATATTGCAGGCCGATCGGCGCCGGATCGCCCTGGACCCGCGCCAGCGTCGCGAGTTCGGCGACGTACCAGGCCGGGGTATTGGATATGCCCCAATAGCGGATCTTGCCCGCTGCGACGAGCGCGGTCATCGTCCGCAGCAGTTCCTCGGGCGGCGTGACGCCGTCCCAGACGTGCACCCAGTACAGGTCGATGAAGTCCGTCCGGAGTCGGCGGAGCGATCCCTCGACGGACGCCAGGATGTGGCGCGCGCCATTGCCGCCCGCGTGATAGCCGCGGCCGGTTGCAAACCCCGATTTCGTCGCAATGACGATCCGATCGCGCGACGATGTGCGGCGACGAAGCGGCGTTTTGCACACCAGCAATATCAAGGCAGAACACCGCTACTCCTCGTTGCTGCCGGAGCATTCACATGGTTCGTGTTATCTACGCTGATCTATGCAGGGCCTCTGCTGGCTGGCTGCCGGATTTCTTAGAGGTGCTGGTCGGGCTACTTCTATTAGGTGGTCCATTGAGGGTAGGGTGCTAAATCGTCGTATCAGGATCGAAGCAGCCAAGGCTCGGAAGCGTTGTATAGGAAACGGCTGATCACAAGTCGGTAATCCACGGCGCCCGCTTACCAGCGCATTGTCCCGCCAGCTGCCCGTCCGCTTTCTTTCCCAGCTCGGCCATTACGCTATCACCGAGATTACGTCGTTGGCGGCTATTTCTTTCGCCCACGAGAGCGAACATGGCCGACGTTGCCAAATCTAACGTCGAAGCAGGAGCATTCGTAAGGGTTCTTCACCGTTCATAAGAGCGTCTCGCCCAATGGGCTGGCGGCCGATTCCGTGTTCGATGTCATGGATTGCAAAGCCGGCTTTGGTAATCTCATCGATAAATTGCCCGGCGTCGGCGTACACAGAAGGAGAGAACTCAACAACCATGGTACGAAGATGTTGGCCGTCAACCATCTGGCGCATGCCTTGCCAAATTGCCTCCTCAAAACCTTCCGCGTCGATTTTGACAAAATTTGCTTCCAGAGCGCCAGGAACGCCGTCCAATCGACGTGTGCTGCACTCGATGCTCATCGAATTCGCGACGATTGCGCCGGTAAGTTGGACTCCTCCCGGATGGTTTAATGGGATCATTAGCGTAACATCCCTACCGTCGCGCTCCGCGAGAGGGAAAGTGTGCACCGTTACTCTATCCGTAACGCCGTTTAAAATGCATGTGGCTTCAATGCGCTGGGCCATTGCCGGGTTAGGTTCGATTGCAAGAACTCTTCCGGCAGCGCCACATCTATCAGCCATGATCATCGAGAAGTAGCCAAGATTTGCACCTACATCATCGCGGCCATACCTTTTTTCAAAGTGTCTATAACAATTTCTGTGACGTGAGGCTCCCAAATACCATCGGCGATAATATGTGGTGATACACTCCAGTCGTTCGGATCTACAAACATCTTATACTGCCCAAGCATCCGGCAAAGTACCATCTCGTTGCCGAGAGATTGCGCAAAAGCACGTTTATGAAGTTATCTTCTCCGCAAAGCTCGCTGCATCTGCGGAAAATGTCTCAAATACGAAACTTTTCGTCCAAAAATGGTCGGGCCGATTGGTCTTGGCATGCAAGCTTATTAGGTGACCGGCTCTGACATTCAAGCCATGCCAATTATTTTATGGCGCAAATTAAAGTTTTTTGAATTTGGGAGTAACAATCGGGCGATCATGGTATAAGGCCTATCCACGCCGTACACCCGATCTATAGCGCGAGAGGTGCCAATTGCTGGCTGCCGAACAGGGCTTCACACTCGGTGCACTTTCCGGGCAGGCATAGGCCGTTCGACTCCTGACCCGATCAAGCATTGAGCCGCGGATCGCGGGGTGCAGGAGTTAAGTCTCACTATCCTTGAAGCAAACGACAGGGCAAGCGGTTCTGCCGGTCTCGGGGCTACAGTGGGTTTGGCAGGTCGGCCCCGACAAGTTCAAGTCGCGAAAGCACCATCGTACGGGCTAGCCCTGCGCTTAGACGGCAGTCCAGTAGCTTAACCTGCCCGATACAACACGATTTTCATTGCCATTTGCCGATCCTTTTCGGGGAAGGTCCGAGCGTGGAGCGAGCATCTGCCTTTTCAACAGCGGAAGGTGCGCTTTCCTTCGGTTCCGGAGATTGGCGATCCCGGCCGCGGCGTATAACCCCTCCGCCTCTGCCCCGCGGAAACGCGAGGTTTCTCGACGTCCTATGTCGCGATGTACCCCCGTGACACCCCAGGCAGACTAAGAGATCTGGTCAACTAAATCAGAATTGAACCATATGGCAGTCCGTCGCCTACGCCCAATTGACGACATAGCCGGTATCTCGCTCACTCGGTATTAACCGCTAGCACTCATGACGAGACTCATGTCGAACAGGCCGGATGCGAGTGTTGTGGAAGCAGGTCGGCGCAAATTCCGTGTCGAGTGGAAGGAAGGCGTTGAGCATCTTCGGCTCCCCGCACGGAAGGCGTGGGTCGGATCGGCATTCCTGAGTATCTGGCTGCTCCTTTGGGCCTAGGGTGGCAGCAAGGCGGTAATTAGCCACTATCAGGATGCGATGACACCAGTTTGGATTGTCGTATTGGTGCTAGTGTTGGCCGGAACAACGATTTTACTTATAGGTCAAATCGTCGGCGTCGACATCATTCGGGTCCATCAAGGCGAGTTGACGATCACAAGACGTGCTGGCCCGTTTGTACGCACGTGGCGGTATAGCACCCACATGATCGACAATCTGCGCATAGACATGTCCCAGTGGGCCGGAGAGGACAATGACGGAGCCCAGTATGTTCCTTTCACGAAGCAACAATGGGGTACCGTTCGTTTCGACTACGGCGCCGAGACGATCCATCTGGCTCCTGATGTCGACGCAACTGAAGCACTACAAATTGCTGACTGGCTTCGGCGACGCTTGCCCGTTTCGGCATCCTGCTGATCAAAATATTGGTCAGGCTGCCACCTCGATCGAAGCGCTGTCGAACGTCCGCTTTCCTACCATCTCGGCTATTCCACTAACGCCCAATAGTCGACACCGGGCTTTGTCTAGCCGCTTGCTGATAGCGGTCGTTGAGCGGGTCATGGAAACGTGCACGATCACGCGATGTCGATCGGACCGAAACCACGCATTTTGGACGAAGATGCCGCCTTCCGGGCGATGTGCACGTACGTCGAGGCTTATTGGGGACGGAGCCTTCGCTCGTCCAACGACATCGCGGAGCTTCGGACTATAATGCATGACGACCCAGCTACTGCTGACGACTGGGCCGGGGCCGTTGATAAGGTTGTCCGTTAATAGCGCTTCTCGCTAACGCCCTTAGTCGTGATCAAGCCGTGCGATCGGCGTCGAATCTCGAACGGTGTCCGCAAGTATCGTCCGGCAGTGCCGCCTGCAGCAAGGTCGGCGCGAACAATGCGTTTCGGAACGCCTTCGACGGACTATCCTTGGCGACGGTGGCCAACGACTGGCTGACGGGTTGTCGATCTACGTCTTCAGGCGAGCCTGTCCTAAATCCTTCTCTCGCGTTCTCGTGCCGTGCCGACCCGTCTTAGATGGGCGATGTCGGGTTGCTCCGCAGCTTGATGATACGACGGGGCTACGTCGCGGCACGGCAGCGGCACGGCGCGTTCCTCGCGGATGCCGTTTCAGGCGATCCTTCGATCTAGCTCGGTGCCGCCTGTGATCGTACGCGCTCGCAGGGTGCTGCTTTCGTCAAGGCGGCTCTGGCCGACGCCAGCGCCTGCTCATCCGCGTCCGCGCCGCCTAACCGGCCGATTCTCGGAGCCGAGCGGACGGCGAAATTCGTTGCCATCGCGAGACGTCGATTACACGTCGCGTAGGAACGGCGGGAGGGAGACGACTCGGACGGAATGCGCATTGACCGGTAGATGCTCTGCCCGATCGACCGCATGCAGAGCATCGTCGGTGACCGACGGTCCGTTCTGGTCCTGCGGGAATTGTTCATGGCAACCACGGGTTCGACGAGATCCAGGCACAGACCGGTGCTACGCCGCAGATGCTGACGTCACGCCTGAAGAAGCTTGCTGAGGCCGACGTGATCGAACGTCGCCCTTACAGCGAGCGTCCTTCACGCTACGAATACCCTCGAGCTCATCCTGCACACCCAGGCGTGGCGCGAAGCCCCATCGCGGCGTGCTTCATCCGGTCGGTTCAGCATGCGAGTCGCGCGACATCTGACCTGAACAAACGGCAGCTAAGCAGTTGCGGCTCTCCATAGCCGCCGTTCCGCTTTCCACCAAAAGCGCTGCTTCGGTCTGGGCTTGGAGCAGAGACGGCGGGGCGGGCCAGACCACACAGCGGCTACTGTCTGTGGGCGGCATTGCCTTCAGCGCCGAAGCGCACAAAAAGGGGAAACTCAGGAGAAGCCCAAAGCAAAACGGCCCCGCATCGCTGCGAAGCCGTTGGAAACTCTGGTGGACGCACTTGGGCTCGAACCAAGGACCCGCTGATTAAGAGGCGGGGTTTCTATTAATTAAAACAATCACTTAGCTGCATTCGTGTTGAACTGAACGCATATTGAAATACTAACTGGCAACTAAGTTCGCCAACGTGCAAATGCACAACTCCGGTCACATTCGCGATCGGAGCATGCTGAATTTTCCTGCAGTTGGGTTCATTCGGATTTCCATGGCATAGGGCTCACGCAGGACCTATTACGGCCAACGGGTAGGGCGTTGAGTTTGTGTGGCTGCCGCGCTGCTCATTGCCGTCGACCGCACTGCGGTTTGGACGCAAGCTTGCTGCATCACCGCTCGTGTTTTGTGCGGAATTCGAAGACAGTGATGGTTGGTTCGATCGGCCGCGAAATACCTGAGTCAGACGTAGCGACTTTGACAACTTTTGCGTCTGCAATAGATTCTCAAAAACGATCAATTTCGATGTGCGGGCATGTGATAGACTCTAGCAGGCTGGGCGTGCGTATCAAAATACATTCTCGATAGACGATACCCATGCTAGCTATGACAGATGAGTTTTGAGAACGCACCATGCTAATTGGCTATGCCAGGGTCTCCACACCCGAACAGGATCTTACTCCTCAACTCGACGCTTTACGCGAGGCCGGGTGCGAACGGATTTTCAGTGATAAGGCCAGCGGCGCCAAGGCCAGTCGAATTGGCTTAGCAGACGCACTGTCGCACGTGCGTACAGGTGACGTGCTGGTGGTCTGGAAGCTCGACCGTTTAGGCCGGACGATGAAAGGGCTGGTCGACCTTGCGGCGGACCTGGAGGCGCGCAGCATCGGGCTTCGATCGCTGACCGACGGTATCGATACGGCTGGCACCGCCGGCAAGCTGGTATTCCATATCATGGCGGCAATGGCTGAGATGGAACGCGATCTTAATCGAGAGCGCACGACAGCCGCACTGATCGTGGCCCGGCGACAGGGAAGGGTGGGCGGCCGAAAAACGGTGATGACGCCGAAACGGCTCGAAGCGGCCCGTGCATTACTAGTGTCTGGAATGTCTATGCGGGAAATTGCACCTGCGATCGGCGTCTCGGTCCCGACTCTCTACCGCCACCTTCCAGCGCCGGAGCAGCAAGTGATCGACGCAGAAGAGCAGGCAGGCACATTGGCAAGCGTATCTTGAGCCCCGCGTTGGATACGTCCGGAACCGGACAGGGGTATGTGGTCCAAACGGTATCCAGTTCAGTCCTGCGAACGGTCAATGGTCGAGGCATCCGTCAGAATGTCGGGACGTAATCTGATGATCTGGCGGTAACCGCGAAATCATGGGTGGTTGCAGCGAAATAGGGGGTAACGCTGAAGGCCATCATATCGGAATATCAATGCGTTTTGTGCCACTTTCCCTGCTGCTGATCCTTTGGGCGTGTAACGATCACAAGAGACCCAATAGCTTCGACGGCAAACCGAGTGAGAAGAAAGCAGCGCCCTACAACGGCGTGCCGGAGGACGAGCAGAAGAGATAGCAGGCCAGAGAACTGGCCTTCATCGCTGAAGGCCAGCTCGAGGCTACTCTACCGCGTCTTCAGCCTTGCGCTTGCGCGGTGCGGGCTGGGCTGCCCCTGCCTTGGCTGCGCTTGTCTGACCAGGTTTGCGACCCAGGCCGTTTCTTTTCGCCATGGCGCGACGGCTTTCCGAGTATGCCGCAGCGACCATTGGGTAATCGGCTTTAAGATTGTAGCGCTCGCGATATTCGGCTGGCGTCATGCCATTGGTCGAAAGATGACGCCGTAAGGTCTTGTACGGCTTGCCGTCGATCATGCTGATAATGTGATTTGGGTTGGCAAGCGATTTGCGAGCCGTGACGGCGCCGACATACTCCTGGACCTCTTCGGCTGTAGTGTCTGGAGTTTGCGAACCATCCACAAGCGACTGAACGCTGCTATGCATTTGCATCAGGAACGCTGGAACGTCATCGGCGGATGTCCGGGTATTAGGATTGCTGAGCCAGGCAATCGTCAATTCGGTTGCGAGTTCGACAGGATTGGGCTGGTATGTTTCGTCGGACATAAAGAACTCCATTTCACTGATGCGCCAGTATCGGATTTTTTGTTTTTTTACAACATGCCGATATCAAAACTCAGGCAGCTTCATGGGTCGGGACATCTTGCTATCGACGAACTCACACATTTTTGAAATCAACGTGCGCGATAACCTCTACCAAGCCAAACAAGGCTTAAATCTGAAACGTAACGAGACGATCCAACTCAGTGTCCCCGGATTACATAATTATACATTTGCAGAGCCGTTTAAAAACGATGGTCGATCCGACTGCAAAGAAACTGCAGCTACCTTGAAAGGACGCCCGGAGGTATGTCACATCGTTCGCTTACTTCGGGTGTCATTAGCAAATTAGATAGATCTGAAACCTTATCTCGTACGTCAGCGTTTACAGGAGCGTAGAAGCCTCATTCCCGTGCCAAGGGCATGTCGACGCCCGCGAGGAGTGACGGATGAACGAAGATATCGGCGCCGATTTGGCGCATGATGATACGGCAGCTGCACAAGGCCTGAGCGCGGCGGATCATAAGACCCTGAGGCAGATTACTGACGATGCCGTGCATGCGACGGACGCGTACGGTGCGTTCATCTGCGAGATCATCGATGACACGATGTCGGTGATCGCGACGAGTTCAAGCCAGTCCGTCGATCTCGTAACGCCGGTGCTTGGATCGATGGGTTCGCGCGACGTCACCATCCAGACGATCGGCTTGCCGCCAACCTGGGTCGTTGGGTTCTCTGGGCCCGAGGGCAGCAATATTCGTTTCGCCGCACTCGTCTCGCTCGTCAGGGACGTGCCGACCTATCTGATCCTGATCGACAAACGGCAGCGCAAGGGTCTCAGCCTCGCCCAGATCTATACGGTCCGGGCTCACGCCGCGCATCTATCGACCGTTCTTAATTTACAGCTTCTACGTAAAGGGGCCTTCTCGAGCGACCCGAACGGGCGCGACTTCGATATCGAGCGGCTTCGTTTGCTCGAATCTGTTGCCGTACACGCGCGCGATTCCATCATCATAACCGAGGCAGAACCCGTCAGCCTGCCCGGCCCACGCATTCTCTACTGCAACGCGGCGTTCACGCGCGAGACCGGATATCTGCCCGAGGAGGTTATTGGTCAGACCCCTCGTATCTTGCAAGGGCCTGACACCGATCCCGTTACCCGCGCGGAGCTACGATACGCTCTCGAAAACTGGCAGCCGATCGAGGTCGAACTGGTCAACTACCGTAAAGACGGTAGCACGTTCTAGGTCGAGCTCAGCATCGTCCCCGTTGCCAATGAGAAGGGCTGGTATACCCACTGGGTTTCGGTGCAGCGCGACATTTCCGAGCGGAAAAATGCAGAGGAGCTAGCGATCCGCGTGCGCGTCGCCGAAGGGCAGAATGCCGCCCTGGCAAGTGAGATCGTCGAGCGGAAGCGTGTCGAGGCCGAGTTGCTCTACACGGCGTTTCACGACGGGCTGACGCGGTTGCGCAACCGTGCGTACTTCATGAGCCAGCTTCAGGCGGCTCTGAACCGTGAGACCGAGCAGAGCGGACAAAACTGCGCTATCCTTTTCCTGGATCTGGACCGTTTCAAGATCGTCAACGACAGCCTTGGCCATGTTCACGGCGACGCACTTCTGCGCGAGGTTGCCCAGCGCCTGAAACGCAGCGTCAGGCCGCAAGATACCCTGGCCAGAATCGGCGGTGACGAGTTTGCCATCCTGATCGAGGATTCAGCCGGACTGGCGACGGCTGTCGAAGTAGCCGAACGCGTTATCGAGGCTATGCGAACCCCGCTTCAACTTTCCCATCAGAGCGTCTTCCCCTCGGTCAGTATCGGGATATCGCGGTCTCTAGGCCGCGATACGTCGCCGGACGACCTGATCCGCGATGCCGATATCGCGATGTATGAGGCCAAGCGTGCGGGGCATGGTGACTATGCCATCTTCGATCCCTCCATGCATGAGGTGGCGGTTGCTCGCCTTGCCCTGCAGACAGATTTGCGCCTGGCGGTTCAGCAAGGGGATTTTCATCTCGCGTATCAGCCCATTGTCGATCCAACGACGGGCGAGATTTCCAGCTTCGAAGCGCTGCTTCGCTGGGACCACCCCCGGCTCGGGTCGATCGCACCGGCGGAATTCATACCCGTGGCAGAAGAGATCGGGGTTATTCGCGAGATCGACCGCCGGGTCATGATCGAGGCGTGTACGCAGTTGAAAAAGTGGCACGTCATGCAAGGCCGATCCACGCTCAGGATGAGCGTGAACACATCTGCCGCGGAGTTCGTCGACCCCGCCTTTCTAGACGATCTAGCGGCGGTTCTGGCGTCATGCGATCTGCCACCAAAATGTCTGGAGCTGGAGATAACCGAAGGCATCTTCCTGCACTCCTCGCCGCAGATTGCCGGGATCATCGCCGCAATTCGGCAGTCTGGCGTTCGTATAGCCCTTGATGATTTCGGAACGGGCTTTTCCTCGCTCAGCTATATCAGCCGCTACCCCATCGACACGATCAAGATCGACAAGTCGTTCATCGACGAAATCTGTACGCGCAAAAGCACCTATGCGATCGTCGACCTGATTATGGGCTTGGGTAAAGCACTGGGACTCAATATCATCGCCGAGGGTGTCGAAACCAACGATCAGGCGAACAAGCTCATCGCCATTGGTTGCACAGCCACGCAAGGGTATCTGTACTCCAAACCGCTATTGGCGGGCGCTGCTAGCGATGCGCTATCACGTTCTATGCGTCAAATGACGTCGCGTGAACTGAAGCTTGGATAGGCGACGTAAAACACAAGATAATCGTCAACAGGGGTGGGCGACGGCATTTGGCGACGATCGAGAGGCTAGCGTCCGGAATCACCTGTTTTTCGCAAAATCGTGATTGAGACCGGATTTGGGTGCGGGGCACAGCGCGTCGGGAACCAAAATGCGTAGCTTTTCGCTAATTTAGAGCCGATTCGGTTCTGTAGTCGAGAGCTCGTTAAGAGTTATTAGTTATTTCGTTCAAATGGATAGCTCTTTATCATCCGTCATCGACTGTATGCGAGACATGCATGATGGTCGGCTCGTCCTTTTGGCAGCGGTCGTCTGCGCTATTGGGACCTACGCATCATTCGCTCTTGCGCATCACGCCGGTCGGGCAAGCGGCGCTCCGCGGCTCAGGTGGGGCGCCGTCAGTATCTTGGCCAGCGCATGCACCGCCTGGGCGACGCACTTTATCGTCTTGTTGGCGTTCAAACCGGGGATGCCGGCGGCCTTCGATCCTATGCTGACCGGCATATCGCTGGCGTGCGCAATCCTGGGTATTGGCGCCGGCGTGTCGATTTCGCTGCGGGTACGCAGTCGCTCCTCACAATTCGTCGCGGGGCTGGTGGTTGGATCGGGCGTCACCGCCCTTCATTATGTGGGGCAGGCCGCCTACCTGGTGCAGGGACAGGTCGCATGGAATATGTGGCTGGTGGTCCTGTCGATCATGGTCAGCCTGCCTACGTCCGGGTTTGCCATGATCGCAGCCAGCAGTCGGTCACCGCGCCTGCGTCTAGCGGCACCGCCGCTTTTGCTGCTATCGATCGCGCTGCTGCATTTCTGCGGCATGGCAGCGATGACGCTTCGCTTCGATTCGGCCAAACATCTTCCCACCGACGCGATCACCCCCGATGCGATCACCCCCGTCGTCGCAGGCGTGTCGTTACTGCTGATCGCGCTGGCAGTGCTGGGCCTGCGCTTCGAGACCGCGGCGAAAGCCAGGCTGAAGCAGGATCGACGGCGCCTGCGTGAGCTCGCCGATGTCGCGCTTGAGGGGCTGCTGATCTGCCAGGGCGATCTCGTTGTCACGGCGAACGACAGCGTCGAATTCATGGCCGGGCATGTGTCCGGCGCGCTGACCGGCAGTCATGTCAGCTCCCTGCTACCCGGGCTCGACGTCGCGAGTATGCCCGAACGTGAAGAACGCGAGATCGACCTCGTTCGCGCTGACGGCGGCAATGTTCCTGTCCGGGTTCTGCGACGCGAGGTCGCTTTGGGCCACAAGGTCCAGACAGTGATAGCGATCCGCGACCAGCGCGAACGCCTCAAGACCGAAGCTCGGATACACGAACTGGCCTATACCGACGCCCTGACGGGCATCGCGAACCGTCCCAGGTTCTTCGACCAGCTTGCCATGCACACGGCATCGCGTCGTGCAGTCGACCGGCCGTGCGCCGTGATGATGATCGACCTGGATCGCTTCAAATACGTGAACGATACTCTCGGGCATGCTGCGGGTGATATGATTCTCAGGATGGTCGCCGAACGCCTCCGATCGACGTTGCGCGAGAGCGACATCGTTGCCCGCCTTGGCGGCGACGAGTTCGCCGTCATGCAGGTAGCGACGAACGAGCCCGGCGCGGCATTTGCGCTTGCGGCGCGGATTGTGGAGGTGGTCGAAAGCCGACCGTTCATGGTGAACGGCCAGCCGATCCATCTTGGAGCGAGTGTCGGCGTCGCGCTGTGCCCGAGCGACGGTGAGGATCCCGCTGACTTGATGCAGAACGCGGATCTCGCGCTCTATGCCGCGAAGGCTGAAGGGCGAAGCACCTTCCGTCGATACGACGTCTCGCTCGATGAAAAGATGCGGGAGCGGCGTGCTATCGAGGCCGGGCTGCGAACTGCCATCGCGGAGGGGCAGCTTGAACTGCACTACCAGCCACTAGTCGACGCCGCGACGGGCTGCATTACCTCGGCTGAAGCCTTGGTCCGCTGGAACCATCCTGAGCGCGGGCTTATACCGCCCGCCGAATTCATCGGCATCGCCGAGGAAACCGGTCTTATTCTCCCACTGGGCGAATGGGTCCTTCGCACCGCATGCGCTGAGGCCGCAAGCTGGCCCGCAAACATGGGCGTGGCTATCAATTTGTCGCCAGCACAATTCCGAGAGAAGTCGCTCGTCGATATCATCGCGGCCGCCCTGGAGTCTGCCGGTTTGGCAGCAGACCGTCTCGACCTGGAGATCACAGAGGGTGTACTCTTGTCTGACGAGCACGGGACAATGCAGACCCTGAACGAGCTGGTGGCGTTAGGCGTCCGGGTTTCTATGGACGACTTCGGAACGGGATACTCATCACTGAGCTACCTTCGTAAATTCCCGTTCGACAAGATTAAGATCGATCAGTCATTCGTCAACCAATTGCCCGAGGACGAAGAGAGCGCTGCGATTGTGCGCGCAATCATCACGATGGCGAAGTGTCTTGGCATGGCAACGACGGTCGAGGGCGTGGAGACACAAGCGCAGTTTGCGTTTTCGGTAGATGCTGGTTGCGACACGCTTCAAGGATATCTGATTAGTAGGCCGCTTCCTGGCGCGGCGCTCGCGAAGTTTGTCGCGTCCGGTGCCGATCCTTCACTTGGGCGAGTGGCTGCGTGACCGTGCATCGGATTACAACCGACGTGACCCATATTTCTCTCTCCTGTTGGAGCCAGAGTCTGTCCCGTTAAAGGGTCGGGCAGACGAAACGGAAGCGGTTTTGAGAAGAGTAGATCGTCGGCATCCTGAAGGAAGTTGAGCCGGGCTCGGTGGTCAAGGATCTGTGGCGACGGCATCCGCGCTCCTAGGGTACGTTGCAACGTACGCAGTAACAAAGGCGCGTAATTGTGGGTCGCTAACGGTTGCGGCGCAGTGTCTCTCCGCCGCATGAACACCTATGCGGCAAGAACCAGAAACGCACGTTCGTGGCGGTACTTCTCTCCGAGCGTCGCATAGACTGCCGCTTGATCTAAATGGCTTCGCCGCTCGCCGGCGGTTTTGGCGCGCGATGCGACAGCTAGCTCAATCTCTGTCAGCAACTCGTAATTGATATTGTGGGGCACAGCAGGTTCCATCGTTCGCGCCGAATTCGTAGTGCTCTAGGCACGATCAAATCTCCAAAAAGACGCGGGTTCGAGACCGTTTTTTGCATCCATCATGAATGGATCGCATCCGCGCCTCACTACGGGGGTATCGCTGGGGTACATCGCCCCTCTAGCACGTCGAGAACAACGCATTTCCATGGGTTGGGGAAGCCTGCGGCGGAGAGTGTCTCCGAGGAACGACTGAAATGAGAAGGAGAGCAGACGTTCAGCGCCAGATTGCGCGGCCCTTGCCGTAGCCGGGAAACTTACGCTCGAACTCGTCCACGAAGCACAACCTCACCGCATTCAGATCGCCAACCAGATCGTGCGGAAACTTCGCTTGTCCGGCTTCATATAAAAGGCTGAGCATGACTTGCTGCATCCTCTCGGCGGCCTCGACCGACACACCGTAGTCATCGCGTTCTACTTCCATAATCTCCGGATGCTGCAATCGCGAGCGTTGGCAAGTGGGCGAAGTCGGCCTTAAGGTTCCTACTCACGACCGAGCGGTTTCGTGCCGATAATCTGTTGCCCGCGCGCCGTTAGAGCGCAGTGCAAAAGTCGCTCACTCGTCTCCTCTGCCGCCTCAACCGATAACGTGACCACTACACCGCCTGGTCCAGACACGTGCACGCAACCATCTGCTGCGACGACATCCGAAGGTATCTCGTGGATTGGGCAACTCACATGACGCTCCTGATTAATGCAGGAGAAGAACGACTGCGCGACAAAGGGTGTCCCACTAACGCCATTGAATTCTTAACCGCGATAAAATCGCGCTCTCCAACATCCCAAACCAGCCTTACATGAATTAAGCGCCTACTCGAACTCGTGACCGCTAAGCAGCTGTTATTGAGCGTAGATTGCCGCCGGCATGCAGTCGCGGTAACGCTTATCCCGCTGAGTCGAACGCGCCTCCCAGTCGCTGGGCATGATGCCACCTCAACTCCTAGGTGACCCTGTCGGAACATCAGCATCGAGCGAGGGGCAACCCACGCATCGCCCAGCTGGGAATATGACGGATCACGCGCGGAAACGGACCGCTTATCGCCGGACGTTGGATATCAAAATATCTAACGTATGAACGATGTAAAGGGCGAGAACCTCGGCCCCTTCCGCGTCTTCTGCTATTGCTAGCGCCTCCAGAAGAAGTGCTTTCATTTGATCATGTTGGTCGAGCGTCATCTCGGCCTCCCGTCCGGTGTTCCCAAACGTGCGGTGACGCTCAGATTTAATAACCTAGATCAGGCAGTGTTACTGGCGCTATTGATTTGGATTAATCAGAGTTAATTATGCAATCACCGACCTCCGGTGTCACGGGCGCGATCTAAACCATATCTCGAACGCGCCGACAGGAGGCGGTCAGGGTTACGCGCTAAGGCAGCGGGTGACACTGCCCTCGCAGCATCTAGGTGCAAGCCGTAGGTTCGCGGTGCTGGCCGGTAGCCTTAGCGCAGAGTCGGATAGGTTGGGCTTCGAGAAGCCTTAGCGACTTTACCATATTTTCGGTTGAGGTTTTGTACTTGATAAAATGTGGTGCTTTGAGGTGAGCCTCGTAAGCTGCCTTGTTGGCATAAACCTCTAGCAATCGAACTTGGTTAGGATGGTCTTTAAGGGCAACTGAGTGCAGCATCAGCACGCCCGGCTCCAGGCGCACCGACGCCTCCTGCTCCTCGGCCAAGATTGCCTTGTAGGCCTCTAATTGCGCGGGATCGATTTCTAGCTCGGCAACGCGCACCATTCGCGGTGCAGCTTCGGAGGGCTCCGAATTGACGCCGGCCACCGACAGAGCGGCAGCGCCGATTGCAAACGAGAGTAGGCTCACCACGATTCTCCTTTTGTCTTTCGATATAACGGCCACTTAGCCACTTCGCCGCCAACTCGATCAGCGGACGTGTCCTGGAGTCTTAATCGAACGGGATCGAGTTGCGGTAACGCCCATCCCGCTGAGTCGAACGCGTCCCCACTCGCTGGGCGCGATGCCACCCCAACTCCCCGGCGCTCCCAACGTCCGATTTGGGAAGGAGAGCGGACAGGCTGCTTTCGGCAATGCGGGTGGCGATAGCAGACTTTGGGCCGCTGCCGGCTTTCCCAAAAAGGATGCTATTTGGGAATGCTCGAGCGGAGCGAATGCGATCAGAGATGAACGCCTTTTAGCCGTCCAAGCCGCGAGCGGGTGCTTACCACGGAAATAGGCTTGTTCACGAAGAGCCGTGCCTTACAGTATCCAAGATAATACCATTCTAGAACCGGAGAACTACCATGCTACGGCTTATCGACGGGCTTTTTCCGGCCCCCAAGCTGGCGCTAGCAGTTGCCGGTGTCTCGGCAATGTTGTAATGCCAGTTTCAGCTGGCCCCGTGACCTCGCCCATGTTGTTTCCGACGCCGGTCTCGCTGACCCTGCAACAAGGGGCGATCACACTCGGCAAGTCAATCGGATTGATCGAAGGACCTGGTAGTGATCGGGAGACCGTCGCTCTCGTCCGCCAGATACTGACGGCGGCGGGTGTCGAAACCATCACAACCGAGCGGCGCCTGCCAACCGTCATCGAGCGACCGTACATCGTTCTGGGAACGGGCAATGTCGGCGTCATCCAAAGCGCTTTGTCGCTAGCCGGGGCCTCGATCGATGATCGGCCCGAAGGCTATACCATAGCCAGCACAGCAACAGGCCGCGGCGGGGGTGTCATCACGCTCGCAGGCCATGACGCCGACGGACTCTTCCACGCTGTTCAGACGTTTCGCCAGTTAGCGACACGCCCCGCCATTCCCGCACTACTCATCCAAGATCATCCCGCAATGCCGATCCGCGGTACGATCGAAGGGTTTTATGGCGCTCCATGGTCAATGGCGGACCGTACGAAGCATCTCGACTTCCTCGCTACCGTTAAAGCGAACACCTATGTTTACTCGCCCAAAGACGACCCATATGCGCGAGATCGATGGCGTGATGCCTATCCGGCGGCGACCTTGGCCGCGCTCGGCCAGCTGGCGGCCACCGCGCGGCGAAACCACGTCGATTTTGTCTACGCAATCTCGCCGGGACCGACAGTCTGTTTCGCCGACCCTGTCGATGCTAGCGCGCTGGAGCGCAAATTCGATGCGCTACGTGGCATCGGTGTCACAAGCTTTTACGTAGCGCTCGACGATATCGAATATACCAAATGGAATTGCGATAAGGATAAGAGTGTCTTCGGTCCGTCGGGCGCGAAAGCCGCCGGTGTGGCGCAGGCGCGGCTGTTGAACGGCGTGCAGACGTATCTGACGCGGAAGGACCCGGCTGCGCGCCCGCTGATCATGGTGCCGACCGAATATTACGACGCGAAGGAAAGCCCATACAAGGCTGCTCTACGCGAGTATCTCGATCCACGTATCGTCGTGCAATGGACCGGCACCGATGTTGTCCCGCCCGCAATCTCGATACCGGATGCCAAGGCCGCGACAAAGGCATTCGGACGCAAGACGCTGCTGTGGGACAACTATCCGGTCAACGATTATGCGCAGACGACGGGTCGACTGTTACTAGCGCCCTATGCCGCAGAGAGGCCGGGCTATCGAGCGAATTGACCGGCATCTTGTCGAACCCGATGAATCAGGAGGCGCCGAGCCGCGTCGCCGTCACCGGGGTGGCCGCGTTTGCATGGAATGACAAAGGATATGATGCCGATCGAACATGGCGCGCCGCGGCGCGAGACATTGCGGGCGGTGACGCACTCGCGACAGCCGCTCTGCTAACCTTTTTCGATACGCAGCACATTGCTCCTACCTTTGGGACGCAGCCTTGGCAGGAGCAGGCACCCCGCCTGAAGGCGACGCTCGACCGCGTCCGGACCGCAATCGCTGATGGCGACGCGGCGGCGCGGTCCGGCGCGATTGCGGACCTTAACCAGTGCGCGGATGAGATCGCGAACGCCCCCGACATCATTCGCTCCGGCACCGTAGATCCTGGTTTCGCTACGCAGTCGCGTCCTTGGCTGGATGCGATGCAGCAATGGGGGCGAGCGCTGAAACTAACGGCGGCGGGCCTCGATGCGGCGTCCCAGGGCAGCAGCGCCGCTTTACGCTATTTTAGAGATGCCGAGCGACTTGCAGCCGTCGCTGCAGCCGTCCAGTCGATACCGGGAGCAACACGATTCGACGGTCCGATCAAGATCGCCGATGGTGTGCTGGATCGTTTCATTGCCGACGCGCCGATGATGATCTCGGTTGATCAGCCGCAAAGTGCAGGGCCGATTTTGAAAAACCGGGGCGGCTGATCCAACACAATTCCTCTTTCCCGAAACGGCCTCTCTGAGATGGAGAAAGGGGAAAGCCCGCGCTTAACGAATGTCCGTTACCAGAAGCCCCGATCGCCAGCCTGAACGTCCAGGTATGGGCGTAAGCGGTATGGCCGGTATGGAGAGGACAGCGAATAATCAAGGCTGTCGACAAATGAGAAGTAATCGTGCCTCGTACGTGTGTTTATCCAACGAACTCACCGCACGGCACCGGATGCCTCACGGATCGTTTGGGCTATAGGAGGTCAGCTATGTCATGGATTGGATCGTTCGGTCGCGCCGTTGCTAGTGCGCTCTACTGGTGGGGTGTCGGGTGGGTCCTCTACATCGTAACCGGCGGCGATCCGCTCCCCTTGGGCCAAGAGCGCAGTGTCTGGCAGGATTACGGCCCAGTCACGCTTATTGTCGTCGGCGCGATCATCATCAACGCGCTCCTCGTACGCCTTGATAGGGGGCGACACTGATGGCTGACCCCACCGATCCCGCTCCGGTAAAGGAAGACAAAGGCCGCCCTCTGACGCCGAGAGAGATTACATTTGCGCGAAAGATATTTGACAACGATCTAGATTACTCAAGGCCGCGTGTCTTCAATTCCGAATGGGCGTTCTTTCAACCTGACAATCGTGCGATGGCGCCAAACGGCAATATCTATCTACCCGGTGATCGATATCGCGACGACTTTTCCAGTTATACCGGTGACTTAGTTCTGTTGCTCCACGAGCTAACACATGTCTGGCAATTTCAACACGGGATGTGGGTTAAACTTCGTCGCTTACTGTACAGTAGATACAGCTACGGCCCGATCACCGGAAGTGAGAATTTTTACGATTATGGTATCGAACAACAGGCGGCGATCGTCGAGGACTATGGTCGCCTCCTACTCCACATGCCGCAGATCGAGGGAACGGGCACGTTCATGGCCTATCGGAGGGTGATCCCGTTCTTGCCCAAGCCCAAAAAGACGCCTCGTCCAAAACGCGCTCAACATTCGTAAATGGCGCTCGACAGCGTGCGTCATTCAACCTCGATCGATCAAGGATGTTCGTAAGCAACAATAGAACTTCGGGTAATCCCGAGTTGAGTAAGGCAAAGACATACCGGAAACTTACGATGACCGAGAGATGGAGAACCCCATGAAGGCGACGTTAGCATTCCTTCCACTTGTTCTGGCCGGCTCCCCCATCATGGCCCAGCAGCTTTCTTTCAAGGCCGCTGAGCCCGACCCAGCGGCTATCCGTATCATGGACCTTTATGCCCGCTGCGCTGTGGGTCGTGATCCGAAAGAAGCTGCTAGAATTGTAGCGTCGGACTACGATACCCATAGCTACCGCGCTGAAATTCGTCGTTTTGCCATGCAGCAAAAGGGCTGTGTGCCGCGAGCTGGAAGTCTGACGTTCCAGCCGGTGATTTTCGCTGGTATGATGGCAGAAGATCTCATGCGCCGACGCCATGTGGACATATCCGCGCTTGACCATATGCCGGCACCTCCAACCCCCAACGGGGTAATTGCATGCGTCGTGCGGACGCAGTCAGCTAAGGTGTCTGATCTATTCCGCACGTTGCCAGCATCGAGCGGGGAAGCGATTGCGATTACCCGCCTGCAAGGGGTGGTGGCCGACTGTCTGCCGCGCGAGCAAGCCCCAATTACAAACAAGGTCATCCTTCGCGCCCAATTAGCGTTGGTGAGCTACCGCTTCGTCGCGTTCAACAACGAGCTGTAAAAAGGACCATGGCTAGAAGATGGTCAAAAAACGTTTGCTAATACGCCAGCAAGCGTCTCGACCGCGATCGAGTTTCGGGAATGTCCGGGATGGGAGGAAAACGGCCCGTCCGCTATTGGGAAGGCAGATCGAGTTAGCGGACGTCGCCTGACGCTGGGAATGCTCCCCAAAGGGATCGGAATTTGGGAAAATGGACCTACTGCGACTTAATGTCTGTACGCGCGCTTGTTGAGAAGCGTCGGCGATCGCTACACTTTATCGTGCCGGCTGAAAAATCTGAAACATTTTACTCACTGGATAGACGCGAGGCGTGATCTGTCGAAGTGTCAGCCTCTGGTGGCGAGTAAGGCTGCTGTAGCCAAGGCCAAGGCTTAAGACGGAATCGCTTAATAGTCCGTCCATTGAATAGGCAACGGCTTTCCCACCGATCGCTCGCGTTACTCGAAGTAAAAAGCACTCCGGTGTAACAGACGGTGTCGAGGCACTCATCAGCCGATACTGCCGGATAACTTCGGATGTTACGGCCATCGCTCGCTATGAACCGACACGACATTGAGAGATAGCCGGGCTTTGCCGGGTAGGCCCATGCTCGACGTCCATTCACAACGCAAGTGACGCGTCCCTGGTCAGCATTCAGGGGGCCAAATTTGTCGCAGAACGTACGGCACTCGTTAGCACTGGAATTGGAGTTACCGGTTATGTTTTCGCCGCCGTAGTCAAAATCTACCCGGCACGTGCCGTAATGATCATCCTGTAGGTTCGGATAAGATCGGCTGGTGATGTCGTATCCTTCATCGACACTACCCCGTTGTACAGCCTCCACCGGCAGCACGAGGGAGTCGGCGACTTGATCGATAAGTAGGCCCGAGGAAATTAAGTCCTTCGGTGGATCACAGCGTGAAATCGGCACCTGGGCATCAACCCCTTCGAGCAGGGCGATGCGGCCGACGAGCATGATTCCGCGGATGTCGGCGCTCGTGCCTGCGTCAACACGCCAGATTGCGGGCTTCTCGGAGGCTAACAGTAGCACGACTGGTGACCGATCCGACCGTACTCTTACGTCAATTGTGCTTCCGCGCGTCGGCCGCCGCACTTGGATAACCTGCAACGTTGTTCCCACTGGTCTTGCTGCGCTCAAACGGCATCGAGTTAGCCATTCTGGTCCATCCGTTGCGACTACGTGCCCAAACGTCCGCGCAGCGTCGGGTTGGACTATTGAACTAGCCGGTGCCCACGTTGCTGCAATTACGAAGGGGATGAGGGTGAGCAGCAACCATCTCTTGAACATTCCGCTATACCCCATCCTGCGCATACATTCGGAACACCGGAAATGGCCTAGGCGGTGAACTCGTTCACTACGCGTCTCGATTGGGTAGGAAGCTATCGCCGCGTATATTCTTAGGCAAGTAGTTCGATACGTTCTGTCAGAGACGGAGAAACGGGAAAGCCGCCCTTAATAAGTGGCCGATTTTGGGATCGCAGATCGCCGGCCTGAACGTCCGACTATGGGCGTAAACGGAATGGCTGGAATGGAAAGGAAAGCGGACCGGTCGCTTTCGAGGCTGCATCCTAGGAAACCAACCACCGAACGGGCGTCCCTGCTCTTACCGAATGAATTTATTTCTAACGCGCAAAACGGAAACACATTTGTCATTTCCGCAATACATTTGGAATGCGTTATCACCAACTCTGTACCATTTATTGGGAGCTGACTGTGTAGATAGTCCGATATCGCGCCAATTTCTAATAAGATATTCTTCCCGGCCACATTCCTTAGGTATGAAGATTGATTGCTCGTAATTATCGCGGGGGCAAGATGCCGTCCAAGAATATTGCGGAGAAGCGACTTTAAAGCTTGGTCGATAGTCAGCCTTTTCGCCGAATAATGCTATTTTGAGGAGCATTATAGCAGATACCAAAAGTACGCCAAATGCAATGAAAAATCTAATCTTCTTACCTTGCGGTGACATTTTATTGCGCGTCCATCGTTGTTGCGCTGACCGAAGCGTGCTTCCTATCTAGCGATTTTAAGATCCCTGCTGATCGCTCGCCGATCGATCTAATTTGTAAGCTTACTTCCTTTCAAAACTCTTCATTTTGGCATCAGGCATGGCCGAGTTGGCATCGTCTCGATGAACGCATGTCCGCTTTCGGGACTGCGAGATTCCCACCAGAACGTCCGACTCTTGGGCGTGAGCGGCCGGGCAGCATTTACCCCGCACCCTGTCGGAAAACACATGATTTTCGGCAGTCGTTGCCGTGGCTATCGCTACGACGCGATATCTGCGCGAGGTGTGTACGACAAACCCTGTCGTATTGGTCGACTGTGCAGAAACCGAAATCCAGAGGTTTTCCGACAGGGCTCCGGCTGGAGGAGCAACTGCAGACGCGCCTGTGCCACCGGAATACTCGCAAGATGGCGCTGATCGAGGAAGGGGTGCATGTTCCTCGAGCGATGCAGGCGCATCCTTGCCAAGATGGAAGCGGCATGCGTAGCGCGCTATCCATGCCGAGCGACGCGGAGCCACGGCAGCTCAACGCGCTTCCCATCAAGCTCATCGCGGGTGTCAGCAAGGCCGATCACCGCCGGGTCACGTTTCGATGATTTGGGTCGCAGCGGACCGGAAGGGCTGCAGCAGTGCGTCAGGCAGCCCGGACTCCGTCACTATTGTCGCTATCTCCACCAGCGGCAGGATGCCGTACGGTGAAGCCGCGCCGAGCTTCTCACGCGTCGCCAGCACGATGGTCTCGGCGGACTGACGCGCGATCAGCCGCTTGATCGACGCCTCCTCGGCGTCTCCAGTGGTGGCACCGGCTTCAGGATGAAGGCCCGTCACCCCCATGAAGAAGGTCTCGATGCGGATACGCGAGATCGCGTCTGCGGTGGCCGACCCCACCGCAACGACCGAATGCTTGAAAAGATGTCCCCCTATCAGGTCCACCTCCACGAGGGGATGTCGCACCAGTTCGACCGCAATGCTCGGACTATGGGTAATGACGGTCGCTCTGAGATCGTGCGACAGGTGACGTGCCAGCTGAACGTTCGTGGTTCCGCCATCGAGAAAGACGATCTGCCCTTGACGTATCAGGGCAGCAGCGATGCGCGCTAGCGTCAGCTTTGCCGACGAGGCGGCCCCCTCGCGTACGGCGAAGTCCGCAGTGGCGGGGGACGACGGCAAGGCACCGCCATGAACCCTTTGCAATGCGCCTTCGGCGGCAAGTTCGCGCAGGTCACGACGGACCGTGTCCTCGGAGACGCCGACCTCCTGGCTGAAGGCTTTGGCGACCAATCGGCCATCCCGCTGGAGGACCCGCCGGATGAGTGCCTTACGCTCTGTCGTCAACACGGATGGCCGCCCCTCTGCACGATATTACTTGACTCTGCACGATAACGCACGAGATAAAGTGGTAAGATCGAGAGCGTCGAAATGCCTCGCCTGCAGTCGTACGAGGTTTCGCTATGAGTATCGCCCAACGCGTTCGCGTCGAAGACGTCACGGTCCTCTCGAACGACTGGTACGTCTTGAAGAAAACCATATTCTCGTTCCTACGCAGCGACGGGACCTGGCAGCAGCAATCGCGCGAAACCTATGACCGCGGCAACGGTGCGACGATCCTGTTGTATGACACCCATCGACGCACGGTGATACTTACCCGGCAGTTTCGCTATCCGGCGTTCGTCAACGGGCACGACGACCTGTTGATCGAAGCGCCTGCGGGGCTCCTCGATCGGGCGGAACCCGAGACACGCATCCGCGCGGAAACGGAGGAGGAGACCGGCTTCCGATTGCGCGAGGTCCGGCAGATCTTCGACGCCTTCATGAGCCCTGGTTCGGTCACCGAACGGTTGCATTTCTTCGTTGCCGAGTATCGTCCCGACGATCGCATCGCGGCGGGAGGAGGAAACGTAGCCGAAGGCGAGGACATCACCGTGCTCGAATTGGGCATCGAGGAGGCGTTGGCGATGATCGCGTCGGGCGCGATCAGGGACGGCAAGACGATCATGCTGCTGCAATATGCCGCGCTGAACCTGTTCTAGACCCGACACGTCGGACCCTCGTTCGCGAACCGAACAGCTTGGCCAGACCGCGGTCCGACCGAGCGACATTCCAAGACGACACTTCAGCAGATAAACAGGACCATCCATGTCTCTTTCCAAGATCCCCGTCATTCTGGTTGGCGCCGCAAGCCTGTGCGTGAGCGGATGTGACAAGATCGCCTCGACCGGCAGTAACGACCAAGGCGTCGCGTCCGGTGTCGCCGGCACCGCAAACCAGCTGGATGCCTATATCGACGCGCACAACGAGCTGGTCGGCCCGTTCGGATTCTATGAAAGGGCCACCTACTACCGCGAAGCCGATGTCGCCCACGCCTCCATCGACGGCCAGTTTCTGGTTGGTGACGGCTCGATCGAGACGGGGATCAAGAAGTTGAAGGAGGCTCGGGCCATGTCCGGCGCCACCGCCGATATCAACGCCGCCGCCGATGCGCTGATCGGATCCATGTCCAAGGTACAGGCGCATCTGGCGGAGCTCGAACCCTATTACGACAGCAAGGCCTATATGGACGACAAGCTGGCGCGTGGGCGCAAGGAGGATCCACGCATGCTGGCCGAGATCGACGCGGCAGACGCTGATCTGACGCGGTTCAGCGATTTGATCGATCGCGACATGGTAAAGCGCGAGGCGGCAACGCTCGAGACGCTGAAGGCAAAGGGTGAACTGCTCGAATACAACAGCCGGTTGGCGATGTTTCATGCCAAGGCGCTGATGACGTTGTTCCGAGGATTCGAAGGCCGTGACACATCGGTGTTTCCACGTGCCGATGCGGAAGTCGCTGCCATCGAAAAGGCGATCGCGGGCGCACACGCAGCGGCGGCCAAGGCCGGACAAAAGGATCCGTCCGAACTGGGCTTACTGTCGTCGATGCTGGGCAGCTATCGGTCGTTCAAGAAGGACGGCCGGCCTGTCGACGCGAAACAGATGCTATCGAGCTATAACAGTGCGGTGCAGATCGCCAACCGATAAGGAGCACCGATCGGGGTCGCGCCACCAGGCCGGTGCGACCCCGTCGACGATCACGTTTCGCCCCCGGCCGCTAGGGTCAGGCCTCATCGATTTCGGTTCAACGGTTTCCCGGAGACAGCAATGCCGTTCACGCATCTTTCCTTTGCGTCCCCAGCATTTCGATCGATCCGCGTTTCGAAAGCGGCAATTCTGTAAAGGGTACCGTTCACACGATACTCAGTCTGCGGAAACTAGCAGACCTTCCTTGGCAGGCACACATCGATCGAGGTGCAAGATGCGAACTTCTGACATGCGGCTCGCGGCCGCGTCGATTATGGCGATCGCCCTCGGTGGGGCGGCACAGCCCCTCCTCGCCGCTGATCTGGTTCCTCCGCCCGGCTACTATGCTGAGGTGGGTCATGGCAGCGCGACGTCGAAGTCGTGCGATCCCGCGCCGCGGCCGTTCACCGGCCAACTCGACTTTCCGAGCAAATATGAGGGATCGGGCGCATCCCGTGACACGCTGAACGACGCATCAGACCAGCGCTACAAGACCATGACGCTGCCGATCAGCGATATGGAGAAGGGCACAACCAAGCTTGTGGACCGCTACATGCAGGACGGCTCACCGCAGACGCTACGCTGCGTCATGGGCTGGTATGCCGCCTGGGCGGACGCGGGCGCGTTGCTCGGCCCGGCGATGGAACATACCGGGCGCTCGGAGCGCAAATGGGCGCTTGCTAGCTTAAGTGGAGCGTGGTTGCGCCTGCACTTCTCCCGCTCCCGCCCGCTCGCGGACAGCTACTCGCAGGAAGCCGCGAGGATCGAGCGCTGGCTAGGCCAGATCGCCGAGCAGGTCATCCGCGAGTGGAGCAGCGGCGATCCGCGCGAGAAGATCAACAACCATTATTACTGGGCTGCCTGGAGCGTGATGGCGACCGGCGTCATTACGGACCGGCAAGATCTGTTCGATTGGGCGACCGGCATGTACGCCGCCTTCACGCGCCAGGTGGATGCCGACGGCTTCCTGCCCAATGAGCTGAAACGCAACACGCGCGCGGCCGGCTACCAAGTCTATGCGGTCACGCCGGTGGCGATGATGGCGGCGTTTGGCAAAGCCAACCATGTCGATCTCGCCGGCGAAGGCGGCAATACCCTGCGGCGGGCGGCCGAACGTGCCGTCACCGCTTATGACGACCCGGTACCATTCGAGGCAAGGACCGGCGCGAAGCAGGTCATGGACGGCGCGGGCGAGCAACAAACCAAGCTCGCCTGGCTCGAACCCTATTGCTGGACGGTCCCCTGCACCGGCGTAGCGTCCGCGAAGCTGGCGCAACTGCGGCCTCTCCGGAACACAAGGCTCGGCGGCAACGTGACGGCTATATTCTCCGGACGGTCCAATGCCCGAAGAGCAGATGGTAGACGGCGATCTCGATCGCCGACAGGATCAGCTGGGCCAATATTGGCCTCCCCGAGCGACTAGGGATTTCCATTTTCCAAAAAACCGTTCCCGAAATCATTTTCTCAAAATCATGATCGGCAGACGGATTACGGGAAAGCTGCGGCTGTTGACCTGCTCCCCAGACTTCATGCCATTGGTAAGTTAGCTCGTCAGATGGAGACGAGTGATGCGGCGAGGCCGATTTACCGAGGATCAGATCATTGGCGTGCTGCGCGAGCAT
>NZ_SLXW01000005.1 GCF_004341085.1 Sphingomonas sp. PP-CE-1G-424
TTCTTGCCCTTCGTCGGCGCGGCCGTCTCGTTGATGACCTTCAGCGACGCAGCGAGGTTCTTCACGATCTGCGATCGCGCCGGCAGCGACACCGCCTTCATCATCGCGTCGCGCCGAGAATCGTTCTCGTCGTTGGCGGTGAGGATCTCGATGGCCTCCTCGAGTTCGCCCTGGAAGCTCGTCACCGCGTCCAGCTCGTCGAGCATACGCCCGACCAGCTGGCGGGCGTTCTCGGCGATCGTGCCGGCGTCCATCGGCACGCGAGCCTCCACCGGATCCGCGACCACGATGCGCGGCGCCGGAAGCAAAGTGCGCACCGGTTGGCGGGTGCGAACCGGCCGTTCCCAGCCTTTGAGCTTCGCCCGCTTGCGAATAGCCGCTTCGGAAATCTCGTGCCGATCAGCTATTTCGCGGATCGAATCATCACCCGACAAGTATTCGTGCTCAATGCGCGACCACTCTTCAGATGTTTTGCGGACTGCCATCGATCAGCACCCCGCCACGAAAGTACGCACCCGGAGACGTCCAGGAGGAAATAATCTCCGCATGGGAGCCATAGGGGTCCAGGGGGTCGGCCCCGGCCAGGGATTCACCCACCCCCCCTGCCCCGCGGAGTCAGGCTAGGAAGGCAGCCCGCTCGACACGCTGCTTGTGCTTGTCATGGCACGGCTTGCAGAGCGTCTGCAGGTTGGCGAACAGCCAGAAGAGGCGCTCGTCGCCGCGGTGCGGTTCGCAATGGTCGGCGACCAGGCGCGACGTGTCGGCCGTCGTGAAGCCGCAGCCGGGCCACTGGCAGGTGTAGAGGTCCCGGGTGAACACGAGCACGCGCAGGGCCCGCCAGCGCGCCGACTTGTACCACTTGTGCCAGGGCTTGAAGAGGCGGCGATCGGCGTCAGCGCTGCGCTCGACGGGGGCAAGGGAGCCCATCGTCGGCTTCAGCCTGGTCAGCGTGCTGCTGATTGCCTTCAGCTTACCCACGAGGCTTACGCGGACGCCAGATCGATCGTGACCGGGTGCCACGGCGCATCGTGCGCGGGCCGGTCGTAGAAGCGGACGTAGGTGCGCGAGCCGATGACGCGGATCGAGTCCTTGATCGCCTCCATGGCGCGCAGCCAGCGGACGTCGTCGAAGTCGAGGCGTAGTAGGCGGAACAGCTCGGCCCGGTTGATCTGGCCTTCCTTGTCGACCTGGAACACGCCGTTGACCACGGCCTGCAGCTCGACCGGCGAGCCGCCTGCCCAACCCATCAGGCATTCGTCGATCAGCACCTTAGCGGCCTGCAGCTCGGGCCCGAACTCGAGGAGGTCGGCGACCTGCACCTGAGCCCGCTCGCGCCCGTCGAAGGTGAGCAGCGTGATGTTGCCCTTTTTCCCGCCGACCGTCGTGCCGTACTCCTGCGCCAGCAGCGCCTGGAAGGCACCGACGCGCTCGAACGTCCGGACCTTGAACGCGGCGACGAGGGCGGACAGTTCGCGCGCGTCGGTAAGGATAGCGCGCACCGTCTCGTCCATGAGCAGGTCGACCGGCTTGACCGCTGCGAGCGGAACCAGGCTGCCCTTGGCGTCCCTAAGGTACATGGTGCCGGCGACCTCCATCGCGGCGGGGTGCGGCTCGGTGGTCATGCCGGCGTCCGCTGAGGCGCGATCGGTGCCGTGATCGCGGCGATCGTCTCGACCGGCAGGCGCTTTAGGATCTCGCGCATCAGGCTGATCGGGACGCCGATCAGGGCGGTATCCGGATGGCCGGCGTCAACGGCACGCCGCATAGCATCGAACGGAATGGCCATTACCAGCATGCCTTGGTGCCGTCGGCACTGAGATAGAGGGGCGGACGGGCAGCGCGACCGGTGGTGCCACGGAAGGGCTCGAGGATGTCGCGGGAAATACCCTGCGCCAGTTCCTCGAGTTCGTTGTATTGGTCGGCGGAATCAATGCCCAGCCGCGCTCGTTGGGTCAGCTCATCGAACCGCGGTGTAATGCGTTCGAGCTGATCGGCCAAATTCGAGTTCGGCTGGGCAGGCCGTGCATCCGTTCCTGATCGATCATGACGCATTGCAGATCTCCCGTCGGGATGGCGTGCTCGAGGGGGGCGAGCGACGCCAAGCAGATACAACTGTGGCGGGGGCGATTTGCGAGTTACGTGACCGTTTGGGCAGGTGTCCTTGTGGGAAGTTCCCCAAAGGTCACCCCTAGCAGCGCTTCCAGCTGTCCAGCGCCGAGACCAGGATCGATCGCGCCCGTCGGTTGGAAAGCCGCCAGTCCCGCGCGGCCGTCGTCAACGCCATGTCGTCGACGATGATCGCGAGCAGCATCAGGGCATGCGGAGCAACCGCGTCGCGCCAACGGGCGTATGCGCGCTCCCGAATCACGGCAGCGATTGGCGCGTGCGAAGCGCTGTGCGGACCGCCACCCGAGCTTCGCGGCTCCAAGTTCGCAGTGCGAACCGCAACTTCGGCCGTGATGGAATGGTATGCTTCCGCGATCTGATCGGCCGCGGCGAGCTGGTGCGCGTCGATCGCGCCGGTAGCGACGAGGCGGGCGAGCGCACCCTCGCGTCGCGCCTGTACCGCTGCGTGCTCGTGCGTCTCGGCCGTGCCGTTCGTCTTGTGCGACCAGCGCTCACGCAGCAGCACGCGCTCCTCGATGCCGGGCTCGAGCGAGACGATCGCCGGCGTCTTGCCCTTCTTCAGCCGGTTCGCGCCCTTGGGTTTCGGACGCGGTTCGCCGAGCACCAGGTGCGCGACGCGCTGCCGCTCGCGTTCGAGCGCTTCAGCGAGCGAAGGCGCTTCGTCAGTAGGTAGGTATGGCATGAGGATCCCCGGCGTCGACGTCAGGGATATGCTCGAGGATCGCGACGAGCGGGAGATGACCTTGTGGTAACGGCAGCACGCGATCCGCGCCGGCGAAGTCCTCGTTCACGACGACGCCCATCTGGCGCATCCGATCGAGCAGCTGCCGCTCCAGCAACCCGGGCACGGTGATCGCGCGTTGCGCGCCGGCCGCGCGCTCGATCATCTTCTCGAACGCCAGCTTCTTCACCAACGCCTTCGCCCGGGTGTCGCTAACATCGAGCGCCAGCGCGATCTCGCGCATTGCGGGACTGCGGCCGTGCTCGAGGATGTACTGAGATATGAAATCGAGCGCCTGCTGCTTTCGGCTCGCTCGCACCGGTAACACCTCGGAATATATGCCCATCGTTCCCCCGGATCCCCGATAGGAACATAGGGGGAATCAGAATTTATCGCCAGTGGCGCGAAGGTGGGATCTGGCTCAGGAGCGGGTACCTCATCAAAATACCGGAAGAATAAGACGCTATTTCGCAGGCAACTGCCGTCTAAGGAGTATATTCCAAGGTGGCGTATCTTCGCGCGTCAGTTGAAAACCTGCTCCGCCGCAATGCGCCATCCCGGTATTCGACGAGCTTCCCCAATCCTCGCCGCCGACAAGGGCTTGCAGCTTTTCACCATCAGCATAAAACCCAGATCTGTCGCGGTAGTCGATGAACGCTCCGCGATGAACGTTCAGCTCAGCGTTGGTGAGCGTCAGGTCCAGAATGATGCCGCCCCCTGTTTGGCGAGCGGTGAGGCGGCTGCCTACATAGGTTATGTCCCACAATGCCGTCGAGGCCACCAACTCGCCTCGCACCACCGTCAATAGTTCGGTACCATTCAGGTCCGTCACGATTGCCGACGCAGTCAGCCAGCCGTCTTCACGATCAAAAGCGAGATAGGTCCGGTTATTCACGACCACGACAGACTTCGCGATATTCTCAGCTGGAGTATCCGTTTCGTACCAGTTCGTGCCGAACTCAAGCCGTAGTTCGCGAGCGCGACCTATATCTAAGCCCGCTGTATTCTTCCGATTAAGGTTGAACGGCGCGGCATTGTGCTCCTGTACCGCCTCAACAGCTAATCGGCCGCGGGTCTTGGCATCATGATGGTTCGGACAAAGCAGCGTGAGGTTTTCAGCAGCGTGTTCGCGCACAACTGCGTGTTCAATCACGTGGTCATAATGATACACCGGCATACCGCAGATCACACAGCCGAACCGGCACCGTTGTCGGACCTCGCGCTTCACGCCCTCCGGTATCGGCGGACGTGCTTGTTTTGCGTCAGTCATTGCTACTGTTCCAAACTTCATCGCGGCGGAGATACCCTCCGCCGCACCGCGCCCGATGCCGCAAATCCACCTCAGCTTGCCAGCGTACAGCGCAAAATGCGCCGGCAATCAGCCCGTATTTCTTAGAAGTTTCGGTGACAAATAACATACTATAATTCACTTAGTCCGATGATGGATACTCCATCGCTTCCATCTTCTTTGTATCTGCCTCCCGAAATTGATAATGCCATGGCTTGCCTTGTGATTTGCCGCTCGCCGCTGGCGTCGAGATACTCGATACGAAAATTGACGGGAATTTTTTGAGTCTGTCGCGCATTCAACTCTTGCTCGTGAGCCGACCTCAGATAATGGGCGTAGCACGTGGCGAAGAAAGCGAGGTTCGGATCGATGATGAAGCGCTGTGAACGTTCCGCCGTCGCTGAGGGGCCGATAAATTCGACTATTCCGAAGCTTTCGCCGGGCAGTCGGAAGCCCCCAATTACCTCTCCTCCGTCGCGGACCTGACACCCGAAATCGTCATTCTGCACGGTTAGGCCGGGAAAGTACGGCGCGAGTTTTCCCATCACGTCATCATAAATAGTCTGATACTCAATTTCCGCGAATACTCTGATGTCAAAGGCTGCGCCATTGCCCACATTTAGGAGACAAAAGCGATAGTCCTCGGACCCGCCGTTTTGATAACGGGCATCTTCGCCCGGTGGCGTCCACCAGAAGTCAGTCTTGATCGAGCCGGTGGTGCGAATTTGATATTGCTGCCGTTGCACAAGAATCTTGGGAACGAACTGAAAACGCACCTGCGTGAGAACGAGCCGGGCTGCGTAGGCTGCTACCGCCGCAGCCGCCACGGTTCCTGCAGCGCTCAGAACGTTAGCCCACGTCTCAATACTCACGAATCATCTCCCCGTTAGCTGACACCAATAAGATATGAACGCCCCCTTTTGCGGCGGATAACCTACGTAGGCACCTGGCGACTTCAACATTCGCGTTACTGAGGAAGGCCGGGCGGCGCGTGAAGCGTGGGGGGGTATTGACGCGCGCGACCGGCACCAAAAGATTGATTCAAAGCCTCTCCTCAATCCAATCCCAGATCTCGTCCGTGAGGCGTCCGTTATATTCGTCGTCATTGAGCTCGGAAACAAACAGGGTATCGCCTTTGTCCTGCGCTTTATTCAGATGCTTCGAGATATCCTCGGCGTCCATGTCCGACGAAAGCCATGCTACGGTATCGAGCTTGCCGGTCATCTTGTAATCGTATGCGTCTAGCTGCTTGATAAATTTCGCACGAGCAGCGGCGTAATTACCTCCCTCGTTGTTGAGGTTCCAAGTCACGACGAAAACAGCCATCAATATATCCTTTTCGAAACCGATTAGGTCCAAACGCGGCGGATACACCCTCCGCCGCCCGGTGGAGTTATTTCGGCCACAGCTGCATCGATCGCAAAAATGCATGCGAACTCGCATCCAGAAAACTTCCCGGGTTAACGGCATCGGGCGAAATGGGGCTGCCGTCCGTGGGAATAGTTCCGTCAATGACTTTCGCGGTGATGGCACACATGCTTATGAACATCGCGCGCGCCTGGGCTGGGTGCCAGTCCTGGGGTGGCTGGGAACCTGGCCCGGGAAACAACCTCGGCAATACGCTTCGTATCTCAGGTGTATCGAAACCAATCGCTTGCCGAGCGTGAGCGCACGCGTTGCGCATCTCACGAGCGACATCCAGAGACGTCCGCATCTCGCCCGTGATGATACCCAGGCCAAAAGCAAGCTTGATCCGGCCGCTAAATGTTCCAGCTACACCGTTGAAACTGACGAACTCGTCGAATTCCGTTTCGTCAAACTGCTTTAGGGCCTTCCTTAAGGCGATTGTAAGAGCGTCTTCTAGCATCGTAGTCGCAACTACGATTACGCCGCGGTCGCTTTCTTTTTCCAAGCCTTTAAAAAACTCGTCTGGTTCCAAGCTTAGAGAACTTGCTTTGGAGAACGCCTTCAATGTTTTTATCGATGCTGGTGTAGCCATCGCGATGTACTCCTGCGGAAAAGTCAACAAGTGCGTAAAAGACAGGCCGGCTGCGGCGGATAACCCCTCCGCCGCAGTAGCCCGAAACACGCGGAAAACCGCGAGTTTCAAACGTGTTTTTTGAGCAAGTACCCCGGCTGTACCCCTATCTCCGCAAGCTAGGAGGATGGCGCATCCGGGGCTCGCAACGTCGACCCATCGGCAAAGACGATCTGCTCTGGTTCGAAGCGGAAACGCTTGTCCTTATCGAGTGTCATGATTTTCTTATCGAGATCGAGGTATTCGTTGATCTCGTAGGACAGCTCGACGGCTTCACGTGCGCCTGGCGCGACGGCATGCTCGAGCTGCATCGGCACGCGGACATACTCGTCCCCGAAGGTGTCGATAAATACCGCCTGCCCCTTCAGCGCCTTGATAGGTTTGGCACCGGAGTTTTGGACTGCGAACGTCAGGCTCGAGGTCGCATTGAAACGTCCGGCGTTGATATCACTGGGCACTAGGTGCGCGTCGATGAATGCGACCGTGACAGTTCGGCTGATCTGCTCGGCGACCGCCTTACGTTTCTGATCGATTTCCAGCTTCAGCGCCTGCGCCTTCTTCTCGCTCTCGCTAAGGTTGTCGGCGAACTTCTGCTGTGCCGTTATCGCCTCGCCGACGGTCGTCGCTTGATCTGGCAGAGTGGAATTCCCGAAGGCTTTCGCCAACTCACGGCGCATGAGGTAGCCGGCGAACAACTTCTTGTCGTCGTCGCTCAGACCCTTTCCGATCTCCGCCAACTTGGCGGTATCGGCGGACGCCGGCAGCTTCTCGTTTTTAACGGAGTTGCATCCACACAGCAGCAGCGACGCGGCGATCATCATAATTGTCGTCTTCATATTTACCCCTGTTTTTATGCTGTCCTACACGTCGGCCGCTCGTCACCCAGACTCGCATGGCGAGCGAATGGGAGGATCAGGTTGCGGGCTATTTCCACGCGATGCGGGCGAAGAAGAAGCGCCGGCCGCATCCTGGGCAAGAGCGGCTCAACCAGGCCGTGATAGATCGAGCCCGGCGGAAGCAACATCGTCGCAATCGTCGCGCCGCGCTGGAGGTCGCAGCCGAGATCTTCGATCACGAGCGCTGGTGGGGTTAGCCATCTCGACGCTCATCGCCGATGCGCTCGTGCTCAAGGTATCCCGTCAACATTGCGCGGCCGCGATCGGCGAGGCAGATCGTTTCACCATCCCGGCTGATCAGTCGGCGCGATACCAACCAAGCGATATACGTCTCCGCATTCGGCCCCGACGCTTTATCGGCCAGATCGACCGACGTCATCGGTCCCCAAGCCGCAAGCGCCAGCAGCATATCCCACCCCGGCTCACCGAACCCGTCGCGATCGGCGCCGAACATCTCGTCGCGGGCACGGCGTGAAGCGTAGAGCTTCGCAGCCGCATCGACGTGTGCTGGCGTCACGAGCGGCACCGAATGATCAGGCCGGCATGGTCTTCCACGCCGGGTCCGGATCGCCGGCAGCCAACCGTCGCCTGTGCCGCCACGTGCCGACCGCAGTCGCGATCAGCATGGGATAGGCCCAGATCTGCGCCTGGATGGCATAGCCGGCCGGAAGCATCCCCGGATCGAGCCCTTTGGCCAAATGAGCGACGATCGCCGCTAGCTGCCAACCTGCGACCCACAGCGGCCAGAACCGCGTTGACCGCCACGCCAGCACGATCAGCGCGAACAGCAGGATCACGTCGATCGCTGCTGTGCCGACGATCGCCGATCGATACCCGGTCGCGTCCAGCAGAAAATGGACCGGAAGGTTGAGCGCGAACGCGCCGACCTGAAGGCCGCCCCCGATCCGTTCCGGCGCACCCCCACGGGCGATCGCGTAGCCGCAGCACACGATCAACAGGGCTAGGAAGAGAATGAGGCTCACGCCCCGTCCCCTCGCCCGACCCTGCCCATCGCGTCAACCACGATGCATCACGCAGCTGCATGCACAAGCGCCAGGCCGACATGCTCGGCAGGGACTATACCGCCGTCGGGCGTGTCCCCGAAATCGCCGTAGGACGTCGTCGGCATGCGAAGATCGGTGCGGGTCTGGCGGAAGGCGTAATGCGCTTCGTGGATCGCTTTCCGCGCGGCAACCAGATGGCCGACCGCCTCGGACATCTTGTCGAGCCCAGCCTGCCCAGCATCAAGCGGCAGATTCGCCGATCGCCGACCCTCGATCACGGCGATCTGCAATCTCGCATGGGACAGCAAGGCGTTGTCGAGATTGCTTTCGACGTCGACCAGCGCGGTGGTTACGGTGCGGGATACTTCATCACGACGTTGCTTCAGCATAGGGCCCCCTACTGCGGGGTTACCCCCGCTATGTTGTCAGCGTGCGAACGGCATGGATCACTGGCCTTGCAACGGACGGTAGTCCGCTGCCGATCGAGGCCGCCAGCGACAGCGCAGCGAGCGACCCAATCGCGATGATTGCGATCCAGCCGAGCGTCTGCGCCAGCGATAGTGTGTTCCTCGGCCGGCTCCGCGACCGCCAGGGCCGCGACGCCAGAAACCCTTCCGTCGACGATGCATCGGGTGTCACGACATTCTGCACCTCAACCACCCGTGTCATGTGCCCCCCTGACGCGGCACGGGGCGTCTGACCGAACGCCAGCGCGGCGGCAGCGCGGCGATCGCGCGCGCCCAGAGCCTCCACTGCCTCGGCAATGTACCCATCGACAGTCGACTTTGAGATCCCAAGTTCTGCCGCGATCTCTTTCGACGTCGCCTGCCGTTCCCAGACGAGTTGCAGGCAGTCGCGCTGCCGCGGGCTTAGCGTATTCATCGGCGAGCCTATGCCCGGCGCGGGGGCGACGAAGCGATGTCGAAAGGATCGATTATGGACGGGGTTTCGGCTGCCATATCAGCACTATGCTCTAAGCGCGGGGTAGTGATTGACCATGTTTTTAAGTCGGCCGCCGGTTGCATTGACGAGTGCCCCGTATGCGAAGCTGGATGTTCCATCAGCGTGCAAGTTCGGGATGAGGCGTGGCGGGAGTTGCAGCGTCATCTGATCGTCCCTGGCGAACAGGACTCACCGAATCGGGTAGCAAATCTCGTAACTGCGACAGCCCGATGGGAAGTCGCTCTGCGAGCAGCAGAGCTTGCTCGGCCCGCGGGAGCTGTGGATCGATCCCAGCGAGCAGCGCCTCAAACATTCGCGCAAGCGCGCGCGCCGGGGGAAGCAGTACGCCCATCATCACCACTTGTTGGGCCGCCGGCGGGCGTGGTGCGGCGTTAGGCTCGGGATCTTCAGTTTCACCCAACAGCCAAGGAAGAGAGACTCCTAGATAGATAGCAATGCGAGGCAAGTGTCGCGAGTTTGCGGTCTTGCCCTGCAGGATCTTGCTGATTGCCCCTTGGGTAATGCCGATCGCGCGAGCCAGCGACGATTGGTCCTCATTGGCCTGCTTCATGGCATCTGCCAGGCGGTTCGCCGTCACGGTCATGGCTGGCAGGCGTAACCTATTCAGTATTCCATTCGGATTAGATATTGGGATTGACCCGGTATGACTTTGGGAATAGTCAGCTTCTATGGGCCGCCAGCATCCATCTCCAGTTCTTGATTCGACAAGCGTCGAAGTCGAAGCGCTACGCGAGGCGATCGGCAAGATCGGTTCGCAGTCCGCGGCAGCTCGACTGTTGAAGGTTACCCAGGGCGCCGTCTCGAAATGGCTCAGCGGAAAGAAGCCTTTGCCGGCTGAGCACGTTCTTATCGTCGAAGCTGAAACCGGAGTGGCAAAGGAGCGACTTCGACCCGACATTTACCCTGCAGTCTCGCCCGAAATAGATGTCGTCCGGCTCGGCAACTTGGAGCCCGCGCGTTGACGCGTCCCGCACGTCTTTTCCCCCTCGGCCGCCACGTTGGCGGCGAGCGTCGACGGCATTTCCTCCCCTGTGTGCCGTCGACGTCCTTCTCATCGCGGCACATTTGCCCTCGCGCCGACTCGCGCGCATCGGGAATGCGACATGGCGTTTCCCGTCATGGGTGATGTGCTGCTCCCCGTCGCCGAGCGTAGGCTCGCCGAGGCGACCAAGCGTGCCGTTCAGGCCGCTGGCGGTGGCAAGGTATGCGAGGACGAAACCGGTCTCTCAGATACCCGGATCTCGTGCTTCTGCTCGAAGTTTGACCGCGCCAGCATCTCGATTCGCAACGCGGTCCGGATCGATGGCATTGGCGCTCGCGAAGACGGTCATCCGCACATCCTGAACGCGATGGCCAGCCTCCTCGGCGCCGTCGTGATCATGCTTCCCGACCACGACGGCTCGGAGCCTTGTCTCCGCAGCGGTGTCATGGCGCTGAGCATCGAAGTCGGCGACGTGTCGCGCGCCATATCAGACGCGCTCGCCGGTACCGGCGAGGACGGCACCAAGGTTACGATTCGCGAAGCGGAGGCCGCGCTCGGTCATTTGGTCGAACTGGAGCGCGCCACTGCAAGGTTGCGCCGCCAGCTCGAACGCGTCGGCGCTCCGCCGGAAGCGCCGCCCTAACACCACACCACCGCTCAACTGACACCGCCGCCACCCGCCCCGCCCGCGATCATAACGATTCGCGGGGCGGGAAACCGCTGCCTGGAAACTTGCCATGCCCGAACCACGCGAAGACCTTACCGCCATCTCCGGAGCGCTCAACGCGCAGTACGACGCGATCGTGTCGCTTAGCGGACCGCGCGACGTGCGCCTGGTCAACGCTGCCCGGTTTCTTTGCGACGCGATCGATCTGATCGACGTCGCTGCGCAGGCGCCGATCGGCGCCGACAACGACAATCTGGTGCCGGCATGACGCACAGCCCAGGCCCGCGAAGCCAAGCCCTCTCGGACCTATCCGCCAAGCTGCGCGAACTGGTACCGGCGATGCAGGCGCTTAGCGAACCGAACGATCGCAATCTGCCCTTGGCGATGCGTCAGCTCCTCGACGCGATCGATCGCGTGGACGTCGCAGCGCGCGACGATGCGCCGGTCAGTCCCGGAACTTACATCCGCATCCGTCGCGAGGAACTCGGTCTGACCGTCGAGCAGGTCGCGCTGCAGCTCGAAACAGATCCGGGCGTCTGCGCGCATCGGCGCGCGGCGTGGTTGACCGATATCGAGGCCGACGCGGAGGCGATCTCGGATCGCACCGCCCTCGTCCTGCACGATGTGCTCGGCGTCGACCTGCGCGTCTTGGCCCATTGGATCGCGATCGCCGAGGCTAGCAAGCTTAGCGCCGGCGCAGGGTCGATGGCGGCATGAGCGGCCTCCGCACCATCCACGCGATCATCGTCATCCAGTGCGGCGTCGTGCTGGCGATGGTCCTCTTCGGCTCACCGAGCCTCGCTATCGCCGTCCTCGCGATCGCCACGATCATGCTGACGTGGAGCATCGAGAAGCTCCGCGTCGCGATTCAATCCCGTCCGGAGAACAGGTCATGAACCGTCAGCCGAAGATCGAGCGCACCTATCGCATGCGCGAACCGCATCTGCGTATCGTCGAGATCCACGATCACGACTGCGACTGCGCAGCCTGCGCGCCCTACGTGCCCAGCGATCCGGACAGGCTGACCGCCGCCGACATGGGCAAGCTCGCCTGCGTTGGCGCCGCCGTTGCGTCCGCCATCATGTTCGCGATCAACCCGGCCGGCGCCGCGGCCGCGCTCCTCGCGACGATCTGGGTTTTCTGATGTCCGACGACGTCCTTGGCCGCTTGGAACGCCAATTTCGCGAGCATCCGCCGACGATCGTCCTGAACAAGGCTGATGCGTTCGAAGTCGCTGCGAAGGTGCTCGACGCTAATGCCGCCCACCTCTCAATCGTCGCGGCGCTGATCAAGACGGTCAAGCCGGGCTTGGTGTCCGAATCGCTGCTCGCGGAAATCAAACGCTTGGCCGTCGAGCCGGATCTTCAGGTGGCGGCGTTGCGCGCTGCTGCTGGAACGATCCGGGACCTAGCGACCGAGGAGCGGGTGATCGCCGCCCGTGCGGCCCGCGAAAGCGAGCGCAGCCGATGACCGAGCAGCACCAGATCGATGCGGGGTTCTGGATCCTCGTGGGGTTCGCAGGCGGGATCGTCGCCCTTGGCCTGCTCTGCCTAGCCGTGTTCGCTTTCGCTAATTGGCGGCGCAGGGTCCGTACAGCGAGCGTCCGGGAACGCATCTTCGTTCCTACGAAGAACGACGGCTGATCATGCGCCGGCCGACGCTCCCTCTCGTGCTGGAAAGGCAAACGTTGACGGTCCGCGAGCTGCTCGCGGGTTGCCACGTCTGTGACGGCACGAAGGCGCGCTGGACAAAAGCAAACGCGCAGGCGCTCGCCGCGCAACACCATGACCGCACTGGTCATGCGACATGGGTCAAGATCGCTACCGATATCCAATACGGCAGCGTCGCACCCGACCCACGTCAGACTGACATCGAGGACGCGATCGCGTCCGCCAGTTCGGGAGACGCGCCGGAATGCGCCCCCCTCCCCGATACCGACGCACCGACGGTTCCAGCCGCCGGTGTGAGCGCACCTGAAGGCCGCTCGTCGAATTATGCGCTCACGGCCGCAAAGCCGGAGATCCACGCGTCATGAAGCAAGCAACGATTCCTGAAAAGCCCCTCGCATCGAGCCCTCGTCGCGAGATCCTGAAGCTCGACCGCAAGCCGGCCGCGTCGACGGTTCCCGCGGCACCCCGCGTTCAAATTGTGCCATCGGCACCGCGGCTGATTCCGCTCGGCCAACTCCGACGCGCGCCCGAGAATGTTCGGCATACGCGCAGCGACGAGGCGCTGGAGGAGATGGCAGACGACATCGCTGCACATGGCCTGCTGCAATCGCTGATCGGCTATGACGGCAATTGGCCGGAAGACCAGGATCTGTCGTTCATCGTCGGCGGAGGTCGTCGCCTGGGCGGGATGCTTATCAACCGCACGCGTGGTCTGCTCGACGATACGTTCCTCGTGCCTGTGCTGATCCGCTCGCAGGAAGAAGCGATCGAGCTGTCGCTCGCCGAGAACCTGCAACAGCGCACCATGTCGCCGGTTGACGAGTTCCTCGGCTTCAAACGGCTGCTGCAGAATGGCGGCCGATCGCCGGCCGACCTCGCGAAGCGGTTCGGCTTTTCGGAGCGCGTCGTGAAACAGCGACTGCGCCTGGCCGAGCTGGTCCCGGAAGTGCTCAACGCGCTGGCCGAGCGTCAGATCACGCTCGATGCGGCGATGGCGTATGCCACTAGCCAAGATCCCGTGCTGCAGCTCGAAGTGTTCGAGAATCAGACCAAGCGCGGCCGCACGGCGCACGATCCTGCCGGCATCCGCCACTCGCTTCGGATGAAGGGCCTGGACACGGCTGATCCGCTGTTCCGCTTCGTCGGCCCGGAGATCTATGCGCGGGACGGCGGGACTTACGAAGACGACCTGTTCAATGAACCCGGCAAGGATCGCGTGCTCGCGCAGCCGTTCGTCCTTGAGACGGCCGCAAACACGATGGTCGACTTTCAGGCCATGCGTTTGCTCGAGGAGCTGAAGGCGAACGATGCGTGGGCGCCGACGATCGTCGGCTACGTAAAAGTACCTACGCTTCGCCTGCACTCCTTCGGCACCGTCGAGAAGCTGCGTCCGCCGGTCGGGTTCGTCATGGTCGAGCGCGCCGACCATGCAAAGCTCTGGCGGACGGTCCGCAACAACGGCTTCAACGTGCATGTCGTCGTCGGCATCGATGCGGAGGGCCAATTGATCGCGGATCCTCGGTTCGCGTTCGTGCCGATCGCGCAGCGGGCGGCGATCGACCGGCCGGCGCTGGTCGAAGTCGCCGCCGATCGGGAGCGCGAGGCAGCTGCCCATCGCGAGCGCGAGATCATCCGCTGGTCGCGCCGTCTCGCTGTCGGTCCGTTCGCCGGCACGCCGTTCGAAGGCCGCGTCTTCTGGCCTGAGGCAAGCAGCGACCGACAGCTGCCCTCCAACATCGCCGGCGTCGACGGCTTCATGGTTGGAATGCAGGTCTTCGTGCCAGCCGATCAGGTTCCGGCGTATCGTAAGGCGGCGATTTCGAAAGTCGACCAGATGATCGCTGCTCGAGGGAACGCCTGATGGCATACGCCGAGCGTACCACTGTGCCGTACGAGAAGACGATCCGCGACATAATCGCGCTCGTGAAGAAGGCCGGCGCCGTCAAGGTCGGACAGATGGAGGATGGCGACTGCCTGACCATCATATTCGGCCTCGGCGATCGCCAGATCAAGTTTCGGGTCTCGTGGGAGAAGTCGCCCGCATCCCAGCGCCAGCGAGCCCGCGCGCTAATGCTGGTCATCAAAGCGAAGCTTGAGAGCGTCGAGAGCGGTGTCGAGACCTTCGAGCAGGCGTTCCTCGCTAACATCGTCCTATCGGATGGCAAAACCGTGCACGAGCGGGTGAGCGGTGATGTTCAGCTTGAATACCGGAGCGGCCAGCCAGCCGTCTACCTGATCGGCGGCCCAAGCGAATGAGCCCGCAGATCGCCAACCTCGTTCGCACGATTGCCCGCCAGATGGCGGCGGAGGATGTAGCGCGCATATCCTCGACATCCCGGAGTCGCCAATGTCCCGTTGCGCCATCTACGCTCGCTTCTCGTCCGACCGCCAATCCCAAACCTCGGCAGACGACCAGGTCGCGGACTGTCGGGCCCGCGCCGAGCGCGAAGGCTGGGAAGTCGTCCAGGTCTACGCCGACCTCGCCATCTCCGGCGCCAACAACAGGCGACCCGGCATGACGGCAATGCTCGCCGACGCCGCGGCCGGATCGTTTGATATCGTGCTCGCTGAAGCGCTCGACCGAATCGCGCGCAACCAAGCCGACATCGCGACGATCTACCAGCGTCTGGTATTTGCGGACGTCCGGATCGAGACACTGTCCGAAGGACACGTCAACGAGCTTCACATCGGCCTGAAGGGCACGATGGGCGCTCTGTTCCTGAAGGATCTCGGCGAGAAGATTCGGCGCGGCCAGCGCGGCAGTGTGTCGCGTGGGCGGATCCCCGGCGGGCTTTGCTATGGCTACGACGTCGTTCGCGAGTTGAACGATAAGGGCGAACTGGAGGCCGGCCGCCGGCGAATCAATCCCGACCAGGCTGAAGTCGTCGTGCGGATCCTCGCCGAATACGTCGCCGGCCGAAGCCCGAAGCTGATCGCGCATGGCCTGAACCTCGACGGCATCGTCGCCGCGCGCGGCGGTGAGTGGCGCGCCAACGCGATCGTCGGGAACAAGGCGCGTATGATCGGGATCCTGCACAATCCGATCTACGTCGGCCGCTTCGCTTATAATCGCGTCCGGATGCTCACGGATCCGGAGAGCCGCAACCGCGTCTCGCGACCGAACGCAGCCAGCGATCTGCAGTTCGCCGAGCTGCCCGAGCTGCGAATCGTGACAGACGAACTTTGGGAGGCGGCACAGGAAGCCCGTGAGCAGCGCGGGAACGGCAAGCTGGTCCATCGTCGCCGGCCGAAGCACCTGCTGTCAGGACTGGTGCGCTGCGGGCTCTGTGACGGTTCCTACACGGTCATCTCGGATAACCGGATGGGGTGCGCTCGGCATCGCGAGGCCGGCACGTGCTCCAACGCCCGCCGGATCGAGCGGACCGAGCTCCAGCGTCGGGTGATCTCTGGCTTGGAGGATCAGCTGCTATCGCCAGAGGCGGTGTCGCTGCTGGTCCGCGAATATCACGTCGCGCGCGAGAAGCAGGTTCGCGAAGGCGCGAAGACCCGCCTAGCGCTCGAGCGCCGGCTGCGTACCGCCGAGGCGGCGATCGCGAGGCTTGTGGCGGCGATCGCCGACGGAGCGGCTGACTTTTCAGACATCAAGGCGGCGCTCGCTGAGAAGACCGCAGAGCGAGATGCGGCAAGGGCCGGCCTTGGTGAGGAGGATGCGGTGCCGGTGATCGCGCTGCATCCCCGGATCGCTGAAGCATATCGCGCGAGGATCCGCGGCCTTTCTGAATCGATCGGCCGTGGCGAAGCAGCTGGCGACCCTGTCGTCGCGCAAATCCGTGAATTGATCCAAGTGGTTTACGTAAAGCCGCTGGACGACGGCAATGAAGTCGAGGTCATTCCCTCGCTTCAATCAGCGGTCGCATTTGCAACCGGTTCTAAATCGAACACCACAAGGAGGAGGTTTCCTGTGGCGGATATGATGGTAGCGAAGGAGGGACTTGAACCCCCGACCCCAGGATTATGATTCCCGTGCTCTAACCAACTGAGCTACTTCGCCGTACCGTCCGTCAGGGAAGCGTTCTTCCCTGCGAGGCGCGGCCTATAGGAAGCGGTTTCGAGGCGGTCAAGCGAACATGTGCCGGGAAATCGCTTCCCATGGTCCGCCGCGGTACCACCACGCGCCGAGACCGGCGATTTCCACGTCCTTCGGGGTGAAATCGCGCTGCAGATTGGCGAGCAGAAGCTTGGCGACCTGCGGGCTGACCTTGTTCTGGATCGTGACGTGCGGCCGCCAGCCGCCGGCGTCCTGCGGGGTGAGCATGCCGGTGAACGCATCGGCAAGCCGCGCACGGATACCAACCAGGTCCGGAGATTCAATCCGGTAGGCGACACCCCGTCCGAGCGACATCAGGCCACCGACACGCGCCTGCGGGGCACGGATGCCACGGGTTTCCTGGTTGAGGCGGTGCTTGAGCTCGTCGAGCCCCGAGGGCGGTAGATGGTGGAACAGCGTCAGGTGCGCGTCGAGCTGGTTGCGTTCGGGCGGAAAATGCTCACGGCGCATGGAGTCGAAGAACGCGGTATCCTGGCGGCCGAACAGGGCCGTGACGATGATCGGGGCTGGTCCCGTATCGCTGATCATCAAATCTCGACCTGGCTGCCCAGCTCGACGACGCGGTTGGTCGGCAGGCGGAAGAACTCCATCGCGCTTTCCGCATTGCGCAGCATCCACGCGAACAGCTTTTCGCGCCAGATCATCATGCCGGGCTTGTCCGACGCGAGCAGCGTCTGGCGGGACAGGAAGAAGCTGGTGTCCATCATCTTGAAGTCCGCACCGCAATTATGGACTTGGCGCAGGGCGGCGGGCACGTCGGCGTCCTCCATGAAGCCGTAGCGCAGCACGAGGCGGTGGAAGCCGTCGCCAAGCTCCTCGCGCACCGCACGGTCGTTGGCGGGCCAGTAGGGCTGGCCGACGATCTTGACGGTGAGCAGGATGACGCGCTCGTGCAGCACCTTGTTGTGCTTGAGGTTGTGGAGCAGCGCGTGCGGCACGCCGTCCGCGGTCGAGGTCATGAACACCGCCGTGCCAGGCACCCGCGACGCGGAGCTGGCGGCCGAGCCGATGAACACCTTTATCGGCATTGCGGCCTCGTGCATCCGGTCGATCATCAACTGCCGCCCCTTCGACCAGGTCGTCAGGAAGGTGAAGATGATGAAGCCGACCAGCAGCGGGAACCATCCGCCAGCAGGGACCTTGGTGAGGTTCGCAGCGAAATAGGCGCCATCGACCGTGAAGAAGATCGCCAGCAGCGGGATCGCCGCGATCTTCGGCCAGTTCCAGAGGCGGAACAGCACCACGCCGAGCAGGCACGTGTCGATGAACATCGCGCCGGTCACTGCGATCCCGTACGCGCTCGTCAGGTTCGACGAGGTGCGGAAGAACAGCACGAGCAGGATCACCATGACCATCAGCGCGCCGTTGACGAGCGGGATGTAGATCTGACCGGCGGTCGAGGCGCTGGTATGCTCGATGCGCAGACGCGGGATGAAGCCGAGCTGGATCGCCTGCTGCGTCACCGAGAACGCGCCGGAGATGACCGCCTGCGACGCGATCACAGCGGCCATCGTCGCCAGGATGACGAGCGGGAGCTGGAGGCTTTCGGGGGCGAGATTGTAGAACGGGCTGACCAGCGCCTCGCGACCCTCGCGGAACAGCAGCGCGCCCTGCCCCATGTAATTGAGGATCAGCGCGGGGAGCACGAAGAACAGCCACGACAGGCCGATCGGCTTGCGGCCGAAATGGCCCATGTCCGCATACAGCGCTTCCGCGCCCGTGACCGCGAGGACGACCGAGCCGAGTGCCAGGAACGCGCGTTCGGGATCGATGATGAAGAACTCGACCGCATAATGCGGCGACAGCGCCCAGAGCACGCCGGGGGTCTGGACGATGCTGAGGATGCCGAGCACCGCGATGACGCTGAAATACACCAGCATGATCGGCCCGAACACGAGGCCGATCCGCGCGGTGCCACTCTTCTGCACCCAGAACAGCGCGATCAGGATGACGATCACGATCGGCAGCACCAGGCCGCCGAAAGCGGGCGCGGCGACGGCAAGGCCTTCGACCGCGGACAGCACCGACACCGCGGGCGTGATCATGCTGTCACCGTAGAACAAAGCCGTCGCAAAGACGCCGAGCAGGATGATGCCCTTGCTCCAGCGCTTCGTCTTGGTCTTGCCCGAGACCAATGCGAGCAGCGCGAGACTGCCGCCCTCGCCCTTGTTGTCGGCGCGCATGATGATGATGACGTATTTGACGGTCACGACGATCATCATCGACCAGAACATCAGGCTGATGACGCCCATGATGTGCGCGGCGTCGAGCGCAAGCTTGTGGTGGCCGGCGAAGGTCTCGCGGAAGGCGTAGAGCGGGCTGGTGCCGATATCACCAAAAACAATGCCGATCGCACCGAAGGCGAGCTTCAGCATGCCGTCAGAGTTGTGATGCCCCGTCTCGAGATCGAGATTGGCGGGTGGCACGGTCGAGGCCGCGGCGGTCTGATCGACGCTCACTGGACGGTGAATCGGCCCGGAAGTGCAGCAATACTCATCGAATTTCCGATTTCACCCTGTGCCCCAAGCCCGCGCATTTAGCATGAGCGCCGGGAGGCGGCAACGGCGGGGCTGGCAACGTGGATTAACCGCGCCTGATCGGTACCGTGAGAAAGCAGGTGCCAGCACTCTCTCCCCTCCCTGGAAGGGAGGGGTTGGGGGTGGGTTGGCCTGCCTGTGCCGCCGACGTTCGGTAATACGGAAGCCGACCCACCCCCGCCCCCTCCCTTCCAGGGAGGGGAGAAGAGTCGGGTACCCGTCGAACGTCAGTCCGCCATCATCTATCGCCTGATCACCTCGCGGATGACGAAGTGCGACGCCAGCCGAGTCACCCCCGGCAATTGCGACAGCGTCTCGCGGTGGATGCGTTCGAACGTCTCGCCGTGGCGGATCTCGACGTGGAGCATGTAGTCCGCCTCTCCGCTCATCAGGAAGCATTGCACGACCTGCGGACACTCGACGATCACCGCCTCGAACGCCGCCATCGTCTCCTTGCGCTGATCCCGCAGCGTGACGTTGACGAGGACAATGCTCGGATCACCGCGCGCTGCCTGCGAGAGCACCGCACGATAGCCGGTGATCGCCCCGCTCTCGCGTAACTGCGCGACACGGCGATGCGCGGCGCTCGCCGACAGGCCGACCGCGTCGCCAAGCTCGGCGCTGGTCAGGTCGGAATTGGCGGCGAGCAGGTCCAGAATCCTGCGTTCGATCGTGATGCTCAAGATTATCCCGTTTCGGCAACAATGGATGCAATCATCTTGCAGACGCGGTATCGCACCGCGACCAGTTTGCGAACCCTTCCCGTCCAAGGCGCGCTAGTATGGCGCAAACGATAATGGAGTGGAATCAATGCGCGTCGGTGTCCCCAAGGAAATCAAGAACCACGAATATCGCGTCGGCCTGACCCCGCCGTCGGTCGCCGAACTGGTCGCCGCGGGCCACGAGGTCGTTGTCGAGACGCTCGCCGGATCGGGCATCGATTTCGAAGACCAGGACTATGTCGACGCGGGTGCGACGATCCTGCCGACTGCCGCCGCGGTGTTCGCCGGCGCCGACATGATCGTGAAGGTCAAGGAGCCGCAGCCGAGCGAGATCGCGATGCTCGAGCCGCGCCACCTGCTGTTCACCTACCTGCACCTTGCCGCGGACAAGCCGCAGGCAGAGGGGCTGATGAAGTCCGGCGCGACCTGCATCGCGTACGAGACGGTCACCGACAATCGCCGCGGGCTGCCGTTGCTCAAGCCCATGTCCGAGGTCGCGGGCCGCATGTCGGTGCAGGTCGGCGCGCATTATCTCGAGAAGGAGCAGGGCGGACGTGGCGTGCTGCTCGGCGGCGTTCCCGGTGTCGCCCCGGCGAAGGTCGCGATTCTCGGTGGTGGCGTGTCGGGCGTCAACGCTGCGCAGATGGCGGTCGGCATGCGCGCCGACGTGACGATTTACGACATTTCGAACGATCGCTTGGCCGAACTCGACATGTTCTTCTCCAGCCAGATCAAGACGGCCTACGCCTCGAAGGCCGCGATCGCGGCGGCGGTGAAGAACGCGCATCTGGTGATCGGTGCGGTGCTGGTGCCGGGCGCCGCTGCGCCCAAGCTCGTCACGCGCGAAATGCTGAAGACGATGAAGCGCGGTTCGGTGCTGGTCGACATCGCGATCGACCAGGGCGGGTGCTTCGAGACGTCGCACGCGACGACGCACGAGGATCCGGTGTTCGAGGTCGACGGCGTGATCCATTACTGCGTCGCCAACATGCCGGGCGCCGTGGCGCGCACATCGGCGTTCGCGCTGAACAATGCGACGCTGCCGTTCGCGCTGAAGCTCGCCAATTTGGGGGCCGAGGCGGCGATGAAGGCCGACCCTCACCTCGCCAACGGGCTGAACGTCTACAAGGGCAAGATCGCGTACAAGGCGGTCGCCGATGATCTAGGTTTACCTTACGAAGCATGGGCCGGCTGATCCGGGAACGGATACGGAACACGGGTGTTGGACAGGGGAAAGGAATTTCCAATGTCCGACACCCCGAACCCCAAGTCCGAACCGTTCTCGAACGCCGAGAAGGATCCGGATGACTGGACCACCGGCGACGAGAAGATGACCGGTGCGCAGGCGAGCTACCTCAAGACGCTGTCCGAGGAAGCGCATGAGGAATTCGACGAGACGCTGACCAAGGCGGATGCTTCGAAGAAGATCGACGAGTTGCAGTCGAAGACCGGCCGCGGGCAGTAAGGCTTCCTTACAGTCACCCTTTTTCTCGTCATCCTGACGAAAGTCAGGATCCAGAGCCCAATAGCTTTACGTTCATGGCTCTGGATCCTGGGTCAAGCCCAGGATGACGGGACTATTTTTGGCTTGCGTTCGGCACGTCCTGCATGGCTAGGAACCGATCCAGCAAAGCCAGACGCGTAGCGATCTCGCCTCGGTATGAAATATTAGCCGGCGTCAATGCCAGCGCCTTTGCCCAATACGGTCTGGCCGTCGCGAACTCTCCCGCCCGCACATACGCCAGCCCTAGAAAGAACGGCGGAGCAGGATGCTTCGGCGCCAACCGCATCGCTTGCTGGAACGCGAACAACGCGGGCGGCGAAACCTGGTTGGCATCATGCGCCGCGAGCGCGTTGGCGAGCCCCGTCCACATTACCACGCTCTTCGGGGCGATCCTGAGCCCTCCGAGCAAGACCTGCACAGCCGCGCGCCGATCGCCGATCCGCGTCATCGCGTCCGCCGCAACCAGATACGCTGCCGCGCCCGTATACCGCTCGAGCATCTGGTCGCGCAGTTCGAGCATCGCGCTGTCGTCCGGCGTCGCTGCAAGCTCGGTGGACACTTCATGGCCGGCAAGCCCCGGCTGGCCCTGCCACGCATACCCCGCCGCACCGAGCATCAACGCCGCCGCCGCCATCGTCCACAGGACGCGGTTCACCTTCAGCACCACGAGCAGCGCAAACGCCCCCGCCCCGATCGCGGCCAGCCACACATATCCCATCAGCGTGTTCTCCGCCGGAAACTCGAGCGCGCGATCCAGCCACCGACGCCAAGCAGCAGGATCGGCGCGAGCCACAACGGCCATGTCAGCCCCGACAGCGGCGGGTCGTACGTCACATAATCGCCGTAACGCGAAACCAGCCAGTCGCGGATCGACGCAGGCTTCTCCCCCCGCTCGATCCGTTCACGCACTAGCGCACGCATGTCCGCGGCCATGTCGGCATCGCTATCGGCGATCGACTGCCCTTGGCAAACGAGGCAGCGCAGCGTCTCCATCAGCGCGCGCGCGGAAGCTTCTTTGGCGGGGTCGGTAAGTTGCACGTTCGCGTAATGCGCTGGCGGGGTGACCGGCTGGGCGAAGGCCGGCGAGATGCAGAGCAACAGCGCCGCAATGACCTCCCCTCCCGCTCGCGGGAGGGGTCGGGGGAGGGCATGACGCGAACGCAGGCTCGATGAGCGGGAATTAGCCCCTCCCGCGAGCGGGAGGGGAATGAAGTGCGAGCCCCTCACCGTGCGTCCTTCACGGCTTGCACGATTTCGGCCACATTCTCCGGCCGGATATCGCCGATGATCTGCTTCACGACGATCCCGCGGCCGTCGATCACGAACGTCTCCGGCACCCCCGACGAGCCCAGCGTCAGTTGCACCTGGCTGGCCCGATCGCTGCCGATCCGCTCGTACGGATCGCCGTTGCGTCGGAGGAACCCGGTAATTGCCGGTGCGGTGTCGCGGATTGCTATCGCGTCGATCGGTACGCCCATCGCCTTCAGACGCATCAGTTGCGGCGCCTCCGCGATGCACGGGATGCACCAGCTAGCGAACACGTTGAGCAACCGGGGCTTGCCCTGCCGGAACGACGCGCTGGCCAGGCCCGGTTTGCCTGAGATCATTGCGGGCAGCGCGAAATCGGGCAGCGGCTTGCCGACCATCGCCGATCGCACCACCTTCTGCGCCGGCCGGAACAGCCCGCTCGCCACCACCGCGAACAGCAGCGCGAAGATCGCCAGCGGTGCCCAGAGTGCGAACCGCTTCATGCCCATTCAGCCCGTATTGCAGCCCGTCGCTCGCGGAGCACCCGACCGATCAGCGACAGCATCCCGCCGAGCGCGATCAGCACGCCGCCGAACCAGATCAACGTCACGAACGGCTTCCACCAGAGGCGGAGCTGCCAGCGCCCCTGCCCGTCCGGCTGGCCGAGCACAGTATAGAGCTGGCCGTCGAGTACCGTCAGGATCGCGGATTCATTCGTGCTCGTCGGCGGGTTGGCGAAGAAGCGGAGTTGCGGGCGCAGGATGTTCTCGCTGTCGCCCCGCGTCGCGGTCAGGCGGGCTTCCAGGGCCGACCAGTTCTCGCCGATCACTGGGGAAATCCCGTCGAGCGTCACGGTGTACGGCCCGACTCTCGCCGGCTCGCCCGCGCGCACCGCGACCAGCGTTTCCTTGGTAAACGCGCTGTCAGACGCCATCCCGGCGAGGCTGACCGCGATGCCGAGGTGCGCGATGACCATGCCGTAGGTGAACAACGGCGTGCGCTTCAGGTTGCGCTTCCACAACGGCGCGCCGCTCGCGACGGCGAGCCCGGCGGCGAGCGACAGCCCAGCCCAGGGGAGCACGCCCGGCCAGACGAACAGCAACGCGATTGCCGCCACCAGCGTCGCGCCGATCGGCAGCATCACGCGGCGCAGCACCGCTTTCGCATCGTCCCGTCGCCAGCGAAGCAGCGGCCCAACTGCCATCACCGCGACCAGCAGCAACGCGATCGGCCCCGCCGCCTTGTTAAAGAACGGCGGCCCGACCGACAGCTGCACGCCAAAGCTCGCCGCGACGATCGGGTACAGCGTACCGATCAGGACGATCCCGAGGATCACCGACAACAGCAAATTGTTCGCGACCAGCCCGCCCTCGCGGCTGACCGGATCGAAGGTCGTGCCCGCGCGGACGGTGCCGATCCGCGCGGCGAACAGCGCGAGCGCACCGCCGATGTAGATTGCGAGCAACGCCAGGATGAACGCGCCGCGCTCCGGGTCGACCGCGAACGCATGCACGCTCGTGAGGATGCCCGAGCGCACCAAAAACGTGCCGATCATCGACATCGAGAACGCGACCACCGCCAGCATGATCGTCCACGCGCGCAGGCCGTCGCGTGTCGCCAGCACGGTCACCGAATGGAGCAGCGCGGTGGCGGCGAGCCACGGCATCAACGAGGCGTTCTCGACCGGATCCCAGAACCACCAGCCGCCCCAGCCGAGTTCATAATAGGCCCAATACGATCCGGCGGTGATGCCGAGCGTCAGGAATATCCACGCGATCAGCACCCAAGGCCGCATCGCCTTCGCGAACGCTGGCCCGACATCACGCGTGACGAGGGCACCGACCGCGAACGAGAACGCGACCGAGAGGCCGACATAGCCGGTATAAAGCGTCGGCGGATGAAACGCCAAGCCGGGGTCCTGCAACAGCGGGTTGAGCCCGAGTCCGTCGGGTGCTGCGGGGTTCAACCGCGCGAACGGGTTCGAGGAGAACAGCAGGAACGCGTAGAAACCGAGCGCGATCGTCGCCTGCGCGCCGAGCGTGGCGGTGAGCGTGCGTTCGGGCAGCGAGCGCTCGAAGATCGCCACCGCGCCACCGGCCAGCCCGAGGATCGTCACCCAGAGCAGCATCGAGCCTTCGTGATTTCCCCACGCACCGGCGAACTTGTAGAGCCACGGCTTGGCGGAATGACTGTTCTCGACGACCAGCTTCACGGACATGTCGGAGTCGAGGAAGAGTTCGATCAGCAGCGCCATCGCCAGCAGTGCGAGCAGACCCTGGACGATCGCCACCGGTCGGACCGCCGCTGAGACGTCGTCACGACCGCGTGCGATGCCGATCGCTGCCATTACGAGCTGCAACGCCGCGAGCGCGCCCGCGAACCAGAGCGCGGCTAGGCCTGCTTCGGCGATCATTGCTTGGCGTCCGGTTCGAGGGACTTGGTCTCGTGCATCTTGCCGACCATCTCCGGCGGCATGTATTTCTCGTCGTGCTTGGCGAGCAGGTTCGACGCGACGAAGCTGCCGTTGGGCTGGAACTGGCCCTCGGCGACGACGCCCGATTTCTCGCGGAACAGGTCCGGGACGATGCCGGCGAAGACGACCGGCGTGGTTGCCTGGCCGTCGGTGACGGTGAAATGCACGGTGATGCCGTCGGCCGCGCGCTTCACCGAGCCACCCTCGACCATTCCACCGAGCCTTACCGCGCGTCCGAGTGGGAGGCCGTCGCGACGCACGTCGGACGGCGCGTAGAAGAACGCGGCCTGGTCCTTGAGCGCGGACAGCGCGAGCAGCCCGGCGACGACGACCGCGCCGAGCGCTAGCAGCGCCAGCGTCAGGCGTTGATGTTTGGCCTTCATCGCTCGGCCTTCCGCATCGCCAGATAACTCAGCAATGCGATGATCGCGCCGCCACCCAGCGTCACGACATAGGCAGCAGTCACGAACGGCCAGGGGTTCATGCTCTCGCCATTCTGCGCATGCGGGCTTCGGACTTCGCCACGGCCAGCATCGTCCGCATTCGCATCAACACGATCCCGGCGAACACGAACGTGAACCCGGCCAGCATGATCGGCAGCGGCCACAGGATCGAGCCATCGATCGTCGATTGCGTCAGGCCGATGCTCGGCCCCTGGTGCAGCGTGTTCCACCACACCACTGAGTATCGGATGATCGGCAGCAGCACCGATCCCGCGATCCCGTAGAGCGCCGGCACGCGCCCGTCGCCGCCACGATCCGCATCCGCCTTCGCGAGCGCCATGTAGCCGAGATAGACGAAGAACAGCAGCAGCATCGAGGTCAGCCGGCCGTCCCATTGCCACCACGTTCCCCAGGTCGGCCGTCCCCAGATCGAGCCGGTCATGAGACATAGCGCCGCAAACACCGCACCCGGCAGCGCGATCGCGCGCGCGGCGACGCTGGCGAGTGGGTGGCGCCAGACGAGGAACATGATGCTCGAGATCGCGATCCCGCTCCATCCGCCCATGCCGAGCCAGGCGGCGGGGACGTGGATGTAGAGGATGCGGACCGTCTCGCCCTGGAGATAATCGGGCGGGGTCTGGGTGAGGCCCGCCCAGCAACCGAGCACGATGAATGCAACACCAAGCCAAAAGAGCGCAGGCGTCAACGGCTTGGCGATCTTCAGGAAGCGCGCGGGGTTTGCGAAGGCGTGTAGGGTGGCCACTACGGACACCACTATGGCAACATTACGAGGCTGTCACCTCGGACTTAAGCCCCCTCTCCCCTTTGGGGAGAGGGAGGGGCCCGCCGCACTTGCGATGGGAAGGTGAGGGGGAGTGAGGCTCAGGCGCTCATCCCAACCACCCCTCATCCGGCGCGATGCGCCACCTTCTCCCCGTAGGGGAGAAGGACCGTTACCGGCCGATCAGGCGCTTTGCGATCGAGTCCGACACGTCCGAGGCTGGCTGGCCAGTACGGTCGCTCTCGTTCCAGACCTCGATCAAACGCTCGGGGATGCGCGCGATCCGCGCCTTCACCTCGGCCTCGTCGCCCTGCCCCAGATATTCCAGGCCGACGTTGATGATCCCGCCTGCGTTGATGACATAGTCCGGCGCATACAGGATACCACGCGCATGTAGACGAGCACCGTCCTCACGGACACTAAGCTGGTTGTTCGCGCCACCCGCGACGACCTTCGCCTTCAGCGCAGCGATCGACATCTCGGTCAGGATCGCACCCAGCGCGTTCGGGCTGAAGATATCAGCCTCGGTCGTCAGGATCGCCTCGGCCGCCACCGCGGTCGCGCCCAGTTCGCCCGCGAGCTTCTGCGCCCTGCCCTCGTCGACGTCGGCAAGCGTCAGCACCGCGCCGTCCTTGGCCAGCAACCGAGCGAGCCCGCCGCCGACCGAACCGACGCCCTGGATCGCGACGCGCACGCCCTTCATGTCGGTCGCGCCAAGACCGCGCTGTGCCGCCGCCTTCACGCCGAGATAGATGCCGAGCGCGGTGTACGGCCCCGGATCGCCACCCGCAGCGCCGCTCGCGACCGGCAGGCCGGAGACGTAGCGCGTCTGGCTGGCGATCACCTTCATGCGGTCTTCGGACATGCCGACGTCCTCGGCCGTCACGTAGCGCCCGCCGAGCGAGTCGACCGCGCGACCGAACGCCTCGAGCTGGGCGGTCGTGATGACGTCGCCCGGCTTGGCCGCGAGGACCACGCCCTTGCCGCCGCCGAGCTCCAGGCCCGCCATCGCGTTCTTGAAGCTCATGCCACGCGACAGGCGCAACGCATCGGTCACCGCGCGGCCGTTGTCCGCATAATGCCAGAAGCGTGCGCCGCCGGCTGCCGGCCCGAGCTTGGTCGAGTGCACCGCGATCACCGCGTGCAGGCCCGATTCGGGATCGGTGAAGGCATGAACGCCCTCGTGGTCGTCGAAATCGGGAAGGTCCCAAACCGCTGTCATCGCCGGCTCCTGAGGAGAATAAAATTACCGGGAGGCGAAATATTATTTTCCAGCCGGTTTTACCAGCCCAAAGCGCTCACGTTGGGGAGGCTCGGAAAAATAATGGGAAAATGGGGCGACCGACGGGACTTGAACCCGCAACATCCGGCATCACAAGCCGACGCTCTAACCAATTGAACTACGACCGCCGCGTAGGCATCGCCCCCTAGCGGGGGTCGCCGGGCGGCGTCAACCGTCGACTTGCCAAAAAGACGTCAAAAACGTCCCTCGATGGCGAGCTTGTACCCGTTCGGGCCGCTCACGAAGCCCGCCTGCTCGAGCTTCTGGACCGCCAGCGGATCGGACGGACGCAGCGACAGCTCGGCGCGGTAGGTCCCTGCCCCCTCGATCCGGAGCGCGATGCTCTCGGTCCCGGCCTGGCTCGCCAGCGGCAACAGCAGCGCCGTGCCGTCGCACCGTGCGGTGCCGCTCACAGACTGCGGCAAGGAGATTCCGCCGACATCACCCGCCAGCGTCGCGCGGACGCGGCCCTCGGCGGCTTCACACTGCCCATCGCGGAAGCGGACCGAGACGTCGTCGAGGTCGAGCGCGGAGACGGGCACCGGCGCGAACAGCCGGCCGGTCGCGACGGTGGCGGTCATGTGGTCGACGCCGAAGCCGTGGCGACTGACGCTCGCCGACCCGCGCAACGGCTTGGCCGACACCGATTCGGGACCGGCGAAGACGATCGTCGCGCGGCCGACCAGCAGCGGCAGTGGCGACAGCCGCGCGTGCAGATCGCCCAGCGCGAGATCGCCGAACCGCGCCTCGGTGAGCGTCGCGCCCCAGATCGTCCCCGACACGCGCCGCGCGACCAGCCCTTCGTCGCCGACGCCGACCCAACCGAGCACCGCGCGCATCGGCAGGAAGACGATCAGCGCGATCAGCAACATCCCGCCGAACAGCGCGGCGGGGCCGGTACGCAAACGGATCCGCCTCATGCCGCGCGTGCCTTCAACGTGAGCGCGACGCCGACGGTCTTGTCGCCCTTGTCGGTCATCGCCACCGAATCGACGAGGATGCCGAGCCGTTCGAGGCGCGCGAGCCACGCGACCAGCGCCGCGGGGCGCGCCGACTGGATGCCGACCCGTACCCGGCTCGCGCCGTCCTGATCGAGCGACGCGAGCGCAAAGCCGGCCTGGTCCGCTTCGGCGCGCACCGCGTCGGCGAGCGTACCGGTCAGCGGGGTGGCGCGCGTCCGCTGGATATCGCGCAACGTCGCGACTTGCGCGCGCGTCTCGCCGAGCCGAGTGACGGCGTCGGCATGACGTTCGCGCGCGCTGGACAGGCCGTCGCCGACCGGGCGGATGATCAGCGCCCATAGCAACGTCAGGACCGCTAGCCCCGCCATCACGAGCAGCAATCGCCGCTCCCGCAGCGAACGCCCTTCGAACCACGTCTTCAGTCCGGTCATCGTCCGCTCTCCGGGCTGATCGTGAGTTCACCCGTCACCCGGCCGGCTGCTGCCTGGAACACGCCCGCGCGGACCGAGAAGCCGGCGGCTTCGAGCGCTCGTTTGAGGTCGGTCGCCAAGGCTTCGCGTTCGACGGCCACCGACAGGCGCAGGTCGCCGTTCGCCTGAAAATCGAGTGCGGTGACTTCGGTGCCGGGCGTCGCACGCACCGCTGCGAAGACCGCCGCGGTCGTACTGGTGAAACCCAGCCCGGGTCCCCGCACGCGCGACAGGCGCTCGTCGAGCTGGCGGCTGGCGTCGACCACCGTCTCGCCGCGCGGCAGGCCGGTGACCGCCACGGTGTTGGCCTCCGCCTCCAATGCATCCGCGCCGAAGCTGTACTTCGCGATGCGGACGAGCGAGATCGCCAGCGTCACGGCGAGGATCGTCAGCGACAACAACGCGAGCCGACGGATCAATCCCCAGTCAATCGCGAACCTTCGCCGCCGCGCGAACGGCCCCTGTCGAAGATCCAGCGGGGGCGACGCGACGGCGGCGACGATCGCTGCCTCCAGCGTATCGCGGTCGATCGTCGCGGGCGCGGTGCCGCCGGTGATAAGCTCGGTCAGCCGGGCTTCATCAGCGAACCCGCTCGACGTACCGCGCACCACGCCGCTTCCGCCCAGTTCCGCCCGCGCGTACCCTTCTTTGGGTCGCGGGAGGAGCATCGGTGCGGGGATGACCGCGACCGGGTCGACGCCCGCCTCCGCCAGCATCAGCAGCCAGTCGCGCATCGTCGCGGCACCGACGACGCCGATCGGTCGTTCGCTGGTGCCTTCGTCCCCGACCGCGACGTGGAGTTCGGCGAGCGGCGATGCACTCGCTTCGCTCGCCAGGATCCGCGCGGCCGCCGTCGCCTGCGCCGCAGACCGCGACGGCAGTTCCGCCCAGTGCAGCGTCACCGCATCGGCAGGCGCCACTGCGATCGTCTCGTCGTCGATCACATCGGGAATACCCTCCCCCTCCCCGACCACGCGCGCATCCGCGACGCGCATCCAGCGAAATCCGGTCTCGCCGGCGGGAAGGAACAGCAAAGTCGTCATGATGGCTCGCCCCATTGCCGCGATACGAGCTGCGCGGGAAGCCGGTTCGCGTCGATCAGCGCACGTTCCTGCATTTGTGTCGTGCCGAGAGCCACGTCGATATCGAGCGTGAACCATTTCGACAGCACCTGCGCGTCCGCGCCGGGCGCGATATTGGCGGCGCCGAGCAACGACGCGCCCTTCTGCATTTCGTCGAAGGTCGCATAGCCCTGCACCGGTCGCCGCAGCAGCAGTTGCTGGGCAGCACCGACCGACAGCGTATCGGGATACATCATCGCCAGCAGCACGCTCTGTTCGGGCAGCAGCGTGTTGACGTTGATCGGCGAGGGCTTGGCGAAGGGCAGCGTGCAGATCCACGGCCGGACCTTCGTGTAGATCTCAGGCGTCATCCCGGCGATCGCGCGCAGTTCGCTGGGGTCGCTCATCAGCGTGCCGGCGGTGCGGTACGACGGCACGCGGCCGAGATACGCGCCGTCCTCGGCCCCCATCGGTGACTGGTCCTGATCGCTGTCGATCCAATCGGTCGTGCCCGCCGCGACCTGTTCCGCGACCTGCACCGGCACGTCGAGCAGCCGCATCAGGCGGACGAACTGCGGCCGGACTTCGCCACGCGCGACGTACACGCCGGGGGTCGGCATGCCGACGAGAGAGTTAAGGTTGAAGCAGTTCGCACCGTCGCGGACGCGCGCGGTCGCGAAGCCTCCGGGGACCGGCAGGCCGAACGGGGTGTTGCTCCAGCCGCCGGCCAGCGTGACCCGCGTAGGCTTTGGCGCGAGCAGGTTGGAGACGCGAGTCAGCGCCATCGTCTCCGCCGCGAGCGCATAGGCGCGCGCCTGCTCGCCGGTCGCGGCGTTGCTCGCGAGGCGGGTGGACAGCCGGAGTTTTTCCAGCGCCGCGCCGGCCATCACCGCGATGATCGCGACGAGCATCAGGACGGTGAGCAACGCCGCACCCCGTTCCCGCCCACGCTCAAGGCCGCGATCAGGTGCGCGCACCGGGCGTCTCCTGTCCCGGAGGTGTGCCCGCCGGTGGCGCGGCGGCGGGACCCGTTCCGTCAGACGGCGCCGGAATATAACTGGTGCCGACGAGGAACATCTGGCGGAACTGCGTACCGTCGTTGCGCTGGACGGTGAGCTCCATCGCGTCGGGCAAGGGCCGGCCGCTCGCGCCATCCCATCGATCGCTCCAGGCGCCCGCGATGCGATAGCGCAGTCCGACCTGACGAACTTTGGTGAGCAACGCGGCAGGCGGCAGTGGCTGCGCGCCGTCGACCATCGGATACGCGATCCGCTGGAACACGCCGCCATCGACGCGGTAGGCGACCTTCTGCATGCTGGACCGGGCCGTACCGTCGATATTGCTCCAGCCGGCGCGGACAAGGCGGAGCATCGGCGTGACGCCCGACCCGCTCTCGCCGATGAATGCGAGGACGCTGGTGCCGGCCTCGTCGCGGCTGCTGCGGTTCGAGGCTTGCGCGAGGTCGGCGGACAGGATCGACATCGTCCGGGTGAGCGCGCTGATGTCGTCGAGCTTCGCGCCGGTCGAGCTCTGCGCCTTGACGCTGAACGACAGGATCGCCACGCCAGCCGCAGCGATCATGCCGAAGATCATGAGCGACACCATGACTTCGATGAGCGTGAAGCCGGCCTCGGTTTTCGGAGGCGTCACATTACCATCCGCGGCGCGGGTCGCACCATCGTCAGGCGGCCGAGTTGCGTGCCGGTCCGGTCGGCGACGGCTACGTCGATCCGCAACACGCTCGATCCACCGAGTGCGCTGACCTGTCGGGTCCACGTCCAGGGCTGGCCGCCGTTCGTCTCGACGCCGGTGACGCGGCCTGCGGTCGGGGGCTGCGCGCTGGTGACCGCGTCGATCGCTACATTGCGCGCGACCATCTGCGCGACCAGCGTCTCGTCGAGGATCGAGGCGCCGCGGATCGTCGCGCTTTCCAGACGCACGAGTGCCATCGCCGCGAGGCTGAAGACTGCCAGCGCGACCATGATTTCTATCAACGTGAAGCCGTGTTCGGCGTAACGTCGACGAAGGGTGAAGCCGCGCTCAGCCCGCATCGGCTCTTACGCTGCCGTCGGCGTCGATGTGGACGGTCGCCGCGACGCCGCCGCGATCGAGCCGGATCTCCGCGGGGCGATCGACAAGACCGGTCGGGTCGAACGTCACGCGCATCCGGCCGCTGTTATCGCCGATGCTGGCCCTGGTACCCTCGTTCCAGCGTTCGACGCGCATCGGTTTCTCCGCGATTGGCGTCCAGCCGCCAGCGAGTCGACGGTCGAAGCCGTAGCCGCCGCCGCTGATCCAGACGCTCACCGGGCGCGCCTCGACGATCGCGGAATCATGCGCGGCGCGGGTGCGCAGGGCGAAGCGCGTCGCCTCGTCGAGTACGCGGCCGCGCGGGTCCGGCATGACGAGGACGGCTACCGCCGATGCGAGCCCGATGATCGTGACGACGACCATCAGCTCGACCAGCGTGAAACCGGCTTCGCGCTTATTGCCAGCTGCCGATATCGGCATCGATCCCCTCGCCGCCTTCCTTACCGTCCGCACCGAAGGTCCAGACGTCGGCCTCGCCGTGCGCGCCGGGCGAGGCATAGAGATACGGGCGACCCCAGGGATCGTTCGGCAGCTTCTTCAGATACCCGCCACGCTGATACCGCGATGGATCGGCGAGACCCGCGGGTGCAGAGACGAGTGCGTTCAGCCCCTGCGTGGTGTTGGGGAAGGTCATGTTCTGGAGCTTGTAGAGTTCCAGCCCGCCCTCGATCTGGGCGATGTCCGCCTTCGCCTTCTGGATCCGCGCAGTGTCGCCCGAGGGCAGCACGTTGAGCGCGACGATCGTCGCCAACAGGCCGATGATGACGATCACGACCATCAGCTCGACGAGGGTAAAGCCGGCCTCGCGGCGCTTCTTTCTGATTTCGGGACGCATACGAAACCTCATTGTCCGGCCAGCGTGTTGAGCTGGAGGATCGGGAGCAGGATGGATAGCACGATCGTCGCGACGATGCCGCCCATCACGACGATGATCAGCGGTTCGAGCAACGACAGCGCGGTGGCGGTGAAACGGTCGAACTCGCGTTCGAGATAGTCCGCGGCGCGCTCCAGCATCTCGTCGAGGCGACCGGCGGCTTCTCCGCTCGCCGCAAGATAAGTCAGCAGCGGGGGGAAGACGCCGGCGCGGCGCATCGCGGCGGAGAGCGAACCACCGCCGCGGATCGCGTCGACGATCTGGTCGGAGGCAAGGCGGAGGCGGCGGTTGTGGATCGTGCTGGCGGTCAGGTTGAGGCCATCGAGCAGCGGCAGGCGACTGGCGACCATCGTGCCGAGCGTGCGCGCCATGCGGGCCGCGTGAAGGTCTCGGATCAGGCGGCCGAGTAGCGGAATGCGGAGCAGCCAGCCGTCGAACGCGAGCCGGAGCGTCGGGTCCTTGAGCGCCCGCCAACCTGCCAAACCGCCACCGAGGACGATCAGCAGCATCACCCACCAGTATCCGACGAGGAACGCCGAGAACGCCATGACCATCCGCGTGAGCAGCGGGAGTTGCTGACCGACCGTGTCGAATTGCTCGACCACCTGCGGCACGACGAACATCATCAGCGCGGTGACGACGCCGAACGCGACGAGCGCGAGGATCGAGGGATAGGCGAGCGCGGTGATGAGCTTGCCGCGGATCTCGGCCTGGCGTTCGAGCAGCGCGGCGAGGCGGTCGAGGATGGTCGGCAGCGAGCCCGAGCTTTCACCGGCCGACACCATCGCGCGGTAGAGCGGCGGAAAGCTTTTCGGCTCACGCGCCATCGCGTCGGCGAGGCGACGGCCTTCGACCACGCCGGCGTGGACGTGCTGGACTATCGTGCGGACGCTGTCCTGTTCGGTCTGGCGCGTAATCGTACGGAGCGATTCCTCCAGCGGCGAGACGCGGTTGAGGGTGGCGAGCTGGCGGGTGAAGAGCGTGAGGTTCTTGCCCGACATCTTCGGCGTGCCAAGCTGAAGGCCGAAGAGCGGGCGGCCTTTGGTCGCCTGCGGGGGTGCGCCGGGGGTGATCTTCACGACGTAGAATTTGCGTGCGTCGAGGGTGGCGCGGGCGACATCTATGTCGGCGGCAGCGATGTGACCGCGGCGTTCGGCGCCTTTGGTATCGATCGCGATATAGTCGAAGTCCGCCATCATCCTCCCCTGCAAGGGGAGGGGGACCGCCGCGCAGCGGTGGTGGAGGGGGCGTGCCGCGAACGCTGCGTTGCGCTGCTGGCGGCGTACGGCCGGTGGTGCGAGCGTGGTGAACCCCCTCCACAAGCCTCGCTGGTTCCCCTCCCCGTTCCGGGGAGGAATTGCCGCACGCTACGCAACTACTGAATCCTCGACTGCTTCGGTGGTGTCGCGGCGGGATACTCGGACGGCTTCTTCGGCGGTGGTTTGGCCGGAGAGGACTAGGTCGCGGGCCGATTGCGCCAAGTTCGGCGACTTGGCGAAGGCGTGGGCGGTGATCTCCGACTCATGGCCGTCAGCGTTGATCAGGCGGCGGATCGTGTCGTCGATGCGGACCGCTTCGAACACACCGATGCGGCCCTTGTAGCCGGTCTGGTTGCAGTCTTCGCAGCTTTGCGCGACGTAGACGACCGCGTCGGAGGCGATGCCGAGCAGCGGGGCTACCGTAGCCGACGCGGGCACGGCCTTCCGACAGGTTGGGCACAGGCGACGGACGAGGCGCTGGGCGATCACCGCACGCAGCGTTGAGGCGAGCAGGAAGCTCTCGACCTTCATGTCGCGCATACGGGTGATCGCGCCGATCGCGTCGTTGGTGTGGACCGTCGACAGCACGAGATGGCCGGTGAGCGACGCCTGCACCGCAATCTCGGCGGTCTCGCGGTCGCGGATTTCGCCGACCATGACGACGTCGGGATCCTGGCGGAGGATCGCGCGCAGGCCTGCCGCGAAGGTGAGGCCGACCTTGGGGTTCACCTGCGTCTGGCCGACGCCATCAACCGCGTACTCGACCGGGTCCTCGACGGTGAGGATGTTACGGCTGCCGTCGTTGAGCAAGCGTAGCGCGGCGTAGAGCGACGTGGTCTTGCCCGAACCGGTCGGGCCGGTGACGAGGATGATGCCGTTGGGCTCGCTCAGCGCCTCGTTCAGGAGCGCAAACAAGGCGGGCGGCAGGCCGAGCGCCTCCAAGTCGATGCCGGCGTTTTCCTTGTCGAGGATACGCAGCACGACGCGTTCGCCTGCGCGGCTCGGCAGTGTCGAGACGCGGACGTCGAGCAGCTTGCCCCCTAACGTGAGCCCCATGCGGCCGTCCTGCGGGACGCGGCGTTCGGCGATATCGAGGCGGGCCATGACCTTGATGCGGCTGACCACCACCGGGGCGACGTTGGGCGGCATCCGCAGCGTTTCGCGCAGCACGCCGTCGATCCGCATCCGGACGACGAGGCCGGACTCGTACGGTTCGATGTGGATGTCCGACACGCCGTTGCGCGCGGCGTCGGCGATGATGCCGTTGATGAGACGGATAGCGGGGGCGTCGTCGGCGGTGTCGAGCAGGTCCTCCGCAGTCGGCAGGTCGCCGGCGAGCAGGTCGAGTTCGTCGCCCATGCCGACCGCCGCGAGCGCGTTGGCCTGGCCGTCCATCGCGTAGACGTTCGACAGGAGGCGGTCGAAGGCGATCTGTTCCACGAACGTCACGTCGAACGGACGCGCGAGGTAGCGGCGGAGTTCGAGCAGGACTTTGGGGTCTGCGCCGGCGCGCATTGCGATGGTGAGGTGGGAGTCCGTGTCGGTGTGGTCGACGACGACGCCGAACTTTCGGGCGAAGGCGTAGGGGATGGTGATCTGGGGAAGGTCACTGCTCCCCTCCCGCTCGCGGGAGGGGTTGGGGGAGGGAATGACATACCCCTCGATCGCGTCGTCCATGATCGAGGCAGGCCCTCCCCCGACCCCTCCCGCAAGCGGGAGGGGAGAAGCGGCGTCGATCTCGTGGCCTTCGCGGATGATCATTTCCTGGATCGCACGACCATCGTCGAGGTGCGGACCGGCACCGCGATGCGCGGATCCTCGATGTTGCCGGGGATCGGCGCGCTCGGGATCGGCGGCGCAGCGCCCATGTAATCGCGGACGAGCTGGTCGATCGACGGCTCGGCACCCGGCTCCTGCAGCCCCTGCTGCAGGCGGACATAGCCATAACGCTGCTCGGTCAGCTTGCGGCTGTCCTCCGCGGTGCGCAGGATCGTCGGGCGGATGAAGATCATCAGGTTGGTCTTCGACCGCTGCTTCGCTTTCGAAGTGAACAGATGGCCGAGCACGGGGATGTCGCCGAGCAGCGGGATCTTCTCGATCGTGCGGCGCTCGTTATCGTCGAGCAGGCCGCTGATCACCGCGATCTGGCCGTCGTCGACAGTGCGGACGGTTTCGACCTCGCGCTTGTTGAGGATCAGATCGCTGTTGTCGCTCGACACCGGGCCGGCGATCGAGCTGACCTCCAGGCGGAGGTTGAGCTTCACCGTACCCGACGAGTTCACCTGCGGCCGCACGGTCAGCTCGATGCCGACATTCTGCCGCTGCGTGGTGCGGAAGGCGTTGTCGAAATTGGTGCTGAGCGCTTGGCCCGTGGTGATCGGGATCTCCTGCCCGACGAGGCTGTGCGCCTCCTGATTGTCGAGCGTGACGAGGTGCGGGACCTGGAGCAGGTTCGAGGTCGTGTCGCTCTTTACCGCGTTGATGATCGCGCCGAAGAAGGTGCTGCCGATCTTGCCGCCGAACCCGCCAAAGCCGCCGGTGGCCGCGAGGATCGATGCGATCGCCGACTGCTGCAGTGCGTCCGCCGCGGCATTGGGCGTGTTCGTTTCGGTGCGCGTGCCATCGGGCGCGACGACCGTCGTGCCGTTGCCGCCGATCGAGCGTGCGCCGATCGCGCCGGCGATCTGGAGGATGTTGGGCGCGGAGTTCGAGAAGGTCGACGCGCCGAACGCACCGCCGCTCGGATCGCCGACGATGAACTGCGCACCGAGCGTCCTCGCAGTCGAATCGGAAACTTCGGCGACGATCGCCTCGACCAGCACCTGTTCGCGGCGCGTGTCGAGCTGGCGGACGACCTCGTTCAGCTGACGCTGGATCTCGGCAGGCGCCGCGATGACGATCGCGTTGGCGCCGGCGAAGCGCGTGACGACCGCGGCGGTCTTGCCGCCGGCCGCGGTGATCGCAGCCTGGCCCGATCCGCCACCCCCGCCGCTCGACGAAGGACCGGACTGCGGGATCTGTGGTTGCGAGAAGTTCGACTGGCCGCCGGACGCACCGTTGGTACTGCTCGATCCGAAGTTCGAACGCGACAAGGCGGTCTGCACGGGCTGCGTCGGAGTCTGGCCGACGAGTTCCTGCAACACCGGCAGCAGCTGCTCGGCATCGGCGTTCTCGAGGAACACGACCTTGATTTCGGTGCCGTTGCGCGCCTTCTGGTCGAGGTCCGCGGCGACCTGCGCGAGGCGGGCGACGGTAGTCGGATCGCCGCGCAACGCGACCGCGTTCGAGCCCTCGACCGCGACGACCGATGCGCTCGGACCGGAGCCGGCGCCACCGCCCTGCCCGCCTTGACCGCCGCCAGTGCCGGTTCCGATCAAGCCCTGGAGCGCGGTGGCGATCTCCTTGGCGCTGGCGTTCTTCAGCGCGACGACGCGCGTGGAGGAGGTGTCGGTGTCGATCCGGCGAAGGACTTCGCGGATGCGACGGATGTTGTCGGCGAAATCGACCACGACGAGGCTGTTGCCGCCGCGGTTCGCGCTGACCGAGCCCTGCGCGCTGACCAGCGGGCGAACCGTCTCGACCGCGGACTGCGCGTCGATCGCGCGGAGGCGGATGATCTCGGTAACGTAGCTGTTGCGTGCGGCGCCTGCGACGCCGATCCGGCTCGGCTGCGACGCGGCGTTGTCGAGCGGCTGGACGCGGAACGCGCCGCCCGAGGTCGGCACCGCGACGAGGCCATTGGCGCGCAACGTCGAGAGAAATATCTCGAAATATTCGGAGCGCGACAGGGGGCGATCGGTGACCACGGTCACCTTGCCGGCGACGCGGTTGTCGATGATGAAGGTGCGCCCGGTGACCTTGGCGGCGTCGGCGATGAACGCGCGGATATCGGCATCGCGGACGTTGAGCGTGGTCTGCGCGTGGACGCCTGCCGCCAACGCGAGCGCGACGACGGGGCCGAGAAGAAGCTTTTTCATTGGGGTGGCGCGATCGTGATGGCGAGCGGCAGGGTATCCTGGCCGCGTTCTACGGTGATGGGGACGTTGCCGCCGCCCGCGAAATCCTTGGCGATGCGGTCGAGATCGCCGGGGCCGGAAACGGGCCGCCCGCCGATCGAGGTGACGACATCGCCGTCCTTGAGCCCGGCGGAGCGGAAGACGTTGCCCGAGCCCTGCGACCGGACCGTCAGCCCGCTGATGCGGCCACCGTCGATGCGGGGGATGAAGCCGATCTCGCTCCGCAACTGCGCGACTGGGATACCGACCGCTGGGGACACAGCGCCAGCAGGGGCCGCTCCGGGTACGACCGGGGTGACGGCACCCGACTGGTCGAGGAACAGGTCTTCGTCGGCGCCCCCACGGTCGATCGTGACATGATCGAACGCGACCGCCTTCAGGCGTACGCCAGGCTGGATCTCGTCGCCGACCGCAACGCTTTGCTGGAGACCGTCGGGACCGGCGATGATCGCGGAGCTGCGCCCCATCGCCTCGTCGATGCGCGTGCCGAATAGAGTCAGCTGGAGCGACGTGACGGTGGCGGGTGCGCCCGCCGCGCCACCGAGGCGGAAGAACGGATCGAACCCGCGCAAGATATCGGCGGGCGATCCGACGACCATCGGCGCGGCGGGGCGCCAGTCGCCGAGCGGCGTGATCGGCGTCACGATCGTCCACGCCAACCGCGCGCACTGCGTGGCCAGCCCGGCCAGCAGCGCGAGTTCGACGACACTGTAGACATTCACGACCGGCATACGCCGCAAGATACGGCGCGCCCGCGCGTCCAGCTTCAACCGCATCCGCGACCCACCCCAATTTCCCGCATCCCGTCGCGTAGGCATGCCATGTTACAATTCCGCGTCAATGGCTTGCCCGCCGAATATGCGCAATCCGGTGCGGGGGGCGCCAAGTGATGGATAGGGTAGCGCATCGCGTCGGCGATGGGCAGAAGACGCGCATGTCCGATACTTTCCCCTCCAGTGGCTCCGGCCTGCCCCCCGCAGCGATCCTGGCGCGGCTGTCCGTGCCCGGCGTTCAGCGCGTACCGAGCCCCAAGCTCGACCTGTTCGTGCGGCGCGACTTCCTGCCGCCCGACCTGTGTGCAGCGCTGATCGAGCGGATCGACGCGGTACGGCGCCCCTCGACGATCTCCGATTCGAACGGTGACGCGAGCTATCGGACGAGTGAGACGGGCGATCTTTCGCCGCTTGATCCGGTGGCGATCGACGTCGAGCGCCGGATCGCGGCGCTGACCGGACTCGATCCGGTGCACGGCGAGCCGCTGCAGGGCCAGCGCTATGCGGTCGGACAGGAGTTCAAGGGGCATACCGATTATTTCGAGCCGAACGGGGTGGACTATACGCGCTATTGCGGCGTCGCGGGGAACAGGACGTGGACCGTCATGATCTACTTGAACCGGCCAGGCGCGGGCGGCGCGACGCGCTTCAAGGCGATCGACAAGATCGTCCAGCCGGAGACGGGCAAGCTGCTCGCGTGGAACAACCGGCGAGCGGATGGCAGCCTCAACCCTGCGACGCTGCATCACGGGATGAAGGTACGGTCGGGGGTCAAGTATGTGATCACCAAATGGTTTCGCGAGAAGGCATGGGGCTAGGCTTGGTCTAAGGCCATGATCGGTCGGATGAGAACGGGTGGATAGGCGTAGCGGCGGTGCCCGCGCCTCAGCACCTACCCCAGTTAAAGCACCTCCCCGGCGAAGGCCGGGGTCCAGTTGGGCAACGTTGCTGACGGAGGACGGCGCTACGTTACGCTGACCTTTCCAACTGGGCCCCGGCCTTCGCCGGGGAGGTGCTCTTCTTGGGAGGTCGGTCGCTCCGACTGCGCTCGCCGCTGGAGCGCAACGTGAACGACCGCCCCTTCCTCAGAACGTCGTGCTGATACCCAGCGTGAACACCTGACCCAGATTGTACCGGTTGATGTACACCTTGTTGCCGTTCTCGAACGTCTGGCCTTCGCTGAACCGCGTCTTGGTGAGGTTGCGCGCCTCGGCCTTCACCTCGAATTTGGCCCCGCGCAGTTCGATGCCCTGGCGCGCGACGAGATCGAGGCGGATGCCGGGCCTTTCGATGATGTCGGGCAGGAAGCCCGCGCCACCGAGGTTGGACGGGCCGCGGTTCGTCACGCGGTCGCTGGCATAGTTGAACAGCAGCGTGATCTGAGACAGCCGCTTGGTATCCTCCAGTCCAAGCTGGACGTTGACCAAGTGATCCGACTGACCGGTGAGCGGCGCGCCGTCACGGAAATTGCCCGTCGCGGGCGCAAACCCGGTATCGCACCCTGCGACCTTCGTGGTCTGGTCGACCACGTTCGGCACGCAGGTGTCGTCCACCGTGATCGACGACTGCGTATAGGTGTAGTTGGCGATGAACAGCAGCCGCCGCGTCGCGAAGAAATCGCTGCCGAGCGTGTCGAGCGGCACGTATTTCTGGAACTCGACCTCGCCGCCGTACAGCTTGGCCTTGGGCAGATTGGTGAAGCCGGTCTGGAGACGATCGTCCGCGCCGGTGTAGAAACCGACCTGCTCGATCGGCTTGTCGATCCGCTTGTAGAACGCACCGAGCGTGAAACGCTGGTCACGCGCGAAGAACCACTCGTACCGTGCGTCGAGATTGTAGAGCTTGGTATCCTGCAACAGCGGGTTACCGAAGAACAGGCGATCCGATTCGGGATCGCGGAACTGCTGCGGCGCAAGCTCGCGGAACTGCGGGCGCGAGATCGTCTTCGATCCACTGACGCGAAACTGCATGTCGGGCGCGAAATTCCAGGTCAGCGTGGTAGCCGGCAGGAAATAGTCGTTCTTCAGGCGCGTCGTCGCGGAATCGATCGGGGTCACCCGCTCGTCCGCCGTCTCGTAGCGGACGCCGATCGTGCCGCGGATACCGTCGGCGACCTCGGCTTCAGCCTGGACATAGCCTGCATGAATACGCAGCGACGCGTCATACTGGTACGCGCCGAGCGGGGTGTTGAACTGCAGCTCCAGCGAGTTGTTCGGATCGTTCGTGTCGATCGCGAGCAGATAGTCCGGGCGCAGCAGATTGTAGGGATAGCCCGGCGCGGTGCCACCACCGCGCGGCGTCTGGTAATTGAACTGAAGGCGCGACGACGTGCGCTTCGTGTCCGAATAGAAATAACCGGTCGAAAGCGTCACCGGCCGCGCGGTCGACAGCTTGTAGGCCAGATCGGCCTGCCCGCTGTAGAGGTCCTCCTTCAGTTCGCTGAAGATGATCGACGCGAACGGCGAGAAGCGCTGCGTCACCTGATAGGCGCCGTTACACTGCGCGCCCCCGGTGCCGTTCGGATCCTGCACGGTGATCGGCAGACCCGTCGTGGTGGTGTTCGAGCAGAGATAATCGAACTGCCGCTCGTACGGCGCGTTGCGCTTCGAATTCGCGTAGGCGCCGCGGACGTCGAGCGTCAGCGCGTCCACCGGCTTGAACGCGCCGACCAGCTGGGTCTCGAACAACTGGCGTTCGAACCAGTTGGTACTCTGCTGGAAGCGCAGACCGCTCGAGTTGTTGTAGGTGGTCGCCGCCGACCCGCGCGCCTGCTTGAGCGTATCGTGAATGTAGACGTTGGTGAGCTTGACGCTGTTCTCGCCGAACTCGTAGCCGATGCCGAGCAGTCCGTTGGCGACCATCCGGTTGTCGGTCAGCAGCGTCTGGAAATCGTTGCGCAGCAAACCCTCGGGCGTGACCGAATCCTGCTGCGTGATGTTGCGCGTGCGGAAGGTGTTGCTCGCGCTGACCGATGCGATGACGCCGAGCCGGCCCGATCCGATGTCGAACACCGTACCACCGCTGATTTCGCCCGAGAAATTGGCGGGGAGCTGGTTGTTGCGCTGGAGCAGCGAGGTCGAGGCGTTGCTGAGCGTGGCGGCCTGCGCGGCGGAGATGTTGCCGTTGCCCTTTGGCGCATCCTTGATGAAGCTCGGCACCTTGCGGGTGCCGTCGTCGTAGCCGATCCAGTCCTTATCGCCGCCGTAGTAGGTGTAGCCGAGCTCGCTGGTCGTCGCGGTGTCGGCCGAAACCGAGCCTCCGAACGACAGGAAGTTCTTGTCCGGGATCGTCTTGGTCGTGAGGTTGATCACGCCGCCGCCGAATTCGCCGGGATAGTTCACCGAATAGGTCTTCTGGACCAGCGCGGACCCGACGATCGTGGTCGGGAAGATGTCGAGCGGGACCGAACGGCGTAGCGGCTCGGGGCTCGGCAAGGGCGAACCGTTGAGCAGCGACGACGAGTAGCGATCGCCGAGGCCGCGGACATAGACGAAGCCGTTGCCGACGATGCTGAGACCGGTAACGCGCGACAAGGCGCCGGCGATGTCGCCTTCGCCGGTGCGGGCGATGTCCTCGGTCGACAGGATCGACACGACCTGCGGCGTCGCACGGACGAAATTCGGGATGTTGCGGCCGACGACGACGATGTCCTCGCCGCCATTGGGATCATAACCAGGCGTCGACACTTCGGCCTGTGCACCGGCGGCCTGTGCACCTGCAGCCTGTGGCGCAGACGTGTCCACCGGCGTCGAGGTAGGCCCCGTCGGCGTTGTCGAGGCGGGGGGCGGCGCGGCGGGAGCCGGCGCGGCGCCACCAGTTTGGGCCAGCGCGGCCGGCGTGACCAGCTGCGAGGTCAGGAGAAGTAAGGTGGCATAGCCGAAGCGCGTTTGCATGGCCGAATATCCAGATCAGGGGTCTATGGGCGAATGCCGGGGCGGTCTTTGGAACCGCCCCGGCATCGCTGCTCACATCATCGACTGCGGAGAGCCGACCGGAGGCTTACCGGCCGTTGCAGTTGAAGTAGACCGAGGTGAAGATCGGCGGGCCAACGTCCTGCTTCGACGCATCGGCCGCGCGGATCGTCGAGCGATCGGCCTGGCTGGTTTCCTGCGCGATCAGGTTGAGGCAGGCGACGGTCGCCGGCGTCTTCACGATCCCGTTGATGAAGCGCATGTCCGACCCGCCACGCTGGCGGATCGCGGCCGGCGCAAGCGCGGTCTGGACGAACGTGAAGTTCGAATACTGGCCGAAGGTCCGCGGCAGCAGATCCTCGGCACCGTTCGAGTCGATCTCGGTCGAGAACGAGTCGGCGGTCGCACCCAGCAGACGCTGCGCGGCGATGATGAACTGCATGAAGCCGCGATACCCGTTGTCGATATCGTAGCCGTCGTCGTCCGCGCCGGTGACCGCGAAATACTTGATGTTCGTGGTGCCACCGAAGATCTCGATGCCGTCATCGGCTGAATTGTGGCTCTGGACGTGATCGATCGTCGTACCCGAACCGGTGCCGCCCAGCGTCAGGCCCTGAAGCTCGTTGCCGTCGCTGATCGCGATGCCGCTGTAGCGGATCTGGACATATTGCATCGTGCCGCTGTTGTCCGCGGCGGTTGGGCCACCGTAGAAGCGCCCGGTGACGCCTTCGATCGCCTGCTGGCAGGTCGTGCTGGTGCCGCCGGCGTTGTTCGGACCGGTGCCGGTCGCGCAGACCGCGACGGGGGCGCGGCCGAGCAGGATGATCCCGCCCCACTGGCCCTGCGTCGCATCGCTGACGCCGTTGGCGGTCAGGTTCTGCTGCGACGTGAAGATGATCGGCGCATCGCGCGTGCCGACGGCGCTGATCTTCGACCCGCGGTTGACGAGCAGGAGGTCGGCGGTGACTTCGGTCGAGTCCGCCGCGACGATGACGCCCGGCGCGATCGTCAGCGTCACGCCGGTATCGGCACCGGTCGTGCCGACATCGGCACCGACTTCGGTCTGGCCGCGCAGGCGGTAGAACACGCCGGCGATCTTCGGCAGCGTCAGGCTGGACGAGATCACGGTCGGCAGGCGGCAGGCGCGGAACGTCTGGACCAGGCCGTCGTCGATCGTGCCGGTCGGGCATGCTGCGGCCGAACCGCCAGTACCGACAGCGGGAACCGCCGTGCAGCTAGCGGTCGTGGTGCCGCCGAACTGTGCCGAGGTCGAGTTGCAGGTCCATCCCTGGAACGCGGTGTCGGACGGTCCGTTCAGCGCGCCGACGAAGTTCGTGCTGGTGAAGAACGGGTTGATCGACGAGGAGTCGGTCGCGGTCGTGGCGGACGTCGCGGCGGTCGGGTACACGCCGGTCAGGACGTTGGTGCCGCTGACGTTGTTGTTGGTGCCGGCATTGACGATCGCGAGCTGCTCGTCGGCGCTGATCGTGATCGCACCGCTTGCGATGGCGCCCGAGGTCGAGGCGAACTGCGCGGCGGTAATTGCCGTCGGCGTGGGTGTCGGGGTTGCCGGCGTCGGCGTCGGCGTGGCGGGCGGCGTGATGATCACCGTGCCTGCGCCTGGCGAAGCGACATCGTCGGCGCCACCGCATGCGGTGAGTGCGAGGCAGGCCGTGCCGGTCAGCAGGATCGTGCCGAGGCGAGTAAAGGTGGTCATGCGAAGGACTCCCGAGTCGTACCGTTGATTGTTCGGATCGACCCAGGCTCCCCCCTGCCGACCGTGACATGGCGGTTAGGCTGGGCAGATGACGCCACGATGCGATTTCGGTTACGCTTGCATGACTATGATGTGACGGTTTGATGACCGCTGGTTGGGACGATGCTGGGACGCAGGCTTGAAACGCGCGCAGATGAACACATCTCTTCCGATCCGGCGCGCGATGATTTACAGGCGCTGCCAGCGTCACCGCTCGCGCATCCCTGCGTCCGAGCGGCCAGACCATCATTACAGGATTATTCGACGACAATGGCCTCTTTCAAGGACCCCAGTTTCCAGGACCGCACGAGCAGCGCAGCCGCCGCCAAGCAGAAGGCGCTCGAAGCGCTCCGTGCCAAGCCGCCGATCGACGAAGCCGTCGTCGCCGAGCGCCTTGCCGCGCGCGAAGCCAAGGAATCGGCGGAGCGCGAGAAGCGCGCTGCCAAGCGTGCTGCTGAAGACGAGGCAAAGGCTGCCAAGAAGGCCGAAGCCGAGGCCGCTGCCGAAAAGAAGCGCGAGGCCGAGGCTAAGGTCGAACTGACCGACGCCGAGAAGAAGGCGATCCGTGACGCCAAGTATGCGGCGCGGAAGAACAAGAAGAAGTGATCTTTGGGGCGGCTGTGGGGCCGCCCCTGTCTTCTGGATCAACGGCTGCTCGCTGAAAGCACCTGCCCAAAAAGACTACCACCCCGGCGAAGGCCGGGGCCCAATTGGCAAGGTCGCAGTGATGAACCGCACACCTAGGTTACCGACGTTTCCCAATTGGGCCCCGGCCTTCGCCGGGGTGGTGATCGTGGAACGGGTGCAGTCCACTAACTAGCTTGTTCTCCCGCGAAGGCGGGAGTCCAGACTGGGCTCCCGCCTTCGCGGGAGAACAATCAGGCGTGGGTAACGGACGGGGTGAAGCAGGCCCTTACTCCGCCTGCTCCCAACCACCACCAAGCGCCTTGAACAGCGCCACCGTCAGTTGCCGCAACTGCGCATCGCTGGACACCAGCTGTTCGCGCGCCGTCAGCACGTCCGTCTCCGCATTCAGCAGTGTCGTCTGCGCCACGAACCCAGTCCGGTACTGCGACTCCGCCGCGTTCGCGCTGCTCTGCGCATCGATCACCGCGCGCTGCAACGCTGCGTTGCGGCGACGCTCGGCCGCGATCTGCGCAAGCGGGTCCTCGACGTCGCGCAACGCCTGCAACACGGTCGAGCGATAGCGGAGATACGCCTGCTGGCGGTCCTCCTCGCGTGACTTCACGGTCGCCTTGCGCCGGCCCCAGTCGAGCAACGGAAACTGCGCCGCACCGGACGCGGTCAGCTGGAGGCTGTCACCCGAGAACAGATTGCCGAGCGCGGTCGAGATCAGCTGGCCCATGCCGGTGAGGCTGAACTTCGGATACATATCCGCCACCGCCACGCCGATATCCGCCGTCGAGGCCGCGAGATCGCGTTCGGCGGCCCGCACGTCCGGGCGGCGCCGCAACAACTCTGACGGCAACCCGGCCGGGATCGTCGGCACCCCGAGTGGCGCGGCCGAAGGCGCCGCGAGCTCCGCCATCAGCGTCGCCGGCGGCTCGCCGAGCAGGATCGCCAACGCGTGCATGCGAACATCGACATCGGCACGGACCGGTTCGGCGCGCGCCTCGGTCGAGGTGATCGAGGCGCGCTGACGCGTCACGTCGATCGGGGGAACGAGGCCAACCTTAGCGGTGTTGCCCGCGATCTCCAGCGCACGACGCTGGCGGACGATCTCGCCCTCGATCGTCGCGATCTGCGCCTGGTCGAGCCGCAGCGCGAAATACGCTTGGGCGACTTCGCCGGCGAGCGTCACCGCGGCGTCGCGTTTCGACCAGACTGCTGCTTCGGTCCGAGCCCGCGCACCTTCGGTGCTGCGACGGATACCGCCGAACAGGTCGAGTTCCCAGCTGGCGTCGAAGCCGACGGAATAGGTCGTGATCCCGCTGCCGGGCAGCGCGATGCCGCCGGTCGAGCCGGTGCCGCCTGCCCCCGTGCCGCCGCTGAACGCGCGTGCGATCGACGAGAGGCCGGCGTTCTTGCTGAACTCGATATGGCTCGGGCTGGCGCTGGCGTTGACGCTCGGCAACCCTTGCGAGCGCGCGACGATCTCCTGCAAACGGGCCTGACGCACGCGCGAGGCGGCGATCGCGATGTCGGGATTGCCCTTCAGCGCGCGCTCGACGAGGCCGTCGAGTTGCGGATCGCCGAACGCCGACCACCAGCGCGCCGGATCGACGGTCGCACCCACTGTGGCTTGCGGACCGACGAACGCCGGCGGCACCGCCATCTCGGGCGGCGTGTAATTCGGGCCGACGGTGCACCCCGCGAGCAGGGCCGCAACCGCAACCACCATGAACCGCGCACGCATCAATGCATCCCTCCCGAGGGGGCGCCGCCGGTCTTGCCGGAGCGCATGAATAGAACCAGTGGCGCGACGCACAGCACGACCACCATCATCGCGCGGAACACGTCGAGGAACGCGAGCATCGTCGCCTGCCGCTGCATCTGGCTGTACAGCACGGCCAAAGGCGTCGTCGCATCGCCCTGCCCGCCGAACACGCTCGTCGCCTTCTGCATCCAGTCGTTATAATTCGGATCGAGCGGATTGAGCGTCTGCGTCAGTTCCGACTGGTGACGCTGCAACCCGCCTGCAAGCTGCGTCTGCGCGAAGCAGATGCCGATCGTCCCGCCGAGATTGCGCGAGACGTTGAGCAGGCTCGACGCCTGTGCGGTCTGCGTCTGCTTGAGCCCGACATAGGCGATCGCGTTGATCGGCACGAACAGGAACGGCAGCGCCATCGCCTGGAACAGCCGCGCGAACGCCGCGTCGGAGAACGCGATGTCGGCGGTCAGGTGGCTCATGTTCCACAGCGCGAACGCCTGCACCAACAACGCGGGGAAGAGGAGGAAGCGGACGTCGACCAGCCCGCTCAACCGCCCTGCGAACGGCACCATGACGAGCGTCGCCAGACCGCCTGCGGTCAGCGCCAGCCCGGCATCGAGCGAGCTGTAGCCGAGCACCTGTTGCAGCATCTGTGGAATGAGCTGCGTGGTACCGAACAGGATCATGCCGGTGACGCCCATCACGCCGATCGTCAGCGCGAAGTTGCGGTTCTTCAGCAGCTTGAGGTCGATCACCGGGTCCTTGTGGTTCAGCTCCCAGATGACGAGCGTGACCAGCGACACCGCGGCGATGATCGCCGACATGACGATGAAGCCGCTTGCGAACCAGTCCTCGCGCTCGCCGCGATCGAAGGTGAGTTCGAGGAAGCCGAGCCCGAGCGCGACCAGCGCAACGCCGACATAGTCGATCGTCAGGCCGTTCTTGAAGCGCTCGTCGCGGTCCTTCTTCACCTGATCGGGCTCGTCGACGAACGTCTCGACCAGGAACCACGCGGCGATGCCGACGGGGACGTTGATCAGGAACACCCAGTGCCAGCTCGAATATTCGACGATGTAGCCACCGAGCGTCGGCCCGAGCACGGGGCCGACGACGACCACGATCGCGAACGCGGCGAACGCCATTCCGCGTTGCTTGGGCGGGAAGGTGTCGGCGAGGATCGACTGTTCGACTGGCGCCAATCCGCCGCCGCCGATGCCTTGCAGCACGCGGGCGACGACGAGCGTGGCGATGTTCGGCGCGAGGCCGCAGAGCAGCGATGCGAGCGTGAACAGCGCGATCGAGAGCAGGAAATAGCGCTTCCGGCCGATCGCGTCGGACAGCCAGCCCGAGATCGGGATGACGATCGCGTTGGCGACGAGGTAGCTGGTCAGCACCCACGTCGCCTGGTCGGTGGTGATCGACAACCCGCCCGAGATATGATCGAGCGCGACGTTGGCGATCGACGTGTCGAGCACCTCCATGAAGGTCGGGATCGAGATGATCGCGACGATCAGCCACGGGCTGTACTTGCCCGCCGCCGACCGGCTCGGCGACCACGTGTGGCCGCCGCCCGCATCTGCCTTCGCAGGAGCTTTCGCCACCTCAGCGCACCTTGACGGTCGGCACCACCGACATGCCGGGGCCGATCGGATAGCGCTTTGGATCGGGGCCGTTCTTCGCGTCGAACACGATGCGGACGGGGACGCGCTGGACCACCTTCACGTAATTGCCGGTCGCGTTTTGCGGGGGGAGCAAGGCGAACGCCTGGCCTGCGCCGCGCTGGATCGAATCGACATGGCCCTTGAAGTCGACGCCGGGATACGCGTCGACATGGATGTCGACGGGCTGGCCGATCTTCATCAGCGTGAGCTGCGTTTCCTTGAAGTTGGCGGTCACCCACATTTTGTCGGGGATGATCGCCATCAGCTGCGTGCCGGGCGCGACATAGGAGCCGACATTGACCGAGCGATTGACGACCTGGCCTGCGACCGGCGCGGTCACGCGGAGATCGCCGATCGTGACGTTCGCCTGGTCGACCTGCGCGCGGCGGGCGTCGATCACCGACTTGGCCGCGCCGACCTGCTTCCTGGCGACGCTGATCTGCGCGCTGGCGGTGTCGATCTGCTCGCGGGCGGCGGCGGCGTCAGCGGCGGTCTGGCGGGCGGTGGCTCGCGCCTGATCGAGCTGTTGGCCGGCGACCGCGCTCGGATCGAGCCGCAGCAACGCCTCGTAGCGCGCGAGATCCTGCTGGGCCTTTACCGCAGCGGCCATAGGCACGCGCGCTTGTGCGGCTGCCTGCTGACGTTGCGCTTCGGCAGCGGTGACCTGTGCCTGGGCCTGCGCGAACTGTGCGCGGGCCTGCGATTCGTTCGCCTGCGCCTCGACGACCTGCGCATGGCGGCCCGACGACTTGATCACCGCGAGCAGGCGACCGGCCTCGACGTGGCGGTTGTCGATGTCGGCGACCTGGACCAGCGTGCCCGCGACCTGTGGCGCGAGGCGGACGATGTGCGTGTCGACGAACGCATCGTCGGTCGACTCGAACTGGCGCGCATGCAGCCAATAGAGCACGCCGCCGATGATCAGTCCGCCGACGACGATGACCAGGATGATCCAGAATAGCGGCTTCTTGAACACCGACGGCTTCTTGTCGTCCTCAGACCCGTCCTGCTGGTCGGTATCGGACTGCTGGTCCTCGCCGTTCGGATCGGGCTTCCGATCCTCATCGTCATGGTCGTTATCGGAGTGGTTCGTTTGGTCGGTCATGCCTGGCCCTGTTCTTCAGCACGCATCGAATCGAGAATGGCGTCGATATTGGCGTCGATCCGCGCCTTGATATCGAGGATGTCGTTGGGTTCGAGCGTGTCGCGCTCGAGCAGTTTGAGGCAGGTCGCGCGGTTCGCCCGCAGCGTGATGACTTGTCCCATCAAGGTGATCGTCGCGATCCGGCCGGTGCGGATCTCGGCACAACCGGTGGCGATGCAGACGAGGTCGCTCAGTCTGCGCACCATCTGACCCATCACGCCGCCATAGATGCGCTCGAACGCCTCGCTCGGATTCATCTGCTCGCGGAGCACGAACAGCGTCCAGTCCGCGCTCTCGTTGCTCGCCATCTTGTCCGCGAGCCGGCCGAAGATGCGGTGAATCTGGGCGCGGGCTTCGGTGGCATCGTCCGCTGCGACGTCGTGCGACAGCTCGGACGGGTCGCCCATCACGGCGGACATGCGCTCGGCGATCCGGTCGGCGGCGGCGAGGTACAAACCCTCCTTGCCGCCGTAGTGATAGGTGATTGAGGACATCGCGGTGCCCGCCGCGGCGGCGATCCCACGCGTACTCGCTCCCTCCAGCCCTTTGGTGCCGAATTCGCTGATCGCGATGTCGAGGAGTCGGGACTGGACCACGGAGGGCGTTTAGTTCGATCGAACGAACCAGCCTAATGAACAATCTGTCATGGTGCGCGGAAGTTAGAAGTCCGCCGCACGTCGCGTCACGAAAACCACCCCGCCATCCCCACGAAAATCAGGGTCCAGGGTAACCGGCGTTGCACCGCGTGGCTCTGGATCCTGACTTTCGTCAGGATGACGGAACTTTGGGGACGAAGCCCGCCGTGAGATCACGCTACACCGAACCACGCCAGAAACAGCAACGCCGGCCCCCTCGTGCGAAGGAACCGGCGTAAATCTGGTGGGCGCGGCTGGGATTGAACCAGCGACCCCACCCGTGTGAAGGGTGTGCTCTACCACTGAGCTACGCGCCCGAAACTCGTTCGGAAGCGGGCCTTTAGGCAGACCCCGTCCACCTGTCCAGCCCTATCGACACCGGTTCTAGTTGACCGCGTCCTTCAGGCCCTTGCCGGCCTTGAACTTCGGCTGGGTCGACGCCTTGATCGTCATCGGCTCGCCGGTCCGGGGGTTGCGGCCGGTCGACGCCTTGCGCTTCGAGATCGAGAACGTGCCGAAACCGACCAGGCGAACCTCGTCGCCCTTCTTGAGCGATGCCTCGATCGCGTCGAACACCGCCTCGACCGCCTTGACCGCGTCGGCTTTTACCAGCCCGGACGTGTCGGCAACCGTCGCGATCAGCTCCTGCTTGTTCATATAATCCCCCGGAAAAAACTCGAATCAGCCACGATGGACTCGCGACCGCACTCAGCGCGCAATAATGCGGCGGCCCCGTCTGCTGTCAAACGAAACCGCCGCGTCATCGCTTACCAAACATGGATCAGTGGTGAAGGCCACCCCCGACCGGCGCGATCGGTGCCGGTGGCAATGCCGCCAGCTCGTCCGCATCGGTCCACTCGATCGCTTCGAGCGGCTCGGTCAGCGCCAGGCGAAGCACCTCGTCGACATGCGAAACGGGGATAATCTTCAACCCCGCCTTGATGTTTGCCGGGATCTCCGCGAGATCCTTCTCGTTCTCCGCCGGGATCAGCACCGTCTCGATGCCCCCGCGCAACGCTGCGAGCAGCTTCTCCTTGAGGCCGCCGATCGGCAGCACGCGCCCACGCAGCGTGACCTCGCCGGTCATCGCCACCTCGCGCCGGATCGGCACACCGGTCAGCGTCGAGACGATCGACGTGACCATGCCGATACCCGCCGACGGACCATCCTTCGGCACCGCCCCCTCGGGCAGATGGATATGGATATCCTTCCGCGCGAACAGGCTCGGCTTGATCCCGTAGCTCGGCGCGCGCGCCTTGACGAAGCTGAACGCGGTCTCGATCGACTCCTTCATCACGTCGCCGAGCTTGCCGGTGAGCTTGGCCTGCCCCTTGCCCGCGACCGTCACGCTCTCGATCGTCAGCAACTCGCCACCGACTTCGGTCCAGGCGAGGCCGGTGACCGCACCGATCTGGTTCTCGGTCTCGCCGAGACCGTGGCGATACTTCTGCACGCCGGCATATTCGCCGATGTTCTCGGGCGTGATCGTCACGCTGGTGGTCTTGTTCTCGAGGATCTGGCGCAGTGCCTTGCGGCACAGCTTGGCGATCTCGCGCTCCAGCGTACGCACGCCGGCCTCGCGCGTATATTGCTGGATGAGTGTGCGAAGACCCTCCTGCGTCAGCGTGAACTCACCCGGCTTCAAGCCATGTGCCTCGATCTGCTTCTCGACCAGATGGCGCTCGGCAATCTCGACCTTCTCGTCCTCGGTATAGCCCTCGAGACGGATGATCTCCATGCGGTCGAGCAGCGCCTGCGGCAGGTTCAGCGAGTTGGCCGTGCAGACGAACATCACGTCCGACAGGTCAATATCGACCTCTAGGTAATGATCCTGGAACTTGCCGTTCTGCTCCGGGTCGAGCACCTCGAGCAGCGCCGACGCCGGATCGCCGCGGAAATCCTGGCCGAGCTTGTCGATCTCGTCGAGCAGGAACAGCGGGTTCGACGTGCCGGCCTTCTTCAGGTTGGTGACGATCTTGCCCGGCAGCGAGCCGATATAGGTGCGACGATGGCCGCGGATCTCGGCTTCGTCACGCACGCCGCCGAGCGACTGGCGGATGAACTCGCGGCCGGTCGCCTTGGCGATCGACTTGCCGAGCGAGGTCTTGCCGACACCCGGAGGGCCGACGAGGCACAGGATCGGCCCCTTCAGCTTGTTGGTGCGCGCCTGCACCGCGAGATACTCGACAATCCGGTCCTTGACCTTCTCGAGCGCATAGTGATCCTCGTCCAGCGTCACCTGTGCGGCGGCGATGTCCTTCTTGATCTTCGACTTCTTGCCCCAGGGGAGCCCGAGCAGGACGTCGAGATAGTTGCGCACGACGGTCGCCTCGGCGCTCATCGGTGCCATCGTCTTGAGCTTCTTCAGCTCCGACGTCGCCTTGCCGCGCGCTTCCTTGCTCATCTTGAGCGTCGCGATCTTCTGCGTCAGCTCGGCGATTTCGTCGCCTTCGCCCTCGCCGTCCTCGTTGCCGAGCTCGCGCTGGATCGCCTTCAACTGCTCATTCAGATAATATTCGCGCTGCGTCTTCTCCATCTGGCGCTTCACGCGGCTCTTGATCTTCTTCTCGACCTGCAGGACGCCCAGCTCGCCCTCCATCGCCGCGAACGCCATTTCGAGGCGCTTCGACGGGTTGGTTTCGAGCAGGATCGCCTGCTTCTCGGCAACCTTGATCTGGACGTTGGCGATCACCGCGTCGGACAGCTTCGACGCGTCCTCGATCTCGGACAGCTGCACCGACGTTTCCGACGAGAGCTTGCGGTTGAGCTTGGCGTAGTTCTCGAACTGGTCGACCACCGAGCGCATCAGCGCGATGAGTTCGGGCCCTTCGACCTCGGCATCGGCGACCGGCTCGACCGTAGCGGTGAGGAAGTCGCCGCTCTCGTCGAGCGTTTCCAGAGTCGCACGGCCCTTGCCCTCGACCAGCACGCGCACGGTGCCGTCGGGGAGCTTGAGAAGCTGGAGCACGGTCGCGGTGACGCCCATCGAATACAGGTCGTCGCGCGAGGGATCGTCCTCCGCCGGGTCGACCTGCGCGACGAGATAGATCTCCTTGTCCGCCGCCATTGCCGCTTCGAGCGCGGCAACGGACTTATCGCGGCCGACGAACAGCGGTACGATCATGTGCGGGAACACGACGATGTCGCGAAGGGGAAGGACGGGGTACTGGGTCATGAACGCTCCGGTGGGTGCCTGCATGGGGGCATAATCTACAGTGTATATGGTGAGGATGAACCGTCCATCAATTGGTTGGCGGTGGGATCGGTACGATCCGGTCCGAAACGATGCCGCAAACACCCCGTCACCACGGGTCCTTCGGCTACGCTCAGGAGAGCCTTGTTCCGGGGTCCAGCGTTCGAATACCCCACCGTCATCCCCGCGAAGGCGGGGATCCATATCCTCGGAGGTCTGTGATCATGCTGCGAGGCTAGCCGGTATGGGTTCCCGCCTCCGCGGGAATGACGAGGAATATAGGCTTATAGCTTGTATCGCCCTGACCTCCGCGCGAGGATACGCCATGAAATCAGGTCTTCTCCTCGCGGTAAGCGCCGTCGCACTTCTCACAGCCGCCGCGCCGCTTCCCAAGAAGGGCGAGCCCGCGATCACCGCGCAGACGCAGCGGTCTGGGGGCGTACTGACACCCGAGCAGACCGCGCTCCGGTTCGACAGCGCCGACCTCGCGTTCGAGGTGCTACCCGAAACGGAAAGTCTGAACGGTGTCGCTACGCTGGTCTTCACGGCAAAGGCCCCTCTCGCCCGCCTACCGATCGACCTGGACCGCAATCTGCCGGTCAGCGCGATCGCGATCGACGGCGTTCCGCTCGAGCCCTCGGCCTGGAGCAATCCCGAGGGACGACTGATGATCACGCTGCCAAAGCCCGTCCCCGCGGGCGGCAAGGTCACCGCGAAGATCACCTATGGCGGCACGCCGCACGTCGCGGTGAAGGCGCCGTGGGACGACGGCATGGTCTGGTCGAAGACGCCCGACGGCCGCACCTGGTTCGCAACGACCGCGGAGGGCTATGGCTGCGACCTGTTCTGGCCGTGCCTCGACTTCCCGACCGGCGAGCCCGCGCTGGTGACGCTCCACATCACCGTGCCGAAGGGGCTGAAGGCGCCGTCGAACGGCGTGCTGCTCGGCGTCGATACGCTAGCGGACGGCCGGACGACGTGGAACTGGCGCGCCAAGCATCCCAACACCTATGGTATCGCGCTGAACGTCGGGCCGTACGAGGAAATCAGCGGCGCGTACAAGAGCCGCTTCGGCAACAGCATCCCGATGTATTACTGGTATCTGCCGGGCGAGAAGGCGCAGGCCGAAAAGCTGTTCGCCGAGTTCGCGCCAACGCTCGATTTTTTCGAGAGCATGATCGGCCCCTACCCGTTCGGCGACGAGAAGCTCGGCGTGGTCGAGACGCCGCACAAGGGCATGGAGCACCAGACGATCAACGCGTACGGCAACGAGTACGCGAAGGCGCCGGAGGGGTTCGACTGGCTGTTCCAGCACGAATTCGCGCATGAGTGGTTCGGCAATCAGCTGACCGCCGCGAACTGGGACGATTACTGGCTGCACGAGGGCTATGGCACGTACATGCAGCCGCTCTATGGCCAGTGGCGCGAGGGGCGTGCGCGCTATGCAGCGATGATGCAGGGCGAGCGCGCGTCGATCATGAACCGCAAGCCGATCACGCAGCAGCGCGTCACCACCGAAGAGGAGGTGTACGAACTCGACAAGGGCGGTGCGGGGCAGGACATCTATTATAAGGGATCGTGGATGCTCCACACGCTGCGGGCACTGATCGGCGACAAGGCGTTCTTCGACGTGACACGGCTGGCGGTGTACGGGCGCGCGGATCCGAAGCCGGGCAATTTCGCGCCGCGGTTCGGGTCGACGAAGGAATATGAAGCGCTCGTCCGGAAGGTGACGGGGAAGGACTATGCGTGGTTCTTCGACGTGTATCTCCGGCAGGCGGCTTTGCCCGAACTGGTCGAGACGCGGACGGGAAATACGCTGGCTTTGGCCTGGAAGGTGCCGGGTAACGGCCCGTTCCCGCTGCCGGTACAGGTACAGATCGATGGGAAGACGCGGACTTTGCCGATGACGGGCGGGAAGGCGAGCTTGTCGGTCCCGGCGGGCGCGCATGTCGTGATCGATCCGGATGCGCTGGTCTTGCGGCGTAGTGTTGCATTGGAGGACGTGGCTGCCTGGAAAGCCGCGCAAGCTGCGAAGGCCAAGCCCCAATGACCTTTCCACCGTTCCCCCGTAAAAGCGGGGGCCCAGGGCCCCAGGAGACGACGCTCGTGACTCCTGGCCCCCTGCGTCCGCAGGAGAACATCTGGGCGTCGCGCGCGGCGGAGATGGCAGCGATCTTCATGGTCGGCGACGGCTTGATCGGCTTGCTCCAACCCCGCCGCCACGTCGATCTCTGGAAGGACGATGCGCTCGGGACCGAGAAAGTCGTGAAGCCGTTCGTCGACCGTCCCGGCCGCCGTCGCCTCTACGCCGTCGTGCAGATCGCCGCCGGTCTCGCCTTGGCCGCACGCCAGAAGCGATGACCCTGCCGCGGTGGCCCCTGCTGGCACTGGCGCTCGCAGGCTGCGGTTCGAGCCCCGACTCCGGCACCACCAGCCAGATCGCCAGCGGCGAACGCGTCTTTCGTCAGTGCACCGCCTGCCACACAATCGGGCAATATGCGGGCGATACCGATGGGCCGAACCTCTACGACGTTATGGGCGGCCCGATCGGCGAGCGACGCCCGCGCTTCTCCTACACCGCCGGGTTAAAGTCGCTCGGCGGCAACTGGGATGCAAAGCGCATGGACGCCTGGCTCACCAACCCGCGCAAGATGGTGCCCGGCACGACGATGGCCTTCGCCGGCCTCCCCGATTCAAAGGACCGCGCCGACGTCATCGCCTATTTGTCGACGCAGGGTCCCTGAACTTACGGCACCACCGTCGTGAACAGATAAGCGGCGAAGATCACGAGATGGACGACGCCCTGCAACACCGTAGTCCGCCCGGTGCCGAGCGACAGCGTCGCCACGAACAATGACAGAGCCAACAGCGTCATGCTCTTCGCGTCGATGCCAAGCGTGAGTGGCAGGTCGAGCACCAGCGACACGATCGCCACGCTCGGAATCGTCAGCCCGATCGTCGCCAGCGCCGAGCCGAGCGCGAGGTTGAGACTGGTCTGCAACCGGTTGCGCCGCGCCGACTTGTAGGCGGCAAGACTTTCGGGCGCGAGCACCAGCGCCGCGATCACCACGCCGACCACGGTAAGCGGCAGGCCGGCACCGAGCACCGCCGCCTCGATCGTCGGCGACAGCGTCTTCGCGAGCAGCACCACCGACACCAGCGCCACCAGCAGCGCGGCGAAGGCGATGCCCGTCGCGCGGCCCGATGGCGGCGCAGCGTGATCGTCCTTGTCGTCGGTCGACGGCAGGAAATAATCGCGGTGGCGTACCGTCTGCACCAGCACAAACGTACCGTAGAGGATCAGCGACACGACCGCGACGAAGATCAACTGCGACGACGCGTAGGTCGGGCCCTGCGTCGATGAGGTGTAATTCGGCAGGATCAGCGACAGCACCGCCATCGCCGCAAGCACGCCAAGCGCCGCCGTCATGCCCTTCAGCGTGAACCGCTGCTCATGATGCCGCACCGCGCCCGCGAGCAGGCAGATGCCGATGATGAAGTTGAGGATGATCATGATCGCCGCGAACACCGTGTCGCGCGCGAGCGTGGTCGCGTCACCGGCGTTGGAGAGCATCAGCGAGACGATCAGCGAGACCTCGATCACGGTGACCGCGATCGCAAGGACGAGCGTCCCGAACGGCTCGCCGACCTTGTGCGCGATGACCTCGGCGTGATGGACGGCGGCGAGCACGCTGCCGATCAGGACGATGACTGCGGCGGCGGTGCCGAGCGTGCCCATCTTGGCGAGGCCGACGAGGACGGCGAGCAGCCCCAAGCCCGGCGCGATCAGCGTCCAGATCGGCAGCGCCAGACGGTCCGGCATCGTCTCCACCACGTGTTCGTTCGGTCGGTCGGCCACTTCGATCGTCATGCATGCTCCCTCGTTCCACTTGGATAACGAATGCGCGAGGGCCGATAAGGGTCCGAGTCGGGGCGATTGCGGAGTGGTAAGGATCGGCTAGGTTGCGGCGATGCTGACTTCCGATCTCCGCGAAACGCTCGTCATGACCGTCGATGCGATGCGGGATGCTCAAGACCCGTGGTGGGTCATTTCCAGCGCGGCGGTGCGCCGATCGAGGTCGGCGATGTCGATGTGCTCATGAGCGTGGCAGATGCTCAGCGGGTAATGGATCGGGTAGGGATCGTACCTACCAATGACGGTGCGAGTGCGCTCTTCCGGTCGACGCTGTTCGGGCGGTGGGAGTCACCGCCTTTGGTAGTCGAGATCATGGCGGGGTTTCATGTTGCTACGGGGCTGGGCTGGACCGAGGTGCTGCCCCGGACGCGCGTGCCTGTCCTCGTCGAAGGGTCCGTAGTTTATGTGCCTGACCGTGCTGAACTGGCCGAGATGCTCAGGCTGTTCGGACGTCCAACGGATTTGGAACGCGTTCGGCTTTTGACTGCGCAGATTTAGCACCGGATTCGGCACCTTCCCGTGGTGCCGTTGCAACCAGGCTCGCCCCTTTCCGAAGCAAGAATGGGAGAAGCAGCAATGGGGAAATCGGCGAGGACGGGCGGATCGATCGCTCGTTGAGATTCAAGTCACAGTTCACCGTGCCCCCGCGAAGGTGGGGGTCCAAGAGTTACGACCGCTACCGCTTGGTACCCTGGGCCCCCGCTTTCGCGGGGGAACTACAGAAGAGTGGACCGCAATATCTCAGCAAACAAAAAAGGGCGCCGATCACTCGACGCCCCTCTCCGTATCTTAAACCAGTTCCGCTTAAGCAGCGTCGCCAGTTTTCTTCTTCTCCGCATAGACGCGGATCGGTTCCTTGCGGCCTTCGATCACGTCCTTGTCGATCATCACCTCGTCGACACCGTCCATCCCGGGCAGGTCAAACATCGTGTCGAGCAGGATGCTCTCCAGGATCGAGCGAAGCCCGCGCGCGCCGGTCTTGCGTTCGATGCCCTTCTTGGCGACCGAGACCAGCGCGTCGTCGGTGAAGCCGAGCGCGACGTCCTCCATCTCGAACAGCTTCTGGTACTGCTTCACCAGCGCGTTCTTCGGTTCCTTCAGGATCTTCACCAGCGCGTCGACGTCGAGATCCTCGAGCGTCGCAATTACCGGCAGACGGCCGACGAACTCGGGGATAAGCCCGAACTTCAACAGATCCTCAGGCTCAACCGACTTCAGCGTCTCGCCCGTCTTGCGCTCGTCCGGCCCGGCGACATACGCGCCGAAACCGATCGACTTACCCTGGAGGCGATCGCCGATGATCTTCTCGAGACCCGAGAACGCACCGCCGCAGATGAACAGGATGTTGGTCGTATCCACCTGCAGGAATTCCTGCTGCGGATGCTTGCGCCCACCCTGCGGCGGCACCGACGCGGTGGTGCCTTCCATCAGCTTGAGCAACGCCTGCTGCACGCCCTCGCCCGACACGTCGCGCGTGATCGAGGGGTTCTCGGCCTTGCGCGAAATCTTGTCGATCTCGTCGATGTAGACGATCCCGCGCTGCGCCCGCTCGACGTTGTAGTCGGACGCCTGGAGCAGCTTGAGGATGATGTTCTCGACATCCTCGCCGACGTAACCCGCCTCGGTGAGTGTCGTCGCATCGGCCATCGTGAACGGCACGTCGAGGATGCGGGCGAGCGTCTGCGCGAGCAGCGTCTTGCCGCACCCGGTCGGCCCGACGAGCAGGATGTTCGACTTGGACAGCTCGACATCGGCACCCTTGGCGCCGTGGTTGAGCCGCTTGTAGTGATTGTGCACCGCCACCGACAGGACGCGCTTGGCGCGCTTCTGGCCGATCACGTAATCGTCGAGGACGTCGCAGATCTCCTGCGGAGTCGGCACGCCGCCGTCCTTCTTGGACACCAGCGCCGACTTCGTCTCCTCACGGATGATGTCGTTGCATAGCTCGACGCACTCGTCGCAGATGAAGACCGTCGGCCCGGCGATCAACTTGCGGACCTCGTGCTGCGACTTCCCGCAGAACGAGCAATAGAGGGTGCTCTTCGAGTCGCCACCGCTCAGCTTCGTCATTCAATCACCTCTCGCGCATGTCGGTGCACGTGCCGTTTCCGGGGCCGCTACCGTAACGCACCCCGGAGTTCCTACAATCAAATAAACCGGCGGGGTTTACGATTCACCCCATGCCAGTGTCGTTCAGGCGGGTATCAGGCAGGCTTCGGGGCATCCTCGGATACCGCCGGACGCTTGTCGAACACCTCGTCGATCAGACCGAAATCCTTCGCTTCGTTCGCTTCGAGGAACGTATCGCGGTCCATCCGGCGCTCGATCTCTTCGATCGGCTGTCCGGTATACTGCGAATACAGTTCGTTCATGCGCTTGCGGATGCGCAGGATCTCGCGGGCCTGGATCTCGATGTCGCTGGCCATGCCCTGTGCACCACCCGATGGCTGATGGATCATGATGCGCGCGTTGGTCATCGCGACGCGCATGCCGGGCTCGCCGCTCGCGAGCAGGAAGCTGCCCATCGACGCGGCCTGACCGATGCAGACGGTGCCGACGCGCGGGCGGATGTACCGCATCGTGTCGTGGATCGCCATGCCCGCCGTGACGACACCGCCCGGCGAGTTGATGTACATGAAGATGTCCTTCTTCGGGTTCTCGGACTCGAGGAAGAGCAGCTGCGCGGTGATCAGCGAGGCCATGCCGTCCTCGACGCCGCCGGTTACGAAGATGATGCGCTCGCGGAGCAGGCGCGAGAAGATGTCGAACGAACGCTCGCCGCGGTTCGACTGCTCGATGACGATGGGAACCAGGCCTGCTTGCGTCTGCTGCAGGCCGAGCCCGGCGCTGGCCAACGGGCTCGCGAAATCGCCGGTCTCGAACGGATTGTGCATGGAAATCTCTCTTATGCCCCAGTGAACCGCTAACATCGGCGGTCCGGGAGGGGAGTTCAAGCCCTGCTAAGCCCTCGCCCCTCCGGGGAGAGGGAGGGGCCCGCCCGCGCTTGCGGGTGGGAGGGTGAGGGGATGTTGGCGCGCACCAACCGCCCCTCACCCTCCCGTCGCCAAGTGGCTCCTCCTTCCCTCTCCCCGGAGGGGCGAGGGAGTCAGATGCCCGGGGCGGGGTAGGCCAGGTAGGCCAGGCGGCGGACTTCGCGGCGGCCGCGGACGACCGTGTCGAGGATCAGGCCGGTGAAGACGTTGAGCGCGGCGAAGATGCCGAGGCCGGTGATCAGGATCGCGGTCGGGAAGCGTGGGACCTGATGGATCTCGATGTAGGTGAGCACCAGCGGGATGCCGAGGATCAGTGCGAGCAGGCCGAACACGCTGCCGATCGCGCCGAAAAACCAGAGCGGACGCTCGATCCGGTAGAGCGTCATGATCGTGCGGAGGATGCGCCAGCCGTCGCCATAGGTGCTGAGCTTCGATTCGGAGCCTTCGGGGCGCGCGTAATAAGGCGTTTCGACCTCGCCGATCGGCATCTTGAGTTCGAGCGCGTGGACGCTGATCTCCGTCTCGATCTCGAACCCGGCCGACAGCGACGGGAAGCTCTTCACGAACCGGCGCGAGAAGACGCGGTAGCCCGAGAGGATGTCGGTGAAGCTGCGACCGAACAGGCGGGCGAGCATGCCGGTCAGCAGCGCGTTGCCGAAGCGGTGTCCGCGGCGGTAGCTTTCCTGGACCTGGCTGATGCGCGAGCCGACGACCATGTCGAGTTGCTCGTCGAGGACGCGCTTTACCAGATTCGGGGCGGAGGCGGCGTCGTAGGTCGCGTCGCCGTCGGCCATGACGTAGATGTCGGCGTCGATGTCAGCGAACATGCGGCGGACGACCGCGCCCTTGCCCTGGATGCGTTCGGTGCGGACGACCGCGCCCGCGGCGCGCGCGACCTCGATCGTGCGATCGGCGCTGTTGTTGTCGTAGACATAGATGGTGGCACCGGGCAGCGCATCGCGGAACCCGGCGATCGTCTGCGCGATCGCCGCTTCTTCGTTGTAGCACGGGAGCAGGACGGCGATTCTCGGTTCGGTCATGCCCTGCCCTTGCGGAGTTGAAGACGGTATTTCAGTCACCGAACAACCCTAAAATGCACTTCCCCGGCGGAGGCCGGGGCCCAATCGGGACAGGTCCATAACGAAGCATCGCGCATCGTTACAGCTACCTTTCCAATTGGACCCCGGCCTACGCCGGGGAGGTGACCCGGTTGGGTGGAGCGCCTCACTTACTGAGGCGCTCACACTTGCGTTACGCCTCGGTCTTGGTCGGAGCCTTCTTCGCGCGCGGCTTCTTCGCCGGTGCGTCGGCAGCTTCGGTGCCCTCTGCGTTCTCGGCAGCAACCGGCGACGACTCCGTCACGGCGGTCTCCGCTTCGACAGGAGCCGCCTTCTTCTTGGCAGGCGCCTTCTTCGCAGGCTTGGCCTCTTCCGTCGCGTCCGAAGCAGGTGCCTCGCCCGTCACGGCGTCATCCGAAGCAGTCTCGTCCGACGCTGGCTTGGCCTTCTTGGCTGCGGCCTTCTTCTTCGGCTTGTGGTTGTCGTGATCATGCGTGTGCGTGCCGCTGGCGAAACCGTCCTCGCTCTCGATCGCGGCCTCGAGCTCCTCGCGCGTGGCTTCGCGGTCGGTGATCTCGGCCTTCTCGAACAGGAAGTCGACGACCTTGTCCTCGTACAGCGGCGCGCGCAGCTGGGCAGCGGCCATCGGCTCCTGCTGGACGTACTGCATGAACTGCTGGCGCTGCTCGGCCGGATACTGCTGCGCGGCCTGGGCGAGCAGACGCTGCATTTCCTGGTTCGAAACCTCGACGCCGTTCGCCTGGCCGATCTCGGACAGGAGCAGGCCAAGGCGCACGCGCCGCTCGGCGATCTTGCGGTAATCGTCGCGCTCGCCTTCCATCTCGGCCATCGCGGCCTCCGGATCGGCCTCGTGCGTGGCTTCGTGCTGGAGCTGCGACCAGATCTGGTTGAACTCGGCTTCGACCATCGACGGCGGCACTTCGAAGTCGTGACCCTCGGCGAGCTGGTCGAGCAGCTTGCGCTTCATGTGCGTGCGCGTGAGACCGTTATGCTCCTGCTCTATCTGACCCTTCAACAGCCCCGTGAGCTGCTCGAGGCTCTCGAGACCGAGCGACTTCGCCAGATCCTCGTCAATCTTGCTCTCGCCCGCGGTCTTCACAGACTTGACGGTGATGTCGAACGTCGCCGGCTGGCCCGCGAGCGACTTCTCCTGATACTCCTCGGGGAAGGTCACGTTCAGGACCTTGTCGTCGCCGGTCTTCACGCCGACGAGCTGATCCTCGAAGCCGGGGATGAGACGACCCGAACCGAGCTCGACGCCCATGTCGGTGCCGGTGCCGCCGTCGAACGCGACGCCGTCGGCGGTCTTGCCGACGAAATCGACGGTGACGAGATCGCCCATCGCCGCGGCGTAATCGTCGGCTGCGTCGTCCCACTTCTTCTGCTGGTCGGCGAACTTCTGGAGCTGCTCGGTGACCGCGTCGTCGGCGACGGGCACGGTCAGGCGCTCGAGCTTGATGCCGTCGATCGCAGGTGCGGGAACCTGCGGGAGGACCTCCATCTCGACCTTGACCACGGCGTCCTTGCCGAGGTCATAGCCGTCTTCGAGCTCGACCGAAGGCTGCATCGCAGGGCGAAGCTGCTTCTCGGCGACGAGCGTCTGGACGCTCTCCTGGATCGCCGCGTTCAGCGCGTCCTGCGTCAGCGCCGGGCCGTGCATCTTGCGGATGAGGTTCGCCGGCACCTTGCCCGGACGGAAGCCCGGCATCTTCATCTGCGGCGCGAGGCGCTTCAGCTCGACATCGACCTTGGCATCGATATCCTTCGCGGTGATGGTGAGCGTAAAGGCGCGCTTGAGGCCCTCGTTCAACGTCTCGACAGTCTGCATGTCCGGCCTTTGTCTAAAAGAGCATTCAGGATAATTCTTCGGGCGGTCGCCTCGCCTGCGCGGCGGGCTGGTGCGGGCGAAGGGACTCGAACCCCCACATCTTGCGATACTTGGACCTAAACCAAGCGCGTCTACCAGTTCCGCCACGCCCGCACAGGACATCGCCGTAGCGGGCGCGTCTATACCAACGTTGCATGCCGGGGCAAGCAGATAGGCAACTCCCGATGATTACAGGCGTTGAACACCCAGAAGGAGAGACATCATGGCTACTCAACCCCCGGCAGAATTTCCGACGCCGTCATCGCCCGTCGAGCCGACCGCGCCGCCGCCCGAGTTCAATCCGCCAGCACCCGACATCGACGTGCCAGCACCGGGCACACCGTCGAACGATCCCGCACCCGTCCAGCCGGAGTTTTGAGCATGAGTAATCCGCATTCCGGCACGAACCCCGAAACGCTCCCCGAGGATCGTGACGACGACACCCGCAGCGACATCGAACAGGCGGTGGAGTCGCGCTCCGACGCGGTCGAGCGCGGCGAAGGCGGCGACGAACCCGAGACGTTCACCGACAGCGGCCTGCATGATGGCGTCGGTGGGACCGGTGGCGTCGTGAAGAACCAGGACGACGACGCGCAGTAAGCGTTAAGAGGTCGGCAGATGGTGGTAGGTGCGATACGCATCGACCGCCATCAACAGGCCTGAGATTTCCGCCATCGAGAACAGGAACGAGCGTTCACCGCCGTTTTGCGCCGATATCTTGAATGGCCATGACGGTGTTCCCTCACCCACATACAGTTTGGCATTAGCATTCAATAGTGGCGCGGCGATCGCAAACCCGACGGTCTCGGACCTCAAGCAGGCAAAGCCCCTCGAACATGATGCCCTGACGCGCGCAATCCGTTGCGCCGCGACCGCGCGCGGTCCCGCGGGCGTTGCATAATTGGCCGTATTCCAATTCGCCCAGCCATAGTCGCGATACCGTATCCTGACATACGCCTGATACGCGGTACGGCCCGTCGTCTTGTCGATAAAAGCTCGAAGAAAGACGTCATCGAGCGCGGGCCCCAGCAGCGGCTTTCGTTCGACGAATCCGTTCGCCGTGGTGATCGTCGCAACAGTGTCTAAAGCGTCGTCCTGAAGCGTTGTTCGGGCCTGGAACTGCGCCGGCGTCATCGCCGCGAGCCGCCGCTCGCCGCTGGACTGGCTTGATGCAGCCGACGGCTGACCGATGACGAGCGTCAGGATCGCGACCGTCATTGTCCATCTGGTCGCCATCTGCCGCCTCCCCGTCTCAGTGAAGCGCGTTCGACTTACACGCGCAATCCGTGGGAACGGCAATCCGGCCGGTTTCGGATCGGTCCTTTTTCGCGCGTCGTCCGCCCGCGCGTCGGTCAGCACCGATACAGGTTGCCGCGACTACGCTAAGATACTGCATTCACCTCTGTTTCAGGACCCGTCGATCTTCACGCTGCCCAACTCCAGCCAACTGCACACGCTGTATGTCGCGCTCGGCATCGCCGTCGTCGTGCTCGTCGTCGCGCAGCGCATTCCGATCGTGCGGACGCTGGTGAATATCGGCATGACGCTCGTGCTGGTCGGCTTGCTGTTCGTCGCGGTCGACCAACGGCGCCAGTTCGACCCGTATGTCGGCAAGATCGCGCGGTTCCTGAAGATCGAGGACCAGCAGGTGGTCGGCGGCGAGGTCCGTATCCGGATGTCGCCGGATGGCCATTTCTGGGCGCGGGCGACGATCGACGGGGTCAGTCGTCGACTGCTGATCGATAGCGGGGCGACGATTACCGCGATTTCAGAGCAGACGGCAGACGCTGCGGGAATCGACGCGAGCGTTGGGGTTGTGCCGATCGTGTTGCAGACCGCCAATGGGTCTATCGCGGCGAAGACAGGCAAGATCGCCAATTTGCGGCTAGGCGCGATCGTCGCGCGGGACTTGCAGGTGGTGGTGTCGCCGGCGTTTGGCGAGACGAACGTGCTGGGGATGAACTTCCTTTCGCGGCTTGCCTCGTGGCGGGTGGAGGATAACACGCTGATCCTAGTGCCGCATCATCCGCAGAAGGTGGATGGGTAAGGCTTCTCCGCTCTCGGTTTCTCCCCAACCCCACCCAACTACCGCTACCCCGGCGAAGGCCGGGGCCCAGTTGGAAAGATCGCAGTAACGAAGCGCCGCGCTCAGTCAGCAACGTCCCCCAACTGGGCCCCGGCCTTCGCCGGGGTGGTGCCTGTTGAGGGCGGGCGAACTATACTTTTCCTGTTCCCTCGCGAACGCGGGGGCCCAGGAATCAAGCAGCGTTGCGTTCCGTTACCCTGGACTCCCGCCTTCGCGGGAGAACGGAAAGGGCGGGAGACCAGCAGGTGCGGGAGAGCGAGCGAGCGAGGAAGTTGGTAGCTTTACGAAGCCACCGACTCCCCAAGCATCCCCTTCAGAACCTCGTTCACGACAGCAGGGTTAGCCTTCCCCCCCATCGCCTTCATCGTCTGGCCCACAAAGAACCCGAACAGCTTGTCCTTACCGCCCCGGTAATCCGCAACCTTGTCAGCGTTCGCCGCCATCACGTCAGCGATCACAGCCTCGATAGCCCCGGTATCGCTGGTCTGCTTCAACCCACGATCCTCGACGACCTTCGCCGCGCCGTCGCCAGTCTCGAGCATCACCTCGAACACCTGCTTGGCGAGACTACCCGACAGCGTGCCATCCGCGATCAGCCCCAGCAGTTCCGCCGCCTGCGCCGGCGACACCGGCGAGTTCTCGATGTCCTTGCCCGTGCGGTTCAGCGCGCCGAACAACTCCGAGGTCGTCCAGTTCGCCGCCGCCGCCGGCTTCACGCCCGCGTCGAGCAACGCATCGAACCAGCGTGCAGCCTCGACCTCGGCGGTCAGTACCGTCGCCTGATACGGTGCAATCCCGAGCGCCTCGTACCGCGCGCGCTTCGCGTCCGGCAGCTCGGGCAGCGAAGCCCGGCACTCGGCCAGGAACGCGTCGTCGAGCACCAGCGGCAACAGGTCGGGATCCGGGAAGTAGCGGTAATCATGCGCATCTTCCTTCGACCGCATCGAGCGCGTCTCGTTGCGATCGGGATCGTAGAGCCGCGTTTCCTGCTGAATCTTGCCGCCGGCTTCGAGCACCTCGACCTGACGCCTCGCCTCCTGCTCGACCACCGCCATCACGAAGCGCACCGAATTGACGTTCTTCGTCTCGGTCCGCGTGCCCAGCTCGTCGCCGGGCTTGCGCACGCTGACGTTGACGTCGGCGCGCATCGAGCCCTCTTCCATGTTGCCGTCGCACGACCCGACATAGCGCAGGATCGATCGCAACTTCCGCAAGTAAGCCCCTGTTTCCGCAGGCGATGCCAGATCCGGCTTCGACACGATCTCCATCAGCGCGACGCCCGACCGGTTGAGATCGACGTACGACTGGGTCGGATGCTGGTCGTGCATCAGCTTGCCGGCATCCTGCTCGACATGGATGCGCTCGACGCCGATCCGCTTGCCCGCGGCATCGGGGTTCTTCTCGTCGAGGCTGATGTCGATCGCGCCTTCACCGACGATCGGATGATAGAGCTGGCTGATCTGATAGCCCTGCGGCAGATCGGCGTAGAAGTAATTCTTACGATCGAACCGCGACCATTTGTTGATCTGCGCCTCGATCGCCATGCCGGTGCGGACCGCCTGGCGGATGCACTCGCGGTTCGGCACCGGCAGCATGCCCGGCATCGCCGCGTCGACCAGCGACACCTGCGTGTTGGGCTCCGCGCCGAACGCGGTTGCCGCACCCGAGAAGAGCTTGGCGTTCGACGTCACCTGCGCGTGCACTTCGAGGCCGACCACGACCTCCCACTCGCCAGTTTCGCCCTGGATACGATAGTCGCTCATGTTACCACCAAGCCTCTGGTCGCGCGGTAAATCCTGCTCGCTGTTCGATTGCGAGCCCTGCGTTCAGCACGCCTTGCTCGTCGAGCGGCTTGCCGATGATCTGCAGCCCGAGCGGCAGACCCTGCTTGTCGAGACCGCCCGGCACCGACATCGCCGGCAGGCCAGCGAGCGACGACGGCACGGTGAAGACATCGTTCAGGTACATCGCGATCGGATCGGCCGACTTCTCGCCGAGCGCGAACGCCGCCGACGGTGCGGTCGGCGTCAGCAGCACGTCGCACGTCTCCCAAGCCCGCTCGAAATCGCGCGCGATCAGCGTCCGGACCTTCTGCGCCTGCGTGTAATACGCGTCGTAGAAGCCGGCCGACAGCACGTAGGTGCCGATCATGATGCGGCGCTTCACCTCGGGGCCGAAGCCATCCGCACGCGTCGCGGCGTACATGTCCTGCAAGCCGGCACCGGTCGGCAGGTCGCGGATCCCGTAGCGGACGCCGTCATAGCGCGCGAGGTTCGACGAGGCCTCAGCGGGCGCGATGATGTAATAGGCCGGCAGCGCGTATTTGGTGTGTGGGAGCGAGACCTCGACGATCGTCGCACCAGCGTCCTTGAGCCAGGCGATGCCCTGCTGCCAGAGCGCCTCGATCTCCTCGGGCATCCCGTCGACGCGATATTCCTTGGGAATACCGACGCGCAGGCCATTGAGATTGCCCGACAAACCCGCTTCCCACTTCGGCACGTCGAGCTGCAAAGAGGTGCCGTCCTTGGCATCGAACCCGGCCATCGCCTCGAGCAGGATCGCGCAGTCCTTGACGTCGCGTGCCATCGGCCCCGCCTGGTCGAGCGACGAGGCGAACGCAATCGTCCCCCAGCGCGAGCAGCGGCCATAGGTCGGCTTGATGCCGCTGATGCCGGTGAAGGCGGCGGGCTGGCGGATCGAGCCGCCGGTGTCGGTGCCGGTCGCGCCGGGGCAGAGCCGTGCGGCGACCGCCGACGACGAGCCACCCGACGAGCCGCCTGGTGCCAGCGACGCATTGCCGCCATCGTTGCGCTTCCACGGCGAGATCACGTTGCCGAATGCGGACGTCTCGTTCGACGAGCCCATCGCGAACTGGTCCATGTTCAGCTTGCCGAGCATCCCCGCGCCCGCGTCCCACAAATTCTGCGAGACGGTCGACTCATAGGTCGGCGTGAAGCCTTCGAGGATGTGGCTCGCCGCGGTCGTCGTGACGCCCTTGGTGCAGAACAGGTCCTTCATGCCGATCGGCACGCCGGCCAGCGGCTTGAGCGTCTCGCCGGCTTCGCGCGCGGTATCGGCAGCAGTGGCGGCGGCGATCGCGTGGTCTGGCGTCTCGACAAGAAACGCGTTCAACGCCTTGGCCTGGCTCACCTTTACGATGAACGCATCGGCGACTTCGCGCGCCTTGAAGCTGCCATCGCGGACGCCGTCGCGGATCCCTGCGATACCGAGATCTGTAAGGTCGGTCATTATTCGATCACCTTCGGCACGGCGAAGAACCCGTGTTCGGCCACGGGCGCGTTGGCGAGAACCTGCTCGCGGATGCCGCCGCCGGTCAGCGGGTCGGCGTTGACGACGTCGTCGCGCAGCCGCAGCGTGTTGGGGATGACGGCGGTCATCGGCTCGATACCGGTCGTGTCGACCTCTTCGAGCATCTCGATCCAGTGGAGGATGTTTCCGAGTTCCGGCGCCATGCGGGCGGCGTCCTCGTCGGTGATCGCGATGCGCGCAAGGCTCGCGATCCGCTTCACGGTTGCAGTATCTACGGACATGGGCTGCGGCTAGCACCCGGCGCGGCGGGGGCGCAATATGTTTCCCGCCCATCGTCGAATCCTCCCCCGCCAGGGGGAGGTGGCTGGCACTTGCCAGACGGAGGGGGAGGCAAGGTGTAACGGATGCTCCGTGTCCTCCCCCTCCGTCGCTTCGCGCCACCTCCCCCTGGCGGGGGAGGATCGTTAGGGAGCCCGTTGCAACCTTCCCCAGCTTCCGGCACGGGAGCGGGACCGCCTGCACGGAAGGTCCCGCTTGGCCCGCAAGTTTCTTTATTTCGTCGCCGCGATGATCGTCCTCGCGATCGCCGCGCTGCTCGCCTACCGCCTGTTCGGCACGCAGTTGATGCGCGCGGTGATGGTCCCCAGCGAGACGTTCCAGGCGCAACGCGAAGCCCCGCGCAACATCTACGCGCGAAAGATCATGTGGCTCGCGCGTCCCGATGCGCCCGGCAATCCCGCGCTCTGGACGCCGCCTGGCTACACGTCCGGCAAGCCCGGCACGGGCGCGGCGATCTTCTTCATCCACCCGACCTCGTACATCAACCGCGACCATTGGAACGCGCCGATCGACGACCCCGAGACCAATGCACGGGCAGAACTGTTCTTGCGCGGTCAGGCGAGCGCGTTCAACGAAGCCGGCGACCTCTGGGCGCCGCGGTATCGCCAGGCGACGTTTGGTGCATTCCTGACCAGCGTCGCGGACAGCGAACGCGCGCTCGCACTCGCCTATGGCGACGTCTCAGCCGCCTTCGACCGGTTCCTCAAGGAGGCCGGCCCGAAGCGCCCGATCATCCTCGCCGGGCATAGCCAGGGCGCATTGCACCTCACCCGCCTGCTCCGCGACCGGATCGCCACCGACCCCAAGCTGAAGGCACGGATCGTCGCAGCCTATGTCGTCGGCTGGCCCGTCTCGCGCGCGACCGACCTGCCGCGCATGGGCCTCCCCGAATGCCGCGCCGCCGACCAGACCGGCTGCATCCTGTCGTGGGAAAGCTTTGCCGAACCCGCCGATCCCTCGCTGATCGTCGACGCGTACGACCAGACCACAGGCTTCAACGGCCAGCCGCGCAGAGGCACGCCGATGGTGTGCACCAACCCGCTGACCGGGATGCCGTACACCGCCGCGCCCGCCACCGCCAACCTCGGCACGCTCGTCCCGTCCGCGGACCTGAAGACCGCGACGATCACTGCCGGCAGCGTCCCCGCACGCTGTGCCGACCGCGGATTCCTGCTGATCGGCGAGGGCCCGAACCTCGGGCCGTACGTGCTCCCCGGCAACAACTACCACGTCTACGACTACAGCCTGTTCTGGGCGAACATCCGCGCCGACGCCAACCGCCGCCTGAAGGCCTTCCAATGATCACGCTCTCCGCCGCGCAGTTCCGCGATGCGCTCCCGAACGGCGGCCGGCTGATCGGCCTCGACGTCGGCACCAAGACGATCGGCACCGCGCTCTGCGACGCTGGCTGGTCGTTCGCGAGCCCTGCCCTGCTGATCCGCCGCACGAAATTCCAGAAGGACAAGGCCGCACTTGCCGAGATCATCAAGGCGCAGGCGGTCGTCGGCCTCGTCATCGGCCTGCCGATCAACCTCGACGGCAGCGAGAGCCCGCGCTCGCAATCGACGCGCGCGTTCGCGCAGAACCTCAAGGACATGGGCCTGCCGATCCTCCTCCAGGACGAACGCTGGTCGACCGTCGCGGTCACCCGCACGCTGATCGAACAGGACGCCAGCCGCGCCAAGCGCGCCGAACTGGTCGACAAGATGGCGGCGGCGTACATCCTCCAAGGCGCGATCGACGCGCTGGTGACCGCGCAGATTTAGCACGCCGTTAACCGTCCCTTGCCGGATGGCATGCGATGGCCTGCTCATGCCGCACGCCACCGACCAGAACAGGCCGAAGCCATGGTGGGCCACGCGCCGCTATAGCGCGCTGGTCAGCCTGCTGCTCGCGATCCCGCTGCTATGGCCGGCGATCCCGCCGCTGACCGACATCTTCGGCCATCTGGCGCGCTACACGATCGTCGCGCGGATCGGCACATCACCGTATCTGCACCAATGGTTCGCGACGCACTGGCAGCTCTCCGGCAATCTGGGCGTCGACCTGATCGCGGCCGCATTCGGTCCGGCGTTCGGCATCGTCCTCGTCACCAAGCTGACCATGATCGCGACCGCGGTGCTGACGGGCGGCGGTATGCTGCTGATCGCACGCGCGGCGCATGGTCGCCTCCCCCCGACCGCGCCGTTCGCGTTGCCGCTCGTGTTCGGCATGCCGTTCCACTACGGCTTCCTCAACTACAGCCTGTCGCTCGCGCTGGTGTTCCCCGCGATCGCGCTTTGGTTGCGTCTGGGGTTGCGGCTGGATCGCGGCATCGTCCGCGCCGCGGTCTTCGTGCCGATCGGCTTAGCAATCTGGATCACGCACCTCGCCGGCTGGGGGCTGCTCGGCCTCGTCCTGTTCGCGATCGAGCTCGCGACCGCGCGACGCGATGGCGCCCCTTATTGGCGCGCGATCATCGCCTGCCTGCCACTCGCCGCCCCGCTCGCGCTCCTGCTGCTCCAGCCGGGCGGTCCGTCGACGATCGGCATCTCGCACTGGTTCGACGGATCGCTGAAGCTGTTCTTCGTCCTCGCCGTGCTGCGCGATCAGAACGCCGTGTTCGATATCGCCAGTGCCGCGCTGCTCTACGCGCTCGTCGTGTTCGGCCTGCGCGGGATGGGCTTCCGCATGGAACCACGTCTAGCCTGCGCGGCGGCAGCGGTGTTCGCGGCATTCTGCATCATGCCCGGCATGATCATGGGCTCCGCGCTCGCCGACATGCGGGTGCTGCCCTGCGCGCTGGCGCTGGCGATCTTGTCGCTGTCGCCGACCAGCATGGCGCAGCGTACCCTCAACCTGCTGGCCATCGCCGCGGTGGCGTTCCTCGGACTGCGGCTGACGGTCCAGACGATCGGCTGGGCACGCACCGCGGTGCTACAGCAAGACCAGCTCGCCGCGCTCGACCACATCCCGCGTGGCAGCCGCGTGTTCGTGCTCGCCACGCTCCCCTGCGAGTCGACGTGGAGCAGCCACCGGATGGATCATCTCGGGCTGATGGCGATCGTCCGCCGCGACGCATTCGCCAACGGCGTGTGGGACATGCCGTCGTCGCAACTGACGGTGCATCGCCCGGACGCCGCGGGCTTCGTCTATGCCGGCAGCCAGACGCTGTTTCCCGCGGGATGCCGGTACGACGCGGAATACGACCTCCCCCACGCACTCGCGACGATGCCGCGGGCGGCGTTCGACTTCGTCTGGCTGATCGACACGCCAAGCACAGCCTGGCCAAAGGACCCCGACCTCTACCGAATATGGTCGGGCGAGCGCGGCGCGCTGTACCGGATCGCGCACACGCCCATCTGAGCCTTGCCCCCTGCCCCGCGCGCCACTATCCCGCGGCTTTAATGCGAACCTCAGATCACCGCCCCGCCGCCCTCATCGAAGGCGGCGCCGTCTTCCCGCACCGGCATCTCACCGGCATCGACGGGCTCCAGCCACACGAGATCGCGTTCCTGCTCGACGAGGCGGAGACGTGGGTCGATGCCAACCGCACGCACGCCACGCCCGACAAGAGGCTGGCGGGGCTCACCCAGATCAACGCGTTCTTCGAGAACAGCACGCGGACGCTGCTGTCGTTCGAGATCGCGGGCAAGCGGCTGGGGGCGGATGTCGTCAACATGCACGCCGCGCAGTCGAGCGTGAAGAAGGGCGAGACGCTGATCGACACCGCGATGACGCTCAACGCGATGCGCGCCGACGTGATCGTGATCCGGCATATGTCGAGCGGCGCGGTGCGGTTGATCGCGGACAAGGTCGACTGCCCGGTGCTCAACGCCGGCGATGGGCGGCATGAGCATCCTACCCAGGCGCTGCTCGACGCCTTGACGATCCGGCGGCGAAAAGGCTCGATCGCGGGCCAGCGCGTGGTGATCTGCGGCGACCTGCTGCACAGCCGCGTCGCGCGGTCGAACATCCTCGCCCTCACCGCGCTTGCCGCGGAGGTCCGCGTTTGCGCGCCGTCGACGCTGATGCCGCCAATGATCGAGCGGATGGGCGTCACCGCGTTCACCGATTTCGACAAGGCGCTGGAGGGTGCGGACGTGGTGATGATGCTGCGGTTGCAGAACGAGCGGATGGATGGCGCCTACGTGCCCTCCACGCGCGAGTATCGGCTGCGCTACGGCCTGACGCTCGACCGGCTGGCCAAGGCCGCGCCCGAGGCACTGGTAATGCACCCCGGCCCGATGAACCGCGGCGTCGAGATCGATTCGGCGGTTGCCGATCACGCCCGCTCGGCGATCACCGAGCAGGTCGAGATGGGGGTCGCGGTCCGCATGGCCTGCCTCGACGTGCTGACCCGAAGAGCGCGCGGCGTGGAGGGTTGGGCATGATCCTCGCACTCACCAACGCCACGCTCGTCTGCCCCGTCGGCGGCGTGACGAAGGGCAATCTTCTGGTCCGCGACGGCGTGATCGTCGCGACCGGGATCGTCGACATTCCGGCCGATGCCGAAGTGATCGATTGCGCTGGCAAGACCATAGCGCCGGGGATCGTCGATCTCGGCGTGGCCAAGGTCGATCGCGCCGCGTTCCGGGCCGGTGGGATCGTCCGGATCGGCCTGATGCCCGATCAGTCGCCCGTGCTGGACGACCCCGGCATCGTCCAGCGTGCGGCGCTGATCGGCAAGCCCGACCTCTGGATTCACCCGATCGCCGCCGCCACGCGCGGGCTCGAAGGCCATGATCTTGCCGAGATGGCGATCTGTCTCTCGGCGGGCGCGAAGGCGGTCGGCACGGGCAAGCACTGGATCGCCGATAGTGGCGTGATGCGGCGCGTGCTGGCCTATGCGCGCGATCTCGACGTAACGGTGATCGCGCATGCCGAGGATGGTGGCCTCACCGCCGGCGCAGTCGCGACCGAAGGCGAGACGGCGACGCGGCTCGGCCTCCCCGCCGCGCCGGCGGTGGCCGAGGCGCTGGCGATCGCACGCGACCTGATGCTCGCCGAGGATACCGGCGCGCGGATCCACATCCGCCAGGTGACTACGGCGGCCGGGTTCGACCTGATCCGCGCGGCAAAGCGTCGCGGCGTGTCGGTGACCTGCGGGGTCACGCCCGCGCATCTCCATTTGTCGGAGATCGCGGTCAGCGACTTCCGCTCGTTTGCGCTGCTCTCGCCGCCACTTCGCGCGGACAGCGACCGGCGTGCGGCATTGGCGGCGATCGCGGACGGAACGATCGATGTGCTGTGCTCGGGCCACGAGCCACGCGGGCCAGAGGAGAAGCGACTGCCGTTCACCGATTCGAGCAGCGGCATGGCGGGCGCGGAGACGCTGCTGCCGCTCGCGCTGATGCTGGTGCGCGACGAGCATCTGACGCTGGAGCGGCTGTTCGCGCTGCTGGCGCGCAACCCGGCGCGGGTGCTGGGGCTCGATACGGGGACGCTGGAGATGGGGAAGCCTGCCGACCTGATGCTGTTCGATCAACTGGCGCCTTGGCAGATCGTCGGCGAGGCGTTCAAGGCCGAGGCGGGGAATACGCCATTTGATGGGCTACCGGTACAGGGCCGGGTGTTGCGATTGTGGAAAGGTGGCCGCGAGGTTCGGTGAGGCTGGGTATACACCCACCATACCACCCCGGCGAAGGCCGGGGCCCAATTGGAAAGGTCGCTGTAACTGAGGGCAGCCCCTGAGTTACCTCCGCTCCCCAGTTGGGCCCCGGCCTTCGCCGGGGTGGTTGGCACTCTGCGGGCAGCGCCTCTAACGCGCAGCCAATTGCATCCCCGGTTTCCGCAGCCACTGCGCCATCGCATCGCCCGCGCCCATCCGGACGAAGCACGCGCCGCCCTTCGCGCGGTACTGGCGACACATCGTATCCGCCGCAGACCGACTGAAGCCACCGACCGACAAACGGTAGAAATCCTCGCCGTCCGCTTTGAAATTCATGCCGTTGGGCGTGTAGCCGGCGAGCACCGCGAACCGCTTGGCGGCACGACCCCATGCATCCCGTGCAACGCCCGCGCTGTCGAACGCCCCCAACTGCACGTACCAATGGCCGGCGGCTGGCGCCTTCACCTGATAGGCCGCGCTCGCCATGCCGCGTCCCGATGGAGCAGGCATTGCGGCGAGCTTGATCGGACCGCCCGCCGGGCGGAGCATCATCGTCGGCAGGGCCTGGACGAATTCCTGCCGTGGCCCGAACGACACCTTCGAGAAACCCGCGACAGGCGCGGCGGTTGGTACGGCAGCGACCTCTACCGGAGCCTCCACCGCAACCGGATCGGCCGCCGCAAGAGCCTGTTCGGGTGCAGCCGGCGCTCCCGGCAGCATTGGCGTAGGCGTGTTCAACGCCAGTGCAACCGGCTGGCCGCCATCCGCCGCCGCCCGCACGCCGAGCAGGCTCGCAACCTGATCCGAGGCCTTGGCGGGTTGCGCGAAGGTCGCCCATTGCTCAAGCCGCGCATCGACATCCGCAGGCGCCATGTCCGCCGCCGCGACGACGCGCGCCGATTGCCATTGCCCCGCCAGCGCGAGGCTCAGCCCGAGATTTTGGCGGACCTTCGCGCTCGTCTGCGGCGACCGCGCGACTTCCGTGAGGACCGCGATTCCGCCCGCCGTGTCGCCGGCCAGCGACATCGCCAGCCCGCGGTCGCTTGCCGGGATGATCGCTGCATTGCTGTCCAGCGTGCGCCGGGCCGCCTGCCAATCCCCCGTCGCGATCTGCGACAAGGCAAGGTTTAGCGCGGCCTTTCCATTGGCGGGCGACAGCTGAAGCGTGTCGGCGAAGGCGTGGCCCGCAGAGGTGAAACGGCCGGCCTGGAGGTAGCTCTGCCCCAGCAGCATCCGATAGGCGGCCGATTGCGGCATCAGCGCCACCGCGTGTTCGGCATAGCCAACCGCAGCCGGTCCATTGCGGCTCGCCAAGGCGGTCTGCGCCCTGCCCGCGTCACCCGCGGCACCGTTTGCAGCGCCCTTTGCCGCCAGCACGGCGCTGCGATCGCCGGCCGATGCCACGCCGCCGCCATTGGCCGCACAGCCTACCATCGTTCCGCCGAGCAGCAGAGCGGAGACGCCGCCAAGAAATAGTGCACGCGTGTTCATCGGGAAAATCCCTGTTTTAACGTTTGCGGGGCTTTGCCCGCGGCAATTGCGCGACGAGCGCATCGACTTCGGGCAGGCGGCGCAGGAATTCGTCTAGCGCCTGGATGACCAGCTGCTGCGAAGAGGTTTTGGTGACGGCGCTCGCCAGCCTGAGTTTCAGGTGCCGATCGGCATCGAGCCGCAACGTGAACGCCGCCTTCGTAACTCTGGTCTTTGCAGCGGCCTCGCGGCCGATCCGCGATGCGGCGGCAAGCGATACCGGTGTCACGGCGACCGTGCGCTGTTCGAGTTCGGTCGCCAGCGCGTCGCGTTCGATCAGCACGGACGGCATCCCGTCGCGGTCCGGCCCCTCGCCCAGGTCGTTCCAGCCGAGATCCTCGCCGACATCGGCCGGTGCCGCGCCAGTTACATCCTGAGGCCGCATGGCCGGCCGCGCGGTACCCTTGCGCGCCAGCAACGAGGGCGACAGCGATGCCATCGGTTTGGGCTGGGTCATCGCGTCACCCGACGATCCGACGGCCGAAGCCCCCGGCAGCAGGACGGATTGCCGCGGCGGCCGGCACGGCGAAGACGGTGCGTCTGAAATTTTTCTCTAGCCGGTCGCAGACATAAGTCCACAGCGCCTCGATCTCGGCGGTCGAGCGGCTCTTCGCGTCGACCTCCATGACCGTCCGGCCATCGATCATCGACGCCGCGAAATCGGTGCGCTGGTGGATGACTACCGGAGCGACCGTGCCATGCTGCGACAGCGCGAGCGTCGCGTCGGCGGTGATCCGCGCCTTGGGCGTGGCGGCATTGACGACGAAGATCAGCGGCTTGCCGGCGCGGGCGCACATGTCGACCGTCGCACCGACAGCGCGCAGATCGTGCGGGCTGGGGCGGGTCGGCACGACGATCAGTTCAGCGACCTGGATGACGCTCTGGATCGCCATCGTTATCGCCGGCGGGGTGTCGATCATCGCCAGCTTGAAGCCCTGCTGGCGGAGGATCTCGAGATCGGCGGCGAGGCGTGCGACGGTCGTCTGCGCGAAGGCGGGCTCGTCCGCGACGCGCTCGTTCCACCAGTCGGACAGCGACGCTTGCGGATCGATGTCGATCAGGACGACGGGACCGTGTCCGGCACGCTCGGCCTGGACCGCGAGATGGCCGGTCAAGGTCGTCTTCCCCGATCCCCCTTTCTGCGATGCGAACGCTAGAACGCGCATAGTCCCCGAACCCCTTTTGTCGACCGAGGGAATGCCATGCGCGGGCATAAGAATAGGTTAACGCGACGTCATAATGGGTGCATTTAGGAGTCATAATGGATGCGATCGGGGCAGAATTCCTGCCCCGCCTTCCCTTGCCGGACGAACGGCGGCATGGTGGTGCGATATTGACACGAGGTAGACCGATGAAGGCTGGGCACGGACGTTTCTGGGGTGCTGTGGTGCTGGGCAGCATGCTGGCGACGGGGGGCATGCTGACGGCGGATCGCGTGTCGGCAGCCGCGCCGGCGGGGGCCGACGTCAAGTCAGGGGTCGATGCCTGGGCAAAGGGCGATTTCGCACGCGCGGTCGGCGTCTGGCGTCCGCTCGCGATCGCCGGCGACGCCGATGCGCAATTCAATCTTGCGCAGGCGTACAAGCTCGGTCGCGGCGTGCCGCTCGACCTGACGCTGGCCGAGAGCTGGTTCCGCAAGGCGGCGATGCAGGGGCATCTCCAGGCCGAGGACAATTACGGTCTGGCGCTGTTCCAGTCGGGCAAGAAGACCGATGCGTTGCCGTGGCTCGAGAAATCGGCGGCGCGCGGCGAACCCAGGACGCAGCTCGTGCTGGGGACGATGCTGTTCAACGGCGACGGCGTGACGCGGGATTATCCGCGCGCCTATGCATTGATGAGCCGCGCTTCGGCATCGGGGCTCCAGTCCGCCTCGCAGACGCTGACGCAGATGGACCAGTATATCTCGCCGGCGGACCGCGAAAAGGGCACCGCGCTGGCGCAGCATTATGCGTTGCAGGCGCAGGCGTCGCCGCCTTCGACGCCGCCGCGATCGACAGTCGGCGTGGCTACCGTGCCTGCGTCGCGTCCCGCCGACATGCCGCGGCCCGCGAACCTGCCTGCCAGTTCGTTGCCGGCGCGTGTGCCTGCTCCGGTTCGCGAGCCCGTAGCCGCGCCATCGCCCGCAAAGCCGTCCAAGGCGGAGGTGGCCAAATCGGAAGCTGCAAAGCGGAGCGCGACCAAATCTGCCGCCCCCAAGCCAGCCGTGGTTCGCGCGACCGGAAACTGGCGGGTCCAACTCGGCGCATTCCGCGATCAGGGCAACGCGGAAACGCTGTGGAACCAAGTGCGTGGCAAGCTTCGCGGCGCCCAGCCGTTCTACGCCGAGGCGGGCAGCGTGACGCGGTTGCAGGCCGGCGGCTTCGCATCGAAGGCGGATGCGACGCGCGCCTGCTCGGCGGCGGGTGTTCCCTGCGTGATCGTCGCGCCCTGAACCTTCACGGCCGTGGCGCGGACTGCCGCGGCCCTACCGCCATATTGCGCCGACCCGCCGCATTCGCAGACGTGCGCTGCGATGCGGCAGGGATCAAATAGCCGGACCGGTCGTTTCGTTTCGACATCGACCGGGAGCTAGATGAATGATTTCGAAGACCTTGGCGCTGGCACTTGCCGGCGCAGCGCTGTTGGCCGCGTGTTCTGGCGAGCAGCCTGCGACTATCAATACCGACGCGATGGTGGATAACGGCGTGTCGTTGCGTAATCTGGCCGAGACCGAGGTTGCGGTGCCCAAGCCCGAGCAGCTGACGGTGAAGGGGCGGCTGATCCCTACCCCGTCCGATCCGACATCGCGCCACTTCCTGTTGCGTGAGCGCAAGGCGGTCGGCGGGACGATCATCGCGATCCTGCGCCAGGAGCATGACGGTAAGGTCGCTTATGCGCGCACCGAGACGGATTGCGGCAAGCGCCTGTTCCACGTGCTTGGTGTCGGCCCCAACCGTGCGTTGGTCGAGACCAACGTAGCGCATGACGGTCCGCTGCGCCCGATCAAGGGTTTGCCGTTGCGCGAGGAACTAGCGACCTATGTGTGCGACGCGAGCGGCACGCCGCTGGCGAAGGGCTGACGCGACCCTCTGATCCTCCCCCGCCAGGGGGAGGTGGCTGGCCCTTGCCAGACGGAGGGGGAGGTAAGGGAAACCAGCGTTCCGTGTCCTCCCCCTCCGTCACCTTCGGTGCCACCTCCCCCTAGCGGGGAAGGATCGCAACGACGGCTAGTCCAGCAGCCAGTGCTGCTTCGCGATACCCTGCGCATAGAGCAGCGCAGTAAGGTCGCCATGATCGATCCGCGCAGCCGCCGCCGCCGCGACGATCGGCTTGGCGTGATACGCTACCCCCAGCCCCGCCGCCTCGATCATCGCCAGATCGTTCGCGCCATCACCGACCGCGAGTGATTCCTCCACCGCAATCCCCCGCTCGGTGATCGCGGCGTGCAGCGTCGTCAGCTTCGTATTCGACCCGACGATCGGCTTGGTCACCGTCCCCGTCAGCGTTCCGCCCTCGATCTTCAACACGTTGGCGATCGCACGGTCGAAGCCGATCTCTTTTGCCACGGGCTCGGCAAACCGCGTGAAGCCGCCCGATACCAGCACCGCAAGAGCGCCCCGCGACCGCATCGTCCGCACCAGCGCCTTCGCGCCCGGCATGATCTTCACGCGTTCGGCCAGGCAGCGCTCGATGTCGCTTTCCGCCAGCCCCTTCAGCAGCGCCACGCGGGCGTCCAGCGCCGCTTCGAAATCGAGTTCGCCGCGCATCGCACGTTCGGTGATCTCTGCGATCTGCAGCTTGATGCCGGCGTAGTCGGCGAGTTCGTCGATGCATTCGACGGTGATCATCGTCGAGTCCATGTCGGCGACCAGCAGCGTCTTGGTACGCGTCACGCTCGATTGAACGACTACGTCGGTACCGACGAACGCACCCTCCAGCGCGACCCGGGCTGCGTCCGGCGCCATCCCGAAGATCAGGTCCGCCGCCTCGCCCTCATCGATCCAGCCGCTCGCGCCCGGTGCGCAGCCTGCGTCGCGCAAGCGGTCCATCGCGGTTGAAATATCGCCTGCGGTCAGCGTGCCCGAGGCTATAAGCGTTGCCGTGAACATACCCATCTCCCAATCAACGGGCGCGCTCCCGAAGGTCGCGCTCATCGCAGGGCCGACCGCGAGCGGCAAGTCCGCGCTCGCACTGGCCATCGCCGCGCGCCACGACGGCGTCGTCATCAACGCCGATTCCGCGCAGGTCTATGCCGACCTCCGCATCCTCACTGCGCGGCCTTCGGTCGAAGAAGAAGCGAGCGCCCCGCACCAGCTGTTCGGCCATGTCGATGCCGCCGACGCGAGCTACTCCGCCGCGCGCTGGGCCGCCGAGGCGACGCAGGCGATCCGCGACACGCTCGCCGAGGGCAAGCTGCCGATCCTGGTCGGCGGCACGGGGCTCTATATCCGCACGCTGCTCGACGGTATCGCACCCGTCCCAGACATCGACCCGACCCTTCGCGAGCAAGTCCGCGCCCTCCCCGTGGCGGAGGCGCACGCCGCGCTCACGCAACTCGACCCGCAAGCCGCGACCAAGCTCAACGCAGCCGACACCACCCGCGTCGCCCGAGCGCTAGAAGTCGTCCGCGGCACCGGCCGCACGCTTGCCGACTGGCAGACAGAGAAGGTCGGCGGGATCGGCGACACGATCGACGTCTGCGCGCTGATCCTGATCCCCGACCGCGACTGGCTCAACGCGCGCATCGACCAGCGCTTCGCCAAGATGGCCGATACCAGCCGCGAGGAGATCGCCGCGCTGCTCGCCCGCACCGACATCCCGCAGGACGCCCCGATCCGCCGCGCGATCGGTGTACCCGAGATCGCCGCGCTCGTCCGCGGCGAGACCTCGCAACCCGACGCCATCGCCGCCGGATCGCTCGCCACGCGACGCTATGCCAAGCGCCAATATACGTGGCTCCGGCACCAGCCACCCGCTGCTTGGACCCGCACCGAAGCCCTAGATCTCCCAACGCGCATGCAGCAATTTGAAACTATATTGCTCAAATGATGTTTGACACGCATCTTTTATATCGGTAGCCGCCCCCTCCACGAGACGCTAAAGGCAGCGTTCTCGCAAAGGATGATATGAAATGACCGAGAAGAGTGGAGCCGATATCCTGATCGAGGCGCTGTGCGATCTCGGCGTGGAGGTCGTCTTCGGCTATCCGGGTGGTGCCGTGCTGCCGATCTACGACGCGCTGTTCCGCAGTGGCCGGATCAAGCACATCCTCGTGCGCCACGAACAGGCTGCGACGCATGCGGCCGAGGGTTATGCCCGCTCGACCGGCAAGCCCGGCGTTGTGCTCGTCACCTCGGGCCCGGGCGCGACCAACGCGGTCACCGGGATCACCGACGCGCTGATGGATTCGATCCCGATGGTCGTGATCACCGGCCAGGTGCCGACCGCGCTGATCGGCACCGACGCGTTCCAGGAGGCCGATACCGTCGGCATCACGCGCCATTGCTCGAAGCATAATTACCTCGTGAAGGATCCCGCCAAGCTTGGCGACGTGATCCACGAGGCGTTCCATATCGCTACCTCGGGTCGTCCCGGCCCGGTGGTCGTCGACATTCCCAAGGACGTGCAGGTCGCGACCGCGCGCTACAAGAAGCCCGGCCCGATCCAGCACAAGACCTATCGCCCGCAGGTGAAGGCCGACCAGTCGCAGATCGAGCAGCTCGTCGACATGCTCGCCGCGGCCGAACGTCCGATCCTGTACACGGGCGGCGGCATCATCAATTCCGGCCCGGCCGCGAGCCAGTTGCTGTGCGAACTCGTCCGCATCACCGGCGCGCCGGTGACGTCGACGCTGATGGGCCTCGGCGCCTATCCCGCGTCCGGCCCGCAGTGGCTCGGCATGCTTGGGATGCACGGCACGTACGAGGCCAACATGGCGATGAACCAGGCCGACCTCGTCGTCGCGCTCGGCTCGCGCTTCGACGACCGCGTGACGGGGCGGCTCGACGCGTTCAGCCCGAACTCGCGGAAGGTGCATATCGACATCGATCGCTCGTCGGTGAACAAGACCGTGCGCGTCGATCTCGGGATCATCGCGGACGTCGGCCATGCGCTCGAGGACATGGTGCGGATCTGGAAGAGCCGCCAGCATCCCAAGCCCGACACGACCGACTGGCAGCGGCGGATTGCCGGCTGGCGCGCGGTGAAGTGTCTCGATTTCCCGGAGAACGATCCGACCGAGATCATGCCGCAGCGCGCGATCCGGGCGCTGTTCGACGCCACGCAGGCGCGGTCGCCGATCATCACGACCGAGGTCGGCCAGCACCAGATGTGGGCGGCGCAGCATTTCGGGTTCGAGAAGCCGAACAAGTGGCTGACGAGCGGTGGTCTCGGCACGATGGGCTATGGCCTGCCCGCCGCGATCGGCGCGCAGCTCGGCAATCCGAATGCGCTGGTGATCGACATCGCCGGCGAGGCGTCGATCCAGATGAACATCCAGGAGCTGGCGACCGCATCGCAATACCGGTTGCCGGTGAAGATCTTCATCCTCAACAACCGATATATGGGCATGGTCCGCCAGTGGCAGGAGCTCACCTATGAGAGCCGCTATGCCGAGAGCTATTCGGATTCGCTGCCCGATTTCGTCAAGCTCGGCGAGGCGTATGGCTGGAAGGGCATCCTGATCGAGACGCGCGACCAGCTCGACAGCGGGATCGCCGAGATGCTGGCGTATGACGGCCCGGTGATCGTCGATTGCCGCGTGTCGCAGCTGACCAACTGCTTCCCGATGATCCCGTCGGGCGCGGCGCATACCGACATGATCCTGCAGGCGAATGAAGTGTCCGGCACGATGGACGACGAAGCGAAGGCGCTGGTTTAAGATGCACATTTCCCAGGAAAAGGCCGAGCGGCACACGCTGGCCGTTATTGTCGACAACGAACCGGGCATCCTCGCCCGGATCGCCGGCCTGTTCACCGCGCGCGGCTACAATATCGAGAGCCTGACGGTGAGCGAGATCACCGCGGACAAGTCGGTCAGCCGGATCACTATCGTCACCAGCGCGTCGCCGGCGACGATGGAGCAGATCATTGCCCAGCTCGATCGGCTGGTGCCGGTGCACAAGGTCACCGACCTGACGGCACAGGGCGCGCACGTCGAACGCGAGCTCGCGCTGGTGAAGGTGCGTGGCACCGGCGACCACCGGATCGAGGCGCTGCGCCTCGCCGACGTCTACCGGGCGCGCGTGGTCGATGCGACGACGTCGAGCTTCGTGTTCGAGGTCACCGGCGGGATCGACAAGATCGACAAGTTCGTCGAACTCATGGGCGAAGTCGGTCTGATCGAAGTCGCCCGAACCGGCATCGTCGCGATCGCCCGCGGCAAAGAGCCGGCCTAACCACCACGAGTTTTGTTCTCCCGCGAAGGGCTTTCCTTCAAAGTAATACTTTGAAGGGCGTCCGAAGGCGGGAGCCCAGCCTGAACCTCCGCCTTCGCGGAGGGACACATCTTATCGAAAGGACCATCCAATGCGTGTCTATTACGATCGCGACGCCGACCTGAACCTCATCACCGACAAGAAGATCGCGATCGTCGGCTACGGTTCGCAGGGCCATGCCCACGCACAGAACCTCCGCGATTCAGGCGTCAAGGACGTCGCGATCGCACTCCGCGAAGGCTCGGCCACCGCCAAGAAGGCGATCGAGGCGGGCTTCGCGGTCAAGTCGAACAAGGAAGCCGCCGCCTGGGCGGACATCGTCATGATCCTCGCCCCCGACGAGCATCAGGCGGCGATCTATGCTGCCGACCTGCACGACAACCTCAAGCAGGGCGCGACGATTGCGTTCGCGCACGGCCTCAACGTGCATTTCGGCCTGATCGAGCCGCGGGCCGATCTCGACGTCATCATGATCGCGCCCAAGGGCCCCGGCCACACCGTGCGCAGCGAATATGTCCGCGGCGGCGGCGTCCCCTGCCTGATCGCGATCGACCAGGACAAGTCGGGCAACGCGCACGACATCGCTCTGGCATATGCATCGGGCGTCGGCGGCGGTCGCTCGGGCATCATCGAGACCAACTTCCGCGAGGAATGCGAGACCGACCTGTTCGGCGAGCAGGCCGTGCTGTGCGGCGGCATCACCCACCTGATCCAGGCCGGGTTCGAGACGCTGGTCGAGGCCGGCTACGCGCCCGAGATGGCGTATTTCGAGTGCCTCCACGAAACCAAGCTGATCGTCGACCTGCTGTACGAGGGCGGCATTGCCAACATGCGCTACTCGATCTCGAACACTGCGGAATATGGCGACATCACGACGGGTCCGCGGATCATCACATCGGAGACCAAGGCCGAGATGAAGCGCGTACTGGCCGACATCCAGTCGGGCCGGTTCGTGAAGAACTTCATCCTCGACAACCGTGCGGGGCAGCCGGAACTGAAGGCGGCGCGGAAGCAGGCGCTGGCGCATCCGATCGAGAAGATCGGCAGCGAACTGCGCGGCATGATGCCGTGGATTGGGAAGAATGCTCTGGTGGATCGCGAGCGCAACTGAGCGAAGCGAACGCGCGTGAGCGCGGCCGGCACGACGAAGCCTGCCCATAGGGCACGGCTTCGCCGGGGCCGACGGGTTGGCGTGAGGAGCGCGTTTCGGTTGCTCCCATACCCCCAATCCACCCCGGCGAAGGCCGGGGCCCAATTGGGAAGGCTTTAGTAAAGGAGCGCCGTCCTCAGTCGGCAACATCCCGCAATTGGGCCCCGGCCTTCGCCGGGGTGGTATTGTAAGGTGGGGCCGGCTTCTCCTTTCTGTTCCCTCGCGAACGCGGGGGTCCAGGGTCTCGGGCGGTGGTCGTGGTTTAGCTGGGCCCCCGCGTCCGCGGGGGAACAAGAACGAGCGGTGCTCTCTTCTCCCCCTCCCCCACAACCCAAATCCGAAACACAGCGTTGGCATAACGTCGTTTGACGCGCCCCCTCCCGTCGGTCAGCATCGCGCGTCAAACAGGAGACCCCGCATGCGCCTAGTCCTAGCCACGATCCTCGCCCTCACCGCCGCGCCCATCATGGCGCAGACCGCCGCCATCCCCGGCGCCCCCGTCAAGGCACGCGTCGCCGCCGGCACCTACGCGGTCGATCCGAACCACACGCAGGTGACGTGGCAGGTCAACCACATGGGCTTCTCGATGCTCGAAGGGCAGCTCGGCGCATCGGGCGGCAGCATCACGATCGATCCCGCCAAGCCGAACGCGACCAAGGTTGAAGTGAATTTCGCGATCGACCAGCTCTCGGTCACCGCAGCGCCGTTCGCGGGCCATCTGAAGTCGAAGGACTTCTTCGACGCCGCGACCTACCCGAGCGCCAAGTTCGTCTCGACCAAGGTCGTCGCTACCGGCGACAAGGCGACGATCACTGGCGACCTCACGCTCAAGGGCGTCACCAAGCCCGTCGTGCTCCAGGCGACCTTCGTCGGCGCCGGCGCGAACCCGATGAACAAGAAGCTCAACTTCGGCTTCCGCGCGACCACCTCGATCAAGCGCAGCGACTTCAACCTCGGCGCCTACGCCCCGGTCGTGTCGGACAAGGTTGACCTGACAATCAACGCCGCGTTCTCGGCGCAATAATATACCCCCGAGCTCCCACGGAGCGCAATCAACATATAAAATCCCTATCGCGCTGGACACGGGACGTGTCCGCGCGATAGGACGCCATCAATGACGCACGGCCGCCTCCTGCTGCTTCGACTTACGCGCCCTTAGGCGCGCCGATCGTTTGCGCGGTGGCCATGCCCCGCGCCTCGCGCCTAAGGGCTGACCCGAACGCTCCCGACGATACGAGAGACACGAGCCATGCTGCGCGACCCATCGACCAAATACCGTCCCTTCCCCCAAGTCGACCTGCCCGACCGCCAATGGCCGTCGAAGACCATCGTCAAGCCGCCGCGCTGGCTCTCCACCGATCTGCGCGACGGCAACCAGGCGCTGATCGACCCGATGGACGCGGAAAAGAAGACGCGCTTCTTCGACCTGCTCTGCAAGGTCGGTCTGAAGGAGATCGAGGTCGGCTTCCCGAGCGCCGGCGCGACCGAATTCGACTTCATCTCCGGCCTCGTGAAAACCGGCCGCATCCCCGACGACGTATCGATCCAGGTGCTGACCCAGTCGCGCCGCGACCTGATCGAGACCAGCTTCGCCAGCCTGATCGGCGCGAAGACGGCGATCGTCCATCTCTACAACGCGGTGTCGCCGGCGTGGCGAAAGATCGTGTTCGGCATGGACCGCGCGCAGGTGAAACAGATCGCCATCGATGGCGCCAAGGTGCTGCGCGACGAAGCCGCCAAGCAGCCCAACGTCCGCTGGCAGTTCGAATACAGCCCCGAGACCTTTTCGACCGCCGAACTCGATTTCAGCCTCGAAGTCTGCGAGGCGGTGATGGACGTCCTGATGCCGACGCCCGAGAACCCGATCATCTTCAACCTGCCCGCCACCGTCGAGTGCGCGACGCCGAACATCTATGCTGACCAGATCGAGTGGTTCGGGCGCAACATCCGCAACCGCGACGCGGTGGCGATCTCGCTGCACACGCACAACGACCGCGGCACCGGCGTCGCGGCGGCGGAGCTCGGCATGATGGCGGGCGCGGACCGCGTCGAGGGCTGCCTGCTCGGCAATGGCGAGCGCACCGGCAATTGCGATCTCGTGACCGTCGCGCTCAACATGTACACGCAAGGGGTGGATCCGAAGCTCGACCTGTCGGACATCGACGGCGTCGTGAACACGGTCAATTACTGCACCAACATCCCCGTCCACCCGCGCACGCCCTATGCCGGCGACCTGGTCTTCACGGCCTTCTCGGGGTCGCATCAGGACGCGATCAAGAAGGGCTTCGCTGCGCAGGAGGCGAAGAACGACACGCTGTGGGAGGTGCCGTATCTCCCGATCGACCCCGCCGATCTCGGCCGCAGCTACGAGGCGGTGATCCGCGTCAACTCGCAGTCGGGCAAGGGCGGCGTCGCCTGGGTGATCGAGCAGGACAAGGGGCTGAAGCTGCCGAAGCGGTTGCAGGCGGACTTCAGCCGGCACGTCCAGGCCTATGCCGACGAGACCAGCCGCGAGTTGAACGCCGCGGATATCTGGGGCCTGTTCGAGCGGACCTACATGCCGCAGGCCGACGACCGGGTGGAACTGCGCGACTATGAGGAAAGCGGTGCGTCAGGGCAGCGGTTGTTCATCGGTCGTGTGGCGATCAACGGCGAGGAGCGGTCGATCTCCGGGCGTGGCAATGGCCTGATCTCGGGCGTGATCGCGGCGATCGCGGAGTCGACCGGGCCTACGCTCGACGTGGTGGACTATAACGAGCACGCGATCGGCCATGGCGCGGATGCGCAGGCGGCGGCGTACGTCGAATGCCGGACGGCCGAGGGCAAGACTGTGTTCGGGGTAGGCATGGACACCGACATCGCCACCGCCTCGGTCCGCGCGGTATTGTCGGCCGCCAACCGAGCCTGATGCGCACCTCCCTCTCCCCTCCGGGGAGAGGGTCGGGGTGAGGGGCAGCCAAGCAGTGCTCCGCCTGGAACAGCCCCTCACCCCAGCCCTCTCCCCGGAGGGGAGAGGGGGCAGTGCGCCATTTGCGCTCGGGTAATCCTCCCCGGCACGGGGAGGGGGACCGCCACGCGCTTGCGTGGGGGTGGAGGGGGGCCTCCCCACGCGTAACGCTGGCGGCACGCCCCCACCACCAGCTACGCTGGTCCCCCTCCCCGCATGCGGGGAGGATTAGCGAGTGCGGACGATCTCGCAGCCAACGCGGGCGTCGGGGTAGACATCGGCCTTCACCGTGCGGACCTTGACCCGCCTCACCCGCTCGTCCGCCAAACACAGCCCGGCTATCGCCTCGCAGAGCGTCTCCTGCAACGCGAACGGGCGCTCCGCCGTCAGCGCGCGGATCCCCGTGCGGACGAAATCATAGTCGAGCACTTCCTCGATCGCATCCTCGCCGAGCGGGCCCGAATACATCACCGTCATCTCGACCGAGACGACCACGCGCTGCGGCGCGACCTCGTGCGGATGGATGCCAAGCCGCATCATGACTTCGAAACCGTCGAGGATCGTCGTGAACTCAGCCATTGCGTCCCTCGAACATCACATCGCCATCGCGTGTCAGAAACCGTTGTCCGCAATCAACGAATACATTCTGCCCCGTCACGCCTTTTGCGTTCAGCAGCCACGCGACCGCATCCGCGATCGCCTCGGCGCCAACCGGACGCTCGAGCAAATTGTCGCTCGCCACGGCCGCGAACTCTTCTTCGCTCTGGTCCCCGCTCGGCAAGGTTAGCCCCGGCGATACCGCGTTCACGGAGATACGCGGGCCGAGCGCCTGCGCCAGCATCGTCGTCGCCCCCTCCAGCGCGATCTTGCCGCAGCTGTACGAGAAGAAGTCCGGATTGAGGTTCGCCACCTTCTGGTCGAGCACGTTGACCACCGCGCCATCTACGACATCGTACTGCGACGCAAGCGCCGACGCGAGCAGCACCGGCGCGCCACAGTTGATCGCACCAAGCTCGGCGAACAGCACCGGATCGACGCTCGGCGGACGATCGAACTCGAACTTCGACGCACAGTTCACCAGCCCGTCTATCGGCCCCCCGATCGCGGCCCGCGCCGCCGCGAACAGGTCGCCGATCTCGCCGAGATCGCTCAGGTCACCCGCCACCGCAGCAGCACGCCCGCCGCCATCGACGATCTCCGCCACCAGCGCCGCCGCCTCATCAGGCGAATGCCCCTGGTGCACGACCACCGCATGCCCGTCCGCAGTCAGCCGCCGGACGATCGCCGCACCCAACCGCTTCGCCCCGCCCGTCACCAGGACGGTTCGCATCAGACGCCGCGCCCCATCAACGCCAGCACTTCCTTGCGGCTGCGCTCGTCATCGCGGAACACGCCCATCATCCGGCTCGTGACCATCGTCACCCCCGGCGTGCGGACACCGCGCGCCGTCATGCAGGCATGGCTCGCCTCGATCACCACCGCGACGCCCTGCGGCTTGAGGTTGTCCCAGATGCAGTCGGCGACTTCCGCGGTCAGCCGCTCCTGCACCTGCAGCCGCCGCGCGAAGCCGTGCAGCACGCGCGCGAGCTTCGAAATGCCGACGACATGGTCGCGCGGCAGGTACGCGATGTGCGCCTTGCCGATGATCGGCGCCATGTGATGCTCGCAATGCGACTGAAACGGGATGTCCTTCAGCAGGACGATCTCATCATACCCGCCGACCTCCTCGAACACGCGTTCGAGGTGTTTCGCCGGATCGTCGCCATAGCCTGCGCAATATTCCTTCCACGCACGTGCAACACGACGCGGCGTATCGAGCAGCCCCTCGCGGGTCGGATCGTCGCCCGCCCAGCGGATCAGCGTACGGATCGCCGACGCTACGTCTTCGGGCACAATCACCTTGCCGTCGGGACCCAGTACATCGCCCCCAGCTGGCCGCCCGTCGGACCCGTTCAGTTCATCCCGCATCGCAACACCCTTTGTCAGCATACCCAAACATCGGAACATGGGTCCTCTTTTGCAACTGTTTCATTTGAGCAACGCGCCGTAAATCCCCGTAATCCGGGCTTCAAAAAGCGTTGACGGTTGATTTTTTTGGTCGTTACTTCGCCATACCTGAAAATCTAAATCGTGAATCGGCATAGACCGGCACGATCGGGGAGAGGACTGCCATGGCAAAGTTCGAATTGCTCGCCGCATCGGCGATGATACTCCTGTCGATTGCGCCGGCAATGGCGCAGACCGCCACCACCACATCGGCCGAAAACACCGCGCCCACCAATGGTCCCGGGCAGGAAGCGCCGTCGACGCAGACGACACGAGACGTGTCCACCGCCGATCCCTACGCGTCGCAGGATATCGTGATTACCGCGCAACGCCAATCGCAACGTCTGCAGGATGTTCCGATCGCTGTGAGCGCTTTTACCGCGGACAACATCGCCAAGCAGCAGATCGTCAATCCGAGCGCGCTCCAGCAGACGCTGCCCAACATCACCTTCACCAAGACCAACTTCACGACGTCGAGCTTCACGATCCGCGGGATCGGCGACCTGTGCACCGGCGCGACCTGCGACACCGCGACCGCGATCCACATCAACGACATGCCGTTGGTCACCACCCGGCTGTTCGAGAGCGAGTTCTTCGACCTGGAGCGGATCGAGGTCCTTCGCGGGCCCCAGGGGACGCTGTTCGGCCGCAACGCCACGTCGGGCGTGGTCAACTTCATCTCGGCAAAGCCCGACCTCTCCGGCGTACATTCGGCTGCCGAGTTCGAATACGGCAACTATGATTCGAAGCGCGTGAAGGCGATGCTCAACCTGCCGTTCACCGATACGCTCGGGATCCGCGTCGCGGGCACGTATCTCAACCGCGACGGCTATACCAAGAACCTCTACGACGGCCGCAAGATCGACGGGCGCGATCTGTATTCGATCCGCGGCACGCTGTCGTGGGAGCCGACCAGCGATACCCGGGTCGACCTGATCGGCTATTATTTCCGCGAGAAGGACGACCGTTCGCGGTTGCAGAAGCAACTCTGCCACCGCGACCCGACCGGCATCCTCGGCTGCCTGCCCGACCGGCTCGCCAACGAGACAGCGAACGGCAATTCGACGCTGTCGGCGGTGCTCAGTTCGAACGAGTTCTTCGCGGTCAACAACCCAGCGCTCGCCCGCTTCGGGCTGCAGAGCCTCTATGGTCAGGATACCTACACCGGCGTCGTCAACCCGGCCAACGTGCGGACCGTGTCGCTCGACTACAGCCCGACCTATTTCGCCGAGGAGGAGCAATATACCGCCAAGATCTTCCACGATTTCGGCCCGGTCAGCCTGAACTTCACCGGCGGCTACACGCGCAACGCGGTCGACAGCACGACCGATTATAACCTCGCGGTCGAGAACCCGCTGGCCAACAATGTCGGGCTTGCGACGCTCAACGCGCTCGCCCGCTCCGGATCGCCGTTCGCGTTCCTGAACGGCGTGCGCCAGACGCTGATCCCCAACGGGCCCGCGGGCGGCGCGTGCCAGTCGGCGGCAGACCCCAACAACGTCGGCATCTACGGCGGCAATTCGATCGGCTGTTATCCGCAGAGCCTCGACTTCGATCGCTCGCGCCAGGTGAACCGCCAATATTCCGCCGAAGCGCATCTCGACAGCAATTTCGAGGGCATGTTCAACTTCCTGCTCGGCGGCATCTATGTCGACAGCAAATCCACCAACACCGATTATTTCGTCAACGCGTTCGGGCTCGATTACGCCTCGGGCATTCTCGGCTCGGCAAACGCGGCGGGGGCCGGGCTGCCCGCGGGCAACGGCTATTTCCTGTCGACGCCCTTCTATCGCAACAGCGATACCGAGTTCCGCCTGAAATCCTATGGCATCTTCGGCGAGACCTATTTCAAGTTCACCGACAAGCTCAAGCTGACCGTCGGCCTGCGCTACAACCACGACAAGAAGACCGACGAGGCGCGCAACCTCGCGCTCAACGTGCTGACGCCGATCGGCGCGACCGGAATCGAGCAGGGGCTGAACTACGGCACGGTCGATTTCGACCCTAACCTGCCGGGCCGCCAGGAGTTCGCCAACGCGCAGGTCAGCTTCTCCCGGCTGACCGGGCGCGCGGTGCTCGACTATCGGATCACCGAGAACAACCTGCTCTACGCATCCTACTCGCGCGGCTATAAATCGGGCGGGATCAATCCGCCGCTGCTGCCGATGTTCAACGTCAGCAGCACGTTCCTGCCCGAGCAGGTCAACGCGTACGAGATCGGCTCGAAGAACACCTTCGGCGGTGGCCAGTTCAGGCTAAATCTCACCGGCTTCTATTATCAGTACAAGAACTTGCAGCTAAGCCGGATCGTCGCGCGGACCTCAGTCAACGACAATGTCGACGCCGATATCTACGGCGTCGAGGCGGAGGCGATCATGAGCCCGATCCCGGCGTTCGTGGTCAACATGAACGCGAGTTACCTGCATTCGAAGGTGTCGACCGACAAGCTGCTGGTCAACCCGCGCGACGTGTCGGGCGGCCGGTCGGACGCGGTGATCATCAAGGACATCACCAACGCGTCGAACTGCGTCGTCGTCCCGAACGTGGCGGGCAACGCGGCGTTGTCGAACGGCTATGTCGCGGCGGTCAATTCGCAGATCGGTCTGCGCGCACCGACCGCGATCCCGACGGTGGCGGCGACCGGCGCGTTCGGGATCTGCTCCGCGCTCGGGGCCAACGCCGCGGCGAGCGGCGTGTCGGTGCTCGACGGAGTGACGACCAACATCCGCGGCAACCGTCTTCCACAGGCACCGACGTACAAATGGTCGGTCGGCGCGCAGTACACGATCGACTTCGCCAACGGCATGAGCCTCGTCCCGCGTGCCGACCTCAACTATACCGGCGGGTTCGCGGCGAGCATCTTCAACACCGCGATCGACCGGATTCCCGGCTACGAGGTGGTCAACATGCAGGTCCAGCTCAACGCCCGCGAAGACCGCTTCTACGTCCGCGCCTATGTGCAGAACCTGACCAAGAACGATGCGACGACCGGGCAGTATGTGACCGACCAGTCGGCCGGGCTATTCACCAACATCTTCACAATCGAACCACGCCGGTATGGCGTGGCGGCCGGGTTCAAGTTCTGAGGGCACGTTCGAGGCAAGGCCGTTGCGTTACGAAGCCGTCGGACAGGATGGCGATCTGACTGATCCTCCCCCGCCAGGGGGAGGTGGCGCCGAAAGTGACGGAGGGGGCGGGCACGAAACAGACGTTTCCCTTACCGCCCCCTCCGTCTGGCAGCGCCAACCACATCCCCCGGGCGGGGAGGATCCCCACGACGCCGCCGTCATCCTGACGAGTCAGGATCCAGAGCCAATCAGCATAGCGTTCGTGACCCTGGGTCCTGACTTTCGTCAGGATGACGTGTGGGTGGAGCTACGTGCTGGCTTATACAGACCGCGGACTCTCCCTTGCCCTCACCCTTCCCACGGCGAAGACGCCGCGGGCCCCTTCCCTCTCCCACCGGGAGAGGGAGAGACGGCGAAGACGGCGAGGGTGAGGGCACGACCTGCAGACCGACGGCCTCGAACCATCAAAGCCGCGGTTAGCGCTTCAGCCGCTCCGCGTGCCACACCACATGATCGCTCATGAACGTCGAGATGAAGTTGTAGCTGTGATCATACCCTGGCTGCATCCGCAACGTCAGGTCGATCCCCGCCGCCTCGCACGCCGCCACCAGCAACTCGGGCTTCAACTGCTCGACCAGGAAACCATCCGCATCCCCCTGATCGACCAGGATGTCCTTCACCCGCGCACCATCCTCGATCAGCGCACAGGCGTCATACACGCGCCATGCCGTCCGATCCGCCCCGAGATAGCCGCCGAGCGCCTTCTCGCCCCAGGCGCACTGCAACGGCGCTACGATTGGCGCAAACGCCGACACGCTGCAAAACCGCTCCGGGTTGCGCAGCACGATCGTCAGCGCACCATGCCCACCCATCGAGTGCCCGAAGATTCCCTGCCGCGCCATATCCGCCACCGGAAACTCCGCCGCGATCAGCGCCGGCAATTCATCCTCGACATAGGACCGCATACGGAAGTTCTTCGTCCAGGGTTCCTCGGTCGCATCGACGTAGAAGCCGGCGCCCTTGCCGAAGTCGTACGCCTCGTCATCCGGCACGCCGTCGCCTCGCGGCGAGGTATCCGGCGCGATAAGGATCACGCCCAGTTCGGCACACGCGCGCCGATACTCGCCCTTGTCCATGACGTTGGCGTGCGTGCAGGTCAGGCCCGACAGGAACCACAACACGGGCAACCGCGCGCCCTCGTCATGCGGCGGCACATAGACCGCGAAGGTCATGTCCGTGCCGGTCGCGGTCGACGCGTGGCGGTAGACGCCCTGCGTGCCGCCATACGCCTTGCTGGTGGAGACGGTTTCCATCACGCGACCCGGTGCAATGCGCAGATCTTGTTGCCCGACGGATCGCGCAGATAGGCGAGGTACAGCTTCCGCCCCCCGGTGGCCTCACGCACGCCCGGCGGATCCTCACAAGCCGTCCCGCCGTGCGCCAGCCCTGCAGCATGCCAAGCATCGGCCGCATCGGTAGAGGCCGCAGCGAACCCCATCGTACTGCCGTTGCCGTGGCTAGCCGGCTCGCCGTCGATAGGCTTGGTCAGCAGGAAGCGCCCGCCGTCGTGCGCATAGACCACCCGCCCCCATTCATCGACGACGCCCTCGGGCACGCCGAGCGCGCCCAGCGCCGCGTCGTAGAACGCTTTCGACGCGGCGATATCGCTCGCGCCGAGCATGATGTGCGTGAACATGCCCCCCTCTCAGTAGATCACGACGGAGCGGATGCTCTCGCCGGCGTGCATCAGGTCGAAGCCCTTGTTGATCTCGTCGAGCGTCAGGCGGTGCGTGATCATCGGGTCGATCTCGATCATCCCGTTCATGTACCAGTCGACGATCTTCGGCGTATCGGTCCGCCCCCGCGCGCCGCCGAACGCCGTCCCGCGCCAGTTGCGCCCGGTGACGAGCTGGAACGGCCGCGTCGAGATCTCCTTGCCCGCCTCGGCCACGCCGATCACGATCGAGGTGCCCCAGCCGCGGTGGCACGCCTCGAGCGCCTGCCGCATCACGGTCGTGTTGCCGGTCGCGTCGAACGTATAGTCCGCGCCGCCATCGGTGAGCGCGACGATGTGCTGGACGATGTCGCCCACATCCTTGGGATTGGCAAAGTGCGTCATGCCAAAGCGGCGGCCCCACTCCTCACGGTCTGGATTGATGTCGACGCCGACGATCATCCCGGCACCGGCCAGTCTCGCGCCCTGGATCACGTTCAGCCCGATCCCGCCAAGCCCGAACACGACGACCGTGTCGCCCGGCTGGACCTTCGCCGTGTGCACCACCGCGCCGACGCCCGTCGTCACGCCGCAGCCGACGTAGCACGACGTATCGAACGGCGCGTCCTCGCGGATCTTCGCGACCGCGATCTCCGGCAGGACGGTGAAGTTCGAGAAGGTCGAGCAGCCCATGTAGTGGAAGATCGGCTGCCCCTTGTAGCTGAACCGCGTCGTGCCGTCCGGCATCAACCCTTTCCCTTGCGTGGCGCGGATCGCGGTGCACAGGTTGGTCTTGCCGCTCAGGCACGACTTACACTGGCGGCACTCGGGCGTGTAGAGCGGGATCACGTGATCGCCGACCGCGACGCTGGTCACGCCTGCGCCCACTTCGCGGACGATGCCGGCGCCTTCATGCCCCAGCACGCTCGGAAACAACCCTTCCGAATCAAGCCCGTCGAGCGTGTACGCGTCGGTATGGCAGATGCCCGTCGCCATGATTTCGACGAGGACTTCGCCGAATTTCGGCCCTTCGAGGTCGAGTTCGACGATCTCGAGCGGTTTTTTTGCCTCGAAGGCTACGGCGGCGCGGGTCTTCATCGGTTGGTCTCCTTGATTGCCGCCCTGATGCCCCCCGAGCCGCGGCTTCGCAACCCGCAGGCGATGCAACCAATGTCGCGTTCCCGCGCTTGATCCTTTCAAATCAAGGAGATGGCGCGATGAAGGATCCGAAGAAGGGCGACGAGGTCACTTGGAAATCGCATGGCGGCGAGGCGCACGGCACGGTCGAAAAGAAGCAGACCACCGATACCAAGATCAAGGGGCACACCGTCAAGGCGTCCAAGGAGGAGCCGCAGTTCATCGTAAGGAGTGACAAGGGCGGCAAGGCAGCGCACAAGGCGGACGCGCTCACCAAGGCGTGACCACGCGCGCAGTGCCTAACGCACGCGCGCAACAGGAAGGAATGCTTATGGCTACAGCTCCCAAGACCGGCGGCATCCACGCCCCCGTCCAGCCCTCTCCCGAGCTCGGCGAGATCGTCGGTAACGATCGTCTGCCGCGCAGCGAAGTGATCAGCAAGGTGTGGGTCTATATCAAGGCCAACAACCTCCAGAACCCCGAGAACAAGCGCGAGATTCTGGCTGACGAGAAGCTGAAGAAGGTCTTCGGGCGTGACAAGTGCACGATGTTCGAGATGAACAAGTACATCTCGCAGCACGTCAAGGCCTAACCGCCCGCACTGTACGGCAAGCGGCGACGGGGCATCGTAATCGATACCCGTCGCCCTTGATCGCGCCTCTACAAGATCCCCACCACCCAAGTGCCGGTCTGATCGCCCTGCCCGTAGTGGCCACGCAATCAGCTCAAGCCGATCGCGAACCGGGCGCTTGATCGCCTCATCCGACCGTCGTACTGCGCAACCGGATGCCCCCGTAGCTCAGCCGGATAGAGCGACGGTTTCCTAAACCGTAGGCCGCGTGTTCAAATCTCGCCGGGGGCACCAGCTTTTCCGCGACCGTCATGTCCTTGTCGTCAAAGATGTTTATCCAGCTCTCGCATGCGTGCATGGAGGTGGGATGCTCTCGACCGCGATGCTCGCCGATGCCGTCACCCTGCAGCCCGACTTCGTCGTCATCGACGTCGAGACCGCGTGTTCGCGGGTCAGCAGCATCTGCCAGATCGGCATCGTCGGGTTCCGCGACGGCCGCGAGATCTTCGACTACGAGACGCTGGTCGACCCGCGCGACGAATTCCACCTGTTCAACACGCGCATCCACGGCATCGCCGAGCATCACGTCGTCGGCCAGCCGAGCTTCGCCGACGTCCATGCCATCGTCGATCGTCATCTGAGCGGCCGCACGACGGTCGCGCACTCGTATTTCGACAAGGGTGCCCTCGCAGCCGCCTGCCGGGTCCATGACCGCCCGGCGATCGAGACGGTATGGCTCGACAGCGTCCGCGTCGCCAAGCGCGCCTGGCCCGATCTGGAAAGCCACCGCCTCGGCCTGCTCGCGCAATATCTCGGCATCGCGCACAAGCATCACGACGCGCTCAGCGATGCGCGCGCGGCCGGCTGGGTGATCGTCAAGGCGATCGATCATACCGGGATCGCGCTCGACGAATGGCTCGCCCCGCCGCGCAAGCCTGGCCCCGCCCCTCGTCCAGCGCCGTCTGGACCGCTCGCTGGCGAGCGCATCGCGCTCCTCGGCGCGCCGCGCGACGGGGCGTTGGCGGAGCGGATCGCGGCGCTCGGCGGCCGGATCGTGTCGGCGGTCGGTAACACGACGACGCTGCTCGTGATCGCGGGGCGTGCGCCGTTCAGCTACTCGGTCCGCAACAGCGGTGCGTATCGCCGGGCGGAACATTATCGACGCCTCGGTGGCGCGATCCGGATCGTCTCCGACTTCGAGCTTGGCGTTGCGGACGGGGTTGTCGAACCGACTGGCGCCTGACGATACGCCGGATCGTTTCCCACCAGGTGTCCGACGGGGGAATGGACCCGCGACCGCCGTTCAGCTTGGCAACGTCCCGGCAACCTGCAACCATCGCACCAAACCAAAATGGAGGATGACATGCGGGCAGCGACAATGGCCATGGCAGGGGGAGCGGCTCTCGCGAGCGGCATGCTGGCGGTACCGGCGATCGCGCAACAGGCGCGCGTTGCGGAGGGCACGCTCGGCGGCACGCATCTGGCGACTTCGACGGCGGCGGCGGCAGCGGCGCCCGTCGACGCGTATCTCGGCATCCCCTACGCCACGCCGCCGATCGGTGCGCTCAGATGGCAACCGCCCAAGCCTGCCGCCCGTTGGAGCGGCGTGCGCAAAGCAGACGCGTTCGGCCCGCGGTGCATGCAACAGCCTCTGTTCGCCGACATGAAATTTCGCTCGCCGCGGATCGACGAGGACTGCCTGACGCTCAACGTCTGGACGCCTGCCGGTACCAAGCCGGGCGCGAAGCTTCCCGTACTGTTCTACATCCACGGCGGCGGCGCGATCGCCGGCGACGGCTCCGAACTGCGCTACGACGGTGCGGCGATGGCGCGGCAGGGGATCGTCGTCGTCACGATCAACTACCGGCTGGGCGTCTTCGGCTTCCTGGCGACCAACGAAATGGCGGCAGAATCCCCGGCACACGCCGCGGGAAATTACGGCTTGCTCGATCAGGCGGCGGCGCTCGAATGGGTCCGTCGCAACGCGGCCGCGTTCGGCGGCGATCCCGCACGGATCACGATCGGCGGTGAAAGCGCAGGCTCGATGTCGGTCAGCGTGCTGATGACGTCGCCGCTGACCCGGACTCGGTTCGCGCGCGCGATCGGCGAAAGCGGGGGTGTCCTGCCGCCGACGTTCCGGCCGAAGTCGCTCGCCACCGCCACGACGCAGGGCGAGGCATTTGCCCGCGCCGCCGGAGCGCCCTCGCTTGCCGCGCTGCGGGCGATGCCCGCGGCCGATCTGCTCAAGGCGCAGGCCCAGACGCACGCGGGGGCGGACTTCATCGTCGACGGGCTGTTCCTCACCGAGCCGCCGATCGATACCTATGCCGCCGGCCGTGCCGCGCGCGTGCCGCTGCTGGTCGGTTCGAATTCGCAGGAGGGCGCGTGGACCAGCATCCTGCGCGGTCAGCCGCCCACCGTCGCCAACTACCGCGCCGCGATCGGCACGCTCTACGCGGACCCGGACGCGTTGTTCGCGCTGTATCCGGCAGCGTCCGACGCCGCGGTTCCCGCCGCCGCGACCGCGCTGGCGAGCGACGCGTTTCTCGGCGCATCGACCTGGCAATGGTTCGACCTGCATCGCCGGTCGCGACAGCCGACCTATTATTATTATTTCGCGCACCCGCGGCCGCGCGCGCTGCCGCCGCTGACCAATCCCGATGTCGCACCGCTCGGCGCGGTGCACAGCGCGGAGATCGAATATGCGCTGGGCAATCTGGATACCAACCCGGCCTATGCCTGGACCGCGGACGACCGCCGGATCTCGGCGGTCTTCCAGGGCTATTTCGCCGCCTTCATCAAGATGGGCAATCCCAACGCCGCCGGGTTGCCACGCTGGTCGCCGGCCGTACCCGGCGCAGGACCGATCGCGCGGCAGACGATCGACGTGACCACCGGGTCGACGCCGTTCGCGGCGCAGGCGCGCTACGAGGCGGCGGTGCCGCTGCTCGAACGCCGCGCGCGCTGACCGGTCAAAGCCGGCCGAGGAAGACCGCGCCCGGTACGGCGAGCTGCTGCCCGGTGGCGGACAGCTTGCCGTCCAGACCGATCGTAAAGATCGCCAGCGTGCCCGATCGCTCGTTGGCGACCACCATCCGGCGCGCGTCGTCGAGCAGCAGGAAGAAGCGCGGCCAGTCGCCACCGCTGGCGATGTGCTGGAGTAGGGTCGGTACGCCCGCCGCATCGAGCGCGAACACGGCGATGCCGTTCTGGCCGCGGTTCGAGACGTAGAGCCGCCGGCCGGTCGGATCGATCGCGATATGCGCAGCCTGTGACGCGCCACGATAGCCCGCCGGCAACGTCGACAGGCGCGACCGCGTGACGAAGCGGCCGTCCGCGCCCGCATCGAGCGTCACCAGCGTGTTGGAGAGTTCACATACGACATAGGCGCGCGGCAATCTGGGGTGATGGACGAGGTGACGTGGCCCCGCGCCGGAATCCGCATGCCAGGCAACAACCGGGCGAGCCAACGTTCGCGCTGTCGGATCGAAGCGATAGGCGTAGAGCGTGTCCGTCCCGAGATCGATCGAGTGGAGCCACCGCCGGTCCGGGCTGAACCCGACCCAATGCGCGTGCGGCCCTTCCTGACGTGCCGTGTTGGGCCCCTTGCCGACATGATCGAACAGCACCGGGTCGCCCGGCACGCCGGTCCGCGGATCGAGCCGGTGGAACGCCACGCCGCCGCTGGAATAATTCGCGACCGCAAGGCAGCCGCTGGCACGATCAAGCGTAATGTAGCACGGATCGGCGCCCTTCGTGGGTGCGGTGCCCCGCTTCGTCCAGCCGGGCGCATAGGCCGATATCTCGCCCTGCGTCTTTTCGCGCACGAGATAATAGGCACCGCCGGGCCCGCCTCCCACGCCGAACGACGCGTCGTCGACTCCGGCAATCGCGGCCTCGACCTGCCACCGGTCGCGATCGGGATCGTAGGCGATCGGGTAGAGGCCCTTGCCACCCTCGCGCGCGTAGGTGCCGGCGATCAACCGTACCGAGCGCTTGGCCGCCGCGGGTACCGCGATCGTCGCCGCCATCGCGGTCAGCGCGGATCGTCGCGTCATCGTCCAGTCGGTCATCGCAAACCCCTCACAGTCACCTGAACCCGAGCCAGTACAGCAAGCCGATGTTGACCGCGAGCAGCGGCAGCGCGGTCGGCACCTGCGCGCGGATGACGGCGTTCCTGTCCTTCAACTCGAGCAACGCGGCGGGGACGAGATTGAAGTTCGCCGCCATCGGCGTCATCAGCGTGCCGCAGAACCCGCTGAGCATGCCGATCGCCGCGACCACCGCGGGGTCGCCGCCGTAATGCCGCACGAGCAACGGGATGCCGATCGCCGCGGCCATCACCGGGAACGCCGCGAACGCGTTGCCCATGATCATCGTGAACAGCGCCATCCCGAGCGTATAGGCGAGCACCGCGCCGATCAGGCTGCCCTCGGGGATCGCGTGGCCGGCGAGACCGCCGACGACATCGCCTACGCCGGCCAGCGCGAACACCGCGCCGAGGCTCGCCAGCATCTGCGGAAGCACGGCGGCCCAGCCGATCGCGTCCATGAGCCTGACGCCCTCGGCGAGCGGTGTCGCGACACGCGGGCGGAACCAGAGGTGCATCGCGACCAGCGCGATCAGGACGCCGCAAGTCAGCGCGACGAGCGTTGCCTGCTTCGCGTCGACGAGGCTCGGGACTGCGCGGAACAGGACCGTGCCGCCGAGTGCGGCAGCCGGGATGATCAGGGCGGGCAGAAATATCCGATTGTCGAGCCGGGCCGCCTCGGCACGCCGTTGGTCGAGCGTTGTGGTGGCACGCCCGCCCCGCCCCATCGCACCCGAGCCGGCGATCGCGACGAGCGCGAGGACGACAATACCGTTGCCGATATCGCCCAGCCGCCCGCCGAGCAGGAAGCTGATCGCCAGCACCGCGTAGAACGCCGCATTGCCGAAGCGCTTCGGGTTGGCGCGATCGGTAAAGCTCAAGACCCCGAACGCCGCGAACATCAGACCGGCGACACCGTAGATGAAGCCGGTGCCGATCACCCCGCGCGCGCCAGTCGGCGGTCGAGCAGCCACAGGCGGAAGCCGTGGATGAAGAACGCGGCGATTGCGGTAGGGATTGCCCACATCGAAAGGTGGAGCGGCTGGATGACGATGCCATAGCCCTCAAGCACGCCCTTCATCAGCAGGATCGAGCCGATCGCGATGAAGATGTCCTCACCGAAGAACAGCCCGATATTGTCGGTCGCCGCGGCCATCGCGGGAATGCGGTCCCCGCCGGGCGCGACGCCCTGCGCCTCCGCTGCGGCTTCGGCCATCGGTGCCACCAGAGGGCGTACGCTTTGTGCTGGACCGGCGATCGACGTCAGGCCGAGCGCTGCGGTTAGCTGGCGAAACAACAGGTAGCCGATCAGCAAGCGCCCGACCGTCGCGCCGCGGAGCTTGCCGATCGCGAGCCTCGCGCGTTCCTGAAGCCCGTGGCGTTCGAGCATCCCGATCACCGGGAGCACGATGTAGATCACGGTGACGTAGCGGTTCTCGTTGAAGGCCTTCCCGAACGCCGCGAGGATCGCGAGCGGAGCGAGTCCGGCGGCGAGGCCCGTTACGAGCGCCGACACCGCGACGACGAGCAGCGGATTGAACCGGAGCAGGAAGCCCGCGACGATCACCGCGATGCCGCAAAGAACCAGCATCGTCGCTCAGCGTGCCTGCTTGGCGAGGTCGGCGTCGAACGCAGTCCGCGCCTTCGCGACGATCTTCGGCAGCAAGGTCGGATCGACGAACGCGGCCGCATCGCCCGCCTTACGGCGCTTGCCGCGCGCGATCACGTCGGCGAGTTCGGGGTGCGACGGCAGGACGATGTCGGCGTGCAACGTGCCGAGCATCGCGATGCTGCGGCGGTAATCGCCGACGATACCCGGATAGGTGCGGTTGCCGATCAGGCGGTTGCCCGCAACGCTGACGCTGCATGGGAAGACCACGTCAAGCGGACGCGGCTTGGCGGGGATGCTCATTGTCCAGGTCGTGCACCCGGGCGTGTGCCCCGGCGTGGCGCGTGCGGTCAGCGTAACGTTGCCGAGCGTGACCGTGTCACCGTCACGCACGCCGCGATCGACAGGCACCTTTGGAAAGCGAATGACCCCGTAACTGGTCTCGCCCGGTGGGATACCGGTTTCGAGCGCGCGGACATCCCGCGCGCCAGCGACCACCCGGGCACCGGTCGCACGTTTGAGCGCAGCCACGCCAGCCGCGTGATCGAAATGCGCATGGGTGACCAGGATCAGCTTTACATCGCGGAGACGGACGCCGGTCGCGGCGATGTTGTGCGCGATCATGCCGGCATTCTCGGCGAGCGTGCCGTCGATCAGGATCGCACCCGAATTCGTCTTGATCAGGTAGGCGGCGATCCCTTCGCTGCCGACATAGGTGATCGGCCCGGCGATCGGGAACGGCGCCTGCGGCCGCGTCCAAGCCGGGGGATCTGCCGCGCCGAGCAGTAGCGGCGCACCGACGACGGCCATCAGCACTCCCGTCAGTGATCGGAGCCGGTCGAATTTCACTCGGACCCGACCGACGTGCAACGCAGCATGGTCGAATATCCGCTCGCGATGCCAGTGCCACGCCAATGCGATATCGAAAAACGGCGGCACCTTCGCATCTGTCGTTCGTACCCAATCTGTCTATCGCCGAGCTGGATAGAGCGGATACGCCCGGTTGACCATCGCAACCGGCACGAGAAGACTGCGACGGACCTGTTGCCGGTACTTGGAAAGGCATTGCCGACCCGGCGACCCGGGCCGGCAATGCTTGAGCAATTACGCCGCTTCGAGCGTTTTCTCAGGGTGCGCTTCGACCTGCTCTGCCGACCGCACCGCATCGATCTCGATCCGGCGCGGCTTCATTGCCTCGGGTACCACGCGCTGAAGGTCGAGGCTGAGCAGCCCGTCCTGGAACCGGGCGGTTCCGACCTCGATGAAGTCGGCGAGCTGGAACCGCCGCTCGAACGACCGCGCGGCGATGCCCCGATGCAGATACTGGGCCCCGTCCTTCTCGTCGGCCTTGCGACCGGTGACGACGAGCTGATTCTGCTGCGCGACGATCTCGATCTCGTCGGGACGGAATCCGGCGACCGCGAGCGTGATCCGGTACCGGTCTTCGCCGTCGCGGATGATGTCGAAGGGCGGATACCCTTCATCCTCGCGAAGCCCGGTTTCGAGCAGGTTGAACAGCCGGTCGAAGCCGACGGTCGACCGCCGATAGGGTGCAAAGTCAAACGTGTTTCTCATTTCCAAATCCTCCTGATGAAGCAATTTGGGCATGAGAAGCGTCGGAGGAGAGCCGACGCCCTCAATGTCCCGCCGGACCCATTCGGCGCCCGGCAGCGGCAAAATATTTCGCCCGAAATCGCGTTTCAAGAGGTTCGAGAACCAAAAAAACGATCGATCCCGGTTCAGAAGAAAGGGGCGCTAATCTTCCGGACATGCAACCGCGGCATGATGAACCTGCGCGGGGTTACGGCGCCCCTCCTCATTCCCACTCGATCGTGCCGGGGGGCTTCGAGGTATAGTCGTAGGTCACCCGGTTGATGCCCTTGACCTCGTTGATGATCCGGGTCGCGACGCGCGGCAGGAAATCGCCGGGGAACTGGAACGCCTGGGCGGTCATGCCGTCGGTCGAGGTTACCGCGCGCAGGGCCAGCACGTTGTCGTAGGTGCGACCGTCGCCCATCACGCCGACGCTGCGGACCGGCAGCAGTACCGCGAACGCCTGCCAGATCGTGTCGTAGAGCCCCGCCGCGCGGATCTCCTCGAGGTAGATCGCGTCGGCCTTGCGCAGGATGTCGCAGCGTTCCTTGGTCACTTCGCCGGGGATGCGGATCGCGAGGCCGGGTCCGGGGAACGGGTGGCGACCGACGAAGATCTCAGGCAGGCCGAGTTCGCGGCCGAGCACGCGGACCTCGTCCTTGAACAGCTCGCGCAACGGCTCGACGAGCTTCATGTTCATGCGCTCGGGCAGGCCGCCGACATTGTGGTGGCTCTTGATCGTCACCGACGGACCACCGGTGAAGCTGACGCTTTCGATCACGTCGGGATACAGCGTGCCTTGTGCCAGGAACTCCGCGCCGCCGAGCTTCTTGGCCTCGGTGTCGAACACGTCGATGAAGGTCTTGCCGATGAACTTGCGCTTCAGCTCGGGGTCGGTAATCCCGGCGAGACCGCTGAGGAACAGCTCCTCGACGTTCACGTGGATCAGCGGGATGTTGTAGGCGCCGCGGAAGAGGCTGACGACCTGCTCGCTCTCGCCCGCGCGCATCAGGCCGTGATCGACATAGACGCAGGTGAGTTGCTCGCCGATCGCCTCGTGGATCAGCACCGCGGCCACCGCCGAGTCGACGCCGCCCGACAGGCCGCAGATGACGCGACCCTTGCCGACCTGCGCACGGATCTCGGCGATCTTGGTCTCGCGGAACTCGGCCATCGTCCAGTCGCCGCTCAGGCCGCAGACGTGGCGCGCGAAGTTGGCGATCAACTTGCCGCCATCGGGGGTGTGGACGACCTCGGGGTGGAACTGCACGCCGTAGAACCGCCGCGCCTCGTCGGCGACGATCGCGTAGGGCGCGCCGGTCGAGGTGGCGACGGGGGTGAAGCCGGGCGGGATCGCGTCGACCTTGTCGCCGTGGCTCATCCAGACCTGATGACGTTCGCCCTCAGCCCAGAGGCCGTCGAACAGCGCGCAGTTCGACTTGACCTCGATGAACGCGCTGCCGAACTCGCCGCCGTCGCCCGAGACGATGACGTTGCCGCCGAGCTGTGCGGACATGACCTGCTGGCCGTAGCAGATGCCGAGGATCGGGATGCCCGCCTCGAAGAAGCGCTGCGGCACGCGCGGGGAGTTCTCGGTGGTGACCGAGGCGGGGCCGCCGGAGAGGATGATGCCCTTGGGCTGCATCCGGTCGAACGCGGCCTCGGCGGATTGGAAGGGGGCGATCTCGCTATAGACGCCAGCCTCGCGCACGCGGCGGGCGATCAGCTGGGTTACCTGGCTGCCGAAATCGACGATGAGAATGCTGTCTGGGTGCTCCATGTCGGGCGCATAGCCGGATGGGACCCGTAACGAAAGAGGCCGCGCCTCCCGTATGGGAAACGCGGCCTGCAATTCGACTAACGATAGGCGGGGATTATGCCGCTTCGTTGTAATTCTCGTCCGACATCACCGGACCCGAATCCTGGCCCTTCGCCGAGACGTCGCGGTCGACGAACTCGATGACGGCCATCGGCGAGGCGTCCGACATGCGAATACCGGCCTTGATGACGCGGGTGTAACCGCCGTTGCGATCCGCATAACGGGTCGCGAGCGTGTCGAACAACTTGATCAGCTGCGCATCGTCGAGCAACTTGCCGTGCGCGAGACGACGGTTGGACAGGCCACCCTTCTTCGCGAGCGTGATCAGCTTCTCGACGTAAGGACGCAGTTCCTTCGCCTTGGCGACGGTGGTGGTGATCTGCTCGTGCTTGATGAGCGCGGCGCTCATGTTGCGGAACAGGGCAAGACGGTGGGCCGAGGTCCGCTGAAGCTTACGGCCGCCTACGCGATGGCGCATGTTTAATACCTTTTCGTTCGTTCAGGGGCCGTATGAGGTACCCGGGAGCTGGTCGCCGTTGAGGCCGCGACCGATCGCCGTAGTTCAAAGGTTACGATAAGGTCACGCCAACGACGCTTCCTTAGCTTGGCCTTTCGCCTTTAACCGGATGGCGCCGCGGCAAAGCCGCGTCGTCGGTCGGGTGAAACCCGCCGGCCGGGCTGGCGTCGTCTCCGGGTTAGCTTGCGCTAACCCGGTGCGACTTGGCCCTAGCCCATTATCTCTTGCTCGAGCTTCTTGGCCATCTCTTCGATGTTCTCAGGTGGCCAGCCCGGGATTTCCATGCCCAGGCGAAGACCCATCGACGACAGCACTTCCTTGATCTCGTTCAAGGACTTGCGGCCGAAGTTAGGCGTACGCAGCATCTCGGCTTCGGTCTTGCCGACCAGATCGCCGATGTAGATGATGTTGTCGTTCTTGAGGCAGTTCGCCGAACGCACCGACAGTTCCAGCTCGTCGACCTTCTTGAGAAGGTAACGGTTGATCTGCTGGGTGTCGCCTGCGGGCTCCGCACCACCGGCAGCGGGTGCTGCCTGGCCGATCGGGGCCGACGAACGCGTGACCGACGAATCGTCGAAGTGGACGAACAGCGCGAGCTGGTCCTGGAGGATGCGACCGGCATAGCCGACTGCGTCTTCCGGGGTGATCGTGCCGTCGGTTTCGATCGTCAGTGTCAGCTTGTCGTAATCCAAGTCCTGACCGACGCGGGTCGGGTCGACCTTGTACGAAACCTGCCGTACCGGCGAGTACAGCGCATCGACCGGGATCAGACCGATCGGCGCATCGGCCGGGCGGTTTGCGGTCGCGGGCACGTAACCCTTACCGATGTCGGCGGTCAGCTCCATGTTGAGCGTCGCACCCTCATCGAGGTGGCAGATCACGAGATCCTTGTTCATGATCTCAATGTCGCCCGAGACGGCGATGTCGCCGGCCTTGACTTCACCCGGACCCGTTGCCGAGAGCTGAAGGCGCTTGGGCCCCTCGCCCTGCATGCGGATCGCGATCTGCTTCACGTTGAGGACGATGTCGGTCACGTCCTCGCGGACGCCGGCCAGAGACGAGAACTCATGCAGCACGTTCTCGATCTTGATCGAGGTGACGGCCGCGCCCTGCAGCGACGAGAGCAACACGCGACGCAGCGCGTTGCCGAGCGTCAGGCCGAAGCCACGCTCGAGCGGCTCGGCGATGAAGGTCGCCTTGCGCTTGGTGTCGCCACCGGCCTTTTTCTCCAGGCCGCTGGGCTTCTTGAGTTCCTGCCAGTTCTTTGCGTTGACAGACACATGCTTCCCCTAATTTGGGGGCCGGCGAACGGGTGTGTCCGCCGACCAATAAAATACACCCGTGCGGCGCGATCAACCGCGCACGGGAGACGGAGAATCAGACGCGACGACGCTTCGAAGGGCGCACGCCGTTGTGCGGGATCGAGGTCACGTCGCGGATCGACGTGATCTGGAAACCGACTGCCTGAAGCGCGCGCAGGGCCGATTCGCGACCCGAGCCGGGGCCCTTGACCTCGACTTCGATCGTGCGGACGCCGTGCTCGGCGGCCTTCTTGCCGGCGTCTTCCGCTGCGACCTGGGCCGCGTACGGAGTCGACTTGCGCGAGCCCTTAAAGCCCATTGCGCCGGCCGACGACCACGAGATCGCGTTGCCCTGGGCATCGGTGATCGTGATCATGGTGTTGTTAAAGCTGGCATTCACGTGAGCGACGCCAGAGGTGATGTTCTTGCGCTCGCGCCGCTTAATGCGCTGAGGTTCGCGTGCCATGGTGTATTTCCTGACCTGTATCTGCGTGACGCCGGGCGGCCCGTTGGGACCAGCGCCGGCGGAGTAATCCGTTGAAAAAGCGGATTACTTCTTCTTGCCGGCGATCGGCTTGGCCTTGCCCTTGCGGGTGCGCGCATTGGTATGCGTGCGCTGGCCGCGGACCGGGAGGCCCTTGCGATGACGCAGGCCGCGATAGCAGGCGAGATCCATCAGGCGCTTGATGTTCATCGAGGTCTGGCGGCGCAGATCGCCCTCGACGGTGTGATCGGCGTCGATCGTCTCGCGGATGTGCAGGACTTCCTGGTCGGTCAGGTCCTGGACGCGGGCGGTGTCGGCGATGCCGAGCTTCGCGACGATTTCCTTGGCCTTGGTCGAACCGATGCCGTGAATATAGGTCAGCGCGATCACCACGCGCTTGTTGGTCGGGATATTAACACCCGCGATACGTGCCATGAACTTGGTTCTCCTGCTCCACGGGCTTCGGCATGGCTGCACAAAGCCCATCTCTTAGCGATGATCCGAACGCACGATAGCGACGAACGCAAACAAGCGCCGCCGGAACCGTCGTGTCGGGGAGAGTTCAACTAGGCGCGGGCGAACGCAGTGTCAAGCGAGCGGTTCCACGGCAGGCGGTACGGCTTGGCGCAGCTTGAGCCAGCGACGGAACGAGACCACCGTCCAGATGAGCTCGACCACCCCGAACGGCCACGCGCCCTGAAGGAAACCGTAGATCGAGCCGAGCACGCAGCCGAACGCGAAGCCGAGCGTCCACCAGTGCGAGCCGGCTTCCTTGGCGTAGCATAGCAGAGTGAACGAGACTGCGGCTAGGCCGAATAGGGATAGGGGGTCCATGTATGGCTTTGTGCCTTGATCGAGAGGCGGGCGCTACCCGCGATGCAATCCGCAATCACGGTCAATATCGCCGTCTTGGTTATCGCATGCGGCAAATGCCCGGGAGCAGAGCTAGTACCTCAGCCGCCATATTGACGGCGCCACACGTCTATGAAAACAAGGAGCCATGGTTGGTATCACCGTTGCTCTTCGGCATTTGGCCAAGTCTTTTGTGGCTGCGCTATATTGGATGACAACGGCGTGGCTGTGTTTTTGGCTGACAGCCTCGGACCCGATCGACGTGATAGTCAGCACCCGTCCGCTATCGACCGTATTGATTGTCTGCGGCATCGTAGCCGGGAGTTGCGTTGCATTCGCGCTGATTAGCAGAACGATGGCGATGCGCGCCCGCAGAAACCATTTTCAATGACGGACGACAAAAATACACGCTTGTTGACCATTGGCGAATTGCGGGAAGCGCAGTGGGTGTATGGTCCCAACATCGATTTCAAATCGGTGATCGTTCATCGTGGGCGCTACGCCTTCTGGCAGCCCGCCACGACTGCCATGGCTCCGGACGGCGAGGTGTATTTCCCGGAAACCATTTACCTCGGCGATTTCTCGATCACGCCATCGGCGATGTCGCTGCTGATCCACGAACTCGCGCACGTATGGCAGATCCAGTCGGGCGTCTGGTTGAAGATGACCCGATTGTTTGAAGGTGGGGTCTACGACTATGGCGAACTTTCTCTCGAACGAAAACTGCAGAGCTACACTGTCGAGCAGCAGGCTTCGATCATCGCGGACTGGTATCTGACGCGTCATCGCCTCAAAACGCAGCATGGCACTGCGTCCCCCGAGACATATGAGACCGTTGTCCGTCGTGCCTTGCCGGTGAAGCGCTGATGAAAGCGCTTCTGCCATGGCTGGCCAAAGCCGTATTCAGCGCAGTTTACTGGTTCGGCGCCTTGTATCTGGCGATGGGTTTATTCTTTGGAGATCGGCTTACACCGAATGGGATCGTCGGGCCGCCGGTTGTGATACCCCTCTGGCTGTTCGTTATAGTCGTTCTTGGTATCTATGCGTTGTGTTCGGCGGCGTGGAACCGGATGACCGACCGATTGACGTAAAATACCGCCGGTCCGTTTCGTGACCGCTTAGCCTCACTTCCGCCCGAACAGCTTCTCGATGTCACCGTGTGCGAGTTTCACCCAGGTGGGGCGGCCGTGGTTGCATTGGCCGGAGTGCGGGGTGACTTCCATTTCGCGGAGGAGCGCATTCATTTCGGGGACCGACAGGATGCGGCCGGCGCGGACGGAGCCGTGGCAGGCCATCGTACCTGCTACTGCGTCTAGACGCTCCTTTAGGGATAGGGCTTCGTCGAAGGCTGCGAGTTCGTCGGCTAGGTCTGTGACGAGGCCTTTGGGGTCGCTTTGGCCGAGGAGTGCGGGTGTGGCGCGGACCAGCATGGCGTGGGGGCCGAAGCGTTCGAGGTCGAGGCCGAATTCGGACAGTTCCTCGGCGCGGGATTCGAGGCGGTCGCAGGCGGATTCGTCCAGTTCGACGACTTCGGGGATCAGGAGAGCCTGGCTCGCGATGGTGCCGCCGATCAGGGCCGCCCGCATGCGTTCGAGGACCAGGCGTTCGTGGGCGGCGTGCTGGTCGACTAGGACGAGGCCGTCTTCGGCTTCGGCGACTATGTAGGTCTTGGCGACCTGGCCGCGCGCTACGCCCATCGGGAAAGCCGCAGTTTGCGGCGGGGGTGTCCAGGCGGGTTCTGCGCGCGCCTGCGGGGGCGCGGCGAAGAAGGTCGGGCGGGCTTCGTTGACGGTGCTGTAGCTTCGGCTTTCCAGCGGGAGCCTTTGGGGCGTGCCCTCACCTTCCCATCCGCTTTGCGGACGGGCCCCTTCCTCTCCCCCCGGGGGAGAGGAGATGTTTTCCGGTTGCCACATCGACAAGGCGGACTCGGTGGCGCGTTGGCTGCGGTGGCCGGCGGCATCGAGGGCGCGGCGGAGGCCCGAGACGATGAGGCCTCTCACCATTGCGGGGTCGCGGAAGCGGACTTCGGTCTTGGCGGGGTGGACGTTGACGTCGACTTGGTCGGTCGGGATGTCGAGGAACAGCGCCACCACCGCGTGGCGGTCGCGCGGGAGCATCTCGGCATAGGCGCCACGGATCGCGCCCATCAGCAGACGGTCCTTTACCGGACGGCCGTTGACGAAGAGGTACTGGTGGTCGGCAATGCCGCGATTGTAGGTCGGCAGGCTCGCGACACCGCCGAGCACGAGGCCTTCGCGCTCCAGGTCGATCGCGACCGAATTGTCGGCGAGCGCGCGGTCGGTGAGCGTCGCCACCCTGCCCGGCCGATCCTCGACCTGCATCGCCGACAGCGCGCGGCGGCCGTCATGCTCCAGCGTGAAGCCGATGTCGGGCCTCGCCATCGCGAGCCGGCGGACGACGTCGAGACAGGCGGCGTATTCGGCGCGCGGGGAGCGGAGGAACTTGCGGCGGGCGGGGACCCGCGCGAACAGGTCCTCGACCACCACGCGCGTGCCGGGCGGGAGCGCGGCCGGGCCTTCGCGCTCGACCCGGCCATTGTCGACGGTCCGCGCCCAGCCTTCGGCGCCGCGGATCCGGCTTTCGATCGTGAGACGCGCGACGCTCGCGATCGAGGGCAGTGCCTCGCCGCGAAAACCGAGCGTCACGACCGATTCGATAAACTCGTCGGGCAGCTTGGAGGTCGCGTGGCGTTCGAGCGCCAGCGCCATGTCGGCGGGGGTCATCCCGCAGCCGTCGTCGGCGACTTCGATCCGCGACGTGCCGCCTTCTACAAGGAGAATCGCGATGCGCCCCGCCCCTGCGTCGATGGCGTTTTCGACTAACTCCTTCAACGCGCTGGCGGGTCTTTCCACCACTTCACCGGCGGCGATGCGATTGACCAGATGCTCGGGGAGACGCCGTATTGACATGGGTTTGCGTCTAGACCAAGCGACGGCATCCCGCGACCCGCAAACGCCACTTAAATAGTATAGGCACCCGGTGCTCGAAAACCACCGGCGGGCTCCGCGAGATGATGTGTGTGCGCATGTTTTTGCTGGCGGTTCGCCCGTCCGGCGGACTGGATACGGGACCCTGATTGAATGGCCTTCTACTCGCGTTTCTTCAAGTTCATGTCGCACGACATGGCGATCGACCTCGGCACCGCGAACACCGTCGTCTACGTCCGTGGCCGCGGCATCGTCCTGAACGAGCCGTCGGTGGTCGCGGTCGAGACGATCAACGGGATCAAGCGCGTCAAGGCGGTCGGCGACGACGCCAAGATGATGATGGGCAAGACGCCGGGTAACATCGAGGCGATCCGGCCGCTGCGCGACGGCGTGATCGCGGACATCGACGTCGCCGAGCAGATGATCAAGTATTTCATTCAGAAGGTCCACGGACCCCGCAAGTTCGCGCGCTGGCCCGAGATCGTGATCTGCGTGCCGTCGGGCTCCACCAAGGTCGAGCGCCGCGCGATCCGCGATGCCGCGTCGAACGCAGGCGCGTCGCAGGTCTGGCTGATCGAGGAGCCGATGGCGGCGGCGATCGGCGCGGACATGCCGGTCACCGAGCCGATCGGCTCGATGGTCGTCGACATCGGCGGCGGCACGACCGAAGTCGCGGTGCTGTCGTTGCGTGGTCTCGCCTACACCACCTCGGTGCGGGTCGGCGGCGACAAGATGGACGAGGCGATCGTCTCGTATGTGCGCCGCAACCATAACCTGTTGATCGGCGAAGCGACCGCGGAGCGGATCAAGAAGGAAGTCGGGATCGCCAAGCCGCCGGTAGACGGCATCGGCATGATCATCCAGATCAAGGGCCGCGATCTCGTCAACGGGGTGCCCAAGGAGATCCAGATCAACCAGGGCCAGATCGCCGAAGCGCTGAGCGAGCCGGTCGCGACGATCGTCGAGGGCGTCCGCGTCGCGCTCGAGAACACCGCGCCGGAACTGGCCGCGGATATCGTCGACCAGGGCATCGTGCTCACCGGTGGTGGCGCGCTGCTTCAGGGGCTGGACGAAGTGCTGCGCGACGAGACCGGGCTGCCGGTGACGGTTGCCGAGGATCCGCTGACCTGCGTCGCGCTGGGCACCGGTCGCGCGCTCGAGGATCCGCTGTTCCGCGGCGTGCTGATGAGCGGTTAACGATCTGTTTTTGCTTTAAGACACGCGGACACGAAATCGCGTCGTCCGAGTCGCAGGGGTAGGTCCCCCGGCACTTCGGCGGCGCCCGAGACAGGGGGACAGGCGCATGGCGCCAGCCCGCGACCGGCGCACGGGGTTTTCCCGGCGTCGGCAATATGGTGTGTTCATGGGCTATGTGCTCGCCGTCGCCGGTGCGGTGGTGGGCCTGGTGCTGCTCGTCGCGTCGACCTTCAATCCGCCCGCGTTTTCCGCGCTGCGGATGGGCGTTGCGGGGGTGACGACGCCGGTGTCGACGGGGCTCGCGACGGTCGGATCGTCGATCGCGGGTATCCCCGACGCGGTCGGCAACTACTTCTTCGTGAAGCAGGAGAACGTCGCACTGCGCGCCGATCGCGAGCGGACGCGGGCGCTGCTGATGCGCGCGCGGACGATCGCCTATGACAATCGCCGGTTGCGCTCGTTGCTGGCGATCCGCGATCGCTCGCCCGATCCTGTCGTGACCGCACGGCTGGTGAGTTCGAGCGCATCGAGCGGGCGGCGCTTTGCACTGCTCAACGCCGGCCGCTGGAGCGGCGTGCTGCCGGGCATGCCGGTGCGCGGTCCCGATGGCCTGATCGGGCGCGTGGTCGAGACCGGGCCGAATGCGGCGCGCGTCCTGTTGCTCAGCGACGGCGACAGCATCGTGCCCGTCCGCCGCACGCGTGACGGGATGCCCGCGATCGCGGCGGGGCGCGGCGACGGGATGATCGACATCCGCTCGGTTAACGCGACCAACGTTCGCTTCAATGCCGGCGACCTGTTCGTGACGACCGGCACCGGCGGGATCTACGCGCCCGGCGTGCCGGTCGCGCGCGTGATGAAGGCAGGATCGGACTCGGTGATGGCGCGGACATTCGCCGATCCGGATACGCTCGACTTCGCGCTGGTTGAGCGGATGTTCATGCCGGTGCCGCCACCCCGTCCGGTAGCACCGCAATGATGCCGCCGCGCGTCGTCGACAGCGTCGACTACAAGCCGTTCGCGACCAAGCTCCCGGCGGGCCGCGCGCGCGCGATTCCCTGGGCGACGGTCATGGCCGGGTCGCTGATCACGATCATCCCGGTGGTCGCGACGATCCCGCTGCTGCCGCCGTTCGGGTTCGTCATGCTGCTCGCCTGGCGCCTGCTCGCGAGGTTCGCGTTCCGGCCCTGGGCCGCAGCCCCGCTCGGCTTCTTCGACGACCTCGTCAGCGGCCAGCCGCTCGGCAGCGCGGTGCTGATGTGGTCGCTCGCGTTCGTCGCGATCGACATGATCGAGCAGCGCCTCGCGTTCCGCGACCATTGGCAGGACTGGCTGATCGCGGGCGGGCTGATCGCGGCGTGCATCCTTGCCGGCCGCTTTATCGCTGTGCCGGTCGGTGCGCATGTCGACACGATCCTGATCGCGCAGATCGCGGTGACGATCCTGATGTTCCCGCTGGCCGCGCGGATCGTCGCGACGATCCAGAACAAGCGCGGTGCCGAATGAGGACGACGCGCATCGTCACCGAAATGTCGCAGGCGTACAGCTTCTCGCGCCGCGCGTGGATGCTGGGCGCGGCGCAAGGCGGCGTTGGCTTGCTGCTCGCCGGGCGGATGGCATGGCTGTCGATCGCGCAGAACGAACGCTACACGATGTTGTCGGAGAGCAACCGCGTCAACATGACGCTGCTGCCGCCCCGCCGCGGCTGGATCGTCGACCGCCACGGCGTGCCGATCGCCAACAACCGCACTGATTTCCGCGTCGACATCATCCCCGACCGCCTCCGCGACAAGGAGCGCGTGCTGCCACTGCTCGGCCGCATCCTCCAGCTACCGCCCGAGGAAGTCGAGCGGATCGCGATCGATCTTGAACACGCCGCCGGGTTTCAGCCCGTCCAGGTGGCGGAGAATCTCGACTGGGAGCGGTTCGCCGCGGTCAGCGTCCGCCTGCCCGAACTGCCCGGCGTCGCGCCTACGCGTGGGTTCGCGCGCAGCTATCCGGCGGGCGCCGCGGTCGCGCACCTGACCGGCTATGTCGGCGTACCCAACGCCGAACAGTACAAGAAGACGCGCGATCCGTTGCTCGTCACGCCCGGCTTCAAGCTCGGCAAGGACGGGCTCGAGAAGATGCTGGAGGCCGAACTCCGCGGCGTCGCCGGTGCCAAGCGCGTCGAGGTCACCGCACGTGGCAAGCTGGTCGCCGAGCTCGCCACCAAGCCCGACGTCCCCGGCAAGACCGCACGGCTGACGATCGACGCGGGGCTTCAGGAATACGCGGCAAGGCGGCTCGGCACCAACTCCGGCTCGGTGGTCGTGCTCGACACCCGTACCGGCGAGATGCTCGCGATGGTATCGATGCCGGCCTATGATCCGAACAGCTTTTCGGACGGGATCAGTCATCTCGAATGGCAGATGCTGAGCGACGACGATCACGTACCGCTGATGAACAAGGTCACGCAGGGGCTGTATCCGCCGGGCTCGACCGTCAAGCCGATGAACGGCCTCGCGCTGATGAACGCCGGCGTCGATCCGTCGACGCGCGTCAATTGTTCGGGCGCGATGCGGCTCGGGACCAGCGTGTTCCACTGCCACAAGAAAAGCGGCCACGGTCCGCTCGATCTGAAAAACGCGATCATGCAGAGCTGCGACATCTATTTCTACGAGATGGCGCGGCGGGTCGGCTACAACGCGATCGCGCCGATTGCGCGCACGCTCGGCCTCGGCCAGAAGTTCGACCTGCCCTTTTCGACGCAGCGTTATGGCACGGTGCCCGATCCGGCGTGGAAGCTGAAGAAGTACAAGCACGACTGGACCGTCGCGGATTCGCTCAACGCGTCGATCGGCCAGGGCTATGTACTCGCCAACCCGTTGCAGCTCGCGGTGATGGCCGCGCGGCTGGCCTCGGGGCGCGCGTTGCAGCCGAGCATCCTCGCTGCCCAAGTCCACCGCGACTCCCCTGCCCTCGCGATCGACTCCGAGCATCTCGCGCGCGTCCGCGATGCGATGTTCGGGGTGATCAACCAGGGCGGTACCGGCGGCGCGGCGAAGCTGCTGATTCCCGGCGTCGCGATCGCGGGGAAGACCGGCACCGCGCAGGTCCGCCGCATCACGATGGCGGAGCGGCGCTCGGGCGTACTCAAGAACGGGCAGCTGCCGTTCAAGATGCGCGACCACGCGCTGTTCATCGGTTTCGCGCCCGCCGATAACCCGCGGTACGCGCTTGCGGTCGTGCTCGAGCATAACGGCCACACCGTGCGCAATCTCGACACGCCGATGATCGGCCGCGACATCATGACCTACATGCTCGACCGCGAGCGTGCGCTGAAGTCGCTTGCCGAGGTCGAACCGACCTGGGGCGGCGATATCCGCACGCGCATGGCGGTGACCGCGGAGACCTACCGCAAGGCGCAGTCCGCACCGCCTGCGGCGATCGCCACCAAGACCGACGCGATCGTCCCCAGCGACGCCCCCGCGGTCGAGAATGCGACCGACATGGCCAATGCGACGCAAGAAGCGCTGACGGCGCCGGGCGCGACCGTGGCAGAGGACGATTCGCGGGACCGCCAGCAATGATCACATCCACGCCATGCCCATGAACCGTATCGTCCCCGAGCCGCTCGCCAAGCTGCCGTGGCGCGTCCTGCTGCTGGTGGTTGCAATCGGCTGTTTCGGCCAGGTCGTGCTGTATTCCGCGGCCGGCGGCTCGCTCAAGCCCTGGGCGCTGTCGCAGGGCATCCGCTTCTTCGTCCTGCTCGGCGGCGCGATCGCCCTCTCCTATGTCCCCGAGCGGACGTGGAAGGCCGGCTCGCTGCCGGCCTATGCGCTGATCGTCGTGTCGTTGGTCGCGGTCGAGATCCTAGGCAAGGTCTCGGGCGGGTCGCAGCGCTGGCTCGACCTCGGCTTCATCCGCCTCCAGCCCTCCGAGTTCATGAAGCCCGCGATCGTGCTCGCCTGCGCCAAATTCTACGACATGCTCCCGCCCGGCGAGACGCGACGGTTCAGTGCGGTCTGGCCCGCCGCGCTGCTGATCGGCGTCCCCGCGGCGATCGTCATGAAGCAGCCCGATCTCGGCACCGCACTGATGATCTGCGCGGGCGGCGCGACGGTGATGTTCCTCGCCGGCATCCCGCTGCGGCTGTTCGCGGGCGGCGCGATCACCGCCGCGGTGGCGATCCCGCTCGCGATCAACTTCGCGCTGCACGATTACCAGCGCAACCGCATCCTCATCTTCCTCGATCCCGAGAGCGATCCGCTCGGCACCGGCTATCACATCAGCCAGTCGAAGATCGCAATCGGCTCGGGCGGGATCTGGGGCAAGGGCTTCCTCCAGGGCACGCAGAGCCACCTCGACTACCTCCCCGAGGGGCATACCGACTTCGTCTTCGCGACGATGGCGGAGGAATGGGGCCTGGTCGGCGGCTGCCTGCTGATCCTCGCGTTCCTGCTGGTGATCCGCTGGGGGATCGAGGTCGGCCAGCGCGCGCAGACCCGCTTCGGCCGACTGACCGCCGCCGGCCTGTCGACGACGATCTTCTTCTACGTCGCGATCAACCTGATGATGGTGATGGGCCTCGCCCCCGTCGTCGGCATCCCGCTGCCGCTGGTGAGCTTCGGCAGCTCGGCGCAGATGACCGTGCTGCTGTGCCTCGGCATTTTGATGTCGATCGACCGCCAGAACCGCAAGACGGTCGGCTGGTAGGGCGAAAAACCGACTTATTTCGCGAAAAAGCGGCGCGATCGACGAAAACGGACTCGGATCGACGAAAAGGGGGTTGCGGGTCCCGATGAGTCTGCTAACAGCGCGCCTCCAGCAGCGGGGCGCCACACCAGGGCGCCACTCAAAACCGCCCCGGAATGGACGCATAGCTCAGTTGGTAGAGCAGCTGACTCTTAATCAGCGGGTCCTTGGTTCGAGCCCAAGTGCGTCCACCATTTTTCTTTATACATATCACGCGTTTAGCTCGGTCCCACCTGAAGGTCTGGGTCGGAACGGGCTCGTACTGTGACCAGTTTTGTGACCTCGGCCGGGGCTTTCTCTCTCGGGGGCAGTGTGACCCGATTTGCCCTCAAAAATCAGCAGGTCTGCATAAGGCTGCAAATGCTTCACCGACATGTGCGCGTAACGACGCACCATCGCCTCTGATTTCCAGCCACCCAGCTCCTGCAGCACCCATGTGGGCACGTCATTCTGCCGGAGCCAGCTCGCCCAGGTATGCCGCAGGTCGTGCCAGCGAAAATCGGTGATCCCCGCCCGCTTGAGCGCAGCTCGCCAATGTTTCGTGTTCACTTGCCCGATCGGTCGCCCGGCATAGGTGAACACGTGCTCGCACTGCTTGCCCATCTGCCGCTGGAGGACCGAGATCGCGAGATCGTTGAGTGGAACACCCAACGCCTCGTTGTTCTTGGTTTCTCCGTGCTCGATCGTGACGATGCGGCGGGGAAAGTCGACCTGATCCCAGGTCAGGCTTTTGATATTCCCTTGCCGCAGCCCGGTTGCTAGCGCGAACAGCATCAGGTCCTGCTGGTGAGGAGGTAGTTCCTGCAAGAGGCGGTCAGCCTGTGCGTGGGTTAGCCAGCGCACGCGAACCTTTCCGCTCGTCGTATAGGTCCTGAATGCCGGAATGTGCTCGATCCATTCCCACTCGCGCTGCGCCATTCGGAATATGGCGCGGATCAGCGCCACATATAGATCCTTCGTGCGACTGCTCGAGTGAGCATGATGTCGAGATATGATCCCGTCGATCATGTCCCTGCTCACCTGGTCCATCGTCTTGCCACGCAGGTGCTTGGTGAACCACCGGATCCGCGACACGTCGTCCCTGTAGGACTTCTTGTGCTTCTTCTCCTGTAGCCATCTAAGCGCTGCCTCGTCCCAAGTCCGTTTGGGCTTGATCTTGAGTCTGGCAAGATCCCACAGCTCGGCCTTCAGCTTGTCGTGATATTCTTCGGCCTTGAGCCTGTCGGATGTCCCAGTAGAGCGTCTAATGAGCGTTCCGTCAGGCGCTGTGAGTTTGACGTAGTATGTTCCTGCACGGTTCCAGAGTGCCATATTGCCTCCTCTTGAAAGGCACTCGGCTGCATTCGTGCGGGCGCAGAATACCCCTCTCGCGTTGCCGCCACAAGGTCGGCCTCGATGAAGCGCCACCCGCGACCGATTCGGGCACCGGGGATCCGGCCCGAGCGTACCCATGCTCTGACCGTGTTCGGGTGTGCCTTGAGAAAGGTTGCGGCCTCGCGGACGGTAAGCAGACGATCAACCATATCAGGCCGGTGTGGCTCCGCCACGCTTGGCCTTGGCAAACTCACGGTCGCTATCGAGGAATGCGTTCAGCATCGCCGGGATCAGCTCGGCGATTGGCTCCTGGACGCCGTAGGCGTTGGCGTAAGCCGCCGCATAGTCGCCGAGGCGCTGATGCAGTTCCGGCAGCATCGTGACGGTTAATTTGACAGGCGTCCGGTCAGGAAGGCGTGGAAGTTTAAGGTCGGCCATCAGCGTTGCTCCTGCCAGGGCCTAAGGACGAGGTCTTGATGAACGACGAGGCGAACCGAAGCGCCCGGCCGAATCGTAATTGTCGGTTGGACTTGAAGATTGCGTGAGGTGAGTTGGTCGCCAGCTCGGGAAACGCTCTGCTGGGTCGATTGCCGCAGCGCCTGCACGAGGTCGCTTTGCCCGCTGAATTGAATCTCGGTGCCGACACCCAACGCGGTCGACAACACCACCCCTTTCAAAAGCGCCCAGGTGTGGAAATCGACCTTGTCCTCCAAGCCTGTATATCCCGACGGATCCGTCGCCGGCGCGTTCTCGATCCTGACCGAGGTCCCATCGGGCATCAGAATGCGTTGCCAGACTACGAGCGCGCGCTTCTGACCGAACGCGACCACGCTGTCGTAAGAACCGATGAGCCGGGCGCCCTGAGGAATTAGAAGAATTCGTCCGGTTGCCGAGTCAAATACCTGCTCGGTGACCTGTGCGGTCACCAGGCCTGGCAAATCGGAGCGCAGGCCCGTTATCAGACTCGCGGCGATGACGCTGCCCGCGGAGAGTGTGAACGGCGAAGGGCTTGCCGCCAAGGCATAGGGACTGGTGGTGCCGTTTCGCTCAACGGTACGAACGAAATTCGCCTTTCGTTGCTGCCCATTGGGATCGCGTTCCGAATCGAGCGCGACATTCGCGTCCTCAGGGTTGGCTCCCGCAGTCGCGGGCACGGCTGCCGACGACGTGACCAAGGCGGCATCAGAGCCGCGATCCGAGGGCAGCACCAGCAAGCCAGACTGACGGGCAGCCTTCAATTCATCGGCGCGGCGCTGACGCTCGTGATCGACGGCTTGGCTCTCAGGCGTAACGGGCGGGGAGGTTTCGCTTGCGAGCTGTCGCTGCCGGTCGAGAATCGGTCGTCCAAGATCGCCGGGCAACGCCGGACCGAGTCTAGGAGCCGCTGCGTAGCTGGTCGGCAAGGCTTTGAGCATATCGGCTGGAGGCTTCGCGACAACCGACTGATCATCACCTTCGGCGACGAGGTGCAGCGCGTGAGGCTCCAGGGCGAACCAAGTCGTTGCGGCAATCGCAACGGCTGCCACGCCGGCCGCGGAGATTATGACGCCTCGCTTGAATCGGATTGCCCGTGCCGGATTGGCACGCAACGCGAGAGACTCGGGATCGACCTTTGGCGCCGTGGCGAGTGGCGCTTCTTCGTGCGGAGGTGGTAGATCAGCGCTCATGATGCCCTCTGCTTGGCGCGCGGAAAGTTGCTCTCGCCGACACGGGCAATCCGGACGATGTCCTGATGCTTGGTGCCCAGCCTGAGCTCGGCAACCTCGAACAAGCGATCGACCACATAATAGCGACCGCGCAGCCGATAATTGACGAGCTGAGCGTCACCCTTTGCGCCGACGAGGAACAGAGGCGGTGCCTCCCCCACCCTCAAGGTGGGCGGGAATTCGATGAACGTCTGCCGGCCATCATCGAACGCCCGCAGCGGGCGCCACTGGGGTTGATCTCCCGTGATCGAATAGTTGAAATGAAGGGAATCGACATCGGGCACGGCAGCGATCGGTGCGGCGGCGGTGGCGGCCTGCGATTTCTGCAGCGCGATCAGTGCATCCTGGGGGTAGGTCCAGCACAGCGAGGACATTGGCGCCCCTGCCCCGCTCGACACCGTCAGATGATAGGTGCGCCGGTCGGTCGTGATAACGAGATTTGTCGTCAAGCCGACTGAAAATGGCTTGATGAGCACGTGGGAACGCTTGTCGGCCCCGGTGCCGCTCGACGCGTCTCCGATCACCCAGCGCGCGGTATCGCCACTGGCAACCGCACCTAGGACCTCGCCGGGCTGAAGTGCGATGTCGGTGACCCGCTCGGGTGCAGTGTAGACATGGTAGATTGTGTTCTCGACGAATGGCATCACGGCCGAGGCATTGACGAACGTCGGCGGCGCAGGCTCGATCGTACCCGCGCGATTAGCGGGTGCGACCGCACTACTAGGTGCCAGTACAGGGGGGGGCGCGGACCGCCCCGTCGACTTTCCATCCGCAGCTACGCTGATCACCAGAAGCGAGGCGGGCACTGCGAGGACGAGTGAGATTGGCGAGCGAGTCATTACTGGTTCTCCGAAGCGAGCTTTGTCGGGGTCGTCCCAAGAGTCGGATCGAGTGGCGATCCGAGCGGGAGAGTCGACGACACCGCGGGCGGTGGGGTCGTGGCGTACGCAGGCGAATTCGGCACCGGTTGCGGCCCATCGAGCTCGCGGCTCCAGTCGATCGCATCGACGTAAACGCCGAGCGGGTTCTTGCGCAGCGCGTCGGCCGTTGCCGGGGGCTTGAGCTTGACCGTCAGGATGCCGGTCCAACGTGTGATGCCAGATTGTGCGCCACGATCGAACGATGTCTCGGTCCATTTGAGCTGGAACGACTGGTCGGACGCGCGCACGACACTGGTCACCTGCACGGACACCGTCTTCTCACCGATGTGCGCGAACGGGGCGGCCGCACGCGCATACTCTCCGAGAAAGACGCCGCCGCGTTGGGTGGCGAAGTCATAGGCGGACAGCCAATCCCGTCGCATCAGCACCGGATCGAGCGTGATCGAGCGGACGTTCTCGATGAATCGCGCGAGATGCCACGCGATCTGCGGGTCGGTCGGTCGGTAGCCGGCCTGCGCCTCGGTCACGGCGCGGGCTTCACCCAGCCGATCAACCTCGACGATATAGGGGGTTACCCGGCTCTGAAGTGATTGCCAGATCACTGCCCCCGACATCGCTGTGGTCAGGGCTAGTCCGCCGACCGCCATCAGCCGCCAGTTTCGCGCTTGGACACGCGCGGAGCCGATCCGATCATCCCACAATTGTCCTGCGCGCTGATAGGGCGTTTCCGGCTCGGGGGTGCGTCCATAGCGCTGGACGCTTCGTTTGAAGACCATCGGATCAATCCTCCTTTTCCTTGATGTCCGGCGTGACGGACGCGCCGCCACGGTCGCCCTCGCGCAGTGTGTGCGCGACAATCTGACGATGATGGCGGGCATCTTGCTGCTGCTTTCGCGATCGTGCCCAGGCGGGATGTTGGGCGTCGCCACTCGCTGTCGCTCTACTCGAAGAAGCGGTTGATTTCGCGAGCGCGCTGAACGCGGCCTGCCGACCGGATGCGGCGGCATCGCCGATCCCGAGTGCGCTGCTGGCCCGCTGACGCAAGGCGTTGCCCGCCGCGCGTGCGACGCCGCCCATGCCAGCGCCAACACTGTTCGATCCCGCACCTTCCTGGCCCAACTTGTAGGCGGTCGATGCGGCCGACCCCATCGACGTGCCCGCGCGCATTGCGGTGAGTGCTCCGCTACCGGCCGCGCCCGCCGCGCCGAAAGCCGCGCCGCCGCCCAGGGCGGCGACGCCAGCGGCACCAAGCGTCGTACCGACCGCGGCACCGGCGCCGAGTTGCGGTGCGCCGGACACCAACCCGGACGCGATGCCGGGACCAAAGATGCCGAGACCGAACAGGGTCAGAGCGGCAAGCACGAGGCTGAGCGCCTTGACGATGTCGGGTTCCTGGCCCTGCAACGTCCCGACGAATTCGGTGAAGAAGTTCGAGCCAATGCCGACGATGACTGCGAGCACCATGACCTTGACCCCTGAACTGACGACGTTGCCGAGTACCCGCTCGGCCAGGAAGCTGGTCCGACCCCACAGCGCGAATGGCACCAGAACGAAGCCGGCAAGCGTTGTCAGCTTGAACTCGATGATCGTCACGAACAGCTGGATCGCGAGGACGAAGAAGGCGAGGATGACCAGCACCCAGGCGAACAGTAGCACCATGATCGTCAGGAAATTGTCGAAGAACGTCGTGAAGCCGGTCATCTGCGAGACCTGGTGAAGGAGCGGCCAAGCGGCGGAAAAACCGATACTCGCTAACATGCCGGGCTTGAGCAGCTGGTCGGCTGTCAACGTCCCACCGCCAGCGGTAAGTCCGGCAGCGGCGAACGATCTGAAAACGATGTCGGCGAGCGTAGGAAAGCTATTCAGGATGAACGCGAACGCACCGACGTAGAGGATCTTCTTGATGAAGCGGCCCATGACGTCGTGGTCGCCACCCATCGTCCAGAACAGGCCGGCCAGCGTGACGTCGATGCCTATCAAGGTCACCGCCAGAAAATGAACGTCACCGCCGAGCAGTCCGAAACCGCTGTCGATGTAGCGGATGAACGTCTGCATGAACCGGTCGATAACGCTGAGATCGTCCATGATTGATGGGTCCTGTCGATGATAGATTGCCGCGGAGCAAATTGGGGGAGCGGCAAAGCGCCCCGCGGCGTGGTGGCCGGCCGAGGGCGAGGCCCGCCACCACCCTCGGGTCGGGCGTGCCTCTACTGAGGATGGTAGGCCGTGCCGTTGCCGAGGAACTTGGTGGTGGCGGCGCGTGCGTCGGCTTCAGCCTGGACGCGGCGTGCCGCCTCCAGCGCCTCGGCGCGATACTGAGCGGCCATCATATTCTGGATCTGGAATTGCTGCTTGGCGGCGAGCGCCAAAAGCTGATTGCTCGCCTGCTGTGCCTGCAGGCTGCCCTCAGCCCCTTGGCTTTTCTCGACGATTGACCCGAGCAGCCCGCTGTCCGCGGTCACATTGCCGACGACCTGCGCCTGCACCTGCATCGTCTGGTTGAACGCCGCCATCGAAGCGTCCAGCCGCGCCTTCGCATCGACGACATGCGCGTTCGTGGTCAGCGCTTCGTTGAAGCTCTGAGGAAAGAGCCGCTGGAACTCGGTATCGACGTTGCCGACGCGATAGCCAATTCCCCGCGCCTGGCTCATCAGCTGATCGATCTGATGGATGGTCTGGTTGAGCTGCTGCAGTTCGGGGAAATCGATCCGTGACAGGTTCTTCGCCTGGTTCATGATCATCGTCGCCTCGTGCTGGAGCGACTGAATCTGATTATTGACCTGCTGGAGCGTCCGCGCCGCAGTCAGCAGATTTTGCGAATAATTGCTTGGGTCGAAAACGGTGAACTGGGCGGCAGCCGGCGTTGACGCGACCATCACACCGACCGACGCGACGCAGCTCAGCATTAGCGCGGGAGCGTTCAGGCGCTTTGACGGTGAACGACGTAAGGTAAGCGAAAACATGGTCCCTTCCTTCGTATTTGAGGGTTAACGGTCGTCGGAAGCAGGTTCGCCCAGCAACTCCGCCGCCCACCCGAGATCCCGGAAACGGAGGAATCTGGCGGCGAAGTCGAACGGGCCGTGTTCGGCGATCAGCGCGTCGATCAGCTGCTGAGTGGCGGCATCGGACGAACCGCAGAGCGCCAGCGCGATCGGTCCAAGGCCAAGTTCGAAGAGGCGGTTCCCGCGTGCCGATTGCAGGTAATATTGACGCTTCGGGGTGGCCCGGGCGACCAATTCGATCTGCCGGTCATTGAGCCCGAAACGTTCGTATGCCGCTCGGGACTGCGGCTCGATCGCGCGATCGTGGGGCAGCAGGATGCGCTGCGGGCAGCTTTCGATGATTGCCGGTGCGATGCTGCTTTCGGCGATGTCGGCGAGGCTCTGCGTCGCGAACAGTACCGCCACGTTTTTCTTGCGCAGCGTCTTGAGCCACTCGCGAATGCGCGCGGCGAACAGCGGATGATCAAGGAAGATCCAGGCCTCGTCGAGAATCAACAGCGTCGGTCGCCCGTCGAACCGCTCTTCCAGGCGATGGAACAGATAGGTGAGCACCGGGGCGACGACGCCGGACTGCCCCATCAACGCCTCGGTCTCGAAGCACTGGATGTCCGAGAAAACCAGCGCCTGTTCGGCGGCATCGAGCAGGCGACCATATGGCCCCTCGAGCGTGTAAGCGTTGAGCGCGGTACGGAGCGCGTTCGATTGGAGCAGCAACGCGAGGCCGGTCAGCGTCCGTTCCTCGATGGGAGCCGACGCCAGTGACGCCAGCGCGGACCAAATCTGATCCTTGACCTCAGGCGTGACGGCGACGTTCTCCTGCGCAAGCAACGCCGCAATCCATTCGGCCGCCCAGCTCCGCTCGTCGGCCTTGTCGATGTTGCGCAAAGGTTGGAAGGCGATCGCGTCGCCGGCGCTGCCCCCAATGCCAAGCGCATGATGCGCGCCGCCCATCGCCAAAACCGCGGCACGCGCAGAATTGCCTTTATCGAAGATATAGAGCTGCGCGCCCGCGTAGCGCCGAAACTGCATGGCGATCAGCGCGAGAAGGACGGACTTGCCCGCGCCGGTAGGTCCGACCACGAGCATATGCCCGACATCGCCAATATGCGTCGACAGCCGGAACGGCGTCGCGCCAGCGGTCCGCGCATGAAGCAGTGGCGGCCCGGCGAGATGCTGATTGACGACCGGCCCTGCCCAGATCGCCGACAGCGGCATCAGGTGCGCGAGATTGAGGGTGTGGACGAGCGGCTGCCGAACGTTTGCATAGACATGGCCCGGCAGCGAAGACAGCCAAGCCTCCACCGCGTTCACGCCCTCGCGGATGCAGGTGAAGCCTAACCCGTTGACGATCCGCTCGACCGCCCGGACCTTTTGGTCGGCGCGTGTCCGATCCTCATCGGTCACCGTGATCGTCGTCGTCATGTAGCCGAATGCGACATAATCGGCGCCGAGAGCCTGTAGCGCCTGATCGGCGTCAATCACCTTGTTGTCGGCGTCGCTGTCGAGCAGCTGCGCCGGCTGGTTGTACATCACCTCGCGGAGCATCGCCGTGATCGACTTGCGCTTGTTGAACCACTGGCGACGGATCTTGGTCAGCGTCTTGGTTGCCTCGGTCTTGTCGAGCGCGATGAAACGCGTGACCCAGCGGTAACTAAAATCCGAAGTATTCAGCGTGTCGAGGATGCCGGGTCGGCTAAGGTTCGGGAAGCCAAGCATGGTCAGCGTACGGACGTGACGGTTGCCGAGTTTGGGCTCGAGTCCGCCGATCAGTGGCGTGTCGGCGAGCAACGCGTCGAGATACATCGGTGTATCGGGAACTGCGACCGGATGATTGCTGGTCGAAATGCAGGCGTGGAGGAACGTCAGGCTTTCGGCCGACGACAGTCCGCGCACGTTGGGCATGAAGGCGGCAAACAAATCGAGCACGCGGTCGGTTTCGGCGATGAAGCCAGCCAGAGCGGTGCGCCAATCCCGCCCTCTCGCCCCGTCGTCGCGATCGACAATCGACCGGCCCGCGGCATCACTCGCGTCGACTGGCGGAAGGAACGTTAGCGTGAAATAGTAGCGGCTCTCGTAATGCGCGCCTGCGGCTTCGAAGGCGGCGCGGCGTTCTTGATCGACGAGCCAAGAGGCGGGGTCGGGAAATTCGCTGACGGGGTATCCCAGCGCTTCGAGACGATCAGCTTCGAAGAATAGCGCCCAGCCCGACCCGAACCGCTTGAGCACGTTGTTGGCGCGAGCGCAGACGCCGACCAACTCAGCCTCGGTCGCGCTTTCAAGATCGGGCCCACGGAACGCGAATGTTCGCTGGAAACTGCCATCCTTGTTGAGGACCACCCCCGGCGCGACCAACGCCGCCCATGGCAGGTGATCGGCGAGACGGTCGGCACTGTGCCGGTATTCGCGCAAGGCTAGCATGTGAAATAGCTTTTCTGACGGAGGTGGCGAAGGAGGACGGAGGCGAAGTCCGGATCACGACGGGCGGCGAACACGGCGAGGCTGTGCCCGACCGCCCATAGAATGAGCCCGACCGGCCATTGCTGCAGGCCGAGCCCGATCGCGGCGGCGATCGTCCCGTTGACGATCGCGAGCACCCGCGGCGCGCCGCCGAGCAGGATCGGCTGGTCGAGGCTGCCGTGGATCGGTGCCTCGAACCCATCTATGTGATGCTGGCCCGACGACGCGATCATTAGACCAGCGCCCCGCCACCGAAGCTGAAGAAGCTCAGGAAGAAGGACGATGCCGCGAAGGCAATCGACAGACCGAACACGATCTGGATGAGTCGCCGGAAGCCGCCGGCGGTTTCGCCGAAGGCTAGCGTGAGGCCGGTGGTGATGATCACCATCACCGCAACGATCTTGGCGACCGGTCCCTGGACTGATTCGAGCACCTGCTGGAGCGGCTGCTCCCACGGCATGCCCGATCCGCTCGCCGAGGCGGAGCTGGCCATGGTGAGTAATAGCCCGATCCCGAGGCCGGCGGTCAGACGGTGGTCACGGCGGAAAAACAGCAAGCTGCGCATGGTCAGTCTCCTTGGGTTGCGCGGGTGGTCGAAGGGAAAAGGTCGATGACGGCGTAACCGCCTTCGGGATCGACGCCGGTGACGCGGGCGATCGTCTCAACGCGGCGGTCGCAGCCGCGCCCGGCGATGAATACGATCATGTCGATCGCGTCAGCGACGAGACGGCGGGGGACCCTCACGACGGCTTCCTGGATCAACTGCTCGATCCGGAGCAGCGCGGATGCCGCGCTGTTTGCGTGAACGGTCGCGATGCCGCCCGGATGGCCGGTGTTCCACGCCTTGAGCATGTCGAGCGCTTCGGCGCCACGAACCTCGCCGACGATGATGCGGTCGGGCCGGAGCCGGAGCGTCGAGCGGACGAGATCTGCCATGCTGACGCTGCCCGCGCGCGTCCGAAGCGCGACCGTGTCGCGCGCAGGCGATTGCAGCTCGCGCGTGTCCTCAATCAGAATCACGCGCTCGTCGAGATGCGCCATCTCGCCGAGCAGCGCGTTGGCGAGCGTCGTCTTGCCGGAGCTGGTGCCGCCAGCGACCAAGATATTGCGACGCTTGACCACGGCGAGTGACAGCACACGGGCGACGTCGGCTGACATGATCCCGTCGGCGACATAGTCCATCAGGGTGTAAATCCGCGTGGCCGGCTTGCGGATCGAGAAACAGGGCGCGAGGCTGACGGGAGGCAGCACCCCTTCGAAGCGCTCCCCGGCCCCCTCCCCATGCGGCGGAAGTTCCGCCGACACGATCGGCGCCAGTTCATGCACCTCGGTGTGGGCGTGGCTGGCGACAAGGCGGATGATCCGTTCGACCTGCGCGGCGTCGAAGCGCACACCAGTGTCGGTGCGCCCCTCGCCGAGGCGATCGAGGCGCAACGCGCCATCGGGATTGACCATGACCTCAAGGACCAATGGATCGGCCAGCGCCGCGGCAATAGTGGGTCCCATCGCCGTGCGCAGCATAGCGCGCCGACGGCCTGCCGAGATCGTGTCGGATGCAGCCGCAGTCACGACGCCGTCTCCCAAGGATCCGGTGCGGTGAACGTCTTTCTGCCCGTTGCCAGCTGGCGTCCGACCTGCCCGACGAATTTCTCGAAACGGTCCATGCCGACCGCGAGCGCCGCTTTGTCAGCTTCAGGCAGCGGCGCGGTCACAAGCAGTTGGTAGCGGACGAAGAGCGCGAGGCTCTCGAGCAGGACTTCGATGTCTCGACGCGCCAGGCCGATCTCGCGCGACATGCGATCCAGCCGCAGCTTCAAAAGATCGTCGACTTCCCTCTTGCCTTGGCGGCCGAGCCAATCGGCAAGCGCATCGTTCACCAATCGCGACTTATTGCCACCGGGCTTCGATGCGAGCGCTTCCAACGCATCGCTGATCTTGCGATCGATGTAGAGGTTCTGCCGCACCTTCATCGTACGATCCCCGGAATGAGATCATGGCTCGCGCCTTCGTCGATGCCGTATGCTTGCGCGGCGACCGTCAGTCCGCGGACACGCTCCATCGCACGCTGATCGGCAACCGCGTCATCATCGTCCACGGCGCCAACGTCGACTGCTGGTTCGATCTCGTCAGTTTTGACGGTGACGTCTTCCGGGTGACCGGGATGGCGTTGGTGCTGCATGCCCCCGTCGTCGGCACCGTCGAGAGCATCTGCGGCAGGTTCGAGACGGGCATCAGGCCGTCGCGCAAAGCTCCCCCAATCGTTCGACCGGGGCGTAGGGCGATCGGCATAAACGCCATCGCTCAAGACCGGAGCCGGCGCGACGCGCATAGTGAAATTGCTGTCCTCGAAGTAACGGAGCTTGCTGGCTCGGATCGGCGCGAGGCCGGAGATCAGCACCAGCTCGTCGGTTGCGGGCAGCTGCATGACCTCGCCGGGCGTCAGGAGCGCGCGCGCGGTTTCCTGGCGGCTGACCATGACGTGCGCGAGCCACGGAGCCAGCCTATGCCCGGCATAGTTGCGCATCGCGCGCTGTTCGGTCGCCGTCCCTAGCGCGTCGGAGATGCGCTTCGCGGTGCGCTCGTCGTTGGTCGCGAACGCGACGCGGACGTGGCAATTGTCGAGAATGGCGTTGTGGTCCCCATACGCCTTCTCGATCTGATTGAGGCTCTGCGCAATTAGGAAAGCGCGGATGCCGTAGCCGGCCATGAAGGCAAGACTCGTCTCAAAGAAATCAAGGCGACCCAATGCCGGAAACTCGTCGAGCATCATGAGCAGCTGATGCCGGCGAGCGTTGGGGCCAGGCTGGTCGAGCCGCTCGGTAAGGCGGCGTCCGATCTGGTTCAGTACGAGCCGCACGAGCGGCTTGGTCCGACTGATGTCGGATGGCGGGATGACGAGGTAGAGAGAGATCGGTCGATCGCCCTCGACAAGATCTGCGATGCGCCAATCGCAGCGCGAGGTGACCTCGGCGACAGTGGGATCGCGGTAAAGGCCGAGGAACGACATGGCGGTCGACAGCACGCCCGATCGCTCGTTCTCGCTCTTGTTGAGCAACTCGCGGGCCGCGGATGCGACCACCGGGTGCACCCTCGGCGCATCCTGGGTGCCGACATGATTGGTCGACATCATGCGCTTGAGCGTGGCGACGAAACTGCGCTGCGGATCGGACAGGAAGGTTGCGACGCGGGCGAGCGTCTTCTCTTCCTCGGCATAAAGGACGTGGAGGATCGCTCCGACTAAAAGCGAGTGGCTGGTCTTCTCCCAATGATTGCGGCGTTCGAGTGCGCCCTCTGGATCGACCAGGATGTCGGCGATGTTCTGGACGTCGCGCACCTCGTCTGTACCGCGGCGAACCTCGAGCAAAGGGTTGTATCGCGCCGAGCGTGTGTCGGTGGGGTTGAACAGCAGGCAGTGCGAGAAGCGCGAGCGCCAGCCAGCGGTCAGCGTCCAGTTCTCACCCTTGATATCATGCACGACGGTCGAACCGGTCCACGACAGAAGCGTCGGCACGACAAGGCCGACACCCTTGCCCGAACGGGTCGGCGCGAACGACATGATATGCTCGGGGCCGTCATGGCGAAGGTATCGCCCGCCGATCCGACCGAGCATTACGCCCGCGTCACTGTGTAGTCCGGCCTGATAGATTTCGCGGGCATTAGCCCATCGCGCCGAGCCATAAGTGGTGACATTGCTGCGCTGGCGCGCACGCCACAGTGAGCCGGCCACGGCGGCGCCACAGCCGAGAAAGCCGGACGCACCAGCCAGCATGCCCGCCTTGTCGAATACGTGTGGGGCATAGGCATCGAAAGAATACCACCAGCCGAACAGGGCCCAGGGCACATAGACCGGAACGCGGCCGACGATCAGCCAGGGCCGGCCCAATTCGGGCTGATAGGCGAGCATTGCCGCCGCCCACTGCGTCGCCGCCCACAAACCCACGACTACGACGGCGAAGACGACAATGATCTGGCCGATTAGAAGTTTGGTGGGCTTCACGCGATGGCTCCCGTCGAACAAAATGCCGACGGGCAATGACTCCTCGAAAGCGAGGAGAACTTACATGGTGGATAATAGAGCTATGCGGAGGGTTGCAGCCGGATGACCGGGAACCTCAAACTACGGCCGCTTCGCGCAATTGCTTCAAGCGCTCACGGCTTACTCTTTCTACGATGTTCCGAAGAGCTCGAACAGAAGCCAAGATTGCCCATATCTCCTCGATTGTGACGTCGTACGCGGTCGAGTAGCGCGCTTCGACGTACGCACGCTTGAGCAGCTGGAAACGGCGACGGTCGATCCGGCTATCACGCGGCCAAGCCTCAACCAGTCGTGATTCGTGATCCTCTGCCAGCGAGCGCAAGAATTTGATGTTGTGAGACCTGGGGAAGTAAAGCGTGCGCACGAGCAGGAAGCAGATGTACGCGCGCTCGGTTGCTTGATGCAGAGTGAAAGCTGCGTCTTTCAGCTTGTGTTTTTCAATGCAGAAATCAGCGATTTCGACAGCGTCATCGACCTTCGCCAACCACTCGCTGAAATAGGCTTCAGCCATTTGGTAGGCGTCTGTTGCCGTCAGCGGCATCGGCGTCGCGAGCGGATGACAGGGCAGCTCGTAGAGAATGACCCCGTCACGGGCGATATCGACCCAGAAGTATTCGCCCCGCTTGAGGGCGTGGTTCACCTCGCTCAGCGAATGCACGATGATGTTGACCGGACGCGTGATCGCACCGTCTCGCAGGATGCGATCTTCAGCGACGTACCAGTAGTGGGCGATGTCGGTGAGGTCATCGTGATTGACGATCACCAGCAGATCGAAATCGGACTGATAGCCGTTCGCGGGCTCGTCGACCCAGTCGTGGCGCGCATAAGAGCCGAACAGGATGATCTTGAGAATCTTGCCGTCTCGCCGTGACGCCGTCGTCGCGCGACCGATTGCTGAGGCGAACTCCGCCATGAGGACGCGCTGCACACGTTCCAGCTCGGCCTGTTGCACTATCGGCAAATGATCGACGTCGGATTTCATTTAGGAATCTTCTTCGACAACCACTCAGATGGCAAGCGCGGTTTCCGTCGCTTTGGCAAGCGTAACCCAGAAGCGGATGGTCAGAGCGTCAATTCAGCTCCCCAACTCCGGCCGCTTGTCCATGTCCACGGCCAGGGGGGAGTTGGGCGGCGAGCCCCCCCCTCTGACCGCTAGGCTTTCACAAAAGGATGGTTTGGGAACGAGCCTCGCCACCCGGCAGGAGTGGCGAGGAGCTTCTTTATCGCCAACCATGCCGCGATAGAAGTTGTTATGAAGCCGCGTTGCTGTCGCGAATGCGTCCGCAACCGGACCGGAGTCTTCGTCATCCGGCGAAGCTGGCTTTTGATGGCAAGCACAACAACCACCTGGTTGAGGCTGATGGTCAGATCGCCTTTTCGTGCTTCCATCCGTCGTTCGTTAGTACGACGGCCGCCTTGGCATCGAGGCTCTCTGCTGTATTGCGGGCCAGATCCGGAAAAGCGACCTTCATTTTCGCGTTCTTCGCCCAAGCAGGCAAGTCCGCAAGGTGATACTTATAGCTCACCTGCGATAACGTCATGCCCATCATGTCAGCCGGCTGCGTGAAGTTCGTGACCTCGTCGACGTGCGGCTTCCCGTAGCACAGGCCAGACCGCTTACCGCCCATCGTCGAGGATCCCGCATCGTCCTTAAAAGCTGCCGTGCCTTCGTTCGTGAAATCATAGGCAATGACGGCCACCTTGCGCTCAGCACCACCAAACATGTTCTGCTGCTCGATTTCGGTAGGCGTCTTTTTCATAAGACCTGCATCGACAAGCGCATCGAGCGGCGCCAGCCGCCTCTGTCGGGACTCCTCGGCGAACGGCTGCGTCTTCGGCACAGCCTCGACATAGGCTGGGAGCGCGTCATACTTCTGCCCCGGTGCGGTGACCGTTCCGTTGGGGACGTCGAGGCATGGCGGTCCCTTCTCGATCCATTCGTTAACAGCATGCTCGAAATTGCTCTTGTTCGCCTCCTTCGGATTCGAGCAGCCTGCAAGGGCGATGACCGACAGGGCAACCACGGGGACAAACTTCATCCGGCGAACTCCTGATGTTGAGCCCCTAGCTTAGCCAAGGCGGCCAAGGTTGCTACCGATCAATCGAGACAATGGCCAGAATGTGAGAACGAGGCCGGTATCAAGAGCAGCAGCCCCTGCCCCCGTTTGAAATGGTCTCCGCTAGAATGGCGATCCGATCAATTTGATGCGTCGAGCGTGTTTAAGAGCCGGTGTCGAATGCCCACCTGCAAGAGTAAAAGCCGAGGTTTAGGCCGTTGCCGACCGGCAGATTGACCCATAATCGGACATCTGGACAGGACTTTACCCTTCTCAGCTTCAGACATTTGTTCATGTATTATTCCGAAATCCGGGCAGCGGCATTCGGTTGCCGAATATGCGCGGACTGGTGTGCCCAGCTCAGCTAGTCCACACAGCCCATATGGTTTTGAGGCGCAGCCGGACGGATTTTTGGGGAAGCGGTCCGGAGTGGCGCGAGGCTGCTGGCTTCACCTTCCACGCGCTAGACGCAAACGCGCCAGAGGAAGAGGTGCAGCGACACAGTCATGACGAGGCGCATTTCGTTCTGGTGCTCTCCGGTGGCTATATGTCGTCGGCAGTCGGCGCACCGCTGGTGTCGAACACTCCTGTTCTGATCTACAATCCGCCAGGTACCACCCATGAGGACCGGTTCCACGGCGGGCGGGGACGCTTCGTGGCGATTTCCGGGGGTGAAGGCAGAGAAGCCGCAGCATTTTGCATCCGCGATCCTTATGCCTTTCGGTTGGCGCAGACCATCGCGCACGAACTCGATGAAGCCCCGGCGCTTACGCTGGA
>NZ_SLXW01000006.1 GCF_004341085.1 Sphingomonas sp. PP-CE-1G-424
CGCATGGCGGCGCGCTTGGTTGCGCGCCCTGATATTCTTGCCGTTCGCCGCGAGACGGTCGAACACCCGTTCGGCTCGATCAAGCAATGGATGAACCAGGGCGCATTCCTGATGCGCGGGCTGGAGAAGGTTCGCGCCGAGTTCAGTCTGACCGCGCTCGCCTACAATCTAAGAAGAGCCATTACCCTCATCGGCGTGCCGGGGTTGATCAGGGCCGTACAGGCCTGATCAAGCTCGCCAAATCTGCTGCGCAGCGCTCAATGGCTTCCCCTTGAAGCCACCACAGCGCCACCACGGCAGTAACTCAAAAATATTTGCGCCCAGCTCCACCGTTTAACAAAAGACGTCCGTGCCCATGTGACGGCGAGTTCTCGCACGGTCTGATGCTGTATTGAGAAGGTGACCGGGGAAAGCACATGCCGTTCCCCGGCGGTCGTTGTCAGCGCGGCAGGCGGGTACCCGGAGCAGCAAATCGCGTTGCTATTAGCCGAACAGCCAGTTGCCGAGCAGCCGGTGGAACGGAAACGTAAAGAAGCCGGCAACGAGCAAGGCGCCGAGCACCATGCCATGCACGGCGCGGCGGTGTCGGGTAATATTGTGGTGGCGAGCCGTCCACCAGATCAACGGCACTTGGAAAAGTGTCCAGAACGACAGCAGGTGGATGACACTGAAGCGCCCCGGCCCGGATACATGGATAAACAGCGAAGTGATCGCGGTTGCCAGCATAGCGGTGATCCAGACCTTGCCGATAGTCCGATGTTGCCGATCGCCCCGCACGCGTAACAGCATGACCGGGGTCAGCGCAGTTGCGACAAGAATGGTCGTCAGGTGAGCCCAGATGAGGACCGGCACCATCCGCCATTGATCGTGACCGCGTACGACCGCGGCGACGGCCGCGCCGAAAAGGATTACCGCGCCGATCGACAGCAGCCGGTCGATACGCTCCGGGCGTGCGACGGACACGGGGTGTGGGGCAGTGTGAGCTGCGGACGCCATTACTGGTGCTCCGTCTCAACAGGCTTGTCCGCACGATTGCCGAGCTTTGTAAGTATCAGGAGAACGAACGGCGTCACCACGATCATGGCGACGAGCCCGGCCGCCGGTGACACCATACCCGCCACGAATCCCGAGCCAGCGATAACAATAGGGGACCACATTGAGTGGCGCAGTTGGCGAGCATCCTCCACCGCCTCCGGATCGTCTCGGGACAGATGCCGTAAGGCCACCTTGATGGCTCGAACATTGGCGACACCGACCAGCATCAGATAGGCGGTGTAGAAGCCAATCGCGACACGCAGTAGCGAATGATCGCTTAGCACCGCGGTCGGAAACGGCATGAAGGCGATGGCCATAAGCAGCAGCAGGTTCGCACGTATCAGCGCTGGATCTGCACGATCGATCATCGCCATTAGGCGATGGTGGCCCGTCCAGAAGCGACCGATTACCAAGAAGCTGATGATAAAGCCGATGTAGTTCGGCAGCAGGTCTACCAGCGCCTGCGCTAGCGATTGATCCGTTGGCGCGTGAAGCTCTGGCAGGCGGACCTCGATCACCAGCAGCGTCATGGCGATGGCGAACACCGCATCCGAGAAGAAGGTCAGCCGTTCGAGTTTCGCGTGTTCGCGATCATTTGTCATTGTCACCCCCATCGGGCGCATCTTCGCGAACTGTCGCGAAGGAGGCAAGACGGACCGAGCATCATCCGGGGGAGAAGGGTATCTGGTGAACGGCCCCTCCCAATTAAGATCGAATTTTGGGAAGCCGGCCAATAGTTGCGGCGGCCACGCGCGCCGGTCTATCCAAAATTAATGAATACCGACCTGTCATTGGGCAATCGGCCCGATCTCGCCACCGAACGCCTATCCCTTCGGCGTCCTAACGATCGTGACGTCGACGTCATTGTAGGCGTGGTCGGGGATTGGGAAGTGGCGCGCCGCTTGGCGCGTGTTCCGCATCCGTATGGCCCGGCCGATGCCCGCTTTTTTCTAGATCATGTCGTGCCTACCGAATGGGTATGGGCTGTAACTCTGCGAGGGTCCGACACGCTTCTGGGGGCGATCGGCCTGACGCCGGAAGAAGGCGCTGACGCCGCTGAGTTGGGTTATTGGCTATCCCCTACCCACTGGGGGAAGTGGCATCACGACCGAAGCCGCAAGAGCCGTCGTTGCCTTTGGTTTTGACAGTCTCGGTCTTCCCGTCCTCACGTCTGGCTATTTTGAGGATAATCCCCCTTCGGGTCGGGTGCTCCGCAAGCTCGGCTTCGTGGAAACCGGGCGCGTCATGCGGCCTTGCCTTGCGACAGGTGGCGAGGTGCCGTCGATAAGGATGGAACTGGCGCACCCTACACGAGGATAACTACGGGCAAAGGCCGCTGATGCAGCCTTCCCGCCAACGATGGTCAAGCGAGAATCCGGTAGCGTCTTGAAACTCGTGTGGTTCAGTCCGAGGCCAGAACTAGAGGGTGTACGACGACTTACGTTGACGAACTACGATGACTGACGTAGCAGTACAATCATGAAGCGTCTTCACACCTTTCCAGACAGCGAAGTGCCGCTGCCGACAGAGGCTGAACTGGAAATCTTGAAGGTAATCTGGGAGCAGGGGCGCAGCACGGTCGGAAGCGCGCACTTCGATCTGAACGAGCAACGAACGCGGGGCTACACTACGGTTCTCAAGCTCATGCAAGTGATGCTCGCCAAAGGCTTACTTACACGGGTCGACAGCCAGCGAACGCATTTTTACCTGCCCTCGGTTACCGAGAAGCAGGTTCGTACCGCGTATGTAGCTGAGATCACACGCAAGCTGTTTGGCGGATCACTCTTTGGGCTCGCCTCGTTCGCGCTGAGCCTGACCCCGACCGATGAGGAAATCGACGACATACGGGCGATACTCGACACTCATGACGACACTGTGAGCAGCCCGGACGGCTAATCAAAGAGGGGGATAATGAATGAAAAAGTTGCTGCTGCTGGGTGCTTTGTTTGTCAGCTTCCCAGCGACATCATCGCCGGTCGACGGTCCGCACGTTATCGCACTCGATCGGTTTCAAGGTAAACAGTTCACAGTCAGGGCAAAAGTGGCGGGTGTCGAACGCACCATGCTGTTTGACACCGGCGAGGGCGTCACCATGATTTCACCCCAGATCGCTCGCGACATTGGATGCCGCCCGTGGGGCAATATAACCGGCTTTCGAATGGCAGGTGAACGCATCGACGTACCTCGTTGCGACAATGTAGCGATCGAACTCGCCGGCAAGCGCTATATCGCGCCGACGACCATCGTGTACGATCTGGCAAAGGTTGACACGGATGCCGCTACACTGGGAGGCGCGGTCGGACTTGATCTGTTCGCCGGTCATACCATCACGATCCGCTTTGCCACGGGAGATGTGATTGTCGAGACGTCGGCCTCCGCTGCCAAACGAGTACGGAATGCCACCGAAGTGCCGATCCGCCTGTCTCGCCCGAGCGAGGGTGCTGCGCTAGATGTGAACATCGGCGTTGATACTCCCCGCGGCCGTGCTTGGATGGAACTTGACTCCGGTAATGCTGGGCCAACCATCTTTGTGTCACCCCAGATTGCTCCATTGCTGGGTCTTCGCGCCGATACAAAAGAGGCTCAGCCGGTAACTGCTACCATCGCGCCAGGCGTTACCTTCGCAGGAAAAGCTCGCGTCTTTCCGGATATGATAATGGATGGCAACATCGGGATGCAGTTGATGGGGCGGCGCGACCTAACTCTTGATTTAAAAACAGGGCGCGCATGGATCAGCGTTGTGCGGTGATAGATCGGACCGTCGCTCTGCGATCCTTTGCAAGGAAACAGAACAACAAGCGCTCCGCTAAGAATTGCAGCAGGGCGCTTGGGACAGCAATGCCGATTTTGGTTCACCGCACATACAGTCTGGGTCACCTTTAATATGACCTGAGCCGAGGGGGATCGGGAACATGCTGACATTGGTAATAGCGTTGTTGACTCAGGCTATAACAACGACAGAAGCTCCCTCTAAACCTGCCACGGCGATTGTTACCCGCAGCCGCAACGAATGGCGGGTAGAGTATCGTCTGAAGAAGAAAAGCAGGGCATGGCTCTTTCCTGTTTCACAACCTGTATCGCGTACCCACGAGCCTTGGCGGGAGCGCGCCTGGCGCGTCATAACCGCCGGCGTCCACATTGAACGTCGCGGTTCGTATGACGTCCTCGTCCCGACGAACGGCACTTTCGTACCGCTGAAAGTCCAGATCGTCTTCACGCCGACCAACGCCACGCTTGATCGGGAGTACGATCCAGCCATCGCCTTCAGCAACGGTGCAACCGCATTGTATTCGGATCAGTTTGACGTGATCCCAAGCGCCGATCTGAACGCGATCGGCGCCAAAGAAGCCGGTCTCTCAGTCCGAGATTTGGGCGGATCGCACACTACGGTACGCTTTCACGATGTCAGCGGTCCGGTCTTCGTTCAGGGGCGGCGACAAAGCGATCCCGTCTTGATTGGAGGAGAGACGTACGTCGTTTTCGGTTCGAGCAAGGTCGAGGAAACGGCTGGAGTGGCAATGTTGGCCGACCCGGCGTTGCCCGAATGGGTAAAGGCTGAGGTTGCGGGCTTCGCACCAAAACGTTGCCGAGGCATACGCTTCACGACTGGGTAGCCGCACTGATCCTCATCTGCCGTTGCTGTTGATGGGCTGGCGTGGTGCAACGCCGGGGAAAGTTATCAACGACGGTGGTGTACGGCCCGGACAGATCGTATTTAATTTTGAAGGTGAGGGACTGCTCGAGCGTAACGAACGTGCCGCACAACGAACGCGATGGTTCATCGCACATGAGATGGCGCATTTTTGGCTGGGGACTTCCGGCATCGCATATCGGAAGCCGTCCGAGGCCTGGATTACAGAAGGCGGTGCGGAAATGATGGCGTTTACGCTCTTGGCCGCCACGGACCACGACTATGCGTTAGCCGAGCTTCAGCATGCAGTTCAGGATTGCATCAAGTCCGCGACCAAGCCCGTCATCAGCGCTGGCGAGCGGCACGAAAACCGTACCTTCTATTCCTGTGGCGCGACGTTCGCACTTGCGGCGGTCAGCGCTCAGAAACGCAAAGGAGGTCGAGATTACTTCGACTTCATCCGCCCCCTGCTGGATGAGCACAGGTCCGATCGGCTTTTGGGAAGCGCGGACTGGTTAACCCGCTTCGATGCGGTTTCCGGAGATAGCGAAGCAGGAGGTATCGTCAAATCCATACTATCCGTAGGCGTCGCTGATCCTACGGGTGCGATCGAGACGCTGTTCCAGCAGACCGGTGTGCCATATTCCCGGAACGATAATAAGCTAACGCTGTCCGCTAATGCGATCTGAAGAGGCTGATTAGCCCGTCACGATCGCAATAGAGGCCATACGGTTTCCACGGTTGGCGACTTAGCGGATCATACTGAATCGGACGTTGGCAGTTAGATCGAGGATCACGATGCCATCCCAAAACGGTGCATTGCCAAGGACACCATCGGTCTGAACCGGCCAGTCGGAGAAGCTGGTAGGAGCGTCGGGATTGGTGAACACGTCGACCTTTCCTAACGTGGTTTCGCCAATCATGACGGGGGAGAGCGACAGAGCGCCGGCCAGCGTGAATGACTTCCCCCAAGCCATTCCCTTTATAGATGCCGGCGCTCTGTCGGTGCTATCGCGACCGGTGAGAGCTTTCCACTGCAACAGATCAACGTGAAGCGGCATTTCGCTCGATCCGGTATCAAACACTACTGTATCACTTTTGAAGCCTCCCGACGTGATAGGCACATGAAACTTAGCGTTGCGCAGCATAGCGCGGACAAAATCAGCTTTGCGCAGTGGCGCTGGTAGGTCTGCCTCTGCAAAGACACAGAGTCTCTTTGCCGGGTAATCTATGACCGTAATTTTACCCAGCAGAGCTGGAAGGCCAAGAGTTCCACGAACAGTCGGGTCATCATCCAGATCCGTGTTGATATAGATTTTTGGTCGGTCGATCGCTGTTCCAACGACCTTGAAGGATCGTGCTTGAAAATTCTCGTCGCCCTTTTTCGCCCATCCCGCTTTCGCGGCAAACTGTCCGTATAAGATCGTAACATTAGCACCGGTGTCGAGCTGGAGAGGCAAGGTCATGCCGTTCACCTCAACTGGAATGCTGATACCGCCGCGCTCCCCACCCTTATCGTTCGGCAACCATGCGAAAGGAACACATTGCGCTTTGCCGGCGAGACTTGCGGAAGCGTCAGCCAGCGCGCTTCCCGCCAAACTCGTTCGAGCGCCAGTCACTTTACCGTCTCCTGAAACTCCGGACGCTAAAGCGGCAGCAGCTAAAATGGCAAAGGCGTTCGCGAGCATTTACAATCCTATCTGGGGTTATAGCCGCCAACGTTCAAGAGCTAAGGCGGTACGATGAACGACGATACAGTGCCAAGCCCCGCGGTCGTGGTCCACTCGGAAACGACGTCTCCGTCCAAGTGGTTGTGGGTATCACGTTGCCGATCGCAACGGACCTGGAGCAATCACAGATCAGCAATTGATTGAATCCATAGCACGCGTCTAAAACGTCATTTTTGAAAGAGATCGAGCAGTAGGAAATAAACGGCCCCTCAAAACCCCTTGCAGGGAGATGCTGAGTAGTGGACCGTGGGTGGGAGCTACCATCTGACGAAACACACAGTGCGGTACGGGACGGCCACCATCATAAATGGTGTCCGTCATACAGACGCTGAACTTTGCCATCCGAATCTCGGCGTCATAGATATATCTGAAGACCTAGCATCTAAAATAATTGAGGATATTGATTTGCACCGCAAAGCCGACCTGATGACATACGCTGTCTACATCCTCCAGATTTTGATATTCGTGTCCCTTTGGTTGGCTTATAACAGTGACAATCCCAGCGCGTCGGGAAGCGACGTGGCGGGTGAAGGGATGTCTAGAGGATTTCAAGAATTAGGGTCCATCACATTCGGCCTTATAACCGTCATATTGTCATTGATTGCTGTCAAGTGCAAAACGGGTGAGATACGAGCGACGGCATTTATATTGAACATCGTTATAGCCATGATAGCTATCAAGTATATTGGCGTTATCGAGTAAATCCTATTCACATGGGAAAATAGATGTTCTTCGTCCAAACTAACTCCCCAGTGCGGGCTATTCTAGTGAATGTCCGGTTTCGCTGAGACTCGTCAGGGCGGCGTGGCGGCGGGTGGGCGAAACCGACTGGTCCCTTTCCCGTAAACGAAAGACGACCGAGACCGCGTGGGTGTTCTCACAATCGAACGGCAGTCGAGAAGGGATCGGCGTTCTCGGAATCGATCGCATTTCGGGAACGCGGGCGTCAAATTTCGTTCGCCTCCGCATGACAGGACCCCCTGAATTTTAGTGCGGGCCAACAGCCATATTTCCGAAGCGATAACAGTCTCTATTATCGCCCACCATCTTAACGTCCGTCACCCGCTCGGCTGGGTCGGTCGTCACCAACAATGTGCAGGGATGTTGGTCATCGGTAGCTTTCCACGTGTATCTGTTTCCTCCTGTAAAGGGCTCTTTATGATCAGGTTGGCCGTAGCGCTGCTCTAGGCTTGCTAGCGGTTTTCCCTTCAAAGATAAGTTACGGGCCATATTACCGGCCAAACATCCGGTCAGGCCTAAGGATCATGCCGCCACAACGATTACACGATTCATAAATCACCTCCGATAAAATCAACCGCGTCTATTTATCTCAAGACGGTTTCAGCATCCGCCAAGCGAACATCGTGCATCTGATTTAGGTATGCTTCATAATAGCCCTTGTGCGACGCGCCGACGATGGCGAGCATCCGCGTGCCTGGGTAACGCCCCAGCACGTCACGAATGTTTGCAACCATGCGAAGATTCCGCGTTTCCCAATAACCGACATAGTTTCGGCCGAATTGCTGCGGTGATGGCTCAACGAGCGCGGCACCAAAATCTGCGTGGAAGGCGAGCTTTGGCAAGGTCGGAGCGTTTAGCGCACGGTACATCGTCAATACGCCGTCTGGCTTGGCCAGCCCCGCATCAAGCCGGGCATCATCGATTTGCCGTTCGTGGGCAGAGGGGTTGTTCCACGCTTTGGCAATCGCGTCACCGTACGCCTTCCGCTCAGCCGGATCGGGACCATCTGCGGTATCGGCCGAATGATCGTCTACACTCCAAACGCGTTCCAGCCCCAAGCGCGCAGCTAGTGCGGCGCCGATCAAGGTGGACTCGTTCCGCCCGTTGCCGAACTTCGTCAGCGCGGCGGCCAGATCATCGTTCAGACCATCGCCAGCGTGACGCTCTGCCTGTGGCAGCCGCAACCACTGGACCAGCGCAGAGTTGCGCTCTCCAGCTGCCATGAAGATGGCGGCGAGATGCCGACGATCGGTCGCCTTCGGCGAGGCCGGCCAAGCGGCAAGAAGCCGTTCCGCTTCTGCGTTGGCGGCGGGTACATCCAATCCCGTCGCCTGGCCTGCTGCTGTCGGATCGGCACAATAAGTCTGCACGGTTTCCGCATAACGGGAGGGGTAGCGACGAAGGGCATCACATTGGAGGCCGGACATATCCTCCGTAGCAATAGCGGTCGGGTGCCATGTCGCCAGTCGATCGAGCAACGGAACAAGCATAGGCGGCTTGAAGTCCTGCGACGCGCCAGACAAATGGGTCGAGCCTAAGACTAGCACGTCGTTAGGATGACCCGCAGGCGGCCCCTTCAATGTTTCGGGCCGAAATACGGGTTGGTAGCTCTGCCCTTGCGCGGGTGAGATAGCGGTCAGAAACGCAATGCCAACGGCCAAAACAATACGCATACGACCTCCGAAACCGGTATGTCGGCCGGTGTATTGAGCACCTACGACCGAGCCATTCTTTCCAATCCATCATGCATATGCTAGATGGTGCTATGCCGTCGTAATACACCGCTACGCGGGTGTCTAGCTGGATCAAGGAAGAACCGTGGCTGCCTATTTCGCAAGGCACCGCCAGCGAGACGGCGAGGGCTTTCCCGAGAGGATGCTGAATTGGGAATCACAGAAGCGAGTGCGGAATGTACCTAGCCACTGCCGATCAGTGATGCTCGCCGCATCACGCGGTGATGACCGAATTAAAGGTATGGCAAACGATCGACGTCATCGTCTGGATAAAGGTCTACATAGTAGATTTGCCTGATGGCAATGAACGGCTTTAACGTGAGATCTGCTACGAAGTCGTCCGCCCACTCACCCACCATGGACTGTATCGCGAACTCGACCGTAGCCCCGTCGTTCGCCGGCGTGATGCAGCGGATGGCGAGCCGATCAGGGTCAAAGCGCGGTTCAGACCCGAAAGTGGGCAGCTGCGTTCGGGTTTCGGGCGTAATAAAGGGGCGAAGCAGATTTGCGTAGGACGCGGAAGAATAATCATCGGCAGGCTGCTCGACGTTTTCTTTGGAATAAGCTGCATAAGCATCGTTGTTCCAAGCCTTGTACTCACGGCAGAAACTGAAGACGAAATCTTCGATCGAGGAGCGGTCCGGCTCCCCCGGCTTCCAAACTGACATTCCTAGAAACTCCCAAACCAGCGTCTACCATGAGTGTACTCATGACCAACGCTGTACACCTATCCAGCCGGTGCCTTACTTGGGCAAGACCGTTCCCGGAATGGATCGCATTTAAAGAGCGCCAACGGGTTCTCGAAACCCAGCTCTGGCAAGAATTTCGAGAAAATGAACGGCAATAAGCGGACTTTGGTGCTTCGCCGCCGCTCGGGTATTGTCGATTGGCAACACGGGTGCGGATCGTCAGCGGTGTCGAGTAGGGGTGTCTTTATTGGTCAGATCATTGATGATCTGGATGCAATTTCTAGCCAAATCCGGCGGCGTTGCGCGTTGGGGCAGGTCGACCTCAACAGTCTGCTGGAAAATTTCTTCCGCGACATTCTCAATCTGACGCTCAATACCAACCTTACCAACCTCAACGCCCGCCGCTCAAATGCGCCGGGGCTCGACCTTGGCGACAAAACGAGCAAGCGGAAGATCGCATTCCAGATCACGTCGCGCACCGATGCCGCGAAAGTGACGCATACGCTGACCAAGATCAACGGTGAGCAGGTAGCCCTATACGACGAGTTCTTCATCCTGACGATCGGCGAGCGCAAAAAGAGCTATGCGATCGATCCAGCGCTTTCGGCAAAGTGCAAAGGTTTCAGCGACGCCAATATCATCGGCATCAGCGACCTCTGCCGAATGATCATGGACACCAGTATCGAGACTATTCGCTCCGTACAGCAAAAATTGCAGCAAGAGCGCACCGAAATCCGTATTGAGCTCGAGCCCGAGATCAATGGCACCTATGAAACAAACACGACCGACTTGGTGGAGCGTCGGCCCAGCGTCACCAGGTCCGATGCAATACACTTTCAGGCAAGCAATGCGGCGGACGGGAGGTTCGCGTCCGCTACTGAGGTGGCCGTCGCGCTCAACGGCTTCATCGACCGGCTTGAGGCTCTTCCAAGCCTGTCGCGCGGTCTGCTCGGCTGGATGATGGATGAGAGCGAGCATCGCTATGGCTTTAGCGACTATCATGTGATCAACGCTGACCTCGTTCAGCGCAAATATCCTAACACGCAGGATCTTCTCATAGACACGCGCTTGCTGACCGCATGGCATTTTCTCGACTATACCGATGACAAAGACGGTCGATCGCCATACTTTTCCTTCCGATTTCCCGGAAGCGATCATGATTGGTTTGCCGAGGCGTTCATGGATTTCGTTAAGTCGGAGAGGCTGTCAGTCTCGACCTTGTTCTCGACCATGAACTTTTCGGTGTTCGGGCCGCCCCCGTCACCGGAGGCACCGGCAAAGCCAAATAAGAAGAAGAAAAAGGAGCGTATGATCAAATTGAGTGGCGCTAACAAAGCGCTCCGCGGTTGAATACTTCGTCAATACTGAGTTCTATGTTTCCTTACCAAGATCCAAAGGCTTAATGCCCATCGGCCACGACGACCATCCAATGTCCGCAGAGACTCCGGACATCATTCCCGGCGCCTCGATCTCGTTACCTCGCGGGCCCCGAACCGGAGTGCGGAACTCGCCCGTAAACGGATCGATGGCCGGATTTTCAAACAGCTCGAAATCCGCGATCACGCGCCCTTTGATCGAGTAGACAAATTTATCTTCGATATCCCATTCGACCGCAAAGTCCTTGGTCCGCAGAAACGGATAGATGGCAGTCACTTGCGGAGCGCCCCCGATTTTACCGCTTAGATCGCCTCTCCGGTCTGCGAATTTTGGGTCGGCAAGCATCTTCGCGAGGACGCGGAGCGGCTGAAAATCCAAGTTCAGAGCGGCGTAAGTTTTCGCAGCGATCGCAGCTGCGCCAGCTAGATCCCTTTTCAACGCCTTATGGAATTGAGGGAGATAGTCGCCCACTAGAGCGATCACCCCTTGGTCGGCGCTTGCGGTCTTGGTGTTGCCGGCGCGGATTGCGATGTAGCGCTTCAGGGCGGGCTTGTAGACGATCTTCCACACATAGAAGCGCGCAGCTCGCCACGACCAACCTCCAAAGATAAAGCTCGTCTCCAGAAGCTCGCTCGCGAAAACGTCGGCAATGGTCCCCTCATGAACCCGTATGAAGAAATTGAGGAGAGATACGGCTCTCGTCTTTACGTCTTTGATATCGACCTGCCGATCGAGCGACTTTGTGTGATGCTCGATCACATTTTGTAGCTGGAGGATGAACGGGTAAGCGATCGAGGTCGATCCTGCGAAAGCGATGCAGCAGTCCTTGCGCGGAAGACCAAACACTTTCTGGCATTGATCGACATGGCCCCCGCCGCTCAGGCGGCTGTCGGACGCAAAGATCAGCTCTTGAGTGCCGCCCGATTTTCGAAGCCATGCCATCGAGATCGTCATTGTGAATTCAGCATCCTCGCGGATTGGGGGACACGCGAGACTTATGCTGGCAGGGCATCTGGACATCAGCGAATTACGCCGTGGGCTACCGCGACGGCGTGCATGCAGTCTGACGGCCTCTTGCGACCTTTCCCGATTAGGAACTAATATTGGGAAAGCGGCTAGGCTATGCTGCTCCGATCGCGGCCGCGTTGGTGCTGAACTGGGCAAGCTTGGGGCCTTTCACGATCACAACAGCGATTCAGTTCGGTTTGCACCAACACATCCTCGCTAACTTGGCCTGAATCGCCTCGCTTTTCGCTTTCGCGCGCTCCGTAGAGGACGTGCTGTCCGGATTTCAGTAATGATCTTCTCGTAGGATCGGATCTCATCGAGATCGTGGAAGTGCCCTCGTATCCAGCCGGTGAGATAGTCTCGGCTCCGGCCGGCGAGGATATCTCCCCGAGCCGCCAGTTCCCTGAGCTTCGCATCAATAAGATGAAGTACTACTTTCCAGTCGTCTGGTCGCGAGCGCGCCAGTTGATCTAAAAGGCTGCCGATCGCACGGCCCTGCTCCCAGTTCGGTAGCGTCGTCAGCCAAATAGTCCGCATCAGGTCGAGCGTCACACCGAGGTGCGATCTCATCTCGGCTTTGTGCCCGCCCATGAAGCGGATTGCGGCCTGGTACAGCGCGAAGGCGCGAGGATCATCCAGCGTCAGAATTCCGATCAGGATCTTCGCGTCAACCCAGACATGATCGTGCCGCATGGCACCGAGCATGCCGACCGCGATCAGATAATCCTTCTCAGAAACCACACCCTCGGAACCCAGAACATGTAGTACGACCTGAAGCCAAGCACCCCCGATCACCTTCTGTTGCGCCGCGAACTGGCGGAGGTTCAAATCTTCGGAAACGATGATGAGGCCCTGGCTTTCAGCGAGATGGGCAGGATCAAAGATTTTGCGGGCGACATAGGCACCCATTAGTTGCTCGAGCCGGGTGTCGTCCGATCCATCGACTGGCAAAATCTCACACTGCGCTTCGAGGTCGGCAATGACGCCGTTGACCATCACGAGCTGCGCTTCGGTTTCCTCCAGCGTATGGACCCGGCGCGACGCTTGGTCGCCGTCATAGCCCATCGTCATGAACTCGCGGCCGCGATTGGATTCGATCTTGGCGCGAACCTCAAGGATTTCGTCGAAAGTTGATCGCGGGATGCAAAGCCGGCCGAAATAGGCCTTGGCTGCGGCGAGATGCCCCAGTTCGCGCAGCTGCCATACCGTGAGCGTATCTAGCACAGCACCCTCACCCCGGGCGCGCTGTACGAACTGCATCGCTTCATCACGTTCGTCCTGCGTGCCGACGCACGTCCGCAGGTTCTTTCCGCTCGCACTGAGATGCTCCGCCAGCGCGAGAACATGCTTGTGCGACATCGCGGCCACGGCCGCGAGCGGCACCGGGAAGTCGGCATAGGTGTCGACGACGATGTCGTCCTTCTTCTGATAGTCCCGCACCAGGTCCAGAACCGGCTGCACGTCGCCTTCCTTCATCGACAACTCGACCAACGAGGTGGCGTCCGGAAAACGCGCGGCGTGGGTCGCCATGATGTCATGCAGCAGCCAGATGTACTTATGTTTGAGCTGCCGAACCCGATATCGACGATCGGTCCCGATCTCGGCGAGCATCACAAACTCGTCGCCGACCTGCTTTCCATCGAGCGCGGCAGCGAGCGGATGGTCGGGCGCATAACTGTCCACCCCCTCGATCGGCGCGGCATCAATCACGCCAGCGGCGTCGCGCGTTCCATCGAGACCCTCAAGGTCGAACCAGAAATCTGGCTGAGTCGGGCCGGAACGCCCAATCGGGGCGGGCAACGCTTCGTCGAGGAAGATCAGCCCGGGATAGGATGCCATCACCTCCTCGACTTGGCGGTGACCGGCAGCGACCGTGTACCCAAGACGAAGCGCGCGCTCGACATCTCCGTTGCGGCGGTGATGGTGGGCGAGGCGCATCATGTCGTCCGGCGAGCCCGTCACCGCATCTTCGTCGATCTGCCGTATTAGATCGATCGCGTCGGGCTCGCGATTGGCGCGCATGAGTGTATTGGTGAGTAGCAGCAGGGCCCGAAGGTCGGTTGGATCCGCTGTGATCGCGGTGCGCAGGTACCGCTCGGCCGCGCGCAGATCTCCACGGTGGTGTTCGGCCGCGCCTGCTAGGCGGGCGAAGCGAGACTGAGAGATGACGCTAACCCCAAGCGATTTGAAGAACGGCGCCGTCCTCGGGCTTCGGCCTGCATTAGCAAAGGCTAGGGACAACCATCCGAGTTCGTCCGATGGTTGGTCCAACCGGACGTGCCCGTCGAGCACCGCGATGACGTCGTCCCAGGCTTCGCGAAACAGCGAGAGTTGAGCAAACATAACACGGTCGGAATAGCTTGCTTGGTCGGTGATCAGTGTCTTCGCCTTCGCGGCGACCCGAGTGGCGTCCTCTTGCTTATCTCGTCGGTAGATATCGGCGACCGCGATGTGCGCCGAGACGCCGAGCGGCCACGCCTCAAGCAACCCATCGACCGCCTCTGCAAGGTCGAAGGCGGGATCGGCAGCGTGCCGGGCGCGAAAGAGAAGCGTATCGAACAGCTGGCGGTCCGCCGGCGCGAGCGTAGCGCGACGTTCGGGTGTCGCGGTCTCAAGGACGTCCGGCCAGTCGTTCTGGTTGGAGAGGGCGACGAGCAGCGGCAGCGTAGCCGCATCGGTCCAGGGTCCGCTGCGCAGCAGGCGTACGGCCTCGGCAAACGCATCCTGATCGATCGCCACCCATGCGGCCGTGAGAAAGGTCTCGGGATCGTTGCTGCCAAGCGCGAGCATCTGATCGGATGTGGCCTTGGCGCGATCGAACTCGCCAAGCGCGCGGTAGGCAGTGATCAGATTGTAAGAGACCATGATCCAGTTAGGGTCGGTCGCGTTTTCGTACAGACGAACGGTATCCCAGTGCCGCTGCAACAGGGCGGCACCCGCTATAAGCTTGCTGCGCCGTCCCTCTGCCAGAAAGCTGCGACGCTCGCGCGAACGGTCGCTCAGCGCCTCATCGATGAGCGCGTCGCCCGCCATGCGCATCGCGGTCCCGTCGTCTGGGAAGCGCACCAGCGTGTCCGCCGCGAGCGGCCACCAGCTGTCCGGCACATCCTTTGCACGCAGATAACTGATGCGATGAATGCTGACGTTGAGATCGTCAAGGAGCGCAGTGGGCACGATCATGAGCGGGTCGTGCGCCTCGTCCGTCATGGATGCGACCTGGAACACGAGCCCCGCAGCCCCGGTATTGGTCGGATCATCGCGCAGCACCTGTTCGGCGAACTGCCATGCTTCTTCGAGCTTTCCCTGCAGCGAGAGTGCGAGGATGTAGTTTGCGCGCACCTTCGGATCCACCGGGTTAAGCGCATAGGCTTCGGCGAGCAGGCCGGCGCCGCTCGTCTCGTCACCGAGCCGCAGGCGTGCATGGGCAATGTTCGCCTTGACCCGCGCCCGGATCGCGGCCGAACTCGTCGCCTCCAGAGTTCCATCAAGCATTTCGAGCAGCGTGAGTGCGGTCCGCGACTTCCCCGCATTCATCAGGTCGCGATATTGATCGACCTGAAGGTCGAGATGCTGCTCGAATGCGCTTCGCGCCGTATCGATAGGCCCGACCGCGACGATCGCACTGATCGCTTCCATGTGCTGAAAGAGGCGTTCGTTCTGTGCGTAGAGCTGCGACTGGCCCTCGACAGTCTCGTTGCCGAGCGCCAACAGTCTGTTGGTCGAGGCGCTGTAATCCGGATCGAAAACGGCCAGAGCCCTTGGGTCGGCGCGGATCTTATCCTGCAGCGTGTTCCATCCCCACACCTGTATATCGATCCTGCGCCCCGCCTTGGCCTGCTCTTGGCCGAGCGTGATCGCGAGAAGATCGAGCGCCGGCTCGTCGGTAGCGGTCGTGACGACATAAAATTCGGTAAGCGGCGGGATGATCGTTAGGGCCTGCGCAACCTCGTTGCGAACGATCTTCTCGCTTAGCTTGGCGCCGCGGGTGATGAGCTTGCACTGGATTCCCACCGGCTGGGCAGGGTCCCGATCGCGTCGCCCGATCAGGTCCAGCCCGTATTGCTTCTTGCCGCGCGTACCCAGCATTTTGACATTCGGATCGTTGATGATGCCTGCGAACAGCGGCACGCAATTGCTCTCGAACACCTTTTCGTCGGTAGGGATGCCGATGATCGTCGACGAACTCAAATTGGATGTCTCCGCTGCTTTTGCACACTCCCTGACAGGAAAGGGATTGCGCTACGTTCCTCTATCGTTCTCCTCGTGGATGCTGGTGTCCAGCGAAATGTAGTCGCGGACAATCGACAAATTTTAGCGTTCCCAGAAATGAAGGTTCAGCGAGATAGCCGGGCAGTTTAAGCCGATCGCCTGCATCACGACCGACCGGCTTTCTCGAAACCTGTTCCCAAATGAGTTTTCCCAAAATTGCCCGTTGGACATGGAGAAACGGGACGCGTCGCAAACGAGGGTTTGCGTGACGATCGCTGGTCCTGTTCGATCGTAGCCGATCCATGTCACGCAACCCGTCACTCGATCTATGTGCTGCAAAGCGCTCAGGCTTGGCGTACGATTCTAACATCCTCTCACCGGTCCCCTTTCAGGACGCGGCCGAGCACCGTCTCGGCATCGGTTGCCGGCACGAAGACGCGGGTCCGGTAGGCGATGATCTCGGTGAAGCAGCCGAGCGATTTCAGCCAAGACAGCTGCGAGGCGGGTGCGTCCACGATCTCCACCCTCGGGTTGCCGTTCACGATCGAGCGCCGGAGCGTCATCGGGAACGGCCGCACGACGTCGACGCTGCGCCCTGAGAGAACGGAACGTGCGATCGCGTCGACCGGCAGATCGGCGGTCTTGGCGATCCCGAGCTTGGTGTAAAGCTGGACGACGTGCTGGTCGAACACGAGACGGCCTAGCCACGAATTGCCGTGGGCGTCCGCAATACGGTTCACCGCGAGATGGTCCGACGGCAGCGCCGACCAGATCGGCAGCAGCAGGCCGGTCGCTAGTCGGATCGTCTCGGTATCGACCTGACCCGCCGCCTCGGTGACCTCCGCGCTCCATTTGGCCTCGAAGGTCTCCCGGTCGACAACGTCCCATGCCGTTTCCAGCAGATGGGCCTCGCGCATATACTCACGTCGGCAGGGACGCTGCAGTTCGATGCGCGCGATCGGCTGACCATCGTCGTCCATCCACGACCGTGCCCGGGTCCGGAGCGCGACGCGCCCCGACCGGGCGTTGACCACGAACGCGACGTCGTCCTGCCACTTGGCGAGGTCGAGGATACGTTCGAGCGAGATGGGATTCTTGCGGCGGGTGATCTCGATCGTGAGAAGGTGCGAGGTCGCGCCCGACAGGGGATCGGTGCGCAGCAGCGTGTCGTCGAGGACCGTCGCGGTATCCGCGGTGATCGTCTCGACGCCGACATCGAGCGTGCCGGCTTCGCGAGCTGCGGCGACGCGGGTTTCGACGAGTGCCAGGAATTCGTCGAAGATCAGGTTCTGAAGCCCGATCGGCAGCGCAAGCAGACGGTTCAGCCAGCGCTGGATGGGCGGCAGCTCTTCCTTCAGGACGCCGTCATTGTCGTGCAGCTCGAGGCCGGTGCGCGAGCAGAAGTCGTCCATCGTCGTGCTGGTCAGCTTGCCGCCATCGAGGAGCGCGAACCATGTCAGGAGTGCATCCTTGGCATACTCACTTTCGAGATTGTCGGCTGGATCGAACAGGTTTTGCCCGCCGGTCTGCCGCTGGCCGCGCGTGAGGGCGCCAAGGCTGTCGAGGCGCCGCGCGATCGTCGAAGTGAAGCGCAGCTCGCCCTTGCAGTCGGTGGTCACCGGCCGAAACAGCGGTGTCGTCGCCTGATGGGTACGGTGCGTGCGACCAAGCCCCTGGATCGCGCGATCGGCACGCCAGCCGGGTTCGAGCAGGAAGTGGGCGCGCTGCTGCTGGTTCTTCGCATCGAGGCTGGCATGGTACGAGCGCCCGGTGCCGCCAGCATCAGAGAACGCCAGCACCCGCTTCGTGCCGGCCATGAACGCCGCGGCCTCAACCTGGGAGGACCGCCCCGAGCGGGTCTCGATCTTCTGGCGACCGTCCGACGTCGGTACGAGACGCCGCGAGCGCACCGTCACCTCGGCCACCATGTCGGTGCCGAAATGCTCGATCAGCGCGTCGAGAGCGGATTTGATCGGAGGCAGCGCGCAGATGTGCTCGAGCATCTGGTCTCGGGCGGCGAGCGCGTCGGGATTATGGACGGGATTGCCGAACTCATCGCTCATCGGCGCCGAGCGCGCGGTGCCGGTGTCGTCCGTATAGGTCTGCATCTGCCGCGTCGGGAACGCCCGCATCAGATAGTCCGCAATATACTCGGTCGGTGACAAATCTATCGTGGGATCCGCACGCTCGTCGGCCGACATCTGGGCCAGGCGACGATCGAGGATCGCCTCCGCGGTCGTGACCAGCTGCAGCACCACCGACTGGTCAGCCTTCAGATGCTGTTCGACCGCGGCGATGACCGTCGGCAGCTTCATCGAGAGCAGGACCTGCCCGAAGAAGCGCTGCTTGGTCGATTCCAGCCGCGAGCGTGCCGAGGCCTTGGCACCGCTGTTGAGCGTCGTCTTTTCGAACCCGTCGACGACGCCGGTCAGTTCCAGCGCCTCTTCCATGTTCTGATGAATGACGCTCCAGGCCTTGGCATAGGTGTCGTAGATCTCGATCTGCGCCGGCGTCAGTGCGTGCCGCAGCACGTCGTACTCGACGCCGGCGAAGCTCAGCGCGCGCGAGGTATAGAGACCGAGCGCCTTCAGGTCGCGCGCCACCAGTTCCATCGCTGCGATCCCGCCCTTGCGAATTTCGGCAATGAACGCCTCGCGGTCGGCGAACGCGGTGTCGGGTCCCCACAGGCCAAGCCGCACCGCGTAGGCGAGGTTGTTCACATCGGATGCGCCGGTTGCCGAGGCGTAGAGGACGCGGGCACCTGGCAGGTTGTTCTGAAGCAGCACACCGCAGATGCCCTGCTGCGAACCTTCCTTCTTTCCCATGGCACCCTCGCCACCGGCGACGCCGCCCATCTCGTGCGCCTCGTCGAAGGCGATGACCCCGTCGAAATCGGAACCTGCCCAATCGAGGATCTGCTGCAGGCGGCTATGGTCGGAACGCATCGAGCGCAGCGTCGGGTAGGTGACGAAGAGCACACCCTCGTTCAGTTTGATCGGCTGGTCGATCTTCCAGTTTGAGACCGGCTGTACGTCCCCGGACATCCCACCGAGCGCGGTCCAGTCGCGACGCGCGTCTTCGAGCAGCGGTTCGTTCTTCGACATCCATATATGCCGGCGACGACCCTGTAGCCAGTTATCGAGGATGCACGCTGCGACCTGTCGGCCCTTGCCCGCCCCAGTACCGTCGCCCAGAAAGAAGCCCTTCCGGTAACGGCTGCCCTCGGGATCGATGGTGAGCCCGACGCCTTCCTTGGAAGGCTTGAACGACCCGAGGAGCAGCTGACCCCAAGCATCGCCCGCATAGACCACGGTCTCGAGCTGCGATGAGGACAGCATCCGCTCCGTCACCGTGCGCTCCGGAAGGTGGGCAATGTGCGTCGGAATGGGTGCTGGTATCGAACCCATCGCGACCGATTCCACCAGCGCGGTCGGGTGGTCGCCGGCGACATCGAACACGATCCGGCTTGGCCGGTAGGGCAGGTAGCAACCAACTTGGTCGGCCAGAGGTGCGGCCGTAGCTAGCGTTTTGTAGCTGACCGGCAGTACGTTGTTGCGGACCGGTGCATGATAGGTGCGAGCAACCGTAGCCTTGGCTTGCCGCGCCGCGCCGAACAGGCTGGGTTTGGGCACCGGCAGTGCCGCTATCGGGGTATCAGCCACCAGCGAGGCCCGCGGCGGGACGGTCACGGCGTCGAGGAAACCCGCGACCGAATTGCGCTGGATGACAGTGTGCGAGGTGCCGCCTGCCACCTTGTCGATGACGTAAAGTCGCACCGCGATATCGATGCCGTGCTTGCGGTAGCAATGCTCAAGCCGCAGCGAGGTGCGAACCGTGCAGCCGGTCAGCACCGCCTCATAGGCCGCTTTCAGCCGTGCGCTTGGCGCGAACCAGTCGGGCATGATCGCTACCACCCGGCCGCCCTTTGCGACCCGGCGGATCGCTGCCTGGAGATGGCGAAGGGCAGCAAGATCGTCGGCGCCGCGACCGACGCTGCGCGAGAAGGGCGGATTCATCAGCACTACGGTCGGCTTCGGCAGTCGTGCGTGCAGACTGACTAGCGCCGCGCCGTCTTGACTAGTTACGATCGCATCGGGGAAAATGCCGGCGAGGCGGTCGCGGCGTTTCGTGTCGATTTCGTTTAGCTGCAGGCTGGCGCACGCCGGTGCCTGAACGATCAGCAAGCCGTTGCCGGCGCTGGGTTCGAGGACGATGTCGTGCGGACCGATCGCGGCCATCACCACCGCGATCGCCGCGATATCGACCGGCGTCGAGAATTGCTGGAGGTCGATCTGTTCCTCGCTGCGCACCGTCTGGGTCGGCAGCATCGTCATGATCGCCGACGCCTGTGCCACGTCCGACATGCCAGTGAGCTTGTACGGCCGCGACGCAAGATGGAGCGCAATACCGTGTTCGAGCATCTCGAAGCTGTCACGCTGCGTCCAATGTCCGTCGGCGTCCGAGCCGCCAAAGGCCGCTGTCATCGCCTCGTTCAGATCGCGGCGGGCGATCGGCGTGCCCGATGCAAGCAACCCGGCAATGCTTGCCGCGGCACTGTGATCGGTGACGGGCGGAAGATCGAGCAAATCGAACATGGCAGGTTCCCTCAGGTTGCGCTGCCAATCCGACAGCTCACCGCCTCCCTCCCCCTCCCCTCTCTGCCGCCTCGAGCGCCTCGAGCGCCTCGAGCGCCTCGGCCCAGTCCTTGGAGCCCACCGGGTATTCAACCTTGATGACACGACTGTCGGATGCGAAGCGGGCAATGCTTCGCGCGACCGCACGGCGTCCGGCGAGATCATTATCGCCCGCGAGGATCAGCTTTGTAACGCTGTCAGGGATCGTCACGAGATCGAGCCGGCGCGAGCCGAGCGTTGCCCAGCAAGGTAGTCCGCGAATCCGGGACCAGGCCCGCGCCGTCTCGAATCCTTCGGCCAGGCCAATGGTCGCACTAAGGCCACCGCCCCGCCATGCCCCGGTACCAAGCGTGCCGAGCGTCGCCTTCTGAGAATAGCTTCCATCGGGCTTCAGGAAGATGCGCTGAAAGGCGACCAGGCGCTGCGCTTCGCGGACCCCGATCAGCAGTGCCGGCTTGAAGACAGTCATGGGTTTGGGACCCAGCGGACAACGCGGGTGGAAGCGGACGTCGGTCGGCACCGGCAACAGTCCCCGCGAGGCGAGGTAGCGCTCCGCCAGGCTACCGGAGACACTAACCGCCTCGTTCCACAGCCGGTCGATATTAGCCGTACCCTTTGCCTGGGCCGGAACAGGCGGTTCATACCGCCGCCCGATCGGTATCCGGTCCAGTTCACGCAGGATGTCGCGGGCGTCGCACCCAGCAAAGCAGGTCACCAGCAGGCCGTGGTCACCCTGCCTAATCGAGAGACTGGGCGTACCGTCGGTATGCGCGGGGCACCGACACATCGCGCTGTTCCCGTGCCAGGTGCCGCCAAGCGCGCCGACCAAATTGACGAGGTGCTGGGATGGTCGATTGGCGATGATAGCCATATCCCATACCCCTTAGCGCGCACCGGCGGGGACGCCGGCGATCGCGTAGAAGGTCTTGTCACGATTGAAGTACCTAGCGATCTCCTCGACAGCCGCTTCCGGGTCAGAGGGCAGGTCGCGCCCTGTCTTCTTCGTCACAGAGGCGGCCAGAGCCTTTTTGGCGGACATCTCGCTCGGATGGAAATCCAGGACGTCCTTGGCGCCGCGGTCCCTTATGAAAAGGACGTACTTGGTCATGGCTACAGGCCTCGTGCTTAAGGCTGCCTGTACCGGCTGCCCTGGGGTGGAAGGTTAAGGCCGCTTTCCGCGACCCTTTTTTACCCTCCCCCTCCACTCCAATTTTTTGACGGACTATGTTGCGCACTGTCTCATTTACCAGCTGCTAAAATCTCGCCGCTAAGCTGCTCTTGGAACTAGATTCATTCTGCGCAACTTTGTCGAACGCACCCTTTTTCATTCGAGGTGTCGATGAACCAGTTCTCGCAGGTCGAGATTGCCAACTGGATCGCCATTTATTTGGCAGCGGCTATGTGCTGCGCGATCGCCATGGCTATGTCAGTCTCCGTGACGGTCCACGGTTTGTACCGGGACAAGGCTTGGGAAGATGTTCGAACTGGTCGTGGCGCCGTGCTTTTCATGCCAAAAGCATGGTTGCGCTGGCAAAAGCTGTATCTGCTGTCGACACCGGTAACGCTTGGGATTGTTAGTTATTTCGCTGCGACAATGACTTGGAGCTGATCGCTCAAATATCCAGAGCTTGAAGCAGTTTGATAGACGCAGAGCTCTGATCCATTTCGGACCTATCTAGCGTCACGAGATCACCCAGGACCGCCATGCGAGGGTGCGTCACCGCCTTGGTAGCTTCGTACTCGTCGCTGTCAAATCCCATCGCCTCCACCACCACCGTCCGCAATTCCCCCGTCATTCGCGACCTCGCCTCCAGGACGAAGTCCGGCCGGCAAGGCCCGTTTGGTGTCATTGAATCGAAGAGCGGCTTGCTGATGGCCATGTCTACACCCCGGGCATGCAACACGCGCTGGGTATCGAGGATCGCGCGTAGCGCCTTGCGCTCGAAGTCGGACTCGACAGGCACGAACATACGTCCGTTGTAGATCGGCTGCGCATAGGCGCGCAGGGGCGCATAACCGCGCGCCTCGGGATATTCGCCAGCGACGACAAGGACGATGTACGGTCCGCTGATGTGGTTACCCCGAATCGAGGGCGATTGGACGCGCGTCGCGATGTTGACCGGTTCACCGTCAGGTACATGGATTTCATTGCCTTTGATCGTCTTTGCATAGAGCGCCACGAAGCCTTGCGGAGCATGCGTCTTGGGCCACTTCGGCGCCAGTGCGCGTAGTGTGCCATAGACCGTGTTCGTCTCGAGAGGGCGCGCGTGTGTCCAGAATGCTCTGGCCAGCTCGACGCCCGGCGCGATCTCGATCTTGGCGGCCGCACGGCCGAGCGATGCAAACTCTTCCCTGATCGACCATTCGTAGCCCATACCCAACGGGGCAATCGTATTGCAGCCGGCGCTGTCGAGCAGGCGCCATAGGAGGCGCGCGAGCCGCGGGGTCGAGGCGTTGCGGGTCCGATCGTCGAGACTGTCGTCCTCAGGCCGCTGTGCGAGCTTCTCCGGCGCTGGTCGCAAGACCTCGAAAAAGCCTGAAGGTGGATCGGTCGGGGTGTTGTGGGACCTGACTTCCGTGATGCGATTGGTGGCCTGGTCGCGGAAGAAAGGGCAATCGGTGCGGTGCTCCGGCCGCTTGGTGCTGGTCAACCGGCGCAAATAGTAGGTTTCGGCCTCGGAGAGGTATGCCGGCGTCAGTATGGGCGGGGCCATTCCCGGTCCCAGACATCCGCAGGCGATCCAGCGATGACCAATTCGGGCATTCTGAACGAGCGTGACGCCGGCCTGTTCGTCGTGGAACGAGCCTTCGCCGACATACCAGCGCACCAGCGCCTCATGGAGCGGTGCCGGTAGTGGGATCCGATCCCGGCTGTTTCCATCGGTATCGCGGTGAATCAACCACATGTTCGGGTGACCTTTAGGCGCTGATTTTGGTCAGTTTCGTCAGGCCCGATGGTCTTGACAAGCACAAACCTCTTGATCTCAACTCTTGGATATCACGTCGTCTGGGGGTTTTCCGTGCGTTATCCACTCGCTGTTGCTGGCCTATGCGTCGGTCTGGTCGTTGGCTCGCAAGCCGTTGCTTCGCCAAAGGGATCGGCGTTCCGCAAGGTGCAGCTGATCTCGATGACCGGGAGCCTGCCGATCTCCGACCCTGGTTCTTCGCCCGACGTCTCAGCATCGGCCGTAGCGGACGGGGCAACGCCACTGCCTGACGGTTTCCAGGTCCATGATCTCAGTCGACGTTACGTGCAGTTCAGGATGCAGCAGGAGATGGCTGAAGCCGCAGAGATCTCGCCCGGCGTTCCCGTCGTGCGGCGTGAGCCACCGGGCGTCGCAGCGTTTTCTTCGATCCAGGTTCCAAACTGGCTTCGTGGCGGGATCGTCATTCAGCCGGTGCCGTTAAGGCCGGGCTGCAGACCGCTGACCTATCGTCCGTCGGGTTTTCTAGCGCGCCGCGCAGAGGCACGCCGCGCGATGTATTATGGCATGATGAGCGCGGTCGCCTGTGAGCATGACATTCCGACAGGGTTGTTCGATGCGATGATTATCCGCGAGAGCGGGTACAACCCAATCGCAACCTCGACCGCTAACGCCTACGGCCTTGCCCAGCTGATGCCAGGAACTGCGGTTGGCCTCGGCGTCAATCGATATGATCCGCTTCAGAACATGCGTGGCGGCGCCCGTTATCTTCGTCAGCAGCTCGATCGATTTGGGCAAGTCAACCTTGCTCTTGCCGCGTACAATGCAGGGCCAAGTCGCATCCGGGGGGGGCTGGTTCCTCGCATCTCCGAAACACAGACCTATGTGACGGACATCATCACAAATTGGTCTCGACTGAGCACGACACCGGGATCGCCGGCGCTCGTTCCGAAACCCGGGTTTCGTTACGTAGCCTACACCCGGTATTGATCACAGTCTTGCGCCGTCTGAACGAACTGAAGAAGTCGAAAGAACGTCAAGAGATATTCGGTATCGGCATCTGATTTTGTCGACTTGGCAGTGTCAGATCGGAGTTTTCGACATTACGGAGATCGCGATGTCTGCATCCGGTGAGGGGCATCTGGCGGGTGACGGTCTGAGCTGAGATGTTAGCCACAGTGCAAGCACCGTGGTTTGCACCGTGGCTAGAAACGTGGCGATGACCCAGATCACTGTACTGTCCAGCGTTGAGCGGCGTCGCCATTGGAGCGACGAGCGCAAGCTTGCCCTGGGGGAGGCTGCAATTGCGCCTGGCGCGTCGGTTGCCGCCATCGCGCGCGCTGCCGATATCTCGCCCTCGTCGATCTACCGTTGGCGGCGCAACCTGTGCAGCAAGCTTGCGCAGCCGACCGGTTTTGCGCCCGTGGCCATTCATGCGGATCCGCCCGAGATCGACCACGGTGCGTCGGACATGCTGGTCATCGAGCTCCGCGGTGTGACCATCCGTGCGGCTGGCGGCGTGTCTGCGAGCTTGCTGGTGGCGGTGTTGCGCGAGCTCAAAGCATGATCCCTGTTCCGGGCGGGGCCCGGTCTGGATAGCCACCGGCAAGACGGACATGCGCAAGGGCATGTCGTCGCTGGCGATGCAGATCCAGCAGGGTTTCGGACACAACCCGCATGTCGGCGACCTCTATGTTTTCAGAGGCCGCCGCGGCGATCTGCTGAAGATCCTGTGGCACGATGGGCTCGGAATGTCGCTCTACGCAAAACGACTGGAGCGCGGTCGGTTCACCTGGCCAGCGACATCTGACGGCGTCATTTCAATCTCGGCGGGGCAACTCGGCTTCCTGCTGGAAGGCATCGACTGGCGAAATCCACAATACACGTTCAGGCCCGAATTAGCGGGCTGAAACGCCCAGTTTTCCTAGGCTTTTGGCATCAAGCGCCTCGACAAATCGGCGGTTTTCTGCTGTAAAATGAGCCTCGATGGATACCGGCGCCGAGGCCCTTCCCGATGATGTCGAAGCGCTCAAAGCGCTGCTGATTGCCGAGCGCCACACCGTCCTCATTGCCCGCGTAGCTCTACTCGAGGCCGAGGCACTTGCCGCCATCGCCCAGGCTCAGGTCGCCGATGCACACGCCATCATCGAAGACCTCAAGCTGCGCATCGCCAAGGCACGTCAGGACAAATGGGGGCAGTCGTCCGAGCGGCACAGGCAGTTGCTCGACCAGCTCGAGATGCAACTCGAGGACGTTGTCACTACCGCAACCGAGGATGAGCTCGCCGCTGAGATAGCGGTCGCCAAAGCCAGTGTAGCCGGCGTTCCCGTGGTGCCGTTCACTGGCAAGAAGCCGACCCGCGCTCCGCTATCTGCCGACCTTCCCCGCCACCGTGTCGTCGTACCCGCCCCAGAGAGCTGCCCATGCTGCCACGGTGCGGAGCTGAGGAAGATTGGCGAGACCATCACGGAAAGCCGTGAGGTCGTTCCCCGCCAGTGGATCGTCGTGCAGACGGTCCGCGAGAAGTTCATCTGCAAGGCCTGCGAAACCATCACGCAGCCGCCAGCGCCCTTCCACCCCATTCCGCGTGCATCCGCTGGCCCCAACCTGCTGGCGATGGTCCTGTTCAACAAGTTTGGCCTGCATCAGCCGCTCAACCGCCAGAGCGAGACCTATGCCGCCGAAGGCATGAGCATCAGCGTGTCGACGCTTGCCGACTATGTCGGGCACGGCGCCGTCCTGCTGCGCGGCCTGGTCGATCTCATCGAGGCGCACATCCTCGCCGGCGAGCGCATCCACCATGACGATACGACTGTGCCGGTCATGGCAACCGGCAAGACCGTCACCGGCAGGATATGGGCATCCGTTCGCGACGACCGCCCCTTTGGCGGCACCGACCCGCCCGCCGTTTGCTATTACTACACCCGCGACCGCACAGGCGCCCATCCGCAGCGGCAGCTTGCCCGGTATGCCGGCATCCTGCAGGCGGACGCCTATAGCGGCTATGACGCGCTCTACGCTGCAGGTCGCAAACCAGGGCCTATCCTGGAGGCAGCGTGCTGGGCACACGCCCGTCGCCCGTTCTTCAAGGAAGCCCGCCTGAGCCGGACGCCGCTCGCGGTCGACATCGTCACCCGCATGGATGCAATCTTCGCGGCCGAGCGCGTGATCTGGGGTCGGAACGCAAGCGAACGGCTCGCCGCGCGGCAGGTCTACGTCGCCCCGCTCGTCGCCGACCTTGAGCAGTTCCTGCGCCAGAAATATGGTCGCCTGTCGCGCAAGGGCGATCTGGCCAAGGCCATCAACTACATGCTGTCACGCTGGGGCAGCTTTGCCCGCTTCGTGTCTGACGGCAGGATCCGCATGACCAACAATGCCGCGGAACGCCGGGTGAGAACCGTCGCGGTCGGGCGCCGGAACTGGACCTTTTGCGGCTCGGACCGCGGCGGTGACCGTGCGGCCGCCATGTATACGTTGATCCAGACCTGCCGCCTCAACGACGTCGATCCGCATGCCTGGCTCCGCGACGTCATCGCGCAGATCTCCGACCATCCGCAGACACGGCTTCACGAGCTGTTGCCGTGGGAGTGGAAAGCTCGACAGCAGCGTCCCGAACCCGTCGCGCAAGCCGCCTAGCCGTGCCTGTGACAAGCCGCGTCTACACCCTGCGACACGCTGCCAGACTGTTGGGCGAGACCGAGGACACCGTCTCCGACGCGGCCATCAGCATGTTTCCCGAGGATGGCGCCATCCAGGTCATCGACGACGATTTCGGCGACGAGGATTGGGCCCTGGCGTCCGCCTTCACTGATGAAGGTATCGAGAACCTCCGATACATCATCGACGAAACCAGGCTCCACGGCTCGTAGCACCATCTGCGCCAACCTTGAGGGCGCTCACCGAATGCATACATCGCGATAGCCGGATTTACTTATTATCGACGGTGTTTTTCGTGAGGATCATAAACGGTAAGTTTATACTGGCGGATAATTAATGCCTGAACTATTTCTTAACCGACAACCTTTGGCGGCAGCCCACGGCGCCTTAAGTGCTTTACCTGCGCCAGGTTTATGATCGCTGACGCCCTCCTTCTGTAGGGCAATCGCTTCCATCTTGCATGCAAGGGCAACGTGCCTCTTGAACAATTGTGCCAATGATCATGCTTTGCAGTGATCTGCGCAAAGAAGGACCGGTTGCCAGCATACTGCGTACTGACCATAAAAAAAGAATGTGATCCGCCAAGCAATGCGATGAGTTTCTTAAAATCGAGTGTTCCGCGAACAGGACGGGACGAAGGCTGGCAACGGATAAAGGTAATGCGCAGTAGAAATGTAAAATACACCACCCTTGCACGACTAGCCAACTTGCTTAAGGCTTGCAGATTTTTCTAGGTACGATTCATTCACATATTCACGATTTTTAGTCTGAATCTAGATATAGCCGTAGATATTTAGCAAGGTCCTCAGGAAGACCACAGAGTCGTTCTAATACGGCGCACTTACCGGTGTCTCAAAGCCTGTTACTTATTGAGTAATACTGAACCTTACATCGCACGGCTTCTCACGTGGCTTCATGATCACGATAGTTTCAGTCTTTGACGTCTTGCGGCCGATCTTATCTAACGTCGGTGCGTCTGGAACGATCTCACGGATGACAATGCTATAATCGGGCAGTCGATCCTCTGCAGCGATTTTCTTCAGCTGCATCTTGAGCGCTCTCAGGGGGGCGGTAGAGCCGATTTTTGCAGCGAGGATTTCAAGGGAAACTTCGGCGGATTCTTCGCGGCTGTAACAATGCGCAAGCTCATAAAGCCGCCTTTCGATCGAACCGAGCCTGAAATAGTCATGGTGATAGTCGTAAATGCGGCTATCGCGCGACACCGCTCGTACCAGCCAGTCACAAATCTGTACGCGCACCGGCATGAGCTGCTCGCCACCATTCGGCATGGCCCGGGTCATGGCCTGCGCTTCTGCGAACCATGAGAAAAATCCCTTGGTCCCTATCGTGCCCGTCTTAATGTTGGTCCTGATTTGCGTTCCCTGCAGACGCCCGAGCGCCTCGATGAACCGATCGTAATCCCGTTTGGACGGCCGAGCTACGCCGGTAGCGCGGAAGAAATCATGAGCATTGAACGTAAAAACGTTGATCACTTCGCCCGTCTTGGCGAGATGCTGGCACATCAGGGATAACACGTAGATCAGGACCTCTTTGTCCCACATCGTGGCAATCCCGTTAGCGCTCGGCTTCAGCTCGATCTGGACTCCCTCCATCTTGAAGGTCATCGGATCCATCTGGGGACGCTTGGCCAGCGAGAAAAGCGGGAAATCCATGATGCTTTGCTCACCACGCACCTTGCCGTGCAGCGGACTGTCTAGCACACCGAACAGGCTTCCCTGAACTTCGCCGTGTTTCTGCAGTGCCATGATCAACCCGCCTGTATCGATTGCGGGGCCCTTCATACCTTCAATTTGCGACGATGGCATTGGATTACGGTCACGGCGTTTGCGATAGCACGTGGATTCCGTCAACTGAGGAGCCTACCGGTCCGATCAAGGCTCAAAGGCTCAGGCAAGTTTCCCCACAGCACGTGCTATCGCAAACACCGTCGCGACTTTGCCGAAACACGACCGCTGGTATCATCAGGTCCGGATCGTTCGACTGACGAGCCCCGAGATCAGGGTGCCGACCGCAGTTGCTCCGGACTCTGCTGCAAGCCCTTTCATCGCGGTTAAGCGACTGGAATCCTTCAATCCATGCAAAGTTCGGCTGAGATTCAGCTCGCCCATCATCGCCTTCGCTGTCATCCCACGAAGATACGCGCCGGGGCGTCGGACCTCACCTGCACGGTATTTCTGAATAGTTGCGATGACGGAGGCTGTCGCACCCCGGCTTCCCATGACGCGAATAGCTTCATGAAAGGCGTTTTGGCTGATTCCCGACTGATTCGCTGCCCGCTCTGCAATTGCCGTTAACTCGCCCCAGGATCGATCGTGACCCAGCAGGTCGTGGCACAGGTCTGGTGCGACATCGATTATGAAGCCAGGCGTTACACCATGCTTATCCAGATCGGCATGGACTGCCGTGTCGCCATTGGAACCCGGTTCGACCGATTTACTACTCGCTATCGCTAAGCCCCTACCGGTACCTGCGTTAGCAGGTTGAAGGTGGTTTGTAGTTGTAGAGTGAGTGTCACGGAGGACATCCTCGCATGAACTTTTCATATAACCGGTAGGTTTAGGATTGGACGTCAGAACAGTCTCAAGGCGCTGGGCGAGCGTATTCGAGGCGTCTTCGATTTGCTGGACACACGACGTGAGAAGGCCCGGATCGCGAACACCGCGCATCTGATCCGTTGCCATAAGCGCCAAGGCGAGAATTTCCTCTGCCTCAGGCGCGTCACAGCCTTCATCAAGCAACGTCTGGGCCATCACTCTGATCTTTCGTCGCGCGGAGGCCAGCCGTTTGCGTAACACGGTGATGACCTGATCCTCGGCAACGCCTCGCGCTGCGCGCTCCAGGAATTCCGCGTACCGAGTTCCCACCGGCGCGAGAACGATTCCATATCCCCAAACGATTTTCCCCCCTTCCGACCGTCGGCCTCCCCGGTGGCCATTGGGACTATCGAGAAAGCTTACTAGTCCGAGCGCCTGGGCCTGATTGAGCAGCTTTTGGACCTGCCTGACGCCGACGCCGAGCTTCTGGCCCAATAGCTCGTTCGAAGGCCATACGACCGGGAGAGTATCGCCGCCTTGCCAATCCTGAGGCTTCGTCCACGCGAACAACAGGTCGACAAGCGCTACCACTCGTAAGGGGATCGCCATGTACGGCGCCGCTCGTTTTAGAGCGGAGAGTACGTTCGACGGACCGACCGTCTTATCCAACCCGCGAAACGTATCCGTTAGGTTGGACGCGATGGCGGTACGCTCGTCGTAACGACGCAGCCCTCTGCCGGGATGATGCGCATGGTGCATATGGGTTCCCCTTCGGGTTACCGAGCAAGCAGCCGACACCGTGGCGCGAAATCGCGCTTTGGCATTGCGTCGTCAGGGAACCTCCCCTAAATAAGAGGTGCGAGGTCGTCTTTAGGGGCGTTCCGAAAAGCCCGGCCTTGTGTCGGGCTTTTCACTTTTAGCGCGGTTTCCTTGTCTCTGTTACACCTTCCCGGATGGGCAGGCCGCGCCGCACGGATTGCCCGGCTGGTCGCAGGTCGAAGTGTTAACTGTCCGTTACGCACCCGTCCTAGCTCTTGAATCGTGCTATCGATGACAGCGTGCCTCTGAATCACGTGCTATCGGTGACAGGGTGGCTGCACCGCTCGTGCTATCGCAAACGCCGCCGCGATCAAGACTCGTGCTATCGAAAACGCCGTGGGTTGCGGCACGTGCTATCGCAAACGCCGTCTCTGAATCGGCAAAAATCGACCCAGACAAAGCAAGAGGAACTTGGTCTGCTATTTGATCCTTACCTTTTCCGCAGATACTAGAATGGCTGCGCCATCAACTAAGTATTTCAGTCGGTCGGCAATTCTCGGTCCTGCACAGCGGAAAGGGTAAGGTGGTCCCTGTCCCTCAACGATTAACCAAGATACTACGGGCCTAGACATCAGATCCTGATTTCAGCGTCAGGGTGATATCGAACGAAGATAACGATCCATCACAAGCAATCCGTGCTTCGTAAGCCTCGACAAGCGTCGCCGAGAATCCTGAGGATCTTTCCACCGCTCGACGAAATCGAGCTCTTCTAAAGCGCGCAGATGCCTGACGCCCGTAGAAATTGGGGCTGCAACGCAAACCGCAAGGCTTGCAGGGATACGCGCAGCGTCGAACTGCGCTCTAAGATCCAGTAATATGTCCCAGCCAGGCTCTGAAAACATGTCGGATCCGAAGAATGCCTCCCGTCGTCGTCGGTCGTCGTAAAGTTTCTTGGCAAACATGGCAGGATCGAGCGCCGGACAGGCGGTTGAGCTATCCAGGGTCGGCGTTACCGACCGAGGTTGCGGCATATTGAGAAGGCGCGCGGTCATCACACGACTCCGACTGAGCTTGGATTCCAGCGCTGTGCCAAGACCACGCCGGGTCGTTCTGATCGCGAGCCAGACGTGTGCGATGACGTATCGTGGCCACAACCAGAATGATCAGTAGGACATAACTCCAGACAACAACGAAATTGCCGTACACCGTCGGAATGACATCCGCGCGCAATCCGGTCAGATGAGACATGGCCACGCATCCCTGCACGGCCGCCATCCAGATTGGCCAGTATCGTGTCGTCAGCAATGACAGGATATACAAACCGAGGAAGGCGATCGTGTCTGTCGCGAACACGGACCATTCGACACCGGAATACCGATCGACGAACGGCTTGAGAAACCAGTGACTGAGTTCGAAATCTGCGGCAAGCACGATTACCGCGATACGTTCGGGTGCTCCCCCCTTCCAGAGGGCGAACACGCCTGTCCCGGCGTAGAACATGTTGAAGAGAAGTATGCGTAGCAGCGCAGATCTCCGTTGAGCGGCTGGTGGGATCCATTATTTGCCCCCTGAGTTCGCGTTTTCCACCGCAATGGTACCGACCTGTGCAGACGGTATCGGATCTTTGTCACCTCCTGCAAGAACTGGAACCCGCAGGGTCCGGCGAGCCTCGTCGAGCCTGTGATGCCCCTCAACGGCAGAACTCATGGCTTGCGAGATAAGGCCCAATGACGTCACGAATTGGTCAATTGCTCCCTGCCCTATCGTTGCTGAGACATTGGCCGTACTTCGCGCTGTGGGTATGAACCCAAGCAGCAATGATCCGCTGGTCAGGGCACGACCCAGATCATGCTCGAAGACGTTGAGAAGACCCGTGATCTCCTCGGCTAGGCGATGCCGCTCGATTTGGTGGCGGCGCATTTCGATGAAGGACATGACGCGATCTTTCCTGAGCCCACAAAGGCGTTGACGTGCATGCCGAAGCTCACCCGTGCAGGGCTAGGAACACCATCGAAAGTGACGCAGCGCCCGAGACGAGCATTCCCGCTCCCAGGGCAACAAGGCCCAGCAAGAGGATTGGCCAGAGAAGACGCCACCGCACGCTCAGACTGTTCCGGGGCCTCTCCCTAGTTGAAAAGGGATAGGTCGACCGTGGGCTCCTAGTCCCTGCCTCGGTTGTCGTTTCGGTACAATTACCCTCCACTGCTTGGAGCGGTGGCGGCGACCCCGAAAGGCTGGTCCCCCCAATTTTTGGGGGGGCCTCATGCGCGCCGAATATACGTGCCGCTGTCAGGCTGTCGTTCGTGCCCAGCTTGCGACGCGCGGATTTAAGATGACCGTTGATCGTATGAAGGGATAACCCTGTCGCACGCGCAATGTCCTTGGGTCGCATCGCCTGCAGCAGCAGGCGCAGACATTCCTTCTCACGGGGCGAGAGTTTTTCGACTGACATAATCAGGGTGATACCGAAGTGGCGATCGCATATTAACCCGAAACCATACCGTACGGAGCGACGACGCCTTCACGGCGTAGCACACCGAAGGCGAGCCCCCCTTTTGAACAGAGAAAAAGCTACCGAGTACAGCGGTTAGCCATTTGAAGACGCCCGAATTTGAAAATACAAAGCTGGTCATCTGCCACCAAATTTTGGGCGTTTCCGGCGGTTTGCGGCGTCGCGTTATACGCAACTTGATGATGATAACGTGCTCGACGTAGCAGAACGGATCGAAGCCGCCCGCGCAAATAATTGGCAAACCCTACGGCCGAATTACTCTCGGCGAGGAGGAATGGGCGGAGAAAAGGGTCGATCCATTCCAGGCATTCGAGACCCGGGTGCCCTCTAGCCGGCAAAAATTAGATTTTCGCTCGTGTCTCAACAGCAATTGCGTAACGAGCGCAGGGCTTCGGGGGTCAGCGCGTAGACCGCCTCTCGCTGCGCTCCGCGGTTTTGATGATCTACCCGCCAACCCTGATAGTGCCTACGGATCAGACCAGCGCGTACCAGCTCGGATACAGCCCGACTGACATTGCAACGTCCGGAAGCCCGGACGCGCAACCGGACCGCCAGTTCGACGGCGTCTGCGGCACTTTTGGCGTCCCGAGGTAAGGCTCCCTGCGCCTCTAACTCTCCCCGTACCCGCCCCATAAGTGCGATCCGACGAGGATCGCGTTGTGCCATTGGCGATAGTGCATCGCATAGCCAATCGCGGAGACGCACCGCCTTACCCTCCTCGACGACGTAAGGCCCGGCTTCGCCGCTTTCGCCGGCAGCGCGTGCTATCAAGTTCAAGACCATAAACGCGTAACGGGGGCGGCTGGATAAGTTTGCCAGCCTTTCGATAACGGACGGCATGTCGCTTGGCGCGGTGACCTTCGTCTTCGACGTACCTGAAACTGGTTCGCCTTTGTCGATTGGGAACAGATCAGCTTGAATCATGGAACAGGTAAAGCACAAAACAAGAAACTCGTGAATCCCTGTTCCTCCGATGATATCGCTTCTGTCGCCTGCGACACTTTGCCCGATGGTAAAGTGTCGCAGGCGCCATTCTGCGTTAAAATTAGCCGGCAAATGCACAATCCATGGCGAGCCAAGACGTTGTGAACCGTCACCTCCCTAGTGAATTGCGAATAAAAGTGGTACCGGCGGGTATCAGCGTCAGACCTAACAGATTCAATTAGGGTTACCCGGTTGGAGTGGTCGCCGGACGCCACGCTGCGGGTAACGGTGTTGAAACCGGACGTCTGACAGGCTGTATGCCCGCGGGAGAGCACACCTTACGCAAGCTACGCTTGCAGAATGGAAAAAAAGCTAGCAAAATCAATGGTGCGTCGCTCAAGAGCGGCTTGCAGTTTGGGGCATGGCGATGGCCATTTGATCCCCAAAAGATCAACGTTTTTAGTCGGTTGCGGACCTGATTCGGCCCCTTCTGATGGCCATTTGGTCCCCAATGCCTCCAGAGCTGAAAAACGGGCACTACTGGACGGTAATTTTGCTCGCAAAAACCATCCTGCCCGCCCTTCGGAATATGTCATCTGGGACGCGGAGCTTGCCGGGTTCGGCCTCCGTATCCGACCAAGCGGACACGCTTTCTGGACAGTGCGGCTTCGTCATCGCGGTAAGCAGCGCCGCGTTACGATCGGACGGGTCGAGGACGTGGACGCAACCCTTGCGCGTGCCCAGGCGCGCCGTCTGTTGGCCGAGGTGGCACTGGACGGCTTGCCCAAGCATAGGTCGGTGAAGGCCACACCGACGTTGTCTGCCTTTGTCGAAACCTACTGGCACGACATTGCCCGTTACTGGAAACCTTCGACCTCCAAGCGCAACCATGATGCATGGCGGCGCGACCTCGCGCCGGTCTTTGGCGGAACGCGGGTCGCCGAGGTGTTGCCAGCCGATGTGATCCGCTGGCGTGACGATTGTGCGGGGGGCGCCGAAACCCGTTTCAATCGTGCGGTGCCGGTGCTGGCCAGTCTCCTGAAATATGCCGAGGCGCTCCATTTCCGACGCAAGGGTTCGAACCCTTGTCGGGGTCTTCCCCGCTACCCCCGCGAGCCAAAGGAGCGCTTTCTTTCGCCGCTGGAATATCGCCGACTGGGCGCGGCGCTTCGGGACGCGGAAGCAACCCACCCGGCGCAGGTCGCGATCGTCAGGCTGCTGCTCTACACGGGCGCGCGGGTCGGAGAGATCCGCGAACTACGTTGGACGTGGGTGCAACCGCCCCGTCTGGCGTTACCCGATAGCAAGACGGGCGCCAAGACTATCTGGCTGAACAGTCAGGCGATGCACATTCTGGACGCCTTGCCTCGCAGTGAAGATTGCTCTCTGGTGTTCCCGGACAGAACCGGCAAAGTGCCTGTCGCTGTCGTCAGCTGGTGGACGGCACTGCGTCAGCGGTGCTCGATGCCCGACCTGCGCATTCATGACCTACGGCACAGCTTCGCATCCACCGCCATTATGGACAACGTCCCCCTCGCGACTATCGGCAAACTGCTTGGTCACGTACTGCCGGAGACCACCGCCCGGTACGCCCACCTTGCAGACGACGTCATTGGGGATGCGGCACAGCGAGTCTCTGGCGCGCTGGCTCAAGCGATGGGGCTGCGGGCATGACCGCACTGGTACTCAAAAGAATCGTGCGCGAATCGTTGGCCGAAGTTGGGATATCCTTTGAATATCGATATCCCTATCGATCCGACACAAAGGCCCGGTCGACGACCTGGTTCGAGCATGAGCGCGGCTTTGGTTTACGTCTCTACCCCACTGGGCGCGAAGTCTACATCGTCCAGACCCGCATGGCTGGGCGCCTCCGCACGGTCACGATCGCACCCAGCACGATCATTAGCCAGCACCAGGCGCTGACGATTGCACGGCGCGTGATCGCCTATGCACAGGTCGGTCATGACCCGGCGACCGATCGCGCCCGCATCCGCTCCGCGCCACGCTTCGATAATTTCGTCGACGAATATTGGCGGCGCTGGTCGGCGAAGTGGAAGGCGTCCACTCTTGCGACGCACGGCGTGTACCGCCGGCTCTATCTCGACCATGCCTTCCCTGGCATCTTCATCGACGAGTTGAACGAGTCTCATGTCACCCAATGGTTCGCCACGCTAAATGACGAGACCGGACCGGGGGCTGCCAACCGCTGCCTGACCATCCTCGCCAACATGCTGACCAAGGCAGAAAGCTGGGGCTATCGTCTTGAGAACACCAATCCATGCCGGACCGTTCGTCCTAACCGGAAGTACCGTTGCGAGCGCTTTCTGTCATCCGCTGAGTTGGAGCGGCTGGGCGAAGTGCTGGCAGAGGATCGAGCCGGAGAGGACAAGCTTAAGGCGGTTGTCGCGTCGGCAGTAACCCTCTTGCTGCTGACGGGGTGTCGTTCCGGCGAGGTGGCCGGCCTGCAATGGTCGGACGTCAAGGGCAACCGGCTGAAGCTGCGCGACAGTAAGACAGGGCCGCGCACCGTTTGGCTGGGTGATCAAGCCCGTGGCGTGATCGACGCCCTGCCACGCCAGCGGGGCGTGGCGTGGCTGTTTTGGAACCCGGTGCTGTGCAAGCCGGTACTGCGCATCGGCAATCACTGGCCGTCGATCCGCAACCGAGCTCGGCTGCCGGGGGTTCGAGTTCATGATATTCGGCACACGTTCGCGAGTCATGCGGCGATGAATAGGGAAACGCTGCCGATGATTGGTCGCTTGCTCGGACACCGCAACACTCAATCGACCTCGCGCTATGCGCACCTCGATGACAATCATGTCCTCGGTGCAGCAGAACAGATCGGAGCGGCTATCGAGCAAATGATGTCGTGAGCTTGTGGGCTGGGTCTCCTTGGCGGTCTATGCCGCAGGCACTGGATCTTGGTTTGCCTACAACCTGCGGTCGTTCAATCTGGCTGCCTACGAGGCAAGGTGTATACGAGCGGGTCTAGAAGCACACCCGGCCGGACCGTCAGTGAGGGACTTTTCGGCCGCCGGACTGACCACGGTCGCGAACGTTGCAACTGATGGGGCCAAAGCGGTCGGACATGGAGCGAGCGCTACAGTGGACGCCGTCGGTCACGCGGTGACTTTTGCGAAAACGGGAGCCGCGAAGGGCGGCGGTTGGCTCTATGGAGCAGCCAGCGGATATTTCCGCCGCAACTCAACCCCGTCCGCCACTGAAAACGCCGCCCCCGGTCTTCGGATCGAGATAGACCGAGCCGGCGACGCCGAAGCCTGAACGGGCCGCAATTTCCCTCTTGGCTGTTCAGGCAGCGGACCGAATGCCAACTGTCGATGACCCAATCTCCACCATTCCCGGCCGCTAATCTCAAACCCAACTTTCGTCGTTCATTAGGCTGTGTATCGTCGCCCCGCGCCGCAGCTGGAACGGCGAAAATAGGGACATTGCGGCCATTCGGGGTAGCGCCCGTCAACGGCCGCTTCCGGCGGAACCAGACCTTTCCATTATGAGCCTTTCCATCGCCGCGCTAGCGGCGCTTTGCCTATCGGCTCCCGTTGCAGGAGCATCGAGAATCCGCCTGAACGAGGCAAATTCACACGCCAACTGGCAAGATCTTCATCATGCCTCTAGGGTCAGTCCACACGGGATGGGCCTTCAATGTTCAATAAACGATCTCTGAGCGAACGAGACATTTGCACGAAGTTCATAACGCCTGCTGTCAAGGACGCCGGGTGGGATGAAATGACGCAGATCAGAGAAGAGGTCAGTTTCACAAAGGGCCGCATCATTGTGCGCGGCAAGATGGTCAGTCGCGGTCAAGGCAAGCGTGCTGACTACGTGCTTTACTACAAGCCCAACATCCCGCTGGCGCTGATTGAGGCCAAGGACAACACCCAGCCAATCGGCGCGGGTATGCAGCAAGCATTGGAATATTCCGAAACCCTCGACATTCCCTTCGTGTTTGCGTCGAATGGCGATGGGTTCGTATTCCATGACCGCACGGGTACAGGCGATGCGCGCGAAATCACGCTGCCCCTTAATGCCTTTCCATCACCGGGCGAGCTATGGCAGCGATATGCCGCGTGGAGGGGCCTGACGCCAGAAGGTGAGGAGATCGTCCTCGAGGATTATCATGACGACGGCAGCGGCAAGCAGCCGCGCTATTATCAAGTCAACGCCGTCAACGCGGCCATGGAAGCCATCGCAACTGGGCAGAACCGAATTCTGCTGGTCATGGCGACCGGCACCGGGAAGACCTACACTGCGTTCCAGATCATCTGGCGGTTGTGGAAGGGCGGGCACAAAAAGCGCATCCTGTTTCTCGCTGACCGGAACGTGCTGGTCGATCAGACGATGGTCAACGATTTCCGGCCTTTTGGCCCAGCGATGGCGAAGCTGTCCGCCAACGCGAAAACGATCGAACGTGATGACGGCACGAACATTGACCTGCCGATCGCCATGGACAAGAAGCGGCGCGTCGATACCGCCTACGAGATTTATCTCGGGCTGTATCAGGCCATCACCGGGCCGGAGGAACGGCAAAAGCTGTTCAAGGAGTTCTCACCCGGCTTTTTCGACCTCATCGTTATTGACGAATGCCACCGTGGTAGCGCGGCCGAGGACAGCGCATGGCGCGAAATTCTTGAGCATTTTACCGATGCCACGCAGATCGGCCTGACCGCGACACCCAAGGAAACCCGCTACGCGTCCAACATCCACTACTTCCGCGAGCCGGTTTATAGCTACACTCTGAAACAGGGGATCCGGGACGGTTTCCTTGCCCCCTATAAGGTCATCAAGGTCCACGTGGACCGCGACATTCAGGGCTATCGGCCAGAGAAGGGTCAGCTTGATCGCGACGGCAACGAGGTTGACGACCGTATCTACAACACCCGCGATTTCGACCGCACACTGGTGCTGGATGACCGGACCAAGCTCGTCGCCCGCAAGGTCACGGAATTCCTAAAAGAAAGCGGGGACCGCTACCAGAAGACCATCGTCTTCTGCGTCGATCAGGAACACGCGGCGCGTATGCGGCAGGCCCTCATCAACGAAAATGCTGACCTCGCGGCGGAGAACTCGCGCTACGTCATGCGGATCACGGGCAACGACCTCGAAGGTCAGGCGCAGCTTGGCAACTTCATCGACCCCGAAAGCCGCTACCCGGTGCTGGTCACAACGTCACGGTTGCTTTCCACCGGCGTCGATGCCCAGACTTGCCGGCTGATCGTACTCGACCGCGACGTCGGATCGATGACCGAGTTCAAGCAAATCGTCGGGCGCGGCACCCGCGTTCATGAAGACAGCCGCAAGTTTTTCTTCACGCTGATGGATTTCCGAGGGGCGACGAACCACTTCGCCGACCCGGATTTCGATGGCGAGCCCGTTCAAATTTATGAGCCGGGCGAGGATGATCCTGTTACGCCGCCCGATGACGACGGCACTATCGGCGACCCCGGCGACGATCAGAGCGATCAACCCGGCGAGGGCGAAACCATCATCGATGGTGGCGACACACCGGATATCACCATCACCGATGGCGGCGGCAGGCGTGGCAAGGTCTATGTCGATGGTGTGCCCGTCATCATCGTGGCCGAGCGCGTGGAATATCTGGACGAGAGTGGCAAGCTTGTTACCGAAAGTCTGCGAGACTTCACGAAGAAAGCTCTGCGCAAGTACTTCGCCAGCTTGGACGAATTCCTTAACCGGTGGAATGGTGCCGAACGCAAACAGGCGTTGGTCGATGAATTGTCAGCGGAAGGCCTCGCGCTCGATGTTATCGCGGGTGAACTCGGCAAAGACCTCGATCCGTTCGACCTTATTTGCCACGTTGCCTTTGGCCGCAAGCCACTGACCCGGCGCGAGCGAGCGGAAAATGTTCAGAAACGCGATGTTTTCGCCAAATATGGTGAGCAGGCCCGCGCCGTGTTGCGTGCCCTGCTCGACAAGTATGCCGACGAGGGGGTTCTCAATCTTGACGACACCAACGTACTGCGCATCCCGCCGCTGAACGCGCTTGGCACCCCAGTCCAGCTCATCAAGGCTTTCGGCGGCAAGGCCGGCTTTGAAGATGCCGTCCACGACCTACAAAACGAACTTTATCAGGAAGTTGCTTAATCAATGTCGGTTCGCACTCTCGTCAAATCCATTCAAGACATCATGCGCAAGGACAGCGGCGTCGATGGCGACGCCCAGCGCATCAGTCAGCTCTGCTGGCTTTTCTTCCTGAAGATCATCGACGATCAGGATAAGGAATTGGAGTTGATGCGCGACGGCTATCATTCGCCGGTTCCTGAACAATTCCAGTGGCGCAATTGGGCTGCCGATCCCGAGGGGCTGACCGGCGACGCGCTACTCACCTTCGTCAATGAAGAACTGTTCCCGGCGATGAAGGGCCTGAAGCCCGCCGGGCAACCCGGCGAACGTCGACGCGTCGTGCGCGACGTGTTCGAGGACGCCTACAACTACATGAAATCCGGCCAGTTGCTGCGGCAGGTGGTCAATAAGATCAACGACATCGACTTCAACAATCTGTCTGAGCGCCAGCACTTCGGCGACGTTTACGAGCAGATTCTCAACGACCTGCAATCCGCCGGCAACGCGGGAGAATACTACACTCCCCGCGCCGTCACGGCCTTCATGGTGGATCGAATCGACCCAAAGCCGGGCGAGATCATCTTCGACCCCTCCTGCGGGACGGGCGGCTTCCTCACCTGCGCAATGAAGCACATGCGCGACCGCTACGTGAAGCGGCCCGAGGATGAGGCGCTGATGCAGCAATCGCTGCGCGCCGTGGAGAAGAAGCCGCTGCCTCACATGCTATGCGTCACCAATATGCTGCTCCATGGCGTGGAGGACCCCAGCTTCGTGCGCCACGACAACACGCTGGCACGACCCTACATTTCGTGGGAGCAGAAGGACCGCGTCGATGTAATTCTCACCAACCCGCCCTTCGGCGGCAAGGAAGAAGACGGCATCGAAAGCAACTTCCCCCAGCATTTCCGCACACGCGAGACAGCGGACCTGTTCCTCGCTCTGTTCATCCGCCTGCTGCGCAAGGGCGGGGCGGCGGCCATCGTCCTGCCTGATGGCAGCCTGTTCGGTGAAGGCGTGAAGACCCGGCTGAAGGAAGCGCTGCTCGAAGAGTGCAACCTCCACACCGTCGTTCGCCTGCCCAACTCCGTGTTCAAGCCGTACGCCTCGATCGGCACCAACTTGCTGTTCTTCGAAAAGGGCGAGCCGACTAAGGACATCTGGTTCTACGAACATCAGGTTCCAGCAGGACAGAAGGCCTATTCGATGACCAAGCCAATCCGCGTGGAGCACTTTGCCTCCTGCGTGGAATGGTGGGGCGGTGCGGAGCGCAAGGACCGCGAGGAAGGCTCTCAGGCGTGGAAGGTCAGCGCCGAAGAGGTGAAGGCACGCGGCTACAACCTCGATTTCAAAAACCCGCATAGCGAGGAAGCCGACCACGGCAATCCGGCGGAATTGCTGGAAAAGCTGGATCAGGCTGAGGCCAAAACAGCTGACCTGCGCATGCAATTGCAAGGCATTTTGGCCGAGGCGCTGGCGCGATGAACGCTGCGCTATTGCTGGAACACTATGCGCGGATTGCCGACGCGCCCGATGCCATCGCACGACTGCGCCGCTTCGTGCTGGACTTGGCCGTGCGTGGGAAGCTGGTCGAGCAGGACGCGGCGGATGAACCATCCTCAGCGTTATTTGAGCGCCTTGTGGCGGCGAAGAACAAACTTGTGGCGTCGGAGGGCTTTAACACTGCGAGCGAGGCGCTGGAGCGGAAACCGAACGAATTTCCTTTCAATCTCCCACATTCTTGGATTTGGTGCTGGCTCGATGACATAGCTGCCATTGCGAGAGGTGGATCGCCGAGGCCAATTCAGGATTTCATGACGGCCGAAGAAAATGGCATCCCGTGGATTAAGATCGGCGATGCCGTTCGTGGCGAAGTATACATCAATCAAGTAAAAGAACGCATTCGACCAGAAGGCGCAAAACGATCTCGCATGGTATTCCCGGGCGACTTATTATTGTCGAATTCAATGAGTTTCGGATTTCCTTACATTACGAATGTTACGGGCTGCATTCATGACGGCTGGCTAGTCATCCGAATTCCCGAGAACATGGTGGATAAGCGGTATCTTCAGTCACTGTTCCTATCTGATTTTGCGCGAAAGGCGTTCGCAAATGCCGCTGCGGGCGCGGTGGTGCAGAACTTGAATGCAGACAAAGTCCGCAGGCTACCTGTTCCGCTTCCACCACTAACCGAACAGCACCGCATCGTTGCTAAGGTCGATAAGTTGATGGCTTTGTGCGATCAGCTTGAGGCGGCGCGGGCAGCGCGCGAGGCAGCGCGAGACACGTTCACGCTGTCTGCTTTGGCCAAACTCAACGCACCCGATCCCGAAACCTTTGCCGAGGACGCCCGCTTCACCCTCGCCAACCTCACCCCACTCGCCACGCGTCCCGACCAGATTAAGCAGTTGCGCCAAACCATCCTCGACCTCGCCGTCCACGGTAGATTGGTTGAGCAAGATCCCAGCGATGAGCCTGTAGCGAACCAACTTCAGCGCATTAGCGGCGAGCGCCACTCTTTGGTGCAGGCGAAAGCCATCCGTCGAGAGAAACCTCTTGATCCGATAGGCGGAGAGCATGCGCCGTTTGAAATTCCGCCTGTCTGGGCTTGGTGTCGGATCGGAGACGCTGCCTTGTTCACGCAATATGGAACGTCTGAAAAATCTGAGCCGGGACCGCAAGGTGTTCCCGTATTGACGATGGGCAACATTCAGGATGGCCGCGTCGTATGGAACAATGAAAAGCGCATTCCGGCGTCATCCGAGGAGCTGCCAAGCCTTTACCTGAAAAAATTCGACTTGCTCTACAATCGAACCAATAGTGCCGAACTTGTCGGCAAAACGGGAATTTATCTTGGAGAAGATGATTGCCGCACTTTTGCATCCTACCTCATCAGAATTCGCTGCTCGGTCGAAAATAGCCTGCCGGCATATGTAAACCTCGCGATGAATGCCCCCGTTTTTCGGGAAACTCAGATCGTACCGCTGATCAAGCAGCAGACCGGGCAAGCGAATGTGAACGGCACAGCCTTAAAGAATATGCGGATCCCGCTCCCCCCGCTTGCCGAACAGCACCGCATTATCGCCAAGGTCGATGAACTGATGGTCTTGTGCGATCAACTCGAAGCCAGCATCACCATGGGCGAACAAACCCGCTCCCGCCTGCTGGAAGCCGTCCTGCACGACGCCTTGGAGCCCGTCTGACCATGCCTGTCCGTCGCCGTGGCAACAAGACTTGAGCGTTGGGAAATAGCCCTTATCAAGGCCATGGTGGCGGACGGAAGGTGGCCGAACGATCAGGACATCCTCGCCTATTTCACTCGGCCGACGCGCTCGATCAATCACCGTGCCATCGGGGAAATCCGTAGCAATGCCAGACACGCCGCCATCAAGGCGGCGACGGCCGACGAGCTCGAAGCCTTCGTCGCATCGTGGCCGGAGGTGGACCCGGAAACAGGCCTGAGCCTGCACGGTGACGAATTGCATGTTCGGTGCCCAACATGCGCTGGAACGCCGCCTACCCATCGCGCTGCAATTCGTGACCTTCAGCCCGGATCAGCGCGCGATCCTGAAAAAGGCCGTCACGCTGCCGCGTCACGTCGAAACCACGATGGACAATTTTGAGCAGAAATTGACACCGGAGCAGCAGGCCGACCCTCGGTTCGCCTTCCGGGTTTTCATGGTTCACAAGACTGCCAACCGTGCGCCCGGCGCTGATCTCGCTGTGGAGATCGTGCCGCCGGGATCGGACGTCGATCAAAAATTCAACATGGCGCTGAAAGAGGTGGAGAAGAAGAAGTATCTTCCCGCCGCCATCGTGACGGCGATGAAGAACGAGGACTTCGACGCCTTTATGATGGATAACCATACCCGGCTTTGGAAGCGTCTCGGCGCGAAAGACCCGGCGAAGGGTTACGGGGCTATAGCCGTCGGCAATCAATGGTGCTGGTATGATACTTGGCTAAACCGCGTGCGGGAAGAATGCGAGCAGCATTCCGAACGGTACAAGACTGCTCAGGCTGCTTCTCTGACCTAGCCGGTCGGCGGCTTCCGATAGGACCGGACAGTTACCATTGTTGGAGCGAATGACCATCTTTGGTCGACACCCGCCGCAGCAACGACGACCCACAACCGGCCATTCGCGCGTTCCTTTCAACTTCTCAACTTCAGACATTCGTTCATCTCAACGTTTGTCCGCAGCTTGGAGCCTGGTTTTCGATCCCACGGCTTGATGACGCAATCCTTTCTTTGGAATGGAAGGAAGGCAGATGGGATTGGCGCGCGTCCGGAGCGCCAAGACCACGCAAGCTCGAAAACAGCAATCCAGCGATCGCGAGGTTCGCTTTTGACGCTGAGCAAAGAGCTGGGAATCGCTCCATTATCTCCCTCCCATCAACGCGTATCAATATAGACAGATGGCGGGGATGGCGGGACGTTGGACGGCGAGGTTAACGCGCCGGTATCGCGATCGTAGCGGAAGCGTTCGGTCACCCTGCCGATCTGCACCGATACAGTAGCCTCGGTGAGGTCGTCGGTCACGCGCACGTCAATATCCGCTTGGCCAGGGCAGAGTATGCGTGCGCCCGACTGGAACCCTTCGCCGATCGGCCGGATAATACATGATGGTTCGCCAGCCGTGCCCAGTGCAAGCCATCCCTCTGGCGTGATCGTGTGGGCATAGACGCCGCGCTCGTCCGGACCGATCGTCGTGAATGTCTCGCCGCGTGCGAAGACGCGTTCGGGCGCGCCGAGTCCCTTCACGCCGACGACGTTACGAACGAGCAGCCCGTCTGCGCCAATATAATAATGCCCGATCTGCGTCCCGGCGTTGCGCGGCCAGCGCAGGTGCATGTGGATGTGCGGCGGCGCGTCGGTATGGCCGTGCGGATAATTGGTGTCGAACCCCATCACCTCGATTGTACCCAGCCGCTCGCGGGCGACCCGTTCGCCCAGCCCCAGCCGGCGGATCACCTCGCGCTGCGCAAATTCCAGATTGCTTGCCGCCTGTCGCTCGACCGTGGGGAAGCGGCCGGTCGCATAGGCGCCCGCGCGACGCGCCGGATCGGCGTGTTCGAAGCGCAGCACCATGCCCGGCTCGACGATGTGCATCGCATATTCACCCGCGGTGATCGCGTCGCGGTCGAGCGGAGGAATCGGCACGATCAGATGTCCGCCCTCGATGCGAAAGGCGAGATCGCCGGTCTCGACGATCACCCGCCGCGTCGTTCCGGTGAAGCCGAGCTCAAGCTGGCGCAGCCGCGGCACGTTCAGCGCGACGATCGTCTCGCGAGAATTGTCCGCCGCGAAGCCGGGTGTCGTGTCGAGTGAGCAGGCCGGGCAGGACGCCGGATCGAACCGCACCCGATCCTGCCCGACCGAACCCGGCGCCGCGCCGTCGGCCTTCATGAACTTCACGACCAGACGCACCGTATCGTCGGTTTGCGCGGAGGCCGGCGCGGCACACGCCAGCACCAGCGCCGTGATCAGCGCACTGCCCCTCACAGCCGTGGCTTCCACGACAGGCCGAGCCAGAAGGTGCGCCCGACCGGGAAGTAATAGTTGAGCAGTCGGCGGTCCTCGCCCTGCCGCACGACGAACGGCTCCTTGGTCAGGTTCTGCACCTGTCCGACCAGATCGACGCCGTACGTGACGGTGTAGCGCGCTTGGAGATCGAGCTGTTGGCGCGGCTCCTGATACAGGTCGCGCGTCCGGGTGTCGGCATCGCTCGACTGGAGCGCACGGCCGATGCGGTTGTACGAGGCGCGGATGTCTATCGGTCCTTGCGTGTAGAACACCGTCATGTTTGCGATATAGTCGGGCTGCTGGATCAGGCCACTGGTCCTGCGTGTCGCTGCGGAGCCGGCGGCGATGCCGGCGCTGCTGACCGGCTGGTCGAACGATCCGTCGAGCAGCGTGACGTTCGCATTGAACCCCAGTCCCGGCAGGATCGGAATGCGGTCCTGGCTGAACGAGACCTCGAGCCCCTTCACGCGGGCCCCGGCGGCGTTGAGCGGCGTGCTGACGACGACGTCGGTATAGGTGACGCCGTTGAACAGCGTCGTCGGCCCGGCTTGCGTGCTCGTGAAGATCTCGTCCTTGATGTCCTTCACGAAGGCCGCGACCGAGATTAGCCCGCCATCGCCCATGAACCATTCGTACGACAGGTCGTAGTTCCACGCTTGGCGCGGGCGCAGACCGGGATTGCCGGTGTTGATCGTCAACTGGCCGTTGGTGGCGATCCCGAACGAGGTCCGCGCGGCATATTGACCATAGTCCGGGCGGCCGATCGTCTTCGACACGCCCGCGCGCACCCGCATCTCGTCGTCGATCTGATAGGTAGCGAGCGCGGAGGGCAGGATGAAATCATAGTCCGTCAGCCGCCGCTGTGGCGTGTAGGCGGTGGTGCCCGCCACGGTCGGCGCGCGGTTGGTGTCGATCGTCAGGTTGGTCGCGTCGTAGCGCACCCCGGCCTGCATGGTCAGTCGCTCGCCGTGATACAGGCCCTGAGCGTACACCGCCTTGGTCGTCTCCAGATCGCGGAAATCGTCGGCCGCGTTGTTGGGAATCTGGCTTGTCGCCACGAACTGCGACCGGTTGGCCTCGAACAGCGCCAGTGCCTTGCTGCGGTCGATCAGCAGATAGGGAAGCTGCGTGCTCTGGTACGGCAACGGCCGGTCGGCATAGGTGACCGCACCGAGGCCGCCGATCACGGTCTGCGCCGCGGTGGTCGCCGGAACATATTCCGCATAGCGCTGATCGTAGGACAGGTCGGTCCGCGTCACCGCGCCGCCGACGTTCAGCCCGAAACCGGCATCGTCGGGGGCCGCATTGAACCCGAGATTGACCTTGCCATAATCGACCGTTGAATCGAGATCACGGGCGATGTCGCGGAAATACAGCGCCTTGTAATTGGCCGGATCGGCGACGAAGCCGGGATTGGCGAAGGTCAGGCGAGGCGCGCCGCCCGGCGTGATCGTGTAGCTGTAGCCGGCCGCCGGAAGGAAGGTGTTGGCCGCCGCCCCGGCGCGCGGGCTGGTATCCCATTTGATCATCTGACGCGTCTCGCGGTACGTCGCCTTCGATCGTGCGAGCGTCGTATCGAGAACGACATGGTTGCCGAAATCGTGACGCCCCTTGGCATCGACCAGCCATGTGTCGCGCGTGACCGGCTGGTAGACTAGACCCTGCTGCACGTCGGCCTGCGCGAAACCGCCCGAACTGGCGGTCATGTTGGTCGGCGCGCCGGTCGCCTGGGTCAGCATCTCGTTGCGCGTCTCGACGTCCTTGTCGTGATAATAGCCGCCGAACAGCGACACCGCAGTCGCATCGTCGGGACGCCATTCCAGCTTCATGTTGCCGCTGGCGCGCGTGCGCAGGTTCTCGAAGAAATAATCCTGGTTGCGCACCGGCGCGATCGATCCGGTCGAGCGGTTGGGAAATTGCGTGCGGGCACCAGCGGGCGTGAAATAGGTCCAGCCTGCGCCGAACGTGTCGCCGGGCAGTTCCGCCCGCGCGGTCGATGGCAGGCGCTGATATTCCGCCGCCACGACGACGCCGAACTGGCCGCCCGGACCGAACACGGTCGACGCGGTGGCATCGGCGCGCACCGCGGTGCGGGTCTTCTCGATCAGCTTGCCCGCGGTGTCGTTCAGCCCGCCAAAGGCGTTGACCACCAGGAAGCGCTTGCCATCCTGGTCGAACGCGCTTTTCGACACGATGTTGATCTGGCCACCGAGCGCGTGCGGATCATATTGCGCGGTGACGGTCTTGATCGCCTCGATCCGCGAGACCAGCGCGGCGGGCAGCATCTCGAGCCGCGCCCCCCGGTACACCCAGTCGGGCGAGGCGAGCGGCACGTCGTCGATCGTCACCAGATTGTAGCGCGGATCGAGTCCGCGGATCGTCGCACGCTGATAGATGTCGCGGTTCTTGGTCGCGTCCGCACCGCCGACGACCGAGACGCCCGCGATCCGACGACTGGCCTCGACGATGTTCAGGTCCGGCAGACGGCCGACCTGGTCCTGAGCGACCGCGTCCATGATCACCGTCGCGTTGCGCTTCGCCTTCACCGCCGCGCGGGCCGAGGCGCGGCTGCCGGTGACGATGATCTCGTTTTGCGGGTCGTCGGCCGTCGCTGCTGGTTGGGGCGGTATGGTCTGCGCCTGTGCCGCGGTGGCGCACAGGCCGAAAGCGGCGCTGGCCGCGAGCATCGCCCGTCGGCTGGTAGAATGGATCACGTCGTCCCCCTGATTGGTTATCCATTCTATATATATCGTGTTGTATGATATTAATTTGACACTCGCGTTAATTCGTCGTTTTTATCTGCCATCGCTTCTGATCATCGTTACTGAGGCATGCTGATGTCGACCCGATCCTTCCCGGCGGTGCCGCCCTTCGCCTCCGCCAGAACCGCCCGGTCGACACTTACCGACCGCCACCGGCTTCTGCTCCGTACGATCCGTGAGAGCGGGCCGATCTCGCGGTCGCAGTTGATGAAACGCGTCGGCCTGTCGGGCGTCGCAGTCTTTCGCGGTACCGAGGAGCTCGCGGGCGAAGGCCTGATCGCGATCGGCGAGACGGTGGCGGAAGGACGCGGCCAGCCCAGCGCGATCGTCCGCATCCGGCCTGACGCGGCGGCGACGATCGGCCTGTCGATCATGACCGACCATGCCGAGGCGGTGCTGGTCGACCTGTCGGGCGTCGTCCGCGCGCGCCGCGACGTTAGCGCCGCGGGCATGAACCGTAGCGCGATCCTCGACGCGGTTGCCGGTTTTGCCACCGATGCCTGTGCCGAGGCGGGCATCGCGACCGCGGCACTGCGCGGGATCGGCATCGCGGTCGCCGGGTTCTTCGTGGCGCCGTCGACCGTCAATCCGGCCGCCGAACTCGACGATTGGGCGATGGTCGATCTCGCCGCGATCGTCGGCGACCGGCTCGGCCTGCCGGTGATGGTCGAGAATATCGGCAACGCCGCCGCGCTGGGCGAGGGATTGCTGGGCGTCGGTGCGGGGCATGACAGCTTCGTCTATCTCAACGTCGCGGCGGGTTTTGGCGGCGGTATCGTTCGTCACCGCGATCTGGTCCGCGGCACCAGCGGCAACGCCGGCGAGCTGGCGGGATTGTTCGACCTGACCGACCGGCCGGTACCGAACCTGACCAGCTTGCGCGCGGTACTGGCCGATCACGGCGTCGCCACCGACGGGATCACCGATCTTGTCGCGCGCTACGACGACGACTGGCCGGGCGTGACGGCATGGGTGGATCGCCACGCCGTATCATTTTCCTATCTCGCCGCGGCATTGCGCTTCGTCCTCGATCCAGGCGCGATCGTGATCGGCGGTCGGATCCCGCGCCCGCTGGCGGCGCGGATCACCGCGAGGATGACCTGGCCGGAGGATGCGGTACCGCAACGTCGCGGCCAGGGCCTGGTCGCACCGCCCGTGCTGGTTGCGAAATTGCCCGCCGAGGCTGCCGCGACGATCGGTGCCGCGACGCTCCTGCTCGAGCGCGATTATTTCAGCTGACGGCGCAGCGCATGGACGATCACGATGCACGCGACCGCGCTCGCCATCGGTGCGACGATCATCGTAAGGACCAGCGCGTTGCCCGGCACGCCGATGACATGACGATAATCGACCCGGCTCAGCAGAATGCCCATCGCCGCGGCACCCGCCCCCTGCGCGAGCTTCGACAAGCAGGTGAAAGCGCCGAAGCGGAGCATCGGCCGGCCGCGTGCGCCCAGTGTCGCGACTATACCCCATAGCGCCAGCCCATTGCCGCCCGACCCGATCCCGAACAGGATGCCGGCGGGCAACGCCACCCCCGGCCGCATCGTCGCCAGAAACGCCGCGCCCGCCAAAAGCGTGACAGCGGCGCTGGCCGCGAGCGTCGTCGCCGTGCCGCACCGACGTTGGCACCGCAGCCAGCCCGGTTGCGACGCCAGATTGCCGACCGCCACCGCGATCATCAGCGTCATCGACGGCCCGGCGCCGACGTCCGCGAACGCCGCGTAATAGGCCTCCAGCTTGCGAAATACGGTCCCGGAAAAACCGGTGAGCACGACGATCACCAACACCGCCGGGAAGGCCGAACCCGTGTCCTCGCGAACCGTTGCGACCGGCGGGCGAGGCAACGGGCCGATCCTCAGGCGCGACGAGGACAGTAGTAGGAAGCCGGCCAGTATCGCGCCGGTGATCGCGAACCGCGCCGTCGCGGTACCACCGTCGAGCACCAGCGCCGGCGCGACCAACGTCGCGATGACAAGGATCGCCACGCCGCCGGTCATGAACCGCCATGCGACGAGTTCATATCGATCGATATCGTCGAAGTCGGCGAGCGACAGCAATGCGTTCTGCGCGACATCGACGATCGGATAGCTCAACCGGAAGAGCATCAACGACGCGATCGCGACCGGCAGCCGCCACCCGTCGGGCAACAGCGACGCCGCGCAGAACGCCGCAAAGCTGGCCGCGACGACGATGGCGCCCGCCTGCTGGAACCGCGCCGCGCCGCGTCCGTCGGTGATCGTCCGATCCTTCAGGATGCCGACCGCGAGATCCGTCAGGCCGTTGACGACCAGCGACACCCCCAGCAACGCGCCCGCCATCGCCGGACGCAATCCGCATGCCTCGGTCAAATAGAACGCAAAGAGCAGGATGCTGCTGTGCCAGACCAGGCTCTTGGCGAAATGCGCGGTGAGATAGGTCGCCACCGACGCCGTCTTCCGACTCGTCCCCGATATCGCATGCGTCCCCACCGGAACCCGCTAGCACGACGACAAGTCGGTTTTGTTGATATCCTCGGCGACCGGCACCCGGCCCCGTTAGTAGCGGACCAGTGCGCCGACATAGAACGCTCGGCCATTGTCGATCTCCTCACGCAGCAGGCCGAAACCGGGGCCGAACAGCCGCTGTGGGCGGAAATTCGTCAGGTTCTTGCCCTGTGCCACGACGGTCAGATGGCGGTTGACGATCAGCCGCACCTGCGCGTCGAACAGGTCGCTGGTGGCGTAGCGCCGATCACCGAGCGGATCGGAGGTCGAGACCGAATAGAGGATCGGCGACAGGTGGTTCCACGCACTCTGCAGCGTCAGCGGGCCGGTGGTGTAGAACAGCTTCACGTTGGCCACCGTGTTCGCGCTTTCGAACAGCCCCGACAGCCGACGCCGCGTCACGCCGTCCGCCAGCGTCACCGAGGGTGGGGTCGGATCGAGCAACGTCAGGTTGGCCGAGAAACCGAGTCCGTCGAGCGGCCCCGGCAGGAACCGCATCCGTGCGACGACTGCGTTCAGCTCGAGCCCGCGCACTTTGCTGGCGTTGGTGTTGACCGGGCGGATGCGCGTGACCAGCTGTTGCGTGCCGTCGAACAGCTCGGTCGCCTGGTTGCGCACGGTCACGATCTCGTTGGCGATGTCCTTCTGAAACAGCGCGCCCGAAAACAGGATGTCGCGGTTGACGTAATATTCGAGGCTGAGGTCGTAATTGTCCGAGCGCCGCGCCTTCAGCGTCGGGTTGCCCGAGGTAATGCTGATCGCGCCGGTCGAGCTGTTGACGTTGACCGTCTCGCGCGCGGCAAGATCGTCGTAATTGGGGCGGCCGAGCGTGCGGCTGTACGCGGCGCGGAACCGGAGCTTGCCGGTCAGGTCCCAGTCGAACTGCGCGGACGGCAGCCAGTTGCGGTAATGCTGGTCCTGCTGGCCATAGGTATAGGTCGTGCCGCGCAACGCGAACGACCCGGTCGACAGGCGGGTATCCTCGTAGCGGACGCCCGCGCTGAGCCGTGCGCTGTCGAGCGCGTACCGCATCATCGCATAGCCGGCGTAGATGTCCTCGGTCAGGGTGTAATCGGACTGAAGGCTGCCCCCGATGTTGGTCGGATTGGCGGTGAAGCCGCTGCGCGTCGCGTCGAACGCAGCGCGGGCCGCGTCGGGATCGATCAGCAACAGAGCCTGGCCCCGGCCATCATACGGCATGTAGCTGTCGGGCGAGAGCACCGCGCTCAACAGATAGTTCGAGGTCGCGTTGGTGCGGTAATTGTCGACCTGGAAATCATAGCGGCGATCGAGGAACCGCGCATAGCCGCCTGCCGCGACGCCGAACCCGCGATCGTCGGCCTCCATGTTGACGCCGATATTGCCGCGCGCGGTCAACGCAGTCTCACGGTTGTCATCGCTGTTGGTACCGTATTCGAACTGGCGATAATTGGACGCGCCGGCGACATAGCCGGGCTGCGCGAAGTTGAAATAGGTGAAGCTGCCCGGCGTAATCGCATAGGTGTAGCCGAGGCTGTTGGTGTTCGCGATCCGGTAGGTCGAGAGCCGCGCATCCTGGCGATAGGTGGCGGCCGCATAGTTCACCCCGAAATCGGCACGGATATGGTCGCCCGGCGTCAGGTCGGCGTGGAAATCGGCGTAGCGCATGCGCCGGGTCTGATAGTAGTTCACCAGGTCGACCTGCGCATTGGCGTTCGAGACGGTGCCGCCACTCGCCGTGACGGCGCTGAAATTGGTGTAGCGATTGGTCGCGGCGGTCACCGCGGTATTGGCGACGACGAGATTCGACTGGCGCTCCTCGTCGTTGGTATGGCGGAAATCGGCCAGCGTCAGTGCGGCCGCGAACATCTTGTGATCGTTGAATTCTAGCTTGCCGAACACGCCGTAACGCTGGCGGACGTTGTCATAATGTAGCCAGCGCCGCCGGTCGGGCGCGACGAAGGCGTTCGATACGTCGTTGGCGGGGGAGGTGAGACGGGCCCCGGTGGTCGGATCGAAATACAGATAATTGTCGCTGGCCGAATTGAGCGACGCGGAATCGCGGCGGAAGTAGCTGCCCGAGACGACCGCACCGAACTTGTGCTCGGGGCCGAAGGTGGTGGAAGCGACGAGTTCGGTCTGACCCGATGGCGTTTCCTTGCCGCGGGTGCGCTCGAAATCATATCTGCCGATGTCGAAGCGTCCGCCGACGAACGGCTTGCCGTTGCCGTCGAACGCGCTGCGGGTGCGCAGATTGGCGATGCCGCCGATCGCGTTGCCGTTCATCGCCGCGGTCACCGACTTGTAGACCTCGACCCGGCTGGCGAGCGACGACGGGATCACATCGAGCGAGACGTTGCGCCGGCCGATCTCGTTGGCGGGCAGCGTGACGCCGTCGATCTGGACGAGGTTATAGTCCGCGTTGAGGCCGCGGATCGACAGGAACTGTGCTTCGCCGCGCGCATTGTTCTGGATCGTCGACACGCCGGGAACGCGCTGCAACGCCTCGCCGAGCCCGAAATCGGGGAGCGTGCCGATCTCGTCCGAGCTGATGCTGTCGGAGATGACCGAAATCTTGCGCTTCGCCTCGATCTCGCGGACCGCCTGGAGACGTGCGCCGGTCACCACGATCTCGCCATCGGTGTCGGATGCGGGCGTCTCGGGAGCCGGCGCCGGTGCGGGCGCGGGCAGGCTCTGGGCGAGCGCGGCGGCTGGCAGTGCGGCGGATAGCAGCAACAGGCTGCGCAACAGTGTCACGGTCTTCATGGCATTCCCCCCTGGGATTCGGCATCGTCGTGCCGCTTGGATTAATCACTATAGGTGACATATCTATGACGTCGCGCTATATTTTGGCAATCGGTTCCGTCGGAGAAGCATGATGATCTGGATTTCGAGCATGACGGCGATCGCCGCCGCGGCGCTGGCGCACCCCGCAACCGCCGCGGACAGGCTGTATGCGTGCGGCGACGACCAGGTTCGCGAATACCGCTTCGAGGGGAATACGGCGTCCGAATCGTGGCGCTGGACCGCGGCGTCGGCACGCGATCTGCCCGCGGCGTACCGCACGACCTTGTTGGCGCATATCGACGACTGCAAGCCGGTCGACGGCGGTCGCGCGATCCTCGTCACCGCGTCGACCGGCGGGGTCGTGCTGATCGACCGGGCGACCGGCCGCGTCACGTTCCGCGCGACCGCGCCGATGGCGCATTCCGCCGACCTCCTGCCCGGCGGCCGCATCGCCGTGGCGCTTTCGATCCACCGGGCGGGCGACCGGCTGGAACTCTACGACCGGACCCGTAGCGAGACGCCGTTGCTCCATGTGCCGTTGCCCTCGGGGCACGGCGCGGTCTGGGATGCCGATCGCCGACAGCTCTTCGCGCTCTCGCACGATCTGATCCAGGCCTACACGGTCGGCGGCACCAAGGCGGCACCGACGCTGAGCGAGGCGGCGCGGTGGACGCTGCCGGGACGACGCGACGGCCATGACCTGTCGCGACGCGCCGATGGCCGCTATCTGGTCACCACCGACGACGGCGTCTGGACGTTCGATCCCGGATTGACCGATCCAGTCGCAACCAGCTTTACCGCGTTCGCAGCGCTCAACCCGAAGCTGCGCGTGAAAGCGGTCAGCGCGGCCGGCGGACGACTGGCCTGGGTACAGGCGGAGGAAAGTTGGTGGGCGAACGGCTTCACGATCGCGCGCGCCGATGGCAGCGCCCCCGCGCGCGTGCCGGTGACGGGCATGCATCTGTACAAGGTGCGCTGGATACGGTGACGCTCGGTGGCGCGTCTCGACGATACGCCTGGGTTGCATATTGCGCGGCGCATTTCGGAAAGAGCCTGTTGTGGGCGGCTAGCGACCTGTTGACGTTGTACGTGCTCGTCACGCTCTACCGGATCGATCCGGTTGTCGCGGGCACGCTGTTCCTCTTCGCGCTCGGCGCCAACGCCGTCGCCGATCTCGGCGTAGGCGTGTGGCTCGATCGCCACCCCCGGCACGGTGCGATGCTGGCGACGGCGGCGCTGGCGGTGAGCGCGGCGAGCTTCCCTGCGACCATGCTGCTAGCACCGCATGGCGGTTTCGCAGTGCTGGCGGCGATGCTGGTCTTCCGCATCGCCTATGCGGGGTATGACGTCCCACACAATGCACTGATGGCGCGGCTCGCACCCGAACCGAGGCAGGCGACCTGGCTATCGCGCGGGCGGACGATCGGCACCGGGCTGGCCGGTGCGGTTGTGGCGTATTGCGCACACGAGATCGCCACCGCCCGCACCATCGGGCCGGTCCTGTGGACCTTGTCGGCAACGGCATTCATGATCGGCATGCTGCTGGTGCCGTTGCTCGCGCGCCTGCCATTGATCCCGCCGCCGCCAGCGCAAAGCGGCGACGGGCGGCTTGCGCTGCCATGGCCGTTCCTGATCGCCAGCGTGACCGGGATCGTCGCGCTGGGCGCGCTGGCCAAGGCGGTGCTGCACGTCCCGGTTTTCGCGGGAACAGCGCCGATCGATGCGGCGACGATGCTCCTGATGCTGACCGCCGGGCGTACCCTGTCGGCACTGGTGCCACTGCGGATCGCGGACGCACGGATGGGCCTAAGGTTGCTCGGTATCGCGTATCTGGTTGCGGCCCTGGTCGCGATCGCCGTCGCGTTGAGCATCGCCGCGCCTGCACTGCTCACTCTGGGGCTGGCGATGGGGGTGACGAACCTCATCGGCTGGGCGCTGCTGCCGGCGCTGGCGCGCGGGGCGAAGGGCTACGGGATCTATACGATGGCCTCGAAGCTGGCGCTTGGCGGAGCGGGGCTGGCGCTCGCTACCGGACTCGGCCGCGCGCCATCGTTCGCGCCGGGCCTATTCGCCTGGTTTGCGATGCTCGTCGCGCTGGCGTGTCTGGCGGCAGCCCTGATGCTGTGGCCGCGCTTGACTTCGGTCTCGTAGGCCTTCTTGTCGCGGCGATGAGCGGCATCATGGCGGGCGACTTCCCCGCACACTTCCTGCGCGACGACGGCAAGCGGACCGCGACCGCGAACGAACGCGTGGTGATGGATCTGCTTCATCGGCAAGGCCCGGCCTCGCGCGCTGATCTCGCGCGGCTAACGGGTCTCGCGCCGCATTCGATCACGCGGCTGGTCGAGCCATTGCTCGACCGCGGGCTCGTGCGCGAAGGCACTCCGCAGCCGATGGGCGTCGGCAAGCCGAGCACGCGGCTGGCGATCGTCGCGGACGCGGCCTTCTCGGTCGGCGTGTCGGTGACCACAGATTCGGTGGCGCTGGTCCTGCTCGATCTGTCAGGTGCGGTCGTCGGCCGCGCGACCGCACCGCTTGCAAGCGTCGACCTGGACGTCGCCGCGCAGCAGATCGCGGCAATGATCGACACCGCGGCGACGACCGCCGCCCTCGACCTTGCACGTCGCGTCGGCATCGGGATCGGCGTCACCGGCTATTTCATCGGCGATGGCGCGCGGTTAAATCCACCCGCACAGCTCGACCCGTGGGCGCTGGTTCCGCTCGACACCATGCTCGCCGAGCGACTGGGTGGACCGGTGTGGATCGACAATGACGGGAACGTCGCAGCGGTCGGCGAGATGATGTTGGGTGCGGGCCGCGACGCGCGCGACTTTGCCTATCTGTATTTCGCGGCCGGGTTCGGCGGCGGCGTGGTCGCTGACGGGATGCCGATGCGCGGCACCCACGGCAACGCGGGCGAGTTCGCGTCGATCCTGCCCGAGGGCTGGCCCCAGCCCAATCTGGAGTCGTTGCGCCGGTTCCTCGTCGAGCAGCACTGCCGCGACTATCCCGATCTCCACGCGATGCTGGCCGGATTTGACCCGCACGATCCCGCGATCGACGGCTGGCTCGACGCGTGCACGCCCTCGCTCAACCTGGTGGCGTCGGCGATCTCGGCAACGCTCGACCCGAACCTGATCGTACTTGGCGGTCGCCTGCCCCCTGCGCTGGCCGAACGGATCGCTGCGCGGATTCGCCTGACCAACCCGGCACGTCGCGGCCACCATCGCCCCGCCGCCCGGATCGTCCCCTCGACGCTCACCGAGGACGCGGCGGCGATAGGGGCTGCAATGCTGCCGCTGCGTGCAGCGTTCTTCGGCTGAAACAAGATCACGGCATTTGGGGTGGACCGGGGTGACCCAATCTCGGACGTCCATCAGAGATCGAGCATCGCCAAGAACCTGCCATTCGTTCACTGTTAGAACTTCCGGCTTGGACCACCGCCTCGCGCATACTCAACGGCATGACGGATAAGCAACGGTTTAGCGGCTACCGAGCTTGGTCGAGGGCCAGCAGCCGTGCACAGGAGCCTGGGGGTCGCCACTGCTGGGTCAAGGTGGTTGGCGATTTGGTGGCTTCATGCAGGATGAGCGCAAAACCGCGTCGTTGCTTTTTGCCGATAGCCATGAGCAGCATGGGCGGCCCCGCTCTGATCTTTAGCGAATTGCCCGGTCCGCGGCCGACCTGCGTTCCCTCTGGCGTCTCCAAACAGGTGTCGCCAGTAAATGCAAAGAATGCCTCTGGTCCCGAGTGGACGTGGACCGGGGCGGTCATGCCAGGGCTGAATATCGATCGCAGATAGTCTGCGGCCAACGTCGGCCCGCTTTTCACGGATAACGGCCCGATGACGGCGGCGGGGCGACCGCGCTTCGCTCGCCAGTTTTTGCGTTCGATGGTGAACAGCCAGACCGTGCCGAACGCGTCGACGATCGTACTTGTCGGCTTCGCCGCGGCCCGGGCATCCGCCTTAGATGCAAACTGGTCGAGGTGCCAGTATAGCGGCCCCGACGGCAGCCGCGGCAGCTCCTGGTGAGCCAGCAGGCAGGCCGGGCCGACCGTCTCTTCAGCACCGCACGACCGTGAGGTTGCCTGACCCCAAGCGTACTCGCCAGGGACGGCAACAACTAGGGCGAGTGCGCCCGCAGCAAGCGTCAGAGCCGCTCCTGCTGACGATTGGCGGCCAGATAGCATCAAGGCGTCGACGGCTTGCAGAAGCCCGTCGGTCGCCAGTCACCGCCCGGGATCACCGCAGGCTGACCCTTCGGAGAAAGGATCAAAACAAGGTTGCGTCGTCCCGTCGGTGCCGCCTGGATGTGGGGTCCGCGCTCGACTACATAGGTGCCACCAGCCGTGATGCGCCGCTTGTCAGTGGGCGTCTCCATACACTGCTCCCCCTCGACAACGTAGAAGGCTTCTGGACCGGGATGAGAGTGAACGCGCGTCTGCATCCCGGGTGGGAAGATCGCCTCCGAGAAGTGCGCAGTAACCGGTCCGGCCGGTGGGTAAAGGGGACCGATCGTCGCGCGTTTGAAGCCACCCCTGACCGGCTCGGACACTCCGCCAAGCACGTACAGTCAAAATCTGGAATGGGCCCGTGCGACGGTCGACCAGCGATGTCGGGCGGCCTCGGCGGTCGCGACCGTCTCGGTCGGAAACTGGTAGATCTGCCAGTATAGCTCGGAGCGGACGTCGCCGAGGTCGATCTGGCTGGTCTGGTAGCAGCCGGGCGTCTCCCGATCAGCCGGCACGGGCGCAGAGCAAAGGCCCGGAACCGGCGGCACGTCGCCCTGTCCCAGTACGGCCGCCAATAGAAGAATGGGTGTTAGCATCGCAACGTCCCCCTGAACGAGGATGTCACCCTTGCTGGACGGACGCAAGCGGGACCCCTGCCCGTCGCATGCTCATACTGACGACCCACAACTGGACGTTCAGGCCGCTCTGCCCACTTCCGAGCTTCGGTCGTTCATTCATGTAGACTGATCCGCACACCGTAAGCGACGTGTCGAGGACAAAGAACGGCAAAAAGTGGGACTTTGCTGCCATTCGCCGCGACTGTAGCAAATGGCAGCTATCGTCAGGACCGGACGCGACCCATTAGACCGGTCAGACGGCTGCATACGCGGAAGCTTGGCTGACGCGTCCTGCCTCTATTCCGATCTCGAAGGCTCTACTATTAGCCGCGCCCGGCGATCGCCTTTATGAAATCGACTATTACCGAGGCCGGCAGTGCGGCCGAGTAGCGCAGCCTATCGTTGTCATACTGACCCTCGAGCCATCGCATGGTCATTCCGACGCAATGTCCGTCCCCGAGCAGGACCGGGCAACCGCTGCTGCCCGGCGCAACGAGGTTCGAGATGAGCAGCGCGGGCGTCCGCTGCAGATAAAGATCGGCCAAGCCGTTCACTTCGCCGCGATGCCCCACCACGAGGGATTGCGCTCCTGGAATGCTTGGATAGCCCAGAGTGAAGACTTCATCGAACATCGCCACATCGGTGGTAAACCTGAACGCCGGCCCGACTGGACCGGTGACGCGGTAAAGGGCGATGTCATGGTCAGGCGAGAGGATTGGAGCCTCTATGGCCACCGGCGCGCCCTTCACGTCCGAGATTCTGACGTCCACTACCTCGTCAGCCGGATCGACGTTGTGACGGCAAGTCACAAGCCAGGGCCGCTCGTCCTGCTCGATTAAAAAACCGGATCCTCGCGCCTCTGCGCCATCCGCCTTCCTCACGTCGACCGCCAGCAGGGCGGAAGCGTAGCGCCCGGCAAGCTCGCCCGGGGCTGAAAAGAGGTTGCGAAACGTATCGTCGCGTAAGTGCCCGAGGATACGGATAAGGTCGAACTGGTGGTCGACGACGGCGCGCCAACTTGAGCCGAAAGACCTGCGAACCAGCCGCGCGGCAACCAGCCGCTCCCAGATGAAGGCGACGGCGGCGGGCTTGTAGGATTCCCCGCCCGAAACCATCGCCTCGAGCAACTCCTCGGAGAACATGTTCATCTTCGAGAACAGGCCCAGCGGGCCCTCGATGTCCTTGGCGCCTTTGAACTTCAGTCCCGCTCTCACCAGCTCAAGCGCAGCCGGCGTGTCGCTGAACAACAGCGAGAAGCGCCTCTCGACGATCGGAACCGCCTCGTCGATCGCCGGCCGGAGCGGATCATGCCTCATCCGCAGGCTCCGGGTCGCGTAAAGGAGGCCAGTGCAGCCTTGGCTCCTGCCGCTCCATGGGCAACCCCTTCCGGCAGATGAGAACGGTCAAAACAAAGAGGCACTGATCGGCCCGGGGTGAAAGCCAAGCTGGCCGCAGGAATAGACTCGAAGCGTCACGTCCTCGACATCGCACACACTCGAGCGAATTTCCGGGATCGCCGCTTCCTCTAACATGGCGTCCTTCCCAACCACGGCCAGCAGCACGCCGCTGGCTCGCCGGCCGGTCATCAACTCATAGACTTCAAGCTTTTCCTGCAGCCAATTCCCATAAGCGGGCGCATCCAAATACGCCTTCCTGACATAGACGAAGTCGACGACGATATCGGCCTGATCGTCCTGGAATTGCTTGAGTCCGTCGAGAACTAGGCGCTTCTCGCCTGCCACAAGCTCGACGTGTCGCTCGAAATAGACTCCGGCCTCCTTCTCAAATCTGGTGATCGCCACTTGGCTCAGCGCGAATGCCTGGACCTGCCAGCGCCGGGCCGCGATCTTGCGAATGCCGGCGTCGGTCGGCTGCTCGGCACTGCTCTGAGCGACCGGAAGGTCCGACCTAGCAATCTCGGACTGTGTCTCCAACCGCGTGAGCCGCTCGACAATTTCCGATTCCCGGCTTGCGGAAAGCCGCTCCTTGTAAAGACGGAGCGACTTGCGATCGATCTTCCCATCATGTGCCATTTTGTGATGCATGTCGCACAGCGCGATGAGGTTCCCGGGGTCATTGTTCTCCCGGTTTTCGTCGATGTGGTGAAGCTCGACATAGGTTGTCTCGCCACAGACCCTCAGCGCGCAGGCGTGGCCAGCCTCGACCAGGACGAGACGCCGAACGTCTGCCGGTACGTGGGGCCTGACACTATCATAAGGCTCTTTCGACAAGGACCGACCTCGGCTTTGCGTGCGCTTACAGGGGTAGCGGCGACTGTGCCGGGCTTCAATGTTCGTCCGTTTGATTGCCTGCCTTACCGCTCGGCGTCGCGTCCAACCGCTGATATGCGGTCTCCATGGCGGTCAGAGATTCCTTTTCCCAGACGACCAAGACGAACCTCGCAAAGCGCGCGGCGTATATCTGCTCTAGCCCGGATTGCCGGGCCTTCACCTTGGGCGCCCGGGCCGAGGGCGACGGCGTCGTCAATATCGGTGTCGCCGCCCATATCACTGCGGCGGCTGCCGGCGGCCCCCGGTTTGATCCCGACATCGACACCATCGATCGGGCATCGGAGCAGAATGGCCTTTGGCTGTGCGCCAATTGCCATACCCGGATCGACACAGACCCGACTCATTTCACCGTAGCCAAGCTTCGGGACTGGAAGCGTGACGCGGAGGCCCGATCGTTCGAGCAACTTGGCCGCAGGCCGCTCGATCTGGATAAGGCGATCAGATACCAGCCGGAGATCATCGCGCACGATTACCTTGTCCTGAAAGACGCGCTCGCGACAAAGGGGCCCCCGATCGACGACGCGGTCGATAGTTGGCGGAAGGCTGCGCTTCGCGATGTCACCGACTTCAAGGCGCTTCGGACCTGGCCGGCATCCCCAATCGACCTGTCGGTTCGATCCTCGCGGGTGGACGAGGAGGATTCGGCGGTCCCGAATTTCGCTGCCGTGCTGGAGATCGCAACCGATGTCATCATCGCGTCGGCGCCCGGGACCGGAAAGTCGACGACCATGATTCAGCTCGCCGGCACCATGCTCGATGCCGGTAGGCGGGTGGCGATCTATGTGCCGCTCGCGCAATGGGGCGCCCAGCAGGCAGACCTCCTGCTGTCGCTGACCGCGCGCGCGCCCTTTGCGCATCTCGACTTGGACGCTCTACGCCTACTGGCCGCGGAAGGGCGGCTTGTGCTGCTGCTGGACGGCTGGAACGAGCTCGATCCCAAGCAGCGGCTTCGGCTGAAACTGCAGCTCCAGCAATTGCGCCGGGAATATCCGCTGCTGGTGCTGGTCGTTGCCACCCGCGCCCACACTGACCGCCCCGTCGAAGGTCCGGTATTCCAGATCGAGGCGCTACGTGAGGACGAGCAACTGGAAGCAGTGCGGCGCATGCGCGGTGAGGAAGGCGTTGCCGTGCTCGACGCCGCATGGCGAGTCGCAGGTCTGCGCGACCTCGTTGCAATCCCGCTTTTCCTGACTGCGCTACTCGACCGGGCGATCGGCGCTGTTTTGCCGCGGTCGAAGGACGAGATACTCGAGGGTTATGTTCGTGCTCAAGCGCGAGACGATGCCCGGGCCGACAGCCTGCGTGAAGAGCTGGAGGATATGGCGTTCCGCTATCTCGAGGCGTTGGCGCGCGCAATGCGGGAGGATCAGCGGGTGTTGTTTGAGGCCGAGCGGGCGAGAGCGATCGTGTCAAAAACCGGCCAAGCGCTGTTGGGGCAAGGACAGATTGGCGCCGCGCCCAAGCCTGGTAGGGCGCTCGAGATTCTCAGCGACCTGCATCTTCTGGAACGGCCAGGTGACGGCATGATGTTCCAGTTTCAGCACCAGCAGATCCAGGAATGGTTCGCCTCGCGCGACGTAGAGGCGACAATCCGATCAGCCGCCGATGGAGATGAGGCAGCGCTAACTTGGCTACGTGGCACCGTCATGAACTGGCGCCATTGGGACGAGACCCTGTTGTTCGCCGTCGAGCGGATCAGCGCCTCCGCTAGTGCCGACGCCTTGCAGCTTCTGGCGCTGCTCGTGAACGAAGCTCTGCGGCTCGACCCCGATCTCGCAGGTGAGATCATCGCGCGGGCGCCGGAGGCATTCTGGTCGATGGCGGGACCTGCCATCAGGGATTTCGCGGCCGCTTGGCATGCTTCGGGCATGGTCGACCGTGCCGTCGATTTCATAATCACGACGGGCAGGCCCGAATTCGCCGACTTTGTCTGGCCGCTCATAACGGACCAGAATAGCCAGATCCATTTGCGGACGCTTCGCGCAGGCAACGGTTTTCGACCCTCGGTGCTGGGGGAGGACGCGGCGCACCGTATCGCGCAAGCCCTACCCGAAGTGAGGTCGCACATCCTTCAGGAGCTGGCCAGCAACGGCGGCATGGAAGGTATCGAACTTGCTACCTTAGTCGCGGAAAGCGACCCGGACCCCGACGTCCGCCTACAGACCTTCTCGGCGCTCGAATTCCGCTCGGCCAGCCGTCATGCCGTTCGCATTCTGCGAGCCTCGGGTAGCGAGGTCTGGGACTTGGCCGGTGGCCGAGGCTATTGGGACGGAATAGACGACCCCGAAGTCGTTGCCCGTCTCAAAACCATCAACGCGGGTCAGCGTTCAGCTCTGGCCGATCCGGTGGCCCTTCTACATGCGCTTTTGGAACAGGCAGGAGATACAGATGCCGGCCGGGTGCGGGAGATCCTTGCCGACCCCGCTTTTCCGGTCGGTGCGGAGCGTATCTACCATTTGACCGATCGCCTCGCGGCGCGCTGGCCCAAAGAAGTGGCCGACGCGATGGTGGACCGGCTGGAGGGAGGTCTTCCCTTACCCTTCCGGGCAGAGACGCTGCTCTTGGGGACGACTCCGGTCGATGACGGGTTGTTGATCGAACGGGTGTTGAACAGCCCGCCGGACGACGAGGGCGCAAAGGCCGCGGCGCGCCTCGCGGGTACTGGCACCGTGACAAAGTTGATCGACCAAGCGCTCGCCGGTCGCGAGGCGCTTCCCGAGGAGAAAGAGCAAAGGCGCAAAGCCTATTGGGCCGCGGTCGAGCGGGCCACAGCATCCCCGGTCGCCTCGCTAGTCGAAGCCCTTACCGCCTTCTCCGCGGAGACGGATCCTCAGCATATCCACGACATCGTCGAGATCATCAATCGACACCACGGCGGCGTGGACGTGCGTCCGCTAGCTCTCACCGAGGAACAGGCGCTCCAGATGGTCGCCTTGATCGAGGGCTGGGCACAAGCCCTGCTCGGAAATCCCGTCGCGACCCGATCTCAGGTAGCGGCACTCGCTGTCGCGATCGAGCGGGTACCTCGCGAGGAGTTGCTCGTGACGCTCGAGGCGTTGTTGGTCGAGGATCTCGAACGGTATCGGCGAGATTGGGAGCAGTTCCGGGGGCGGCCGTCGCGCTATAACTATGGCAACGATCTCTCAATGGCCTTCGGCATGCAATTCTCGCGGGCCTTCGTCGCCATCGGCGGCCAACGGGTAGTGTGCATCCTCTCACACTATCTGGTATCGCCGCGCTTCGGTGCTGACGCGGCGATGGCGCTGCGCCGGATCTTCGCGCATCGGACCGACGAGGCCGAGAAGAAATTCGGACAGGCTTGGCCCGATTTTTCAACGCTCGCAGCGAGTGCCACGGGGAAGGGCCACCCATCGCCCGGACCCGAGGCCGCGGCCCTGTTCGATGCAATCTCACGCTTGACCGGTGAGCGAGCGTCGGTCGCGGATCGCGAACAAGCGCTGTATCTGTTAAAGGTCATGCTTGGCATGCCCCATGCCGATCATCCTGCGATACGGGGGCTCCTGCGGGATACCGAAGTTTCGCCCCTCGCCAAGCGCGACGCTATGGCAGCCTTGGCGATGGCGGGAGTGACGCTTCCTGAAGAGCCGATCCGGCTTGGTCTCGCGGCGTTCCTCAAGCAGGCGGAAGGCGAGCGCTGGCTGTTGGACAATGACCAGAGCGACTTGGGGCGTTGGCTCGCCCTGTTTCCTTTCTCGGACCGGCCCGACGCATTGTTCGACGCCATTGCGGCTCTGGAACCGGCTCTTCTGCGTGACCGCAATATCGAGGCAGTGTGCGAGGCATTGCGCTGGGCGCCGACCGGCGTCGGCGATACCGGCCTGGTCGATCTCGCCGAGCGGCTTCCTGCGCTCAAGCAGAACTTCACCTGGCAGGCCGCGGTGCTCCACCGCCCGGAAAGAAGTGCGTTCTCGGCGTTCTGCGACTTGCTTGAGGCCGGCAGTATCGTGCGCAACGCTGACAGCCATGCGATCTGGTCCCTTGGCGACAAGCTCGCCGGCAAGCTAGCAGGGAACCCAACCTTGCGCGATGTGTATCTCGCCCGCTACCGGTCCAGTCAAGGCGTGGCCCGCAGCGTCTATGATCATGCCATCGCCAAGATGCACGATCCAGACAATGTCCCCTTCTTGGTCGAATGCTACGCGAGCTGGGGACGGTCGTTCGACGGGATACTCGCCGAGGCGCTGCGCAACTGCGCTCTCTCCTACCGGACATCCGAGCGGATGACCGGCAGCCAAGAGATCTTGCCGGTCGATCTTGCATCGCTGCGCCGCCAGCTCTTTGCGATCATGAGAGACGGGTCACCGCAGAGTCCGCTGGCAAGGGACTGCCTCGAGCTTATCGAGGAACTCCGTCGCGACTATGGCGCAATCGACACCGAGCCCCGGCATCCGGATGTTGCAAAGGGCATGCCCTGGCCGCTCGAGGAGGGGCAGCTGCCCGGTCGCGCCGCCCTTGAAGGCAAGGGCGGCCAAAAATAGCGGGAGAGCTTCTTCACCATCACGCTACGCTAGAGGAGAAATGGCACGAGATGTAGGTTCGACATCGGGCCGCGATCAAATCAGGCCATCTGCTCACCGATCGCCCTTTCTCCCGCCGAGATCCTATTCGGCAGCGTACGCAGATATTAAGCGGCTGCAACTTCAGACGTGGATTCGAGGACTTGCGGCAGTTTCGCACGCGTGGATAGATCGGCTCGATGACTCGCCCACTAGATTCCGATGAACTTGGCGGCAAGGGAGAGAAGAGGCTCGCAGAGCTTCTGCTCGACGCCCGCCTGAAACCAAATAGTCCCGATCGCGATCGCGTCGGTTGGGACTCGGTGGTGACGTGGCCACTCGACGAGACAGCTCCTGCCGACAGCCGGCCCGAGCCGCTTGCATGCCACATTCAGGCCAAGACCGTCTGGTCGGGCAACGGCACGATATCGATCAACCTGAGCACGTTCGAATATATCGCCAAGGACGCACGGCCCGCTTTCATCATCGTGTTTGACGTCGATGATCCGACCTTGGAGATCATCAAGGCCCACATCATCCATGTCGAAGGGCCGTTTCTTTTCGAGGTCCTCAAACGTCTGCGCCAAGCACGTTCCGAAGGGAAGCGGCCGAGCGAGGTTACGTTCGAACCTACGACCACGAAATGGGGAAAGCTTCTTCCCTCTGTTACCGGCGCGGCTCTCAAGTGCGCTATGGAAGCCTGCATCCCAGAGGGTATGACCGCATATGCCACCATGAAGCGGCGCCAACTGGCGCGCCTTGGCTATAAAAAGGGGGGCATTCAGTTTCGCACGACGGTCACAGCCAATACCCAAGACGAACTGATCGACGGCTTCCTTGGACTTGGATCGCTTCAGGTCGCAGATATCGCTCAGGTTGAAAACCGGTTCGATATCACAATCGAATCTCCGTTTCCGCCTCCCGAGAAGGACAGCGGTTGGGAAACACTTAAAGTCGCACCAAGGCCGACCGACCGCTGCATGATCATCGCGACCCGCCCGGACGGCAAAAAGCTCGAGATGAAAGGAGAGTTCTTTCGAGTTCCTGGCACTGTTACCGGTCCCGAACGGATTGTCTCCGAGTGCCGCACCAGCCTGCTCAGGATCCGTGTCGATGTGAACGGAAATGAGGGTGGCGGACTTCTCTTCGCGGCGATGGGAGACTTCGCCAACCTCCGAGCACCAGCGGCCGATTGGGCAACATTTTACCGCTTCGGCGCCTGGTGCATCCGCGATGCTCTCGTCATAGAGATCAAGACCAAAAAGACCGGCGGCCCGCCACCACTCAAGGGTGGCACGGATCCAACGCCGGATTTGGCGGAGGCCGAACGCCATGATCGCATGGCGGATCTGGCCGAGGCGGCGGAATGGGTCTTGGCGGCCGCACAGGCGCCGGGCACGAAACTAACATCTGACGAGCTGCTGGCGGCCGCTCCCGACCTCAAGACCATCCGGACGATGAAACTTGACCCTGACAAACTCTCGGGGTTCACCTTCACCAGCCCGCTGCCGACAGGCGCCACGCCCGATAGCAGCTACGAACTTCTATACGTGAACAAGGTCGCAATGGGGGACCATCTCATCGCCTTCGCAGCCCGCACCCGCGCAACTACGGCTGTGGAAATTGATGCGATCTCATGGGTGACCGGGCCGATGCATCTCGAACTCACCCGCAAGATCAGGAACGACGATAAGGCGATCGCCAAATTCCTACGCGACGCCCGTCGATATACCGGCATCGACAGCGTCTTCGGACCAAATCTAATCGAACTCTTATCTGAATGACGCTACTGCAGCGCGGCCGCCAACCACCGCAACTCATCCGCTCAGTGCGGATGCTCCGCTGCATGCGGCCGTTCTGCGCCAGGGCATTGCCACGCGAGCCAAAATACTCGTCGCCGCTGGAACGGCAACCGGCAAGACCACGCTCACCAAGCCATGGTCTGTGCGTTATCGTCGGACATACGACCCGGGTAGCGCATCGCGGCGCCGGATACACGGCCCGGCGCCGCCTTGGGTCAAGACCGTGCACGACCTATGTCCAGACCATGTCGAAGCAGGCCAAGCCGTCAAGGAAGTACCACTACGTGCCGCAGGCGCAGCTCCGCCACTTCGCGTCGGACGTGGGCCGTCGGTCGATCTGGATCTACGACAAGGGCCTGGACAGGTCCTGGGTCGCCGTCGAACAGGTCGCCAGCTATGACGACGAAGTCGACCGCCTCGTCGATTGCGAACCGCACCAGGTTATCGAACGCCGAGCGGGTCGCGGAGCGGATCTCGACGACGGGCAGGCCGTCGTATCTCGACAGGCCGTGGAGCGGACTGGACGTCGGCAGCGTGCAGGAACCTGAAGCTCGTCAACTCATCTCCCTCTGCCGGATCGGCGCCTCGTTGTCGGGTCGTCGTCAAGCTAACCGGATGAATGTGGGGACATTCGACCGCGACTTACAAGTCCTGCAGCGCGGACCCGGACCGCATCGGACGCGATGCTGGGCCGCGGGGCGGCAGTTCAGCCGGCGGCCTTGGACTTCCTCGCACCGGGACCGACGACCACGAGCGGCGTCCAGTTCACGTCCGCCCTCGCCAGGCGGAACTCGTGGTCCACGTCCGCTTGGTTGTAAAAGTTCTCGGTCATGTAAAGCACCGCGTAGAAGCTGCGCCAAGCGTGATGCCCGGCATAGCCGCGCATGTCGGCGTAGATCCCATCCAGCGCGGCCTTCGCCTCCTCCTTCGTGTCGATGAACTTGTATTCGGCAGCCGCCATCAGCGAAGGGACGCCGATGTCGGGCCGGTAGGTCTTGATGCTCTTCGGGATCGGGACCTCGCGCACTACGTCCCGGAACGCGAGCCTCAGGACGTCCATCACCGCCTCGCGGACCTTGGCCTCGTTATCCGGCATCAGGGCATTGCGCTCGATAATCTTGGGGGTGTTCTGGAGGATCGTCTCGAAGACGCCTAGGCCGGTGACCTCGCGCCCCTCGATCATCGTGGCGATCGAGTTGAACATGGCCCTCGCCGACGCCAGCGGTGGGCTGTGGAAGGTCACGTCCCACGGCGTCACCTCCGTGTCGGTCAGGCGCTTGAAGGACTTGCGGGCGCGCGTCACCTCCTTGCGGTATCCTGGCAAGGACATGCGTTCGGCGAGCACCGCCGTGTCGCGGAAGACCTTCCCGATCAGGAACTCGAGATACTGCTCGGCCCCCGCCAGCTCATCCGCGTGATCGCCCTCCTCGACGTTGTCCTCGCGATTGCCCTCGCAGACGTGGTAATACTTCACGAGCGCCCGGTCGGCTCCGCGTATCGTCTCGCGGATCGATGCCGCGAGCAGCTGCTCTTCGATGTCCATCCCCGACTTTCGCACGCCGGCGCCCGGCCGCGCGACACCTTTCTGACGCGCATCACAGCAGCGCGGGCTGCGTGGCGGCCGGGGGCGGCTCGCCGCTGCGCCAGCGGTCCGCAGGAGGCGACTCCACCGCGGCGCTCACGACGACGTTCAGCGTCAGGAGGTAGCGCGACGGCGGAGCCGTCCTCCCATGTCGTGACCGCGGTCGGCGACATCGCATCGGCCGGTTAGCACGCGACGGCGATGAGCCGACGGACTACAACCGGTCGGACCGGGAGGTCAGGAATGAAGCTGTTGAAGAAGCTGTTCAGAAGCGCCGGCCGATCGCGACCGGCGACGGCGGCGGAACCGGCATCGACAGCGTCCGCCGAGGCGGTCCACGCACATCCATCGAAACCTCGAAGGCCGGTGACGCTCAGCAGCATGGGCAGAGACTGGGTCACGATAGAGGAACTCGATCTCTTCGGGACCCCGATCACGTCTCCGAATGGTCGCTTCACGATCGTCACTGGCTCGGTCCTGGGAGGCGATCGCCATCCCGACGGACGGCGCGACGGCATGTATGCCCTCCTCGAAGGCCGCAACCTTCTGGCACACGGGGCGCTCGAGCGTCCGCACGACGCCAAGGTCGCCAACAACGGCACCTTCGTGCTCAACGACTGGATGCACAGCGGGGAAATGGTGGGGCGCTTCGTCGGCCACCGCGTCGATGGCAGCCAGGCCTTCAGCCACCAATTCTCCGCGAACCTAGCCTGCAACGGCCTGTCCGCCGACGGACGCTACGCCGCCTGCCAGACGCTCAGCTCCCCCGGCAGTCCGGACGATAGCCGGGTCGCGCTGTTCGACGTGGAGGCCGGAGAGCTCGTGGCCAGGCTCCGCCCCGGGTGCGGCACCGCCAACGGCTTCGAGTTCGACACGGCGCAGGGGCGCCTCCACGTCCTCACAAACGACGGGGACAGGGAGACCTACGGCCTAGACGGCGAGATGGTCGATCGCCAGGACTGGCTCGACCGTCGCATCGGCCGAGGCGACCTCCGGGTCATCGGCACCCTTGTCACCGACAATGCCCACCGGGCCGATGCCGCTCTTGCGGCCAGGCTGATGGAGGGGCTCGCCCACACCGCGACCAGCGGCGACGCCTGGTCAAGGGCCCGCGCGGAAAGGCTTTCGGGCGAACTTCACGAGGACCTCGGCAACGGGGTCGAGGCGCTGGACGCCTACGAACGGGCCTTGCGGCTGGACCCGCAGGTCGGCGTGTCGCGGAAGGCGGACAAGCTGCGCGAGCAGCTGGCCGGTCCCGCCGCCGCACCGACCCGGCGGATGAGCCGTTTCGAGCGGCAGGCTCAGCGACTGGGCATAAGGCACGAACTGATCGCTCTCGAGACGGGCGGGCCGAAGCAGTGGCGCTTGGGGCGCGACCGCGAGTTCGGACCGGTCGAGGCCGCGGCGCTCGACCACTACGCGGCGGAGGACTGGTCCGGCGCCGCGTCGGAGGGCGGCCTCATCCTGACGCTCATCAAGGCGGCCTCGTTCGCCCGGCTCGCGCCGCGGAACGCGGACACCTTCATCGAGGCCCTCTACCAGCAGAACGTCGCGTTCGAGGAGGACAGGTTCGAGCCGGCGCACATGGTCGAGACCGTCCGTCGGGCTGATCTGGCGCAGATCGCCGCGAACTGGAAGGTGATCAGCGCGACCGCCGGGACGACCCCGGCATACTATCCCGGCGTCCGCTGGGAGCACGTCGAGGGCCTGTTCGGTGCCCTCGGGTCCGAACGCCTCGCCGCGATCGCCTCCAGCTTCGCGACGGCCCCATACGACCTGCGCGCCGGCTGGCCGGACCTGACCCTCTGGCGCGACCGCGAGGTGAGGTTCGCGGAGATCAAGTCGCCGACCGACCAGATGCACGCGAGCCAGTCCCGGCTAATCACGACGGTCCTCGTACCGCTCGGGTTCGACGTCGCGCTGGTGGAGGTGCAGCGGAGCGCGCCCGCCTAGAAGCCGTGATCCTCCCAGTCCGAGAAGCTGATCGGCACCGGCGGCTCGGTATCGAAGGCGATCGCGCGGACGCGATGGCGAGAAATTCCGTCCTCGGCCAGGCGGAGCGAGGGTTGGACCGCCACAGGCTCTTCACCGCTGAGTAGGGAGCTGAACCAATCCTCCTCGGGCACCGCCGGCGGGGAGGGTGACGCAGCGGCCGCCGGAGCGGGCAACGGGTCGAAGAGGACCCGTTCCTCTACGTAATCCCCTTCCTCGTCGCGGTGCGTGTAGCTGAAGTGAATCTTCCGCTCGACGTCGTCCTCGGCACCCTCGACGACCGAGGCGTGTGGGAACAGCGCGATGTTGTTCTGCGTGTCGGTCAGCTGCGACGACCCGAAGATGAGGCCATCGAACGGAGGGTCGGCCCGCGCCCAGAGATACTCGGCGACGATCTGCGTGGGCAGGTAGTCCAGCGTCTCGCGCCCGGGGATCACGGCGCGCCTCACCTCCTCGTGGAAGCCGCGGACGAACCCCGCATATCCCTGCAGCTCGGCATAGCCGGGCTCGAAGTAGCTGATGTGGCGCTGGGCCGCCTCGAGAAGCGTCAGGTCCAGGACGCGCAACGGGCGGACCACCTCGAACCTGCCGACGATGGCGGCGCCGCCGACCGGAACGCGCAGTTCCGCGACGCAGGTGATCGGGTCGAAGGCACCGTAGAACACGCTCACCCCCGCCGGGTTCATCCTGCCCGAGCCGGCCTTGCCGGGCCGTGCCGCACCAAGCTGCGATACGCGCTGGCGCAGGATCTCGGCGCTGGCGCCTTCGTCGTTGGCGATGCGGCCGCGGTAGATGTATCGGTCCGCGTCGTCCGGTCCGATCGTCCTGATCGCGCCGCCGTCCGGCCAACGGCCGTCCAGTAGCGGGGCGAGGATCTCGTCCAGGACGGCGATGCCGTCGGCCAGAAAGAACCGGCGCTCCTGCTTGAGCTGGGCGCAGAATTGCGTCCAGCGCTCCCGGAGCTGCCCGTCGCTCGCGTCGACGATCGCGTAGATATCCGACGTGTCGTCATACCAGTCGAAGTCACCGTCGTTAACGTCCCACTGGTGCCGGTCCGAGAGATAGCTGACGATGTCCTGCCCGATCTCCTCGTCGGCGGCCTCGGCCATCTCCGTCATCAAGAAGCTGGGTGTCTCGCCGGACGGACCGTAGGTCACATGCCCCCCGTTGATGGTCACGTCCTCGCGCGCCAGGCCGACGACCTCCCTGAACGTGTCGTCGACGCGGCGCGCCAGGGCGCCGATGGTGACGCCGATCTCGTCCTCGTTCGCGCAGTAGGAGCATTCGCCCGGCCGCCCGTCCCGGAGGATCTCGGCCTTGAGGACGTCCTCGCCGATGCACTCGTGGCACACGCGGTGGTCCTCGTCCTCGTCCAATTCCTCCACGACGCATTGTCCCCTTTCCGACGACCAAAGATGCCTAGCGACGCAAACCCGGCGGCGCCGGCCCGGCGCTGGGCGCGGAGGCGCGCGCGATCGGCTTCCCGGCTACCGGCACTGTGATAGTGAGTGTCCATGATCGACCTCCACACCGCAAGCGCCGAGCAGCTCGACACGGTCCCCGAACTCAGGGGACACGGCTTCGAGATCGTCCGTTACCGCGAGGCGCGCGGCCGCTTCGAGACGCGTCGCCAGCTCGAGGAGGTTCCCGGCCTCGCCGGGGAAGTAGCACGGAGACGAGGACCAAGTCAGCGTAGGCTGAGTTCGTCCACGGCCGCCTTGAGGCCGTGGATCGAAGTTAGGAGCTTGGTCGCGTAGCGCCGTCCAGCTGCGCCTGCCGCGCGAGGTTCACAAACTGCTTCTCCGCGACAACCATGCCGCAATGCATGAACTGTGATGAACGCTATCATGTCGCGAAGATCGTTCTCGGACAGCCGCCGGCCGCCCCGAAGCGGCCAGACCGTGATCCAAGTGGCGACCATTGGCGATCGACTGAAAGAACGGCCGCTCTCGGAGATATTGTCGGTGCTGCTGGACGGACGAAATTGGGGCGCGTTGCTGCCAGACGGTTTGACGCCGACCGAGCGGCAGCTTCTGGCAGAAGCTGCCGTTGAAGGCCCGACCGGCGAACGGCGCATGTTGGTCGTGAGCTGCCACGGCGCCTGCCGAGAGCAGACCCAGTTGCAGGCGTTGGCGGCCCCTTTTCGCAGTCAGGATCGAGTTTCAGCACGATGCACTTTAACGCCGATCCTATCAGGATACGACCTTATCATACGTCCTGAATACCTCTCGCGTGTACGCAGCATAGAACTTAATGAAGCGAAGGAACAAGCCGATCGCCAAGACTGCTGCACCGATCATCAGCGTGACGGTCATGCGATCATGTGTCTGCCACGACGCATAAGCTAGCATGGCGGTCGCTATGATCGCCGCCATCGAGACATTGCGGCACATGCCATATTGGTTGATGAAGTTATCGAGGCGAGTCGCCGTATCGGCCACACCGCGCGCATGAGGAAAGGCCGCGACGAACGCAGCCTCGCCATCCATCGCGGTAGATGCGACGTTTAGCCCTGTCGCGAGCTTGCCCATGATCCGCGTCTGGTTGGGGACGGGCAACGGTTGATACTCCCGTGCGCCCGATAATGCCGCAAGCCAGCGTTCTCGGCGACGCGGCGGATGGATGCCAAGCACGATCTCCGAAGGCGGCCGCAATATGCGCCGGGCCACAACATGCTCCAGCAAGGCTGCCGACGGCATGGCAATAATCTGCCCCACAAGGTACGCTACTACGGCCCAAAATACCCCGGATACGATCGTCCAATGCTGCTCGTGCGCGAGAGCGGACCCCATGAACACACGATCATATGCCGCAAGCGCGACCATACCGGTCGTCAGGAACGCATAAAACTCATAGCTAGCGAGCGGAAACCAGTCCTTCATGGCTCTTCGCCCCCTCTGACTTTAATCGCGGGTTGCGAGTATACCCGCTCCGCAATCAGCTTAGCGTAGCCCCCTGGGGTATGGATGAGAAGCAAAGCGGGGCCGAACTGGCGCATGGCAAGGATACTGCCAGCGATGGCGTCGGTCATCGAGGGACCGCTGGTCATCAGATGGTTGTGCCATGTCCCGATCACTTGCAGCGCACCGCCGGTACGCCGCGCAATGCCGAGAACCGCGGCCCTCAAACCCTGCGTGCCAAGGACGAACTCGGCGGCGCTGCGGATGCTATCAGGCGGGGCAGCAATCAGATCGACCACCTGGAAGAGATTGCCGATATGAGAGAAACGACCCACGAGAACCCCGCCGGTCTCAACGCCCGGATATAGTGCGATATCCGCTTCGATCGCCGCGTGGACACGGGGATGGATCCGGATGCCAGGCTCGTCGGGGGCCAATTGGTCGACATCGATCCACGCATCCTCGTTCGCCACCGACCAGGCCAAGCCGCCGTCGGCATCGGTTCGGCCGATACGTACCTCCCCCCTCGCGGGCAGGCCATCGCGCGCCCACCCCGTAATCGGTCGCGCCATCGATGCGGCTAGCATTGACAGATCGCTATCCGGCATCGGGAAGGTGACGGCCGAACACCCCTGCCCGATGATCACTTCCTCCGCTCGGGCGCCGAAGGCGATCGCCGCATCGTTGGCGTCGAGTGCCAGCGTTCGATACGCTTCCGCAGCCAGGTCGCTGATGCTTGGGTTCGCGTCCGGTCCCTCGCACGCGACATACGCCATGCGGCCGGCGCCCAGCAGGCACGCCTCGACGATCCGCGGGCGATCGGGCCAAGGGGCGTGCGCCAACGCCTCACGCGTGACGAGGCTCGCCGTGGTATCGACCAACATCGCGCACCCCTCCTGGGCGAGTTGCGCTCGCCCGTCGGCAGAGCCGATCAGCGACACGGCATCATCCGACACGGCCGCAGCTTTCTGGTCGAGCTTATTAATTTGGTCGACGACGAGATCGGCCTTGGCGCGCAGGAAGAGCCTTTCCGCGATGCCGATCGGCATCGCGGTGTGACGCGCGTAGTTATGAGCGCTCATGTAGCCACGATCGACGACGATCGACGGCGCCCGACCGGCGCGGCCCGCGTGGAGCGCGATCTTCGACCCGACGCTACCAGCGCCAAGCATGGTCCAAGGCAACGTCGCCGCACTGGAGCCGTCACCGGACGTCCTTCGTAGCAATCCCGCGTTGATCGTCTCCCGTTGCGCAGCCAGCCGTACCGGCGTCGCGGTATCGAGGAAGTCATGCCCCGGCGCCACCTCGATCAGATACGGGCAAATCTCGATCGTGCTGTCCGACCCCACCAACGGATAGGGTCGACGGGGGAGCAACAATATCGCGAGCGGGATAGCCTGCGGTGGGGGATTGGCAATCAGACCATCCCGAACGGCAACCAACCCAGCTAGTAGATCATCCCGGCAGCCATAAAGGTTCGCGCGGTCGAAGAGGTCGCCGACGGTGGCAACCGTCTCAGGCAGGTAGAAGTCGGCAACGATCGGCCCCTGTGGTCCCGAGCCGGGCCAAGCCAGCAACGTCAGACCGCTACCGATATCGTCCTCGCGCGTCAGGATCGGGCCGATCAGCGCAGGCGGCAAGATACAGCTCGAGCCGAGCAGCAGCTTGAACATGTCGGATTTGGGGTAGTGGATGTAGGTCGTCACGAAGAGCGCCGTACCGCTGGTTAGGGTAACGTGGCTTCGTACCCGATCAGCATCACACGCGATGATGTCAGAGATCGTGTCGCGCCGCACCGGCTCCCAGCCGTGCGCAGGATCGTTGAGGTCGAGTTCCGCAGCCCGATCTAGCCACTCGACGAGTTGCTCTACCAGCCCAACAAACCCACGCGCCTGAACAACCTCACGGGGGCTGCCCAGGACCAGACACGGCTCGACCAACGAACCAGCCTTGCCGGGCTGGATATGCGGATGGATGCGCGGAAAGTCATTACGCAGCCTGATCCACGGCGACACCAATGGAAAACGATCATGCAGTGCGATCGTGACCGCTTCATCCATCTGGACGCCGAATGGGCTTTGCCCCGCCGCGCGCCAGACCGCCGGTAGTTCGGTGTGAATGACGACCCGGCAGAGCGTCCAATCCCCCGCCTTGCCGGTCACGGAGACGCTGCGAACCGACGGGTGCGCTTCAGCCTGTCGAAGCGCCCGTGCGACGGCGATCGGCAGCTCGGCCGGTACTGCGGAGTCTTCGCTCACCCGTGCGCCAGTGCCTCGCTGCCGACACCCGTCGCCGCTGCCGTGGTGGCAGCCAGCGCCACGCGCTTCAGCTTCGGACCGTTCCGGCCGATCTCGAACATAACCGGATCGTCGCCTTCCACCTCACCGACGCATTTGAACTCACCGCTGAAACCGCCGGCCATGTCCTCATATTCGCGCTTGGCGCGGATGCACGGCGGGTCCTTGTCATCGTCGCTGATCGGGCAGGAGCTGGCGATGATCATGGCACCGGGGCGGCCTTGCGCGAGCGCGCTCCGTGCATCCGACGAAACCTCGGCGTCTTCGCCCTTTTCCGACCAACTGTCGCACGACAGGCTATGCCAGGAGCAATGATGCGGAGCGACCAAAAGATCATACGCCAGATTGGCAGGTTCGTCCTGCCAGCGATCCCATAGCTTCTCCCAGATCATAACTTCGGCGTCGCCTCCGAATAGAAGATAGGCGGCATCCTCTTTGCCCGCGGCTCCGATCCGCATCTGAATGATGACGCTCGAATTGTTCTTGGTAAGAATATTGGCTTCATCTTCGGTTTCGGCGAGCCGCGGCGCCAGCAGCAGCGCATCGAAGAGTTCATCTTCAATGCCGTCCACATTCGCAAACCGCTCGCCGGCACGGACAAGGATGCCCTCCAGATCATCGGTCTTGGCATCGACGTCCTCGCCCAACACGAGGATGCGATCCCCATCGCCGAGCGTCTTGTTCTTGCGGAACAACGCGACACGCCGACGCGCTTCATCCTTCCACGCCTCGGCGTCGGCCGACAGCAGATCATCTTTGCGGCGACGGCGGAAGACCAGCGGCGACGACCACATCGTGCGGATCACGATCTTGTCGTCCGCCGCCTTGTGCGACGAGAGCGGTCCGAGATGGAAGTGGTTCTGCAATCCGCGTACATGATCGGCGTCGGGATGCGTCAGCAAGAACGCATCGACGAACAGCCGATCATCATCATCTCGATCAAGGATTCCGCGCAACTGTGTGGCCACATCGGGGGTGTCGTCTTTGGCATTATCAGCCGAGCTGCGAATGTTGATGTCGATAAGAATACGTCGACCGTTTTCGAGTTCGACCAACGCCATGTCGCCGTTGCCCACCTTGAAGTGGTAGGTCTTAGCCATATCCTTCCCTTTCTCAACCTAGGTTTGGTGAAGACATAGGTAGAACAGCACGCCTTTCAAGGAAGCAACTCTGTTGCCAGCATATGCGGCCGGGTACGCCGACCGGCTTGCCCGCCCGCCCCCTATTCCTATGAAGCGAGAGCATTACGCTCACGGGGAATTGGTAGCGGAACTTGGCGCATCGTTTGTGAGCGGCGCGATCGGAATCAAATTGCAAGACCGCGAGAACCATGCCGCCCTGAGCGTCTTGCTGGCCGATCGGAAAATGGGAAAGCGGCTGCGATCGCGGCCACCTTATGCTGCACCGTCCATGGCTCAAGCCACCGGATGGCAAAGGCGAGCATCAGAGGGGCATCGACCCGAAGCGAAGGCGCAGCGCCGATCGCACCCTGACTGCCGCCGCCATTCTCAACATAGGCATTCACGATCTGCCCGATGTGGTTTTCCGTCCCGTTTCCCGATCGTTTGCCGGGTAGCAGTCTCAGGATTTAAGGGGCGTGATCACTTTTAACGGTCAGCCCTTTTTCTCATCCTTCGGCGGTTGAGGCTGCTTAGGCTTTGATACTAAACTACCCACGGTAGGAAGTGCTCCAAGTCCTCCGTTAGGCCCGATGTAGCCACCCTGCACCTTACCCATACCACCGCGGATCGGAAACTTCCCCATTCCCCATCCCTCTAACGAGATGAAATCATCGTCATCCATCAAAGTATCCTCCAGGTTTATCTATAGTAGCCGTCACCCTTTCTTGTCAGGCACGGGCTTAGATACAGCCGATCCACTGGTAGGCGGACTTCCGAGGCTACCTGATGCGGGCTTGTAGCCAAACGTGTCCGGGTTCTTTGAGGGCGTGTAACCCTTTTGGCCCACGGTCCAGCCATCGTTGAACTGCTTGCGTTCTTTGTCACTCATCCGAGCCTCCTTTGATGAACTCAACCATACGGATGCTTCCGCCACAGATAAGGATGGAGCGAGGCGGAACAACCTCGTTCCAATTACCATCATCTCCGACCTGAAACATTTGCGCTAGATACACGTCCCGATCACCGGACGTTGATGACGCGAACGAACCATCAATCCACGCGCCTGCTATTTCCGACCCGTCGTTAAGGTGAACCAATGCAAATGATGGTTCCCGCTTGCGGAAGGTATAATCCCAGGCAGTTGGTGTGTGGTGGACTGGCCTAAGCCCCATCCGCTCGGTGAGCGCGTAGAAGCGTTCTGATTGGTCAAAAAACACTAAGGCAACTCCGACAATCAGCGGAACCGCGAAATAAAGGAGAAGCTGCCAAAGCCATGACGGCAGCGCTGGGCCTATGTCAGCATGGAATACCGGATAAGACGCAGCGCTATAAGCGATTGATACAACTGCATAGCTCGTCACTTTATCGGAGAGTGTGGGTGGCACGGTATCGCGAAAACGTGATCGGACCCATAAGATTACTATGCCCGGTGCTAGCAATCCCGTGAGTTTCGTTATTTCTGCGGCCGTTGGAATGTCTGCCAAGCGCTACCCTTTCGGTCGAACGCTATCTGATCTGCTTGCGACTAGGAAGGGCGGGCGTCCGCCTCAATCAACGCTGCGCTAAAATGATCGTCCTTGATAGAACGATCAAGTGTCACAACCGGACGGTTCTGATCCGGCGCGTTGACGTACGGATTTTTGCCGGCTTCGAAGTGTCAGAAGGCCACGTCACAAGTCCAGTCGCGGTACGAGGAACGACGCGTTCAAGCCCCTGCCCTCCCGGCTGAACGAACGTCCGCTTCTTTGCGGTCGACGCCCTAAAGCGGCCATTCCGCTTTCCACCAAAACATCTCTACACCCCGGAGTCACAGGACCAGCCTGGTACCGCCCATATGCCGAAACGCTCGCTCACGACAGGTCAGTAAGATGACCTGCATGTGCTGAGCTGCTTCTGTCAAAATCTCGGTCATCAGATCCAGCCGCGTATCATCGGCATACACAAGCGGATCGTCGAGGATGAGAGACACAGGACGCCCTTCTTCCCTCAGCAAATCGGCGATCGCGAGCCGGGTCAAAACGGCGAGTTGTTCCTGCGTGCCCCTCGAAAGGCTGATGCACTCTTCTCGCGACCCGCCGCGACTGATTGCGGACAGTCCAAGGTCATCGGCAAAGACCAATTCCGAGCCGGGCAACAGGCGCTCGATGTGTCGCTTCGCCCTGGCGGTGACCGGACCGACATAGGTCCGGGAGGTTTCGGCCTGCACCTCCTCCAGAGTGTCCCGCAGCAGCTTGAGCGTCTGCGCTTCCTCGGTGATCCGGACAAGCGCCTGTTCCGCGGCCAAGGCTTCTTCAGTCGCTACGGCGGCACGTTCGGCCAGTCCCTTGCCACCCTCGCTTTCGATCGTGCCTTCCAGCCGGGCAATGTCGGTTTCCAGCCGTCGCCGCGCCTCGTTAGCTGCGACCTGACGTACATCGATGTTGGCGATCCCGCGCTCGATCGAATGCACGTCATGGACGCCAGCGTTGCGCTCGGCTTCGTTCAGAACAGTCGCCGCTTCCGCCGCCCGTTCCCTTGCATCGGTGAGATCCCCTGCAAAAGTTGCGAACCCCTGCCCGTGCTCGATCTGTCCAAGCTGATCTGCTGCGTTCCGAAGGTCGCTGGCTGCGCCTGCTTCGGCGGAGGCCAGTGGCCGATCCTGTTCCTCGATCATGCCTAGCGCCGTCGTCGCACTTTCTTGCGCCTTCAGCACGGGCAAGCGCGGTTTCGGCGACGTCGACTGCGTCAATGAAAACACGGACCGGCGGTGCTCCTTCGTCGTTACCCTCGCCTTCAGGTTCTGGCGGCAATCCCACCAGAAGCAGCTTGAGCGCAGCTACGCCGGCGGAAAGATCGAGTTCGGCATCAGCGGGTGCGCTCGCCTCAAGTTGAGCGGAAAGCGTCTTCACCTCTCCGGCTGCATCCCGTGCTGTGTCGTTGCGTTGCCGCGCGACAGCGACGCTCTCTACGTCCAACTCTTTCAGCGCTTCGTCGTGTCGAGCAATGGCGTCAGCCAGGCCCAGTTCGGTGTTTCCAGCGGACGCTGGTGGACGGATGATGAGTTCTGCGCCGCTGCCCAAGCTGACGCGCGTTTGGCGCGTCAAAACACGGCGGGTGGCCGTTACCGGGTCACCGTCGATCGTAACGTCTGGCGCAGAGCCAACGAGCTCGATGGTAGTCGCCCCAGCCGCGAGCCTAGCGCGCGCTTCAGCGATGCCCCGCTCCCCCTTCTCAAGGCGGTTGATCGCCTCTGGAGCAATCATGGTTGCAGTGGCAGCCTTGGCGACGGAGAGGCGCTCCTCCAACGCAATGACGGTGCCGTGCCGGATCCACGCGGAACTGATGGCTTGCTGACGCCGTAGGGAGGCGGCGTGCCGTTCGGCCTCGGCGAGTGCCGCTCTGGCCAGCTGCCGGTTAACCCGCGCTTCCATAAGCGTTGTGCGTGCCGCATTGGCCTTGTGCCTGGCCGCCGTCACCTCCTGCGAACGTTCTGCCCTGCTCGCTTTGGCGGCGTCTAAAGCGGCCTGCGCATTGTCACGAGCGTGTACAGCGTTGGCATGGCGCAATGCGACCTCATCCAGCGTCTGAACCCGGATTTTTGCAATCTCAGATTCGGCTTTCCGCTGTGCCAGTATCTGCGCTGCCGCCCGCGCGATTTCGAGCGAGCGAACAAGATCGGCGCGCCTCTCGATGTCGGTGGTGTCGGCCATCTCCCTGTGAAGCACCTCGAGGCGTCCGCGCGTGGCTTCTAGCTCCGCAAAACTTTTCTCCAAGAGGTCGACCTTGCTGGCGGCTTCACGCGCGATCCGCTGCGCCTGATCGAGCCGTTCTCTTGCAGCCTTCTGTTCGCCACCAGGTGATTTTTTCGCGGTCCAGAAAGCGGCGAACTGCTGGTCGACCCGGTCACGAACCCTCTCATAGGCGGCACCGCCGAGGATCGTGCCGACCTCCGCCTCAAGGGTGGCCTGAATCGTGTCGCGAACGATCCGGCCCGGCGCCGAAACAGCAAGTGCTTCGGCCTGTCCGACCCAAAGCAAACCAAGCGCGCCGTAAGCGGTGACATCGCCGTTACGGCTGGTGTCTTTCTCGAACCCGAGCAGTGCCTGAAGCTGCTCTTCAGCAGCATCCCCTTGGGTCCTGCCATTCGGTCCTCGCACCTCCATCGAGTGCGACTTGAGGAAGCGTTTTGTGACCGTCCACGGCACTCCGGCGACATCAAAAGTGACCCCGACTTCCGGCGCGACATTCTCACCAAACGGCTGGTACGAGCGCGTCAGCTGGTTGCCCGATCGGTGTGGTACGAAGAAGGCTGCTCGGATAGCCTCGAGCAGGGTCGACTTGCCGGTCTCGTTAGGCTCGACCACGATGTTGAGGCCGTCGGTAAGTCCGTCAATCGTGACCGGTGCGCGGAACTTGCGGAAGTTGTTAACGGTGATGCGCCGCAGTTTGAGGCTCACGCCGCAGCCCCCCTCATATGTTCGACGAACAGGCGTTCAAGCGCGCGCTTGGCCAGTGCGGCATCCCCCTCCCCTGCCCTCACTTTCGCGTAAAGCTTGGCGGCCGCAGCGCCAAGCATCCCCTCCCCTGACAGCGACGCGAGATCGTCGTCACTTGGCCTGGCGACCAGATCGTCGGAGCGAAGATCGAGATGGCGGAGCCGGTGTCGTAGATCATGTTCGATTCTGCCGAGGATGGCGACGCGATCTGTCATGCTGGTGATCCCCACCAGTGAAAGCTGGAGCAAGGTGGAGGCGGGATCGACCTCGCCCATCAAGCGCTCCACTTCCGCGTCAAAACTTGTCGTGTCGTTGACCCGCCATTCGCGGATCAGCCACTGGTAGCGGCCGGTTCGGATTGGGGTGACCTGAGGCCCCTCCCCGCCCCCAAAATCAACGAGTAAGACATGCCCTGGAACGTCGCGCTGAAAGCGGTCGGTCTCGGGCGTTCCAGCATACCAAGTTTTGCTACCGATCTCAAGGACCCCATGCCAGTCCCCGAGCGCAAGATAGCCGAGACCGGAACGCTCGGCTCGGTCGGGTGGGATCTGATTGTTGGCCTCGCCTCGCGATCCGAAGTCCCTGATCGAGCCGTGCGCGAGACCGATGCGAAGCCGTGCTTCCGGCGTGGCCATCGTATCAAAATCGGCAGTCGGATCGTCGAGATTATGCCGGTGCGTGAGCGGTGCCGGTAGCAGCCAGACATCGTCTTCCATCTGCTGTGGATTGGGCTCGGCCAGGATGGTGACGTTCGCAGTTTGGCGCGCTCTTACCCGGTCCCACAAACCGCCGTTGCGCGCATAATCGTGATTGCCTGGCAGCAGCCACCAGCGGCAGGGATAGCGCCCCATCCGGGACAATGCCTGGACGATGGTTCTATCTTCCGGTCCCTCGGTATCGAACACGTCGCCGGCCACCAGAACGTGGCCAACATCATGGGTGCGGGCAGCGTGGCCGATGGCGTCGATCGCATCGAAGCGAGCTTCGGTAAGAGCCGCCCGGACGTCGGGTTCGAAGCGACCAAATGCCTTGCCGAGCTGCCAGTCGGCACTGTGCAGAACGCGCACTATTCACTCCCTTGCGGGCGTCTCGCCCGCTTCAGTTCACCTGGAACGTCTAGCGAACAGTCGGGGTGTGCGGAAGCGTTTTGAAGGCTGTCCACCATGCCGTCGGAGTTTGCCCCCCTTGATGGCTATTTGCTCCCCAAAACGGATCATTGCGGGAACATGGAGTTTTGCCATCGGGAGATAGTCAGCATTCAAGCGCGCTGACTCGCGCGCTTAAGTCACTGCGGAAAAAGGAAAATGGCGTTCTCTTCAACGGATGACTTTGAGCCCGGATCTAGGCGAATCTTATGCGGATTTGACAGCACACCTTACGCAACCTTCGGGCTCACCACTAACTACGACGCCTAAGCCGAGCGATGATTTGCCGGAAATGCCCGCGGACCCGCTCACGCGGGATTCCCAGCACAGCAGCAATCGTCTCGCCGCTCATTCCGTCGATCCGGCTAAGCCGCAGGACGTCGCGTGCTTCAGGGGCAAGCGTTGCTGCGGCAACAACGATCTCAGGATCGAGATGCTCGAGCGCAAGAAGCGCATCTCGCGGCACCAGCCACCAGGCGCGGACCTGAACACCATCAGGATGCAATCGAATCGCCTGCTCTCCGCGATCAACCGTCAGATGCTCCAGATCGGCAGTCTGCAATCGAGCGAGCACCTCGGCCAGGTTCGGGGCGGAGGTCGGCTCGGTCAACGCACTCAAGTAATCGTCGACCTTAGCTGCGAGGGCCCGGTTGGCCGCGATGTTGGGCAATCGCCGGTTCAATTCTCGACTGCACCGGCGAAGGAGCGCGAGCGTAGCACTGTCGGTCATGTTGGCCTCCTGGAGAGATTTGGGATCGTGGGGGCGGGAAGAGTTTGGTGTTTCCCACCTTCAATTCCTTCCTCCCTCTCCCTCTCTGCTGGCCGACCGAAGCATCGAAGCGCAGGTTATCGCCGCGTGTTGCGCCCTGCAGCGCGGCGACGGGCCACCACGCGACCGGCCGCCGCGGATCGAGTACGTTGCCGGCGTTCTTGAGCGCTGCGGCAGGTACAGCCCGCACCGCGACGCGGGCGGGCAACGCGCTGCCGAGGATCGCCACGAGCAGGCCGAGCGCGAAGAACCCGATCGCCGCTCCTGGCCGGATCACGACGTCCGGGGTGCTGCCGCCGAAATAGCCCGCACCCAGGCCGCCGCCAATCCCGCCGCCGCGCCGACTAGTCCACGAAGGTCCAGCCAATCTGGCACTAATTTCAAGCTTGCATCGTGACGCGAACCGCGCACATTGGGACCGCTTCCGGCAAAAAACCGGAAGCGGGGCGTGGAAACCCCGAAAGCAATGCAACTCGGTCGCAATTCTTGTGGCCGGGTGGCATGCGCGCATGTCCAACCGGCAACGGTAAAGGCGCATGCGCTCTGTGCATTGCCAGGGTTTCCAACATCCGGCTTCAGGCCGTCGCTCCAAGTGGACATAGGGGCGACAAATGAGCCACGGGCCAAGGTCGGCGCAGAGCCGACGCTTAGTTTTCATTGAGCGGGCGCGATATGCGCGCGCGCTCTCCCAATTTCCGCTCGGCGCAAAGAGCGCCGCGCAATGAGCGCCGGAGAAAGCCAAGACCGCGGTTGGTATCGCGGTGCCCATCGCCGTCACTTCAGCGAGGTCTACCGGTCCGAGAAGCCGCGCCTGATCCGATATTTCTTCCGTGAACTCGGCAACAAAGCCGATGCAGACGAAATGGCTCAAGAGACGCTAGCTCGATTTTTGCGGTCTGCCCCTCCAGGGATCACGACGCCGCGCGGCTATCTGACCCGGATAGCGCATAACCTGGTCAAGGACCGATCCGTTCGCAATTCGACCCGCATGGCACAGCGGTCGGTGCCTCTCGACGACGGGATGGGCGCCCCCTCACCGTTCGATCCGCATCGCGATCTGGAGGCGCGCGAAAACGTAATACGGTGGCGCGCGATCCTTCAGCAGCTCCCGGCGGACACACTGGAGGTCTTCATGCTCAACCGCGTCGAGGGGTTCAGCTTTCGGGAGATCGCCGACAAACTGGAAATTCCCCTGTGGAAGGTACAGAAACACATGCTTCGGGCCGTTCGCCACGTTGGCGCCAATCGGAGCGATTCTGATGACTGAGTTGAATTCGCAGGATCAGTGCGCCGCCGAGGAATGGGCGGTCCGGATGCTGGACGACCCGACCCGCCACCAGCACGACCTTGCGCAATGGATCGCCGCAAAGCCCGGTCGCGGCGCCCTCTACGATCGGCTTATGCGCGATCTTGATGACGCTACTGCTGCCGTCCGCGTGGTATCGGTGCAGTCCTCTCGCCCGGTGTCGATGCGCGCTCGCACGACGCTCCTCGCAGTTGCGTTCCTCTGCGCATGCCTAGCCATAGGTTTTTCCCTGCGCTTCACCGCCCTGCAATCCGCCAAGCCACTCGCCCGGCCGACGGTGCACTTGGCGACCAAGGTTGGCGAGCTTCGCCGCGTGACGTTGGCGGACGGATCCAGCGTCATCCTCGACACCGACACTCTTCTAACGACCGATTTCTCAGGCCAGCGGCGGCTGCTCAACCTTGAACACGGTCGTGCACGATTTTCGGTTGCCCATGACAAGGCAAGGCCCTTCGTCGTTCACGCGGGTGGCGGTGAAATCGTGGCGACCGGCACCGTCTTCGACGTGGCCTATCGTGACGCCCTTTCCATCGACCTCATCCAGGGACGTGTCGTCGTAAGACCACCGAGCATATCGCTCGGACCCCGCTCCTCGCCACCCATTGCCCTCAACTCCGGGCAACATATCGCCTTCGACCCCGGTCATAGGCGGCCCCCGTCCGTAACCACCACATCAGTATCCGAAACGCAGTGGGTGCAGGGCACGAAAAGCCTGAACGATGTCCCGATCGATGCGATCATCGCAGAGGCCAATAGATATGCCACCGCGCATATCGAACTCGCCGATCCAAGCCTCGGCACGCGCGAGATTTTCGGCGATATCGATATCCGCGACAGTGATGCCGTTGCCGAAGGCGTCGCCGCCTATCTCGACCTTCGCATCGACCGGTCGCAGCGAGGGAAGATCGTTCTGCGAAACAAATAATTCTGCGGCCGCAGCTTCAAATTCGAAAAGTCCCGTCTTTACCGCTTGCGCCTTTGAACAGGGGCCGAGTTGCAAAACGGGGGAAGCATGGTCGATCTTACCAGGGGTTGTTTATTTGCAAGTGCGACGGTCGCGGCCATCATAGTGGGCGCCCCGAGTGCAGCACAGGAAGCAAGCCGTAGAAGCTACGATCTTCCGGCTCAGGACCTGCGACTTTCCCTAAGGACAGTCACGCGTGGTTCCAAATACAAGTTGATCGCTGGATCCGCGTCTTTGCGGGGCAAAAACGCCAAAGCGTTGCGCGGTAACTACACAATCGGCGAGGCGATCGACCAGTTGCTGCGTGGCACCGATCTTTCCGTTAGTGTCATCGACGAGAACGTCATTATCCGGGGGCGATCCGATCCGTCGCGCGAAGCGTCAGTGAGTGCGGCGGACGACGAGATCCTCGTGACGGGCACCAATATCCGGGGCGCGGTGGCTACAGGGCCAGTTCGCACGCTACGGAGAGCGGATATCGAGCGATCGGGACGAGCGACGGTGGCCGATCTCATTGCCGCGCAGACGGCAAATTTCGGTGGAACAGGTAATCCTGTGGCCAGCCTGACCGGTGTCGATGGTGGCGGCCTGAACTACTCAGTGGCGCCGGCCGCCAATCTTAGGGGGCTGGGCAGCGATGCGACCCTCACTTTGTTCGATGGACGCCGCGTCGCTGGGTCGGGTGGTCGCGGTGACTTCACGGATCTGTCGGCCATTCCTTCGCTCGCGGTCGACCGCGTCGAGATACTGACGGACGGTGCTTCGGCAATTTACGGGTCCGACGCGGTTGGGGGCGTCGTCAACATTCTCCTGCGGCGTCGTTATCAAGGTCTGGACGTTCGGACCCGCGGGAGCCTGGGCCGCGACGGCCGCAAGGACGGACTTCTCGGCCTCGCGGCGGGCCAAGCCTGGCAGACCGGATCGCTGTTCGTGGCGTACGACTTCGAGCACCGCGACCGGCTCCGCGCCGCAGACCGCGCCTACACGGCAACCGGCGATCTTCGGCCATTTGGCGGCAGTGACCACAGGACGTTCCTCTCCTCGCCGGGTACGATCCTCGCGCTCGACCCAACAACGTTTTCCTACGTACCGGCCTACGCGATTCCTGCCCTCCCCGGCGGCCGCCAGCCTGTTCTGAGCGACCTGCAGCCGGGATCAAACCTATCGAACATCGTTGCAGGCGTCGATCTGTCGCCGCGGATCGATCGTCATGCGGCCTATGCGCGACTGGAACAAAGCATTGGTAGCGACGTCGATGTATTCGCCGAGGGGCGCTATGCCAGACGAACCTTCTCCTACGGGTCGCCGGCAGCGCAGACGGTCTTCGTGGTCACATCTTCAAACCCCTATTTCCTGCCTGTCGACGCTCAACAGTCCAGCGTCTTAGCCTATTCGTTCCTCAATGATCTGGGTTCGGCACACGCGACGGGTGGCGTCTCCGCGCTCAGCACGGCGGCCGGGCTGACATGGCGTGCGGGCAGTGGCTGGACCATCGACGGCTATGGAAGCTTTGCGCGAGAACGCAGCGGCGAGCGCCTGTCGAACCAGCTTAACGCAAGCGCCTTGAACGAGGCAGTCGGCGCGGTGCTGGATGATCCAGCGACCCGCTACTCGGCCGCGGCGGACGGATACTTCAACCCCTACGGCGCAGGGGGCGCGAACAGCGCGGCTGTCCTCGACTTCATCGGAGCTGGCTACTCGAAAGCACGTCGACGCAGTTCCGTGGCGGAGGCGGTCGTCAAGGGCGAGGGTCCGGTAGTACGCATTCCCGGGGGAGACGCCCGCCTGGCCCTGGGATCGTCCTACCGCCGGGAAACGCTGCGGTCCGGTGGCGAAACCTTCATGTCGGGAAGTACGCCGACAACGCTCGCCCAACTCGAGGGCAGACGGGGCATCAAGGCTATCTTCACGGAGCTCGAGGTTCCGCTCGTCGGTCCCATCAACGCGCGTCCCGGTGTCCAGGCGTTGAACCTTTCGCTGGCGTTGCGGCATGAAGCCTATGAAGACTTTGGCGGGACCACCAATCCGAAGGTTGGATTGTCATGGCAACTGGCCAAGGGTGTGACCGTGCGCGCCAGCTGGGGCACCTCCTTTCGCGCACCCGCGCTGGCCGAGACGAAGGAGCGCCGCAGGATCGTGCCCACGGTCTTGCCAGACAGCACGGGTGGATCGGTGCCAGTGCTCATCCTCGCCGGGGGCAACCCGGACCTCTCGCCCGAGAGAGCCAGAACGTTCAGCGCGGGCTTCTCCCTGGCGCCTCCTCAGATCCCAGGCTTGACGTTCAACGTGAATGGCTTTTCGACTCGGTTCAAGGGCAGGATCGCGCAACCCGCGCTTCTCGACCTGTCGCGCGCTTTGACCAACCCTTCACTGACGCCGTACGTCGACAGGATCACCCCCTCAGTTAGTGCTACCGACCTCGCGCGCGTGACTGCGCTTCTGGCGGAACCAGGCGCAAGCGAGGGTTTTTATCCGCCGACCTCTTATGCTGCGATCATCGACACGCGCTTCGGCAACACCTCGGCACTGCAGGTCAGCGGACTCGATGCAGACCTTGGCGTCGTGCGAACGGCCGGGAAGCAACGGTACGGCGTGAACCTGTCCGCGACGTGGCTGTTCCACTACACCGACACCCTCACGCCGCTGTCTTCGTCGGTCGATCGGCTCAACACCTTGAGCAACCCAGCAGATCTGAAGCTACGTGGAACGGCGGAGTGGTCCCGCGGTGCGCTATCCGCCTTCGTGGCGGGCAACTTTGTTGACGGCTACAAAGACGATGCCAGCGTTCCCATCCGAGAAATCGGTGCATTCGTGACCGCCGACCTCAACATCGGCTATGCGCCGACATCGGGACCACTGTCCGGCTTTCGCTTCTCGATCAACGTCGAAAATGTGTTCGATGCCGACCCACCTTTTGTCGATCGCTCCAACGGCTTCGGGTTCGATGCCGCAAATGCCTCTCCGTTCGGACGGGTTGCAGCAATCGAAATCAGACGATCCTGGTGATTTCGCCCGAACACCGGGTGCGGGTGTCGAACAACATGTCGGAGATAATTATGCGCAGAGTGATCCTGTTTGCGTTGTGCGCACTCGCGCCCAATGCAGCGCTGGCGCGGGACTATACGGTCGAGGACCTTCTTGGGCTCGAAAGCTACGGCGAAGTCGCAATTGCAAAGCCTGAGAAGCTCGTGCTCGTCGAGAAGCGACGTCCCTACGCGGACGCGGCAGACTTCGGCTATGGTGCGCAGTTCAACGGTCGCATCCTGTCCCGTATACTGGCCACCCGGACCGACCGACCCAGGTCGCTCCAGCCGCTGTTCGAGCAGTCATCGGATGCAGGGTACTGGATGGCAGGAATGTCCCCTTCGAAGGGTCGCCTCGCCGTCTATAGACTGCAGAAGAGACGGCTTACGCTTGGCGTCGTGGACCTCCGCAGTCGGGTCGTGAAATGGTTCGATCCAGCGCCCGATTTGCCAACGACGTCGCCCAATCCCGTCTGGCTCAACGACGACGAGCTCGTGTTTATTGCGATGCCAGCCCATAGGCTGCCCTCCGTACTCCTGTCGGGCAGCGCCTCCTTCGGCGACCTGAGCCGCCTGTACGCGGCACAAGCCCGCGGTGAGGCTTCGGGAACCGTGGTTTCCACAAAGAACGGGCCGGTACCAGACGCGACCGAACGCGTTCTCGTACGGGTATCCTGGCAGACCGCCGAGGTAGTCCCTCTTCTGAAGGGCGACATCGTCGACCTCTCTTTATCGCGATCGCGCACGACCGCTGCGGTCCTGCTGGCGGGAAGGCCCGCTCTACCCGGCGGCAAGCCCATCTCGGTGAGCTTCGATGCTCGTCGTCATCAAATCGCCTTGCTCGACCTCACGGACAGAAAACGCCGCGATATAGCCGGCGACGTTATGCGCGGGTTCATGACCTGGTCGGCAGACGACCGCCTTCTCATACTCAGACGCGACGATGCGCCCGATTGGAGCAACGGCTACTATGCCATCCTCGACAAGACCGGAACGCTCGAACGTCTCGGCGGCACCGACGTTCATGCCGATGTCGTGGAGGACGGGGGCGGGCGCATCGTCCACGCAGGCTGGGCCGGTTCCACACCTGTGGCTCTCATGAGGACTGCCTCGGGACGGTGTGCATGGATGCGACTGACGGCGGGAAAGGCGACGGACCTCGGCGTCAAGCATTCGGCACGCCCGATCGGAACAACGCTGCACAGCATGTGGCTGCTCAATGGCGAACGGCTGATCGCGGTTGGGCGCGGTCGTGACGAGCTCGTCGCCACCGATGTCATGCGAGGCCGGACCGCCCTTCTCGAGCCGTTCAACGAGGGGTTCCGCGTGGACATGAATCCAGAACGGGTCGAGGCAATCGTCGTGAAGAAGCAAGGTTCGACGTCCGTTGTTTCGGTGACAGTATCAGGGCGCCTCGAACGACCCACGACGTTGCCTGCGGACTCGGTGCCGCTGGCCGCGGTACCGGGATTCGCCGTCGCGTGGTCGTCCGATCAGCGCAACCAGGATAGGCTGTACCTTAGCCGGACGGGAATGGAGGCAATTGAGATCGATCGATTGAACGCGCGCGTTTCCACTGTCGCCATGCCGCATATGGTCGGTCTCACATCGAAGGATTCGACCGGCACGACCCTACACCATTGGCTCATTCTCCCGCGTCGTGCGGCGGGGAAGCTTCCGATGGTGGTCACGCCCTATCCTGGCATGTCGTTCGGCGCCCTCGAGCCTGGGCAGCTCTCGGTATCACGATACGACTTGTCGACGAACGCGCTGCTCCTCGCGAGCGCTGGATACGCCGTTCTCCTTCCAAGCATGCCCGCAGTGTACGATGGGGCCAATCCCAGCAATTACGTCGTCGCCCAAGTCGACGCAGCGGTGGACGCCGCGATCGCGGAGGGACATGTTGACGAACGCCGGGTCGGCGTTCTGGGCCACAGCTTTGGCGGATACGCTGCGCTGACTATCGCGACACGGTCGCACAGATATGCCGCCGTGGTCGCGAGCAACGGCCCATCGGACGTGGCGGCGATGCACGGTTCGATCAGCGGGAGCGACAGGGTCCGTCTCGAGCGTGGCATACCGCTCTCATCGTCTGCAGGATGGGTGGAGGCCGGGCAGGGGGGCATGCGGTCAATGCCGGCTAAGGCCCCTTTAGCCTACGTGCACGCGAGCCCGGCTTTCCAAATGGATGGGTTGAGCAGGCCGTTGATGGTAATCGGCGGTGACCTTGATCCGGTGGATATGTCGCACTCGGAGCGCGCTTTCATGGAGGCTACCCGGGCTGGTGCCGACGCGACCCTGGTGCGCTTCTGGGGCGAAGGGCATGAGGTTTCCAGTCCTGGTAACATTCGCCAATATTGGGACCTAGTTACTGGGTTCTTCAAGCGGACCATCGGCGAAGGGGCTGCGGCCGCGCCGCACTCATAACCGGCGCAGGTCGCCAGGCAGCTGACGCAGGCTACCGCCAAGCCCTGAGCCAGGCTTCGCAGCTTGCCAGAAGTATCAGCGAGTGATTGTGCAGACTATAGAACAGATGATCCGGTGTCAGCAGATGCTCCAACCGTTGTTCATCGACGATGCCACAGCTTGCCAGAACGCCGCCCAGCAGAGTCTCGCGCAGAAACTGGAGATTCGCCACCGCCGCCCTGCCGTACAAGACGGTCGCCTCCCCCTTTGAACCGCGCCGTGCGACGTCGACTGGAATTCGCGAAGCGAAGGCGCGTCTGGCGAGTCCCCGATTGAGCGACCCCGATGCCAGCATCCAGACCGGTATGGACATCGCCGCTTCCATCATAGGCTGGGAGAGCAACGGATGATGCAGGGGCATCTGGCTCGGAGTTGGGCGTTCCGAATGGAATATCTGCGCGTTGGCCAGCATCATGATGTGTAGCCGTTTGCCAGGAGGCAGACTCCACGCATCCGCCGTCCACGGGTGTGGTTCGTTCAGGGTCGAAGACTGCCTGTCGCGAACCACCCACGGGGGAACCATGGTGTGAGACGGAATCTGCGTTTGCCTGAACCGATCCAGCTCGGCAGGAATCAGATGGTGCCAGATGGTGCTCCCGCTGCGCCGAGCATCATCGAGAAGCGAGCGCCACGCTACCCAACTGCCCAACGCCCGTCTCCGGTCGACGGCCACCAGCGGGCTTGGCGGATGGAAAAACAGGGCATCGCCCCCCTGCCCTGTCACTACAGCGTCCGCGCCCATGTCGGAGCCGGCGTCCTCAACGCTGTGTGCAAAGAGGTCGTCGAGCCCATGAAGATAGGGGTGTGCGATCTGAGGTGCGTCAAAGAAGGACCGATAGTTGGGAAAGGCATCGGACCGCTTTTCGGTCAACGGTACACCGGCATGCGCTGCGGCGGATCGGGCGTGAGGCGTCTCCTCGACGTCGCCCGCTGCGGACGTTGCGGTCATGGCGCGCGTCATCGGAGCGATGGCGGCAAGGCTTGATGCGACGATGCTGGAATCAAGTCCGCCCGACAGCTGGACGAGTGGCCGTATGCACCCTAGCCCCGAAAGCGTCTGGTCGAGGTTGGCGCGTAGACGATCTTCTGGATCGTCCCGTCTCTCCGCGACGGTCGCCGGAGACCATATTGCCACCGGTGCATGCCGCCCGAGCAGGGAATATAGTCGGCCCGGGACGAGCCGTTCCACGCCGCGCAGGAATTTGGCCTGTATCGCAGTGGTCGGGTCGATAAGGCATCCGTGCAATGCGTTCAGCTCAACACGGCCTGTGAACCCCGCAGCCCGCAGAAGGGGCGGATCAACCCGGTCGCACAGCAGCGATACCTCCTCGTCCGCCACCTCGTATCCAATGCCCGCACCTGAAGGGTCGGCCATCACCCCGAGATCGTCGTCCGTTTCGAAAAACGCCACGTACCGTCCCCATGAGGAGTTTGTGAGCCTTCGCGCCAACCGCTCAGTCGTTCCGCCGTCTGCGCCGGCAGGACCACCTTGCGGCGGCGTGCAACGTCCATAGAGCGTCCCGAAGATCGTGATCGCGGGGCCGAAAGCCTCGAACGATGCGCCCGGCGAGGCGAGAAAGATCTGCCGACTGCTCCGACGGACTTCCTGAAGCCCGTGCGACTTCAGGTGATCCGCGATCCGGCATGCTCGCTCGACCGCGTGATCACGTCGCGTGGTCACGACAACGAAGCGGGTGTTCATGGATGTCCCACCACGATCGGTAGGAAGGCGCATACCTTGTCCAGGTCGTCGTCAACGACGACGCCGTCGTGCTCGACCCAGCAGTGCGCCTCGAACGGATAGGATCGAACGCCAAACACGATCTGCGTCGTGACGCCACGACGCGCCAGGAACAAAGCCGTGATCAACGATGCCGGAAGGCAGCGTCGAGGTGTCGGGATGAACAATCTGACCCTGCGCAATGCCGTCATGGCGGAATGCAGTGCAGTCACGGTCGCTGCGTTGGGCGCCCGCCTCGTCGCGTTGTAAGAGCGACAAGGCAGGCCTCTCCGCAATCTCCACCGGGCGGTCATGATCGCAACGACCAGATCGACAGAGTCACGCAAGGTGGAGCGCTCGCAAATGTCTTCAGAGAGCACAAGCGCATGTTCGGGCCTGTGCAGATTGCTGAAGCCGCGTCCCGATCCCCGGAATGCCAACCCTGTCTCAATCAGTGCTGTCCATGCTTCCGGAACCAGATGTCGGCCGGTCTCTGGCAAGGGGATCGGTCCATCTTTGTCAGCCGCTGCTCCTACCATCGCGTGATAGCGGTCAGCTCGGACATCTAGCAGGATGGCGTCCGAGCCGATGACGACGCCATAGGCAAAATTGGATAGCGCAATCACATGAATGCGGCGGCGCCCGAAGACGCCGCCGACCCTTCAGATATAGTTGCGCAGGGTAACGCTGTCGCGCTCTGCGACCGGCCCCATCAGCGATGCGGCGGTGACCTTGCTCGCGCGGCCTAGATCAATGAGCGAGAACGTCTTCATGATCATTTCCTTCCTGTACGCCGCACCATCGCGGCCCGGCTAATAGAGCATCATGCGCGTCTCTATTCTTGCTATATCTTCAATATATTTGGCCGTGATCATCCTCGTCGACCGATGCGATCAACGCAGCGACCTGCTGCAATCGGAGCTTTGTATGAAATCGGATTGATTTCGCAACCTGGTCATTGGCAGTCAGGCTCGCGCGTAGATCCCCCAGCTCTTCTCGCCAGTTTGGAATAATTCTGGGCTCTTCAATACGGTAAGGGCCGAGGATATTGATGATCCGACGGATTTCGCCGGACAGAATCCTGCTTGTGGTTCGGCTTGCTACATGACTCAACACGCTCTCGACAGCTAAAGCTGGAGCTCCGTCTTCGATACTTACGCGTATGTCTTCGTCGGACTTGAGCGGGCCGTGATCTCGGTGAGCAATTTGCAACAGTGTCTCCAACAGTCGGTAAAGATCTGACAGTTCGCGCGCACCATAGCGGGGAACCGAAAACCCTCGCTCGCCTCGCCCCGCATGAACGATGCCCTCCCCTGCAAGGCGCTCGAGCGCTTCCCTGACGGGCGTCGGGCTCGTACCCAAGCCGGCCGCTATTTCCTTTACGTTGATGACAGCGCCAGGTCGCTGATCACCATTGCGCAGCCCTTGAAGTATGTGTCGTCGGACGCCCTCGACTCTTGACAATTGTCGCAAGTAAGTGCCTTTCGCTTGGCAGCCAAAGAGAACTGCGGTTCCATACTTAGCCTCGAGCGGCTGAGCTGCATCAGTGCCTAAAGCCTATATCTTATATTCAAATTCTATCCTTACATCGCGACGCCGGGCTATCTCCGCGTAATGCTTGCTAATTATCTGTATGATCAAACACTTTAGAGGATGGCCCTGCTCTTTTCTGATATCGAGGCAGTCGAGACCTTGTATTTCGCCAACGATACCGATAATTTTTGCTGGAAGTCCTCGGACAAACTCAGATGTCAATATTGCGGCGCGCTCGACGGAAGCGTGCGGGATCACCGGATCGTGACGCCAGGCATCGCTCGCGAGGGCTGCCTCTATGAATTCGACATTCAGGACGTCGAGGATCTGTGATAGTTCGTAAATCTTGATCTCATGACGCCGCGCCGGATCTTTATGCAGGATGCGAGCGCATCTACTGTGGTTGATGCCGGCCAGTTCTCCGAGCCTTCGAATGCTGACACGTCTGCCGTCTACCTTGAAGAGAATATAATCAATTATAGTACGGCTGCTTGGGACGGTCTTTGGACTAGCATGCCCTGAACTGGAAATCGCACTCACGGGATCCTCCATATCTGAACGAAGGATTCCACGCGTTGACCGCAGTGCGCAACCTTAATCGATGCCAATTTGGCATCATTGCAGCCCGCCCTCAGACGTTGGCTGCCGGTCGTTTTGTCTATCAACGATATCTCTGATGCGCTGTTATCTTACGAGGTGCGCGACTTCTGCGCCGCGCAAGTAAGCTTGTGAGGCTCGTCCTTTGTATTTTTCAGGCCGAACGTACTGAGCATACACGGGCAGATCGTGCGATATACATCAAGGCTCAACTGACGCGGCCCGAAATCGAGCGGATCATGATCGCCGGCTTGATGCCGACGAACAGGACGCCGCCGAGTTCGAAAGGGCACTCTGCCTCGTCCGCCGGTGGATCTGAGCGCGCGCGATCGCAGCCTAGATTCACGGCCCGCGGATCGTATTGATCTCACCGTTTGATCTCGCCGTTGCGTGAGGCAGCGGAACGGTTGCGTGCCATTTCCGGAGGGACGAAGTTTACCGTAGTATTGTTTCAAACACATCAGCTTCATGCCGATGCCTTTTTGTCGCCGACCCGTGCTTTTCAGCGTAATTAGGCGGCGGGTCCTGCCTCACCGGAAGACATGGCGGTTCGAGTTGAAGCTTTTTGTCTCGCAAACTGTCCTGAACGTTCAGCGATCGTAATATCAAGTTTTTCGGACAATCCCGTCGTCACCAAGTGGCGGCGCCGCGACATAAATGAGGATAGCGCGAAGAGCAAGATTTGGCCCGAATCGTCCTTCCAGCCACATGTAATCAATCCGGCGAAACGACGCTTCACCTCCGCCCCGCCCGAAGCATCGTCGGTTCGACTAGCTCATATATGAGCCGGCGGGTTCGAAAAGGGGCAAAGATGTCGCACGTGCGCGACAGTTTTGCAGCCACAAGGTGAGAATCTCTTTCGTAGCGCCCGCGATGCTCCCGGAGCCTCAAGGTTCCATGAATTTGGAGTTGCCGCTTCGATGCCACGCCACCAGCCTTTTTGTGGGCGTGCTGAAATGCGCCCGATCGAAGGGAGACTCCTTACCATGAAGACCATGCTTAAGATCGGCCGTCGTGCCGAGACGACCACCTTGGCGGTCATCGGCACGGCTGCTGCCGCAGTGCTGATGGCCCACCCTGCCTTCGCCGGCGCCGACGCAACGTTCGACACCGCCCTCGCAAAATTCACGGGCTTTCTCGAAGGTTCGGGTGGCAAGATCATCACCGTCCTTTCACTGGCTGGCGGCGTCGTCGGTCTGGCATCGGGTCGCTTCTCGCTCGGCCAGGTCGCAATCCCGGTCGGCGTGGGCGTCGGTGCCGGTACCGGCATTCCGATCGTCACCTCGACCGTCACCGCCACCATCTGAACCGGCCCGGTGCCGGCGTTGATAGCAGCTTCGCCGGCACCGTCTTTGAAGGTGGCGTGATGTCAGCCGATAAGTACGTGATCCCATCGCACCTCGACGATCCTGAGCTGATCGGGTTCTGGACGCTCGACGAGTTCCTCGCGATGGTTATCCCCTTCACTTGGGGGATCCTGTCCCAACACATCGTCATCGGGATCGGCTTAGCCGTCCTAGGCTGGTGGGCCCTTAGGAGGGCAAAGGCGGGACGGGCAACGTCGTGGCTGATTCATCTGGCGTATTGGCATCTGCCAGGCGGCTTCCCGTCGCTGCGCGCCACGCCACCTTCCTACCTCCGACTAATGGTGGGCTGACATGGATTTTTCCTACCAGCACGCGCAAAGCCAGCGCGTCCTTCGCCAGCGTAATGTCCTCGGTATAGCCGCACTGGTTCTTGCCGGTTTTGTTGCGCTCCTGCTCCTGATGTCGGCGACACGTAGCCGCGAAATCGTGCTGCAGCCTGTTCTTGGCTCGCCGGTCACGCTGTCCACGTCGGGTGTCTCGCGCGAGTATCTGGAGCTTGTGACCCGCGACACGGCCGTGCTGACGCTTAACCGCACGCCGAGCAGCCTCGACTATTGGATTAAGTCGGTTCTCGCGATCGTCTCGCCCAAGTCGCAGGGCAAGATCAAAGCCGACCTCCTCAAGATCGTCGATGAGCAGCGCGGCTCCAGCATGTCGCAGTATTTTACGCTCGAGGGCATGGAGATCGACCCCAAGGCGCTCCAGTCCACCGTGTCGGGCAAGCTCAACACGGTCATCGGCCAGAAAATCGTGTCATCCGAGCAGCGGACCTTTGTCTACGACTGGGAATATGCCGGCATGACCTTGAAGCTCGTCGGCTTCAGCATGGTCCAACCCAAGACCCGTCCGGGAGCTGCGATGTGACCGCAATCTACGCTTTTGGCAGTGCTGCGCTCGGCACTGCCCTCTCCAGCCGCAACTTTTGCTGGCTGAGCCGCATCGCCGGTGCCGCTCTAATTGCCGTGGCGATCTTCGTCTTTGCGGCCCCCGCCTTCGCGGCTGGCGACCAGACGCTAATGGCCGACGACGGTGCGCAGGTATCCTGCAACGCGTCCGCCAAGGATCTCACCCGGATCAGCCTTGTCGGTGACGAGTTCGCTGGTGTGTCCAAGATCAATACCGGCAACCCCTCGGACGACTTCTCCGTCGTGAACGAGCCGGTCCGCGGCGACATCTACCTTTCGGTGCCGGAGGGCTTTGGCCGCCAGCTCCTGTCGTTCTTCGGCACCAGCAAGCGCGGCTACGTTTATAAGTTTCAGTGCCGGATCAGCGGCGACCAGGCGGTGCAGGTGTTCGTCTCGAACCCGGCGATTGCCAAGGCCGATGCGGCGGAAGCCGGCACGACCACCAAGGTCGCACAAAGGTCCTCGCCGGAAGAAGCCGCTGTGACGCTGGTGCAGGCGATGTACGCCAACAAGACGGTCGACGGTTTCGAGATGCGTCAGCGCTCGCTCAAGCCCGTCTATGTCGGCGACCTCAAGGTTCAGATGATCGCTGAATATCGCGGCGACGCTCTCACCGGCCGCGTCCTGCGCATTGAAAACAAGGGCACCAAGGAAACTGTGCTGACCGAGGCCAGCGTGGCGCCATCGAGCGCACTCGCGGTCTCGATCGCCGAACCTAAGCTCGCGCCTGGTCGGGTCACGACCGCTTACCTCGTCTCGCGGAACGGAAACTAAGCCATGGGTATCAAAGATATTTTCTCTCGCGAGCGTAAACCGCTCGACGCTCCTGAAGTCGTTGACGGCGACGGAGTATCCCCGATCGCCTCGGAATTGGATGGCAACGTCGAGATCCGCAAGAAGCAGCAGATGAAGCTGGCGGTAGGCTGCGGCGTGGTTCTCGTCGCATCGTCTTTCTGGATCTTTGGCGGTGACGACGCGGTCAAGAAGATCGATCCCGATAGCGCGGACAAGAAGACGGTTTCGGTCAGCGACATGACCAACAAGACCAAGTCCGAGCAGGAGTGGATGGCGCAGTCGGAGAACCGTTTCCAGTCGAACGAAAACCAGCTGAAGGGTGTCGAGGGCACCAACGCTCGCGTCGCGCAGCTAGCCGAGCAGCTCGATGCGATGCGCGCGCAGAACCAGTCGATGTCGAGCGACGGCCAGCGCGTCGTATCCGCCTATCAGGCCGAAAACGATCAATTGCGTCGGCAGGTCAACGAGCGTGCCGCAGCGCCTGCCCCGATGCCTGGGCCGCAGGCAATGTACGGCCCTGGTAGCGCCGCCCTCTACGGTCGGCCCGGCGCGGCAGGCGCTACTCCCGGTCCGGACCTTCCCCCTGCGCGCCTCAGCGAAGTTAAAATGGTCTCGTTTGGCTCCGCTGAGGCCGGTAACGCCTCGAAGGTTTCCAAGGGCAACACGGTCTACACCGACAGTCCGAACTACCTTCCACCCAACAGCTTTGCCAGCGCGAAGGTTATCGTCGGTGTCGATGCCGCAGCCGGGGTCAACAGCCAGACCGACCCCCTGCCCGTCGTCCTGCGCGTCACCGGCCCTGCGCGATCGGTGCTGCAGAACGGCAAGCTTCTGACCACGAAGATCCAAGGCTGCCTCATCAACGGCGCCGCCCGCGGCGAGCTGTCGAGCGAGAAGGTCTATGTGAAGCTGCAGAAGATGACCTGCCCTCAGCCGGGTGGGCGCTACGCGGTGTCCGAGGTCAAAGGCTTCATCGCGTTCGGTGGCAAAACCGGCGTTCGCGGACGTGTCGTCAGCCGCGAAGGGTCACTCGTCAGCCAAGCTTTCATTGCAGGCCTCGTCGGCGGGATCGGAAAGGGTTTCGCAGCCAATTCGAACTCTTTCCTCCAGGGCAGCAATGTTCAGGTCAACGGCAAGCGCCAGCAGCTCGGCATGGGTGATATCGCGCAAGGCGGGATCGGAAATGGCGTCGGCGAGGCTGGCGACATGGTCTCGAAATACCTGATCGAGCGTGCCGAGCAGTACCAGCCGGTCATCGAAATGCCGACCGGCGTCGACGTTGAAATCGTCTTCCTGGAGGGTGTTTATGTTCGGAACTGATAGCACCGCCGACAGGCGTCTGACCGTTGGTCGGGTGCTGGTCCTTCTTTTGGTCGTCGCAGCGTTCGTTGCTGCCGCGATCGGCGCGAAGGCCGCCTATGCCGCGCTTCGTCCGGCAGACGCATCGGTGATCGCCCTCCTGAAAGCTCGCTTGCCCAAGACGCAGGTCAGCAAGGTCGACTGCGCAGTCGTCGATGGCCTCTGCGAAGTGACGGCCGGCAACAACCTGTTCTACGTCGATCGGTCGGGACGCTATCTCGTTATCGGTCGTGTCTACGACATGGAGACGCGGCAAGATCTGACCGCAACCCGCCTCCTCGAGATCAATCCGGACACGCTGATTGGCGGTGCTGCCAAGGCCAACAATGCACCCGAGGGCGGCGAGCCTCCCATTGCCAAGGCTGTCGGCGCTTCTGCCCCGGCCGCACCTTCGCGCATTTCGCTCGATGGCCTCCCCAAGGACGGCGCAATCGTGTGGGGCAACCAGACGGGCAAGACGGTAACAGTCTTCAGCGACTTCCGCTGCGGCTATTGCCGGGCACTCTCGAACACGTTGCGGTCGATGAACGTGCGTGTCGTCGAACGTCCGATCTCTGTTCTCGGAAGTCGTGACCTCGCCAATCAGGTGTATTGCGCCAAGAACCGCGAGACCGCGCTGCATCAGGCCTATGCCGGCGAGCCTCTGCGCAACGCCGCCACCTGCGACACCTCAGGCCTCGATGCCAATGAGCGCTTCGCTCGCTCGCACGGCCTGAACGGAACACCCGTCATCGTCCGCGCCGATGGCGCGATGATCGAGGGCTATCGTCCCAAGGAGGCGCTCGCCTCCTTCATCGCTGGAGGCCGGTCGTGAATAAGGTCCATGTTTGTCTCGCGGTCGCCCTCGCCTCCGGCACCATGATGACCGGCTGCACGACAATGGGCGGCAACATCAAGGGCAGCTTCACCTGCGTCGCACCCGACGGCATCTGCGCGCCCAGTTCGACGATCGATGATCGCGCTCTGGCAATGATCGCCGGAGAGGATGGCGATCGCATGATTACGCCCGCTGGTCCCTACAGCGCGCCGCAAAGCGCCGGCCGCGGTTTCGATACCGCTGCCACTGCGCCTGCGCGTAGCCAGGAACGCGTGCTTCGCATCGTCTTCCCGGCGCAGATCGACGGTGCCGGTCGCCTGCACGAACAGACTGCGGTCCATGCCGTCGTCGAGCGCGGCGAATGGCAGCGCGCGCTGGCGAGCAACGCGGTCGCGACGACGCCAGCACAAGTTCAGGCGGCAACGGGCGGCGACACGCTGCTTGCAGCTGTTGACCGTGCCGATCCTCCTTTCATGGAGGATTCTGCGACTGCTGATCCAGATATGCCAAGCGCCGCTGCGGTTGCTGCCGCTCGCGTTCAGGCGGATCCTGTCGGTGACATCAAGGACCAGGTCGCGCGTCGGCTCTCGAAAGCCCCGCGTCGCCTTTCGGTATCGCCATCGGCACTCCGCACCCCGCCCGCTGTGACCTATGGCTCGAAGTCTACGTCCCCCACGCCAAACTTTCCGGTCGCGGTCGGCATGACCACCGCCGCCAAACCCCTTTCCTCACCCGCGCCTGTCCGTCCGGCCGTCACGTCCACCTCGGCACTCACAGCGCCGAAGTATGTAACCCCGGCTGGTCGCACCGCGATCGCCGCAGTGGGCGCTAACCCCGCCATCCGTGCCGGTCTTGCTCGCGCCGAACCTGAAGCGCGGGAGGCGACAAAGACGGCGAACCCGCTGCCCGTGCTACGCGCATCCTCGTTCCCCGGAGTTGTCCAGTGAGCATCTTTAAGGGCCTGCTTGCCACGCTCCTCGGCGACTCCGCCAAGCCTGAGAACGGCCGTCCGGACTCGGTTGTCCCGCGGTTTGTCCATTGGCTGCCCTACCGCAGCTACGATCCGAAGACGCAAATCTACTACAATAGCGCCTCACGCGGGTTCTTCCTCGAGGCAACGCCGATGATCGGCGCAACTGAGCAAAGCCACGAAATGCTGGCCCAGCTGCTGTCGGAAGGCATTCCGACGCCGGGTGCCCTGCAGGTCCATGGCTGGATGAGCCCGCGGATCAGCGAGAAGCTCTCGCAGTGGTACATGCCGCGCTATTCGGCATCGGGCATTTACGAGCGCATGGCGCGGCACCGCACCGAGTATCTGATGGGCGGCGTCTGGAACTCGTTGTCAGCATCAGCTCCCTTTTGCCTGCGCAATCACCGCCTCGGCCTGTCCTATTCGACGCCGGAATCGAGCCGCGTCTCGAACGAGGAAATTACCTCGGTCATGGAAGGGCTGATCTCGGCGCTGGAGTCGCTCGGCGTCCATGCGCGCGCAGTCGACCCCAAGGGCCTCATCTCGTGGATCGACGACATCACCTCGCCGACGACGGCGCCTGGTGACGACACGATCACCTACAATCCGTTCGACCCAATCGCAGACCAGGCGGTGCGCCACGATCTGGAAATGAAGATCGAGCCGGACCGCATTCTGCTGCGCACCGAGCGCTTTCGCCCTACCGGCAAGACCGTCGAGAACGCGCCCGAGATTGGCGAAATCTATCCAGACACGTTTGACGTGCGCTCCTTCTCGGTGCGCAACCTGCCGCAGCGCTGGGCGCCCTGGGACATGGCCAAGCTGATCGGCGACATGTTCGCCGACAAGCTGCGCATGCCTTGCCCGGTGTCGACCAACCTGTGCCTCGACTTCCCGGACGCCGAAGCCTCCGGGCAGCGCGCCGGCCGGAAGTTCATGCGCACCACCAGTCTCGCCGACAGCAAGTCCGCGCGCATGCTTCCACAGCTGAAGGACCAGTCCGAAGAGTGGCGTTTCGTGAAGGACGAGCTGCGCCAAGGCCGCAAGCTGGTGCAGGCTTTTTACTCGGTCACATCGTTCAGCCCGAAGGGCAAAGGCGACGCGAATGAGCGCATCCTGAAGTCGGTGTACCGCGCGGCAGGCTGGGACCTGCTCGACGATCGCTATCTGCAAATCCAGGGACTGCTCGCTGCGATGCCGATGACGATGGCCAACGGCCTGTCGTTCGACCTCAAGAACATGAAGCGCCTGCGCACCGTCCTGACCACTACGGCCGCAAGCCTGATGCCGCTGCAGGGTGAGTATCTGGGCGGCAACAACCCGCATCTGATGCTAATCGGCAGGCGGGGTCAGCCCTTTTTCTGGTCGCCGTTTGAGAACACGGCGGGCAACCATAACGTGGCGGTTTTCGGCAAGTCGGGGTCGGGCAAGTCGGTCGCACTGCAAGAGCTTTGCTCCTCGATGGTCGGCGCCGGTGCCAAGGTCGTCGTGATCGATGACGGCCGTTCGTTCGAGCATTCCTGCAAGCTGCAGGGCGGCGCGTTCGTCGAGTTTACGATGTCCTCGGGCTTCTGCATCAACCCGTTCTCGATGATCGATCCGGTGCTGGCGGAAACCGATGAGGATTACCTCATGGACTGCTTCGCCATGCTGAAATCGATCGTGAACCAGATGGCGCGGCACATCGACAAGCTCGACGATACCGAGCGCGGCCTGATCGATGGCGCGATCAACAAGGTCTGGGCGGAGAAAGGTCGGCAAGGCTCGGTCAACGACGTCATCGCGGCGCTCGACGAAACTACAAACCCGCTCGCCATCAATCTCGCGATCGCGATGCGCCCCTTCTCGACCGACGGCACCTATGGCCGCTTTTTCGAGGGCGAGGTGTCCTTCCAGCTCAAGAACAACCTGACGGTGTTCGAACTGTCGGATCTGTCGTCGCGCGAGGAACTTCGTTCGGTCGCCCTAACCGCGATCATGTTTATGGCGAGCCAGGCGATGCGCCGCGAAGACCGCTCGGTCCCCAAGGCGCTGCTGCTCGATGAGGCGTGGCAGATGCTGAAGGGCGGTTCGATGGCCGATTTCATCGAAGCTTATGCACGTACCTGCCGCAAATACGGCGCATCGCTGGTGACCGCCACGCAGAGCCTCAACGACTATTACAAGTCGGACGGTTCCAAAGCCGCGCTGGAGAACAGCGACTGGTTTGTTATCCTGCAGCAGAAGGCGGAAACGATCGCCAACTTCAAGAAGCACGATCGCTTCGAGATGGACGATTACACCGACGCGCTGCTCCGCTCGTTGAAGCGCAACGGCTCCGAATATTCCGACGTGATGATTAAGGGTCCAGAGACGCTGGCAGTCGGCCGGCTCGTCCTCGATCCCTATTCGGCGACGGTTTACTCGTCATCGCCCCGCACCTTCGCAGCCATCCATGACCTGCTCGCGCAGGGCCTGACGATGGAAGAGGCGATCGAACGGGTCGCTTACCCCGACAACCCAGAGAAATGGACCGATCCGAGCGCTGATGACGCGCTGGCGATCGCAGCGGAGTGACCACCATGGCAACCGTTCTTCAGCCCCTCCATACGACACGCAAGGTCAACTACGGCTATTTCCTTTATTTCGGCCTACACTTCGCGGGCTTTATGGCCACGACCCTACTGATGACATGGGGCGTCTTCGTCCTGTTTTTCTTGGCGCTCGGCAGCTTCTCGCTCGATGGCATGATGAACCATCTGCAGAACATGACCAGCCGCTACCTCGCAGCGGACGTGGGCCGGCTCGACCAATTCAAGATGATCGTCGGTATCGTTCATATGGTCATCTCCGGCGCGATCATGTTCTTCCGCCGTCACGCTATTTTGCCACGTGATGCCGCCCGCCTGGAGCACGGCGCATGACCGAGGCCGTCGACACCCCCACGGCCGAGCCCGCTATGACCGCTCCTGCCGCGATCACAGTCCGGCGCAAGACGGCGTTCGCCGGCTACACCGCCGCGCAACTGCTGATCGCTGCCGCCCTCGTTCTTGCGCTGGTCTGGGCCATGTGGGTCACCAAGTTGGTGATGGCGGAAATGCCGCAGCACATCGTCAAGGCAGACCTGTCCCGGATCGTTGGCGAGTATGTGCAGGCGCAGGCCCGTAGCGCGACCCCGCCCGATCAGGTCCAGGCGCAGATGCGCACGTTCATGGCATCGCTCGATACTGAGCTGCAGCGTCGCGGTGCGGCTGGTCAGGTTGTTCTCGTCGGGGAGGCAGTTCTGTCCAAGAGCGTGCCCGACATCACGGCCGACGTGGCCAGAGCCGTCTACGCGTCTGGCGTAAAGGCACCGATGCCGGCGACGCCCGCGCAGATGGGGTCGATGATGCAGGGTCAGGTGCCTGCCGCGCCGGCGATCGCGCCTGTCGAAATGGCGCAGGTCGCACCCGTTCCCGCCGCGCCGAACCCCTTTGCCGCAGTGCCTGCCCCCGCCACTGCGCAGGACGTCGCACCGGTTGATCCGTCGGTTGCCGGTGCCATGGTCTCGAGCTTTGGTGGTCCCGGTGGCCAGTAAGGCAATTGCGGCGCCAGCAGTGGCCGAGGGCTTCCGTCCCCGCAAACGCCTCTGGGCAGCGCTTGGCCTGTTCGTCGCCGGTGGGATATCGTTGAACGCGATCGCGGAGTGGCGGGACACGCACGGGCTGCTCATCAACGCGTCGGAATCGCTGCCGAACTGGGCATTCGTCATCCACAAGACGGCAGTGCCCAAGCGTGGCGAATACGTCTTTTTCGTGCCGCCTGCCGTGCCGCTCGTCATCAAGCATTTCGGTGCGAAGAAGCAGATGTTCGGCAAGATCGTCTACGGCATGCCGGGTGATACCGTCGTGCACCGCGGCGCGGATGTGTTCGTCGCCGGCAAGCTCGTCAGCCACATGAAGCCTTTCACCAAACTGGGTGAGCCGCTGGTAGCCGGCCCGACGGGCGTGATCCCACAGGGCTGCCACTATGTCGGCAGCCCGCACAAGGACGGTTTCGACAGCCGCTATGCCGCGATCGGCTACGCCTGCTCGAACAAGATCGTTGGCGTCGGGGACCCAATCCTGTGAGGACCGCCCTCGATCTCTGTGTGATGTTCGCGGTCAGCGCGCTGCTGACCTCCTCCGTTGCGATCGCCAGTGACCACGGCGTCGTCGGCCAGGCCTTTCCGATCATCGAGCCAGATTTGCTGACGACGATCGAGGCCCGCCTGCAGCGTCTCCAAGCCACCGGCGGGATCGACCGTATGAACGCGGAGTTCGCCAAGCGGTCCGAGGCGCGCGTGCGTCGGCCGAAGCCGGTCGCAGGGATCACCACAACGACGGAGCCACGCAGCTGGGCCTATGATCCGACGATCGTCATCGAGCGGGACGTGCAGGACCAGAAGGGCAATTACATCGCTCGTGCCGGCCAGACCGTGAACCCGCTCGATTTCGTGGCGGTCCATCAGGCCCTTGTTTTCGTCGACGGCGATGACGCCGCACAGATGGAATGGGCGACGTCGCAGTACAGCGACATGAAAGCAAAGATCATCCTCGTGAACGGCTCGCCAATCGAGGAGATGACCAACCGCAAACGGCGCTTCTATTTCGACCAGGAAGGTCGCCTCACCGGCAAACTCGGCATTCGGCACACGCCGGCCGTCGCCGTCCAGAATGGACGCGTCCTGAAGCTCTCCGAAATCAAGCTGAAGGGAATAAGCTGATGCCGTTGTGGCTCGATCTCCTGCGCACGCCAATGGCGGCTCCTGAAACAGACGATCTTCGCGCAATGCGGCGAACCTTTCAGGTGCTTTGCGTTCTGTCCGGCGTTGGCGTGATCGCGATCTCGCCGCTTGTTGCGCTGTTCGGCCGTCCGGCTTCGTTCATTGTGGCGGCCATCCTTGCCACGACGGCGCTGCATACCGCCCTGTACGTCTTCCGGAAGAACCGGGCCGACAACGCCTTCCTCGACGCCGCTCAGTCGGCGGAGGAGCGCGCGTGAAGCTTCTGCGCCTCCTCACGCTTATGCTCGGTGCGTTCGTGCTATCGATGACGCTGAGCCCGCGCGCGGAGGCGCAATCGAAGTGCTCGGGCAAATTCGTCAACCCGATCACCGACGTCTGCTGGTCGTGCCTGTTCCCGCTTTCGGTGGGCGGCCTCAAGATCTGGCCGAGCAATCGCGCCGATACGGAAAACCCGTCCCTCCCCGTCTGCGCGTGTGGCAGTCCGGTGCCGCGCATTGGCATTTCGGCCGGCTTCTGGGAGCCCGTTCGTCTTGCCGACGTCACCACCAAGCCGTGGTGCTTCGTCAATCTGGGTGGCACGAAGATCGCGCCCGGCTTCGACATTGGCCAGGGCCAGTTGTCTGGACCATCGCAGACCGGCGGAAACGGGCAGAACACGTCCAAGTGGCACGTCCACTGGTACGTCTATCCGCTGCTCTACTGGATAGAGATCCTGACCGATTTCCTGTGCTTCGAGCAGGCGTCGTTCGACATCGCCTACATGACCGAGGTCGACCCGCTCTGGCAGGATGACTCGCTTACCGCGCTTATCAACCCGGAAGCCGTGCTGTTCTCATCGCCGATCGCGCAGGCTGCGTGCGCCGGCGACTGCATCGCGGCAACCGCCAAGCTGCCGCTCGATGCGACCTTCTGGTGCGCTGGCTGTCAGGGGCCGATGTACCCGGTCAACGGCAACATCGCCGCCTCGATCGGCCATGTGCAGGCGTCGCGTCTCGCGCTGGCCCGCTTCGCGTTCAAGATCCACCGCGAGGGCCTCGCCTGGGGAACGATGGGCTCCAAGGGGCTTTGCAACAAGTATCCGATGCCGGTGCTGCGCAAGCAGCAATACCGCGTCCAGATGGTCAATCCGATCCCGATGGTCAGCGGCAAGATGGCCTGCTCGCCGCTCGGAGCCTCGACCATGCCACCGCAGGCAGGCCGGTCCTTCCCCGTGAAGGGCGAGGACATGGGCTACCTCGTCTGGCGCAAGCGCAACTGCTGCGTGCTCTGAGGAGAGACAATCATGCGCCGCATCACCATCGTCATCGCCGCACTTGCCGGTCTCGCCGGCATCCAGGCGATCGCCCAGACCGTCGACGGTCTCGACCTCGAGGCCATCAAGCGTCGTTCGGCCGCCATGCAGGGTGACGCCGACATCTTTGCCGAACACGTCCGCAACCGCGGCGATGTCTTTCGCGAGGAAGCCGTGGCCATCCAGGCGAAGAGCGGCGCAAATCTCGCATCGCTCGCAAAAGCCGATCTACCAGTGAACGGTGACGGCGCGTTCGACTTCGACGAAATCATCAAGGGCGCAAGCCAGAATGTCGCCGGCACCAAGGGTGACGCGCCTCAGTTCATCGCCTTTGCCAGCCTGTCGATGCCGCCAGCAGCCTTGCGACAGCTCATTGCCGACACTGCAAAGGCGGGCGGCGTCGTCGTCTTCCGGGGCTTCCCGAACAATTCGATGAAGGCCTTCAGCGCCATGCTGGGCAAGGTCGTCACCGACAAGGATCAGCTGTCCAATGTCGGGATAGATCCCCGGCTCTTTCGCGCGTTCAACGTCGAGGCGGTCCCGACCTATGTCGCCGTATCGACCGACTTCGATCTCTGCTCGGGCCTGAATTGCACCACCTCGGTGCCGACCCACGACAAGATCACGGGCAACGTCTCGGTTCGCTACGTGCTCGACACCTTTGTTGCGGCGCACGGCCCCGGTGCCGGCGTGGCGTCGGTTGCGCTGCGCAATCTCGCCAAGGGCGTCTGAGTGAAGCGCATCGCTTTCTCTTTGCTACTGAGCGTCCTGGCGGGCGCCACCAGCGGCGTCGTCGCACAGACGACGATCGAGGAAGCACGCAAGCAGGGCGCCGATCTCGGCAAAACGATGCGCGCTGACGAAAGCCTCGGGCCGAACGACGCCAAGCTCTCACAACTGCCGGGCTATGGCGGCACCGATCTGGCGGAGAAGGTCTATTTCGACGACCCCGACCGGCTGGTGGTCGATGGTGGTTCGAAGGCCGGCACCGATGAGGCGTTCGGCACGGTGACCGATCGCGCACGCACGCGAGCGACCTTCAGCAATGCCGAGATCCTGGCAGCGACCTCGCGCGGCACCGCGATTGAGAAAGACCCTGACACGTATCTGGGCGGCCAGAACCTTGGCGGCGCGGAGGGTACATGCACGGCCCTTCCTCCTCCCGTCGGTTCAAAAGGCTATTACGAGGCTACCTGCAACAAGGGGTCGAAAGTTACGGACACGGTCGAGGCCTGCCGCGGAAACCTCGTGCCGACCGTCATCAACACCGCGCGCTGGTTCTACTACGGCGTTCTCGACAAAAACGAGGGCTACGGGTTCGCCAAAAACAGCGTCATGCAGGCGAAGGTCAATGCCGGCGTTTGCCGTGCAGAGCCGGTCTCCAAGCACATCTGCGACGCGCAAATCGATCTTGGCGCCGGCGGGAACGACGTCGAAGGCTACCGCAAATACTGCAAGAAGAATGTCAGCGGCACGGCGCAGCTGTATTCCTGCAATCCCGAATTGTCGGCCGCAGAGATCGGCAGCCACCACAACTTTGCGACTGGTATGGCCTATCTGAAGAAAGAAGGGACGCTCAGCGTTACCGTCGCCCGCAACGAGGGCACCTGCCCGGCGCTGGCTGCCGACACCACGTGTGTCCCGCAAGCGACTGAGGTCTGCACCGAAGGCCCTGAGACCCGCATCATTGAGGGCGTTCCCGTTACGCAAGCATGCTGGGCCTGGTCGCGTTCCTTCACCTGTCAGCGTCTCACGCCGGCCAGCGATTGCAGCGCGCTCGACGACAACAAGCTGTGCAAGTTCCTTCGCGACGAATGTCTCGACGATCCGCAGAGCGGCGCATGCAAGGTGTCGCAGCGCGTCTATAGCTGCCCCCTGCCCGACGATAAGGCGCCCACCGACAAGCAGTATGTCTGTGGCGGCGACGTTTATTGCCTCAACGGCAGCTGCGAGACGATCGAGCGCGAGGCCTCGACTGAGTTCAAGGACGCGCTGGTCGCGCTTCACTCGATCGGCGACGCCGGCAAGCAGTTCGACCCAGCCAACCTAGCCGTGTTTTCTGGAGAACGGGGCACCTGCAACAAGAAGATCTTCGGTGCGTCGAATTGCTGTTCAGGCAGCGGCGTACCGCTCCTGACGCCGTGGCTGTGTAGCTCTGCCGAAAAGCAGCTCGACGAGAAGGACGACAAGGGTCTTTGCCACAAGGTCGGGTCCTATTGTTCGGGCAAGATCCTGGGCGTCTGCGTCACGTCGAAGGATGCGTATTGCTGCTTCGGGAGCAAGCTCTCGCGCATCCTCCAGGAGCAGGGCCGTCAGCAGATTGGCAAAGCTTGGGCCAAGCCCAAGGACGAGACCTGCAAGGGCTTCACGATCGAGGAGTTTCAGCGCCTCGACCTGAGTCAGATGGATTTTTCCGAGGTCTATGCGGAGTTCATGGACGCAGCAAAGCTGCCCAGTGAGGTCTCCGTGATGGCCGACGTTCAAACCAAAATTCAGGGGTACTATGACCTTCACGGGAGCAAATGATGCAAGCGGTCCGGGGGGGCTATGTTCGATCGACATGTCGGTGCTCGATCTTGCCATTTTCCTCCGCATCCATCGGTCCGGTCGGGGCACCTCGGCCGGTGAGGTCGCACAGACCATCTCGCATTGGTTTCAGTGCGACATCGATCCGCACGAGGTCGAGCAGGCTTTTCCGCGCATGGCCGACAAGGGCTGGCTTGTCCGCCGCGAAACCGGAATGCGCGCGACCATCAAGGGGCGGAAGCACGGTCGCAGCCACCTTCGCGGCATCGTCCGGATGCTCGATCAGGGCACCAGGATGCTCGATGTCGCCGCGATGATGTCAGTTCTCAAACTCGCAATGATTGAGCTCGACGGGGAGCATGATGATGACGACGATCAAGACTAAGCGTACCGGGCGGCTAACCGCTAGCGTTCTTATGCTGCTTGCAGCTACGGCGCCCTTGGCCACGCCGGCGCTCGCGCAATCCGTCGACCTGCAGAGCGCAGCGATGGCTGATGCGATCGGTGACGACGATGCCGAGGCCAGAAACACTGTGGTCGAACCGGAATTTGATCGGACGTCTGACGCTGGGGAGCAGCAGCAAGGCGGCGACTTCTATTGCGGTGAGCGCAAACTAGGCCAGTGGTTCTATTGCGAGCGACCCAAGGCGAAGCCATCCACCCCACAAGCGTCCGCGCAGCCGCAGCAGTCGTCGACGTCGCAGCTAAAGGCGATCACCAAACAGCTGGATGAGCTTAAAGCCCGGGCCATCCTCGAGCCAAGCGAGGCGAATGTGATCGCCTATGTCCGCTACCAGCGTGAGCAGCTCGATCGCGCGTCGACCTTCTCCGACACCTGGCAGCGTGCGCTCTGGCAAAACCCGGACATCGATTACACGCTGCAGCGGCCGGTCTCGACCGTCGGCAAGCGAGCATGGACGGACAATCGCGCTGCTACGCGTGACCAGGTCCTTTCACGGCTCGGCCAGCGCTACGGTATGTTCTACTTCTTCGCGCAGTCCTGTGCTGCCTGTGAGGTGTTCTCGCCGATCCTGCGCTCGGTTGCCGAAAGCCACCGCATCACGGTGATGGCGGTATCGACGGACGGTGGTCCAAGCCGCCAGTTTCCCAACTACGTCGTTGATAGCGGCCAGCGTCAGCGCATGGGCGTGCCGCTCGCAACGCCGGCACTGGTGCTGTTCGATACCATCACCCGCAAAACCGTCCCGATCGGCTTTGGCGTCATGTCGGCAGACGAAGTGATGGAGCGTATTTTCATGCTCACCAACGCCAAGGTCGGGAGTGACTTCTGATGTCGATCGCCCCTTCTCCTCGTCCCTCCCCCTTCCGCGCCCTCCTTCGCCGGACGGCTGCAGTCGCTATGAGCCTTGGTGCCGCGAGCATGATCCCCGTTGGTATGGCCCGCGCGGACGTCGCTGGGCAGATGAACAGCTTCTTCCAGGATGCGGGCGGGGCCGCGAACGTGACCGGGCCGAGCGCCTATCAGGGGCAGACCGCTGGCTATTATTCGATGGGCAACGTCTGGACGCGCTTTCCGCAAAAGAGCGTGCAGCCGTTCAACCTGCAGATGCCCAAGGTCTCGGCAGGCTGCGGTGGCATCGACCTCTTCACCGGCTCCTTCAGCTTCATCAATGGCGCTGAAATGGTTGCCATGCTGAAGGCGACTGCCAACAACGCGTTGGGCTTTGCCTTCCAGCTCGCGATCGACAGCGTCTCGCCCGAGATCGGCAAGGTCATGGATAGCATGGCCAACAAAGCGCAGCAGATGAACCAGATGAACATCTCGTCGTGTGAAGCGGCCCAGGGGTTGGTCGGTTCGGTATGGCCGAAAATGGCTGGTGCACGATCCACGGTCTGCGCGGCGGTTGGTAACAGCCAAGGCAAGTTCTCCGATTGGGCGCGCTCCCGGCAGGGCTGCGGTGCCGGTGGGGAACAAGACGCCACGCTCGACGCCAACACCGATCCGGCAATGGCCGACAAGATCCCCGGTAACCCGCGAAATTACACGTGGGATGCGATCAAAAAGTCGAACAAGTTCGCCGGCACCGACAAGGAGTTTTCCGAGTTCCTGATGACTCTGGTTGGAACGATCGTCATCAATCCCAAGGCGGCCGAGGGTGCGATCGTCGGCTTCGTCGGTCCTGCCGAGGATGCGGTGGTGACAGCTCTTCTCGATGGCGCTGGCACCGGCACACCGGTCAAGATCCTGCACTGCGACGACGACGAAAAGTGTCTGAACATGACTGAACAGACGCTGCGGCCCGGGCCGGGTTTACGCACCAAGATCAAGGCGATGATCGACTCGATCAACGGCAAGATTCGTACCGATGCGGCGCTCGACGCTCAGGAACAGCAGTTGCTCAACATGACGACGCTCCCGCTTTACAAGATGCTCGCGGTACAGGCGATGGCGCACCAAAACTTTGCCGACGGCGAGACCAGCGCGCTTGCCGAGATCGTCTCGGTCAACCTCCTGTCCTCCATGATCGAGAACATGCTCGACCGGATCAGCCAGTCGACCGTCCAGGTCCAGCCCGCCGACGCGGAAATGGGCAAGATGTGGCGTGACCAGCTTGCGGAGGCACGCACCCGGTATGCTCAGCGCAACGTCGAGCTGAAGGCCACGCTCAATCAGACGATCGCGCTCATCAACAAGTCGGTGATGCTCGAATCTACCCTTCAGAACAGCATGTCGCCGGCAATGTCTGCATCGCTGAATTTCTCGCGGGGCCTGAGTGCGCAGGGTCTCAACTAGGACGGGTGACGGAGCATGGTTGAGGTCTTCACGATTGGCGGTGGCGAATACATCGTCAACACCTTCAACGCGGTAGCAGCTTGGACAGGCGGAGGCGGCTACCGTTCCCTCTTGCAGGTGGTAATGGTTCTTGGGCTGATCTACTCGCTCCTTGCCGTCGCTTTCACCATGAACGTCCGCGTCTGGCTCAACTGGTTCCTCGGCTCGTCGCTCATCTACATGTGTCTAATGGTGCCGACCGTCACGGTTAAGGTGACGGACCGGATCAATCCTTCACTGGCTCCCGCCGTTGTCGACAACGTGCCCCTCGGCCTGGGGGTAATCGCCAGCTTCACTAGTCAGGTCGGTGACTGGCTGACACGGACGGCCGAAACCGTTTTCACGATGCCGAGCCAGCTTACCTATTCGTCGAACGGCATGGTCTATGGTGCCCGTCTGCTCGATGCGACGCGCAATTTTCAGATTCGCGACGCCGAGTTCGCGACCAACCTTTCGTCGCATTTCAAGAACTGCGTGTTCGGCGACGTCATGCTCGGCCAGAAGTCGATGACCGATCTCGCCTCCGCGAAAGACCTCTGGGCAACGATGGGACCCGGCTCTGCTGCGCGGTCGCAACCCTGGGTAGAGCGCTCCGGCGCGACAACGTCCAGCAGCATCGTCAGCTGCCGACAGGCATACGGGATGCTTGATGGTCTTTGGCACAGCATGATCGACGCCCAGACGTCGCTTTGGGCCAAGGAAACCTATCCAAAGCTTTCGACCGCCGTCGCCTCCGCGAAGCTGCGGGCCGATGTTCCGATCGTCAATCAGGCGTTCACGGCGTCCAGCGCTGGCTACGAAAACATCGTTCGGCAGAACACGGCGATCAATGCGTTCATGCAGGCGCGTGACGGCATGGCCGGTGGTCCGAGCGCTGCCTCGATTGACACGTTCGCGACGACGCGGGCCGATATCCAGGCGCGCAACACGTACAACTCGATCGCGCAGCAGGCGATGAGCTGGGTCCCGATCCTGAACATCGTGCTGACCGTCGTCTTCTATGCGATGTTCCCGGTAATCTTTCCGCTATTCCTGATGCCGCAGACCGGGGTCGGCGCGCTCAAGGGCTACCTGACCGGGTTCTTCTATCTGGCCGCGTGGGGGCCGCTTTATGTCATCCTCCACATGATCTGCATGACGCGTGCGACAGCCGCGGCTCAGGGTGTAGCGGATGGCGGCATGTCGTTAGGGTCCTATGCCGGTATCGGTGCGGTTAACGCTGAAACTGCGACTATCGCAGGCTTCATGCTGATGTCAGTGCCGTTCCTTGCAGCTGGCTTAGCCAAGGGTGCCATGAGCATCTCGGGCCAGGCAACGTCGGTTCTATCGCCGGCGCAGAACGCTGCGGAGGCTGCAGCCGCTGAGCAGACCACAGGCAACTACTCATATGGCAATGCCAGCTTCTCGAACTCGACGTCGAACATGCGTCAGAGCAACCAGTGGTCGGACGCGCCGGCATTCTCGACCGGTTCATTTGCATCCAGCTTCCGGCACGACAACGGCGCGACAACGAACGGCTTTGGCGACGGTCAGAACGTCTACGATACGTCGAAGGCGATCTCGAATATTCCGTTCTCTGCTTCGATGACGCAGGGGTCAGTCGCTACGGAAGGCCGTCAGGCGACGATGGCCGCTCGTGTTGCGGACGGGTTCGAGCAGGCTAGTCGTCGCGAGATCTCGCACCTAAATGCCCTCCGGAACGGCCATTCCTGGTCGAGCGAGAACTCGTCTGGTTACGACTCCAGTTCCGGTGTTCGTAGCGGCAGCAACACCGAGCTTAGTGATCGCAACACGATCACTGGCACCGACGGCGTGCAAAATAGCCAGAGCGTTGGCAATGGCACTCGCCGCCAATCCGAAGCCGGCAAGAGCACCAATTGGTCGGATCAGGCCATCGGAGGTGTTCGCGGTAGCATTGGCGCGGGCGAGGGTGGAAAGGGCGGAGGCATCATTGGCGCTGCCGCTGGTATGCTAGGGCTTAAAGGTGAGGCCTACGCTGGTTACAATCAAACTTATACCCGCGCTAACACGACAGGCGATACGGACACCGCCTCTGCCAATCGTGACAATTCACTTTCCGTTACTGACGGTATCAATCGTGACCATGCCACTGGCGCGACCGTGAGCACCAATGATGGGACCTTCAGTCAGTCCGGTCAGTTCTCCCGTTCTCAGCAGAGTGAGTCGCGAACGAAAGCCATCGAGGAGTCCCTTAGCCGCATCGAGTCTTACAACGAGCAGGCCCGTCACTATCGCGAACTGTCCTCGTCCTTGGAGCAGCATGCCAGCTTCGCCGAAAGTCACGGTTTCAACCTTTCGGAAGATCTTCGCCAAGATCTCGCTCGCTATTACGACAAAGAAGTCGCCAGCAGTCCCGACGGTGTCCTACCTAGCCTTTGGGAGACGAACCTCAGCTCGACGCAAGAGGGCATGCGGAACGCCGCGATCGGCAAGTGGTCCAACCAACGTTCGGAAGGGATCGAGCGTGATATCCAGAGCGCGCTACGCAACCCTGCTCTTGAAGGTATGGAGTTGCCGGGTGTGGCCTCCGAGGCGAGCATTGTGGGGCGTTATTCGGGTGGCAGCGGCCTTAGCTCTCCCCATCCGGTCGCAAGCGGCAAACCATCGACAGATCGGGAGGACGGAGTTGTTACAACCGGCGCTGCAGAACTACTTGGCGAAAAGCACCGTCGGGACAACGATGGTCGTCTTGCGCTCAGTCAAGGCCCAGCTGGTCCTGATCGCTGAGCTTAACGGAGCAGCATGTCGGCGAAACCAAGCCCCATGCCACCGAAAACAAGGACGAATATGAAGAACCTAGCTACCTTCGACGTCGCCCCTCCGTTCCACGACAGGCTATCATCTGACCGGCCAGGATCCATCTGCCAGAGTCCGGCGCCTCGCCCGGGGGGCGAGTCACTGTCGAACATTATTGGCTGTCCTGGATCAATCATAGCTCACCTCGCCGTCTAGGATACAGTGAGATAAACATCATGGCAACGCGAGAACATAAGGTTTTCAAGTCTGTTCAGCACCGTCCGCCGACGCTGGGTGATATGTCTGGTACTCTAATTTTTGGGTTCTCCTGGTTGCTTGTTATGACGGTCGGGCTCGCTCCGCTTGCTGAAGCTTCCCTCCTGTCCCGGTCGCCTTCCATTACGATGCCAACGACGATTGCGTTCTCTGTCGCCGTCGGGAGCGCGGTCCTCCTTCGTCGACGCTACTCCTGGATGAACCTTGTGCTGCACATCTTTGGCCAGATTGCGATTTGGCTCTCGTTCTTCGTGATGTCGTTGGCGATCGTGCTCATCGCGATCCCGCGCGGATGATCCCAAACTGTCGCATCATTGCCGATCGCGCCGCCTTGATAACGAGAGCGCATCATTTGACTAAGCGATCTGCTGCACCGTACATTTCCGTATCGGCGCTTCGATAGCTGTCACTCAGTAGCACTGATGGGCGACCCAGCCTGAATGCCGAAGCCAACTCAGGCAGTGAAATTATGCGTCGTCTGCAGGAAACGCTCGGCGGGCCAAGCGTTTTCGCATCAGAACGTATTGGAGACACGCAGTGGCAGACGACAAGAGCAAGACCGACGGCCGTGATCGCAGCCGTGTTTCGGGTAGCGAACCTTACGAGGTCGAGTATTTCGCCCAGAAGCATGGATTGGGCGCGCAGCAGGCGCGTGACCTAATTGCCGAGGTCGGGAACGACCGCGAGAAGCTCGATGCTGCTGCTGGTAAGGTGAAGGGTCAGCGCGGTAGCGCCTGACCACAGGCAAGGTGCAGCCGCGTCACCGTCGAAATGAGCAGACGTCACCGGCGCGTTGCAATAGCCTGAGCACGATGCTCGAGATCACGCGGGATGAGGATCTCAGCCTGCAGGTTTAAGGGGCGTTGGATAGGCTGTCCAAGCCGACGCATTTGAAGTTCACAGTGTGACAATAGCGTGCATCGGCCCGACAATCAGGTTGCGGAACGCTTCCGTCGGGCGGCCTTCAGTTTGATCCAGACAGGGGCATGGTCGCTGGTCTTCTCCCAACCCCTGACATGATGATCAACCTGCGCATCCGCCAGCCGCGTGGCAGCGGGGGCGTTCAGGAGAAGATGATCGAGCCTAAGCCCGGCGTTGCGCCCATACGCGTTCCGAAAGTAATCCCAGAACGTGTAGATCGTTTCGTCCGGGTGCTTTGCCCGCAGCGCATCCAGCCAACCTTGATCGATCAAACGAAAGAACGCGGCTCGGACTTCTGGTGCAAACAGCGCGTCTTTAATCCACCGCTCCGGCTTGTAGACGTCAATCTCGGTCGGCATCACATTGTAATCGCCTGCCAACACGACCGGCGCATCGGTGCCGAACAGCGTGGCCGCATGGGCGATCAAGCGCTCCATCCAGGCGAGCTTGTAGTCGAACTTCGGACCCGGCCGCGGATTGCCATTGGGCAGATAGAACCCCGCAATCAAGATGCCGCCTACGGCCGCTTCAAGATAGCGGCTCTGAACGTCGTCCGGGTCGCCAGGCAACCCCCGTCGGGTTTCGACGGGCTCTGCGCCACGAGCGAGAATGGCGACGCCGTTCCAGCTCTTCTGACCCTGCCAGATCGCGCCATAGCCAGCCGCCTCGATCGCGCTCAAAGGGAACTTCTCGTCCGGCGCCTTCAGTTCCTGCAGACAGACGACATCGGGCTGAGCTTCATCCAACCAGCGCAGAAGCACCGGCAGGCGACCGTTGATGCCATTCACATTGTAGGTTGCGATCTTCATCGCGGCACCAGCCGAACAGAGGAGATCATAGGTCTGGCAAAATCTGGTCAGCGCGTCCCCAACCGACCAGATCCTTTGACGCTGCGCGTTTCAACAACGCGGCCGCATCGCCGATGTGCCAGCCCGATGCGAGGTCGAGTTTCTCCAACTCCTTCCACGTGATGGGGACGGCAACGGGCGCGCCCTCGCGAGCACGAGCACTATACGGCATGACTGCCGTTGCCCCCCGCTGATTGCGCAAATAGTCGATGAAGATGCGTCCGGTTCGCTTGGCCTTGGCGAGGGCTGCGGTAAATCGATCGGGTTCTGACTGGGCCAGGACGAGTGCCAAGCGATGTGCGAAATCCTTCACAGCCGGCCACTCGGCTTTCGGTGTCAGCGGCGCGATGACGTGGACACCCTTTCCGCCCGTCACCATTGGAAAGGTCTCAAGGCCCATCTGGGCCAGCACGTCGCGGACATGAAGGGCCGCGGAAATGACATCCTTGAAATCGAGGCCTTCATCGGGATCGAGATCGAACACCAGCCGGTCGGCCTTCTCGACGTCTTCGATCCGCGCACCCCAGCCGTGGAACTCGATCGTCCCCATCTGAACGCAGGTGACGAGACCCTCGGCATCGTCAACGAACAGATAGGGTTCGTCATGTCCGTCCTTCTCGGCGATCCTGACATGGTGGACATGATCGCCGAAGCTGCCGGCGTCATGCTTTTGGAAAAAGCACTTCTTCCCTCGGCCCTGCGGACAGCGGACCAAGCTTATCGGGCGACTTCCGCACCAAGGCAGCATGATGCCGGACACAGCCTGGTAATAGTCGGCGAGCTGGCCTTTGGTGATTGCGGACTCCGGAAAGATTACCCGTTCCCGGTTCGTCACTCGGACGACGGACGGCTCGGGTGCCTCGAGCTTGGCAACGGGCGCAGGCTTCTCGACGACGACCGCCTCGGGTCTCTTGTCCTGGCGCAAGCCAAGGTAGCTGGAATGGCGCAATACCCCGTCGCTCGTCACTTCCATGAACGCCACTTCGGCCACCAGCTGCGGCTTGATCCAGCGTGCGCCGCGTACGGCTGCGCGTGGTGCGGTGACGGTCGGCTTCGTGACGGCCAGCGGCGTCATCAGATCCATCAGCTTGTCGATCTCCTCGCCCGTATACCCTGTTCCGACCTTGCCGGCATAGCGGAGATGACCGTCCTCGTTGACGCCCAAGAGGAGCGACTTGAACCCTCGCTGCTTGTCGGACGGCAACCAGCCGACGATGACGAACTCCTGTCTCTGGATACACTTCGCCTTCAGCCAGCTGCCGGACCGCGAGCCGACAAAGCGCGCGTCCGCGCGCTTCGAGATGACTCCCTCGAGGCCTTCGGCACAAAACGTGTCGAACAGCTCCTCGCCGCGGCCGGCGATATGATCCGAGTAGCGGATTCGGTCAGTGCCACCCCCGAGCAGGGTCGCAAGCTTCGCCTTGCGCTTCGATAGCGGTAGTCCGGTCAGATCCTCACCGTCGAGCGCCAGCAGGTCAAACGCGTAGTAAAGGATCGCGTCCGGGTTTCCTTTGAGCGCAGCCTGCAACGCCTGGAAGTCGGTCTTGCCCGCCGCGTCGACGACCACTGCCTCACCATCGATGAGAGCAGACGACGCATCCAGTTTTGCGGCGTCAGCGACGATGCCGGCGAACTTGTCCGTCCAGTCCAACCCGGACCGCGTGTAGGCCCTGCCCGTCCCCCCGCCGACCGCCACCAGTGTTCGATACCCGTCATACTTCATTTCGTGCAGCCAGGCGTTGCCGGCCGGCACATGATCGACAAGCATCGCGAGCTGGACAGGTTGGAACGGCGGGGGCGAGCCTGCCTTCTTCCCACTTGTCGCTCGAGATTTTGCAGCGTTCGTCGCAGACTTTGCGGCAGGCGTTGCCGACGCACCCGACTTGCCTCGCTTGCCTGCGGCAATCTCTTCCATAGTCAGGCCGCTGATGACCCCGGTGAGGTATGTTCCGACAAGATCCTCCGATCCGCCGATCTGATCGTCGGTAACCTTGCGCAGGATCCAGTTTTCGCCCTTCTCCTTTCCGCGCGGCTTTAGCCTGAACAGCATCCATTCGCCCCTCAGGCGGTGCCCATGCAGGAAGAAGTGGAGATGCCCCTCAGGCAGCGTCTTGCTCGGGTCCTTGCCAGCGAGCGGTTCCCACGTTCCCGTGTCCCATAGCATCATCGTCCCGCCGCCATATTCCGACTTCGGGATCGTGCCTTCGAACGCGGCGTACTCGACGGGGTGGTCTTCGGTGCGAACCGCAAGACGTTTGTCGTCGGGATTGATGCTGGGTCCTCGCGTAACGGCCCAGCTCTTGAGAACGCCGTCGAGTTCGAGACGCAAGTCATAGTGCAGTCGGGACGCGGCGTGCTTCTGAACGACAAAGCGGTTGCCCCCTGCTTTGGCGATCCGGCCCTCAGGCTCGGCGGTTCTGGCGAAATGCCGCTTCTCCCGGTATTTCGCCAGGGCATCGCTGGAGGAGGAACCGGTCATGACGCTATACCCAGTTCAGCAGGGCGAAGCTCATGCTCCAGCTGATCCATCGTGCACGCCTCAGGTGCCTTGTCGGGACGCCAGCGCAGGATGCGCGTACCGTGCCGGAACCGGTTCCCGGTCACCTGATCGTACAGGACTTCGACGACGAGTTCTGGCCGCAAGGGGACCCACTCGCTCTCACGACCATCGTTCCAGCGACTGGGACCGCCGGGAGCTTTACCCGTGAAGCCCGGTGCTTCGATCAACGGCTCGAGCTTTGCGATAAGCGCCGCGCGGTCGGCCGCGGCTATACCCGAGGTGAAGCCGACATGGTTGAGCTTGCCGCTATCGTCGTAAAGCCCGAGCAGAAGCGATGCTACCTCGCTCCCCTCCTTCACCCGTCTGAAGCCGCCTACGACGCAATCCGCGCTGCGATGTTGCTTCACCTTCAGCATGGCGCGTTCCCCGCCACGGTAAGGCTCGTTCAGCCGTTTCGCGACGACGCCGTCCAGCGCCCCGCCGCTAGTCGCCAGCCAGGCCGCAGCGTCGTCGATCTCGTCGCTACAGGGCGACAGCAGGAGACCAGCGCGGGCATGTCGCGAATGGAACGACTCCAACGCTTTCCGGCGAGCCGAGAGCGGCGCATTAATTAGGTCGGCATCATTGACGCCGAGGCAATCGAACAGCATCAGCTGCGCAGGCGTCTCTTTCGCCAAGCGATCTATCCGGCTTTGCGCCGGATGCAGCCGTGCCTGAAGCGCATCGAACGAGAGGATGTCCGCAATGGGTAGGATGATCTCGCCGTCGAGCACGAAACGCTCCTGCGGGACCGATACGACAAGCGCGACTATCTCGGGAAAGTAGCGACCGAGCGGTTTTCCCGATTTAGAAAGGAGGTCGACGGCCTCGCCATCACGGAAGACCAGCGCTCTGAAACCGTCCCATTTGGGCTCATATTGCCAGCCCGGTTCGACCGGCAGCTCATTTACGAGCTTGGCTTCCATTGGCGAAGGCCGGTCTGCGACCATCAGTTCTGGTCCGGGGCGCAGCACGCACAGTGTTTGGGAGCCAGTCGTTTTGCCTTTGCTGCCTCGCGACGTCGTTCCTGCCGACTTGGCAACGGAGCAACGCCAACCGAACTGGGCAGACCGTTTAGCTCAATCGATTTGATCACGGCATCTTTGAACATCAGATCACTCCAGACGGCTTTCAGTTATAAAGCCCCCCAGTCGCCACCTGTTCCTGCTACTCCGACGCGAGGATCGGTGGTCCTGATCAGAACAGCAAACCTGTGCCCCCTGCCCCTGACAAGGGACGTAATCGCTGGCCTGGTAGGGCGGTTTCAATGCTCGTTGGAGTGCCGGTCTTCGACCGGCGTGTAGTAGCGCGCTATATCCGCTTCGGTGAGCGCATGACCGCTCGATTCTTTGACAAGAGCAGCGATTTCGCCATCGGTCCTGCCAGCGTCGCGCAGCTGCTCGATCTCGTCGCTTACCATGTTGATGAAGGCGGGCACCGGGAACCGTTCCTCGCCCAGGCCTAGCGCATCGCGCATGTGCTTTTGCGCACGCAAGGCTTCGGGAAGCGTGAATGCGATATCGTCGGCCATCGAACGTGCCTTTCATGAAAAGCTGGAAACTGGTCGGGGGGCATCGGCCCCCCGACACTGAAACGCTTATGCGGTAACTGCTTCCGCCTTTGCGTTCACGCTCGACGTTGCCATCGCCGTCAGCTTGTCGTCGGTCGCATATTCCTCGTCGAGCGTCTCTTTCAGGATCGCTGCGATATCGGCGCGGCCGAGCTGGTTCGCCCAGGCGATCAGCGTACCGTACCGCGTGATCTCGTAATGCTCGACTGCCTGTGCCGACGCGATCAGCGCAGCGTCGAGCACGGCCTTGTCCTCGATCTCGCCAGCGACTTCGTTGGCTTCCTTGATGATACCGTCGATCGCCGGACAGGTCACTGCCTTTGCCTTCTCGCCGAGCAGGTCAAAGATGCTCTCGAGGCGTGTGATCTGCCCTTCCGTCTCACGCAGGTGGGTTTCGAAACCTTGCTTCAGGGCTGGTGCTGTCGCTTTGTCGACCATCTTCGGCAAGGCCTTGGTGATCTGGTTTTCCGCGTAATAAACGTCCTGCAGCTGATGCAGGAACAGGTCGTCGAACGTCACGATGTCTTTGGAAAACAGGCCCATGATAGTGTCCTCGCTGAGCGGATAGCCGCGAAGCAAACTGCTCCGGCACCGCCGCAACGCACCGACTCCAGGGTAAGTTTCGCTCGGTTTCGCGCCGCCTCAGCGGGCTATAGATTTGCCTGCTCGTCGACTGGCAGCTTTGCGTCGGGACCATAATAGAGCTTGGCGCAGTCGTCGCGAAGGCACCCTCCCTCGATGACGATGTCGTCGCGGTAGGCGTCGCCGATGAACGCGAGCGTGTCGACGTGCTGCGCTTCGAAATACATCTCGTGGACATCATCGCGGCCCGCCCCGTAAACGACGCGGCCGACCTTGGACCAGATCGACGCCATCGTGCACATGCCGCAGGGCTGCAGCGTGGAGTAGAGCGTCGCACCGCGCAGTTCCAATTCCCCCGTGCTTTCACACGCCCGTCGGATTGCCATCATCTCCGCATGCGCTGTCGCGTCCGGCAATTCCTTCGTCTGGTTGCGCTCGCCTGCGATAACCTTGCCGTCGAGAACAATCACACACCCAAGCGGCGAGGTCGAAGGATCGGAGCCCTTCGATCGGGCGATCGCAATGGCTTCGCGCATCCAGCGTTCGTCGTCCTGCGTCATCATTTCGGCTCCCTGTTACGGTCGCACAACGCGTAGCGGACACAATGGATCGTTCGGCGCAGTCGTGTTTGCTCGCCGAGGATGGCCGAACGCTACCGTTCCTTGCTGCGGGTTGCGAAGACAGGCTCTCAGACGGTCATCTTGCAGGGTCATAGAGTTTGTGCAGACAGACGATATCGTCATACGATCCGCGCAGCCAGGTATCGATGTCTGCCGGATCCAGAATCGTGATGATGGCTTTCGGGTGGATCGGCGCACCAGCATTTTGGGATCGCACGTGACGCGGCGTACGCCGGCCGCCTAGCCTTGCGTTGCCATAGGAACGATCGAAGCAGCCCCCATCTAACGGCTCATGACCAATAGCATTCTTCATCTCGGGCTGATGGAAGACGGGGAAATCGAACTCGATTTGGCCGCCCTGGAACTCGCAGCGCTCGATCACCCCGGTATCGATCTCGATGAATATCTCGACGAGCTTACTGACATGGAAATAGCTCTGCGCGCTGCTGATGGCGACGCAGTGAACAGCGTCGCTCAGGCCCAGGCCCTGAGCAGCGTGATGGTTGAAGAGTTCGGGTTTTCCGGCGACCGTACGCACTACGACGATCCGCAGAATGCGGACCTAATCGCCGTCGTCGATCGACGGCTCGGCCTGCCGATCAGTCTGTCGATCATCTATGTGGCAATGGCACGCCGTCTCGGATGGTCGGCGATGCCTCTCAATACCCCCGGCCACGTCCTGGTGCGCCTTGGCGACGCATCGGATGCGCTGATCATCGATCCCTTCAACGATGGTCGTATCGTTGCCCCTGCACAGGTGGAAGCCTTGTTGGAGCAGATGACAGGCCAGGCCCGGTTTTCCGACGGGATGCTTCCCCTGTCGAACCGATCAGCGCTCGTCCGCCTGCTGCTCAACCAGGCGACCCGTGCCGAGCAGGCCGGGGATCCCGCACGCGCGCTGGTCCTGTACGACCGTATGACGATCGTGGCGCCGGCGCACGCCCATGGTTGGTGGGAGCGAGCCAGACTTCAGCTGGTCGCAGGCGATGTAGCCGGCGCCCGCAGCAGTCTTAGCGCGATGCTAGAAATTTCCCGGGACGATGATCTGCGCCTGCAGGTATCTGCAGCGCTCGACGCCCTTCCCCGGCCAACGTCGTCTTGAAAGTCGGGGCGGACTGGCTCTCGCTGTGACGGCTTATCCCAAGCGCGTCCATCGTCGCTCATGCCAGGCCCGGGACTGTACCGCGTCTCCGAACCGCCAGAACCGGGTTTCCCGCGTGTGGGGACCTGCACGAGCGAGCGTCCAGCATTCGCCTGTTGGCAGCTCGACGATGCGGTGAATGTGTCCGGCGTCGACATGATAGGTTTCGCCGGGAAGCCGGCGAACGAGTTCGCTGTGCCAACCGCCGTTAGGATCCAGGTGGAACACTTCTTCGACATAGCCACCATCGAGGATCTCGGTGTCGAAACTCCAGGGATGATCATGCGGCGTCGCGTGCGGCTCTTCCATATTGAACCGGTGCAGTGTGCGTCCGTCATCAAGATGGTATTTGGTAAACGCCCGCGACATTCGCTCAACGCTGACGATCCGCGTGCCTTCCGGAACGCGAGCAACGGCCGCTCGCGGTAGTCTCATACTCACGGTTCAAACACCTCCTCATAACAGCCTGCGCGGCGCAGCTGGCGGACAATACCGTTAAACGCCGCGGTGACACCCTGGGCGCGTCCGATCTCGTTCGTCTGCGATCCCGAGTCCCAGTATAGAGCGAGCGGCCATTTCTCGGGGCAATGCGGCAGCAGGCAGCGGAGTGCCAAGCGGATCTCAGGCACGTCAACGCGGGCTTCAGAACAGCGCGACACGCCACAGCGCAGAATATGTACGGACAGCGCGATTACGACGCGCTGATGCCTCGGCAGCTTCGACATAGGATCAGTGGAAGTCGTGCGACTTGAACCGAACGACCTCCTCCGGATCCATGCCGTCCGCATGGGGTGGCCAGTATTGGTTGCGTGCCTCAGGCTTCCATCCCTTGTCGCCACGGTCGGGTGAGCCCGGATGTTGCGCAGCATCGCCTCGCCCGGTCCGGTGCGGAAACGACATGTCGCCAACGCGGTGGAGGAGGTCGCCGTGGTCGACGATCCGGCTGCAGATTACATGGATGATCTCGCCTTCCTTCTGGACCTGCCCCTTCATGCCGACCATCGATGCCGACATGATCGTTCGGCGTTGTGCCTCGAAACGATCGGGCCAGAGGATCCCATTGGCGATCCCAGTTTCGTCTTCGATTGTTATGAACAGCACGCCTTTGGCGGAGCCAGGCTTCTGTCGGACGAGGACGATGCCGGCGACCTCGACGTATCGGCCATCCCGGATGTTGGCGAGGTCAGCGCATTTGGTAACGCCGCGCCGCGTCAACTCGTCGCGCACGAACGTCAGCGGATGCGCGCGAAGCGAGAGCTGCAGCGCCCGGTAATCCTCGATCACCTCTCGGCCATCGGTCAGCGGCCGCAGTGCCACGTCTGGCTCAAGACCTTCCGCGCTGAAGGTCTCGGCCGATCGATCAGCTGCCGCGAAAAGCGGCAGCGGAGCCTCGCCGAGCCCCCTCACCTTCCAAAGGCCTTGCCTACGATCGACGCTGAAGCCGTGGAAAGCATCCCCGTCAGCCAGCTTTTCGATCGCCGCGCGCTGCACGCCAGACCGTCGCCAGACGTCCTCGACGCTCTCGAAAGGTGTGATCGTACGCGCGCCAACGATCTTCGCGCCATCAGCGTTCGACAGGCCGCGAATTTGGCGAAGACCGAGCCGCACGGCAAGGTAGCGCCCGCCTGTCTTCTCTAGCGTGCAGTCCCAGCGGCTCGCATTGACACATGGCGGCCGGACCTCGACGCCGTGGTCGCGCGCATCGCGCACGATTTGCGCCGGCGCGTAAAAACCCATCGGCTGCGCGTTCATCAGCGCGGCGCAGAACACGTCGGGATGATGATGCTTCATCCACGATGACGCGTAGGAAATCTTGGCGAAGGAAGCGGCGTGGCTCTCAGGGAAGCCGTAGCTGCCGAAGCCCTCAAGCTGACGGAAAGTGCGTTCGGCGAACTCGCGTGGGTAGCCGCGTTCGACCATGCCCTCGATCAGCTTCTCGCTGAAGTGCGAGACCCCGCCCGTGAACTTGAACGTCGCCATGGCGCGGCGCAGCTGGTCCGCCTCGGCCGCGGTAAAGCCCGCACCGACGATCGCGACCTTCATCGCTTGTTCCTGGAAAAGAGGAACACCAAGCGTCTTCTCGAGCACCGCGCGCAGCTCTGGCCGGGGATATTCCGGTTTCTCGAGTCCCTCGCGCCGGCGAAGGTACGGATGGACCATGTCGCCTTGGATCGGTCCTGGCCGGACGATCGCCACCTGGATCACGAGGTCGTAGAAGCGCCGCGGTTTCATCCGTGGCAGCATCGACATCTGTGCGCGGCTCTCGATCTGGAAGGTGCCGAGCGTGTCCGCCTTCGAAATCATGGCGTAGACGTCCGGGTCGTCGTCCTGCAGGTCCGCCAGCCCGACGCGTAGCCCCTTGTCCGCCTCGAGCATGTTGAAGGCGCGGTTCATGCAACCGAGCATGCCCAGGCCGAGGACGTCGACCTTCATAAACTTCAGCGCATCGATGTCGTCCTTATCCCACTCGATGATCTGCCGGTCTTCCATCGCGGCTGGTTCGATCGGCACCAGGTCATCGAGACGATCATGGGTCAGGACGAACCCGCCCGGGTGCTGGGACATGTGCCGCGGCACACCGATCAGCTTTCGCGCAAGCTCGAGCGTCAGACGGAGCCGTCGATCGCCAATGTCGAGGTTGAGCTCCTCGACTTGCTTCTCGCCTACGCCGTCGGCCGACCAGCCCCAGACAAGCCCTGCCAGTGACGAGGTAAGATCCTCCGGCAGGCCAAGCACCTTGCCGACGTCACGCACCGCACCGCGCGCGCGGTAGCGCGTCACGACGGCGGTCAGCGCGGAGTGGTTGCGACCGTAGGTCTCGTAGATCCACTGGATGATCTCTTCGCGGCGCTCATGCTCGAAGTCGACGTCGATGTCGGGCGGCTCACGACGCTCCCCTGAAACGAACCGTTCGAACAGCAGCTCATGCTTGATCGGATCGATCGAGGTGACGCCCAACACGAAGCAGACGCACGAGTTGGCAGCCGATCCTCGTCCCTGACACAGGATACCGCGCCGGCGGGCTTCCCGCACGATCGCGTAGACGGTGAGGAAGTACGGCGCATAGCCAAGCTCACCAATCAGTCGCATTTCATGGGTGATTTGGTCGGTATAGGCCTGCGGCACGTCGTCATCGAACATCCGCTCGACCGCTTCTGTCGCTAGCTGCTGGAGCGCTTCCTGGGCCGTCAGGCCATCGATCAGCTTCTCATGCGGGTACTGATACTGAAGCTCGCTAAGATTGAAGGTGCAGATCCGCGCGATGTCGACGCTCGCCTGCAACGCGTCGGGATAGGCGCGGAAGCGCCGGACCATCTCGTCGGGCGATTTCAGCGCGCGATCGGCGTTCACCTCACGGCGATAGCCAAGCTCGTCGACGGTGCATTTCTCGCGCACCGCCGTGACCACGTCCTGCAGCAGCCGCGCTTCGGGCGCGTGGTAGAGAACATCGCCTGTCACAACGGCGCGCACGCCGGCACCGCCAGCCTGCCGCGCGAGCGCATCGATCCGAACTGCGTCTCCTGGTCGGCGCCGCTGGAACAGCGCCATATAGCCGCGACGCCCGTAGATCGCCTTCAGGTCGGCCAAGGCGGCAAGGTTCTCTTCGTCCGCCTCTTGCGGAAGCAGAATGGCGACGACGCCTTCAGACCATGGTTCCAGATCATGCCAGTGCAGCAGGCAACCGCCCTTTCCCGCCCGCTTTTTTCCGACGGTCAGCAATCGGGTGATCCGCGACCAGGCCGGACGATCCGTTGGGTAAAGCAGCAAGCGACGGCCGCATGAGAGATCGATGCGCGTACCCGCGATCGAGCGGATGCCAGTGGCTTTCTGCGCTTCCCATGCGCGCACAACGCCGGCGACCGTGCCGATGTCGCTGACGCCGATCGCCGGGTAGCCAAGCACGGCAGCGGCCGCGAACAGCTCGTCCGGACTGGACGCCCCGCGGAGCAGCGAGAAGTGCGTCAGCACCTGAAGCTCGACATAGTGGGTCATCCGAAGACCCCGTGCATCCACCAGGACAGGTCGCCGGTGTCGTCCTCAAAACCGTCGCCACGACGAAATACCCAGTAGCGACCGCCAGTCTCGTCCTCGACGCTGTAATAGTCGCGCACCGCCCACACTTCCGCGTCGCGCCGCCACCATTCACCGTGGACGCGCTCGGGACCGTCGCCCCCAACCACCTTGTACGTCGTGCCGCGCCACTCGAAGCGACGCGGAGGTTGGTCAGGCATCAGGGCGATCACGCGATGCAGTGGCTCTGGATGCGCGAAGAGACGGATCGGCCGTTTCCACTCCGGCCATGTTCCCGGCAGCTCGTTGGGATCGGATCGGACCACGGCCCGCTCCGGGACATGGCTTTCGACGGGAGCGATGCGGAAGACCGAGTGCATTCCGATCCTGCCGGCGATCAAGTCGACTAGGCGCGCTGGATCGCGCACCAGCGTCTCGCCTGCGAGGACGGCGCCGAGATCAACCGCGTCGAGCGGCTCTATGTGCGGCGCCACCATTTGAAACTGCTCGAGCCCCATGCCGGGATCGATGCGCTCGATCCGCAGTTTCAGCAGCCGCAGGAGGTGAGAGACTTCCCGTGTCGGCCGGGATGTGCCGACCGCAACGATTTGCTCGGTGCCATCGACGCGCATTCCCGTCAGGCGGAGAGAGCGTGCACCAACGCCTTTCGTCTGCAGCAGCACGACAAGATCGCCCAAGAGGTCACCCATGACCTGTTCGATCGCCTCGGCCGTGCTGATCGGCTCCAGTAGCCGTCGTTCGACCGCCGGGACCTCGATGTCCTCCCGTGGCGTGATAGGCTCTGCGACACCGCCAAGGGCCTGATCGAGGCGTGTGATGGTCGGCAGTCCGAGACGGCGCGCGAGGGGTCCTCGCGCGACCGGCAGGAGATCCGCGATCCGCTCGAAACCAAATTTGCGTGCAGCGCTCAACGCCGTGGGCGTCAGGCGCAACGCGGCGATCGGCAATGTGCTGAGCGCCTCGACCGTACCGTGCGGCTCGACGCGAGTAAGATCGGCTTTGCCAAAACGGGCAAGCGCGTGGGCGGCCCCCGGCGTATCGGCGACCGCGACGCGCGCGGTGAAGCCTGCACGACGGCAAAAGGCGAGCAGACGACGGCAGAACCGCTCTTCTCCGCCATGGAGGTGATCGCAGCCGGCGAGATCAATCCAAAGGCCATCAGCCGGGGTGACAGCCGCGATCGGCGACCAGCGCCGTACCGCCAGCAGAGCGAGGCGATCGAGGAGTGCTGCATCGGCTTCCGGCTCAGACGGACGGAAGTCGAGGTCGGACACCAGCGCGCGGGCGTGGGTGGCGGCCATACCAGGATGGATGCCGAGCGCCTGCGCACCGGGGCAGGCAGCGACCACCTCTTCGCGCCGGCCGACCTTGCCAACGAGAGCGAGCGGCGCGTGCTGGACCGGGGGCATAACTGGCGTGGCGAGCCGCAATGCAGGCGCCTGCGCCTTGTACGGGTGGCTCGCCGCTTCCGATCGCCTGCCAAGCTCCCGCATTGGCGGCTTCGCGTGGACAGGAAGCGACGCGATCTGCGCTTCAACCTCTTCGCGCGACTGCGCACTGGTTCTCGCCCAGCGGGCGCCAGGCCGCCAACCGCCGCCCCGCGGCACCGAACAGGCACCAGGATCGTCGTCGACCGGCAGTTGCAGGGCGGGCCGCTCAGGCGGCCGCATAGCGGGCCGTTCCAACCGTCTCAGCCGCTCGATGGCTAAGTTCGGCAGGAACAGCGAGACGACCCGTCTCATCGCTGCCCTCCACAATTAGGGAAAAGCCCTCACCGCCACGTTGCCGCGCCAGTTCGACCGTCCATCTCGCTCTTCCTACACCCGCGACCTCCAGCCGCGCCGAAGGCGCGGAGCCGATCCGCCAGCGCGTCCACGCAGCGGATGGTTCGGAGAAAGGATCCTGGTCACGGCCGCGACGACGCCGCAGCAACAGTACCGGCATGTCGGCCTCCGCTGCCACCAGCTGCAGACGACGGGTTGCAACCATCGACACCTTGCTGGCTTCCGCGATGATCGCCGATGGCGTCCCGTCGCGAACTGCATCCTCGATTACGGCGAGCAACGCCGCATCATCATAGGGCTGAGCATAGATAACATTAGACGAGGAAAGGCCTGCCTGCGCCAAAGCCGGTGCGTATAGGTCGGTGCGGGACGTGGCCCACAAAACAGGACCGCTGGCATTGGCAGCTTCGCGCGCGGCAATGCCGGCAAGGAACAGCGTCGTTGCGGCATCATCCACCAGTGATGCACTGCGCGCCGTCGCCTCGTGAAGCGCGCCAGCACGCAAGCCCCCGGCCCCAAGCTTGCTGTCGATCACAGCTACGCCGAACGGCAGCACGCGGTAGTCGGTGACCGGCGTGGCGATCGTCCGCAGGTGGGCAAGGCTGCTTACAAGGGACTCGGGGGCGGGGGACATCATGGTCTAAGACTCTACTCGTTCTCTTTATGTTCCGTTACCATCTCCAACATTGCAAGCGCTTTGATCGTCCCGATCCGGGCAAGAGGCGTGCCTTCCCCTCGGCGCACGGAGGGGAACGAAAAATATACGAAGGGGCAACAAATCGCGAATTATTCGCTTTTGTTTGGCGGTTCGGTGACTCATAGAATCGTCATGCCAATCCGCCCCGAGAACCGCTGGCTCTACCCGATCGACTGGCGGCAGCTGTCGCAGACGGTCCGGTTCGATCGCGCCGGTGCTAGGTGTGAGGGATGCGGCCGCCCCCATCTGCGCCGTGTGGTCCATCTCGGCGACGGTCGCTGGTGGGATGCCGATGTCCGGTGCTGGCGGTCTGACCGGGGCAAGCGTATTTCGATGAGAGCAGGGTTCGTGTTCGCGTCGATCCGGGTGACCTATGTCGTCCTGGCATGCGCGCACCTCGATCATGATCCCGGCAACAGCGCGGCTTCGAACCTCAAGGCGCTATGTCAGCGCTGCCATATGATCCACGATGCGGCCGAGCATCGCTGGCAGCGCTGGTGGAATGTCTTTCGGCTAAGGGCCATTCGCGATCTCTACGAAGATCCTCGCGTTACGCGCGAACGCATTGCCAGCCGCTAGAGATCGATGTTCCGGGCGCGCATAGCTTCGGCTGCAAGATCGGCTATCGGCCCCTGCCCTGAGGTGGCTTTATAGACTTCGGCTACATCGTGATCAGCGAGCTTATCCAGCATCAGCCGCACAGCCGAGACGCTCGTGTCGTCCAGTACGGTCTTTGTCTCGTCGTTCGCCATGGCTAAGGTCCCGCCGGTGTTTCCAATGGAGAACGAATAGCATGAACGTCAGTGACCTGGCCAAGGGCGTCGCCGAAGCGACCGGTTCGAACGAGGCCGATGCAAAGAAGGCGATCACCGCCGTATTCGACCAGATCGCAACCGCAGCCGTGAAGGGCGAGGAAGTTTCGATTCCAGGGTTCGGCAAGTTCACGGTCAAAGACCGTCCGGAGCGCGAAGGCCGTAACCCCGGCACAGGTGAGGCGATCAAGATCGCGGCTTCCAAGAAGGTTGCGTTCACAGCCGCCAAGGGGCTGAAGGACAAGATGTAAGACGTGTGCGCCGGCGAGCGGTCTCGTCGGCGCCAACCCGAGGAACAGGCTCGTGTGCAACCGGTATCGTATGACCGCAAAAGAGGTCGACCTTGCAGTCACCTTCGGTATCCGACCTCCTTATGAGAAGGACGAGGAATACCCCGTTGGTGACATCTTCCCGACCGGCAAAAAGACCCCGTTCTACGGCAAGGTGATCGTGCAAGACGGCGCGGAGCGAAAGCTTGAGCGGATGGAATGGGGCGTACCAACGCAGGTCCCCAGCGCGCGCGACCCCGCGGTTAAGCTAACCAAGTACGTGACGAACGTGCGGAACCTGAACTCCAGTTTCTGGCGATCGATGCTGACGACACCGGCGCGGCGCTGCCTGGTCCCGGTCACCGCCTTTTCGGAATATGGGTTGGCGCCCGGCGAAGACGGCAAGAAGCCGCTGCACTGGTTTGACGTGCCCAGCCGCCCAGTCTTCGCCTTTGCAGGCATCTGGCGTCCGACACAGCGTGGCAACGCCTACGGCTTTCTGACGACGGAGCTGAACACGATCGTGGCCCCCATCCACCCGAAGGCCATGCCGGTCATCCTACACGACGAGGATTACAACCGTTGGCTGACCGCCCCCTGGGACGATCTGAAGGACGTGGTTGCGCCCTACCCCTCGCAGCTGATGCGGGTTGAAGGCTTGGTCACAGCGGACGCGGACCATGCCCGATCACCTGTGCTATTCTAGCCTTTGAACCCCGAAAGGTGACTGACAATGACAGAAGCGACATGGGGCGAAAGCGCCAAGACCCCGGACATCAACTGGCGAATGAGCGCGTCGTTGGAAAACGTGCCCCGCGGTGACACCGATATCGCTGAAGTGACGAACCTAGAGCGAGCCGTGCGGGATTGGGTCAGGCTGGACCCTGAACATAGGGAAGCGGCGACATTGACCACGGATCATGCCGTTCAGATCGAAGGGGTTTCCAGTACGGCGTTTACTGGCGAAGCTATCGCAGCCCTAGCCGAGCATTTGCCGTCCACTCCAACCGTAGAGGAGTAATTACTATGGTGAAATCCAGCGTCCGGTTCGAGCGCGGTGACGGATATTGGGTGGCGGAGCGTGATAGCATCGGCTTCACCGGCACGACCGAGTTTGGTCCCGTCGAGTTTCTGATCACCAGCGAAGCGTTGGCCGAAATGCCGAACCCGGCGCTAGAAGGAATTGACCCAGAAACTGCGGTCGAGGTTTTCATCGAGTACGAAAGCGACATTCACCGCATCGCCCAGCGTGAATTTGTTAAACGCCTTGGTGGTGAGCCACCGATCCTGCTGACGACTTCAGACGTGGCGCTAGCATAAAAGCACGTTAGCAATTCAACTGGTTCAATGGTCCGGAGCGGGTTACGATCCGGACCCACGTCGTCTCCATGCCTATTTCAGTATAAGTGACCTGCTCCCCGTTTTCAGGCCGCTGATAACTTAGCTTCGGTGTCCATATGCCCCTGGCGGGGGCGGTTCGTAAACTCAGCGGGTGCCATCCCGCCAAGACTGCTGTGCGGACGCACGGTGTTGTAGTCCGTCCGCCATGCCTCGATGATCCGTCTCGCCGCAGCCAGCGAGGGGAACAGGTGTTCGTTCAGACACTCGTCGCGCAAGCGACCATTGAACGATTCC
>NZ_SLXW01000007.1 GCF_004341085.1 Sphingomonas sp. PP-CE-1G-424
ATCGGCCAGAGGCGGGTCCCCGAACCACCCGACAGGATAACGGGGACGATCTTACGTACGGTCATGAATCCTCCAGATTGCGCCGAGCTATAACGGCGAGTCCGTGCCTGCCAATCGTATAATCGGTCAATTCGCTGCACGGTCTTCAGGGGTCTGGTATCTGGTCGCGTCACGCCGATCGGGTACCGGCCGCACTATCCGACATGTCGACATGTCGGATAGTCGGGTTACGAGATTGTGGTAGTCTGCCCCGTGGTCGACACCGCGGCCAAGCCCGTCATGTCCGCAATTCCGTGCCGCGGACTGGCCGCTTCCAGCCGGGCGATCACGCCTTCCGTTACGCGTGCGAGCGCTTCTTCTGAGAAGAAACCGCCGGGGATGAGGCACTGGTCGATGAGCACGCGGCGGAACGCGGCAAACGTCTCCGCGTCGGGCTTGCCGGGATCGCGCCAGAACTCGTCGAGCGATCCCTGGAAGGTGATCCCGTCCATGTCGTAGACCGCATGGCCGAGCGCGATCACCGGGACGCCCTGCATCAGCGCCAGCGTCCCGCTGGTGCTGTTGATCGTCACCATGCCTTTCGCCTTGCACGCGATCGGCACCATGTCGCCGCTTTCGAGATAGTCGACACGGTCGGTAATACCGTGGAGGGCCGCGAGCGACGCGGTTTCCTCACGCCAGTCGCGGACGCCGTTATCGAGCGGGTGCTCCTTGATGACCAGTCGCAGCGGGGCAGGGGCATTCTCGGCAAAGGAATGCATCACCATCCGCAATGCGTCGGCGATGCCGGCAAAGCTCGAATGCAGCCGGATCTGGGCATCGGAATCGAGCTGCAACGGAAACAGCACATAGGGATCGCCGCGGGTCTCGATTTCCGCGACCAGCGCGGCCGCCCGCACCGCAGCCTGCTTGCGGCCGCGCAACCGGCGTACCCAGCCCATCGCCTCGACCAGCGGATGCCACGGCCGGTGATTGGCCCAATGCGGGTAATACCAGCGGCTGAAAACGTCGGCGACGTTGTACGCGACCGCCTCGAGCGCGCGTCGCCGAAACGACGATGCGACCTGGCGATGCTCGGGGATCGGCGGAAGCGTTGCGGCCTGGGCGCGGTACCAGGCCGGATCGCGTGGCAAGCTCGAATGGCCGTTCACGCCGCCCAGTTCGAGCGTCACCCAGTCCGGCCGGATATAACCTTCCTCGAACACATGGACGGGGATGTGGAGGGTGCGGCACACCTGGGTCGCGCCGAGGTGCATCGCCCGGCAATCACCGAACAGCATGACATCGGTGATCTGGTGCTCCTCGATCAGCCGCGCCAGCGCGTCGGGCCAGTCGGCGAGCGAACCGCGATAGTCGATGCCGTTGGGCAGCCGCCAGAACAGCCGGTCGCCACCGTTGAAATTGACTTTATAGACCCCGTAGCCCTGCTGGCGCAGCGCCTTGCCGACCCGGCCGAAGAGCGGCCCCATCAGCCCTTGTAGAAGCAGGACGTTGCGTCGCGCCGGGGGTTGTATCGAACTCGGTGCCGCTATTTTGGGTGTAATGTCGGGCACATCGGCAAAGGAAGAAAGCATGCGGCAGCCTTTCATACATATCCGATGCAGGCGATAGACACATAATGCGGTGCATCATGGCGCGTGTCCGTCGGCATCCGGGCCGTTGACCCGGCAGCTAGATAGGTTGACGCACGGAGGCAAGATGACCGGCGGTGACAGCCTCACGGCCTCCCGCTATACGCCCGCCGCTACCAGTCCGTCGTCGCTTGCCTTCGCGCGTCGATATCATGACCCTCCTTCGAGTCCGACACCGCGGCAGACTGTGACGATCGGTTTTATATCCTTCCTGCTGATGCTGAGCGTCTCGCTGGCGCTCGATGCGGCGGTGCGACCGCGGCACCGCGATCGGGGCAGCACGCTGCGCAGTGCGCCGGGATTGATCCTGCACTGTCTGACGATGACCGCGCTGTTCGGCCTGATCCTGGCGCTTTCGGGAAGCGCGCCGGTTGCCGCCAGCCTGATCGTCGCGCTCATGGCGGTGTTCGTGACCGCATCGAACGCCAAGCACGCGATGCTGGGCGAGCCGTTGCTGTTCTCCGACCTGGCGCTGCTCTCCGCGCTGGTCCGACATCCCGGTTTCTATTTCACCGCGCTGTCGACGCCGCAGAAGTCGGGGCTGGCGATCGGTGCGCTCGGCCTGCTCCTCGCGCTGGTCTGGCTGTTCGTGCCGCATCTGACGCCGCATCTCGTGGGGTCGGGGGTGCTGCTGCTGGCGGGAGGGACCCTGGCGGCGCTGCTCCGCGGCAAGGCCTTTGCCGGCCTCGCGCGGATACCCGACATCGACGCCGATCTCGCACGCCACGGCCTGATCGCGACGCTGCTGCTGTATTGGCAGCGCTGGCGCGAAACCCCCGATCCCCCCTTATGCCCGACCGAATTTTCCGATGGATCGCTACCCGCAACCGATCCAGCAGCCGAATGTGCCCAGCCGGATCTCGTGATCGTCATCCAGTGCGAATCCTTTGCCGATCCGGTCGACCTGACGAACGATCCCCGACACGCTTTGCCCGGACTGGCGCGGGCGCGCGCGACGGCGTCGCAATGGGGCAACCTCGGCGTCAGCGGGTTCGGCGCCTATACGATGCGGACCGAATTCGGCGTGTTGTTCGGGCGTAGCGAGGCGGCGCTGGGCTTCCGTCGCTACGATCCCTTTCTGACCGCGCAGCGCGAAGGCTCCTACGCGCTGTCTGCCCGGCTTGGCGCATCTGGTTATGGCTGTCTGTTCGTGCACCCGCACGACCTGCGCTTCTACGGGCGCGACCAGATGATGCCGGCGATCGGTTTCGACCGCCTGATCGGGGAGGAGCATTTCCCGCCGGCAGAACCCGGCACCGGCCGCTACGTCGCCGACCGGACGCTCGGGGCGTCGCTCCGCAAACTGATCGACGACGCTGCGGAACCGACGTTCCTCTATGCGGTAACGATGGAAAATCACGGTCCGTGGATGAAGGACCGGGTGACCGGGTCGCCCGGCGGGCTCGACGCCTATCTTCACCATGTCCGCAACAGCGACACGATGCTGACCGAACTGATCGACGACCTCGCCGACACCAGCCGCTCCGCGCTGCTGGTCTTCTTCGGCGATCACCGCCCGAGCATTCCCGGCGTCGCCGAACCGGGGCCGGTCCGCCACACCCCCTATGTGATGCTGCGGTTCGTCGACGGAAAGCCGATTCCGGCACCAGTCACCGGCGCCGATGGCCGCATCGATCTCACCCCCGACCAGCTGCATCATGCCATCCTGCGCGCCGTCCGCGGCGCCTCCGTCACTTCGGCCTGAGGCTCCGCAACAACCGATCGCGCAGGCCCGCGGGCAGCAGGCGATCGATCAGCCGCAACGCGGCGAACGGCCAGGGCAGGACGAGATGCGCGTCGCCGCGTGCGCTCGCCGCCACGATCCGCGCGGCGACGTCGGCGGGTTGCATCAGGAGGCGCTGCGGTGCTGCGACCTGACGCCCTTCGGGCCGGTCGATCGGGCCGGGCGAGACGAGCATCACGTTGACGCCATGAGAGGCCGCGCCGATCCGCAGTGCCTGCGCGAAGCGGGCGAGGCCTGCCTTCGATCCGGCATAGGCCGCGGCGAACGGGAGCGCATGAAACGCCGCGGCCGATCCGATCAGGATGATATGGCCGTGGCCACGCGCTGCCATCCTGTCGGCCAGCGCCGCGGCCATCGCGCTCGGCGTGACGAAGTTGACCAGGCCCAGCCTGACCATCCGGGCCGGGTCTTCGCCCCGTTCGTGGCGACCCTGGATATCGCCGAGCCCGGCCGCGAGCACGGCTATGTCGATGCCCCCCGCAGACTCCTCCGCGTCGATCGCGGCGAGCGCCGCTGCGGGATCGACGAGATCGAGCAATCGGAGAGTTACCATCGCACCGGCGTCACGGCACTGATCCGCGACCTGCTCGAGCCGTTCGTGGTCGCGTCCCCACAACACGAGCAGGACATCCGGACCGGCATAATGTCGCGCGATCGCGGCGCCCAACCCGCGCGAGGCACCGGTGATGAGAATTCGCTGTCGCACGTCTATCCTGAATGGCGCTTATCTGAAGGAGCTGTCGGGTGTGTCGTCTACACCATAATTTGGCCCAAACCCGACGCGGTCTGTCGACAAATGCCGTTTCTCGGTAAGCTCAGGATAATCTATTGCTCCTAGTGTCACTTGACAGGGGTACCCCGCCTCTGTCCATAGCGGCGGTATGAGTATGCGTAGACAAGAGCCAAGGCCGAACCACGGCGGAGGCGCCGAGTATCCGCAACGCCTTCGGCTGTTTCGCAGCGATCTGCTCGAACGCCTGACCGTGATATCGCCCCGCGCGTTCGTCGCGACCTGGTCCATGATCCTCGTGCTGGTCACATGGGCGGGCTGGGGAACCGTGGCGCCGCTGACCTGGGTCGGACTGGTGATGACGGGTCTGCTGATCTGGTCGCTGTTCGAATATTGCATGCACCGCTTTCTGTTCCATCTGGAATTGCAGTCGGACCTGGGCCGCTGGCTCGGCTATGTGATACACGGCAATCATCATTCCGATCCGAACGATCCCTATCGCAGCCTGATGCCCCCGATCGTCAGCGTGACCTGGTCGGGTGCGATCTGGATCGGCCTGGCGTCGGCGTTCGGCCCTGCGGGCACGGTGATCTTCCTGGGGTTCGCGATCGGCTACGTCGCCTATGATAGCATCCATTACGCCTGCCATCAGCTACCGGCGCGCGGTCCGCTGATGCGCGCGTTGCGCCGCCATCACCTTCGCCATCATTTCGGTCGTCGCGACGGCAATTACGCGATCACGACGATCTTCTGGGATCGCCTGTTCGGCTCGCATATCTCCGCCAAGGCGGCAGCGACTGCGCCGGAGACCCCCGTACACTCCTGATCAAGGGTCCGATTGCGGGCCTGACCGAGACATGGTGCAGTGGCGATCGGTTCGACGCGCCCCCCGTCTCGGGCCCGCCTCAGTCCCGCTTCAGCGACGCCCCTTCATCAGGCGACCTTGGATCTGCCGCAGGCGCGTGACCCAGCCAAGCCGGTTGACGGCATCGCCCGCAACCATCCGCGCGAACAGCGTCTCGGGTTCGCAGGGCAGGCCGCTGACCGGATCCAGATACCGCGGATAGAGGATCAGCACGCCGGCGACGAGTTCGTCGAGCGTGAGCACGCGTCCCCTGCGATCGGAGATCGGCATCAGATCCCGCGTCAGTCCCCAGCCGGCATAGAACGGCATGCCGTGGCAGGTGACGTCGCACCCGCGCAACAGCGCCTCGAAACCGGTCAGCGAGGTCAGGACATGGACCGCATCGACGCGTTCCAGCAATGCGGCCATGCCGCCTCCGCGGACAATCCGGTCCGCAACGCCCAACGCGTCCGCATCGGGCACCGCGCCCTTGCGATGCCCGGCGTCGACATCGGGGTGCGGCCGGAACCAGAGTTCGGCCTCGGGCTCGAGCGCACGCGCACGGCGCAGCAGTTCGAGGTTGCTGGCGAGGCCTCCGCCACCCAGCTTGACCGACATATCGTCCTCGACCTGCCCGGGTACCAGCACGAGACGACGCCCGGGTTGGCGGGCCGGAAACACGTGCGGGGCGTTGCCGCCATATTTGCTGATCCCGCCCGCCAGGATGGCCGCGCGGAGATGCGCCGCGCGCGCCAGCAATGCCGGGGGGAAGTGCGTCTCCGCGAGCAACATCTCGAGATCGCTCGCGCGGCTCGGATCATAATGGATCCCGCGCCAGTCGACGGTGATCGAGGAGGGCGGCACCATGTCGCTGCCCAGCCCGACCGACCGGACGAAACCATCCTCGACCCGCACCAGCGGGACGCCCGCGGCCGCGGCATCGCGGACCATCGCCGGCGAGATCCGCGACGGCCACACCGCGACCGCACCACCGTGCCGCCTGGCATGCGCGATGGCGCGGCGTTCGGACGAAAAGAAGCGCAACCGGCGATCGGGCGACCAGAGGAAGCGCGCGATCTCGCGGCGCTTCCACCAGGCGATCCCGCAGGCCGCAACAATCCCGCGATTGCCGTCGCCTATCCGCCGCCAGAAGCCGAGATGCGCGATCGTCGCATCGATCCCGGTGTCCAGACCCGTCGCCGGATCGCGGTAGCGCGTGTCGAACAGCGCGGTGGCGATCCGCTGGCGGCGCGCCTCCAGGGCCGTATCCGGCGCCCCATAGGCCCCGTCGGACAGTATCCGCACGCGACATCCGGCGATGTCGGCCAACGCCACCCATTCGTCGTCGCCATGCGCGACCAGTTGCACGTCGTCGTCGAGCAGCGACCAGGGATCGACCTCCCCGAAGATCATCACCCCACGCGGATGCGGCGCGCGCAATGCCGGGTCGCGTGCGCGATCGGCCGGCAGCAGCCAGACGACCGCGTCCTGCTCGGCATCGGTCATGCCCGCACGAAGGTCTGCGACCTCGGACGCTGACCGTGCGCGGACGATCGTGCGGGCATCCGACGCAGCGGCGGGTCTCGCCCAGAAGGGGCCACCGACCCTGACCTCCCGGATAGCCGCGAAGATCCGCGCGATGTCGGCGTGCTCGACCGCCGGCGCGATCGCACCCGCGGTCGCAGGTATCGGGCCCGAATACGTCACGGCCGCGCCGGGAAAGGGCGGCGCGCGGAGCAGAGGGTCGGTCTTCGCGTCCCTCACGGCACCGTCCCGTCCGGATGCGCAGGCGCAGCCGCGGTCTTCAGCCCGGCGTCGCTCCAGGGCTGACCCAGCAGCCCGCGCAACCGGTCGCGGATCGACCAGGCCAGCGGCGCACGACGCTCGGCGATCCCGGGCAGGCTGAACGGATCGAGCCCGGTCCAGGGCAGGAAGGGATTGCGCCGGCCATAGGTCCAGATCTCGATCCGCACCGATGGTCGGACCGACGCGCCCCGCGCGTGAAACCCCGACGTATCTGCGACGACCAGGGTATTGGCGGGTACGGCGAATGCCTGCGGTTCGGGCAGATCGAGCGCCGGCAGTTCTTCCGGCGCGATCCGTAACGATCCGCGCGCCGACAACCGATCGAGACCCGACCGCGCGCGAACGCTGCGATCGCGTTCCCAGGCCAGTCGCTGCGGCGTCATCCGGTGCGACCCGGGAACATAGACCAACGGGCCTTCGTCCACGGCGACATCGGTCAGGAACAGCCACGCCTTGACCGTCGCGTGGAAGGTGTCGGCGTGTAGCGCGGTCTGCGGGTCGGGCGCGGCATCGCTCACATGGCTGAGGATGGTTTGGATATAGCCGACCGGTTCGCTGTCGAAGCTGCCGACATAGCGCATCAGCCCACGCCACCGGGCACTGCCGACCAACGCCGCGACTGCCGGCATCGCCGCCAGCGCGGCGGGATCGAGCGCGATCCGGCGGGTGATCGTATCGCCCTGCAGCATCTCGCGCGCCGGGGCGACATGCGCCAGCACCTGCCGCTTGAGGTCGGCGAACACATCGGCCGGCAGAAAGTCCCGCGTGAGAACGAAGCCGTCGCGGTCGAACGCGGCGCGATCCTCGGCCGAGACGAGATGTGCGAGCCGCTTGCGGCGGACCGCGGCCATCATCCCCGCCAGACGCACGCGCGCGACGTGCAGGCCCCAGCGGTTGAGCAGCGGAGACCCGATGATCGGATTGTCGCTGAAGGCCTTGGCGCCGGTCGGCAATTGCGCGATCCACCAGGGCAATAAGAGGTAACGGGCCGGTTTCATCGCCACCCTCTCTCCGAGGAGATCGACGGACGCAAGCATGCTGGTCGAGCAGGATCGATCATAGGCGGTTTACGGGCGCCGATCCCAGGCGACGCACTGCAAACCGGCATCGCTGCTCTGGATGATCCCGAACGCGCCGGTCCGCAATTTCAAGCTGGGGAGCGCACGTGCCTGCGTCATCAGTACAGCGTCGGCGAGCAACGCGAACCGCGCGGCGCCGTTGCTCGTGACGAGCAAGGTCGTGCTTCCCACCTGTTCCGCAAACGCCTGTTCCGCAAACAGGGCACGCCACCCCGCCAGCCGCGCTGCGGCATCGACGACCCACCCGGGGGGCGCGACGCCGTGCGTTTCCCATGCGGCCAGCGCGTCGCTGCCGATCCGCGCGATCACCTCGCTCTCGATCCGATCCTCGTCCGGCCCGTGATCGATCTCGGCGAGCAGCGGCGCGGGGATGACGGTCGGCGCATCGTCGAACGCGCCGCGGATCGCCTCCGCGGTCTCGCGCGTCCGCAGGAGCGGTGAACAGAGGATGGTGTCGAAGCGATACCCCTGTTCGGCGAAATAGCCTCCCAGCCGACGCGCCTGCTCGTGACCGCTGGCGACGAGCGGCAGGTCGGTTCTCGCGCCGATCCGGCGCGGGGCTTCGTGGTCGGCAAAGGTATTGCCGTGGCGGACGATGACGAACGTTCGGGTCACGACGCGTAAGGGTCGCCGAAGCGCCGGATCAGGTCCTCGGCAAGCGCGACGTCCTCGGGCGTGTCGATCCCCGACATGGCGTGCGTGGGCGGCGCGACCGCAAGCGTCTGGATATCGAGCCCCATCTCGAGGAAACGCAGCTGTTCGAGCCCTTCCAATCGCTCATAGCGGGTCGGGGGCATCGCCTCGAAACGCTCGAGCGCCTCGATTCGATAGGCATAGAGTCCGAGATGACGGAACACCGGCGACAGCGGGCTTTCCGCACGGAGACGGTCTTCGTCGCGAATCGCGGGGATGATCGTCTTCGAGAACCAGAACGCCTTGCCCTGGGCGTCGCGGGCGCAGGTCGTACCGCTGAACGGCGACCGCGCCTTGTGCGCGCGCATCGCGTCGAGCGCGGGCCAGTTGAGCTGGACCACCGGCGTGACGCAAGCGGCCGGGCTTTCCCGCGCGGCCGCGATCAGCGCGGCGACCATGTCGGCCGGAATGAACGGCGCATCGCCCTGGAGGTTGACGATGATATGCGGCCGCACGTCACGCCCCCCCGCCGCGGCGCAGGCACGCCCCGAACCCGACCGGATGTCGCGTGCGGTCATCACCGCATCGCAACCGAGCGATTGCGCATGTGCCGCGATGCGGTCGTCGTCGGTCGCCACGACCACGTCGCAACCGCCGGCGATCGTCGCGGCGGTGCGCGCGACCTGGACGACGCGCTCCAGCAGCGTTCGGCCCGCAATCCGGAGCAGCGGCTTGCCTGGCAACCGCGTCGAGCCGTATCGCGCCGGAACGACGATCAGGTCTTTAGGTGGCTGGACGCCAGGATGAACGGGAGTCAGACGACGCCAGCCCGCAACAGGTCGTGGACGTGCAGCACGCCGATCAGCCGGGTGCCGTCGCACACGAACAGGACCATGACGGCGTTGGCATTCATCGTCCGCAGCGCTTCGGTCGACAGCGTCGTTGGCGGCACGGCGAGCGGGGTCGGCGTCATATGCGCCTCGATCGGATCCTGCAGATGCTGGGTCGCGAAACTGCGCCGCAGATCGCCATCGGTAAACGCGCCGACCAGATTGCCATCGGCATCGACGACCGCAGTCGAGCCATAACGCTTGCGGCTCATCTCGAAGGTCGCATCCATCAGCGACGCACCGAGCCGGACCACGGGCACCTCTTCGCCACGGCCCATCAACTGCTCGACAGTGACGAGCTTGGCCCCCAACTGACCGCCCGGGTGCAGCGACAGGAAATCGGATTTCGAAAAGCCGCGCTGCTCAATCAGCGCGATCGCCAGCGCATCGCCCAAGACCGCCTGCAGCGTGGTCGACGAGGTCGGTGCGAGTTCGTTCGGGCACGCCTCGCGGACATGCGGCAGGACCAGACAGATATGCGCGGCCTTGCCCGCGGTGCTGTTCGCCTTGGCGGTCGCGACGATCAGCGTGATGTTGAACCGGTGGCAATAGGCGATGATGTCGCCGAGCTCGGCGGTCTCGCCCGACCAGGTGATCGCGAGCACGATATCGCTCGGGGTGATCATCCCCAGATCGCCGTGGCTGGCTTCGCCCGGATGGATGAACAGCGACGGCGTGCCCGTCGAGGTCATCGTCGCGGCGATCTTGCGGCCGATGATCCCGCTCTTGCCCATCCCGCTGACGATCAGCCGGCCGGAGGTCGCCGCGATCGCTGCGACCGACAGCTTGAACGCATCGCGGAGTGCTGAATTCTCCAGCGCGATCGCGAGAATGTTGAGCGCTTCCTGTTCGATCCGAACCGTCTTCAACGCCGATACCAGCGCGGCGTCGCCGACTTTACGCATTTCCATGGACTGCAACTCGTCACCTCGCCGGAGGGGCTCGTCATATCGCATATGGCGAATCCGTCCCTTAAAAGATACACGACGGCCGGGAGCCGTCGCGCGGCCCATACTGCAAGTGTGACGGGTGATCCAGTTTTTACAGTTCTCGCGGTCAGCCGTAACGATGTCGGTTTGATACCGATAATTGCGGCGGTCATCGAATGACGAAGGGTTAAGATAGATGCAATTATGCGGCAAGGCGGTGGGGTCGACGGAACCTTTGTTCCTGATCGCGGGTCCATGCGCGATCGAAAACGAAGCGCTTGCGCTGTCGACCGCCGAGACGCTGAAACGTATCGCGGACCGGCTGGGCATCCTGCTGATCTATAAGAGTTCGTTCGACAAGGCCAACCGCAGTTCCGGACTGTCGTTCCGCGGGCCCGGAATGGACGAAGGCCTGCGGATCCTCGCCAAGGTGCGCTCCGAAATCGGCGTACCGGTTCTCACCGACGTCCATACCGCCGAGCAGGTCGCGGCGGTCGCGGAGGTGGTGGACATGCTCCAGACGCCCGCGTTCCTCGCGCGCCAGACCGACTTCATCGCGGCGGTCGCGGCCTGCGGCAAGCCGGTCAACATCAAGAAGGCGCAGTTCATGGCGCCGGGCGACATGACGAACGTCATCGACAAGGCGCGACGTGCCGCGACCGAGGCGGGCTGCGATCCCGACAGCTTCACGGTGTGCGAACGCGGCGCGACGTTTGGCTACAACAATCTGGTATCGGACATGCGCAGCCTGGCGATCATGCGCGACACCGGATGCCCGGTGGTGTTCGACGCGACCCATTCGGTGCAGTTGCCGGGCGGGCAGGGCGATCGATCGGGCGGCCAGCGCGAGTTCGTGCCCGTCCTGGCGCGCGCCGCAGTCGGTGCCGGCGTCGCCGGCCTGTTCATCGAAACGCATCCCGATCCCGATCAGGCACTTTCGGATGGCCCGAATGCCTGGCCGCTGGATGACATGGAGCCGTTGCTGCGTCAGTTGATGGCGATCGACGCAGTGGTCAAGGCGACACCGATGCTCTGACCTTATCGGGGATCTTATCGGGATATTATTGGGCCGGGAGGGTTTCCAGCCAGCGTTCGACGATCGCGAAATGGCCCTCCCAGCTTGGTGCCCGGTATGCGCGCATCGCCGCGACCTGCCGCGCGCGTTCGGGGGAGGGACCACAGAAATCGAGGATCGTGCGCTCCCATTCTCCCGCGTCGTGGACCGGGATGAACGTCGGGATCGTGTCCGCGATCTCACGGAACACGGCCAAGTCGGATGCGATCACCGGCGCACCGAGCTGCAACGCCTCGATCACCGGCATGCCGAAGCCCTCGGCGAACGACGGCATCAACAGCGCGCGCGCGCTTTTCAGCAGCCCCGCCAGTTCGTGGTCGTCGCAACGACCGCGTTCGATCACCACGCCCTGCAGCGCGATGCTCCGGTCGAGCAAGGCAAACGCGCCCTCGGCCTCCCAACCGCGTTGCCCGACCAGCAGCAGGCGCGGGGCCGCGTCACCAAGCCGTTCGACCAGCCGCTTCCACACCTGCAGCAGCAGCAGGTGGTTCTTGCGCCCCTCGATCGTACCGACGACCACAAAATAGGGATGATCGGCGGGCGTCGGCGCGACCTCGGCCGGCAGCACGTCGCCGGCCAGCCACGCGGCGACCATAGGCGGGGAGGGGAGACCATACTGAGCGGCGAAGTCGCGCAGCGCGGTCAGCGTGGCCTCAGAATTGCCGATGATCCCGCTTGCGCTGCGCAAGGCGTTGGTCATGCGCTGGACGTGCCGACCGGCTTCGCCTGGCCGACAGAATTCGGGTGTCTCGATCGGAATAAGATCGTGGATCAGATGGACCGCACGCAGACCATGGTGGGCGATCCAGCTTACCAGGCTGTCGTCGTTCAGCCCGGTATGGCCGATATTGAGATAGAACTGGCCGCGTTGCGGCGCGCTGGCGAAGGCGGTCGGGATCGCCTTGCCCAGTACCGCGATCAGCTTCTGCCGGGACGGAAGCCCGGGGGCGACGAGCAGCGCCATCAGGCGTCGCGAATTGGCCGCGGTGAGCACGATACGGCGTCGCTTCCACTGGATGACCGCCTGCGCACGCGGACCGAAATGCTCGACATACGCCAGGCACACGCGATCGATGCCGGTCGGCAGCCGACCGGACCAGTAGCGCCAGATCGAGCGGCTGACGTCGATTAATATGGGGGTTGCCACGGCAATGTCGTCCGGAGCGGGGGCGGGCGGGCGGTCAACCATGGTCATGGTCGACGGTCGTCGATCTTGCGACCGACCCAGCAAAAGGCCCGGTAGGGAAATTGCACGTAACTGTCCTCGAAACCCGACGCAGGACCACGTCGGAATGTGGCTCACCGAGGAATGCCACGGCTGCCACTAGGGAGATCGTCCCTAGCGGCAGATTGCCTGTCGGCAAAGCGACGCCATCGGCGGTCGAGACCACCGATGGCGTCAACCGCTTACTTGAAGCGGATACCGATGCCGCCCATCACGCGCTGACGCGACGTGTGGTCGTCATACTGCGAGTAGACATACTGCGCGTTGACGTAGAGACCCGAGAGCGGGCCCTGGAAGCGGTTCGCCATCGAGGCTTCGACGCCACCGCCGACCTGATAGCCGTCGGTGTTGAAGTGGTTGTAGAAGCTCGTCTGGCCAGCCGGTGCGTCGAAGCGCTTGCGCTGCTCGTTGGTGACGTAACCGCCCTTGGCGAACACGAGGAGCTGCGGTGCGACCAGAACGCCTGCGCGAACGCCGACGCCATATTCCTCGAACGACTTGTGGCAGATCGACCCGCCCGAAACGCCGGCGGTGCAGTTTTCACCGAAACCGCTCGAACGCCAGTAGGTCGCTTCCGGCCCGATCACGATCCGCTCGCCGATCTGGCCGTCGAAGCCGATGCTCGCGCCGTAGCCGAACTTGTCGTCGTGGCGGCCCTGCGACTGGAAGCGATCGCCACCAGCGTTACCTTCGATGCGGAAACCGCGGAACGAGGTCGGGCCGGTATCGGTTGTGGTCTGGGTCGTGTCCGGCGTCGCATCCTGTGCGAGGGCCGGGGTAGCAACGGCCGCAAAGCCCGCGATCGCGCAGAGCGCAACGATTTTACGCATGTAAACATCCTTGATTGGTACGGTAGACGACGTTGAAACCGTGGCGCTGGCGGGACGTTCCCCGCCTAACATAGAATAATCGAAGCGTGGCTTTTGGGCCACAGGTTCGCCGCGCCACTCGGTTCCCGTTATTTTAGCTTCGTTAAATTTCGGTTATCCAATCGATGGTGGTGCGATCGCTCCAAGGTGCCGAACGTCGCGCCAAGCCTCTTCGCGCGCCTGTACCGTAAAACTTCTGTCCGCATCCCGGCCGGCGCGCTAGGGCCGGCGCCATGCGATCAATCAAACGGTGGTGGATCCGCGTATCCGCGCAGTTGCCGCTCAGTCCGCGGTCGGCCGGTGTCCGGGTACATCGAACGACAGCCCGTCATATTCGCGCTGGAAATGCCGCCCGCGAACATCAGGCGTGGCGGAACGCGGCGATGGCCTATCGTCAGGCCTTGGCGCGCGAACCCCATTTGCAGCATGTCTGGGTGCAGCTGGGCCATATGGAAAAAGAGGCCGGCGAGATCGACTTGGCCACGAGCGCCTATGAAGAAGCGGCGCGCCTCAGGCCGGACGACACGGAACCGCTCCTCCGGCTGGGCCATCTGGCGAAAGCATGGCGCCAACCGGCCGATGCCGCAGGCTATTTCATCGCGGCCCTGCAGCGCGACCGCAATACCTTGCAGGCCGTTTCCGAACTCGTGCGCCTTCTCCCTGATCGCGACGATATCGAGCCGGCCTTGTGGACGGCCGTGCTCGACGTTTTGGACATAGAACCGAACGACCGGATATCGAACGATACCGGCCACCTGCCCCCAGGAGCGGTGGTACTCGACGTCACCGATCTGCTCGCCTTTTTCGGCCAGCGGCGCCTGCCCACCGGTATCCAACGCGTCCAGATCGAGGTGTCGCTGGTGGGCCTCGAACAGATGTTCGATCCACAGCCGGTATTCTGCGTCTATTCGAGTGCGCGACGAGGTTGGATCAGATTGTCGCGCGAGCATTTCGATACGCTTTGCCGACTGGCCAAGCAAAGCGACGACGTCCAGGACCCGGCTTGGACCCGCCAGCTCGACCGGATGTATCGAGAAATCGCGGTAGCCCGTACGCTGCGATTTTCCCCGTCGACCGTGTTGGTGAACTTGGGGACGTCGTGGGCGGATCGGAATTATCTGCTCGACGTCCGTATGGTCCGCGCGCGCGATGGCGTGGTGTACGTCCCGTTGGTGTTCGACCTGATCCCGCTGATCGGACCGCAATGGTTCATGCAATCGCTGGTCCGCGACTATCGGGCGTGGTTCGGATCGCTGCTCCATTCCGCCGACGGGTTCCTGGCGATTTCCGAGGCCACACGCCAGGATCTGGTGCGTGTCTCCGCGGACTGGCGAGCACCTGTCCCCCCGGAATCGGTGCCGGTCGTCCGTCTCGACGGCGACTTCCGCCAGGCCTCGGCCGATGCCGCGTCGCTGCACGCTCATGGCCTCGAACCCGGCAGCTACGTACTGCTCGTCTCGACACTCGAGCCGCGCAAGAACCACCGGACCGCGTTCGAAGCATGGCTGGCGCTCGCCGATACGCTGGGCGAAGCGCACGTTCCCCGGCTCGTCTGCGTCGGTGGTCGCGGCTGGCTCAACGAAGACCTGCATCAGATGCTGCGCGACAGCCCAGCGCTGCGGCGCATGGTCCTCATCCTGCACGGGATACCCGACGACACCCTGGCCACCCTCTACGAGCATTGCCTGTTCGCGCTGTACCCCAGCTTCTACGAGGGGTGGGGACTGCCGGTGTCCGAAGCGCTCTCTTACGGCAAGGTTCCGGCGATCTCGCGCGTGTCGTCGCTACCCGAGGCCGGCGGACGCTTCGCGCAGTATTTCGATCCAAGCGATCCTGCCGATATCGCAACGACCGTGCGGGCGCTCCTGCACGCGCCGACGCGACACAGCGCCGAAGCGGCGATCCATCAGGATTATGTGCCGCGCACATGGCGCGGGATAGCGCAGGATGTCGTCACCAAGGCCGGGAGCGTCTCGTCGCGCGTGCAGGATACGCTGCCTTGTCTTGCCGGTGCAGGGCAATGGACCCTGGCGCTGCCGCACCAAGCGAACACGACGGATCGACCCGTCACGGACGCATGGCAAGGCGAAGCGCTCCGGCATGGCCGGGCGTGGCAATCACCTGGCCTGTCGGGATGCAGGATCGATGGAGACGATGCCGCGCTGTGGTTCCACTGGGCAGGCGCGCAAGGCGCCATGCTGCATATCCATTTCGTGGCCGGCCGAGCCGAGGCCACGGCCAAAGTCGGGATGGATGGTGTGGATCGGGCGTGTCGTGTTCAGCCCGGCATGCCCGAGATCGTCTCCTGCCCGCTGCCGAATACGGCCAAGACTCTTTGGATCACGATCGTACCGATCATCGGCGACGTGATCGTCGAAAAGATCGAGATCACGACATAGGACACACTGACAAGATCGGTAATTTGTTGCCGGTCAACTAAGCCAGACCGTGCGGATTCAGCCAATATACGACGTATACGCGCCTAAAGCTGATAACCGAAATCGCGCATCAATTCGCGAAACATTGCCGTCAGCTTTTCTATCGTGGCCGCCTGCAGCTTGTTTGCGTGGTCGCCAGGCGTTCCACGACGGATATGCCGTGTTGGATCTTCGAATACCGGGCGAATATCGTGGGCTACTGCAACGGCATCTATGATCTCTGTGTCTATCTCTATGCGGAGATGTGCCATCACAGCCCTAAGCAGCTGCCTCTTGTCGAAGAATATATCTTCGTAGCGAACCATGAGCAGGTTTTTGTCGAAGATACGCGCCCTGTAGCAGCATAGCTTGTCGTACAAGACCTCTGCATGATCGATCACATACTCGTCTATTTCCATATGCTTATCACGCATGTGGTAATCTACGACGGAGTCCGCATTCTTGTTGGGAAGCCTGTGAGAAAAATGCTTACCGCCAAATGAAAAATATTGTGATGTCAGTATGTCTCTAGGATCTCTTATCAGAAAGACCTTGGGAACGTCGCTAAGTCGCGCGTAGTTTTCTAGGATAGCGGGAAAATTCCGAAACCCGAAATACACGTAGCCCGGCGTGAACATCGGTCGAATATCATCGTCCGTCTGCCAATTATCATCGCCGATACCTTCCATAAACAAGATATCGGGTATCGATATCGCTGGAATTGCGCCTCTAGCGCAGGCATCCTCCAACATCCCAAAAAGCAGAGAGCTTCCTGCCTTGTGGACCGAAAACACAAATGACTCACTGCTGACACTGGCTGTCGGCATTTTTATAATGGAACTATAGTCCATACGAGTTTTTGCATGTTCTATACACGATCATAACTACACATACGCCCTTGAACTAATACAGTCCCGGCATCTCGCGTAGAGAAACGAACACAACCTTAAATCTCAAGCGAGAAACCAGAACGATCTGGGGCAGAATCTATCATGACTTCAAACAAAATGAAGCCAAGTTCCTGCCCGGGCGGACGCAACACGTCGCTGACTTCCAACGTTATATCGATATCCCCGACCGGCCAGTCCACCAGCCATGCGCGACGCTCGACGTGACCGATCGGGCCCGCCAACGGTGCACACCAGTCATAGGCCCGGCCTGCGATCACCGGGCGCACGCGTTGATCGCGGACGCCCGCGGCCAAGGCGAGACGCAGTGTCCGAGGTCCGCCAGTCGCGGTTCGCACGCGGATCTGGCATGTGTCGCCCAGGCTCCATCGGAAGGGGGCGTGTAGTCCTTCCTGCGGGACCGCCGGTTCTTCGGGCAGAAAGTTCGCCACGCGCTGCCAGTCGCCGTCGAACTCCAGCGTCGGCGTCGGCCAAGCTGCGGCGGGCACCAGCGCGAGCTTCGTTTCTTCCCAGCCAGGTGTCGTCGACACCGACTGACCGATCGCACTCAATCCGACCACATGGAGAAGCGGGCCGTCGACGTCACCATGCCGTTCGAACCTGACGCGGATCGGACCAGCATCGTATAGGCCGGCCACCGATACCGTATCGGCACCGTACTCGCCGAGGCAGAACGTCGCAGCGCTGTCGCCCGCATGGACGGTCCATGTGTCGCCGGGCGTTCCTCGAACGTGCACTCGCAGCCCCGATATGTCGGCATGATCGAGGCAGCCGACAATCTCCGCATCGCGTCCGCCGATCGACAGGCCCTTTTCCCCATCCGCAGCGATGAAGGGCAGTGCGTCGCCCAGCACCGCCATCGTCGCAGACCCGGCGATCGGATCGAACCAGCCGGGTTGCTCGGCGTCCCGGTAAGATCGCACCCGTACGGTTCCGCCGCGCAGATGCAGGGGCGACGATCCGCCGACACCCGAAAAATCGGAGCAGCGCTCGTCTATCGCGGTGGCAAGCGCCACCAGCGAACGCGTTGCCACGATCAGGTCGCGGAATCGGCACGCATCGTCCGCCGTGTCATGCTGCACGTGCGTCGCGATTCCCAAAGCGTCCAGTTCATCGTCGGGCCGCAGAACAGTACCGCTCTGGTCGAGGACCATGAGGCCGCACGCCCATGCTGCGCCGGCAAGCATCGTGCCGCCCGGTTCGGAGACGACCGCGGCGTCCGCTGCGCTGAGCAGATACGACAGCAGCAGCGGGTCGGCGATCGTGCCCAGCGCAAGCACCGCGCATCCGGGCGTCTCGGACGATGAACTATGGCCGAAGTTCAGGATCCGCGACGGGCCCTCCACCATCGCGGCGACCCGCGCGATCGCGGTCGCCGTTTGCTCTGCGGATGCCTCGGCGATGCAGACGATCCGCTCGTCCGCGGCAAAGCCCAGACGCTGGCGAGCCTCGCGCCGATGCCGCGGGAGAAGCAGATCGGTATCCACCGCCAGCGGCAGGTCGACCGCCTCGCCTGCATGCCGGACGAGACGTAGCGTTCCGCCATCGCTGGCGATCGTCAACGCTGCATCGGCGCGGTCGGCGAGACCTTGCGACGCGATGACCAAGGCACCGGGCGGCAGTGCCGGCACGGTACCGGCGCCGACGACGACGTGGCGCACGTCATATCCGAGCAGCGCCAGCCCCGCCGCAAGCAGCGCGGCCGGTGTCCGCCCGAGCAGCGGCCGATCGCCGTCGAGCACCCATATCACCGGTGGATCGAACACCGTGGTCGTCCGCGCGACCGCCTGGGCAAGCGCACAGCCGAGCCGGAGTACTACGGCGGTTTCAGCGGTGGCGCGGTACAAGACCGGTGCCGCGCCCTGGATGCTGGACAGGTGCAACGAGGCCCCCATCGAATCGCGCGCGTCGACGAACCCCGCCGCAGCGCCGGCGCCGGTCGCATCGAGCAGCGCGGATGCCGCGTCGATGCCGCGCGGAGTCATCACAGACCCGCGCCGCAGGATCAAAACCTCGTCATGGCCTGCGGCATGAAGCATCTGGCGCAACAGCTCGATGTCGATGTGCGGACCGGCGATATCGATGCAGCCGGCGATGTCAGCGTCCCGAGCACGAACGACCCGGTCCAGCACCGCGCTTTGTGGATCGCAGACGACGAAGATCGCCGTGCCGACCGGCGCAACCGCGGCGCAGCCGGTCAGGCTCAGGTCGAGCAGATCGGGCTCGTCGTCGTCGCACAGGACGGCGATCGCCAGCGCCGGACGATCGGACCGCATCGGCTGGGGAGGGGGAAGAACCGGTCGGCGCAGGAACGCTTCGTCGGTGCTGGTCGCTTCGCACCGGATCAGCAATACGGAGCGCGCATCGGGAGGCCCGTTGCAGTCGATGAACAGGCTGTTTTCACCGGGCTCGAGCCAGCGCACGGTTTCGATCACCTGATCGATGAGGGGTATGGGATTCTCAAGCGTAATCGGCTGCGGTTCGCGCACGCCGATGCCGAGACCGATGACGATATCCTTGCGGCTCGCGCGAAGCGTCAGGCGAAGCCGATAGCGACCGCTCGCCCGCACGCGTATCGCGATCTCGGCCCGGCAACCATCGATCCAGCGAATACCGCCCGGGAGCTGATATTGCGGATAGGGTCCTTCCGGTGCGGCGAACCCCGTCACCGGACGACAGACCGCACTGATCTCCGGGCGACCGTCGCGCAGGAGTGCGGGTGCCGTGAGCATTGCGGGGTCGTAGGCGGTCTCGATCCACCGTGCGCTCGCTTGGTCGAACGTGACGATCGTGCCGAGCACACTCAGTTCGGTGGTGTCCGGCAAGGCCGCAGCCGTGTCGATCTCGCGGCGATAGGCGTCCATGTCGCCCGACAACTGCCCGAGGCGACGACGGTGAAACCCCGTCAACGAGTCGACCGTACTGTGCCCGGCAACGCGCGCCATGCGGCGCCAGAGATCCCAGTCGCCGGCCAGACGAAACGCCGGATCGACGCCCCCTACCGCGTTCCAGACCCGCCCCGAAAAAAACGTCCCCTCCTGCATCAGGAAGGATAGCGTGCGGCCATCGTGAAGGCCGTCGGCCAACGCCTTGCGCGCGTAGGGAAGTGCCGGTGCCAGCACGATCACCGCGCCAGCCTCGTTGAGCAAGGCGGTCCGGCCGCTGAGGAATTCGCACCCCGGTATGTCTTCGAAAACGCCGCCCACGGTCACCAGCGCGCCTTGCGCCAAGCCGTCGTCGCTGTTGATCCAGGTCAGGATGTCAGTGTCTTGCGGTGCCAGTCGCGCAAACCCGCGCTGCAACGCATCGTACATCCCGCCATCTCGCTCGGACTCGAAGCTGAAGACGATATTGCCCGCATGGGGGATGTAGAGGCCCTCACGCAATCGTCGGTCCCACGCGTGCAGCTTGTCCACCGTACCGTCGGTCGAGCCCCCGTCCTGCACGTGATAATGAAGCGAATATCCGGGGACGCCCTGTCGCAGGACCGAAGCGACCGCCTCGTCGATGAACGCCTCGGCATTGAAGACGGGCGTGACGATCAGGAAGCGTCGCAGGCCTATCTCGGGCGCATGGGGTGCGTGCCCGTCGTCAGCGGTTTCGACCGGTTCGTCGAAATGCGATTGCGGCAAGGGGGCCTGCGCTTGCATCAGCAAACGCAAGCGGTGGGCAAGCGCCACATAGGCCTGCTTCAAGCGAACAGGTCCGGCCGACGAAGGCGTAGCGCCTGAACGAGGATCAGTGTCTTGGCGTCGAGCAGTCGCCCGTTATCGGCGTCTTGAGCCAGTCGCGCCAGCGGGAGTTCATGCACCATGATGTTCTCGTGCTCATCGTCGCACCCGCCACCTCGGCCGGTTCGGTCCGCCATAGTATAGGGGGCAAGGAATAGATCCAGCCGTTCGGTCGAGATCGACGGCATCGTCCATAGACAGACGACATGCTCCAGCGATTCGAGTTCGACGCCCGCCTCCTCCATCGCTTCCGCACGCACGCGCGTGGCGGGATCGGCCGCGTCGAGCCGACCTGCGATCGCCTCGAGTACGGGGGCGCCCCCGCTGAGCATCACGGCTGCGCGCGGCTGGGAGATGAGCAACGCGGTCCGGCGCTCACCATCATAGGGCAGTACCGCCACACCAGGCCCATGATCCTCGACGTGACGCTCGACCAAGGCGCCATCGGGCATTGCCATGCTCACCCGGCTGACGTTGATCCATCCCTGCAACACCATGTCGACCGCAGCGACGCGCGCACCCGCGTCTTCGGCCACGGTCACGCCGTCGGTGCCCATGTATTGACGTCGACCGCCGCCTGAAGCCGGCGCAGCGATTGCCATGTCTCGGCAAAAGCGAGGTAGTCGGCCTGTTGACCGAGCTTGGCTGTCTCGCGCGCCGCGTCCGCGATCGTCGAGACCAGAGCCGACCAGTCGAATAGCGCCGCCCGCTCCAGCCCGGCGCGGCGCAGATCGTTCCGCACCGACTGCGACATCAGTTTTCCGAGTGCGGCCGCCATCTCCGACCGCGAAGCGCCGTCGATGATCACGCAGGCATTCCCCGTCACCTCGGACAGCGATCCGCGCGCGGTCGTCACGACCGGGCATCCGCAGGCCATCGCCTCGAGAACAGGCAGGCCGAAGCCCTCGTACAGCGAAGGGTAGATCAAGCCTGCTGCACCCGACAGCGCAGCCGCCAGATCATCGTCGGACAATTGAATCCGCTCGGCCTTCACGGCTGGCGGCAATGCCGCCAGTTTTTCAGGAGCGATCGTCGGCTCGCCACCGATGCACAGGATGTCGAAGGCATCGATCCCGAAGGTGGCCATCGTATCGAACAGCAAAGCCCCGTTCTTGTAGTTGAGATGCTGCTCGCGCGAACCGACCGTAACCAGATAGGGGCGTTGGTCGAAACCGACCCGCTGCCGGAATGCCGCGACCCGCTCCTCGTCGACCGGGTGGAACACCGCGTGGTTGAAACCCGGATGCGCGACGTCGACCTGATCAAGCGTCGGATAGCAGGTCAGCAAATCCTCGCGCGTGCTCCGCGAAATTGCGATGTGCCGCCTGGCATAGGCGATCGCGACGGCCTTCTCCTGCCAATGACGGTGCTTCAGGTCGAACTCGAACAGTTCGGGGATCATGTCGTAGACGACGAGGACCATCGGCGTCGACAGCGGTGTCGTGTAATAGGTCGATGTGAAGACATCGATCGCGTAGAAATCGCAGATGCGTTGGATCAGTTCGCTGTCGTCCGCGGTGTAGAGATCCTTGTAGGTGGGAAACGGGATCCGCGTCACACCCTCGAGCGTGGGCATCCCGCCGCGGTCGAGCACCAGCACGTCGAGACCATCGATCGCGGCTAGCGCAGGCAGCACCGCTTGCCAGACGCGGGCGATGCCCGAACTCGCCAACTGGAAGAACACGCCGTCGACAAGAAGCTTCATGCCACCGCTCCTTCGCGCCGCGTGCCCAGCGCTAGCAGCGCGGACTGGACGATGTCGTACCGACGCCCTTTCCGCAGCGGCGCCGCGTCGATCTCATCGACTCTGGCGAGAAACTCGTCGTCGGAGATCACCAGCATGGGCGAGACGATCTTGCGATAGAGTTCGCGCGAAACCGCATAGGCTTCGATCGCACCGCGCGTGTCCGGGCGCGTGGACATGCCGTCGGGATTGACGAAATAGGCGGCATGGGCCTCGTTCACCTTGTAGAAGATCTTTCCGGCCACCAGACAGCGCAACCAGAACTCGAAGTCGGCCGCAGACTGCAGCGACTGGTTGAACAGGCCGACGTCGCGGTGCAGCGCAGCGCGCCACATCGGCGCGTTGTGGGGACTGTTGAACTCCATCAGATTGTACCGGCTGACGACCGGCAGGTCGCTGCAGAAGTCGCGTTTCGCAATCTCGTCGAACGGCATCCGAGGTTCGAAGGAATAGAGAACATCCTGGTAGGTGACGTCGACGAAATCGAGCGAATCGAGAACGGCGGCCTGTATTTCGAACGAGTCGGTGCGGCGGATATCGTCGACATTGGCATTGGTAAGGTACCGCCCCCGCGCCAGTCCGACGCCGATATTCCAGGCTTCGTAGATACTGACGCGCGCATCCATCCGTTTGTAGATGATGTTGGGGTAGTCCCGACAGAATTCCTCGATGATCGCCTGCTCGCCCTCGGGAGAATTGGCATCGATGATGATCAGTTCGCAATGCGTCCTGAAGATCGTCTGGGAGGTCATGTTTTCGAGGAAGGAACGGATGAACGCACCGCCGCGATAAAGGCTCGTGATGATGCTGACGACGCAGTCCTCGGTCGGGCGAAGGCGGATGGCGCTGTCGGCACCAAGGACGTCGTGGTTCTTCTTGATCCCCGGGAGCGCCTTGCTGGTCCGCCAGTCCGCGATGTTCACCGCCCCGCGCGACCCGAATACATAGGCGAGATGAGGATCGTTGGCGTGCTGCGGCGGTAGCAGGCGTTTGCGCGCTTCGTCGCCGAAGAGTTGCCAGACCAGCGGCGAGATATCCAATCCCTGCTTGTCGACCATGCCGCGGAAATGATCCACCTCGGCAGCCGCGGCACCACGCCCCAACACGATTTCGAACGCAAGCTGGACCTTTGTCCCCGGCACCACGTCGAGCGCGCCGCGGATCAGCTTGGCCTCGGCGCTCTCGCCGATGCCGAAAACCACGTTCGACAGACGCCCGCCGTTGCCGACCGCACCTCGCCAATTTTCCAGGTCCGCCGGGCCGGGCATACGCCCCAGCGCAAGCCGGTACATGATCTCGATCGTGCGATCGATCGAGGCCTCGTCCTCGACCGAGTCCTCAGCAGGTTGGAGAGGCTGCAAGGCGTCGCGAAGCACCACCGCGAGCGCGGTCCCGCGTTCGACATCGTCGACACGCAACTCCACCTCATAGGCCGAAGGGGCATCGTGTCTGGCCGCTTCGAGCGCATGCGCGACCACCTCGGCAACGTCGGTTCGACCGATCGCCAGCATTCCCTCTGGGAGGCTCGGCCGGGGCGGCTCGGCTGCCTGGGCCCGGACGGCCAGCGCCTCCGGGCTATAGACGATGCCCGATACGGCCGCCATCGCGCCATCGTTCCACAGATTGCCGCTATGCACCGCCACTTCGTCGTCGCTCGGTTCCCGAGCGAGAAACGCACGATATAATTGCCGTACCAGATCGGCCGCCTGGTCTGCAGGTACGGCATGCTCGATTATCATCAACATTCTCGTAATCGAAGGGCTCGTAATCGAAGGCGGCTCGTAATCGAAGGGACCGCTACACGACCGCGACGCCGTGGCTTACTCGGCCGGGGACGCCTCCAGGAACGCGGCAACGGTCGAGCGAATGCCGTCGACCAGCTCGATCCTGGGCGCCCAGCCGAGCGCGCGCAGGCGGCTCGAATCCATCACTTTCCGAGGGGTGCCGTCGGGCTTGCTCGTGTCGAACGCAAGCTCGCCCTCGTAGCCGACCACCGACGCGATCGTCTCCGCCAGCTCGCGGATCGTGACTTCCGACCCGCTGCCGCAATTGATGTGCTCATAGTCGGTATAGTTGTCGTGACAGAAGACTACGCCCGCGGCCAGATCGTCGACATGCAGAAACTCGCGCATCGGCTTGCCCGAACCCCAGACCTGAACGGTCGGGTTTCCCTGTCGCTTGGCATCGACGATCTTGCGGATCAGCGCGGGCATGACATGGCTGCTGCGGAGATCGAAATTGTCGCCCGGGCCGTACAGATTGCACGGCATCACCGAAATGTAGTTGCGGCCATATTGCCGCATATAGGCCTGGCACATCTTCAACCCGGCGATCTTGGCGATCGCGTACCATTCATTGGTCGGTTCCAGGCTGCCGGTCAGGAGACTATCCTCCTTGATCGGCTGTTCGGCGAATTTCGGATAGATGCACGACGATCCGAGGAAGACCAGATTGTTGACCGCCGCAAGATGCGCGGCGTTGATCGTGTTCACCTGGATGCACAGATTGTCGTACAAAAAGTCCGCAGGCAGCGTGTCGTTGGCCATGATCCCGCCGACCTTGGCCGCACAGAAGATGATCGAAGAAGGCTGGTTCTGCTGAACCCAGTCGCGCACGTCGCGCTGATTGGTAAGATCGAGATCGGCACGGTCGACAGTGAGCACACGCCGCCCCTGTGCTCTGAGCGCCCGCGTAACGGCACTGCCTACCATGCCGTTATGGCCAGCGACCCAGACAAGCTCGTGCATTCAATACTCCATCGGAAAGCGGCGGTGCTACCATAGCCGTTTGTGCCGTCCAAGCCGGACACCCCATAGGGGTCTACGTTTCTTGTTCAACCTGCAGCGGTGCACTCTTCGATCGGCGACCGCGCCGGGATCGGTGCGGGATCATCGGCATATCCATCTCCGCGCGCCCGATCTGGAATGCCAAGCGTGGGATGCCAAGCCGGGGATCCCGAACCCCGGATCCCCGGTACCGCGTTATCCGGTCCGCCCGACAAGGATACCAGGCAGATCGTTGCCACTGCGATCGGCCAGATCGAAAATCATCCCGATCTCGGCGCCAGCCGGCCCGTATAGTCGCCCCTGAAAGGCCCCTGCATAGGCACCATCCGCCGTCACCGCAGTACCGGCGAGACGGCCGGTCTGCGGATCGACAGTCCCCTGGAACACGACGTTGATTGTCGAACTCCCCCCGGTCAGCGTGATGGCGACGGTACCGGTGATACGCCGGGTTGCCGCATCGACGACCAGCGCCTGCCCGGCAGCCGACGTGCCGATCTGCGCTACGGTCAATCGATACGTGCTCGTCCCGGTGGTGGGCAACTCGCTGATGGAGGTCGGTGCGCCGATCAGCGCGAAGTTGGCCAGGCCCAATGGCTTCACCTGCTCGTCGTCGCGCACATAGCCGACATACGTCGTATCCGCGGACCCGCGATACACGGTGAGTGTCGCGGGGGAAGTACCGACCAGATAGCTGTAGACCAGGCTGTCGGCCGTCTGCGCGAGCGTAGCCCCCGTCATGCCCGGTACGATGGTCGTGCCGAACGCCGTGATCGCACGCGTCGCGGCGGTGTACGCGATCGTCCCGGAATCGAAAATACCATAGGTGAGCCGCGCGGGAATGGTCTGCGTCGTGCTCGCCGTGACCAGTCCTGCAAAACTGCGATCACGCGTGAAGTCGAATACGGGCTGATATGTAGACGGCGTAGGAGTTGGGGCCGGAGTAGGGGTTGGGGCCGGAGTAGGCGTAGGCGTTGGGACCGGTGTCGGAGTTGGCAAAGGGGAGGGCGTTGCTGTCGAGGAATCGCCACCACACCCCGCCAAAAGCAGAAGACACGCCATCGGCAGCGGTAGATGCCGCTGGGTCGTCACGACCATTTTCATCCATCCGTTTCGCAAAGACATATCCCCAAGACCGACTTCGGCAGACCAGTCCTGCCCACTCGCCAATTCCATCCTTTCCACATCGCGTCGCCTGATGCCACGCCGTCTGGCGGTATTGGCATCATATCCGTTCGGTTCAGCGCACCAGCAGCAGCATGACGTCTTCGGTCGGGGGCGCCGCGAGGATCGCCGCGCGGGTGGTCGGCTGGATACCGGCCTCCAGCGTGATTTCCGCCAGCGTGAAACCGTCCGCGACGATCTGGTCGATGAATGCCCCTGGATCGTCGTACCGCATCCGCGCGAATTCGAGGACGATCGTCAGCGGCCGCGCCGCCTGCAGGATCCCCGCCATCCCGCGCCAGATCGCCAGTTCGGACGTATCGGCGTCGATCTTGATAAGATCGGCGTCGCGCAGCGCGGCAAAGCTGTCCAGCCGACAGGTCCGCATCAGGCGGGTCTCGGTCGCCTGATCGTCCGAGACCGGATGATCCGCGGGCAGCAGATGGCCGTTCTTGGGTTCGTCGGTCGGCACCACCAGCACGACGTCGGTTTCGTCATCGGCCAACGCCTGCTCGTACACCGTGGCGACATCGTGGAAGCCGTTGATGGCGATGCTCTGCGTCATCCGTCGCGCCAGATCGGTGTTCGGCTCGAACGCATGGACATGGCCGGTCGGCCCCACCAGATCTGCCATCAGCAAGGTGAAATAGCCGAGGTTGGCGCCGACATCGACGACCTTCATGCCCGGCTTGATCAGCGTCGCGAGCAGTTCGGTGAGCCACATCTCCCAATAGCCGTCGAGCAACAGATGGCTCGACAGGCCGACGTCGGTCGTGTCGACGATCATCTTGTACCGACCCAGCACCCGGCACAGCGAGCGGTTGTCGCCAAGATAGGCGTTGGCGCAGAGCTGACGGATCACCGCCTCGTTACGCTGCCGCGACTGGCTTTGCAGATGATCGAGATGGAACAGACGGATGCCCGCCTCGGCGGTCGATCGACGATGAAGGCGAGACACGATACTCGACAGAACGGAAGACTGATTCATGTGGGTCGCCATATGGCAGGTCGGACCATAAGGCGACCATTACCCGGTAAAATGGTACCGTCACGCGGCCCGATGCAGCAAAAATATCGGAGCGGTTTTCGAAATGGGAACGCCCGTTCCCGCATCTGGCGTGCAGTAGCTTGTGCCCCTCTCGCGTCCAAAAGGCCGAACGCCACCTGCTACAGGGCAGGACCTATTTCGATCGGCGTGGCATTCACGGTGAGGATAGGGCAACCACGTTGCGATCTTTCCGTATCTGCCACGCCCTGTCGCTGCCACACTCTGTCGCTGCGACGCCTGATCGCAAGGTGTCGAACGCCTGCGACCGAAGCGATAACGACGGAAGTGCCCTTTCCCTACCGCAATTTGCTGATATTGCGCGCCCATGGACAGTATCCCGAACGTGCAACTCTGTTGGGCAGGCTAGACTTGGCTGACACGCTTTCCGTCTGTGGTGCGTGGGCCGCGCGTGGTTTGCGGGGCGCATTGCATCGCTACCCCAAGACGCGTTGCGCGAGGGCGCGGTGCGTCTCGGCATCATATGCGCCGCGCACGTCGCCCTTCCCCCAGCTGGATATCCGGGCATGACGATGATTTCGGACACCTCTGGCTCGACCGGAGATCGCGGCTTCTGGCGCGGGTTGAAGGTTCAGGGGGATGTGATCGGCGCGCTGCTGATGCGCGAACTCCATACCCGCTACGGTCGCGAGAATATCGGGTATCTGTGGATTTTCCTCGAGCCGATGACGTTGGCGGGCGCGGTCGCCTTGCTGCATGTCGGTGGGGGATCGTCGCACGGGACAGGCATCAACCCGATCCCCTTTGCCATTCTCGGCTATACGCTTTTCATCATGTTTCGCGGCATGGTCACGCGCGCCGACGGTGCGCTGGAAGCGAACATGCCGCTGCTGTATCATCGTCGCGTCACGATCTTCGACATGATGTTCGCGCGCGCGTTGCTGGAAGGAGCGGGCACGATCGTCACGTACGTCGTATTGATCGGCTTCGTCATGATCATAAACCTTGCATCGCTGCCGGCACGCCCGCTGGAACTGCTGATCGGGATCATCCTGATATTCTGGTTCTCGTTTGCGGTCTCCTTGCTGATCTGCGCCTGGACGCACGACAATCGGCTGGTCGCACGATTCGTCCACCCCATTACATACATCCTGATGCCGCTATCCGGCGCCTTCTACCAATTGGCGTGGATCCCCGAGCCGTATCGGACGTGGCTGACATGGTTCCCGCTGACCACGGTCTTCGAGTTGCTTCGCTATGGCCAATTCAGTGCCGCGAAAGACACGTACGTCGATATTCCTTATATCGTCGGATTTTGCCTCGTGCTGACATATGCTGGATTGGTGTCGATCCGGGTGACGCGGCGTCGCATTCATCTTCACTAAGGTAACTAGACTTGGATAACGCCTCTTCAATGGACCAACCACGGCGCGGCGGTGCGCTGCTTGGCTGGTTGCGCGCACATCGCAACTGGTGCCTGATCGTTCTCGTTCCCACGTTGCTGATCGCCGCCTATTATTATCTGGTCGCTGCCGATCAGTACGTGTCCGAAGCGCATTTCGTCGTGCGTACATCTGATACCCAACCCGCCGCGCCCAGCGGGCTGGGCCAGGCATTGAGCCTGGTGGGAGGGGCTTCGTCCGAGCGGGATGCCTTGCTGGTTGCCGACTATCTGAAGTCGCACGATGCGGTCGATGCCTTGCAGTCGCGGATCGGTCTGACCGAACGTTTCCGTCGCCCCGAGGCCGATATCGTTTCGCGCCTGTGGTACGCGGATCCTACTCCCGAACAGCTCCAGAAATATTTCGAGGGCAAGGCCGAGGTCGAGGTTAGCACCGAGACGGGGATTACGACGCTGAAGGTGCGCAGCTTTCGACCCGAGGATTCCTACCGGATCGTCCGCGAACTGATCCAACTGGGCGAGAAGCGTGTAAACACGCTCAATCGCCGCAACTATGCCAATGCTGTCGCCATGTCGCAGCGCCAGGTGAGTGAAGCCGAGACCAACCTCGCCCAGGTCCAGGGTCAAATCACACGCTTTCGGCGTGACGAGCGCGATTTCAACCCGCAGGTGACGGGTGCCACGCGGACCAGCATGGTATCCGAGCTTCAAGGCCAGCTTGCGGTTGCCCGAGCCCAGGAATCGTCGATGGCCGCGGTTCTCTCCCCCAACAGCCCGCAATTGGTCGCTACCCGCCAGCGCGTTGCGGCGCTCTCCCGCCAGGTCGGCGCGGAGACCGCCAAATTGTCGCAAGGGCCAGGCAACGTCGCAGCCGGCATGGGTGCGTACGAAAATATAAAGATCCGTCAGGAACTGGCGGGCAAGCGGTTCGAGCTCGCATCCGCGGCGTTGCAGCGTGCGCAGGACGACGCCCGTCGGCAACAGCTGTATGTCGTGCCCGTGGTCGATGCCAATCTACCGGTCCGCGCGCTGTATCCGCAGCGTACCAAGATCGTCCTGACCGCGTTTCTCGCGCTCCTGCTGATCTACGGGATCGGCTGGTTGATCACCGCGGGTGTCCGCGAACACGCGGCGTAACCCGAATGGGTCCGGTCGGCGCGATGATTTGCGCCGACCGGATGATCATGTCGATCGGGCGGTAGAACCGTGACGGCCCCCTTGGTGTCGGAACTTGAAAAGCTTGACGCTAGGGCTGTCGGTGGCCGTCTCGCCGATGACCGATTGCAAGGCCCCCGCGTGGCAGGGCGACACCGTTCAAATTCGGCGCAATTCGGCACGCCCCATACGGAGCGGAAGGCCGCGCCGCGTGGCCAGCATACGCGGCGCGATCGTTTCGAGCGGCCAGATCTGATCCTGTGCACCACTATGAGCGCGTGTCGGGCTGCGCGCGCGATCACTCGCCCGTCTGCGGTTTCTCGCGCCAGAACGCCTTGTACGCAATGTCAGATTGCGACGGGTCCGCGGGCCTGCGCCTGTCCTGTAGAGCCATGATCGGTGCGCCGCAGCGCACCGATCATGGTATCAACCATGGTATCAACGCGTCGCGTTCTGGACGGCGATGACCGGCGAGAAGAGCTGGCCCAGTGCCTGGACCAGCTTCAGCGGCTGGTTGGCGGAAGCGTTGGCGATATACACCACGTCCTTGTCGCGCATCGCAAATTGCTGCGCCAGGAAGTAGTTCTGGGCGCGCAGCATATCGATCCGGTAGATGATCGGCCTGACCGTCGCGGGTGCTGCGCCCGGCTGCTTCGCCTCAAGCGCTGCCGCCCCGGCCGGGAGGCGGAAGACGAACACCGAGCGGGGATCGGCGCGACCGTCGTTCGGTCCGCCGGCACGCGCCAACGCCTCTGCCAGCGTCAGCGTCCGGCTTTCGAAGGGAACCTGCGATATCCGGTCGATTGCCCCGAAGACGGTGAAGGTACGCGGCTGCCGGATCAGCTCGATCCGGTCCCCGCCGAGCAGCACAAGATCGTCCGGCGACCCCGACACGATGGAATCAAGCGGTTGTTCCACGGTGCGACCGTTGCGCGTAAAACGTACGATCGAATCCTGCGTGCCGGTACCGGTCGCGGTCGACGAACCGGATTGCGCCGCACGCGAAATGCCCCCCGTATCCGCGATCACATCCAGCAACCGCTCGCGCGCCAGCGTCAACGGTACCCGACGCGGGGTGGTGACAGCGCCCATCACGACCACGGTGTTCGCGACGTTGCTGCGCAGCGAGACAATCACCTGCGGGCTTTGCGACTTGCCGCGCAGGCCGGCGAGGATCCGTTGCTGGACCTGCGCGAGCGTCAGCCCGGTGACCTGGATCGTCCCGACATAGGGTATCGTGATATTGCCGTTGCGATCGACGGTGAGGCCGCCTTGACCGAGCGCCTGCCCACTCGCCGACGGCGCATCGCCGCCTGCCATGCCACCGCCCCCGGCGATGCTCGCCCGGCCACCGAACAGCGAAACACCGACCTCGTAGATTTCGACCGACAAGACGTCGCCCGGCCCCAACGTGTCGACGAAGCCATCGGCCGCCAGCGTGGCCAGCGCACCGCTCGGCACGTCCACCGTCGACAACGCCGCGATATTGCCGGGCGCGATGTCGACGAGTTGATAGCCGATATCGTTCGCCTTGGTCGCGTCATGCGTGATCTGGCTGCCGGTCGGCCCGTTGCGTGGCAGCGTCGCACAGGCACTCATGGCCGTCATCACCAGCAAGGCAAGGCCGGGTCGAACGACCCGCGCCGAGTGCATAACACGCATTATCTTCACTCCAGTGTCACCAATCGCAGCTGCGGGATATAGTCGAATGGGTCACGTTCGATCCGGGAGCCTGCGCCTTGCCACGCGCCTAGCGTGTCGCGACCACTTGGTAAAGTTGGCGAATGCGTTCGGCAAAGACGCGCCCCGAGAAGGTCGCCGCCTGGATGGGCCCGTCTTGCGAAAGCCGGTCCCGCAATGCGCCATCGGTATCGAGCCGACGTATCGCATCGACCATCCCGTCGACGTCGTACGGATCCACCGCGAGCGCCGCATTTCCGGTCACTTCGGGCAACGCGCCGGTGGTGCTCGACAACAGCGGAACGCCCGCCGCCAGCGTCTCCAGCGCCGGCAGCCCGAAGCCTTCGTACAGCGCGGGGAACAGGCTTGCCTTGGCACCGTGCAGCAGATCGGTCAGCAACGCGCGCGGGACGTAATCGATACGGCGGATCCGCTCGACCCCGGGCAATTGGCGACCGTGCGCGCTACCCAGCAGCTTCAGCTCGCGCTCGGCGTGCCAGGCTTCGGCCCCGACGATGACCAGCGGGGTTTCCAGATCGGCCTCGAGATACGCCTGGATCACGCGCCCGAGGTTCTTCTTGGGCTCGATCGCGCCGAAGAACAGGAAATAGCCCTTCATCTCCAGGTCGAACAGCCGACGCAACCGCCCGGCCAACCCGGCCGGATCGCGCAGCGGCGGGATGTCGCTCGACTGATAGCAGTTGGTGACCCGGTCGGGATCGGCGCCGAGTAGCTCGATGATATCGTCACGCGACTTCTCCGACACCGTGACGATGTGATCGCCGCGGGCGACGCAGGCGCGCGCGAGGCGGTCGTAATAGCGCTTGTCCTCGAGACTGGCGCGCGGCAGCCGCAGTGGCACGAGGTCGTGCAGCGTGTAGATGTTGCGCGCGCCGGCGATGCGCAGCGGCAGCGGATAGGTCCAGTGCATGATCGTCGGCGGATTGGGCATCCGCAACGTCATGAAGGTACCGTAGCGGCGGAAATGTCGCGCGCAGACGTCGTAGATTTCGCTCAGGTTGAACAGCCGGTCGAACCGCGGCAACCGGTCTCCCGCATCCGCCATGATCGCGCGGCCGGTCACCGGGATCTCGATCAGGTCGTGCGCCAGCGGATGGACGCGCCAGCGCCGCACGCGTTTGCGCCAGGTCAGGCGGTTGGGGACATCGGCGCCCAACTGCCCGAAGAACAACGATTCCCGGAGATCGATATCGGCCTTGCGCGGGATGTTGACGCCGAACACGAGATCGACCGGATAGCCGAGCTGGTCGATCGCCGCGGCCAAGTTGCGGCCATAGGTGGCAACACCGGTGCCCTGCGGCAAAGCGAGATTATAGCCATCCAGTCCGATCCGGATGGGCGATGAAGCATGGTCGGTCATGCCATCCCGTACAGGGATAGCAGGCGCCGTGCATAGGGGCCGAACGCAAAGTGTTGCGCGCGCTGCCGGCCAAGCCGCGCCAGACGGTCGCGCAACGCGGCATCGCCGTCGATCGCGATCAGCCCGGTACGCAGCGCGGCCAGGTCGAGCGGATCGACCAGCAACGCGGCGCCGTCCGCGACTTCGGCCAGCGCCGCGACGTCGCCCGCCAGCACCGGCGTTCCCAACGCCATCGCCTCCGCCACCGGCAGCCCGAAGCCTTCGGCGAGCGACACGAAGACCAGCGCGCGTGCGCCCGCGATCAGCTGCAGCACGCGGCCGCGCGGCTGGAGCCCGAGCCGGACCGCGCCGGGGGTCGCCGCGATATGCGCGTCGATCCCCGCCGCATCGAGACCATCGGGTCCCGAGATCACCAACGGCGTCGTGATCCCGCTGGCGCGGTAGGCGTCGAGCAACCGGTGCAGATTCTTGCGCGCTTCGACCGCGCCGACATAGAGCAGATACTCGCCCTGGCGGAGGTCGCCGGGCAGCGGCCCCGTATCGGCGCCGGCGACATCGATCGCCTGGTGACAGCCCGTCACGGTCTCCGCGGGCCAGCCCATCCGGGCGACGATCTGGACGCGCGCCGCCTCCGAAACGGTCGCGAACTCGGCCCCAGAAGCCCGAAGCGCATCGAGCAGGCGACGCAGGCGCGGGCCGTTGACGGGACTGGGGATCGTCGGATCGAGCGGCAGCACGTCATGGACGGTGTAGAGGTTGCGCCAGCCCGTGACCCGCAAGGGCAGGGGATAGGTCCAGTGCATGATCCCGGGGGGGCCCGGCAGAGCGATCGGCATCGGCCGCTTGTGGATGTCGAAGAATACCTGCGCCTCGCGAAAGACGTCGCGGACCAGAAACCCTCCCGCAGTCACGGTCGCATGGCGGCGCCACGGACGCGCGGCTGCCAGCAGCTTGCCGATCCGCGAGCGGCGCAGGACTGGGCCGCCATCCTCGAGAATAGCGGGGTGGATTTCCACGTCCTGCAGGGCCGCGATGAGAGTCCGCGCGAATTGCCCGACGCCGGTACCGGCACCGCCATCGGACACCATTCGCCCATCGATGCAGAGCGACACTCCAGACGGAGGCGTCGCCGATGCTTCTTTCAAACGTGTACCGGCAGATATCAGGCTGACAAATCCTGAAGCGTCATGGTCTCGATCAGTTCTTGGCGTGCAAGCGTATTTTCAGCGCGCGCATACCCGATGGACCGCAGCCCGATCGCGTAATCGCGCTTTTCGCCCGGCAGCTGGGTATAGATACCGACGACGTTGAAACGCAGATGAAGGCTGCCATCTTCGCCGACCACCGCCGGCATACGGATTGTTCCTCCCGCGAGCCTGAGGTCCTGCAATCCAATCGACGCCGTTTCCGCATCCGACACCACGTCGGATATCTTCAAACGACACTCAAACGCGCCAGGCGCGATGGAAACCTTCACATACGCCAGTATCGCCGTACCGGCCGCCATATCGGTCGCTATCGTCATCTCCGGACTGGCGCCTCGGAACCAGATTCCATGGTCTTCGGCAGCATAGAAAAATGCCGATTCCACCAAAAGACGATTCAGGCGTCGAAAATAGCGATGCGCATCGACCCGGTCACCTGGATAGACCTGGAACGAGAAGCTCTCGCCTTCCTTCAGCGTTGCCGTAAACGGCGTGATCGGCGCATCCTGATAGAGCTTTATCTTTTCGAGGAAATCGGCGCCGACATCGTTCCACGTCCGGGCAACGAAACGATCACGGATCGCCTCGACCCGACCGCGGAGATAGGCCCGATCGGTGATCATCCGCCGAAAGACCTCGACCCCCTGGGTCAGGTTGAAAGGATCGACATAGTCGACCAGGTCGCCACCAACCTCGGGAATGGACGACGTATCGGAGGCGATGCACGGGCGTCCGTGGAACAGGCTTTCACCGACCGGCAAGCCCCAGCCTTCGACGAAGCTCGTGAACACCGAGAATTCACATCCGGCATACACCGCGTTCAGCTCGCCATCGGACAGGTTGTGCGCGATGTGCAGTCGTCCGCCGAGATTTTCGGTCGCGATCAAGACATCGGTAAGGGCGCCGATCTTCCAGCCATGCCGACCGACGAAAACGAGATCGGGCACATCGACGCCTTCGGCGATCAGACGTCGCCAGGCGTTGATGACATACAAGTGGTTTTTGCGGCCCTCGATCGTCGAGACATAGGCGACGTAGCGCTTCCCCTTCACACGCCGAAGCTGCTCGGGCCATGCGACGGAATGACCGGCTTCGCGCGTCAGGTGATGCGCCAGCGGAACGGTCGTCATCGGGATCGGCCGCCCCCCGTTTTCCGCAATGAAGTCGGTCAGCGCGATGCGCGTCGCGTCGGAGATCGTCAAAACGAAATCGGCGGTGCCGCAGAGCTCGCAGATCGCCATCGTAAAGTCGGTTACCAGGGCATCGTCGCAGAATTCCGGATGCGTCACCGGGATGATGTCATAGACATAGGCACCGATCCGCACGCCATCGCGCTTCGAGCGCACAAAATGCTGAATGCTGTTCCCCAGACCCCAGAAAGCACCCAGCAGGATAATCGTACTCCCCTGGAGCGGCCGTACGCGTTCGGATGCGTCTTCGCACGCCATCAGCATCGCCCGCAGCGTTTCGTGGTCGACCTGCTTGCCCGAAGCATAGTCGATGACGCGCATCATCTTAGCGTTGTCGACCATCCAAAACTCGCCAGCGGGAAGTGCCGGCGTGTCAGGCCCCACATTGCTCAGGATGAACCGAACATCGATGGCGGCATCCCGGATCGCGTGCATGGCGATCCCCGCCTGCACACGCTGGATACCGGACATCGTCACATGGGCCTTGAGGTACCCAAAGAGATCCTGGATCGCGAAGAAGGTCGTGCCCTCCCCCAAACCCAAGGCTTCAGTTGCTCTGGTATCGCGGCGTAGCATGCGGATCTGCTGCATGCTTTCGGTGTTGGGTGCGATGTCGTTTACCCTCTCATATGCTGCAAGCGCGTCTTCGCCGCGACCAAGCCGGCGCAGGACATCGGCAAGGTGTATGTTGGCATCAGCGTCCCGGCTGTCGAGATCGACGGCGGTCTGATAGGCGTCGGCTGCCTCCGCGAGCAGCCCCTGCTCCTTGCGTGCATGCCCCAACTGAACCCAGATCGGCTGATCGGTGCGGTGGACCGCGAGGTGTCGCACATAGGCGCTGGATGCGCCCGCCCAATCGCCTGCGTTACGGCATTGATTACCCTTGCGGCGATCGCTAGCCCGGCTTCTTTTTCCAAGTATTTTCGAAAGCATGTTTTGCTCCTACAGCTCCCGAGCCGTCGAATTCCCGTGTATCGGCGCTCCCTGCACCAGCCCGGATCGGCCCGCAAGCAAATGACCTCATATACTTACCGATCTGTCGGCGCGATTATCCTGCTACTGGCAGCAGCGCTGGCGGCGCTATCCGGGTTCGGCGGGGCGGATCGGACAGTCGCGCGCGCCGCACCTGCGCCCTGTGCCGCGGTAGCGCGCTTGACTGGTAGCGGACGAGATGCGGGCCCTGCCCTTCAGGACTGCCTGGACGCGACACCGGCGAACGGGACGATCGCGCTTCCATCCGGTCGGTACGAGATCGCGACGCCTGTTCGCCTGCGGCATCCAGTGACACTGACGACCCGCGGCGTTTCACCGATGGCGCCCCCATGCTCTGCCGACGAGCGGCGCTGCGCCGTGCTGCATCTCGCGATCAAGACGTCCGCAATCACCGGCGCGATCATGCCCATCGAGATAGCCAGCAACGCAGTCCGGCTCGATCATCTGGTATTCCAGGGAACACGGCTGAGCGATCCTGCCCTGTCGGCAAAACGTTGCGCATCGGACAAGGAACGGGCGATGGCGGGCGGACTGCTCGTCAACGGCAATACGGTGACGATCACCCGCTCGGTCTTTCGCGATATGGCCTGCTATACCGCGCTCGAATACGGCACCGGTGTCGAGGGGGTCATCAAGGACAACGCGTTCACCGGAAACGGTACGCATGACGCCCTGCTGCGCTGGGCGGACGGACTGACGATCCATACCGCGCAACGCTTCCAGGTGTCGGGCAACCGATTTCGCGACAATACCGACGTCCAACTGATCTTCGGCAGTTGCGTCGGCTGCACGATAACGGGCAACCACTTCGATCATAGTGGCAGCGCAGAGGGCGGCGCGTTTGCCGAGATCATGCTGCAGGCTTGGCCGAAAGCCACCAGCGGCGATTTCACCGGTACGCAGGTCACCCGGAACACGATCAATTGCGGTGCGCAGCGGCGTTGCGGCTTCGGCATCATGATCGGGTCCGCGCCTTGGTACGAGGCGTCGACCTTCGGGGGTGAGGTCACCGACAACCGGGTTCGCGGGGCAATGCTTGCGCTCAACGTCGACTATCTGACGGGGCCGATGGTGATCGCGCGCAACGATCTCGAGACGGTGTCCGGCACCTATCCGAGCATGTGCGGCCCGCAACGGATTTCCGGCGCCTCGGCGAATTTTTCACCGCGCTCCCGGACGGTGTTGCCCCCGATCGCTACGGATACGACCACCACCGCCAAGCACTATTGCATTCTGAATTACGCCATCCGCTAGTCTAGAGGGATCGCATCTCGGCCTCCACGGCACGATTCAGAAGATCGACCGTCTTTTCATTGGACGTAAGGTCGCGAACAGTCGTCCGGGCATTGTCGCTAAGCTGTCTGTATTCGTCCAGCGTGAGCGCCTCCAGCGCGGCTATGGCCTGCTCGATGGTATCCGTGACGATGGAATTTTCGGGACGCAGGAAATATTCGCCGAGCGTTTTGTCGCGCATGAACTCATGCGTGCTCACAACCGGAGTTCCGAGCATCATCGACTCAAGGCAGGACAGACCATAGGCCTCTTCGTCCTTGAAATGTGCCGTGAAGAACGATGTCGCCATCCGCGCATTGCATTGCTCGTGCGTAAGCAGGCCATCGGTCGCCTGATGGCCGAACATATAGCAGTTCCCCTGCCACTGCGCGCGAAACGCTTCGAAGGCAGGCAGTCCGCGCTTCCAGAACGTCGGCATGCTGATGAACGACGCGATCGTCCGGTCTTCGAACGACCGAACGATATCCTTGGCGGGAACGTCGGCAATCACGGGTCGCGGAAAATACAACAGCCTGTGCTGTATCGGATCCGGATAACTGCGCCAAAGCCCGACATCCGGGCATATCAGGATATTCGAGATATTGGGCTCGTACACATGGTTTTGCTGAGCGATATTCAGAATCATCGTGTCGCCATGCTGACGCGCAATAGCCTTTAGATCGTCCTCCTGTGCCTTGCACCCGATCAGCACGAAGCCCGGCTCCGTCTTCATGTAATCCTCGAAGGATATGATCTCTCCGCCAAGACCGGTACTTTCGGCAAAATACTTAATCCGCCCCCAATCGCTATCGGGGCTGAAGACCTTGAAACCAATAGCCTTGAAATCACGAATTAATGCTTCGGTGCCCTGGGGGTGATAATTCTGGATAAGGATAGACTTATTCATGCAGATATTTCCCAGCCCGTATACCGATTGAATATGTATTTTTACTGTATGGACTGATTGTGCATGTGGATATCGATCGCTTCGTCTATCGTGTCGTAGAAACTGAGCCGGCCATCCTGCAAGACCGCACCGCGTTCGCAATACGCGCGCAACGTATTGGGGTCGTGGCTGATCATCAACAAAGTGCCAGCAGAGCGCCGATGATGGAGCGCCTCTTCGCAACGCTGTCGAAAGCGGTCGTCGCCCGCGGCAGTAACTTCGTCCACCAGATAACAATCGAAATCGATCGCCAACGAAATACCGAATGCGAGACGCGCCATCATACCGGCCGAATAGCTATAGATCGGCTGATAGAAATAGGCACCCAGCTGCGCAAAATCCTCGACGTAATCGAGCAGATGCTGGATGTCCCTGCTATAGATCCGCGCGATGAAACGCGCATTGTCGGCGCCGGTAAGGCTGGACTGGAAGCAGCTCGAATAGCCGATCGGCCAGGAGCATGATACCGAGCGTGTGATGCGGCCGGCGCTCGGTGCCTCGACGCCCGAAATGAGACGCATCAAGGTCGATTTACCGGCGCCATTGGCACCGCATATGCCGAGACTGCATCCGGTAGGAATATCGAAGCTCAAATCGCTCAGCACATCCTTGCGAAACTTCCGAATGTGATAGCTTTTGGATACGTTTTCAAACGAGATCATCAATTAAACCACAATATATCAATGTCATCGCCCTGTGCGATCACGCTCGGATCTACCGAGCAAATCAATGCTCCGTGTCACCGCGGTCGGCACCCAGTGTAAGGCTCCGAGACGCAATTCTCAAGCAGCGGCATTAATATCGCTTGCTGGACCAGACAGACGACCATACCGTTACCGAAGGTTAACTGCACGCTGATCACGCAGTATTATGATCGCGTTTTGCGATATATATCAAGTGTTTAGCCAATCAATATTTGGTTTAGCAATCAGGAGTTACAATGGTCGACAGCCCATTTTGGCATTATCAAGCCCGGTTTGACGTTCCAGGAACTATCCGACGCTATGCAGCTGGCCCGCAGGTCGCACGCGCCGACTACGTGCTCAATTATTTTGGCGTGGCGATCGATCCTAAGTTCTTTCCCGAGCATCTCGAGCCGATGAAGGGGACCATCGAAGTCGATGTTATTCCGGCCAATTGGCATGCCGATATGGCGGAGTTCGGCGCGGCATTGCGCGCCATCGATCTGGCTGGCGATGTGTTCACCGTCATCGAGCTTGGCTGCCACTGGGGCTGCTGGATCAACATAACGGGCGTGGCAGCACGTCGAGCGGGTAAGAAAGTCCGCGCGATCGGCATCGAGGGCGAGCCAAATCATGCGGCGTTCGCCCGGGAGTCAACCTTGGCAAACGGGTTTTCCCCCGAAGACGTGACGATCCATCACGGGGTCGCGGCGCCCCGTTCGGGAACTGCATTTTTCCCACCTGAGGGAAGCGGGCTCGATCCGATCATCAATGGAACGCCGGACCAGGAAACGGAGGCGGAGAATACCGGGCTCTATCACAAGCTGCCCGCGGTCGGTTTCGCCGATCTTGCGGCCGGCGTGGAGCGCGTGGATTTGTTGCATATCGACATCCAGGGCGGCGAGGCCGATTTGGTCGCCAGTTCGCTGGACTTCCTGAACGGGCATGTCGCCTACATGATGATCGGGACACATTCGCGCGAGATCGAAGGACGCCTTTGCCATGACTTGCTGTCAGCGGGATGGCAACTCGAAGTCGAGCGTCCCGCCATCATGGACCTTGCCGGCAAGCCGATGCCGCGGGTCGATGGCGTCCAGGGCTGGCGCAATCCCCGCGTCACAGGTCACGCCGGATGACGTACGCGCAGCCGATCATGGTGACACGCCGTCGGCTGCCATAGCGTTTTAACTGGGTCTACTTATTGGGATCTACGTCGCGCTCGCGGCGTACATCCACTGTAGCGTATCGGCGAGGCTGCGCGGCGCCCAATCCGGCAGCGTCTCGCGGAGCAGCGTCGCGTCACCGCCCAGCACCTCGACGTCGCCCTTGCGGACGAACGCCTGGTTGACCTCCACCGCGATCTGATGGCCACTGATCGCGGTCAGTTTCTCCAGGATGTCGCCGATCGAGGAGACCGCCCCGGTCGCGACGTTGACCACCGGCGGGACGTCGGTCGCGAGTGCCAGACCCGCATAGGCGTCGGCGACCGACCGCACGTCGCCGAAATCGCGCTCCACCCAGGTATTGCCGAGTTCGATCACGTCGGCACGCCGGCGGAAATGATCGACGATCTTAGGGATCAGATACTGCGTGTCCTGACCGACGCCGGTATAGTTGAATGGCCGCGTCACGACGATCTCCAGCCGGTCGCGCCACAGATCCGCGCCGTCCTCCATCGTCCGCTTGCTGATCGCATAATGGTTGACCGGGTTGGTCGCCGCGTCCTCGGTGATCAGTCCCTCGGCATTGGGGCCGTATACCTGCGCGCTGGACGCCAGGATGCAGCGTGCGCCCGGCTTCCTGCGGCTGACCGCGTCGAGCAGGTTGAGCGTGCCGAGCTGGTTGACCGTATAGAAGGACAACCAGTCGCTCGCATCGACGAACGCATGACCGGCCAGATGGATGACCCGGTCGAAATCCAGGCCGTCGACCGCCTGGTCGACGGCCGCCTGGTCGCGCAGGTCGCACTGCAGCACGACCGGCGTCGCGCCGGCCCGCTCCAGCGCGGCGGACACGAAGCGACCGGTAAAGCCGGTCGCTCCGGTCAGCGCGACCCGCATCAGAACGACCAGCCCGCAGTATTGCGACGCAGGTCGGCTTCCATCATCAATCGTGCGAGTTCTTCAAGCTGAACCTCGGGCTTCCACCCCAGTTCGCGCTCGGCCTTGCCCGGGTCGCCGATCAGCAGATCGACTTCGGACGGACGGTAGAATGCCGGATTGACGCGCACGAGCATCTTGCCCGTCTTGCGGTCGATCCCGGTCTCGTTCTCGTCCTTGCCCGACCAGTCGAGCGTGATCCCGACATGGCCGAACGCCAGCTCGACGAACGTGCGGACCGGCTCGGTGCGGTTGGTCGCTAGGACATAGGTGTCGGCGACGTCGTGCTGGAGCATCAGCCGCATGCCTTCGACATAATCCTTGGCATAGCCCCAGTCGCGCTTGGCATCGAGATTGCCGAGCTCGAGGATCTCTGCCTTGCCCTGCGCGATCTTGGCGACCGTGTCGGTGATCTTGCGGGTCACGAACTCACGCCCTCGCAACGGCGATTCATGATTGAACAGAATCCCGCTGGTGCCGAAGATGCCGAAGCTTTCGCGGTAGTTCACGGTCAGCCAATGCGCGTAGAGCTTGGCGACGCCGTACGGGCTGCGCGGGTAGAACGGCGTATCCTCCTTCTGCGGGATCGCCTGGACCTTGCCGAACATCTCGGAGGTCGACGCCTGGTAGAAGCGGATGTCGCGATTGACGGTGCGGATCGCCTCGAGAAGATAGGCCGCGCCGAGACCGGTGATCTGCCCGGTCGCGATTGGCTGGTCGAACGACACGCCGACGAAGCTCTGCGCGGCGAGGTTGTAGATCTCGGTAGCTTCCGAGGTCTCGATCAGCCGGATCGCCGAGCCCATGTCGGTGAGATCATATTCGACCAGCTTGAGCCCAGGGTGGTTGGTGATGCCGAGCTCGTCGATCCGCCAGAAATTGACCGAACTCGTCCGCCGGTACGTCCCGTAAACCGTATAGCCACGGTTCAGCAGGTTCTCCGCCAGATATGCGCCATCTTGGCCGCTGATCCCAGTAACGATAGCGGTCTTCGACATAGTTTCTTCCCTCGATAACATGGCAGGGGCGATAGTAGCGTCATGCGCCGATAACCAGAGAGTCTTCCGCCCTTTTTGCGTTTTGATGGGGCATTCCCGTGCTGGATGGTCCCCTTACGGACCATTCTCGACGATCTGTAGCAAGGCCCAGTCGGCAAGCCCTGCCGCCAAAGCCCTGTCGATAAAGCGAGGTCGGCGGATGGATGCGGCAACGCAGCGCATCGACAGTCTCCGGCGGTCAGTGCGTGGCTTGCCCACGCGTTTGCCCAAGCGCGGCGAAATCCGCCCTTTCGTACAGCGCCCAGGCGGCCCCCGACAGGCGAGCGCTACGACGGACGACGAGCCGGCGATAGCGCTGTCCGCAGCGAACGATCGTCGGCGACGCCCTATCGTGCACGCTCGGATCGATCTGCAGAAAGCGCCGCGCGGGACAGTCGCCGGTGATCGCGAGCGGATAGTGCGCCTCGGCCGCAGCCACGCGCAACACGGCGACGGGACGCAGGTGATCGACCATCACAGCGGCTCCGCGCGGCGCACGTGCCGCCATCGTCGCGATCGCTGCTCCGGGATCGCCGCGACGAAGCGCCGCTTGGGCGAGATTCTCGCAAAGGCTGGCGACGACGATCGCCCCGAGACCTAGCATCGCCAATACTCCGCCCCATCGACGCCTCCCCCCTCGACTGGCGCCCCGTGGCTGGACAAGCGCGTGCGCGATATCGTCAGCGACGAGCAACAGGATCGCGACCACGGTCAGCAGGAAATAGCGCGGAAAACTGCTGTTGCCGATCTGCAGAAGCGGGAAGAGCAGCGGAAAGACAGCGATCGCGACGATCGCGAACGGTCCGATAGCCGATCGCCGACTACGCACGCGGAGACCAAGCCACGCGACCGCGACGACCGGCACAACGACGATCCCTCGTCCCACCCATTGCCCCGCATCGGGCAGTCCGAGCGTAGAGCTCACCATCCTTGTCATTGCAGTGGCCCACCCGGCTAGCGAAAACCCGCTGTAATCGCCAACCTGCATACCGGTCGTGCTCAAGGCCGCAGCACCGAACGTCGTCCCGATCGCGAGGATACAGGCGCCGATGCTGGGCAGCAGCAGGCGAATGGCCGAGCCGAGCGCCGCCTCGATCGGCATCCGTCGCGCCATTACCCACACCGCCCAGACGGCGATGGCCAAGACGAAGAACAGCATCGTCAGTTGCGAGAACAGCCCCAGCAGCGCCAACCCGCCGAGGCCCAAGGCCGTCCGCGGCGATCTGCACTGCGGGTCGTCGAGCACCCGGGCGACGCGCCAGATCATGGTCATCGCGGCGAGCAGCATCGGTGCGTAGCCGCGCGCCTCGGACCCGTAGTTGACGAGAATCGGCGAGACCGCGAACAGCAGCGCGGCGACCAGCGCATGGACGACGCCCTGCCGCGCACCGATCGCGCCGGCGACGAGGATGGTGAGCGTACCGGTCGCGATCGACAGGCTGCGCAGCGCGAGCGGCGCGGCGCCTAGACCCCACATCTGCATCCACAACGTGTTGAGGTGGTGGTTATTGTCGTGGTTGATGTCGAGGAACACGCCGAGCGGCGTTCGAGCCCGTGCTGCAAAGATCGCCGACCACGCCTCGTCGACCCACAGCCCGCCGCGTGCCGACCAGATCCGCAAGGCAAGACCCAGCAGAGCGATCGCAAACAGGGCAGGGCGGTAGCGACGGCGCACGTCTCACCCGTAGGACATGCGCGTTAAGACCAGATTAGCTATGGCCACCGGTCGGCCCATCACTCACCCTTCTGGTTTGTTGCCAGGATGATTGCCGTGATGGAATGATCGCCTCTGGTCCACGTGACCTGAGCACAGGAAGGCGGTTTTCGTTGATTGGCAATCCAACGGCCGGAAACCGCGTGTCTCCAGATGCATTAAATCGTCTATCTGTGACGGTCGCAGCGACACCTCGGGCGCTGTCAGCCCAGCGGCGGATGGGAAAAAAATGCGCGCGCTATATGGCCCCATAGGATCGTGATACCGATAAGCCGGATCAAGCGCATCGATGCCGAATAGCCAATCCGCCGTATTACAGGCGGACCCTTTTGACACACCTGTCATGGCGACAACGATCAGGCGATTCACCTAATCTTGCGCAGACGCGCATAAGTTGCAATCCGGAAGCAATGATGCCTTCCTTCGTTACTTTCTCTTCAACTGCGCCGGTCGGCAAGTTCGGTCATGACCGATAAAACGCGGGCAGAGCGGCCGCCAACTGCCGAGTTATACCGTAGCGATACGATAATGGTCAGGCAGGTCGTTACCGGTTCATCGCAACGTTGGGTCATCACCTTTGATCATCACAGCATTGGTGATGGCTTCGACCGCTCTGGGTTTGGTGAAGAATTCCTGCTCGCCAATGGTATTTCCGCGATCCACGTTCTGGGACGCGGAAACGACTGGTATCAATACGAAGATATATTCGACGCATTGGCAACGGTTCGTGCAGCGACAGCCGGCGCCGCGCGAAGGATAACGTATGGATCCAGTATGGGCGGCTATGCAGCGGTACGTTTCGCCGATGCGGTAGCGGCGGATGGTGTCCTAGCGCTATCCCCGCAATGGTCGATAAACCCTTCGCGCGCAGGTTGGGAACATCGGTGGCCGCAAGATTCTCACAGGATTCACTGGCTCGATTCAATTGATGGACCTGTCAGCTGTCGAGCCCAACCGGTGCTGATCTACGATCCGCACATGCCACTGGACCGCCGGCACGTCCGACACATCGCGGCGGAAACGCCGTCGCTGCTGATTGCGGTTCCATACAGCGGGCATCCGGCGAGCACCTTTCTCGGCGAAATCAGTTTGCTGAAGCCGATGCTTGAGGATCTGCTGCATGATCGTTTCGACGCCAAGGCCGTGGCTGAGACGATCAGGGAGCGCCGGTCGACGAGTTCGGTCTATCTTGGCTCGCTTGCCGAGCGACAGCCCGATGTCCGTCCGCGTACGGCGCTGGCGCTGGCGCGCGCGGGGCACGCCGCACGGCCTGGCAGTATGCTCGGAATGCTCAGTCTAGCGCGTACCCTGACACGTACCGGCAACCACCTCGAAGCGGTGACGCTCCACCGCGAGCTCGCCATGCACACAGAGCGTATGCCGCTGTATCTGGTCCCCTTTGCGGATGCTCTTTGGCTGGCCGGTGCAAGGGGCGAAGCGCTTGCGATCGCACGAGAGGTGGTGGATGCGTTGCCAGCGCAGGCCCATCTCAGAAACTGGCGGGCCACAATGTTGTGGAAGAATGGCGAGCGGTCCGCGGCGATCGGCCAACAGAAGCAGGCCGTTGCGCTTAATCCGAAGAATAGCCGATATCGGCGCAAATTCTATCTGTACCGGATCGCACGATGCGGGTGGTGGTTACCCGACTTGCTCCGGCGGACGAGCTTAAAATGGGAAGCGTCACGCCAAGTTCAGTTATAGGTGACAGGAACCAGCGCTTGAGCAGCACCGCAGGCTTCATGCGTACCAACCACTGTTTCCACCTTGCCACGAGAAAATACTTGGGAGCCGGGACTGTATTGTCGCTAAATTGGCTGGTCAGACGAGCGACCAAACACCCGGGACAGCCCGAGGCAGCCTTGTATCGCCATCAGCATGCATACCTCTGACCTTCCCTCCGAAGATTCGAACACGCCCGGTACAAGAGGAAAACGAAAGGTGAAGATTTCGCTTTCCTTCGACTCGGCGGTGACTCATAGAATCACGATGCCGATCCGCCCCGAAAACCGCTGGCTCTATCCGATCGACTGGCCGCAACTGTCGCAGGCGATCCGGTTCGACCGCGCCGGCGCGCGGTGCGAGCGGTGCGCGCGGCCGCACCGGCGGTTCGTCGCGCATCTCGGCGACGGACGCTGGTGGGACGGCGATGCGGCATGCTGGCGGTCGGCGCGCGGACGGCGGGTCGCGGTGCGCGATCGCTTCGAGCTGGGCAGCGTCCGGACGACCTATGTGGTGCTCGCCTGCGCGCATCTCGACCATGATCCGGGCCACAACATGCCCGCCAACCTCGCCGCGCTTTGCCAGCGCTGCCACATGCTCCACGACGCGGCCGAACATCGCTGGCAACGCTGGTGGAACGTCTTCCGCCTGTGCGCGCTGCGCGACCTCTACGAGGATCCCCGCCTGACGCACGCACGGAGCGCCCGACGTCCCGTGTCGGCGCGAGGTGAGGGTGCGGCGCTGGCGTAGACCGCAGGACGGCGCGCACTTGCTCGCGGCGCGGCGGACCCGCATGCTGCACCATGCGCTTTTTCCGCCATCAGGTCGCACGCCAGAGTCTCATCGGGTGACCCCGTTGGGCACGGCAGCCGGTGACGCCGCAGTCCCCGAGCCCAGGACGTCGCTGATCGCCGACGTCCGCGCATTGGTCGGCGATTTCGTCCGCCATGGCGGGCGTCGGCTGGCCGTAGCGGTCGCATTGATGCTCGCGGGCGGCGTGCTCGAAGGCGTCGGGCTCGCGTTGCTCGTGCCGATCTTCTCGCTGCTGGCACCACAGACGGGCGGGCGCTGGCGGGCGATGATGGTCGAGGCGCTGGCGTCGGTCGGGCTCGTCTCGCAGCTGACACAGCTGGCGGCGGTGCTGCTGGCCTTCTGCCTGCTGGTCGGTCTCCGCGCGGTGGTGCTGGCAACGCGCGACCGGCTGGTCTCCGACCTGACGCTGGGGTTCGTCGATCATCGCCGGCTGATGCTGGTCACCGATCTGGCGCGGGCGCGCTGGTCGGCGCTGGCGCGGCTGCGGCACGCGCGGATCGGCCATATCCTGTCGAGCGAGATCGCCCGGCTTGCGCTCGCCTGCTCGATGCTGCTGACGATCATGATGGCGGCGATTATGCTCGTGACGCAGGCGATCCTGATGCTGCTGCTGTCGCCGGTCATCGCGCTGCTGACGATCGGCCTCGCGCTGCTCGGTCTGGCGCTGCTGGTGCCGCTGTCGCGTCGTGCGGCGACCGTCGGCACGTCGAGCGCGCGGTTCGCGTTCCGGATCGCCGGCGAGGCTGCGCAGTTCCTCGGCGGGCTCAAGATCGCGATCGCGCACGACATGGCCGACGCGTTCGTCGCGCAGATCGCGCAGGAGAGCGGCCACCTCCGCGCCCAGCTCGATGCGCAGCGCCGCTTCCAGTCGCGCGTGTCGATCGCGTCGGCGAGCGTAGCCTCGCTGGTCGGTGCGGCCCTGATCTTCGGCGCGGTGCTGATGGGCGTACCGACGGTGACTCTGTTCGCCGCGCTGGTCGTGCTGGTGCGGATGAGCGGCCCGGTCCGGTCGCTGCAGCAGAGCACGCAGCAATTGTTCGGCGTCCTGCCCGCCTTCACCGCGTTGCGCGCGCTGAAGGTCGATCTCGGCGATCCCGTGACGGCCTTGCCCGATGCCACAATGGGGTCGGTGCGACACGGGCCGCTGCGCTTCGAGCAGGTGGCGTTCCGCTATCCGGATGCGCTAGCGCCGGTCTTCACCGGGCTCGATTTCACGATCGGCGTCGGCGAGATGGTCGGGCTGTCCGGCCCGTCGGGCACCGGCAAGACCAGCCTCGTCGATCTGCTGACCGGGCTGCTCGAACCGACCGCGGGACGGATCATGATCGGCGACGGGGTGCTCGGCTCTGCCACGCTGGCCGGCTGGCGGCGTCGGCTCGCCTATGTGCCGCAGGACTCCTACCTGATCAACGACAGCCTGCGACGCAACCTGACCTGGGGCAGCGCCGTGCGCGCCGACGCCGATCTCTGGCAGGCGCTGGCGCTGGCGGGCGCGGCCGACATGGTCGCGGCGATGCCCGGCGGGCTCGAGACCCGGGTCGACGAACGCGGCACGCGGCTGTCGGGCGGCGAACGCCAGCGGATCGCGCTCGCGCGCGCGATCCTGCGCGATCCCGACCTGCTGATCCTCGACGAGGCGACCAACGCGATCGACGTCGCGACCGAACAGGCGGTGATCGCCAACCTCCGGCGCGCGCTGCCGCGCACGACGATCCTGATCGTCGCGCACCGCGAGGAGACGCTGCGCGCCTGCGACCGCGTGATCGCGCTGGAGGCCTTCAGGCCCGCGGAGATCCACTCCGCCGCACCGCGCTGAACCCCGCGTCCCGGCCCGCGCGGCCCGTCACGTAAAGCGACCGACCTCGGCCAGCCCCGGATCGACCGGATAGCCGGTGACCTGCAACCGGCCCGCGTCGAGCCAAGCATGCGCCACCAGCTTGGTCCCCGTCGGGTCGCCGACGCCGAGATGCAGGACGCTACTGATCCCGCGGCGCGCCAGCATCGCGCGCGCGGCGATCGCCTGCTGCAGGCACTGCGTACGGAAGGGCAGCCACGGCGCCACCGCAGCAATCGCCCAGCGGACCGCGAACACGCTGGTCTCCTTGTCGGGAGACAGCGGGGCAGGGGGGGCGGGGGATCGTGACGGGACCATGCCGCCCAGATGCCGGGCGAGAACCCGGAACGGCAACAGGCTGCGCAGACGCGCCGTCAGCAGCGCCGCCATCGCCTCGACCACCAGGCGTCGGTCGGCACGACGCATCCGCGCTGCAGTCCCGAGCTTGCGTAGCGCCCTGCCACTCCCGAGTGTCATCGCGATAGCGGCCCCCCGGTCTTGGCCCGATCCAGCAGGTCTTCGAGCCAGCGATCGACGATCGCATCGATCACCAGATGAACGCGCGCGGTCGTGCCCGCATTGGTCACCGAATGCGGATCGGCCAGCCGCAGATACCAGACGCTGCCGGGCGCCATCGACACGCGCGTGCCGTTCAGCCGGAAATCCACATCGGGGTTAGTCGCGACCGGGATGTGCAGCCGCGCGCGCGCCTGTTCGGCCGCGAGGTCGTAATCGCGGTGCGTCTTGATCGCCGATCCGGGCGCCAGCCGCATCAGCCGCACCGCCTCGATCGGACAGGCAAACGCCGCGAGGACCTGTGTGAAATACGGGCACAGCACGAGCAGCGCGGTATCCTCCCAGTCGCGACAGCCGGGATCCGGCGCGATCCGCAGGATCGGATGCGTGACGCCAACCGGCGCGCGCAACGGCAGCACGCTCCAGTCGCCGGTGTAATGCTGCGGCACGAAATGCGCGGTCCAGGTGTCGGCATCGAGCAGCGCCAGATCGTCCGCGAGACGAACCGGATCGAACGCCAGCGGCAGGCACAGCCGATCCGGCCACCCAGCGTCGGCGCCGTGTCCGTGCAGTTGTCCGCCAAGCCCCGCCACGATACCCCGTCTCCGATCGCCGCAGCGTAAGAGGCGGCGACGCCGATGCCAAGCAGGCGCCGGTCAAGCACCGATGCCACACGGATACCGGGGGGCCGCACCCCGAAACGCTGCGGTATCATGCGAAGGAGAGCCCGTGGCCACGATGTCCAACCGCGATGCCATGGCGGCCGACACGGCCATCGGCGCCTCGCCGCTCGCCGCGTTCCGCACTCTGGTGCTGGCCGACGATACGTTGCAGGCCCGGCTCGGCGCGATCGAACGCCCCGATCGCTATATCACCGACGCAATCGCGCTCGCGGCCGCGCATGGCATCCCGCTCGAGGCGGACGCGATCCGCGACGCGATCCTGCCGATGGGGCGTCCGAAGCCCCCTCCGATCACGCTCGATCGCTGGCCCCCGCGCGGCTGGCTGCCGATCCACGCGGTGGAGACCGGCGCCGCCCCCGCGTTCGACTGGGCCTGGTTCGGTGCCCAGGCGCTCGACGCGCCCTTCTACGGGGATATGATCCGCCGGTTCACAGCGCGCTCGTTCAACCGGATGTTTCGCGTACGGACCGATCTGGCTACGCTCGTCGACGGCAGAGATGCCGTAATCGGACCGGTGCCCGCCGGCTTCATCCACCATATGTCGCGATGCGGCTCGACGCTGGTCGCACAGATGCTGGGTGCCGATCCGCATCACGTCGTGCTTTCCGAACCCGCACCGCTCGATGCGGTCGTGCGCTGGGCGCTGCAATCGGAGACGCCGCGAGACGATCAGGTCACGGCGCTGCGGGCGGTCGTCGCCGCGCTCGGTCGCGACCGGTCGGGCCAGACGCGCCGCGTCGTCTTCAAGCTCGACAGCTGGCACGCAGTGGCGCTGCCGCTGTTCCGCGCGGCGTTTCCCGAAACGCCCTGGGTGTTCCTGTACCGCGATCCGGTCGAGATACTCGTCTCGCAGCAGCGGCAGCGTGGCATCCACACAGTGCCGGGGCTGTTGCCGGCGAGCATCGTCGACATCGCGGGCGGCGCGGCCATGGCCGCGGATCGCTATGCGGCGTGCGTCCTCAAGCGGATCGGCGAGGCGGTCCTGGATCATTGGCCCCTCGATCATTCGCCGTCGGGAGGCGGACTGCTGGTCGACTATGCGGAAATGCCGGATGCGGTCGTCGATCGGATCGCCCCGCATTTCGGATTCGTGCCCGACGCCGGCCAGCGCGCTGCGATGATGCAGGTGGCGACGCGCGACGCCAAGGCGCCCGACCGGCGCTTCACACCCGACACTACCGCGAAACGACGCGATGCGACCCCCGAGATCGAAGCGGCGCGCGTCCTAGTCGATCCGGTCCATGCCAGGCTCGAGACCTTGCGCAAGGCCTCAAAACCATGACCCAGCCTGCAACAGTATAATGTTTGCGCTAAACTTGATCGAAAATCGATCATGATTTTCGTTTTTGCTGTCATCTGCATGATGTTGACTTCTAGTATCAATATATCGATTGTAACCTCTGACCAGGGGAGAATGTCATATGGGTGCCGAACCATTTTTAGGCGAAATCTGCATTCTCGGGTTCACGTTTGCACCATCTGGCTATGCTTTATGCAATGGGCAGATCATGTCCATCGCTCAGAACACCGCGCTGTTTTCCTTGCTGGGCACGACTTATGGCGGCAACGGCTCGACGACGTTTGCGCTCCCCGATCTGCGCGGTCGCGCTCCAATCCATTTCGGACAAGGGCCTAGCCTTGCGCCATATGCCCAAGGCCAGGTCGGCGGTATAGAGGCAACCACGCTTACGACTGCTCAGTTGCCCGCGCATACGCATGGTTTCGCCGACAACGGCTCGGCACTGAACGCGATAACGACCAAGGCAACCTCTCAGATACCGGCTGCGGGCTCGTTTCTGGCCAGGACCGTCGACGGCAGTACGTCGGGCGCCCAGCCGCTCATCTATGTCCCGGCAGGTACAGCCGGCACGTCCGTGGCAATGGGCGGCCTGAACGTCGCAGGGACCATTGCACCCACAGGCCAGAACCAGCCGGTTCCGATCATGCAGCCGTATCTTGTGCTAAACTATTCGATAGCCCTCCAGGGTATTTTCCCGTCGCGCAACTAGCGCCGGGATACGCGGGAGTTGGTGTTGAACAAGGGGCGTTTTGGCAATAATCGGGGCGTGATCGAGCATACCGAAAAGCTGTCCGATAGCCCCCCGCCCGGCGGTCATCTGCCGCACGGACCGCTTCAGAGCCGACCGCTTATTACGAGGCCCATGTACGTCGAAAACCGCTGCGATTTCGATATCTTCGGAGTCCAGAATGACGGTTGTCGAACCTCGACAGCTACTCGGCAAAACCTCTGCTCCAGCCGCGAAAATTCGCGATACTCAGTTGAACACCGCCTGGTAATAATAGCCCGGTTCACCGGACAGGGGACGCGAAATCTGCACGATATCGATCCGGTCGGGGCCGAACCCCTGGCCGCGCAGGACATAGGTGCCCGACGTAAGCATGGCTTCCGGCGCGGAACGGAAGATCAGAATGAACGGCAGCCGATCGAGCTTGGCATGATTGGCCAGCGAAGTCGCTTCGACAAGGTGCAGCGCGACGGGTTGCGGATCGCAATCGGCCATCAGTGCGGATCCGACCAACGGAACGAATTCGGCGAGATGGATAGGACGGAAAAGCGGCACGCTGTTCGACATCCCGCAGGCTTAGCATCGCGCCCGCCCCGATCACAGCGTCCATCGACGGATATGCCACCGATGTCGATCCGATTGTCGGCATATCGACCGCAACTTCTGAAAGACCGACCGGCCGCTCCGGTCCTCCCGGCTTCGGCGCGGTCCGAGCCAGTATCGAAAAGGGAACGATCATCATGACCGACGGCGGTCTTCATGCCGGCGTCGATCGCCAGCGCTGCATCGGGTTCGACCGAATACTCGATACCGACCGGCGCATCCGAGGCACCCTTGCCGCGTCACCAGCAGTATTGGCATCGCGCGAGAGGGGAGACCCCATCGCGATCGGCTGGCAGCCGGCGATCGCGGTCTCCGCCCATCCCCGGCCAATCTGGTCGCAAATCGGGGAGTATCTGTACTTCAACGCGCCGGCGGTCGCCGAATATCGCTGCACACGGGCGCTGATCGACGTGACTCCATTCGCAGGCGCGCCCGACGCGGCGGTCGAGGCGCTGCTGGTCGCGACCGCGCTACCCGCGACCTTGTGGATGCGCGGCGACGTCATGCTGCATGCCGCGGCGATCGTCCCGCATGACTGCGACGACGATGGCGCGCTGGCGATCGCGGGCGCTTCGGGCAGCGGCAAGTCGCGGCTTGCCGCAGAATTCCTCGCGCGCGGTGCCTCACTGGTCGCCGACGACAGCATCGCGGTTCGCCGCCAGCATGGCCAGGTGCGGTGCGCCGGACTTGCCGGTGGCTATCACCTGGAACGGCATCTAAAATCGAACCCGGCGACCAGAGACACGACCGAGCGCGCCTTCCACGCCGTCGCGGAGCACCGCGCGCGGGGCTCGGCTCGGCTGGCGGCGATTGTCGTTCTCGAAGACGATCTACAGACCGATCGGACTCGCTTGCACGGTGTCGCGGCGGTCGAAGCGCTACTGGCGAACCGGCACCGCGCCAGCGTGCCGCGCCGCTGCGGCCTCGAGCCGCGCGGGCTCCGCGATGTGGCACATTTTGCGCGAACCGTCCCCGTCTGGAAGTGGCCGAGACACGACGCGGATGCGCTGCTCGACGACGATGTTCGACACATGATCATGCAAGAGAAGGGACAGCAATGACCGAGACACTATGGCAGCGGACCGACGAATGGGTAGGCACCGAGGTCGAGGACAGCTTCGTCATGATCAACCTGGAAACGGGGACCTATGTAACGCTGAACCCAACCGCCAACGCGGTCTGGGACATGCTCGAGACGCCGCGGACGCAGAGCGCGGTCGAGGCGTCGCTGCTCGACCAATTCGACGTTACCGTAGCGGACTGCACGACCGCGGTGACGACGCTTCTCGCGAAGATGCACGCCATGAAGCTCGCCGCACCGGTCTGATCACACCGAACTGATCACACCGATCTGGTCGTCGTCGCTTGCAACAGGGGAGGGGCCCATGCTGATACGTCCCGAACCCGCTAAGGCGCTGAGCGCACGCCAGGAATGCGCCATCCTGACCCATGCGGTTGCCCGCAATCCCGGATTCGCATCGTTGCGCCTGCGGCTAGCGAGGCTGCTTAACCAGCTCGACGCGTTCGACGAAGCGATCGCCGTGCTGACCGCGCCCGATGCCGCGACGCCTAACTCCCCCGATTACGGTGCGTGCATGGCGCTGGCGGCGGCCTGGTTCGGGCGGGACCAGCCCGGTGATACGGTCCGCGCGCACCATACCGCGATCCGCGCGGAGGCGCTCGCCACGACCAGTACACAGCGCAGCGCGGCGCTGGCCGATCAGGGCAAGGCGTTGCTGCGGCTAGATCGTCTCAACGCCGCGCGCGATCGGTTGACCAAGGCGCTGCGACGCGATCCCGGCAACATGCCGGCCTGCCGACACCTCGCCACCGAATTGCTGCGGACTGGCGACACCGAGGCGGTGATCGCGATGACCGACCGGCTGGCGGCGCAGGGCATCGGTCATGCCCGGCTGTTCATGGCACGGATGCTCGCCTTCGCGCAGCTCGACCGGATCGCGGAGGCGCGCGCGATCATCGATCCGGAGCGGTTCCGGCATCGCCGGATCCTGACGCCTCCGCTTGGCTGGGCGGATATCGCGGCGTTCAATACCGCACTCGTAGAGGAACTGAAGACGCACCCCGGGCTGCGCTACGAACGCCACGGTACCGCATCGCGCAGCACCTGGCGGATCGATGCGCTGGCGACTGGCGCCGCACCGATCGCGCGCGCGCTGCTGGCACAGATCGCGGAGACTGCGGAACGGCATGTCGCCGCGTTGTCGGACATCGCGCATCCCTGGCTTGCGGCACGTCCCGATCGCGGCGAGCTGCGGAGCTGGTGCGTCATCACCGAAGGCGAAGGCTTCGAGCAATGGCACGCGCATCCGTTCGGCTGGATGAGCGGGGTCTATTACGCTCAGGTCCCCGATACGGTCGTCACCGGCAGTGATGCCGGCGGGTGCATCGCGTTCGGTCTGCCCGATGGCTTGATCGGTGCCGACAGGGCAGCGCAGTTCGGCGAGGATCTGGTCCGCCCGCAGCCGGGCTTGCTGATGCTGTTCCCGTCGCACAGCTATCACCGCACGTTCCCGCATGGTGCCGAAGATCGCCGGATCTGCGTGTCGTTCGATATTTGGCCTGCTTAGGAGCGCGCGCGCCACCAGGTCAGGAATTCCGCGGTGATCGCGGTCAGTTGCACCTCGTAGGATTCAGCGAAGTTTGTCGGCCCGCGCTCGGCGACCTTTGCAAGCGCCTGGTCGAGCCAGTCGAGGTCGATCCACTCCTGCACCTCGGCCTTGCGGAACTCGGCGATCCGCCCGCGCGCCGCAGGCGCCTGGCGTTGGAGCCGCGCCATGTGATCGGGCGATGCCGGCCTGCCCGAGCGCCGCAACCGGATCGTGTCGGGCAGATAACCCGCGAGCATGTGGCGTACCGGCGCACGATCGAGACCGTCATGGACGAGAAAGCCCGCCGGAAACCCTGCGAACAGCCGAAGCAGCCGCACGTCGCGGAACGGGAATTCCATCCGCAGCGCACCCGGATAGAATTCGTTCGGATGGAGCAGCGCCTTGTCCGCGCCGGGTAGATACCCCCACGCGTCACGCGGACGCCGGACCTCGTTTTTCACCGTGGCAGCGGGGGGCGCGCGCATCGCCTCAGGCAGCGCGCCGAGACGCTCCGCCGACAACCGGACATGGAACGCCCCCCCCGCCGGCTCCACCGCGGTCCCCGCCAGATAGCGGCGCACACGTCCCGCGGTGCCGCGCAGTTGCTGCCGCATCGTCGTCAGCGCGAACTTACCCGTCAGTGTCGCCTCGCCGAACGAGCCGTCGAACAGCGCGGTCGCGCCTAGCGCCTTGCCGCGCATCTGAAACGTCTCGGTCAGACAGTGCCGCACCGGCATCGGCGGACGACTCGCCCCGCCCAGGATCAGGTCGGAGGGGCGGTAGATATCGGCGTTTTCGGGCGGCGAGACATGCTCGGCGGTCAGACCGATCCGATCAGCGACCGCATCGGCGAACACGGCTTCGTCGACAAGCCCGCTACCGGGCGGCGCGACCGAGGTCAGCAGGATCATCCGCTGGTCCGCCGCCCGCTCGCGCGCAGCCAGCCACGCGATCGTCGAGGAATCCAGCCCGCCGCTGAGCAGCACGCCCGGCACCGCCGTCCGGGCGATCCGCGCCCGCAAAATCGTCTGCATCGTTTCTTCGGACGCGACGACCGCATCGTCGAACGACCCTGTCCACCGAGGCTGCGGGACTAGGATCGCTGCGACATCACGGTAGATGCCGTCCGCCATAATCGTTAGCCGCGTCGCGGGCTCGAGCTGCCGGACCTTGGCCAGCATCGTCCGATCACCCATCTCCTCGCGCAGCGCCGCACGTAGGTCAGCACGCCCGATCGACGCCAGCAACCCCATTTCGTCGAGCCGGTTGCCGATCCACGCAATCCGTGACAACGCGAACAGGTTCGGGGCGACCGCGACGCGCGGACCGTCGACTGCGAAGAACAGCCGATCGCGCCGCGCGGCCGACATCGTCAACACCAGCCGGCGGTCCCGACGATCCCAGTGGAGAAGCGACCACTCACCGATCATCTCGGCCGGGGTTTCGCTTCCGAACCGGTCCAGCGCGGCGCGCGCGAGCAACGCTGCAGGCAGCGTCGGCGGAACGTTCAGCCGCACCGCTAACGCTTGCGGTTCCTCGATATGGCCAACAAGGATGGTCAACGCATCGTCCGCCTCGATCCGGTGCAACGCGGTGCGATCTTGCGGGTCGACCTCATGCGCGAACGCCGCACCCGACACGTTGCCGCTATCCAGTCCAAGCGCGGCGACATCGCGCGGATCGACCGGTCCGCCATCGAGACGGAACAGACCGTAGATTCCGCTGCTCAGCATTGTACCGACCCATGATTGACGCGCGTGCGGCGTCGGATAAACAATGGCGGATGCCCGACATGGATCGTCTTGCCGCCAAGAGTGCGCTGCGCGAAGCGATGGCGCGCAACGCCTATGCGCGCGGCGAAGTACGCATCGCCGATCCCGATCTGACCGAACAGACCTGGCTGGTCGCGTCGCATCGCGGGCTCTTCGCGATCTCCGCCGATGGCGGGCCGGGGGCCGGCGTGGAAACCGCCAGCGTAAAAACCATAGTCTATGGCTGGTTCTTTGGCCTTTGCCGGCACCACGACGTGCTCTACGTATTTGAGAATTGCGGACACCGCGACCGCACCATACCGATGGGGCGAATCGTCCGTTTCGATCTTGCCGGAGACCGGCTGGCCACGCCCGAGGTAATCGTCATCGGGTTGCACACCAATTGCCACCAGATCGCAGTCATCGATGGGCTGTTGTGCGTACTCGACACCGCGAACCAGGCGATCCTTCGGTTCACACTTGAAGGCAACGCGGTCGACGTCCAGCGCCCGTTCGCGGCCGCGCCGCCATACGACACCAGCGGTGCGTATCTGCATATCAACGCGATAGCAGCAGTCGGCGACCGCACGGCGATCATGCTTCACAACGGCAAGGCGATCCCCGCAAAGACTAGTGAGCTCGCTTGGCTCGACCGCGACTGGCGGGTGATCGAGCGTCAGCCGCTGCCCGGGTATAGCTGTCACGACATCGTCGCGGACGAACGCGGGATGCTATGGCACTGCGACTCGATGGCCGGCGACATCATGGCCGCGGATGGCACGCGTGCGCATGTCACCGACACGCTCATGACGCGAGGACTGGCAATCACGCGCAATGCAATCATCGTCGGCATGTCCAGTTTCGGCCCCCGCCATCTGCGCAGCAAGCTGCATGGCGGAGTCGTGATACTCGATCGCGCGCTCGAACTGCGCATGACGATGGTCCTCGATGGATCGCCGACGGATATTATCGCACTGTAACAATATCCTGTCGCGACGGCCGTAGCGACGCGCTTCAACGACAACCCGAACAATACCCCGTACCGTCGGCTCGTACCGACGACGCAGAACCCCGACGCAACGACGTAGCCACGCGATCAAGCGCTCCGGCGTACGCTAGGAGCGATCAGGACCTCTGGCAATCCGGGGAGGGGTTGCCCCCGACATCGTTACCCAAACCAGGTGACAGCGCGGTTTCACGGACATCGAGTTCGCGAATTTCAGGTGCGATCCAGGTCTTGCGCTGGCCTGAAGGAATGATCTGATCTGTCATTGTACTATCCTCGTATACTGCGTCCAAGTCTACGCAATGCCCTATAGGTGCGATCTACGCCTGTTTTTCTCTCATAGACAAGAGATTCGATTATCCATCGATTTTCATCTGCGCACGTCGTTGAACCAACGAATATACTCAAATTGGTTTTTCTTTAGCAGGTATAGCCTTTTAAAACATATGTTTCCATATATAATTTCGCCGATAACTGATCCATACTGTAGAGATTGCACCAGTTTTTTATGCTGAATCGTCGCAAGGGGTCATGCTTGGTGAATTCGCCGAACCGTGAGAGCGTTCATGTTGCAGCGCACTAAGATCGACCTTGAAGTCGCCAAGCAGTTGACGCTTCCGCAAGAGTTGGCGATCGTCCGAGCAGCCTATGCCCGTCATCAGGGGCTCGTGGTCCGCAGCCGATTGGCGACGCTTTTGCTGGTTTGCGATGCGTTTGACGACCTTGTCACCTTGCTGTCGCCACACGACGACCTGAATTTCCTCGAAGAAATGCTCTTGGCCCAAGCATGCCTTGCCCGCGAGACGCCGGAGGATGACGACCATGCGCGGCGCGTTGCGAACCGCGCGCTAGCGTCGGCGACCAGCGACGTGCAGCGCGCGGCCGCGCTCGCGGTACGCGGCAAGGCGGAAATTCGGCTCGGCGCAGTCGAGGCGGCGCGGACGACGCTTGATCGCGCGCTGCGCTACGACCCGCGCGAGAAGGACGCCTGCAAGCGGCTCGCTGCACTCGATCTCGCCGCGAACGATCCCGCTGCGGTGCTGGCGATGGTCGAGCGCCTGACCGCGCGCGGCGCCGCGCATGCCCGATTGTTCGCCGCTCAATCGCTTGCCTTGGCGCAGGCTGGCGCGATTCAGGCGGCACGCGCAGCGACCGGGCAGGGAGAACTCACCGCGATGGCGACGCTCGCACCGCCGCCCGGCTGGGACGACATCCACGCGTTCAACGCGGCGCTGGCCGAGGAACTACTTGCGCATCCGGGGCTCCGCTACGAACGCTATGGTACCGCATCGGCACGGACTTGGCGGATCGATTCCCCGGCAACGCGCGAAGCGCCTCTGGTCCGCCTGCTGCTCGCGCATATCGCCGACGCGATCGCGGCGCATCTGGAAGGCCTGGCCGATCTCGACCACCCCTGGGCCCGCGCACGACCGACCGCGGCGATGCTGCGCAGCTGGTGCGTCATCACCGAGAGCGACGGTTTTGAAACTTGGCACGTTCACCAATTCGGTTGGCTGAGCGGAGTCTATTACGTCCGGGTTCCGGACTCGATCACGCACGGCGAGGACCCAGGCGGATGCCTAGCGTTCGGAATCCCCGAAGACCTGGTCGGGGATGACGCCGCGTCCGCGTTCGGCACGCGGACGGTGCGGCCGCACGACGGCCTGATGCTCGCCTTTCCGTCGCACAGCTATCACCGCACCTTCCCGCACGGCCTGATCGAGAAGCGGATCTGCGTCGCGTTCGATCTCAGGCCGCTGTGAGCGAAGAGTACCGCGCATCGGCGTTCGGCCTAACATGGCATTCGGACATCGCGCTCGACGGCTTCGACCAATGGTCCCCGACACTTGATACGCCGCGACCCTGCGTGCGCGTGACGCGCGTCGCCGCGCTTGCCGACCGCGGGCCGGGACACGCGCTCAACCGGGGACAACTCTATCCCGACGGCATCCGGCTCGGCTGGGGAGACGCGGTCGTTTTCGACATGATCGATGGCGCCCGGATCGACTATCTGCCCGGCCCCGGCTGGCGCGGCTCGCTGCCGTTCACCTTCTACAGCACGATCAGCGCGGTGACGCTGGCGTGGCGCGGCACGATCCCGTTCCATGCCTGCATGGTCGAAGTCGACGGTTGCGCGGTACTGATCGCGGGCCGATCGGGGGCAGGTAAATCGAGCCTCACCGCAGCGCTGCTCAGGCTCGGCGCGCGCCTCGTCGCCGACGATCTGGCCGTGATCGGTGTCGCCGACGGCCGGATCGAGGCGCTGCGCGGTCGCCCGACGATGCGCCAGCACCGCGATACAGCCGCGCGGATCGACGCCGATCTTCGCGTACCCGTGCCCGACGACCCGCGCGGCAAATGGCTGGTGCGTCCGCGCGCGCGCGCAGCCGATGTCGCGCTACCGCTTGCCGGCCTGCTGACACTGACTGACCGGCCTTTGGCGCTCGACGCACGCGCGAAGCTCGCCGCGCTCTCAGTGCATCTCTTCCGGCCGAGGTGGCTCGCCGCGCTCCCGAACCAAGCGGTCCGCCGCCACGACCTGCTGAAGATCGCCGCAGCGATACCCATCGCCACCTTGCCCGCGATCGCGACATTCGACCCCCACGATCAGAAGGACCGCGCCCACCGGGCGCTCGCGCAGATCAGGACGATGATCGCGGCACGGCCTGCACGAACCAGCCAGTGAACACGCGCCGCGGTCCCCCGCTCGCCAACGGCAGAACGCGGTGTTCAAGGTCGCTGGCAATATCAAAGATCAACGCGGTCCCGGCACGATCGTGACGATAGCGGACCAGCGTCTCCTGCGTCCCGGTCATACGCAGCTCGAAACTGCCCCCCTCATAGGCGGCATCGGACAGGTTGATGGTAATCCCGAGTTTGCGAGCGCCTGCCGCATCGTCGTGCGTGTCGTTATGCCAGTCGAGCGCGTCTAAGCCGTTGGCGCGGTTCTGTACGAGCCGTCCTTCGACGCGGTGCAGGTCGTGGCAACCGGTGACCACCTCGATCCAGTGCAGGAACGACGGACGACTGAGCACGATGTTCAGCGCGGCGCCGACCCGCTGTGGTGCCTCGACCTCGCGCGATCCAAGCTGGTCGACATGGTCGGCGACGAACCCCCCGCGACGACAGCGATCAAGCAGGCTGGCGAGCAGGTCAGGGGCTATGAGGTCACGACATTCGATCGCACGCTGCCGTTTGAAATCCTGCGCAGCGCCCGCGGGTGCGACGAGTATCTCGGTACGTTGCGCACCAATCGCGATCGGCCGCCCCCCAAGACCCGACAGCGAAGCCGGTTCGAACGGCGACGGCATGATTGATACGGGCATTTCCCCTTCCCCATAAAAGCGCGCGATAGGCCAACGAACCCGCGCGCAGGGATCGCGTCAAGCCGCTACCGTTTCAAGAACACGAACGCGGCGTAGTTGTCGTGGGGTAACAGCCGATCGTCGGCGCCGTAAAACGGGCCCGGTTGTAGCTTTATGCCCGGTGTCACGATCGCCCGGTAGCGTACCGCTACAGGGGCGTCGGTGAACCGGAAATTGCATCCCCACAGGATGAGAAGCCCCCCCGGACGGATACATCGGTCAAGCGCGTCGACCGCCGCGGCGAACCGCGAGAACGGGAGCAATCGGGTACAACGGTCGGGACGCCACGCATCGAGATCGCCGTGGCGCAGCACCGACAGGCAGAACACCGCATCATATCCCTCTGCCGTCAGCACGTTCGGCGTATCGGCACAGGCGAACCGGATCTGCCCCAGCCCCAGGCGATCGGCGGTCCGTCGAGCCTGCGCGATGCAGGCAGGGTTCGCGTCGATCGCGTCGATCCGCGCATGCGGCAGATACCGCGCCAGCGTGACCGCTTCCTCGCCCGTCGAACACCCGAACGACAACAGGCGCGGTGCCGGATTATCCCCTAATCGCGCCGCCACGGCTGCGAACAATCCCGGATGCCGATCCAGTCGCGTCACCGTGGCAGGCTGAAACAGCTGTGCGCCCCGCCGTCCGGCGTCGAGCCGCCCGCGGCCGAGCGGCGTCGCCAGCGCCCGAACAAAACGAACGAGGGCAACGAGCCTCGGGAACGCTTTCAGGCGGTTACGCACGAAAGTCGCAACCATGTCCGCATCGCCGGAAAGCGCGGAGCCCCATCACCCGGGCGTGCCGCCATCCGCCAATATTGCAGCATCGGCAGCCCGATAAAGCTTCCCCAAGCAAACGCCGCGATCAGATAGTCGGGGCCACCCTTATAGCCTGCGTGGAACAGCGTGGCCGTAGGGATGCCGATCGCCATCGCCGCGGCATAGGACCAGGCGATCGCCGCCATCTCTTCGGCGGGATCGTCGCCGACCTGCGACAGCGTATCCCAAAGCGCCGGATTGGTCACCGCAAGGTGCCCCGCCTCGTGGAGCAGGTCGCCGATCCGGCCCGGCTGCGCGGGGTCGTACACCACCGCGCCACCCCGAACCGTCATCGCCAGCAGAACCGCATCGGCAGGCACGATCCCGACCGCGGCCGTCAGCCCGATACGCTCCAGGAAAGCGAGAATATCGGCCAGTTCCGGCGCATTGCCTAGCGGAGAAGGGTGCCCGGTCTGCATGTAGACACGTCTACGCGTCTACGACCATACCGGCAAGGCGCGCGCAAATACCCGCTTGTTAAACGCCCGCCAATGGCCGACCATCGATCCGCACGCGTCGCTGTGCGGGTCGAATTCCTTCTATCCAGGAACCGCGCATGACCAGGATCGTGCTTTTCGCAGTATCGACGCTTACGCTAGCCGGCCCCGCAGCCGCGCAGGTCGATCCGGTCGCGCGCGCGATGGCGGCGAAGGCGCTCTCGGTCGCGACTGCACCGACGACGATGAAGACGACGATCGTCGGTGGCGAGCAACCCGATACGCCGGCCGTCTCGGGCGCTTCGGGGACAATCGGCAACTCGCCGATCCAGGTCAACGGCAGCGCCGCCAACGACACCGGCTATCTTGCATTCAAATACGGCGCAGACGGCAAGGGGGTGACCAATTACTGGGTCAAGACGCGCAGCCCGGCGATGAACGGCTATGCCGCGGTCCAGAACGGCGATCGCATCGTCGTCGACCTGTGGCAGGCGGGCACCGGCGGACAGACCGGGCATGTCGGCGGGAGCCGGGTCACCGTCGACAATGCGGTCTTTTCGGCAGGCGAGGTCGCCGGGCGCTGGGCGCTGTTCACCGGCACCGGGGTCGCGTCGTCACAGGTGAGCAAGCAGTATCCGGTTCGCTACGGCACGATGAACGCGATCGTCGCCAACAGCTATCAGCAGGTGATTTTCCCTGGCGGCGTCAACCCGGCGCTGCCATCGGCGGGGAGCAATTTCGGCGGATGGGTGGTGATCGGCGCGGGTGCGGCGTCGCCCGGTTTCGGCGCGCTGAAGTTTCTGCGGTCGGGCGCCGCGCTGCTCGCCACGCCTGAGGCGGGCGCGTTCGAGGTCGATGCGAACGCCCGGCCGTATTTCACCGCGGCCGACGGCGTCCGGCGCGGCGTCATGCTCGCCGACACCAGCGATCCGAGCGTCACGGTGCTGCCGGGCGCGGGCGCAGGCGCGACCGTCACGATCGACGCGAACGGCAATGCGGGGGTCGTCCTGCTGGTCACGGGCCCGGGACCCGGTAACGGACCGGGCAGCAGACCGGGCGCGGGGCTTGGCGCGGGCGACCTGTTCACGGTGACCTATGCGCATGCCTATCCGTCCGCCAGCTACCCGGTGATCTCGGCCGCCAACGCAGCTGCGGTCGCACTGGTCCGGAACGGCTATCTGACCGCGACGAAGACAGGCTTCACCGTCAGCGTGCCGATCGGTCCTGGGGATGGCCCGGGCGCAGCGCTTCCGACCGGCAGCTATGCCATCACCTTCAACGCACCCGGCGCTTGACCCGACCAGCGCTTCCCGAGCCGGCGTTTCCCGAGCCAGCGCACCGGTCGATGGTCTCGCCCGAATTCGCGTTCGTCTGCGCCTGCGCCGGACCGCTCGCCACATCCGACACGGACGGCGATCTCGACGGTCCCTCGCTCGCCGCGATAGCCCACCGGCATCAGGTCGTGTCGCTGGTGGTCGAGGCGCTCAAACGACACGGCCGGCCGATCCCGCCGGCGCTTGCCGCGCGCCACGATCCGCTGGCGCCGCTGCGCGCGGCACGCGAGGCGATCCGGTTGCGGACGCTGTTGCTGGCGGAAGAGATCGAGCCGATCTTCCTTAAGGGGAGCGCGCTGGCGGTGCTGGCCTACGGCGCGCTCGCCCGTCGTCAGTTCAGCGATATCGATCTGCTGGTTCGCCCCGAGGATGCCCGCCGCGCAGCTGCGCTGCTCGAGAACGCCGGGTATCGCGCACGCAGCGATACGGGCGCCAATCTCGCAAACAGGGTCGCGCGGCTCTCGCCGCTCGCCAAGGACATGGAAGTGCGTCACGCCGGCACCGGCCAGATCGTCGAGCTTCACTGGCGCATGACCGACGCTCTGCGCGAACGCCCGGCCCAGGATCGCGAAGCCGTCCAGTGGGTAGACCTGGCCCCCGGCGCAGCCGTCCCCACGCTCGCGACCGACGCGCTGTTCGCCTATATCTGCAACCACGGCGCCGCGCATATGTGGGCGCGGCTGCGCTGGCTGGCCGACGTCGCGGCGTTGCTGGCGCGCGAGCCCGACGGCGGGGACCGGCTCTGGCACGCCGCGGTCGCGCGCCGCCAGGGTCGCGCGGCCGCCTCCGCCATCCTGCTGGCCCGGCGGTATTTTGGCACGCCCGTCCCGCCAGCCTTCGCGGCCCCCGTATCGCTGCGCCTGAGGTTGCTCGTCGCACTGTCCCGACGCGTGATCGAAGCGGGTGGCGGCACCACCGAGCTCGCCCGCACGCGCTGGCGCGGCTGGGCCGAGATGACGGGCAAGCTGCTCGTCGCGTCGAGCCCCGGCGATCTCGGCGGATGGTGCGTCCGCCTGCTGTTCTCGGCGTCCGATGCCGAGGCAGAGCCCTCGCGCTTCTGGTTCGTGCTCCACCCGCTGCAGCGCATCCCGAGGCTACTCAAGCGACGCAGGCTGCGGCAGGACCTGCGCCGCACGCGCGAGCGCGCCTGAACCCCGCAAGTCCCTGAACCCCGCACGTCACAGCCAGCGACGCGTATCGGGCCAGCGCATCGGCGACATCGTCACATACTGCGCCATGCGCGGACGATCCGCGGTGTTGGCGCTGGCGCCATGCGGCAAGTCCTGGCGCCAGATCACCAAGTCGCCCGCCGCTGCCGCGATCGGCACGGCTTCGCGCGTCAGGTCGATCGTCCGCGGGTCGCGGGTCCCGAGCGTCTCCAACCACCCTTGCGCCAGCCGGTGATGGAAGCCCGGAACGACGCGTAGCGCCCCCTGCGTCGCCTCGGTATCGGTCAGATAGAGGATCGCCTGTGTCTCGAACGGAATCTCTCCGGCCAAGCTGGTGTCCCAGTGCAGGTTGGGCCCCGGAAACGCGTAGCGATCGGTCACCGGTGGGTTGAAGCTCAATCGATCGGTCGACATCAGAAGGTCGGCATGACCGTAAAGCTGGGCGAACCCGCGATGCACTCGCGCCGATCGACGCGGGACCTCCATCGTCGGGTGCTGGAACGCCTGCACCATGATGCCGTTCTCACCGCGGCCGTACCAGCTGGCCCGATCGGCCGGCGTGGCCGCCTTCAGCCTCCACAAATGCGCCGTGATCGCGGCCGCCTCGTCGCGCGTGATCGCCTGGTGCAGGACGACGACGCCGTCGCGCGCCCATGCGGCCATTTCGACCTCGGAGAACACCGGTTCGGCCGCCATGATCGCCGCTTGTCGCCTCAGCTCCGCATCCGGTATCGGCGCGTCGTCGTACCAGGCATGATAGCGCGCGATCGCCGCGCCGCGCGTGCCGTCAGATGCCCCGCCTGCCGTCGCCTCGGTCCAAGCGACGAACGCGTCCCACGCAGGACGCTCCCGACCGAGATACGAGATCGTCTGCTCCAGACCCAGGCCCAGCGTATCGAGCAAGGCGCGCAACGGCACGGGCCGCGCCGCGCCGCGCGCGACGCCACCCGTCACGCTTCGCCATACGTCTTCGAGGCCGCGTATCGTTCGAAAATCCAGCCGACCATCGGTCATGTCTTCGCTCTCGCCCACTGCCAAGCTCATCAATAGTTTTTTCACGATTGAATTGACGCGCTTAGCAAAAAACATTTCCAAATAAATAGTATCGGACTTCATCTGAATAACTCTTTGATATCTATCCAATTGTATTTCTATATGTCAGATTCTTGCAATTAATATATATTACGATTGATCTATGCCGCTCTACACAGGTATCACTATGCTTCTTTCATAAAAGTTTTATTTTCTGTATTTGCCCGACTTATCTATATTTAATTATCTCATAGCATCAATGACAAACCATCATTATCAAAGGCTTATCCATGAGACCATTAATAGTTGAAGCCTTGCTCATTGCCTTGCTAGCGACTGGATGGTATATTTACACTAAGATGATGGAATCTAAGAGAAAGCACCGGTTTGCTCGCAAACGTGCGCGCGATGCGCTCGCATGGCAGAAGGTGTTGGACAAGAACGCCGCGGACCGCGCAATGGCCGACACCGCCACAGGTTCGGCCTGAGGCTTGGAACCTATCCGATACGGCCATACCATCTAGAGAAAGCGCTCTCCGGCGTGGTCGCGGAAGAGTTCGTGGTTGCGGACATAGTCGGACAGGATCTCGAGCGACTTGTGTCGGCTGACCTCCTTCATCTTGAACACCGTCGCGCCTTGTCGCGCCGCCTCGGTCAGGAATCCGGCGCGTAGCGAATGGCCCGAGACCTGCGCCGGATCATAGCCCGCAGCCGCAGCGCGGGCCTTCACCACCAGCGCCACGCCGCGGTCGCTCATCGGCCTGGTCGTGATCCGCCCCTGCGGCGTGAGCTTGCGGAACACCGGCCCCGTGTCGAACCCGGCACAGGCGATCCACGCCAGCAATAACGCCTTGGGCCGGATCCGCCGGCCCTCGGGGATCGCAATGATCGCGCCCTCACCTTCCTGGTCGGTCTTGGATTTGCGGACCGTGATCATCAGTCCCTCGGGCGTGATCGCGACATCGTCGATCTCGAGCGCGACCAGTTCGGACCGGCGCAAGGCCGCAGCCATGCCGATCGCCAGCAACGCCCGGTCACGGACTGCGCGCACGCTGTCGCCGTCGCATCCGCGCAGCATATCACGCAGCATGTCACCGTCCGCGGCGCGTTTCTGTACCTTCCTGATACCGTGCGTGCGGCGGATACCCGCGACGGCATTGCGGATCGCGACCGCCCCGGGCTTTTGCTGCGGCGGATCATACCCAGCCTGGGCATGCATATAACCGATCGCCGCCAGCCGGCGCCCGATCGTCGAGGGCCGCACGCCGGCCTGTGCTTCGGCCGACAGGAATATCGCGACGGACTCGGGCGCGGCGGGCAACGACGTGATCGCGCGCGGCGCGCACCAGGCCTGAAATATCCGCCAATCGGAGTCATAGGCCCGCCGCGTCGCCGGCGCGCGCGCGGCGGCGACATAGGCGCGCGCCGCCTCGATCTCGTCGTCCAGCAACAACGGGATCAACGGTGTCGACGCAATGCGCGTGAGCGCGGTATCGTCGAGGTCGTCGTTCATGCGTCGGTGCCTTCGCCTGGAGCCTGTTCGGTGGCCCGGTTTCATCTACGATCGAAAATACGGTCGGCCGACCTGTCGCCGCGCAGCCGGCCGCCCGCCCCAAAACCAGCTGGTTCGTTTATTCCGAGAATAACGATTATCGGAATAAACGAACTTGTAAACGACCGTGATATGGCGTGCTCGACGATGCTCGAGGCTCCGGAATCGACGGTGCGGATCGTCGCGTCATCCGCGCGAGCGCTGTCGACGGGATTTACGCGTCCTTTCGCAGGACGCCGGACGGCGCCGCTGTAATGATCGCGACTTGTCGTTACGCCGGTTAACGGTATGGAACCGGATTCTTGCAGAACATGTAAAGGTGTCGAACATGGTCGATAACACGCGCGTAATAGTGATCGGGCTCGGCTATGTCGGGTTGCCGCTCGCTGTTGCGCTGGCCAAGTCGTTCGAAACCTGGGGTCTCGATGTCGATACCGGCCGCATCGCTGAACTCGAACGCAAACATGACCGCACCGGCGAAATCGACGCCGATCGTCTCACCGCATCGAGCCTGCGCCTGACGACCGATCCCGCAGCCTGTCCGGATGCCGATTTCTACATCGTCACCGTGCCGACCCCGGTCGATGCGGACAACCGGCCGGATCTCGGCATCGTGATGGCGGCGACGCGGACCGTCGGCAGCATGTTGAAGCCGGGTCGGCGCTCGATCGTCGTCTATGAGAGCACCGTCTATCCCGGTGTCACCGAGGACCTGTGCGGCCCCGAGCTCGAACGCATCAGCGGACTCGTCTGCGGCGAAGACTTCTTCCTCGGCTATTCGCCCGAGCGGATCAATCCGGGCGACCGCGAGCATACCGTCGACCGGATCACCAAGGTGATCTCCGGCCAGACGCCCGAAGTCCTCGAGGCGATCGCCGACCTGTATAACAAGGTGACGACGGGCGGCGTGTTCCGCGCCGCTTCGATCAAGGCGGCCGAGGCAGCCAAGGTGATCGAGAACGCGCAACGCGACATCAACATCGCCTTCGTCAACGAGATCACGCAGATTTTCTCGAAGATGGACCTGTCGGTATGGGACGTGCTCGCCGCGGCGGGCACTAAGTGGAACTTCCTGAAGTTCGAGCCAGGTCTCGTCGGCGGACACTGCATCGGCGTCGATCCCTATTATCTCGCCCACCGCGCGACCGAACTCGGCTGCGATCCGCGCATCATCCTGGCCGGCCGCGACATGAACGACGGTATGGCCACATGGGTCGCAAAGGACGTCCACGACTGGCACGCGGGTGCGGATGCTGCGCGCGTCGCGAAGGTGCTGATGCTCGGGCTGGCGTTCAAGCAGGACGTGCCCGACCTGCGCAATTCGAAGGTCGCCGATCTGGTCGCCGCGTTCCAGGGTCTCGGCCATCAGGTCGACGTCCACGATCCGCTCGTCTCCGCGCCCGAAGCGCTGCACGAATATGGCCTGGAACTCGTCGCCGCGCCCGTCGATGTCTATGATCTGATCGTCCTTGCCGTCCCCCACCGCGAACTGGTCGAGGATTTCGCCCGGTTTACGAGCCAGTTGGCGCCGGATGGCGGGATCGTCGATCTGAAGAACGCGCTCGCCGGGTCGGGACAGGTGCCCGATGGAATGAAGCTATGGACGATGTGACAATCGCGCCTACATGCAGCCGGAGCGGTCATCGTGCGGCCGCCCGGGTCTGCGTTCGAGGTTTTGCGTGTTTTCTAAGCTGTTCCGCCGCATGTCGGCCTCCGTGTCGTCGAAACCCGTGTTCGCAGGGCCACCCGGCGCGCGTCTTTACGCGATCGGCGATATCCATGGCCGGCTCGATCTCGTCGACGATCTGCTCGGCCGGATCGAGGACGACATCGCCGACCGACCGGTGGAGACCGCAGCGGTGGTTTTCCTGGGCGACCTGATCGATCGCGGCCCGGAGTCCGCCGGCGTCGTCGATCGGTTGCAGAGCCTCCGGCATTTTCCCGCCAAGATGCTGTTCATCCTCGGCAATCACGAAGAATTCCTGCTGCGTGTCCTGAACGGCGAGCCGGGAGTCGCGCATGACTGGCTCGGCTTTGGTGGCGATGCCTGCGCGGAGAGCTACGGTGTCGCGACCGCCGCGTTGCAGGCGATGGACGAACAGCGGATCGCCGAAGTGCTGCGCCAGGCGATTCCGGCCGCGCATGTCGCCTTTCTGAAGACCTTCGGCGACACCTTTCGGTTCGGCGACTATCTTCTGGTGCATGCCGGAATCCGGCCCGGCGTGCCGATCGACGAGCAGCAACCGCGCGATCTGCGCTGGATCCGCCAACCTTTCCTGTCCGATGCGCATGATCATGGCTGCATGGTGATCCACGGCCACACGATCAGTGACGGTGTCGACCGGCGTATCAACCGGATCGGAATCGATACCGGTGCCTATCGGACCGGCATCCTGACCGCCGCGGTGATCGAAGAGGAGGATCTCCGCTTCCTGGCGACGGGGCCGCAGCAGGCGGTTAGCGCAGTGGCCTGAAGCGCTGAAACTCCGGTGAGTCCCACCGTGCGGCCAGCACGATCACGAGGGGAGGCAACGTGGTCAGCGCGATATCGACGAGCATCGGGCCCGGCCCCCAGGGGTAGCTGTCGATATGATAGCGAATGAAGTCGAACGCTTCGTTGATCAGTTCGAGACCGAGGACGAGGATCAACGGCAGCCAGGACCCCAGTGGCCGACGCAGCAGCCAGCCAAACCCCAGCGTCAGCAGCACGCCGAGCAGCAGATGGAAATCATGATGCGTCAGCCCGGACGTCGCTGTCAGCCAGACCTTGAACACCTCCCAGTCTAGAACGATCCCGACCATAGCGCTGCTATGCGCAACAACGCCCATCAGTCTGCCTTCCCCGGCGCGATTTCAATTATCGGCGTACCGGGCATGTCGACAAATTCGGCCTGCGTCACACCGTGATCGTGCAGTTTGAACATGATTTTGGCGAGACACTTCGTTCGTGCAGCCCGCGGAACGATGATCCTGACCGGTCGACCGGCCGCCCATTCGGCTGCGTATTTCTTGAAGTCGGCATTTCGCAACGTCCGCCCGGCACTCGACAGATCGCATTTTCGGGATTTCGCCACGACGATAATTTCGCTGGGGATCTCATCAGGCTCTGCGCTATTCGACAGAAACAGCGCAAGAGCGGTGATCAGGATCATGCAACCGCATTCGCTACCCTGGCTACGCTGTCAACACAGTCTCGATCGCTATTGCGACAAGGGCCAGCTTATTGCCTGTCTCATTGAACATTGCAGTGCTCGACTTGCGGCAGACCGGGGTTAATTGTAGGTGTGCATCCGTGCATCACGGGGATGCAGGGTCGGTTGCAGGGCAGTGACATTATGAAAATCGGATTGATGGGCCGGACGGCCATCATCGGTCTCGCCTTGCTGCTGGCGGCGTGCGCGTCGACGCGCGGTGGAAAGATCTCGTATGATTCCAGCAACTTCGGCACTCCCGATGCACCCAAGGTCGTCGCGATCGACGATACCTATAAGCTCGCCCCGCTTGATACGGTAAGCGTCATGGTATTCCAGGTCGCCGATCTCAGCCGCGACTATGACATCGATCAGAGCGGACGCATCACTATGCCGTTGCTCGGCCGCGTCGATGCGGTCGGCCTCAGCACGACCGAGCTCGGCACCGTGATCGGACACCGGCTGGACGAGAAATACCTGCGAAACCCGAGCGTTACGGTTTCGTTGAAGTCGTCGGCCAGCCGCGTCGTCACGGTCGATGGATCGGTCCGCCAGCCCGGCATCTATCCGGCAACCAGCACGCTTTCTCTGGTTCAGGTCATTGCACTGGCGCGCGGTACCGACGATCTTGCCAATCCGCGTCGCGTCGCCATTTTCCGGACCATCGGTGGGAAGCGCATGGCGGCCGCATTCGACCTGACGAGCATCCGCCGTGGCGAGATGAAGGATCCGGAAGTCTATCCCGGTGACACGGTCGTCGTAGACGGATCGGCGGTCAAGAAAACACAGCGCGACCTGATGCAGAGCCTGCCGCTCGCGTCCATCTTCCTGGCGCTTTGACGCCCCGCCTTTAGGACTTTTGTACATGGCAAGCCCAGGGGCCGTGGGTCCTACAAACCTGACCGTGCAACCGGATCAGCGCCGCGATCTCGCCCCTTTGGCCCCGGAAAGCGGGTATGGCGGGTATGGAACCACGAATAACAGTCGCGAACTGTCGTTGTCGCTGCTGTGGCGCATCGCCGTCGAATGGCGCTGGCTGATCCTTGCAGCGATCGGCACCGGTATTGCCGCAGCGGTGCTCATCACGCTGCTGACACCTCTAAAGTATCGCTCCGTCGCCACGCTTGAGCTCAACCCACCCGAGGTAGAGATCATGGCAGACGAAGGGAATAAGGGTGGGCGGCAAAGCAGCGGGCGCAACGATACCAATTTCGTCGGCACGCAACTTTCCCTGCTTGGCAGTCGAGCGCTCGCCGAACGCGTCGCACAAAATCTCAATCTTGCTGCCGACCCGGCAATTGTCGGTGAGAGTACCGATCGCACCGCCAACACCGAGATCGCGGCAGGGTTCGTACAAGGCGGAACGAAGGTAAAGCTTCAGCCACAGAGCATGATCGTTATCGTATCGTTCGTTGCACGCAATCCGCAACTTGCAGCGAAGGTCGTCAACGGTATCACCGACGCATATATCGCGACCAATCTAGAACGACGCTACCAGTCGTCATCCTACGCGCGGGAATTCCTTCAGCGCCAGATCGCGACCACACGGCGTGACCTGGAAAAGTCGGAACGCGGGCTTACCACCTATGCGCAACAGCAACGGCTGATCAGCACGGGTAGCAGCGAAGAAGGTAGCGACACCAATTCGCTGACCGGTAGTTCGCTCGTCTCGCTGAACACCGCTCTTGCCGCCACCCAGGCACGCCGGATCGCAGCCGAACAGAAATATCGCGAGGCGACCCTAGGCGGTGCAACGACTGAGGGAAGCGCTAACGCTGCACCGTTACGCGCGCAGATCGCTGCGCTCGATGCCGAATATCAGCAGAAACTCCAGACGTTCCGTCCCGACTATCCCGAAATGGTCGCGCTCAAGGCGCGTATCGATGCCTTACGGGCGTCAGTGGTCACCGAGACGCGCACCGCGAATTCTGATCGCGTCGGCACGCTCCGTCAGGATTTCCAGGCGGCACGCGCCGAGGAAGACCGACTTCGTGCGCAAGTGTCCGGGCTTAGCGGCACGGTGCTCAATCAACGTGGCCGGCTGATCCAGTATAACATTCTCAAGCGTGACGTTGATACCAACCGTACGCTCTACGATGCGCTTTTGCAGCGCTACAAGGAGATCGGGGTCGCTGGCGGTATTGGCACCGCAGTCGCGTCGGTGGTCGATCGCGGCCTGGTTCCGGGCGGGGCGTTTTCCCCTAACCTGTATCTCAATCTTTTGATCGGTGCCGTCCTGGGCTTTGTCGTCGGCATGCTGGCGGCGATCGCCCTCGAGTTCATCAACGACACGATCAAGACACCCGACGACGTCCGCAACAAGCTGCAGCTACCTTTCCTGGGGGGCATCCCCACTGCCAAGAGTGCAAAGCCTGTCGAGGAGTTGAAGGATACGCTGTCGCCGGTCGCCGAGGCCTATCTGTCGACCGCGTCGGCCATGCAGTTCGTGACCGAAGGCGGCGCACCCAAGACGCTGCTGGTCACCAGCACGCGTCCGGCAGAAGGTAAATCGACGTCGGCGTGGGCGCTCGCGCACAGCTTTACGCGGTTGGGCAAGTCCGTCCTGCTGATCGATGCCGACATGCGTCGTCCCGCCTTCGTTACCGGGCGCGACAATATTGGCCTCTCGCATATCCTCACCAACACGGGTTCGCTGAGCGAGCACGTCCTGCACACCGATGTGGAGGGATTGTGGATCATGCCATCGGGCACCATTCCACCGAGCCCGCCCGAACTGATCGCCTCGGCGCGCTTCGCGTCGCTGCTCGCCGACGCCTCCTCGACGTTTGATGTCGTCGTGATCGACGGTCCACCGATCCTTGGTCTCGCAGATTCTCCGCTGTTGTCGTCGATCGCGCAGGCGACGCTGATGGTGATCGAATCCGGCCGCACCAGAACACGGGCAGTCGTCGAAGCGCAAAACCGTCTGCGGACTGCGGGCGCGCATATGGTCGGCGCCATCCTGACGCGCTTTCAAGCGCAGGCATCGTACGGCTATGGCTATGGCTATGGACAGACCAAGGATCAGTATCGCTACGTTGCCGACGACAACGACAAGAAGCGCCGGATCATGCTGACGATGCACGATGAGCCGTAAGAACGGCAGACGTACGCCGCGCAACGCCCTGAGCGTTCGCGGCATGGCCTCTGCTGCGATCCTGGCGGTCGCGGGCCTATCGCTCGGTTGGCTGTCGTTCAAATCCGCGATGGTCAATACGCTGCCGACTTCGTCAGGCGAAATCGTACGTTTGGCTGCCGATGATCCCGGCGTCGTACTGGGTCGAACAGCCACAAGGCTCGTGGCGCAACACGGTATCCTCGATGCGCAAACTCTCGACGCCGTCCGGCGGGCAGCTGCGGCCGCGCCGCTGGATGCGCGTGCCTATCTGATCCTCGGGCATCAACAGTTGCTCGACAATACACCGGACCGCGCGGTCGCGACGCTGGAAGCCGGACAACGGCTCGATCCGCGCCAGCGGTTGATTCATCTGTTGCTGCTCGATCGCTATCTGCGGACCGCGCACTACGCCGACGCCGCAATGCAATTCTCCGTCCTCGCACGCATTCTCGGCGCGGCGCAGGCACCGATTGCGACGGCGATGGCACAGATGACGATGGCGCCGGAAACCCGCGAGGCGGTCCGCCGCACGCTGAACACAGATCCGGTACTCGAACGCGCGGTGCTGATTGCTCTGGCCAAGTCGGCCATCGCGCCGGATGCGATCTTCGCGCTCGCGAGCCCTGCGGCTAGCGCCGATGCAGGCAATGCCGAGAGCTGGGGTCCCGCTCTCGTAAACCGGCTTGTCGAGCGCAGCCAGTACGCAGCCGCGCGGTCGGTATGGCAACGTATCTACGGCATATCAGCTGCGCAGGCCGCGATGCCGATCACCAATGCCGGGTTCCGCGACACCAAGGCAGCCCCCCCGTTCGACTGGACGCTGACCGCCAGCAGCCTCGGCGCAACGGATTTGCGGAGTGGGAGTATGGCGGTGGAGTATTATGGGCGGGACAGCGGTGCCTTGGCGAGCCAGTTGCTGGTGCTGCGGCCGGGGCGCTACCGCTTTGCGATCACCGTCGATCCGGGCAAAACCGATGCCACCACCACGCTAGCCTGGACGCTGGCCTGCAAGGCCGCGGCGTCCGACACGCGCGATACGCTGATGACGCTTCTCGTCACCGCAACCGCCAAACCGCACCGTATCGCGGCCGATGTCGTGGTACCGGCAAACTGCCCGAGCCAGATCCTGACGCTGCGCGGCGAAGCCGGCGAGTTTCCCTCGCCGCTGAGCGTGACCCTGCGCGATCTGGATCTTCGCCCCGTACCGGACTCCACTTCATGATCCGCCACGCGATCGTTCCCGTCTTCCTTCTCGCCTGCCTGCTGCTCGGAGGCGCGAGCGCGGCGGGCTTCACCGCCAACTTCATTCTCCAGATCACGAGCCTGCCGCTGATCGGCTGGGCGCTGTGGACGATGCTGCAGGAGCGTCCGTCGGCACAGATTCGCGCGCTACTCGGCCTGCTCGCGATCTTCGTCTTGATAGCGGTCCTGCAACTCGTGCCCCTGCCGCCCGCGCTGTGGACGCTGCTGCCGGGCCGCGCCCCGGTCGTGGAAGGCTATCGGCTGCTCGGCATCCCACTGCCCTGGCTGCCGCTGACGCTGGCCCCCGATATCGCGCCGGCGAGCCTGTTGTGGTTGCTGCCGGCGATCGCCGTGCTGTTAAGCGTAATCGTGCTCGGCGCGTTTCGCGGTCGCTGGATCGCCGCGACGATCGTCGCGGTCACGCTCGCCTCGGTCGCGCTGGGCGCCTTGCAAGTCATCGGCGGGACCGGCGCCTATCTCTATGCGATTACCAATTACGGCGTCGCGGTCGGGTTCTTCGCCAACGCCAACCACAATGCGACGCTGTTGCTGGTCTGCATCCCGTTCCTCGCCGCGCTCCAGGCGACACTGCTGCGGCGCAGCAAATCGCAGCGCAGCGCCTCGGCGGTCCACCTGCTCGTGGGCGCGACCTATGCGGTCATCTTCGTCGGCCTGCTGATCAATTCCTCGCTCGCGGGGATCGGCCTCAGCGTGCCCGTGGCGCTCGTCTCGTGGCTGACGTTCGGGCGCCGCCGCAGCGCCGTCGTCCAGCGCGGCCTGATCGTCGCCACCGGGCTGGTCTCGCTGGCGGCCATCGTCACGATCGTCGTCGGTCCGTTCGGCAACAACCTGTTCGGCGCACAGAAGGCCAATGCCGAGCTGTCGCGCCAGACCTCGTTCGCGCTCACCTTCCAGGCGGCGCGCGCGTATTTCCCCATCGGCTCGGGCACCGCCAGCTTCCAGCCGGTCTATCACATGCAGGAGCCGCTCGCGTCGGTCACGACGACCTTCATGAACCATGCGCATAGTGACTGGCTCGAATTACTCCTCGAAACGGGCGCCGTCGGAATGGCGTTCGCGGCGCTATTCCTGGCATGGTGGGTAATCCGCCTGCGCGCGATCTGGCGGGTCGAAGAGCCCGATCCGTTCGCCCAGGCCGCGGTCATCGCGACCGCCGCGATACTGCTCCACAGCGTCGTCGACTATCCGCTGCGCACTGCCGCGTTATCTGCGGTGTTTGCGGCATGTATCGGCCTCATGTCGGGGGTGCGCCCCTATACGCAGCGCAGTCGTGCCCCCTCCTCGGCGCGGCATCTGAGCCTGTAGCTCAGGGCTGCGCTACCCCGGAGTCGGCAACCGCGCCGGCGGTCACCTTGGCGATCGCCTCGAGATACCGCGCTTCGACGACCGACACGTCGAATTCGCGCTCGGCAATCTCCCGACTGCGACGCCCCATCGCCGTCCGCTCAGCAGGGTCGAGCGCGAGGAAGGCAAGCATCGCGTCGGCCAGCGATCGTGCGTCGCGCACGGTGCACAGGAACGCGTTCTCGCCTGTCCGCGCGATCTCTGTACAGCCGGGAACGTCGGTCGCGATCAGCGGCCGCCCCATCGCAGCCGCCTCGAGCAGCGAGCGCGGCATGCCTTCGCGGTACGACGGCAGCACCACAGCTGCGGCGAGGACCAGATGCGGCCGCACATCGGCAGCCTCGCCGAGATAGCGCAGCGTGCCCTCCTGTCCCCAGCGCTCGACGGTAGCACGATCGATCGCGGTCCGGTTCTGGACGTCGAGGAAACCGAGCAAATGGAATTCGACGTCGGGCCGGCTGGCGCGGACGATCCGCGCGGCATCGGCGAACTCGACCACGCCCTTGTCGCGCAGCAGCCGTGCAACCATCAGGAAGACCAGGGGCGCGCCATCCCCTGCCGGTTCGGGAACGAACTGCGCCAGATCGATCCCCGAGCCCGGGAGCAGCACGGTACGCTCCTGACGGACCAGCCGCTGTTCTACGAACAGATCGCGGTCGTGACGGTTCTGGAAGAAGACGGTGGCCGACCGGGCGAGCGCGGTTCGGTAGAGCAGCCGCACCACCCGCGTCACCAGGCCGATCTTGATGAACGCGGTGCCGAGGCCGGAAATGTTGTTGATGACCGGAATACCGAGCGCGTGCGCGGCCAGCGAGCCGTAGACATTGGGCTTGATCGTCCAGCCCAGGAACGCGACCGGGCGCACCTGTTTCAGGATATGGAGATACGCCGCGGCAAGCTTCAGGTCGCGGACCGGCGAGAGTCCCTTGCTGTCGATCTCGATCGAAAAATACCGGACGCCCAGCGCGACGAGCGCGTCGCTATGCGCGTCACGCGGCGCGATCACGACGACGTCATACCCTTCGCGCTGCAGTCTAGCGATCAGGTTGCGACGAAAATTCACGATGTTCCAGGAGGTATTGATCGACAATACGATAGCGCCAGCCATGACAGTCGGTTCATCCCTTTCCGGTTATGGCGCAGGCTCTACCGGGTAGACCTGCCAAGCGCGAGCGCTATAGCTGCGTCGGTGGATCGCATGAACTCCTCTTACATTGTGCCGAGGCGGACGTGACGGCGTATTGGATTTTGTTTGCGATATGGGCGGCCGGTGCGGTTCAATTCGCCCGTCGGCAATATCAGGCGTACAATCTCGCATTTTATATTTTTGCTGCCACGCTGACGGCGCTAATGATCGGGCTCCGCTATGATGTCGGCGGCGACTGGTACACCTATCTACACATGTATGAGACCATTGCGTTCCAGACGCTCGGCCCCGCACTGACGACCACCGACCCAGGATATGCGCTTTTGAACTGGATGTCCGCTGGCGCGGACTGGGGAATCTGGTTTCCGAACCTGGGTTGCGGCATCCTGTTCATGGCAGGCCTCGCGCGACTTGCGTGGCGGCAACCCAATCCGTGGCTAGCCGTCTTGGTCGCGGTACCATATCTCATAATCGTCGTCGCGATGGGCTATACGCGCCAGGCTGCGGCGATCGGCATCATCTGCTGGGCAGTCGCCGACGCATCGCCGAAGCGGCTGGGTCGGCTGGTGCTGATGATCGCCTTCGCGGCCCTGTTTCACAAGACTGCGATCCTGTTCCTGCCCATCCTCCTGCTTCCGGTGGTAGTCCGCAGTCCGTTACTCGGCATCGTGGGTGCGATCGCATTCGCGCTGCTGTTCAACGTTTTTCTGGGCAGTTCCTCCGACGATCTGATCAACAACTACGTCAACAGCGACTATAATTCGCAGGGTGCAGCCATTCGCGTAGCGATGAACGTGATCGCGGCCATTGCTATGCTGCTATTGCGAAATCGGCTCGGGCTGGAAGACTTTGCAAAGAGTTTTTGGACGAACTGCTCGATCCTATCAATCTTGTCTGTCATCGGCCTATTAGTATTTTCGGCCTCGTCAGGCGTCGATCGTATCGCCCTGTTCCTGATCCCGTTACAGGTGGTGACGTTCTCGCGTATTCCCTACGTGCTATCGACCACTGGCCGATCGCATTTGTCGGGAGTGCTGGCGGTAATCGGTTACAGTTTTGCAGTTCAGTTCGTTTGGCTCAATTTTGCCGATAACGCTGAGCTGTGGAAACCGTACGATACAGTGCTTAGGGCAGATGACCTCGGACAATAGCCGGCTTGATCAGACCTCGACGTCGACGCTGTACGTCGGACCCGCCGTCATAAACACCCGTAAATCATTGGGAAGAATATATCGAGAGTTTGGGTCCTACATACGACATCGATGACGCGTCGAGATCGGCTGAGCCTGCTCATTGCACTGCCGTGGTGCGGCTGATACTGGCGGCAAATGAATGCTTTTCAACCTGATGACAGCCAAATGCCGTCTGTCGAAGTACCATTGCAAGGTACGTCCGACCCGCTGATTCGGCAATTGCCGGTACTGGGCGATCACCGCGGCAGCCTGATCGCGATCGAGGGGGGGAGCACCGTACCGTTCGACGTGAAACGCATTTACTACATCTTCGGGACGCAGCCGGGAGTGGAGCGGGGGTTTCACGCGCACGTCGCACTGCGCCAGCTCGCCGTCTGCGTGGCGGGGAGCTGCGAGATGATCCTAGACGACGGGCGGGAAAGAACCACGTATCTGCTCGATCGCCCCGATCGTGGGCTTCTGATCCAGGCCATGATGTGGCGGGAAATGCGTAACTTCTCTGCGGATGCCGTGCTGCTCGTTCTCGCCGATCATGCCTATGACGAAGCCGATTACATACGCGACTATGACCGCTTTCTCGAGACGGTGAACAGCCTGACATGACGATCTCCTTTCTCGAATTAAAACCTATCTACGACGAGTTGAAGGACGAGATCGATACCGCGATCGCCGAGGTCATGGCCAGCGGCTGGTTCGTGGGCGGCCCCATCTGCACGCGGTTCGAAGAGCGTTTTGCAGATTTCTGCGGTGCCAAGCACTGCGTCGGCGTAGGCAACGGGCTGGATGCCCTTCACCTAGCGATCCGCGCGCTGAGCATCGGTGCCGGCGACGAGGTCATCATCGCCAGCAATTCGTTCGTAGCGACGGCGCTGGCCATAACGATGGCTGGCGCTACCCCGATTTTCGTCGAACCGGATCCGATCAGCAGCAATCTTGATCCCTTGCTGATCGAGACGAAGATTACGCCCCGAACCCGCGCGATAATCCCGACGCACCTATACGGCCAGCCGGCCGATATGGCGCCGATCAAGGACATCGCCGATCGCCATGGCCTGAGACTGATCGAGGATGCGGCCCAGGCGCATGGTGCGCGATATCGAGGACAGCGCGTCGGCAGTGGATATGGCGATATCGTCTGCTGGAGCTTCTATCCGTCGAAGAATCTCGGCGCTTTGGGCGACGGCGGAGCGATCACGACCGACGATGCCGACCTCGCCGAACGTATCCGCGTCCTGGGGAATTACGGTTCGCGTCTGCGTTACGTGAACGAAGAGCGCGGGGTCAATTCCCGGCTCGATCCGCTTCACGCCGCGGTGCTGGCGGCGAAACTGCCCTATCTCGACGCGTGGAACGCCCGCCGTGCCCAGGTCGCGGCTCTCTATCTGACCGAGTTGGCGGATTGCCCGATCCAGTTGCCGCATGTGCCCGAATGGGCCGACCCCGTCTGGCATCTGTTCGTCATCCACTCGCCACACCGCGACGCGATCCGTACCGCCCTGGCGGAGCAGGGAATCGCGACTCAGCTTCACTATCCGATCCCGCCCCATCTGCAGCAGGCCTATACCGATCTGGGGCTTGGCGAAGGCAGCTTCCCGATCGCCGAGCGGCTTGCCCGAGAAACGCTGAGCCTGCCGATAGGGCCGCATCTTGCCCTCGACGATGCCAGGCGAGTTGCCGAGGCTATCAGGAAGTGTGTGATATAAGCCGATCGCTGCCTGATGTGGCGATCTTTTCAATCAATCGCGTGTCCTGTTCACACGGATCAGGGCACCGCCGGGCGCCAGATACGATACCTATGCGGCATGTTACTCAATGCCATTCCAACAGGATCATCCATGATCAATTCTGAGCACCCTTTGGTCAGTGTGATCATCCCCGCCTATAATCACGATAAATATGTCGAGCGCGCAATTCGCAGTGTCTTGACCCAGACCTACCGCCACATCGAGTTGATCGTGGTCGATGATGGATCAACCGATAATACGCTCGCGGTGATAGAGCAGGTTCGCAGCAAGTCGGAAAAAGACTTCAAGATCATAGCGAAAAAGAATGGCGGCGTATCGTCCGCACTGAATGCCGGCATAGCCGCTTCGCACGGTGAATATATTGCGATACTGGCGTCGGACGACTGGTTCCTGCCCGAAAAGATCGCGCGGCAAATCGCGATGTTCAGCGCGGCAGGTCCGACGACGGGCATGGTCCACGCCAACGGTTTGATTCAGAGCGAGGACGGCGGAGCACCGGTGAATCTGCTTGGCAGCTATCGGCCCGCCGAAGGTCTGTGTTTCAAGGAACTCGTTGCTCGCGGCGTTACCGCGATCGCCCCAAGTATCATGGTACGGCGATCGGTGGTCGACGAAGTCGGCGGATTTGACGAAACGCTCGTTGGCGAGGATCTGGATTTCTATGCAGCGGTCGCAGCCCATGGCTACGCGATCGGATTTGATCCGACCCCACAAATCGTGAAATCCGCCCGAGCAGACAATCTGGCGACGAGGGTCGAGTTGTTCTTCAACGATCCGTTCATAACGCTTGCCAAATATCGCGACCGTTTCACCGCAGCAGAATATCTGGCGATGGAGAACGGTTTTTATGCCGGCATGGGTCGCGCTTCGGCGGGAGTCGGTGAGTTTGCCTTGTCTTGGAAGGCGTATCTGACGCTCTTCCGCCGACGGCGAAATGCCGCACCCCTTGTGGAATTCGCCGCTCAGAACGCACGATACCTTGTACTTGCCGCCTTACCGCGACCTCTGCGCTCCCGTCTCAGACGCGCGCGCGCTGACATTCGTTCTAAAGCCGATAGGTGACAGAGCGGCTCACCTAGCTTTCGATGTTTGTCTAAGCTGTTGCAGGCGGGTTCGTGCGATCATGGGCAGAACGCGGATTCCGACGGCGCTCTTCATCCATCGGCGACTTGCGAAGCGGAGCGTCATCAGTCGCGACGATGTGCTCAGATCGCTCCATCGGCCTACGCGATCGAAATAGGCGATATCGCGAGCGATCCGGTTGGATAAGGGGAATACGCCTTCAGCCTGCCGCCCATGCCATCTCCTGAAACTGTCGAGCGTTGTCCCGAAGGCGGCAGAACGCCGCTGCCATTCACGGTCTGCCCGTTCGATCGCTTCGCGATCGGTCCCGGCTGCGCTCTCGAAATTGGTCAGGGCGCCCGAATGGCGGCGATATTGGACCAGCACGTCGGGAACATGGGCAATGCGAGCGTCCATCGACGCGAACGCCAACCCGAGCCAGGTATCTTCGAACAAGACCATCTCGTCGTTCCGGGGTCGGCCCAGCGCCTTCAAGTGCTCTATGTAGTAGACCGACGAGGCACCGTGAATGTTTATCCCCTTGGTCTCGGGAATATAGTCCTGCGGAGAAAAGCCTGAATCGTCGAACCGGTAATGATCGTCGATGATCGTGCCGATGTCGTCGATCACCGCATAGTCGGCGAATGCAGCCGCATAGGGCTGGCGGGACCATGTAGTGGCCATGACTTCGGTGCGCCGGGGCAGCGACACGTCATCCGCCGCGCTGACGATAAGCAAACTGCCCGATGCCAGCTCGGCTATGTCCAGGAGGTGATGAAGGACCCCGCGATTGGTCGGGCTACGGCGCACCACAAGGCGATGCGGCCCCTCGTACGTCGCCGCGACCGCCTCCATACGGCGCATCGTTCCGTCGGACGAACCGTCGTCACTGACGATGATCTCCAGATTCTCGTAGGTCTGGGCAAACGCCGCACGCATCGCGGTTTCGACGAACTGCTCCTGGTTGAACGCCATGATGCAAAAAGTGAGCAAGGGCGGTTTAGCGATCGCCACGACGCTATCATCCGGCATGGTGCTGGCGCCGGTCATTGGACGGCCCGCGCGGGATTACCCACCATCGTCGCTCCCGCCGGCACGTCGCGGGTCACGACGGCCCCCGCGCCGATCATCGCGCCTTTGCCGATACGCACGCCCGGCAATATAATCGCACCGGCACCGATGCTAGCCCCCTGCTCGACCACGGTTTGCGCGTAAGCCGTGGGATGCTGCTTGGAACGGGGCCGCTTGTCGTTGGTAAAGGTGGCATTGGGCCCGCAGAAAACGTCATTCTCCAGCGTTATGCCATCCCAGACATAGACGCCGCACTTCAGTGTCACGCGGTCGCCCAATATCGCGCCGCCCTCGACCAAAGTATGGGCGTTCAGATTGCAATCTCGACCGATCACGGCGCCGGCCAGGACGACGGAGAACTGCCAGATGCGGGTTCCCTCACCGATGACATCGGACATCACGTTTGCCAAAGGGTGAATCATCTTGGGTATCCGATATGGAGAGAATTGGTGCACGGTCCTGCGGGTGACGCCTACGGAGTACTTAACCGTCACGCGGTATAGTTCACCCTAACTTGCGCAGCCAGACGAAGAGGTTGCGGCGGTCGTGATGCTGAAACCAGGGGCGGATCATCTCCTTTGCAAACGTTTTCGGTTTGCCGAGATCGACAGCGCCGCGGTGCTGCAAGAAGGCAAACCGATGACGCATGCTGGGCAGGACCGGCTCCAGCCCTGCAGCGGCTGCCATCGCCTCGATTGCCGGCCGGGAGAAGAGGTTGACATGTTCCAGCGGTTGAACCGGCACGATCGTCGGATAATCGCCGGCATACTCTCCATCACGCAGAAGCTTTATGAGCGACATCTGGTCCGGGGCGGTCGGCACCGATATCTTCAAGATGCCACCAGTGCGCAGAGCCTGAGCCAGACGCCGGAACATATCGAGCGGTGCAATCAGATGCTCGAACACCTGCTCGGTGTTGATGAAATCGAACTGAAGCGTATCGATCTCTTCCAGATCGACGGCCTTCACTCCATGTGAACGCGCGAAATCCATGCGCGACTGCGACAGGTCGGATCCGTAGGATTGGCAACCGAGGATCGCTGCTATGCGCGCCCACAATGCCCACCCCATGCCGAAATCCAACGTACGCAACTCCTGTAGCGGAACGCCCAGATACGACGCGGCGGCCATCACCTCATGCGCATCGCGGGACAGCAGCGGTGCCCGGATATCGCGCCGATACGTATCGATTTCCGCTTCCGGATCCTGCGGGTTCTCGACCCAATCGGTATAGAGATCGCGCAGCAGCTCGTCCGAACCGACATTATGCTGATATACCAGATCGCACTTTGCGCATTGATCAAGTCGGTAGGTCGCGCGTGAAAGCCTTACGGTATCGACGCCGTAATAGGTCCGGACAAACGTACCGATCCCGGCCTGATCAAACCCGCTTTCGAACAATATCGTGCTGTCCGGGCATTCGCACGCAGGGCAAACCGTCCGAGCCTCAAAATCATATAATGACCGAGAGGGCGTTCCAAATGCTGTCATATCGCCTCCAGTGCGGTCGCATAATCGCCGACGGCACGATCCAAAGAGAAGTGTGCAAGACCGATCTCGCGCGCGTGTCGCCGAATGTCTTCGGCGTCGGCCCTCATCAACCGTTCTTCTAGCCACTCGGCCGCAGCGTCGTGGCCTGCACTTTCGTCCATGAAGACCCCTGCCGCGACCGCGCTCCGCACGTCACCGATCGCTGCCGTGCCGACCACTGGCGTTCCACACAATAGATATTCGGCGACCTTGACCGGTGCGACCGCGCGCATGGAGAATCCGGTGTTCCGGTATGCGGTAGCGAGATCGGCGCAGGCAAGATAGGCCGATACCGCATCGGGTGGGACACGGCGGACGATCACATGGTGCGGGCTGTACGGCACGGCGGCCAGGGCGTCAGGCACCAGGTCGGGCGAGCCGGTCAGGATCAACAGCTTGGCATCGGGCCGCTTGCGCCGCACCGCAGCCAGCAATCCGACGCTTTCATCGAGCCGATATTGCGGCCCTACGGATCCGGCATACACAATCAGCGGCGCATCCGTCGCCACCCCCAATTCGGTCCGGATACGCACCCGTTCGGCTTGCGGGATGGGCGCGAACAGCGTTGCGTCGCGCCCATTGGTAACGATACGCACCCGGGCCGGCGATACCATCGGCCCAGCCCGCGCGAGAAGGATATCCCGGGCCGCATCGGTACGGGCGAGCGTGATATCGGCCTTCCGAACCATCGACGCCTCGATCTCGCGCAGCAATCGATAGGGCGCGCCATTCGCATCGAGCCCCGCAAACTCCACCCGCTCGTCCGCCGGCAGTCCGTCCGCATCAAATATGATAGGCTGCGTCCAGCGACGACCCGCCAGAATGGCCAGCGCCGGCATCAGGCTGCGCGGCATGATGACATCGCTACCGAACGCCGCAGCGGCCGACCGCACGGCGCGTGCGCCGACGACTGCGGTCGCCATCGCCCCCATGCTGCCCCCGCGCCGCAGAACACGGTGAAGGCGAAGACCGATACCGGCCTCGGCGCAGAGGCGCTTCAGCGGCTCGGCCGTGTCACCGGAACCCCAGCGAAACTGCAAGATGTCGAAATGAAACCCCCTGCCCCCAAGAGCCTTGAAGATCGGAACGAAGAGACCTTCGACATAGCTGACCTGCGGGCCATCCCATGTGACGAAAAGAACTCTCTTCACCTATGGCGACCATGACGGAGTAAAAAAAAAGGACGAACCAGGTATATCGCAACCCTATATGGCACATCCATAATAATCCAAGGTATATCAAGTGCAACTACACTTTTAGCGATATCCAAAATTACCAGCTTATCTCTGGCAGATGGAATTCCCCTTTTGACTATAGCTAGTAGGTTTAAAATAATGTTGTTTCTCGCGATGCGTAACTTGTCAACGGCAACACCGTGTTGGACAGCAAGCTGCAGAGTTCGCATATTTGTAAGAGCTTGCCCTAATATTTGCTGAGCAGTATATTCGCGAGTCCTGTCACGATATAGGTAAACTCCGTGATTTCCACCTACCTGTGCAGCAGATAGAAAAATATACCGCGTAATTACCTCGTCATCCGAGTGACCATGAAAATCAAATTCATTTGTGGCCGTATCGTAAACTTCTCTTTTAAATACACCCATAGGATGAATTGCCCATCCACCGATCGTTCGACCAAAAGCCTCATTTCCACTAATAACCTCTGTTAATGGTGGTATATAAAAATGAGTCTTTCCACTCGGATCAAGTCTTAGCATAGTATATATTGAAATATCAAGCTGACGATTAACTAAGTCCGAAGCCGCATCTCTTACTGCTTTGGGACCAAGAATATCGTCAGAGTCGAGAAATGTGATCAACGGATAGGAAGATAATGCTATGGCTTGGTGCCGAGCCCTTGCCGCCCCCACATTAGCAGAATTACGAATTATTTTAACTTTAGGTATATTAGCTAATGTTACCAATGACACTGAATTATCCGTTGAAGCATTGTCAATGACAATGACCTCACCAATCATGTCATCGGTAGTATCGATGGAGTTAAGACACTCAATAATATAGGATGCGTCGTTCCACATTGGAACAATGACCGATACTAGCGTCATAAGCGTACCGACCCTTTGAATTTTCCGATGATCCGCCTCAGGCGTTCGCCTATGGCTGCATCAGCGGCGCCTATCGCTTTCAGTCCACGGACTCCGAAAACTGTTGCGACCAGCATACCGACCATAAGCCCTGCAATGTGCGATTCAATCGAAACCAGACATATGCCAACTGCGCTAGCGCACACGACCAGAGTTACTGCCCAGTTTTCCCATGATAATCTTACACCCCGCCGCATACTTAATATTACCGACACTGCAACCGACGATATCAGGCCAGCAGCATATCCAACGGCAATACTGTCGAGGCCCAGCGTCGCAAAAAATATCCATGGCACTCCAACCAAAAATACGTCAAAAGCTAATTCCGCTGCAATAAATCCTAACGCACTACGTGTAACTATAAGAATATATCCAAGCGCCCAACTTAGTATTTTTAGACTATCCGCAGCTACTTGCCACTGAAACAATGGTACGGCATTAGAAAAATCTTTACTGTATAGTAATGGCATAACCCATGGCGCCGCAGCTACTGCTGATATTAATATCGGCGCCGACAATATCAATGCTAGTCTATATTGTTCATTCAATATATCAGTAAGGCCGGAAGAATTATCTGCTGAAGAACTAAGTTTAGGGAAATATTCTACGCTCATAGCGGCTAAAACTATGCTGAGATTCACATTGGTTAGGGTGTAGGCTGCCTGAAAGAAGCCCGCTGCCTGAAGATTACCGCGCTCGGTAATAATCCACCTTACCCAAAGCTGGCCAAAATTGCCTATCCAAGCCGCTACGGATACGCCGATACCGAGCATCAAGAGCGCACGCCACTCGCCCAGAACCGCTTTATCAAACCGGCGCCAAGGCATGCGGGGCACTCGACGGAAATAGGGAACCGTAACCAGCAAACTTGCCAGCGGCATTGCAAGCACCGCCATATACAGGCCCGGTGTTCCAGTCGCGGCAACCGCGATTACGCCAGCAATCGCACCGAGCACAGAACCATAAATGCGGATACGGGCAATATCGCCGATACGGCTGTAAACCTGAAGAAAGACAAGTTGCGCGGCGTTGATCACCGCGACTGCAACCGCCAGAGCAATCCACGGCACGGTTGGCGAAGCGCCGGCACCCTCTGTATAGAACCTCTCAAACCCCCACAGACCGACCCCGCCGACGACCGCTGCGACAAGCGCAAAATACCAGACCGCAGACTCTGCTAAAGACCTCGCTTCGGTGTCGGTATCATGCTCGCTAATCTGCCGCACACCGCTGACGCCAAGATTTAGGCCCGCTAAAGCCGAGCCCGTGGACCATAGTACGTTAAGTAGGCCAAACAGACCGACGCCGGCAGGGCCCGTTAAGAGCGCAATTACCTTCATCCGGCCAAGACCGACTAGCAGCGATATCACCGTAGCTCCGCCGATCAGACCGGTGGACCGCAGCGTCCGCTTCATCGATTCGTTGCGGTTTTCCACGGCGCTATTTTCCAAGGCTATTTCCCACGGCGCCGACCTTGCGCAGCATCACGGAAGGCATCGGCCATTGCCGATTGTTGCGACTGGAGTGAATAGTGCGCCTCGACCCGTGCTCTACCATTCGCACCCATGGTGGCACGCAATCCGGCATCGTTCATCAGCAAACCGATGCGATCACGCCAAGCCTCGGGCGACGTGCACAGAAAACCCGTCTTGCCGTCTTCGACGATCTGGGCATTCACCCCTACCGGCGACGCAAGCGTGGGGAGTCCGCACGCCATGTATTGAATCAGCTTGTACCCGCACTTGCCACGCGCCCATGGCTCATCCGGCAACGGCATGATGCCGATATCGATCTGCTGGACTTCAGCGATCTCGGTCGCTTCCTGCCACGGAATATTGTCCACGCCGGCATGGCAATCCGCCATCGGCCCTGCGCCGACCGCGCGAAACCGCCAGCCGGCGCGCTCGATAAGAGGCAGCAGTACGGGCAATATCGGTTCGACGTAGCGCCACGTCGATGGCGACCCGATCCACCCTACCGTCCCCCCCCTGGACGTTGGCGAACTGTCCTGCTTCGTGGGAATATAGGCTTCGATGTCGACCACGGTGGGAATGACCCTGACATCGGCGTGCGATCGCACATACTCCGCCAGATACGCATTGCCAGCGACGACCAGCGCCGCATGGTCGAGCAAGGTGGCGATCTTCCCACCTAGCGCCTTGCGGACAGCACCATTGGCATGAGCATCATATTGGTGGAAGATCGCATCATCCATATCGATCATGAATGGCGGGCCGCCCTTCATCGCCAGCAGCTCCACAAAAGCCGGCATGAAAGGCAGCGCCTCGAAATGTATCCAATTCAGATCATAGTCGTGGTTCTTCAACAGAACGCCAAGCCTGTTGATATAGGACTTCGCGACCAACAATCTGTTTTTTGGTTTGTTTTCCGCCAAGTCACTTAAATATTGCGCGTTGAACAAAGGCTTTACGTCAACCTTAATACCCTGATCAGCCAAGAAGGGCAGATATTGCAAAAGGCGTTGTCGCGTACTTGCGGCTTGCCTTTCATATTTGGTAAGGGCAAGAACACGCATATATTGTTAAAATTTCTCTTTGTCGGCTAGCCGCTTGCTGCGCATCCTCATGATGCCGGTTTGTTACACGGTAAAGCTTTTTTTGCCATCGTCCGACGTAGCGGCTCCAGTGCGCATGCCTGTTGCCCACCGGACTTTGGTTTATCGGTCAAACGCTATCCACTCGTTCGTAGAGCCTTCGACAGTTTTCAGATCGATCAGCTGCGTGACGTGTCACCTGTCGTACACGACCTCCCATAAACGACGCGCCAGCGGATCGACGCTCTTCAGCAAGACCTTCCGGTCCGGCAACCCGGTCTCACGAGGGCAGGCCAGCCGCTGGACTTTACCGCGGCGATACGCTTTGGACCTCCCTGCTGCGGTTCTTAGACTTGCTGTCATCGCTGGGAGAGTATCGCATGTGTGGGATAGCAGGATATTGGAGCGCATCGAGCGCTACCGTCGATGCCACCCCGATGGCGGACGCGCTGACGCACCGCGGTCCCGACGATGGCGGTGCTTGGGCCGATCCTGCGGTAGGGATCGCCTTGTCGCATCGCCGCCTGTCGATCGTCGATCTATCACCCGCCGGGCATCAGCCGATGGCGTCATCCTGCGGACGCTACATGATCGTCTTCAATGGCGAGATCTATAATCATCTCGACCTGCGCCGCGAGCTCGAGGCGACCGGAGCGATCGGGTGGCGCGGGCATTCCGATACCGAGACGCTGGTCCACAGCATCGCGCGCTGGGGCCTGGATGCGACGCTCGAACGCGCCGTCGGGATGTTCGCAATCGCGCTGTGGGACCGCCACGCGCACACGCTGAGCCTCGCGCGCGACCGGATGGGCGAGAAACCGCTTTTCTATGGGTGGAGCGGGATCGGACTGGTGTTCGGCTCCGAGTTGAAGGCGTTGCGCGCCGCCCCCGGCTTTGCCAACCCGGTCGATCCGAACGTGCTGTCGCTATACCTGCGCTTCAACTACGTGCCCGCCCCCTGGTCGATCCTTCGACATGTCTACAAGGTGGAACCCGGCGTGATCCTGACACTGGGTCGCGATGCGCTCAGTGTACCGCCCGCACTGCCGCCAACCGCAGACGGTGCATCGATGCTGCCCGGTGTTACATGTCGCCGGTACTGGTCGCTTGACGCAGTCGTCGCGGCGGGGGCCGATCCGGCGATGACCGAGAGCGAGGCGCTGTCCGGTCTCGAAGCCAAGCTGACGGAGGCGGTGAAGATCCAGACGGTCGCCGACGTACCGGTCGGTGCGTTCCTCTCGGGCGGCGTCGATTCCTCGGCGATCGTCGCGTTAATGCGCAACGTCACCAGCGCCGACGTGAAGACCTTCACGATCGGCTTTGCCGAAACCGGGTTCGACGAGGCACCGCATGCCCGCGCGGTCGCCACGCATCTCGGCACCGATCATCACGAGATGTACGTGGGTGCTGAAGACGTCCGCGCGGTGATCCCCGACCTAGCGCGGATCTACGACGAGCCGTTTGCCGATTCCTCGCAGATCCCGACCGTGCTGCTCAGCCGGCTGACGCGGCAGTCGGTCACCGTCGCGCTGTCGGGGGATGGCGGCGACGAGCTGTTCTGCGGGTATAATCGCTACCTCGTGTCGCGCCGTTATTGGGATGCGGCCGCGCGCGTGCCGGCGCCGTTGCGAGCGGGTATTGGCAAGGCGCTTACCCGGTTGTCACCGGGCACCTGGGACGCGCTGACCCGACTCCCGGGGGCGCCGCGCATCTCGATGCTGGGCGACAAGGTGCACAAGGTCGGCCGGATGCTGCAAACCGAGGTCGGGATCGCCGACATCTATCGCACCTCCAGCGAGGAATGGTCGGGCGGGCTGCCGCTGACATCCGACATACGCCTGGCCGCATCGATCGATACGCCGCCTGCGCTGCGAAACGAGGCAGCCGAACAGATGATGCACTGGGACATGCAGTCCTATCTGCCCAACGACATCCTGACCAAGGTCGACCGCGCGGCGATGGCGGCCAGCCTGGAGACCCGCGTTCCGCTGCTCGATCACCGCGTCGTCGAACAGGCGTGGCGCACGCCGCTCGGATTCAAGGTTCGTGACGGCCAAGGCAAATGGGCGCTGCGCCAGATCCTGTATCGCTATGTTCCCAAGGCACTGATCGAGCGGCCCAAGGCGGGGTTCGCGATCCCGATCGGGGCCTGGCTGCGCGGTCCGCTGCGCGACTGGGCGGACTCGCTCTTGTCGGTGCAGGCGCTGGCCGAGCAGCCGACGCTCGACATCGCCGCGATCCGCACGCGCTGGACCGAGCACCTCGCTGGCACGCACGACCGGACTGCATCCTTATGGGGCGTGCTGATGTTCCAGGCTTGGGCGCGCGAATGGCATGCACGCTGAACGAAGATAGTCTTTCGCAAGCGACCGCCCTCAAACCGCCGGGCGTTGCCGTTTACGGGACCGCGCCGTAGAGGCATTTTGAATTTTCAGGAGTGACCGCATGCGCGTTCTCGTTACCGGCGCAGCCGGATTCATCGGCTTCAACGTCAGCCGCCATCTGCTCGCACGCGGTGACACGGTGCTCGGCATCGACAGCCTCAATGGATACTACGACGTCACGCTGAAGCATGCGCGCCTCGCCGAGCTCGACAAGCTGGGAGACGGCTTCGCATTCAAGCAGGTCGACTTCTCCGATCATGTCGCGCTTGAGGCTGCGCTCGACGGCGAACCGTTCGACCGCATCGTCCATCTCGGCGCGCAGGCCGGCGTGCGCTATTCGATCGAGAACCCGCGCGCCTATTTGCAGGCCAATCTCGCAGGGCATCTCAACATGATCGAGATCGCCCGCCACCGGAAGGTCGAGCATATGGTCTATGCCTCGTCCTCGTCGGTCTATGGCGGCAACGACACGCTGCCGTTCCGCGTCGAGGACCGCGTCGACCAGCCGCTGTCGCTCTATGCCGCCACCAAGAAGGCGGACGAGCTGATGAGCGAGACCTACGCGCATCTCTACCGGATTCCGCTGACCGGCCTGCGCTTCTTCACCGTCTATGGCCCGTGGGGCCGTCCCGACATGGCGATGTGGCTGTTCACCAAGGCGATCTTCGAGGGTCGTCCGATCGACGTGTTCGGCGAGGGCAATATGCGCCGCGACTTCACCTATATCGACGACATCGTTGCCGGCATCGTCGCCTGCGTCGACAATCCGCCCGCCGACGATGGCAGCGTGAAGGCAGGCGGCAGCGTCAGCCCGCACCGGATCTACAATATCGGCAACAGCCAGTCGGAGGATCTCGGCGAGATGATCTCGCTGATCGAACAGGCCTGCGGTCGCCCCGCCGAACGCCGGCTGCTGCCGATGCAGCCCGGCGACGTGCGCGATACCTTCGCCGACATCAGCGCGATCCAGAACGACCTCGGCTTCGAACCGCGGACGACGATCGCCGAAGGCGTGCCGCGGTTCGTCGAATGGTATCGCAGCTATCACGGCCTCTGAGCCATGCGATGACGGAATCTGTCTAGAACACCCCGGAAGCACCTCGGACAAAGGAACTTGCCTTTGCTCGACGAGTTTCGATACCGTCTATAAGTCTATGACGAATAGCAAAACTTGCCACTATTTGATGTGGACAAGGATCGCGATTCGGGGCTATGGAAACTGCGATATTAGGTTTTCCGAATCCTAAAAGGGGATGAAGGCAATGAAATTGAAGGCACTCTACACGGCGATGACGGCGCTTTCGCTCGTCGCAGCGCCGACCATCGCGGCAGCGGCTCCCGTCGCTACCCCGCTCACGCAGCCGGCCAAGGAATCGGTCGATGGCGACAACGCACTTGCTAGCGGTGGTGGCTTCATCGTCGCCGCACTCGCAGTCGTTGCAGTCGGTCTCGGCATCTATGTTGCCGTCGACAAGAACGACGACACGCCCAACAGCCCGTAAGCCATTTGGTTTTCGGTAGAAGAACGGCTCGGATGGTCATCCATTCCGGGCCTTTTTCTTGTCCGGACGCTTTTGTCTGCCCTCTTAGATCGATCGATTGATCGCCCATGGCTTCGGTCAATCCCATGCTTGTAATGCTCGGTATCGTCGCCGTGATCGCGGCCGGACCGGTAACCGGCCTTGTCGCTGCGCAGGCCGTACAGCCCTTATCGAAGTCGATCTCGGCGCGGGGCCCCCACCCTTCCCCTGCCCCCGCCCCGGTAGCGACCGCAGTATCGACTTTGCCGGGCCGGGAGGCGGATGGCCGGGTGGAGCGCATCGCGTTTCGTCTCGCCACCGCCGGCCGCCCCCGTTGCCCGGCGCTCGAGCCCGCTCTCGGCCTCGTGCTCCAGCACCTGTCGCAATTCGAGCTGGCCGATCGCGCGGGCATGATCGCCGGACTGTCGCTCGATCGCGGCCCTGGCGTGATCGCGGTCGTTCCGGGCGGTCCCGCGGCGCTGGCAGGGATCCGTCCCGGCGACGTGCTGCTGGGGATCGATGGCCACGCGCCCCCCCCCGAGACGGCGCTTACCATGCCGTTCGATGCCGCCCGCGCGCATGCCCGCGCCGACGCCGTTCGCGACCTGCTGGCGCACACGAAGACCACGCCGTTTGCGATCTCGCTACTGCGCCACGGGGTAGCCATGACCGTCACGGTGACGCCGCGTCTCGCGTGCCCGTCCTACATCCACCTCGCGCGCTCGGACCAGCGCAATGCCTATGCCGACGGCCTCCATGTCTTCACCACCACCGGTCTGCTGTCGACGGTCCGGAACGACGACGAACTCGCGTTCATCCTTGCGCACGAGATGGCACACAACATCCTGCATCACGCCGTCGTCATGCGGGGCAGCGAGGTCGGACACGGCATCGGCCGCAATCTGGGACGCAGCGGCCGGATCGTGCGCGCAACCGAACGCGAGGCCGATGCGCTTGGCGGAACACTGATGCTCGACGCGGGGTTCGACCCGGTCCGGGGGGCCGCCATCCTCGGGCGTCTCGGGGGAGGCGATCTCGGTATCGAGCTGTTCGCCGCGCATGACTCTGCCGGCAAACGCATCGCCGCGATGCGCGCGCTGGCCGCGGCGCGCCAACGGTGAGCCAGCGTGATTTCTACCAGGTCCTCGGCGTCGCCCGCGATGCGTCGGCCCTCGACATCCGTGCCGCGTTCGTCCGGCTGGCGAAGCATCATCATCCCGATCACGGGCAATCAGCGCACCTGCCAGGACGCCTCCACGAGGTCCAGCAAGCCTATCGCTGTCTGTCGGAGCCGAGCACAAAGGCCCGGCACGACGTTGCCCTGGCGGAAAGCGAGCGGCTCCATATCGCGCACCAGCGCCGTATTCGGAGCCGGCTAGCTCGCTATGACGGGCGCCATATCAGACGCGATTCCGGGCCCGACCCCACCCCCAGACTCGGGGCCCATCGCAGGATACGCTGGTGGGCAGTCGGGGTGCTCGTCGTGAGCGCGGCGATCGCAGCGAACGTAGCAGGCCTCGTCCGCTGACTATTGGCGTCCGCGACTGTTTGGCGTCCGCGGACTATTTGGCGCCGAAGCCGGTAAACATGATACCGATGGTGCGGAGCGCGATCAGCAGGTCGAGCCACGACGAGAAGAACTTGATGTAGTAGAAATCATAGTGGAGCTTGACGTGGACGTCGTCGAGCCCGGCGACATGGCCCTGGTTGACCTGCGCCCATCCCGTGATCCCCGGTCGCACGATATGGCGATAGGCGTAGAACGGGAGCTCGCTCTCGTACCAGGTCGACAGCGGCACCGCTTCCGGCCGCGGACCGATCCAGCTCATCTCGCCGCGCAGGATGTTGATGATCTGTGGCAGTTCGTCGATCCGCGACCGGCGCAGGAAGCGACCGATACCGGTGATCCGGTCGTCGGCATCGCGGGTGATCGCCGAGTGCCGCGCGGCGACATCGCCGGTCGTCGTCGCCTGCTCGACCATCGTGCGGAACTTGATCATGTTGAAGGGGATGCCGCGATACCCCATGCGCTGCTGACGGAACAGGACGGGTCCGGGCGAGCTCGCCCGCACCAGCAGCGCAACGACGACGAGAGGCAGCAGCAGGACCGGCAGCAGCACGATGCTCGCGACGATATCGATCGTCCGCTTGATCCCGCGATAGCCGAGCGCCGGCAGCAACGAGCCGAAGCTGTTCTCGGACAGATGCTCAATCTGGACACGCCCGGTCACCGATTCGCGCAACTGCTTGGTATGGTAGACGGGAATGCCCGAGATCGCCGCCTGCGCCAGCATCCGCTCCCATTCGGGCGAATGGTTCGACCGCAGGTCGACGACGATCGAGGCATGCGGATCGTCGGGCACGACCGGTTCGATGAGCTTGATCCAATCGATCTCGGGCGTGTCGTCGACGATGCCCGTCTTGCCCACGGGGACGTAGTACATGCGCCTGGGTGCTGCGCTCTGATTAAAATAGCCGAGCAGGAACGTCACGCCCACCGATGCGAGATACCCGGTCAGCAGCATCGAGCCGCTATAGCTCAGACGCGAAGTCAACAGGATCGCCGCAGCCATCCCGAATGTCGTTGAGAAGGCGGGCAAGATGAAGCCGAACGCGCGCGCGCCCGGATAGATCGTGACCCGCCGGAAGACGAGCAACGCCGTAACCGCCGCGATCAGCGACGTCAGCTGAGTGTTGCCCGTGCTCGAAAGGTCTAGGGAGAGCGTGCCCGATGCTACCAGCGGCGCGGCCAGCGGAACGAAATACGCCGTCAACGCCACCACCAAGAGCGGCTTGAGCAATCGAACGTCGGTATGGCTCACCCGCGTGGACCGTCCATTATCGCCGGTTATAAGCAAGAACCACCCCATACCGTATTAACAGCTTGTACGTTTTGCCGAGCCACGACCAAATTGACTTGCACAGCGCGGTATGCCCTCCACCTCTTTCCAGCAAGCATTACAATCCTGCTTGCTGCTGGAATGCGATCTTCACGTCGACAGCCTCTGCCGACAGGAGTCTTACTTATCCGACCAATCCACGATCTCGGTCAGAAACGGCGTTCAGGATTGCTCGGCCATATGCCGTCTTCTTAAACCGCTCGCCTGCTGCACGCGCCTGATCGGCGGTGATGAAGCCCTGCTGGAACGCGATCTCCTCGAGACACGCGACCTGGATTCCCTGGCGATTCTGGATGGTCCGGACGAACTCGCTGGCCTCGAGCAGGCTGTCGTGCGTACCGGTATCGAGCCAGGCATAGCCGCGGCCCATCGGTTCGACGAACAGGTCGCCGGCGTCCATGTAGAGGCGGTTCAGGTCGGTGATCTCGAGTTCGCCGCGGGTCGACGGCTTGAGGTCGCGGGCGAATTGCACCACCCGATTGTCGTAGAAATACAGGCCGGTGACCGCATGGTGCGACTTGGGCCTTGCCGGCTTCTCCTCGAGGCTGACGGCCTTGCCGCCTTCCCCGAACTCGACGACGCCGTAGCGCTCGGGATCCTCGACGCGGTACGAGAACACCGTCGCGCCGCCCTTGCGCGCAACCGCGCTCGCCAGCAGCTCGGTCAGATGCGCGCCGAAGAAGATGTTGTCCCCAAGCACGAGCGCGACGTCGTCGTCGCCGATGAAGTCTGCGCCGATCGTGAAGGCCTGGGCGAGACCCTCGGGGCGGGGCTGTTCGGCATAGGAGATCGCCAGCCCGATCGCCGACCCGTCCTCGAACAGGCGACGGTAATTGTCGAGATATTCGGGGCTCGAGATGATCAGGATGTCACGGATGCCGGCGAGCATCAGCACCGACAGCGGATAATAGATCATCGGCTTGTCGTAGACCGGCAGCAGCTGCTTGTTCACGGCCAGCGTCGCCGGATGCAGCCGCGTACCCGTGCCGCCTGCGAGAATGATGCCCTTCATCGGGAAATGTCCTTCTTGGGAGTCCCGAGCAGTTCGTCGAGGATGTTCCCGAGCGCGGTCTGCCAGGCTGGGGGACGGATACCATAGTCACGCGTGATCGCGTCATGGCTGAGCAGCGAGTTGGCGGGTCGAATGGCCGGCGTCGGATATTCGGCGGTGGTTATGCCCTGCACTTCGGCGCGGGCACCGCCGCGCGCCGCACTCTGTGCGAAGATCTCGCGCGCGAAACCGGCCCAGGTCACCGCACCGGCGTTGCTGAAATGATAAGTGCCGGTAGGGGCGGAAGGATCGTCGACGAGGCGCATTGCGATCGTCGCGAGCGCGGCTGCGAGATCGGCCGCGGACGTGGGGCTGCCATGCTGGTCGTCGACCACGCGCAATGTCGGGTTGGTCGCGCCGACGCGGAGCATCGTCTTCACGAAATTGCTGCCGTGCGCGCTGACCACCCAGGCGGTCCGGACAATCGCATGGCGCGCGCCCGACGTCCGTACCGCCAGTTCGCCCCCAAGCTTCGACGCACCGTAGACGCCGAGCGGGGCGACCGGATCGGTCACCTCCCATGCGCCGTCGCGCGCGCCGTCGAAGACGTAGTCGGTCGAGACCTGGACGATCGGGATACCGGCCTTCGCGCAGCCTTCCGCAAACGCCGCGGGCGCCAGCGCGTTGACCGCCCAGGCGGTAACGATGTCGCTCTCGGCCTTGTCGACGGCGGTATAGGCGCCGGCGGAGATCACCGCCCCCCAAGGTTCGGACGCGACCATCGCGGCGATCGCAGTGGTATCGCGCAGGTCGAGTTCGTCGATATCGATCGCGGTGACCGCCCAGCCCTCCGGCCAGGAATAGCGCTTCAGTTCGGTACCGAGCTGGCCGTTCCCGCCGGTGACGAGGATCTGCTTAACGCCGCCAGCCCGAGGGGCGTCAGTCATACCGAGAGCCCACGGCGCTGGTCGGCGCTGTGCTCGGCAACGATCGCCTGCCACCAGTCCTGATTGTCGAGATACCAGGCGACGGTCTTCTCGATTCCCGTCTCGAACGTCTCGGTCGGCGTCCAGCCAAGCTCGTCCCTGATCCGGGTCGCGTCGATCGCATAGCGCTTGTCGTGGCCGGGCCGGTCGGCGACATAGGCGATCTGCGTCGCATAGGACTGGCCGTCGGCGCGCGGGCGCAGCCGGTCGAGGATCGTGCAGACGGTCTTCACGACCTCGAGGTTCTGCTTCTCGTTGTTGCCACCGACATTGTAGGTCCGGCCGGGTTCACCCTTTTCGAACACCGCGTGTAGCGCGCGGACGTGATCCTCGACGTACAGCCAGTCGCGGACCTGATCGCCCTTGCCGTAGACCGGCAGGTCAGCGCCAGCGAGCGCCTTGACGATCATTAAAGGCACCAGCTTTTCGGGGAAGTGATACGGCCCGTAGTTGTTCGAGCAGTTGGTGATCAGCACCGGCAGCCCGAAGGTGTGACCCCAGGCGCTGACGAGATGGTCCGAGCCCGCCTTCGACGCCGAATAGGGCGAGCGCGGATCGTACGGCGTCTCCTCGGTGAACAGCCCGGTATCGCCGAGCGAGCCATAGACCTCGTCGGTCGAGATGTGATGGAACCGAAAGCGCTGGCGTGCCGCCTCGTCGAGCGACAACCAATAGGCGCGCGCCTCGGCGAGCATCGTATAGGTGCCGACGACGTTGGTCTGGACGAACGCACCAGGGCCATCGATCGAGCGATCGACATGGCTCTCGGCCGCGAGATGCGTGATCACGTCGGGCTTGAACTCGGCAACCGCCGCGCGGACGGCATCAGCATCGCAGATGTCGCCCTGGACGAAGCGGTAGCGGTTCGACTGCGCGACCCGCTCGACCGTCGTCAGCGTCCCGGCATAGGTCAGCTTGTCGAAGTTGAGCACCTCGTACTGCGTGTTTTCCAGCAGATGGCGGACTAGCGCCGAGCCGATGAAACCCGCCCCGCCGGTGACGAAAATGCGCATCAATCTATCCTTCAAACGAGCGAGACGAGCGGACAGCCATCATAGGAAAATGGGCTATCGAAGTTTGCCAATAGCGGCTGGACCTGATCCTTCGCGCTCAGCTCGGGCGTCGTACCGATCGGGATCGGCCAGGCGATGCCACCCGAACCGATTGCGGGATCGTCCCAGCGTATGCCCCGATCGGCTTCGGGGGCATAGGTGTCCGAGCACTTGTAGATGACTTCGCAATCGGGCTCGAGCGTCAGGAAGCCGTGCGCGAAACCGATCGGTATAAAAAGCTGGTCGCCGGTCTGCGCCGACAATTCCGTTCCAACCCACTTGCCAAAGGTCGGCGACCCCTTGCGAATATCGACCGCGACGTCGAAGATTCGTCCTCGAATGCACCGCACCAGCTTGTCCTGCCCCCGCGGCGGTGTCTGGAAATGCAGGCCGCGCAGCGTGAAAGCGGCCACCGACAGCGAATGATTATCCTGCACGAAACGACACTCGATACCCGATCTTGTAAAAGTATCGACGTTGTAGGTTTCGGTGAACCACCCGCGGGAGTCACCATGTCGCTTGGAGCGGATCAGTTGAACGGAAGACATTGCCGGGCGGCATAGCCTTACGCTCATTCATGAGCAATTGACCGGTTCACGATCGAGTTTATCAAAATCGCAACCCATCATGCCGGCATGCCCAATACGATGCAAATCGGTGTAGGCCTGCAATTTTTCGCTAAGGACAGAGCTCCATCCCCCCCCGATGGGAAGAAACAAAAAGTACCCGCGGCATCCATGTGGTTTTGATCCGAACACACATCATCCAGGCATTCTACGCATGTTCGTAAAGTCTGGATCTGCGACGCAGCCAGTCGTCTCGCCCGGCCTACGTAGGTGGCTCGGTCCGCCTCTCATCGCACAGCACCTAATCCAGCATCACTACGCCACGGGCGCAACACGATCCTGTCCGAACACGTCAATCCATACCTCAGCCCTCGGCCTTCACCTCGATGCTACAGTGCACGGTCTTCCTGACCTTTCCAGCACGCTTGCGACAGGCTTCCAGCGTTTCGCGATTAGTGGCTGCCAGCCGGTTACCCGCCAAGATTCCGGCGAACGCCTGCGGCGACGCCGCCCGCATCAGGCGCTGTCCGCCTTCCCACATCGGCATGCGTAACGTGCGCGCGGCCATCTGCTCCGGCCACAGCCAGTCGGGCGGCATGGCCCGCGCGAGTGGGCCCGCCAGCGTCGCCCACACGACCATCCCCAGAACCAGGCCAAGCACGAGCCCGATCATCCCGACATGACGCATCCGCCTTCCCTGCTCTTTCGCCATGACATGCGAGTCCAGCTGACGGCCGAGCTTCGTTGCTACCTCCTCGATCACCTGCCGGGCAACGGCGATGGCACGGCGATCCTCGCTCCGCCCCGCAGTACCAACCTCTATGATCTGCCGGCCGATTTCATGCGGAGTAAGCGCCAGAGCCGGACTGTTTACCATCGCATCAATGCGCTGCGCCGTCGCGGAGAGGTTCCGGGATATAATCCCCAACGTCTCGGTATAGTCCGGTGTGTTCGACGGGTCGGCGCGCTCGACCGCGCGCCGCATCAACGACACCTCGGCACGAAGGTCTTCGAAGGCCCTGGCCGCCTCGTCTTCGCCGTCCGCCATCCGCTTGTCTCCTATCGGCTAAGGTCACGATCCTGCTGCTGGTCGCGCTCGAACTGCCTCTGACGCTCGAGCATCTGCTCAATCGACGGCGCCCTTTCGATACGGATCCCCAGCTCGGGTGCGCGGCGGGCCAACTCCTCCTTCAGCATGGGGTCGTGCCGGAGGTCGTCGACCAAGATGGCCATGCGCCTCACGACGGGCCCTGTACGAGCGTCACCACGTTCGGCCTCCAGCACCCGCCAATGCTCCATGAACCGATCGGCACGCAGCGCCGGGTCGGCCCGGACGCGGGCTTCGTCGGCCAGGGCACGGGACGCGGCCCGCATGTCGCCTGCCGCGACATCCCGGGCCAGCTGCGGATTGCGCGCGAACGCCGACGCCAGATCGCTGCTGCCGAGATAGCGAGACCTGTCCAGCGCTTTGCCAGCACGCGCCAGCGCGGTTTCCTGGTGCGGCAACACCGGCAGGTATTTCTCACGCATGCGCGCGATATCAGCCGCGGCACGCGCATAGCGCTGGATCGCCTTCACCTCGCCCGGCCGGCTCGTGCTTTCGGTCACATGGTCAAGCACCTCTCGTGGCTTTGGCCTGAACCCGGCGAACATCGAGCGCGCCTTGGCCTCCACCTTCTCGATCACCGCGCGCGCGCGCTTGGGCAGCCGGATGTCGCGCCTGTCGGCAAAAGCACGAGCGGCCTCCTCGGGCTCGGCCGCATAGTCCGCCGCCATGTCCTTCGACCGGTCGCGTGACAGCACCGCGGCAAGCTTCGCGTCGCTCGCGAAATCGTCGCGACCATAATGCAGCTGCACCCCGTCACGGTGCCGCGACAGAGCGACATAGGCCGCGTGCCGGTCCATGCCGGGTGTAGCGAGCACGTCGACGCGGTCGACTGTCACCCCCTGCGACTTATGGATGGTAGCGGCATAGCCATGATCGACATGGGCATAGTCCTTGAGGTCGAACCCGACCTGACGGCCGTCATCGAGACGCACATCCATATGCTCGGCCGATACCGTGTCGACCATACCCAGCGTGCCGTTCTTCACCCCCAGCCCGCGCTCATTGCGCAGGAACATGATCCGGTCGCCGGTCGCGAACTGCCGCTCACCACGCTCCGCCTGCACAGCGACATCGTCGCCAAGGTCGCCAGTTGCCCGCAGCCGTTCACGCGCTTCGCCATTGAGCGCGAGCACCTCGGCGTTGGTATGGGTGAGGATCATGCGAGTTGATCCCGGCTCTGCCCGCCGCAACCGGTCCCAGCCCTCAACCAGATTTGCTCGCGCGGCCTCGCGCGTGTCCGCCGCGTGCACCATGCCGTGCTCGCGGTACGCGCCGATCGCCTCGGGTGTCATACCGGTTGCAAGCCACCGGGTCGCATCGCGCTGCCACGCCGCCCGCTGCCGGCGAATCTCGGTGATCTCGGCCGCACCGTGCCGCTCGCTGATCGACCGGAATGCCGCGCCCGCCTCGATCGCCTGCAACTGCTCGGGGTCGCCCACCAGCACCACCTTGGCGCCGGCCTGGTCCGCAGCCGACATCAGCCGCTCCATCTGCCGCGTCCCGATCATACCCGCCTCGTCGACTACCAGCACGTCGCGGGGTCCAAGCTGTTCACGGTCCCTGCCCCATGCATATTCGAGACTTGCGATGGTGCGCGACGTGATGCCGGAACCGCTCTCCAGATTCTCGGCGGCGATTCCGGACAGTGCGGCGCCGCGTACCATGTAGCCGGCATCCTCCCACGCCTCACGCGCAACCCCCAGCATCGCCGACTTGCCACTGCCGGCATAGCCGACGACGGACGCCAGGCCCTCGCGTTCGGTAATCCGCCGGAGCGCGTCCCGCTGCTCGTCCGACAGGGTAAGCCCCCTACCCTGCGCCGCGTCCAGCGCGCGCTGGACGTGAGTGGCGGCAACGAAGTGATCCCTGCTCTCGACAAGCCTGTCGGATGCCCGCTCCAACCGCGTTTCGGTCGCGATCATTTCCCGGCTCGTGAACCGCTCGTTACCGCGCCCGTCCTTGCCCAGCGCGACGAGGTCTGGCGACGCCTTTGCAGCCGCCATCACCCGGTCATACTGATCCTTCCCGTCCGAATGCCGGAACGCGAACAGGGCGAGGTCACGGCTGGTGAACGTCGCCTGCGTCCGCGTAATCGCATCGAGCGCGATATTGGGGTCGGCGATGATGCGCTCGCCATTCTCACGCGCGATGCGGTCGTGATCCTCGAACCGCTCGGCTTCGAGCCCCTGCCCCGGTCGCCGCGAGGCAGCCGGCCCGATCTTGTGTTGCGGCTCGAGCTTTATGCCCTGTTCGGCATAGGAGCGATGGTCGATCCGAGCGTCGATCCCAAGCTCCGCCAGCCGCTCGTTGACGTGCGCGCTCCACGCCTCCCGCCAGTGCTGCAATAGTTCGTTCCGGTTCCAGTCGCGCGCCTTCTGGCCAAAACCGTCAGCCCCCACTTCGCGCATCGTTAGCATGACATGTGCGTGCGGCTTCGGACTGCCGTCCTCGGCCTTGTCCCAATGCACATTCAGATCCGCGACCATGCCGCGCTTCACGAACTGCTCCGCGACAAAATCGCACGCCAGCGAAACGCCCTGCTCGCGGGCCATCTCACGCGGGATCGAGAACTCGATTTCCCGGGCGAGCTGCGCGTCCTTGCGTTTCTCCGCCGCCTCCACTTCGTTCCACAGCGTCGTGCGATCCTGCAACCGCTCTGGCGCGCCTTCCGGCAGCATCACTTTGGAGTGAACAACGCCGGTCTTGTTCGTAAAGTTGTGATGCCGTTGCAGACGGTTATCGAAAAGTTCGGAAGCAGAGCGATAGGCAGCCGCAGCAACGGCGCTCGATCCCTTCGCGCGGCTGATGACCTTGGCGGAGAAATGGTAGATCGCCATGACGCCGCGTCTTTTACGCTTCTAAGCGCACGTCGGCAACGACGTATAAGCGCGCACTCGCGACCACTTCGTTTAGTCGCTCATGACTTAATACCGTAACGTAGGAAGGGCATAGTCGGCTTTCGTGATGAGCCATGCAGGAACACACACGATGCGTAAAGTCCGAGACTATGACGCTGAGCTCAAAGCGCTGAACGATCGCGCACGAGACCTCAAAGCAAAGAAGATTCAACAGCTTGGTGAGCTGGTCGTCGCAACGGGTGCTCAAGGACTCGAGGCTGAGACCCTTGCAGGCGTGCTGCTTGCTGCGGTTGCGACAGATGATGCTGATCGAAAGGAGGCGTGGCGCGCAACCGGCGCTGCCTTCTTTCAGCGACGCGGGCGCAAGGTCGTTTCAGACGTCGCGCAAAAGGGTCACACAAAGCCTGATAGCCATAGCAACGGCGGAGCGGCGCAATAGGGCCTTGGTCCTACGTTTGGAAGCAGCGCGGCGTCGAACTGATACGCGGGACTGGGTCGTGCAACGCCGAGAACGCACCCGCCACCTGATCGAACTGGGCGGCCTCGTCCAGAAGGCTGGCTTGGTCGATCTCACCGACGACGATCGCGCGACCATTTACGGCGCGTTACTAGAGACCGTCGGCAAGGCACGGAGTAAGGCAAATGGCGATACGCTTGCGCTATGGCGACGACGTGGTCGACGTGCTTTCAACATAGAAGAATAATATGGGTGACAGCGCAATTGGCCCGACAACCGGCGCCCCTCATCTTATGAACGCGCGACCGAATTTGGCGAATGTCGCAGCTTTATTTTTTGTCAGTAAAGTGGGAAACGGATACATGATGATCCATCGACGCGTCCTCCTTCGCGGAGCCCTGCTGGCACCGTGCGCGTCCCGCGCGTTCGCAGCGCAAAATCGCGTGTTCACGCCGGAAGAGTTCGGTGCGAAAGGCGATGGCGTAACGAACGACAGCGCTGCGATGGCACGCCTATCGACGGCAGTACGACTGTACGGCGGTGGGACTGTGGAATTTCGTCGCACGACATACGTCGTGGGTGCTCAAGGCCTCCAGGTGCAGGGCGCATTCGCCTTCCCCCCTCGCGAGCTGCTGACGTTCGTAGGATGCTCTCTACCCCTTCATCTGAAAGGCAACGGCGCGCGCCTGCTTTGCGAACCGGGCTTGCGGTTTGGGGTATTCCGCGACGGCGAACCGTTCAAACATGCGATGCCGTACCTCGGCCCAGGAGTAGCCTCGCCCTACAACTCGATGATCCTAGTCGAGGGATGCACTGCCGCCGTTCGGATCTCGGATCTCGACCTTGAAGGCCCCGGCGACAGGATAATGGTAGGAGGGCAGTACGGCGACACCGGCTGGCAAATCCTCTCGACCGGACTGATCCTCCGAAACAACGCAGGGTCGGAGATCGTAGAGCGGGTTCACACCCATAGTCATTGCCAGGACGGCATGATGATCGACGGTGTGGATGCCGATACACCCGGTGTCGAACGCAGCCTCGTGAGGGTCACGGCCGATTCCAACGGGCGCCAAGGATGCAGCATCGTTGGCGGGCGAGGCTACCGCTTTACTGGCTGCTCATTCACCCGTTCCGCGCGGGGCAGTATCAAATCCGCACCGGGCGCTGGCGTCGATATCGAAGCCGAGGGAAAGAAACACGTCCGCGACCTCGCATTCTCCAAATGCCTCTTCTCCGATAATGGGGGGTGCGGCATGGTCGCGGACTCAGGGGATACCGAACGCGTTCGCTTCGAGAATTGTACGTTCATCGGCACGGTCAACTGGTCGGCTTGGCCGAGCAAGCCGTTTTTCAAATTTGAAGATTGCACCTTTGTCGGTGCGATGACGAGGGCGTTCGGCGATAGCACAGTTGCGCGTGCAACCACGTTCGCCCGATGCACTTTCGACGACGATCCTGCGCGCTCGCCCACCCGTGAAGTCTTTGGCGGAGGCGACGCAACCGCACCAATGGTCAATCTCGGGAACAACCAGAACGTGTCGTTCGACAAATGCCGTTTCTCGGCGCTTCATGGCTCGGTTCTGCCGTGGTCGACGGGAGCGATCTATCGCGACTGCATCATGGCGCAAGGCAACCGCGCATTTGGCTATCCCCGTGGCCAATTCGTCGGAACAAACCGCATCACCGGTAAGGTCGACCTCTACAACTCGAAGATCTCCGGCGTCCTGACGGTGAACGGTCGCCTGATCCCGCCATCTCTGTGATAATAAGGGGCCGTATTGCCGCTCCCCCAACCTTTTTTCCGGCAACTTATACCGTCGTAGATCGCAATCCGGCAAGCCGATCCCGCGAAATCAGATTTGTTGGCGTGCTACGCCGGTATGGAGCAGCGTGAAGACGACCGATCACGCTGAAAGAGAGCGGGGCGCGACCGATGTCACGCCCCGCCCCTGTCACGTCCAGCGATAGACCGCTGGCTGTTAGGAAACTGCATCCTGAAACGTAGACATGTAGGCATGTCTACGCCTAGCGGTGTAGACACATCGATCGCCATCGAGTGTGTCGGGAACGCGGTGGACACGATTCACATAGGTTCCTTTCCCTCGACGCAAAAAATTCGTGAACCACGGCCGCCTTGCGAACAACCGTTCATGATCAAACCCAATGCCTGAATAGCTCTTATTGCGAGGCCCGCAGCGGGGGCCCTTGGCGGGATGCGTGGATCAGGACGAGGATCCAGACGATATCATCGGCGACCTCGTAAACCAGGCGGTAGCTTCGGTGGGGCGTCAGTTCACGTGTACCGGGGATTTCTCCCTCGTGTCCGAGCATCGGAAAAATGGCGAGCCCAGCGACCGCATCGCTGAACAGGCGGTCGATCCGTAACGCAGCGTCTGGGTCGCGCGCCTCGAGATAGTCCCAGATCGCCGCGCGGTCCTGCTCAGCTTCCGGCGTCCAGACGATCCTCACGCCCGGTCGGTGATCCGGGCGCGGCGCGCGGCGAAATCAACTTCGACCGCATCATTGTCACGCCCCTGCCCCGCATCGACCGACACGCGCGCCGCCTCGACTTTGCGGTGCAGAAAAGCGGTATGATCGTGCTTTTCGACGAACTCGCGCATGAGTTCACGGACCACCTGCGATGCCGGGCGGTGGCTCGCTTGTGCGGCAGCCATGAAGTCCGCGCGCAGATCGGGCTCGAGCTTCATCGTGAACACAGCGGGCTTAGGCATGACAATCTCGCATAGATACTGACAAGGTATATACGTCGTCGCGACACGGGTAACAATGATCGCCGCGATTTTCGATCGAGCCCGGACGCACGAAGGGCGGGAAATGGCCCTAGCCGCTCCCCGCCCCGTTACGCGTCCAGCTATATACCCGTTGCCGGGCGCAAGGCTCAGAAGTGCGTGATGATGCCGAGCATCGGACGGAAGCTCTGCGCCGTGCCGAAGGTGTTGACCTCGGCGCGGATGCGGAAGCCGGCGTTGCCGGTGATGCCCTTGAGGCCGATGCTCTGCGGACCGACTTCTGCGCCGATGCCGTAGGTCACCGCGTTGTAGTCACGGTTGGTGCGGCCGCCATTGGTCGAGAACTGCGCGAAGTGGTCGAAATTGACCCACTGGTAGCCGACCTTACCGTAGAAGATGCCGCTGTCGCCGGCACGGAAGCCGAAGCGGCCTGCTGCGCCGTATTCCCAATCGATGTTGCCATCGACGCCCTTGATGACGTTGCCTTCGACGCCGACGAAGACCGGGCCGAGCGGCACGTTGACGCCGACGACGCCCTGCACCAGCGCGCCGTCCGCGCGGTAGTTGTTACGGACCGAGCCGTCCGAGTTCAGCGCGCGCGGGATGCCGTGGTTGCCGACGTTGTCGAACTGCTCCCAACCGCCCATGATGCCGACATACGGCTCGATGCCGAACGCCTTGGAGCCGTCGGGAGCGGCTGCTTCGCCGGGAGCTGCGCTGTTGTCGGTCGGCGCAGGCGCGGGTGCTGCCATGTCCTGTGCGAAAGCAGGGGCTGCGAATGCGGTGGCCGCAAGGACGAGGGCCAGGGAAAGCGTACGCATGGAAATAGACCTTCTATCGTTGATTACGTGGCCCCCGACCGCACGGTGCGTCGGCTTGATCCAGGGCCTCGAAACAGGCGGCTAGCCGCTTTGTTGCAATAAAAATACAGTGGTCGAGGAACTTTCCTGCGGTGTTGCACTGCAGCAACGGTTCCTGACGGGACGATGAACGGTTTGCCTCGTCCGAACGCGCTGGTGATCGCCGCGGCCGGCAAAACGTCTTCGTCCGCAAGAGACCTTCGTCTTACGTCTGCGATGACTTTTCGGAACAGACGCGCGTACGATCGCCGATGCCTGTCGGGCGCGCCTCGATTGGATCGTCGTCTACCGGGGCGTAGTCTAGTCGCCGATCGGACTTTCGCCGTGCTTGCGCAGGACGTCGTTGAACGCCTCGGCCATCAGCGCCTGGAGACTCCTGCCCTGTCGACGCGCGAGCGTATGCATCGCGAACGACATTTCGGGCGAGAAGAACCCCGCGATCTGCTTGCGCCCCTGCCGGCTGGCGGGTCCGGTCGATGCCCCCTGCCCTGCCGCCAACGGTGCCGGCGCGACCGGTTCGGATGGCGTGCGATCGCGCAGATTGGCGAACGAGGGTTTGCGGCTCATGCTGCGGTCTTTCTCTTGCGGGCTCGTTTTGCAGACGATGTCGACACGCCTGTCTGTCGACATGTCCACTCGTAGATATGTCGAATGTCCTCGGCCGCCTTGCCGTTGGGCTCGAACTCCATGACGGTGCGGCCTTCGGCGCTCGCATGACGGAAGGCGGCGCGATCGGGGATCTGGATCGGGCAGGCCGGCGTCCCGAAGCTTTCGACAAGCTCACCGGCCTCCTGGTAAACCCGCGGTGCGTTCGGCGAGCCCGCGGTGAACACGACGAAGGCGGGTTTGCGGAGCAGCTGGACCAGCTTGGCGGTGGTCTGGATCGCCGACAGGTCGAACGCGCTGGGTCGGCACGGGATCAGCACCAGGTCCGCGATCTCGACCGCGGCCCGCGCGGCGCTGTCGGCATGCGGTGGCGTGTCGATGACGATGAACTCGGCCCCCTGCTCGGTCGCCTGCGCGACCTTGGCGGCGAGCCGCGGTGGTGGGCTGTCGATCACCTCGGGTGGCGCTTCGCTTCGCCAAGCCGCCCATTGGCTCGCAGTGGCCTGCGGATCGGTATCGATGACCAGCGCGATGCGGCCTGCATCATGCGCGGCCGCGGCGAGGTGGAGCGCCAGCGTCGTCTTGCCGGCGCCACCCTTCTGGCTGATGATCGCGATTGTCGTCATGTCAAAACCCCTACATGTCTACATGACGACAAATCATTTGTTTTGGCAAGTCCATAATCAGGTCGGCGGATGGAACTGAGACGCATATCGGCAGGCGCTGGCAGCGCTGGATGCCCCTGCGAGCGATGTGCTACCCCAGTTTCGGTCGACCTCGGGCGCGCTTCGTCTGGTCGACGATCCAGTCGCCCACCGTCTTAAGGGCGATAGGGGACACCGTCTCCTCGATCGCGGCATATTCGGAAACGTTTCCCGTCGGCGCGGTCTGCAGCAAATGGTTCAAGCCCGGTATCTCGATCGTCGTGACATCCGGATTATCGTGAAGCGCGGCCCTGATATCGGCGAGATTGCGCGACGCCGGCACCTGCACGTCCTTCGAACCGCCCAGTGCGAGAACGGGGCATAGGACCTTTTCGAGCGCTGGCCGCGGATCGTAGGAAAGGAACCAGCGCATCCACGGTTGTGCGATGGTACGGAGCCCGATCGGAACGGCAGCATCGTCGCGCTTTCCGCCGTGTTGGGCGATCATATGCCACGCCGCGGCGAGACGGCTATCCGCGCTGCTGATCGGGGGCGCCTTTTACCGCATCGTAAAGGCTCTGCATGGTCGCCGCGGACTGGTCGACGGTCGCCTTCGGCACACCGGCAGCCGTTTCCAGCCAACGCTTCTGGGAAAGAAGGACCTGTTCGAGCGGTTCGCCCGGGCTCGACAGCAACACGATGAATGCCAGGGCAGGGTCCCGGTCGGCGACGATCGGTGCGATGATCCCGCCTTCGCTATGGCCGATCAGACCGATGCGGCTCGCGTCGACATCCCGGCGCGAACGCAGAAAGGCAAGGCCGGCCTCGACGTCGCCGGCAAAGTCGGCTGTCGTGGCAGTCCGGACATCGCCGGTCGACCCACCGGTCTGACGATCGTCGACGCGGAGCACGGCAACCCCGCGACGGGTCAAGGCACCGGCCCAGACAAGGAACGGCTTGTGCCCGAACAGCGTCTCGTCGCGATCCTGAAGCCCGGACCCCGTGATCAGCAAAACCGCCGGGAAGGGGCCCTTGTTTGCAGGCAGGGTGAGTGTCCCGGCGAGGTGCGATCCGCCGATCGCGTTGTCATATGCGACCTCCTCGACGCGGTACGGGAACGGTGGCCGGGGCGTTCGGGGTCGCGTAGTGCCCAACGTTGCGGCACGAGCCGCCCGGGTCGTCGCACGGGTCATCGTGAGCGAAATCGAACCGCTACCCTGCGACCATGTCCCCTCCAGCGTTCTGCCGTCATCCGAAAGGATGGCCGTATAGCTGGCCGATGGGGTGGTCAGCATGAGGTGGAGCGTTCTGCCCTCCTGCTTGACCGATGCGACAGGCAGGCCGACCGCGCCTTGGGCAGGACTGTCGAGCGTTGCCGTCAAACTGCCGGGCGTGCCGCTGATATGCAGTATGAGGGGGATCGACCGGCCTGGCGCGGGTACGATAGCGCCCTGCCAGTCGCCGACGATCGCGTTCGATGCCGCTACAGTCGTTGTTTGGGGTGCGGATCGGGCCGGGATTTGTCCCGCCATACCCAGCGTGGATGTCGCAAACAGGATCGCCGTCATCATCGTCGCCGGACCTCACTATGGTCCGAGCTGAGTCTAGCTATCGGATCAGAACTGGGAACGTGATGCTGCCAAGCAGCCGGCAGCGGCGCAAGTGGAGATGATCATCGACCTGCGACATGTCGAATCGACAGCTGATCCTATCACCACCATGACTCTGAAAGACGGCGCTCACCGCTTGCTCCAGCTAGGGAGCATGTGACGGCAACGCCGGCACTCCTGGACTTAGTTTTTACCGCTTCCTGTGACCCGATCCGGCATCAATCCTCTTTCTATCAATTAACTTTGTAGGGGTTGAGACTCGATTTGAGACTCGCGTTCGATCCGGTCGACACCGGCTCCGAGCTTGGCCAGCATCTTGCCCAATTGCCCCCCGACCGTCACCGCCGCCAGATCACGGCACGACAATCCGGACAGCATGGCCGCGGTATCATCGATCCGATCCGCCTGCTGCTGGACGACATCATCTGGCGTTGGTGCCGGCTGCATCCAGCGCGGCAGATAGGCGAGGACGCGCTGGGGCAGGGTGGGACGGTACACGTTGGAGGTCTGCCGATAGCGCGGCCCGGGGCCCTCGGCCTCGACACGCTTGAACCGCCGCTGCCGAACGAGAAAGCCGATGTCCTCGAGGATATGCAGCGCGCGCGCGATCGTCGCACGCCCCAGGCTCGTCGCCTTGGACAGATGGTCGTAGCTCGGAAAGACGCGCCCCTTGTTGAGCCGCGCCAGGGTTAGGATCTCTTCGTAGACGCGGACCGCGGCCGCGGTGAGCAGGATGATCCGGCGCTCGGCCGCGCTCAGAATACGGTCGCCGGCGCGCGCCTCGCGGCGCAACTGACGCCCCGCATCGAGTGTTCGCCTGGCGATCCGCAACAATTTGTCGGTCTCGCCCTTGGCCGGAACGGTGAAGAACAGCGTCTCGAACGTCCCCGCCTCGATACTGTCGCGCAGCACCGGCGCACCGGTGCGATGTGGACCACCCGACCGCGCGCCCAAGCCTGGAGACAGGCCAGGTGACGGCCGGCGCGGCGACTGACGTCCTGCAACCGCACCCAGCGCCTGCGCGGTCGCTTGGCCCAAGGTAAAAACAGCCATCTTCCATCCCCTTAAGGGGCTGGGACCGAGACAAAGAGAGAGCGTGGCGCGAAACGCGCATCCTTGAACCGAAGTCCGTGTCAGGCTATGTGGAGAGGGTCGGTCAGTTTCGACCCCGGAATCGACGTTTGGCGACGTCGCTCCATCACTACCTTGGGATGCCCGGCCTTCGTGCCGGGCTTTCCTTTATGGGGTCACAGCCGCTCCAATTTGCGTTCCACCGACGTCATCGCCGACATGTCCCGATTTTTGCAGTTAATCTGTAATAACGAAAGCGTCCACGGTTCGTGCTTTCGAGTATCAATTACGAAAATCGATCGATTATCCCGTCGAAAGTTCGTGCTTTCGAGTATCAATTCGTCCGCGTATTCGTGCTTTCGAGTATCAATTCGCGGGAAAGTTCGTGCTTTCGAGTATCAATTAAAACAGGTCTTCCGACTCGGTGATGCCTGATTCGCGCGGTGATTCGCGGCTTGGTTCGCGGCCAGTTTCACGACTTGCTTCACGGGGCGCTTTCGACACCGGTTCCGCGGTCGACAGGAGCTGCCGCGACAGGCGAGGTTTGGGGTGTTCGTCGAGCGCAGTCAGCCGCCTGGTGATCACGACCCTGACGGGGTTGGTCTTGCGGCCCCGCTTGACGACCTCGGTGCCGTCGGGATCGCCGATCGTCTCGACCAGGTCGAGCCGGTAGTCGGGGATCGTGTCGGCGACGACGATCTGTCGCAACGCGGCGCGAAAGTTCGCCAGCGGGTTCTGGTAACCGATCTGCAACCGGAAGGTCGCAAGGTCGATCTCGAACCCGTCGCCATCGCCGGTCGATCGCGCGACTTCGTAGATCCGCCGCTCGATCGGACCGAGTTGAAAATACGCCGCCGCATAGTCGAGCACGTGCCGGTCGAGCAGGATCGCCCGGAACAGCCAGTCGCACAGCCGCACCTTGACTGCCTTCAGGCGGCGTTCGCCGGCGCGGGTCTTGTTATAATGAAGCTTGGCTTCGGATAGCCATGAGAAGAACCCTTCCTCGCCTTCGCCCCCCGCCTCGATATTGGTCTTGATCTGGGTGCCCTGCAGCCGCTCGAGCGCTTCGGACAGCCGTCCATAGGAGCGCGCGCTGTGGTTGCTGCCGGTGACGCTGAACAGATCGTGCGCGGTAAAGACGAAATCCTGTGCGACGTCCTCGCCGGCCTCGAGCTTGGCGGCCATCAGGCTGGCGATATAGAGCACGATCTCCTTGTCGTAGATCGTCGCGACGCCACTCGCACTGGGCCGGACTTCGATCGTGACGGTGTCGGTCTTGTAGCTGAGCGGCTTCATCCACGCATTCTTGCTAAGCGCGAAGAACGGGAACGCCATCAGCGATCGCTCGCCGCGGATCTCGCCGTATAACGGGCTGTCGAGCAGGAACAGATCGCCCTGCGGAATTTCCGTCTGGCCGGCGCTCGACTTGCGGGGTTTCGCGCGCGGGGCAGGGGGGCGCTTGGCAGGGCTGGGTCGGGTCATCGGCTATTTCTACTCGAAAGCACGAACTTATGGGAGCCTGCCAAGGGGGACGGAGAGGAAAATCGCGGTTTTCGGTGAAAAGCTCGTGCTTTCGAGTATGAATTCAACGGGTGGATGGCGCAGGCCTGCAACCGGTCGCACGGCTACGCCCCCACCAAACATCGTCGATCGATCGACATGTCTGCGTGTCGACAAACGGCGGATAACGATCCTCGCCGTCATGGCCCGCGGGACCTCGTCGCCGAGACGCGATCACGGCTGGCACGTAGGCAGCGATCCGGGAGGCAGGACGCGGTCGGTTGGCAGCGCCGATCTCCGACGGAGCCGGCGCGTCTTGGCGAAATTCCCATCATACATGTCGACACGTATATGCGTCGACGACGATGCGGGATCTTGGTGGGACGCAGGTGCGGGCCGTCTTCCGTGCCCGCACCCGCCTTCGGTTACGCCTTGGCCTTCATCGCTTCGATCAGTTTCTTGACCTCCTGGCTGCGGCCGCGCGTCATGATCAGCACGTCGTTGCCGCTAGCGACCACGATCAAATCCTCGACGCCGACCAGCGAGACACGGATGCCGTCGCTGCGGACGAAGCAGTTTTGCGTGTCGATCGCCAGTACATGCCCGTCCTTGTCGCTGCGATGCGCGTTGCCGCTGTCGTCGCGATCGCTGATCGCGTGCAGCGCGTCCCAGCTGCCGACGTCGTTCCAGCCCATCGCGACCGGCACCACCGCGACGCGGTCGGCCTTTTCCATGACCGCGTAATCGATCGAATCGTCGGGCGACGCGGCGAAGGCGGCCGCATCGGGATAGATCCGCGTGCCCTCGATCCGCGCCTTGTCCATCGCCTCGCGGGTCGCGACCAGGATGCCGGGATGGAACTGCGCGAGCGCCTCGAGATAGGCGTCGGCGAGAAACAGGAAGATCCCGCCGTTCCAGGCATGATCGCCGCTCGCCAGCATCGACTGCGCCTTGTCGAGCGGGGGCTTCTCGACGAACCGCGCGACGCGGTTGATGCCGGGCTGGAGCTCGTCGCCGATCTGGATCCAGCCATAGCCGGTCTCGGGGGCATCGGGCGCGATCCCGAAGGTGACGAGCCAGCCTTGTGCCACGAGCGGCATCGCCGCCTCGATCGCGGCATGGAACGCGGCGACGTCGCCGATCACATGGTCGGACGGCATCACCAGCAGCGCGTCGCCACCACCGCCCGCCGAGGCGGCCTTCGCCGCCAGCGCGGCCAGCGCGATCGCAGGGGCTGTGTTGCGGCCGGCGGGTTCGAGGATCAGCGCCTGTGGTGCGGCGCCGGCCTCGGCGAGCTGCTGCTCGACCAGCTCGGCATGCCGCGCATTGGCGACCACGATCGGCGCGGCATAGCGCTCGCCCAGCGCCCGCCCGGCGGTCAGTTGCAGCATCGTCTCGTCCGCGGTCAGCGCCAGCATCTGCTTGGGCATTTCGGGGCGCGACATCGGCCAGAGGCGGGTCCCCGAACCACCCGACAGGATAACGGGGACGATCTTACGTACGGTCATGAATCCTCCAGATTGCGCCGAGCTATAACG
>NZ_SLXW01000008.1 GCF_004341085.1 Sphingomonas sp. PP-CE-1G-424
ACTCGGCCGTGAAACCCGACTGCGCCAATGGTACTATCGCTCAAGCGATGGAAGAGTAGGTCGTCGCCAGGCATTGAAGCCCGTGCAACATGCAACACGCAACATATCCAAAACCCATTCACAACGTCTCATACACCCTCCGTCTGCAAACGCAGACCGTCGCGGGGTGGAGCAGCCCGGTAGCTCGTCAGGCTCATAACCTGAAGGTCACAGGTTCAAATCCTGTCCCCGCAACCAACTTTGACGACACTCCTAGCCCTGTAGCGCAAGCTCAGGGGCTGTCGTCGTTTCTGGCCTCTTTCCTTTTCCGCGGACCCAGCCATTCGAGAATGGCACCGAACTTGCCGTGCAGCGTCACGTGGACCTCGCCGGGCTTCGCGCCAGGGGTAAGTGTCACGCGATCTATAAGCCCGCGAATGGTGTCTGCGGCTTCGTCGATGCTGAATGAGTATCTAGTTCGACGGTAGCGCGGAGGTGCAGCGCTTCATAGTTGGTCGGTAAGCAATGGCGGCATCGCCGCCACTACCTGCTCAAGGCGGTGTTCGTTAGATTCCAGTCTCATCCGTTGCGCTGTCAGCTAGCCCGGCTCGTCGTCATCCTCGATATGCGCCATAAGCTTGGGCACATGGACACTGGTGTTGGCCAGATTGGTTTCGGCGCGGGTCCTCATTTGCAGGTCGTGATCGGGCTGTTGGCGCAATCGCCCGTACGGTGACCGTTGCAGCGCTGGCGTCCCCTACCGTTGCGAGGAACGGCGCACCGCACCTCCGTACTTCACCCGCCCTGCAAGCAGATGCCTGGGCGGTTTGGCACCGCCGGTTAGCGGATTTCTCGTCTGCTTGAACTTCGTGTCGCGCCTGGCGCGGAGTCCGATGTGTTGAAGCTTCACGCTGCGCTACTGAGCATCGTCGACAAGCAGTCCTTTCCATTATTTTCATCGTTTCAATTCTAGGTCCAAGTGAGCCGCATGGACTAACTGTTCGATGTGCATTGGGTCATGGGTGGAAAATTGCTGTTTGAGCCAGAGAGCGACACCAGCCATGAGACGGTGCGTCATTGGAACAGGTTCAGCTTAGTATGCGCCAACTGCATCCGGTAGCCGCGGGGGTCGCGCAGAGGGGCGAGTAAAGCAAAGGGAGGGTTTAAATCCCCAACCTGCTCCTTGCTTTCGAGTTCCGCGGCGAAGGCCACTGGTTTCCCAGCCGAGTGAGGAATGCGGCCACGGGGTGACAATGCGGAGGGACAGGGCGGCGAAGGTCTGTCTGATTTCATCCGCCTGCTTCAATAGGACAGAATAATGCAGAAATACGATGTGCTAATCGTCGGAGCGGGGCACGGCGGCGCACAGGCTGCGATCGCTCTCCGCCAAGCGAAATTCAGCGGTAGCATCGCAATCGTCGGCGCCGAACCGGACTTGCCTTATGAGCGACCGCCGTTGTCGAAGGACTATCTTTCCAGGGAGAAATCCTTCGAGCGCCTTTTGATTCGTCCGCCAGAATTCTGGGACCAGCGCGAGGTAACAATGCTGCTCGGTCGCGAAGTCGTGTCCGTCAATCCCGCCGAGCATCTGGTCGAGACGGATCGCGAGGAGAAACTTGGCTATGGCATCCTGATCTGGGCGGCTGGCGGCGATGCACGGCGGATTGGCTGCGGGGGTCATGATCTGGCTGGCGTTCATACGCTGCGAACCCGCGCCGATGCGGATCGGATGATTGCCGAGTTGCCGAACGTATCTCGGGCAGTCATTATCGGAGGCGGCTATATCGGGTTGGAGGCGGCAGCGGCACTGACCAAGCTCGGTAAGCGTGTCGTGGTGATCGAAGCGCTGGATCGCGTCTTGGCGCGGGTCGCGGGCGAACCGCTATCGCGCTTCTTTGAAAACGAACATCGCGCGCACGATGTCGATCTTCGATTGAACACCGCAGTCGACCGCATCGAGGGAGTCGGAACCGTATCCGGCGTGTGGTTGGCAAACAGAGAGGTCGTGTCCGCGCAGATAGTGATCGTCGGCATCGGCATCGTGCCTTCGGTTGGTCCGCTGATCGAGGCTGGCGCTGAAGGAGGAAACGGCGTCGCGGTCGACGCGCAATGCCGCACGAGCCTGGCGGACGTCTTCGCAATTGGCGATTGCGCACTGCACGCGAACCGTTTTGCCGACAATTTACCGATACGGCTTGAATCGGTGCAGAACGCTAACGATCAGGCGACGATAGTGGCAAAAACGATTGTCGGCAACGGCACTCCCTATGATGCGGTGCCTTGGTTCTGGTCCAATCAATACGACCTTAAACTTCAGACTGTCGGTCTCTCCATGGGATATGACGACTTGGTAGTGCGTGGCGACATGACGACGCGCAGCTTCTCGATCGTTTATCTGCGCAAAGGTCGCGTTATTGCCCTCGATTGCGTCAACGCAGTGCGCGATTACGTGCAGGGGAGGCGCTTGGTCACGGAAGGATTGGCAATCGATCGCGGCCTGTTGGCCGACGCCGCCATTCCACTGAAGGATTCTATCGCTTTGTAATGTAAGGTGTCGCGAGATAAGCCTCGGTGTCGGTCTTGTAGCCAGCTGCATTGGATGACACCAAGCTAAGCTGTATCCCGCGACTGAAGTAGCGCCCCTAAACGCTATGAAGGGTGCCCGCTCTTGGATAAGAGCGCGGCATCTGATAAATGCCTTAAGGAGAAAGGACTATATCGATTCCGGAAGTAAACCGGATGAAGGTGCTGGTGCCTGTCAAGCGCGCGCCTGACTACAACTGGAAGTTCCGCGTGAACGCGGACGGAACAGGCGTCGATCGGGCTTCATCTTGGGCGCGTGTTCGACCTTGCACCCGCTAGATCGTCGGCTGCAATCCGCGATCATATACGGACCGAGCCGCCGCTTGCGGCGCTGATGATGACAGCATAAGGGCAGCGGCCAGCACCCAGTCTCATCTGCCCCCCGGATTGCCGGTTCCAGTGAGGCTCGCGTTTATGTTACCTCGCCGTGATTGGTGCCACATCGTCGATGGGTCGTACCAATAATCGCTCTGATAACACCCCGATGAAAAGCTTCTTCCCTACCTGAAGGTCGAACTGACCCGTCGATGCCGATGGACGACACAGGCGAGGCACGACAGGCGCTGTTCGGATATATCGAAGACTACCACGGCACCGTATGCATTCAGTTTTCGCGCGTCTCATGCCCGTGCAAGCCGAACGAAGCATGGCGGCTAACTCAAACGTGTTCACCGATCCGGGGACGATCAGGACGGGTGTAAACCTTCCTACTTTTCAGCAAGACCGGTCGGTCCATGCTTCTGCCGCGGTCAGAAGGTGTCAGTGGAATCCCGCTAACAAGCATGCGAGCTTCTTCTCCGAAGCGCCCGAGACGTTCGCGGTACCGTCTCGGCTATAGCTATTCCAGTCGGCAGCGTTGTTCGTCAGGTGAACACGACTGTGTCCGCTTCGACGTGCGGTCGAGCACAGCGATGCAGCAATTTTGTCGCCGGCATTACCTTGCGTTGGTGCTGGGAGAGATGCCGACATGAGGGGTCCGGTCCATCGCCGCTCACTCGCCGCGCGGGTCGATAATGAGTTCACCGTCTTCCGAAGTAAGCACCATCGTCTATATCAGCGGGGTATGCTTTAGGGTGGGGACAGCGATGCCTTGGTTTTGGCGAGGCGTCGATTTGCGTCCTGCGCGAGGTTGTCGCGGTTTTGTTGGAGGGTGTTGGGCGACACGGCTGCGAGGTCGAAGCGGAGTTCGTGCATGTCCATGCCCGAGCGGTAGCCGCCGGGCCAGACGCTGGTCAACTCGAAGCCGCAATGCTGGAAGAACGGCGAGACCTGCGGCGAGGTGTCGACGGTGACGTAGCGCGTGGGCGGCTCGGCGCTGGTCGCGACGTGGAGCAGGCGTTCGAACAGCAGCAGCTTGCCGAGGCCGGCGCCGTGATAGGCGCGCGCGGCCATGCCCCAGAAGAGCAGCGCCTTGTTGTAATGCTCCCAGATCTCGTAGCCGCCGAACGCGCCGGGGACGCCGTCGACGTCGACCACGAATGCCGGGCCGTCGGGCCCGTCGAGCGTCTCCGCCAGCCATTCGCGGTCGCCGGCGCCGAAATACTCGGGGAGGTTCGAGTCGAAGATCGCGAGGACGGCGGCGCGGTCCTTGTCCTCGTAGCGGCGGGTCAGGATTCTGGTCATGGCTGGCTCCACTGCGCGATGGTTTCGATCGCGTCGGTGGTGGAACGGCTCCAGCAGCGCGAAGTGCCTTCGAACGTTGCGGTCGCGTGGGTTGGGTCGGTGACGACGGTTTCGATCGATTCGGGGCGGATGCGACGCGGTTCGCCGATGAGTTTGGCGTGCGCTTCCTTGATCGTCCAGCGACGGAGCCAGGCTTGGGGCTGGGCGAGGGCGGGCAGGCGGTGGAGCGCATCGGCTTCGGTCGGGGTGAGCATGTCCCAGAGCGGCGGGTGGTCGTCGGCGACCTCGCGGTCGACCGCGATCGGCTGGCGTGCAGCGCCGATCAGGGCGTGCGCGCCGCGGCTGGAGAGGCTGAGATACCAGCCGCCGGGGGCGGAAACCATTGGCGCGCCGGCCGGACTGCGTGTCAGTCGAACATCGTCTGAGTCGCCGGCAAGTTTGCGGATCAGGGCGGCGGCCAGACCCTGCCGGATCGCGCGCGCATCGCCGAGCAGGCCGGCAGCGTACGGTCCGTCCTCGGCAACACTCCATGCGACTGGCGACTGACCGTCCCAGACGAGCGCGTCGAGCGGACCGTCGTGCCAGATCGGCGTCACGTCGCGACGGCGATCCGCGCCGGGCTCCCGTCCCAGCTCGTGCCGTCGGGCAGCGTCTCGCCCTTCATCACCACCGACAGGTCGCCGAGCTGCGCGTCGGCACCGATCTCTGCATCGTACAGCACGATCGCGAGCGAGCCGATCGTCGCGCGGTCGCCGACGCGAATCGCGCCGACCTTCATCACGCGGTCCTCGAACAGATGCGTCTGCAGGCCGGCGAAGTCGTTGAGCGCGACGTCGTCGCCGATATCGACGAGGTCGTGCTCGGTCAGGTCGGTGGTGTCGATGTAGCAGCGCTTGCCGATCCGCGCGCCCATCAGCCGCAGGTACAGCCCGATCCACGGCGTGCCGCGGAGTGGTTCGAGCAGGTTGGCGACCGCGAGATTCTCGTACGTCGCGGTCACCAGTTCGGTGCGCCAGACGAAAGTGCTCCAGAGCGGCGCGGTGGTGACCTTGTAGCGGCCGACGACGAGCCATTTGAGCGCGAGGACGAAGATCCCGCAGGCGAGGCAGAAGCCGACGTACAGGAACGGGAAGGTCGTCGCGATCAGCAGCCCGCCATTGTCGAGGTCGTCGAGGTCGCCGACCACCGACAGCAGCAGGCTGAAGAACACCAGGAACGCGGTCAGCGACAAGGTGGTGCGAACCGCCTCGATCGACAGCCGCGTCGCGATCAGCGCGCGCGACGGATTGAACCGCGCGCCTTCGTCGAACATCGTGTTGACCTGTCGCACCGGCAGCTTGATCGCGGGCGAGCCGAACCAGGTGCTGCCCGCCTCGGTGGCGAGCGCGGGATCGCTCGGTGGCTTCGAGAGGACGCCGACTAGCACCTCGTCGCCGATCTGCGTGCCGCTCGGCAGCAGTGCGGAGTTGCCGATGAAGCTGCGGCGGCCGATCTTGGTATGCGCGAGTTCGATCGTGCCGTGGCCGATCCGCGCGGCGCCGAAGATCACCGAGTCGGCGATGAAGCTCTCCTCGCCGATCTCGACCAAGTCCGGCACGATCGCGCTGGCGGTCGAGATTTCCGCGCGACGGCCCACCTTCACGCCAAGCGCGCGGTACCACGGCACCACGTACAGCGTCGCGAAGATCGGGTGGAGCAGGCGCAGCGCGAGGTCGTTGATCTGCTGGACGAACCAGTAGCGGACGTAGAACCCGCTGTTCAGCGCGTAGACCGCGGGTGCGACGCGGCCGAGGATCAGGCGCTTGGCCACCACCGTCAGCACGCACATCATCACGACATAGGTAACCGCGAGCAGCGGCGCGACCGCGACATAGGCATAGCCGCTGGTCGCCCAGTCGAGCTCGATCAGCGCGATCAGCCCGGGCGCAATCGGCAGGATCGCGACCAGCGGCAGGATCAGCGCGCACAGGAACAGGCCGATCGCCGGGCCGGCGTTGCGCGGGGCTGCGGTGGCCGGGCGGCGGGGCGCATCGCCGTCATGCGCGGCGGGCGAGCCGGCCCAGCGCTGGCCGGTCGGGATCGTCGTATCGGCGGGCAGCGCGGACAGATCGTCGAGCATAGCGTCGTCGCCGAGCGCGGCGTTGCGGCCGACCACCGCCATCGACCCGACGAACGCGCCCTTGCCGAGCTTTACCGTGCCGAGCCTCAGCAGCCCGCGCTCGACCGAGCTGGTCGACAGCACCGACTGGTCGCTGATGATCGCATCGTCGTCCGCGTGGAGCAGGTCGGCGGTATCGATGATCCCGGTGCCGATATGGACGCGCTCGCCGATCTTCGCGCCCATCATCCGGTAATAGCCGCGGATCATCGGCGTGCCCGCGAGATACGGCGTCGCGGTGACGCCGATGATCCGGCGGACCAGCCACCAGCGGAAATAATAGCTGCCCCAGAGCGGGTAATCGCCCGCCTTGAACCGTCCGACGATCAGCCATTTGAGCGCGATCGACAGGAACATCGACGCGATCGGCACGACCGTGAAGAACAGCCCGCTGAGGATCAGCGCGTCGACCCGCGGCATGTTCCCGGCGAGATGTGTGTAGGCGAGGTAGGGCGAGAACCATTGGAGGCCCGCCAGCGTGTAGATCGGCAGCAGTGCGAGCGTCTGCGCGGCGACGCACAGCCGGCGCTTCCACAGGGCGATATGATGGAAGCTAGTTTCGTCGAGGATCGCGACGGGCGTGGTGCCACCGATCCGCAGCGCGAGCGCGCGGATCGTCGGCGCGGCGTAGACGTCCTCAAGCGACAGCCCTTCGAGGCCGCGCACCTTTCGCGCCGCCGAAACTAGCCGCGCGGCCTTCAGCGAATGGCCGCCGAGATCCTCGAACAGGTCGTCGAGCACCGACACCGGCTGCGGCGCAAATGCCTCGGCCCAGACGCGGTGCAGGCTTTCCTCCAGCGGCGTGGCGGGCGCGACTATCTCGCGGTCCGACGTCACGGTGATCTCGGGCTTGACCAGCGCCTTGCGGTCGACCTTCCCCGAGGCAGGGAGCGTCGGCAGGTGCGACAGCAATTGATACCCCGCCGGGCGCATGTAGTTGGGGAGACGCTCGGCGACGCGGGCTTTGAGGCCGACCATGTCTATCTCCTCGGCGGGACGCGCGATCAGGAACGCTGCGAGGAACTCCGAGCCGTCGTCGTCGGTGAACAGCTGGACGACGGTCTGCGCGACGCCCGGCCATTCGCCGATCACCGCCTCGATCTCGGCGAGTTCGACGCGGAAGCCGCGAATCTTGACCTGCGTATCGATGCGGCCGACGAAATCGATGTCGCCTGCCGCGTCGAGCTTCACGAGATCGCCGGAGCGGTAGATGCGTTCTGGGGCACCGGAAGGCCCGTCGAACGGCGTCATGATGAACTTCTCGGCGGTCAGATCGGGGCGGTTGACGTAGCCGACGCCGACGCCGGGACCGCCGATCACGAGTTCGCCTTCCTGGCCGTCGGGGACCGGCTGCATATGCTCGTCGACCACCCAGGCGGTGTAGCCGGGGAGCGGCTTGCCGATCGTGATGCGCTGGCCGGGGAACACCTCGGTCCAGGTCGCGGTGACCGACGTCTCGGTCGGGCCGTAGGTATTGAGCAACCGCAATCCTGGACGCGCGAGCCGGCGCGGCAGGTCGGCGGGGCACGCTTCGCCGCCCATGTTGAGCAGGCGCAGCGTCGGCACCGGATGCTCGACCAGCGCGATCAGCGAGGGGACGACGTGCCAGATCGTCGTGTTCGCCTCGGCGAGCGCGATCGCCACGTCGGGCCCGCTGGTCGCCAGCGCCTCGGTCGCGACCAGCACGACTGCCCCGACGAAGAACGCGCTCCACATCGTCTCGACCGACATGTCGAACGCGAGGCTGAACCCGCCGAACACGACGTCGGCCGGGGTGAGGTCGAGGATCGCGCTTTCCGAGCGGACCAGGTGGCAGGCGTTGCCGTGCGAGATCATCACGCCCTTGGGCCGGCCGGTCGTGCCCGAGGTGTAGATGATGTAGGCGAGGTCCTGCGGATCGCTGAGCGTCACGTCGCGACCGATCGGTTCGGACGGCTCCGCCGCGAGATCGCCCAGCGCCGCGTCGAGTGCGAGCGTTTTCCCCTTGAGGTTCGCGACGCGGCCGGCGACGGTGATCGTCAGCGCGGCTTCGCTGTCCTCGACGATGAAGTCGATGCGGTCCTGCGGATAGCCCCAGTCGACCGGCACATAGGCGGCGCCGGCGCGCAGCACGCCGAGGATCGCCATATACTGGTCGAGCCCGCGCGGCAGGCACAGCACGACGCGGTCGCCGCGGCCGATCCCCATCGCGCGGAGACGGTGCGCGAGCGCGAGGCTGCGCGTGGCGAGGTCGGTATAGGTCCAGGCGGTCTTGCGGTCGTATTCCTCGTCCGCGCCGATCAGTCGCAGCGCGGTCGCGTCGGGATGCGCCGCGCGCGTGGTGTCGAACAGTTCGTGCAGCAGTTCGTCGCGGGCGTAGGGTTCGGCCGGCCGCAGCGCCGGCGCGGGGGCGATCGACGCTGTCCTCGCTCTTGGCATTAGCGTGATATCCGAGGCGCTTGGCGAGGTGTCTGGATGCATCGAAGAGCCTTAGCCTATGTCTCGCGCGGTTTGCTATATGTCAGACACGCCGCGGGGCGTGTCGGGTATCCACGAGGTCCGCTTATGCCGTCGCGGCCGGGACTGCGGCGAGCGCGGGGGACGGGAGCGCCTCCACCGTGGGCCGCGAGAGCAGATAGCCCTGGCAGAGGCGGACGCCGATCTCCCGTAGCGTCCGCAATTCCGCCGCGGTCTCGATCCCCTCGGCGATACAGCGGATGCCGAGGTCCTCGGCCATGCGGACGACGCTCGCGACGATCGTCCGGCGCGAGGCCGAGCTGTCGATCCCGCGGATCAGCGCCATGTCGATCTTCAGCATGTCGGGTCGCAGGTCGGCGAGCAGCCCGAGCCCCGCATAGCCGGCGCCGAAATCGTCGATCGCGGTGGTGAAGCCGCGCGCCTGATACGCCTCGATGATGTGGCGGACATGCGCGACGTCGACCATCTGCTCGTTCTCGGTGAATTCGAACATCAGCCGGCCGGGGTCGAACCCGACGCGGCGGGCCGCCGACAGCGACGCGCGGATGCACGCGTTCGGCTCGTAGACGGCGTTGGGCATGAAGTTGATCGACAGCTTCGCGTCGCCATCGGCGGCGAAGAGCGACCCCGCGAGTTCGATCGCCTTGACCCGGCACGCCTGGTCGAACTTGTAGATCATGTCGGGCTCGATGCCGGACAGCACCTCGCCCGCCGACTGGCCTTCCGTCCCACGCACCAGCGCCTCGTAGGCGAAGATCGATCCGGTCCGGATATCGACGATCGGCTGGAATGCCATCGTAATCGCGGTCCTGAGCGGCGCGCCGGTCCGGCATCCCTGGCAGGTGGCGAGTGCGGCGACGGGAGTGGCGGCGGGTGCGGGGACGGGGGTGGCGGCCGCGGCATCGGCCGGCGTGATCGGTGAATGCATCATGCCCAGTCTTCCAGTTTTCCCATCGCGTTGCGCGGCAGGGCGGGGCCGAAGCGCAAGCTCTTCAGGCGTTCGGGATCGGTCAGGCGAGGCGCGACCAGCTGATCGATGCGGGCCGCCAGCAGGACGGTATCCTGGTGCTCGGTCGGCACGACGAAGGCCTTCAGTCGCCCGTTGACGTGCAGCCGCACCGCGGCGTCGGCGACTCCGTCGACCGACCGCAACACCCGTGCGATACGCTCCGGCCAGACATTGTGGCCGGCGACCTGGACCGCGCCGTCACGCCGGCCGATCGGCCGCAGCGTGCGTTCGCCGATCCGCTCGATATGGTCGGGCAGGTCGAAACGGCGGCCAGTGCGGTCGACGAGCCGCCAATCGCCTTCGCCGTCGGGGAGCAACTGCCAGCGCGGCAGCAGATCGTACGCGGGCGCGGTCGCCGTGGTGGGGGCGTCGCGCAGCGCGATGCCGCCCGTTTCCGAGGCGCCATAGATATCGACCAGTCGCGACAGTCCCGACGCCAGCAGCCCCGTCGCGACGTCGTCATCGAGCGATCCGCCCGAGCTGACGCCGACGATATCCTCGGGAAACCGACGGATCAGACGCCGCAGCGCCTGCCACTGGTCGGGCACCGCGACGACGAGGTCCCCCGCGGCGAGGCCCAGTGGCGTGCCGATCGTGCGGACGACGACCGGTACGCCCAGCGCATCCGGGAGGAGACAGGTCCAGACGATCCCGTACAGATGATGCGCCGGCACCAGCGCGACCACCCGGCGGCGGCTTGCGAACCGGCCTGCGAAAAACGCGGCTTCGTCGAGCAGGTCGGCGACGACATGGACGCAGGGGCGCGGGTGACCGGTCGACCCCGACGTGACGACCGTCATCCGGCCATTGCCCGAGGCGTGCGCGTGCAGGATCCAGTCGACCCAGGCGCCGACGGTGCGCGGCGGACCGTCGCTCAGCACGCTGTCGTCGAGGTCGAACGCCTCGGCCAGCGCACCGAGCGCGCCGAGCTGTTCCATCGAATCCAGCCCGAGTCCCGCGTCGTCGATCGGCATGGAGTCGAGCCAGTCCTCGGGCGAGATTGGCCGGGAGTCGCTATCGCGCAGGCGACGCAGTTCGGCGGCGACGACCGCACAGGCGATGCGGTGCGCCCCAGCGCGCTGCAATCGGGGCGCCGTCACGCGGCGCAGGCTTGGCGATGACAGACCTGATTCCGTCCGGCATGCTTGGCGGCGTAGAGACGCTTGTCGGCGAGCGCGATGAGCGCGTCGATCGACCCGTCGGCCTCGTCCAGCGTCGCACACCCCAGGCTGGCGGTGACGGTCAACGGCCCGCTCGGCGTTTCGACTTCGAGCGCGGCGATGGTCGTGCGCATCTGTTCGGCGAGCAGCACCGCCTGGTCCTTGGCATAGCGCGGCAGGAGGACGCCGAACTCCTCGCCGCCCAGTCGCGCGAAGATACCGCGCGGCGGCAGCAGCAGCTTGCAGGCGTCGGCGACGCGGCACAACAGCGTGTCGCCGACCGGGTGGCCATAGGTATCGTTGACCGTCTTGAAGTGATCGAGATCCATCACGACCAGCGACAGCGACTGCCGCAATTCGCGCCAGTGGGTCAGCTCGCGCTCCATCACCTGGCCGAAATAGCGCCGGTTCGATGCGCCGGTCAGATGGTCGCAGGTCAGCAGCCGGCGCATGTCCTCGGCGGCCTCGCCACCGCGCGGCACGTCGCGCAAGACGACCGAGAAACCGGACGGGCGCAGATCGTCGGGGCCCGACCTTGCGACGACGAGGCGCTGGCACCAATAGCGCTCGCCGTCGGCGCGCTGCTGCCAGCCCTCCTGCAGATGCCACCCCTCGCGCGTTGCGATCACCAGCTGCTCGTCGAGCCGCAGGTCGCCACCAGGCGCATCGGTGTTCAGGATGTCGGTGAGATCGCGGCCGATCACGTCGGCGGCCGGATGCCCGGTCTGGCGCGTGAAGCAGGCATCGGCGGACTCGATCCGGCCGTCCGGGGTGATCGTCAGCGCGGCATAGTCGTTGACGCCGTCGAGCATCGTCGCGAACCAGGTGTTCGCCTGGCGCAGGCGCTCCTCCTGGACGACCTGCTGGCTGATATCCGCCAACGTCGCCATCAGCCGGTTCGCGCCCAGCTTGACCAGCGTACAGGCGAGCACCTTCGCCGGCACGGCGTGCCGACGCGCGCCGAGGTCGACGAAGATGCGGTGACCGTCGCAGATCCGCCCCGTCGCGGGCGCAAACGCGGCGACGATGCTGCGCAACTCCGGCGCGTGCTGTTCGAACGCCGCAAACAGGTTGCCGGGATCGCGCGGCCCCGCGAGCGGCAGCAGATGCTGCATCGCGTGCGGGTTCATCATCCCGATCTCGCCGGTGGCATCGCATTCGATCAGCCCGACCGGGCAGGCATACAGGAACTCGAGAAGCTGTTCCTCGCTGGACGTGTCGCTCATGATCGCGGTCTTACCGTGCGATGAGGATGTAACGGCGTGGCGTGCCGGCACTGGCGAGCAGGCGCAGGCGCACGCGCGTCGGGCGCATCCGCAAGGTCAGGACATAGGGCACGATCTCGTCGATTTCGGGCTCGTCCTCGAACCGCTGGGCGACCATGAAGTTGTTCATGCACTGCCCGACCGCGTCGAAGAACGGCACGCCGAGGACCGCGGCAGGATCGAGCCCCGCCATGCGCGCTTCGGTCGCGCTGTAGACCTGGACGATCGTGTCCGCGCCGAAGCCGACCACCCCGAACGGCAGGGTATCGCGCGCGTCCGCGCTCATCGCTTCGAGGTCGCGCAGGGCAACCGTTTCAAAACCCGACTCATTTGGCGACACGGCTGTAACTCCCTTACAACCGGCTTATGCCTCCGAGAGCGTTAAGCATCGGCTAAAATGGCGCGCGATCCGGCGGGCTTGATCCGGCGGTATCGATCGCGATCCGGCGGGGGCTGTCTCGCCGCTATGCCGGCACTATGCGAAGGGCGGAAAACGATCTCGAAATGCTACGGCGCGCGCGATAGCTGGAGGCCCACGAAGGGATTTGTGGCATGGCAGCGTGGCATCGAGACTGGCGGACCGACCTTGGTCTTCGCGGGGCGGGGGTGATCCTGTGCGCGGTGGCGTATCTGGCGATCGCGCAACTGTTGGCGCTGTGCCTGTCGTCACGCGGCGGCGAAATCCTCGCGCATGGATCGGTGGTGTATGGACCCGCGACGTTTGCGCTGGCGGCGGTCGGGTTCCTCGGCACCAGCGCGGGCAGCGTCCTTGTCCTGTGCGGCACGCATATCTTCGACGAGATCGTCATCAGCGCGCGGTGGCGGGTCAGCCGCATGCCGCACGATCGAGCCGGTGAGTTGCGCAACTCCGATCAGGTTTATGAGAATCTGGTCTGAAGGCTGCCTCGAACGCGCAACCATCCGATTTCGGCTTATGAGGCGCGCGTACGGGCAGATGGGCCAAGTCCTACTCGGTAAGGCGCGCGCCGACGGCGGCGAACAGGGTCAAAAACCCAGAACCAGTGAAGCCCTCTCGGTTTTCAACGACATAGGCAGCGATAGCCGATCTCGCGCTGCCGCCGCCTTTCCCGCAGCGGTCAAGAATTAGGACGGCCGATCAACGGCGCCCAAAGGTGGGATTGGGAGAGGAAAGCGGACGGGCCGCTTTAGCGAAAATCGGGCGGTAAGCCGACATTCGTGTTCACTCTACATCGCTATATTCTTCCAATAACTGGATCGTATTCCCCCGGTAACAGTAAATCGGAACTCCTCCGACGCCACCCTTCAACCTCAACTGAATGCAAGTTTTTTTGGGGAAAGAAATATAACGGGGGTATCGGTTCAACATTGCCGTTGATGGCGTCTCGTGCACCTTCGTCGCCCACCGCTGAGCGGCATCCTGTGCCTGTGCGATTGACCCGTTCCAACTAGGCAACCGCCTCTCACGCTCAAGCGCACGCCATTCACCCGTCTCAAAACCAATCGCAAATGTGCCTACGATCGCAAGTGAGGCGAGGATGACCTTGGATGCCCTGTTCATGAAAGCATGAGAGCATTTTTAATGTCCGTTTCCAAGCTCACTATAAATGTTCACGAACGGCGACAATTGGGCGGAAGCGGAATGGTCGGAATGGAGAGGGAAGCGGTCATAGAAGAGTGAGCCGGTCGATTGCCGCCCTCATGTCATCAATTGTGGGTTGGTCGAGGTCGGCCATCTCGACCAACCAAATCGCCTCGTTCACAACATCGTCACCAAACTCAAAATCACCAAAAATGATGCAGGTGGCTGCATAGTTGGCGATTTCGACGCTCAGTCCCTGTCCAGCAACAGCTTCCAGCAACTGTCGCGCATGACGATGGTGTCCGGTCCGGGGGTGATGAAAATGCGCCCCTCACCAGTCTGATTGCACGCCAGATTACACGCCCTGACTTCGTCGGCCACTTCGTCACCAAATTGTTCGGGCGTAAGTCTGCCTTCCAAAAAGGCCACGAGTGAAGCGTGTTCCATTTCGATCAGATTAGCGACTTACCTAATGACCGCAATTGGGTGTTTTGCGACAACGATGCGGATGCGGTATCGTTGATCGTCAGCGTAGCTCAATTGGCGGGAGCACCGGTCACAGCCGGAGGTTGCGGGTTCGAGTCCTGCCGCTGGCGATCCAGCCTGAACGATCGTCTGCAATTGGGAAGCGCAATCGGACTGGGGAACGGCAAAGATTGGGCGAAAGCGGACCTATGGAGCAGTTTGAACCCATATTGCAGGAACATTGTATTCAGCGGCCCACCGCTCCGCTGCCGCCACGGCGTCGGCAAAGGCACCGTCATTCTCCGGCAGCGAGCCATAGCCGACCCACTCGCCGCTCGGGTTCCATGCAGCACCGGTCCCGAAGAACCGGCCATCGTCCGATGCCTCCACGATCAGCCACGGCTCGTCGTCGCCGCGATCCGGCATCTGCTCGCCGGGCGATAGGTAGATGATCTTTGTCATAACTCGGACAATGCCGCGCCTGTCGAACGTCCACAACTGGGCGGTAGCAGACATCGCCGAAATCTATTGGCGGCGTCCGATCACGAACCCAAGTCCGGTCGCCAGCAGCACGGGAATGACAACGGCAATCCAGAGGTCAGCGCCTAGCGCCTTCAAGCCAAGATACATTGCGATGCCCAACACCGGGGCCGCATAGCGCCAGCGGTTAGCGCGAAGGTCTCCCATAAACGTGACACCTCGTCTCTGCACCGTCATTCTCCACGCCATCGCCAACACGCTTGTGCCTTCTCATAACCCGCCCGGCAATGTCCGAGATTAGGCGTTTTTAACGGCCCGTCATGCCTATGATAGGGAAGCGCTGCTAGCCGATCGCGCTGCTGACCGATCATCAGGACAGCGTCGTGGATGACCAGATGACCGAAGCCCAAGGCGATCTCCTAGGCAGCGTTATCGTGCTTCTCAGCACGGCCCTGCTGCTCGGCGCGGTGCACTTCGCCAGCACCGCCGTGGACAAGCGAAAAGTTCGATGGCTCACAACGCTGAGCGTCATACTGTCGATCGCAGGCGTGGCCATCGTTATCGTTACATGATGACCGCTTTTGGAAGGAAAGCGAACGGTCCGCTTCTGAGAAGCTTGTCAGTCATATGCCCGGTAGGGACGACCATGCCCACGTTCATGAGCGGTCTGGTGAGGTAGCCGTGTTTCAAAGCGTTTAAGCTGTTTTAGATGATCGGGATCGAACCGAACCGCACGTCGCAACCAATATCGATAGGATTTAAGATCACCTCGATTGAAAGCGTCCATAGCGAGGTGTTGTGCGGCATACTCATAGCCGCCCCTATGCGCTCGATAATACAGGCCAGCCCTACTGAACCGATCCGCAACTCGCCCCTCGATAGGGAAAGTATCGGCCAGCGTAACCATCGCCGAGAAGTCGCCATCCAAGGCTAGGTGCCATAAGATAGGCTCATACAGGCCGCATCGATGCACGTCTTTGATCGACCAATACCGCTTCCACAGGGCATCCCGTTTCACAGGACTTTTTCGCGCAATCATTCGCTCAAACTACACCGCAGGTTTGAGACCGCAACGTCCGCGTCTGAGACACCGAAAATCGACGCTGAATGACATCAAATGGGCGAAAGCGACATTGATATCCTCATCGTGCGGTCGCTCCGAGCAATGCTGCTTGCGGCAATCGGGTCGGCGTGTCGTTTCGGATCGTAAGGGTGACGTGCTGGATTATGCGAGGCATAAGCCGCCGCATGACCAGTATGATCGCCGTCGATAGTCCGGCTTCCGCGCCTGCTCCCGCGTCAGTCGCAATGTCGGTCGCCGAGTTAAGCGCGGAATCGGTGAGGGCCCGACCATGGCACGCATGACGAAAACGCGCGTGCGGATCCTGTTGCAGCGGCATGCGCCGAGTGCGCTCGTCTGGCGGCGGCGCGTTGCGATCCTCGGCGGGGCGATCATGATCGGCATCGTCGCACTCGGGTTCGCGGCGGCAGCGGATCGGGCGGGCGAGGCGTTCACCGACATCGTCGCGCGCTGGTGGTGGGCGCCGCTGCTGATGACGCCCGTGGGCTATGCGGCGATCGCGTGGATCACGCTGCGGGTTGCCCCGGCGGCGCGCGGATCGGGCATCCCGCAGGTCATGGCGGCGACGCGCGATCCCGATCATGCGATGACCGGGCTGGTTTCCGCGAAGACGGTCATCGTCAAGCTGGTGCTGACGATCGGGACGCTGTTCGTCGGCGCATCGACCGGGCGCGAGGGGCCGACGGTGCAGGTTGCCGCGTCGATCATGGGCTATGCGCACCGCGTGATGGCGATCCCGCTGCGCGCGTCGGTGTTCATCGCCGGTGGCGCGGCGGGCGTCGCCGCGGCGTTCAACACGCCACTCGCCGGGGTCGCCTTTGCGATCGAGGAACTGGCCGCCGCGTACGAACAGCGGATGACGCTGCTGGTGATGACCGCGGTGCTGATCGCCGGGATGGTCAGCCTCGGGCTGTCGGGGGATTACGTGTATTTCGGGGTGATGCGGCAGACGCTGAACGTCCGCGAGACGCTGCTCGCGGCGCCGGTCGCGGGGATATTGGGGGGCCTGGCGGGGGCGCTGTTCTCGCGGTCGGTGATCGCGACCGGGCGGACGCGGCTGGCACCGGTGGCGTGGCTGCGCGCGCATCCGACGCTGTTCGCCGGCGGGCTCGGGCTGGTCGTGGCGATCATCGGTGTCGCGAGCGGGCTGACCTGGGGGACCGGATACGGCGCGGCGCGCGGGATCATCACCGGCGGCGACGTGCCGCACTGGTTCGGCGCGGCGAAGTTCGTCACGACGCTGGCGACCGCGGTATCGGGCATGCCGGGCGGGATCTTCGCGCCGTCGCTGTCGGTCGGGGCCGGGATCGGCGACATGCTCCGCAGCATCTTCCCCGATTATCCGCCCGGCGCGATCGTGCTGCTGGGGATGGTCGCGTATTTCACCGGCGTGGTCCGCGCGCCGCTGACCGCGGTGATCATCATCTCCGAGACGACCGCGAGCCGGGGGCTGATGATGCCGCTGGTCGCCTCCGCGCTGATCGCCGACTTCGTCGCGCAGGCGGTGTCGAAGGAGCGGCTGTATCATGTGCTGTCCGCAGGATTTTTGCGCAAGGACGGGGTTGCGGTGGCGGTTGCAGGGCATGAAGGTCCGACTGCCGACCGCGACGATCGCGGGCACTGAGCGCCGCGCCGTCGCGGACCGACAGCGCTGGTTCAGACCGCACGGTTTAGGCGCGCATCCGAAGCTCGAAATCTGGAATCACGTCGCGCATGGTCAGGAGTTGGATAGGGCGGGTGGTGGCCTGTGCGGCGCTTTCGCTGATCGGCGCGCCGGCGGCGGCTGAACAGGCCGCGGCGCCGGCTACGCAGGCCGATGCGCCGGGCGTGCAATTGCCGGTCGACGCGGCGATGCAGGACGCGGCAGCCTATGCGCAGCGGTTCGGCGTGCCGCTCGATACCGCGATGCACCGGTTGCGCGCGCAGGCGGAGAGCGTGGCGACGACCGATGCGCTACGGACGGCGTTTGCGGATCGCTGGGTGGGAGTCGCGATCGAGCACCAGCCGGACTATCGGATCGTCGTGCTGCTGACCGGCACCGAGCCCGTGCCCGATCGCACGATCGCGGCGGGCGGGATCGTCGTGCCGATCGTCTTCCGTACCGGCGCAGGCGCGACGCGGGTGGCACTGTTGGCGGCGCTGTCCAAATATCAGGCGATGATCCGCAAGTCGTTGCCGCATCCGCCCGGGATGGGGGTCGATCAGCGGACCGGCGAGATGGTCGTGGCGATCTCGTCGGGCGATGCTGACCTGAACCGCGACGGCACGCTGCGCGCGCGGATTGCGGCGCTGACCGGGATGCCCATCCGGATCGAGGTGCTCGACCTGCAGGCGACGGCGATGGCCGAGCAGATCGGAGGTCCTGCGCCTTTGCCCGACTCGACCGTTGGCGCGATCGCGAGCGAACCGATCCGGGGTGGGGCGCGCGTGATCGGCACGGTAGACGGCAAGCGCTACGCGTGCACGACCGGGTTCGTCGTGACCGATGGCGCACGCTTCGGCGTGGCGACCGCGGCGCATTGCCCGGACACGCTCGCCTATGTCGATGCGGAACGGCACGAATGGCCGCTCGACTATGTCGGGCAATGGGGGTGGGGCTATCAGGACGTGCAGGTGAACGTCGCGCGCGGTCCGCTCGGACCGTTATTCTATGCCGATACCGCCAAGACGCTGGCGCGCCCGGTCGTCACCTGGCGCTATCGGACGAGCACGCGCGCGGGCGACTTCGTCTGTCATCGCGGCGAGCGGACCGGCTATAGCTGTGCGCTGATCGCGATGGTCGATTTCGCCCCCGCCGGCGACCTGTGCGGCGGCGCGTGCCTGCCGACCTGGGTGGCGGTGGAGGGGCCGACTTGCCGGGGGGGAGATAGCGGAGCGCCGGTGTTCGAGGGGACGACCGCGCTCGGGATCGTCAAGGGCGGGACGTATGCGAAGGACGGGACGTGCCTGTTCTATTATTACATGTCGACCGACTATCTGCCGCCGGGGTGGACGCTGGTGCATCAGCCGGCGGCGGTGCCCGTCATGGTTCAGCCTTTGCCCACGGTCGCCGACACCGCGCGCTGATCGGCAGGGAGCAGCGCACGCGCGGTCTTGTAGCAATCCTCGACATGCGAATTGCCGATCAGCTTCATCGCGCCGAAGCTGATCGTCGCGGCGACCGCCGAGCCCGCGAACGGCACGAACTTGGCGATCGAGCCGGCGGCGACCCGCGTCGCGATCCGGCGCAGCAACGATGCGACGATCCGCTTCGTCACCATCCGGCCGATCATCGTGTTGCCGAGACTCGACGCCATCACCAGCGCCTGCTGCGCGAGATGCGGCTCGAGTTTCTGCACCTGATCGTGATCGAGCCCGAAGCGGTTGCTGATCTGCGGCAGCAGCTTGGTCAGCAGGCCGATATCGGCGACCAGATCGGCGCCGGGGATCGGCACCACCGCGGCACCCGCCGAGAGCATCGAGCGCGTCGTGACGAGGCGTTTGCAGTCGTCGCGGACGCGGTCGAGTTCGGCGATGGTGTCGATCATGATGGTATGTTCCTGACAATAGTGGCCCGACAACGCACCGCACCCGTGCTGGTGCCATCGGCGGGCCATCAGAGGGCGATCGGGGCTGGTGGTGCGCGCAAAAGCCGGTAGGACCGGCGCAAACAACGGCACAAACGAACGGTGGAGACGGATATGGCTGGGCAGACAATAGGCGTGATCGGCGCGGGGCAGATGGGCGCGGGGATCGCGCAGGTGTCGGCACAGGCGGGATACCGCGTGCTGCTGGCCGACGTGTCGCTGGACGCGGCCGAGAAGGGCAAGGCGGGGATCGCCAAGGCGCTTGGCCGGCTGGTCGAGAAGGAGAAGATCGCGGGCGATGCGCGCGATGCGGCGCTGGCGCTGATCGAGCCGGTCGCGAGCGTGGCGGACATGGGCGACTGTGCGATCGTCGTCGAGGCGGCGACCGAGCGCGAGGGCGTCAAGCGCGCGATCTTCGCCGAGGTCGGCAAGGTGCTGGGGCCGGATGCGATCCTGGCGTCGAACACGTCGTCGATCCCGATCACACGCCTCGCACAGGCAGCGCCCCATGCGGCGCGGTTCATGGGGGTGCATTTCTTCAACCCCGTGCCGGTGATGCGGCCGATCGAACTGATCCGGGGCCTCGCGACGTCGGACGCGACGGTGGCGGCGGTCGAGGCATTTGCGGAAAAGCTCGGCAAGCAGGTGGTGCATGCCAACGACGCGCCGGGGTTCATCGTCAACCGCGTGCTGATGCCGATGATCAACGAGGCGTGCTTCGCGCTGGGCGAGGGCGTGGCGAGCGTGCGGGATATCGATCTGGCGTGCCAGCTCGGGCTGAACCATCCGATGGGGCCGCTGACGCTGGCGGACTTCATCGGGCTGGATACGTGCCTCGAGATCACGCGCGTGCTGTTCGAGGGGACGGGCGATCCGAAGTTCCGGCCTGCGCCGGTGCTGGTGAAGTATGTCGAGGCTGGGTGGTTCGGGCGGAAGACGAAGCGCGGGTTTTATGATTATTCGGGCACGGAGCCTGTGCCTACGCGGTGAAGAGAGCGCGGTTCGATGTGATCTCATTGGGAGTGCTTCACCATCTGAACGGACCGCCGCCGCAATGGATTGTCTTGCGATAGTCCATTGCGGGCCTTCGCAATGTGTGAGCATTTGCGTGTCACAGGGGCGGATGCGCGGCGGGCGACGAGCAAATTGAAATGACAGCGGCACAGTATGGAATCGGCGCTTACACGATCCCTGAAGGCGCACGCCTGATCGGGATGACGGCGGCGCGGCTCCGGCGTTGGTTGTACGGTTACGAATATGATGGTGGCCATGACGGCGAAAGGGGCACGCAACCGGCCCTCTGGCAGCCGCAGTACGACGTCGAGGCGGATGGCCAGCTTCTCGGTTTTCGCGACCTGGTCGAAGCGCGGATCGTCGCCGCGCTGACCAAGGCGCATTTTGGTTTGCCGACCATCCGCGCCTGCATCACAGCGGCGCGAGATCTGCTTGGCGACGAACGGCCGTTCTCGACACGTGCGTTCAAGACCGACGGGCGCAGGCTGTTTCTGGATATCACGGACGGGGTTCAAGACCCTGCGATGTACGACCTCAAGGCGAGACAACGGGTGTTCCGCGACGTCGTGATGCCGTCGCTGTCCGACCTGGATTTTGGGCCCAATGCCGCCGAGCGGTGGTGGCTGGTACCGGGCAAGCGGACGATCGTTGCCGATCCCGAGCGTTCCTTCGGGCAGCCGATCGTGGCAGCATCCGGGCTGCTGACGGCGCGCGTCGTGCAGGAACTGAAGGCCGAGGGATCGGTAGAGCGAGTTGCCAAGCTGTACGATCTACCCGTTCGCGCAATCCGCGATGCGCTCAAGTTCGAAAGCGATCTCCAACTGCGTAAGGCGGCTTGAAACTTTTCATCGACAACAACCTCCCACCGCGGCTCGCGCGGGGGCTGGCAGCGTTGTTTGAGGGGGATCACGAGGTCATCTGCCACCGTGACAAATACGGCGATACGCACCTACTCGACGAAGAATGGATACCGGCTCTCGGTGTCGAGGGAGATTGGGTGGTGCTGTCCGGCGATCTCAACATCGCGCGACGGCGTCCCCAGCGGGAGTTGTTCTTCCGGTCCCGTCTGGTCGGTTTCTTTCCGCGTGCGGCAGTGATGGAGTTGCCGTTACCGAAGAAGACAGCGCGAATCTTGACCGTGTGGGACCGGATGGTCGGTTTGACCCGCGATGTACGGCCTGGGGTGTTCGAACTCCAGCAACGAGGCGAGCAATTTAGGGCGTTGTGATGGATGTCGGGAACTCGTCAGATAGTTCGTGTGATATCTTAGCCGCACCGAGAGAATGAAAGGCAAGACATAGCGACCGTTCGTAAGACCATTACGCTTACCGAGCAGCAGGATGCCTGGATCGCGGCGCAGGTCGATGCGGGCGACTATAATGATGACTCCGAGGCTATTCGTGATCTTATCCGGCGGGAGCAGGAGTGGCGGTTTGGGACCGAGGCCGTTCGTGAGGCGCTGAGCGCGGGGGAGTATAGCGGCACTGCGGAGGCGTTCGACTTTGCCGCCTTCAAGCAGCGTAAAGCTGCGGAGCTTGGGTGAGTATCGGCTTACGCCCAGGCGCAGCGCGCCCTCGACTTGGTGTTCGAGTATAGCGTGGCGCAGTGGGGAGTGGCGCAGGCGTTGCGATATGTCGAGCTGATCGAGGCGGCGTGTGCCGCGATGGCGGATGCTCCTCTGCGGGGAACGGACTGCGCGCATATCCGGGTGGGCTACAGGCGGCGGGGGGTTGGGGAGCATGTCCTTTAATTCCGGCCTACGGGGTATGGCATTGGCGTCGTTCGGATCCTGCATCGGCGGATGGAGGCTGGGCTTCACATGTGATTTATTGCCGCTGGCTTAGTCCTGCGTGGGCGCTCGGATTGGTGCCGGTCTCGGATCGTTGTGTCCTCACTGGGGCTCTGGGACCTGACTTACGTCAGGATGACGGAGTTGGCCCGGTGCACGTCGAACCAGCAAGCTAACCAGATTGGTTAAATCGCTTGACATTGTCACGCTCGTTTGGCACATAACAGGAACGCTGCAGAATTGCGGGTCGGGCTGGCTGGTCCGGCGTGACGAGAGCTGGGACGGAAGGGGTGGGAGCCTCGGACGTCGCCGGCTTTTTGTGTTTTGGCGGCGGGGCGTTGGCGGCGGGGCGGTTGGCAACGAAGCGGGGAGGGGATGCGGGATGGCGAAGCGGGTGGGGGTGGCAGTCAAGCAGACCTATACGGTCGTGACGGGCGGGAGCCACCGGGTCGTGCAGGTCCGGAGGGTTCGGCCCAACGGGTGGACGCCGGCCAAGCGGAAGAGGTTTCTCATCGCGCTGTCGATGACTTGCAACGTTACCTCGTCGTCAGCCGCGGTGGGCATGAACCGCCATAGCGCCAGCGAGCTCAAGCGGCGTGATCCGCTGTTCGCGGCGCAGTGGGCGGAGGCGCTGACGAGCGGTTACGAGCGGCTCGAGGAGGGGCTGCTCGCCGCCGCAATCGCGGGGCTGCACGAGGCGACGGCCCTGCGCGAGGGGCGCACGGCGATACAGGACGATGCGGGCGTCGACATCCAGGATGATATCGATGCCGGCGTCGGCACCGATGTAGGCGATGGGTTCGGGGGCGGGTTCGGTTCCGGGTCCGGCCCCGGGTCCGACATCGTTGCAAGCATCGAGTCGGCGACGCGGCTGGTTCCGCTTGCCGGCATGCAGGCGGTGCAGGTGGCGCTGGCCTTGCTAGCGCGTCGCGCGGCTGGCGGCCTCGGCAGCGGTGGTCAGCGCGGGCGCGGGCGCAAGCCGTATCGGCGCGCGACACAGGCGGAAACCGATGCCTCGATCGCGAACAAACTCGATTCGCTGGCACGACGACTGCGCGCATCGGCGCAGGGCGGTGAGGCGTGACCGACGATCGATGCCGCGATCCGGTGGGTCCCGACGAGGCGGAGGTGCCGCCGCATTCGCCCGACGCTTCTTCGGACACATCGGAGACGGAACCCCGCGCGTCATCATGTGGGGAGTCGGATGGCGCGCGCGACGTGATCGCCGAACTGGCGGTGCTGCCGGCGGCGCAACGGGCGATGCTGATCGGGTCGCTGAGCGCCGCCGAGCGCTATGAGCTGCACGATCGCTGGGAACGCTGGGCGCATCCCGGGCAGCATCTCGCCGACCGGGGGGCGGAGAATGCAGCCGATGACTGGCGGATCTGGGTGATCCTGGCGGGGCGCGGGTTCGGTAAGACGCGCGCCGGGGCGGAGTGGGTCAGCCAGGTGGCGCGGGACAATCCGGGGGCTCGGATCGCGCTGGTCGGGGCGACCGTCGACGATGTGCGGCGGGTGATGATCGAGGGGGAGAGCGGCTTGCTCGCCGTCGCGCGCGATGACGAGGATCCGGTTTGGCGGGCTGGGCTGGGCGAGCTGCGGTTTGCCAATGGGGCGTTGGCGTCGGCGTATTCTGCTGAGGCGCCGGAGGGGTTGCGCGGGCCCGAGCATCATGTGGCGTGGTGCGACGAGGTGGCCAAGTGGCGCAACGGGAATGCGACGTGGGACAATCTGATGATGGGGCTTCGGCTGGGGACGCTGCCGCGGATCGTGGTGACTACGACGCCTAAGCCGGTGGCGTTGCTGCGGCGGATATTGGCGCTGCCGGGGGTGGTGCGGTCTCAGGGGCGAACGCGGGATAATGTGCATCTGCCGGGGAGCTTCGTGGAGGCGATGACCGCGTCCTATGCGGGGACTCGGTTGGGGCGGCAGGAGCTGGACGGCGAGCTGATCGAGGATGTCGTGGGGGCGCTTTGGACGCGGGAGCTGGTAGAGTCCAGGCGGGTGGCTTTTGCGCCTGCCGTCGTGCGGGTTGTCGTTGGGGTGGATCCGCCGGCCGGGAGTGTGTCGGGGGGGCCTGGGGATGCTTGCGGGATCGTGGTGGTGGCGCTGGGGGATAACGGGTTTGCGTATGTGCTGGAGGATGCGAGCGTTTCCGGGGCCAGTCCTGAGGGGTGGGCTCGGGCGGTGGCCGAGTGCGCGGCGCGGCATGGGGCGGACCGGGTGATCGCGGAGGCCAACCAGGGGGGGACTATGGTGGGGAGCGTTCTCTCTGGGGCTGATCGCGCGATGCCGGTGAAGCTGGTGCATGCGTCGCTGGGGAAGGTGGCTCGGGCTGAACCGGTGGTGGCTTTGTATGAGTCTGGGCGGGCCTGGCATGTGGGGGCGTTTCCGGACCTGGAGGATGAGCTTTGCGGGCTGATTGCCGGGGGCGGGTATGAGGGGCCGGGGCGGTCGCCGGATCGGGCTGATGCGCTTGTTTGGGCGATGACCGAGGTGATGCTGGGGCCTCGGGCGCGGGTTTCGGTGCGGGTGCTTTAGGTTTGGCCCTCTCCCTTTTGGGGAGAGGGAAGGAGGAGCTCTTGCGACGGGAGGGTGAGGGGTGGTTGGGATTTACGTCCCGAGCCTCACTCCCCTCTCCCTCCCACGCGCAAGGGCGCGCGGGCCCCTCCCTCTCCCCGTAGGGGCGAGGGAAATTCAGGAGATCGGCATGAAATTGTTCGGGTGGAAATCCGGGCGCGATGAGTCGCGGCCGGTTTTGTCTCGGTCTTCGGCGGGGGCGATCGGGGGGTCGGCGTTTGGCGAGTGGCCGCGGAGTTACGAGGCGCAGGTGCGCGAGGCGTATCTGGATAATCCGATCGCGCAGCGGGCGGTGAAGCTGGTCGTCGAGGGGCTGGGGAGCGCGCCGATCGTCGCGTCGGATCCGGCGTTGCTCGCGCTCGCGACGGTGCGGTCGGGCGGGCAGGCGCTGATCGAGACGGTGGCGGCGCATCTGATGCTGCACGGCAATGCGTATGTGCAGGTGCTGCGCGACGTCGAGGGCGGGGCGGCCGAGCTTTATGCGCTGCGGCCGGAGCGGGTGACCGTGGAGCCGGACGCTAGTGGGTGGCCGGCTGCTTATCGGTACCGGGTGGGGGAGCGGGTTTCGCGGTTGCATGCCGATCCGGTTCGGCCGGAGGTGATCCACCTGAAGAGCTTCAATCCGGTCGATGATCATTATGGGCTGGGGTGCCTGGGGGCGGCTTCGGGGGCGGTGGCGATCCACAATGCGGCGGCGCGGTGGAACAAGGCTTTGCTCGACAACGCGGCGCGGCCTTCGGGGGCGTTGATGTACGATCCCAAGGACGGCGCGACGCTGTCGACCGAGCAGTTCGAGCGCTTGCGGGGTGAGCTGGAGGCGTCGTTCTCGGGGGCGGGGAATGCGGGGCGGCCGATGCTGCTGGAGGGGGGGCTCAGGTGGCAGGCCTTGAGTTTGTCGCCGGCGGATATGGATTTCGTGGGCACGAAGGCGGCGGCGGCGCGGGAGATCGCGTTGGCGTTCGGGGTGCCGCCGATGCTGCTCGGGCTGCCGGGGGACAATTCCTACGCGAATTACCGCGAGGCCAATCGCGCGCTGTGGCGGCTGGCGATCCTGCCGCTGGCGACCGCGGTGCTGGGCGGGATCGCGCAGGGGCTTGCCGGGTGGTTCGAGGGGGCGGCGATTTCGGTCGATCTCGACCGGGTGCCGGCGCTGGCGGAGGATCGCGAGCGGCTTTGGGGGATGGTTTCTGCGGCTTCGTTTCTCAGTGATGTGGAGAAGCGGGCGTTGCTCGATATCGCGCCGGGCGCGATGCCGTTTGATGTCGCGCGACGCGCGACGGGCGAGGAGGTGGTCTGATGGATGGGGCGGTTTTGGCGCAGTTGATGCGGCAGGGGGCGGAGCGGGGGGTGGACCTGGTGACGCTGCGGGCGATCGTGGAGGAGGCGGGGGAGCTGGGGGCGGCTCGGGCTTTGGCGCGGGTGGCGTTGAGTGATGAGCGGGCTCGGGAGGATGTGGCGGAGTTGCGCGAGCTGCTGGCGGCCTGGCGGGATGCGAAGCGGTCGGTTTGGAAGGCGGTGGTCGGGTGGATCGCTCGGTTGGCGATGGCGCTGATGTTGGCGGGGCTGGCGGTTAAGCTGGGGTTTGCCGCGTGGTTGAAGTGATCCCTCGATACGCCGTCTCGACAGGCTCGACAGCTACTCGGGACGAACGGGGCGGGGCGGTGGCGTTCGCGGGGTATGCGGCGGTGTTCGATATCGTGGATCGCGCGGGGGATGTGGTGCGGCGGGGGGCTTTTTCCGGGGCTGGGGTGGTGCCTTTGTTGTGGCAGCATCGGGGTATTGCGGTTGGAGTTTTGTCCGTCGTTGCGGAGGATGCGCGGGGATTGCGGGTCGAGGGGGTGGTTGCGGATCTGGAGCTGGCTCGGCTGGTGCGGGGTGGGGCGGTGGCTGGGTTGTCAGTTGGGTATCGGGCGACGTCCGTGCGGCAGGGGGTTCGGCGGGAGTTGCTGGCGGTCGAGCTGGTGGAGGTTAGTCTGGTGGCAGTGCCTATGCAGGCTTTGGCTCGCTTGGAGGTGCTCCGTCATCCTGACGAAAGTCAGGATCCAGAGCCGTAAGCGACGGTGTTCGGTAACCCTGGATCCTGACTTTCGTCAGGATGACGAGGTGGAGTTTCGTGAGGCGTCCTGCGGGGCGCCTTTTTTCGTTTCATGCGAGGAGATGGACATGAGTGTTGTTGACCGGCCGGTTTTGGCGGGGGCTTCCCCCTTGGCGCAGAATGCAGCGTTTGCGGGGTTCGTTCGGACTGGCGCTACGCTGGAGATGAAGGCTTTTACGGGTGTGACGGGGGATGCCGGCGGGTTTGCGGTGCCGCGAGAGATCGATGCCCAGATCGATACGTTGCTGAAGGGCATTTCGCCGATCCGGTCGATCGCCAATGTCGTGAAGGTGGGGTCGGCCGGGTATCGCAAGCTCGTTACCACGGGCGGTACGCCTTCCGGGTGGGCGGCGGAGAATGCGGCTCGGCCGGAGACGGCTTCGCCGGTGTTCGTCGAGATCGCGCCGCCTACGGGGGAGCTGTATGCCAATCCTTCGGCTAGCCAAGCGATGCTCGATGACGCCGCGTTCGATGTCGAAGAGTGGCTCGCGGGGGAGATCGCGATGGAGTTTGCGAAGGCCGAGGGGGCGGCTTTCGTGTCCGGGTCGGGTGTGTCGCGGCCGAAGGGGTTTTTGACTTCGGCTACTGCTGCGACTGCGGATGGCGTGCGGGCGTTCGGGACTTTGCAGTATCTGGCTAGCGGGACGGCGGGGGACTTCTCGGCGAACCCGCAGGAGCGGTTGATCGATCTGGTTCAGTCTTTGCGCGGGCCTTATCGGCAGGGCGCGAGCTTTGTGATGAATGCGGCTACGCTGGCGCGGATCCGGAAGTTCAAGACGACGGATGGGGCGTTCGTCTGGGCGCCTTCGCTGGCGGCTGGGGTGCCGGCTACGCTGCTGGGGTATCCGGTGGTGGAGGCTGAGGATATGCCGGATATCGCGGCAAATGCTCTGGCGATCGCGTTCGGGAATTTCCGCGCGGGGTATATCATCGCCGAGCGGACCGAGACCGGGATCCTGCGTGATCCGTATTCCAACAAGCCGTTCGTCAATTTCTACGCGACCAAGCGGGTCGGTGGGTGCGTGACGAACTCCGAGGCGATCAAGCTGATGAAGTTCTCGGTGGCTTGAGTGGTGCTCCCTCTCCCCTGCGGGGAGAGGGAAGGAGGAGCTCTTGCGACGGGAGGGTGAGGGGGAGTTGGGATTCACGTCCTGAGCCTCACTCCCCTCTCCCTCCCACGCGCAAAGGGCGCGCGGGCCCCTCCCTCTCCCCGGAGGGGCGAGGGAAATAGGAGAAATTCCATGGGTGGGTCGGCGATTTCTGCCGGGGTGATCGCTGAGGTGGTCGTCGCGGCTAGGGCTTTGTTGCGGGTGGAGAGCGGGGAGGATTTGGTGCTCTCGCGGTTGGCGTCGACGGCTTTGCTGCTCGGGGAGGCTTTTCTGGGGGCGGCGGTGATCGTGCGGCCGTTCGAGGATGTGGTGACCAGTGCGGCGGGGTGGCGGCGGTTGTTGGTCGCGCCGGTCACCGTGATTTCCGGGCTGACCGGGTTGCCTGGCGAGGGGGCGCCGTTCGTGTTGGCGGTCGGGGCGTATGCGGTCGATATCGATGCGGATGGGGTTGGCTGGGTTCGGGTTCTCGCCGCGGGATCGGCGGGGCGGGTGGCTGTGGCGTATTCGGCGGGGCTGGCCTCGAGCTTCGAGGCGGTGCCGGCGCCGATTGCGCAGGGGGTGGCGATGCTGGTCGCGCATCTGTTCGATCACCGGGAGAGCGATGTCGCGCCGCCGGCGGCGGTGGCGGCTTTGTGGCGACCTTATCGGCGGATGCGGCTGTCCGCTGGGGTGCATTCGTGAGTGGGCGGGTGGTCTTGCAGGCGGCGGTCGTGGCTCGGCTGAATGCTGTGCTGGACGTCAGCGTGTTCGATGCGCCGCCGGTGCGTGGGGGACTGCCGTATGCGGTGGTCAATGAGCCGGTGCTGTCGGACTGGAGCACGAAGACCTGGGTCGGGCGCGAGGGGCGCATTCTTTTGACGCTGTTCGATGGGGGGGAGCGGCCGGTTCGGGCGCGCGCTCTGCTGGCGGTGGCGGAGGAGGGGCTGGAGGCGCTGCCGCCCGATCTGGGCGAAGGGTGGCGGGTGGTTCGGTTGGCGCTGGTGCGGTCCCGGGTACTGCGGGTCGGGGATCGGTGGCGGGGGACGTCGGAGTTTCTGGTGCGGATGTACCGCGAGAGTTGAGCGGAACGGTTTTGGGGGAGACGGACATGGCGGTGGAGAAGGGAAGTGCGTTCCTGCTGAAGGTGGGGAACGGGGCGGTGCCGGCGGTTTATGCGACGGTGGCGGGGCTGCGGACGACGCAGATGTCGGTGAATGGGGAGGCTATCGTTGTCACGACGAAGGACTCCGGGGGGTGGCGGCAGTTGTTGTCTGGGGCTGGGGTTCGGAGTGTTTCGGTTTCGGGGGCGGGGGTTTTTACCGGGTCTGTCGCCGAGTTGCGAGTGAAGGCTAGCGCTTTGAGCGGCGTGCTGGATGATTATCGGCTGGCGTTCGAGGGCGGGGATACGATGACGGGGAAGTTCCTGGTTTCTCGGTTGGATTACGCCGGGGATTTCAATGGGGAGCGGTCTTATACGCTTAGCCTGGAGAGTTCCGGGGCTGTTGTGGTGGGTTAATCTCCCTCGCCCCTTTGGGGAGAGGGAAGGAGGAGCCGCTTGGCGACGGGAGGGTGAGGGGTTTTGGGATTTAGGTCCTTAGCCTCACGCCCCTCTCCCTCCCACGCGCAAGAGCGCGCGGGCCCCTCCCTCTCCCCGGAGGGGCGAGGGGATTTTTGGAGACATCTCATGGGTGATTTGGCGAATCCGGTTCGGGGGGAGGGATCTCTTCGGGTCGGGGGGGAGGTGCTTGTGCTTCGGCCTAGCTTTGCTGCGCTTGTGGCGGCCGAGGGGGAGTTGGGGCCTTTGTTTGCGCTGGTGGAGCGCGCGGCGGAGGGGAAGCTTGGGATCGGGGAGATGGTGGGGCTGTTCTGGCATTGCCTGCGCGAGTGTCCCGAGGGGGTTACTCGGGAGCGGTTGGGGGAGGCTGTCGTCGAGGCGGGGCTGGCGGCGGTGACGCCGGTCTTGCGGGGGCTGTTGCGGCAGATCCTGGCGGGGAAGTGACGTTTTCCGAGAATGCCGGGCATTTGGCTGGATTTGCGGGGGCGGTGCTGGGGTGGGCGCCGGAGGTTTTCTGGCGGGCTACGCCGGCGGAATTGGCGGGGGTCGTGGGGGCTTTGGTGGGGGACGTGCAAACGCCGCCGGATGCTTCGACGATCGCGCGGTTGAGGGGGGCTTTTCCTGATGGATGATCTTGATGCGGCTCTGGTGAGCGTGCGGGCCGATACGACCGGGTTTGCGCGCGATGTCGCGGCGATGCGGGACGAGCTGGAAAGCGTTTTGGGGAGCGGGGCCGAGCGGGCTTCGCTGCGGGTCGAGGCTGGGCTGTTGCGCGCGGTTCGATCGGGGAAATTGGGGTTCGAGGAGCTGAAGGGGGTCGCTCTGTCGGCGCTGGATGCGATTGCTTCGGCGGCTTTGAAGGCTGGGGTGCAGTCGGTGTTGCGTGGTGGGGGTTTGAGTGGGGCGCTGGCGGGGCTGATTGGCGGGTTGCCTGGGCGGGCGACTGGCGGGCCGGTGTCTCCGGGGCGGGCTTATGTTGTTGGCGAGCGGGGGGCGGAGGTTTTCGTGCCTACCTCTAGCGGACGGGTCGAGGCTGGCGGCGGCGGCGGCGGCGGCGTGCGCGAGGTGCGGGTGGCGATTACGGTGAATGCCGCCGCGGGGAGCGCGCCTGGGGTTTTGGCGCAGTCGAGCCGGCAGGTGGCGCGCGCGGTGAAGGCGGCTTTGGCTAGCGAATAATCCCTCTCCCCGCCGGGGAGAGGGAAGGAGGAGCCGTAGGCGACGGGAGGGTGAGGGGTGGTTGGGATTGGGGTCCTTAGCCTCACGCCCCTCTCCCTCCCACGCGCAAGGGCGCGCGGGCCCCTCCCTCTCCCCGGAGGGGCGAGGGAACAGGAGGATCTTATGGCGCATTGGCTTTGCTCGGGGCGGACTGTGCAGGTCGAGGGGCTTGTTTCTCGGTTCGATCCTCGGTTCTGGACGGTGGATTTTCCTCGGCCGATGATGGCCTCCGTTGTGACCACCGCGCCCGATGCGCTGCGGGTGGATGCGGTGTTTTACAAGGCGGACGATCTTGCGGGGGTGATCTGGGCGGCGGAGGATCGGTTCGATCATCCGCTGCTCAAATACGAGACGTCGCGGGATTTTCGGGACTGTCGGCTGCGCTTTCGGTGGCGCTCGAACGGCGTGATGGCGCTGGATGCCATCAACGGTCCGACGCTGACGATCGAAGGGCGCGATGCGGCGGGGGTGGCGCGCGCGTGGTATGTGCGGTTGTGGAATTATGCGGTGGGGACACCCGAGGATGCGGTCGTCTCGCTCGATTTCGGGGCGATGGTGGGCGGGTATGCGCTGCCCGAGGACTCCGATCCGGTATGGGCGGGGGATATCGATCGGATGTTCGTGTCGCTGGTGCCGCCGGACTATACGAAGGTCGATGTGCCGCTGGCCGCGCCGCGCGAGGGGTGGGTGGAGTGGACCGATATGGTCTGCGAGGGGCCGGGGTCGGTGCTGGCGATCGGCGATGCCGTCGTGCCCGAGCACGAGTTCCGGATCGCTGGCGGGTATGACGACAGCTATAACCTGACGCCGGCGCGGTTGCTGCGCAATGCGCTGCATCTCGGGTATCGCGGGAGCATCACGCACTATGTCGGGATGAGCCATTATTTCCGGCTCGAGCGGGTTGGCGGCGGGTTCTACGTTTCGGCGGCGGGGGGCGTGCTGAACGTTGCGTGTGCGGCGTGGCACCGGGATTTTGCGGCGCGGGCGAAGGCGCTCGGCTTCGACGTGATCTGGTCGCTGAGTTACGAGCTGTTCGATGCGCATTGCTGGAACGACTGGAAGCAGCGGGCGGCCGATGGCGCGCCCGCGCTGACCGGGTGGGAGCCGCCGTCGACGCTGTTGTCGCCGGCGCATGGCGGGGCGATGGGGTATCTTCAGGCGGTCGCGCGGGCGTCCATGGGAATCGCGGTCGCGGCTGGGTTGGCGGCGAAGTTCCAGGTCGGCGAGCCGTGGTGGTGGATCATGCCCGACGGGCGGCCCTGCATTTATGATGCGAGTGCGGTGGCGGCGTTTGCGCCGGTGGCGATCGGCAGCATCCTGGGGGTGAAGAATGCCGCGCGGATCGCGACTTTGGATGCGGCGGGGGTGTGCCTGGCGGCGTCGACGGCTGCGCTGGTGGCGGCGGCGCGTGCGGAAGCGCCGGGGTGTGTGACGCATCTGCTGACGTATCTGCCGACCGTGCTGGATGCGGCGGCGCCCGAGGCGAAGCGCGCGAACATGCCGGTGGGGTGGGCGAGCCCGGCGTTCGATGTGTTGCAGCTCGAGGATTACGACTGGGTGACGGCGGGGGACAGCGCGTCGTCTGCGGACGGCGTGGCGGTGGCGTTCGCGCGGCTGGGGTATCCGGTCGAGAGGCAGCATTATCTTTCGGGGTTCGTGTTGCGGCCGGACCAGGCGGTGCAGTGGGGGCTGATCGAGGCGGCCGCCGGGGTCGCGCGGGCTCGCGGGGTCGCGGAGACGTTTCTGTGGGCGCTCCCGCAGGTGATGCGGGACGGGTTCGTGCATTTCGATACGGAACAGGAGGATGCCGTGGACGCGTTCGATGACGTGCTGTTCCCGCTGGAGTTGGGACGCGAGGCGGAGGTCGCGCCGGGGTTTTCGACCGCCATTCTGACCAGTGCAGGCGGGCGGGAGGCGCGCAATGCCGGCTGGGCGGAGGCGCGGACCGCGTATGACGTCGGGCCGGGGCTGCGGAGCGAGGCGGATATCGCCGTGCTGCTCGCGTTCTTTCGCGCGCGGATGGGGGCGGCGCGTGCGTTTCGGTTGCGCGATCCGTTCGACTTCGCGGCGGGTGGCCAGGCGATCGGGACCGGGGACGGTGTCGCGCGGCGGTTCGCGCTGGTGAAATGGTACGAGCGCGCCGCCCGGCGGATTACGCGGCCGGTGACGGGCAGCGTTTCGGTGAGCGTCGACGGGGTCGGGACGAACGCGTTCGCGGTCGAAGCTGGCGGGTGGGTGGTGCTGGATGTGGCGCCTGCCGTGGGTGTGGTGGTGACCGCCGGGTTCGTGTTCGATGTGCCGGTGCGGTTTGCCGAGGATCGGTTGAGCGTCGCGCGGGCGACGTTCCTGGCGGGGGTCGCGGCGAGCGTGCCGTTGGTCGAGGTGCGCGAGGCGTAATGTCCCTCTCCCCGTCGGGGAGAGGGAAGGAGGAGCCGCTTGGCGACGGGAGGGTGAGGGGAGTTGGGATTGGCGTCCCGAGCCTCACGCCCCTCACCCTCCCACGCGCAAGGGCGCGCGGGCCCCTCCCTCTCCCCGGCGGGGCGAGGGAATTCCTTTGGAAGGAGACCTTCATGTTTCTGGATGCGGAGCTGGCGACGATCGCGGTGTGCTGGCGGATCGAGCGGCGGGATGGGGTGGCGATCGGGTTGACCGCGCATGATCGCGACCTGATGGTCGACGGGCTAGTGCACCGCGCGGCGCCGGGGATGACTCCGTCGGCGATCGAGCGCTCCGCGGGGCTGGAGGCGGACACGATGGATGTCGCGGGGGCGCTGACGAGTGCGGCGATCGACGAGCGCGATCTGCTTGCCGGCCGCTGGGATGGCGCGCGTGTCGCGCTGTTCGCGGTCGACTGGACCGACCCGGTCGTGCGCGTGGATCTGGGGAGCGGGTTGATCGGTGCGGTCGAGCTGGGCGACACCGGCTTTACCGCGGAACTGCGGGGGAGCAGCGCGGCGCTGGATCGGCCGGTGGTCGAGGAGACGTCGCCCGAATGTCGCGCCGAGCTGGGCGATCGGCGCTGTCGGGTGGCGATGGCGGGGCGGCGGCGGTTCGCGCGGGTGGTCGCGTGCGTCGGGCCGGTGGTGACGCTCGATCTTGCGACGCCCGGGCTCGGCGGCGGGCTGGTGCGCTGGTTCGGGGGCGCGAACGGCGGGCTGGAGAGCGCGATCGCGGCGGCTGACGGCGCGGCGGTGACGCTCCGGGCGGTACCGACCTTCGTGGTCGAGGCGGGCGCGTTGGTCGAAATGGTCGAGGGGTGCGACAAGAGTCTGGCGACCTGTGCCGCGCGGTTCGGCAACGCGGCGAACTTTCGCGGCGAACCGCATCTGCCGGGGATCGACCTGCTCACGCGGTATCCGAGCGCGTGAGCGTCGTTGCGGCGGCGGCGCTGCGCGCGGTGGGGACGCGGTTCCGGTTGCATGGACGGGGCGCGGACGGGCTCGATTGCGTTGGGCTGGTGGCGCTGGCGTTGCAGGCGGGGGGGCATCGCGGCGTGGTGCCGACCGGGTATGCGCTGCGCGGCGGCGATGTGGCGATGCTCGACCGGATGCTGGTGCGGGTCGTGGGCGCGGCGGAACCCGGCGACGTGCTGTTGATGGCGGTCGGGCCGGGGCAGTTTCATCTCGGGATCAGGACGGCGGGCGGATTCGTGCATGCGGATGCCGGGTTGCGGCGCGTGGTGGAGCGGCCGGGGATGCCGCCCTGGCCCCTGATCGGTGTCTGGCGGATGGAGACGTGACATGGCGACCTTGATCCTGACGGCGGTGGGCACCGCGGTGGGCGGACCGATCGGCGGCGCGATCGGCGCGCTGATCGGGCAATCGGTCGATCACGCGCTGTTCGCGCCCAAGCGGCGCGAGGGGCCGCGGCTGGTCGAGCTGGCGGTGCAGACGTCGTCGTACGGGAACCAGATCCCCAAGCTGTTCGGGACGCTGCGCGTGGCGGGGACGGTGATCTGGGCGACCGACCTGATCGAGAGCCGGTCGACGTCGCGGGGCGGCAAGGGGCAGCCGAGCACCTCGACCTATTCCTATGCGGCGTCGTTCGCGGTGCTGCTGTCGGCGCGGGCGATCCTGGGGGTGGGGCGGATCTGGGCGGAGGGGAAATTGCTGCGCGGGGCGGGCGGCGATTTCAAGACCGCGACGGGGTTCCGGCTGCATCTCGGCGGCGAAGACCAGGCGGTCGATCCGCTGATCGCGTCGGCGGAAGGCGGCGCGACACCGGCGTATCGCGGTGCGGCGTATGCGGTGTTCGAGATGCTGCAGCTGGCGGATTTCGGCAATCGAATCCCGTCGCTGACGTTCGAGGTGATCGCCGATCAGGGCGCGGTACTGGTGTCGACGATCGCAAGGTCGCTGGCGCCCGAGGTGTCCGGGGCTGCGGCGTTGTCGGTCGGCGGGTTCGCGGCGTCGGGCGGGAGCGTCCGCGCGGTGCTGGACCTGCTGGGGCAGGCAAGCGGGGCATGGTTCGCACCGGTCGGCGACGGGCTGGCGATGCGCGATGCGGCGGCCACCGTCGTGCAGGTCGTGGACGAGGGTTTCGCGGTCGGCGACAAGGGTGCGCGGCGGACGCGTGCGGTCGCCGCGATCGAGACGGTGCCGCGGACCGTGACGCTCGGCTATTACGATGCGGCGCGCGATTACCAGACCGGCGTGCAGCGCGCGCGGCGGACGGGCGCCGGGGTGCGCGACGAGCGGATCGAGGTGCCGGCGGTGCTCGACGCGGGTGCGGCCAAGACGGTGGCGGAGGCGATGCTGGCGCGTGCCGAGGCGGGGCGCGTGCGGCGAACGGTGACGGCTGGGTTCGCGGCGATGGCGATCGCGCCGGGCGCTTGCGTCACGATCGTAGGCGAGGCCGGCGTCTGGCGAGTGACCGACACCGCAATCGAAGGAATGGTGACGACGCTCGGCCTCGTGCCGGTAACGGTCGCGTCGATCCCGGCGACCGCGACCAGCGGCCGGGTGGTCGGCGCGGTCGATGCGGTGGTCGGCGCGACGATCCTCCAGGCGTTCGAGATACCGGGGCTCGACGACGCGCCGTTGTCGATGCCGCGGATGACGGTGGTCGCGGCGGGCGCAGGCGCGGGATGGCGGCAGGCGGCCCTGCTCTACAGCACCGACGACGGGATTAGCTGGACGGCGGCGGGCGCGAGCGCGGCGCCCGGCGTGATCGGCGTCGTCGAGGCGGTGGTGGCGGGCGGGCCGGCGACGATGATCGACCGGCGCGGTGCGTTCGACGTGCGGCTCGCGCATCCCGCCATGATGCTGGCGGATGCCGATGCGGATGCGCTCGACCGGGGAAGCAATCTCGCGCTGATCGGCGATGAGATGGTGCAGTTCGGGCGGGCCGAGCCGCTTGGCGGCGGGCGCTGGCGGCTGGGGACGCTGTTGCGCGGGCGGCGGGGAACCGAGGCGGCGAGTCCGCAGGTCGCGGGCGATCGGTTCGTGCTGTTGGAGGCGGATGCCGCGCGGACGATCGACCTGCCGTTGTCGGTGCTGGGCCGCGAGGTACGGGTGCTGGCGTCGGGCGTCGGCGACGTGAGCCCGGTCGAGATGCGCTGCATGATCCGCGGCGCCTCGGTCGTGCCGCCGTCGCCGGTCCACGTCACCTTTACGCGGGACGGAGACGGCGGCGCGACGGTGCGCTGGGTTCGTCGCAGCCGCGCGGGGTGGCGGTGGATCGATGGCGTGGATGCGCCGCTCGCCGAGGAAAGCGAAGCGTACCGGGTGACGATCGCCGCGGGTGGCGTGGCGCGCACCGTCGACACGACCGCGCCTCTCGTCACGCTGAGCGCCGCCGATCTGGCCGGTGGCGCGGTCTCGCTGGCGATATCCCAGCGCGGAATCTTCGGCGAATCGCTGGCGGCGCATCTGACGATACCGGCCTGAATTCGAACGACAGGGGGAGTGGACCATGAGCGACACGACATCGCGGCTTTCGCTGCCGCTGCTGCAACCGGGGCAGGCGCAGAAAGAATCGACGCACAACGAGGCGTTGGCGATCCTCGATATCACGGTGCAGGCGAGTGTCCTTGCGGTCGGCGCGACGGTGCCGCCGGCCGACCCGGAACAGGGGTCGGCATGGATCCTCGGCGCGGCGCCGACCGGCGACTGGACCGGACACGCGTTCGCGCTTGCAGCCTGGACGACCGGCGGCTGGCGATTCGTCGCGCCGCGCGAGGGGATGATGGTGTGGCATGGCAGCGACCGACACATCGTTCGGTTCAGTGCGGGAACCTGGGCGAGCGGCGTCATGTCGGGTGCCAACGTGACGATCGGCGGGCAGATCGTGGTCGGCGCACGGCGTCCGGCGATCGCGAATCCGCCTGCGCTGCTCGCCGGCGCGACGCCCGCGGATAGCGACGCGAGAAGCGCAATCGTGGCCATCCTGGACGCATTGCGCGGCCACGGGATGATATCTGCCTGAAACACGGCGAAAACTGTGTCGTTCCTGCCACAGTGGGAACTTTTGTTCGCTTGCGTGGAAACAAGGCCGAGGATAGGGAGTTTGCGATGTCCGTGTGACACTCATGAAAGGGGATTTAGTATGCGGAAGCTTGCCGTCGTTCTGGCACTCGCCTCCACCGCACTCGCCACTCCCGCCCTCGCCCGCGACAAGTCGTGGTACGTTGGCGTCGATGGCGGTGCGATGATCGTTGAAGATATCAACTATGACATCGGTAACCTGAACAGCGCAGGTTCGGTCGATCATAACTACGGTTATGACGTCGATGGCGTGATGGGTTACGACTTTGGTGGTTTCCGTCTGGAAACCGAAGTCGGCTATCGTCGTGCAACCGTTGACGGCTACACGTCGTCCACGACCACGCCGACCTTCACGCAGGCTGGCGTTCGCGGCAATGCCGCAGCTGGCAGCTATGACGGTGCCGGTGGTTCGTCGTCGGCGCTCAGCTTCATGCTGAACGGCCTTCTGGACTTCGGTCCGGACGACGGCATCCAGGGCTTCGTCGGCGGCGGTGTCGGTGTTGCTCGCGTCAAGGCGAAGTACGGCATCACCAGCGGTGGCGACTTCCTGAACGACTCGGACACCGTGTTCGCGTATCAGGGTCTTGCCGGTATCCGTGCACCGCTCAGCAACCACGTCGACGCAACGTTGAAGTATCGCTTCTTCAATGCTGAGAACGTCAAGCTGGTCGACGTGTCGAACCGCGTGTTCGACGGTCGTTACCGCTCGCACAGCATCCTCGGTGGCCTGACGTACAACTTCGGTTCGCCTGCCGAGCCGGTTGCTCCTCCTCCGCCGCCGCCGCCGGAGCCAGTTGCTCCGCCGCCGCCGCCGCCGCCAGCAGAAGTCGTCTGCTCGCCTGGTCCGTTCATCGTGTTCTTCGAATGGGACAAGTCGGACATCACGCCAGAGGCAGCATCGATCCTCGACAACGCCGTCACGCAGTACCAGTCGTGCGGCAATGCCCAGGTCATGATCGCGGGCTTCACCGACAAGTCGGGTGCAGCATCGTACAACGTCGGTCTCTCGCAGCGTCGTGCAGACGCCGCCAAGGCGTACCTGTCGTCGCATGCCATCCCAGAGGGTGTCATCTCGACGGAAGCGTTCGGCGAGACCCGTCCGCGCGTCGAGACCGCCGATGGCGTTCGCGAAGTGCAGAACCGTCGCGTGGAAGTCACCTACGGTCCGGGTTCGGGCCAGTAAGACTTTCGCCAGTCGACCCTCGGGTCGACTACGGAACGAAGATCGGGGAGGTCGGCGCAAGCCGGCCTCCCTTTTCTTTTGTGTGCGGGGGGTGCGCAGCAGCTCGGGGCTTGGACCAGAGGCTGATCGAGATGGCTTTGATCGAGACGAACTCGGTTGAGATTGGCTTGATCAAGATTGGCTTGGTCGAAATTGGCGTGGCCTTGCCTGTCGCCATTGCAGCGTCCAGCATAGTGCTTCGCCCTGGGGGACATGACATTGGTCATCGCGCATATCCTGACGATCGGTGCCGCCATTATCCAAGGGGCGACCGGTCCTCGCGAACCCGCCGTGCCCCAGCAAAACGAGTCGTCATCTGCCGGGTCGGTAGCATTGCCGCCCACCCCGAGCAGGCCGATGCCAAGCGGCCCCACTCCGGGCCAGCCGTCCGACGCTCAGCGTATCGCGCAGGCGGCAAGGCTCGGATCGCTGCTCTATACGTTCGATCGGGCGGCGTGGGTCAGTTCGGATGCGTTGACCGCGGCGATCCCGAAAAGCGAATTGAACGGTGCCGGCGGGTATGTCGTCGAGCAGCCCGATCCGCGGACGCTGCACGTGACCTATTATCGCGGGGCGGGCACGGCAGCGCAGGCGTTCTTCGTGGCGGACGTGCGCGGCGGGAAGGTCGTGTCGCAGGAGGTCCTCGTGCAACCGGCCGCGCTGACACCCGCGCAGGCTCTTCTGGTGCGCGCCCGCGAGGTGGCGACACAGGCGGCCGTCGCGCGCGAATACAAGCCCTGCACGCCGTTGCCGTTCAACAGCGTCGTGCTCCCGCCGCAAAACGACGGGTTGATCGCGGTCTACCTGCTGTCGGCGCAGAAGGAGGCGGCGACGTTTCCGATGGGCGGCCACTACCGCGTGCTCGTCGATCGGGATGGCAGAGTGGTGGCATCACGCCCCTACACGCTCGGCTGCCTCGCCATGACCACGCCGAAACTGCCGCCGGGCGCCACGCCGGTCGGGTTCGTGGTCAATCATCTGCTCGATCCCGTCCCGACCGAGATCCATGTGTTCGCCTCGTACAGCCTGCACATGCCGGTGTTCGTCGCGACGCCGGACAAGCGTGTGTGGCGGGTCAAGGGCAGCGAGATCACGCCGTCGAAGGCGAAGTGACTGCGCGTCGGTCGGTCCTCAGTCCGAGGCGGTGTCCGCCAGCGCCGGGGCCAGCCACTCCGGGACGATCGCGTCGCCGAGCGCGTCGATGCGGCGGTGCTCGATCATCAGGCCGAGTTCGGGATAGGCAGCGCGGGTACGCGGTCCGGTTTCGGTGAGCGGCGCGACGACGAGGCGGCGGTTGACCTTGGCGCGGTGATGCATCCGGGCGGTGTTCTCCTGTCCGACGTAACACCCCTTGGTGAAGCTGACGCCGTTCAGTTCGCGGGCGTTGCATTCAAGCCACAATGTCTCGCCTGCGCCTAGCTCGCCGACACCCTCTGCGACGCCCAGCGACAGGCGATGTGCGTGCCAGTCGCGTGCAGGTTCGGACTCCGGGGCGAGCCAGCGCCGGCCGAGCGCGGCGAGACGCGGGTCGGGGGTGCCCTCTCCCCCTGACGACCAATGCACCTTGCGGTCATCGGGCTGGATCGTGATCGCGCTACGCAGTCGGTACATCGACAGGCGTTTCGCGAGTGCTTCGGCTTGCGTCGCCTCGGCATCGATCAGCACCGCATCGCCGTCGGTCCAGAGGATGAAGTCGAACAGCGCCTTGCCCTGCGGCGAGAGCAGCGCGGCCCAGGCGGGGGCGTCGGGCGTGAGCGCCGCGGTATCGGCGGTGACGAGGCCTTGCAGGAAGCCGCGCACGTCGTCGCCGGCGACGCGGATCACGCTGCGATCGGCGAGCATCGTTGCGGAAGTTTGCTGGTCCATAGCCACCACCTAGTGCGCGGGCGGCGATTTCCAAGCTGGATCGCACCGCGGGGATATCACCACAGGGATATGGCGCCGACGCGCCCGCGCCGATAGGAGGAACGCATGACCGAGCGCCTCACGATCCGCCGCCCTGACGACTGGCACGTCCACCTGCGCGATGGCGCGATGCTGGAGGCGGTCGCGCACCACACCGCGCGGCAGTTCGCGCGCGCGATCATCATGCCCAACCTGACTCCGCCGGTGACGACGATCGACGCCGCGAAGGCGTATCGGGAGCGGATCATGGCGGCGCTCGGCGGAGACGTCGGTTTCACCCCGCTGATGACGTGTTACCTGACCGACGGTACCGATCCGGCGGAGATCGAGCGCGGCTATGCCGAGGGCGTGTTCGCGGCGTGCAAGCTGTACCCCGCGCATGCGACGACCAACTCGGCGCACGGCGTCACCGATATCCGCGCGCTTACCGGTGTGCTGGAGACGTTGCAGCGGATCGGCATGCCGCTCCTGATCCACGGCGAGGTGACCGACAAGTCGATCGACATCTTCGACCGCGAGGCGGTGTTCGTCGAGCGCGTCCTGACGCCGCTGACGCGCGACTATCCGGCGCTCAAGATCGTGCTCGAGCACATCACCACCGCCGAGGCCGCGGCGTTCGTCACCGAGGCGGCGCACCCGATCGCCGCGACGATCACGCCGCAGCATCTGCTGATCAACCGCAACGCGCTGTTCGACGGCGGGCTCAGGCCGCACGCCTATTGCCTGCCGGTTCTGAAGCGCGAGACGCACCGCCTCGCGGTCCGCAAGGCCGCTGTGTCGGGATCGCCGCGGTTCTTCCTCGGCACCGACAGCGCGCCGCATGTCGTCGGCGCGAAGGAATCGGGGTGCGGGTGCGCGGGGATCTTCAACGCGCCGTTCGCGCTCGAGGCGTATCTGCGCGTGTTCGAGGAAGAGGGCGCGATCGACAAGTTCGAAGCGTTCGCGTCGGAGCATGGCGCGCGGTTTTACGGGCTGCCGCTGAACGATGGCACGGTGACGCTGGTGCGCGATCCGGTCGAGGTGCCGGCGTCGATCGGCGAGGGCGCGACCGCGGTGGTGCCGTTCCTCGCGGGGACGACGGTCGGGTGGCGATTCGAGGGGTGAGCGTCGCGGGCCTTTAGGGGCCGTTGGAGTCTTGCGCTGGCCGTGGCGGGCGTAGGACCGTTCGCGATCCTGCTGGTCCGGGTCTTCGCGTACCCGGTCCTGCCGGTCTGGATCGTCGACGGTCCGTTGCGCTGGTCGATCCGGGACTTGGCGCTGGCCGCGCTGTTCGGCGGGATTCATCTGATGTCCGTGTCGTCCCGGGTGCGTATCGGCGTTGCGATGTTATGCGTGCCTGCGATGGCGATGGCGTGGTTCTTCGGCATGGTGACGATCGTTTGCGCGGTGACTGGCGATTGCCTCTGAGATCGAACGCCGGGGTCTACACCGTGGCGACATGCTGCCTCAGCGCGCGGCATCCGCTGTGTTCAGCCGGTCGATCCATAACCGCGCCTCCTTCTGTTCGCCGACCGCGCTGGCGCTGACCGGGCCGCGCGCCGCGAAGAAGTCGCGGTGGAGTGCGAACGGCTCGAGCATCAGGCGGTCGCGCATCGCATCGATGTCAGCACCCATGTCGTTGAGCGCGTCAATCGTCGGGGCGATCGCGGCGCGGACGCGGCGATCCGGGCTGCGATCGAACAGGCCGAGCGATCCGGATGCGGTCTTTTCCAGCGCAGCGATGAGGGTGTCGCGGTATTGGGTTTCGAGATCCTCGCGCTGGGCGTCGAGGCGGGCGAGGCGGTCGGGTTTTGCCATTGGCCTGGGGTAGCGCGTGGGGAGGGGGCGTCAACTCGTCGCCTGGATTTGCTGGGCGTGGGATGAGGGTGGGGGGCACGAGCGGCTTGAGCGTCGCGTGTGGCGCGCGACATGGGCAAAGCCCATGCCGTCGGACGGGCTTTGCCCGCCGGCCGGGCTTGGCGGAGTCGGCCGGGCGTGGCCGGCTGCCCGTCTTCGCCTAGAACGGTAGCCACCGGCTCTTGTGCGTGATGTTCATGTAGCCGACGTTGACGCCCGCGCGCCAGCCGACGCCGAGGCGGATCGGAATCAGGACGACGTTGCCGCGCCGCAGATAGGTCGCGGCGAACCCGCCGACCAGGTACAGACGGCCCTCGACCGCGGGGAAGCGCTTGTAGAGCTCCTCGGTGTCGTAGAGGTTGTAGACCAGCACGAAGACCTTGTTCGCATCGCCGCCGACGTCGAAGCCGACCGACGGCCCGGTCCAGTAGACCGGCTGCTGGCCCTCGACCTTGTGACTCATGATCCCCGAGCCGTAGCGCACGCCGAGGATGAACGCGCCCGACGCCTCGCGCCCGGCGATGTACGCGTTGGGCTGGCCCTGGTCCTTGAGGATCTTCTCGAGGATGCCGCCGAGCCCGGCCGCGCCCTTGCCGAACACGCCTTCGCCTGCCGCCAGCAGGTCGTCGCGCTGATAGGTATCGGCAGCCTGCGTCGTCGCCTCGGCGCGCGCGGTCGGCGAGGCCGGGTCCGTCGCCGGATCTGACGCCGAATTTGGCGGCGGAGCCGGGGCGGGCGTCGGGTCGGACTGGACCTGCGTATCGATATCGGCGGGCCGCGACGGCTGCGTGGTCGTCTGCGCGCGCGACGGCGCGGTATAGGCGCGCGGCGCGAGGTCGCCATCGATCGCCTGATTGGGATCGATCGTGCGCACCTGCGCGGCGGCACCGCCGATCCCTCCACACATCGCGGCGGCGAAGGCACCCAAGCCGAGCCAGAAGTCACGCATGATCATTGTCCCCAAACCGGCGTCCGCAAACGGGGCACCAAACGATCGACCTTGAAACCATCGACCCCGACATGGTCGATCCGATCGGACCGGTCGACCCGGTCCTTTCGCTCGGCCAGCGTAACCAACCTCGGCCTTGCCGCGCAATGAACGAACCGCCTAGCCGTGTCGAATTTGGGCGAATTCGCGATGAATGACACGAAGAGAGCGAATGACGCGAAGACAGCCGTTGCCCCGTGCGACGACCCTCGCTATAGCCCCGCATCTGCTGCAGCCGGAGACGTGGGTGAGTGGCTGAAACCAGCGGTTTGCTAAACCGCCGTACCGGGTTTACTGGTACCGAGGGTTCGAATCCCTCCGTCTCCGCCATTTTAATGTCCCACAGCATCTCACACCATCTCGGAAGCCTAGGATTTATCTCGCTTTTCATAGCGCGGTAGTCTCACGCGGTCCCATAGTTTCCCAGCCAAGCGCATGCTTGTTGGGGTATTTTGGGGGTACGCTGAAGACGTTCTGAGGGTATCAAGTGCTGACCGAATTATGCTGCCGTCAGGCCAAGGCGGCAAACAAGAGCTACAAGTTGTCCGATGCCCGGGGGCTTCGCATGTTCGTGACGACCGCCGGCTTCCGTTCTTGGCGCGGTCCGGCCGACTTATATTAATACGGGTGATCCAGATGATCCACGCGTCAGGATGACTGAGATTACTCCCGGAAGCGTCCGCGTATGAACATCTTGATCGATCACGCCAACTTGATGGCCATGACCAGCTTGCAGCTTTGACGGCAGCCAAGGTTCACCGCCGATCCACGAGACGCTGGATATCGTTTTGGTCGAACTCGAGCGTGGCCGTGTGGTGTTCGAGGGTTCGCCGTCGCGCAAGGTCTACAACCCGATCGGATCGGTGCATGGCGGCTATGCGGCGACGTTGCTCGACAGCGCCTGCGGCGCCGCGGTCCATTCCGGCCTGCCCGCAGGTCAGGGTTTTACGACATTGGAACTCAAGGTGTCGTATCATCGGTCGCTGAGCGAGGCGAGCGGACCAGTGCGTGCCGAGGGCAAGGCTGTTTCGCTAGGGCGTCGTGCCGCTTTTTCCGAAGCTCGACTGCTGGATGCACAGGGACGACTATGCGCATCGGCGACATCGACCCTGCTGATTTTCCCTATGGCGGCTTCCGCTACGTGACCCGATCGAGCGTGAGCAGGCTATGCTCGCATGCGACTTTAGCCTGCCTACCGCATTCCAAAGCAGCCATTCAGGTTCGGGCCATCGCTTCATGACAATGATCGATAACCATCCATTCGAGGCGTTGGAAACAGCATGACCATCAAGCCTATCGCGGTCGTCTTCGCCGCAGCTCTGGCACTTTCAATTGCGGCCCCTGCAATGGCCGTGGGCGATCTTCCAGGTACGCTCAGTCAACGACAGACGGCAGCGATATACAAAAAAATTCGCCCCCTACTCGGGGCTGAGGGTGCGACCTGTCCGGCCGGTCAAACGGTGGAGACAGGTATCGTGACAGGCGGTTCAAGCCCTTCCGGTGGTTCTCAGACAACAACGATCATGTTCAATCGTGGCGGGAAGGTCGTTATCAACCGCACGTGGGATTCAAACGTCGGCAAAAAGCTGACGATATCAACAAAGATCGATTGTTCATGAGCGGGGAGCCGAGCAGGCGGCGTTGATGTCCCCATCCGCGATTCGCTGGATAACCCCGCCGCCACAACCACGCTTTTCTGCGGCTTTCGGCTCGGGCCGCATCCCGATTTCGCAATGCTGGACGGTGAAACGATTGGGCATGGACAGACCTTCGATCGGTGCGGGGATCAAGAGCGCAGGCTACGCGTGGCGCGCTGCGCCCGCACTTCGCGCAGGGTCGCGTTTGGGGTAAGGCCGGTCGCCGGCACCTTCGGCACGGCGACGCGCTGCGACAGGTAGATGCCGTTGTGACCCGAGCAGAGGTAGGCGACGAAGCAGGCCACCGCGATCGGCACCGCATAGGCAGCGCCGAACAGCTCGATGCCCATGAAGGTGCAGGCGAGCGGTGTATTGGCGGCCCCAGCGAAGAGCGCGACGAACCCGATCGCTGCGAACACGTCGATCGGCACGCCGAACATAGGGGCAAGTGCATTACCGAGCGCCGCGCCGATGAAGAACAGCGGCGTGACCTCGCCGCCCTTGAAGCCGGCACTGAGCGTGACGACCGTGAACAGCAGCTTGAGCGCCCAGCTCCACGGATGCGTCTCAGGGCCGAAGAAGCTGGCGAGGGTGAGGCCGCCAGGTGTCGCCGCCAGCGTGCCGAGGCCGAGATAGTCGCGCGTGCCGAACAGGTGGACGAGCGCGATGACTGCGATCCCGCCAAGGACCGGACGCAGCGGGCCATAGGGAACGACCCGCTTAAGCCACCCACCTAGTGCATGATTGGCTTCCGCGAAGACGAGACCGACCAACCCGAACGCCACCCCGGCGATGCCGGCTTTGGCGACGAGCAGCGCGTCGACCGGCACCAGCGTGGCGATCCGGTACACCCCGTGATGAATGCCCCATGCGAGGCACGTCCCGTCACCGACCAGCGCCGCGACGAGACACGGCACAAGCGCGCGATATTCGACGCGCCCGATCGCCAGCACCTCCAGCGCGAAGACTGCGCCCGCGATCGGCGTGCCGAACACTGCGCCGAACCCGGCCGCGATTCCGCCCATCAGCAGGATGCGGGTGCCGTCCGCGTCGAGCTTGAGCGCGCGACCAACGCCGCTGGCGAGGCTGCCGCCCAACTGGACGGCGGTGCCTTCGCGTCCGGCAGAACCGCCGAACAGATGCGTCACCACTGTGCCAAAGAAGATGAGCGGTGCCATCCGCAACGGCACCCCGCCGCCCGGTTCGTGGATTTGCTCGACGATGAGGTTGTTGCCGCCCTCCACCGAACGACCGATCAGCTGGTACAGCAGCCCTACCACGAAGCCGCCTACCGGAAGCAGGTAGACCAGCCAGGGCGCTGCGAACCGCAGCCTCGTAGCCGCGTCGAGGCTCCATAAAAACGCAGCGCAGAGCGTGCCAACGAGTGCGGCCATCGGCACCAGAATAAGCGCCCAGCGCATGACCGACACGGCATGATCGCGACGATCGCGGACAAACGCCGCCACATTCAGGTCGTTATAGAGATTGCGAAACGTCGCGTGCACGATTCCTCCTGGCTGCCTTGCGGCGCTTGGTAGGAATCATCGGCCCTTGCGAGGGCAGTTCGGCCGAATAGCCCGGCGGAAATCCATCGCCGTTGCGGCGCATATGTCGCGTGAGCGTAATCTCGTCAACGGCCGGCTTCGGTCAGATTTGCTGTTTCACCATCCTGAGTGGGAGCGGGCGTTGGCGCGCCGTCGATATTGGAGCAGGTTCACTGGATGCCCCAGCGCTTGAACCTGACCGCCCTCCTCGTTGACGACTATGAAACCGCTCTTTCCTTCTTCGTCGGCAAGCTTGGCTTCGAGTTGCGTGAAGATACCGCGCTGGCAGATGACAAACGATGGGTGGTGGTCGCACCGTACGGCGCGGCGAGCGGACTGCTATTGGCGAGGGCTGTCGGCGACCGGCAACGTAGGGCAATCGGCGATCAAAGCGGCGGGCGCGTGTTCCTGTTTCTCGAAACAGACGACTTCACCCGTGACTACCTCGCCTACACGGAGCAGGGTATCCGCTTCGTCGAGGCGCCTCGCCATGAGCCATACGGCACCGTGGCTGTCTTCGAAGACCTCTACGGCAACCGATGGGATCTGATCGAACCTTTCACCCGGCAAACGATGATTCCTGCACACCTACCCAGATGAGCGACAATGACGTCCAGTTCGGTAACATGCGCGCTGGTCGGCAGGAGGATCGCACCGAGTTCGACGGACGCTTCGTCCTCGGCCATCGTCTCGATCTCGCGCGTCGGGTAGTGTTGCAACTCGCGCTCGTCGTAGAGAATGTCGCGTGCCATCGCGATCTGCTCGACGGGACACACGACGTGGACGCGGTACAGCGCTTCGGTCTTGCCCCTGTCCCGCCGTCCGGAGGGTGAGATCGACGAAGGCTGCCGGCCCTAAGGCGACCAGGACGTTGATACGAAGCCCCGCGGTTCGCGTGCCCAGTACGAAGGCCGTCGCGAGCGATCCGAAGGTGACCGTCAGGGCGCGGACATCCAAATCGACCGTCACGGGTTCCGTGGGATGACTGATTCACCAGCAGCGGGATGTTGCCAATCGCCCCCCATCGCCTGGAACAGCGCGACGGTATTGCTCAGCCGCGCGGTCTGCGCCTGTATGACGCCCAGCCGGGCCTGGAGATACGTCGCCTGCGCCTGGATCAGATAGGTGTTGTCGACGTCGCCGAGCGCCGCCCGGCTCTTTGCGATCGTCAGGCTGCCGGCCGCGGAGGTTTCGGCACGCGTCTGCGCCGCCAGAAGATCGCCGTTCGCGCGGATCGCTTCGAGCGTGTCGGCCACGTTCTGAAACGCCGTCAACACCGCGCTCCTGTATTGCGCGGCAGCCTGATCGCGTAAGGCACGCGCCGCCCGAGCACGTCTTGCCAGCGTGCCGCCATCGAAGATCGGCTGGAGCAGCCCGGCCGTCAGGTTATAGAAGAAACCGCCGGGTCCGGTCAGCGCGGAGAGCGTTTCGCCGGCCAGGCCCGAATCCGCGCTGAGGGTGAGGCTGGGCAGGCGGGCGGCGATCGCGACGCCGTATTGTGCGTTGAGCGCGCGTATATTTGCCTCGGCGAGCTCGATATCGGGGCGCTGCTCCAGCAACTGCGCGGGCAGGCTTACCGGCAACTCGGTTGGCAAGGCGAACGAAGCCAGCGTGAAGATGGCCTCCGGCTGATCCTCGGGTGGACGCCCAAGCAGCACGGCAAGCGCATTACGCTGCTGTGCGAGTTGCCGACGCAGATCGGGCACCAACGCCTCGGTCTGTGCCAGTGCCGCATCCTGGGCAACGACGTCGCCGCGCGGAATGGATCCGAGTTCGAACTGGCGCTGGATCAGCGCGCGCAGACGGCGTTGCTGGTCCGCCAGATCGAGCGTTACCGCCAGCTGTCCGCGTAACTGCGCCTCCTGAAGCGCCGCGTTCACGACGTTGGCGGCAAGCGTGAGATAGGTCGCCTCCACCGTGAAGCGTTGCGCATCGCGCTGCGCCGCAGCGGATTCGATCGTCCGTCGGACGCCCCCGAACAAGTCGGGAGTGTAACCGACGCTCAACTGCCCGGTGTAGACATTGAAGATCGACGCGCCGGAGCTTTGCGGCGAGGCGATCTCGGATGCCACGCGCTGGCGGTTTGCGGTCGCCCCCGCCGTCACGGTCGGCAACAGCGCACCGCGTTCGGCGCGATAGGACTCCTGCGCCGCTCGCAAGGCCGCTTGGGCCGCCTCGACGTCCGGGTTGGCCGCGAACGCCTGCGCGACGAGCCGATCGAGGTCCGGCGAACCAAATGCGGTCCACCATTTTGCCTGCGGGCGCGCGCCGATCAGAAAGCGTTGCGCGTCGCCGATCGGGATCGCCGTGGCGGTCGTCTGAACGGGGAGCGGGGCAGACGTATAGCGGTCCGTCCGCGGCAGTTCGGGCCGCACGTAGCGCGGGCCGACGGCACAGCCCGAGAGAGTGGCCAGCAGCATGACGGACAGGGGGAGGGATCGGAGTGTCATAGCGAAGGCTCCAGCGCGGGATCGGCGGAAGGACGTGGCGCAGCGGAGGCCTTCGCCTCGACGCGCCGCTCGATCAGGAAATAGAGCGCCGGGATCAGGAACAGCGTCAGGAAGGTCGTCAGGACCAGCCCTCCGACCACGACCGTACCGATCCCGCGCTGCACGTCGCTGCCGACGCCGGTGGCGAGCGCGGCCGGCAGCATCCCGACCGTTGCCACGGTCGCGGTGGTCAGCACCGGGCGAAGCCGCTCGGCCGCGCCCTCGATCACCGCGTCGATCAACGCCAGCCCGCGGCTTCGCGCCGCGTTCAGGTTCGACACCATGATGATCCCGTTCTGCACCGCGACGCCGAACAGCGCGATGAACCCTACCGCCGATGCGACGTTCAGCGTCACCCCTGTCAGATGGAGCGCGATCAGTCCTCCCAGTGCCGCAAGCGGCACGAGACCCAGCACGAGCAGCGCATAGCGGAACACGCCGAACAGCGAATAGAGCAGGATCAGCATCAGCGCCGCGACGATGCCGAAGATGATGCGCAACCGCGCCTCGGCCCGACGCTGGTTCTCGAACTGGCCACCGAAGGTCAGCTCGAACCTGCTGTGATCGTATTTCACCTGCGAGGCGATCTTGGACTGGGCCTCGGCAAGGAAGCTGGTCAGGTCACGATCGCGATAGTCCAGCTTCACGGTGAGATGGCGGCGCGTCAGTTCGCGCGTGATCGTGCTTTCGCCCGCCTGATAGCCGATCGTGGCGACCGAGGAGAGCGGGACATGCGCGCCGCCGGTCGTGGTCAGGACGAGGTCGCCCAGATGCTCCACCGTATCCCGTGCGGCAGCCGGAAAGCGCACGGCCAGGTCGTACACCCGCTCGCCGACGAAGATCTGCGAGAAGCCCTGTCCACTGACAGCGGTCGCCAGCAGGTCGTTCACGTCGGCGATGCTGATGCCGTAGCGGGCGAGGGCGGCGCGATCGACCTTGACGACGACCTGGGGCAGGGGCGGCTCCTGATCGATCGCCACGCCGTAGGAGCCGCGCACCGACTGCAGCACGCCGACGATGTCCTGCGCGATCCGCCGACCTTCCTTCAGGTCCTCGCCGAAGACCTTGACCACGAGTGCGCTGTGCGCACCGGAGATCTTGTCGTTGACGCCATCGATCATCGGTTGGCTGAAACCGATCTGATAGCCGGGCAGCCGCGAAAGCCGCGCGTTCATCCGTCGAACGAGTTCGTCTTTGCTCTCATGGTCGGGCCAGGTGTCGTATGGTTTCAGGCCGACGCTCGACTCGATATGCGACGGCGTGAAGGGATCCGTGCCGTCGTCGTTACGTCCGGTCTGCGTGACCATGTACGACACTTCGGGGAAGCTCAGCACCTCGGCACGCAGGTCGCCCGCCATCCGCTTTGCGGTATCGAGTGAAATCCCCGCGGGCATCGAGACCTGGAGCCAGAGCGACCCTTCGTCGAGTTCGGGCAGATATTCCCGACCGACCGTCGCGCCGAGCCCCACCACCGCAACCGCGGCGACCAACACGGTCGCAACAGCGATCCGCGGACGCGCGATGAGCGCGGCGAGCGACCGGCGATAGCCCGTCTCCGCGCGCATGAGGACCGGGTTGTGGACGATCCGCCGGGGCTTGCGCAGCATCATATAGGCCAGCGCCGGCACCAGGGTCAGCGACAGGACGAGCGCGCCGAGCAGCGAATAGCCGACCGCATAGGCCATCGGCGAGAACAGCTTGGCCTCGACGCGCTGGAACGCGAACAGCGGTAGATACGCCGCGATGATGATAAGCGTCGCGAAGAAGATCGGCCGCGCGACGGATACTGCGGCCTGGCGGACGTCCTGTTCGCTCAGCACCGCATCGGGGTCCGCCTCGCGACGGCGCAGGATCGCTTCGGTCATCACGATCGCGCCGTCCACGAGGATACCGAAATCGATCGCGCCGAGTGACAGCAGGTTCGCAGACACGCCGGTCAGGTACATCAGTGCGAACGCGACGAGCATGGCGAACGGTATGACCACCGCGACGATCAGCGCGGCGCGTGCACTTCCGAGGAACAGGATCAGCACGAAGACGACGAGGCCGATGCCCAGGAAGACGGTGTGCGAGACCTTGTGGATCGTCGCGTCGATCAGGTTGCTACGATCGATATAAGGCACGATTCGCACGTCCTGCGCCTTCAGCGAGGCATTGAGCTGATCGACCTTGGCGTGGAGCGCATCCAGCACTGGCCCGGCATTGGCGCCCTTCAGTAGAAGCGCGATTCCCTCGATCGAGTCGTTGTTGTAGTCCTTGCCGAGGATGCCGTGACGTTCCTGGTTGCCGAGTTTCAGAGTGCCCAGATCGGCGACATGGACGGGCGTACCGTCCTTCGTCTTGACGGTGATCGCGCCGATATCGTCGAGCGTCCGGAGCCGGCCGATACCGCGCACGACATAGCCGAGCTCTCCGCGGTTCACGACGCTGCCGCCCGCGTTCGCGTTGTTGGCACCGATCGCATCGGTGACGTCCTTCAAGGCGATCCCGTAGCGCGACAGCGCGGCTGGATCGATCTCGAGCTGGTACTGCGTGGTGATACCGCCGAAATTGTTGACGTTGGCGATGCCATCGATGCCGCGTAGCGCGGGAATGACCGTCCAGCGCTGGATCTCGGACAGCTCGCGCAGCGACTTCGTGTCGCTCTCGAGCGTGTAGCGATAGACCTCGCCGATCGGCGACGTGAAATCGTCGAGTCCGGCCTCGACGCCCTCGGGCAGATCGGCCGCGGCGATCCGCTCCTGCAGCCGCTGACGCGCCCAATAGCCTTCGACGCCGTCCTTGAAGACCACCGTGATGAGCGTCAGGCCGAAGGCGGTGCGGGAGCGCATCATCGCGAGGCCGGGCGTGCCGTTCAACGCGCGCTCCAGCGGCACGGTGACCTGCTGTTCCATCTCCTCCGCGGCGAGCCCGGGAGACTGGGCGATCACCTGTGAACTGGTATCGGCGATGTCGGGATAGGCCTCGACCGCGAGCTGGGACCAGGAATAATAGCCGAAGATGGCGATCAGGATCGCCAGCAGCGCCATAATGAAGCGCTTCGCAAGCGCGAAGCCGACGAGCCGATCAATCATTGATCAGCACTCCGCCGCGTACGATCACGCGCTCGCCGGCCTTCAGGCCCTTCGATATCGTCGTTCGCGCGCCGAGACTGTACCCCGCCTCGACCGTACGGGGCACGAAGGTCCAGGGTGCGACTTCGACATAGACCTGGCTGCCCTCGTCCTTCAGGAACAGCGCGCCGGTCGGAACGGATACCGCGGGTACCGCTGCTGCCTGGAACGAGACGGTCGCGAACATCCCGGGCTTCAATCGACGACCGCCGTCGGGGAATGCGAGGCGCACCTTCATGCGCCGTGTCTCGGGATCGAGAACATCGCTGACCGAGGTTACGCGGCTGTGTACCGGCGCGTCGGGATATGCGGCAAAGCGCACGCTCGCCGGCTGGCCGACATGAACCGATGCGAGATCCTTTTCGGGGACTTCGACCGTGACGAAGACACGGTTGAGATCGGTGATCGTCATCAGCGACTGGGTCGCGTCGTTCCACACCGCCCCGCGTGCTGCTGCAAGATCGGTGACGCTGCCGCTGCTCGGCGCGACGATGGTCAGGACCTGCGCACCGCCTCGCTGGCGCAGCGGCGCGCCGACGATCCGCAGCTTCGCGGTGGCGCTCCGCAGATCTGCCTGCGCGGTGGCATAATCGTTCTCGGCCTGGAGCACGTCCTTTTGTGCTCCACCACCAGCATCGAACAACGCGCTTGCTCGCGCCTTGCTGCGGGTCGCGAGCGCCATTGCGGCGGTCGCACGCGCCTCGTCCGCATAGGCCTGCGCCAGATCGGAGGACACCATGGTCGCAAGCGGTTGTCCCGCTCGGACATGGTCGCCGAGCCCGACGCGCAGCGACACGATCCGGCCCGTCAGTGCGGGCGCGACCTTCGACTGAAGCGCAGGATCCGCCTCGACTGACGCGGGCAGGTCGAGCGTGCGGCCTTCGGTCGAAGTGCCCACCGCGGCGACTGCGATCCGTGTGCGAAGCGGCGATCCCGCCGGCACGAAGATCCGGTCGCCCTTGCGTTCGACGATCGGCGCCTGGCGGGCAGGCTCGTGCGACTGCTCGCCGCCACACGCCGACACGGTCAGGATCAGGCAGCCCAGAAGCATCGAGCGGAACGCCGGCGCGCTCGCCGGGAGCCGGGAAATGAATACAGACATCTGAACAACTCCGGAGAGGCGTGGTGCTATCGGCGGCATGGGACGCGCGATGCGGATCGGGTGAGGAGTGGGCAGGCGACTAGTAGTCGGCGTGTTCGCTCGTCAGTGGAGGACTGCGGCTCGCGCAGGGCGGCGATTGCCCCAGCGACGGTCGCGGCGTTCGAAAAGCGGCGACCGATTGCGCAAAGTCTGCGCGCGATGCCGGTGGCGGGCTGCACACGCCGGGTCACAACCATGCCTCGAACCGGGCGATGTACCAGCGCTTCACCCCTTGCATGAGCACGAGGTAGCCGAGACGCACCGGCGTCGACGCCGCGGGGGGATTACCACCGACGTGCGGCAGTTCGAGGCACGCGCGGCACCAAGGATATTCAAGACGGCCATGACGACCTCCTTCGTTCCGGACATGATTGATCGGGTCCGGAACGAAGCGTTTCAGGACGGTGTCACCGTTCCCGGAAACCTCTTCCGTACCCGATGCCGGTCGACGTGATCAGAGGAGCACCAGCCCGCCTGTCGCCGTCGCCGGCAATGGGAGTAGATCGTGGTTCGATACGTCACCTTTTGCGGTGTTAATTCAACAAATCCTGGCAATCCTAAAGCAGGAGGGGCAGGATGTGCTTTGTAAGTTTTGCCGCTATGCTCTGAAAAAGGCGTTTGCAAGCATATAATCGTCAGATTTGTTATGAGTAGCTGTAACGATATCGGAGCCATATACTATGGTATATCCTATATATAGATAGGTATACGAGCAAAGTATCGGCGTATACTTGGGAAGATAGGATTTGGGAGGAGGGGGTCGATGTGGCAATTGCGTTCCATGGAGAACGGTAATCATCAGGGGCGGCGATCCGACATTCGTGAATCGGTTTCCGTGGTTGCTCGCGAAAACGAACGGGTGGTGGGTCTCGGTGGAACCGCCCACGCCCGTCCGGTCGCGACTGCCGGGGGATCGTCGTGATGCAGCCGCATCGCACCGGACCGCGGGCCTGGCCGAAAGCCGTCATCGCCGCGACGATCCTGACCGTCTTCGTAAGCGATACGGTGACCGATCTCGAGATCGCGGCAGCGGTCTTCTACGTCGTCCCGATCCTGATGTCGGTCCGTCTGCTGAACCGTCGAGATGTGATCCTGCTGGCGGCGACGTGCGTCGCGCTGACGATCTTGAGTTCGGTGCTCACCGCGTCGGGCTCGCGTGAAGCGGGGTTGATCAACCTGGCGATCAGTACGGCGGCGATAATCGTCACGACCTACCTCGGGTTGCGGATGATTGCCTCCGAGGCGGCTTATCATGAAGCGCGCGCTCAACTCCTTCGTCTGTCCAGGATCAGCAACCTGGGCGAACTGGTCACGTCGATCGCCCACGAGGTCAACCAGCCCCTCGCGGCCGTCACGGCCGGTGCCGGCGCGTGTCGTCGCTGGCTCGATGCCGATCCGCCGAACATCGCCAAAGCCCATGAGTCCGCGGGGCGAGTAGTCGACGCCGCGAACCTGGCCAGCGAGGTGATAGCGCGCGTCCGTCGCCTGTCCCGTCGCCACACGCCGTTGCGGGAACCGATCGCGATAAATACCGTGATCACGGAGTGTGCTGCGTTGGCGCAAGGCGAGGTGGAACGGAGCGGGACGACTCTGGTACTGGATCTGAAGTCGAACCTGCCGGTCATCGTTGGGGACCGGGTGCAGATCCAGCAGGTCGTCAGCAACCTCCTGCTCAACGCGCTGGAAGCCTTGGAAACGGTCGATCCGGCAACAAGAACGATCGAGGTTTCGTCGAGCTTGCAGGCGGACGGCATGATTGTGGTGGCCTGCGCCGACAATGGAAGCGGACTCGGCAAAGAGGCCAGGGAGCGCCTGTGGGAGCCGTTCTGGACAAGTAAGGAAGGTGGCACCGGTCTCGGTCTTACCATCAGTCAGACGATCGTGGAGGACCACAACGGGCAACTCGACTATCTTGACACGCCGGGTGGCGGCACGACGTTCAGAGTGTTGTTACCCGGTTCGAATGGAGAGTGACCTGACTTCCGCTCCGCCTGGCCTCGATGATGTCGAGCCCCCCACGGTTCGCCCGCTGGTTCGGATCGTGGACGACCATGCGCCGATCCGGGCGGCCGTCGACGACTTGCTCACGTCGGTCGGATTCGAATCCGTGTCCTATGCGTCGGCGCGCGATTTCCTGCGCGACGATCCGGTAGAGCGCCCTGGTTGTCTGATCCTCGATGTGCGAATGCCCGAACTCGGCGGGTTCGATTTGCAGACCGAGCTCGGACGGCGCGGCATCAGGCTGCCGATCATATTCGTGACGGGGCACGGCGATATCCGTATGTCGGTTCGTGCCTTGAAGGCGGGAGCCGTCGATTTCCTCGCGAAGCCGTTCGATGATCAGATGCTGATCGATGCTGTGAACGCAGCGATTGTAGAAGATATCGAACACCGTCGCATACATAATCGTGTCGCGGCGGTGCGCGCGCGCGCGGATCTACTCGCTCCCGGAGAACGCCTGGTCATGGATATGGTCGTGCAAGGCCGTACCAACCGCGAGATTTCTACGGCCCTGAACGTCGCGGAAATTACGGTTAAGGTCCGGCGCGCTACGGTCATGCGAAAGATGCAAGCTGAGACATTGCCCGACCTCGTACGAATGTCTGACGAGCTCCGCGAGGCAGCCGTTTGACAATCTGCCGTGAGCAAGGCGGCCGGCGTGTTCTCGATTAGGACCTGGAAACGGGAAAGCGCATGCTCCTTGTCCCGCAGCAGCGGCGCGATCCGCGTCCGCTGCGCCGCGTTCAACTCGTATCGCCCGATACCCATCGCTCGCTCCGCGCCGCACAAGGTGCATCATGAGCCAGACGTCATTCGCTTTGGGACTCTTCAATGTCATCCGTCCTGATCGGGTTTCGAGAACGCTCGCATTTTCCAAGCTTGATCCCCGCCTAGACGGCACCGGTCGCGCCGATCGCCGATCGCCGATCGCCGATCGCCGATCGCCAATCGATTTCGCGATCGCCAACGCTTTCTCGCCCGCCATTCGATTTGTCGGAACGTCTGGGTGCGAGAGGGCGCGGACCTACAGGCACCGTGACGGGCTTGTCATTTGCCGACGCTTCGACATGACCTTAGCCTCGAAAGGGAAGCTTTAAGGCCGCAACGGGTCGGCAGCGACCGCCGAAGGGACTGTGACGTGATCAGAATTTTGCCAGCTATTCTGCTCGTTGCTTCATTCCCTGCGCACGCGGCGGTCTTCTACGTTGCCCCCGATGGCAATGACCAAGCCTCCGGGGTTTCGCCGGGAACACCGTGGCAAACCGTCCAGCGCGCGCAGCAAAGTGCGCAAGCCGGCGATACGGTCTACTTTCGTGGAGGACGCTATGTCGTCACGTCAGGCGTCAACCGCTGCGCCACGCGCACGGACACCGTGAATGCGGTGATACTGGACAAAAGCGGCGGCGAAGGAAGGCCGATCCGCTACTGGGCCTATCCCGGCGAGACACCCGTGTTCGACTTCTCTGCGATGAAGGACGACTGCCGAGTCAAGGGGTTCGACGTCACCGGGAGTTGGCTTCACCTGAAGGGGCTGGAGGTCACTGGCGTCCCGCAGCAGCCGGACAATCACCTGAACCACGAGTCATGGGGCGTCTGGAACAGCGGCAGCCACAATATCTACGAACGGCTCAACCTCCACCATAATATGGGACCCGGGCTTTTCATTCAGGATGGGGGCTATAACCTGGTGCTGAACACCGACTCGCACCATAATTACGATCCCTACACCTCCAACGGCGCCGGGCAGAGCGCCGACGGCTTCGGCGCCCATATCAAGGCCGGCCACCCGGGCAACGTCTTCCGCGGTGACCGCGCATGGGCCAATTCGGATGACGGCTTCGACCTGATCAACGCCTTTTCGCCGGTGACGATCGAGCAGTGCTGGGCATGGCAGCAAGGCTATCTTCCCGGCACGCGCAGTCCTCTAGCGGCAGGCAACGGCAACGGTATCAAGGCGGGCGGTTATGGTGGACGATATACTCCGAATGCCGTCAAGCACATCGTCCGCTTCTCGGTCGCCTTCGACAACAAGGCGGCGGGATTCTACGCCAACCATCATCCGCTGGCGTTGGACTTCATCAACAACACGGCCTTTTCCAACGGTGTCCAATACGACATGCTGGGTATAGCGGCCGACGGCTATCCCATTTCGCTCGGCAATATGCGTAATAACATTGCCTATGGTACCGTCCTGACCTCACATACTGACGGGCTGAAGATGCCGCACAACTCCTGGACCTTGCCGATTCGCGTGACGCGCGCAGATTTTCAGGATGTTTCGGACCATCATTGGGACGCGCCACGGCAGGCCGATGGCAGCCTCCCGGCACTTCATAGCTTCCACCTGCGCGCCGAAAGCCCGCTGAAGGGTTTGGGCGCGTTCAACGAATAATAGCCGGCCGTGCCTGCGAGTATCGTACGCACTCGAAGCGTGGCGGCATAGTAAAGGGCTTTGCCATTCGTTCCGCGATGCAACGGCGCCCATTTGCTCCAAACAGTTCGGCAGAAACGTGTTTCCACCAGTTTGCCGCGGGCCCGTAGTCCGTCCCGGAAGCCTCCGCCTCGTTAAGCGCTCCATTCAAAATGGCGGGCGAAATCGCTGTGCAGGCAACAAGCTGCCGACGGATAAAGGGTTGGAGATCGTACCAGTTTTCGCTTCTACTCGGCTGGGGATCGTATCCAACGAGCGGGTCCCGACTAAGGCAGAGTGTCCGACCGTCTGCGCTTTTGGCCTCGGCTTTGAATCGAACACTTTCGCCGTTATCGACAAATGAGAACCCGATAGCCCCCGAACTGTCATGCCATTCGAGTCTGGCCTCTTTCGTCAGCCAACAGCCAAGATCAAGCATAGGAACGTCGCGACAGTCCTCGACAGATCGCACCACGGTAAATCGGCCAAAATGCTCTTCGCTCTTTTCGTAATGCGTTTCGCCATCGTGATAGCTCGGAGGCTCATACCCACGGCTGGAAGTCTGGCCGTATCCAACCTGCGCGCTCAGTAACGCGCTTAGGACAGCCGCACAGGTGGACAGTCGGCCGACCGCCGAAAGTGATAGCTTCTGCGCCATTGGTATCTCCCCGCCCGCTTTATTGTATTAGTGCCGGAAGGTTGATCCCATCCTAACGCTCGATCGCAGAGCTGCGTCGTTCATCTGGATCTGACCGCAATCCAGACGCGAGATCGCGACGTCCGCCTTGGGCGCAGCAGCTCGAGCCGCGGTGCGCGAGGTTAGCGACATGCACCCCGCGAGCAGGCGGGGCCATAGTCGCCGATCGGCGGATTGCGGTTGGTCGCCAGCAATGCCGCCAACTGGTCATGGCCATCGAAATCCGCCTGGTCGTTCGACACATTCACGTGTGCGCATCCTGTTCGTGATCGGCATGGACGGCGGGCTGCGTCGCTGCGATCCAAGCCCGGGTTTCGCGCAACACCTCATCCGACAAAGCGGTGTCGTCGACCGCGCGTGACAGCACGACGGCGCCGACCATCGCCGCCCACCGGCCGATTGCGGCCTGGCGGCGTTCGGCATCGCCGTCGCCCGGCAGACCGCGTGCGAAGCGGTCGATGTGCGCGTTCAGCCCGTGCGTCATGGCCGCACGCGCCTCAGGCGTCTGGTGGCGCATCAAGCCGGCGAGACTGGCCATCGGGCATCCCTGGTCGGGGTTCTCCCGGTGCAGCGGCGACAGATAGGCGTCGGTCCACGCATCGATATCGGCCATGCCGGCGCTCTCGCCCGCCAGCGTATCCGCGATCGTCGCGGCGATCAGGTCGTCCTTCGAAGCGAAGTGACCGTAGAAGCCGCCATGAGTCTGCCCAGCCGCCTTCATGACATCGGCAACCGTCACCGCCGCAAAGCCGCGGTCGCGGAACAGCCGGCTGGCCTCCTGCAGGATGCGGCGACGGTTTTCGACCATCTGCTCGCGACTGACCTTCATCGAAATAATCTCCGGCTCTCTGTTGACGTTTCATGATGGCTATCACATTTAGCTATTCATGACGTCTGTCATTAATATAGCGATCCGTTTCGAAAAGGGCAATCCGATGACCAAACCAGCCATCCTCATTACCGGCGCCTCCACCGGCATCGGGGCGACCTATGCCGATCGTTTCGCCCGCCGCGGCCATGACCTCGTTCTGGTCGCGCGCGATGCCGCCCGTCTCGATGCCCTAGCCGCGAAGTTGAACGGCGAGACCGGCGTCGCGGTGGACGTCCTGCCAGCCGACCTGACGAACCTCGACCAGATGGCCGTCGTGGAGGCGCGGCTGCGCGACGACGACCGCATCGGCATCCTCATCAACAATGCCGGCGCGGGGCTGGGGGGCAGTTTCGTCGATCAGCCGACCGAGGCCGTCGATCGCCTGATCGCGCTGAACACCACTTCGGTCGCGCGGCTCGCGAGCGCAGTGGCACCGCGGCTTGCTGCACGCGGCGATGGCGCGATCATCAACATCGGTTCGGCGGTAGGGCTGGCACCCGAATATGGCATGACCGTCTACGGCGCGACCAAGGCGTTCGTGCTGTTCCTGTCGCAGGGACTGGCGCTCGAACTGGGGCCGAAGGGCGTCTACGTCCAGGCGGTCCTGCCAGCGGCGACGCGCACCGAGCTTTGGGGCCGCGCCGGTGCCGACGAGGCATCGCTGCCGCCGATGATGGAGGTGGGCGAAATGGTCGACGCGGCGCTCGCTGGCTACGATGCGCGTGAAGCCGTGACGATCCCGCCGCTGCACGATGGCGATCTTTGGGACGCGTTCCAGACTGCGCGACGGGCGATGTTGCCGGGCTTCGGGGATATCCATCCCGCACCGCGCTACGCCGCGTAATCGCCTCGAACGCCTCCACACGAAAGATCCGCACCATGTCGGAATCTCGCCTCTTCTCGTCCTATGATCCGGACTGCGTCACGCTCGTCAATCGCTTCGTCCTGGCGCCGCCGACCCGCAACCGCGCCGGTGCCGGTCTGGTGTCGACCGACCTAGCGCCTCTTGCGCAGATCGATCCGCAGACGCTCTATGGCGGCGGCGCCAAGGGCTATACCGATCATCCCGTTGCGGCGGCCAACCGGGAGTGCGCAGCATGAAGGCATATCAGCTCGAACGGTACGGCAAGGGGCAACGGCTGATCCTGGTCGAACGGCCCGATCCGGTACCCGCATCCGACGAGGTGCTGGTCGAGATCCACGCCACCGCGATCAACCAGCTCGACGGCAAGATCCGCGACGGCGCGTTCAAGCCGATCCTGCCCTACAAGCCACCGTTCGTCCTCGGGCATGATCTCGCCGGCATCGTCACGGCGGTCGGGGCGGGCGTGCGTCGCTTCAAGGTCGGCGATGCGGTCTATGGCCGCCCGCGCGACGGGCAGATCGGCACCTTTGCCGAGCGCATCGCGATCCACGAAGCGGATCTGGCCACCAAGCCCGCCGGCCTGTCGATGGCGGAGGCGGCGTCCATACCGCTCGTCGGCTTGACCGCATGGCAGGTGCTGGTCGAGCGCACCGGCCTGAAACGCGGCCAGAAGATCCTGATCCACGCGGGCTCAGGGGGTGTTGGCACGATCGCGATCCAGCTCGCCAAGCATCTTGGCGCGACTGTCGCGACGACCGCGAGCGCTGCCAATGCCGATCTGGTCAGGCGCCTCGGCGCGGACATCGTCATCGACTACAAGACGCAGGACTTTTCCGAGCCGCTGTCCGGCTACGACGTCGTCCTCAACAGCCTGGACGCGAAGACGCTCGAAAAGTCGCTCAAGGTGTTGAAACCGGGCGGCAAGCTGATCTCGATATCGGGACCGCCGGACCCGGCATTCGCCAAGGCGCAGGGATTGAACCCGGTCATACGGCTCGTCCTGCGCCTGATGAGTGCGAAAATCCGGCGCAAGGCGAAGCGGCAGGGCGTCGCCTATTCGTTCCTGTTCATGCATGCCGATGGCGAGCAGTTGGGCGAGCTTGGCGCGCTGATCGAGCAGGGTTCGATCCAGGCCGTCGTCGATCGCATTTTCCCGTTCGAAAGCCTCAACGACGCGGTGGATTATGTCGATTCCGGCCGCGCCAAGGGCAAGGTGGTCGTGACGGTCCGCCCGTGACGGCCCGCCTGCGATGGACGTCGATCCCCACCCAGCCCATGCTCCCGACTAAAAAACCAAGGACTCCACGATGACCAAGACGCGATCGGCCCGGGGTGCGTGGGCGAGCGTCGCCACGCGAGCGGTAGTGGCTGCGGGTACCCGCTTTGCCTATCGGCAGATTGGCGGGGGAGGCGGCGTTCCCCTCGTGCTGCTCAACCACTGGGGTGCCAACCTCGACAATTTCGATCCTTCGATCGTCGAGGCGCTGGCCGCCGACCGGCCGGTATTCGCGTTCGATTACCGCGGTGTCGGCGCGTCGGGCGGCGAGGCACCGCTCACGGTCTCGGCCATGGCGGACGACATGCTCGCGGCGATCGACGTGCTCGGGCTCGATACGATCGACCTGATGGGCTTCTCGCTGGGCGGCTTCGTCGCGCAGGATATGGTGCTGAAGCGCCCGGCGCTTGTCCGCCGGCTGATCCTCACCGGCACCGGGCCGGCGGGTGGTACCGGCATCGATAAGGTCGGCTCGGTATCGTGGCCGCTGATCGTCAAGGGCATGCTGACGTTCCGCGATCCGAAGATGTTCCTGTTCTTCACCGCGAGCAAGCCCAGCCGTCGCGCGGCACAGGCGTTCCTCGCGCGTCTGAAATCCCGCAAGGCCGACCGCGATACCGCCGTCACGCCGAAAGTCTTCCTGCGCCAGCTGAAGGCGATCACGGCCTGGGGAGCGCAGTCCGCGCAGGATCTGGGTGCCATCCGCCAACCGGTACTCGTCGCCAATGGAGACCACGACATCATGGTCCCGAGCGAGAACTCGCGGGATCTCGCGCGCCGCATCCCGGATGCCGAACTCGTCCTTTACCCTGACGCCGGGCACGGCGGGATCTTCCAGTATCACGAACTGTTCGCCGATCGGGCGATCGCGTTCCTCGATACTTGAGCTTTCTTCGCGACGATCGCGGAGGGCGGAAGCTGCGCAGCTGACCTTCCCAATTCATCATCTTTTGTCGTTTGAAGTATTGTGCAGCTACATCGCCGAGAGCGACGAGAAATTACGAAGGATGAATACGATGCGATCGTGGAACTATCAGAAAATGAGGGATTTTTGATCCATCAGGAAATATTAAAGTCGCTGAAAAACCAGGTTGCTATCAATTAACTGTTACCCGCGTCGTATGGCGGTGCATCGTCACCGCGCCGGTATACGAGCGTCACATTTCAGTCCCACCCCGCGGGGATCAGTCGGTGCCGATCATGCTGCGGATCCGCTTTTCGAAGTCGGCGATGCTGAACGGTTTGGTGAGGACCTCCATGCCCTCGACGAGGTGGCCCGCGCCGACGGCGGCGTTGGCGGCATAGCCGGTGACGAAGAGGATCTTGAGGTCGGGCCGGACCGCGCGACCCGCATCGGCGACCTGGCGACCGTTCAGTCCGCCCGGCAGGCCGACGTCGGTGACCAGCAGGTCGATCCGTTCATCGGAGCGAAGCAGCTTCACCCCCGCAGGGCCGGTCGGGGCTTGCAGCACGCGGTAACCGGCTTCGGACAGGACCTCGGTGACCAGATCCCGGATCGCGGTCTCGTCCTCGACGACGAGAACAGTCTCGCCCGGCAATGCCCGGATGACGCCGCTCTCGTCGGGCGCTCGGTCAGCGACCGCCACCTCGCCGTCGTGGCGGGGGAGATAGAGACACATGACCGTGCCACGCCCGACCTCCGAGCAGATCCGCACCTGTCCGCCCGACTGGCGGACGAAGCCATAGATCATCGAGAGGCCGAGACCCGTACCTTCGCCGATCGGCTTGGTCGTGAAGAACGGCTCGAAGACGCGTTCGATGGTCTCCGGCGTCATCCCGGTGCCGGTGTCGGTGACGTACAGCGCGACATAGTCGCCTTCGTGGAGCTCCTGATCCGCCGCCGCCTGTGCGTCGAGCCACGTGTTCTGCGTCGCGATCGTCAACCGCCCGCCATGCGGCATCGCGTCGCGCGCATTGATGCACAGGTTGAGAAGCGCGTTCTCCAGCTGCGGCGCGTCGACCAGAACCGGCCAGAGACCGGTGGTGGAGACGATCTTCACCTCGATCTCGGGGCCCAGCGTGCGATCGATGATCTCCGCCATCCCGGCGATCAGGCGATCGGCATCGGTCGGCGTCGGTGCCAGCGTCTGTCGGCGCGAGAAGGCGAGCAACCGCTGGGTCAGCGCCGCGGCCCGGCTCGCACCGGTCTGGGCCATCGCGACGTAGCGATCGAGCTTGTCGTATTCGCCCTTCGCGACGCGTAGCGCGAGCAGTTCCAATCCCCCGGTCACCGCGGTCAGCAGGTTGTTGAAGTCGTGCGCCAAGCCGCCGGTCAACTGGCCGACCGCCTCCATCTTCTGGCTCTGGCGCAGCGCTTCCTCGGCGCGCATCAGATCGGCGGTGCGCTCGGATACGCGCTGTTCCAACGTCTCGTTCAAGCGGCGCAGTTCGTTCAGCGCGCGGTCTCGCTCCGCGGCGACCTTGCGGCGTTCCTCGACGTCGATGAGCACCCCGGGGAAGCTCGTCGGCGTGCCGTCCGGTGCGTGATCGACGCGACCATTCGCCTCGAGCCAGTGATATTCGCCGTTGGCGCGCCGCGTCCGATATTGATGCGCGTACCCGCCGCCGCGGGCGATCGCGTCGCCGATCGCCTCGGCCAGACCGGCTTGATCGTCGGGATGAACGGTGGCGACGATCTGCGTGAGGCTCAGGCCCTCGCGGCCCATCGCCGGATCCAGGCCGAACGCACGCGCGAAGGGTTCGTCGACGGTGAAGCGGTCGCTTGGCAGATCCCAGACCCAGGTCCCGATGATCGCGCCCGCCGCAAGCGCAAGCTGCACCCGCTGCGCATCGACCAGCGCCGCCGCCTCGCTGTCCCGCAACGCCTGTTCCGCGCGCCGGCGTTCGGTTTCGTCGCGGGCGATCTTGATGAAGCCGCGCGGCTTTCCCTGTGCGTCGTAGGGCAGGGGATGGACCGATCCCGTGAGGAACACGCGCGATCCGTCGCGACGGACGTGCCAGCGTTCGTCGTGCGCCGAATTCTGGCGAGCGGCGCTGCCCAATGCGGGGAGCTTCGGGCCGGTGACGTCGTCCTCGTCCGCCAGGATCATGGCGGACGGCTGGCCGATCGCCTCGTCGGCCGACCAGCCGAGCACGACCTCGGCGCCTGCCGACCAGGTGGTGATGATGCCGACCGGGTCGGTGGTGAAGATCACGTGATCCTTGGCCCCTTCGATCACCAGTCGGAGCCGCTCTTCGCTCTGTCGCAGCGCCGCGTCGGCAAGGACCCGCTCGGTCGTCTCGTTGGTGAACACGAACAGGCCCGCGATCGCGCCTCGCGCGTCCAGGATGCGCGAGTAGGAGAAACTGAACCAGGTGTCGGCACGCCCGCGATCGGTATCCAGCTTCCACGGGAGATCGACGAACCGCTGGCTCCGCCCTGCGAACGCTTCGTCGATGATCGGCTTGGCCTGCTCCCAGGCATCGGGCCAGACGGTTTTGAACGGCGATCCCATGGCCCAGTCGAGCCGCGGCCCGAGCAGCGGAAAATAGGCGTCGTTGAAGAAGAAGATCAGGTCGTCCTCGCCCCACGCCAGGATCATCGATTCCGGCGAGTTGAGGATCGTGCTGAGATTGGACTTCAGAATGTCCGACCAGCCTTCCGGCGGTCCGAGCGGATGACTCGTCCAGTCGCGACCGAGGATCAGGCGGGCCGCCTCGCCGCCCCCGGCGAGAAACGCCATTTGGGGTGGTAAGGTATTGGCAGCAGGGCTTACTTCGGCATTCATCGCCGCAATCCGTAGCGATCGTCCGGCCGTTTGGAAATCGGCATTACGGCATTCGACGACACCGCTGATTATCGGGTCGACGGTCGTTTCGGACGAACGCGACGCGTTCGGGGCGGGGGGCGAGGGGGATGGCGGGCTCTCGTCGTCGAGCGCCCCGCCAGCCGGCGATGGTGCGCGACGAACGCCGCGAACACCCGATCGCGCGCGTGATGCGGCGAGGACAACCGAAACCGCGACCGACCGAGCGGACACTATGCCTGCACTATGCGATCGGCGCGGATCGATCTCGAATCCCTATGCCGTGCCTCGTAGATGTTGGGGGCGGGCACGACGCTCGCGTCACGAAAGGCAGCAGGGCGACATGTCGTCTGAACCCATATCGGAGCCCGATCCAACCGGGCTCGTCATCTTCGTAGGCCAGGATCGCGCCGGACACTGGCTCGTCCAGGACAGCAGGCGAACGCTCGAAGGCCGCTTCATCTCCTACGCCGCCGCGATGCACTATGCGCAGGCCGAGCGGGATATCTACCATGCGAGCGTCGAGGTTGCCGCGATGCCGCTTACGCCACTCGTGTCGTTCGCCCCGGTCGGTCGCGACGAGCGCGCGCTGCCCCGTGCGGCATGACGGAGAGATGGTGATGAACGTTCATGCTCTGCCGGTCCGGTCGCGTAACGCGATCACGACGGGAAAGGGGACCGCGGCGTCGCATCCCGCGGCGAAGACGACGCACCACGATCCACGCTGGCCGCAGGTCGCCGCCGCACTGTCGGCATTGCGCGCCGCCGGGCGGCATGCGGTCCGTATCGTCGATGCCGAGTGCGGCGCCGGCACGCTGCTGCTGCACGCGGCGCATCATGCGCGGATGCTCGGCTTTACCGCGATCGAGGTGCGCGGGATCGATCGATCGACCAGCGCGATCGGTCGCGCGCGGGCCGCCGCGAACCGCGCCCCGGACGCTGCGATCGGCGCGTCTTTCGAGGTGGCGGACATCGTGACCGCGTTGCAGGCCGAGCACGACCTGCCCGCGGACATCGTCCTGTGCCACGGCGGTGCCGCGCACGATCGCCGGCCTCAGGCGGTTGTCGCGCTGCGGAAAGCCGCGCGGGTCGTCATCGACGACCGGGCGGCGTCCTGCGCGCGGAGTGTCGCGGCATGACCAGGCGCGATATCCTCTGGCGTGCGATCGGCGTCGTGCTGACCGTCGGCGCCTGTAGCGTGGCGGCAGCGACGAACGGCGCGGCGCTGGCGATGCTGGTGTTTCCGATCGCGCTGCTCGGATTGACGCTGACGATCAACGGCAAGCGCGTCGTCGTCGCCCTCCGCGCCGAACGGCATGGCCATTGTCATACCGCCGAAGCGATCCACGCCGTCCGTCTGCGTCGCACCCGCCGGCGGCGCGAACCGCCGCATTCCTGACGACGGCGCTCCGCCGTATTCCTGACCGCCAAACTGCGAGGCATCATGGGCTATTTCGAACCACGGGGCGGCGTGCTGTGCGCCGAAGACGTACCGCTGCCGGCGATCGCCGAGGGGGTCGGCACGCCCGTCCACGTCTATTCCGCCGCCGCGCTGCGTGATGCCGCAGACCGGTTCAGAACGGCACTGTCGATCCTTCCCCGCGTGCGCGTCGCGTTTGCGGTCAAGGCGAACCCGAACGGCGCGGTGCTGCAATTGCTGTCCGGGTGCGGCTTCGGCGCCGACATCGTCTCGGGCGGCGAGATGCGGCGGGCGCTGGATGCCGGGATCGCGGCGGCGGACATCGTCTTTTCCGGCGTCGGCAAGACCGATCGCGAGCTTGCCGATGCGCTCGCGGCGGGAGTCGGCCAGTTCAATCTCGAACTGGAGGAGGAGGGCCAGGTGCTCGGGGCGCTGGCTCTTGCGCGGGGGATGCGGGCGACAGCGGTGCTCCGGGTCAATCCCGATGTCGACGGCGGCACGCATGCCAAGATCTCGACCGGGCGGCGCGGGAACAAGTTCGGCGTCGCGATCGCCGATGTGCCGGCGATCTACGACCGGCTGTCGCGCATCGACGGTCTCGACCTGGTCGGGGTCGCGCTCCACATCGGCAGCCAGCTTCGCGATCTCGCGCCGCTCGAAGTCGCGTACGCCCGCATCGGTGCGCTGGTGGCGGACCTGCGCGCACGGGGGCACGCGATCGGCCGCGTCGATCTCGGCGGTGGTCTCGGCATCCCCTATCGTTCCGACGACATCGTCCCGACGCTCGACGACTATGCGGCCATGGTGGCCCGCGTCACGCGCGACTGGGACGTTGAACTGACGTTCGAGCCGGGCCGGGTCGTCGCCGGGCTCGCCGGGGTGCTCATGACGCGCGTGATCTGGGTGAAGCCGGGCGCGGACGAGCCGTTCGTCATCGTCGACGCGGCGATGAACGACCTCGCGCGACCGGCGCTGTACGATGCCTTCCACCGGTTCGAGGCGGTCGTCCCCGACGGCGCGCGGATGGTCGCGACCATCGCCGGCCCGGTCTGCGAAAGCGGCGACGTGTTCGCGGTCGCCCGTGACATCGATCGCGTCGGTCGCGGCGATCTCGCCGTGCTGCATGCCACCGGCGCCTATGGTGCGGCGATGGCGTCGACCTATAATTGCCGCGCGCTGAGCCCCCAGGTGCTGGTCGACGGCGATCGCTACGAGATCGTCGCCGATCGGTATCTTCCCGACGAGTTCGCGGCCTAGCGGATCACGGCGAGCATCGGGCGGCTGTATTGCCGGTACGAACGGTATCGGGCTACGGACGCGGGGGATTCGACCGGCATTTCGGGTGGGCGGTCGGATCGCGACCAGGGCGTTTGCCCGGTACCGATATGAGGAAGAACGGATGATCCTGCACGGCGACGAGATCCAGGATGTCACGATGCCCGGCGGCGGTTCGATGCGGATGCACGTGTTCCGGCCCGCGGGCGAGCGACGCTTTCCCGGCATTCTTCTATATTCGGAGATCTATCAGGTCACCGCGCCGATCCGCCGGCTGGCGGCGATGGTCGCCGGCAACGGCTATGTCGTGGCGGTGCCCGAAGTCTATCACGAGTATGAGCCGGCGGGCACGGTGTTGCGCTACGATCCGGCGGGCACCGATCGCGGCAATGCGCTGAAGATCGCCAAGCCGGTTGCCGCGTTCGATGCCGATGCGGCGGCGGGCGTCACCGCGCTGCTGGCGAACCCCGCGTGCAACGGCAGGATCGGGACGTTCGGGGTCTGCCTCGGCGGGCATCTCGCCTATCGCGCCGCGCTCGATCCGCGCGTGTCGGCGGCGGCGTGCTTCTATCCGACCGACATCCATTCGGGCACGCTGGGCGCGGGTCGCTCGGATGACAGTCTCATGCGCATGGCCGAGTTGAAGGCGCAGGCAATGTTCGTGTGGGGGCGGCAGGATCCGCATGTGCCCTTTGCCGGTCGCGAACGGATCCGCGCGCGGCTCGAAGAGGTCGGTGCGACCTATGCGTGGCATGAGTTGAACGCCCAGCACGCATTCCTGCGGGACGAGGGGCCGCGCTACGATCCCGCGCTGTTCCTTCAGGCGATGACGCTGACGCTGGACTTCTACCGCGGCGCCCTGGCGTGATGCGGTGACCTGGCGATAGCGGCCTGCCGACAGGGCAGGCCGCTATCGGACCAAGCGCGTGCGGCGTTAAAATGTCGACCCGCGTGGCCGCGCAGCCATCGCCGCGGGCCGACAGTCGGGGGAAGACGACCTTCCCCCGACCGTGCTTCAGCCCTCGTTGCCGAGCGTCTTCTTGGCGGCATCGAGTGCTGCCTTGCCGGTCTTGCGAACCGTCGTTGCCGCCGAACCGGCAGCCTTCTCGACGGTCGAACCCGCCTTGCGACCGAGGCCGATCGACTTGGCCATCGCGCGACGCGCTTCCGAATAGGTTGCTGCTACCATCGGATAATCGGGCTTCAGGTTGAAGCGCTCGCGATACTGTTCCGGAGTCAGGCCGTTGGTCGAAAGGTGACGACGCAGCGTCTTGTACTTCTTGCCGTCGAGCATCGAGATGATGTGGTCGGGCGAAGCAAGCGACTTGCGCGCCGATACTGCGGGCTCTGCGGTCGAAACCGGCGCAGCCTCAGGCTCTGCGTCACCCGCATCGACGAGCTTGGCGACAGCGGCGTGCATCGCAAGCAGAAAAGCCGGAACGTCGTCTGCCGCGGTCCGCGTGTTCGGGTTCGCGAGCCATGCCGCGGTCAGTTCGGCGGCGAGTTCGACGGTATTGAGTGTATCGGTCACGAGATATCCTTGAAGTGATAATGGCCCCTGTGCGGCGCGCCTACAATGTTCATCTATAAATTGGCAATCCTTACAATGCGCAAATGTTGGATAAAGTTTCGATCAGCCTGATCGAGTGCTATTCGTCCTGATTTCGGACGGTCGACCGAAGAATGGCTCGGATCATCGAAAAGCGGTGCCGGCGATAAGATGAAAAATCTATCATGCGGTCTTTAAGTCGAACGGCGTCATGCCGGAGGCCGTAGATTCTGTTATGCAGAATGCGGCGATCCCGTCGCGGCGAATTTCGACGTATCGCCGGCCTGTCATTTCTGTTGCTCAAACCCGCTGGGCACTTATGGTGAGGTGACAATTAAGGCGAGGATCATTGACGCATATGGTTTCGAAAAAGACGGTTCTTGCCGGTGTCGCCGCAACAGCGTTTCTGTCGGCCGCGCCGGGTTGGGCACAAGCTCCCGCAGCCCGTGCGCTTCCCGCCGCAAAGCCTGCGCCTGTCGCCGATCTCGTCAAGTCGGTCGATATCCCCTACCAGCAGTTCACGCTGAAGAACGGCCTGCGCGTCGTCGTGCACACCGACCGCAAGGCGCCGGTGGTGGCGGTGTCGGTCTGGTACAATGTCGGGTCGAAGTTCGAGCCCAAGGGCAAGACCGGGTTCGCGCATCTGTTCGAACATCTGATGTTCAACGGCTCGGAGAACGCGCCCGGCGATTTCTTCGAGCCGCTGAAACAGGTCGGCGCGACCGACTTCAACGGCACCACCTATTACGATCGCACCAATTACTTCGAGACGGTGCCGACCGCGGCGCTCGATCGCGCGCTGTTCCTCGAATCGGACCGCATGGGCTATCTGACCGGCGCGATCACGCAGGGCGTGCTCGACGAGCAGCGCGGCGTCGTCCAGAACGAAAAGCGCCAGGGCGACAACCAGCCCTACGGCCTGACCCAGTACAAGACCACCGAGGGGCTGTTCCCCACGGATCACCCGTATGGCCACACCACGATCGGTTCGATGGCGGATCTCGATGCGGCGTCGCTGCAGACGGTGAAGGATTGGTTCAAGGAGCATTACGGCCCGAACAACGCGGTGCTGGTGCTCGCCGGCGACGTCGATGCCGCAACCGCCAAGCGTCTCGCGGAGAAGTATTTCGGCGGCATCCCGAAGGGCCCCCAGAGCATCGTCCCGCCTGCGCCGATCCCGACCTTGCCGGCCCCTGTCAGCGAGACGATCAAGGACCGTGTCGCGGCGGTGATGATCAGCCGCAACTGGGTGGTGCCCGGCCTGAACGACAAGGACGGCACCGCGCTGGAGGTTGCGGCGGGCGTGCTCGGCGGCCTCGCCAGCAGCCGGTTCGATACCGCGCTGGTCAAGAAGGAGAAGCTGGTCACGCGGATTTCGGCGAGCAACAGCAGCTTCAGCCAGCTCGGCATGTTCGAGATCGAGGCGATCGTCCGGCAGGGCGTCGACCCTGCGCTGGTGTCGAAGCGGATCGACGAGATCCTCGCGGATTTCCTGAAGAACGGCCCGACCGCGGACGAGGTCAGCCGCGTCGCGACGACGACCGCGGCCCGGACGATGGAAGGGCTGGAATCGGTCGGCGGGTTCGGCGGCAAGGCAGTGACGCTGGCTGAGGGCGCGCTCTATTCGAACGATCCCGGCTATTACAAGAAACAGCTGTTGCAGCTGGCGGCCGAGACGCCGGCCAGCGTAAAGGCCGCGGCGGCGAAGTGGCTGTCGCGCCCCGCCTATTCGCTGGCCGTCGTGCCCGGGCCGCGCGATGCCTATGCCAACGCGGTCGTGCCGCCCAAGGCCAACGTCATCCCTGCACCCGAGGCGCCGCCGAAGGGGACGCGGGGGCCGTTGCCGGGCGTCGGCACGGTCGCCGGCCTGAGCTTCCCGACCGTCGAGCGGACCCGCCTCGCGAACGGTATCGAGGTGGTCTACGCGCAGCGCACCGCGGTGCCGGTGACGCAGGCGGTGTTGAGCTTCGATGCGGGCACCGCGGCGGACGTCGCGGGCAAGCTCGGCACGCAGCAGCTGACGCTGGCGATGATGGACGAGGGCACGCCGACGCGCGATTCGGTCGCGCTGGCCGAAGCCAAGGAGCGGCTGGGCGCGGATATCGGTTCGGGCGCATCGAGCGATCGGACCTTCCTGTCGTTGCAGGTGCCGAGTGCGAACCTCGCGCCGGCGATCGACCTGTTCGCGGACATCGCGCAGAACCCGGCGTTCGCCGATGCCGAGGTCGCGCGCGTCAAGAACCAGCAGCTCGCGCAGATCGCGCAGGAGCTGACCAGCCCGGGCGGGATCTATGCCCGCGTCATGCCGCCGCTGATCCAGGGGCCGACATCGCCCTATGCCAAGGCGATCGGCAGCGGCGATCCGAAGGCGGTCGCGGCGCTGACCCGATCGGACCTGATCGCGTTCCAGCACGCATGGCTGCGGCCCGACAAAGCGAAGATCTTCGTCGTCAGCGATCGTCCGCTCGCCGAGGTGAAGGCGGCGCTCGACGGTCGGTTCGGCACGTGGAGGCCGACCGGCGCGGCGGGCGCCAAGGTCTTTCCGGCGACCGTCACGCCGTCGGGGCCGAAGATCGTGCTGGTCGATCGGCCGGACAGCCCGCAATCGGCGATCTTCGCCGGCATCCCGACCGGCCTGAAGGGCACGCAGGACCTGTTGCCGATCGTCACCGCCAACGATGCGCTCGGCGGCAGCTTCCTCGGTCGCGTCAACATGGATCTGCGCGAGAGCAAGCATTGGTCCTACGGCGTGTCGGGGCGGTTCCAGCAGGTCGAGCACGCCGCACCCTACATCCTGTCGGCACCGGTGCAGGCGGACCAGACCGGCCCGTCGATCGCCGCACTGCGCAGCGATATCGGCGCGTTTCTCGGCAAGGAGCCGATGACGCAGGCCGAGTTCGACCGTGCGATCAACGGTGCGATCCGTTCGCTGTCGGGCAATTTCGAGACCTCCGACGCGGTGTTGAGCGCGATGCAGCAGAACGACCTGCTCAAGCGTCCCGACGATTACTACGCGACGATCACGCAGCGCTATCAGGGACTTAACCTGCCGCAACTCAACACCGCGATCCAGCAGGCGATCGATCCGAAGAAGACGATCTGGGTTGTGGTCGGCGATGCGAAGACGGTGCGACCGCAGCTTGACAGCATCGGCCTGCCGGTCGAGGTCATCTCCGCGGCGTCGGTTGCCGGCGCCAATTAATTGCAGAGCCCAGACGTCCTGGGTGGTGCTTCAGGAGAGAGTGCAATGGCAAACGTCGATGGCAGCTGGGATTGCGTGGTCAAATCGCCGCTGGGCGATCAGAAGATGACGCTGACCGTCAACAGCGCCGGCAGCACCTTCACCGGTGCGGTATCGGGCGCGATGGGTGGCATGGACGTGACGGGTGATGTCGATGGCGACACGATCACCTGGAAGCAGAGCATGACCGTGCCGATGCCGATGACGCTCGACTGCAAGGCGACCGTCGAGGACGACGTCCTCAAGGGCAGCGTCGCCGCCGGCGCGTTCGGCAGCTTCCCGCTGACCGGTACGCGGACGGCCTGATCGTTTAGAATATTACGAGAGGAGGCTCGTCTTTCCGTAACGGGGAGGCGGGCCTTTTTCTTTTTCGGTCCGGGAGGGAAGGAAGAAGAAATGATATCGATGCCCCGTCTGCTTACCGCGTGCGCGCTGGCTGCGCTCGCCGTCGCTACGGCCGCCCCCGCGACCGCACAGAATTACGACGAACGCCCCGCCAAGATGGCGCCGCGCGACGTCGGCTACGACTATGTCCGCAAGGTCGTCGAGATCCCGATGCGCGACGGGGTCAAGCTGCACACCGTCATCATCGTGCCCAAGGGCGCGAAGGACGCGGGCATCCTGATGACGCGCACGCCCTATGACGCGGACGGCCAGACCAAGGTCGACAGCGGCACCTATGCGGGCATCCTCGAGCATGGCGACGGCGCGGGCGACGTGATCGCCGCGGCGCGCTATATCCGCGTGATCCAGGACGTCCGCGGGATGCACGGATCGCAGGGCATCTACATGATGAACCCGGCGCGCGCCGGGACTGCACAGAACCCGACCAAGACCGATGATTCGACCGACACCTACGACACGATCGACTGGCTGGTGAAGCACGTCCCCGAATCGAACGGGCGGGTTGGCATCAGCGGGATCAGCTATGACGGCTTCCTGCCGCTGATGGCGCTGATCAACCCGCATCCCGCGCTCAAGGTCTCGGTACCGATGAACCCGATGGTCGATGGCTGGCGCGGCGACGACTGGTTCCACAACGGCGCGTTCCGCGAGGGCATGATGCCGTACGTGCTCGGCCAGGAAGCGACCAAGGATGCCGGCACGCCGTGGATTACCGACACCGCCGACGACTATGATTATTACCTCAAGGGTGGCTCGGCGGGGGCGATCGGCAAGGCGCAGGGGCTCGAGCAGCTCGGCTTCTGGCGCAAGATCACGCAGCATCCGGCGTATGATTCGTTCTGGTCGAGCCAGGCGATGGACACCGTGCTCGCCGGCCAGCCGCTGAAGGTGCCGACGCTGATCGTCGGCGGGTTGTGGGATCAGGAGGATATCTACGGCGCGCCTGCGGTCTACCGCGCGCTGGAGCCCAAGGACACCGCCAACGACATGGTCTATCTGTCGATGGGCCCCTGGTATCACGGGCAGGAGGTGCGCGACGGCAGCGCGCTGGGCGCGATCAAATGGGATGCCGACACCGCCAAATGGTGGCGCTGGCACGTCCTCGCGCCGTTCCTCGCGCATTACCTGAAGAGCGACCAACCGGCAATGGACGTCGCGCCGGTGACGATGTTCCAGTCGGGGCGCAACGAGTGGCAGCGGCTCGACAAATGGCCGACCGCGCAGACCGCGGGCACGCCGCTGTACCTCAAGCCCGGCGGTGCGCTCGGTTTCCAGGCCACCGGCGGCGCGGCAGCGACGGCGGACTATATCTCCGACCCGGCGACACCCGTCAGCTACCGCGTGCGCCCGACCGTTCCGACCTATGCTACCGGATCGACCTGGAAACAGTGGCTGGTCGACGATCAGCGTGCGGTCTCGGGGCGTCCCGATGTGCTGACCTTCACCACCGAAGCGTTGACCACGCCGACGACGATCGCCGGCGTGCCCGAAGTGAACCTGACCGCTTCGACGACCGGTACCGACAGCGACTGGGTAGTGAAGCTGATCGACGTGTATCCCGACGTGACGCCTGGCGACAAGACGATGGCGGGGTATCAATTGTCGGTGGCGATGGACATTTTCCGCGGGCGGTATCGCGAGGATCTGGCGGTGGCAAAGCCGATCGCCGCGAACGTGCCGCTCAAATACAAATTCGCGCTGCCGACCACCAACCATGTGTTCCTGCCGGGGCATAAGATCATGGTGCAGGTCCAGTCGAGCTGGTTCCCGCTGTACGATCGCAACCCGCAGACGTTCGTCCCGAACATCTTCTTCGCGCAACCAAAGGATTACGTGAAGGCGACGCAGAAGATCACTGTCTCGGGTGCCGACGAAAGCTATATCAGCCTGCCGCTGGTGCGCTGAAACTGCTGCACCACCCCGGACGCAATCCGGGGTGGTGTAAGGAAAGAACTGTCTTGCCCCTCTTGGCGTTTGCCCGCGTAACTGGTTCTTAGGAGGCGATGGGTCATAGACCTGTCGCACAACAGACCGGACCGCCGATGAAACGCCTCCCCCTGATCGCGCCCAATCCGCCGCGGCTGAGTGACCATCTCGATGCGCTGCGCCGCGTCGAGGCGTCGGGCGTGTTCAGCAACAACGGTCCCGAGGTTCGCGCGTTCGAGGCTGGCGTGACCGAACAGCTGTATGGCGGCCACGGCGCGTGCCTGGCGGTCGGCAATGCCACGCTGGGGCTCATGCTCGCGATCCGTCACGCGTCGGGGATGCGGACGGGCGGGCTGAACCCGAAGCAGGGTACGCTGGCGCTGATGCCGGCGCTCACCTTCGCTGCGACCGCGCAGGCGGCGGCGTGGGCGGGGCTGACGCCGCTGATCTGCGATATCGATCCCGACGATTGGGGTGCGTGTGCGATCGAGGAGGAGCGGATGCTCCAACGTCACGGCGAGCGGATCGGCGTGATGGTGCCCTATGCGACGTTCGGCAACGCGATCGACCTCGACCGCTACGTCCATTTCCAGCGGCGCTACGGCGTCGGGGTGGTGATCGATGCGGCATCGTCGCTGGGGACACTCGACGATGCCGGGCTCGGCTTCGGTGCGCGCGCGCCGTTCGCGGTGGTGCATTCGATGCATGCGACCAAGACGTTCGCGGTGGGCGAGGGCGGGCTGATCCATAGCGGCGACATCGACCTGATCGCGACATTGCGGTCGATGGGGAATTTTGGGTTCGAGGGCAGCCGCAGCGCGACGCTGCCGGGGATCAACGCCAAGCTGCCCGAGATCACCGCGATCATCGCGCAGGCCAAGCTCGCCGAGATCGACGCGATCGCCGACCACCGTGCGGTGCTCGACGAGACCTACCGCGCGACGCTGCCCGGTTTCCAGTTCCAGGCGGTGACGGGCCGGCGGCGTTCGATGCAGTTCATGCCGGTGCTGCTTCCCGAGCATATCGCGCACCACCGCGACGCGATCGTCGAGGCGATCGAGGCGGACGGGGTCGGCTGCGGCCGCTATTTCAGCCCGCATCTTGGCGAGCAGCCCTGGTTCCAGGCGACCGCGATGATCGAGCCCACCCCGGTCGCGGACAGGATCGCCGGGCGGATGCTGTCGCTGCCGATCACCGATGCGATGTCGGTTGCAGACGCGCGGCGCGCTGCCGAAACACTTGCGAACGCCTGCGCGGCGATCGTCCGACCGCGCGATCGGCGCACGTCGGTACGCGGCGGCGCCGGCGCGATCGCCTCGGTGATCGTGATCGGTGGTGGCCCCGCGGGGACGGCGATGCTGACCTCTGCAACCAAGCGCGGCCTGCTCCCCGATCTCGCGGCCTCCGGGCTGATGGTGATCGAGCGCGGCAATGCGATCGGCGGCGGGCGGCTCGGGCGCTATGCGATCACCTCGGATTCGACCGCGCAGACTTTCCTGACCGCGGTCCGCGACAACGTGCATCCCGAACTCGCGCGGCTGGTCGATCATCCCGCCGGCCGCGCGGTCGCGGCGCACGAGGGCGCGCTCGGCGTGCCGCTGACCGAGGTCGGGCCGCTGTTGCGCGCGACCGGCGACCGGCTCACCGATATCGTCCGCGCGCACGGCGGCACGGTTCTGACCGGGCATGAGGCGCTGGGCGCGAAACGGGTCGGCGATGGCCTGTGGAACGTCGAGCTTCGCCGGCTGGCCGACGGCCACGTCTTCGAACAGCTGGCGCGCAACGTCGTCGTCGCGACCGGTGGTCATCAGCCGCTCGAACGGCTCGCGTCGCAGAGCGTGGCAGGCGCACCGTTGATCGAACTCGCGGCCGGGCGGCTGCTGCAGTCCGACGACGTCCTGACGATCGGCGGGTTCGAGAAGATCGCGGACCTGCTGACCGGCCGGCGCGCGCCGAAGATCGCGGTGATCGGCGGCTCGACCAGCGCGCTGACGACGATCGCGCTGCTGCTGAAAAGCCAGCCGGCGCTGCCGTTCGGCGCGGGCGCGATCACGCTGCTCCACCGTCGGCCGCTGCGGCCCTTCTATCATTCGGTCGAGGCGGCGCATGCCGAGGGCTTCACCGATTTCGGCCCCGACGACATCTGCCCGGTATCGGGGTTCGTCTACCGGCTGGCGGGGTTCCGGCTCGAGGCGCGCGATCTGGTCCTGCGGATGCTGGAGATCGATGGCCGCAAACCCGATCCGCGCGTCGCACTGCACCGGATCACGGGCGACGACGACGCGGCGGCGCGCGCGCATATCGAAGACGCGGACCTGGTGATCGCGGCGCTCGGCTATCGCCCCATCGGCATGCCGATCGTCGGCCAGGACGGCGCGGCGATCGCGTTGGCGGCGGACGACGGCAGGCCGATGGTCGATCGCGATTGCCGGATCGTCGATGCGGAGGGCGCGCCGGTCGCCGGTCTCTACGGACTCGGGCTGGCGGCAGGTTTCGTGCCGTGGGGTCCGCTCGGCGGCGAATCGAGCTTCTCGGGGCAGGCGAACGGGCTCTGGCTCTGGCAGAACGATGTCGGACTGATGATCGTCGAGCAGGTCCTGCCGTCCAGGGCCCGGGCGGCGGCGTGACCGCGGCCGATGCCGCTCCGCTGGTGAGCGTGGTCGTGGCGGCCTATAACGGCGCCGCGCTGATCGAGGAGACGCTGGCCAGCGTCACGGCGCAGACCCTCACCAATTTCGAGCTGATCGTGGTCGACGATTGTTCGACCGACGACACGCGCGCGGTGGTGAGCGCGTGGCCCGATCCGCGCGTGCGGCTGGTGACGATGGCGAAGAACGGTGGCCCGGTGAGGACCCGCAACCGCGGTTTCGCCGAGGCCCGCGGACGGTACATCGCCGCGCTCGATCATGACGACATCTGCCGCCCCGATCGCTTCGCGCGGCAGGTCGCCTATTTCGAGGCGCATCCCGACACCGTGTTGTTGGGAACGTCCGCCGAGATCCTGTGCGACGGGAAGGTCACGCCGTCGCGCTACGCACCGACGACCACGCCGGCATTGGTCGCGTGGCTGACCTGTATCGAGAACCCGCTGGTCTGGTCGTCGACGATGATGCGGACCGATGTCGCGCGGCGGCTCGATCCGATTACCCGGCCCGATCTGCTGTTTGCCGAGGATTTCGACCTGTATCAGCGGATCGGCCATTTCGGCGCGATCGCCCGGCTCGATGCGCCGCTGGTGCTGTACCGGGTCCATCCGGGCGGCGTGTCGAAGCGGTTCGAGGATACCATGGAGGCGTCGGCGGTCCGCGTGCTGACCGAGCGCTACGCCCGGTTGTTCGACGACCGTGCCGAAACGATCGCGCGGCTGATGGTGTCGCACAACATGGCCAAGCGGCCGGTGGCGGATCGCGCGACGCTCGCGATCCTGGGCAGCGCGCTGAGCGTGATCCAAGCCGACTTCCTGGCGACGCATCGGTGCGATTCGCACGACATCAGCCTGATCCGCTGGGAGACCGCACGGCGTTGGGGCGATATCGGTCGGGTAGGGCTGCGCGCGGGGACGATCCGGCTGGCCGATGTGCTCGCCGTGCGGCCCGACCATCTCGGCCTCGGCTATGCCAGCCTGGAGGCGTTGTTGTGGTCGGGGCTGATCGGCGGTGCGCGTCGTGCGCGTCACCGGATGGAGCAGAGCCGGATGGTCCAGACCGCCGTCTAGCGCCCGGTATCAGACCTTGGCGGCGTAGATCATCCGACCGGCACCGAGGCGCGCGAAGACCTGGTCGAGATCGCGTTCGCCGACCGCGAAACAGCCCTGGCTGCGACCGAGCATGCCGTGCGTCTCGATCATGTCCTTGTTCGCGTACCATGCCGAGTGCACGACGATCGCGCGATCGAGCGCGTTGTCGTTGGTCGGGTCGAGCCCGATCAGGCGCTGCGAGCGGCCATGCTTGCCGACATAATAGTCGTCGGTCACGAACGCGCCCTCGGACGAGGCGTTCGAGCCGAAGCGGTTCGAGAAGCGCTCCAGATAGCCGGTATGCGCAGGGTCCGACCCGCTGCCGTGCGCGACCAGCAACGACGTGCTGCGCCCGCTGGCGAGATCGATGAAGTGGAACCGTGGCTTGCCCGACGGCGCCGCGAAGTCCGCGATCGCGATGCGGTCGTGATGCTGGATGCGGCTGCCGTGACGGCTCAGCGACGCCATCGCCTGGCGCAGCAAATCGGGACGAACCACCTTCGGCGACGTCAGCGCGACCGTGGTGCGCGGCAGTGGTGGCTGCATTATCGGCTTTAGATCACGCGCGGTGAGCGGGCGTCCGAGACGCGTCGTTGCGGAGACGGCACCCGGCACCGCCAGAGCCCCCGCCAATACCAGACCATTCTTCAGAAGCGCGCGTCGCTCGCGCACAGGACCTTGCTCGTCGTGCATCGATTTTCCCGAAATTGCCCCGTTTCTTGGACTATCGTATAGCCGATTTTCAGTGAATATTCTGCAACCATTTCCACTGGTTGTGGGTCCGTTCCCTCTGACTACCCCGGCTTGGGGTCGGTTCGTCGACTCCCTCGTCTCGCGGCACGATTCGAAGAATCGCGCGTTGAGCGGGATATCGGGATTCGAGAACGGGTGTGATGATGATCGGGATGATGCGGCCAGTGACGGCAATCGGGCTGGCCGTCGCGCTGTTCGCGAGCGCAAGTCCTGCGCTGGCGGCGTCGGCCGGCGCACTCGCCGCGATGCCGATCGAGCAGGCCGCGACCGAACTGTCGCCGAACCAGTTCGTCTGGAAGGACAATGGCGCGAGCGAGCCGGTCAGCATCGTCATCAGCCTGCTGGAGCAGCGCGCGTTCGTCTATCGCGGGTCCTCGATGATCGCGGCGACGACCATCTCCAGCGGCAAGGATGGCAAGGACACGCCGCTCGGCACCTATCCGATCCTGCAGAAGAACGCGGTCCACAAATCGAGCCTGTACGACGATGCGTCGATGCCGTTCATGCAGCGGCTGACCTGGGATGGCATCGCGATTCACGCGGGGCGCAACCCGGGCTTCCCCGCGTCGCACGGCTGCATTCGCGTGCCGCTCGGCTTTGCGAAACAGCTGTTCGGGGTGACCACGCTGGGGACGACCGTGACGGTGACGGACGATTTCGAGGGCGGCGCGATGCCGGAGGCACCCGTGGTGGATCAGGAGACCGCGGTGGCCAACCTGCGCCAGTCGATCTCGCTGGATCAGTGATCCGGCGATAGGCGAGGGCGGCTTTCCCTCCCTTGTTCTCCCGCGGAGGCGGGAGCCCAGACTGGGTCCCCGCCTTCGCGGGGAAACAAACTTTGGCCAGGTAACGGCTAAGCCGCGATCGGGAGCCCAAGCTCGACCAATCGCGCGCGGAAATCCGCTGCGTTCGTAAACAGCACCGATTCGATCCCCAGCGCCTGCGCGCCCGCCACGTTCGCCGCATTGTCGTCGACGAACACAGCCTCCTCCGCCGCCAGCCCGAATCGGTCGAGCGACAGCCGATAGATCGCCGCATCCGGCTTCACCATCTTCTCCTCGCCCGACACGACGATATCGCGGAACCGGTCGAACAGCTGCGCTTCACGCGTGCGGAAGGGTGGCCAGAACTCGTGGCTGAAGTTCGTGATCGCGAACAGCGGTACGCCGGCTGCGTCCAGCTCCTCGACGATCTCCTGCATGCCGGCGATTCGCGCGCCGATGCTCTCGTTGAATCGCGGCCCCCAAGCAGCGATCAGGTCGGCATGCTGCGGATACAGCGCGGCCAGCTCCGCCGAGGTGTCGGCGAAGTCGCGGCCAGCATCGTGCTGGAAGTGCCAGTCGATCGTCACGACGTCGCGCAGGAACGCGTCGAGCGCCCGATCGTCGTCGATCAGGCGCTCGTACAGGATCCTCGGATCCCAGTCGTAAAGAACGCGACCGACGTCGAAAATGACGGCGGTCTTCAGGGGTTTAGCCCTGGCGTGCCTTGAAGCGACGGTTGGTCTTGTTGATGACGTAGGTACGGCCACGACGACGGATCACGCGGTTATCGCGGTGACGATCCTTGAGCGACTTCAGGGAATTGCGGATCTTCATGATCGATTCGCTTCTTTTCAATTCTAGGTGTGCGGAAAGACGGGATCGCCTAATGGCGGGGTGTGTCCAAGTCAAGCAACGGACACACTCCTACCATCCGGGAACCCACTCGGCTGGTCGGAGCGTTACTATAGCGCAACATTCTAAGGAAGTCCCGATGGCGGTTCGTTCGATCCTGGTCCTGGCGCTGGCAAGCGCATCCCTCACCGCGTGTGCGACCGGCCCGTCGCTGCCGCCGACCGAGGTTTTGCGCTATCACCTCGGCGAGCCGATCGACCGCGGGACGATCGCGGTCCAGCCGCTCACCGGCGGCGGACCCGCCAGCCTCGAGTTCAAGACCTACGCGGCTGCCGTACAGGGCGAACTGCTGAAGGCCGGCTATAGTGTGCCGGCACCGGGCGCGAAGCCGTTGCTGGTCGCGACCGTGGGCTTCACCCGCACCACGCAGGCGGGGCCGCCCAAGCCCGCGCCGTTCAGCATCGGTCTCGGCGGCGGAGGCTTCAGCGGCGGTCGTGGCGGTGGCGGTGTCGGGCTCGGCGGCGGTGTCGGCTTCCCGATCGGTGGCGGTGGGCGTACTGCGATCCTGGTCTCCGAACTGTCGGTGACGATCAAGCGCAGCGCCGACCAGTCGCCGGTCTGGGAAGGCCGAGCGCAGACCTTCGCCGATGCACGCAAGGCCGACGCGACGACCGATATCCAGGCCGGGAAGCTCGCCCGCGCCTTGTTCATGGGGTTCCCCGGTGAGTCCGGTCGCACTATTCAGGTGAAATGACCGTACAGACCATGAGCCCCGTCACCATCAATGCAGCCTTCGATGGCGGCAACATTCGTGTTGTCGCCATCGAGGGAGACCGAATCGACCTGGAGATCGTCACCGATTTCCAGTCCGATTTCTTCCAGTGGTTCTATTTCCGCGTGGCGGGGGCTGCTGGACGGACGCTGACCTACCGTATCCTAAATGCGGGCAAGTCGGCCTATCCGTTCGGCTGGCCGGGCTACAAGACGCGTGCCAGCACCGATCGCCAGGCGTGGCGGATGATCGAGACACGCTATGACAATGGCGTGCTCGAATTCGACTTCACCGCCGATACCGATCTCGCCTGGTTCGCGTATTTCGCGCCGTACACGATGGAAATGCACGAGGCTCTGGTGGCGCGCACCGCGTTGCTGCCGGGCGTTGCGCACCGCGAACTCGGCCAGTCGCTCGACGGGCAGGCGATCGATTGCTTCACGATCGGCTCGGGTCCGAAGCAGGTCTGGATCTACGGTCGCCAGCACCCCGGCGAATCGATGACCGAATGGTGGATGGAAGGCGCGCTGGAGCGGCTGACCGATTCGGCCGATCCGATCACTGCCGCGCTGCTGGCGAAGGCGACCTTCAACGTCGTCCCCAACATGAACCCGGACGGCACGCGCCGCGGTCATCTGCGCACCAATGCGGTCGGGGTGAACCTCAACCGCGAATGGCACACGCCGACGCTGGAGAAGAGCCCCGAGGTCCTGTGCGTGCGCAACGCGATGGACCTGACCGGCGTCGACGTCGCGATGGACATCCACGGCGACGAGGCGATCCCCGCGAACTTCATCGCCGGTTTCGAAGGCATCCCCTCCTGGACCGACGCGCACGGCGAGAAATTCTACGAATACGGCCGTCGTCTCGCCGCGCACACGCCCGATTTCCAGACCGAGAAGGGCTATCCCAAGTCCGCACCGGGGACGGCGAACCTGTCGATGTCGACCAACCAGCTCGCCGAGCGCTTCGGCGCGGTGTCGATGACGCTGGAGATGCCATTCAAGGATCACGACGCCAACGCCGATCCCGAGTTCGGTTGGTCGCCTGAGCGCTCGAAACGGCTTGCGCATGCGATGCTGGAGACGCTCGCCGGTATGATCGACGAAATCTGACCGCCCGCATCGCCCTCGCCCTGCCGTCATCCTGACGAAAGTCAGGACCCAGGGTAACAGGACGCCGTCCGTCTTGGCTCTGGATCCTGACTTTCGTCAGGATGACGTATAGGGGGGGCACCGCACTTTTCCGTTCAGTCCCGCCATCGCAGGAGCCCGAATGCCGACCCTAGTCCTGATCCGCCACGGCCAGTCCACCTGGAACCTCGAAAACCGCTTCACCGGCTGGTGGGACGTCGACATGACCGCCAAGGGTGAGGCCGAGGCCAAGGCCGCCGGCGAGCTGATGGCCGCCAAGGGCCTCGACTTCGACCAGACCTTCGTCAGCCTCCAGACCCGTGCGATCAAGACGCTCAACATCGCGCTGGAGGCGATGGGCCGGCTCTGGCTCCCGGTCGAGAAGGACTGGCGTCTCAACGAGCGCCACTATGGCGGCCTTACCGGCCTCGACAAGGCCGAGACCGCGGCCAAGCACGGCGACGCGCAGGTCCATATCTGGCGCCGCAGCTTCGACGTCCCGCCGCCCGTGCTCGACGACGGCAGCGAGTTCGACCTGTCCAAGGACCGGCGTTATGACGGCATCGCGATCCCCAGAACCGAGAGCCTCAAGGACACGATCGCGCGCGTTCTTCCTTACTGGGACGAGCGGATCGCCCCGGCGCTGAAGGACGGCCAGCGTATTCTGATTTCGGCTCACGGCAACTCGCTCCGCGCGCTGGTGAAGCACCTGTCGAACATTCCCGACGACGAGATTACGAGCCTGGAGATCCCGACCGGCCAGCCGATCGTCTACGAACTCGACGCCGACCTGAACGCAACGGACCGCTACTACCTCAGCGAGCGCTGAGCTACGCGCGCCGTTATCCTGACGAAAGTCAGGATCCAGAGCCAAGGACGTCGAGGTTCGTGGCTCCTGGGTCGAGCCCAGGATGACGGAGTCGGGCGACGGTTGCCCTAGCCCCCCCACGTCGCTAGGCACGGCGCTCCTTGAATCAGGGGGCGATCGTGGCTCTAGTCGGCATCATCATGGGCAGCACCTCCGATTGGGAGACGATGCGCCACGCCGCCGAGACGCTCGACGCGCTCGACGTCGCCTACGAAACCAAGGTCGTCTCCGCGCACCGCACGCCCCAACGCCTCTACGATTACGCGACGACCGCCGCCGATCGCGGCCTCAAGGTTGTGATCGCAGGCGCCGGCGGCGCGGCGCACCTCCCCGGCATGGCCGCCTCGATGACGCACCTCCCGGTACTCGGCGTGCCCGTCGAATCGAAGGCGCTGAAGGGCATGGATAGCCTGCTCTCGATCGTCCAGATGCCCGGTGGCATCCCGGTCGGCACGCTCGCGATCGGCAAGCCCGGCGCGATCAACGCCGGCCTTCTGGCGGCCGCCATCCTAGCGACGTCCGACGACGCACTGGCCGAGCGCCTCAAAGCCTGGCGCGCCGCACAGACCGACGCCGTCGCGACCGACCCCATCTGAGCACGATAGCCTGAAAGACGCTGACATGACGCCGCTTCCTCCCGGATCGACCATCGGCATCCTCGGCGGCGGCCAGCTCGGCCGCATGCTCGCGACCGCCGCGGCCCAGCTCGGCTATCACACGCACGTCCTCGCGCCCGACCAGGAGAGCGTCGCCGCACAGTCCGCCTCGACCATGACGCGCGCCGACTATCACAACCGCATCGTGCTCGCCGACTTCGCCGACGCCTGCGACGTCATCACCTACGAGTTCGAGAACATCGCGGTCGAGCCCGTGGAATGGCTCGCAGACCGCGTCCCCGTCCACCCAAGCCCGCGCGCGCTCCGCGTCGCACAGGAGCGGATCGGCGAAAAACGCTTCGTGGAGAGCGTCGGCGGCCGTCCGGCGCCTTGGGCGGCAGTCGACAGTCTCGAAAGCCTGCAGGCGGGCCTGAAAGCGATCGGCACCCCCGCCATCCTCAAGACCGCGCGGTTCGGCTATGACGGTAAGGGCCAGGTCAAGATCGACACTCCGGATGGCGCACAAGCCGCCTGGGACACGATCGGCGGCCCCGCGGTGCTCGAAGCCTTCGTCCCGTTCGAGCACGAGTTCTCGATCCTGATCGCCCGCGGCCTCGACGGCAGCATCGCGCGCTACGATTCGCCGCTCAACGTCCACCGCGATGCGATCCTTCGCCACTCGACCGTCCCCGCACCCGCCGCGGTGCTGGCCCAAGCCCATGATGCAGCAGCGCTGGCCGAACGGATCGCGGACGAACTCGACTATGTCGGCGTGCTGGCGTGCGAGTTCTTCGTTGGCGCCGACGGCCCGGTGTTCAACGAGATGGCGCCGCGGGTGCACAATTCCGGCCACTGGACGATCGAAGGCGCCGAATGCTCGCAATTCGAAAACCATATCCGTGCGATCTGTGGGTTGCCACTAGGCGCGACGACGCTGACCGGGCGTGAAGCGACGATGGAAAATTTGATCGGCGACGACGCGGATCGCTGGAAGGAGTTGCTGGCCGAGCCCGGCGCGCACCTGCACCTGTACGGCAAGGGCACCGCGCGGCCGGGGCGCAAGATGGGCCATGTCACGCGGATCGTCCGCTAACGCTGAGTTCGCTCTAGAACCTGTTCCTTTCGTTCGCCCTGAGCGAAGTCGAAGGGTGTGCCCAAAACAAAGGTGCTTCGACTTCGCTCAGCACGAACGGAACTGGGGTCCGAACTCACGGCTTTGCGGGTGAACCCGCAGCTTACATCACTAGGTGAGAAAATGGTGCCCGGAGACGGCATCGATTGAACATAGCTAAAGCCCCGTAATTACGTAGAAAATTGATTTTGATTTCCTCGGATGCCCCCAAGGATGCCCCCTCGCCGGGGCCGTCATTCGTCGGGGTGGGACCCCAAGCGCGCGCTTGCCCACGCTTCGAAATCGGTTTCCCACCACCCGACGCAGTGCGGCGTGAGCGCCACTGACTTGGGGAATTTGCCTTCCCGGACCCGCCTGCGAATCGTCGATTCGCTCAGGCCAGTTGATGCGACCATGTCGTTCAGGCGGAGAAACCGGCCGCGGGCGCTGGGCACGCCGCGACGTTTGCTACCCGCCATTGTGCGATCCCGTGTCGGGGTTACGTTCGTGGCGGGCATCAGCGGTCACCTTTCGACGGGCTGGGAAGCATGGGGAGGAGGGGGGGCATCGTTCCGATGCGGTAAGCCTCGGCGATCTGCGGCCGCATCCAGTCGCCGACGCTCTGACCAGCGCCGGGAAGCACGATGTTCGCGAGGAACTCGTCCTCGAAAATGCTGATGCCACTTTCGACGGCTTCGAGCTTTGCCTTGATGACGAGGGCTAGGGCGCGCCAGCGCTGGCGAACCGCCTGGTCCCATTCCTTCGCCGCGGCGTCGGCCGTGCGCGCCCCGCGGCTATGGTGGGTGAACCGACGATCGTCGCGGGCGGGCATCGCCAGGACGAACTTCACGTGCCGGCCTTCCATGCGGAAGCCGACCATCGCCGCGTTGTCCTGCCAGCCATAGAGGAACTGGTCGGCACCATAGCGAGTAAGCGTGCGCTCGATCTCGTCCCGTGAAGCGCTAGCGCTCACGCTGGTGTTGGCCGCGAACTGCGTCATGCTGCTTCCTTGAGGCGCTGCTCGTCAAACAGTTCAGCGATGCGATCGCGGACTGCAGACGGGGTTTGGTAGGGGGTCTCGAGCTGGTGCATCGCGAGGATCCTCGCGCGAACGTCAGCGATCACGACGGCTTCTTCGATCGTGGGGACGCGCTGCGGCCAGCCTTTTACGTATCGAAGGTTTGCTGGCAGCGAAGCTTCTAGCTGCCGGCGGCGGGTGCCGAGGATCTTCCCCTGCGCGTGATCGGCGGCGAGCGATGCCGGCAGGATTTCGCGAGCGACATCCCCCAGCCATCGATCGGGCTGAAAGCTGAAGGTCGTGACTGCTTCTCGATCGACCAGATGAAACAGCGCGCCCCGATTGCCTGGCGCGTGCGCGGCGACGCGAACATCGTTCTCGGATCCTAACACGCAAAATGCGCAGCCGTGGCGGGTGCTGCCGAGGCCGTAGCTCTCCGGCAGCGGAAGGCTATGACGCTCGCAATACGCGTAGACCTCGTCCTCGCGCACATCGACGCCCGGGTTCCACGTCAAGATATTGGCGCCGCGCTTGCGGGTCCAGCAGGCAGCCTCGGGCTTCGAGACCGGGGTAAGGCGACGCTTGATACTCTCTTCGCGGCGGATCCCGACAACAGAGACGATGCGATCGGTAGGGAATTGGCGAAGCAGCTCGGGCAGAATGACCTGGGTCTTCATTTCCGACGTGCAGAATCGATTGTTCGCCGAGGACCAGGGCGCGGTGAGATGGTAGGTCAGCAGCTGCTCATAGCGCCGGCATCCCAGCTCGAACCGACGATCCCACTTTGACAGCATGTCATAGCTGCGGTTGCGCACCACGATCAGCGGGACGCCAAGACGCGCGGCGCCGGCCTCGACCGTTGCGGGCGTGGATTGCCACTCGATCCGGCCGAGATCTGCATGGATAGCGACGCGCCGATCGCGCGGGTGGCCGAGGTCATCGAGCAGTGCCGATGTCGCGTAGCTAATCGAGATGCTGTCTTTTCCGCCGGACAGGCTGAAAGCGACCGGTGCGCCGCCCGCGATGGCCGTCCGAACGTCGTCCGACAGCAATAGCTCGCTGAAACCGGTGGTGAAGAGGGCGAGCTGATGGCGCTCGTCGGCCGCGCGCCGCATCAGACGAGCGGACCATTGATGTGGGCCCGTTCGACGGGGACAGCGCAGCGCGCGGCTTGCCATTCAGCGAAAGCCGCCGCGTGCGTGGGGCACAGGTCTTTGTCGGCCGCTGGCGACAGCGTGCACCGCGTGCAGATCGGCGCGTCGCAGGTGCCGCTGCGCCTGGTCGACGTCTTCCAGTCGCAGGCCAGTGTAGCCGGCCGGCCGCAAGCGCACCGCTGCCGGCGGCGCGTACCGCAGACGATCGCCGAGCCTCCGCCTGGCAGGGTGACGCGTTCGCAGGCCATGGCTAGCCCCGAGGCCGATCTGCCAGGCGCGTGCGGCGGGCTGCTGCGTCCACGACTCTGCGCTGCCAATTGAAGAACGCGAACACGGCCAAGCCGAGGAGTCCCGCCCCTATGAGGCCGAGCGCGACACCCACCAGGATCCAGAAAATCACTGGCCCGGTGCCTTTCCGGCTTCGAAGCTGCTGCGCAGCTCGAGGAGCCGATCGGCGGCGTGACGCTCCCAATCTTCGCCGTGCTCGAGCGCTAGCGAAATGAGGAAGTGTAGCGCTGCCGCGCGCTCATCTTCGTACCGCACCGGGATTTCGAAGCCGACTTCTCGAAGCGCCATCGAGATCGGGTGCAAGCGGAAGTGAGGCGAGCCGAGAACGTCCGTGAGCGCTGGCGTCATGTCCTTGGGATAGTCGGCCATCAGATCATCCCCAGCGCTTGGAGATAGACCTCGAGGATTGCTTCCTCCTCCTGGTACTCTTCCTTCTTCTTCTTACGGATCGACAGGATTTTGCGGATTGCCTTCGGGTCGTATCCACGCCCCTTGGCCTCCGCCATCACGTCCGCGATGTCGTCGGCAATGCCCTTCTTCTCTTCCTCGAGGCGTTCGGCGCGCTCGATCAGAAGGCGCAGTTCGTCTGCGGCGACAGCGCCACCGCCCATGCCGTGCTGGCGTTCTTCAGCCATGTCAGAATCCGATCGTTGCGAGGAGCGCGGCCGCGGCGGCTGCGGGGTTGATCGCGAACATGATCGCGGATCCGACGAACGCGCCGGCACACGCCAGCATGCCAATGTGCTTTGCCGTCAGGCGATCGGGATCACTCGGCACGTAGGGCGCGCAGACGTCGCAGTCGCAATCGTATCGATGGATATCGACGAGGCGCAGGTGGGGTGCGCGCAGACGGTATGCGCGCTCGATCTTCGCTGGACGGCTCATGACCTGTTCTCCGGACGGGAAAGGATGGCGACGCGGAGCTTCTCGAGGCTCCACGCCAACGGAATGAAGGCGATGGCGATGACGGCGGTGAGTGCGCGGCTGGTCGCGCCGCATACGATCAGAGCGAATGCCAAGCCGCCGATGGCAGCGAGGATCGCGTGGACGGTGCGGAGGCCATTCATGCCGCCTGCGCCGCGGTTGCGATCGACGTGTCGCCGGCGCTGTGCTTTGCGGCTTCAGCGACAGCTATCCAGTGCGCCAAGACGCGCAGGTCGACGCCGAGGACATCGTTCAGCACCAGGGCGGTGCGATCCGAAATTGCTACGGCATCGGCCTCGATGTCGATCAACCACGCCGCGCGCCGTTGGGCGCAGACACCTGGATCGGTCTCCAGCTGCAGCGCGACCTGCTCGACCGTCAGGCCAAGTTCCTCGCGCCGAAGGCGGATGCACGTTCCGGGACTCACCGGCGCATCGTCGCCGGCCGCCACGTCGACGCGATCGATCGCGTCGAGGAGCTGACGCATAGCCAAGGGCAGGTTGCGATCGCTCGGTTCGCTAAGCGCCTGCATCGCCGGTACCAGTTCGCGCAGCTTGGCGGACAGGTTCGAGAGGGCTTGGCTTCGTGGGCCTGGGTTCAGCGTCATGCCGGCACCAGGTTGTCGTTGTCGGCGCCGATCGGCGCCTGCGCGGCAACGTCGATCAGGTCGATCGCGTCACACAGGAATCGGGCAGCGTTGACCAGGCGCACGTCGCGCGGTCCGCTCAGCGATACGATCGCGTCGTACTGCACATTAAGGGAATGGGAGATGTCGGTGAGGGCTTGGCGTGGTTCGGGCATAGCGAATGATCCAGGCAGCAGTTTACCGCCCCGCCGATCGTGTGATCGGCGGGCGGCGGTGGTTGCGATGATGTCGGCAGGGAGGCGGCGTCAGCCGTCGGGCGGGTCGATCGGGCCTTCGCGCGCGTGACGAATGCGCTTCTTCAAGCTGGCGGATAGCGGCGCGATGGCGCTGTCCGCGTGCTCTAGTTCACGCAGGGCGGTTTCCATCGTTTGGACGGTAGCGCCCGGATGCATAGCCTCGACGACAAGAGGCGTGGCCTCGCAAGATTCCTTCAGCCATGACTGAGCCAGCTGACCGTAAGCATGCTCCTCGGCAAATCGTTCTGCGGCGCTAGACTCGATCATGAGCCCGATCGTTTCGGACAGCGGATACCCAGCATGGCCTGCCGCACGCCATTCGAGATCGAGCGCGAGTAGGTCGCGTACCGTCAACTGTCCTGGCTTGGCCGGATCAGACATGTTGTGAAGATAGCCTGCGTCGCGGCCGGTTGCGGTCGCAGCGCGGTCCTTGAGCGTGCCCAGGACAACCTTCAGCGTGTTTTCGATCGTGACCGGATCGCGCAGCTTGGTCATGCCTGCCACTTTCCGAAAAGTGGCGCCGATCGGCAAAGACGACCGGCGCCCGAGGTGTCATGCGGTTTGGGTGGCAGCAGACTGGGGGCACACACACCGAGGTCGGGAGACCCGGTGAGCGCGTTCCGACCGGTCTGCCAGCGGCCGAAAGGGTGGAATGGTGACGTCGACGACATACAGGGGAGGAAATGCCGTCGACGCTCGCCGCCAACGTGGCGGCCGAGAGAAACTAATAGCTGCGGGACCGGCATCAGCGCACCGGCCGCAGGTTGGCGGGAACAGTTTGGTGAGAGACGTCGCCGGCCAATCGGTAAATGTCTGGGCGAAGCTGTTCTTTCGAGACACCGGTTGCCGCTTCAACGGCAAGCACGCTCTCCGCCCAAAGTGGCTTGTTATCGCGCAGGAGGCCATAGACCGACGTCTGGCTTTTCCCGACCAATCGCGCGAACGCGGACTGCGAGCCGACCTTGCGAACGGCTTCAGCTAACGGCGTACCAAGATTGGCTTCGATCCCCATGACGATCAGCTATTGGTATTTGCATAGATCGGTCAAGCGAAACTTGCGGATAGCTACCTATTGGCGTTCCGATAGGACTACGGAATGAATGTGGGCGACCGAATTAGGCAGCGGCTGACCGATCTAGGCATGAGCCAATCGGAACTAGCGCGGCGAGTCGGCATCAACCAAAGCACCGTCGCAGCGCTTTTGACCGGGCGATCGCGTTCGTCAGGCCACTTGCATTCGATTGCCCGATCGCTTGCGACGACCACTGCCTTTCTGGTTGGTGAAACTGACGACCCGGATGAAAACGCGCCTCCTCCCCCGCCCAAGCCAGTTGTCCATCACGTAATGATGGCAGTTGCGCTGCCTAGCGAGGCCGCGCTGGCACGAATGTTCTTGGGGCTACTGAAGGCTTCGAAGAACGCCGCGTCGATGGACGAGCAAGCTCAGCTTCTCGCGAAGCGTCTACCCAACGCGCTGTCGCAGCTGCGAGATATGCTTCCCGACACGGCCCCGATGGTTTCACCTCTAACAGAACGTCCTGCAGCTCTTGCCACGCCTGGTCGCGAACACCGGCGATGACAGCACACATTATCTCGCAGGGAATACAGCCCTCGCTGCACCCCGGCGTACTTCGAAAAATCGGCTCAATCATAAGTATTCAAGCTCCCATGCCGGCTAAAGCGAAGGGCAATCGGATAAGCGTTATAACAAATGGGTGTGCATGGCTGGGCTACTTCGTTCGCGTCGGGGTGTTAGCTATTGCGGCCTCAATCGTCCCGGCGGTTGCACAGACGCAGGCTCAGCAGGACCGGATCGACCGCGTCTCTCGTTTCGCTGTCACGTCGTCGATCTGCGGGCGGCTTGGCATGACGGTTGATCCGCGGCTCGGCGACAAAGTAGAGGAGGCGTTCAATGCCGAAGCGTCGTCCTGGTCGCTCGGTCGTGACACGTTCGAGCGTCTTAAGCAGGCCTCGATCGACCGGGCAGTTAAGTCGTCTGCGATTGATCTCGAGACGGCTTCGGCGAACGCAAAAACCGAAGCAGAGCTGAGGAGGTTGCGGACCATGTTCGTCGCCTATGGCCGCATGTGCGTAGAAGCGACGACCGACCCGATCTTCTCTCGGCTCATTACTGCGCCCGCCGGGTTCGATCCGCAGACGGCTGCAACCGCATTCGCCGACAGCATGCTGGAGGGCGGCGGCCTCGCCAGCTGGCAGACACCAGCAATTCGGGCACGTGGCGACATGATGATGTCGGCCGGCACCTGCCGGAAGCGCATCGGGAAGGACCGTTCGGATGCGCTGGCAGCGAGGTTCGGTCGATCGGAAGAAGCACGAACACGCGAATACTATCTGAAGTCGTTCGATATTGGACTCAACGACACGGAAATGAACTTCACCCTAGCGCAGTGCAACCGGCTGATCTCGCGCAACCGCCTCGAGATCGAAAAGGTGGGAACGAAATGATTGAGGCCATGACCAGGACAGCATCTTGACCGTTCCGATATCGCTGAAGTCCGATTTCGACAGCACGCGCGGCATGTTGAAGCGGACGACGCCGTTTGATGCGGATCAGCTCGTCGGCAACGCCATAGTTTTCCTAGACTCTATCCGGCAATACATCGTGCCAGCAGATAGCTTCGATCGTGCATTTGATGCCGTCGCTGTCCATGCTCGCGACTTCCGAACCGTGATGGCTCGAGAGGGCTTTCCGTCGCGACGAGACCAGGCGTCTGTCGAGCAGGCTCGGCAGCTTGTGCTGCTCGCCCTCGATCGTCTCGATGATGCGCTGACCGAAGCGAAGCCGAACGATATGGCTAGGGCAATGGGGATGGACTGGTGACGAGGCAGACCGAAACCGCCGCGCTGACGGAGCGAGGACAGGGGCTCATGCTGGCATATCTTGATCGAGAAGCCAGGAACGTCGGGTCGTGACCGACAACCAGTCAACGCCCCCCGATTCCGAAGGGGCCACCGATGAAATCGGCTATGTGAAGTTCAGCTCGGGGGATCTGCTGTTCATGCTGACCCGTTTGGCCGTCATTACTGGCAACGTCATCACCGCTGTTTCTGTAATGGCAGGGGGCGACACGACGAACGCCGCTCGCCTCGCGTCTGAAGCCGGAGCAAAGCTCGACGGTATGCTCGAGGAAATTGCGAACAAGCTTCGTGAAGCGTTGGCCGACCATGATAGTTGAGGAGCGTCTGCGGCTCCAGCTTGAGGAGGTCTCTCGTCAGCGTGCTGAGCATCGTGAGGACGTCGAGAGGTTGCGCGGTGGCAGCGGCGGTGGCACATCAGGCGGCGTGACCGACGATTGGAAGGAAGGCGTCAACGGGCAGCTCAAGCAGCTTCACGAAGACGTGCGTCGATTGACTGGGTGGATCATCGCAGGAGCGATCGCGCCGTTCGTCGCGATTATCGGTCTCTACGCGTTCACCAGTCTCAAGTCAGATAACGTCGCCAACAGGATCGTCGGTGTCGAAACTCGCATGACGACCCTGCAAGTCGAGCAGGCGAAGCAGGGCGGGAAACTTGATATTTTGCTCGAACGGGTGGAGCGACCGGCGAAGCGATAGCGACAGGGCAGGTTATCTCCACTGCCCTTCGAACGCGAACCGATCGGCCGCAACCTCCAACGCAGCGAGCCGATCGCGACGATGTTGCTCCCGCCGGGCGCGATCTATGACGGCCTGGCTGAGCCGCTCTTACCCAGGATGCGGCCGGCGCTGTTTCTTGGCGAGCGACCGCATCGCGTGGAAATAGCCTGCAACCTGATTCTCCCATTCGCTCGCCACGCGACTCCAAGTGGCGAGCCGACGTCGTGGAGGACAGCGAAAAAAAAACAGGGGTATCGGCGGGGTACATGGCCCCAAGGGCATGTCGAAAACGCCGCAATCCCGCGGCTTTCGGAAGGCTGCGGCGGAGGGGATATCCGCCGCATGAACACCTATTCGGCAAGAACCAAGCGCGCTCGTTCGTCGTGTTGCTTTTCGCCGAGCGCCGCAAAGACTGCCGCTTGATCTAAATGGCTGCGCCGCTCGCCAGCGGTTTTGGCGCGCGCCGCGACAGTCAGCTCAATCTCGGTAAGCAGTTCGTAGTTGATATGGTGGGGCAAAGTGGGCTCCATCGTTCGCGTCGAATTGGTGTTGCCGTAGCCACGATCAGATTGCCGAAAAGACGAGGGTCCGAGATGATTTTTTGCATCGATCATGGATGTATCGCGTTCGCGACGCCCTGCGGGTATCGCCGGGGTAAATCGCCCGTCTAGCACGTCGACAACGGCGCATTTTCGCGGTGTGCGGAAGCCTGCGGCGGAGGGTGCGTCCGCCGCGGAGCGGCCGGAATAGGGAGGAAAGCGGACGTTCAGCGCCAGACTGCGCGCCCTTTACCGTAGCCGGGAAACTTGCCCTCGAACTTGTCCATGAAATCCGCCGCAACCGCATGGCTGGAACAGCATCAGTTCTGTCTCTTGCAGGTACGGCGGCATACTCGCTTTGTCTGTCTTTTTATGGAGTCGCAGACCAGCTGTTGAGAGGACGCTTCGCCTCTGGCACCGTTAGCTAGGGAAGGGGCACATATGATTGATCGACTAGTACTGAAATTCGGCGCGGGGTCGGGAGAGCCACCTTTGGAATTAGCCCCAACGGCCATTACCGTGTTCGTGGGTCCTAATAATTCAGGAAAAAGTAAGGCGATTGCCGAGATTGCTGCGCAGTGCACAAACGGCACTTCTAATCATTCCGACGTCATTCTTGATAAGATAAACTTTTCTAATGAATATAGTGATGTAGACGAATTTATAAAAGGCATAACATTGCCCAGTCCAACTGGGGAGCCAACGGACCCTAATTACATATATGTCAGGACGCGTGGCGGTGGGGCTCAAAATGTTCCTCTCGAGATAGTTAAGCACGCTTTATCAAATCCTAATGAGGCCGACGCACGGGCATATTTCGCTGAATATTATATGGGCGGTCAAACCTTAGTATTAAACGGTCGTAATCGCATTGATCTTGTCAACGATCAGGCAGGGGGTGACCTTCAGCAGAGGCCGATAACGAGTTTTCAGACTCTATTCCGGAATGATGATCTTAGGAAAGAATATAGCGATGTTGTTTACGCGAGTCTCAATGCTCATGCTGTAATCGATCCTACAAATCTTGGTAAGCTAAGACTCAGGCTTTCGCCGACCGCGTCGTCGCCGGCATTGGAGCGGGGCCTCGGAAACGATTCAGTCGCATTCCACTCATTAGCCCTCCCGATTGAGCGGGCCAGCGACGGGACAAAGGCCTTCACCGGTATACTGGCAGAGATATTCGCCGGAGACCCGCGGATCCTGCTGATGGACGAACCGGAAGCGTTTTTGCATCCTTCCTTGGCGTTCAATCTGGGGCGAGAAATTGCACAATCGCTAGCAGCAACTGCTAAGCGAATGTTTGTCTCAACGCACAGTCCTCAATTTTTGATGGGGTGCATCCAGTCAGGCGTTCCACTAAATGTCGTGAGATTGACGTATAAGGACCGCGTTCCGACAGCCAGGCTGCTGCCTAGTAGTGATATCGCTAAGCTTATGAGAAATCCCTTGCTGAGGTCTACTGGTGTAATCTCAGCACTGTTTTTTGAAAGTGTTGTAGTCACCGAAGCAGACCCCGATCGGGCTTTCTATCAGGAAGTAAACGAGCGTTTGTTAAGACTTGGTAGAGGAATACCAAATTGCATATTTTTGAACGCTCAAAATAAACAGACAATACCAACTATAATCTCACCGCTAAGGCAGTTAGGTATACCCGCGGCTGCTATATATGACGTTGACTTTGTGAAAGACGGAGGGGGGGTGGCTACCCGTTTTATGGATGCTGCCGGAATCCCTATTCTAGCTCAAAATGGTCTTACTTCTATACGTGCCGCCTTAGCGATTGCGTTACTCCGGGCAGATGGTGGGTATAAAATAAATGGTGGTATCGCGGTTTTGCCCAGCGACGAACGCGGTGCAGCGGTAGACTATTTTGATCAGTTGGACGCCTACGGTGCTTTTGTCGTCCGCGGGGGGGAGTTAGAGTCATGGTTGAAATATCTCGGTATTTCGGGCCATGGGCCTAGCTGGCTGATTGGAATGTTTGAACGCATGGGAGAAGATCCTTTGTCCGTCGACTTTATTAGTCCTGACGATAGCGACGTTTGGTCGTTTATCGATTCGGTTGCGGCCTGGCTGCGTAATCCGGACCGGAAGGGCATACCAGTGTAGCCAAGTTAGTGATGCTTTCGCCTGCAACATTCTGTGCGTCAGTGGCACATCCGGGTATTGGCTCATAGTCGTGACAATACCCGGATTTGGCGCGTCGACTACGCGCTAGGTCCTAGCCGAAACTTGAAATTTTCTCTATGTTCCTAGCGGGGATCCGGGGGAACGATGGGCGTATATTCAGAGGTGTTACCGGCGCGAGCGAGCCGAAAGCAGCAGGCGCTCGATTTCATATCCGACTATATCCTCGAGCACGGTCGCAGTCCCGCAATGCGTGAGATCGCACTGGCGCTGGACGTTAGCGACACCCGGGCGAAGGCGTTGGTGAAGAAGCTGGCGTTCGAGAAGATGATCGAACGCGCGGCCGGCGCGCAACGCGCGATCACCGTGCCCGGGTTGCTCGAGCGGCAGCTGCTCGATCGGATGCGCCAGATGGGCGTCGTCTTGAACGAGGACTTCGCTGGCGCCGATCGCGTGCTGCCGTTACCACAAGGTCATCTCCCGCTCGTCGCGATCCTCGAGCATATCCCTGACGTCGACGCCGGGGATCCTCATGCCATACCTACCTACTGACGAAGCGCCTTCGCTTGCTGAAGCGCTCGAACGCGAGCGGCAGCGCGTCGCGCACCTGGTGCTCGGCGAACCGCGTCCGAAACCCAAGGGTGCGAACCGGCTTAAGAAGGGCAAGGCGCCGGCGATCGTCACGCTCGAGCCCGGCATAGAGGAGCGCGTGCTGCTGCGTGAGCGCTGGTCGCACAAGACGAACGGCACGGCCGAGACGCACGAGCACGCCGCGGTACAGGCGCGACGGGAGGGTGCGCTCGCCCGCCTCGTCGCGACCGGCGCGATCGACGCGCACCAGCTCGCCGCGGCCGATCAGATCGCGGAAGCGTACCATTCCATCACGGCCGAAGTTGCGGTGCGCACTGCGAACTTGGAACCGCGCAGCTCCGGTGGCGGTCCGCACAGCGCTTCGCACGCGCCAATCGCTGCCGTGATTCGGGAGCGCGCATACGCACGTTGGCGCGACGCAGTTGCTCCGCATGCCCTCATGCTGCTCGCGATCATTGTCGACGACATGGCGTTGACGACGGCCGCGCGGGACTGGCGGCTTTCCAACCGACGGGCGCGATCGATCCTGGTCTCGGCGCTGGACAGCTGGAAGCGCTGCTAGGGGTGACCTTTGGGGAACTTCCCACAAGGACACCTGCCCAAACGGTCACGTAACTCGCAAATCGACCCCGCCACAGTTGCATCTGCTCGGCTTCGCTCACCCCCCTCGAGCACGCCGGCCCGCAGGGAGATCTGCAATGCGTCATGATCGATCAGGAACGGATGCACGGCCTGCCCAGCCGAACTCGAATTTGGCCGATCAGCTCGAACGCATCACACCGCGGTTCGATGAGCTGACCCAACGAGCGCGGCTGGGCATTGATTCCACCGACGACTACAACGAGCTCGAGGAACTGGCGCAGGGAATCGCTCGCGACGTCGTCGCGCCGTTCCGTGGCACCGCCGGACGCGCTGCCCGTCCACCCCTCTATCTCAGTGCCGACGGCACCAAGGCAGGCTGGTAATGGCTATCCCGCGCGAGGCTATTCGGCGTGCCGTCGACGCCGGACATCCGGACACCGCGCTGATCGGCGTGCCGGTCAGCTTGATGCGCGAGATCCTGAGGTTCCTACCAGTGGAGACGATCGTCGCGATCACCGCGCCGACCGCGCCGCAGTGCACGCCGGCATGACCACCAAGCCGCACCCCGCCGCGATCGATGTCGCCGGCACCCCGTACCTTCGGGACGCCAAGGGCAGCCTGGTTCCGCTCGCCGCGGTCAAGCCGGTCGACCTGCTCATGGACGAGACGGTGCGCGCTATCCTTGCCGACGCGCGCGAACTGTCCGCCCTCGTCGCCGCGTTCAAGGTCCGGACGTTCGAGCGCGTCGGTGCCTTCCAGGCGCTGCTGGCGCAGGAGTACGGCACGACGGTCGGCGGGAAAAAGGGCAACATCACTCTGCTCACCTTCGACGGGCGCGAGCGGGCTCAGGTGCAGGTCGCCGACCTCCTCGAGTTCGGTCCGGAGCTGCAGGCCGCCAAGGTGCTGATCGACGAATGCCTGATGGGCTGGGCAGGCGGCACGCCGGTCGAGCTGCAGGCTGTGGTCAACGGCGTCTTCCAGGTCGACAAGGAAGGCCAGATCAACCGGGCCGAGCTGTTCCGCCTGCTCCGGCTGGACATCACCGACGTCCGCTGGCTGCGCGCCATGGAGGCGATCAAGGACTCGATCCGCGTCATCGGTTCGCGCACCTACGTCCGCTTCTACGACCGCCCCGCGCACGACGCGCCGTGGCATCCGGTCACCATCGATCTAGCGTCCGCCTGAGCGCCGTGGGTAAGCTCAAGGCGATCGGCAGCACGCTGACCAGGCTGAAGCCGACCATGGGCTCCCTTGCCCCCGTCGAGCGCAGCGCCGACGCCGATCGCCGCCTCTTCAAGCCCTGGCACAAGTGGTACAAGTCGGCGCGCTGGCGTGCCCTGCGCGTGCTGGTGTTCACTCGGGACCTCTACACCTGCCAGTGGCCCGGCTGCGGCTTCACGACGGCCGACACGTCGCGCCTGGTCGCCGACCATTGCGAACCGCACCGCGGCGACGAGCGCCTCTTCTGGCTGTTCGCCAACCTGCAGACGCTCTGCAAGCCGTGCCATGACAAGCACAAGCAGCGTGCCGAGCGGGCTGCCTTCCTAGCCTGACTCCGCGGGGCAGGGGGTGGGTCGACCCCTGGCCGGGGCCGACCCCCTGGACCCCTATGGCTCCCACGCGGAGATTATTTCCTCCTGGGTGTCCCCGGGTGCGTACTTTCGTGGCGGAGTGCTGATCGATGGCAGTCCGCAAAACATCTGAAGAGTGGTCGCGCATTGAGCACGAATACTTGTCGGGTGACGATTCGATCAGGGAAATAGCTGATCGGCACGAGATTTCCGAAGCGGCTATTCGCAAACGCGCGAAGCTGAAGGGCTGGGAACGGCCGGTTCGCACGCGCCAACCGGTGCGCACTTTGCTTCCCGCGCCGCGTATCGCGATCGCGGATCCCGTTGAGGTCCGCGAGCCGATCGACGCCGGCAAGATCGCCGAGAACGCCCGCCAGCTGGTCGCGCGCATGCTCGACGAGCTGGACGCGATCACGAGCTTCCAGGGCGAACTCGAGGAGTCGATCGAGATCGTCACCGCCAACGACGAGAACGACGCTCGGCGCGACGCGATGATGAAAGCGGTGTCGCTGCCGGCGCGATCGCAGATCGTGAAGAACCTCGCTGCGTCGCTGAAGGTCATCAACGAGACGGCCGCGCCGACGAAGGGCAAGAA
>NZ_SLXW01000009.1 GCF_004341085.1 Sphingomonas sp. PP-CE-1G-424
GCGCGCGGCCGCGACGACCGCACAGCGCGAGGCGGCGATCCGCGAGGCGGCAACCGCCGCGGCGAACTTCCGCACGATCGCCGGCGCCTGATCCTGTTTCGAAGGACTTTCCGATGAAGAAACTCATGCACCTGGTCGGCGCGATCGTGCTGATCATGGTCCCGTCGCTTGCCAGCGCGCAGGCCGGTACCGCCAACTCGGTCGCCGCGCCGGCGGGCTTCGCCCCCATGCAGGCGCCGTGTGTCCAGCAGGCCGACAAGTCCTGCGTTGCCGTCAGCACGACCGCGCCGTTCCCGACGTCGGCCGTACCGCTGTCGGCCGCGGCGTCGACGGCGCTGACCGGTACCGTCACCAGCTCGGCCGTCACTCCGACGTCGGGCGCGGCGACGATCGCCGCCGGCGTCGCGACGATCGGCCCGCTCGCGCCCGAGCTCGGCCGCGGGATCCGCGTTATCCTGCGCGGCACCTGGTCCGGCACTTTCGCGCTCGGCACCTCGGTCGATGCCTGCGCGACGATCAATCCGCTGACGATCGGCGGGTCGACCTGGGGCAGCTTCACCGGCAGCGCGAACGAGATCGTCGATATCCCGACGCTCGCCGGCGTCGCCTACTGCGCCACGGCGACCGTCTCGGCCGGGACCCTCACCTATGGAGTCCGCCAGTGATCTCGATGATCATGCGGCGGCTGATGGCGCTCGCCGCCTTCGGCATGGTCGCCATGCCGGCGACGGCACAGGTAGATCCGGCCGCGCGCGGGCTGGCCGTGCAGGCGCAGCAGCAGACCGCGACGCTCGCACGCGAAGCGAGCATGCAGGGCGCGTCGCTCACGAAGTGGCGGGCGTGCCGGAGCAAGATCCGGGTCGCGGCGCTGGCGACGTGCAAGATGGCGATCGTCGGCGACAGCAAGTCGTTCGGCGCCGGCGCTGGTACCGGCGCGAAGTTCACGATCAACGCCTTCGGATCCTCGCGCCCGTCGCGCCTGGCGGCGCTGCTCGGACAGCAGGGCCTGGCGACGCGCACGAACAGTTGGTTCGGCGCTGGCGGTATGGCGACGCTCGCCGATGTCCTGGCGTATGATCCGCGCCGGACGGGGTTTTCTGCCTGGTCGGGCGGGTCCGTCTCCCTCGGCGGTGCCGCGCTCGCCACCGGCAACACGAACCCGGGCAATTTCCAGCCCTCGGTCGCAGTCGACCGCGCTTCGATCTTCTTCGTGCAGACGCCAAGCCAGGGCCAGTTCACCGTCTCCAAGGGCTCGGAGACGTTCACGCTCAACGCCGCGAACGCGACCAACGCGATCATCCGGAGCGAGATCACCTTCACCACGAAGGACGCCAGCCCGATCGTGATCACCCGCACCGCCGGCGGGTTCGTCAACATCGTCGGGATGATCGCCTGGGACAGTGCGACGCCTGGGATCGAGGTGAGCAACTTCTCGGTCTATGGTGTCGTCAGCGGGTACCAAGCCGATGTCAGCAACCCCTGGTCGCCGCTCAACGCGCTCGGTTACTATGCGCCGGATCTGACGATCATCAACCTGTGGACCAACAACCTCAACACGTCGGTACCGCTGGCGACGTCGGTTGCGGACGTCCAGGCGATCATCACCAGGGCGAAGCTGACCGGCGATTGCATCCTCGAATGGCCGTCGATCGCCGGCACGGCGCCGGCATATGGATCGGACGCGGTCCGCGCGCAGTGGCGGGCATCGCTCGTTACGCTCGCCTCGACCAACGGGTGCGCGTTCGTCGACGACGAGGCGTTGCTCGGAGGCCGCGCCGGGGCGGTTGCCAACGGCGCGACCGCGGACGGTGTCCATGAGGCCGGCTGGGCCTATGATGTCGAGGCGCAGACGCTGCTGCGCTACCTGCTCCAGTAGCGCGGTTGTCGCGGCGCCACTCACCAAGGCAGAGCTGACGCCGCGACAGCCTCTGATAGACGCCCGTTTGCCGATCTGACATAGCTGCGAGCGCCGACCGGAGCTTAGCCGCGACGACCGGCCCACGCGCGTGGTCACTCTGGGTCACCGGTTCGCCGGGTGGCCCGTGGAATATAAGACCCTTCGGGGAAATACGCGGGGCGTAGTTCCCAGAGTCTGCGCGGCTAACCACCCGGTCCGTCCGGTGGGTCGGCCGCGCAGTACCCCACCAATTCATCGAGATCGACGGCGATACGCCGTCTCCGACATCCTGCCGCGATCCGCGGCGGGCACCCGCCGATCGTCCCGATCGGCCCCCACCAGCGCGCGTAGCCGAGTGCTTTCATCCGGAAGGACCAAGCCCACCTATGCATGCCACCATCGCCGCCGCGCCGCCCGCCGCCTATCTCGGGGGCAAGCGTAACCTGGCGAAGCGCCTTTGCGCGCTGATCGAGGCAACACCCCACCGCGCCTATGTCGAGCCGTTCGTCGGCATGGGCGGCGTCTTCCTCCGCCGGCCGACGTCGGCGCCGGTGGAAGTGATCAACGACTTCTCCGGCGACGTCGCCAACCTGTTCCGCGTCATCCGCCGGCACTACGAGCCCTTCGTCGACGAGCTGCGCTGGCTGATCGCCAGCCGCGCCGAGTTCGATCGCCAGAACGCGATGGATCCTCGGCTGCTTACCGACATCGAGCGCGCCGTGCGGTTCATGTACCTCCAGCGCTTGGCCTTTGGCGGCCGCGTTGTCGGTCGGACCTTCGGCGTGCGCCGCGATATCGGTTCAAGGATCGACCTGGGCAAGCTGCGGGCGGAGCTGAAGCTGCTGCGCGATCGTCTCGCGCCAGTGACTATCGAGCAGCTGGACTATGCCGATGTCATCCGACGCTACGACGGCGACGGCACGCTCTTCTTCCTCGACCCCCCGTATGACGAGACGGCCGGCTACGGGATCGAGTTCGGCCGCGACCAATATCGAGCGATGGCGGAGCAGCTCGCGGGAATCCGCGGCCAATTCATCATGTCGATCAATGACACGCCGTTCATCCGCGAGACGTTCGCGCGCTTCGCGATCGCCGAGGTGGAGACGACATGGACGTTGTCGACGGCCGCGGCCGGCAGGGGGAAGAAGGTCACCGAGCTGGTCATTCGGAACGCAACGGCCTGAAACTTCGTGCTTTCGAGTAGCTATCCTGCGGTTTGGGGCGGGGTATCACTTGCCCCAAACCGGGGTACATGCCGCGTAAAACCGGCGGAAATGCGTGCTAGCGGCGGAGGGAATATCCGCCGTTCGGGAATGTCCGGAATGGGAAGGAAAGCGGACGGTCCGCTATTGGGAAGGCAGATGGCGTTAGCGGACGTCGCCTGACGCTGCGGCCTTTCTAAAAAGGATCGAATTTTGGAATGTCCGGGTTAGGAAGAAGGCGGGCGCCCCCTTTACGAAGTTAGTCTCGCCAACCTACTCTAGAATAGTCGAGCAGTTTGCGCACGACCGCTGCCGGCACCAGAACGGTTCTTCCATTAAGTCTCGCCCGGACCGGCGCAGGGGTATCCTGCCAGTCTGGATACTCTAGGAGAAGGGGGCTACGATCCCTTTCCCCTTCTACAAAGACGACGATCCGAGCCTCAAATATCGCTGATCTTGCATCAGCTTCTGGCAAATTCGGATCACAAATGCCGGCCATCGCCAAGCGCCAGAATTGTCGAACCATCGAGGCGCTACCTCCATGATCAATGATTTCATCAGGCGATGGAAAGACGCGGCGTTGAATGGTGATGGGAAATACGCGGACCTGGATTTGATCTCGGGGGGAGCCAGATGCACATATCGTAGATGACGCCCTATCAATGGAAGGCGCTGATCCGCTGGTCCCCGTAACAAGGGTCACAGCAGCGAATACGGTAATCCAGCTTCCTAACATCGCCTGCCACTCCGATCCTTTCCTACGGCTGTACACCAAGGGCGAATGTCAGCAATCGGCCGCTTGCTACCGATCCGTCTTCCCGAAATGGCCTGTTGGAGACGGAGAAACGGGAAGATGCGCTTAACGAACGGTCGTTATCGGGAGCCTTGATCGCCAGCCTGAAAGTCCGGGTGTGGGCGAAAGCGGCCGGGGTATCGATGACCCGAAATCGGGGGACGGCCTGCGCCCAAACCCGCTGAAAGGCGTGGTGGCGGCGGATAGGATATCCGCCGTCCGGGAATGTCTGGAATGGAGAGTTGAGGGGACATTCGTCGTCCACCTCCTACGCCACAGATACCCGATCGCTCAGGCGTTAGGCAGCAGCCAGCGGCTGACCTTGACCGGCATTCAGGGCGGCTGCCTGTAGATTGCGCTTCAATACACGCCACTGTTCATGGTGATAGCGTGCACGCGTCATGCATCGGTCGTTGATTTGTGCCGCTTCGTAGAGGCGCGAGACAAGCTTCGGGTATTTCTCCAACCGCTGCACAGGATCGACGCATTCTTCGACTTCGCGCACCGCCTCGCGGATCTTCTGCCAGCGTGAGAATGGCAGATCGATGCCCGTGTCACCGACAATGACCCCCGTAACGAGTCGCGGCGCTCCTGGCCGGAAGTCGCAGTCCTTGTGCGCGCGTAAGCCAGCACGGAAGATAAGGGTCCGCGCCTCGTGGAGCACCGCCCGCCCTGCACCGCGTCCCGACATGGTAATATCGTCGACGTAGCAGGTCATGGTGAGACCCCGACGATCGGCCAGCGCCTTCAGTTCGTCGAATAAGCCCTTGTAGGTATAGTAGGAAATAATCGGGCTCGCGGCGCTGCCAGTTGCCAGCTTGCCGTGAAAGCAGATCAGGTTCGCGAGCAACCCTGCCACATCCGGGGCACAATGCATCACATCGCGGAAGAAGTGCATAACCTTGTGCTGGGGCACTGACTGGTAGAACTTGGCGATATCCAGCTTGACGAGCCCACCAGCGCCGACATGCGCTTCAGCATTCGAGACGTAGGATCGACCCTTGACCGCTGAGTGAAGGTAGGCCGGTGCCTCAACGCGTACGAGGTAGTGATGGATTTTACGGTGAAGGGTTTGCAGAGCCTCACCTGGCTCTTGGATCATGCGACCGGTCTGCTTGTGCGGATAGACCTTGTAGCCGCCGTAGGCAGCTAGCTGGTCGAGCTTGTTCAAGTCCCACTTAAGCCGGTTCGCAAGCGCGTGCGGGGAGCGAATGCCGTACAGGTGACACCGCTCAATGGGTATGGGTTGGTTGCTTTTCCAGTTCGCTTTTGGCATCTTGATCGTCTTCCGCTATCCATTCCAGCATCTTGAGCACCTTGTCAGCGACATAGAGACGCGCTCGATCAAGCTTAGGACTCTGGGTCTGCTCGGCGAAAAGCATGAGCGATGATAAAGGGATGTCAAAGCGCTCTGCGTATTTCGTGAGTATGTCTAAACTTGGCTCTTTCCGCTTTCGTTCAATTTCATTAAGATATGATCGGGACATGCCAAGCTGTTCGGCTAACTCCGACTGAGTAAGCCTATGATAAAGTCTTAATGTTTTTAGCGCTCGTTCATACATGATCGTCTCCAACTAGACGTTGGAAGGAATTAAAGGGGACTTACGTAAGCATTTCCCCGATCTTCGCGACCACACGAATGATTCCATAGATTGCTCTAAGAATCGCCAACATGGTCGTCCAGGTCTTCGGTTTCAGAAGCGCATCCTTGATAGGATGCACCTTTCGACTATCCTCCGCACGCTTCTTCTCGGCATCCGGTACGGGTAAAGAACCCATAGGTACTCACTCCTGCATACTCGCCTCAGAATTAAGGCCAGCTCCACCGCAGCAGTGACAACGAGAGATGAAGCACCCCCCTAACCCTTCGCGCCCGCTCCACACGGGCGCGCCTTATCGGGGCCGGCGGCGGTCCCCGGGCGGGGTGCCTCCACACGAGCCGACAAGTAGGAGGACCGGCCGGAGCTGGTCCCGCAGGTGATTGCTCACCCAGAGGTTGAGTGGGATGTTGCCTTTTTCCCGAATGCTGAAGCCTATCTAAACGACGCAACGTAAGAGTCAACACTCTGTTCGCTGCCAGCGACAAAAATTCAGCCGGGAGTGTCTGCCTCGCAGAGTGGTTGCAGCGAAGGGCCTCTCCGCCGCAACTCGTTATGATTCCCAGTTCAGCGCAAGTAGCCGGCTTTCCCGGACGTGCCACTCAAACTGATCAGTCGTGATCTTCAGCACCCCCTCAGAGCTGGTAGCGTCTCTGGCTCGAAGCGGAAAATCGATGCCGTCGATGAACACATCGACGCTCTTCTGATCTGCCAACGCAGTGAAAAGGCGATGCGTCAAAGCTTCGGTCGCCTTCATATCCTCGTTTACCATCGACTTCGTCTCCCAAGTGGTCGTGGTAACTAGCTAACATGGAACCAGTATGCTGACTAACGCTGCGGTGAAAACCGCGCGGCCGCGCGCGGCCGCCTACAAGCTGTTCGATCAAGGCGGCCTGCACCTCTACGTGGCGCCGACCGGGAGGAAGTCGTTCCGCATTAAGTATCGCCTCGGCGGCAAAGAGCAGCTGCTGACGATCGGCGCTGTTCCCGAGGTGACGCTCGATGCCGCCCGGGATCGGTGCGACCAGGTGCGCGAGCAGCTCGGCCGCGGCGAGGATCCGAGAACTTGCGAACTTGCGCAAACCGGCAAGGCACGTGCTTTCGGGGACGTCGCGCGCCAGTGGCACGCCCACATGCGCCGGCGCTGGACGGAAGTGCATGCCGGCGACGTGATGGCGAGCCTTGAGCGCGACGTGTTCCCGGCGATCGGCGCGATGCCGATCGGCGCCGTTACCGTGCCGGTGATCCTGAACGCGCTGCGCGTCATCGAGGAGCGCGGCAGCCTGGTTACGGCCAGCCGCGTCCGCCAGCGGATCTCGGCCGTATTCGCCTATGCGATGGCGGAGGACCTGGTCGACCAGGATCCTGCGGCGATCGTCAGCCGCGCGCTCACCCCGCCGGCGCCGGCACAGCACCATCCCGCGCTACTCGAGATCGAGGATGCGCGCGCGCTGCTCGCCGCGGCCGAGCTTGTCGACGTCGCGCCGGTGGTGAAACACGCGTCGCGATTCCTGGCACTGACCGCGGTCCGTTTCGCCGCGGTACGCGGCGCGCGCTGGGAGGAGATCGAGGATCTCGACGGGGCCGCGCCGCTTTGGCGGGTACCGGCCGCGCGGATGAAGCTGGCGGCAGCGAAGAAGCTCGATGCGAAGAACGATCACGCGGTGCCGCTGTCGCACCAGGCGGTCGCGCTTATGCGCGAGATCCGCGGGAATATGCATCGGGACGATGCAAATATGCATGGTTTAATCTTCGATTGCGGCGCGGGCCGGATGATCGGCGAGAAGTCGATCGGCGCGCTGTACGATCGTGCGGGGTTCGAAGGGCGGCATGTCCCGCACGGCTGGCGCGCGTCGTTCTCGACGGTGATGAATGAGCGGGGATCGGACGGCGCCGACATCGAGCGGGCGCTGGCGCATACGCCGAAGGACAAGGTCAAAGCCGCGTACGATCGGAGCGAGCGCCTTCAGCGTCTGCGCGATCTGTTCCAGGAGTGGGCGGATCTGTTGGTCGACATCTGATCAGCGCCGCATGCGCGACGCCTGAAGCCGTTGGCACCGCTCGTGCTCCTCCCCCTCGATAGCCCCGGGGCGGCGCAAGCCGCCTCGCTCCGACAGCCGGGTCTTGGCGGTCGGGTTATCGGGTCAGGCCGTTGCGGCATGGGGGAGCATCAAACCTGCGTCGCGTAGCGACTCCTTTTGATCGTAGATCTATGAATCTGTCAGCGGTTCAGGACCGTTTCGGCACTCGCGCCCTGAGCATCGATGCGCGCACCGAGGCGAGCAAGAGCATCCCCCATAGGGCCGCTCAGGGTGGCCCTGGCGAGCTCGCGGCAGTTCAGCTGCGAAAGCATGTGCTGGCAATCTTCGTGCCGCTCAGCGTCCCTCTGAAGCTGGTCGACGGGGACGGGCGCAGGCCGCATCCAGCGCGGCAGGTACGCCAACACCGCCTGCGCTAAAGTCGGGCGGTAGGCATTCGATGTTTGTACATACCTCGGCTTGGCGCCCTCTTCCTCGACGCGTTTGAAACGCCGTTGCCGGAGCACAAATCCAACGTCCTCGAGGATCCGTATGCTTCGCGCTACGGTACGGCGGCCGAGCGAAGTTGCTTCGCTTAGATAGTCGTAAGAGGGGAACACCTTGCCCTGATTGAGCCGCGCAAGGGTAAGCATTTCCTCGAAGACGCGCACCGCGCCCGCGGTGAGCTTGGTGATCTTGCGCTCGGAAACGCTCAGGGTGCGCGCACCTGCCCTTTCGTCGCGCCGCAGCCGTCTGCCAGCATCAAGCGCACGTCGAGCGGTCAGGAGCAGCTTGTCGGTCTCTCCCTTCGCCGGGACGAACCAGAACATATCTTCGAAGGTGCCCGCCTCGCGACTGTCACGACGTACCGGCGCACCAGTTGGATGAGGGGCACCCGACTGCGATCGGCGACGCGCGCCGACGCTAGCGGTTGCCTGCTGGAAAACGGATGCGAACCGGCCGCCGATCGCGACGGCGTTCACAGGCCACCTCCGATCAGGGGTGTCGAGGCCCCTCGATCAGTTGCCCTGGTAGCATCTGCCCCACGCTGAGCATGTCCGCCCATTCCTGCGCGATCTCGCGACGTCGCGGCATGTAGGCGTAGCGATTGTAGATTGCCTCCACGCTGCCGGCGACGTGCGCCAGCATCAGATCGATGACCTCCCGATCGCCCTTGCGATCTTCCTCGGCCGCAAGCCTGTTCATCACAGTCGAGAAGGTTGCCCGCCAGCCGTGCGGCAGGTGAATTCCCGCGTACCCAGCCTCGCGATATAACTTGCTGATCGTACTGTCGCTGATCGGCCGATTCGCGAACCTGATCGAGCGGAAGATCAGCCCCTTCGCGTCGCTGAAGCCGATCGCGACCTGCACGATCTCGACCGCCTGGCGCGATAACGGCACGATGAATTCGTACGCTGGGTCGTTCCGGCGTTCCTGCGCAAGCTTCATCTTCGCAGCGGGAATTCGCCAGATCGGCGAATCGCCGTTCAGATCCTCGAACTCGTGCACCTCGGCGAGACGCAACACGCCCGATCGTACCGCGGTCAGCGCGAGCAACCTCGATGCCAACCGCGTCAGCGGATAGACGCGACGGCTCTCCACGACCGTCAGCAGCTTCCGCGCCTCGACGATCGTTTGCACCGCGGGATAGCGGCCGCGCCGAATCCTGCCGAGCGCTTTGCCCATTTCCGCCGCGGGGTTGTTCGTCGCGATCGCGCTGGCGATCGCATGGACGAAGATGTCCGAGATCCGCTGCCGGGCCCGATGCGCTACGTCCGCCGACCCACGCGATTCGATCGCTCGAAGCAACGCTACGATCTGCGGCGACGTGATCTGCGCGATCGGAATCTTGCCAATCGCCGGGAAGACGTCGTTCTCCAAGGTTCGCAGAACGTGCTTCGCGTGTCTGTCGCTGAACATCTTCGATTGGCTGGCGTGCCATGTCAGCGCGACTGACCTGAACGTGTGCTCGCTCTGCGCTGCCGCCTGCGCGGCCTGCACGAGGCGATCGATTGACGGATCCACACCCGACCGAAGCAGCGCTGCGGCTTGTTCCCGCGCGATTCGCGCCTTCTTCAGCGACACGTCCGGATATAGACCGAACGTCAGCCGCTTCTCCTTGCCGTGGATGCGGTACTTCCAACGCCAGGATCGAGCACCCGACTTCAGAATTTCGAGATAGAGCCCATGCCCGTCGAACAGCTTCGACTTCCCGTTGATCGGGGGCGACTTGCACTGAAGGTCGGTTAGCAACCGATGCCCCCAGCTCTAAAAAACCATGCCCCCATAATGCCCCCGAATGCCCCCGCCTAACATGGCGGCTTATGGAGGCTCCTGACGGCATCTGAAAGCCTGCAAAAGCCCGGAATTGCGTGCTATTTGACTGGCTATGACGGTCGATGGCGGGGGTGAATGGTGCCCGGAGACGGGGTCGAACCGCCGACACTGCGATTTTCAGTCGCATGCTCTACCAACTGAGCTATCCGGGCACGTCCGGTCAGGGACCGGAGAAGCGTCCGACCTTGCGATCGGAAGGGCGCGTTTAGTCGGGGTCTTCGGCGCTGTCCAGCCCCGTTTGCGCAATTGATCGGCCGGGAATGCGATAGCCTTCGCCGAGCCACTGCAACAGGTCGCGGTCGCGGTGGCGGCTCGAGCAGAACGGCTTGTACTCGGCCACCGCAGGCTGGTCGCAGATCGGGCATTTGACGGTGGGGGCGGTGGGCGTCATCGGGCACTCTCCAGTTCGTGGACGACGCCCGTACGGCGCGTGAGTTCCGCGAGCCAATCCGGGCGCGTCATCAGACGTGCATGGACGGCTGCGGGCAGGGTGTGGCGGCGCGAGGCGGTCGGCGGCGTGCGTTCGAGCGTACGGAGTGCCGCGCGGGTCGCGGCGCCAACCGGATCGGCGCGGAGGATCTCGGGGATCGACGCGCGGGGCCTTGGCCGGACGATCTGCAGAAAACCGAACCCGTTCATCGCGGTGCGCTCGAACGGTTGCGGCAGGGACTCGTCGATCGCAGCAGCGACGGCGTTGCGCTGCGACTTGCCGGCGATCGTCGGGAAATCGATCCCGATCGAGCCGCCGATGCCGTGTCGGCGTATCGCCCGCGCCACGCCATGAGCGGCGGCGACTGCGAGCGTATCCAGTGGCGGTGCGCCGTCGACGTCGAACAGAGTCATCGCCGGCGTTGGCGATAGCCGGAGCGCGCCGAGCGGGAACACGATCTCGCCGCTTACAGACTCGTCGAGGAGTTCGGACCAGCCCGCCGCCTCCAACGCGTCGGGTTCGTGGGCGCGCGGGCTGCGGATGGGCAGTCCGGTCGCCATAAGGCGCTCGTACAGTGTCGGGGCGGGGCAGGGCGGCAGGTCGCTGGGGACGGCCTTGGCGAGCTTCGCACGGCCCGCTTCGGGGAGGGCTTCGCGGACGATCTCGACGGTGAGGCTAGCGCCCTGCGTGATGCCGGGGGGGAGGTGGTTGATCAGCGCCTCGCCGCCGTCGAGCATGACGCGACCGCGACGGCCCGGGAGGAGTTCGACGAGCCGCGCGCGGGCGACGAGGCCGACCTTCAGTGCCTCGGTGTCGAGTTCGATCGCAGCTTCGACAATCTGATCATCGTCCACCAGCGCGGCGCGCGCCTCGCCGATACCGGCTTCGTAGAGCCATGTAGGCCCCGAGTCAGGCAAGCGCGACGCCTGCGGTCTTCAACAGCGCGCGCGTTTCGAACAGGGGCAAGCCGACCACCCCCGAATGACTGCCCGACAGGAAACGGACGAATGCCTCCGCGCGGCCCTGGATCGCGTAGCCGCCGGCCTTGCCCAGCCCTTCGCCGCACGCGAGATAATCGTCGATCTCGGCAGGGGAGAGCGGCTTGAACGCAACGATCGTATCGGCGATGCGCGTCCGGACCTTGCCGGTTGCGTCGATCACGCAGACCGCGGACAGACAATGATGACGCCGCCCCGAAAGCTTGCCGAGCAGCTCGCGCTGGATCTCGAGCGTGTCGGCGGGCGGCAGGATACGGCTGCCAAGCGCGATCGTGGTGTCGCCGGCGAGCACGATCTCACCCTCGGCGCGCGCGACGGCACTTGCCTTCTCGATAGCGAGGCGAAGCGCATAGGCGCGGGGCGGTTCGGCCTTGCGCGGGCTCTCGTCGATATCGGGGGATTCCACGCGCGACGGCACGACGCCGAGCCGTGCGAGCAGATCGCGGCGGCGGGGCGAGGAAGAGGCCAGGACCAGCATTGGTGCCTCGTTATAGAAGCGGCAGGCGCCTAGGCACCCACGGGCTTATTTGAAGCGGTAGGTGATGCGACCCTTGGTCAGATCGTACGGCGTGAGTTCGCACAGCACCTCGTCGCCGACCAGCACGCGGATGCGGTTCTTACGCATCTTGCCGGCGGTGTGACCGAGAATCTCGTGGTCGTTTTCGAGCTGAACCCGGAACATCGCGTTGGGGAGGAGTTCCACCACGCGGCCGCGCATCTCGAGCAGTTCTTCCTTGGCCAAATATAATCTCTGAATTGGGGGAATTTCGGGACGAGCGCCCTTACCGCAGGTTCGCGAAAAAGGAAAGCACGGCCAACAGCGCGCACAGGCGTGACGCCCGCACCCGCATGCGTTATCTGTATATCGGCGTTCGACTGCGATTGGACAAGAGCGTCAGACGCGAGCGGCGGACGAGATTCGTCACAACAGGCTGGGTTGAAGCGCGGTCGCCTCGCGGGCGGCGCGGCGGAAGGCGGCGCGGTCGACATTGGGGATGCGGGGGCGCTTTCCCTGGAACAGGTCGGCGAGCGTCAGGATCTGGAGCCTGGGAAACGTCTCCTCGACACCGGCGCGGTAGATGCCGACCGCGGCGGCGCGGCGCTCCATCTCGCGTGTCGGCTTGGCGTTCATGATGAGGATGCCGATCGGCGCCTTCTCGCGCGCGATCGTCGCCGCGAGCGTCTCGACCATGGCCGTGTCGGGGTTGCGCCCGCCCTTCACCGAGACGATCGCACGGTGCGTGACCATCTTCCCCGATGCGGCGTCGTGGTCGTTGAAATAGATCAGCCCGTCGATCCCGCCGTCCGCGCCCTTCTTCCGGCCACCGAACGGCAGCGCGTCGACCATCGACACTGCCCACCACTGGAACTGATATTTGTCGCGCAACGCCAGATCATAGGCGGAGGCGAGATCCTTTGGCGTGCCCTCGACCGTGAAGGTGACGGCGGGGAACGCATCCTTCATGCGCTTTTCGATCAGCGAGATGGCAAGATGGGTCACGTCGATCCCGATCCATTGCCGCTTGAGCTTCTCCGCCGCGTGTACGGCCGTGCCGCAGCCGCAGAACGGGTCTAGCACGACATCGCCTTCGTTCGACGAGGCGGCGATGATCCGCTCCAGCAGCGCCACCGGCTTCTGCGTCGGATAGCCGAGCCGTTCCTTCGAAACGGGCGCGATGATCGGAATTTCCCAGACGTCATTCATCGCGACGCCCACGGAGACACCGGATTCCCGGGTTGGATTTCGTGTGCCATCGGCCATGAACGTGACCTTCTGCATCGCGCCCTTCCACCTCTTGAGCGAACTCGGCGACTGCGGCCCGGTCAGCGTGTTGAACACGTTGCCCGTCTCGCTTTTGGTATAGAATAATAGGCAATCGTGCATCCGCTGGAACCGGTGCGAGACCGACGGCCACCGCCGATAGCTCCAGATGATTTCGTTCTGGAAATGCCGCTTGCCGAAGATCGCGTCGAGCAGGAGCTTCAGGTAATGGCTCGCGGTCGGATCGCAGTGCAGATACAGGCTGCCGGTCGGTTTTAGCACGCGGTGGAGTTCGAGCAGGCGGACCGCCATCATCGCCAGATACGCCATCATGTCGTTGTCGCCGAGGAACCCGCGCATTGCATTGAGCAGGTCGAACGCCTTGGTGCGGCCGCTGCGTGCAACCTGGTCGAAGGCGTCTTCGGCGCGTTCGTTCCAATGCCAGGTATCCTCGAACGCCTCGATCTGCGCGTTGGAGGACTTGCCGTCCGGTTCCTTGAAAAGAATGCCGTAGTTCGCGTTCGAATTGAACGGCGGGTCGAGATAGATCAGGTCGACGCTTGCGTCGGCGATCTCCTTGCGGAGGACGGCGAGATTGTCGCCGTAGAAGAGGTGATTCTCGGGACGGTTGCGCATCTCCGGAGGATGCGGGGACTATCGCCCGTGCGTCCAAGCGAGATGCATCCGTAGTCGGCGGATATGATCCGCAGTGGACACTTTCCGGCACTCAACCCTCGTGTTCGGCGAATCTATACTTTGGAAATGCGGTACGACCGCCTTTTCCGAATTGGCGCCGGTGATTGCCGAGCGGTCAGCATAACTTGGCCGCTCGGCGATCCGGTTCGATCAACCCACCCCGCCGCCGGCCAGTGCGGCCAGCAGCAGCAGAGCGACGATGTTGGTGATTTTGATCATGGGGTTCACCGCGGGACCCGCCGTGTCCTTGTAGGGGTCGCCGACGGTGTCGCCGGTGATCGCGGCCTTGTGCGCCTCGGATCCCTTGCCGCCGTGATTGCCGTCCTCGATGTATTTCTTGGCGTTGTCCCATGCGCCGCCGCCAGACGTCATCGAGATCGCGACGAACAGCCCGGAGACGATCACGCCCAGCAGCATCGCGCCGAGCGAGGCGAAGCCGGCGGCCTGGCCCGCAACCGCGGTGATGATGAAGTACACGGCGAGTGGCGACAGCACCGGGAGCAGCGAGGGTACTATCATCTCCCGGATAGCTGCCTTGGTAACGAGGTCGACCGTCCGTGCGTAGTCGGGGCGGCTGGTGCCGAGCATGATGCCGGGGTTGTTGCGGAACTGCTCGCGGACTTCCTCGACAACGGCGCCCGCTGCGCGACCGACGGCGGTCATCCCGAACGCGCCGAACAAATACGGGAGCAGCGCGCCGAGCAGCAGGCCCACGATCACGTATGGGTTGCTGAGGCTGAAATCGACCGTGACGTCGGGGAAATACGTCGCGAGATCGGTCGTGTACGCGCCGAACAGGACCAGAGCGGCGAGCCCGGCCGAGCCGATCGCGTAGCCCTTGGTCACCGCCTTGGTGGTGTTACCGACAGCGTCGAGCGCATCGGTTCTCTGCCGGACATCGTCGGGCAGCCCTGCCATTTCTGCGATGCCGCCGGCGTTGTCGGTGACAGGGCCATAGGCGTCGAGCGCAACCACCATGCCGGCCTGTGCGAGCATCGCGGTGGCGGCGAAGGCGATGCCGATGATCCCGGCGAGCTGGTACGCGACGATCACCGCGACGACGATGACGAGCGTCGGCAGCGCGGTGGATTCGAGGCTGATGGCGAGGCCCTGGATGACGTTGGTGCCGTGGCCGGTCTCCGAGGCCTTGGCGATCGACTGGACCGGGCGGTGATTGGTGCCGGTATAATATTCGGTGATCCACACGATCAGCCCGGTGACGACGAGCCCGATCATCATCGACCAGAACAGGTCCATGCCGGTGAAGCTCTGCGTCAGCGACGGTGCGGCCTGCGTGGTGAGGTCGTCCGTCGTCGGATCAAGGAAGCCTGCGCCGCCGATGACGCGGTGGAGGTCGCCGAGCACGTACTGCGTGGCGAGGTAGATCGCCGGGATCGACAGGATCGTCGAGGTGAAGAAGCCCTTGTAGAGCGCGCCCATGATGCTGCCGCCACCGAGCCGCACCATGTAGGTGCCGATGATCGAGGTGACGATGCACACCCCGCCGACGAGCAGCGGGAGCGTCATCAGCCGCATCAGCTCGGCGCCGCTCGCCTGGATCAGCAGCGCGATCGAGATCATCGTGACGCCGAGTGTAACGACGTAGGTCTCGAACAGATCGGCGGCCATGCCGGCGCAGTCGCCGACATTGTCGCCGACGTTATCCGCGATCACGGCGGGGTTACGGGGGTCGTCCTCGGGGATGCCCGCCTCGACCTTGCCAACCAGATCCGCGCCGACGTCCGCCGCCTTGGTGAAGATGCCGCCGCCTAAGCGCGCGAAGATCGAGATCAGCGATGCGCCGAATGCGAGTGCGGTCAGCGCCTCGACGATGATCCGGTCGTTGGGCGCATGGCCCGCGGGTCCGGTGAGGTACCAGAAGAACGCGCTGATCGCGAGCAGGCCGAGACCCGCCACGAGCATGCCGGTGACCGCGCCCGATCGGAACGCCAGCGTCAGGCCGGCCTGCAGAGAGGTGCGTGCAGCCTCCGCAGTCCGCACGTTGGCGCGGACAGAGATGTTCATCCCGACATAGCCGGCGACGCCCGAGAGCACCGCGCCGATGACGAAGCCGATCGTCGAGATACGCCCGAGCGTGAAGAGCAGGATCGCCGCGACGATGACGCCGACGATCGCGATCGTGGTGTATTGGCGGCCGAGATAGGCCTTGGCGCCTTCCTGAATGGCGGCTGCGATGTCTTGCATCTTTGCGTTGCCGGGGGAGGCGGCGAGCACCTGTCGACTGGTGACGAAACCATATAGGACGGCGATGACGCCGCAGATCATGGCCAAATAGACGGTCGTCATACGGCGCTATCCCTCTTGTCAGGTCCTCTCCGGTCTCGACTTTGCCGAGTCCCGATACAGCGAACCTATCAGTGCGGGGGTATTGCGCAAGTTATCCTCGGGGGCGGTGCTCATAGCCTAGACTTGGGGGGAGCGGGACGGGGGTGCCCGAGTCATGAAGGGTGAGGCCCGAGCCGGCTGAGAAAGCGCCGATCAGAGTGGCGTCGGTGGCGAAATCTTGCGGTGCAGCAAAAAGGAGTTGGTAGTCGTCGCCGGCGGTTGCGGCGGCGAGGCGGTCGCTGGAGAAGGCGCGGTAAGCGGCCGACAAGGGTATGCGCGAGAGGTCGACGCTGATGGCGAGGTCGCTGGCTAACGCCATGCGGGATGCGTCTATGAGGAGGCCGTCGGATACGTCCATCATCGCATGGACATGCGGGGCAAGTTTGCGACCGTCGGCGAGCCGTGGCTGCGGGCGCCGGTATGCGGCGAGGAGTTCGGCTGGGCCTTGCGCGCCGAGTGCGATGGTTAGCCCCGCGCCCGCGTCGCCGATCGTGCCCGTTACGTAGAGCGCATCGCCGTCGCGTGCGCCGCTTCGGGCGGGGGCCGCGGCGTTGCTGCCGAACGCGGTGAGGGTCAGGACTCGCGGCGCATTCGGGGGGAGCGTGACGGTGTCGCCGCCGATGATCCTCGTGTCGAAGGTGATCAGGACGTCGCCGAGCCCTTCGAGAAACGTGCGGTCCCACGCGTCGTCGCTGAGCGGATAGTTGAGGAGGACCCCCTCGGGTCTGGCCCCCTTTGCCGCGAGATCGGAAAGGTTGGTCGCGACTAGCTTCCACGCGACGTCCTGCGCGGGGTCGGTCGGGAGGAAGTGCACGCCTTCGACCAGCGTGTCGGTGGTAACGACGAGCGGGCCTGCGTCGAGCAGCGCCGTATCGTCGTTCAGTCCCCGAGCCGCGGGATGTAGCGGGAGCGCGCGTAAGGCATCAATGAACTCGGCTTCGGTCATGTTCGCCGCCTAACAAAGCCCCGTCATCCTGACGAAAGTCAGGATCCAGGGTAACGAACGCTGCGCATGATTACCCTGGATCCTGGGTCGAGCCCAGGATGACGATCGTTTACGCCCGCACTTCCTTGGCGATACCGTCGAGCAGCCCGTTCACGAAGCCGGACTCGCGCTTGTCGTAGAACGCGTGCGCGACGTCGACATATTCGCTGATCACCGCGGCGACGGGCACGTCCTTGCGCGCCAGCAATTCATACGTACCAACGCGGATAATCGCCTTCATCGGCTTGTCGAGCCGCGCGAGCGTCCAGCCCTTGGCCAGCTTGCCCTCGATCAGCACGTCGATCTCGCCGGCGCGCGCGTTGGCGCCGGTCACCAGATCGTCGAAGAAATCGACGTCCGCCTCGGCATATTCGACGTCTTCGATCGTCGCGCCGAGCCGGTGCTGGTGGAATTCGTTGAGCAGGACGGGCATCGCGGTGCCCTCCATCTCGTGCTGGTACGTGGCCTGGACGGCGGCGAGGCGAGCGGCGGCACGCGCCTTGGTGCGGGGGGCGGTTCGGGTCATAAGCGGTTGCCTGTAGGCGCGGGGGGCGTGTGTGTCAGCCCTTTGCGTTTCGGCGCGTGGAGTCGAAGAAGAATGGTTCACGCGGAGACGCGGAGGCGCGGAGATGTTGCATGCGGCGCAGCCGCTTCGATCTCTTCATCCGCTAGTGATCGAAGGGCCGCTACGCGGCAAGGTCGACACCTCCGCGTCTCCGCGTCTCCGCGTGAACCAATCTAACTGTTGAGCCGCAGCCGCAAAGCCACCGATTTTGCGTGTGCAGGGAGCCCTTCGGCGTTGGCCAGCGCAACGGTCGCAGGGCCGAGTTCGCGCAAGGCGGCTTCGTCCAATGCCAGGAAACTGGTGCGCTTCATGAAGTCGAGCACCGACAGCCCGCTGGCGAAGCGCGCACGGCGGCCGGTGGGGAGGACGTGGTTCGGGCCGGCGACGTAATCGCCGATCGCCTCTGGAGTGTAGCGGCCGAGGAAGACCGAACCTGCATGGCGGATGCGGTCGAAGAAACCTTGCGGGTCGGGGATCGCCAGTTGCAAATGCTCGGCGGCGAGGCGGTCGACCAGCGGGATCGCGTCCGCCAGCGTGTCGACGATGACGATCGCGCCGTTGGTATCCCACGCGACGCGCGCGACGGCTTCGGTGGCGAGGTCGCGCAATTGGCGGTCGACGGCGTCCGCGACCTTGTCGGCGAAGGCTGCGTCGTCGGTGAACAGGATCGACTGCGTGGTCACGTCGTGCTCGGCCTGGCTGAGCAGGTCGGCGGCGGTCCATTCGGGGTCGTTGAGCGCGTCCGCGACGACGACGATCTCGGAGGGGCCGGCGACCATGTCGATGCCGACGACACCGTAGACCTGGCGCTTGGCCTCGGCGACCCAGGCGTTGCCGGGGCCGGTGATGACGTCGACCGGTTCGATCCGGCCCGCGCCATAGGCCAGCGCCGCGACCGCCTGTGCACCACCGACGCGCCATACTTCGTCGACGCCCGCGAGATGCGCGGCGGCGAGGACCAGCGGGTTGATCTGGCCGTCGGGGGTCGGCGTGACCATCGCGAGGCGACCGACGCCCGCGACCTTGGCGGGGATCGCGTTCATTAGCAGCGACGAGGGGTAGGCGGCACGTCCACCGGGAACGTAGATGCCGGCGGCGTCGACGGGCAGCCAGCGTGCGCCGAGTCTCACGCCTGCGGAGTCGACCGAGTCGCTGTCGAGCGGGCGCTGTTTCTCGTGATACGCGCGAATGCGAGTGGCGGCGAGTTCGAGCGCGGTGCGGAGGTCGGGATCGAGCGCGTCGAACGCGGCTTTGCAGTCGGCGGCGTCGATCTGCCAGCCGGTGGTTTCGAGGTCGTGACGGTCGTGCTTTTGCGTGAGGTCGCGGAGTGCGGTCTCGCCTTCGCGGCGGACCGAGGCGATGATTGTGGCGACGTCTTGCGTGACGCCGGCGTCGGATTCGCGGCGGTCCTCGACCAGCGCGGTGAAGCGGGTGGCGAAGTCCGCGTCGGATGTGGAAAGGCGGATCACATTCCCCTCCCGCTTGCGGGAGGGGTCAGGGGAGGGGATGACATAGCCTCGCACGCTACGATCGGGGCGGGCGTGCCCTCCCCCGACCCCTCCCGCAGGCGGGAGGGGAGCAGAAGGTTGGCGCTCATGCTGCGATTTCCTGTGCTTCGACCGCGCGGCGGAATGCTTCGACCAATGGGACCACGCGGCTGCGCGTCTTCATCGCAGCGCGGTTGACAACGAGGCGGCTGGTGACTTCCATGATCGTCTCGACCTCGACGAGGCCGTTTTCCAGCAGCGTGCGGCCGGACGATACGAGGTCGACGATGCGCGGCGCGAGACCGAGCGTTGGCGCCAGTTCCATCGCACCATTGAGTTTCACGCACTCCGCCTGCACGCCGCGCGCCGCGAAATGCGCGGCCGTCACGTGCGGGTATTTGGTCGCGACGCGGACGTGACTCCAGCCGCGCGGATCGTCCTGCGCGGCCATCTCGGCAGGTTCGGCGACCGACAGCCGGCAATGGCCGATGCCGAGGTCGACCGGCGCGTAAAGCTCCGAATAGCCGAACTCGGCGATCACGTCCGACCCGACGATGCCGAGTTGCGCCGCCCCGTGCGCAACGAAAGTGGCGACGTCGAACGCGCGCACCCGGATAAGCGAGATCGCCGGATCGTTGGTCGCGAACCGGAGCGCGCGAGAGTTCTCGTCGGAGAACGATGCTTCCGGATGCACCCCGGCGCGCGCGAGCAACGGCAGGGCTTCGGCGAGGATGCGTCCCTTGGGGACGGCGATGATGATCTGGGACTCTGGCACGCGCCGGGCTTTACGGGGGGGGCTTGGCGGGTGCAACAACCTGCGCATGGCAAATGAACCGGCTAACCGTGCGGCGTTCGACATCCAGGCGGGCTATTGTGCCGCGATGGACGCGCCGATTACCGCGCGGGTCTGCACTGCGCTGGCGACTGCAGTGGATCGCGAGAGCGAGACGGGGCGGCGGGTGCTCGACTGGATGGGCGAGCCGGTCGCGGATGCGCTGGCGTTGCGGCTGGTCGGCGGATTGCATGCGCTGCACCGCGCGGGCTTCGATCCGGCGCTTTCTGCCGTGTTCGCAGGAGCGGAAACCGACCTGGTACGCGTGGCGGCCGCTTTGCAGGCGACGCTGGTCGCGCAGGATGCAGCGTTGCTGCCGTGGCTCGATGGGCCGCCACAGACCAACGAGGCGGCGCGGTCCGCGGGGATGATGACCGGGATCCTCCATTTGGCCGAGCGATACGGGCCGCGGTTCGAGGTGCTGGAGATCGGATCGAGTGCCGGGTTGAATCTGCTGATCGATCGCTATCGGTTCGATCTCGGCGGCGTGAATGTCGGGCCGGATACATCGCCGGTGACGATCCGTCCCGAATGGCTGGGGCCGCCGCCGCCGAACGCGCCCGTCAAGATCGGGTCGACCCGCGGCGTCGATATCCACCCGGTGGACGTCGCTGATCCGAACGCTGCGGCACGGCTGGAAGCGTATGTCTGGGTCGACGCGGTCGAGCGACAGGCGCGGCTGGCTGCGGCGATTGCGATGGTGCGCGACGGCGGCGTCGATCTGGCGGAAGGCGATGCGGCGGACTGGGTCGAGGCTCGGTTGGCCGAGCCGCAGCCCGGCGGCGTTACGCGCGTGCTGATGCATTCGGTGGTATGGCAGTATCTGCCGGCGACCTCCCGCGAGCGGATCCGGGTCGCGATGGACGCAGCGGGCGCGCGCGCGACGGTGGAACGACCACTCGGCTGGGTGATGATGGAGCCGAACCGCGACCTGCACCGCCACGAGGTCCGCGTACGCGGCTGGCCGGGCGAGCGGCCGATGGAACTGGTCGCGCTGACGCATGCGCATGGCGCGTGGGTCGAGGGGTTGTCGCCGCCGTACGAGACGCGCGATTATGTCATGCGTCGTGGCGCGTACGCAAAGAACTGAGGTCCCCCGTCATGCCGGACCCTTCGACAAGCTCAGGAGAGCCTCGTTCCGGCATCCACCGTTCCGCGCATCGATGGCTTCGAGTTTGCGGAACGGTGGACCCCGGAACACGTCCGGGGTGACGGAGTGGCGGTCCGGCTCAGTAGAAGAAGCCGTTGTTGACCTGGACCACCTGGCCCGAGCGCGTGTCGACCAGGACGACGTCGCGGCCGTAGCGGACCCACCGCTGATAGCCGTAGGCCGGGCGCGAAAGGCGATAGGTCTGATAGTCGTTGATCCAGTAGTTGCGGCCGTAATATTCCGGCGCGAATCGGTAGCCGACATTGACCGGACGATAGCGATAGCCGCGCGGGCCGGCATAGGCCGGACGGCGGTAGAGGTCGCCGTGCGTGCGGCGATAGTCGCGCCAGTCCTCGCGTGCTTCGCGGCGATCTTCGCGCAGTTCCTGGCGGGCTTCGCGGACGTCGCGGCGGTCACCGTAGCGGCGCGCACGCTGGAGGTCGCGCTGGCTCTCGCGGATCTCGCGCTGGTCGCGGCGGACTTCGCCGTAGCTCTGCGCGGTGGCGACGGTTGGGACGAGGGTGGCGGCGGCGACGGCCGCGAGGATCATCTTGCGCATGACTGCTCTCCTGTGTTCGACGCCGAATCGACGGCATGGACAGGGTTTTGCGCCCGCCGCGCTGAACGATCGCAGAATGCGGTCGTCAGGATTCAGACAGGTGGCGCATGTCCGCTTCTGTGTTCCCTGCCCTACTAACAGTCAAACCACCCCGGCGAAGGCCGGGGTCCAATTGGAGAGGTTGCAGTAACGTAGCGCCGTTCCAAATTTCGGTCGTTACCCGATTGGGCCCCGGCCTTCGCCGGGGTGGTTTCAACGTAGGCCAGCGGTACGTACAATGCTGACTGGTGGTCGTGTCAGACACCCCCAACGGCGCATCGCGGCGATCACCGCATCGGGCTTTTGCCACGGCACGAAATGGCCTGCGTCGATCGTCTCGATCGTGAGGTCGGGTACATACTCGGCGAGGTCGAGCTGGCTCGGCAGCAATGCGCTGTCCTGTATTCCCCAGATCACCAGTACCGGCATCGCGGTCGGCGGGAACGGTGCGTCGAGAAAGGCCGGGCGGGGCGGAGTCTCGTCCATCTCGGGAACGACGATCGCGCTCGCGCGGTACCAGTTGAGCATGCCGGTGATCGCGCCGGGCTGGCCCCATTCGTCGAGATAGGCGGCCTTGTCCTCGGCCATCGCGGCAAGGTCGGCGTGCTTGGAGAAACTGGTGTCGAAGAAGGTTTCGAGGCCGATCGCGGCGATATGCTTTTCGAGATCGGGGTTGCGGAAGGCGCGGATATACTGGCTGGCGGCGCGCTGTTCGAGATCGTCGAACATGGTGCGCTGGAAGACGAGCGGGTGGGGGGCGTTGATGATGACGAGCTTCGCGATGCGCTCGGGGTGGCGGAGCGCCGCCATCCACGCGACCGCGCCGCCCCAGTCGTGGCCGACCAGCGTGAAGCGGTCGATGTTCAGGTGATCGGCGAGCGCGATCAGATCGGCGACGATCTTGTCGGGGGTGTAGCCGTCGATGCCCTCCGGCTTGGAGGATCGCGCGAACCCGCGCTGGTCGGGGGCGACGACATAGTGATCGCGGGCGAGGTCGGGGGCGATGTCGCGCCACGTCCGATGCGATTCGGGGAAGCCGTGGAGCAGGATGACGGGCGGGCTCGCTGGATCGCCGGTTATGGCGACATCGAGTTCGACGCCCGTGGATAACGCGATGTGTTGCAGGTCCGACATCATTCCCCCCCCCGCTGGCGGGAGGGGTTAGGGGAGGGCCTACCCGTCTCGCTGCCCGCCGGTCATGCCCTCCCCCGACCCCTCCCGCAAGCGGGAGGGGAGCAGAAGGTGGGTTCTCCCCTCCCGTTTACGGGAGGGGCCGGGGGCGGGCTCGCGGCCAGTTTCAAATGGAGCGGGCGGCGTTAGCGCGTGCCCACCCCTACCCCCTCCCGCTTGCGGGAGGGGGGGGAATCATGGATAGCTGACGGTCTTCGGGATTGCCGGGATCTCGATCCATTCCTTCTCGTCGCCGGGCACTTTCGGGAAGTTGCCCGCATTCCAGTCGCGCTTTGCCTGTTCGATGCGGTCGCGGTTCGAGCTGACGAAGTTCCACCAGACGTGGCGCGGCGTCGTGAACGCATCGCCGCCGCATAGCATTGCACGGCCGCCGTGCGCAGACCGCAGCGTCGCGGAAATTCCGGGGCGCAACACGTACAGCACCTGCGGTTCGAGGCTCACACCCTCCAGCGTCGCCTCGCCCATCGCGAGATAGATCGCGCGCTCCTCCGCCGCGGCGTCGATCGGCACGCTCGCGCCCGGATCGAGCGCGATGTCGGCGTAGATCGTCCCCGAATAGGTCGTGGTCGGCGCGGTCTGGCCCCAGAGGCTCCCCATGATGATCCGCGAGCGCGCGCCGTGCGCCTCGATCGTCGGCAGTTGCGCCTTGGTGACGTGCTCGAACGCGGGGTCGATCTCCTCGACCGCCTCGGGCATCGCCAGCCAGGTCTGGATACCCGACAGGTTCGGCCCCTCGGCACGCTCGTCGCCGGGCGAGCGTTCGGAATGGACGATGCCGTGGCCCGCTGTCATCAGATTGACCGCGCCGGGTTCGATCCGCGCCTGCGTGCCGAGCGAATCGCGGTGGTCGATCGCGCCGTCGAACAGATACGTCACCGTCGACAGGTTGATGTGCGGGTGAGGGCGCACGTCGATGCCCTGGCCGACCTCGAGATGCGCCGGGCCCATCTGGTCGAAGAACAGGAACGGACCGACCATCGTCCGTTCCTTGTTCGGCAGCGTGCGGTGGACCTTGAAGCCACCGAGATCGTGCGTCGACGGCAGGATGGTCTGGAGGACGAAATCGTCGAGCATGGCGTTATCCCTTGGCAGGTTCCGTGGCGTCGAGCAGTTCGACCAGGTCCGCTGGATAGAGCGTTTCGTGGAAGCCCGCGATGTCGTTTCGGGAAAACCAGCGGTGACCGACGAGCAGTTGCTTCTCCTGTTCGGTGAGATTGCCCGCCCTTACGTCGCAGGTATCGACGTCGATACGGAAATAGCGTTCGTCCGCGGTGACCTCCACGCCCTCGAAGGTGCGGAAGTCGACGACGCGGCGCGCGACTTCGGGGCCACAGTCGATGTCGAGGCCGACTTCCTCCCAGAGTTCGCGGCGGGCGGCGGCGGCGTAGGTCTCGCCCGGATCGACCGCGCCGCCGGGCGTGCACCAGAGCGGTGGGCGGTCCGTCGGGGTGAAGCGGAACATCAGCACGCGGTCCTGGCCGTCGACGAGCAGGATACGCGCGGCTGGGCGTGGGGCGCGCTCGCTCATCGATCCTCCCCCGCCAGGGGGAGGTGGCGCCGAAGGCGACGGAGGGGGAGGACACGGAGCAGCGGTCATCGCTTCCCGCCCCCTCCGTCTCGCTGCGCGATCCACCTCCCCCTGGCGGGGGAGGATCGAGAGCGGCTCATGCCGCGTCGAGTTCCGGATACGCGCGGAAGATGCCGTCGGTGTTGAAGGCGAGGCGACGGTCGCTTTTCAGATAGGCCTTGATGCCGGGCAGATCGGCGATCTGGTCGTGGATGCGGACCAGATTCGGATAGTCGGGTTCGAGCGTCTTCATCCGCTTCGGGAACATGTACCGCAGCCCCTCGATCACCTGGAACAGCGACGTATCGGCATAGCTCCATTTGTGATCGATCAGCCAGTCGCCCGTATTGGCCTGCGCCGCATCCTCGAAATGACCGAGATATTTCGGCATCCGCGCCTCGCGAAACTGCTTGGCGGCACGCGCGGCCTCGGGCTTCTGGTCGTCGTAATAGTCCATCATCGCGACCGGATGATGGACGTTGTGGACCTCCGCGATGAGGTCGGCAATCGTCAGCTGGAGCTGGTTGAGCCAGAGCCGGTCGGCCATGTTCGACGGCGCAAGACCGTGGCGCTCGCCGAGATACATCAGGATATTGGCGACCTGCGCGATCACCAGGCCGTCGAGCTCCAGATACGGCGGCGCGAACGGCGTGCGGCCGGTGCGATCGTTGAGGTTCGCGAGCAGCCCCTCTTCGCCGACCGTCCGCGCGCAATCCTCATACGCGATCTCGGCGCCCTCGAGCGCGAGCCGGACGAACTCGCCGCGGCCCTGCAGCGACGGCCAATACCAGAGCTTGTAGGACATCGATCACTCTCCCGGCGCGCGGGCCTTTATGGCGAGCGCATGAATCTGCGTACTCAACAGATCGGCGAGCGCTTGGTTCACGAGCCGCTGGCGCGCGACGCGGGTAAGGCCTTCGAAACGCGGCGTTTCCACTTCGACACGAAAATGCGTCTCGCCGGTGCCGTCGTCGCCCATATGGCCGGCATGGAGCCCGCTCTCGTTGACGACGGTCAGTTGTGTGGGCGTGAGCGCCGCGGTGAGGCGGGCGGTGATCTGGTCCTGCATGGAGCCGGTGGCGAGGTCTGTCATGCTCCCTATATAGCCCGTTTCAGAAAGCGCGGGGAGCCGGTGAGCGAAGACGGTCAGAACAATCGCAAGGAGCGACCCAGCCCACGGTTTCACGGCCGCGTGGAAGGGACCGGGCGCGTCTGCATGTGGCGCGACTGCGAGGAACCCGGCGAATTCCGTGCGCCGCCGCTCGAAGGACCGAGCGACGGCGGTCCGCCGCAGTTCCGCTGGTTCTGCCTCGAGCATGTCCGCGCGTTCAACTCGGGGTATAATTTCTTCGACGGGATGACCGCGGACGAGATCCACTATGCGCAGCGGCCGATGGCGGGCTGGGAACGCGAAACGCGCGCGTTCGCGCATGGCGGCGGCGACACTCCGCCGAAATGGGCGGACTTCGCCGATCCGATCGATGCGATCGGCGCGCGCTTCGGCGAGCGGATGGCGGCGGCGCGCAAGGACGGTCGCCTGCTGTCCGACGGCGAACGGCGCTCGTTGCGCGTTCTGGGACTCGGCACGGACACCAACCGGACGGCCTTGCGCAAACGCTACAGTGAACTCGTCCGGCGCTATCACCCCGATCGCAACGGCGGCGACCGCGCGCATGAGTCGGAGTTGCAGAAGGTGATCTCGGCGTACCAGCATCTGAAGGGCGCCGCCGCGTTCGCATGATACCCGACGTCTCGTTTGCCGTCCGCATTAGGTCCCTCGCCCGGCGATGACGTCGCTACGTCCTTATAATCGCCGCGCGACCTCTTCGAGTTGATCGGCTGCCGCGTTCCAGCCCGTTTCGAAGCCCATTGCCGCATGGCTGTCGCGCGCCTCGGCGGTCCAGTGGCGGGCGGTGGCGGTGTAGCGGGTCTTGCCGTCTTCCTCGAAGAATTCGTCGAGGCGAGTCATGAACGGGGTCTGCGGCACCCAGCCCGCTGTGAACGCGTCCGTGGAGACGATGCGGCAGCACGGCGTCACCTCGAGATAGACGCCTTCGAGCGCGTTTTCCTCGGCGTTGGGCCCGCGCAGGACCAGCGCGCAACGGCCGCCGGCGCGGAAGTCGAGTTCGACGATCTCGGTTGTCCAGGGGCGCGGGCAGAACCAGTCGGCGAGATGCTCGGTCCAGGCACGCCACACCGTCTCGACGGGGGCGTCGATCAGGCGGGTGATCGACAGGTCGTACGCGTCGGTCATCCAGTCTCTCCCTGTGCCGCCAGCCATGCGGCGAACGCGGGCGGCGGTGCGCCGGTGAACCCGGCCATCTGATTGGCGAGTGCCTGGCCGAAGGCCGGACGCGCTTCGCTCCGCGCGACATACTCGATCAGTGTCGGATACGCGTGAGCAACGGCGTGCCGCCGAGCATGCGCAACACCGCCACCATCATCAGGTCGCCCGCCTCGTACGTCGGCACCTGCCCGAAGGGTCGACGATCGCGGTGCGGTGACTGTTTCTGTTCGCCCTGCTGAAGATACGGCACGTCATAGGCCTGGCCGACTCCTCGATCGCCCAACCGACGCGCAGGTCCCGCATCTGGCCCTTCGCGAAATCGGGAGCCCAGTCATAGGCCGTGATGATCGGTCGCATCGTTTCCCTTTCCAGATGTCACGAGGTCGGCGCAGTCTCCCCGGCTGGATCAGGTGGCGGGATCAGGCGGGCTGGGTCTCGCCCATCGCTTGCGCCGCCGCGGCCATGTCCATCGAGAACGGTCCCCAGCCATGCCCGTCGAGATCCTCGAAGGCGCGGCTGTACATAAAGCCCAGGTCTTCGGGATCGTGCAATTCGCGCCCGCCCGCCGCCAGAGCGGCTTCCGTGATCGCATCGACGTCGGCCGGGCTGCCGAACGACAGCGCCAGTAGCACGCCGCTCGTCGTCTTCGCATCGATGATCTGCTTGGCCGTGAAGGTCGCATAAAAGGCGCGGTCGAGCAGCATCACCATGATCGTGTCCGACCACGCCATCGCCGATCCCCGATCGTTCGAGAACATCGCGTCCCGCTCGAACCCGATCGCCGCGTAGAACGCCGTCGCGGCCACCACGTCAGCGACCGGCAGGTTCACGAAGATGGCTTTGCTCATGGCTGCTCTCCTGGTTCGACTCGGTTTCGCACCGTATTTGCATTGCATGCTGATAATGGTTACTTAAAACAACTATGAAGTTAGAAAATGTAACCAAAACCTCGTCGAGGCGATGGTATGACGATGCGTGCGGTACGGCGATGGCGCTCGAACTGGTGGGAGAACGCTGGTCATTGCTGGTCGTGCGCGAACTGATGTTCGGTCCGCGGCGGTTCGGCGAACTGAAGGCCAACCTCGGCGGGATCAGTGCGAACGTCCTGACGCAGCGGCTGGAGGGGCTCGCGCGCGCCGGCATCCTGATCCGGCGCATGCTGCCGTCGCCCGCCAGCGTGCAGGTCTATGAACTGACGCCGTGGGGGTATGAGAGCGAGACCGCGATTCGCGAACTCGGTCGATGGGCGGCGCGGTCGCCTGCGCACGATACCACCCTGCCGCTCAGTGCGGCCTCGCTGATGCTGTCGTTCCGGACGATGTTCTCGCGGCAGCGCGCCGATGGCTGGATCGCGGTCGTCGGTTTTCGGCTGGGCGGCGAGGGGTTCGTAGCCAGGATCGATGGCGACTGGATCCAAGTCGTGCGCGCCGACCCCTCGGTCGCGGACGTCACGTTCGACGGCGATCCGATGACGATCGCATCGCTCGTCTATGGCGCCAGGCCCTTTCGCGATGCGGAAGCCGCGGGCACATTGCAGATCACCGGGAACCGTGCGCTTGCCGAGCGGTTCGTCACACTCTTCCCGCTTCCGGACAAGGTCGCGGTTGAGTAACGCCCCTCGCTTGTCCTAGAGCGGTGGGGAACACGAGGCCAACATGACCGATATCCCGAATACCCAGCCAGACAGCCGCGAGACCACGATCCTCGACGCACCCGACCGCATGGTGAAGGTGCGCGAGATGTTCGGGATCGATTCCGACATGGAAGTGCCGGCTTTCTCCGAAGCCGACGAGCGCGTCCCTGATCTCGATCCGGCGTACGTCTTCGACGCCGACACCACGCTCGCCGTGCTGGCGGGGTTCGCGCATAACCGTCGCGTGATGGTCCAGGGCTATCACGGTACCGGCAAGTCGACGCATATCGAGCAGGTCGCGGCGCGCCTCAAATGGCCGTGCATCCGCATCAACCTCGACGCGCACATCAGCCGTATCGACCTGATCGGCCGCGACGCGATTGTGCTGAAGGACGGCCAGCAGATCACCGAATTCCGCGAAGGCCTGCTGCCCTGGGCGTTGCAGACCCCAACCGCGCTCGTGTTCGACGAATATGACGCGGGTCGCCCGGACGTGATGTTCGTGATCCAGCGCGTGCTGGAGACCGAGGGCAAGCTGACGCTGCTCGACCAGAACCGCGTGATCCGTCCGAACCCGTGGTTCCGCCTGTTCGCGACCGCCAACACCGTCGGCCTCGGCGATACGAGCGGGCTGTATCACGGCACGCAGCAGATCAACCAGGGCCAGATGGACCGCTGGAACATCGTCGTCACGCTCAACTATCTGCCTGCCAAGGTCGAGGCGCAGATCGTGCTCGCCAAGTCCGGCGAATACGACAAGCCGGAGGGCAAGAAGACCGTCGAGAACATGGTCCGGGTCGCCGACATGACGCGCAAGGGCTTCGTCAACGGCGACATCTCGACCGTGATGAGCCCGCGTACCGTTATCACCTGGGCCCAGAACGCGCTGATCTTCGGCGACGTCGGCTTCGCGTTTCGCCTGTCGTTCCTCAACAAGTGCGACGAGGCGGAACGACCACTCGTCGCCGAATATTACCAGCGCGTGTTCGGCAAGGACTTGCCTGAGAGCGTGGTGGGCAAGGCCTAAGCCTTTGGCCAACGAAACCCCTCTCGATCGCTTCAAGGCGGTTCTTGCCGGCACCGCGCGTGCGATCTCGGAGGAGCCGGAGGTCGAACTCGCCTTCACCGCCGATGCGCCGACGCAGAGTGGCAAGCACATCAAGGTGCCGATGCCTGCTCGCGCCCTGCCGCTAGAGCAGGTGGCCGAGGCGCGTGGGTTTGCCGACGGGTTCGCGCTGCGGTTGAAGCATCACGACATCGCGCTGCATAATCGTGCGGCGCCGGTCGAGGCGGTTGCGCGTGCAGTGTTCGATTCCGTCGAGGCTGCTCGAGTCGAGGCACTCGGATCGCGTGGCTATGCCGGCATCACCGAGAACCTCGACCGCGCGCTCGACGTCCGCCTAAGGGCAGACCCGATTACACGCGCGCGCAATCGCGACGAAGTGCCGCTGTCGACCGCGCTCGGTCTGATGGTGCGCGAGCGGCTGACCGGGCAGGAATCGCCCGCGATCGCCGCGCCCGGTCTCGCGCTGGTGCGTGAGTGGATCGAGAGCAAGACCGACCTCGCCGCGCTGGCCTATGCGCTCGACGACCAGAAGGCGTTCCAGGGTCTTGCGCGGAAAATGCTGCAGGAACTCGAACTGGTCGAGGGCGATCAGGTCCCCGAGGAGAGCGACGAAGGCGGCTCCGAGGACGAGGGCACCGACGAGCAGCAGCAGGACGAGGGCGACGAAGGCGACGACCAGGGCGAGGACGGCCAGGGCGAAGTCGAAGCACGCGGCGAACAGTCCGAGCAGCAGAACGAGGAAAGCGACGGCCAGGAGCAGAGCGATGAGTCGATGGACGACATCGACGGCGAGCCCGGCGACGATGGCGAGGAAGGCATGCAGCCGGTCCGCCCGAACCGTCCCTTCGCGGACATGGGCGGCGCGTTCGACTACAAGCCGTGGACGACGCAATTCGACGAAGTGATCGCTGCTACCGAGCTGTGCGACGCCGACGAACTGGCGCGGCTGCGCGGCTATCTCGACCAGCAACTCGTGCATCTGCAATCGACCGTGTCGAAGCTCGCCAATCGGCTCCAGCGGCGGCTGATGGCGCAGCAGTCGCGGTCGTGGGATTTCGACCAGGAGGAGGGCATCCTCGACGCGGCGCGGCTAGCGCGCGTGATCGTCAACCCGACTCTGTCGCTAAGCTACAAGGCCGAACGCGAGACCGATTTCCGCGACACCGTGGTGACGTTGCTGATCGACAATTCCGGCTCCATGCGCGGTCGCCCGATTTCGATCGCGGCGATCAGCGCGGACATTCTCGCGCGCACGCTGGAGCGCTGCGGCGTGAAGACCGAGATCCTCGGCTTCACGACGCGTGCGTGGAAGGGCGGGCAGAGCCGTGAGACGTGGCTGGCCGCAGGACGTCCGCCGCAGCCGGGTCGGCTCAACGACATCCGCCACATCGTCTACAAGCGTGCCGACGAACCGTGGCGCCGCGCGCGCAACTCGCTCGGCCTGATGATGCGCGAGGGGTTGCTGAAGGAGAATATCGACGGCGAGGCGCTGATGTGGGCGCATGCGCGGCTGGTCGCACGGCCCGAGGAACGCCGCATCCTGATGGTGATCAGCGACGGCGCGCCGGTCGACGATTCGACGCTCAGCGTGAACTCGGGTTCGTATCTCGAACGCCATCTGCGCCAAGTGATCGGCTGGATCGAGAGCAAGTCGCCGGTCGAACTGGTCGCGATCGGCATCGGTCACGACGTCACCCGTTATTACGCGCGCGCCGTGACGATCATGGACGTGGAGCAATTGGGTGGGACGATCATCGAACAGCTGGCCTCGCTGTTCGATACCGAGTGATCCTTAGGCGGGCGGCGTGATCGCTGCGCCGGCCGGGGGATTCCATGGCCCCGTCAAGCGCTCGATCACGATCGCCGGCCACCAGACCTCGATCAGCCTCGAGCCCGTCTTCTGGCAGGCGCTCGAGGCCGTAGCGGTGCGTCTCGGTTTGCCGCTGTCCGCGCTCGTCGCCGAAATCGACGCGATCCGCATCGTCGCGGACGATCCACCGAACCTAGCTAGCGCGTTAAGAACATGGCTGTTCGATGATATAGGTTGAGAACTACTCGCATTAGCGTTGACAGTGCGAACGACTCTCAATAGCGAGCCCCTCAAGAGCAAAGGGGTTTGTCTATGTCGCTACCATCGCCGCGCGCATCCGTGCCGCGTTCGTCCACCGTGCCAGCATTTCTCGCGTTGTCGTGCGTCGGCGCCTTCGCGACCGCGCCGGCCTATGCGGCGGATGCCGATAAACCCGCGGCACCGGTGACCGACGCACAGCAACGCGACGAAATCCTCGTCAACGGTCAGCGCGAGCGCGACTCCGGCCCCAAGCAGGTCGCGCCACTGGTCGACACGCCGCGCTCGGTGATCGTGCTGCCGAAGGAAGTGATCGAACAGACCGGATCGAACAGCCTCGCCGACGCGCTGCGGACCGTGCCCGGCATCACCTTCGGCGCGGCCGAGGGTGGCAATCCGATCGGCGACCGCCCCTTCATCCGCGGCTTCGACAGCCAGGGCAGCATCTATGTCGACGGCGTCCGAGATCTCGCCGCACAGACGCGCGAAGTGTTCGCGGTCGACTCGGTGCAGATCGTCCGCGGCTCGGATTCGACGCTCGGCGGCCGCGGCTCGGCGGGCGGCACGATCAACATCCTGTCGCGCCTGCCGCAGCTCGAGAACTTTGGATCGCTCAGCGGCAGCTACGGCGAGGCGGACTACAAGCGCATCACCGGCGACGTGAACCTCAAGATTTCCGACACCGCCGCGTTCCGCATCGAAGGCATGTGGCACGATCAGGACGTCGCCGGGCGCGATGCGATCTGGGCGAAGCGCTGGGGCATCGCGCCGTCGTTCGCGGTCGGGCTCGGCACGCCGACCCGGCTGACCGCCAGCTTCTATCACATGGAGAGCAAGGAACTGCCCGACAGCGGCATCCCGTATCTCTATACGATTGCCAACCACCCCGGCACCGGCAACATCTCGACCCAGCCTGCGCTCGGCACCGTGACGACCGCCGGCGGCCAGACCGGCTACGTCTCGCGCAAGAACTTCTACGGCTTGGCCAATCGCGACTTCCGCGATGCCAACACCAATCAGGCGACGATCCGCGTCGAGCATGATTTCGGCGGCATCACGCTGCGCAATACCGCGCGCTACACGCACAGCGACCAGAGCTACATCTTCACGTTGCCCGACGACAGCCAGGGCAACGTCTACGGCACCACCGCGACCAACACCGGCGCGAACGTGACCAATGGCGGCTATGTCTGGACGCGCGGCAACACGCGCTACGGCTATAGCGAGAGCATCGTTGACCAGACCGACCTGTACGGCAAGTTCGACACCGGCGGGATCGAGCACAGCTTCTCGCTCGGCACTGAAATCTCATGGGAGAAGACGCGCCGCGGCGCGTTCGTGTCCGCCAACGGATCGACGATCTCGCCACGCTGCAACACCGCGACGATCGCGCGGTCCTATTGCGTGAGCCTGTTCGATCCGAACCCGAACGCACCGTGGGTGAACTACACGAGCGACACGTCGACCACGCCGACCCCGATCGTGAAGGGCGCGACGTCCGCCGAAACCCAGAACGACGCCAATACCAAGGCGGTTTATGCGTTTGATTCGATCACGCTGATGCCGGCGCTGATCCTGAACTTGGGTGCGCGCTACGATCGGTTCGAATCCACCATCACCCTTCCGGGCGCGACGCAAACGAAGGTCAAGCGCGTCGACAACCTGTTCAACTGGCAGGCCGGCTTGGTGTTCAAGCCGACGCCGGAGACCAGCCTGTACGCAAGCTATGCGACCGCCGCGACGCCGCCCAACAGTCTGCTCGGCGAAGGCCGCGAGGATAATGCGATCACGGTCGCGACGCTCAGCCTGCTGAAGCCGCAGAAGACCAAGTCCTACGAGGTCGGCGCGAAGGCCAGCCTGTTCGGCGAGAAGCTCCAGCTTGGCGCTGCGGCGTTCCAGACCGAGATCTCGAACGCGCGCGTGCTCGACGATTCGAACACCGCGTCGTTCATTGGCGAGACCCGTATCCGTGGCGTCGAGTTCAACGTCAGCGGGACGATCCTGCCAGGCTGGACCGTCTTCGGCGGGTTCACGCATCTCGATCCGAAGATCATCGACGGCGGCTCGACGATCCTGACCGCGCCGGCGATCACGCGCACCGCGAACGGCGTTACCACCGTCATCCAGCCGGCCCGGACGATCGGCGTCGTGTCGGTCAACACCGGCAAGCAGGTCCCGCAGACCGCGAAGAACAGCTTCACCGCGACCACCAACGTCGCCGTGACCAAGCGGCTTCAGATCGGCGGCACGGCTCTGTACATGGACGAGCAGATCGGCGGCTATGCCGACAACCGCACCGCGACGCAGACTGCGGCGGGGGTCGTGTCGGTCAACCCGGCGACCAAGGTCCTGACGCGCAGCACGCCCGACTACTGGCGCTTCGATGCACGCGCGAGCTACAAGCTGACCGACAATGTCGACCTCAGCGTCAATGCGCAGAATTTGACGAACAAGACCTATTTCTCGCAGACCTATGCCAGCCACTATGCGACGCTTGCGGCCGGTCGCACGATCTTCGGCACGGTGAACCTGCGGTTCTGAGGATGATATGACGGCGATCGATACCCTCACGCCCGGCGCCATCGCCGCGCGCCTCTCCGGAAGCCCGGAGGAGCGCGCGGCGTTCGTGCGCGAGGCAGCGGATGCGGGCGTGGCGGAGGCGCAGGCGGTTTACGGGCAGATGCTGCTCGACGGCATCGGCGTCGTGGCCGATCCGGTAGCGGCGCTTGGGTGGTTCACCAAGGCGGCGGCGCAGCATCACGTGATGGCACTCAACATGGTCGGACGGTGCTACGATCTCGGCTGGGGCACGGCCGTCGACAAGGCGCGCGCGGCGCAATGCTACCGGATCGCCGCCGAGCGCGGGCTCGATTGGGCGATGTATAATTACGCGACGCTGCTCGCGCTGGGGGAGGGTGTCGCCGAAGACAAGCCGGCGGCATTGGCGTTGCTGGAGACGGTCGCGGGGATGGATTCGGGGCTCGCCATTGCGAAGGCGATCAACTTCGTCGGCAGTTTTGCGGAAGACGGCTGGGCGTGCGAGCGCGATCTGGTGCGGGCCGCTGAATGCTATGCACGGGCAGCGGAGGGCGGCGATTTCCGCGGATGCTTCAATCACGCGCGGATGCTGGGCGCGGCGGGGGATGTCGACGCGGCGCTGGTCTGGTTGAAACAAGCCGGCGCGCGGGGCAACGCGGCGTTTCGGGACAAGGCCGTAGCATGGCTGGCGGCTAGCGATATTCCCGCGTTCCGCACTGCTGGCGTGGCCGCATTGCGTGAAGGTGCGGCATGTTGATCGCCGTTCCCGAGGTGCTCGATCCGGCGGAAGTGGCACGAGTGCGGAGCGTCATCGATGCGGCCGAATGGATCGACGGCAACGCGACCTCCGGCCAGCAATCGGCGCTCGCCAAGCGCAACGAGCAACTGCCCGAGGACTCCGGCGCAGCGCGCGAGGCTGGTGGGATCATCCTCGACGCGCTCGGCCGCTCCGCGCTGTTCGTCGCCGCCGCGCTGCCGCTGAAAGTGTTCCCGCCGCTGTTCAACCGCTATGCCGGCGGCCAGGATTTCGGGCTCCACGTCGACACTGCGATCCGGATCAAGCGCGGCTCCGACTTCCGCATCCGCAGCGACCTGTCCGCCACGCTCTTCCTCGCCGATCCCGAGACCTATGACGGCGGCCAACTCGTGATCGAGGACCAGTTCGGCCCGCAATCGGTCAAGCTCCCGGCCGGGCACATGGTAGTGTACCCCGCCTCCAGCCTGCACCGCGTCGCACCGGTCACGCGCGGTGTGCGCATCGCGTCGTTCTTCTGGTTGCAGTCGATGGTCCGCGACGACGGCGCGCGGCGGATCCTGTTCGATCTCGACCAGGGCGTGCAGGCGGTCGCAGCCGCGCAAGGGCAGGGCGATCCGGCGACGGTGCGGCTGACTGGGGTGTACCATAACCTGCTGCGTCGCTGGGCGGATGTCTGAGCACGGTCCGCCATCCTGACGAAAGTCAGGACCCAGAGCCAAGCGGCGTAACGCCCGTGATCCTGGGTCCTGACTTTCGTCAGGATGACGGGGAGGGGAAGGATGGACTTGCGTACGCCTGCCATGCCACGCTCCACGAACGGGGGAATATTCGATGAGTAATTTGGCGATGCGGCGGGCGTGGTTTCAGGTCCACAAGTGGATCGGGCTGATTCTCGCGATCCTGATCATTCCGTTGTCGCTCAGCGGCGCGGCGCTGGTGTGGCATGACGCGCTCGACCGGATCGTCGATCCGACGCGCTATGCGGTGTCGGGAACGACGGTGCTCGGCCCGGACGCCTATGTCGCGGCGGCGGCGGCGCGGCTCACGCACGGCGAACGGATCGCGCAGTTGACGATGCCCGAGGACGGCGGGCCGGTCGTCATTGCCGCCGCCGCCGCCGTCGGGACCGTATCCAAGCGGCCGGGACCGCCGCAGCGGACGATGGTGTATCTCGATCCGCCGACCGCGCGCGTGCTGGAGGTGTCCCCGTCGAACGGTGGGCTCGTGCGGTTTCTGCACGTGCTGCACGGCAGCTTGCAACTGCCCGGCGTAGGGCGCTCGATCGTCGGCTGGATCGGCGTGGCGATGATGGTGTCGTGCTTTACCGGGCTGTGGCTGTGGTGGCCGACCGTGGGCAAATGGTCGCGCGGGCTGCGGTTCCGGCGACATCGTAATGTCGATACCAACCTGCATCACCTGTTCGGGTTCTGGATCGTGCTGCCGCTGTTCGTGCTGTCGCTGACCGGCGCGTGGATCTCGTTCCCGCAATTCTTCGGGAAGATCACGGGGGAGGCGTCGCGGCCCAGAGGCGGTCCCGATCGCGGCGCTATGATGCGCGCGAAACCACTGGCCAAGCCGGCGCAACCGCTCGCCGTGGCGATCGGCAAGGCGCGCGTCCTGGCGGGTGGCGCGCCGCTCCGCAGTGTCGCATGGCCGACCGATCTCAGCGCCGACTGGACCGTGACGTTCGCCCGCGGGACGACGCCGGTTGGGGTGAAGATCGCCGACGACACCGGCGGCGCGACCGCTGCCCCCGCGCGGCCGCAGGGCGGGGTGGCGCGATGGATGCGGCGGATCCATGACGGCACCGACATGGGCACGCTGTGGCAGGTGGTTATCTTTCTCGGCGGGATATTGCCGGCGGTGCTGGCGGTGACCGGGGTGATCATGTGGTGGCGCGCAAGGGGGTGGAAGGCGGAACTGGCGGCGCGGCGGGCGGCGTAAGCTTTCCCTCGCCCCTTCGGGGAGAGGGAAGGAGGAGCTCTCGCGACGGGAGGGTGAGGGGGGGGTGGGATTTTCGCCCCGAGCCTCATTCCCCTCACCCTCCCACGCGCAAGAGCACGCGGGCCCCTCCCTCTCCCCGCAGGGGAGAGGGGTTAAGTTACCGCCCCAACAATACCCGTGCTTGCCCGGCGATCTGCGCTAGCATTGCCGCGTTGGGCACCGCCGCGTGGCGAGCGCGGTCGATGACCGCCTTGAACTGCGCAACACGCGTGGCGTTCGTCAGCAGCCATGTATCCACCGCACCTTGAGGATCCTGCGCGCCGCGGCGGGCGAGGAATTCGAGCCGTAGCTGCTGGAAATCGCGCGCCAAGCCCGCGATCAGCAACCGCTCCCACGGATCGGTCGGGCTGATCCGGGCCGCATTCGCCTGCGCCCAGTCAAGCCCGAGCGCCTGCCCGAGATGCGTGAACGCGCGTGTGAGGATCGCCTCGTCGAGCGCCATCCGCTCGCCGAGATCCGCCAGCCCGACCGCACCGTCCATCTCGAACAGGCGCACTACCTTGCGCACCAGATCGCCCGGTGCACCGACCGCCTCGAGCTGTGCCGCGATACGGCTGCTCTGCGCGCTCGCCTCTTCGAGCAGCAACGCCGCGGTCTGGCTGTCGAGCTGCGTAATCCCCTTCGCCAGCCGCGCGAGGACTTCGCCCGGCACGGCGCCCGGCGCCGACACGCGCAACAGGTCGGCGATCTGCGAGCGAGTCGCGACCGCCACCTCATCGAACAATGCAATCCGCGCAGCCTCGGGCATTACGGCCGTTTCGATCTCCGCCCACAACGCAGGCAGGTCGAACAGGCGCTCGGCGACGACGAACATCGCCGCGATATCGCCCATCGCCGCGCCTTCCTCTTCCGCCAGTTCGAACGGGTAGAGGATGCCCAGGCGGTTGACGATCCGGTTGGCGAGCTTGGTCGCGACGATCTCCGGCCGCAGCCGATGCTCGTCGATCGCCGTCTCGAACCGCGCGCGCATCGCGGCAGGGAATGCGGCATGCAGGTCGGGCTTCAAAGCATCGTCCTTGGCGATGTCGCTATGCTCGATCGCATCCTGCAACCCGAGCTTGGCGGTCGCCAGCAGCACCGCCAGCTCAGGCCGCGTGAGGCCCAGACCGTCCTGACCGCGACGCAGCAAAATGTCGTTCGACGCCAGCCCCTCAACCGCACGATCGAGCCGCCCGGTGCCCTCGAAGATCTCGATCACGCGGACATAGCTCGGCATGGCGACCGCGCCGTCCGCTTCCGCGATCGACAGTGCCAGCGTCTGGAGGCGGTTGTCCTCGAGCACCAGGTGCGCGACGTCGTCGGTCATGCTGGCGAGCAGCGTGTTGCGGTCCTCGTACTCCAGCCGCCCCTCGATCATCTCGCGGTTGAGCGCGATCTTGATGTTGACCTCGTTATCCGAGCAGTCGACGCCCGCCGAATTGTCGATGAAATCGGTGTTGATCCGCCCGCCGCGTGCCGAGAACGCGATACGCGCCGCCTGCGTGACGCCCAGATTGGCACCCTCGCCGATCGCGATCACGCGCAGGTCCTCGGCGTTGACACGCAGCCGGTCGTTGGCCGGATCGCCGACCGCGACGTTCGCCTCCGACGCCGCCTTCACATAGGTGCCGATGCCGCCGAACCAGAGCAGGTCCGCCGGCGCCTTGAGGATCGCCGAGATCAAAGCGCCCGGCTCCATCTCGCTCACCGTCACGCCGAGCGCAGCCTGCACCTGCGGCGACAGCTTGATGACCTTGGCGGTGCGCGCGAACACGCCGCCGCCCTTCGAGATCAGGCTCGTGTCGTAGTCCGCCCAGCTCGACCGCGGCAGCGCGAACATCCGGTTGCGCTCTTCCCAGCTGGTCGCCGGATCGGGATCGGGATCGAGGAAGATGTGGCGGTGGTCGAACGCCGCGATGACCTTCAGCGTCTTCGAGAGCAGCATGCCGTTGCCGAACACGTCGCCCGACATGTCGCCGCAGCCGACCACGGTGATGCTCTCGCTCTGCACGTCGAGCCCGCGTTCGGCGAAGTGCCGCTGGACGCTCAGCCACGCGCCCTTGGCGGTGATCCCCATCGCCTTGTGATCGTACCCGACAGAGCCACCGGAGGCGAACGCGTCGCCGAGCCAATAGCCGCGTTCGAGCGCCAGCGCGTTGGCCACGTCGCTAAACGTCGCGGTGCCCTTGTCGGCGGCGACGACGAAATACGGGTCCTCGCCGTCGAGGATCGTCACGCCCTCGGGATGCACGACCTTGCCCTCGACGATGTTGTCGGTGATCGACAGCAAGGTCCGGATGAAGATCCGGTAGCTCTCCGTGCCTTCGGCCAGCCACGCGTCGCGGTTAGACGGGGCAGGGAGCTGCTTGGGATAAAATCCGCCCTTCGCGCCGGTCGGCACGATCACCGCGTTCTTGACGCGCTGCGCCTTCATCAGCCCGAGGATCTCGGTGCGGAAATCGTCGCGACGATCGGACCAGCGCAGGCCGCCACGTGCGACCGGACCGGCGCGGAGGTGGATGCCCTCGACGCGAGGCGAATAGACCCAGACTTCGCGCCACGGCACGGGGGCAGGGAGGCCGGGGATCAGATGGCTGTCGAGCTTGAACGCGAGCGCCTCCGACGCTGCGAGCGTGAACGCGTTGGTGCGCAGAGTCGCCGCGATCAGGTTGCGATACGCGCGCAGGATACGGTCGTCGTCGATCGCCGTGACTGCATCGAGCCCGGCTTCGATCGCCTGATCCGCCTCGATCGCGTTACCCGGGTGCTCCGGATGATGGACCGCGGTGAAGCGCGCGATCAACGCCGCGGCGACTTTCGGCGCGCGGCGGAGTGCATCGACCACGGTGGTCAGGCCATACGGAAGCCCCGCCTGGCGCAGATACCGGAACCACGCGCGGAACAGCACGATCGCCTCGGGACGCATGCCGAGTTCGACGATCAGCCGGTTGAACGCATCGTTCTCGGCCGCGCCTTCCAGGACCGCCGCGATCGCGCCTTCAAGCACGGGCGCGTCGCTCTGCTGCGCGGCATCGTTCGCCTCCAGCACGAAATCATGCACGAACGGCACGCTGTCGTCGCGCAACCGCGTCGGCAGTTCGCCGATCACGCGGAAGCCGAAATTCTCCAGCACCGGCACCGCGTCGGACAACGGCAACGCGCCGCCGAGCTTGTAGATCTTCAACTGCGGATCGGCGCCGGCTTCGCCCGGAACGAGGCGCACGCCGCGCGCATCCGCGTCGGCAAGCGCGGCGATGCGCTGGATATCCTCGGCGGCCTCCGCGGGCGTGCTGAGGTTGCGATAATTCTGCGGGAACGCCGCGGCCCATTTGAGCGCAAGACGCGCCGCACGCGGCGGTGGCAACGTCTCGACGAGAGCGGCCTCGACGTCCGACACCCAGCCGCGCACCATCCGTTGCAACCGGAGCGCGAGCGGGGCGACGTCGGGCATCCGACCATCGCCGCGCAGATCGAGCGTGTAGCGGATCATCGCGACCTCGCCGTCTTCCAGCGCGATCGACCAGTTGAGCACGCTCGCATTCGCCGCTTCGGCCAGCATGTCGCCGATCGCGACGCGGCGGCTGGTGGTGACATCGTCGCGCGGCAGCCACACGAACCCGAACAGATGCCGCCCGAGCGCCGATTCGACGAGCACGAGCGCCGGCCGCGGCCGATCCGCGATACTCATCGCCGTCAGCGCCAGATCCTCCAGCGCATCGGGTGCGAACGCGATCACCAAGTCATGCGGGAGTGCGGTGAAGGCGTGGGTCAACGCCTTGCCGGCATGACCGCGCGGATCGAAGCCGAATTTGGCCTTCATCGCCGCAAGGCGCGTGCGCAACACCGGCACGTCGCGCGGCATCGCGGCCAGCGCGGCGCTGGTCCACAGCCCGCTGTATATCGACAGCCCGGCGACCGTCGCGCCCTCCATCACCGGCACGACGACCAGGTCGAGCGGCACGGCGCGGTGTACGGTCGAGATCAGGTTCGACTTCAGCAACAACGGCGCGTCGTTGCCCGCCTCGAACCATTCGATCGCCAGTGCGCGCGAGGCTTCGGCGAGAATCGGCACGCGGTGTTCGTTGCGCGCGATACCGAGCGCGGCATGGCCGCTCCCGTCACGATGCCAGATCTGATGTCCGAGTAGCGTCAGATGCCCGCCCAGGAACCACTGCAACAGCGCCGCGCCTTCGCCCTCGGACAGCTTGGCGATATCGTCGTCGAGCGCGGCTTGCATCGCACGCCAGTCGGTCACCGCCGCGCGGACGTCGGCCAATACAGCCGTGAGATCCTCGATCAGCCCTCGACGGTCGCGCGCATCGGCGCGCTCCATCTCGAGATAGATCATCGATTCGGGTCGACCTGCACCCTGGCCGTCGGCGTCGATCGCGTGCAGCGTGCCATCTGGCGCGCGTGTCGTACGGACGACGGGGTGGATGATTCGATCGACCGCGATGTCCTGCGCGCCGATCGCCGCGGCGATTGAATCGACCAGGAACGGCATATCGTCGTTGACGATCGCGAGGCGCATCCGCCGCCGCGTGTCATCCGCGCTGATCGGCTCGATCGCGATCGCCGGCGCACCGTCGTCGCGGTGCGCGGCGGTCGCTGCGACGAACGCCGCGGCCTGCGCGACCTCGCTCGCTCCGAAGTCCCTCAGTTCGCCCGGAAGGGCCCGTTCGGTCAGCCGGCCCGCGAGGGTTTCGGTGAGCGTGTTCAACGATTGGTTCGCCATAGGTCAGGGCCTATGCGCCCGCAATTCGCCTATCTCAACCCTTGTGGCAGGTGCGAAGGCGAATGCTGCGGCGCACCTAAGATGCGGCGTGTTCGGCGACTGCGATCGCGATCAGATCACCATCCAAGCCGCCGAGAAAGCTTGCAAAACCTCCTGCGGGCACCTGATGCCGTTGCGCGTGGCGCAGCACCGCCGCGAACGTCTCCAGCCGGGTCGCCTCGAAATTGACGCCGAAGACCAGCGTGACGATCTGCATCATGACGTCCGTCTGGCCGGGCAGGCAGGCGGCGGCGAACAGCGTGGCGAAATCGCCCTCGTCATGCTCGGTCGACACCGCGAGATCATGCGCCCGACCCAGCGTACGGTGCAGCGCCGCACGACTGCGCGCTTCGGCAGCCCGCACCTGCGCCGCACTCTCGCGCGCCATCGCCAGCTGCTCGCCGAGCGGACCGGCGAGCACATACTCGGCCGGCAAGGGATCATCCAGGACAAGCGCCGGCATAGGCATCGGCTCGGCCGGCATGATATCGAACCCGCCGCTCGGGCCATCGGCCCAGACTTGCGCGGCCGCACCCGAGATCCGCGGCGTGCCCTGAACCGCCGCATCCAGTTCGGCCGACAGCGCCGCCTGCAGATCGGCGTCTGCGAGTTCCTTCCAATTGATCACGCCGTAGATGAAGTCGATCGTCACCCCGCCCGATGCGAACGGCATCAGGATGCCGCGGTACAGCGTCGTCCGCCCCCGGCTGCTGACGAATTCCGCCTCGAAACCGATCGGTGCGCGATTGGCGATGATCTGGAGATAATGATCGGTCAGCAGCGAGCGGCTCGGCACGTCCGCGATCGTCGCGATCGGCCCCTCGAGCCCGCATTCCTCGCGTAGCGCACGCCCGAGATACGCGATCCGGGGGTCGCCCATGCCGCGACTGAAATCCAGCAGCACGCTGTGCGGGCCGAAATCGGTGATCGTCTCTGGCTCGAGATCCGCGATCGACGGGTAGGGGCGGTCCTTCAGCAGCGACACCCAGTGGTTGTACGCGCGCACGTGCATCCGCCGCTCATCGCCGCCGAGATCGAACATCACGTCGTTGACGCCCGCATCGGTCGAATGACGCGCATCGCTGGACGTCGCGCGGTCCGTGCCGTCGAAATCCGAACTTCCGAAATCGGAACTCCCAGAACCCGAATTTCCGAAACCCGAACTCCCCGAACTCACTGCATCATATCCTCCGCGAGCGACCGGACCATCTGGACCCTCGCTGCGTTCGTTGTCCAGGCCGCGTACCGTATCCATGCCCAAGGGCCCCCGTTTTTCAGCCCTGCTTTTGCACGCCGTTTGGTAAACGCCCGGTAAAGACGCAAACCGCTTGTCAGCCCGCAAATCCCTTGGTATTCGCCGCGACCTCGACCGGATACGTCCGTCGTCGGGCCGCTTTAGCTCAGCTGGTAGAGCATCGCATTCGTAATGCGGGGGTCACAGGTTCGAGTCCTGTAAGCGGCACCATTATAGGTCCAGGGCGGCCCTAAATAACCTCGCAAAGTCGCTGAAATCCTGGTAAAATCGACCAGAGGCTGTTCGCAGCGTTCCGTATCTGTTCTCCCCAATCCGACCGATTCGGGGGCCGATGTGGGGGCCTCGTGATTTTAGACGAAATTGGAGGCCCCCAGATGGCGCTGACAGTCGCAGAAATCCGTGCGTTACAGCCGAGAGCTGCTCCCTACAAAGTGGCCGATGAGAACGGGCTGTACTTGCTCATCCCCCCTTCCGGCACAAAGCTGTGGAAACTCAAATTCAGGTTCCGCGGCGCTGAGAAGAAGCTCTCTTTCGGGCAGTTCCCGGAAATTTCGCTAAAGGCGGCCCGCCTGAAAAGCGAGGACGCCCGGCGGCAACTCGCGAATGGAATCGACCCGGCTGACGCAAAGCGCAAGGCCGTGGTCGAAGCGGCTCTGTCGAAGGCGAATACCTTCCGCCTAGTCGCCGACGAATATATCGAGAAGATGGAAAGGGACGGCAAAGCCCCCGCCACGATCGTCAAATCAAAGTGGTTTCGCGACCTGCTCGATCGCGACCTCGGACATCGTCCGGTCCGGGAGATCACGCCCCACGACCTACTTTCTGCGCTCAAGAAGATTGAGGGCAGAGGTCATCACGAATCAGCGCAGCGAGCCGGGCGTTCGCGGGGCGGGTTTTCCGATATGCCGTGGTGACGTTGCACGCCGATGCCAATCCCGCCGACGTGCTGCGCGGGGCGCTGACTTCGCCTACTGTGAAGCATCATGCGGCGATCATCGATCCGGTCGCGCTCGGCGGACTGATGCGGGCCATCGGCAATTACGACGGTCGCCCGGAGACCAAGATCGCCCTCATGCTCGCGCCCCGGCTTTTCGTTCGGCCCGGAGAATTGCGAAAGGGGGAATGGTCCGAGCTTGATCTGGACGAAGCTGTCTGGCGCATTCCGGGGGACAGGATGAAAATGGGCCGGCCTCATGTCGTGCCGATGTCTACGCAGTCGGTGGCGCTGTTCCGGCAGCTCAGGGCAGTGGGCAATCCCAGGAATTTTATGTTCCCGGCCTACCACACTTCGCTGCGGCCGATGTCCGAGAACACGATCAACTCGGCGCTGCGGCGATTGGGCTATGATGCGAACGAGATGACCGGTCATGGTTTCCGCTCGACCGCCAGTACGCTGCTAAATGAATCGGGCCTTTGGCATCCCGATGCCATCGAGCGGGTGCTTGCGCACAAGGGCGTCGATCGGGTGCGAGCGGCGTATCATCGAGGCGCACATTGGGCGGAACGGGTCAGGATGGCACAATGGTGGTGCGACTATCTCGACCAGCTTCGCGACGGTGCCGAGATTCTGCGCTCAGCTTTCCGCGCAAGTAGCGGGTAAAGCAGTTCAGGATGAACAAGTAACACATCGGCGGCCTTTTCAAACGAGCGCAATGATCGACTTAATACTTGCATATTGCCTATCTGGATCGATGCGTTAATCTGCTCGGGCGCTGCGGAAGCGGCGCCGAGGCTTGAGAACCTCGCTTGGGATGAAATGACCCGCCATCGAGCCGGCCGGGTGGCCGTTGCGCATGTCCAAGCCGCTTGCGGCCAAAGGCAGCGGCGCATGTCTCAAGCATGTTCTCTACACCCGGCTCGTCGCCGGCGTCGCCTCGCGGACGAAGGTGAGGCGCTGTGCAGATACGGTCGAACCAGCAGGAAGCCAGTTCAGCCAACCGGATGGGGGCAAGGCGTTGAGCGCGGGCATGCCCCACCAGCGCGCGTTGCTCGAAGGCGATCCGCTCACGCCGGACGATCGAGTCATTCACGCAGGCCCGTCGCCGATCGACCTACTATATCGCGAGCAGCGCCCGAGCCTGCTGCGCTTCTTCCGCCGCCGTACGTCTCTCGACGATGCGGGCGATCTCGTCCAGCGGGTGTTCGCTCGCTTCGCCGGGCTCAGCCCGGAGACACGGGTGGATATCGTCAACCCCGCCGGTTATCTGCAGCGATCCGCTGCCAATCTCGCGCTCGACGATGCCAGGACCGAGCTCCGACGCGCCTCTGCCCACCACGTACCCGTCGACGAGATCGACCCCTGCGCACCCGACCAGATCGCGGCTCTCGAAGCGCGCGACATGCTCCGCCGTCTCGAACGCGCACTACAGCGCCTGAAGCCGCGGACCCGGGAGATATTCCTCGCGCATCGCATCGATGGCTATTCTTATGTAGAGATCGCTCGGCGGACAGGACTGAGCGTGAAAGGCGTCGAAAAGCACATGACTCAGGCAATCGCGTTCGTCGATCGCGTCCTGGCCGCCCGATGAGTGACGGGCGCGGCGAAGCCGCGGGTGACCGCGCGCCGGCCGATGCCGAGGGCTGGTTCGCAAGGATGCGCGGATCTGACGCCTCGCAATGGGCAGACGACCTTGACGTGTGGCGCGCCTCGGATCCCGAAAACGACGCGGCCTATGCGCGGCTGCTGCAACGTTGGGACCAGAGCGCGTTCCTGACCAACACGGCGCTCGGCCGAGGGCGCGACCTTCGTCGTGCCGCTATATGGTCCCGTCGCCCGGCGGTCCGCTATGCTGTGATCGCCGCTTCGCTCCTGCTCTTCGCCGCAATCGGCGTGCTAACGATGGGGCGGCTCGGGAGTCCGGGAACACCGCCGGCAATCCACGAATATGCGAGCAGCGACCGGGCGGTTCACACCGTAACGCTCGCCGACGGTGCGCGTGTCACGCTGGATGCCGGCGCGGCCATCGCGGTCACCGACGCCGAAACAGGGCTTCAGGTTCGATTGATCAAGGGGCGCGTCCGTTTCCACGTAGCGCGCGGTGACGCGGGCCTTGTCGTCACAGCGCCGAACGGTACGCTCGTCACCGGTGAGGGGCAGTTTGATGTCGCGCAGGACGATCGATTTGTCCGTGTGGTCGCGTGGCGGGAGGACGTGGTGCTCTCAGGACCAGATGGCGGGACAACCCGGATCGCGTCAGGGCAACAAGCTGTCTTCGACCCGGCCCACGGCGTTTCGTCACTCGGGCGGGTGGAGCCGGGCGAACTGGGCTGGATTCGCGGCATGCTGTCGTTCGACCGCGCGCGCCTTGCCGCCGCGATCGCCGCGATCAACCGCTACAATAGCCGCCAGATCGAATTCCCGGACCGCGAAATAGGAGAGTTCAGGATCACCGGCGCATTCCGGGCTTCCGATCCAGATGGTTTCGCCCCAGCCGTCGCCGACATGTTCTCCCTGTCGCTCATCAAGCGGCCGAGTGGCACGATCGTGCTGACCGTCGTGAAAAAAGCGTAGGGTAGGGCGCGACACCGTCGTCGTCCTCTTTGAACGGCACCGCACACTGCGAGCCGAAAAAAGGGGACCATCGATGCGACATACCGGCCTGCGCGACGCGCTTTCGCTCGCGCTGGGAAGCGCGACCCTTATCGTCGCGGCGGTGCCTAACGCATATGCCGGGCAACCTGAAACTGCGATCTATGCCCTGCCTACGCAGGCGCTCGGCAAGTCGTTGCGCGCCGTCGCGCTTGCGTCTCGTCGAAACATTCTCGTGCCGGCGTCCCTCGTGCGAGGCCGACGGGCGCCCGCGCTAGAAGGGGCTTATACGGTCGAGCGCGCAGTCCTTCTGAAATCGCCACGCTTGGCCGAACTGGCATCGATGAATGGACCGCAGTCTGGTTCGAGGCCGACATCAATCCCGGACCAGTGCGCAGAACGGAAATCGAGAGCAAGCTCAAGGCAATGCTCTGCCCGCACCAGGCAGGCGCGCGGTTCGTGTACCGCCATCCAGCGCAGCACCAAGGTGCCGCCGATCCGGTGATCGTTGGCCAGGATTACTCGGTCGTCGCGAAGCATAGCGCCGATCCGGAAGCGACCGAGCGCGACGTACAAATCTGGGCCCACGGGCAATGCGCGCTGCTTGCCCAGCGCATCCACGAGCTGTCGGGCTGGGCTATCCTAGAGCTAGGAATCAACCATTTTCTGGTCCAGCGCCCCGACGGAGCGCTCGTGGATGCCTACGGCGTGCAACGTCCAGCGCACGATGAGGACACCTCCTACTTCGAGGAAATAGCTGATCGCTACGATGCGCATGGCGCCAATTGGAAGAAGGGCAATTCCGATTCCTACGGCTCGATGACTGCGGACGAGGACCGCGCCGAGACGGACGAATACCTCGAGACGCCTTGGATGCTCGCAGTCTTCCCCAGGCAGCATCGTCTCGCCCTCCCGCTGAGCTATATGGCTCTCGAGGAACGTCCCGATGATCCATGCGACGAGATGGAAGAGTGAGACTTGCGAAGTCTGAGCTTGCTCGGCAATCAAGCCTTGCGTCCGCTCCGCGCCAGTAGCCACCCTTCGTCGCCTGATACCTGAGCAGCGGCTTCGTCTCACTTCTAGCCGTTTCCGCGCCGGTCATGTGGCTGCGTAGTCCTCCGAGCATGTCATATTAACGAGCGTCCGAAGCTGGGAGCGGGTCAAGCAGGTCTGAATGACTGCATGTGGGTCTTGCCAGCCTCATGCTGGCGGGGAGTTTCGCCCATTCGTTAAGCGCGATCTTTCCCGTTTCTCCGTCTCCGATTGGCCATTTCGAGAAAGAGCAATTGGGAACAGATTTTGAGAAAGCGATACCCGCAGGCGCCGTCAGGGCGATCGAGGCAGCGAGGTTCCCGCCAGACGTTCCTAATCGGGAAAGCTAAAGCCGCTCCGATCGCTACCCGTCGCACTGGATCATGCTGATACCCCGCATCGGGAGCGATCGAACCAGAACCGCTTCGCCTGATGATCGTAGACCACCCGCAGTCCCTGCATCGCGTTGATGCCGAAGATCATGGTCGGCTTTTTCTCCAGTCCCCAGGTCTTGAAGACAGCCAGATCGGCGACGCGGACCGTCAGGCCCCTGATCGTTTTGCCCGCGAAGGACACGCTATCGACTTTGCCCTCCCGCGTTTCTGTTGCGCGCAACGCTACCCCATAGAGGGTTTCGCCGGCACCGAAGGCGGAACCGTTCACATCGAGAGCCGCCGATCGGGCAAATAGCCCGTTCACCTGTGTGCCGCGTGACCCCGTGTCGAGAATTGCCGTCCCGGTGGCGCCGTTGAGGGTGACGGGGAACGTGAGCTGCGTTCCTTCAAGAACCGATCCCCCCTCGATCATCACGGCCTTGGGCGAAACCAGTTTCCGCATGGATGCCGGCTTGGGCGTGAGCGTCACCGTGCGGCACGGATAGTCGAACGTTGCGATCGAGCCATCCATGAGGTCGTTGCCGGCGACTCCGGCGGTGATCGCGGCGTCCTTGCGATCAGGAAGTCCCGTCGCTTCGACATCACGGATCGTCCGGCCATCCAGCGTAAGGCTATGAAGGCGATAGGTTGCCATCATTGCGGCGCCGGTCATTCCCATCACGCTGGTCGCCGCGCCGGTGGGAAGACGCTGCTGCTTCGCGAACCAGTCATAGACACCGGACCCGTCCGCCCCGGTATCAAGAATGAAGGGGACGGTCCCCTTCCCATTGACGAAAGCCGGAACGACCAGGTGGCCGTCCCCGGCCGGGGTGAGAAGGACGGATGCTCCTGCATAGGTGCTGAGCAGCACCCATGAGGCAGCAATCGCGGAAATCGGACGCATGGGTTTCTCCATCATTGAGTGTGAAAGGGCGGCTGACGGCCGCTAGTTCAAGTGCCGGTAGGGGTATCGGGGTCGTATTCGAGAAGGTCGCCGGGCTGGCAGTCGAGATGACGGCATATCGCTTCCAGCGTTTCGAAGCGGAGCCCTTTGACCTTGCCCGATTTGAACAGCGAGAGGTTCGCCTCGGTCGCGCCGATCGCCCGAGCTAGGTCTTTCGACCGCATCTTTCGCCTTGCGAGCATCACGTCCAGTCGGATGACGATCGCCATCAAAAGAACCCGGCACGGTCGCGCTCGATCTCCGAACCGAAGGCGACGACGTTCACGAACGCGAACAAGAGGGTGCCCAGGACCGCCGCGTCGAGCTGGCGGAGTTCCAGCTTGACGGCGACAGGGCTCATGCCAGCGAAATAGAGGGTGGCATGAGTGACAAGCGGAACTACGGCATAAGCGATGAGCGCCCACGCGATCCGGCGCATCAGCACTTCATTGTCGGCGGTGAAGATCAGGCGTCGGGCATAAAGGCGAAAAAGGCCGGTCAGATTCGATAGGATCACCAGCCCGGGGATCAGGCGCAACGTCAGCAGGCCCGCCGCCAAGGTCGATTGCCAGATCGCATAGCGCGAGATCGCCACGAAGCCGGCCGGTATCCCAATCTGATCCTCGGGCGTGACGATGAAGGAAAAACCGCCGTTCATCATACCGGCACGATCCCCGGCACGGAAAAGCAGCATGAGAACCTGAAGCGCGGCGGTTGCCGCCATCAGCGCCATCACGACGGACGCGATTACAAAGAACAACCGTCCCCGGCGCGCAAGCCTATCGGTCGTTGCGGGCATTTCGCCACTGTCCGCCTTCGTCTGACGCCGAATCATTCTGCCTCCAATCAGGCATTCCATGCACCTCGAGTTATTGTCTAGCAATAATTAATTCGATTCTTATTCAGCCACCCCATTCTCGAAGTCCGATCCCTTTTGAGAAAGCCTGGCGGTCAGAGGGAGGGCTCGCCGCCCTAACGCCCCGCTGGCCGCGGACATGAACAAGGGGCCGAAGTTGGGGAGCTGACCGATGCTCTGAGCGTCCGCGTCTGGCCGGAAGCCGTAGCGCAGGGCGCGTTCACCCACACCTGACCGTTCAGGTAATCGATCCGGACGTCCGGTAACAGCCATTCGTTAAGCGCGATCTTTCCCTTTTCTCCGTCTCCGACAGGTCGTTTCGGTAAAGAGCAATCGGGAACAGGTTTTGGAAAAAGGGTTGCTTCGGACGTCTGTCGGCGCGAGCGTCGAGGCGACTGTCTCGTTATGGTTTCGTTTTGGGAAGGTCTCTTTAGCCACCCCGCCGACATCACTTTTCCTGTTGAGCGCCTCGCAGATCGGCATTGATCAGGGCCGCAACGTCGGTGACCGGAAGACCCTGCCGATCATTGAACGTGCCCGCCTTCGGCCACGACACACCGCGACCGATCGCGAAGGCGGCGCGGTATTTGCGCATCATGTTTTTCGGATCGTTCGTTAGCTCTTCCATCAGGAAAGGCACGGTCCAAACCGACCGTTTGAAGGGCCGGCCCAGTGCCACCTCCAACTTGTTCGCGACCTCGCCATAGGTGACGGTGTCACCGGCCAGGAAGACGATCTCGTTGCGGATCGTCGGCTCGAAGAACACGATCCCGGCGGTCAGCACACCGATGTCATCCGGCGTCGTCAGCGTCACAGCGGTATCAAGGCTGCCGAGCGCGTGGACTTCGCTATTCTCCAGATCAACAACACCAAAGTCCGGATCGAACAGGTAGTTCATGAACATGCCCGTCGAGATGATGACCCACTCGGTCTTGTCTTGTGAGCGTAGCAGCTCGCGGACGTCGAGCTGGGCATCGAAGATGTCCTGCGGCCCGCCGCGGCCGATCGCCTCGAAGTCGACGCCGAACTGCCACGGGAAATAGCGCGGGATACCGGATTGCAGTGCGGCCTTGGCGAGCTTCATCGGCGTGTTGATCCCCGCTGCGTAGCCTGCGCAGCCGATCACCGTATCGTAGTCCGAGAAGAGCGATGCCAGCTCATCGATCGTATCGTTCACTAGGTCGCCGAGAACGATCTGGATCCCCGCTTCGCGGATTTCAGCAATGTCACGCTGCTTGGAGGGATCGCCCGACTCTACGGCACTCTCGCGGAGAAGGACGCTGATCTTGGCACCGTCGATGCCCTTAGCGCGACGCGCCAGATTGCGGAGCACTGGCATGCCAAGCTCGCCGGCACCCAGGACGAGGATATTCCGCGACTTCACTGTGGAGACTGTATCGTTCATCGTTCTAACTCGTTTCACCCTTGGATGCCGGTGATCTGGCAAGCCGCGGGCAAGCGCGAAAGATAGGTACATGCGTGATACTGCTGTTAAATCTCTAAGCCAGGAGGACATCCTCCGATATTCGCAAACGGTTTGCGACGGCCTCCGGGACGATGACGACGGGGTTCGCCGCGAGGTGTTGGCCCATGCCGGCAACCGCTGGTCGCTTGGTGTCATCCATACGCTCGGCGTGTACGGTCGGCTTCGCCATGCGGAAATCGGCCGACGGATGCATGGTATTACACAGCGGATGCTGACGCGCACGCTGCGCCATCTGGAGCGCGATGGATTAGTGGTGCGTCACGACTTCGAGGAGGTAGTTCCCCACGTAGAATATGCTCTGTCCGAAACCGGCTTGAAGCTACTGGTCAGGATGGCCCCCCTGTGGACGTGGATCGTCGAGAACGTCGACAGCTTTCGCACATCACGGGAACTGTTTGATCGGGAGCACGCGGGAGAAGAGCCCTGAAGACGTATCGGCTTACAGGCTTAGCTTTTCGATATACCATCCCTTTTGGAAAATTGGCTGTGGTCAACATTGATCTTTTTCACATGGTCGGCATGTTATCGACGTGCATCACGTGGGGCGGTCCCGAACTGACGCCGGAAGGCGCGACTGGCGGCGGTTCGAGATAAAAATCCGTTTTGCGCTGCGATATCGGCAAACGCCCGGTCGCTGGTAGCGAGCGCATGGCGGACGCGTTGCATTCGCCATGCGCTCACATACGCCATCGGCGTCATACCGACGCGGGCGAGAAAACGCTCACTGAACGCCGATCGGGACATGCCGCCAGCCTTTGCCAGTCTATCGACTGACCAGGCTTCACCTGGAGTGCTGTGGAAGTTTTCCAGCGCGCGAGCGATGCGAGGATCGGACAGGCCGGACAACCATCCAACAGTCGTCCCACCGGATTGCAAATGGGCGCGCAGTGCCTGGACGAGAAGCACATCGGACAGTCGTTCGCTGATGAGCCCCTGCCCTGGTCCGGCATCAACTGCTTCTGCCGCCAATAACGCCAGCGTAGCGCGGATCGGGGCCGCGGCAGGCATATGTGCGGCGATATGAATGAGGTTCGGCACGCTTGATCGCAGCCATTCCAGCCCAATGGTATCAAAGACGAACCGGGCTCCGATCACTATCGTCATCGCCAAACCGCTACCCCAGCGAACCACACCGTCCGCCCCTTTGTTCGCTGCAAACAATCCCGCGGCATCGATGTCATCAAGGGGGTCGGCACTGACAGAAGATGTGCGATAGGCGCGACCGTCCGTCAGCAGGTAGCAATCGCCTTGTTCGATCCGTACGACCTCTGACGAGCCGACGATTTGCAGATCGAACGCACCGTCGATCGCGGCGCCGATCTTGACGTGGTCATATGCAGGCATTCGAAGTGCAAACGGCTCGGCCGCCTCGAAGCGCGCCGAGACGACGCGTTGCAGCGTGAAAGTCGTCAGTACCTCGGATAACGGATCGATTTTGGACTGTGAGCTACGCATAGGAGCGTTTTGGGCTCTTATGCGCCGGCACACAACAGCCGAATAAGCGTTTTGATGGGACGCTATCGCCTTCTCATACCGGGGACCCCACTATGAACCCTGTCATTTCGACATTCTTCCGTAACTACGGTCTGCTGCCCGACTTCGATGCCTTTCGAGAGGCACAGAGCCAGTTGATGCTGCCCGACGTGCATGTCGAAAGCCGCGACCATCGCGGTTGGCAGGTGCTCGATGGCGTCGATGCCTATGTCGAGTCGGTTCGGGAATGGTCGCGATCCTATGACAACAGCGACGACCGCGGATTTGAGCAGGTGCTCGATAACGGCACCGATGTCGAGGTGAAGGTGACGGGTACGATCGTGTTTCGCGAGCCGATCGCGGGCGTTTCGCGCATCGCCGATTCTAACCACGACTGGCGGGAACACTTTGTCCTGCGCGATGGGCGCATCGCCTCTGCCCGTATCGATATGGGTATCGAAAAACTGGCGTGAAACCATTTCGGGCTGCGGCCAATCAAGGAATTGACGATGCAATATGAACAACTTGGCCAAACCGGGCTATTCGTATCCCGGTTCTGCCTCGGCGCCATGACATTTGGCGGCGCAGACAATCCGGCCGGCAACGCGATCGGTCGCCTGTCGGCAGGCGAAGCGGACGCCATCGTCGGCATGGCGCTCGACGCCGGTATCAACTTTATCGACACGGCCGATGTGTACGGCGGGGGTGGCTCAGAGACGGTGCTGGGCGAAGTCTTGAAAGAGCGTCGCAGCGATGTGGTTCTCGCGACCAAGGTCAGCAGCAAAGCGGGTCGCGGACCGAACGATATCGGGCAGTCGCGCGGGCGCATCATGGCCTCTCTCGAAGGAAGCTTGCGCCGCCTCAAGACCGACCATATCGACTTGTATCAGGTACATACGTTCGATCCATTCACGCCGATCGAGACGATGTTGCGCTCGCTCGACGACGCCGTGCGGCAGGGCAAGGTACGCCATATCGGCTGCTCCAACTTTGCCGCGTGGCAGCTAATGAAGGCACTGGGCGTATCCGCGCGCGCGGGCCTCGAACCGTTTGTTTCTATCCAGTCCTTCTATTCGATCGCAGGCCGCGACGTCGAAGCCGAGGTAATTCCGGCGGTGACCGACCAGAAGCTGAGCCTGCTATGCTGGAGCCCGCTTGCGGGTGGTCTGCTGTCAGGCAAGTTCGATCGGCATGGCAACAGCGATGCCTCGGCGCGCCGGGCAAAGATCGCCTTTCCACCCGTCGATGAAGCACGCACATTTGACATGATCGACGGACTGAAAGCAGTAGCGCAGCGGCGGAAAAGCGAACCCGCTCAGATCGCGCTGGCGTGGCTGTTGGCGAAACCAGCCGTCACCAGCGTCATCGTTGGCATCAAACGTCCTGATCAGCTGGCCGCGAACCTGTCGGCTCTCGACCTCGTTCTTAATAAGGAAGATCTCGATCTGCTCGATGAGGCCAGCCGAATTCCTGCTTCCTATCCAGGATGGATCCAGAGCTACAACGCTGCAGGCCGTGTTCCGGCTGGCTATCCCTTCGACGGACCAAATTGGACGCTTGGCGAGCGGCCGCGTTAAACGGGATTGCCTTGATCGTTCACAGACCCTGCCGGGAAACACTCCTAATCGCCTGTTCTCTGGAAGCTACCCTTTAATCTATTCGAACTCGACATTCCCAAAGCGCCAATCTCTTTCAGGAAAGTCCCCACCGTCAGGTGGCGTCAGCTAACGCCATCTGCTTCACAATAACGGACGGTAAACCTTCCTCTCATCACAACATTCGCGACTGGATAGCCAGACTTCAAAATCGGTCATTCGCAAAGATGAACCAACGTCGGAAGTTGGGAAGAGGGTTAGGCGGCCTGAGTACCCGGAACTGGGTCACCAAAGGCCGATATGAATTCGGGCCGCGCTGACATATCAAGAGCGTCTTCTCTACCACCTGCACCGCACTTTCCGCACTTAGGGCGGTATTGGGCACATCGCGGGTCGTCAAGCTAATGATCCCGCTCGGGCATATGCCAAGAACTTGTAAATTGAAAACGGCATGGTGTCTACACTAATTTGGCGTCGCAGGAAACGCATAACGCCAAAGATACCGATTCGATCAGGCTGATCGGAATTAGGTGATCATCTCCGTCGAATTCTGACGAATGTTTAATTAAGATTTTTGGCCTCCGCTAGGACTAAGGCCGCATTTCGAGCGTGTCTTGTTTCGAAAAGTAGGCGTGCTCAAAAAAAGTTATAGATCAATATAGCATGTAAAGAGATCATCGGCAACTGACATATCAGTATACCACATCGACAACTTACTGAGTATTTTATGGTCGGGTCGAGTCGTGTTAGGAGAAATGCTATGTCCGCCGATGAAGAAACTGAACTAGTTTGCACGCCGAAGGGCTTAGGCTCAGATATGAGGTTCAAAGCAGCGATACACGCCATCAAAATTAACCCGCTCAATCGTCCACCAGTTGAACGCATGCTGAAGATTTCGTCCTCCGAGGGGCTAATTCACCCCTATATCTCTGTCCTAACAACTAAGCGATGGAGAACGAACGATGTTCGTCTCTCGGTGCAATTTATGGACAATCCTGACAGTGCGCTTCGGAAGCGTATATTGGGGCACATGAACGCTTGGGGTGATCAAGGAAATGTTGCTTTCACCGAGACTCACAGCCAAGGACAAGTTCGAATAGCGCGCGAACCCGATGGCTACTGGTCCTATCTTGGCACGGACATTTTGCTCATCGATCCCGACCAGCAAACGATGAATCTGCAGGGCTTTACAATGAATACCCGCGACAGTGAGTTTTACCGTGTCGTGCGGCACGAGACGGGGCACACCCTTGGCATGCCGCACGAACACATGCGGCGCGAACTGGTGGAGCAGCTTGATGTCGAGAAAACCGTCGCGTACTTCGGCGCCACGCAAGGGTGGACGCGCGAAGAGGTCGTTGCCCAAGTGCTGACGCCACTGGAAGAATCGTCACTGTTTGGAACGCCGTACGAGGATGCGCAGTCGATCATGTGTTACCAGATCCCCGGGCAGCTCACTAAAACCGGCCGACCGATCCCCGGCGGCGTCGATATTAACCCGCTTGATCATCAATTTTGCGGAATGTGCTATCCCAAATGACCTCAATCGAGATCGAGGCGGCTACAGCGCCGCCTTGATTTCAAAGGCTGGTGGCGGACGCCAAATTGGAAGCGCACTCTATCCAAATCATTGTAGTAAGCGCGCGGAATAATCGCATGATCAGGCGGACTATCACCGCCAAACCGGCTAGCATCGCCGCTGGCGTTTAAAGAATCTAAGGGTTGATCGGCCGATGCCGGACAATTTACTTGATGGCTGAGATCTTCCCATGGGCATCTTTAACATCTTGTCGCAAGGCGTCGGTGCTCGGCTCAAGGCGTGCGATGACTTTAGGGTTCTCAGTATAAGATGAACGGGCGGCTGCTTCACGAAGCGGGGAGCGCCGATACATCTCGGGCTCTGGGTCATGCCTCGCTCCGGCCTAGTTTCTGGCGCTGGCGTAGCGTCGTCGCCAGAACGGCGCATCGGCCCATCGCTGCTCAAGCGCGTAGAAATACGCGCGGCTGCGCAGATGGTCGTCGAATTCGGCGCGGGTGGCTTCGGCATAGGCCGGTGCAATGTCTTGATCGTCGGACTGCGCGCGAGCCAACGCGTCGCCGGCGCGCAAGGCATCGCTGAGCGCCTTGTATAGGCCTTGCGACGACATCGGATCGTAGCTCGCCGCCGCATCGCCGACGGCAAGCCACCGGCGCCCGCTGGCGCGATCGAGCCGCGCAACCGCCGCTGCGCGTACCATCAGGCTGTCAGGGCGGAAGCGGCACCCAAACAGCCGGCGCGCGATGTGTGTCGTGTTTTCTAGCTGCGCGAACCAGCGGTCGCGGTCATCGAGCCGCAGGTCGCGCGCGATGTCGGGATCGGTCGCGAACGCCACGGCGAGCCCGTCGCCCGGGACGGCGGCAGCGTACCACCAGCCGTCGGGTGCTGCCTCGGCCATGGTCAATTGCGATGTGGAGCGCGCATCGGCCGCGTCGAAAAAGGCGTAGAAGCACGTCAGTTGATCGAGCGGGAGGCGCTCGGCGCCGAGCCTGCGTGCCACCGCGCCGCGCGCGCCGCTCGCATCGACCAGATAGCGTGCGGAAAGCCGAGATGGCGGTCGCGCCTTGCGTGCGACGGTCATCACGGCGGGTGCGTCCGCTCTGTGCTCGATCGCCGAAACGCGCCCGCTCAGCAGCACCGCGCCATGCGAGCGGGCGAGATCGCGCAAGCTGCGGTCGAATCTCGCCCGGTCGAGATGCCAGCCATGGCCGCGCGGATCGAAGACGAAGTCGTTATAGCCCAGTTCGGCGCTGCCCCAAGCCGCGCAGCTGCCAAGGCACGGATCGTGGCCGTCTGCAGCGAACACCTCCCACGCGCCCAACGCCTCGAGTAGCAGCCGGCAGTCGGGCGGCACCGATTCACCGGGGCGCGGCGTATCGTCGATCGGCTCCGGCTCGACAATGCATACGCGCTCGACGCCGTGCCGCAGTAGCGCCAGCGCGGTCGCGCACCCGGCTGGGCCGCCGCCGACGACGGCGACGTCCCATTCCGCCCCGCCCGACGGGGCGTTCAATGAATCGTGCCCATCCCCACGACCCGGCCTGTCGCATGGCCCTCGCGCTTCGCCGCCGGAGTGTTGAGCCGCAGCGAAAGGAAGGTCGGCGCCGGCAGCGGGCAGCGAGCGGTTATCCACCGATAGACGACGTCGCGACAACTGCCGACGTTAGGCGCGCGGGCCGGCAGATCGAAGAACGATCCCATCGGGCCACTCGGTGCAATAAGCTGGCTCAGGAAGCGGCTGTTGCCAGGTTCGCCGGGCGTGATCAGCTGGTTCAGCGGCGAGGCGAGCGCGGCCATCAGCGCATGCGTGCCCTCTTCGCCGGGAAGCGCGAACCACCAGGCGACGGTGTGCGCCATTCCCTGCGCATCGGCGAGCAACGCCCCCTGGTGCCCGGTCGAGCCCTGCTGGACTGGGCGGAGCTGGTCGATCACATCGGCCATGGCGCGCGCCGGAGGACGTGGCTCCGGAATCGGCGGCGTCGGCTTTGGACGGCCGAGCTGCACGGTATAGGCATCCCAAAGGTCTATCTCATCCTGCGTGAACACTCTGAACATCGGGCCGCCCATGAATTCGAGCAATTGCCGGAAGCGACTGTTCGCCCAATCGCCCGGGGTAAGCCAGCTCTGCTGTTCGAGCGCGTCGAGGAACTCGCTCGGCCGATCGAACCAGTCGTTGATCCTGCAGTCGCCGATCTTATACTCCTGGTGATTGCGGCTGCCGAAATCCGCCTTTCGCTCGATCAGGGCGATCATCTGCTCGCGCAGAGTCGGCGGCGTGGTGATGAGGTCCTGCAGATCCTGGCCGAAAGTCCCGATGCTGCCGAACGCTACGAACCCGTTCCAGATGCGTCGCCAACCCGTCTGCACGGCCTCCTCGCCGCCAGTGCGACGCATTTCGTTGAGGTACAGCCCCACCGCGTCGGCGGCGCGCTGGCCGTGGCCGTTGACGGCATTGTCGATGCCGATGTGCATTACGTAAAAATGCGGGTCTACGTTGAAATATTCCAGCAGGTCGCGTGTCGGCTTGAGATCGACCACTTCCCATTCGAGCTGCAGCGTCATCCCGATCAGCTCGGGATAATAATCTTCGCTGAACTGCGAGATCGCTAGCTGGAAGGCGGGGACGGTAAAGGCGCTGTCGAGAAAGGTGAGATCGAAAGCAAAATCCTGGCTTTCGATCGGCGCCGGATAATAGCCCACGCTGTGGCACAGGTCGCGATAGATGTTGCAGTGGTTCATTGAGACGTCGCCGTCGCCGACCTCGTCCATCCACACCGAGAACAGCAGCGAGCGCACCTCGTCAATCGGACCGGTGCGCCCGATGTTCCGCAGCCATGCCCCATCGACCAAGTTAAACGGCGCCATCTGCTTGATGCGGATGACGACATCGGCATGCGTCTTGATGAACTGGTCGGGATCGTAAGGTCGGGCGGTATCCGCGACGTCGACCAGTTCCTGGTAGATCAATTCCAGCCGGTCCTTGAACGCTTGTTCGGTGTAGGGAAAGAACCGCTGGTCGACCGGCGTTGCGGTCGTGCCGTTCGAGAAATCCTGCGCCCAATTCAGCCAGTAATCCACGTAGTTGCGAGCATCGCCAAGCACTTGCGGATGATCGTCGACGTTGAGCAACTGGTAGAAGAGTTGGCGGGGGTCGAGCGTGTCTGCGTCCGTTTCGGTCGCATAATTGGGGAACGGGACGACCGGCGTTAGTCCCGTATCGCGCAACTGGCTCTGCACCTCGAGATACCAGTCCGCTGGCATGTCGATGCCGCTGTTATCAACCGCGGGCGCCTGGACGACAACGCCCAGCCGATGCCAGTTATCGAGAATGTCCTCGCGATCCTGATAGCGGCCCCAATTCTCGGGCTTGCCCGAGTCGGTTCCTTGGCCGCGCATCGACCAGCGCTGAGTCCCGAGGATCGGTTGCTTGATCGGATTGCCCGCGCCGTCGGTCGTGTCGAGCAGCGAGACGTCGGTCGCGGCATAGACCGCTACCGGACGTTGCGCTGGCCACGACCAGAACACCTTGCGGTTACCCGCCGGATTGGGCGAGGGCGGGTGCGTCGCGCACGAATTATAGTCCGTGTGCCACGGCAAGGCGAGGAACTTGGTCAGGTCGCCCGGTTCCAGCCCGTTCGCTTCGGCATGCCGCGGCACATAGCCGCAGCCAAGCACCGGGGTATCCGCGGGGAGCGCCGCATAGTCGAGCAGCGTGCGATGGATGCGGAAGGGGCCATAGCCTGAGGTCTGCCAAGGCTGAACGTACAACGCGGACTCGCGCATGGTGAAGGTCAGGTCGATGCCGGGGCTGAAGCGCCCGCCCAGGCAGTTCACCAGCGTCGCCTTGTCGAGATATTCGCCCGGCCCGAGCGCGGGCCCCGGACCGGGATGGAAGCCCTGGCTACCCTTGTCCCATTGCGTGAGCATAAAATACTGCGTCTTGCGCAGTGTCAGGAAGCTTTCGTTGGCATCCCCCAGCACGAGCGGCATCAGCGCGGTATTGTCCTGGTCTCCGTCGGTGAAGGGGTTTCGGAAGGTCGCCACCAACCCGGATATCTCGGTCGAGCCGGGATCGTCGATCGCGGTGATGGCGCCGACGCGCGCGTGGGCCGAGGCTCCGGCGTTGCTCAGATTGGCGATCCACTGCTGCAGCGCCACGCTGCGAAAGATCGGCTGCAGGTCGTCGTCGAAACTGGGCCTGAAATCGGGCTTGTAGTCGCCATCGGCATAGAGCGCCGGCGCGAGATCGAGGTTGCGTACCCAGCAGTCGTAGATGTCGTCCCACAGCGACACGATGTTGAGGATCTGCGGCGCTACCGATGGATCGGTAGTCGCGACCCAGGCGTGCTGCGCTTCCACATGACTGCCGTCCTCGAACACGATCGTCGCGGTGACCGGGCCGTCGGACGTGTCGTCGAACCACTGGTCGTTGTTGACATCGTCGTCTAGCGGCGCCGCACCGTTTATCTTCCAGCCAACCGCGCGACCATAGCCGGCGAGTACGAGCAAGCGCCCCTTCTCGTCCGTCTGCAGTTCGCCGAGCGTGTCGATCGGGCCGGCCGGGGCGTCGAGGTCCATGTCCTTGAACGAATCGCGCGGAAAGGATTTGGGATAGGCGGCGAGCGAGACAATCTCGCCGGTGCGCGGGTCGCAATAGCTCGCGGTCGTCGCACGATCGAACCGCACCTCGGGCGTGTTCGCGCCGGAGATCGCGCGCGGCCCGGGATCGATCGTCAGCCGCCGCACGCGGTCGGGCTGGTTGAGCGTGTCGATCCGCTTGTCGATTGGCGGCTGGCCGCTTCCCGTGTTTGCGAAATCCGGGTTGCGGATCGTCGGCAGCAAGCCGTTTTCGAACCCGCCGATCCCGGGCACGTTGTCGACGCCAGGGCTCTTGAGCGGATCCTCGACCAGAATGAACGTATTCGCCTTCTTGTTGGCGACATGGACGGTCCAGACGATGTCGCTAACCGTCTTGCCGCCGACGGTCGCGCCGATCGCGATTTCAGTGCCGTCACCGCGCGGCCAGGCTTCGCCCAACCCTGCATCGTCGTACTGAAAGATGCGGAAGCGCGCGGCGTGGCGCTTGAGCGCGCCGGATGTGTCGCGCAGGTCGCTCGCACTAACGACGTCACGCTCGGTCCCGGCGCGGATCGGCAGGCCGCCCATCAGCGTCGGATCCGCGGAATCGGTGCGGCCCGCCATGCTCTCGGGCGCAATGACATGCTCGCGGCTGTTGCCGACACGCGCGATCCCGATGGCGGGATGAATCCGGAACAGGTCCATTCTGCTTCCCCTCTTGGTGTCCCGGCCGGGATCGATGCCCGCCAGCCGTTGCCGAGCAATCCGTCTGGCCATCGATCAGCTCGGTGCCGAGGCGGCGTGATACGTGGTTAGTTCGATTTGAATGTTGTCTGGGTCGCGGAAGAACACCGAATAGGCGATCCCGGTATCTTCGGGCCCGTCGAACGGTATCCCGGACAGTCGCAACGCATCCTGTGCGGCGGCGAATTTGTCGCCGTCCACCAGAAAAGCGACATGTTTGACAACGAAGACGGTCTCAAGGTCCGGCGGCGACTTGGCATCGGGACGGTAAAACAGCCCGAGCTTTACGTTACCACGGCCCACCATCCACGTCGTTGTCCAGGTATGCAATATGGTAAACCCGAACACGTGCTCGTAAAATGCAGCGGATTTTTGAAGATCGCTAACGTTTATTGCTACGTGGTCGATTCCTACCAGTTCCACTGCCATCCCCGCCATATTTTAGTACTCTTGAAGTCCGGTCGCGCAAAGGAGCTGCTGCCATCTAAGAGTCTGAGCCAACCGGTCCCGTGTAAGCATTGTGTGTACCTAACCACAAAAGTAATCAAGAGCTGGAACGCAATGCATCATCCAAAAAAGGGTATCGGTCCAAAACGGACTATTATCCGTTTAGACCTAATTAGTCCGCGCCCTTCTGTTTGCCAAAGCGATAAAAATTAGGTTTGATAGAGTTATGACATTTGGCTCAAGAATCCATCTACTCTCCATTGAGTAACGTCCTCACTCCTCTAATTTGGTGACGATCAGGAGCAGGTAGCCGGAAGTCAAAGGGGGCAATTCGCGGAGATGAACGAACGGCTGAAGTTGGGAAGCGAAAAAGGGCGACTGGATGTCTGCAAGTGGGTCCTCATACCGGTCGGCAAGTGCGGGACTGAGCAGCGGGATCAACGCAGAGACCAGCGTCCCTGACATGCCCATGTTGATCGTAGCGTCGCCAATTGTCGTATCCGCGGTTATGCGGCGACCACCAGCTTGACCAGCGTCCCGGGCTTCAGCGGCTCGTCACCCGAAAGGCCATTGATGACAATAAAGCGTTCGCGCTTGCTGTCGGCTACTGCCATGCGCTGGCTCAACGAATCGATCGTGTCCCTTCCGCCAACAGTTACGATCCGGATGACCTTGCGACCATCCTTGCCGTCGGCATAAGGCAGGCCATCGAGCATGCGGAGGAACGCCGTATCCTGGGTGGTTGCCAGTTCTGGCTTGCCAGTGGCCTTCGCCAGTGCCTCGGCACGCTGCACACGATCGGCTCCATTTGGATGCGTCGATGCCCATGTCGGCGCAGACCGTCCGGTGCCGCTGGCCTCGGCCGTCAGCCCGGTCGATTCATCGAGGGCCGCCAGGACGTCGGCCGAGGCATAGGGCGAGTAGCCTGCAGCGGTAATGTAGCGGACGCCAAGCGCATCGGCCTGATATTCCTGATCTCGTCCGTATTTTAGAGTATACAGCTGCGCGCCCGTGCCGGCGATCCGGGTCGCGAGATCGCTTTTCGTAGCTAGGCTGACGCCACGAGCAAGCAGGCCACCGATCGTCGCACGGGTATTGCGCGAGGCGGCGTGGCGGGCGGCGACATGGCCTACCTCATGGCCCATCACGGAGGCGAGTTCTGCCTCCGAAATCATCAGTGCGAGCAGCTGACGGGTGGCGTAGATGTACCCGCCCGGGATGGCAAAGGCGTTCTCGACCGGAGAGTCTAGCAGGGTAACGGTAAAGTCGCTGCCCGCATTCGACAGGCCAGACTGGACCGCCACACGCTTGCCGACGCGTTCGACAAATGGCGCCTGCGGCCCCTTATACGCACCGCCGAACTGCGCGAGCAGTTGCGGATGAGCCTGACTGCCCTGCGCCTTGTCGGTCGCCGAAATCGAGCGAACCGTGTTCTGGGCGGTAACAGGGGCAAGGGGTGCGAGCAGGAGTGCGCTGGCTAGCAGTACGGCAATGTGACGGCGGATCATGAAGCTCTCCCGGTAACGACGGTATAAAGCGACCCGTACACCATTGTTCCGGATAAGAATCGATACCGCTCTGCACTGATCTACCGAGCGTTTCGCTAGCTACTTGCACCGGCGCTCCAAAGACTGCCGCCTGCCATTCCATCGGCGCCGAGATCCACCGCTCCAGATGACTTCGTCGAACCAAATGCAGCAGCTGGTAAGCGGGGCACTATAGCGGTGATTTCTGAACGAAGGTCCGAGGTTGGGTCTGGCCGGAAGCCGGAGAATGGGGCGTGTTCCGCACAAAAACGGACGTTCAGCTCGCTCCAGAGCTTGCCCGGAAGCGGCCCTTGGTTCAGCCGCTATGACGATAAGCATCAATGCTTAGTATGGAATCCCGAGATCACGCCGAGGGCTTTTTGCTGCTTGAATCGCCTTTGCACTCATCGCACGAGCTTGCGACGTGATTGCCGGATCGTCCTCCCCTCGCTCTCGATCAGAGACTCCCTTGTTCACTGTCGTTAGCAGGTTTGCTCCACAAAGCGCCTCCTGCGCGTTGCCGACTAAGGCTCCGTTTCGCATTATTTCTCGGTAGCGGGCGATGGTATCGGCGCTTTCTGGATCGTTATTCGACACCGCAGGCAGGACTTCCCCCGCTAACAAGTCCACTTCATGGATCAGGTTCAATGAACTCTCAGTGATCGTCATTTGGTACTCCATGGCGTCGGCATCGTCTTACCTGGGCCGGCACTTCCTGGCGGAAACCAAATCCACTCCCCATGGCCGGGCAAGACATTTACTCCGTCACTCGACATTTGCGGTCTTGCCGAACCTATCCAGCCCCGCAAGCCTTTTGGTGAGCTTTCAACGTAGCCACCATTGCCGTTCCAATCGTTCAACACCGCCGAACCGCCGCGCCATTCGGCCTCGTTCGAAGGGATTTCAGCTTGCCAGTATCCGCCATTGGCATCTCGGTCGCTGCCAATTACTCTTCGGATTGGCCCTTCATGATCGTCTCCGTTCCACGGCCTGACATCATCCCCGAAGGTCGCAGCCTTTGCAGCGGGCAGCTCCGGATACTCGTCGGCCGGCGCGGTCAGCTTGGGGTATTCTTCGGCCTTGCGTGCCCTGACAGTCGCGGCTGCATCCATCTCGGACTGCAGCTTTGCATTGTTCGGGACCGCCCCGGGTTCGGTTTCTCCGAGACGCTTCGGGGAATATGCGAACGGCTTTGGCGTCCCGCGCGCCTCTATCGCTCGCCCAAGCGCCTTCACGCCGATTTGCGCCGCGCGTGCGAAGCCCGCAGCTTTGATTTCGGCGAACGCCGACGCGGTCGCCCGCGCCAAGCCACCCAGCGCCGAGAGGATGCCGATCACTACCGCGGCAAAGCGGGCCGCCTCTGACACCTCTGAATGGACAGGTAGACGGGTGACCGTGGCGCCCCCGATGAACACGTTACGCGAACCGCCCACAATGGTGGCGCCGCAAGTCACTTTGTCGCCGACCCTAGCGGCAGGTATGCCGTTGATGAAGACAGTTCCCGAGTCCTGCGCGATCTCTCCACCGTCGCAGCTCTCTTGGTCGCCAACGCGCGAGGCAGCTAGGCCATTGATAGTGACGTTGGGCGATCCCTCGATGATCTTTCCCGATGGCGCCTGCATCGACTTGGCGCCGATCGCTCGACCGATCTCCTCACCCCGTGAAGCAGGCTGAACCAACGCTGTGCCGCTCAGCAGTCTCTAGCGTCGCCAATGACGCGCCTCGCCGCCTAGAACGGTAGCATCGAAGGCCGGCGCGTCACGAACCTAAGGTCGCGGGGCGCCTTCGGCATCGGCAGGCGAAGCGTGATCTCGTTCCCGGCCGCCGCTGCCGTGCTGTTCGAAAAAGGGCTGAGTTGGGCGTCCACGCGGCGTTCCCCGCCGGCCGGGAGGTCCAAGCTTCCGCTGGCCGTCCCGTTATCGTCCCGCTCCAGAAGGACGCGCGCGTCGTCATTGTCCGTGCGCTTGTCGAGCAGATCGGTGTCCGTCACGTCGGCGGCGGACATGACCACCGCCTCACCCGCCGGGCCGGTCATCGTCAGCGTGCCGAGGTCGATACGGACAGCGGTGCGACCGCGATTGGTGTAGACGATCCTCGCCGACTGTCCCCCGGTGTCCGACCAGCGGCCGGTAACCCGCGCCGACACGGCGTCGGCCCGAACGGTGGCTGAGCGATCACCGTCCGCAGTCTCGGACAGTTGCACGCCCGGCGCCTCCATCGGATCAAGCGGGCCGCCGGTGCTGCGGCTGCAGGACGCCAGCAACAACGCGGCCATGGCCAGCGCGCGGATCATCCTGCACGCACCAGCTTGGCGACGGGCAGCGCCAAGCGCTGGCGCGTCAGGCTGTGCGCGCCGCCCAGGTCGCGATCGGGTTTGAGACCGTTACGACGCTGAAACGCCTCAACCGCGTCCAGCGTCGCGCTCTTGCCACGCCCGACTAGGCCATCGGCGTGGCGTGCCTCTAGATAGCCGAGCGCCACCAACCGGTCCTGCATGGCCTTTACTTGTGGATCGCCGCCGCCTGGAAGCGTGATCGGACGATAGGCGGCGCCGCGATGCCGCGCGCGGATCACGTCCCGGATATAGGGAAAGCGCGGGTCCCACGGCGATCGGTCGCCGCCGGTCACGCCATCGCCGAAATCGGAGATGAAGACGCGGCCCGGTCCCGCCGGGCGGATTCGGTCGCGTTCCGGCATGAACCAGCTTTCCACCAACGAGGCCTGTTGCTCAACATTGAAACTGGTCCAGGGTTTGCCAAGCGCGCTTCGCGGGAATTTGTAGGCGGTGCTGCGATGCGTCCCCCAGCCTCGCCACTTTCGCGTCTTCCAGATGTCACTTACGCCGCTCGACAGCTGTGCCCAGATGGATTGACCCATGTAGAATGTCGGCCAGACCCCGTTCTCTCCCTGCCACACATGGCAAAGTTCGTGGATCAATGTGGCCCTGCGCTCCTTGTCGGTCATCACCCCGCCGAAGCCGTCCTTCCAGTTCACGGTATAGTCGAACTTGCCCGTCGACCCGTCCATACCGGCGAGAGTGACGGCGGAGCCTAGGTCCAGGTTGGTAAGATAGACGCGATCGAAGGGGATGCTAGCCGCGTACACGGTTCTCGCCAATTGCATTTCCGCCGCGGTAAGCTTTCTTGCCTCGACCATATTGGTCTCCCCTGTACCACGGTGTAACCAACGCTGATCACCTCGGTTCCGTCGTCGCGCTATGGGGCAGGACCCTTGGACAGCCGGCCAGACGAGACCCGACTGATACCCACATTCACCGACTGGCCGGTCGTCCGCCTGAAAGCGCAGGCGGCAGATCGAGATCAGGGACGTTGTGCACTTTCGCGCGGGACGATGCACGAGTACCGGCGGGACGCTTCATGGTGTAATGGGCAGCTATTGCCTGGTCAGCGCCCAAGACCCGGCGGTCGGCTATCGGCCAAAATCACCGTTCGCGATCGGCAAGGCGGACCCGAGCGCGGACGTAAGGCAGTCGCCCATTTGCCGACGTTCCCAATCCCGGCCGCACTGCCTTCACGGACTTTCCACGCACCACGCTCGATGCCGCTCACAGCCATTCCGCCAACCATCGAGCGGAGTTGGAGCGTAGCGACGTTTGCGGCTGCTTTTTCTGTTCAAAAACGTGTGCGGTCAACGACGTAGAGGAGTGGGTCGAGGACGAGAGCGGGACCGCCCTCTGCCCCTATTGCGGCGTCGACTCCGCTTCCGCGTAGCCGATCCCGATTTTATCCGCGCGATGCATGAACGATGGTTCAGCTGACCGTCCGCTAACCTCCCATGTCGGCCGTTCCGCTTCCGCCCACAACTTCGCCGCTCCTACACATAAGCCTGCATCCTGATTGCAGACATTCATTCAGCGGTGCACATCGTCGGAATGCGCATCAACCCGCGACCCTTTGCCCACTGCCGCATCGGCTTGGCTGGCATTGCAGCAGCGATGGTCGGGGCGTGCGGCTCGACTGAACTGCGCCTGCCGTCGTGTTGGCAGGCGAGAGAATTAAAGCAGGGCTCGACCTTTCGTGGAACGGTCCTGATTCTCGGTGGCGATGACACCCGACCCAGCATGTTTCCCCTGTCGTGCGATGGTGGCGTCGTCACCGATCTACCTGAGGGGTTTACCTTGCCCACGCCAAGAGGAGCGCCTTTCAGCGAACCGTCAGAACGACGTTTTTTTCAGGCGGATGTCGTTGGCAAGGTGGCGGGCATCGCATTCGATAGGCCGAGCGTCCAACTCGAACAAATCGTTCATGTGCGGCCAATTACGCCAAGTTGGCTTCGCGCGAATGGCAGCTAATCACGTCCGAGAAGCCCAAACCTGCCGTTCCGCCTTCCTTTCAATCAGCGACCGACTAGTCTTTTGATCCCGAAAAGCAGCCGGTCCGCTTTCCTTCCCCATCACGACATTCGCGAGCGGATAGCCGGGCTTCAAAATCGGTCATGCGCAAAGATGAACTAGCGTCCGAAGTTGGGAAGCGAGGGAAGGGGCGTGAACGTCCGGTTCTGGGTCAGACCGCGAAGACCGCGGTAAGCTACTGTGACATCCGAGGTTTGGGTTTAACCGTAAGTGGTTTTCGTCGTGCGTTGCGTCAAGTTTGCGCGGAGAGGTTGAGCGGGTGGCTCTCCGAGAACCAGAGAACTTATCGCAGGTTGCTATGAGTACGAGACGTCGTGGTTTTGCGGGAAGGTATCCAGTGTCGAAGGAAGTCGAGCTGAAGCTGGTATTGGACATCGCCACGGCCGATGCCTTTGTCAGGTCCGATCTGGTCGGCGGGTCGACGAGCATGCGGCAGATGCAGGCGGTGTATTTCGACACGCCCGATCTCGCGCTCTCCCGAGGCGGCGTCTCGTTGCGAATCCGGCAGTCCGGCGACACGCGGACGCAGACGATCAAGGCCGCGGACGCGGCGGCGACGGGTCTCTTCGCGCGATCCGAATGGGAAATGGAGGTGGCCGATGCGACGCCGGTCGTCGATGACCGGACACCTATCCCGGCTCTGCTGGGCGACGAGGCCGGCACCATCGCGCCGATCTTGACCGTCGCGGTCGAGCGCCTGACATGGACGATCGACAACAGCGAGGCTTCGATCGAACTGGTGTTGGACCGCGGTCACGTTGCTGCGGGTGACCGCCAGTCGCCAGTCTGCGAACTCGAGCTGGAGTTGAAGCGGGGAGAGCCTGCAGCGTTGTTCACGCTTGCCAAAGCGCTGGCGGCTCAATTTCCCGTCCGTCTGGGTGTCGTCACCAAGTCCGAGCGTGGCTATGACCTGCTTCGTCCCGCATCCAGGGCGTTCAAGGCGGAGCGGGTCGCGCTGACCCGGACCGCATCCGCGGCGGACGCTTTTGAGGCGGTCGCCGGCTCGTGCATACGTCAATATCGCCTCAACGAGACTATCCTCCTTACGCAGGCCGACGCGGAAGCGCTTCATCAGGCGCGCGTGTCGTTACGTCGGCTGCGGTCCGCCTTTTCGATCTTCAAGCCGCTGCTCGATGGCGACGAGATACCGGACTTCCAAAGCGAGCTGCGCTGGCTCGGCTCGGTACTGGGCGAAGCGCGCGACCTGGACGTGTTGCTGGCGAAGGCGAAGCCCGGTGGCTTGCTGTTCGAGGGGCTCAACCAAGCCCGCGACGCTGCCTACGTCGAAGTCGACAACGCGCTGGGATCGGACCGGGTTCGTGCGCTGGTGCTCGATCTGACGGAGTGGTTGGCATGTGGTGCATGGCGCACCGCGCAATCGACGCGCGATGCACGGGATGCGCCGGCGCGGCACTTCGCGGCGGAGACGCTGCGCGCGCTACGTCGTCGCGTCAGCAAACGTGGTCGGTCGCTTCAGTCACTGGCGGACGAGGAGCGGCATGAAGTCCGAAAGACCGCCAAGCGGCTCCGCTATGGCACGGAGTTTCTCGGCTCCCTTTTTCCAAACAAGAAGCGCTCGCGTCGCTACGCAAAGTTCGTAGGGTCACTGGAAAAGCTGCAGGATCAGCTCGGCGCGCTGAACGATATGGCGACGGCGCCGACGGTTCTGGACCGGCTAGGCCTGCGCGACGATCCGGGTGCTAAGAGCCTGCTGGCGCATCGCAAGAAATCGAAGATCATCGATGCCGCGGCCGAGGCGTATGACGACCTCCTCGATCGCAAGACGTTCTGGAGCTAGGGGCGGGGGATCAGCACCCGGCCAGACGATCGAGCGTCGTGCCGATCGGCTGATCGCCCTTGGTGAGTTCGATGATGATCCGGCCGAGGTCGGGCCGTTCGACGATTGCTGCCAGCGTCGCGGCAACGTCGTCGCGCGAGACGGTGCCGTACGGGATCGCCAGATCCGCCCGGATGCGGCCAGTCCCGGCATCGTCGCTGAGTGTGCCAGGCCGCAGGATCACATAGTCCAGCCCGCTGGCGACGAGATGCGCGTCCGCCAGCTTCTTGACCCGACTGTAATTCTCGAACCCTTCGTTGCGATCGCCGTCCCGCAGGGCGTCGGGGAACGCCGACACGAGCACGAGCCGCGCGACTCCGGCCTGCCGGGCCGCAGCGACGGCGGTCTCGAGACCACGCCCGTCGATAGCGTTCGTCACGTCGATGCCCGCGCCGCCCGCGCCTGCCGCAAAGACGACCGTGTCGGCAACGCCGATCAACGCGGCCAGCGCATCCGCGTCGAGTGCGGTGAGATCGCCGAGGACCGGCGTGGCACCGGCGGTGGCCAGCGTATCGGCCTGTTCCGGTTTGCGATGCAGTGCCAGGATGGTGTGCCCACCCGCCGCGAGAAGCTTGGCGAGCCGCGAGCCGACCTTGCCGGCCGCGCCGATGATGAAAACCTTGGCCATTACGGCTCCTGCGTAGGATTCGAACCCAACCCCGATACCGGTGACCGGTCCTTGCGACAATCTTCCGGGGGTCTGCTTCGGCAGGGCGATGGCGTCGGTGTGGTTGGTGCCTATCCTGGCACCAGTTACGCAGTGCCTGCGGCGACGGCAGCCTCGATCGCGGCGATGTCGATCTTGTGCATCGTCATCATGGCTGCGAACGCGCGCGCGGCGATCGCGGTGTCGGTACTGCCGATCGCTTCGATCAGGACGCGCGGCGTGATCTGCCAGTTCACGCCCCAACGATCCTTGCACCAGCCGCACGCGCTCTCGGCGCCGCCATTGTCGACGATCGCATTCCAGTAACGGTCGGTCTCCGCCTGGTCGTCGGTATAGACCAGGAACGACACGGCTTGGGTCTGCGGGAACTGAGGACCGCCGTTGAGGCCGAGGAACGCCATGCCGCACACCGTGAACTCGACGGTGAGTACGTCACCGAGGCGGCCGTTCGGAAAATCGCCCGGCGCGCGGTGGACCGCATCGACGCGACTGTCGGGGAAGGTCGCGGCGTAGAACGTCGCCGCGTCCTCGGCCGTGCCATCGTACCATACACAGGGGGCGATCTTGGTCATGCCGCATCGCCGATCCGCGGGCCGACCATGCCGATTGCGCGCCTGCCGGGTCGCTGACGTTCGCCGAATAGTCGCCGCCGGGAATCTGGTCGGGGCCCTGCAGGAGCACGCCACCAAGGCCCGTCGCGGTAGCGATCGCGACGTCGATATCGTGGACATAGGCGTACCAGTTCCAGCGTGCAGGGGCGCCGGTGGTTTCGCTCGACATGACCGCGCCGGGACGGGTCTCGCCGCTGCCCAGGAAGACATATTCACCCATCGGCCCCATCGGCATCGCGCCTTCCTTGGTCCACCCGAACAGCGTGCCGTAGAAGGCGAGCGCGCCGTCGGGGTCGGGAGTGGCGAGTTCGATCCACACGCCGTGGCCGTGGTGCGGGTCTTGGAGGAACGCGGACGACGGGTTCGGGCTCGCGCCCGTCATCAGCATGAAGCTGACATGCTGCGGGTCCGTAGCGATCGCGAAGCGGCCGATGCCAGGGATGTCCATCGGCTCGACCTGGATCGAGCCGCCCAGTTCCCTGACCTGCGCCGCGGTCGCGTCGACGTCGCTCGCCCCGAAATAGATCGACCAGTCGGGAAGCGACGGCGCGTTCGGCGGCGGTGTCGCGATGCCTGCGATTGCCGCGCCATCGGGGGCGCTGGCGATCAGATAGGCGCCATGCTCGGGCATGGGCGAGCGCGCGATCGTCCAGCCGATCGTGGCGCCGTAGAAGTGCCGCGCTTTGGCCTCATCGGCGGTGTTGAGTTCGAACCAGATCGGGGTGCCGTCGGGATTTTGCATCGGCCGTCTCCTCATGCATCCAGGATCGTGGTGAAGCCGCCATAGATCATGCGCTTGCCGTCGAACGGCAGGTTGGCGGGCGGGGTCTGCATCCCCGCGTCCGCCATGACCTTCGGCATGCCGGCGTCACGAGTCGCCTTGTCCGGCCACTCCACCCAGGAATAGACGACGACCTCGTCACCAATGGCATGCGCCGCGCGGGCATAGTCCGTCTTCTCGCCCGCGGGAACGTCGTTGCCCCAGGTCTCGACCACGCGGAGCGCGCCGTTCTCGAGGAAGGCAGCCGGACAACTCGCAGGTGCTGACCGATCTGTCCTCGACCAGCTATGTCGATCTCGACAACGTCGACATCATCAACGCCTTTATAAAGGGCGCCGAGTATCGCAGCATTAAAGTTACCCTTCGCGGCGACATCGCCGGCAAACGCGCCGCGCAGATCAATGCGCCGTCGAGCGAGGTTCTTTACACATGAGACGCTACAAACAGCTCTTGCTTGCCAACAAGGCGTGGTCGGCCGAATTGACCGACGAGAACCCGGAATTTTTCAGGCGTCAGACCGTTGGTCAGAAACCGGAATTCCTATGGATCGGCTGTTCCGACAGTCGCGTAAGTCCCGAACAGATGACGATGACGCAGCCTGGCGGCATATTCATCCACCGCAACATCGCGAACTTGGTCAACGATCATGACCTCAACCTGATGTCGGTACTGCAATATGTGGTCGATGCTGAGGGTGAGGCATGTCATCGTCTGTGGTCATCACGGCTGCGGCGGGATCAAGGGCACGCTCTACGGCGGTACGGAAGGGCCAGTCGATGAGTGGCTGGAGACGGCCCGCGATGTCCTGCACGATCACCGGGATGAGATCAATGCGCAGCCCACCGATGAAGCGAAGGTCAATCGGTTCGCCGAGGTTAACGTCCGCGATCAGTTGGTGCGGCTCGCGCGGACCAAGACAGTGCAGAAAGCGTTTTCAAGTGGGCAGGAGTTGGCACTGCATGGATGGGTTTATGATATGCGCGACGGACACATAAAACCGCTTATGGAAATCGCGGCAGACATGGTGATCGAAGAGATCGGCCGGCCGGACAAGGTGCTCGTCTAACCATCTGTGTCGCTCTAGTCGCTCGATTACGCCGCGCCTTTAGACGAAAGGATTGGTGTCTCGAACGGTAATGCCGTGAAATATAAAATCCCGACATATTATTCATTATAAACGGGACATATTCGCTTTCACCACCTGACTACCCTTGCCGGGGGAAGCCGGCAGTCAAAACGGTCATTGCAAAGATGAACCAGCGTCCGAGGTTGGGAAGCGAGGAAAGGGGCGTGAGCGTCCAATTGTGGGTCCTATCAGCCCCGCGCTGCCGGGCAGTTCCGCTCACTTTCGGACGTTCAAACGCGCGGGGTTAAGGCCCAAAACCTGTCATTCGCTCAGGCGGCCTGACCTTAAGAGAGGGAGGCACAATTCGCCCTGTTTGCAGGGTTAAGGAGACGCCGATCTTCTTACGAGTCTGCGACGGCCCAACGCGGCGCTTTACGCGAGATAAACCAGTCTGCGATCGCAGGGCGAATGAAGAAGGCAACTATATCGATAACCGCGTGCGCGATCATGACCCGCAGCAGCGATCCGTGATGGAGGTAGTAAACCGTCAACAGTGCGCCTCCGGCCGTGGTGGCGAGCACTCCCTTCCAGCCATAATGCGCATGCGCCAGACCGAAGGCCAAAACCGAGAATGCAAACGAGACAGCGAGCGAGCCCGTGACTTGAAAGAGCAGCAGCGGAAGCGCCAGCCGGAAGAACAGCTCCTCGCCGAAACCGGCATTGAGGCTGAGCAACAGCGCTAGCATGGCTTCGCGACGGTTGCGGGGAATGAGCGCATGGTCCGGGCTCGCTTGCGGCGAAAGGCTTCTTTTAAGCCGCCGCCACTGGATGGCGGCCGATAGGACGATACCGAAGAAAAGGCCGATCGCGATCGACAGCCATTTATCGCTGGAGATCTTCTTACCGGAAGCTAGCAACCGGCTCGCCGGTGCGAACGCCGAGGGGAATCCGTCAAAGGGCCATAGCGCGTGCGCCAGCCAAAGGCTGACTAAGCTTGCACCTACGAGAACCACGAAGCTCTCGATCAGCCATCGGCGATAGAGAGTCTGTCGCGCCATCGTGTCGGATTGCGTCTGGAACCGTGCGTACGCGGTAATATCGCGCCGCACCCACCACGCCCCCCCGACGAGCGTGACCGCGATCCAAGCCGATGTAAGCAGCATGTTCGTTCCTGCCATGTCAGTTTCCATATTGGAAAATGACTGTTGCTTTCCAGATTGTCAAATCGTAAGTTGCTGATGAAGAAAACGATCGGACGGCTCGCAGGAGAATGGTACATGGACCAAGTGGAGGGCGCGCGATCGCTAGAGATGATGCGGACGGCGCGCGAGGCGTTGGCGGAGCGGGCGAAATGGTCCTTCGCCCGCCACGCCGCAGTCGGGCTGCTGCTTGGCGGGCTGATTGCCGGTTATGCACTGCCCGGTCCATGGCCTGTGATCGTGGCGGCCGCTTGCATGGCAGCCACCGCGATGGTCGTGGCTCGCGATCGGCGGCGGGACGGGTTCTTCGTCAGCGGGTATCGGTCCGGGCGCACGCGATGGGTGACGTTTGCGATGCTGCTGGTCGGGATGGCTGCGCTGGTGGGCGCAATCGTCCTGAAGAAACGCTATGGCCTAACGTGGGCGCCGGTCGCGATCGGGAGCGGCATAGTGGTGTTCGCTACAATCATTAGCATCGTGTGGGAGCGAGTGTACCGGCAGGAGCTGGATGGAGCGCCGCATGGGCGTTGAGTTGCTTGATCCGCTGATCCACCCCCCGGCGCGGCTGCAACTCATGGCGCTGTTGGCCGATGTGACCGAGATGGAGTTCGGGATTGCCCGCGACGTCCTTGGTGTCAGCGACTCGGTGCTGTCCAAGCACCTCGCCCAACTCGGCGATGCCGGGTACATCGAGTTGCGAAAGGCGACGGTGAACACCCGGCAACGAACCTGGATCGTCGCCACCACGGCGGGGCGAAAGGCTTTCAAGGGCCATGTCGCCGCGTTGCAGGCACTTGCGTCCGGACGGGCGCCTTACGGTGCTTGACCGGAAGCGCAAGGCGTCAGGCCGGGGTTGCGCGACTGGTGTAGGAATGGCTTGATCGTCGGGTCAACGCTAGAAAGCCGCCGTGCCGCTAACCTTCTCCGTGACGACATTCACGAGCGGATAGCCGGGCTTGAAAATCGTTGACTCGCAAAGATGAAACCGCGTCCGAAGTTGGGAAGCGAGGGAAGGGGCGTGAACGTCCGGTTCTGGGTCCCGTGCGCCCCTCCCAAACCACGCTTCCTGGGAACGCTGAACATTCCCATAACTCCGTCCTCTTTCCGTAATTTCGGAAAGCGCGATCGGGAACGGATTTGAAAAAGCAGGTCTCAAGGTCTTCATCGATGTAATTGCCGCGGACGCATTCGCAATACGGGTTCGTTTTCGGGAAAGGAGCGACATTCATGGCACCACTCGGCCTGCACACGCCGACGTTGCCTGAAGAGTGCTACCGCCTAGCGGCCTTCAGCGTGTTGACTCTGATCCGGTTCAGCACTTCGAGCTGTGCCGTAATCATGGTCGGATTGGGGGCGTGCCCTGTACGGGGAAGTTGGATGAATTGCTTCCGTGGTGCCGAGATCGTGTTGAAATAGGCGCGGCTCACGGCGATCGGCGTAACCAGATCCTGTTCGCCCTGGAGCATATAGACCGGCATTGCGAAGCGCGTGCCGAGCTTGGGCAGATTAATCTTCGGCCCCATGCCGTCGCCCTTCATGCCGACGAACTGCAGGAACGAATAATCCTCGCCTGCCTCGTAAGCCTGACGATAAGCGGGTGCGTCGTAGCCGGGTGCGACGGAAAACCAGCCCTCCGGGGCCGGCTCGGTCATCTTCGCCTCAAACTTGCGCGTGATACGTCTTAATACTCCAAACGCACGCGGGTCAGTCCAGGGCGGTGGCCCTATTTTTTCCAATCCGGCGAGGACATTCGTGTCGGCATCCCTTCGAGCCAACGCAAGCGCAAGCCGGTAGCTGGCACTTAGGTCGGCCTGATAGTTGACGAGTTGAGCCGTGCCGACATAGGCGTCGAACAGGTCGGGCGCGGCAAGGGCCATGCTCGTCGCCAGCGCCGATCCCCATGACCGGCCCATAATGATCACCCGGCGCTTGCCGAAGCGGGCGGCGGCGTAGCGGGCCACCTCGATACCATCGCGCGTCAGGCCTTCCAGGGTGAGGGCTTCGTCTTCTCCCGGCTTGCTGGCCGCATAGGTCTTGCCCGAACCTCGCTGGTCCCACTGGACCACGGTGAAGTTCTTCGTCCACGAACCGAACAGATTGCGTGCGAAGGGGGTATTCGAATTGCCCGGACCGCCATGAACGATCAGGACGACCGGATTACTGCGATTTCGTCCCTCAGCCGTAACCCATTGCGCGATCCCGCCGATCCGAACCAAGCCGGCTTCATCGACGGAATGCCCCGACACTGCGCAGGCAGGGGCCGGCTCCGCGCAGGCAGGAATTGCCGCAACCGTTATCGACGCGATCAAGAGACGGCATGCAATGCAGACGCCGAGGTGCTTCATCTATCGTTCCCCTGTGTGAACGAGCACTTACGGTCGTATCCGTCGCTTATGCCGCACTGCCGGCATAGTTCGTCGAATGAAAATTGCCAGACTGGGGCATTCTTCCGGCTCACGCCAAAATTTCTCTTTTCACCATCGTTTTCCAGATAGCCGATCGCCCCATACGCTCTACGCGACACAGCCATCAGTGTCCCTGATCCATCCAGCCGCCTTGAGGCGCGTCACAGCCGATCGCGCGACAGGTGCGACCATGCCGTTGGACAGCCGCAGACGCATCGAGCGGGCGTCTCCTTCAACGGCTGCAACCGCATGCGCCGCAACCCACCACGAGCGATGCGTGCGTAACCCATCTGCCTCGACCGCCTCGATCGCACGGCTGAGAGGCATAAGGATCAGCTCGGAACCGGCGGGGCGATGCACGCGGACGTAATGATCCTCCATTTGCAATGCCAGCACCTCCCCGCCCAGCGGCGTGGCGATCGGATCGACCGGGGGCGGCGAGACAGGATCGTCATGTGATACAGGCGCGGAGCGACGCAGGACGAAGCCGACACCTGCCATCGCAATCACCCCGATCGTCGCCGTCTGCGCGAACCAGCGCGGGAGTGAGAGGTCGAGCCGCGCCAGCTCGGGCCATAGCCAGAACGCTGCCACACGCGTTGCCAAGGCTTCGGGTATGCTGGCGAGCAATGTCGCCCCGATCAGGGCGAGCCACCAGGTTCGCGAACCGATGGTGGTCCATATGCCGACGATCCTGAATGCCGCGCCGTAGAGCCCAAGTCCAAGCAACATTGCGCCGATCCAGTAGGCGAGCAGCCGGACCGGGCCACCGTTCAAATAGCTGCCGAACGGTCCAAGGATCGCCAAGAGAGCGCCGATGGCGACAGCTAAGCCAGCCCAGCGGATGACGGGCGTCGCCATTCGGCTGCGATCAAGAACGAGGGAAGGCGGGTGGGTCACTCTACCTTCTACCGCGATCACGTTAGCGAACGAAACCCGTTTGCCGACTGACGTACCCGTTCGCCCACTCGCGAATAGACAGCTTCCGCAAGAGTTTGTGCCGCGTCATCGAGGCGCACGCCATTACGGAGTTCATTATGTCATTGCGCCTCGCCATTGCCGCACTGTTCCTCGCCGCTACCACTCCTGCGGCCGAAGCCCAGTCCGTGCAGGTCGGCTTTGAGCGCCAGGTTACAGCGGAGGGCATCGAAGTGGGTATCTGGTATCCGGCGACTGGCACGCCTGTTCACCAGCGGCTCGGCCTCTACGCCCAAGATGTGGTGCCCGATGCGCTTGTGCCGGGTGGCAAGCACCCCCTGGTCGTCATCTCACATGGCACCGGAGGCGATTTCGCCGGTCATGTTGATACCGCCGTAGCGCTCGCTCGCGCTGACTTCATCGTCGCCGCGCTCACCCACCCCGGCGACAACTGGCGCGACAACAGCCGAGCGACGCGGATAGAGGGGCGTCCGATCGCGCTAAGTGCCGCCATCTCGTACATGTTGCAGGCTTGGCCGGGGGGCGCTGCCATCGATCCCGACCGCATAGGAGCCTTCGGTTTTTCAGCAGGTGGATTCACGGTTCTGGCGGCTGCCGGAGGGAAGCCGGACATGACCCGCTTTGCCGATCACTGCGCGAAGCATCCCGCCTTCTTCGTATGTACGCTCCTCAGGTCGCAGCCTCGAACGCTGTCGACCGCGTGGCCGCCGATGACGGACCCGCGCATCAAGGCGATCGTCGTCGCCGCACCGGCAATAGGCTTTACTTTCGACCGTGCGGGACTGGAAAAGGTCCGCATCCCCGTGCAACTTTGGCGTGCCGATAACGATCAGATTTTGCCGGCTCCCTTCTATGCGGATGCGGTTCGCGCAGCACTACCGATCAGGCCTGATTTCCATGCCGTTTCCGGCGCGGGGCATTTCGACTTCCTTGCCCCGTGTGCCGAACCCGCGACGATGCCGCAGCTATGCGGCAGTGCGCCGGATTTCGACCGCACGATGTTTCATGCCCGCTTCGACACGGAGGTGGTACGGTTCTTCGCGCAGAAACTGAACCGGCCGGGCTTGGCGGCGACACTCGATGGTACGCGGTTTAGGCCCTATGCAGCCTGTTACGCCATCGTAGGATCATCGGCCGAAGGCTCCCCCGTGATCGGTTCGACGTGGCAATCTGTTCGCACGGACAAGCTGGAAGGCCGGCCGATCTGGCGGATCGTGGTACATCAGCGTCTCGCCAATGGCCGGTTCGATATGCGCGACGCTTTCGCGCTTGATGCGCGCACCTTGCGACCGATCAGCCTGACGACGACGCGCGACGGCAAACCCCACGCCGAACTGTCCTACGGCTCCGATCGTGTCACGGGGTACAAGTCAGATCGGCAACGCAACCGCGTGGCGGTCGATCAGGCTTTCACGAGTCCCGTTTGGGACGGCAACCTTTTCGGCCCGACCTTCGCCGCGATGCCGCTGGCTATTGGGAAGAGCTTTACACTGCCCTTCTATCAGTATGACCGTGGCCTAGGTGCATTCACGGTCGCCGTTACGGGAACCGAAGTGGTGAAGACGCCGACAGGACGGGTGGAGGCTTGGGTGATCGACGCAGGGTCAAGCGTGGATCGGCGCCTGAAATATTTGATCGCCAAGCAGGATGGAAGGGAGATCGGCTATAGCTCACCACAGGGTGGGCAACGGTTAGGGGGGGAGTGCGCGGGCCTAGAATAACCTTTCCGTCCCTGCGGCACAGGGTTTTGAGAACGCCAGCGGTTCTCGAAATTCGATACCTTTTGAGAAAGTCCCGGGGGGCAGAGGGAGGGGCTCGCCGTCCCAACCTCACTCTGATCGTGGACATGAACAAGCGGCCGGAGTTGGGGGCTGAACCGATGCTCTGAGCGTCCGCTTGTGGGTCCGATCGCGGGAAAGCGCGCGGCAAGTCTCGACCAAACCCAGCCGTTCACAGGCACCGCCGCGAATATCCAGCTCTGACGAGACGCTTCGTGATTGATGGGTACATTGCGTGATTCTCGGCCCAGGCGGCGCGGATGCCCTACATTCAATATGGATGCAAAAACGATCTCGGACCCGCATCTTCTTATCAATTTGATCGTGGCTACAGCGCTACCAACCCGGCGCGAACGATGGAACCTGCTGTGTCCCACAACATCAATTACGAGCTCCTGACAGAGATTGAGCTAGCTGTCGCAGCGCGCGCCAAAACCGCTGGCGAGCGGCGAAGCCATTTAGATCAAGCGGCAGTCTATGCGACGCTAGGAGAAAAGTACCGTGCCGAAGGCGCGCTCTTGGTTCTGGCCGAATAGGCGTTCACGCGGCCGAGGTAGCCGAAAACGTCGCTTGTTCGGGTAGCGTGGAACTATTCCGGCAGCATCTTTGCTGCCGTCAAAGGTCATAGGCTCCGCATCACGGCACCCTTTGGATTGTAACTGGCCCACACACTGCTGACAAAAGTTGCGTGCGGGGCTAATAGGCAAGGATGAAATGCGACCATGCGCTGATTGTCGCGCGTCGTTTCGAACCCGGCCGCGTCAATTGCTGGGATATATACTCCGATCAGCATTGCCGCTGGCTGGATGTGATTTTTGCTTCCAAGCGCGACGCCGAAGGGGCGCGCTTGGTACTGGTGGGCGTGCATTGAACTAACACCTGTCATTCTGACGACATCAAAGGCAACGACGGGAAGCGCGTGAATTAAGAGATTTTGTCAGATGTTTTAGCGCTAGTTCGCTCGTCGCCGATCGAATAGTCGATTGCGTTTCGACGGGGCGGCCCCCGACCGCCGATGACATCGATAACGTCGCTGCTCGGATGTGGCGTGAAGGGGCTCGCAATCGATCGGCGTTTCCCTAGGGCGAACTCTCCCCGTCGGCTCCCGACCGCATCGTTAGCAATGCGATCCGCGGTCCTCACGCTACAAGGCAGCGGTCTACTGAGCCGCGTCGGTCCGATGCTCCGGGGCAACCGCACGTAGGATCAAGAAACGTGTAACTGAGCGAAGAACCGGGACAGGGCGGCGTCAATTGCCGATGCGCCGTCTTCGACCAACCGTGAGTCCATCCGGACCCTCGTGGCCATCCCCGTCGTGCTTTGTGTCGCGACGGATACATCTGCCACCAGACGCCCGATCAGGTCCAGGTCTGTCGCGGTACCATCGACGTTCCGGCTGATGACTTGGCCGCTCTGCGCCTGTTCGCCGATGCTCGAAGCGAGATCTTCTATTCCTCCAGCCATATCCTGGACCATCGCGCGGATATGCAGCAGGCCGGTATAAGCTGCCCCGGTACCGCGTTGCACGCCTGCTATCTGGTCGGCAATCGCACCGGTAGCTTCCGCGGTTTGCGCCGCCAACGACTTCACTGCGTCGGCAACGACAGCGAACCCTTTCCCAGCCTCGCCGACGCGCGCCGCTTCCATACTTGCGTTTAGCGCCAGTAATTTGGTGCGTGCAGCTATGCCCGTAATCAAACCGACGATCGCCCCAATCGCACGAGCCTCATCCTGAACGTCCGTCATATCCTTCGCAAGCCGCACGGCGCAGTCCGCCGCCTGCGCACTCAGATCGGCAGACAGGCGCGTACTCTGGCTCGATTGTTCGATCGCGTTCATGAATTGGGTTGTCGCTGCGGCAATATCAGTCGCGCCGTCCACAGCTCTCCGCACGGCGACGCCGACACTATCCAATTCGCGTGTCGCGGCGGTCGAGTGGTCCTCGAGTTCGCCCGAGGTCGTCGATAATTGGCTGGCCGCGCCGCGCAGTTCGGCAAGGACGTCCGCTATCTCGCCTTCCAATGTGGTTGCAGCCTGCCTGACGATACGGTCACGCTCCGCCTCCGCGCCCTGGGCCGTACGCTGCGCGGCCTTGATCTGGTTTTCGCGCTGTGCCTCTGCCAACCGTTGACGACCGATATTCGCTTCAAGCAGCCCGCGCTCAATGACCGAGGTGCGGAACACTTCGATCGCTCGTGACATGCGGCCGATCTCATCGCCGCGTTCTCCGTGCGGTGTGCGGCCTTCAGCATTGCCCCCGGCGATCACCGCCAAGGTGCGTTCGATGTCCAGCAAAGGACGGACGATGGTCTTTTGGACGATCAGCACCGTGCCGTATGCGGCCAGCGAGAAAAGGACGATGCTTGCTACGATACTGATGCCGACCTCTTGCCGCTCCAGATCGCGGGCGTTGCGGAACAGGCCCTCAACCTCGATTTCCTGCCCGGCGATAAGCGTATCGGCAATCTTCGACGCCATGCGCTCGTTAGGGCGGACGTCATTGCGAAAAACGCCCCATGCCAGGTCCTGGCGATCCTTCGTGGCAGCACCGGCCACGACTGCCAGCTCACGGAGGACGGTCGTCTGACTGCGTATGTAGGGGCTCTGCGCGTTCAATCCCGTTCCGGGGTTGCGAACCAGTTGGGCGAGCTGCGCCCGCATCTGAAGCGACCGTTTTGCGAACTTCCCGTGGATGATCGCAAGTTCGCGAGGATCTCGTTCGAGCAACAGGTTGAGTGCGTCGCGTTGGAGCGATCGGCTGAGCGACCGTGCCTCTATCAGGTGGATCCGCACTATCTGGCCGGCATTCGCGGCATCGCGCGCAGTCTGAACACGGTTGCGGGTACCGAGGCCGATGAGACCCAAAAGGATCACGAGCCCCAACATGATGGCGACTGGTACCATCAGTCGGACGACCATACTCTGGGACCACAGCCTTAACGATCGATTTGTCATATGGGGGCGCTACGGCGCGCATCTTAACCCTGTATGACACTTTCGCCTTACGACAAGCCGCAGTAGCAGGTCCTTCAGATCCGCCTTGTCCAGGCCATCGCTAAAATTGGTGACATCAATCCTACCGTTCTTCAAACCGGACATTGGCGATGCCGGCTGCAGCGGATAACCCCTCCGCCGCAATCACCTCTGCCCCGCGAAAACGCGCGCTTTCTGGGGTTATATGTCGCGATGTACCCCCGTGATACCCCAGACAGCCTAAGAGATCCGGCCAACTAAATCAGAATTGAACCATATCGCAGTGCGTCCGCTTACGCCCACACCCGGGACGTTCAGGCTGGCGATCCGGGCTCCCAATAACGGCCATTCGTTAAGCGCGATCTTTCCCGTTTCTCGGTCTCCGATTGGCCATTTCGGGAAAGAGCAGTGGGAACAGATTTCGGGAACGCGAAACCCGCATGCGTCCGTCAACGCGATCGAGGCGGCAAGATTCCCGCCAGACGTTCCTATTCGAGAAGAGCCCAAAAGTGTTAAAGAAGCACTATGAAGATCATGTTCGCCACGCTGCTGGCGTCGGTTGCAGCCGGGGCGCAGGCCCAGACAGCGCAAGCACGGCCCAGTGAGAGTCCAGCAATGAACGACGCCGCGAACGTAATTGCCGTGGACCACACGGGTTTCGCTGTATCGTCTTTGGACGAAGCCGTTCGGTTTTGGACGGGAGCGCTCGGTTTCACGCTTGAGCGGCAATCGGAGATGGGGGGCGACTTCCTGCATCAGGTTACAGGTGTCGATGATCCGAGTGTGAAAACGGCGATCGTCAGAGCACCAGACGGCTACGTTGTCGAACTGTTGCAATATTCAAGAGGGCACCAGAACGGGTCGGTGCCTTCCAGCGCGGGATCGATCGGGGCGGCCCACCTGGCGCTGGCCGTAAAGGATATTCATGCCGCTATTGCCCGCGTCGAGGCAGCAGGATGGAAGGCCAAGGGTAGTCCGCTACCGATCGCGGGTGGTCCCCGGAAGGGTACGTTGGTAGCATACGTTTCAGGCCCCGATCATATCACGATAGAGCTTATGCAGCCGCCGGCCCGTTAATGAGCCTGCGGAAGTTTTCCCTCTTCACCATCCTTTTCGGGAAAGCCGGCAACTGCCCAATGTCGGCTATCGCCACCCGCCCTCCCGGAGCAGCCGGTCCGGTTTCCTTCCCATCTGGGTCATTCCGCTGCCGCCCAATTGCGGACATCGATCAGGCGTGAGAAACCTCTCTGATGAATGTGGACGGCTACCTCCTATTGGGCATGGCGGCATGGCTAGGAATGGTTCTGGTCCCGCCGGCAATAGCTCGTACTTTATGGAAGATTGGTAGGCGGCGATCTTGGGGATGGTGATGCATCTGCTGTTCGTTCCCTCGGTCGTCGCGCGATGTTCGGACTCGCTCAAATCGTATTCTTCGCCGCGTATGATGACGGCGAGGGACCACCCGGCTTGGGGCTCGCGCTTATACCGCCGTTCCTGGTGCTGCTGCTAACAATCGGGGGTTACGCGCTCTGTCTGATGTCAGTCGCCATACAGGCTTTGCGACAGCGGAATGTCCGATAAACTCTCCATCTCGGCCATTCCGCTAACGCCCATTAGCGGACATCTAGCAGTGCTCATTTGAGACCACCCAATCACGCAAAGCTACGGCATCGTAATAGGCGTTGTGCGGAACTTCGCTTCGGCTTTCTGATGCAAAATCACTGGTGCCGAGTATCTCAAATCGGACGGCGCGCCCTACTAGCCGTCCGCCGCGCCCATTGGTGAGGAGTGCGACAGCGTGACCAATATCCTCGGGCCAATCTGCGATGAGCACTGGGTCGGTGTCAGCCGCGAGGTAGGAACTGAACATATGCGCAACCTCGGCGAGCGGCCTCTGCTTTGTATGCAGGACCGGCAAGACGTTGGCGGTGACCCACGGATTGGGTTCAGGACATTCAACGGCCTCATAGAAAGGCGCGACCTCATCGCCCTCCGGCACGGCAGCGATAGCGATCAATCCGCCTCCAAAACCGTTGAACTCAGCATCAAGGAAATAGCGCACCCGCTACTTTCACCAGAACATATTGCTGGCGTCCACAGATTATGTCCGCTTTCCTTTCCCATCACGATATTCGCGAGCGGATAGGCGGACTTGAAAATCGGTTATTTGCAAAGATGAACCAGCGTCCGAAGTTGGGACGCGAGGGATGAGGCGTGAGCGTCTGCTTGTGGGTCGAAGCTGCCGGCCCGCCGGGGGCATGCGTTATCAGCGGTTGAACGCGATAGGGGCGACGGTCACAGTTTCCCTCCGTCGGCTGCCAGTAGGGCTCGTAGGATATCTTGTGACCGTCGTTGGCCATACCCGTGCCCGTAGGCGCTCGATGTGATCGCGATGACAAGGTGGCGACTTTGAATGACGTAGATCTTGTTGCCGCCATTTCCCGAGGCGAACGACACAGGAACGGGCTTGCCATCGACCTGCTGAACCTTGGAATACCAGAAATAGCCGTAGCCGTCGGCGTAAGGGTCGCTGGTCGAAATCGTAACTTTCGGCGTTAGTGCCTCGTGTATCCAGCGGGCACTGACGATCCGGCGGCCGCGATATTGACCCGCACCGCGCACCATTTCTCCGATCGTGGCGAACGCGCGTGTCGTTAGAGAGAGGTTGCCCTGTCCTTTGGTGTATCCCGCCGCGTCCGACGCCCAGTTCCAGTCGCGGATGTCCAGCGGCGTGAAGAGTGACTTTCGCGCGAAGTCCGCCATCGTTTGCCCCGTGGCTTTCGCTATCAAAATACCGGCCGTGTACGCGGTCGCCGAATTGTAGCGGTAGCGTGAGCCCGGTGGGTCAGCGCGCGGCACCTTCAGCAGAAACGCGAGCGGATCGGCCGCTGCGTCGAGCCTGTCTTCGTTACCTGGAGACGCAGGATCCTCATCGAACGCCGCTAGCCCCGAGCGCATCGTCAGCACGTCCGCGATGGCGACATCGCCGATCGCGCTGCCCCGTGCCGCCGGCCAATGGTCTGCGACGCGGTCATCGATGCCGCGCAGCTTGTGGTGATCGATCGCGATTCCCATCAGCAACGCGGTCACGCTTTTTCCCGCCGACCGGACGTCGTGAAGCGTATCCGCACGCTCGCCATTGTAATAGCGTTCGGCGACAATGCGTCCGCCGCGCATGACGACGACACCGCCCAGGTCGGGATGCGGATCCTGGTCCCAGCGCGCCAGAACCGCGTTCAGCGCGGCATCGGTTCGCGCCAGGGAAGGCGTGCTGCAAAGAGCGCCGAGCAGGACAGCGAAGCGGATGGCGGTGAAGGTCATGTCATGTCTCCGGGCAGCGGTGCGGGCTGCCTACGGCGCTATCGGATCGTCGTCTTGCATCTGCGCAACATTCCGCAGCCGCCTCCACCGCGCGGGTGTCG
>NZ_SLXW01000010.1 GCF_004341085.1 Sphingomonas sp. PP-CE-1G-424
ATGCTCGCGCAGCACGCCAATGATCTGATCCTCGGTAAATCGGCCTCGCCGCATCACTCGTCTCCATCTGACGAGCTAACTTACCAATGGCATGATTTATGGGGAGCAGGTCACCGGCCGGCAACCTGCATACCAGCATCAACTTTACGAACCCAAAACCGCTCAACTGAACAAGGGGAACACACATGAATCGGACACTCGCAATCTTTGGGATGCTTGCGATCGCCCTCCCCTCCCCTCGCAACGGCGCAAAAGCTCGTTAAGGGCGGCAGCGGCATGCTGGCGACATAGAGGTGCCTTGCGGCAACCGATCGGTAGGGACAACCGCGCTGAGCTAGAAGCGTACGCGGTGAACCCTGCCGACGGGCTCTTTGCCGTTATGGTGGCTCTGATTTGGGTGGCTGACGCACAGAGCGGTGGATGCCCGGGTGTTGCCCCCCCTCCCCCTTTGCTGAAGCTGTTGGTGTCATAGTCGGGCGATCCCCTGCTCGTCGCCTGCGGAGAGGATTTAGATGGCCTTCAGCGCGAGCGGCAGCTTGCTGCGGGTGGATCGGTCCCTGGCGCAAACAATCAGGCTGCGCTGAAGGCGGCAGATTACCTATTGCATGCAAAGCTGCTCTATTCGGACACCGATCCTGGTAGCAGCGGTGGTCGTCTAACTCCAGCAGGCCACAACGTAGGCCAGTGAGGATGGTGGATATCCACAGGATATCCATTTGATTTGGCTACCATAAGGATATCCAGTCAATATTCTTTGGTTTGCGATTATTCATCGGACACCATATCCATATGCCACCATATTCATATGCCAGCTATTGGCATAGGCTACCATATGCATAGGCAACCATATCGCTAGGCCATCCAAAGGCTATCAAAAGGATATCCATCGTATATGTATTGCGCTATTAATAGGGTTTCGATAGGCAACCAGCAGCCTATGCATGGCCAATCGATCGCAATAGGCAATTAGTAGCCTAGTAAAATGTTAATGAGGAAACGCAGGCATGCCAGCGATATCAGTAGCAAACCCGAAAGGGGGTGCCGGCAAAACGACCCTTACGTTCATTCTCGCTGGGGAGTTAGCTCGCAGCGGCGCGTCGGTTGTCGTCGTCGATGCTGATCCAAACGCGATCATAGCGAAGTGGGGCGCCAGGCGTACCGCTGAGGGGAGGGCACTTCCGTTTGAGATCGTAGCAAGCCCAAAAGAGTCAGAGCTAGTAAAAGTGCTCGACGCCCTCACAGAGAAGAACGACTTTGTTTTAATCGACCTTGAGGGGACTGCTTCGCGAATGACATCACGAGCACTTGCCCGCTCTCACTTGGTTCTGATTCCGTTCAATCTCTCGCCGATTGACGCAGAATTAGCAGCTAATGCCGTTGGTTTGATACACGAGGAGGCGGAAGCCTTAGGCCGCGTTATTCCGTACCGCCTCGTCCGGAGTCGTGACAACGCGGCGATTGAGACAAAATCTGCGAAACGAATTACCTCAGCAATCAAGGACGCTGATCTACCCTTGCTCAGCAAGGGACTGGTAGAACGAGCAGCTTATCGCGACGTATTCGATTTTGCATCAACTTTGGAAGAACTGACCGATGAAAAGACTTCAGGACTTGCGGCAGCCAAACGAAACGCATTCGAAGTTGCGTACGCAGTCGTAGAGGCTGTGCGTGAGGAGACTGACCGATGAGCGGTTATGGGTTCAAGAAGCCTAATGCGGCACCGGCTGACGAAGTCGCCGACAAACTCAATCTTTCCGGCCTCTCGAAAGCGCCCCTTCGTATCGATCGTGTGAGAGAAGAGGAGGCAGTTGCGCGTGGCGCTGCAATGGGATTCGTCGATCGCGCCCAGGGGGAGGGCGAGAGTGTCTCAGCTCGACCTAGCCGACGTCGGCGGGAAACCGTCGCTCAGGGAAATCTCTTTATAAAGGGTCCACAAGAAACACTCGACTGGTTCGTTGAATTCACCAACCAGCGTGGTCACCGTTCTTATTGGCAGGCACTTGAGGAACTGCGGGCACTTACCGCGAAGGGTTAGGATCCTTCTAGGCACCGAGCCTCCCGCAAGTAAGGCAAGCGAACGGGCTAATAATCTTCGTGGGTATCCAAAAATCGCACTGGCTAGTTTCGTTTATCGAGACCCCGTGTGAGGAGGCGGTCAATCTCTGCCATTGCGATATCAAGATCCGCAGCCGCTGCACAAAGCGGACCGTGATCGAGGGACGCAGACGGCGACGGAGACGAACCGGGGAGGGCAGGGGATACCAAACCTCCCGTTTCGAGCCCAACGAGTCTCGCAGCAGCAAGCGCGCGCGCCTGGATATCGGCACCGGCGCGCGACAAGCTAAGTGCGCGCATGAGCTGCTTGCGCGTGGTCGGACCGAGCGCCGCCAAAAGCGTCCAAGCCTCAAACGCACGGGCGTTGCGGGATAAGCCGGCGAGGGCCTCACGACCGCGACCCAACACCGACTCTATGCGCTCCAAGTTCGTGAACGCGGCCAACGCTTCATGCGTGCTATGGTCGACGAGCGCGGCAGCCCGCTGGGCATCCATGACATCGAGGCGAAAGACCGTGCGCGGGACTATCCCGGTAACCTGTGGGAGGATGCCGCGTGCAACAAGCACAAGGTTCAGGGCCCAGCATCCGGCCGGCTCGGACGCAATGTAATGCCGCATCGATCGGGAGGGCAGGGGGAGTAGCGCCTCGTGCCCAGAGCTCTCGGCGAAGTCCGGCGCGCGGATCAAAACGTCGACCGCGACCGCAGCGCGCGCCAGCCCATGGAGCGGATGATCCGGACCTGCGTCCGCCAGTCCGCAGGCACCGGTGAGGGGGCCACCAGCAGCCGCCTGCGCCAAGGCGTCCTGGGCGGCGTTGAGCAATGCCAGCGCATCGACCTCGAACCCGCGCGTCGCGTTGACCATGCGAACGACCATCATTGCAGCGTCGGCAATCGGCGGCACCCCGTGTGCAGCAAGCCAGAGCACGACGGCGTCGCGGCGGGGGTCGTCGGTCAGGAGGATCGAGAGGGCGTCAGTAGAAGGCTGGTGGGCAGGGCCGACGTTGCCAATGCCGGCATCGCGTCGATACGCGCGCCACGCGTCAGCCACGGTGGCGAGGCTCGCAACCTTGCGGATTTCTGGGGAGGCAAAGCGAATTGCACCCGCCAGTCGACCGAGCGCGTAGCCCAGCGATGTATGATCAGTGGATGTCATTGCGCCCTTCATATGCTAGCAATCACGCGATCACTAGCCAGCCCTACGTGTCATGTAGACGAACTTGTCATAATCGGACATTATGGTAACTATAGCGATGTGCTACACAGGTGGAATGCAGGGTAAATTGGACCAGCCGGCAGGCGCCGCATGAGCGAAATCATCGTCCATCGCACAGACGGGGAGGGGCTGCCGGTCCGGGCACGGCGAGGCCTCGTTGAGCCGATCGATGTCCGCGTTACCCGATTGCTGGGCCTTGCGCTGCCCGCTGATGCCGGCCCCGTCAGCGAGATCGGCTTTTCCGTGCAGCTTGGCGCGATGGCAGCGGCGAGCAAGGCGGCGCTGGCGTCGGACCTGGGCTGCTATCTGCGTTGGTGTGAGGACATCCGTGTCGCCCCGCTGCCCGCCGAGCCCGAAAACCTGGTCCGCTACATTGCCATGCTCGAGGCGCGGGGTGCCAAGCCCGCCACGGTCGCGCGGCGGGTTGCCAGTCTTGCCACCGCACACGGCCTGTCAGGCCTGCAGGAGAGGGGGCACGCGCCGACGAGCCACGTCATGGTCCGCGCTGCGCTCAAGGGCCTGCGCCGGCGTCGTGGCGCGGCCCAACGCCAGGCGGCCCCGTTGCGCTTCGGGGCCTCGCTAGATCCCCATACCAAGGGGTTCACGCTGACCGCGCTGCTCGGCGCCTGTGGCGGCGATCTGCAGGGCTTGCGCGACGCAGCGCTGCTCTCACTCGGCTATGACGCTGGACTGCGGGTCAGCGAGCTCGTCGCCGTCACCGTCGCGCATATCGATCCGCACAGCGATGGTTCGGCGCTCCTGTTCATTCCGTCGTCCAAGACCGATCAGGAGGGGCAGGGGGCCTGGGGCTGGCTGTCCGCGGACACGATGCGCCGGGTCGGCGCCTGGTTGGTAGCGAGTGCGATTACCGAGGGGCCGGTCTTCCGCCGCGTCGGGGTTGATCGACGCCGTCTGCGCGCCGCGGTTCCGCCGATGGCGTACGAGGCAATCCCGGGGCACACGCGCCACTGGCAGGAGAAGCTCAAGGGCAAGAACGCCGAACCGGCGCGGACGGTCTACACCGTCGGGACGGCCTCGCTAAGCCGGCAGGGTGTCAACGGCATCTATCGGCGTGTGGCGCTGCGTGCATTCGACCAGGGGCTGGTGGAGATGCCGATCGCGAAGGTCGAGGAGGAGGCGCGCGCGCTGTCGAGCCATTCGGTGCGCGTCGGACTTACGCAGGACCTGTTTGCGGCCGGCGAGGATGGCGTCGGCATTGCGCAGGCGCTGCGCTGGTCGTCGCCATCGACCGCGTTACGTTATGGGCGGAAGCTTGCAGCCAGGAGCAATGTCGCGGCGCGCGTGTTGTCGAAGATCAGAGGCTGATCACCGCCTTGCCCGGCGAGCCCTATGGCACTGACAGCGGCCCTGGCAGCTGCCGGGGAAACCACGTCCGAAGGGTGTCTGAGAGCGCCGCAGCGACAACAGAGGGATCGCCTGTTCGTGTGCCGCTAGCGCGGACCGTGGTCGCCTGTCCTGTCCACACGACGCGACTATCGCGGCGGAGCGACTCGGTCACCTTGAGACGGGTCACGATCAGGCCGTGCAACTGATCCTTCCCCGAGGGCAAAGTCAGCGACAGGCTCCCAAGTCCGGCCGCCATGCCCGGCCGATTCAATTCGTCGTTGCCGGACCGAACAACGCCGCGCTGGGTCTGCGATGTCTCAACCTTAGCGACGTAAAGGCTGTGGTTCGCGTGGGGCAGGGGCAGGAAAGGCGTTCGAAGGAGGGTTCGCTGAACGGCGTCCATGAACGTTTTCGTGATAGCGGGGGACGTGGTCGGACTATCGGCAGCAACGATCGCTATCGTGCCGGGCTTCACCACGGATCCGGCAACCGGAAATTGCACTAGCGCTGCGGCCGCGGCGAAAAGGAGAACGTACATCTGACAGGCGCCGATCAATCACAGAAGTGATGAGCGGAAACGGCATCGCACCGGCCCTCCGCGTCGAACGTGGGGATGGATCATGGTCGAATGACGATCGTGATGTTCCGCTCGACAGTACTTTAGCCGAGCTTCTCGACGTGTCGATCAGCCCCGCGGCGCCGTCACATTAAGCCATCGCCCTTTTCAGCGGGTCCGCTTGTCTATGCGCGCGGGGGCGGTGAACTCGGCATCCAAATTCGAGATCCGCTTCTCGAGGGAAATCTAATCCAGGCGCATATCGCTGACCAGCCGGTGGATACGAGATCCTAGCATTGGCAGATCGCCGTCGAGCATCTTACCCGCCCAGACGTCTAGCTTTCGGGCCTCGCGCCATAATGTCACCGCGCTTGGTGAAGAGGCGCTTGACTTGGTTCATCAGCCAGTACGATCGTCGACGAGTTGTTCCTCACTCCTCAATTCAACGAACCGTATGGCCGCTGAAAGCGCAGGTGCAAAGGTCTTTCATGACGCGAGGCTGTTGCCGTAGCCGATGATGACGGTGGCAAGGACGAGCAGGGCGACGCCCGCCCAGACGGTTGCACGAATACTGGTGGCCGCGTCGCGCCACTCACGCAGGGCAAAGCCCCACAAAGTGCCGAAGATGATGATCGAGGCCATGTGAAGTGTCCAAGACGAGAAGCCAAAGCGCCCCATCTGGCTTTCACCCATCGTGTAGAAGACGAACTGGAAGTACCAGAGCGTCCCGCCCAGCGCAGAGCAAGAAGTTGGCGAGCAGCGGCGGTCGAGTGCCTTCAATGGTAGCGGTCGCACGGCGCTGGACCGAAGCGGCCAACCCATTGGCCCGCCGAACGATTGCGGACGATTAGTGCGACTGCAAAATAGGCGACCGCCGCATTAGTCACAATTAAGGAGGCGGTATGCTGTCAGAAATCGTCATGCCGAACACCCGATCACTATTGGCATTCTTGTAATAAGCGATCCGTCACAGACCCTGTTGCGCCCTTCCGTCTTCGCCTTGTAGAGCGCGACATCAGCCTGTTGGGCCGCGTGTTCGAATTCGCGCGGCCCCCCGGTCATTGCGCTGATACCGATGCTGACCGTGATCGGGACCGATCGGCCGTTCGGAAGAGCGAATGGGGACACCTCGATCGACGCGCGCAGCCGCTCTGCGATCGTCGCAAGCCAGTCGATGTCGACGTCCGGCAGCACGGCAAGGAATTCTTCTCCTCCCCAACGGACTGCGATGTCCTCGGCTCGTAGCGCCGTACGAAACCGGCGGGAGAAGGCGATAAGAATCATGTCTCCCGCCTTGTGGCCGTAAGTGTCGTTAATCGCCTTGAAGTTGTCAATATCGGCGATAAGCACCCCAGTCGGGCGTCCCGAATGCGAGGCTCGCTCTGACCGCTCAAGCGCGACTTGCAAGCCGCGCCGGTTGGTGAGTTCGGTCAGGGTATCGGTTTCCGCCAAGCGGTGAACGGTGAGAACTGCGCGCTCGCCCGCCATCGCGATGTAGCCGAAGTAAACGAGGATGCCGGTCGCCTGATCAAGGATCATCGACCATTGCCCGCTCTCGGCAGAGTTCATCGGTATGTCGGTGCCTACCAGGACGCTGAAGGTCAGAACGAACACCATTAAGTAGAACACGAAGGTGGTCGCGATGATGTAGCGCGACCACAGGCGTATGCTTTGCGACCGGTGCACCGCCTCGAACCCGGCAAGGCCAGCGTATGCCATGCAGAAGACAAAGACTGACGCGAGTGCCTCCCGCATGGGTGCGCCAACGAGAAGCAACGCGACATAGAATGTGCTGGGCGCCGCAACCATCAGCGCGAGCGTCGAGAGTTTAACGGTGCGGCTATTGAAGACGCGCAGCCCGCTCCACGACAAGGCGAGGCTCGAGATATATAAGGTGTAGATGATGAAGGCTTCGCTGGCGGACAGCCACCGCGTGACCGGAACGCGGGCCATGATCGCGGAACCAATCATCGACGCCAGAATGGCGCCGATCCAATGCCGGAGGTAGGTCTCGCGCGGCAAACGAATCGCGACAATTACAAACACCACTAGGTAGGACGCTCGTCCGACGGCGCTTGAGAAGTGGAGCGTTTCGACGTCAAAGGTCACCGACATGACCGTGGCCGACGCCCAAACTTTGGATCGTTAGATAAACATAAGTTGGTTTCACAAGCGCTCACTGGTGACTCGCCGAATGGTGTATGGACCCTACTCATTCGGCCATGATAGCGTTCAAAGATGATGCGTGGTTCTGGTAACCATTAATCTTTTTCCAGGTAGTTCCGACCCAATCTTTTGGAATCTCATCAAATCTTTACCGGTGCCCATCTATAGGAGGATCAAAGGTAAAAGTTTTTTTCCGTTGAGATCGAAAGACGCCTTTCTGAAATGATGAAGCTTGGAACCGCAGTATACCGGACGTCTATGTCCGCCAACCTCATGGTGTCGGCTTGCCTCTGCTGCGCGAGGGTCGCGGAGGCGCAAGAGGTTGAAAGTCCACCTCTGGCTTCTCCCATTCAAGCGACCGCAATTGGCTTGCAAGCTGGCAATTGGCTGGTCCGCGCGCGCGTCGCTGGGGTATTTCCGGTTGACGAAACGTCCGTGATCGAACCCATCGGCGGTCGGATCGAGACGCCGCGCATGCTGCTTCCTGATCTTCAGATCGCTTGGTTCCTGACTGAGCACATTTCCCTCGAGGGACAGGGCGGTGTCGTGCGCACACGCCCCCGCATCCGGGATTCGATAATCGGCGATTTCAAGATTGGAACGATCGGGAGCGCAGCTGCTGCCGCGTCCCTGCAATATCATGTCCTGCCGGGACGGCGGATAAATCCCTATATTGGCGCGGGAGTCAGCTACTCGCACCCGATCTGGACCGAACCCGCCGATGGCATTTCCGACTTCAAGGTCAAGTCGCAGATGAGCGTCATGCTCCAAGCCGGCGTTGACCGCCAACTGGGCGCAAACTGGTTCAGCAATGCAGTGGTGAAATATCTCCTTGTTCCCGAGCAGGTCTATGAGAGCGGCAGCGCTAGGTTCACCTCCGGCATGGATATGGTCCTCGTCGGGGCCGGTATCGGCTATCGCTTCTAACGGATCGCTTTCGCGGGCAGCTTCAAATTTGACGACTCTGTCAGTTAGCCCAATTTAAGCTAGCACGCGGAAGCGACAGGTAACGAAGTACGCTACTTTTCCGCATGAATGTATTTCGCATTTGTCATCAAGCAAAAACGGGCGGCGTGACCGAAGCCGCGCCGCCCGTTTCCGGGGCATTCAGGAGAGATGCTGGACCAAATGGGAATCGGTCCAGTGCTTTCATTATAGGGTAAAACCACGTGAAATCTACGGTTTCCGAATAATATTACGAGAAATATTGGTTTTTGTCTGACTGACGGCAAATGCTAAATTAGGCACGCTTTGACGGACAGGCAAGGTCAGCTTCATCAGCGACATTCGATGACAGAGGGGACTGTGCCGCAAGGGCTGACTTTGGCGGCCATCTGGCTTTCGTGACTTGGTCTATCGGGAAAGACGATCTCTATATGCAGACACCACAGCGGAGTCGTATCGAACATGGGAAGCTACCTTCGTCGAAAGCGTTTCACTCTTCAGACGTCGCCGATTACCGTTGGTATAGGCGAGTAGCCTCACCCCGGCCGACCGCGAGCCAGGGCCGGGACGGTTGGGAGCCCGTCGCACCATCCAGTGCCCATTCCGTCGCGCCCAAACTCTCCTGACGAGAGGTCATCAGCACCTTTCGAGTCAACGGCGTGAACAGGTCTCGGGTTGCAAACAGCGTCAGCGGATCATGGACCATGGCGATGCGAGCCGTGAAGTGGCGATCGATCGCTTCCGCCTGCAACGGCCGGTCCATCATCAGATCGATTCGGTCACCCTCACTCCCAAGCCGCTCTATCGAAGCGAACCTGCCCGCGACCGGCCGCGCGGCTCGCTGACGCTGAGAATCCTCGCCGGTCCAGCCCATGCCGGAAATGCGAGAGCGTATCACGGCGGATACTGGCATGGGTGCCGCGACGGAGGAAGCGACATGATCGCCCAGCGGATAGTCCCCGGTCTGGGTCAGGGTAAACGCTGGCTCCCCGCGCTGACGTCATATCGCCTGTCACGCGCAGGAGATAGTGGGCGACGTTGAATGGCCGAGGAGCATCTGTGCGGCCTGCCGACTGGCTACGCCATCGAGCAGTGTAAGATCGGCATAATCTAGTTCGCCGAGCAGGACTGCTGCAGGGCCATCCGTGCTTCTGACAGCCACCGGCACACACCTGAAGCCGCGGCGCATCTGCAATGCCCAAAATAGTCCGCCTGTTCATCATCACGTTTAGGTTCTCGGTGCCGCTGAGAATGTGACTTTCAAAAGTTGGGGTTGAGAAGTGAGAACGAAACTGGAAGGGAGATTAGCACATACGGTCGTTCTAACGATTGTCATGGCACGATGGCTTATAGAACAGGCACAACCCCGATGGTTAGGGAACGTGGTTTTACAAGTGATCGCCTGCATGGTAGCCGTGGCCACGTACGGCGGTGAGGGGAAACCTAAACGATTTCAGAACCTCTTGATGCGAATAGCAATATCGATAGCGGGTAAGAAAACAGGCCTTATCGCGAATGCCATCAAATGTACGGGATCGTTAGACCGGAAGAACCGAAGTGTAAAAAGGCGGCATGCCGAAAGGGTGATATGATCGGACTAATTTGGATCAGATAAACCAGTGCAGGATTTAAAGCGCTCCAGGTCGTCAACGATGTTTCGAGTTAGTGCACGGATCACCATACTGGCAATTAGGTCGCCTTATAAGGAACCTGACAGGTCCCCGCTCTAGATAGAAATAGGGCATATGGGTGGCACTTCAGGGCGATAGGCTAATATTGCGTAGATAAGTCACTTCGACAATCCTGACCTTTTCCTCCAGTTTCAAGCGTCTACGGTGCTGAACATGAAAGAGGAAATATCCATCATTGTAACGCCTGCTCGTACCGTCAATTATATGACTCAGTCAAGCATAGCTGCTCGTCATTATAAGATCATCTAAAACGGCTCTAAGCCAGACATGCCCAGAATCAGTGTCAAAGCGATGACTCCAGTACTTGGTGAGCTCATAGTAGACGGGAATACCAGGAATTTTAATGATGAACATTTGCCGGTCTTTTGCAGCATTGAATGCGATTGGCTGTGGAACAATAGCCATACTATTCGTAACATCGGCCAAAGCGGGAAGGAGAGATAGGTGCGTTGTACTGAACTCGATTTGTGTTCGCGATGAACCCATTAATTCTGACAATTTCGATAAATCCGGCTTCACGAGGGCAGCAGGTATCTTGAGACCCATGCGCGCCTCGGCGGCAAACTCCTCATAGGTTTGCGGCGGCTTAGTCACGAAACGGTGGCCGGAAGACACGACGCCTTCTAGCGGATGGCGGGCTATCACTTCAACATTCAGGCCTTGGGCTAGTACCTCCGAATACCCGAGATATGCCATGTCTACGGTGCCTGATGTCAGTTCGCCAGGAAGTGCTGGACCGATAGCGCCGAATCGAACGGTAACGCTGGGCGCCTGTTCAGTCAAAATCGTCTGGAGGGCTCCGGCGATGGACAGCATAAGAAAGTCTGTCATTACAATGACGAAATTCCTCCGTACTGTGGCTGGCGACCACACCTCGAAAACAAGCAAGCGCTCCAATTCAGCGCATGCTGCATCGAGGGCGGGCAGCAGATCGTCGGCGAACGGCGTGCAAATCATCGCCTTTCCGTTTTTGACCAAGAGGGCATCGCCGAAGTGGCCTCTTAATCTGGCCAGTGCGCTACTGGTCGCCGGCTGAGACAAACCTATCCGGCTTGCTGCACGGGTAACGCTTTTTTCCGCCAGCAAAGCACGCAGCACGGGTAATAAATTGAGATCAATAGATCGAAGGCGCTTACTCATGGGCTATCCGCCAATTCACTACCGCACTCCTTAAAGTTCGAAGAAAGGGACTAAAAGGGTGGTCGGCAAAGGCCATTATCACCGCCCCCCGCCCCCTGCGAGGCGTTCTAACGATAGATCGTACGTTACGCTTACTGAGCGCATCCCTCTCAAACTTAGATTACGATAAAATGAAATTCATCTGACAAATGAGTGGGTTATCATTTATGAATTTTCGGATCGATGCGTGCCCCGCCATACTGATTCCAAGGCCGGCCGATCGACATTTTGCATAATTTTTGCGCAGCACTAATGTTTTTCAGCCGCCAAACCAGTCAATGCAGCAAAATGGCCAAAAATGTCATGTCAATAGAGAATTATAATATAGTACAAAATAGGCTCTACGAGTTATTGGCTATACTTGACGCTTTAAACGAACCACTCGCCGCCGTACATGTTAACCAAGCTATAGAAGTCATTAAATTGCACGCGCAGAATATAAAGTTTTCGAATAATGCAATAGAAGAAGATGTAGCGCAAGTCCGGCCTAAAAGTCATACCTAACATATATTGCCATAATTCATTTATCAAGCTAGCCACTCGGCAAGTAAAAAATGCGATAAAAGATAGTTCTATCTAGACCATGCTAATGTCTATTAGGCATCTATCCATGATAGATCGTCCATTGTCACTGATTTTCAAGGTAGTCTTTCTCTTGTCCCTTGGGTCGACAGTTGAACTAATTAAACCTCTACCCTCAAGGATTCCAATCCAACGTAGACCTGTTGTGCGAGGTACGCCAGCCGCCTTGCAGCAAGCGCCTGCAGATAATGTCGCCTTGCTATCGCCGGTATCGCCGCCGTATACGAACAGCATGAGGTTCGTTGCCGGATCCACAAAATCATTTGCACCAAGATGAGCGGCGATGATGTTTCGCTGCCGCAGTAATTCTTTTGCCGAAGCTCGCAGCATCTGACGATTATCCGCCAATAATGGAGCTTCACTAGGATCTCCGACCTGAAGTGCAAGGAGATCGAGCTGGTCACGGATAGAACGAATACGGTCTAAAGGCGGTATGCTATCATCGTATGTGCCGGCATTATTCGATCTCTTCATTCGTCGTTATCTCGTTTATTATGTTGATGATTTTTGATAATCGGCAATCAATCAAAGCCACTTGCGATTCGCCACCGGCCCCCAAGGATTGAGACTAGGCTCCAAGCGCGCTAACTCGTTTAGCGGCTGATTTTCCCGTTCAGAGCGACTTCCCAATTAATAACTACGCTTTGTCAAAATGTCGATCAAATGCCTGATTTTCTCCAGCACGCAGGCCTATATGCCTCTTCAAGGGCGACGTGCTGGTGGATCACGCCGACTGACTTTTTTGGTGCGTGCGAGTTGCGGCGTGGGTGAAGAGTTCACCTTGTCAACGACCATGTGGCTCAGTTTGCTGCTTGCAAGATGGGCTTTGTCCTTCAATTAGTGTCGACCTCAAATGGCTTTATAATCCTAGCAGGTTTAGCCTCGCTCCAGCGGATGTTTCAACCGGGCAAGCCTGAACCAACACCGTAAAGTTCTTGCAGACGACGTGGTGAGACGCAACCGAGCGTCACACCTCGTTAGCGCGGACCCTGGCATCCGCCTTTGCCAACGGCACGAGGCCCTGGAACAGCATCGGTCCGTGGTTCCAAACGTGTGCACGGCGCCTCCCATGCGTCCATCCGGATCAAGGCGACGATCCGCGCAGCGATTTTTTTTGCGATGCCGACAAGATCGAAACGAACTAATTAACATTTTTTTATTTATGTCCGTTATCGACTAGCCGGGCCTGAAAAGACGTTGTAATCGATTGAAATACGAGGGGAAGCTAGGTTAATGCCGTACCAACGTATGATAATTTTAGGCGGCGCATTGAGCCGGGCGTTTCCCATAACCGATGATTGCCCGTTCGAGGATGTCATCGCTCGGCTGGACAAAATCTCGGCAAACCAAGTCATTCACCGAGTGCCACTACGAGAAAACGATAATCATAAAATTGACATTGACTAAACGTCGAAAATTAATTCACCGAATCTATCAGTATTTTATGAAAAGAGGAATCACTAGATTACCGATCTTGCGTAGGAGGGCGCGGTATTTTGTGGATTGGCTTAGCACTAGCACCCTGATATCTGGAAATATGGATGTTGTCGACTGTTCAGTATAAGCTAGGCTTAAATATATACGTAAATGACTCAGACCTGTTGTGGCACTGCGCTTTAAAGAAAGCTTTAACGTATCCATTTGCAACATTAGAAACCGCGCTGGAGATGATCGGGCCACGTGAAGATCCAGACATTCCCGAATGTCTGCTTTTGCTGCTTTATCCGAGCGTGTCCGGATGCAAATTAACTAAGCTGAGTTTCAGTTGCATATCGCAGAGTGAGAATAAATCGATCACTTGACTGGGGTTAACACGACGGTGGCTGTGGACGTGCTCCCTGCTTGCAGTGCGCTGACATCTTAGCTCCGATGCCATATGCACTTGGCGGGTGGCAGTCCGTCAAGGGTGCTGTATGGACGCACGGTATTTCGTCCGTCGGTTATGACCCGTATTGCCGTAGCCGACGATGGAAGAGCATGTCATCGAGTCCGATACGAACCTGGGCGCTCGCCGTGCGCATACGGTTTCCGCGCTTGCGCATCGTCAGTTGCTTTTCGTTGCACCGCCGATACACCTTTTTCGGGTCCTCTTGTCCTTGCGCTTGTACGGGACATCCAGCCGTTGTTAGCCGAACAGACGACGCTCTATAGCTATTCGCGCATCTGTTCGCAGACAGCATTATACTGCCGACAAAGCGGCGCCCGGCCCCCGATCTGTCTGCCAGTGCGACGCTTGGAGGGGCCGTATGAAATTGCGATATACTATAATCTATTACCATGAGTATAGCCTAGAAAAAACGTCCATAACGGACCGAGCTAAACCATTTTGGCCTATAAGTCAGAGAGACAGCACCGGTTTATCAAGGCGGTGAAACCTGCTGAAGCCGTTGAGGAAACGACTTCTTTTTAGGAAAATGTGACGTGATGTGGTTCAAAGAAACGGCGCCGATCCGGGAAAAGATGTCCTTCGTTGTAAGCTTCATGACCGGAATGGTCTTGCTTACCGCGTTGGTTGCGCTTGGCGGTTTTGCTATCGGTCATCCCTACATCGGCCTAGCTTTAGGTATTTTTCTCGTCCTAGCCACTGCTTTCGCGGGTCTATGGATCAGGGAGGCGATCTGCGGTCCCTATGTGTCGACAGTAGTTCGAATGGAAGCGTTGGCTTCGGGTGATCTGGCAACGCCGATCGAGTTCACGCACTACAAAGATTGTGTTGGACGCATGACCAAGGCAATGTTTACCTTCCGCGAGACAGCCGAGACCAATCGCCAGCAGGCGGAAGCCCAAAAACAATTAGTCGAGGTGCTGAGCTTGCACCTTTCGCAGTTGCGCGATGGCGATCTGACGTCGTCGATTACAGTCGATGTGCCGCGTGAGTATGCAGCCATCAAAGCAAATTTTAACGATGCGATTGACTCGATGCGTGATTTAATTGCGGCCGTTTCGGAGAGTGCGATGACGATCCGGACTGGGTCGGGCGAAATCGCGCAGGCGTCGGAGGATCTGGCGCGTCGTACTGAGAGTAATGCTGCAGCGCTGGAGGAAACCGCGGCGTCTGTGACCCAGATGGACGGTCGCCTGCGGGCGTCGGCAGGAGCAGCCGCACGAACCGTAGAGCGCGCGGATCGGGCAATCACGACGGTCGGCGGTGGCCGGGCAGTCGCGGACGAAGCAGTAATGGCTATGGGCCGGGTCTCAGAAAGCGCCAAGGGCATCGACTCAGTCATCGAAGGCCTCGACAAGATCGCCTTCCAGACGCGGGTGCTGGCAATGAACGCAGCAGTCGAAGCGGGGCGAGCAGGTGACGCCGGCCGCGGGTTCGCGGTGGTTGCCGACCTGGTGTCGGCCCTTGCGATGCGTGCTGAAGAGGAAGCCAAGCGCGCGCGCGATCAGTTGACGGTGACGCAAATCGAAATCGTCACGGCGGTCGATGCGGTGACAAAGGTCGACGGGGCGCTAGCCAACATCTCAGGCGACGTGGCGCAGGTCCACGAGCTGCTGGCAACCATGGCGGCGGACAATCAGGCACAGTCGTCGGCAATCACGCAGATCTCCGTTGCTATCGGCACAATGGATCAATCAACGCAGCAGAATGCCGCTATGGTCGAGGAGACCTCTGCAGCAGCTCGAAATCTGGCTAGCGAAGTGGGCAACCTCGCCGATCAGGCGGGGCGATTCAAGACCGCACAGTCCGGTGGTCGTTCCACACAGGTGTGCAAGCCTAATTACATGACGCCGGCGGCCTACACATCACAAATTCGCCCTCTGCCGGCTGCCGCCAGATCGGCGATGGTACGCACGGACGACGACTGGACATCGTTCTAGGGGCACGTCGTCCCACTGAGCCCCATGCTCGCGACCCAAAGGGCGGGGCGCTTTATCCTATCCAAGTGGCGCCTTTCTGTCACCCATTTGGCGACCGTGAATGGCCGCCCTTGGGTGCCATTGATCCGGAGATCGTGTGTATTATCCCCCTTTCCTGTTTGAGGGTCGCGAAATCGGCATGCTGCGCGATCTTTCGACTTATCAGAATCTGGATACTTCGTCAGAGCCAGCATTCGACACGGTGTGTCTCGCACAAAGCCTATTCGATGTGGCGACCAGCACCGTCAGCCTGATCGATATTGAGCGGCAATGGTTCAAAGCCCGGTCTGGCCTGGACGTAAGCGCAACCGTTAACGCCGAGGCATTCTGCTCACAGGCAATCACCGGCAGTGATGTTCTGACAATCTTGGATGCAGCGAACGATGAACGCTTCGCCAGCAATCCATTGGTGACCGGCGTGCCGTACAATACCTGCCGGATCAGGCTAGTCGCTTCAAAGTGGTCGAAGTCGGCAGTCGCTACTGGCCGCCAGCCTCCTGCGAGCCGAACGGCGCAAATTCCGGATTTTATAGATCGTCGTTCAAATCGCTTCCCAGCGCTGCCGTTTCGACGCTCGTTCGCGTCGATACTAAAGATTGGAATGCATTCTAGTAACACGCAAAACGGCGGAAATAGCAAGAAATCAGCTGCCGCTACATGGGATTTGTCATGCTGAAACGGATTCGGTGCGAAGACGCGACGATGGGTATGTTCGTTCGAGGATTTGAAGGTAAGTGGCTATCACATCCATTCTGGAAAAATCATTTCTTAATATCTTCGGAAGAAAAATTGGCGAGGGTGCGGACAGGCCAGATTGCTGTTATTATAGATACCTCGCGAGGGCTCGATGTAGCGGTGCCGCAGGGCGAGTCCGCTGCCACAAAGCAGATGGCAACAAAGGGCCGGTTTGGGCGCGCTGACACGACGCGTGCCGCTGAACTGGCGCAGCGCTGCACCGGTGTTGTCAAAACCCTGTTCGATGATTGCCGTCTGGGCAGGACTATCGACACTGCTGCGATCCTATTGATGGTTGACGAGATTTCAGGTGAGCTCGTTCACAATATGCCTGCCTTCCTGGCGGTAACTCGCTTGAAGGCCAAGGACGAGGCGACGTACACCCACTCCGTAGCTGTATGTGCGCTGATGATCAGCCTTGCTCGGGAGATGGGGGTACCACCGTATGAGGTGCGCGAGCTCGGCATGGCAGGCCTTCTTCATGACATCGGCAAAGCCATCGTGTCTGACGACATCCTGCATAAGCCGACGCCGCTGACCCGAGAAGAGTGGGCCCAGATCAAGCGCCACCCCACATTCGGGTATGAAATGTTATCCCGAACGCCGGGACTGCCGCCGGTAGCATTGGATGTCTGCCTGCATCACCACGAACGACTGGATGGGACCGGATATCCGTCTAGCCTCATAGAGGCAGATATCAGCCGTGCAGTTCGGATGGCCAGCGTTTGCGATGTGTATGATGCGATGACATCTATTCGCTCGTACAAGAAAGGGATGTCGCCGCTGGAGGCAATCACGGCGATGGACGCCGTAGACGGCCATTTTGACCGCACGATCCTCTTCAGGTTCATGCGCAACATCGGCGTTTATCCAGCGGGTAAGCTAGTTCGGTTGGGAGGCAATCGGTTAGCTATTACGCTGCCCCCGCATCCAAACGGCCTGGGTTGCGTCTTTCGAGCCTTTTATTCGACCACCGATACGAGATTTACTCGCTACGAGGACATAATCTTGGCCGAGCACGTGTCTTGCGACGACGCTGTCGCCGCAGAAGATCCAATAACTTGGTTCCACGCAGACTGGAGCACTATTGGTGCTGCCATCATGGCTGGCCGACGAGTAGACTGTAACGCACTTTTTACCAGGAATTTGCCGCCCGAGATTGCAACGGCGTCATAATGACAAGGCATGTGCGCAGAGCCATAGCCGGCCGGTCGCCGTCGATGTATCGACGGACATCCTCACACTGGATGCGTACCGCGGCATAGAGCCCGGCGCACTCGGCAAACGTAAGCCGTCGCGCTTCGCTTGGTTGTAGATGGCTTCGAGCACATGGAGAGAGAATTTCAGGTCGTTCATGCTTGCCTCGCCATTTGCCCTTCGTAGAACATACGGTGAATACTGTTCTCGAGCTTGGGTCAGGACCCATTGATGTAACAGGTACGATCTGATTCAGGCTCCGTGAGGAGACTGAGGATGAGCGACCTGTACTGGCTGACAGACGAGCAGATGGCACGCCTGCGGCCATATTTCCCAAAGAGTCATGGCAAGCCGGGAGTTGACGACCGGCGGGTGTTGAGCGGCACCTTTTCGTGAACCGCAATGGGCTGCGCTGGCGTGATGCGCCCAGCGACTACGGTCCGCACAAGCCTGTCCTGAGCCTGCCGAAGGGACGCTCTACAATCTTTGGAAACGGTGTGGTGATGTTGTTGCCCCCTAAAGGCCTGACAGAGCCTCGCAGGTTTGCGCGATGAACTCGCGTGGGGATCGATAGCGCAAAGCGCGGTGCGGATGCACCTCGTTATAATGGGCGAACCAGCCGGGCAGTTGGTCGATGACACTCTGCGCATCTGGCCTGGGGTTCACGCGGACATAATCGCGCTTGAGGGTGCGAACGAACGCCTCGGCCATGCCATTCGATTGGTTCGGGCACGCGGTTCACCTGGCCGTAGCGATGCTCGACCGTGGCGACCATCAAGTCCTGGACGTCCTCAGCGGTGATGCCGCCCCTCGTCGCCACGTGTCCCATGGCCTCCCGGTCGCAGCAGTCGAGCGCGAACGCGACACGGACCTTCTCGCCATTGTCGCAGGTGATCTCCAACCCGTCGGAGCACTAGCGGGTGTTGCGAAGGTCGACGGCGACCCGGCCGTCGTGACGCCGTTCCTCGCGGCGTTCGCCGTCCCGTTGTAGCAGCAGACCGTGCACCTTCATGACGCGGTAAACGCGTTTCGGATTGGGCGCTTCGCGCCCGGTCTTTTCGGCTTGCCGGCGCAGCAAAGCATGAACGCGGCGATAGCCGTACGTTGGCAGATCAGCGACGAGCGCACGGATGTCGGCAACCAACTCAGCATCCGGCAGCGGCGGTCGTCCGCGTGGTCGGGACGCTGGATGATGGTGCCTTGCGGACAGGTGTGGTCGAGTGATGCCGACCGCCTTTGCGACCGCGCTCACCGTCCATCCCGCGGCAACGAGGTCGAGCGCAACAGCAATTTTTTTGGGCCTGCGGCCCGGGACACGGCCTCGCGGAGCAGCTCGTTCTCCATGGCCTTCTTGCCGAGCAGCCGGTGTAGTTCGCGCACCTGCGCCTCGAGCGCACGGTACTCGGACGCCGGCACCACTTCCTCGCCCGCTGTCGCGGCGGTCAGCGCACCCTGCGCCATCAGGCGCCGCCAGGTGAAGATCTGATTGCCACCGATGCCGTGCCGGCGGGCGACGAGCGACACGCTCATGCCCGGCAGATACGTCTCCTCGACGATCCGGACCTTTTCCTCCGGTGTCCACCGCCTCCGGCGCTGAACACCGGAGAGAACCTCGCCATCGTTGTAACGCCTGGTCGTACCGTCAGTCATATGCCTCACTCTTATCTAAGAGCGGGGCCCTGTCAGGTCATTTAGGGGGCAACCTCAGGTGAGATGGGTGTGTTCTTGCGCATGATGGAGAGCTTGGCTGCCACTGATACCGACCCAAAGACCGTCATGATCGACGCGACGTATCTGAAGGCGCACGGCATCGAGTCTGCGGGTTGAAAAGGGGATCTCGGGCGCCTGATTGGTCGCACCAAAGGTGGCATGAACACGAAGCTCCATGCTGTGACCGACGCAAACGGCCGTCCGCTCAGCTTCTTCATGAGGTCAGCGATTACACCGGTGCGGCCGCATTGCTCGACGATCTGCCCAAGGCGCAATGGCTGCTCGGCGACCGCGGTTACGACGCCGACGGGTTCAGGGATGCCTTGCAGGCCAAGGGAATCCAGCCATGCATCCCAGGTCGGAGGTCTCGGCTCGAGCCCATCAAATCCGACAAACGCCGCTACAGGCGCCGTAGCCGTATCGAGATCATGTTCGGGCGGCTTAAGTGTTTGATCCCACGGTTTGATGGTGCGATCCTTTCGTTGGAATGGAAGGAGGCCGTATGGGACAGGTACGTCATGGGTGCGCCACGACCACGCACGCCGTCCGAGCCGCAATACAGCGATCGCAAGCTTCGCTCGCGACGCTGAGCCGGGAGCTGGGGATCAACCCCAAGACGGTGGCAAAGTGGCGTAAAAGGGCGACGGTTGAGGATCTGAAGACTGGGCCGAAGGCCCCTCATTTAACGACCTTGTCCGAGGCTGAAGAGGCAATGGTTGTGGCGTTCCGCCGGCACACGCTGCTACCACTCGACGACTGCCTCTACGCGTTGCAGCCATCGATCCCGCACCTGACCCGGTCAGCGCTGCACCGCTGCCTGCAGCGGCATGGTATCTCCCGCCTGCCGGACATCGAAGGCGACAAACCGAAGCGGCAACGCTTCAAGCGTTACCCAATCGGCTTCTTCCACATCGATATCGCCGAGGTGAAGACTGCCGAAGGCAAGCTCTACCTGTTCGTCGGCATCGACCGCACCAGCAAGTTCGCGGTCACCCAGTTGGTCGACAAGGCTGATCGCCGGACAGCATGGGAGTTCCTGGAACACCTGCTGAAGGCTGTGCCTTATCGCGTCCACACCCTCCTCACGGACAATGGCATCCAGTTCGCCGAGCAGCCGCGTAACCGCAACACCGCCTGGTCGCGCCAGATGCGCTTCGACATGATCTGCGAGGCGAACGACATAGAGCACCGGCTCACCAAGCCGAACCATCGCTGGACGAACGGTCAGGTGGAGCGGATGAACCGCACCATCAAGGAGGCGACCGTCAAACGCTTCCACTACGAGAGCCACGACCAGCTACGAACGCATCTCGCCGACTTCATGGCGGCCTACAATTTCGCTCGCCGGCTCAAGACGCTCAGCGGTCTCACACCCTACGAATACATCGCCAAGATCTGGACGTCAGAGCCAGACCGGTTCATCGTCGACCCGATCCACCAGATGCCGGGACTAAACAGTCCGCCGATTTTGATTTTTCCTGGAGTGCTTTCAGGGTGGGCAGCCTCCAGCATCTTACGACACATCCGCGGCAATTCGGGTACAGCACGGTCGGATAGCTTTCCTGTCCGATAGCTGCCGATCCGGTTTCGGGTAGGTCGGGCCAATCGCCAGCGCCGGAACGACGATGGTGGGAGATATCAGCCGCGCAGACCTTCTCACAAACGAACGGCGATTGAGAAGGCGCAGGTTTTCCCAAAAGGATGGTTTTCTGAGAAACAGCGTCAGCCTTGCTCAGCGGGGTCGTTCTGCACCGCATCTGCGAAACGGCGCATCAAGCGGGTAAGGTCAGAAACATCTTGTTTCTTCCAATCGGCAAAGATCCTTCGTGCCATTGTCTCACGCGTCATGTCGATCTTGTCGGTCAAGGCTTTGCCACTGGCAGTTATAACTGCTGCGCGCACCCGCCCATCCGTTGCGCTTGATCGACGCTCCACGAAACCGAGGCCCTCAAGCTTTGTGACCTGTCGGCTGACGGTCGTATAGTCGCGCCCCACCCGGTCGGCGAGGTCGACGATACCGATGGGTTCCAGCCTTTCCACCATCACAAGCAGTGGGAATAGCGCGCGGTCGAGCGCGATCCCCGCTTCACGCACCATCGCCTCGTCGCGCTGCGGCTGGTTCATGACGCTGACTATGTCGATCAGCGCCCTGTGAAGTTCGCGCAACAATGCCGAGTTGAGTGTATTATGCACTTTTATATTTGACTCCTATTTATTGCTCATTCTATATGCATATTACACATATGGAGTATGACATGACAAACGATTTCGCAGCGGATGTGCTTATCTGCGGCGCTGGCGCGGCTGGCCTGACGCTGGCGATCGACCTTGCCCGGCGCGGCGTCTCGTTCCGGCTGATCGAGAAGCTGGACGATCCCTTCCGCGGTTCACGCGGCAAGGGTATCCAGCCCCGGACACAAGAAGTGTTCGAGGACCTTGGTATTCTCGACCGGATCGTGGCGGTGGGGGGGGTCTACCCGAAGCAGCGCGAATATGCCGACGACGGTAGCTTTACCGATGCCGATGTGGTGGAGGCGGAGCCCGCAACGCCGGCGGAGCCCTATCACCTGCCGCTGATGGTGCCCCAGTTCCTCACCGAACGCGTACTGCGCGAGCGGCTGACGGAGTTGGGCCACGCTCCCGAGTTCGGCTACGAACTGCTCGGCTTTACGCAGGACGACGGCGCAGTGACCGCGCGGATCGCGACCAAGGCCGGCGAGGAGACGGTCCGCGTCGGCTGGCTCGTCGGTGCGGACGGCGGACGTTCCTTCGTTCGCCGCGTCCTGGACATTGGCTTTCCAGGCAAGACGCTGGGCGTACGCGCCATAGTCGCAGACGTCATGCTTTCGGGTCTGTCACGCGACGTGTGGCACCGTTTCGGCGAGGGCGACATGCGACGACAGATTTCCGCCTGCCCGCTCGCCGGCACCGATCTCTTCCAACTCCAGGGACCGATCCCGTTGGAAGGCGAGGTCGATCTATCGGCCACCGGGCTTACCGCGCTACTGCGCGAGCGGACCGGGCGGGATGATCTCCTCGTCCACTCGGTATCCTGGGCATCCGCCTTCCACATGAACGCGCGTCTTGCCGATCGCTACCGGGTCGGCCGCGTCTTCCTCGTCGGCGACGCAGCGCACACCCACCCCCCGACCGGCGGGCAGGGTCTGAACACCAGCGTGCAGGATTCCTATAATCTCGGCTGGAAGCTCGGCGCGGTCCTGCACGGTGCTCCCGGTGCGCTGCTCGACACCTACGAGACGGAGCGCCGCCCCGTTGCCCAAGCCATGCTTGGCCTTGCAACCGGCCTGCTCGACGCCATGAAGCGCGGCGAGATGCGACGTGGTCGCGACGTGCATCAACTCGACATCGGCTATTCCGAATCCTCCTTGGCCGTAGAAGCGCCTGAACGGCACGGCATCCTGCTCGCCGGTGACCGCGCGCCCGACGCCCGGGTCCGGGGTGCGGCCGGACAGTCGCGGCGGTTGTTCGACCTGTTCAGAGGTTCCCACTGGACGCTGCTGACCTATGGCGATGCCTCCATGGGAACACGGCCGGGGCTACGCGTCCATGCCATCGACCAGCACGGCGACCTTGCGGACGATGCGGGAGAGTTCCGGGCTGCCTATGGCGTCGCCGCTGGTGACCGGGTGCTGGTGCGACCGGACGGGTACGTCGGCGCGATCGTGTCTGTCGACGATGATGCTGTACTCGATGCTTACTTTCTTCAGGTCGGCATAGTGGGCAGAGTCGATGGCTAAGCCCACCACCGTTCGCTCTTGGGCCACCCCGCTCACGATCGGCGCCTTCCTGATGATGGCCGCGACCGGCATGCTGATGTTCTTCGGCTGGAACACCGGGCTGACCACCGTTGCCCACCAATGGCTGTCCTGGTTCTTCTTGCTCGGCGCGGGCGGGCACATCGTGGCCAACTGGCGTCCGTTCAGGAACCATCTGAAAACCAGGTGGGGCTGCATCTGCCTCCTGTGCTCCGCGGCTCTGCTTGCCGCGTCGCTGTTCACTTGGGGGCGGGTAACAGGGCCGCAATTGGAACGCCCGATCATGACGGCGCTGGTCGACGCTCCACTATCTTCCTTGGCTGGCGTTGCCGGCATGTCGCCGGAGGACATGGTACGACGTTTCAACGCGCATGGCATTCCGGCCGAGCAAAAGCGATCGGTCCGCAAGCTTTCTATTCAATACCATGTCGGGATCAACCGGCTGCTCGGCTTGGTTTTCCTGCCTGACACGCCAGACTAGTCGTGTTGGGACGCTAGCCCTGATGGTTCCTTGATATGCGTCCTAGCGGTTCAGTCTAATTTAACGCACTCAGCTTTGATGGAACGCCACGAAGACGATACACATCCGGAAGCTGCGGTCGCGCCGGGCTATCTTGCCAACCATGCGGCTCGCCTGTTCAACCGTGGTGTGGATGCGACCCTGCGTCCACACGGTCTAACCCTGGCACTGATCGGACCGATTCTTCTGTTGTCATGGAAGGGGCCGATGCTCCAGCGCGACATTGTCCGCTCCTCGGCCGTCAGGCAGCCGGCGATGGTGGCGCTCCTTGATAAGTTGGAAGCTATGGGGCTGATCGTGCGCACGCCGTCGGCCACTGATCGGCGCGCAGCTATGGTAAATCTGACTGATGAGGGGCGCGAAGCAGCGCGGATAGGAGGCGCGGCGCTGACCGATGCCAACACAAGGGGGCTTAACGGATTCTTGCCCGAAGAAGCCGCCAATCTGGTGGTGCTGCTGCAACGCCTCATCACCAATTTTGAACACCATTAGCAATTATACATCATACGTGATATTCATGTTGGAAAGGAGTTGTCCAACATGTCCCATCGTATCCCTATTTCGGATGCCGGTGTCGTCGGCAACCAAAGGCTTGATGTATGACACGTCGCATTCTCGTTACCGGTGCCAGCATATCCGGCTGCGCTGTCGCTTGGTGGCTAGGTCGGCGCGGCTTCGAGGTCACGGTTGTCGAGCAGGCATCGACATTTCGCGACGGCGGGCAAAACGTCGACGTGCGCGGGGCAGCTCGCGACGTGCTGCGGCTTATGAAACTCGAAGATGCCGTGAGGGATCTCAATACAGGCGAACGTGGGATCGCGTGGGTCAATGACCGCAACAAGACCGTCGCTCAAATCGATCTGGATGGCTCAAAAGGCGACGGTCCAACGGCGGAACTGGAGATCCTGCGTGGTGACCTTGCCCGCCTTCTACACGACGAAGCTTGCGGACATGCTGATTTCCGTTTCGGTGACCGGATTGTCGGTGTCGATAGGAAGGAAGAACGGGCTCATGTGACCTTCCAAAGCGGACGTGCGGAGCAATTCGATCTGGTCGTGATTGCAGAAGGCGTGGGCTCGAAGACACGCGACCTTCTGTTTCCGGGCGAAAACCATCCGCGCTGGATGAACCTCGCGACGGCGTTCTTCACAATAAAGCGCGCCGAAACCGACAGCGACATTGCTCGGTGGTACAACGTCATCGGTGGGGCCAGTGCCGGCGTTCGACCTGATAATACCGGCACAACGCGCGCGTTCTTTAACGTGCAGGGGCCGCGCCGTCCCACGCCCGGCGAAGGCGTTGAAGATCAGAAGGCGTTCTTGCGTACCCGATTTGTGGGTGCCGGATGGGAGATTCCTCGCCTTCTCGCGGGCATGGCGGACGCTAAAGATTTCTGGTTTGACGATTTGCGACAGGTCCGCATGCAGCGTTGGTCCCGTGGCCCTCTGGTCCTGACCGGCGATGCGGCGTGGTGCGTCACTCCGTTGGGTGGTGCGGGGGCATCGTTGGCGCTGATTGGAGCCTATGTCCTTGCCGGCGAACTTTCCCGAACGCAGGACATCGGTGAAGCGCTCGACGCGTACGAACGAAAGTTACGAGCTCTTGTGAATAAAACGCAGAGCATTCCGAAGCTGGTGCCGAGACTGGCCCATCCGCATAGCCGTGCCGGCATCTTCGCCTTGCAAACCGTTCAGAAAATCATTGCGCTGCCCGCCCTGCAACGGTTGGCGATCAAAGCGGTAACGCCTGCGGTGGAGACGTTTGTGCTGCCGGAGTACAGCGGGGGCTTTGGCGACCTGCTGACGATCGATGACCTTGCCTCGTCGCCCGCTGATCTGTCCAAGCCGTCAACGGCGCGGCCGATCGGCTGGGCGATCGTAGCGGGTGGTGTTGGTCTCGCGCTGGGTGCTGCGATCCTGCGGCATCGCAAGGTATCGGGGCTTCACGCACCGGGGCCGCGCTTGCCAGAACAGTGAAACGAGATGGAACATTGGTGTAAAGGCGCGCCATGTGGCCGCTACGTAATCGCGCTGTTTGTCGTCGTGACGTGTGCCACCTCTCTCACCGAGGATGACAGAACGGGAAAAGCCCCCGCGTCCCAGAACTAGCCGCTCAGCGTCTTACTGCAAAAGCCTATGAGCCGACGGGTGGCGTGCTGTCGGTAAAATAACGCCTTGTTGAGCACGGCTTACCGTTATCGCGACTACCCCACGACGGCTAATTGAATGGAGTACCAAATGTTCGAACCTAGCCGCCGTAGCCTCCTCATGGGTGTTGGGGCGCTGTCGTTGCCGTTGGTTGATGGTGCCTGGCGAGGCGCAATCGCCGCGACCGTCTCCGAGCGCCGGCCTTTGTGGCGTGGCGACGCGCCGGGTGGCGGTGGGCCATCAGGGCCGATAGCGGTCAGTGACAAAGGCGCGGTGTCGAATGTCGCGGTGCCGATGATCGAAATCGTCCGGCCCGCCCGCCCTAACGGGGCAGCAGTGCTGGTAGCGGGTGGTGGCGGCTACAAGCGGATCGAGATGGCATCGGAAGCAATGCCTGCCGCCCACTGGCTTGCCGCACACGACGTCACCGCCTACCTCCTGACCTACCGCCTTCCCGGTGAGGGATGGCGCAACGGCGCGATGGCCCCGCTCCAAGACGCGCAACGCGCCATCCGCTTGATGCGGGCGGAGACGCGGGGTCCTGTAGGCCTGCTCGGCTTCTCAGCCGGAGGTCACCTGCTTGGGCTTGCCGCGACCCGCTCCGTCTTCGCCTCTTACCAGCCACAGGATGCGGTGGACAAAACCTCGGCCAGAGTGGACGAGGTAGCGCTGATCTATCCGGTCGTGACGCTGGAACCGCCGTTCGATCACACGTCGACACGCGTCCAGTTGATTGGGCGATACCCCTCGGTTGCCGATGCCGCCAAGTGGTCGGTCGAGACGCACGTGCAAGACCACTGCCCGCCGATGTTCCTCGTCCAGGCCGAGGACGATCCGATCTCCAATATCGTCAATACGGCAATGCTAGCGGACGCCTGCCGTGCCGCTGGCGTGCCGGTCGAGCGCCATGTGCTACCAAGCGGCGGGCACGGGTTCGGCATGGGCCGTCCGGGCAGCCCGACTGCCGCCTGGCCTGGTTGGTACAAAACCTGGCTGCGCGCGAATAGTATGCGAGTATAGAACCGGTCGAGTTGAAGTTACGATGGGATGGGCCTTCGCGATCGAGGGTGAGGCATTCCAGTCTGGCCCATCAGCCTTGGGCGAGTTTGCGCACAGTTTGGAAGAGCTAGCGAGAAGGGTGACGTTCCCGGTATCGATCATTTTAGGAAAGTACCATGCTGACCGCGATGCCGGACTCACCAAGTGCTTTAAGAGCTTTTACCGCTCGCGCTGATGCCTTCGACGACGACAATCATGACAATATCATATCACCGAATGCAACGACTTCCGCCAACGCAAGATCCCAATTGAGTTCAGTTGCTCAGAATGATGAGCACCCAGGACCGCAATAAAGGGCTGTTTTAGGCTCACATTGCGTGAGACCGATCTGCGCGGCAGGCGTAGGATCGTTGAGACACAAGCCACTATCGTTGCGACTGACGCAAAATGCGGATTTGTCCGTTGGCGAACGGCCAACATATGCTGGCTAGCCATGCTCCCTATCGGAATGGCGTTTGGGGAATGTCGTGAACTCGCTTCAAACAACGTTCGACATACTGATATCGTCGGCGTGCACGCGTACATGATCCACAAAAGCCCGCAATTTGGGTGCCATATGGCGGCGCGCCGGAAAGTACAGGAAGAAGCCGGGGAATGGCTTGAGATAGTCCCCGAGGATCGAAACAAGCTCGCCTCGATCCACGTAAGGCTGGAACGTCTCTTCAGTCGTGAACGTGATCCCTGCGCCGGCAAGTGCTGAGCGCAGCATGAAGCGCGGATCGTTGGTGGTGATCTGTGGGTCCACTTGGACGCTAAAAAGTTGTCCCTTTTCGTAAAACTCCCATCGATACGGGGCGGCGTCGGGCGACGGTCGCCAACCTATGCAGGGAAAGCGGGTCAGATCACGTGGGTGCTCCGGGCATCCGTATCTCGCCAAAAATCCGGGTGCGGCGACTGCCATCTCGCGTATCTCGCCACCTACCGGCACCGCGATCATGTCCTGCTCGACCACTTCCCCCAAGCGGACACCCGCATCGAAGCCATGCTCGACGATGTCGATAACGGCGTCCGTCACTGTCACGTCGATCATGATTCCTGGATATGCTTCAGCGAAGCTCGCGATGAGCGGCCCGGAAAGGATGCGCTCCGCGATCGAGGCGACCGCAAGTCTGAGAAAACCGGTGGGCGTTGCATCGCCCAGAATTGTATCAAGTGATTCGTTGATCTCAAAGAACGGTCCCGATAGCCGATCGCGCAACCGGACGCCGGTTTCCGTCAGCCGGGCGGATCGCGTGGTGCGCACGACCAGCGCGGTCCCGAGCCGGTCCTCCAGGCGACGGAGCGACTGGCTGACAGCGGACCGGGTGACGTCGAGATGGCTCGCGGCAGCACTGAGACTGCCACGCTCGGCTACCGCCAGGAAGACGATCAACAGGTTGGGGTCGACGCGCATTGTCCAGCTTACCTCTACAAGGTGTCCAGATTGCAGCGTCTACACGCTACAGCGTTCCTGCTCCATCTGCGCTTCAGGGCGCTGGTCGCCTGACCACTCAGGAGCAATCGACATGCCTTCACCCGAACAATCCAAGACCTGGTTCGTCACGGGATCCTCCCGCGGCTTCGGGCGGCACTGGGTCGAGGCCGCACTGGCTCGCGGCGACCGCGTGGCCGCAACCGCGCGTGACGTGGCTGACCTTGCCGATCTGGTCGAGCGTTATCCTCAAACCGTCGTCGCCCTTCCACTCGACGTGACCGATCGTGCGGCCGTGTTCGCGGCAGTCGAGGAAGCCCGTTCACGGCTCGGACGTATCGACGTTGTGGTGAGCAACGCCGGCTACGGCTTGTTCGGTGCGATCGAGGAAGTGTCTGAAGCGGATGCCCGCAAGCAGATCGACACCAACGTCTTCGGTGCTATCTCGTTGATCCAGGCCGCGATGCCCGTTCTGCGTGCGCAGGGCAGTGGGCATGTTCTCATCACCTCCAGCTTCGGCGGCCTGATGAACTTCGCCACCGCAGGGCTATACGGCGCGACGAAGTTCGCGCTCGAGGCAATTGGCGAAGCGCTTGCGCTGGAGACGCAGGACTTTGGCATCAAGGTGACGTTGATCGAGCCGGCTGCCTACGACACCGACTTCAATGGCTCGTCAAGCGCCAGCGCGGATCAGATTTCGGCCTATGACAAGGCGCGCAAGCGCACGATGAAGGTGTTCGAGCAGATGCCGCTCGGCGATCCCCGCCACACGTCCGACGCTATTCTGCAACTCGCCGACATGGACCAACCGCCATTGCGGATCCTCCTTGGCCAATATGCCCTCCCTATGGTGCGCAAGGCCTATGCCGAAAAGCTCGACACGTGGGAACGTTGGTCGTCACTGAGCGACACTGCCCAATAATTGCTGGAAGGCGACGCACGGTCAGCTCGCACCGTACAGGCGTTGACCGTGCGCCGCTGATAACAGCCGCAGGAGAGGACGATGAAGCTTAGAAACCAGGGACCTGTACAGCCCGCGCCGGAGATGACGGATTATGCTGGCGCGCTGGTCGGAATTATCGAAAGCTGGCCGGGGGTTGCGTCCTTCACCCATTGGCGGCTCGGATCGCCGGGAACGGTCGACGGCGCCGAGTTTCACGTCGCCGACGGCGAATTGGGCCATATCCATCTCGACGCCACCGGACATATTCTCCTCAACCAAAGGATTGCCGCCCTTGTCGTGCAGAAAGGGTTGGGCAGAACGCCAAGCTGGAGCAACACCTGGATCAGCCAGCCCGTACGGTCGTCAGCTGACGTCTCACATGCCGCATGGCTGTTCGGGCTGGCGTATGGTCGTTTACGGGGCGTATCCGACGACGAAGTGATCGAGCAGCTAGAGTTAGCGAATGCCCAGACTGACGTGCGCCTGTGAACTAGCAATCTTCCATTTCCTCCTGACGATCGGGTTTAGCCAAGGTATCTGGTACCATATTCTCAGCTTCGATCAGTCCGCGTGACGCCGTCAGTGTCATAGATCTTGTCGGCCAAGACTGCGTGCGGGGCAAAGAGGATCGGAAGGTATGCGACTGGGGCATTGGCTCAATTTCAACAGTGACAAAACCATGCGGTTATACAGGTAGGTAGTTGCGAATACTGTAATTCAAGGCTGATTCAGTCCCGAAAACGATTTTGTCTCGAGAGGCGGGCTTGCGCTGGCGTGCCTATGCGCGTCGCTGCCGTTCCATCTACTGGGCGGCGCGACGCCCTCTACCGCCATCGCTTCCTTCCCATTTGCCTCGACGCGGTGGGCGTATGGGCGGTGGCGAAGTGCCGGCCCTGCAAGCTTGCCAAACCGCTCTGCCGCTGCATCAATGAGCATCATCATGGGAGAATGTTGCATTCTTACGCTCGAACCGCTGCCTAAGGTCATCACCTTTGATTGCTACGGCACTTTAGTCCAGTGGCATCATGCCATAAGGCAGGCCGCTCGCGTGATCCTGGATAGGCACATGTGGGCCAGTGCTTCGCATGACCGGGTCGTCGCATTGGCCGATCGCGTGCGCAGTATCGCGATGGAACACCAGCAGCAACGGCCCTTCCGCGGCTACCGGACGGTGCTGCAATCCAGCTTGAACCGGGCGCTGTCTGAAGCCGGCTACGTAGCTTCGCCAGAGGATCTTCAAACGTTGCTGGCGACCCTGGGCAAGATCGATCCCCATCCCGAGGTGCCCGACGTGCTTGCCCGCCTGCGCGAACGCTACCGGATCGCCATCATCAGCAACACCGGGGACGACCTCATCGCCGGCACCGTGAGCGCGATCGGCACGCCCGTCGATTTTGTCATCACGGCTGAACAGGCTCAAGCTTACAAGCCGGATCACCAGCTATTCCTTCACGCTTACGAGACGATGGGCATTTCCAAGGACGAGACGATCCACGTTGGTATGGGTCAGTTTACCGACCTGAAAGTATGTCAGGAACTTGGCATTCGTTCCGTCTGGATTGATCGGGAAGGTGAACCCCTCGATTCCGCCTGGCACCCCGATGCCGTCATGAAAGACCTCTCCGGACTCTCTGACCTGCTGCTTCCGGGGTAAGGACGTCGGCCCGTGTCATCAGTTTCGGTTCTAATTTGGAACGTTAAGCGTAAACGCCAGAGCTCGCTAGCAAGGAAACAACGAGCTCGATCGATCACGCGTCTTGTGCATACACTAGAGGATAACTGGCTTGGAACACCCCTTGATAGAAACTGATCGGCTGTTCCTGCGGCCCCACGTGGCCGATGATGCCGAGGCGGTTTACACTCTGGCAAGGGACCAAGCCGTGCTCCAGTTCATTCGAGGACTACCGACCACGCGGGAGGACGCTTGGCATCGCCTCCTCCGCTATGCAGGTCATTGGAGCCTTCTTGGTTTCGGCATGTTCGCCGTCTTGGAACGGGAAACCGGCTGCTTTATCGGAGAGGTCGGCCTCGCGGATTTCCGGCGCGGTCTCGGGTCCGATTTCGATAGTGCGCCGGAGGCAGCATGGCTGTTCACCGGCACTGTCCATGGCAAAGGGCTTGCGGGAGAAGCCATGCAGGCGATGTTCAACTGGTTCGATCGTGAGCGCCGCCATACCCGCTGTGTCTGCATTATCGATCCGGGCAACCTTTCCTCGGTAAAGCTGGCGACCAAGCTAGGTTTCACTCGGTATGGAAACGGTCGGTACCGTGACGCGGCTGTGGAAAAGTATGAGCGTGTCTAGCGCGTCGCAAAAGGGGGCCCATTTGCGACGCTGGAACCGCCCATTGCCAGACATTGATGGAATCGCGCATGTTAGTAATAGTCAGACGGCTTGCCGTCGTACGAAGGATGCCCGTGAAAATCTTGTATGGATGGCTGATTTTGGGCCTCACAGCGTCTGCAGCGTCAGCTGATACGCTTCCCGCAGCTAAAACGCCGGAGGTCGTAAAGGGCCTCCAGTCTTGCCTGACAGCGGTTGATAGTCATCAGGTGAATGTCGAAGATCTGAAGAAAGATGGGTGGAGCGCAGTGTCGGCTTCCGAGGCTGGAAAGCCGGTGGGGTTGCCCATACCGTTATTTTCCAAAGCAAATCTTCTACTTCTGCATAAATCTGACGCAGAAAATCCAATTTGCGCTATCATGGCAAAGGTTCCTAATGTCTCCGCCGTTGGTGATATTGCTAATGCGATTGACCTTGCGCTTAAAGCCGACCGGAAGATAAAGGATGGTAAGTCCATACCTGCCTATTGGTTCCCCACCAAACACATTGTTGAACTTTCAACAACAGGTAGCGTCGACGCACCAGGCGTTCGGATCGTCGTGGGATATCGTAAATAGCTTACGGTCTAACTTTATCATCGATGATCGGTGACTGCCACGGTACCTCCCGTTCAGGTTTATAGCTCCTTTGTTAGGTGCCTGTCACGAATATGATGCTTGCTTACGTCTCGCTGCTCTTGGCTGCGCCCCAGTCGAACGACCACGCGGCTCCCAATGTCGCTCAGCATCCTTGGTTTGACAGCGAGCGCTACTATAAAGCCATCGCAGCTAATGGCGGCGGGCAGCCCTCAGTAATTCGTGGATGTTTGGAACATGAAGCTCTGGCTCGCACGAAAATGAAGGTCGGCGTTGCTGAGGCTATTCGCCTCAAATGTATTCAACAGGGGGAGGAGAAGATGCTATCGATCGTCATCTTTGCCTGATGGGATCGAATTTCGGGAAAGTGCGCTAACCGGGCCGTTATGGGGGAGGGAGCATAGAATGGTCCAGATATACGCTAACGGATTCCCGACCATCACGCTGATCACGACTGTTCCGTCCAGTTTTGCTACTATCAGTATCAGCGTAGTATTCCTCGCGTGGCCTGTACGGTTTGTGGTGCACATCGAGGCAAACAATCCGGACTAACGGTCGTGGATGGGGCAAGTCTTCACAATGGTCGTTGCCAGAAAGTCCAGCACGATGCGGATCGCGGCGGAACGGCGCAGGTCTGGGTAGGTGGCGATCCATATATCACGCGTCGGCGGGGCGAGTTCGACAGGCAGGCGGACGAGAGCGGCATCGCGATCTCCCATGAACACTGGCAGCACCACCGCGCCAAGGCCAGATCGGGCGGCTTCCTGCTGTCCGAACAGATCGCTCGCCTGAAAGATGACCGGACGACCGGCCAGCAACGACCGCAACCAGATCTGCTGCGTCACATGCTCCAGCGCCGTGTCGTAACCGATAAAGGTCCATTCGCGCGCCGGCTTCGCCGCATTCTCCGGCGTGGCATACAGCGCAAAGCGCATCACACCGATCCGCTTGATGACCAGTTCGGCGTCTTCCGGGCGCTGAAGCCGCACTGCGATGTCCGCCTCACCCCGGTCGAGCGCGGCGTGATGAGAGACGCCGGCGAGCGCAGGGATGATCGTTGGATGATCCCGATGGAAGGCGCGTATCTCCGGGGCGATGGCACGCGCGGCTAGGGCCGGGGGCGCACTGATCCGGACGGTCGTTGCGATCGGATCGGTCAAAGCCCGTGCACGCCGCTCAATCGCGTCGGTCGCATCGATCATCGATCGTGCCAGCGCGGCGATCCCTTCGCCCTCGGGGGTGAGGTTAATGCTGCGGGGAAGACGGGTGACAAGGCGAAGCGCCAAAGCCTTTTCGAGCGCCGCGACCCGCCGACCGACAGTCGCGTGATCCACCCCCAGTAGCCTGGCCGCGGCGGACAGCGATCCCGCACGGGCCAGCACTGCAAAATAGTGGATGTCCTGCCAATCGATCATCCGTGCATAATTGCACATATGCCGAGCGCAGACAGGGAATTTCAGCGCATCCTCTAATCTGCTTTGGTTGCGCGGGAGGAGACAGATCATGCCGTTCGTAATTGCTATGCGCAGCCCGGGTGGGCCGGCAGTCCTGCACGCCATAGAGATCGCATTGCCGGATCCGGGTCCTGACGAGGTCCGCATTCGTCAGACGGTGATCGGGGTCAATTTCGTCGATATTTACTTCCGCTCCGGGCTGTATGCGCTGCCCGAATTGCCGGCGGTTCTGGGCTTCGAGGGCGCGGGCGTCGTCGAGGCGATCGGCTCGCGTGTTACCAATCTCGCTGTCGGCGACCGGATCGCCTATCATGGCATGCCTTTGGGAGCGTATGCCGAGGTCAGGCTTCTGCCCCAGCATCGGGCAGTGAAGCTGCCGGATGCGGTCTCAGATCGAACGGCCGGAAGCACCATGTTACGTGGCCTGACCGCGCATATGCTGCTGCACAAGGTCCATGCTGTTCAGCCAGGCGACTGGATATTGGTCCATGCCGGCGCGGGCGGCCTCGGTCAGCTGGTGACTCGATGGGCAAAGCGCCCTGGCGCGCATGTCGTTGCGACGGTCGGTTCCCAGGCCAAGGTGGCGCAGTCGATCGCCGCTGGCGCCGATGAGGTGCTGTTGCACAGCGACGCCGACTGGGTGGAGCGAACGCGGGCGATCGCCGAAGGGAAAGGTGTGCACCTCGCTATCGATGGCATTGGCGGTAGCATGTTGGGCAGGACCCTCGGCACCGTCCGGCCGTTCGGCGTCGTCGCCAGCCTCGGTCAGCCGGCGGGGCCGATCCCGCCGGTGCCAGTCGAGAATCTGGGCTTTGCCCGGTCGATCGCGCTCATGCGGCCCAGTTCCATCCTCTATGCGGACGACCCCGATCTTTATCAGCGCGGCGCCGCGGACCTGATGGCGGTGCTGCAGGACGGCCTCATCAACCCGATCGGTGCCGAATACTCCCTCAAAAACGCAGGCGAGGCACATGCCGCACTCGAAGCAGGCCGCACGACCGGGAGCGTAATCCTGACGGTTTGATATACTAGTTTAACCCCTGTCGCTGGCGTATCGAATCGTGGTGCAAAAATTGGCCGGATCGTAAAAAATAGCAGCCACTCCCATACGTTCCCGATTGGGAACGGCCAGCGAGACGACGCGGGCGTTCTCGGAATCGATCGAGAAACGAGACGGCAGAGACGTTCTCAAATCTGGTCAGGAAGGCTGTTCTGAGAAGATGGTGACGCTGGCGGTCACTTGCAAAATCATCGTATAAGCACGGGCGACGCTGCGCCAGACCAGCACCGGTCATCCGCGCAGGCGAACGGGGGTCTCTATGGTAGCCCAGACCAGTGACGGCATTGTTCGCCGACATATCGCCGCAAGCATCGCACCCGTCATCATCGTCGCGCTGGCTGGAATGGCGGTACGGACGCCGTTGGCGACTGCCTATCCGTTTGCAGCGCTTTTGCTGTTCCTGTGGGTGGTCGCGGACACGCTGCTGCTGTCGCTGATCGCCCGATCGGTCGGAAAGCCGGTATGGAGCGCCGTGCTGGGCGTGCTGGCCGGCGCCAGCCTCACCGTCTGGTTTGGTTCGCCATCGGCGATGCGGGAGGCGCTGTTGGAGACGCCGGTCCTGCTGGTAACGATGGCGGCCGTTGTTCTGGGCCATGTCGCCTGGGCCTCGGTCCGGGCGCGCCAAGCGATGGTCATGGGAGGCATCGATCGGAAGGAGCGGTGGATGTCAGCCACGTCAGAGCTACTTCCGCCGGCGCTGGTCCGCTTGGCCGTGGCGGAGATGACGGTGATCCACATGGCGCTGTTTCGCTGGGGCGGACCGGCAGATGTGCCGGCCAACGCCCGCGCCTTCGCCTATCACAAACACCTGATGCCGATGTGCGCGGCGCTGCTGATCCTGTCGGCGATCGAATTCGCCGTCTATCATCTGCTGGTGGGGCACTGGAGCCGCACCGCCACGCTGGTCATGTTCGTGCTGAGCGACGTGGGCTTCGTGTACCTGGCCGGGCTCATTAAGTCATTTCGTTTCAGGCCGGTGCTGTTGACACCCGAGGGTGTGCGTGTGCGAGCCGGCTTCCTAATCGACCAGCTCGTGCCGCTCGACGCGATCGTCGCGATCGAGGGCGGCTTCACCGGCAAGGAGGTACGCGATCCCGCGACCCTCAACGCGGCGCTGCTTGCCTGGCCCAACATCATGCTGCGCTTGGGTCGCCCTCTGCCTCGTCGCTCACTTCTGAAGAAGCGAGATCCGTTCGTGCGCGTCGCCTTCCGTCTCGATGAACCGGAGCCTTTCATCCGACTTATTGCGTGGCGGTTAGGTCACCGTTCAAGCTGATCACTCTTTCCACGAGCGGCGCGCGAAACAGACGCAGCCTTCCGTGCGAGATCGAAAGGCGAGAAGGTCTAGACGATGGCGGTCTCCTCTCGTCTCGCCAGACGGTCACGCCGAATGGCGAGAGCTGATGCAATCCAGAGCGCACCAGCAGCCGTGAACCCCACTACGTCGCCGCCTGTGGGTGCTCCGACGACGAAGCCGGCAATCGACGCAATGATTAGAGCCGCGCCCAGAACGTAGAACGGACGAAAGCCGGCAGCGAAAGCGATCGGCAGGAAGTGCAGTCCGACGACCAGCGCCATCGAGGGCAGGAGAAGATCTGGCCGGTGCAGGTTTATGACGATGTTCGAAGCGAGGAACAGGCCGACACCTTCACCGATCGTGCTCCACATGATGGCACGTTCTTCCTTTGGCGATGGCTTGATCCCTGCTCCGGGTGAACGGATCACGTAGGCCGAGGCCAACCCAATCAGGATGAACCCTATGAAGGGTAGTGCCAGAGCGACCCCGATCAGGTGCCACTGCCAATACAGAGTCAACGAAGCGAACACCGCTCCGAAAAAGCTCATGATAAGCGCGCCCCACGCCCCCATCGACTGTCCCCTTACCACCTGTGTGGCGGCATAGCTACGCCAACCCTTCCTGATTAGGAACGGCCAACGAGGCGGCCGGCTCATTCTCATTAGGATCGAGAAGCAGGAAGGCGAATACCTTCTCGAAAACCCAATTTTGGGCTGCAAAGCGACAATTGCAGGATGCTCTTCCCCGCCGGCAGCCGCTCTATCGCAATCGTTCCGACTGCATCGGCGCAAGCCCGAAAACGGTAGTTGTGAGCAATCCGCTTTTCCGTTCACCATGTGCATAGGTGGATACCGTGAGCTTACGAGCAGCCTGACGCCCTGCACTACTAAAAGTTGTATCGAACGCTTCCAAGAATAGTACGCCGGGCACCGAAATAGCATCCCGCCGCCGCGATGCATGTCTTCAGGTAGCGCCTGTCGAACAGGTTGCTGGCATTGACCGCCAGATTGATCCCGTGGAGCGACGGCACGAGCACGCCGAGATCGTAGCGCAGCGCGGCATCGAAGATGATGGCGCCAGGAATGCGATAGAGGTTGGCCGCATCGCCGAAGAGGCGGCCGAAATAGGTGCCGCCGAAGCCGAGGCCCAGACCGCGCAGCGATCCGGCCTGAACCGTATAATCGGCGCGTGCGGATGCCTGATGGTTCGATACGAAGGGCAGTTCGTTGCCGAGGATGCTGAGACCGCTCGCATTCGGGTTCGCCTTCAGCACCTTCGAACGGCTGTAGGCGTAGGAGCCGATCAGGTTGAGGCCCGTAACCGGCGTCAGCTTCGCCTCGAGTTCGATGCCGTGCACGTGTCCCTCGCCGGCCTGCGTGTTGTAGCGGATGTTCGCAGGGTCCGGTGTCAGGACGTTGGTCTGGTGAAGGTCATAGGCGGCCAGCGTGATGAGCCCGAGCCCGTGGGAAAGCTGATATTTCGTTCCCGCCTCCCACTGTTTGCCCGTCGTGGGATCGAATGTCGCGCCGAGCCGGTCGGTACCGGCAGTCGGCTGGAAAGAGGTGCCGTAGGCCGCGTAGGCCGAAAGCCTGTCCGTAACCATGTAGGTCACGCCCGCGCGACCGGTGAACTTGTTGTCCTGCTGCCGCACCACGACGGATTGTCCGGTGGCGGCGGTGGCGGTCACCGTGCTGGAATCCGCCATGTCAGATCTTCCGCTCGCGACCAGTGAGAGCCTGCCCCATCCCAGGATATACTGCCCGTAGATGCCGGTCTGATCGCGCTTCTGGGCAATGATCGTGGCGGCCGCAGGGCGGACGATCCCGCCGGTATAAACCGGATTGAAGATGTCGATCGAGGATACCAGCCGCAACGCACTCTCTTCATAGCGGGCACGCTCGAACTGGTAATCCAGCCCCAGCAGCAGGTCGTGGGTCAGCGTCCCGGTCGCGAATTTGGCGGTGAGGCGGGTGTCGGACGAGAATACGCGGCTGGTTTCCGGGAAGGCCCAAGCATAGCGGGAAAGCGTGCGCCCGTCCGCCGCGAGGGCTATCGCCTGTACCCGCTGGGTGTCGGTCCTGACGCTGGAATAGCGGACGTTCTGCTGGAAGCTGAAATGATCGTCTAACGCATGTCGGAGCTCCGCGCCCACGGACCATTGCCGGTTGCTGAAATGATCATAATCCGGATCGCCGATGAAGACGCTGCGCGGGATCTTGCCATTCCTGTTGGGATACAGCGTACCGACGGTCGGCAGCGCTGCAGGGGCGCCGCCACCGTTGGAGGATATCTTCTGATATTCGCCCAGCAAGGTGATCGAGGTGCGGTCGTCGGGCTGGAGGCGCAGCGCGGGCGCGATGAAGACCCGTTTCTCGTCCAGATAATCGATCGGCGTGTTGCTGGTCCGAGCAAGTCCGGTCAGCCGATAGCTGATCCGGCCGTCCTGGCCGAACGGGCCGCCGAAATCGATACCGGCTTGATAGCGGTCGTAGCTTGCCGCCTGTAGCAATATCTCGTGCAACGGGATGTCGGTCGGCCGTTTGCTGACCATGTTGAGCAGACCACCCGGCGCGCTCTGCCCGTAAAGGGCGGACGCCGGCCCTTTGAGCACTTCGATCCGCTCCAGCCCATAGGGTTCGATCCGCATCTGCGAATAGCCGCGCGCACCGAAAGGCAGGCGCAGGCCATCCAGATACCGGCCCGGATTGAAGCCGCGGATGGAGATCCAGTCATAGCGGACATCGGTATCGCCATATTGGGTAACGACGCCGGGCGTGTTCTGGATGGCCTGCGCGATGCTCTGCACCCCCCGCACCGCAATCTCCTCGGCGGAAACCGTATTGATTGCCTGTGGTGTCTTGAGGATCGGCAGGCCCGACTTCGATGCGTTGGCGGTTTCCGTGGGATAGCGGCGGGCGGTGACGACCACATCTGCCTGATCGTCCACAGTAGCCAATGCCCCGGAACTCCCCGTCGCCGCCGCACCGGTCTGCGCCGCCGCGATCGCCCGGCTCGATGGCAATATGCCGCCCAGCGCGGTGCCCGCGAGCACCGCGACCCAAACCCGTCGCCCCATTTCATTCCCCTACCCAAACAATCTGAACGCCGCTATTCAAGCTGATGATGCGAGTCAATAGCACTAGCAACATCTCCTTAGTAGATTCTCTTGCGGGCACCTTTGTTGCGATCTCGATGCCTACGCCATTCCCGCAAATGAAGGGCGGGTAAGAAGGCACCGGCGTTCTCGGAAGCGATCGAATTTCGGGAATGTCTGGGTTGGGAAGGGAAGCGGACCGTCCGCTAACGCGCTAGCGCTTGCCAACCAAACAGTTAGTCGAACACGACCCACGCTATCATCTGGCAAGGTGATGGAACTATCGCCAGACGCGTTTGCTGATAGGAGCCGGTGATTACCTGATGGCGATGGAAAGCTATAAGAACGTGACCTTTGGAAGGCGACATATCGCGATCATTGCGCCGCCGACCGCCGGGCATATCAATCCTTTGGTAGCTCTGGGTTCCGCCCTTGCATCGACCGGATCCCAGATCACCGTGGTCCACATGGCTGAGGCGGCATCGCTCGTATCCAGTTCGGCAGTGCGCTTCGCGGCGATCGACCATCCTGCGGACCGGGAAGGTTCGCTGGCGAAACACATGTGCACGCTGGCAAACCCTTCAGGATTTATCGGGCTCCCCAGGATGATCCGCAGCACTGCCACGATGACCCGCCTGCTTCTCGAGACCTTGCCATCAGCTTTGTCTAGGCTCGGCATCGATGCGGTAATTGCGGACTCCGTTGAGCCGGCTGGTGCGCTGGTGGCTCGGCATCTTCGTTTGCCATTTATTACCGCAGTTACCGGATTGCCCCTCCTCAGGGAGGCAACGGTCCCGCCACCGTTTCTTGGGTGGGCGTATCGTCCGGATGCGATCGGTATCAACCGGAACAAGGGCGGTTACGCGGTAAGCGATCTGCTCATGAGACCGATCACCGGCACCGTTTCAACCTACGCCCGTCGTTGGGGTCTTGATCCAGACCCAAAATATCAATGGTCGGAGCGATTGCAGATCGCCCAATGTCCAGCACGCCTCGACTTCCCCCGCGCCGCGCTTCCCGCAAGTTTCCGATATGGCTCACCATGGCGGCTTAGTGAACCGGCAGAAACCCTCCCGGTGGAGGACGACCGGCCGTTGATATTCTGTTCGCTTGGATCCTTGCAAGGTGCGCGGCGAGCGCTGTTTGCAGCGATGACGAACGCATGCGCCGCAGTTGGTGCTCGTGCGGTGGTAGCGCATGGCGGCGGGCTGAGCCAAATTGAAGCCGCCTCCCTTCCCGGTGATCCGTTGGTCCGGGCGTTCCTGCCGCAGACCCAGATCCTGCACCAATGCTCGGCCGCGATACTGCACGGCGGCTTCAACACCGTGTTGGACGCTTTGGCTGCCGGGATTCCGATCGTGGCCGTGCCGCTGGCGTTTGAACAACCAGCGACGGCGGCACGTCTTGCGCGAATCGGCGCCGCCTGCATTGTGTCTCCGGCGGACGCAGGCCGAGGCGGCCTCGAACCGGCGTTGCGACGTCTGTTGACGAACCCGACTTATCGCCGCGTCGCTCGCCAGTTCGCCACGGATATTGCTTCCGGCGGAGGCGTAACCGAAGCGGCGTCGCTAGTTAATGCCGCCCTTCGCGATCAAGCGGACCTGCTGCCGATAAGGCGGAGCTCGGCGGACAAGGAGACGGCCTGCGCCGCGTGAGGCGATGGGCAACGATGATCGCAGGTGGCGCCAATATCAGACCCATAATGACGTCGGCCCCATAATGGCCGCCGAAAACTGGCGTCGCAAGAATGGTAAGTACCGCCCATGCCGCACCTGGAACCGTCAACACGGGCATGGCTCGGAACGACCAGATGAAGATCGCGGCGAGCGTTGCATGGAAGCTCGGGAAGCTGACTATTCCCATAAGCATCGTGAGATCGAGTACCTTGCGCGATCCATCGCGAAGGCCAGCGATCAATCCTTGCTCGAGCCATGCCACGGACGGCCAAAGATGCCGGTAGTGGGAAGGATCGAACAGGTTGCCCATTGCGGGCGTCAGCCCCGAGATCAGGATCGTGACGAACCCGGAAAGGATCGCTGCGCACACGGTAGTCCTGAGCACGTCGAACTTCGATACGCTGCTCAGCGCCACGATCACGACGATCATCTGCACGGTTAGACTGTGATAGGCCAATCCTAGCACCCAGATCGCTGCTGGAACCTTGTCGAGCAAAGCCAGCACTGCTGGCCAGTTGAACCCGATCACGCGGTCTGCCACTGCCAGACGGTCGTCCCACAGGACTCCCGACTTCGCGGCCAGCGCATAGGCCAAAACGACGCCCAATAACGTAAAAAGCGTCATTTGAAGGAAGGCCGTTGCGCCAGCAGCGAGGCGAGGTCGCGCGGTTCGTCTGCCAATGATGACGGCCACGCTAAGTGCGATTAACGCCGAGGCAGCAGGTACCGCCCGGACCCAGTCAATTGAAAACGCATGTGGATATTCCGCAGCAATGAAGCTCAGCAACATCGCCGCAATCAACACCCATGACGGTATGTCTCGACGGTCAGCGGGCAGTGTCGGCGCAGTCATTGCGGTCGAACGCAGATTGTACGCCTGCAGTGCCATCGACGTTGCGATCCGCTACCGATGTATAGTTGATGTGCATTCCCGAATGACCGGAAAACAACCCGGTATGACGCCTTGTGGCCCCTTCCCTCGTTGCCACGTCAGTTGCCATCTAGCCAGATGAACATGGGGTAATCGCGGGAGCGAAGCCCTAGCGTTCACGATGGAAGCTAGTGGCTGTTCCCCGATAAGATGGAAGTACGGGCTCACGATCCGAAGCCGGGCCCAAGCATCTGATGGAGAGCAGCCATGGACGAGTATATCGGGCTAGACATTTCCTTGAAAGAGACTGCCGTATCCATTCGGCGTGACGGCAAGCGTGTTTGGCGTGGTAAGTGTTCCTCGGATCCACAGCTTCTGGCGGCATTGATCCGCAAGCATGCGCCGGCACCCAAGCGGGTAGTATTCGAGACTGGCCCGCTCTCGGTCTGGTTCTTTCACGCGCTGGCGGCCGAAGGGGTGCCGGCGATCTGTATCGACGCACGCCATGCCAAAGCGGCTCTCGACATGGCAGCGAACAAGACCGATGCCAACGATGCCGACGGACTGGCGCATCTGGCTGAGGTCGGGTTCTACAAGGAAGTGCGGGTCAAGAGCTTCGACAGCATGCTCACTCGCACGCTGGTAGCAGCACGGACTCGTCTCGTGCGAATTGGTACCGAGCTGTCGAACCAGATCCGGGGCCTGATGAAGACGTTCGGTCTCGTCGTTCCCGCTGTGACGGGCAGCAAGTTCGAGCATCATGTTCATGCGCTGCTGGCCGACAATACAGACCTGGGGCAGATCATCCGTCCGCTGCTTGAAGCCTGGCACGCAGTTCGCCTCCGCTCCGCAGAGCTCGGACGCAAGCTTCTCGCGGATGCGCGGCGCAACGCTGCCTGCCAGCTGCTGATGTCGATCCCCGGTGTCGGTGTTGTGACCGCCACGTCGTTCGTTAGCGCGATCGAGGAGCCCGCCAACTTCAAGCATTCGAGATCGGTGGGAGCGTTCGTCGGGCTGACGACGCGGCGCTATCAGTCTGGCAAGATCGACTATGACGGTCACATCTCCAGGCGCGGTGATAGCCACCTGCGCGGACTCCTTTACGAGGCAGCAACAGTCCTCCTCACGCGCAGCCGATCCGAATGCGATCTACGCAAATGGGGGCTACAGCTGCGAGAAAGGCTTGGCTTCAAACGCGCCACGGTCGCAGTTGCCCGCAAGCTTGCCGTCATCATGCATAGCATGCTGATCACCGGTGAACCGTTCAGGGAGAAATCCGCCGCAGCTTAAATTCCCGAGCTCGTCCGCGTCGCAAGGCGCCACGACGTCCTGCCGGGACGTAGGCTGATCCATTCCGCGACATTCGTTGCACCTTATGCCTTCATGGCAATGAAGTGCGTGATGAACCTTGGAAGGGTTACCCGCGAAGCCCCATCATGCGGCGGCATATGTCGACCGCGAAGACGACCATGCTCTCGGCAACGACATCTCAGAAACCTCTTGCAACCAACGCGATTAGACGACGAACGTCTGAAGTTGGGAAGCGAGGGAAAGGGCGTTAGCGACCGATTATGGGTCGTCGCTGACGGATCGGTGGACGGTCTACCGCGCGGTGGTATCAGCTAGCCTAGTCACGCCGAACCTGTATGGCGATAAGTAGGTCGCTGACGGGAGTTGATAATGGATTTGGTGTCCAGGCGGACGATGCTCGCGGCCCCTTGCTTCGGGACGCTCGCCATAGCCGTGGCGGCAGATGCAACAACCGCGAGGACGCCCGGCACCCTTGCCAACTTGTCGACCTGGATGGACCTGGCGTCAGTACCGGGCGCGAGCTGGGCAATGCTGAACGGGTCCGGCGCCATCTCGGGCGGTGCGGTCGGCTATGCAAAGGCTAATGCGGTGCCCGCGACACCCGATACACTGTTCGAAGCAGCATCGCTGTCGAAGGTGGTTCTTGCGGTCGCGGTCCATGACATGGTGCGGGAGGGCATGATCGGCCTCGACCGGCCGGTGGCGGAGCATGTCGCGTTCACGGATGATGCTGCGACGCGATCGATTACGCCTCGCCACCTGCTCTCCCACTCTAGTGGCCTGCCTAACTGGCGCGACGAAGCGGGCGAGCCGTTAACAGCCGCGTTCCCTCCCGGCACGCGATTCCGCTACTCTGGCGAGGGCTTCGTACTGCTCGGCCGGTTGGTCGAGGCAGTTACTGGGCAGACCGCCGCGCAGGTGGTGGAGACGCGGGTCCTGCGACCGGCGGGAATGAGCCGAAGCACCTATGGATGGGCAAGGGGCACCGAGCCAGCAGTCGCGTGGGCGCACGACGGAGGCGGAGGTGTACTCATCGACAAAGGCCCGGCGGGCTATGCGATGCGTCGCGATGCTGGCCCGCCGAAACCAGTCGACCGGTGGATGCTAGGCGAACGGGCGAAAGCGGCCGTCGCACTTGGCAAACCGGCGATGCCAATATTCATGACGCCCAACATGGCGGCCGGATTGTGGACCACCGCCAGCGACTACGCGCGGTTCCTGGCTTTCGCACGGCGCTATCCGGGACTCTCTACAAAGACCACTCGAGTGAAGGGAACACTCGACTGGGGGCTAGGCTGGGGAATGGAGAGTGACGGTGGGCGGCGTTTCGCTTGGCACTGGGGTGCCAACGACGGCGTCGCGAACCTGTTTGTCGTGGACCTCGTATCGGGCGCAGCGGTTGTGGTGCTCACCAACGGCGACGCTGGGCGCAAAGTTTACGAGCGTGCTGCCCGCACTGTCTTCGCACGCGAGTTCGATGCGTTCGCTTGGCTGAAGTGACCTCCGCCGGCCCATCCGGGTCTGCTTGCGATATGGGAAGGCAGCCGCTTTAAGGTCGCAACCCTGTCACCCGACGCGTCTCAGTCGGCTTCTGGAGTATGAACGAGACGCTCTCAATGGCCCGGGATGTGGATCGGCGTGGAAAAAGGACCCCGGTAGCGGGGTGATCGGCGTCGAAAAAGGACCCCTCATTCCGTTGGTCTAAGGCTGTCCGCTTGGCAGATGTCAGGCGGCGAGATCGGGATGTTGGTATTGGAGACGGTATTGAGGATCCGGCGCGAGCACGCGTCGGGCAAAGCCATCAAGGCGATAATGCGGGACCTGCATTTGTCACGCGGGGTGGTGCGCAGGGCGATCCGGGCGCCGGAGGCGGACACCAAGTACCGGCGGGAAGTACAGCCGTTGCCAAAATTGGGGCCGTTTCAGATGCGGCTCGATGCGCTGTTGGAAGAGGATGAGCCACGACCGCGGCGCGAGAAGCTGCGCATTACGCGTGTCCATGATCTGCTGCTGCGCGAGGGGTTCGACGGCTCGTACGACGCGGTGCGCCGCTACGCTACCCGCTGGCGGCAAGCTCGACGTCGCGACGTAATGGACGCGCCAGCGTTCATCCCGCTGCTGTTCCGGCCGGGCGAGGCCTATCAGTTCGACTGGAGCCACGAAGACGTCGAGATCGCGGGCAAGCCAATGCGGGTGAAGGTCGCACATGTGCGGCTATGCGCATCGCGGGTGATGTACGTGCGAGCCTATCCGCGCGAGACACAGGAGATGCTGTTCGACGCCCATGCGCGGGCATTCGCCTTCTTCGGGGGCGTGCCGACGCGCGGCATCTACGACAACATGAAGACCGCCGTGACGAGCGTGTTCACAGGCAAGGAACGGGTTTTCAACCGACGTTTTCTGGTCATGGCGAACCATTACATGGTCGAGCCTACGGCTTGTTCGCCGACAGCCGGCTGGGAGAAAGGCCAGATCGAAAACCAGGTCCAGACGGCACGCGGTCGGTTCTTCCAACCGCGCCTGCGTTTTGCCAGTCTCGAGGAGCTGAACGGCTGGCTGGAGGCGGAATGTCGCCGCTGGGCCGACCTGCACCAGCACCCTGAGCAAAAGGAACTGACGGTTGCCCAGGCATGGGCTGCCGAGCGCGGTGTGCTCCAGCCGGTCGCCGCGCCCTTCGACGGGTTCTACGAGAGTGAGCATGCGGTGAGCGGCACGTGCCTGATAAGCTTCGACCGCAACCGCTATTCCGTTTCGGCCAAAGCCGTGCGGCGCACGGTTCAGGTGCGTGCCTATGCTACGCGCATCGTCGTGCGCCTCGGCGGTGAGGTACTCGCCGACCATCCTCGGTTCTTTGGTCGCGACCGCACCATCTACGACCCGTGGCACTACCTGCCGGTGCTCGTGACCAAACCCGGCGCCTTACGTAACGGCGCGCCGTTCCAGGACTGGGAGCTGCCGCCTGCGTTGTCACGACTGCGGCGCAAGCTCGGCGCTGGCGATGATGCCGACCGGCGGTTCGTGCGTGTGCTTGCAGCGGTGCTCGACGACGGGCTCGATCTCGTCGAGGCGGCCGTCCGTGAAGCACTGCTGGCGGGTATCACCAGCGACGACATCATTCTCAACATTCTCGCCCGTCGGCGCGAGCCGCCACGACCGTTGACCATCGCCACACCCGAGGACCTGGCGCTGCGCCATCCACCTCGTGCCGACTGCGGTCGCTACGACAGCCTGCGAGGTTTCCATGCAGCGGCATGAGATGATGACGGCCATGGCCGAGTTAGGGCTCAAGGGCATGGCTGGTGCCTTCGACGAGGCGGTCACCACCGGCCTGCAGCGCAAGCGTATGACAATGGAAATCCTGACGGACTTGCTGCGGGCAGAGACGGCCCATCGCCATGCAGCGTCGGTCCGCTACCGGATGTCAGCCGCCAAACTGCCGGCGGTAAAGGACCTCGACGCCTTCGTATTTGACGGCACGCCCATCAACGAAGGCCTGGTGCGCTCGCTGCACAGCGGCTCCTTCCTGGCCGGCCAGCGCAACATCGTGCTCGTCGGTGGTACGGGCACTGGCAAGACGCACCTCGCCAGCGCCATTACCGCCAACGTCGTGCGAAACGGCGCCCGCGGCCGCTACTTCAACACGGTCGACCTGGTGAACCGGCTCGAGGAGGAAACTCGCCTCGGCAAGGCCGGCGCGCTTGCAGCTCAGCTGTCACGCCTTGAGGTCGTGGTGCTCGACGAGCTTGGTTATCTGCCGTTCGCCCGCTCGGGCGGCCAGCTGCTCTTCCACCTGGTCAGCAAGCTCTACGAGCGGACCTCGGTCATCGTCACTACGAACCTTGCCTTTGGCGAATGGCCGACTGTCTTCGGCGACCCCAAGATGACCACCGCGCTGCTCGACCGCATTACGCACCACTGCGACATCGTCGAAACCGGCAACGACAGCTGGCGCTTCAAGCACCGCAGCTAGCCCCCGGGAACCCGACAGAGGAACGCTTCGCGCTGGTTACGCCTCCGGACGGGCTACGCCCGCCCTACGCCGCAACCAGCGCGAACGGCGCGTCCGTTACCGTCACGCCGCCCAACGAAGGGGGTCTCTTTTGGACGCCGATAGGGGGTCCTTTTTGGACGCCGATTGACAAGACTGGATCGCCGGGTGCGATTGGCGGGGCGCGGGCACAGTATCATTTGCGCCAGGTTCTAGTCTTCCTCGACGCTCATGTGCTCAACAAGCCCGAGGTAATGATCGGTCAAATCGCCGGTAAGGTCGATCCCGCGACCGGTGAGATCACCGACGAGGGTACGGCGACGTTCGTCGGCCAGCAAATCGCTGCACTCGCCGCGCTGGCTCGCCGCTAGACTGGAATATACCAGTCCGATCTACACTGCTGCCCGAGTTCATGCCTCCAGATAAGCTAGTCGACCTTCAACTCGGGCGGCTCGGACCGTCTGTGCCGCGTGATTGTTTACGAGTAATTATTAGGAGTTACTTCCATGCAAAAATACAAGGCAGCAATCACGGGGGGGCTAGTGGCTGGGTTGGTCACGACGGCCGTTATGGTCGCGGGTCGCAAAACCGGCTTGCTTACCAAGACGCTGGATCGCGATGCAGTTGATTGGATCGACGATGTAAGCAACTCTCGCGCCGTTATCGGTGAAGCAGGCACCAGCGCCGTTGAGTTCGCCAACCACCTTGGTGCCTCGGCCGCCTTCGCCGCTGCGCTGCCAACAATCCGGCGCGTCGTTCCATCCCTTTCGCCTGCCATGATCGGTGTGATTTACGGGAGCGTTTTATACGTCGTGAACATTGGTGGCATCGCGCCAGTTTTGGGCATCACGGAAGGTGAGGTACAAGCTGGCCCACGTAAGGCAGGGGAGCGATGGGCGATCCATGTGCTTCAAGCCGTCGTCACCGCCCTTGTCGCTGAGCGTCTGGCGTTCGATGAACCAACCGCCTGATGCTCCTTACGGGTACAGTATTGTGCCCCTTAGCATTCAAGGCGCCGCATCTCCAAAGAACATTGCGTCTCGCTACAATCTGATCAGGTCAGAACGCTTCTGATGTAACGCGCGCATCAAGCCTCCATAACGTCGGTATTGAGCAAATCGATCACACGCTGGCCTGTCGTAAACCACACGATAGTCGCCAATCGGGGTTGGCGACCGCGTTTTGCGACGATCGGGACGATACCGTCCGAAATCACCCGTTTGTCGCACAAGGGTGATTACGACTGGGTTTTTCACATATCGAGCAGCGTCGAACCAGCATAACTGCGCTCGGCGCCAGATGATTAGCTGCCGATCGCTACATAGTGCGTTACCCATCGCTCAAGAGCCCCATCGTCACGAATATCGCCGGTGAAGCGACGGGAGGGAATCTGCGGCACGTTGTCGTCCCGTTCGCGCCCGTCACGGGTCATAGCGGCAAAGTGGGCGACCGCATTGCCACTAGGCAATGGGATCGCGACGGACGACCCCGAGCGCCTGTCCACAAACGTTGGCAGACCTATCTGGAGAACGCCGGGAAACTTCTTCATTTCGTCCACGAAGGCAATACAGGCACTCGCACAGCCATAATCTGTAAGTACATAGACCTGAGCGCGGACCGGACTGGTCGGCGCCTTACCGCGCACGATCGGGATCGAAGCCGCCCTGAACAGTGGCTCCCCTGCAGCCTTCGCGCGTTCCTGCTCCCGGTCGTCTTTCACCCTATAAACGTCGAGTGTTGTATCGACAGGGGTCTTGAATGCGTCGGCTGTCTGTTCGGCCTCACCGTCCAGCGCGACGTAGGCCGGCGACAGGCGATAGACTCCGCGGATGTGCAGCCGAGCCGTTGCGTAATAGTCCGCGTAAGCCTGTCCATACAGCCCGCGCAGGTATCCCATGAACCAGTCATAGGGTCCGCCACTGTTGCCGCCAACATCGAGTACGATGAAGCGCTTGTTCCGTAGTGAGGGCGCTGCTGCGATCGCTGCATGGAAGTCCGACGCTTGCCGTGCGGTTTCCGGAGCAAAGTATCCGAGCGTCACCCACGCGCCATCGGCCCCGATCAGTCGCGTGGTCACGCCACGCTTTCGTTTGCCCTGCCATGACAGCATGATCGGCTGCAGCTCATCTAACGGTGCGGGCTTCCAGTCGAGTCCGACGGTACGGCCGTCGATCACGCACTGGGAGGGCCGTGAACGCAGCGGGCTGTCCTGATCCATCAGAAGCCGGAGAGCCGCTGTCATTCGTGAGTTCTCAAGCGCGATCGGGGTGCTGATCTCGTATTGCCCGATGGTATCGATCCACCATGACACGGGTTTCCCATCGCACGCAGTCAGTTCGGCATCGTCCCTGACGCCAGCCAGGCGCGATGACGTGACGCGATATCGTCCATTATCGAAGCGGACGAGGAAGCCCGGCCATTTAGCGTCAATCGGCGCCATCTGGAATTGCACGCCCGTATGCGCATCGCGGAAAGTCGTGGCGAGGTGGCGTAAGACCGCTTGATACCCAGCAGCGTCGCGAACGAGGGGTATTTCCGCCTCAGCCTTCGCCACCGCAAGGTTGAACCGGGCACCCCACGCTGCCGGGTCGGGATAGGCTGCATAGATGTAGTTCTGCCGCGCGCCGCTCGCGAACGCGTGGACGTCACGTCGCGTCATGTCCTGCCATCCGGATATGGTCGCAGGCGTTTCCCCTGCCCCGGGGGTCTTCGCGGGCACCGACGGCATACCATCCGGCGTAGAGGCCCGTGCTAGCCGACCTGGCGTAGCCGCAGTGCCAAGGATCATCAGCACTGACAAACCTGGGCGGATGGCTCGTGGGAAACGCATAGCAGACCTTAACGCGCCGGATGGGGCGGTGATTGCACCACCCCTACATTACGGAGACGGTAGGGCCGTCATGATCCGCGGGGTAGCAATACCTCCCGAGGAAGCAACTACGATCTACCCTGATACTGATCGTCCGTTACCTTCTCCAGCCACACGACGTTCTTGCCGTCTAAAGCTTCGGTTATCGCGAGGTGAGTCATTGCCGAGGTTGGCGTCGCCCCGTGCCAATGCTTGTGGCCAGGCGGGCACCAGACGACGTCACCTGTCCTGATCTCAACAATCGGTTCGCCCTCGCACTGTGTCCATCCACACCCTGTGGTCACGATCAGCGTCTGACCGAGCGGGTGCGTATGCCACGCCGAGCGAGCACCTGGTTCGAACGTGACGTAGGCGCTTGTAGCACGAGCGGGCTCCGGCGGACTGTTCAGCGGATCAATCCGGACGGTACCGGTGAAAAACTCCTCCGGACCTTTCTGTGAGGGCTGCGATCCCGCACGCATGAGTTTCATAGTATTTCTCCTATCCTCAATGACATCAGATGCCGGCTTCCTCGAACACCTTCTTCACGATCGGCAGAGCGGTCATGGCAGGCGGCCACCCGGCGTAGAAGGCAATCTGAGTGATTGCCTCGACGATCTCGCTGCGCTTCAAACCGTTCTCCAGTCCCTTCTTCACGTGGAAGGCCAGCTCGTTGTGTCGGTAGCCCGCGACCAGGCAGGTGATCGTTGTCAGACTGCGGTCGCGCGGAGAAAGCGCCGGGTTCGCCCACACGTCCCCGAACAATACCTTGTCAGTGATCTCGGCGAGATGGGGCGCGATGTCGCCGAATGATTTGCGAGCGTCGGTCGGTTCGGTAGGCAAGATTGTTTCTCCTGATAAGGCCGGCCACGGGGCAGAGGCGACAAGCGCCCCAGCGACTGCAGCCCGACGAGTGATTTGAAAGTCCATCAGCTTCAGTGAGCCGTAAAACCGCCATCTACTGGCAGGGCCACGCCAACGACGAAGCTGGCACCTGGGCTGCACAGCCATAAGACCGTCTGCGCGATCTCTTCAGCGGTACCGAGACGGCCAATTGGCTGCTGCTTCAGGAAGTCGTCCATCGCCGCCTTCTGTGTCTTCAGCATATCGGCGACCATCGGGGTTTCGATGACACCCGGGCAGATTGCGTTGATGCGGACTCCACGAGGCGCGTATTCAAGCGCGGCGCTCTTGGTGAGACCGATCACGCCATGCTTTGAGGCATGATAGGCGACACGCTCCGGCAGTCCGACAAGGCCTCCCAGCGAAGAGCAATTGACGATCGCGCCGGATCCCTGCGTGCGCATCTGCTTCAGCTCGTGCTTCATGCAAGTCCAGATGCCACGCAGGTTCACTGCGTGCACCTTGTCGAACTCTTCGGCTGTCTCGTCAGCCGCGTCTGACGGTTGAGCCTGGATACCAGCATTATTGTAGGCAAAGTCGAGGCGACCGAACTTGGAAACGGCTCGTTCGACGAGTGCCGCGGCCTGTGCTTCATCCGAGACATCGCAGGCCATGCCGATCGCAGTGTAACCGGCAGAGGTGAGCTTGTCCGCAGCCTCCTGGATTGCGGCTTCGTCGACGTCACCAATGACGACTGCGGCACCGTTTTTCGCAAAAGCCTCGGCAGTTGCGTAGCCCATACCGCCTTTGGCGCCCGTGACGACGGCGACCTTGCCGGAGAAGTCGTAGGTGGGGTTCATATCAGATCTCGCTGTTTGACGGTCGCGCCCGTCTTCAGCCAACAAGATATTCATCAGAACGTGCTTGGATTACCCCAATCCAAGTTCATGCCACCTTGAGGACGGCTCAACGTAGAGCCGTAGCGCCGGTAACGGCTAAGAGCCGACCCGATGATCCATGCGGTCACAGTCCAAGCGGCTTCAACTCCCTTACGAGATCGATCAGGAGACGAAGCCCGGTCGGTAATTGACGCCGGCTCGAATAATAGGCGTAGAAGCCCGGGCCCGACGCTGCCCACTCATCCAGCACCTGCCGTATGGCGCCGCTGGCGAGCAGCGGTGCGACCAACGGCTCGGGGGCATACATCAGGCCAGCACCGCCGATGAGCGCCTCCAGGATCGCGCGACTGTCGTCGAACGTCAGGGAACCCGGAACAGCGACGGCAATCTCTTCATCTCCACGCTCGAACTCCCAGCGGTAGACGCTGTCGTCCCCGATCCGGAAGCGCAGGCAATGATGGGCAGCAAGATCATCGGGGTGAGCCGGCGCACTATAGCGTTCGAGGTAGTCGACAGAACCGACGACGATCCAGCGGATCTCCGCCGACAGTCGCTGCGCGATCATGTCCTCAGGAACCGTACCGCCGTAGCGTATGCCAGCGTCGAACCCACCGTCTGTCACGTCGACCAGATGATTGCTGACGGCCACATCGAGTTCGACATCCGGGTAACGCGCCACGAACGCGGGCAGCACGGGGCCAATCAACAGGCTTGCCGCATCGCTTGGCACGTTGATGCGGATACGCCCCGTCGGAGCATCCCGAAAGCGGTTGAGCCGATCGACGGCTTGCTCGATCTGATCGAATGGGCCGCTGATCGCAGCTTGCAGCTCTTCTCCTGCCGCCGTGAGCGTAACGCTCCGGTTGGTTCGGTTCAGCAGTCGGATACCGAGGCGGGTTTCCAGCCCCTTCAACGCATGGCTCAGCGCCGAAGCGCTGACGCCGAGATCAAGGCCGGCACGACGGAAGTTGCGGTGTCGGGCGATCGCGAGGAAGTAGTTGTAGTCGGCGAGATCGGTACGGCTGATGGGCATGAGCGAACATGACCCATCAACGGCAAACATTGCAAATTGAACCGCTTACTATCTCGACGGGCCGTGAAACTGTACGTCCGTTACTGGCTCGGCCCAATCCACGTTGCGCCCGCCGACAGTCTCGGCGATCGACAGATGAGTCACGGTCGTCTGGTCGGTAGCACCGTGCCAATGCCGCTGACCTGCCGGCACATAAACCGTGTCCCCCTTGCAGATACGTTGCACCGGCCCCCCTTCGCGTTCCGTCCAGCCACAGCCCTCCGTTACATAAAGGGTCTGGCCTGCGGGATGGGTATGCCAGTTGCTGCGCGCACCGGAGTGGAACGTTACCAGTCCGGTGCCAGCACGGCCGGGCGCCAAAGGCTTCACCAGCTCGGCGACCGTCACCTTGCCCGTGAAATACTTCGCAGGGCCAGGCTTTGGGGACACCGTCTTGGCCCTGACCACGCCGGGCGGGGGCGCAGGTGCTGCCTGGCCGAGGGCGGCACCAGAGCCGTTAAACAGCAGTGTCGCAAGGAGGGGTGCTTTAAGCGATGTCATATAGATCCTCCTGACTATCGGGTAGCGTTGGCGGTCGGCATAGCGAAGGCGACGAGCCTGGTACCCTGGGTCGTCTTGAGCGTCGGCTTGCCCCCTGTAGCAATCACGACAAACTGGTGACCGCTCGGAGCGCGATAGGTCATTGGCGTCGCCTGTCCGCCGGCGGGCAACCTCGCCTTCCACAGCTCCTTGCCGCTCGACACGTCATAGGCGCGGATCGCCTGCTCGACCGAGGCGGCAATGAACGTCAGTCCGCCACGGGTCGTGATGCCGCCTCCCGAGAAGGGCACACCCATAGTGAAGGGGACGTGGCTGTGAATACCGAGCGGCCCTGTGTCAGCGCCGGTGCCGAACGGCTTTGACCAGATCACGCGACCGGTGGCCAAATCGACTGCCGACATGTTGCCCCAGGAGGGTGACGTACAGGGGACGCCGAGGAACGACTGGAATGGACCATTGGCGGCGCCGTATGGCGTGTTTGCCATCGGGTTCTTGGTATTTGTCGGCCCATGTGTTGGCTCAAGTACGTTTCCGCGGCGGTTCGCCTCAGCGCGAGTGATGAGCTGCGACTTGGTCGGCAGGTTCATCCACGGCACGATCATGATGCCGCGCTCCGGGTCGACCGACACGCTGCCCCAATTAACACCGCCACCATAGCCGGGCTGGACGATGGTTGGACGATCAAGTCCGATGGGCGTCAGCGGTCCCTCGTACCGCGCCTGTTTGAACTGGATGCGGCACAGCATCTGGTCGATCGGCGTCAGCCCCCACATGTCGACCTCGCGAAGGTTGGCACCCCGGAACGACGGCATTCCGACCGAGAAGGGCTGGGTTAAAGACAGCCGATCGCCTGGCCCATTACCGCCTTGCGGAACCGTCACTTCGCGCACCGTCTTGATCGGTCGGCCCGTGGCGCGGTCGAGCACAAAGATCTCGCCGCGCTTCGTTGGCGCGATTAGCGCAGGACGCATACCGCTGGCGCTCGGCACATCGACCAACGTGGGCTGCGACGGCATGTCATAGTCCCAGAGATCGTGGTGAGTGGCCTGAAAGCGCCAGCGGACGTTGCCGCTGTCGGCTTCGATCGCGATAATCGAGCTGCTATTGGCATCGTCGAACGACCGGCGCTGCTTGCCGTAGAGATCCGGCGTCGAATTACCCATTGGGAGGTATATGAGGCCCAGCCGCTCGTCTGCGCTGAGCGGTGCCCAACTGTTGGGCGTGGATCGCGTGTAGGTATCGCCGACGGGTGGCTCGCCCTTGCGGTTTGGTTGCCCGACGTCGAACGCCCACGAGAGCTTGCCAGTGACGGCATCAAAGGCACGGATCACGCCCGATGGCGCGCCCCAGAACTGATTGTCGAGGATGCCGCCTCCGACCACGAGCTTGCCGCGGACCAGCTGCGGCGCCGAGCTGACATAGTAGATGCCAAATGGCGCCGGGCTCATACCTCGCCGCAGATCGTAACGCCCCGCGGTGGCGAAGCCCGAGCAAAGCCGGCCGGTGCGGGCATCAAGCGCGACGAGATCAGGCACCTGACTGACAGCGTAGATGCGCTCGGCGCACGCGCCGGTCGCGCCGGGGACGCGGTAGTAGGTGACCCCGCGACACGGCTTGCCTGACGCGGAATCCGTCATCTGGAAGGACCAGCGCCGTTTCCCCGTCTCGGCATCGTAGGCGATCACGCCGTCATAGTTGTTACAGATGTAGAGGCTGTCGCCGATCATGATCGGCGTCACCTCGAGCCCACCGGTATATGCCCCCTTCGGCTTGGGGCCGGTATCAGCCTCCCACGCGACCTTCAGGTTATGGACGTTGCCGGCATTGATCTGATCGAGCGGGCTGAAACGCGAGCCGCCTTGATCGTTGCCATAGGCTTGCCACTCGGCCGTCGCGGCCGTCGTCGCCTGAGCGAGCCGGGCGGGTGCTGCGACGGGACCGCCCGTCTGCCAGATCGGATCAGCCGGCGTTCCTGGACCTGCTGCATTGAGCGCAATCCCGACCACGAGCGCCGCTACCAGCGCTGCACCGAACGCCGGCAAACCGCCGATACGGGCCGACACTGGCGCATGTCGAGGTGCACGACGCACACCGGGCAGAAGCAGTCCCAGCCCGAGTACAAATGGCGCTGTCAGACGAGGCACGAGTTGCCAGACGTTGCCGCCCACCTCCCATACCGACCAGGCCAGAGTGACAGCCAGCAAAGCACCATAGACCCAGGCACCACGTCGATCACCGCGCCAAATCAACACGCCGCTTGCAAGTGCCATTGCCCCGGCAATGAGGTAATAAAACGATCCGCCCGCCGTCGTGAGAATGATGCCACCCACGAACAGAACTGCGCCGACGATCGCAAGCGCAACGGCATACATACCGGCGAGCCATCCGCCATTTGGTTTTATAAAGTCGGGAACTGACATGGGTCGCCTCTCGCAGCTACTGGGCAGCCGTTCGGTGATAGTTGTAGAATGTAGATAACGATGCGCGCGGTACTTTCCGTCTTGAGCTTTGCTCAACGGCCACTCAACCTCACGTCATCACGTTCATTGGCCGAGGACTGGCTTCAGGGCCGCGAACACCTGTTTTCCGGGCGTTCCGACAAAATCGGGTACGAGCCTGGTTGCGAAGCTTAGCACCGACGTTGGCTTTGCCCCTGCCATCTCCATCTCACGGAACGCTGCGTTCTCCGTTCGCTCGAACTGGCTGCCGATCGTGTCCGTCACGAAGTAGACCTTGTGACCGGCAGCTACGGCGTCGAGCGCTGTCTGCAGGACGACAACCTCGGCTGCGAACCCGGCGATAACGAGGATGGGGCGACGCTGTCCGGTGATCGCCGCGACGGTTGCCCGATCGTGAAACGGTGCGACGGGTATGCGCAGAAGTGTGTTCGCTGGTCGTGCATAGGGCTTGAGCGCCGGGAGCAAATGCGGAGGCGACGTTCCCTCCATGACCACGCTGAACAGCATGGGCAGGGAGAGGATCGTGCCGACCTCTGCCAGCACGGCCGCAGCGCGTTCCAGACGATCGGGCGGCTGTGTCTTTGACCCCGCGACGAGCGGCCCTTGAAGATCCGCGAACAGTATCTGCACGAGGGCGGAATCAATTCGTGATCCCGCCGTTGCGTGATGGTCCGCCTCACGACCATTCGCAGCCGACGGCATTCCTGTCGCGACCCCGGCCGCAACTCCCAGTCCCATCAGTCCGCGACGGCTTAACGACGCGAACGGGGACTGTTCGCCTCGATGGTCGCGGCCCACGTTCGGTTGCATCCCCGACGGCATGTCTGACGAGACCGTCATCACGTCAGTCCTGGCAATGCGTCGAGATGCTTGTCGAGCGTGATCGGGTATTCGCGTACACGGACGCCGGTGGCGTTGTAGATCGCGTTCGCAACAGCTGCGCCGACCCCGCAGATGCCAAGTTCTCCGACGCCCTTCGCTTTCATTGGCGATGAGATCGGATCGACTTCGTCCAGGAACACAACCTCCTGGTGCGGGATGTCGGCGTGGACCGGCACTTCGTACGTCGCCAGATCGTGGTTGACGAAGAAGCCGAAGCGCTTGTCGACCGCCAGCTCCTCCATCAGTGCGGCACCTGCGCCCATTGTCATGCCTCCGATGACCTGGCTGCGTGCGGACTTCGGGTTGAGGATGCGCCCGGCCGCGCAGACTGCGAGCATCCGGCGGATACGCGTCTGGCCGGTGAACGAGTCCACCGCGACCTCGACAAAGTGACCGGCAAAGGTCGATTGCTGGTACTTCTTGGCGAGGTCGCCATACTCGATGAAGTCCTCGGCGGTCAGCGGACCGTTGCGGGCTGCGTCGGCGATCTTGGCACTGCGGCCTCCTGCACGGACTTCCCCGTCCGTGAACTGAAGGTCGCTGGTCATGCCGAGCCGCTGCCCCACCTGCTCGCGCAACTTGATGCAGGCCGCATAGACGCCCGCAGTCGAGTTGTTCGCACCCCACTGGCCACCCGAGCCTGCTGCGGCTGGGAAATCGGAGTCGCCGAGCTGCACCACGACCTTGTCGAGCGCGACGCCCATCATCTCGGCCGCGGTCTGCGCGATGATCGTATAGCTACCGGTGCCGATGTCGGTCATGTCGGTTTCGACCGTTACGATGCCCTTGCCATCGAGGCGAACCCGCGCGGCTGACTTGGTCAGCTGGTTGTTACGGAATGCCGCGGCCATTCCCATGCCGATCAGGTAGCGCCCCTCGCGCACTGATGCGGGCTTCGCGTTGCGTCGGTTCCACCCGAACCGGTCAGCGCCTTCGCGCAAGCACTTGATCAGCTGCCGCTGAGAGAACGGCCGCTGCGGCTTCTCAGGATCGACCTGCGTGTCGTTGACGATGCGGAACTCAACCGGGTCCATGCCCAGCTTCTCCGCCATCTCGTCCATGGCCATCTCAAGCGCCATCAACCCCGGTGCCTCGCCCGGTGCACGCATGGCGTTGCCTTCGGGCAGATCCATGACCGCGAGCTTCATCAGCGTCATGCGGTTGGCACCGGCGTAGAGCAGCTTGGTCTGCGCGACGGCAGTCTCGGGCTTCCCCTCGGGCAGGTTGCCAGATGTGCTCTCGTGCGCGATCGCGGTGATCTTACCGTCGCGGGTGGCACCCAGCCGGATGCGCTGGATGGTGGCAGGACGGTGCGTCGTATTATTGGCGATCAACGGCCGCTGCATTGCCACCTTTACCGGGCGACCTGCCGCCCGCGCGCCCAGTGCGGCAAGCGGCACGTCGGCGCGAATGGCCAGCTTTCCGCCAAACCCGCCACCGATATAGGGCGAGTCCACACGGACGTTCTCAGGGCTGAGGCTTAGCGTCTTGGCGACGTCGCGCTTCGCCCAAGCAATCATCTGGTTGGACGTCCACACCGTCAGCTTGGGGCCATCCCAAGCGGCGATCGTCGCGAACGGTTCCATCATGGAATGGCTATGCCCTGGCGTCGTGTACTGCTGGTCGAGCTTCACCGGCGCCGAGGCGAAGGCACCCTCGAAGTCTCCTACGCGATCGATCGGTGGCGCGCCGCTGCCTTCACCGCTGCCGCCACCCTCCAGCGGGGCGGTCGGTGCAAGCGCCTCAAGATCGTATTTGCCATTACCTCGTGCATAATTGACGCGGATCAGGTTCGCGGCAGCGCGTGCCTGCTCGAACGTCTCCGCAACGACTATGGCGATCGCCTGATGGTAGTGCTGGATCTCGGCCCCACCAAACAGACTGGCAGTGTTTTGCTGCCCGAGCGGCAGGGGTTTGTGGTCCAGGGTCGAGACGATCGCCAGCACGCCAGGCGCGGCTTTGGCATCGGCGATATTCATCGACCTGATGCGGCCTTTGGCGATCGCCGATCCGACGACGTAACCATAGGCCTGGTTCGGAGCGACGTCGTGCCGCTCATAGGCGTAAGGCGCGGTACCGGTGGTCTTGAACTTGCCGTCGATACGATCGGTCGGCTTGCCGACGACTTTCAACTGATCAATCGGATTGGTGCCCGCAGGCGTCTCGAACTTCATGCTGCCACCTTCTTCATGCCTGCGTCATGCATCACCGCCGCAAGCGTCCGCTCGACCAGTGCCACCTTGAACGCGTTGTCCTCCGTAGGCTTGGCACCTGCCATCAGGCGCGACGCCACAGCGCGCGCACCCTGCGGCATCGCCGTTTCCGCCGCCTCGACCCGCCACGGCTTGTGGGCGACACCGCCTACCGCCACCCGGCCGGTGCCGTCGGGCTGGATCACCGCGGCGACAGATACGAGCGCGTACGCGTAGGACGCACGGTCCCGGACCTTGTTGTAGAAGTGCTGACCGCCGAGCGGCTTGGGCAGCGTGACAGCCGTAATCAGCTCGCCGCGTTGCAGAGTATTGTCGAACTGGGGCGTGCTCCCGGGCAGCCGGTGGAAGTCGGCCATCGGAATTGCGCGGGTTGTCCCTTGCGGGTTCACCGTCTCTACCGTTGCATCGAGCACCCGGAGCGCAACCGCCATGTCGCCGGGGAAGGTGGCGATGCAGGCATCAGACGAACCGATAACGGCCAGCTGGCGGGAATATCCGCCGATCGCAGCACATCCTGACCCCGGCTTGCGCTTGTTGCATGGCTGGTTGGGGTCGTAAAAATACGGGCACCGGGTACGCTGCAGGATGTTGCCCGCGGTCGACGCCTTGTTTCGCAACTGCCCGCTGGCACCTGCGACGATCGCCTTGGTCAGTACCGCATAATCACGACGGACCCGGTCATCGGACGCCAGCGCGGTGTTGGTGACGTTCGCGCCGATCCGCAGTCCGCCATCGCGCGTCGCCTCGATCCGATCGAGCTTCAAATCCTGGACATCGACGAGATGCGTCGGCGTCTCGATCTCCAGCTTCATCAGATCAAGCAGGTTGGTCCCGCCCGCGATGAACTTTGCGCCTGGACGGTTGGCGACAAGCGCGGCCGCCTCGGCCGGAGTCTTTGCGCGCTCATAGGTGAAGGGCTTCATGCGTTCGCTCCCGCGACTTCGGTCATCGCTTCGAGGATGTTGGAGTAGGCACCACAGCGGCAGATGTTGCCGCTCATCCGCTCGCGCATCTCGTCGTTGGTGGCCTGCGGTTTTGCAGTGACGTCCGCCATCGCGTGGCTTGGGATACCAGCCTTGATCTCACCCAGGACCGCCACGGCCGAGCAAATTTGCCCGGGGGTGCAGTAGCCGCACTGATAGCCGTCGTGCTTGACGAACGCCGCCTGCATCGGATGCAGCTTGTCCGGCGTGCCGAGCCCTTCGATCGTGGTGATCTCGTCGCCTTCGTGCATTACGGCAAGGCTAAGGCACGAATTGATGCGCGTGCCCCCGACCATGACGGTGCAAGCACCGCACTGACCATGGTCACAGCCCTTCTTGGAGCCGGTCAGTTGCAGGTGCTCGCGGAGCGCATCGAGCAATGTCGTCCGGGTGTCGATCTCCAGCGAACGGCGCTGGCCATTCACTTTCATGATGACCTTCATCATTGCCGGCTTCGGCTGAACCGGAGCGGTCTGTGCGTCCGCTGCGGACACAGTCGTCAACGCCGCAGCCGCGGCGCTTCCCACCAGCACTCCCCGCCGGGAGATCTCCATGTCCTTCGAGCTGCTCATATCCCTGTCCTTCCCGGTTCGCGCATCGTGACCGTCACTAACATTGCTGAATTATCGCCGCGGTCGAACGCGTTTTACGGCTAACGAATTGGGCAGCTATGACGCTACAAACCCCCGTGACGGCGATAACCGCGCCCATCGATCGGGGTGTCCCGTCAGCAAACCAGCCGACCAGCGCCGACCCAAAGATGCCGCTGCCGAACTGGATCGAGCCGACCAGCGCCGATGTCGCACCAGCACGGTCCGGCTGTGCGTCCATCGCTCCGGCAACGGCATTGGCGATAAACAGCCCGTTTGCCGACAGGAACACGAACAACGGCACGACCAGACCCGGCAGTCCGCCGACGCCAGTCCACGCCGCAGCACCCGACCACAGCCCCGATACAGCGACGAGCGTAGCGCCCCAACGGAACATCCGCTCGCTTCCGAGCTGCACGACATAACGCCGGTTGATAAGGTTGAGCGCCATCTGCCCGATGATGCCCAGCCCGAGCAGCAGGCCGTAAGCGTCGGCAGGAACCTTGTAGTATGTAATGTAGGCAAAGGGCGTACCAGCGAGATACGCATAGAGGCCGGCATAGTAGAAGCCACTGGCAAATGCATAAGCCATGATGGTCTGGTTCCGGAGCAGTACGCCATAGCAGGCCAGCGCTGCCTGTATCGGCGTAGTCGATCGCCGGTCGGCAGGTAGCGACTCCGGAAGTCGCCACACCGCTGCAATCATGACGGCACCGATGACGGCGAGCATCCAGAACAGCGTGCGCCAGCTGCCGACGTGAAGAACCTGGGCACCGACCAGTGGACCAAGTAGCGGTGCAATCCCCATCACCAGCATCAGGGTGGAGAGGAGCTGCGCAGCGCGGTCGCGACCGTAGAGATCCCGCGCCATCGCGCGTGCGATCACTGGCCCGGCGCAGGCACCTGCGGCCTGGATTACCCTCCAGCCAATCAGATGCCAGAGCGTCGTCGCTGCGGCACAGCCGATCGACCCGATGATGAAAAGGACAATGCCTGCCAGCATGGGCAAGCGGCGACCGTACCGGTCGCTGATCGGCCCCCAGAGGAGCTGCCCAATGCTGAACCCGACGAGAAACCCTGACAGGGTCCATTCCACGTTTGCGGAGCTTTCCGCGAACGCTTGCTTCAATGTCGGGAGAGCCGGCAGGTAAATGTCGGTGGAGATAGACGCAAAGGCCATCATGGCGCTGAGCACCACCACGACCTTCATCGGTGCGGCGTCGCGGGATATGGTGGCTGCCTGCGGCATAGTCTCTCTATTCAACGATCTGAGGATAATGCTCTCGCCGGTTTCAGCGCCAAAGAGGCTGCACCGCCTGCAGCGACGCAGTCTCTCTACGCCACCGGGTAAGGCCAGGCTGACGGCAGGGGGAAGCGATCGCCAGCCAGCTGTTCGCCCCTCGCCCAGGCTTGCGACACCTCATGAATGCTACCCTTGTTTTCGCCCGGCGGTTTCCCGCCGCTGCTCGACATGTGGCCTTTGCGCTTGCCTGCGATTAGAGGCGGCAATCGGGATACCCTTATAAGGATTGCTTCTTAATGGCTCAGGCCAAGCTCGACGACGTGGAGGTGCTGCTGACGGTCGCGCGCGAGGGCAGCTTCACGCGTGCCGCAGCCCTGCTCGGGGTATCGCAATCGGCGCTGAGCCAGACGGTGCGAGCGCTTGAAGCGCGGATCGGCATTCGCTTGCTCGACCGCACGACACGCAGCGTGGCGCCGACAAATGCAGGCGCCCGACTGCTTGAACGGGTTTCACCCAAACTGGAGGAGATCCGCGCAGAGATCGCAGCGCTCAGTGCGCTGAAGGAAACTCCTGCCGGTACGATCCGCATCACCTCCGCCGAGCATGCTGCCAGAACAGCCGTCTGGCCGCGGCTTGCCCCCTTGCTGAAAGCCTATCCGGACGTGAACGTGGAGATCATCACGGACTATGGCCTGACGGACATCGTCGCCGAGCGCTATGACGCCGGCGTTCGCCTGGGTGAGATGGTCGCCAAAGACATGATCGCCGTGCCGATCGGGCCCGAACAGCGTATGATCGTCGTCGCGGCGCCGGCCTATCTGCAGGACAGGGTAGCACCGACCACCCCGCAGGGTCTTCTGGCACATGCCTGCATCAACTTACGCCTGCCCACGCACGGTGGGCTGTATGCGTGGGAGTTCGAGAAAGACGGCCACGAGATCAACGTTCGCGTCGAAGGCCAGTGCGTGTTCAACACGCTGGCCTTGATCCTGGAGGCGACACTGGATGGTCTCGGATTCTCGTTCATGCCGCAGGAAGCTGCGCAACCGCACCTTGCAGCGGGAACGCTCTGCACGGTGCTGGAAGACTGGTGCCCATCATACCCTGGCTTCCACCTCTTCTATTCTAGCAGACGTCAGCCTTCGGCAGCGTTCGCGCTCGTGGTCGATGCACTGCGCTACCGGGCCTAACCGTTCACTGATAAGCACATCTGATAAGAGCATGCGGAACTTAGCGTCTAATCCGTAGAACGTTTCGGGCTTACGTTTGCATCGCAGTCAGGCGCCCCCGTCAGGGCTCTGCCGGCGGCAAAAGGGTCTCCAATGCACGAAACGAATTCCGAGCAATCCAATGGCCTGGCCAGGCGCGAGCTGACGCGAACCGGTGCAGTGGGGTCGTCGCCATTGTCTCGCTCACGGCCGATGGCGATGCGGCGCAACTCGGCTTCCAATTCCAACGTGTGCCGGAGAACGGTTTGACCGAGGCGCCGCTCGGCAAGGCAATGGCTCATCTGGCTTTAACATTGCCGGCTGGAAAAAGGCCTTCTCCGGCACTTCCGCGATCACGAAGCTTAAGCTGCCAATGCCGGCGCCGTAACGAATGCCGCCCGCGCTCGCTCACCAAAGTTGAAGGACATCGATCATGGCCAGCATCACGGCCAGCGCTGACGTCGACATCGACGCCACTTCCTCGTCTCCGGCCGCCTGGGGCGCGCTCTATGCGATGACGCTTTGCACCTTCGTGCTGGTCGCCTCGGAGTTCATGCCGATCAGCCTGCTCAGCCCGATCGCACACGACCTGCACCTGACAGAGGGCCAGGCCGGACAGGCTATCTCCATCTCCGGGCTCTTCGCGATGGTCGCCAGCTTGTCACTCAGCCGGGTGATCGGCCGACGCGATCGACGTCACGTGCTGCTCGCGCTGACGGCACTCCTCGTCGTCTCCGGTTCGCTGGTGGCGCTGGCACCGAACTACGCGTTGCTGATGGCCGGGCGTGCGTTACTCGGCATAGCGATTGGAGGCTTCTGGTCGATGTCCGCAGCGATCGCGATGCGTCTCGTGCCGCCTGCATCGGTTCCGAAGGCGCTGGCCGTGCTTAATGGCGGCAGTGCCATTGCAGCAGTGGTTGGCGCGCCAGCTGGCAGCTTCCTTGGCGGCCTGATCGGCTGGCGCGGCGCGTTCTTCTGCGTCGTGCCGTTGGCCGTCGCGGCAGTCATCTGGCAGGCAGTGTCGCTTCCCCGCCTTCCGTATCGGGAGCGGACAAGCGGCACAGGCTTCATGACCCTGCTCCGTCGCCGGTCGGTGCTGATCGGTCTCCTTGGTTCGGCGCTTTTCTTCATGGGGCAATATTCGCTCTACACCTACCTGCGCCCCTTCCTTGAGCGGGTCACAGGGGTTGGCGTCAGCACTCTTTCTTCGCTGCTTCTGCTGATCGGGGTGTCCGGCTTTATCGGAACGATGCTTGTTGGTCGGGTGATCGGCAGGAAGCTTCACCTCGCGCTTGCGGTATTCCCTGCTGTTCTGGCGCTGGTTGCCGTCGGGCTGACGATGTTTGGCAGCTCGGTTGCGATTGTCGCAGCATTGCTCGCTCTTTGGGGCCTGTTCGCCACGTCCGCACCGGTTGGCTGGTGGACCTGGGTTACGCGTGCGGCACCCGATGATCCGGAGGCAGGTGGCGGGCTGGTCGTCGCGATCGTGCAGTTCTCGATCATGGCCGGAGCTGCCGGCGGTGGCATCATCTACGATGCCTTCGGCCCGCAGACCGAGTTCCTCGCCAGTGCCGCAATCCTTTTGGCTGCGGTGCCGATCGCCTTGTTGAGCCGAACCGCCCCTTCAGCTGTATCCTGATCATTGATTTATCAGAACCGCTTATAGGTCCTTCCCGAAATCCGGTGGTAATCTTCTGGCCGGGCCGGGCCCACATCAGATCTCTACCGCATGCCCCGACAATGACCGCGAAAGAAAGACAGATGGACAAACGCTTACTCGGCACGAACGGACTTCAGGTATCCGCCCTAGGCTTCGGCTGCATGGGGCTGTCGTTCGGCTATGGAGCTGCCACTGAGCGCAGCGATGCAGTCGCCTTGATCCGCGGCGCCCATGACTTGGGCGTGACCTTCTTTGATACCGCCGAGGCTTACGGCGTTGAGAACGAGGAAGTGCTGGGCGAGGCGGTTGCTCCGTTCCGTGATCAGGTCGTAATCGCGACCAAATTCGGTTGGAAGGACGGTAGTCCGCGTACGGGCCAGCTCGACAGCCGCCCCGAGCGCATCCGGATCGTCGCAGATCAGTCGTTGCAGCGATTGAAGACCGATCGCATCGATCTCTTCTACCAGCACCGCGTCGATCCGGATGTGCCGATCGATGAGGTGGCAGGTGCGGTTCGGGACCTCATCGCAGAAGGCAAGGTCAAGCATTTCGGTCTGTCGGAGGCGGGCGCCCAGACGATCCGGCGCGCTCACGCTGTGCAGCCAGTGGCGGCGCTCCAGAGCGAATATTCGATGTTCACGCGAGATCCAGAGGCCGAGATCCTGCCGCTCCTCGAGGAGCTCGGCATTGGCTTTGTGCCGTTCAGCCCGCTGGGCAAGGGCTTCCTGACGGGCAAGATCGATGCCGGCACCAGCTTCCCCGAGGGCGATATCCGCAATTCGCTGCCTCGCTTCCAGGCTGAGGCACGAGCCGCGAACCATAAGCTGGCCGAGGAGATCGGATCGCTGGCAGAGGCCAAAGGTGTGACGCCGGCGCAGGTCGCGCTCGCATGGCTGCTGGCGCAGAAGCCCTGGATCGTGCCGATCCCCGGTACGACCAAGCTTCACCGTCTTCAGGAGAATGTCGGAGGCGCCTCTGTCGAGTTGAGCCCTGACGATCTGCAGAAGCTTGCCGCCATCCTTGCCGCTATCCCTGTCCAGGGTGAGCGTTATTCCGCGCAGGGCATGAAGATGGTCAATCGTTAGTAAAAATATGCGAAATCTCTATTCGCGCCGGGACAAGGGACGGGCTGCTATTATCGGCACGTCCCTTTCCGGTGTGACGGCAAGTTTGTCGATTTCGAATATTGCCCTTTCCGTAACGCTCCCGACACGCTGCGAATGTTAAGCGGACAGTCCCGTCGAGGCGGGACAGGCCACTTGCGTGCCAGGGGGGACGGGGCGGCGTGCCGACGGCACCCGCTCGAGGCGACAGATGCTGAATAAAATTTATCGGCTTCTGCCGACCCCCGGAGGAAAACGAATGCCGTTGACGATGATCCTGCGACACACTGTAGCCGCTACCCTTGCCTCGCTGAGCATGTTCGGCGCGGCACCCGTCGCTGCCCAGTCGGGTCTCGATGTCGTAACCGCTCAAGGTCCGCTGTCCGGTGTCGCCGGCAGTGACCTGCAAAGCTGGCTCGGCGTCCCGTTCGCGGCCCCGCCAGTTGGCCCTTTGCGCTGGCAGCCGCCCCAGCCGTTGAAGCCATGGACCGCCGTACGAAAGGCAAACACCGTTGCGTCAAGCTGCGCGCAGAACGCCGATCTCGGTGTGTTCGCGCGCGCCGGCGGGAGCGAGGATTGCCTCTATCTCAACGTCTATCGCAGTGCGTCCGCAGCGCAGGCGGGGCAGAAGCTGCCCGTGTTCGTCTGGATCCACGGCGGGTCGCTCCAGGTCGGACAAGGGGCGGATTATGACGCGACCAAGATGGCGCTGCGCGGCAAGGCGGTTGTAGTCACTCTGAACTATCGTCTCGGCGTGTTCGGCTTCTTCGCGCAGAAGGCGCTCGACAGCGAGGGTCATCCATCCGCCAATTACGGGCTGCTGGATCAGCAGGCGGCGCTACGCTGGATCAAGCAGAATATCGCCGCATTTGGCGGTGATCCGACCAACGTGACGATTGCCGGCGAGTCCTCGGGCGGCAACAGCGTGATGCTCCAGATCGCGTCCCCTTTGGCTGCAGGCACCTTCCAGCACGCGATCGCGATGAGCGGTGCCGGTGAGATAAAACGCTACCCGGCATTCGGTGCGCCGCGGCCGCTGGCGCTCGCTGAGGTGCTTGGTGACCAGTTGGCGAAGGAAGTCGGGTGCACGGCCGACACCGCCGCCTGTCTGCGCGCGCTGCCGACCAAGCGCGTTCTTGATACCCAGACCAACTATCTACTCAACGAGGCAATCATCGATGGCACCGTGTTGCCGATACATCCGGCAGATGCCTATCGGACAGGCCGGATCAATCATGTGACGTTGGTCAACGGCAATACCCACGATGAAGGGCGGTTCTTCGTCGCGCTCCCCGAACTGGCCTCCGGCAAGGCGATGACGGTGGCGGACTATCCGGTCTGGCTGAAGCGCCAGTTTGGCGCGGCGCTCGCTCCCAAGGTCGCGCTCGAATATCCGCTCGACCGCTACGACAGCCCCAGCGAGGCGTTCGCCGCGGCTGCGACGGACAGCCTGTTCGCCTGCACGGGACGCACCCTGAACCGCTGGCTGGCCGACAAAATCCCGGTGTACGCTTATGAGTTCAGCGACGGTACCGCGCCAACCTACGTCGCCCCGACCACTTTTCCGCTTTTGGCGTCGCACACCTATGAGTTGGCTTACATCTTCCCCGGTTTCCGGGGTGGGGCCGATGTGACGGTGAAGCTCAACCCGTTGCAGGAAAAGCTGTCGGACCAGATGGTCGACTATTTTGCGCACGTCAGCGATCTTCCTTCCCGGACGGAATGGAACCGGTTCGACGCCAAGCGCGATGAAGTAATGAGCTTCAAGCTTACTGGCGCTAAGATGGAGTCAGGCAAGTTTGCCGCCTTCCACCGCTGCGATTTCTGGGATCACTCGGGCACCTACTGAGCATTTGTCGCAGTAGGTGCGCTTTCCCATAAGTGCCGATATGAGAAAATGACGGCATGGCCGGGACTTCGCCTACGTATCTGATATCGCGCGTGCCGCGATGATGCTGCTCGATGCGTTGGATGACCCATTCGGCCGAGCATGGAACACGCAATGAGCACGACCCGTTCGCTGCGCGACCTGCTCACGATCGGCGCGGCGGCACTGGAACATCGCAACCGGATATGGGCGGTCCGCTATGGTAGACGCGACCGCTTGGTCGCGTCTACCGAATGATGCATGAGGTGGGCGACGCCAGTTAAGGCAAACTATGATGCAGATACACCCCGCGTGCCGACGATGTTAACCGTTGAGTCAGCAACACCTAGGTCTTAAGCGACCTCAAATTCCAGAAGTCCGCGACGGCTCAATGACAAGAACGGGTACGGTTCGCTTCGTTGGTTGCCGCTCATGTTCGGTTGCACCTCCAATGGCGACTCCGATAGACCGTAATCACGTCAGCGCCGGCAGTGCGTCGAGATGCTTGTCGAGCGTGATCGGATACTGGCGCACGCGAACGCCAGTCGCATTGTAGATCGCGTTGGCGACCGCCGGAGCCACCCCGGTCAGGCCCAGCTCGCCAACGCCCTTGGCCTTAACCGGCGAGATCGTCGGATCGACCTCGTCGATGAAGAAGGCGTCGAGATGCGGGATATCGGCGTGCACCGGCACCTCATAGCCGGCGAGATCGTGGTTCACGAAGAACCCGAAGCGCTTGTCGATCGCCATCTCCTCCATCAGCGCCGCACCGACGCCCATCACCATGCCACCGATCACCTGGCTGCGCGCGGTCTTGGCGTTGAGAATCCGCCCGGCCGCGCAGACCGCAAGCATGCGCCGCACCCGGACCTCGCCGGTATAGGCGTCGACCGCGACCTCGACGAAATGCGCCCCGAAGGTCTGCTGCTGGAACTGATCGGCGAGCTTGGCGAACTCCATCAGCTCCTGGACCACGATCTCGCCATCGCTGGCCGCGTCGGCGAGCTTCACCGAACGGTTGCCGCTGCGCACCTGCCCGTCTGCGAAGTCGACGTCGGCGGTGTTGAAGCCGAGGCGCTGAGCGACGGTTTCGCGCAGCTTCATACACGCTGCGTAGACGCCAGCCGTCACGGAAGGCGCGCCCTGCTGCCCGCCCGATCCCGGCGTTTCCGGAAAGGTTGAGTCACCGAGCTTCACCACAATGCGGTTGGGCGTGACGCCCATCATCTCGGCCGCGGTTTGCTGGACGACGGTGTAGCTGCCGGTGCCGATATCCGTCATGTCGGTCTCGATCGTCACGACGCCGTGCCGATCGAGCCGGGCCCGCGCGCCGGCCTTGGCGATCTTGCCGCCACGGATCGCTCCTGCCATCCCGATACCGATCAGCCATTGCCCTTCGCGGACCGCGCCGGGCTTGCTCTGGCGCTTGTCCCAGCCGAAACGTTCGGCGCCCTCCCGCAGGCAACGGACGAAGGCTCGGGTCGAGAAAGGCTTGCTGGGATTTTCGGGGTCGACCTCCGTGTCGTTCACGACGCGAAGCTCGATCGGATCCATCTTCAGCTTTTCCGCCAGCTCGTCCATCGCGACCTCCAGTGCCATCAGGCCAGGTGCTTCGCCCGGCGCCCGCATCGCGTTGCCTTCGGCAAGGTCGAGCGTGGCAAGCCGCATCCGGGTCAGCCGGTTCGCGCCCGCATACAGCGTCCGCGTCGAGGTCACGGTCGGCTCGGTCCGCCCACCGACGAGGTTACCCGACAGGCTGTCATGACCGATGGCCGTCAGCCGCCCGTCACGGCCTGCCCCCAACTGCACGCGCTGAATCGTCTTTGGCCGGTGGATCGTGGTGTTGAACATGATCGGACGTTGCAGCGCGATCTTCACCGGGCGCTTGACCACGCGCGCCGCGATCGCCGCCAGCGCCAGATCGATCTGCACGGTCCCCTTACCGCCGAAGCCGCCACCTATGTAGGGCGAGATCAGGTGGACGTTCTGCTTGGGGATACCCAAGATTAGCCCGAGGTCGCGCGTTCCCCAGTTCATCTGCTGGATCGACGTCCAGCACGTCACGCGGTCGTCGTCCCACTTTGCGATCGATGCGTGTGGCTCCATCATCGCATGCGCCTGGTCGGGCACGGTATAGGTCTCGTCGACCTTGACCGGCGCTGCGGCGAACGCCTTGGCGAAGTCGCCGACCTGCTTCTCGTTGGGGCCGCCAAACTCGCCTTCCGGCGGAACAGGCGCGCTGCCGTTCTGCGCGGTCAGATCGAACCGCCCCGCCGTCCGCTGATAGTCGACCCGCACCAGCGCCGCTGCCGCACGAGCCTGCTCGAACGTTTCCGCAACGACGACGGCGACCGGTTGATGATAATGGTCGACTTCCGGCGCGGCGAGCATCTTCTGGACGTAGAACTTGCCCACCCCGGGCTTGCCGGCATTCAGATATGTGACGACGCCGACCACGCCGGGCGCCCGCTCAGCGTCACGCGTATCGATCGTCGTGATCCTCCCCTTGGCGATCGCGGCGCCCAGGATGTAGCCATACGCGAATCCGGGCGCGACATCCTGCCATTCATAAGCATAGGTGGCGGTGCCGGTGGTCTTCAGATGCCCTTCGTAGCGATCGAGTGGCTTCCCGAGCACCTTCATCCGGTCGGTCGGGTTGGCGCCTGCGGGTGTGTCGAAGATCATGGCTTCACCTCTGCAATGACCGCCGCGAGGCTGCGCGTCGCGAGTGGGATCTTGAATGCGTTGTCGTCGGTCGGCCGTGCGTCGGCAAAGACCGCTTTCGCCATATTGGCCGCGCCGCGGGGCATCGCTGCCTCCGCAGCCTCCACGCGCCAAGGCCGATGGGCGACACCACCGAATGCTACGCGGCCGCTCCCGTCGCGCTGGACGATGGCAGCGACCGACACGAGCGCAAACGCATAGGACGCCCGGTCACGCACCTTGCGGTAAACCTGCGTACCACCAACCGGACGCGGCAACGTCACCGCGGTGATGAGTTCGCCGTGATCGAGCACGTTGTCGCGCTCGGGCGTGTCACCCGGGAGCGTATGGAAGGTGCCCATCGGTATAGATCGTGTCTTCCCGTCCGCCTTCACCGTCTCGACTGTTGCATCGAGCACGCGCATCGCGACCGCCATGTCGCCCGGATAGGTCGCAATGCACGACTCGCTCGATCCGATGACGGCAAGCTGGCGGGAATAGCCACCGATCGCAGCGCAACCCGAGCCGGGCCTGCGCTTGTTGCAGGGCTGGTTGGTGTCGTAGAAATACGGGCACCGCGTTCGCTGAAGCAAATTGCCCGCGGTCGTCGCCTTGTTCCGCAGCTGGCCCGAGGCACCTGCGACGATGGCGCGACTGAGCACGCCATAGTCGCGTCGTACCCGCTCGTCGCTCGCCAACGCGGTGTTACTGACGAACGCACCGATCCGCAGCCCACCAGCGTCGGTCGGCTCGATCCGGTCGAGCTTAAGATCCTGCACGTCGACCAGATGGGTCGGCGTCTCGATCTCGAGCTTCATCAGATCAAGCAGGTTGGTACCGCCCGCCAGGAACCGTGCACCGGGATGGCTCGCGACCATCCGAGCCGCGTCGGCAGGCGTCGTTGCCCGCTCGTAAGTGAAGCTTTTCACGCGCGATCTCCTGCGACGTCGGCCATCGCCTCAGCGATGTTGGAATAGGCACCGCAGCGGCAGATGTTGCCGCTCATCCGCTCCCGCATTTCGGCGCCGGTAGGCTGCGGGGCCGCCATAAGGTCGGCCTGCGCGTGGCTAGGAATGCCTCGCTTAATTTCTTCGAGAACGGAGACGGCAGAGCAAATCTGCCCCGGGGTGCAGTAACCGCACTGATATCCGTCATGCTTCACGAAAGCGGCTTGCATCGGATACAGACGCTCGGGTGTGCCGAGCCCTTCGATAGTTGTTACGGCATCGCCCTCATGCTGGACGGCGAGGCTGAGACAGGCATTGATACGCTCACCGTTGACGATGACCGTGCACGCTCCGCACTGCCCGTGGTCACAGCCCTTCTTGGTGCCGGTGAGATGTAGCTGTTCGCGCAGCGCATCGAGCAGGGTCGTACGCGGATCGAGCGTCAGCGCTTGGGATGTTCCGTTCACGCTCATGGCGACCCTGTATGTCGGCAGGGCTTGCGCGGCCGGCGCGGCGTCGGCCGTTTCGCTCACGATGGCGGATACTGCCGCAGTAGTGGCGCTGCTCATCAGCATCTCCCTTCGGGACAATTGAAAAGTCTCACTGGCCATCGGCGATCCTCCATGGGCGCGCCAACAGGCGCCGGTCAGGACCATTAAACGCTTTCAACAGGAGTAGGTTACCCGTCAGCAGCTTGATGCGATACTGAATCTGGTTCAACATCAGGGATGCTTGTCACCCGCACCAACCTTACCGACCTTGCCTATTTCCTAGCGATCGCGCGGCATCGCAATCTTCGTCGGGCCGGCCTCGAGCTTGGCGTGTCTGCCTCAGCGGTCAGCCATGCTCTCAAGAGTTTCGAAGAGCGCGCGGGTGTCCGACTGATCAACCGGACCAACCGATCCGTAACCTTGACGTCGGCTGGAAAGGCGCTGGAGCAGTCGGTCTCCGGGTCATTTGCTGACATCGGCTCCGCACTCGAAAACCTCGATCAGCTCCGCGCCTCTCCTGGCGGGAAAATCCGCATCAACGCCGTGGTCGATGCGGTAACGCTTGTGCTTGGTCCTGTGCTTGCCGAACTGTCTCGCCGTCACCCTGATATTGAGGTCGATCTGGTATCGAGCAATCGCATCGTCGATGTCGTCGGCGAGGGGTTCGACGCAGGTATTCGTTATGGCGGCACCGTCCCCGAAGACATGATTGCGCAACGTCTTTCCGCCGACCTCAGATGGGTAGTCGCGGCATCCCCCGGTTATCTGGAGGAACATGGCACGCCAACGCACCCTGATGAGCTGAAGCATCACCGCTGCCTGGGAGTTCGGCTCGGTGACGACAGTATCTACCGCTGGGAATTCGAGGGGCCTGACGGCGACTTTGATGTGCCTATCAAAAGCGCGATGACCGCCGACGATAGTCGATCTACCCTGGCGATGGCACTGAATGGTGCAGGTCTGACGTTCGGCCTTGAAGCTCTTTTTGCCAGGCATGTCGCCGATGGCAACCTGCGCCTCGTGCTGACTGACTGGTCGACCACGGGGCCGGGCTTTTACCTTTATTATTCCGGACGGCGACAGGTGCCTGCAGGCTTGCGCGCATTGCTGACGATAGCAGGTGAGATCAAGCCGTTGGGCTGAAGTCGAAACGCGTGCGCCTGAAGCCCTCGCTGCACGATGCACGAACCTAACAGCTCGGAGCATTTCGTCGTCGAAAGCGCTCACCGCATCGTCGGAGCAATTGCAGCCCTTAGCCGCCTTTGGTATTACTGCCTCGTCGAAAGAGTGCTGACCGGATGGTAGCCCGGTCGTCGTCATCCATGGACGGCAACTCTTCCTCTTCGAGGTATCCGCGACACCTGGATCGGCATGCCGATCGGAAAGGTGTGTCCGCGAGCCCTCCAACGTCGCTGACATGCCTTACTTTAGTAGGGAAGACGTTCGACATGAAACTTAGCGGCAACACGATCTTGATTACGGGTGGCGCAACCGGCATCGGCCTGGCTCTTGCGACGCGACTTTCGTCATCGGGCAATCGGGTCATAATCTGCGGACGAAACGAGGCGAGCCTCGAACACGCGAGGGTTACAGTTCCTGCTCTGATAACGCGCGTCTGCGATGTGGCCGATGCACCGAGCCGCCACGAACTGGTCGACTGGCTGGCGGCCGATTATCCCGACCTCAACGTCCTCATCAACAATGCCGGGGTGCAGCATCGACGGGACTTTAACGGCGAAACGGCGACCGCTGCGCTTGATCAGGAAATTGCGATTAACCTGACGGCACCGATTCACCTGATCGCCGAACTTCTGCCCGCACTGACGCGGCAGGATCAGGCTTGGATCGTCAACGTCAGCTCAGGCCTCGCCTTCTCGCCGATGGCCGACGTACCAGTATATTCTGCCACGAAGGCGGCGATCCACTCTTTCACCCTCAGCCTTCGTCATCAGCTTCGCTCGACGAGCGTCAAGGTGGTCGAGTTAGCCCCGCCGATCGTGGATACGGGCCTTGGTGGCAACGCGAGAAGCGGCGGGACGACGAGCCGACCGATGATGTCGGCGGAAGCGTTCGCGACGGACGCGCTGGCAAAGCTGGCGACGGGTCAGGACGAGATCCTGATCGGGATATCGGCGGAAACCCGTCGTCAGGGTGAAGCGATGTTCGAACGGATGAACAGCCGCGCCTGATCAGGATTACTCAGATGCTCCACGACGCCGCCAGCGCAACCGGCTTCACTAACCTGCGAACCGGGCGGCGGGGCGACAACAAGAATGCGCTGCTTGCGGCCATTCTCGCCAACGCCACCAATCTCGAGCTCGCCCGCATGGCCGCCGCATCAGGGAGGGGGGCAGTCGCGACAAGTTGGTCTCGACGAAGGATACGTATGTTTGGAAGGACAATTATCACCGCGCGCTTGCCACCATCATCGACGCGCATAATCGGCTACCAACCGGCCCAGCAGGAGAAGGGTACCACAGCGAGTTTGGATGGTCAGTTTTTGTGGCGGCAAGCGGATGGCAGTCGGCGATATCAACGCGCGGTACGGCGTCGATCCCGAATTCAACTTCTACACCCATGTCTTCGATCAGCCTGCCCGTACAGCGTCACCGTCATCTCCACGGCAACGCATGAGGCGGTCCTATCTACTCGATGGCATCCTCCATCACGGCTCGTCGCTGAAGTTACGGGAATCAAAACCAGACCGACATCGCCCATCAGGAAATCGGCAGCATCGAACGGACCTTGTTCATGTCCGATCTGCTGGAAAACCCCAATCTGCGCCGACGATTCCAAGCCGGTTTGAACAAGAGTGAGCACGTCACGTCCAGACGCAGGTGATCTGCAAGTTTCACCAAAGCTGGATCATCGGTTCGCAGTAAGCCTATCAGGATCGCGGATTCCGGATATTCCCGCCGGTCGTTCGCAAATGTTCTCCCTTGCCGTTGTTTATCGGCAAACCAATGCTCCGCCCTTTAGTTGTTCGCGCATTAGGGGGGCCAGGCCATTGGCACGGTATCGCCTGGAGTTGCGGGCACCGTTGATGCCGGAACCGATGGTTGCTCTTGCCGTTCGCGCATGCGTTGTCGGCTGTTTGCCACATCGTCTTCCATTAATCGGCTTAGAAGGGCTTCGGTGTCGCGGTCAGGCGCGGCAGAAGGGTCGGGCAACGCTGGTTGCGGCGTGGCGGATGCCAGCGCTGGCGCTGGTCGTAAGTCCGCCACGGACACAACCCTGATCGCATCGTCCGCTGGTTGTGGCGCCGCGTCCGTCGATTCCCACCAGAGACAGGCTCCGCCAGTGGCCAGGACGAAGAATGCGGCTGCACCTGCAATCAGGAAACGGCTTCGATCGACAAATCTGTTCATAGAACAGGTTATCCTGTCAGGCCGGACACGGAACACCCGTGCCCGGCCCAGTGGTCAGCAGAGGTTGGCGGTATAGGTATTGAAGTCGGTATGGTATTTCCCGTGTAGATAATCGCCCATCACATCCCAGACGATATAGTCCGGTCTAATCAACGAATTTGCGGCGAATTCTGTTTTTGCCTGACGGGCTGCCATGTTGAACCGCGCCGCGGTAACATTATTCGATTGGAACGAAAAGAGCTGGCAGGTGCCATTGACCAGCCGACCGGCATCGGGATTGGGCACGATGGTCATTGTCTTTCGGCCATGTGCATGCGCCCAACTTATCGTGTCACCAGCGGCCGCTTTCGCCCCAGGCTTGTTAGCAGGTACGCTGGCGCTGACGATCGGCATCCTTGCGGCGTCAGGATGCTGCGCCTGCGCATCCGCCCAACATTGAAGATACTGGGCGGGCGTCAGACGGGTCTCGAAGGCGAGAATGCCGGCGTCGTCATCCTCGTCGATGTCGAGTTCGCCATCGTTGATCTGAGGAATTATGTTGAGACCGGTGAGATTATTGGCCTTGGCATACGTATAGCATGTGTCAGCGCCATTATATTTAAACTGCGGAGTATTGTACAAAGCCTTGCTCGCGAAGAACTTTAGATAAAAATGACTGCCGAGGTTATTTTGCTTTATAATGCCCGCCGCTAGCTCCAATATTAACGGGTCTTGAACGTCCAGGATTATCATAAAGTTTGGATCATTCAGAACCTGGGCGCGGAATGATTTGAGATTATATATTAACGAACCAAGATTTTGCATGTGCGATACATCGCCGGTTACCCTCGTATTATGGACGAGTTGCGCATTACGTCCGTAATTCTTGAGGTCGACATTCGTCCAGAATGCATAGTTATGGGCGGATAAATGGAGTGCTGCTGGCGCCGCTTGCAGACCGAGAGCGACGTCAATTGAGTTCATTTTGCCGCCATCATTATCTGCAACCGTCGCACGATTGGAGACCAAGTCATGGGCAACCAAAACGTCGTTGCTGCTATCGAGCCGTAGATCTAATTCAACTCCACGCATACCCAAGTCGTGGGCCCGTACAACGGCGTAGAACGAGTTTTCGGCGATGGTTTGATTGGTATCGGTGTCATGATACACGCCGCGATGGGCTATAACCTCGTAGGCCGATACCGCCGTCGGCACGACCGCGACCGCAAATGTCGCAAGCGCAGCGATCATACTGCTCAATTTGATCATGGATATCACCCTTTTATACGAATTGTCGGATGGCCCATGCAGGCGCCAACAGGGGCTCCACGGACCGTGATTAACACTGGCTTCTGGCGCTAATGCGGACAGCAGTATTGCGAGCGCCGGCGCAATTTCTGGAATGTATCAGCCGTCGTTGACGAAGACCGAGGGCGGTGGGACGGGCACGGCGCTCGGTGACAGCAGCGCGCCAGTATCGCGATCGTAGCGAAACACCTCGCGAACCGTGTCGGTGTCGACGGTCAGAACACCGGCAGCCAGATCGTCCGCAACCGCGATCCGTCGCGGTGCCATGCCCGGGCAGGCGACGCTGGCGCCGGCCGCGAAGCCGCCATTGCCTGACGGGCGGATCACGCAAGGCGCTGCACCTGCGCGGCCGAGTTCCAGCCACCCCTCCGGCGTAATGCGGTGGGTGTAGATCGCTCGCCCGTCAGGCGCGACCGTCGTGAATGGCTGGCCACGCCCGAACCGATGCTGCGGCGCGCCCGAACCCTTTACGCCAACAACATTGTGGCTCAGCAGGCCATCCTCCCCGATATAGTAATGGCCGATTTGCGTTCCCGTGTTGTCAGGCCAGCGCAGATGCATGTGGATGTGCGGCGGGGCATCGCGATGGTCATGTGGAGCGTTGGTGTCGAAACCCATGATCTGGATGCGGCCGAGGTGGTTTCGCTCTACCCATTCGCCCAGACCCAGTTCGCGCACGACCTCGCGCTGCGCGAATTCGAGCGCGTTGGCAGCGGCCCGCTGCACAGCGGGGAAAAGACCCTGCGCATAGACACCGGCGCGGCGCGCGGGATCGGCATGCTCGAAGCGCAGTACCATCCCTGGCTCTACGATATGCGTTGCCACCTCCGCCGCGGTGACCGCCTCGGCTGCCACCGGCGGCATGGCAACCGTCAGCCGGTTACCCTCCCGGTTAAACGGTACGTCACCACCTTCGAGGATCACGCGGCGGACGTTGGCGGCACCATGATCGAAGCCCAATTCGAGCGTGCGCATCCGCGGGATCCACAGCGCGATAACGGTTTCGCGGTCATTGTCTGCATTCCAGTTCGCATCCGTGATCGGCGAGCAGGCAGCGCAGGTTGCGGGATCGAACCGTACCCCCGCGCCTGCCGCACGCTTGACGAACTTCAGCACCACGCGGACCTGATCGCCGGTCCGCTGTGCCGCTGCTGGCGACGCGACGCCGATTACCACAAGCACCGCCGCGGCCAGCCCTGCCACCTTCACAGCCCTGGCTTCCACGACAGGCCGAGCCAGAAGGTGCGACCGACCGGGAAGAAGTAGTTGACGAGCTCGCGGTCGAGCCCCTGACGGACGATGAACGGCTCCTTGGTCAGGTTCTGGATCTGCCCGACCAATTCAACGCCCGGCCGCACGGTGGCGCGTGCCTGTACGTCGATCTGCTGGCGCGGTTCCTGATAAAGGTCGCGCGTCGGCGTATCCCCGTCGACGGATTGCAAGGCCCGGCCGATGCGGTTGTAGGAGGCTCGAAGCTCGATCGGGCCGGTGACGTAGAAGGTCGTGAGGTTAGCGATAGATTCGGGTTGCTGTATCAGCCCGCTGCTGCGACGCACCGTCGGCAAGCCAGATGCGACACCTGCCGCGCTCACTGGCTGATTGAACGAGCCATCGAGCAGCGTGAAATTGGCGTTTATGCCAAGCCCCGGGACGACTGCGATCTTGTCGAGCGTATAGCTGACTTCCAGCCCCTTGACGCGCGCTCGCGTGGCATTGCGCGGAGTGCTGACAAAGACCGTTTGATAGGTCGTGCCCTGAAATAGGGTAGCCGGTCCCTGTTGGGTGGACGTGAATATCTCGTTACGGATCTCCTTGGCAAAGCCGGCGACCGAAATCAGTCCCGCACCGCCAAGATACCATTCGTAGGAAAGATCATAGTTCCACGCCTCACGGGGCTTGAGGTTAGGGTTACCGGTGCTGACTGTGAGCGTGCCGTCCGTGCCGACGCCGAAGGTCGTTCGAGCGGCATATTGGCTATAGTCGGGTCGACCGATAGTCTTGGACACGCCTGCGCGCAGTCGCATGCCGTCGCCCAGCTCGAAGGTTGCAAGAGCGGAAGGCAACCAGAAATGGTATCCGGTGCTACGCCGCACGTGTTCGTACGCGGTCGCGCCCTTCGCGGTCGGGGCCTGATTGGTTTCGACGGTCAGGCTGGTGTCATCGTAGCGGACGCCTGCCTGCACGTCGAAGTTATCGTCGCGGAAAACACCTTGGAAATAGCCGGCTTTCACCGTTTCCAAATCGTGAAAATCGTCAGCGAAATTATTGGCGTTCTGGTCGGTTGCGATGAACAGGGCTCGGTTGGCCTCGAACCGCTGCCATGCGCCCGTGCGGTTCACCAGCAAATAAGGCGTACCTGGCGTTTCGTAGGTGGCGGGCGCCCGCTGATAGAGGATCCCGTTCAGCGTGCCGAATGCCGCCTGATTAGCCGCAGTCCCGGGGACATATTCGAGATAACGTTGATCGTAGGACAAATCGGTTCGCGTCACCGCCGTCCCGACGTTGACGCCAAGTCCACGATCGCCCGCACCGGCATTATAGCCAAGGTTCGCCTTGACGAAGTCGGTCGTCGAATCGAGATCTCGGTCGATGTCGCGAAAGTACAGCGCGCGATACGCATCCGGACTGGCTGCGGTCGTCAAATTGTTGAGCGTAAGGCGGGGGCGACCGTCAATGATTTGATATGCATAGCCGAAGGCGGCCGAATAGCCGTTCGATGCAGCGCCGGCACGCGGGTTGGCGTCGTATTTTATCATCTGACGGTTTTCGCGGTACGTGGCTTTCGAACGGGCGAGCGTCGTGTCCAGAATCAGCCGGTTGCCGAAATCGTGCCGGCCCTTGGCATCGATCAGCCACGTGTTGCGCGTCACCGGTTGATAGGTAAGTCCTTGCTGCGTGTCCCCCTGCGCAAAACGGCCGCTGGTCGGCGTAATTACGGTTGGCGCGCCGGTAGCGAGCGTCAGCGCCTCGTAGCGAGTTTCGGTGTCGGTATCGTGATAATAGCCGCCGAACACCGACAGCTGCGTCGTCTCGTCCGGCCGCCATTCCAGCTTCAAATTGCCCGACAGGCGGGTGCGCATGTTCTCGAAGAAATAATCCTGGTTGCGTACGGGCGAGATCGCGCCGGTTGAAAGGTTGGGAAAGGCGGTGCGTGCGCCGGCAGGGGTGAAATAGCTCCACCCTGCGCCAGCGGTGTCGCCGGGCAGTTCCGCGCGCGCAGTCGATGGCAGGCGCTGATATTCGACAGACGCGACGACGCCGAACTGGTCGCCCGGGCCGAAGAGCGTTGATGCGGTAGCGTCGGCGCGGATAGCGGCGCCCCCGCCGCGCACCAGCTTGCCGGCTGTGTCGTTGTAGCCACCGTTGGCATTGGCTACAAAGAAATGTCGGCCATTCTGGTCGAACGCGCTTTTGGAAACGATGTTGATCTGACCGCCGAGCGCGTGGGGGTCATATTGCGCGCTGACGCTTTTGATCGCCTCGATCCGCGCGACCAACGATGCGGGCAGCATGTCGAGCCGGGCGCCACGATAGATCCAATCAGGCGAGGCCAGCGGGATGCCGTCAATCGTGACGAGATTGTAGCGTGGATCGAGGCCCCGGATCGTTGCACGCTGATAGATGTCGCGGTTTTTGGTCGGATCGGCACCGCCGACGACGGAGACACCTGTGATCCGGCGGCTTGCCTCGACGATATTAAGATCGGGCAGCCGACCCACGTCATCCTGCGATACCGCATCGAGGATGACGGACGCGTCCCTTTTCGCTTTCGTCGCTGAGCGCTGCGACGCGCGGAAGCCGGTTACGACGATATCGCCACGGTCCGTTGCGGCTGGTGTTTCGGGCGTCGGCGCGACGTGTTGTCCCAACGCACTGCCGGGCAGGGCAACGCCACCAGTGGCGCCCATCGCTGCTCCAAGCATCATCGCTCGCCCCGAAAACCCCACACCAAACCCCTGCCGCCTATTACATATCGGTCTGTATGGTATTAATTTGACAGTTCCGAGACGGCATCTCTAGGCATAGTCAGACAGTTGATGGAGGTGCGTGCACCGTGGCGACGAAGGAGTATCGGCTGACGCAACGCGCACGCCGGGTGCTGGCGCTGGTGCGTCGGCAAGGCCGCATGTCCCGATCGGATCTCATTCGGGACACTGGCCTGTCCGGTACTGCAGTGTTTCGCGCGACGGAGGAACTTGAGGCGGCAGGCCTTTTGCGCTCCGGGGAAACGATCGCTCAAGGTCGCGGCCAACCAAGCACGATGATGCATATCGTCGCGGATGCGGCATTCAGCCTTGGTCTTTCGGTCATGACCGATCGCGCAGATGTGGTCCTGCTCGATCTAGCCGGCGAAGTGCGGGCGCGGCGCGACGTTAGCGCGCCCGGCGTGACACGCGCCGCCATTCTGGGCGCGGTGGCCGCTTTCGTAGCCGAACAGCCGAACCGCGATCGTATTGTTGGCATCGGACTCGCCGTCGCCGGATTTTTCACCGCTCCGAGCATTATCAATCCCAGCGCAGAGTTGGACGACTGGGCGCTAATCGACCTTGCAGAGACGGTGGGGCGATCACTCGGTATGCCGGCAATGGTAGAAAATCTCGCGAACGCGGCGGCCATCGGCGAAAGGTTGTTGGGAGCGGGGGTCGATTATGCCAGCTTCTGCTACGTCAACGTGGCGGCAGGCCTCGGTGCGGGGCTGGTCGATGGCGGGCAACTGATACGCGGACGCCATGGCAATGCGGGTGAGATCGCAGGCATGTTCCACTTCGCCAATCTTACGACGCCGAACCTCGCGGATCTGCAGGGCACGCTCGCCCGACACGGCGTCGTCTGCAATGGCATCGCAGATCTTGTAACGCGGTTCGAACTAACGTGGCCGGGCGTCGACGCTTGGCTCGCGGAGCGGCAATCTTCTTTCGCTTGGCTATTCCAGATGCTGCGCTACACGCTCGATTGCGAGGTGATCGTGCTGGGCGGACGTCTGCCGCGTCCCTTGGCGCAACGTATCGTTGACGACATGGTCTGGCCAGAATTCAGCCTGCCGGCGCGACGCGAAGTGCGGGCACCGTCGACGCTGTTGATAGTGGCGGCGCTCGATCCGGAGCTGTCGGCGTCGCTAGGCGCGGCGTCGCTGGTCCTGCATCGCACAATGTTCGACTAGATGCTCCCTGTTTGCCGAGCAGCCACGCCACCGTAATATCGCCTGGTCGCGTCAGACGCGCTTCGACGTGATCTGCGAGGCGAACGACGTTGAACACCGGCTCGCCGAGCCGCGTCTTGAGGATGAAGCGATGGTCGAACGGATGAACAACACTCCTGCTCATCTCCAGCTTCGACTTACCTCTATGGTGACAGTATTTGGCACCTTGGACATGTAAACCTATGTCTCAACTTAGTAGGCAATCGATCATGCAACGCATCCAATACCACAAATATGGCGGTTCCGAGGTCATGCGACTGGAGGACTTTACGCTCGATGCACCGGGCGAGGGCGAAGTCGCCGTCGCCGTCCGTTATGCGGCAATTAACCCTATCGACTGGAAAATGCGCGACGGCATGATGAAGCTCGTGACGGGGCGATCGTTCCCGCGTGGTATGGGCATGGACCTGTCGGGCGTCGTCACCGCGATCGGTAAGGGCGTGACACGTTTTAAGGTGGGTGACGCAGTATTTGGCCTGGCCCGGTTCAAGCAGACCGGCGCACTGGGCGAGGCGGCGCTCGCAAAGGAGATCGCGCTCGGCAAGAAGCCCTTCGACTTGACGTTCGAGGATGCGGCGTGTCTCGGTACGCCCGGCGTCACCGCCTGGAACGCTCTTGTTGACAAGGCGAGGTTGAAAGCCGGACAACACGTCTTCATCAATGGCTGCGCAGGTGCCGTTGGCGAGGCGGCGGTGCAGATCGCACGCCTGCTCGGAGCACATGTCTCGGGCAGTTGCAGCGCCGAATCGATGGATCGTGCTCTTTCGTTCCAAATACTGAAGGTGTACGATTATCGCGTCACCGACCCGGCAGAAATCGTTGAGAAATTCGATGTCGTCTTCGATGCCGCGGCAACGCTGTCAACTGCCGTCGGAGTAGGAATGTTGAGGAAGGGCGGCACTTTCGCCACCGTCGATCCGACTCCGATACGATTTCTGCGCGGGCTGTTCGACAAGCGAGTGAAACCGATCGTCGCCACCCCGCGGGCCGACCTACTCGACACACTTGCGCATGCCGCACGTGATAAAGGCTTTCGACTACCGGTTGCGCAGATTGTCCCGTTGCGCGACGCAATTGCTCTGATCGCAGCTCTCGAAGGCGGACGAAAGCTGCGTGGTAAAGCTGTCGTGGCGATCGGGTAGCGATGTCGCGGAGCCATCGCTTGTTCGATCTACTTCAGATCCTGCGTCGACACCGCGGAACTGTCTCGGGCTCGGTTCTCGCGCAGGAGGCTGGGGTGTCGCTTCGTACAATCCGGCGCGACATCGTCACCTTGCAAGCGATGGGTGCAGAAATCGATGGGGAGGCGGGGGTGGGGTACGTCATGTCTCCCGGTTTTCTCCTCCCGCCGCTGTCCTTCACCGACGAAGAACTCGACGCTCTAGTCATCGGCGCGGAGTGGGTCGCAGGCCAAACAGACCCCGCCCTAGCAAACGCAATCGGCAACGCGCTGGCGAAAATCCATTGCGTCCTCGCACCGAGGATGCGCAACGCGCTGGATGATACGAGTTTTTACGTTGGAAGCGCTCGGAAGCCCTTCGCCAGCGGGTTCGATCTTCAGCAATGCCGGAGGGCCTTGCGCGAGCAATGCAAGATGAGAATTACCTATCGAGACCGGAACGGTGGTCATTCAGAGCGAACCATCTGGCCAATTATGTTGGGCTTCGAAGGGGCGAAGCGCATGGTAGCGGCATGGTGCGAAACGGATAATGATTTTCGAATATTCGATACTAAATGGATTGTGCAATTTGAGCTATTGGCCGCGCGTTACTCCCGTAACCGTCGCCAGCTAGTGAAAGAATGGCGTGCAAGCTCAGAATACCCGTGCAAAAGCACCGCGGATCTGTCGTAGTTATCGCCGCGCACAAAGCTTATCGCTCTCCAGTCTTTCTCCTTGGCATATCTCGTCTTGCGGCTCTCAAATAATTGGTTGATCCGGCGCTTATTTAAACTCGTATATGTGTGCAGTGTACGAGTTAGACATGCCTGCTGACGGAGACAGCGCCAATACTATTTGCCATAGCTTGGCCGATGTACAGCCTACTGGCCGAGCCGGGAGAAATACACGGATCAGTTAGACCGCTTTATCGTGCACAGAATAGGAACCTGTGTTCAAAGCATGTTCAACCTCATGATACTGACCTGCTCCCCATAAATCATGCCATTGGTAAGTTAGCTCGTCAGATGGAGACGAGTGATGCGGCGAGGCCGATTTACCGAGGATCAGATCATTGGCGTGCTGCGCGAGCAT
>NZ_SLXW01000011.1 GCF_004341085.1 Sphingomonas sp. PP-CE-1G-424
CTCGCCGACCTGAAGACGGTCTATGGTCGGCGTGGGTATATGGCATTGTTCCAGCGGCGCCGGCCGGACGATGCCGTGCGGATCGACGCGCTGGCGCGCCAGGCAGGCGGCGCTGGCGTTCGTGCGGTGGTGACGGGTGATGTCCTGTACCACGCGCCAGAGGCACGGTTGCTGCAGGACGTGGTGACGGCCGTGCGCGAGAAATGCACCGTCGACGAGCTCGGCTACCGGCGCGAGGTCAATGCCGACCGTGCGCTCAAATCCCCCGACGAGATGGTCCGGCGGTTCAAGGCGTATCCCGACGCGCTACGCGCCAGCGTCGACATCGCCCGCCTGTGCACCTTCGATCTCGAGGAACTGGCCTATCAATACCCGCATGAGCGGCTGATCGACGGACTGACCGCGCAGGAGGCGCTGCAGAAGCTCGCGGAAGACGCCGTTGACACGATGTTCAACGGCGCGGTGCCGGCTGCCTATACCGAGCAGATCGCCCACGAGATGCGCCTGATCGGCGAGCTTGGCTATGCGCCATATTTCCTGACGGTTTACGCGATCGTCCGCGAAGCCCGTCGGCGCGGGATCCTGTGCCAGGGGCGCGGCTCGGCTGCCAATTCCTGCGTTTGCTTCGTGCTCGGCGTTACCTCTATCGACCCGATCAAGCACGAGTTGCTGTTCGAGCGGTTCGTCAGTGGTGAGCGCCGCGAGCCGCCCGATATCGACGTCGATTTCGAGCATGAACGCCGCGAAGAGATCATCCAGTGGATCTACGAAACCTATGGCCGCAACCACTCGGCATTGACCGCGGTCGTCACACGCTACCGGGCGCGCGGCGCCGTCCGCGACGTCGGCAAGGCGCTCGGCTTGCCCGAGGATCTGACCTCGTCATTGGCAGGGCAAGTGTGGGGCTGGTCGGCCGAAGGCGTCGGCGAAAAGCAGGTCAACGAGCTGAACCTCGACATCGGCGATCGTCGCCTGCGCCTGACGCTCGAGCTTGCCCGTAAGCTCATCGGCGTACCGCGGCACATGTCACAGCACCCGGGGGGTTTCGTGCTCACCCATGACCGCCTCGACGATCTCGTCCCGATCGAACCCGCTGCGATGGAAGACCGGCAGATCATCGAATGGGACAAGGACGACATCGATGCGCTGAAGTTCATGAAGGTCGACGTGCTGGGTCTCGGCATGCTCGGCTGCATGAACCGCGCCTTCAACATGCTCGAGGCGGACAAGGGGCTGCGCGTCGGTTTGGTCGATCTGCAGGACGATGATCCCGACGTCTATGCGATGATCTCGAAGGCCGACACGCTCGGCACCTTCCAGATCGAGAGCCGCGCGCAGATGTCGATGCTGCCGCGCATGAAACCGCGGCGCTTCTATGATCTCGTCATCCAGGTCGCGATCGTACGACCGGGCCCGATCCAGGGCGACATGGTCCATCCCTATCTGCGCCGACGCGAAGGGCTGGAGAAGCCGGAATACCCGCGACCCGAGCTGCGCGCGGTGCTGGAAAAGACGCTCGGCGTGCCGCTGTTCCAGGAACAGGCCATGAAGGTCGCGATCGTCGGCGCCGGGTTTACGCCGGCCGAAGCCGACCAACTGCGCCGCGCCATGGCGACGTTCAAGTTCACGGGCGGCGTGTCGCACTTCAGCGAAAAGCTGATCGGGGGCATGGTCGAGCGCGGTTATCCGCGTGAGTTCGCCGAGCGCACCTTCCGCCAGCTCGAGGGCTTTGGCTCCTACGGCTTCCCCGAGAGCCACGCGGCCTCGTTCGCCAAGATCTCCTACGCATCGTCGTGGATGAAGCATCATCATCCTGACGTGTTCTGCGCGGCACTGATGAACGCGCAGCCGATGGGGTTCTATGCACCCGCCCAGATCGTTCGCGACGCGCGCGAGCACGGCGTCGTGGTCCGCCCCCCTTGCGTCAATGCGAGCCGTTGGGACTGCACGCTGGAGCCGTATGGCGGGCGGTACCTCGCGGTACGGCTGGGACTCCGGCAGATCCGCGGTCTGTCGAATGCGGACGGCGCGAAGATCGTCGGCGCGCGCGAGCTGACCACGTTCGAGAGCGTGGAAGACGTCTGGCGGCGATCGGGCGTCCAGCGCGCGGCGATCGAGAAGCTCGCCGACGGCGACGCCTTCCATAGCTTCGGTGCCGATCGTCGGCAGGGCTTGTGGAAGGTGAGGGGGCTCGGCGAAGCGCCGCTGCCGCTGTTCGCCGCGGCCGACCGCGCCGACCAGGCCGTCAGCGCGGAAGGGATCGAACCTGATGTCGAACTGCGGCCACTGACCGACGGTCGTGAGGTGATCGAGGACTACCGCGCACTGCAACTCTCGTTGCGCGCGCATCCGCTGACCTTCGTCCGCGATGAGCTGGCCAGGCGGGGCGTGACCAAATGCGCAGACCTGGCCACCATCCGCGACGGACGGCATGTCGAAGTCGCCGGCATCATCCTCGTCCGCCAGAAGCCCGGCTCTGCCAAGGGCGTGCTGTTCATCACGATCGAGGACGAGACGGGGATCGCCAACGGCATCCTGTGGCCCGATCGGTTCGAGCGCCAGCGCCGCACCGTGATGTCCGCCTCGATGATCGGCATGAAGGGCAGGGTGCAGAAGGAGGGCGAGGTCATCCACGTCATCTGCGACCGGATCATCGACCACGGCGATCTGCTGCACCGGGTCGGCGAGATGTCGTTCCCGCACCGGACCGGGCGCGGTGATGGCGCGAAGCATGCCGGCTCGCCCGACCGCGGCGACAAGGGCTGGAGCCCGGGCCCGCGCAACTCGTACTGGCCGCCCCATGCGGACGGCATGGATCCGGAAGCTGTCGTGAAGTTCAAATCTCACGACTTTCATTGATGGCCAAACTCATCCGCCACCAACGCGTTGTCATCGCGCTGTCGGTGCATATCTTGCGGGACGGTGTGGCGCGCTGCTCGGATGCTCGCGTCGACGTCGTCGAGATCCGGTTGGCGCTGCGCTGTCTGCTGCCGCACTGCCCGGAACGCTGGCCCCTCGAGCTCTACTGGGATGCCGCCCGGCAGGAGAACGAGATTGGCAGGGCACAGGGCGTCACCGCGGCGTTCAACGGGATTATCCGTCAGCTGCGCCGCGCCGGCTGTTATGAAGAGGTAACCGAACCGTGAGTATGCGACTACCGCGAGCAGCAATTGCTCGCGTTCCCGACGGCACGCGGATCGTCAGCGTCGAACGGATGTCGCGGGCTTTCATCAAATACCATCTTGATGACGGACGCGCGGTGCACCGGTTCAAGATGGAAGAGCCGCATGCGACCCCGCATGATCACCCCTGGAGTTTCGACACCGAGATCCTCGATGGCGGCTATGTCGAAGAGGTGTTCCACCTGGATCCGAGCGGCGGTTGGCACAGCGAACTCGTTCACCGGCTTCCCGGCGAAACCTACCATCTCGATGCCACGCACATTCACCGTATCGTCGAATTGCCGACCGGCGACTGCTGGACACTTGTTCGTGCAGGTCCCCATACGCGGGAAACCCGGTTCTGGCGGTTCGGAGACGTGGTTCAGTCCCGGGCATGGCATGATCGACGGTGGAAGCGCTTGGGATAAGCCATCACGGCGAAAGCCAGGCCACCGCGGCGTTCAAGACGGCGTTGGCCGGGGAAGCGCATCGAGCGCTGCGGATACCTGCAGGCGCAAATCGTCGTCGCGGGTAATTTCCAGCATCGCGCTAAGGCTGCTGCGGGCGCCGGCGACATCGCCTGCGATCAGCTGAAGTCTGGCGCGCTCCCACCAACCATGGGCGTGTGTGGGTGCCACGATCGTCATGCGGTCGTACAGGACCAATGCGCGCGCGGGGTCGCCAGCCTGCTCCGCACGGGTCGCTTGGTTGAGCAGCAGTCGAACGAGCGCTGATCGGTTCGACAGGGGAAGCATCCCGTCGGAAAACCGTGCCTGGCCTGTCATCTGCTCCAACAACGCTTGCACCTGTTCAGGGGCAACGATGCGACCATCATTGAAGGGATCGATGATCAGCGCATCCGATGTGTCGCCGAGACGGACCAGGACGTGGCCGGGGGTGTTGAGCAGCATCGCCGACCATCCCAGGCGACGGGCCATTGCCACATAAAGGATCGAAAGGCTGATCGGCAGCCCGAGCCGACGATCAACGACAGCGATCAGGTCCGCATTCTGGGGATCGTCGTAGTGCGTGCGGTCGCCGGAGAACCCGAACTCTTCAACCATCACGCTGCTCAGAGCCTGGGCCTGAGCGACGCTGTTCGCTGCGTCGCCGTCAGCGGCGCGCAGGGATATTTCTATGTCGGTGAGCTCGTCAATATATTCATTGAGATCGATACCAGGATGATCGAGCGCTGCGAGTTCTAGCGCGGCTAGATCAAGCTCGATCTCCCCGTCTTCCATCAGCCCGATATGAAGAATGCTATTGGTCATGAGCGGTTAGATGGGAGGCTGCTTCGATCGTTTCTATGGCCATGTCGGGAGACGGGGCGCCTGATACTTAACCGGTTTACGATACGGGAGCCCCGTTGTGCGGCACAGGCAGTTCTGCCCCGTCTCCTGCCAACGGGAACCGGCGCCCCCGGTAGCATTCAAGCTTTACCGCGCCCACCGTTGAGCTCGCCCGCGGCAGCATCGAGCTTCTCACGATCGTTGCCAATGTCGGCGATCAGATCGCGCGCCTGCTGCGCGGTCAACCCGTGCTTCTCGGCAAAATACTGGACCTCATACGTCTCGCTACCCGAGACACGGCTACGATCACGCTCGTCGGTTTTGCTTTTGTCATCGGCCATTGTGGTTCTCCGTCCAATTGGACATGAACGCACCGCCTCGTGACCGTGTCCGTTTCAATGGCATGATGTCGATTAAGGTGTGCCACGTGGCACACTTCCCGAAATTGCCGGCATTTGAGCGCGCACGAGCCTTGCGTCCCTCCAGACGCTTGCCCGCGATGATAATCCGTTCGACGCCATCTGTGCGGCGGGGCCGCGCTGAAGATCGCTCATAGGGCGATAGCGACGTCCCGCGGGCGCTCTGTCGCAGGACTATGCAACCCGCCGCATTGCCGGTTGGCTCATGCTCGGGCATCGTAGCACGATGAGTGAGCCAAACAGTGATTTCGAACAGGCGGCTCAGATCGTCGAGGCGTTCTCCGAAAGCGAGACCGACGAACGCATTCTTGACCTGCTGGCCCGGATCAAAGCCGCGATCCGTGACCATGCAATAGACAACTAAGGCAGCGACCATGTGCAATCGCGCTCGCATGCTCGGTGAACCCGAAACCCATTGGGAGTCTGCCGCAAAGATCTTTAGCGAGCGGCCGCGCGACAACCGGTTCGACCCGCGCGAGCTTCGCCCCAAGAGCCGAAACTATGTGGTGCGGGAACAGGACGGCGAGCGTGCCTAGGATGTGATGTCGTGGGATGTGCTGGGCGGCAAGGCACCATGGCCTTTGACCAACGTCCTTAACTTGGCCCTCCCACAATGGCGTAAATTGGCGGAGAAGCCGGAAAACCGGTGACTCGTGCCGTTGACCGAATTCTGCGAGTTCACGCCCGACAAGCATGACCTGGGCGACGGCAAACCGCCGCTCAAAGGCGAAATGTGGTTCAGCGTTGTCGATCAGCCGGTGTTCGCGGTCGCGGGTTTTGGCAGCATACCGCGGAAGGGAACGGGTTCACGATGGTCACGTGCGATCCCAACACGCTAGTGGCGCCGATCCACCCAAAAGCCATGATCACGATCCTGGACCCTGCAGACATCGATACGTGGTTGCGCGGATCCTATGACGATATCGCTGGGCTGCAGAAACCCTACGATCCTGCCAAAATGACTGTCCGGGGGCCTGTCTTCCCGACCCGCAGCAAGGAGCGGTAGCGGCTGGCTAATCTTCGCATTCGAAGATGACCGCACCGAACGATCCATTGTGTCCGCTACGCGTTGTGCGGCCGTAGCAGGGAGCCAAGACGATGACGCAGGATGACGAACGCTGGATGCGCGAAGCGATCGCGATCGCACGATCGAAGGGATCCGATCCTTCGACCTCGCCGCTGGGATGCGTGATCGTGCTCGATGGCAAGGTTATCGCGGGCGAGCGCAACCAGACGAAGGAGTTACCGGACGCGACCGCGCATGCCGAGATGATGGCAATCCGACGGGCCTGTGAAAGCACCGGAGAACTGGAATTGCGCGGTGCGACGCTCTACTCCACGCTGCAGCCTTGCGGCATGTGTACGATGGCGTCGATCTGGTCGAAGGTCGGTCGCGTCGTTTACGGGGCGGGCCGCGATGATGTTCATGAGATGTATTTCGAAGCGCAGCACGTCGACACGCTGGCGTTCATCGGCGACGCCTACCGCGATGACATCGTCATCGAGGGAGGGTGCCTTCGCGACGATTGCACCAAGCTTTATTATGGTCCCGGCGCAGAGCTGCCGGTCGACGAGCAGGCAAATCTATAGCCCGCTGAGGCCGCGCTGATCCGAACGAAACTTACACCGGAGCCGGCGCGTTGCGACGGTGCCGGAGCAGTTTGCTTCGCGGCTATCCGCTCAGCAAGGACACTATCATGGGCCTGTTTTCCAAAGACATCGTGACGTTCGACGACCTGTTCCTGCACCAGTTGCAGGACGTATATTACGCGGAAAACCAGATCACCAAAGCGCTGCCGAAGATGGCCGACAAGGCAACGGCGCCAGCCCTGAAGCAGGGTTTCGAAACCCATCTGCGTGAAACGCAAGGACAGATCACGCGCCTCGAGAGCATCTTCGACCTGCTCGGCGAGAAGGCAAAGGCAGTGACCTGCCCGGCGATCGACGGCATCATCAAGGAAGCCAACGAAGTCGCCGGCGAGATCGAGGACAAGGCAGTGCTCGATGCCGCGCTGATCGCGTCGGCCCAGGCCGTCGAGCATTACGAGATCGCCCGGTACGGCACATTGATCGCCTGGGCGAACCAGCTCGGCCGCGCCGATATCGCGGCAATCCTGAAAGAAACGCTCGACGAAGAATATGCGACCGACGACAAGCTGACGGCGATGGCAACGTCGAGCGTGAACGCCAAGGCGGAAGCGGTCACCGCATAAGCGTTTCGGTGTCGGGGGGCCGACGCCCCCCGACCATTTTACAGCTTTTCATGAAAGGCACGTTCGATGGCCGATGATATCGCGTTCACGCTTCCCGAAGCTTTGCGCGCGCAAAAGCACATGCGCGATGCGCTGGGCCTAGGCGAGGAACGGTTCCCGGTCCCCGCCTTCATCAACATGGTAAGCGACGAGATCGAACAGCTGCGCGACGCTGGCAGGACCGATAGTGAAATCGCCGCGCTTGTCGAGGAATCGAGCGGTCATGCGCTCACAGACGCGGATATCGCGCGCTACTACACGCCGGCCGAGGACCGGCACTCCAACGAGCATTGATACTGCCCTACCAGGCCAGCGGCTGCACCCCTTGTCGGGGGCAGGGGGCACAGGTTTGTTGTCCTGCGCGCGACCACTGACGCCCGCGTCGAGCGTCTCACCGATCCTGATACTATTCGCGATACGCTGACGCGCGGCTTCCCCTTGGGCGGTAACGCTGCGCGCACTGTCGCCGCGGTTCCGCGCTAACTGCATCGCTGTGTCGACGATCGTCTGTGCGGGTGCGAGGCGCGGATCGGCACGATTCTTCTCCGGCGCGTTCTTCAGGAACAAGGCGGCAAGCCGCTCCTGCCCGGGGGAATGGCCCTGTGGCAGGATCGGTCGTTCGAGCGAGCGTACCGCGCGCTGCAGTTGCGAGGGCTGTTGGGCGTTGATCTGGACGCCGAGCGCGGCGCCGATCTCGCGGACCCGCTCGAGCGGCGTCTGCTTGGGACCGATCACCGCGTCGACCTGCCGTATCCCGAGATAAGGTCAAAAGGTTCGACTGATACACCGGGCCTTTGGGATGCCGGACATAGGCGAGCTCCGTGCGCGCATGCGCTATCGCTGCCGATGGCGCCTCTTCCCTGACAAGCGCGTGCAGGCGATCAGCCGCCTGCTGGCGCGCCGCGGGAAGGTAGCGTTCCAATTCCTCGCGCGCTTTGTTGAGGGTAACCCGGTAGCGCTGCTCGGTGGGCGGCGCGCGCGTCGGCAGCATGGCGATTCCGGCTGGCCCGATCCGCGCTTCGGGCGCCAGGTCGCGGCGGATCGCCGCAACGGCGAGAGCTGCAGCCATGGCGCGGTGATCCCCTGTCAGGAAGCCGTGGCGAGACGCCTCCATCCATGCCGCCTTGTCGTTCGAGGTGATCCGGATCGGGTGCCCCGCGTATTCGGCGCAAATATGAAGAAGGCCGGCCCTTGATGCCAGCGGCAACAGCGGAAACGGCCATGTCGAAATCGACATATGCGCGTATACATTTGGATTAAACGAAAAGCCGAACAAGGCTCAATCGGGGCCTCTGTTCCTTGCTGGGTCTCAAAGTAGTCGGACCTACGACGCGGAAGGCGACGAGGCCGGTCACGATAGCGACTGGCATGCGGCCAGGCTGACACAAACGCAAATCTCTCCAGGCCGCTTTACCAGTTCCAGGCGACTCGCGCCGTGCTCAGACACCCATACTAATTTCCGGTGAGATGCGGTTGGCGGCGCACGCTACCGCTCCACCTGGAGCGCTCGACGCTCGAAGTTTGTTGGTGCGCGGTCCAATAGGATAACGAGATCGGTAGTACCCAGGACGTAACGGCCGCTTTCAAAGGTATAGTCTGCCAGCAACGCGGGCACGTTGTTACGATGCAAGTGCTGGAACGGTCAGCACCGGATCAACGCGTTCGGGTGTCGCTCACGTTCTCAAACGCACGATGATCGGCGTCGACGAGTGACCGAGTAAACAGTTGAGTTAGCCATTCGGGAGGGTCGGGCACTAAACCCCACTCCGTCACGTCTTTCTCGGTTACGCAATATCCAGACTTGATACTATCCGATATGGAGCTAATCTGGCACCACGCTACGTGTCCGTAGCGTCGAGGCGTGAGAACCTCGCTTGAGATAAGTTGCCGCTGTTCCGCGGCCGGGTGGCCTTCGCAGATGTCCAGGCCGTTTGCGGCTAAAAGCGTAGGCGCGTGCCTCAAGCATGTTCTCAACTCCCGGCTCCCGCCGGTCGCCTCGCGGATTGTAGCGAGGAGATCCGATGTGACCAGCGCACACTGGCATGAGCTTGGCGGTTCGGTGCGATGCCGTCGTCGATAGGGCTTAGACAAGCGGTTCTGGCCAGCGACGACCCGCTGCCACCATCGCACGATCTGCCGCAGGTTCACGTCATGCTCGAGGACCTCTATCGCGCGGAGCAGCCGGGCCTCTTGCGATATCTGGCGCGCTTTACGTCGCTTGATATTGCGCATGATGCGATCCAGCAGGTCTTCGTCCGCCTGGCGGCGCATCGCGGTGGTGCGGTCGCGCCGGTTGAGGCCCCCCGCGCGTATCTGCGAGCGGCCGTGGCGAACGAGGTGAAGAACGAGGCGCGGTTCGTTGCCCGTCATCGAAATGCGCTTGCGGGCGAATCCAATAACCTGGCAGAGTTCCATCCAGTGGCCTGTCTCGAAGCGCGCGATCGTCTTGACCGTATCGAACGCGCGGTTCAGCAGTTGAAACCGCTGACGCGGCAGGTTTTCCTGGCCCGTCGGGTCGATGGCTACAGCTATGTGGAGATCGCCGCCCGGACGGGGCTGAGCGAACGGGGGGTGGAGAAGCAGATGCGTATTGCGCTGCACAAGCTCGGTCGGCACCTTCGCCACGATGACTGATAAAGACTCCCGCACGATCCCACCGGCCATCCACGATGCTGCCGCAGACTGGATCGAACGCATACAGCGAGATCACGACGATCGTGCGCCGGCGGCATTGCAGGAATGGCTAGGGCAATCGGAAGATCACCGACGCGCCTATGATCAGGCACAGGCCATGTGGGACGATAGCGCACCCTTAGGCGAGCGCTTCGACATCAGGACTCGACGCATCGACAAAGCGCCCTTGCTGATGCGCCATTCCACCCATGTCGGCGCTGCCGCGCTGGGTCTCGTTGCCCTCGTCAGCGTGGCCGGCATTGCTGTTATCCATAACGGTTCGCCGATTTCGCTGGTGTCTCCTGCCGTCGCGTCAACCTACACCACGACCATAGGCGAAATTCGAACCGTCTCTCTGCCCGATGGCGTACGTCTCACGCTCGACACGAACACGGCCATCGAAATCGATCCCGCTGGTCGCGAACGCCGGATCTTGGTGCGGCGTGGACGCGTACGTATCGCCACGTCCGACGCCCCCGGCCCTTTTGCCGTCATCGCGGGACGGGGAATGATCGAACCAGAGCGCGGGTCTACGATTGATGTGAACGCCATCGAACGCCCTGCAGTCGTGATAGCCGTCAAGGGCTCCGCAAGACTCCGCAATAGTCCTGGTAGTTCCATCACTGTTGATCGCGTGCTGACGGCGGGGCAACCCCTTCTGATCGATACGGGGCAAAAGGCAGCACGGTTACCGCGCAGCACCGCCGCGTGGCCGAGCGGATTATTGGAGCTTGACCGGACGCCGCTCGGCGAGGCGGTTGCTACGATCAACCGGTACAATCGGACCCAGATCCTCCTCGTCGATCGCTCGGTTGCCACATCCACGATAAGCGGTGGGTTCCGCGCTCGCGACGTCGAGGGGTTCGCACGTAGCGTGGCGGCCATGTTCCACCTGAGTCTTGACCGCTCCGAAGGACGCATTGTCTTACGCGTGCCTTCCCAACGACGCGCCAATCCCGCAAAATAACGGGCGGGCGTTTGCCGATCGGCGTGTCTCTCCTTCGACCCCGTTTTTTGACGGGGAGGGGGAAGACAGACGATGAACCGATCGAAAAAACATATTTCCGTTCTTTTACAGGCGTCGATCCTGTCCTGCGCAATGGTCGTGGCACCTGCCGCCCATGCACAGGAGCGCGGTCGCCGCGCCTACGATCTGCCCAGCCAGCCTCTTGTGGACGCCGTCCGGGCCCTTGCCTTGCAATCCGGTGAAACCGTCCTGATTCCGAGTGAGCTGGGGTCGGATCGGCGCGCGCCCGCGCTCTCGGGCCGTTACACCGTCGAGGAAGCGCTCGAATATTTGCTGGCGGGATCGGGACTGACTTACGCACGAAGCGGTGGAAGCTACGCCGTCACGTCAAGCAGACCGAACGAAGTTACTGGCGGTTCGGACGCGCATATTCTGGTCACCGGAAGTCGTATTCGCGGCGCCGGGCCCGTCGGTTCGCCACTCATCACGCTCGATCGCGCGGCGATCGAACAAAGCGGACGTGGCACCACACAGGACATCCTCCAGTCGTTGCCGCAGAATTTCGGCGGTGGTGCGAACGAGGCCACGCTTGGGTCGGGGGTCCGCAACGGAGCAGGCGCGAATACCGGTTTCGGCTCGAGCATCAACCTGCGCGGCCTCGGCACGTCCTCCACGCTCGTACTGTTCAACGGCAATCGTGCGGCGCTGGGGGGTTTTTCGGGCGTCTTTGCCGATCTGTCGCTGGTGCCTGCCAGCATCATCGAACGGGTCGAAATCCTGTCGGACGGGGCATCGGCCATTTACGGGTCCGACGCGGTCGCTGGTGTCGTCAACATCCTTTTCCGCGATCGTTTCGTCGGCGCCGAGAGTCGCTTCCGGCTGGGAACCGCCGATGGCGATTACGAGGAACTTCAGGCGAGTCAGCTCTATGGCAAGGCGTGGACTGGCGGGCACCTCGTTCTTGCCTATCAATATGATCAGCGCGGCCGACTGCCGGCGAGCGACCGGTCGTTCGTCACCGAAAATCTGACCCCGTATGGCGGTCTCGATTACCGATCGACCTATGCCAATCCCGGTACGATCGTCGCGGCGAACGGCGCCGCTTTCGGCATCCCGCGCGGACAGAACGGCATGGCACTGACCGCCGCCCAGCTGTTACCTGGCGTCACGAACCGCGAAGACGCGCGACGCTACACGGATGTCCTGCCGCGCCAGCGGACGCACTCGTTTTACGGGTCGTTCCACCAGGATCTCGGCGCCAGACTGTCGCTATACGGGCAGGGCAATTTCGCCCGGCGGAGCTACGACGCTCGCTGGCTTCCCCTGAGCAACGCTGCGGTCACAGTCCCGGTAACAAATGCTTTCTACGTCGACCCTATCGGGACGCGGCAGCCGGTGCGGGTCCTGTACAGCTTTATCCGCGATCTCGGCCCTGTCGTGCAGCGCGGCGATGTCCAGGGCTATAACGGCACCGTTGGCCTGACGCGCGAAGCGGGCGCTTGGCGCCTGGACGCACACGGAACCTATGGCGAGCAGAAAGAACGCAATGTGCTGGCCAACGCTCCCAACCGGGCACGGCTGGCTGCAGCACTCGCCGATCCCGGTCGCGCGACGGCCTATAACGTCTTCGGCGACGGGTCCTTCACCAACCCCGCGACGATCGAACGGATCAGGGGCAGCACCCGCAACACGACGTCCTACCGCGTCTTTGCGGCCGCCGGAAAAGCGGACGGCCCGCTGTTCGCCCTGCCGGCGGGCGATGTCAGGCTCGCACTCGGTGGCGAGTATCGCACGGAACGCTTTCGGTACGCGGCCATCACCGACATAAACACCCTTGCCCCGACGGCGGTGGGGCTATCCGGACTTCCCGGAACACGACGGATCAGCGCAGGCTATGCCGAGCTCTTCCTTCCGGTGTTCGGCCCGAGCAATCGCCGAACGGCTCTCGAGCGCCTCGAAGTGTCCGTGGCCGGACGGTACGAGCATTATAGCGACGTCGGCACGACAACCAACCCCAAGATCGGTCTGGCCTGGAGCCCTATCGGCGGCGTTACGGCGCGTGCCTCCTATGGCCGATCCTTCCGCGCACCGGCCTTTACCGAGCTCGTCGGTGAAGCCAATTCCCTCTATCAGCCGCTGCTCCTGAACGATCTGGCGTCGCCCACGGGCACATCGAAGGTCTTGGGACTGTTCGGCTACAATCCGGACCTTGGACCCGAGCGGGCATCGACATGGACGGCGGGGCTCGATCTGCGTCCGCAGTTCGCGCCCGGGCTCAGCATCGCCGCAACGTGGTTCTCGATCAGCTACCGGGACCGTATTGCGTCGGCGTCGCAGGATTACGCGACGTTTCTGACCAATCGCGCAATCTATGGCGGCCTGGTCACCGATACGCCCGACCCTGCGACGCTCGCGCGCTATTACACGTCACGGGTATTCTCCAATCCGCTCAACATCCCGGCAAGCGACATCGTTGCCATCATCGATGGCAGGACAACGAACCTTGCTACCGTGACGGTGCGCGGAATCGACTTCGATCTTGGCTATTCGACAGCACTCGGGGGCGGGGCGCTCGCCGCCGGCATCGCAGGATCGTACCTGACCCGGTTCGCGCAGCAGGTCACGACAACGTCGCCATCGGCCTCCGTTCTGGGAACGCTGGGATATCCGGTCGACCTGCGGTTCCGCGGTCGGCTCTCATGGACACAGGGCCGTTTCAACGTAGCGGCGTTCGCCAATTATACCGGCGACTATATCAACCGGGTGCCGGCGGTGCCGCAGTCCGTCCCATCCTGGACGACCTTCGACCTGCAGCTCGGCGTGGCGCTGAGCGACCGGATCGTGCCGGGCGGCATGCGACTTTCGGTCAATGCCGCCAATCTTTTCGATCGCAATCCGCCCTTTGTGATCAATCCATCCGCAGCCTCGACGCTGGCCTATGACCCTGAAAAGGCGAGTCCGATCGGTCGGACGATTGCCGTGCAGATCACCAAGCCATGGTGAGATCGATCGTCGGTTCCGTCCTCCTGTTCCTGGCCGCAGGAGCGACGGCCTCGGCTGACGTGGCACCGCAGGCGCTGATTCAAACGACCGATATCGATTCGCTCTCTGTGTCACCGGATGCGCGCTGGCTCGCGTTTCGGACGCGACAAGCCGATATCGGCAATAACGGGTATCGACTGACCTGGCATGTCGCACCGACCGATCTGTCGATGCCCGTGCGCATCGTTGCTGACGGCGGCGTTCCGCTCTGGACTGACGCCGGCGGCGCCACCCCCGCGCCGCCTCAATGGCTGCCAGGGTCGGACGGCTTCGTATTTCGTGCGCTGATCGATGGCGCGGTGGGGTTATGGCGCGCGTCACCATCGTCGTTCGGGCGGGTCGCTGTCGCGATCGGCGACGCGGATGTCCGATCTTACGAGGTCGATCCCGTCTCCGGCCGGATAACCTACACGATCGGTGCGTCGCGTGCCGCAATCATGGCCGCTGAGGACCGCGAATATCGTGACGGTATCGTCGTCGATGCGACCGTCGACATGGCGCAGTCCGTCTATCATGGGGCGATCGTCAACGGACGCCACGCGACGCAAAGGCTGGCCGGTCGATGGTTCGCCCGGCAGGGCCTGCTCGCCGAGACGCCCGATCGCGTGATCGTGATCGAACCGAAAAAACCGCTGTCGCGCGGATCATCCCTGTCGACGATGGCTGCGCCATCCGCAGATGCCGCGTCAACCGGGCAGCCTAGCATCTTGACGCCAGATAAGGGCGGACGTTGCCTCTCGGTGTCGAACCATCCGGGCAGCGCCGGCAGCGATCCACCGGCGATCCGACGATGCTTCCCGGATCGTATCGCAGCTTCTACCTGGTGGCCGGACCGCAAGAGCCTCTTGGTGACCCTTCAGGACGAGGGGTTCGCGCAGACCTTGGTAGACTGGTCGCCACGCGACAACCGCATCACGGCACTTGTCCGGTCGTCTGGTCTCGTCGCCGGGAGCGAAGTCCCGTCATCGCCTTGCGCCCTGACGGCCAGCGCAGCATTTTGCGTCATGGCCTCCGCTGGTGTGGCGCCGCGCCTGATGCGAATCGATCGCCGAACGGGACGCGGCGCGATACTCTACGCCCCCAACGGCGCGGTGATGCGCAACTTTGCGGGCACAGTCACGCGCCTCGATTGGCGCGATGGGGCAGGGGCGCGGTTCACCGGCCAGCTCTTTGCTCCCAGGCGCGCGCGGCATGCGCCCTTATTCGTCACCTATTATCGTTGCCCCGGTTTCGTTCGGGGCGGGCTCGGCGACGAATGGCCGCTCGCTGCGTTCGCTGACGCCGGCATTGCAGCACTGTGCATCAACAAACCGCCTGGGCCTGAGGGGGAAACCCTGGCGCAACCGGGTTATGACCGCGCGTTGTCGGGGGTGACGGCCATCATCGGTCAGCTGGCCCGTGACGGGACCATAGATCCGACGCGCGTCGGCATGGGCGGGCTGAGTTTTGGCAGCGAAGTGACGATGTGGACCGCGATGCGCAGCACGGTATTGCGTGCGGTTTCGATCGCCTCGTTGCAACTCGAGGCCGCCTATTTCTGGATGAACGGGGTCCGCGGACGCGACAACCATGCGCAACTCGCGACGACCTGGGGTCTGGGCGCGCCTGACGAGACTCCCGAACAGTGGCGACGGATGTCGCCCGCGCTCAATATCGACCGGATCGCCACACCGGTCCTGTTGCAATTGCCCGAGCAGGAGGCCCGCACGTCGATGGAGTTCTACGCCCGGTTGACTCACTCGTCGACGCCCGCCGAACTGTATGTGTTTCCCGACGAACCGCATATCCTGATCCAGCCAGCGCATCGGCTGGCCGCGTACCGGCGCAACATCGACTGGTTTCGGTTCTGGTTGCAGGACCAGATCGATCCGGACCCTGACAAGGCCCGACAATATGAACGCTGGCAAACACTCGCGATCCGCTGGAAACCGGCTCAGTCGAGCCATGCGCGGGCCCAGAGCTCGACGCCGACAAGATCGAACAGGCGGTAATAGCCGTCGTCCCGTGGAGGCGAATCGTCGGCCGTATATCGCTCGATGACGCGTCGATCTGCGATATCCTGCGCTGCCAGCCAGCCCGTCAGAAGCAGATCGCGAATGGCCTCGCGATTGGCGAGGTACAGCTGCATCGACTGATGTTCGAGACGGCCCTTGGTGCGGCGCGCGAGGACGGCTTCCGGCAGCAGATCGTCAAATGCGGCGCGGGCGACCGATCGATCCCGACCATTCTCAATCCATCGCCATGTCGGAATACGCAGGCATGCCTCCACCAGCGGCTGCGAAAGGAGGGGGTAATGCATCGGACGGGCGGTGCTGCGATCGTTGGTATGGAGGACCGCCTGGATTCGGAGCAGCGCGCGGACATGGTCCAGCTTTCCGGGAAGCGTGCCTGTCGGCACGTCGAGCCATGGATGCGGGTCTCGGTCGATTGCCGCCGCGTCCGCCGTGATCATGTCGTCGGCATGGCGCCAAAGGGGGGCGCGCCGTCTTGCCCGGCGCCAGGCAGACCGGGCGACGTGCCACGCCGTCGTTTCATGCAGCCGTGCAAGGTCTTGCAGCGTCCACAAGATCGGCGAACGCGGTCGTGGACTGCCGATCACGTCGAGCAGCGGTGACGCGGTGCTGATGTAGCAGAAGATGTTGTCGCCGCCGGTGCCGCTCAGAAAGGCATCGGCGCCTATCGCGTTGGCATGCTTGGAAAACACCGCGTCGATCCCGCTCAGCGTCGGATGGGTCCCCGGCCGGAGCGTCGGCGTGCGTGTACCGGTCAACGGTGAGGCCCCTTGCGAGATCGTCGCTTCGTGCAACGCCAAGCCTGTATGACCGGCGACGATGCGGGCGAAGTGGCGCTCGTCGCCGTCCCTGGCTGCGGTCGCGAACGTAACGGCATCGGCGGCGATCCGGCCTTGCCGCAGAGCGGCTGCGATGATCGAGGAGTCGAGGCCGCCCGACAGTTCGAGCAGCGGCTTTTCGCAATACCGCGCCCAGGCTGCGACACAGGCAAGCGTTTCGCGGCGAACAAGATCGATCGCGGTCGCGCGATCGGTGATCGCCTGGTCCGCGCCCGTAAAATTCCAAGGCGACCATAGGGACGTGATCGGCGTATCGGCGGCGCGGCGGAAACGTTGCCCGGGCAGCAGCTCGGAGATGCCGCGGATGCCTACGCGCGCCGTCTGCAGACCGGGCCACGCCAATATCTGTCGGGCATAGTCCGGGTCCGGCACCGGTCTCGCGACGCCGGCCGAAATCAATCGGTGTCCGGCGTTCGTGAAATGATCGTGTCCTTCGGCAGCCGCGTAGAATACGGGAAGGGCGGGGGAGGCGTCTCGAATGATCGCGGTGCCATCAAGGCTGTCGTCGTCGAGGATAGCGAGCCAGCCGCCCCAGCAATGGTCCACTAGCCAATGACCGCGGGATGCGTGGATTGCGGCGACCTCGGCGTTGGTAAACGTCGTCTTGCGGGTCTGCGACCCACGCGCAAAGATCGTGCCGATGACATGGCCCGACCGACCAAGAGGCAGTATCGGCAAGCGGGGGGCCGCACTGAGCCGGTATCCAGGGGCCGACGCATGCAAGGATAAGGTGGAATCGCCGTGCAGCGCCGCGGTTATGGCAGGAAGCGCTGCGCTGGCATGTCTGGTCCTAGTGACGGTCAAGACGAAATCGGGCATCATGCGATGCGTATCGGCGTGAAGTTGTTCACCCGTTCGCGATCGTCATTGAGCAACGCGTTGCCCTGTTGGACCCAGGCATGTGCCCTGAACGGTGCGATCCGGACGCCGATGACGAGCGTCGCATGATGCGCGCGCGACGCGAGGAATGCGCATAATCCGAGCGAATCCAGCAGGCAGTTATGGCGGATCGGCACGGCCATGCGCGCCGCCGCGAAAACGCTCAGCTCCGTCGTCAATCGCCGTTTAGGCGGAGTGGGGCGCATGGTGCGCTGTGCGGCGCCGTGATGGTCGAGCAGCTGCGCCAGACGCCCCCGATCAAGCGCTCGCCGGATCCTGAAGAGCTGCCAGGCAACCGACGCGACCGTTCCCGGGTTTGCCGATCGTGCGGGGTCTGCGCGATGATCCTGAAGACACGGGAGTGACGCCATGGGACGAAGGGCGGCGCCGGACTCTGGTGGATCCGCGAGGAAGCCCAACTGACGCAGCCGTGCTTTCGCCTCATCCGGCCAATCGGCGATGGGGCGGTCGATCAGGCTGCGCACGAGATCGTCATCGCGCCGCGACAGCATGAAATAGCGATCCGCGGCGATATCGAGGAAGACCAAAGCCCCGTCGATGGCACAAAAGCTGAGGGTGGAGCGCATGGACATAAGGCTCGGCCACAAAGGCGCGCGGGCAGAAGCCCGCGCGCCTCCGCGTGCGATCAGTCGTCGCTCAGACCCATGCGGGGCTGAAGACCACCGATCTCGACCTGCGCGGTGCCATCGCCCTGCGTTTCGACACTGGCGACGCCGAGTTCGATCACGTCGTGCTGTTCCGTTGCCATGGTGCTTTTCCTCGTTATCGCTGCGACACTGCAGCACACCAAGGCTATGCAAGAGCGCCGGATATCCGAATTTTATACTGAGCCTATTTTGCGATTGTTTCGGGGGTGGGCGGAGGCTTTAGCGATCGCCATTCCGGTATAGGACGTGAATGACCTGATCCACCGCGCGGTGCCGACGACGGTGATAGGTGGAAATCAGGCGACGGGTCTCGCCGGCCTCGCCACGGGCGACCGATAGCTGCAGCGCCGTCAATTCCGTCCACCCGCCCTCAAGCGCTTTCGCCTCGGCGGTGCGCACCGCATGCAGGCGATCATTCGCCGCTCCGATTGCGCGCCGGTCCTCGATGTTCGGCGAGCGCCGTCCTGCGAGCGCAAAGATCGCGGCGGTGGCATCGGCCAGCGCGGTGGTCGATGGACTCACCGGACGGCCCGGGTCCACACCGCCAGGATTGCGCGGCCAACGCCGCAGCGCTGCGAGCAGGATATCCGCGTTCCACGCATAGAGGTCCCGCAAGGCGGGCGCATCGATATGCGGAAGGAAAAATCCTTCGCTCGAACGACTTTCGATCAGGTGCTCGCCACGAAGGGTATTGAGGCAGTCGCGCACCGGCGTCACGCTGCTGGCCAGCGTTTCGCTCAAGGCGGCGGGGTCGAGCCGTTCCCCCGGGCGAAATTCACGGATGAGGATCCGCCGCTTGAGCGCGTCGTACACCCGCTCTGACGTCACGCCCGAGTTCACGGACGAACTCCCCGATCGCCAAGATACTGTGCCATCATCGCCCCTCGTCCGGGGCGCAGCGCATCCACCGCGGCGAGATGGTTGGATACCTCCTCACCCAGCAGGATCGATGGATGCGGCGTTTGGTCAGTGCCGAGACTGGAGCGATGCGGGGGGGAGCCGACACGTGCTGACATTTTCGGCGGAACGTGCGCCGCGCCCGGCGGCGGGTGGTATTCTGCCAACCCACGAGCAGACGACCAAAGCGTTTGGTCGTTGCGCCGTGGAAGCCGCCCTGCCGGAATTGTTGTCGAGAACACGCCGGATCGAGGTCGGCGTCCAGCCCGGCGATCGTCGCGAACGGCGGGGCATTGCAGCTGATACCCCCGTCTTTGCCAGCGCATTCGAGAGTCCAGCGATCGACGCTGCCGATCGGATTGGTCATGGCGAAACTCCTTCAGGCGGCTTCGCGCCGGGTATGGCCGGTGTACGCGTCGCGCGGCAGAATTCCGGCGGCAGCGAGCAATGCGGGGGTTTGCTGTGTTATCGTGATCCGCAGTGCTGCGAGCGGCGCGCCATCGATGACCCGAGGCAATCCCAGCGGCAGGCAATCCCAGCCGAAGGCGAGGATCTGCTGGAACCAGGCAAGCTCGGCGATCGCGGTATAGGAGGCGATGCCATGGCGCAGGGCATGATCGGCAAGCGCGGTGACGAGCGTATCGCGGACGATGCGACGTTCCGCGGCGCGCAGCCGGCGGTCCAGGCAGAAGCGCGTGATCTCGAATATGTCGGGCCCGGTCGGAACGGCGTCGTCGCAGAGCTGGGGATACAGCGTGCCAAGAATGTGGGGCCGCACGGTCGGCAGCAGCCGGGCGGACGCCAGATGCGCCCCGGTGGAATCGGTCAGGACGAGATACTGCGCGTGGTGATCATCGAACTGGTCGCTTTCGTACCGGTCGTCCAGCACGGGAACGTTCCATTTGAGGAGGTCGACGAACACCGATTTTCGGGCGGCGAACATCGCCCGCATGACGGCGTCTGGAACCGTCTCGACGGCGGGATGCAGGATATGAAGCATGACGATCTCCTTGGCGAAGTGCCAAGGGTCGGTTGAAAACGTCGTCCACCGCTATGCCCGAAAAGGGGCATATCACCGCCAGAAGATATCTCCGAACGTCAGTGTTCCATCGAACAGCGTCCGGATGACCGCCAATGTTCGTTTGTTCACGCCATAGCGCTCACAGGCCTGCTTGACATGGCGCGTCACGGTCTCCTCGCTGATGCCGAGAAGTCGGCTGATCTCCCAGTCGCTCTTGCCGCGGGCGACCCACAGCATGCAGTCGCGCTGGCGGTCGGTCAGGCAGGGGGAGGCAAGAGGATCGAACTGCCGCGCTGGCCATACGCGGCGGGCGCCTTCGAAGGCGAACGCGCCGACCAGCTGGGCGAGCGGGAGCATCTCGTGGGGCATCCGTCGGCCCGCCCCATTGGCAAACGAGCACGATCCGCGCGCTTCCCCCGGCACGTGCGCCGGGACCGTGAACCCGTCCCCGATCCCATGTTGGCGCCCGAGGGCCATGAACGCGCGGTCATGTGGGGTCAGCGGGATCATCTCGGGCAGGCGCGACCAGGTAAAGCCGACACTCGTCACGTGGCTTGCGCGATGGACGGGATCCGTGACGCCGAAGCCGTTCGCATCGTGATAGTCGGCCCATCGCTCCGGATAATTGTGCACCCGGATCGCCGCGCCGCCGGCGCGCGCGACGTCGATATGATGCGACAGCGCGAAATATTCGAAGCCGAGTGGTTCGCAGATCGTGTGGAGTGCCGTTTCGAGATCGTCTACGGTCGAAACGGACGTGATCCGTCCGATGAACGCTTCCGCGGTCGTTCGCATGCCCATCGGGCACCGCCGCGGCCCCGGGCGGCGCCTCAAGCATCCGCAATCCCCGCGACCGCCCTTTCCTACACGTCTTCGCAACGCCGGTCGGGTTCTCAGTCCGACCGTCGGCAGGTGATGATGTATCCCCTCCGTTTGTTGTCGTGCGATAAGGAAAGCTGGCACGAAGACCGGCGCGAGTCCATAATATTACAATTATATGGCACATCGTCTCGCGGCCGATCGAACCATATTCGATCTATCGGCCTGGCGGCATAGGTCGTGAGCGTCGAGGCCGAGCCCGGTGTCGACGGGACATGGCGCGATACCACGGTCTATGATCGGCTGATCGGCATCGATCTCGCGGGTGTGATGTGGGAGTGGCTGCGTCGCGATCCCGGCTATGTCGCCTGGTACACCGCGGCGAGCACGGCGACCCGAGGAACGGCCAGTCCGGCGACGTCCCTGATCGCCGACCCGACGCAATGGGGGATTCACTTTCGCCGAGCGTCCCGAGGTTGCGGCCCCGGATGCCCGGATCGTCTGGCATGCGGCGTTCGATCCCGGAACGTTGCAGGTCGCCGCGCAGCCGACCGACGGGTCGGACCCGGACGGAATTGATCCGCGGGATCTGGCACCCTGGCTGACGCTGGTCGTCGACGCCGAGGGTCGCGAGCGCGCCGTGGTGTCCGATGGGTATCGCCATATCCGGCTCGACATCGATCAGGGCAGCCTTGCCGACGCCCGGCCGGTAGTGCTGCAATACCGCCTCCAGGGCGTGCTTTCGGCGCTCCCCAAGCTCCGCTCGCTGCGCCAGTTCCTCCATTTGCTCCGTCATGGCCAGTTTTCGCCAGCATTGTTTCCGGCCGATCGGCGGACCCATCGTGCGATACTCGTCCTGCAGGTTCATGATGCTTTGACTGCCGGCGCAAGCCAGCGGGAAATCGCGGAAGTCCTGTTTGGTGTTGATCGCGTCGCCCGCGACTGGCGCGATCCATCGGATTCGTTGCGCTCGCAGATCCGGCGGCTCGTTCGCGAAGCGCGCGTCATGGCACGCGGCGGATACAGGGAGGCGCTGCGTCAGTCCCGCCGATAGTCTGATCCGTCGATGGCCCATGTCGATCCATGCCGCTGCGTTCCGACGGGACGTGACGCGCTGCGGACCCGGCCGGAGTTCGGGGTTAGGTCAGCCTCGCAACAGGGGCGGGCCAGGGCTTGCGGCCTGACAACCGCGTGGTGGCGACATGTCCCGATGCGGGCATGGGGCGATGGCATCCTGTCAGGCGGCCGGACTCGACCATTCAACCGACAGGCGTGGTCGTGTCGGGTAGCCGGGACCTGCGGTGTTTGTCCGTGTCCGTGTCCGCGGCTGCGCCTCGCGCGCTCGTCGCGCGCGACCGGCGCTCTATGGCGCGATGGAACGCGCCACCGAGCCCCCGTTCAGGGTCTCGGCCTGTCGGTGACGATCGCTGGCGCGGGTCAGCTGGCGCTGCCCCCGGTGGAGCGGGGCTCATGACGCACGCTGCCGGGCCGCTGCGCTTGCCCGGACAGGGTGCGGCACAGATCGCGAGGGGCCCCGCGGGCGAGCCGGCTCTGGCGGCGCGGACGGTGCGCCCGGTTTCGCGCCGCCCCTCTGGCGGCGTTCCGCCACGTCGGGGCGGGCGAAGCCCGACCCAGCACCTTCTGCCGCCCGCTTCGCCGGAGTGCCCGTCTTTAGACGCGGCGGCGCTGCCGCCGGGGGATGCGGGCGTCGCGCCGGCGCGCGACGGCGTCGGTTCGGCCTCTCCCGGTAGCGCGGAAGTGGGCGGCGCTCCCTGCTAGGCCCGCCCGCGGCCCCGGCAAGCCGGGCGCTGCGCTTCGGCTCCTCCACTGCGTTGCGGCTCTTCGAGTGCCGGAGCCGCTCCAGCGGTCCTTTCCGTTCGCTGCTGCCGCCCACCCCCGCTTCCGGGGGAGGCCATGGGGTTTTTGGGGTGGCGTCTGGAGGCTTGCGATGCGTGTCCATCATTCCCGTTCCGCCAAGACCGGCCCGCGAAGGAGCGCGCCGACCGGTGGTGCGACACCCAGCGGCGACGGCTCCGCGACCGACCGCGTCGATCTGTACGCCGAGGTCACCGCGCGGATCATCGGCGAGCTGGAGGCGGGACGCGTGCCGTGGGCGCAGCCCTGGGGGCGTGACGGGGTACCGGCGCCCGGAATGCCGCGCAACGCACTGACGGCGCGCTGCTATTCGGGGATCAACGTTCTCGCATTGTGGGGCGCGGTCATCGAGCACGGCTTTGCGTCGCAGGCATGGCTGACCTTCAAACAGGCGATCGCGGCGGGCGGCACAGTCCGCAAGGGCGAGCGCGGCACCACCGTCGTCTATGCCGACAGCTTCGTGCCCGATGGGGAAAAGGCGAGGGCGGTCGACACCGGCAAGGCCGCGAAGGCGGTGCCCTTTCTCAAACGCTTCACCGTCTTCAACGTGGCGCAATGCGAGGGTCTGCGGCCCGGCCTCGGCGACGGGCACGATCTCGCGCTCGCCGAGCGCGAGATCGTGCCCGTCGCCGAGGCCGTGATCGCGGCGAGCGGGGTGGGCTTCCAGGTCGGCGGGGACGAGGCCTTTTATATGCCGTCGCGCGATATCGTGCAGGTCCCGCCGCAGCCCGCGTTCCATGACCAGATCAATTTCTATCGCACCGTCCTGCACGAACTGACCCACGCGACGGGGCACCCGTCGCGGCTCGACCGCAAGCTGGTCACCGCGTTCGGAACCAAGGATTACGCCCGCGAGGAACTGGTCGCCGAGATGGGGTCGGCCTTCCTGTGCGCCGCGCTCGGCATCGTGCCGACCGTCCGCCATGCCGACTATATCGCGTCGTGGCTCGACGTGCTGCGCGCGGACCTGAGCGAAGATGCGGCGGTCCGGGGGACCGGTGCGCCGCGAGGGCGCGCGATCTTCCGCGCGGCAAGCGCTGCCAGCAAGGCCGCCGATTGGTTGCTGGCGCGCCATGCCGAGGCGCAGGCGGACCGGCTGGCGGTCGCGGCATGACCGTCGCCCGCAGCGTCGCGGACGGCGAGACCGCCGCCGTTATGCGCGCCCGCCTCGATGTCGAGGTGACCGCGATCGGGGCGCAAGCGCCCGTGCCCCGTCTCGGGCCCGCCCTCGTGTCGATCACGCCGCTCGACCGCCTGATCGTGCGCGCTGTCGCCTCGCTTCAAAAGAGGCGGCGGCAGTGCCCCTTCGTGAAGCCTTTCGAGAGCGCTCGCCGTGCGGGCGCTCGATGGGGCCTGTTCGACCTCAGCACCCGAAGCCCGCTCGATCTCTTCCAGCCGAAGGACCTTTGATATGGACTTGCTCACGCCCGAATTGCGCACTGCGCTGCGCACCAACGCCGCCGCGCACCGCGCCGCACAAGCCGCGGGGGTTTGCGAACCGGATCCCGCGCCGGTCGTCAAATTCTTCAATCCCGTGGGCGCAGCGACGTGGCTCGCGAGCGAACTCGACGCCGATGGTGACACGGTGTTCGGTCTTGCGGATCTTGGTTTCGGCTGTCCCGAACTCGGCGCGTTCAGCCTTGCCGAGATCGCCGCGGTGCGCTTGCCGTTCGGTCTCTCCATCGAACGCGACGAAGGTTTTTCGAGCGAGGCCGCGCTGTCGGTCTGGGCCGACACCGCGCGTCGCACGGGGTCGATCCTACAGGCGGAGGCGGTGATGCGCGCCGCGCGGTCCTCGCCGTCGCGCCCGCTGCCGCCTGACCCCGCCCACGAGCTTCCGTCCTCGGACCCCGAGGACGGCTGAGGGACCATCAAAGGAAGACTTTGCTGGTCTCTGACGCGCGGGCGCGTCTCGCCCGTATCGACCGGTCCCGCCCACCTTTGCACAACAGACGGGACCGGCACTCACACGGAGTAGTCACGATGAAACTCGCTTTTGTGCCTTTGGGCAAGCTCTCGGTCAGCAAGACAAATATGCGCTTCGCCAGGAAACGGCCCGACGTGGCCGATATTTTGCCGAGCGTGCGCAAGCGCGGCGTCCTGCAGCCGGTCCTCGTTCGCCCGAAGCCCGTCCCGAGCGGCGTCGCTGGGGGTGCCGCCGGATGTTTCGAGATCGTCGCCGGGTCGCGACGCTTCACCGCCGCCGCAATCGTCGCGGAGGAACGGCGCGCGGCCCAGGCCGACGTGGACGACATGCCGTGCGCGATCCTCGACGAGGGCGACGATGCCGACGCCATCGAGGCATCGATGATCGAGAACATGGCGCGGCTGGACGCCGACGAAGTGATCCGCTGGGAAACTTTCACCCGGCTGGTGAAGGAAGGCCGCACGGTCGACGATATCGCGGTCACGTTCGGTTTGCCCGACCTCACCGTCCGCCGCGCGCTTGCGCTCGGCAATCTGCTTCCGGCGATCCGCCGCCTGTACGCCGCCGAGCGGATCGACGCCGCTACCGTCCGGCACCTGACGCTCGCCAGCAAACGCCAGCAACAGGCGTGGCTCGCGCTTGCCGCCGACGATGATGCTTATTTGCCGACCGGCCACTAGTTGAAGGCATGGCTGTTCGGCGGGCAATCGATAGCGGTCAAACACGCGCTGTTCGACGTCGAGGCAAGCGGCCTCGCGGTGATCGCCGACCTGTTCGGCGAGGACCGCTATTTCGCGCACGCCGACGCATTCTGGACCGCACAGAATGCCGCCGTCGAGGCGCTCCGCGCGGGCCATGTCGAGGCCGGTTGGAGCGACGCGATCGTCGTGCCGCCGTCCGAGCATTTCTCGACATGGGACTATGAAAAGGCGGCCAAGCGCAAGGGCGGGCGGGTCTATATCGACGTCCGCGCGAGCGGCGAGGTGACCGTCCACGAAGGCTATGTCAGCCGCAAGGAGGCGGCGCGCCTCGCGCGCGGCGAGACCGGATCGGCCCCGCACAAGCCGCCGCGTCCCGAAGTGACGGGTACGATGCAGACCTATATCGACCTGCATCGTCATGCCGCCGTCCGCGCGGCGTTGATCGGCCGTCCGGCCGTCGCGCTACGCGTCATGGTCGCGCATGTCATCGCCGGATCGCCCCTGTGGAGCGTGCGCGTGCAGTCGCAGACCGCGCGCGACGCGGCCACGCAGGAGAGCGTCGAGACGGGCCTTGCCGAAACCTGTTTCGACAAGCGCCGTCGTGCGGTTTTGGCGGTGCTCGACTTCGATGCCGACGCCCCGACCGTGACGGGCAGCGTGCAAGGATGGCCGGTCGGCGATGGCGCGGTCGCAATCTTCGCGCGGTTGCTTGAATTGCCCGATCCGGTCGTGATGGAGGTGCTCGCCATCGTCATGGGCGAAACGCTCGCCAGCGGCACGCCGATGGTCGAAGCGGTCGGCGTTGAGATCGGCGTCGACATGGCAAAATTCTGGTCTGCCGACGCCGCCTTCTTCGATCTGATTCGCGACCGAGACGTGCTCCAAGCCATCGTCGCCGAGGTCGCGGGCGAGACCGTCGCCGCCGCCAACGCGGGCGAAAAGGGCAAGACGCTCAAACGCATCGTCGGCGATCACCTCGACGGCAACGACGGTCGCAAAAGGCACGAAGATTGGGTGCCGAAATGGATGGCGTTTCCACCAGCGGCCTACACCGCGCGCGGCGGGGTCGGCACGGTCGCCGCGCATTGTCGTGCGCAGGCGGCGCGCGCGACGGCGCAGGGAAGAGGCACCAGCGAGGCCGACACTCCGCAGACCATCGCGGCGTCCGATACGGCGGCGAACAGGATCGGCACCGACGATGCCGTCGTGACGGACCCCGACGCCTCTGGCGGCGACCGGCGCCTGGCGGCGTGAAGCCAGACGGGCGGCGGCGGCCGCCGCCCCTCATTCCCGACCCTGAAAAGACAGCCCCGTGCTCGCGCCCCGCCGGCGCGGCACGCGCAACGCTTATGGCCGCCCGCGTTGCCGTATCGATCGCCATCGGCGGCTCGCTCGCCGCGACCCGCATTGTCCCGCTCGTCGATCACGTCGTCGACGCAGGCTTGTCCGCGCAATGGGACGGTCCGGTCTTCGACGCACGACCGCTGCCACACCGACACGTTGCGGCTCTGTGCCCCTGACATGGCCCGGCGATGGGCTCGAGGCGCGCGAAGCCTTGTGCGTCGAGACCGCGCTGTTCAGGCGCCGTCATTCCTACGAAGGTGGCGCGGCTGTCCGATCAGGTTCGGACCCGAGATCCTGGTCTTCACCGGCACGGGCGAAGCCCGGTCGTTCGCTGCGGATCACGACGAAGCGCCCGTGATCTGCCGCATGACTGCAGGCAGGCTCGGCAGCGACGCGGCGATCCTGTCGCATTTCGCCGGAGCCGATGTCGCGGTCTCGCGCCCGGTCGTTTCGCGGTGAAAAATCGCCCGCGCGATCGAGCCCGGACCCTGATGGCCCGGGCTCGATCGCGCGGGCGTCATCCGTGCTGCGGGCGCAGCCGGATGACCAATCGTTCGCCATAGCAGAGAGAGCAGATATCGCCGCCGTTCGAAACCTTGCGAACCCGCGAGGCGGCGGGTCTCGGGATTGGCGCGGCCGGCCGACTCCAGGCCGAGCCGATCGGCGACACAGGCATCGCATACGGGATGCGGCGTGAGCCGCCTGACCAGCGCCCCGACGCGCCCGGACTGCGTCGTCATCGCCGGTCCGCGCGGCGCGCGCCGCGCCGGTTCTGGCCCTCCTGCCGGTCGGTCGCGTCACCGCACCAATCGGGCTTGGGGGCGTAGCTTGGCCACCAGCGGGCGACGCGGTTCGCGACCAGCAATGTCGCGAGGTCGCGGCCATCCAGCGTCACGCGGGCGACCGTTCGATCGTAGCTGCGACCGACGCGGTCGATGCCGACCGATCGGCCATCGAGCAGCGTCCGCGCGCGCGCCGCGGTCGCGTCGCCGAGCGCGATTTCACGCGCGCAGCGGGCCTGGTCGGCATGGGTTTCGGGCGCATCGATTCCGGCGATGCGGATCCGTTCACCGGAAGTCAGCCGGACGGTGTCGCCATCGGTGACGTCGCGGACTCGTACCAGGTCCGGCTGCGCTGCAGCGGTCAGCAGGAGCTCCCCCGACCATGCCGCAACGCGTCGAGATCATGTTTCTGTGCATCGCCGCCTTTTCTGACGTGCGCCGAACCTCGGCACCAGCCCCGATGACGGATCGATGGCGATGGTTGCGTCGGTCGTGGTGTATTCGTCATGTTCGATGAGATCGGGACGGCAGGGCGGCCCGGCATTGTGCGCATCGCGGCGTCGATACCGGCTGGCGGTTGCGTCCTGATCCTTGGGTCGTCCGTGACCCGTTCCAGCTCCTCAGCGCATGGCCTGGACGGCTACGCCCCGCGCGAAACCATCGCGGCGGCACTGATTTCCCCGACCGCTTGCTGAGCGGTCTCCTCGCGGCCGCTTCGCTCCAAATCAGTCCCTTGCTCCGGTCCTCCGCTGCCGCTGCGGCCTTTCAGGTTCGCGCGGGGCGCGTCGCCGTCCTTCGGCACGCGCCATCGTCCGGAAACGGTCCGGTCGACATTCAAGGAGACGAACAATGCCCGCTATCGGTTATGTCACCCGCGACGGAAACGGCTTCAAGGGCCAGCTCAAGACCCTCTCGATCCGCACCGAGATCGAGATCCAACCCACGTCCCGAAAGAGCAACGACCGCCAGCCGGACTTCCGCGTCATGGCCGGCGGGGTCGAGGTCGGTGCCGGCTGGAACCGGATCGGCGAAACGTCCCGCAACGAATATGTGTCGCTCAGTCTTGCGGCACCGGAATTCGGGCCGCGCCGCCTCTACGCCAATCTCGGCCGCGCAGCGGGTCAGGAAGACGAGGACGCCTTCGCGATCATCTGGAACCCCGCCGACTGACACCGGCAACGGCGCCCGCGCTCCACGGGGGAGCGGGCGCCGAACCCGCGCGGACCGAGCCTGGGCAAGGGGGGGCGGAAACGCACCCATCGATTTGCGACCCTGCCGGGCGAGGCGCGCAGCGTCCAGTTGGTGCGCGTGGCGGCGCGATCCGGCGACCCGCCCTGCACCGACGAGATGCGACATGACCGACCCAGACGATACCGCGCGCCGCGCGCAGCGTGCGCGAGTGACCTGCCCGTTCCTCACCACCAAGCAGACCGCGTTCCATCTCGGGCTTGCGGCGAGTTCGCTGAAGGACATGCGCGCCGAGGGACGGGGGCCGGTGTGCCGGCTTCATGGCCGTGCCTGGTACTATCATATCGACGACATCGAGGCCTGGTCCGCCGCCGCGGCGAAGGGCGGCCGTCATGATTGACCGTCGCGACCTGCCGCTGTTCGCCTTCGGCGACGCACTTCGTGCGGCACGCCGCCAGCGCCGGACGATCGTCCGGCGCAGCGTCGCCATCGGCATCGGGCTTGTGTGCGTGGGGCTGACGATCGCGTGTCCGCCGCGCCCTCGCCTGGTGTGGAACGCGAGCGCGAGCGCGCCGATCGGGCTCTATGCGGTTGCACCGGGCGACACCGTCGCGCGCGGCGACATGGTGATCGCGCGGACGCCGATATCGGTCCGGGAGATGGCGGCGAGGCGCCATTACATTCCCGCAAACGTGCCGCTGGTGAAGCGCGTCGCGGGCGTTCCGGGGAACCGGATCTGCGGCATCGGGAACGGTGTGTTCGTCGACGGTCGCCGCGTCGCGACGCGGCTCGCGCATGACGCCAGCGGACGTCCGTTGCCGTGGTGGACCGGGTGCCGGACCTTGACGGACGGCGCGCTGCTGTTGCTCATGGCGGAGACGCCGGACTCGTTCGACGGACGGTATTTCGGTCCGACTAGCGCGTCCGACGTGGTGGGAAAGGCGACGGCGCTGTGGGTGCGTTGATCCGGCTGGCCTGCCTTGGCCTTGCCGTGACCACGATCATTTCGTCGCCGGGCGCCGCGCAATCGGTCGCAACTTGGCGAGCGTTCGTGACCGAAGCGTCGGTGCGGTTCGGGGTGCCGGCCGTGTGGATCGAGCGGGTGATGCAGGCCGAGAGCGGCGGCCGCACGACGTGGCAGGGCAGGCCGATCCGGTCGCGCGCCGGTGCGATCGGGGTGATGCAGTTGATGCCGGCGACTTGGACCAAGATGCGGGCGCGCCATGGCCTGGGATACGATCCCGACGACCCGCACGACAACATCATCGCCGGCACTGCCTATCTGCGGCTGATGTACGATCGGTTCGGCTATCCCGGACTGTTCGCCGCCTACAATGCCGGGCCGGGCCGCTACGCCGATCATCTGGGCGGAAGGGCGCTGCCGGCCGAAACGCGCGCCTATCTTGTCACGGTTGCAGGCAAGATAGGCCTTGGTGATCCCGCGCCGCCGCCGCGCGACCGTCTGTTCGTCATGCTTGGGGGCCCTGCGATCGAGGCGTCGCAGGCCACCGCCGCGCCGTCCGCTTCGACACGATCGCCATCGTCTTTGTTCGCCGTGATGCCCCGGCAGTGACGCAAGGCGTAAGGCGTCGAAGCGGTCACCGGGCGAGCGGTGCGACCCGAACGACGGTGGAGGGCTCGTCTCGGGTCGTCCGAGCATGGCGGCCGGCGCGGCGGCTGTGCAAGGCCGGCGGCCCCTCCAATTTTGTCGCGAGGCAGAGGCTGCTGCGCAGCCGAGTCTGTTTGTAGCAGCGCAACAAAATCGGTTCCTCCGCCGCCGCTTCGCGGTGCCTCCGCTTGCGCTCCGGCAGCCCTGACAGCCGCCACGCCGACCGCCGGACGAGGGCTGTCCTCGATGATGGGGACGTCAATCGTATGGAGGTTCTCATGACCATGGTTCAACCTGTTGGGATGGCGTCGGATCACGTGATGGCGACGTTGATCGCGGGACTCGAAATCGAGTTCGGACGGGGCGCGGGCGAAGGGCTGGCACGGCATTTCCTGGAGGCGGAAGAGGTGGACTATCGCTGGGAAGCACGGCGGTCGGAGCGCTGGCTCGGCCGCTATGAAGGCGGAGACGACGATGATCTAATGCTCGATCGGGTTGCGATTTGCGGCCGACTGGACGGGAAATGGTTCGCAGCGACGATGATCGTGGATACCGATGGTCGGGCGCACGGGATGCTCGGATGCCGAAGTTTCCCAGGCCAAAGCGCGGCGCGAATGGCGATGGCAACGGCGCGTTGATCGGTTTTGACGACGACCGGGATGCGGTGCGAACAGCATCGTGTCCCGGTCTCTTTTTTGCCTCGGCTCGGTGGCGATCGCGGCGAGGATGAGAGGGGTTCAAGGCTGGAAAGGCGTGGGGGGAGAAGGGGGCAGCGTAAGGCAAGATAAAGCTGCGGCACCGGTGTGCCGCTAAATGCTTGTCTGCACACCGTTTTTTGGCGGTGTGATCGGCACTGGTGGCGAGCGACCAGTGCCAAAGGAGCAGGTTATGGCGGTTTTCCGCGGGTTCCGATGGCACCGGTTTTCATGGTGCAAGGCCATGGCCATGATGGTGCGTGACCCTCTAGCGGACCTCGAGTCATGGCCGACGATACCGAGTTCGAACCCCACCTCGGGCGGATGCGCAGCGGCGGCGGAACGCGCGCGCGCAAATATGTCGGGCGCGTACTCGCGGCGACCAACCTCGCGCGGGGTGGCGCGGCCACGCTGGGCGCCGGACGCGGCGCGTTTACCGGGAGCCGGATTGGGCGCGGCGCCGGGGTGGGGCGCGTGCTCGCCGCTCGCGGCGACACGTCCGCCTTTGCGGCGCGACGCGTCGTCATCAAAGCCAGCATCGTCAAGCTCGCGGGCAAGGGTGCCGCCGGCGCCGCGGCGCACCTGCGATATCTGCAGCGCGACGGTACCACGCGGGACGGTGCGGCGGGGACGCTCTACGATCGCGAGTCCGACGACGCTGATCGTACCGCGTTCCGCGCGCGCGGCGCCGACGATCGGCACCAGTTCCGCTTCATCGTGTCGGCCGAGGACGGCGCCGAATACGAGGATCTGAAACCGCTGACGCGGCGTCTGATGGAGCGGGTCGAAGAAGACCTCGGGACCAGGCTCGACTGGGTCGCGGTCGATCACTTCAACACCGGCCATCCGCACACCCATATCGTCGTGCGGGGGAAGGATGATTGCGGTGCCGATCTGGTGATCGCGCGCGACTATCTGACGAGCGGCATGCGCGAGCGTGCCTGCGAACTGGTCGATCTCGATCTCGGGCCACGCTCTGTCCGGGCCATCGAGGCTGGCTTGCGGGCCGAAGTCGAACAGGAGCGGTTGACCTCGCTCGACCGGTCGCTGCTCCGCGATATGGACGATGGGCGGATGGTCTCGACGGTGCAGCGCCACGCGTTCGGGCAAGCGCTGCGCGCCGGTCGCCTCGCGAAACTTAGCGACATGGGCCTCGCCGAGCCGGTCGGCGGGGCACGCTGGCGCCTTGCCGAGGGGTTGGACGACACGCTGCGACGGATGGGCGAGCGCGGCGACATCGTCCGGACGATGCAGCGCGCTTTCGCACGGCGCGGGGTCGCGCGTGCGGCCGCCGACCAGGCGATCTACGATCCAGCATCAGCGCAGGGACGTGAATTGATCGGGCGGGTGGTCGGGCGCGGTCTCGCTGACGAACATGCGGACCGGCATTATCTCGTCGTGGACGGGGTCGATGGCCGCAGCCATTTCGTCGAGATCGGCAAGGGCGCCGCGCACGAAAGCGTGGCTGAGGGCGCGGTGGTACGAATCGAGCCGCTCCGTGCCGGGGTCCGTGCCGTGGATCGGACGATCGTCGCGGTCGCCGCCGCCAATGGCGGCCGATACGATATCGACGCGCATCTGCGGCATGATCCCAGCGCGACCGACACCTTCGCCGAGACCCATGTCCGACGGCTCGAAGCGATGCGGCGGCAAGGCGGGCTCGTGACGCGCGATGCAGCGGGCCAGTGGATCATCGCCGACGACCATCTCGCACGGGTCGATGCGCACGAAGCACGGTTGCTGCGCGATCGTCCCGTCACGATCGACATCCTGTCGACCCGGCCACTGTCCGAGCTGAGCACCGTGGACGCCCCAACCTGGCTCGATCGCGATCTGGTCGCAAAGGAACCGATCGCAGCGCGCGACGCGGGGTTCGGCGCCGAGCTTCGTGCGGCTCAGGATCGCCGCCGACAATGGCTGACCGCGAACGGCCTCGCGGAGCTCGACGAGGGTGGCACGCGCTACCGCGCCGGGCTGCTCGCGACCTTGCAGCGACGCGAGTTGCTGCGTGCCGCCGGGCAATTGTCGCGCGAACTGTCCTTGGGGTTTCGGGAAACGGCGTCGGGCGACCGGGTGGAGGGAATTTTGCGGCGGCGAGTCGATCTTGTCGGCGGCCGGTTCGCGATGATCGAAAGGAGCCGCGAATTCACGCTGGTGCCGTGGCGGCCGGTGCTCGAGCGGCAAATCGGGAAGCCGGTGTCTGGCGTGCTTCGGGGGGACGGCGTCAGCTGGACGATCGGGCGCGGCCGGCAGGGACCGACCATCATGTGATCGCGGCGGTGCCCACCGATCGACCGGAGGTGCGCGCATCCAAATGGGATCGCGGTCGTTTCACGGGGATCGGGATAAGACGCATGGCCGACGACAGGACATGGCGCGGGCCGAAGGACGCGTCGCGGATCGCGCCCGACGGATCCTCTGTCGTCTGATGTTGGACGGACACGTTCGGAGTCGACGCCGAGAAGTTGCGTACGCCGTGGCTGCAGTTGGTAGTGGCGCCGACGCGGTCGAGCTTCTCGCGAAAATGGCTGGCGTCGCGCCGCCGCTTGCGACCTCGGATAGGCCGTGCTTCATCGCGCGAGGACGGCTTCGGCAAGCATCGAATCCAGCGCTGCCACAAGCGGACCGGGAAGATCTGATGGCGCGGTTGACGAACGCGTGGCGTGTCAGGTTCTCGTCGGTCACCTGTTCGGCCAAACCGCGCCCGAATAGATCGCGGTCCGAACCCCAGGCTTCGAACGCTGCCTTCCGGCTCGGCTCGGCGCGGCGGCATAGGCGTCGTGATTGCGCCGTTGGTCGAACAGCTTGGCGCGCATCAGGACGACGGGCGTGATCGCATCGGACGGAAGGACGCCGACCTTGCTGGGTTGGTGGATGTGTTCGCCAACCGCTTCGGCCAGCACCAGCCCCACCTGCCGCGATGCCATAAGGCTGTCAGCCGGTGGCGCGACTACGAAAATGCAGTCGACATGCATTTCGGCAAAACTGGTGGAAAGCGGAATGGCCGCTTTCGGACGCCACTCGCGGATCAGCGGACGTACGTTCATATTTAAGAGTAGAGACGGCTTGGGTCAAAACGGGGGGACTTATCTCAATAAGCAAAGAATAACCTTTTCCAACTAGATTATATTTGATCGACGACTATCGACTTTATTATCCAGGAGATAGAATTTGTTTTCGTCCGGGGAGCAATAGCCCCCTATGATATACAGTAGGCGATCTACTGCGGCTTTGGTCGACGATCGCCAGCCACGCCATTGCCTCTGCAACGCGCGTGCCCGGTTCGAGCGGGATCCGGGCCAGCTCGGTGCCGAACGGTGCAAAATAGGCGGGTTCGCCCTGCCATTCGGTAAAGCGCTCGCGGGCCTGCTCGATCGACCAGCCGTGGAGGTGGATACCAAGATCGACGAGCGCGCGGGCGACGCGGAACAGAAGCCAGTGAATGTGGCCGAGCGCATCGTGCGGGTCGGTATAGGCACCGGCTTTTTCGGCAAGTTGCTCGGCGTAGATGCCCCAGCCTTCGACGAAGGCCGACGCGTATTCGATGCGGAGCGGGTGGGGCGGGGTGGCGCTCTCCAGACCCAGCTGGATCATGTGGCCGGGGAGGAGTTCGTGCGCGACGACGCTCGGGAGCGTCCAGCATGGACGGCAGCGGATGTCCTTGAGGTCGACGACATAGGCGCCGGCGCGGGTCGGAGTCGGGACCTCTCGATAGCCGCCGCGGCCGGCGGCGATGTCTTGCGCGGATAACGCGCGGGCGCTGGCGTTCAGGCACCATGGAGGGAGCGCGCCGAACGCCGTCGGGATTTTGGCTCGCGCGGTGGCGAGCATGCGGTTCATGTCGCCAATTGCCTCTGCGCGGCCAGCGTCGGTGTCAGGATAGAGAAAGCGTTCGTCCCGCCAGAGTGTGGCATAGCGGGCTGCGACGGTCCCCTTGGATGCGCCGATCCGGTCGAACAGGTGTGTGGCGCGGGCGTGAAGGCGGTTCAGTTCGACGAAGAGCCGGCCTTCCGCATAGGCTGGCGTCATGGCGCCGAGCGGGCGTTGCAGTTGGAGAGCATACCAGTCCGCGCCGCCCCTGAACCGTCCGACTCCGGGCGCGGACGGGGCGATATCGCGGAGACTTTCGAGCGCGGCGATCTGTCGGTCGATCGCGGGGTTTGTGGGGGCGGTTCGAAGCGCGTCGACCGTGCGGTCGAGCGACAGGCGGGGAAGGACGATGCCGGCTTCGGCGTCGGCGAAGATCGCGGTGGTGTCTGCGTCGATCCTGGCTTGATCCGGACGTGCTGCCTTCCAGGCGCCGGTCGCAGGGGTGACGCGGTAGGGGCTGCGTCCGGTGCGGCCGAACGTGGACCGTGCGATGGCGGCGTCGATTGCCAGACCGGCGCGGGCGGTGATCAGGTCGAGGCGGTCGCTCGGTTGCAGGGAGCTTGCGTCGAACGGCGTCAGCAGGCGGAGCGCTTCGTCCGGGTTGGTTGCGGCGGCATTGTTCAGGGCTTGGCGAAGAAGCGGGACGGATTGGGCGCGGGCGTTTGCGGAGGCGAAGGCTGTTGAAGCCAGTCCGACGAGTATGCTTCTGCGGGTTGGCGTCATTCTATGCCCCTCCGTGCGTCTTGAGCGAACGGTGAACCCTGGGACGCGTGTGCTTCGACTTCGCTCAGCACGAACGGGGTGGAGGCGGTCTTACTCTGGCTCTGGGCGGAGAAGGCATTGCGGGATACAGGAACCGTCATCGAGGGCGCATCATCGCTGTAGCGAGACGCGGTTGTTCGCCTGCGTGATCTCGGGCTCGTCCCCAGCAAGCGCGACGTGAACGGTCAGCGTTGCGGGGTTTACGCGGGCCGGTATCGCCAGCGTCACGGTCGTGGTCCTCGGTCGCAGATCCAGCGGAGCGGCCAGCGGCGGGATGCTCTTGGTTGCCACCACTCTACCCATCGCGTCGATCAGTTCCGCACGGCCGCCTTTCGCGTCCTTTGCACCGAGGCTGTGAACCATGACCGTCACGGTGCGGCCCTTCACGACCACATCGTCGGTACCGATGCCGAGGTCCGCGCGCTCGTCTACCGGGGTGCCCGGCTCGATCAGCGCGAAGTCGAACACCGTGGTGCCGGGCGCGAACGTCACGTCGGTGCTGGCGCTGCGTTCGAGCGTCATGGTCTGCGCAGCGCCGATCGCTGCGAGCGTCTTGCCGCCGTCGGTGCTGCTAGACGCCTGCATCGACCAGCGGCCGGCGGTGACGGTCCAGGTCGACATCGTCGCGCGCTGGGCGTGGTCTGTGGTGTTGTAGGCGATCACCCGGAACCTGGTCGGCGTCGCGCCGGGCAGCAGGAGCGCGACCCGTGTCGCCGCGCCCGGCTCGGCGAAGCGCCAGCTTACGGTGTTGCCGGGCCAGCTCTGGTTGCGGCGCAGCGCGATCCCACCGAGGCGCTCGCGTTGCAGGATCTCGCTTGGCTGGTCGACGCGGTCGCTCCACCAATGGCCTTCGGTGTACATGTCCATGTGCAGCGACTTGTCGGCGATCGCGTCGGCATGGAGCGCTTCCAGGGGTGCGGTGTCGCCGGTCGCGGCCCAGGCAGTGTAGCGGGCGAACGGGTCTTCGGACTTGGCCGTGGCAAGTTTGGTGCGGGCCGCGGCGCCACCGGGGAGTGCGTCGAACGCGTTCTCGTTGAATTCGGCCAGCGCGCCCGGACCGGCCTTGGCGAGCCGCGCTTCGATCGGGCGAAGGTATTTGGCGTCGCCGGTGTAGCGCCACGCGGCCCAGGTCGCCTGCAACGAGGTCGTGATGCCGCCGCCGTCGCCGGTGCGCTCGGCATCGGTGCGCCAGTTGATCTCGTTGGGATAGCTCCAGCTGCCGTCGGGTGCCTGCTTGCCGTGCGCCATCCAGCCGTCGATCACGCCGGTGACGAGGCCGCGGGCGAGCGGATTGGCGTTGTAGAGGCCGACCAGCATCGGGCCGTGCATGACGGTGAAGGCATAGGGTTTCTGCCATTCCCACGCACCTTCGCGGTACATCTTTCGCCCGCCATACCAGTTGCTGGCGAAGTGCATGTGGCCGGCGGGGTTCTTGAGGATCACGGTCTGGAGGGCGCGCGTGTTGTCCATCAGGCGCTCGACCGCCTTGGGCTCGCCCCAGTTGAGGTACAGGCGTTCGGCGTTGCTGTTCAGGCCCTCTTCGTACGCGTGGAGTTCGTCGGCGGTAATGTAGCCGAGGCCGTTCACGATCATGCCGTTCTTGTAGACCGCGTCGGACAGCGCGCGGAGCGAGGCGTTGATCTTGTCGGGCTCGACTCCCATCAGCGCCAAGCCAGGCCATTGCTGGCTCAGATCGGTGTCGTCGGAAATGCCACCGCCGAAATCGCCGTAGGGGACTTGCCGCTCGTCGATCCACCAGGTGACGAATTGGCGGACGCGCTTGAGGTCTTCGAGCTGGCGGAAGGCCCATAGGGGAACGCCTGCGGGGGCGACCGGCTGGACGAAGGCTGGCAGGTTCTCGGGGCGGTAATTGATGTCGGCCCAATAGGCGCGGGCGCGCGCGTTGTCGGCGTCGACGCGGAGCAGGTCGGAGATGTCGGCGAACAGGCGCTGGTAGAGGCCGGCGCGTTTCGAGGCGGTGTGTTCCTCGACGAGGAAGCCCCAATTGTCTTTCACCTGCGCCATGCGGTCGGCGATGTGCTCGGGCAGGGCTGCGGCGCGAGACTTTAATACTAAGCGAATCTTGGCGCCGTTCAGCGCGGTGGCGTCGAAGTCGGGGGCGGCGCTGGCGATCGTCAGATAGAGGCTGTCATTGGGGAGGATGCGGTCGCGCAGGTCAAGCCAGAGGGTGCGCGCTTCGTTCGGGCGGACCGAGACGGAGAGGTCGATCATGTCGCGGCCGGGCCAGATCGGGTCCTTCACGCAGATGTTGAGAGCGATCAGGCCGGCGGCGTCAGTCTTGGCGTTCAGCGCGGGGATATCAATCGCGATGCCGTCGAGACCGTCGTTGAGGTTCTGCCAGCCGTAATCGAACGCGCGGGCGAGCGGGCGGTCGGGGAGCGCGTCGCCGAAGCTTGCCGGGATCAGGATGTGGACGATCGGGGCGGCGTCCTTGCGGCGGACGGGCGCGCCGGATGCGCCACCGGTGCCTGCCCCGACCGCGGCTTTGAGACCGGCGGAGGGCATCGCGACGACTGTGCTGCGTTCGTTGGGCGCGAACCGGCCGGCGATGTACGTGTTGAGCGGTGCGAGCGCGGCGAGGTTAGGGGAGGCGGCGGCGTCGATGGTGTAAGAGAGCTTGAAGCTGCCGGCGGGTTCCGCGCCTGCGCCGACGTCATAGGCCCAGAGCTCCTGGATCGGCTGCTCCTGCATCGTGTTGGTGAAGCTCAGCGTGCCGCCGGTGCGGGGGGCGAACTGGTTTACGCTGCGGACTGTGCCTCGGGCGCGGGTGGCGATCAGGGCGGGCTTGGTGCCGTCGCTCCAGTCCAGGCGACCATAGGCCGCGCCGCGGATCTCGACGCGGTTGACGCGTTCGTTCGGCGGGATCGTCAGGTCGTAGCGCTTGCCGCCTTCGACATAGGTGTTCCAGTCGGGCAGCTCAAAATAATCGTCGCGGCCGGGCAGGCGGGAGCGGTTGTAGACGCCGGGCCAGGTCGTCTCTGCGATTCCGTCGACGCCTTTCCACATCCATTCCTTCAGGTCCTTCGCGTCGGCGAATTCGACTTTCCGGACGCGGGTGACAGGGGCGTCGAGGACGGGTGGCGCGGACTTGTCCCAGCCGTAGCGGTGGAGCCACGCCGTGCGTCTGGCTGCCGGATCGGTCGCGGGGGCGGGGGCCGGTTCGCGCTTATCGGCGAGCGCTGCGACATCGGAGGCGGGGAGGATGCGGTCGTAGACACGGATCTCGTCGAGGTCCGATCCGCGCATGAAATTGTAGCGGCTCTGGACTTGGTGGGGGGACATGACGCGGCCGGCGAGGCCGAACTGGTCGAGGCCGCTGTCGAGGTCGGCCTTCTGGTCCTTCCGCACGACCAGCTTACCGTCGATATAGAGCTGCACGCCGATGGTTTCGTCCCAGGTGAAGGCGATGTGCGACCAGGCGTCGGCGGCGGGGGCTTGGGGGATCGTCCACGACACCCGGATGCGCGAGAGGTTCGCGTCGGTGACGAAGGCGTCGAAGCCGTGGCCGTTCCAGTCGATCCGTAGGAACGCCATGTCCCAGCTCGAATGGTCCGCGAACCCGGTGCGGAAGATCACGAACGGGGCTTCGCCGACGGGGGTGCGGGCGCGCCAGAAGAAAGCGAGCGTACCACGGTCCGCGCGGATGTTGCCGGGGGCTTTCCACGCTACGTAGCCGTCGTCCGCCCAGCGCACGGCGCCGCCGATCGTGCCGTCCGGGGTTACGTCGACGCCGCTGCGGAAATTGGGGACGGGGTCGCCGGTGGCGTAGTCGGCGGTGAGGCTCTTGTCGGCGGAGGCGCGGAAGAGGAGGCCGGTCGCGTCCTGCGCTTGTGCCGGAGCGATGCTCGCAACGGCTAATGCTAGGACGGACGCCGTGGTGGAACGCTTCACTGCTCTCTCCCTGGTGCCAATCAGCGTTGAGCGATTTGGCCAAATGTTCGTCGTCAGAAGCTTGTTCTCCCGCGAAGGCGGGAGCCCAGACTGGACTCCCGCTTTCGCGGGAGAACAAGGAAGGGCAGACCTAGCCCGCGTCCACTCTCGCCAGCCTCGGCGAGAGCAGGTGCACGACGGTGATCGCGATCAGGTACGTGCTCCCGGCGACCGCGAAGATCAGCGTGTAGCTCCCCGTGGTCTGCAGGACGTAGCCGGTGAACTTGGCCATCATCATGCCGCCGATCGCACCGACCGTGCCGCCAATGCCGACCACCGACCCGACTGCGCCGCGCGGAAACATGTCCGACGGGATCGTGTACAGGTTCGCCGAGAACGCTTGGTGCGCCGCCGTCGCCAGCCCGACGATCCCGACCGCGAGCCAGAGGTTGTCGACATATTGCGCGAAGAAAATCGGCATCACCAAGAACGCGCAGGCCAGCATCGTGATCTTCCGCGCGAAATTGGCGGAGTAACCGCGCTTCATCAGCTTGGACGACGACCAGCCGCCCGCGACGCTGCCGACGTCCGAGAGCAGGTAGATCGCGACCAGCGGTGGACCGAAGCTCTTGAGATCGAGATGATAGGTCTTGGCGAGGAAATCGGGCGTCCAGAACAGGAACAGCCACCAGATCGGATCGATCAGGAATTTGCCCAGCGCATACGCCCAGGTCTCGCGGTAGCCGAGCAGCTTGAGCCAGCCGATCTTCTTCGCGGGGTCTGCGGGATCGCTTTCGATATGCGCGAGTTCGGCGGGCGACAGCTTGACCACCTCGCGCGGCCGGCGATAGATCGCGATCCAGGCGACCAGCCAGATCAGGCTGATCGCGCCGGTGATGATGAACGCCATCCGCCAGCCGAATGCGATCGTGATGATCGGCACGATCAGCGGGGTGATCACCGCGCCGATGTTCGCGCCCGCATTGAACACGCCGGTCGCGAACGCGCGCTCCTTGGCAGGAAACCACTCCGAGACCGCCTTGATGCCCGCGGGGAAGTTGCCCGCCTCGCCTAGGCCGAGCACGACGCGCGCCGCGGAGAACTGGAACGCATTGCCGGCGAACCCGCACAGCGTGTGGCCGAGCGTCCAGATCACGAACGCGACCGAATAACCGATCCGCGCGCCGAGCACGTCGACGATCCGGCCGAAGCTCAGATAACCGATCGCATAGGCCGCCTGGAACCAGAAGATGACATCGGCATAGGTCGTCTCGTTCCAGCCGAGTTCGGCGGAGATGGTCGGCTTCAGGACACCGATCATCTGCCGGTCGACATAGTTGATTGCGGTGGCGGCAAACAACAGGCTGCAGATCAGCCAGCGATACCGGCCGATATTGCCGCCAATTCCAGCCTCGCCCACCCCGTTCGCGCCGGGAGCGCCCGCGACCTCCGGCATGTTCATGCTCGCCATTGGCTTCTCTCCTAAAGACAGCCTCTAGCGGGCCTTGATGGTGCAGTGGACGGCTAACCGTCCGTCGAAGCGCGCCTCGACCCGGTCGCCGATCGCCACCGGATGGACGCCGGTGACCGCGCCGGTCGAAACCCATTGTCCCGGCGACAGCGCGATCCCGCGTGCGGCTAGGTGTTCGAGCAGATAGCGCACCGCGCCGAACGGGCCGTCGAGCATGGTCGCACTCGTGGCCGCACCGATCAAGGCGCCGTTGATCCACAGCTCGACCGGCCAGTCGTTGATGTCGCCATCGCGCCAGCCCTTGGCATCGGCGCCGACGACGAGGCCGTTGTTATTGCCGAAATCGGAGACGGTGACGGTCGGTCCGAGCGCGTTGATGCCGGGGAAGGGCGAACTCGCGATCTCGATCCCGACATGCACCGCGTCGATCATCGCGCGGGCTTCGTCGATCGTATAGGTCGACTTGGCAGGGTGGGGCGCGGTGCCGATCCTGAGCAGAAATTCGGCCTCTGCCGCGGCAAACCCTTGCGCGAACACTGGCATAGCGACCGGATCGGCGCTGGCCATGACGATTTGATCGGCGAAGATGGGGCCGGTCAGGCGGTCGATACCGTCGAGCGGCGGGTTGATCCGGCCGACCTTCCAGCCCGCCACGACGCCGTCCGCGAGCAGCAGCGCCGCGTCCTGCACGGCATAGCCCTCGTCGAGCGTGACCGGCACGTCGCCGGGAAATTCGGGAACGACGCCACCGTCGCGGCGCGCGTCCACGAAGGTCTGGGCGATCCGTGTCGTGTTGGTCGTGTTCGGCTGTGCCGCCAAGAACCCCTCCTGTGATGTCGTTCTATTTTTTCGAAGCGTATGGGAAACCGGTGTCATTGACAAGCCGACTTGCTCAGCCCGCGAACAATGAGCACCAGTTTTCGTCGTGAGCATCGGTCGCGGCACGGCCGAGCGCTGCCATTAGTGCAGCGTCCTCAAGCACTTCGCGAGAAATGCCGAGGCCTTCGTCTGTCAAGCGCGCGACGATATCCGCCGGGCTGCCCGCGGATGCGAGTATGGCCAGCCTGTTGCCGGCAGGGTCGACGATCGGCTGTCCACCGCGCGATCGGCGGATCAGGAACGCGGTCCAGGCGCCGAACGCCGCGACGACGTGCGTCGGCATGCGTCCCGCGCGGCGATTGGCGATCAGCGTATCGCCGAGGCGATAGGGGAGCTTCTGCGAACCGTCCTGCGCGATCTGGTCGAGCCGGTGGACGATCACCGGGTTGCGGAAGCGTCGCAGTACGGCTGCGCGATAGTCCTGGATGTCGAGGCCGTGGACGGGGGGCAGCATCGGGATGATGTCGCGGACGATCATCGCGTCTACGAACGCGGCCAGTTCCGGGTCGCGCATCGCGTCGGCGACGCTGGTCGATCCGCGCAACAGGCCGGCATAGGCAAGCGTGGAATGCGCGCCGTTGAGGATCCGCAGCTTGGCCTTTTCGTAGCCGCCGACGTCGGTGGTGATGGTCGCGCCGACGCTGGCGAGGTCGGGGCCGAGCGGCCGCCCGATGTCCTCGATGACCCATTGCGTGAACGATTCCCGCTGGACCGCAGCGCGATCCTCGATCCCGAGTGCTGCGGCGACATCGGCGTAGAGCGCGGCGTCGCTTGCCGGGGTGATCGAATCGACCATCGTCGAGGGCACCCGGACCTCGCCCGCGATCCAGTCCGCCAGTGATGCATCGGTCCGTCCCGCAAAGGCGACCAGTGCGGCATGCAACTTGGCGCCGTTGCTCGCGAGATTGTCGCACGGCATCGGTACGAAGGGCGCAATGCCGGCGGCCCGGCGCGCGGCGAGGCCGGCGACGATCCAGCCGACGACGCTGCGCGGAACCGTCGTTCCGGCGAGGTCGTGGACGATATCGGGATGGCTCAGGTCGAGCGTGCCATCGCCTGCGAGGCAATAGCCCTTCTCGGTCACGGTCGTCGTCACCAGCGCAACTGACGGGTCGGCAAGCAGCGCGTGGGTCTCTGCCGCGTCCTCAGGCCCCAGGAAGCGGCGGTGCGCGCCGATCACGCGCAGCGATGGATCGGCGTCGCGGATCGCAAGCGTATAAAGCCCGTCCTGCTCTGCCAGCGCGTCGATCGTGCCGCGCGTCCGCATCGATACCGCGGCGATCCCCCAGCGAGCATCGTGCGAAAGGACGTCGTCGACATAGGCCGCCTGGTGCGCGCGGTGAAATGCGCCGGGGCCGAAATGGACGATGCCGACGCCGCCGGCTGGGCGCCCTTTCGGGCTTTGTACGGAGCCGGGCAGGGTGGAGAGGCTGGCGAAAGACAGTCGGTTCACAGCGTTACGCCTCGTTTCCAGATCGCGATCTCGCGTTCGCCGTTGCGTTCGGCAGCGGTCTCGGCACCAGACGCGATCTGCATAATCCGCGTAAACAACGCCTCTTCCGTGGCCGGAAAACCGTCTTCAAGTACCGCGCCCGCATCGAAGTCGATCCAGCCGGGCTTGCGCGTGGCGAGATCGGTGTTCGACGCGATCTTGATCGTCGGCACAGGGAAGCCGAGTGGCGTGCCGCGTCCGGTGGTGAACAGGATTGCGGTCGCGCCCGCCGCCGCCAGCGCGGTCGACGAGACCGCGTCGTTGCCCGGCGCCTCCAGCAACGTGAGGCCGTCAATCCGAACCCGCGCGCCATAATCGATCACGTCGGCTACCGCGGCACGACCCGCCTTCTGGACGGCGCCGAGCGACTTTTCCTCGAGCGTGGTGATGCCGCCGACGACGTTGCCGGGCGAGGGGTTCTCCGACACCGTCTCGCCGTGATCGAGGAAGTAGCGTTTGAAATCGTTCACGACTGCGACGATGCGGTCGAACACGGGCTCGCTCGCTGCGCGGTTCATCAGCATCTGCTCGGCGCCGAAGATTTCGGGGATTTCGGTCGCGAGGACGCGGCCGCCCGCCGCGGTGACGCGGTCGCTCATCCGGCCGACCAATGGGTTGGCGGTGAGGCCCGACAGGCCATCCGACCCCCCGCATTTGACGCCGAGGACGAGCTTGTCGACACCGACCGTCTGGCGCGATGCCTTTGCCAGCGCGGCGAGTTCGGCGACCAGCGCGCAGCCTTCCGCGATCTCGTCGCCGCTGACCTGCGTCGTCAAGGTGCGGATCATGCCGTGGCGCGACTCCGGGATCGTAGCGAGCAACGCCTTGATCTGGTTCTCCTCGCAGCCCAGCCCGACGATCAGTACGCCGCCGGCATTGGGATGGCAGGCGAGGCTCGCCATGATCGTGCGCGTGCCCTCCAGGTCCTGGCCGAGCTGAGAGCAACCATGTGGGTGCGTGAAGGCGTGGACGCCGTCGACGCTATCGACGACCAGCGCCGCGGCCTTGGTGGCGATCCGTTCGGCGGTGCGCGCGACGCAGCCGACGGTCGACAGGATCCAGATCTCGTTGCGCGTGCCGACGCTGCCATCGGCGCGGACATAGCCTTCGAACGTCGCGGCCGATGCGCCGGGGGCAGACGCGGTATCGACCGGGTCGAACCGATAGGCGAGCGTGCCTTCGAGGCCGGTCTTGAGATTGTGCGAATGGACGTGCGTGCCGGGGGCGATCGGCTGCGTCGCGGTGCCGATCGGGAAGCCGTATTTAACCACAGGTTCGCCCGCCGCGATGGGTGCCAGCGCGACCTTGTGACCGCGCCCGATATCGGCGTTCAGGACCAAAGCGTCTTCGCCGATCGTCACGACTTCGCCCGCCAGCGCATCGTGCAGCAGCGTCGCCACGCAGTCGCGCGGATCGACCCTCAGAGCCTTGGCCATCGCATCCTCTTATATCGGTAACCGGTGTCAGCATTATGCGGCGGCGATGGCTTTTCCGCAAGACGACTTGGTCTGGTCCGGCTATGTCGTTGTTATGCAGAAGACCGGTCAGCCGACGATCAACGACGTTGCCCGGATCGCCGGGGTCTCCAAGAAGACGGTGAGCCGGGTGATCAATCGGTCGCCGTTGCTCAACGACGACACCCGAAAGCGGGTCGAGGACGTGATCGGCGAGCTCGGCTATATCCCCAACCCGCAGGCGCGGGCGCTGGCGCTTCGCCGCAATTTCCTGATTGGGCTGGTCCACGACAACCCCAATGCGCAGACCGTGCTGAACGTGCAGCAGGGCATGTTGGAGGCGTTGCAGGGGACCGAGTTCGAGATGGTAGTGCGCCCGCTCGATCGCGGCTCCGCGACGATGCTCGACGATCTTCGGCACTTTCTGGAGCGGCAGCGACTATTCGGCGTGCTGCTGATGCCGCCGGTCAGCGAGAATGATTCGGTCGCCAAGCTCTGCGATTCGATCGGGTGTCGGTACGTCCGCATGGGTTCGGCGGTGATCGACGATACCGAGCATATGGTCGCATCGAACGACCGCGAGGCGGTGCGGACCGCGACCGAGTATTTGATCGAGCAGGGGCATCGCCGGATCGGACTGGTCGCAGGACCGCACGGGTTCCGCTCGGCGCGCGAGCGGCGTCTGGGGTTCGAGGACGCCTTGGCCGCAGCGGGGATTGCCTTGCCGCGGAGCATGATCGCGGATGGCAATTACACGTTCGAGTCTGGGCTGGTCGCGGCGGAGCGGTTGCTCGACGTGATGCCGCGACCAACCGCGATCTTCTCGTCCAACGACGAGATGGCGGCGGGGATCATTCATGCCGCGCGGCAACGCGGGCTCGACATCCCGCGCGACCTGTCGATCATCGGGTTCGATGACACGCCGATCGCCGCGCATGTCTGGCCGCCGCTGACCACGGTGCGATGGCCGATCGCATCGATGGCGCGCTCGGCCGCGTTGAAGTTGATCGCAGGCGTCGATGACGGCAGCGATCTGGTCGAGGAGCCGTCGTTGTTCCTCTCGACGCTGATCCGGCGCGCGTCGGTTTCGCCGCCGGTCGACATCGAGACGTAGTATCGGGCCGAATTCGTGGTTGCGCGACCCTGTGACACCGGTTACCAGATTGTCAGAGGATCGCGCGAAGCGGCAAGGAGGATGGACGATGGCAAGGGCTCTGGAACTGCATCCGGACCGCCTTTTCCCGGCGGAACCGGCGACGCGCGCGATTGCGCGGGCGTTGTACGCCGAGGTGGCGACGCTGCCGATCGTCAGCCCGCACGGGCATACCGATCCGACCTGGTTCGCAGAGAACGCCAACTGGACTGACGCGACTTCGCTGCTTCTCGCGCCAGACCATTATCTCTATCGGATGCTCTATAGTCAGGGCGTGGACCTGGACGCGCTGGCGATCCCGCGGCTGAGCGGCATGCCCGCGACCGATCCGCGGACGGCGTGGAAGCTGTTCGCCGAGCATTACACGCTGTTCCGCGGCACGCCGTCGCGGCTGTGGCTCGATCATGTATTTAGCGACGTGTTCGGGATCGACGTCGCGCTGGAGGCATCGACCGCGGACCGGTATTTCGACCTCATCGGCGAGATGCTTGCCTCCGACGCGTTCCGTCCGCGCGCATTGTTCGACCGGTTCGGGATCGAGTTTCTCGCGACCACCGAGGGCGCGCATGACGATCTCGCCGCGCATCGCCGGATCCGCCAGTCGGGCTGGAACGGGCGCGTCGTGACGACCTATCGCCCGGACGGCGTGATCGACGTCGAGCACGAGGCGTTCAAGCCGGCGATGATGCGCTTCGCCGAACTGACCGGTGAGGACGTGTACGACTGGAAGGGCTATCTTGCGGCGCACCGCAAGCGTCGTGCGGACTTTCGTGCGGCAGGCGCGACCGCGACCGATCACGGACATCCGACCGCTGCGACTGCGAACCTGTCGCGCGTCGAGGCCGAGGCACTGTTCGCCAAGGTGACGCGCGGCGACTGGACGCCGGCCGACGCCGAACTGTTTCGGGCGCAGATGCTGACCGAGATGGCGGCGATGTCGGTCGACGACGGGATGGTGATGCAGATTCACCCCGGCTCGTCGCGCAACCACAATGCCGGGCTGTTCGCGAGCCATGGCCGCGACAAGGGCGCCGATATCCCGACGGGGACCGATTACGTGCATGCGCTGAAACCGCTGCTTGACCGGTTCGGGACGAGCACCCGGCTGTCGATCATCCTCTTCACGCTCGACGAAAGCACGTACGCGCGCGAACTGGCACCGCTCGCTGGCCACTACCCCTGCCTGAAGCTCGGGCCGTCCTGGTGGTTTCACGACAGTCCCGAGGGCATGCGCCGGTTCCGCGAGATGACGACCGAGACCGCCGGGTTCTACAACACCGTCGGCTTCAACGACGACACGCGGGCGTTCCTCTCCATTCCCGCGCGGCACGATGTCGCGCGGCGGATCGACTGTGGATTCCTCGCGCGGCTGGTGGCGGAACACCGGCTTGCCGACTGGGAAGCGGCCGACCTTGCCCACGAACTTACCAGCGGCCTCGTCCGCCGCGCTTACCGTATCGACGAACCCCATTTTGCTGCGCAAGCGGCCTGACCGGAGCCTATCATGTACGACCGCACCTACTATGCCACGCACCCCGACATGATGGAATGCGTTTCCAACGACGAACTGCGCGACCGTTACCTGATCCAGGACCTGTTCCGCGACGGCGAATGCGTGCTCAACTACACGCATGCTGAGCGCTTTGTGATCGGCGGCGTCGCGGTCTCCAGCGGTAGCGTCAAGCTGCCCAATCAGGCCGAGCCGGCGTCGGCAGCGGGGCACCCGTTCCTCGAACGCCGCGAGCTTGCAGTCGTCAACGTCGGCAAGGTCGGCGGCACCGTCACCGTCGACGGCGAGACGTTCACGCTCGGCAACAAGGATTGCCTGTACGTGACGATGGGCGCGAAGGACGTGCAGTTCTCGGGCGACGGTGCGCGCTTCTATCTGGCGTCGTGCCCTGCGCACAAGGCGTTCACGACGCGGGTTATCTCGGTCGGTGATGCGACCACGCTGGAGCGCGGTTCGCTCGAGGAGTCGAACGAACGGACGATCTACCAGATGGTCATCCCGGGCATCTGCGACAGCGCGCAACTGGTGATGGGCCTCACCGTTCTGAAGCCCGGCTCGGTGTGGAACACGATGCCGCCGCACATCCACGAGCGTCGCAGCGAGATCTATTTCTACTTCGAGCTCGACGACCTCGAGAAGGATCGCGTGTTCCATTACATGGGCGAGGGCGAGGCGACCCGCCACATCGTCATGGCGAACGAGGAAGCGGTGATCAGCCCGCCGTGGTCGATCCACATGGGCTCGGGCACCAAGGCGTACGCGTTCATCTGGGCGATGGCCGGCGAGAACCAGGATTATACCGACATGAACGTGCTGGATATCTGCCAGCTGGCGTAAATCTTCTCCCCTCCCGTTCACGGGAGGGGTCGGGGGAGGGCGTGGTCACGAGCGTTGGTCCGCATTTCCCCTCCCCTAACCCCTCCCGCAAGCGGGAGGGGAATGAGAGAGAAAGCATGACAAATCCCTTCGACCTCACCGGCAAGGTCGCCATCGTGACCGGCGCTAACACAGGGATCGGCCAAGCGATCGCGGTTGCGCTTGCTGCGGCCGGGGCTGACGTCGCGTGCGTCGGCCGGACACCTGCCGAGGATACCGTCGCGCAGATCCGCGCGCTTGGGCGGAAAGCGGAGATCGTCTCCGCGGACCTGTCGACGATCGAACCGGTTCAGCGCGTCGTCGACGAGACCGTGGCGAAGCTCGGCGGGCTCGATATCTTGATTAACAACGCCGGCATCATTCGTCGCGCCGATGCGGTCGACTTCACCGAGGCGGACTGGGATGCGGTGATCGATACCAATTTGAAGTCGGTGTTCTTCCTGTGCCAGGCGGCCGGGAGACACATGATCACAAATGGTGGCGGCAAGATCGTCAACATCGCCTCGATGCTGACGTTCCAGGGCGGCATCCGCGTGCCGAGCTATACCGCGTCCAAGTCGGGGATCGGCGGGCTGACCAAGCTGCTGGCGAACGAGTGGGCGAGCAAGGGCATCAACGTCAACGCGATCGCACCGGGCTATATCGCGACCAACAACACCGCGGCGTTGCAGGCGGACGAAGTGCGCAACAAGTCGATCATGGACCGCATCCCGGCTGGCGCATGGGGCGATCCGAGCGATCTTGGCGGCGCGGCGGTGTTCCTGTCGTCGGCAGCGGCGAAGTATGTCCAGGGCCATATCCTGGCGGTCGATGGCGGCTGGCTGGCGCGGTAAATCCTCCCCGGCACGGGAGGTGAGAGCTACAGGCTGACGGTGGGGGGCTTCCACGGGCGTAGCGGTCGTGGAGGCCCCCCTCCACCCCCGCCTTCGGCGGCGGTCCCCCTCCCCGCGCCGGGGAGGAACTAGAGAGGGCGATATGAGCAAATTCCTGGCGTTCGGTGAGATCATGCTGCGGCTTTCGCCACCGGGTCGCGAACTGCTGTTGCAGACGCCCAAGCTCGACGTATGGGTCGCCGGCGCGGAGGCGAACGTCGTTACGCAGCTTGCGCGTCTGGGCCACGACGTCGGCATGGCGACGATGGTGCCCGACAACGATCTCGGCCGCGCAGCGATTACGACGCTGCGCGGGCACGGCGTCGACACATCGACCATCGTGTTCGGCGGCGAGCGGATGGGGCTGTATTTCGTCACCTCGGGCGCCGGCCTGCGCGCGACCGAAGTAGTCTACGATCGCGCCTGGTCCTCGTTTGCCGAGGCGCCAGTGAGCGCGTGGAACTGGGATACGCTGCTGGCGGGCGTCGACCGCCTCCATCTGTCCGGCATCACCCCGGCGCTCGGGCCGGTCCCGGCGGAAGCCGCGCTTGCCGCTGCCAAGGCGGCCACCGGTCGCGGGATTCCCGTCTCGTTCGACGGCAATTGGCGCGGCAAATTGTGGGAGCGCTGGGATTCGAACCCGCGTGCGATCCTGACGGACCTCGTCGCGCATGCCGACCTGATGTTCGGCAACCACCGCGACATCGCCCTCCTGCTGGGCCGCGATTTTTCCGGCGATGCGGAAGACCGGCGGCGCGAGGCAGCGGAAGCGGCGTTCGCGGCGTTCCCCCGGTTGCAGACGATCGCCTCGACCGCGCGGCACGTTGAGCATGTCGATCTCCACCGGTTGTCCGCACGGATCGACACGCGCGCGAAGCATGTCCAGACCGAGGAGGTCGTGCTTGCCGGGATCGTCGACCGGATCGGCGGCGGCGATGCGTTTGCGGCGGGCGTGTTGCACGGGTTGCGCTCGGGCGAGGATATCGCAGACGTTGCGCGGATCGGTTTAGCGCTCGCCGCGCTCAAGCATTCGCTGCCGGGTGATGCGAGCCTGTTCCGCCAAGCCGATATCGATGCGTATCTGTCGGGCGGGCTCGATGTCCGCCGCTGACGGCTGGACGCGCCGCGGCACCCTGAGCGGGGCCGCTGCGCTGATCCTGGCGTCCGGCGCTGGCGCGGCGACGTCGCTCACGGTTCGTGCTCCAGCTGGCAATTTCGTCGGATCCTTGGACCGGAAAATTCTCGCGTTCAAGGGGATACGCTACGGTCGCTCCGAACGGTTTCGGGCGCCGGTAGCCGTGGCGATGCCCGGACAGACCCGACCGGCACGCGATTTCGGGCCGGTCTGTCCGCAGTCGGGCCCTTACGCTCCGCAATCCGAAGACTGCCTGTTCCTGAACGTCTGGACCGCAGACGCCGACCACCGCGCGAAGAAGCCGGTGATGGTCTATATCCACGGTGGCGCGTATTCGAACGGCAGCGTCACCGATCCGCAGAACGATGGGCAGGCGCTGGCGGCGCGCGGCGATGTCGTGGTCGTGACGGTGAACCACCGGCTCAACGCGCTCGGCTATCTGTATCTGGCGCGGCTCGACCCACGCTTTCCTGACAGTGGCAATGCAGGGCAGCTCGACCTGATCCTCGCGCTGAAATGGGTGCGCGACAATATCGCGGCGTTCGGCGGCGATCCGGCCCGCATAATGGTGTTCGGTCAGTCCGGCGGCGGCGCGAAGATCGCGACGATGATGGGGATGCCCGCCGCTACGGGGCTGTTCCACCGGGCGGCGACTATGAGCGGGCAGCAGGTGACCGCATCGGGGCCCCTCAACGCGACGGCGCGTGCCAGGGCATATCTGACGAAGCTGGGGGTGGCCGAAAGCGACCTGTCGCCGTTGCTGACGATGCCGGTCGAAAAGCTGGTCGAGGCGCTGTCGGCGACCGATCCGATCATGGGTGGCGGGGTGTATTTCGGGCCGGTGCTCGACATGAAGTGGCTCACGCGGCACCCGTTTTGGCCGGACGCAAACCCGCTCGGCAACCGTATCCCGATGTTGCTCGGCAACACGCATGACGAGACGCGGGCGTTCATCGGGCTTGATTCGCCGAAGGTGAGGGGGCTCGACTGGAGCAACGTCGCCGCGCGGATGGCGCCCGAGCTGAAGATCGACATCCTGCCGGAATGGGTCGTGGCGCAGTACCGCGCGCGCTATCCGGACTGGTCGCCGACCGACGTCTTCTACGGCGTGACCACGGCAGGGCGGAGCTGGCGCGGGCAGGTGATCGAGGCCGAGGCGCGCGCCGATACGGGAACGCCGACCTGGGTCTATCAGGTCGATTTCGCGTCGCGGACGGACCCGCGGCGTGGTGCGTTCCATACCATGGATATTCCGCTGGTGTTCGGCACGCTGGGGGCGACCGGCTCGCAGACCGGCACCGCGGCGGATGCGCAGGCGGCGTCCAAGGCGATGCAGGACAGTTTCGTCGCGTTCGCGATTACCGGCGATCCCGGTCATGCCGGCGCACCGCACTGGCCGCGGTACGATCGGGCGACGCGAGCGACGATGATCTTCGACGCCCGGTCCAGGGTCGAGAACGATCCGCGTAGATGGGAACGCGAACTGTTCGCGCGCGTCCCGTATATCCAGCCCGGAACCTAGCGCGGGATCGGATAGGCGATGATCAGCACGAGCGGGTCGCTGCCGGTCTGGCGGATGCCGACCGTCTCGCCGTCGAACAGATAGGCCGCGATACCCGTCCGTACCGGTAGCGTCACACCGTCGGACGAGACTGCGCCGGTGCCCGAAATCACGTAATACACCTCGTCATGCGCGATGCGGTGCAGGCCGATCGCGCTGCCGGGGTGCAGGATACGCTTGCGGAACTCCATCGTCCGACCGGGTACGGCGTCGCTGATCCGATAGGCGGTGCTGGAGCCGATCGCGCCGTGTGGGGGCGGTTCGTTACGGATCGTGTCAACCTCGTCGACGATGACCATCGGTCGCGAGGCGCGCTGCTGTGCCGGTGCCGTCGTGGACAGCATGACGGCGAGCGCGGGGGCGATAATTCGCAACAATTTCATCGATGCATCTCCTGCTTGATACGATGTGTGACGCGGCATGTTGACACGCCAAAGATCCTTCGACATTGTTGTGACACCGGTTACCTAGGCAGACAAGGGACGGGTGGGAGGACCAGCAAGAGCTGGCTTTTCGGGAGAGGATCGGGCGCCACCGTGGTCAGTAACGGTTCGAACTCTCCAAGATAGTCAGGTCGGAAGCGCAACGGCGAGCCGCCGATAGCGCAACCGGTGTCATCGGTGATCGCCGAACGGGGAGTGGATGCAATGGAAGTTCAAGCAACGGTTGCGGTTCGACGGATGGGCTGGCTGGGCGGCGTGTCTGCGGGCAGTCTGGTTCTGGCGCTCGCGATGCCTTCGATCGCAGCGGCGCAGGCTGCACAGATCCCCAACAGCGTATCGCCGGGAACGCCGGCGCAGGTCGATCCGTCGCCCGCACAGACGGCCGTCGTGCCGCAGGGCCAGACCGTGGATCAGGCCGCGACCACCGCACCGCAGACCGCCCCGGAGACGGTGCAGGCGGAAGGCGAGACCGCCGAGATCATCGTCACCGGCTTCCGCAAGTCGCTCGACGCTGCGCTCAACGTCAAGCGCCAGTCGGTCGCCGCGGTCGACGCGATCGTCGCCGAGGACATCGCCAAGTTTCCCGATCAGAACCTTGCCGAATCACTCCAGCGTATCCCGGGTATTTCGATCCAGCGCGATGCCGGCGAAGGTCGCGCGATCACGGTGCGCGGTCTCGGCGCGCAGTTCACGCGCGTGCGCGTCAACGGTATGGAGACGGTCGCCACCTCGACCGACGGCGCCAGTTCGAACCGCGATCGCGCGTTCGATTTCAACGTCTTCGCATCCGAGCTGTTCAACTCGATCGTCGTCCACAAGACCGCGGAGGCTTCGCTCGACGAAGGCTCGCTGGGGGCGGTCGTCGATCTCAACACGGGCAACCCGCTTGGCGGCAAGATCGGCTTCACCGCAGTCGGGTCGGCGCAGGCCAGCTACAATGACCTGAGCAAGAATACCGGGCCGCGCCTTGCCGGATTGCTGTCGTGGAAGTCCGCGGACGGCAGCTTCGGCGTCGCCGCATCTGCCGCCTATTCGAAGACGAACAATTTCGAACTCGGCAACAACACGGTCCGCTGGGCGCAAGGGCCGTTCGACTCGGTCGATGGCACGCGCTGCTACACCACGCAGAACCGCGGCGGCGTCTATGTACCGAGCACGGCCTGCACCGCGGCTGCGCTCGCCTTCCACCCGCGCATCCCGCGCTACGGCTCGGTCCGGCACGAGCGCGAGCGGCTGGGTATCACCGGCAGCGTGCAATGGTCGCCGAGCGAGGCAACCAAGATCTCGATCGACGGGCTGTATTCGCGCTTCAAGGAAACCCGCGAGGAGAAATGGGGCGAAGTCCTGCTGCGCTCCAACGAGCGGTCGATCGATATCAGCAAATACACGATCGATGCGAACAACAACCTGGTTAAGGCAACGCTCAACGACGCCTGGGTGCGGACCGAGCATTATCTGCGCAAGTCGCAGACCGAATTCTACCAGATCGGCGGCAGCTGGGATCAGGACGTCACCGACAAGCTGCGCTTCACGCTGATGGGCGGCATCTCGAAGTCGGATGCAACGATCCCGGTCGAGACGACCTTCGTGTTCGATGATCGCGACGCGCAGGGCTATAGCTACGACTATACCGACATGAAGCGCCCGACGCTGACCTTCGGCACCAGCGTCACCGATCCGGCGAACTTCCAGCTTGCGGAAATCCGCGATCGGCCGTCGGAAACGGTCAACAAGTTCCGCACCGCGCAGTTGCGGACCGAATGGGACGTCGCCGAGGGGTTCCAGATCAAGGCAGGCGGGCTGTACCGCAAGTTCACATTCGACACGCAGGGCTTCTCGCGCGATGCCGTCGTCTGCCCCAACGCCGGCGGCAAGGACGTCGTGCTGGGGACGCTGACCTGCTCGCCGAACACGCTGTTCGGACCGACCGCGGTGTACGGGTTCCCAGCCGGAAACCTTGGCGAGATCTTCAATCTCGGAAAGGCCGGCCAGCCTGCGGGGACGACGACTAGCTTCCTGATCCCCAACATCGATGCGTCGGCGGCGTATACCGGGCTCTACAACCGGCCCGCGACCGTGCTGGTCGGTGACACCCGCAGCGTCTCCGAGCAGGTGACCGGCGGCTACACGGAGTTCGACGTTAAGGGTGATATCCTCGGGCTGCGGTATGCCGCCAATGCCGGCATCCGTTACGTCCACACCAAGCAGCGCTCGACCGGGCTGTCCTCGGCGACCGTCGCTGGTGTAACCGTCAATACCCCCGCGACGGTCGAGCGCACCTATGACGATTGGTTGCCCGCGATCAACGTCGCGCTTTTCCCGGCCGAAGACGTCATCATCCGCGGTGCGATCGCCAAGGTGCTGACCCGGCCGAGCCTCGGCAGCCTGACGCCGGGCGGTTCGGTCGATGGCTTCAACTACCGCGTGACGTTCGGCAATCCGCAGCTCGATCCGTTCCGCGCGACCGCGTTCGATATCTCGGCGGAATGGTATTTCGCACCGCAGTCGATCTTCTCGGTCGCGCTGTTCAAGAAGAATGTTGAGAGCTTCCCGGTCTCGGCGACGCGCAGCGGGACGTTCGCGTCGACCGGCCTGCCGCTTTCGGTGATCCCGGCAAGCTCGCCTGCCGCGGGGGCTCCGGAGGGCCAGTTGTGGCAGATCACCTCGCCGATCAACGGCACGGGCGCGTCGTTGAAGGGGGCGGAAATCTCGCTCCAGACGACCTTCCGCTTCCTGCCCGGTTTCCTGCGCAACTTCGGCGCCTTGGCCAACGCGACCTTCGTCGACTCCAGCGCCGGTTATTCGCAAGGTGGTCCGGCGACGACGATCGTCACGCCTGCGGGCACGCTCGGCGCGCTGCCGAACACGACCCGCTCGGCGACGCTCTACGGCCTGTCGAAGCGCGCGTATAACGGCACGCTGTATTACGAGGACGCGAAGTTCAGCGCGCGCGGATCGATCAGCTATCGCAGCCCGTACATCGACGGGGCATCGGCCACCGGCAATTTGTTCGAGGGCTATGCCGCGACGACCAACGTCGATGCGTCGATGCGCTACAAGCTGACGCCGGCACTCGAGGTCTCGCTCGAAGGGACCAACCTGACCGACAATTATCGTAGCCGCTACGTCGATCTCGATGCCAATCGGAACTACGAGAACAATCATTTCGGCCGCACCTTCCTCGTCGGCGCGCGCTTCAAAATGTAGGCGCGCCGAGCACAGTCTCTCCTCTCCTCGGGCGCATTCCTCATGGAGTGCGCCCTTTTTTTTGATGGGCCGAAGCATATGATCGATCGTCGGAGTGCAATCCTGGGGACGCTGGCCGCCGGTCTGTCGGCCGGCGTCGATGCGCAGACTCCGGCGCCCGTGCAGGTCGGTAGCCGGGGGCCACGACTGCCCGACCCGACCGAAACGATCGACCTGTGGCCAGCCGGAGCCCCGGGGGCGCCACCGAGATTGCCGGTCGAGATCGTCGAGGACCGGGCAACCGGTACGCAGGCTACCGATCGCGCCGTCCACGGCGTCGCTCGCCCGCGTTTGGTCGTGTTTCGACCCGCTAAGCCGAACGGATCGGCGGTGCTGGTGATGCCGGGCGGCAGCTATGTCCGGATCGTCGTCGACCGCGAGGGGTATGAGATCGCACGCCGGCTGGCGGATCACGGCTGGACGGTGTTCGTGCTGTTCTATCGGTTGCCCGGCGATGGCTGGGCGGCCGGGCCGGACGTTGCGCTGTCCGATGCGCAACGGGCGGTGCGGCTGATCCGCGCACGGGCGGGGCTGTACGGGATCAAGCCAGATCGCATCGCCGCGATGGGATTTTCGGCGGGCGGGCACGTCTGCGGCGACCTGGCGACGAGGTTCGCGCAGCCAACTTACACGCCGATCGATACCGTGGATCAAAGCAGCGCACGGCCCGACGTCGCGGCGCTTATGTACGCGGTGCAATCGATGGCGTTGCCGCTTGCCCATCCCGGGTCACGTACGCTGCTGCTCGGAGCCTCGCCAACACCGGCCTTGGAGCGCGCGCATTCGACCGCCTTCAACGTGACGTCGGCGACGCCACCCTGCTTCCTCGTCCACGCCGAAGATGATCGGAGCGTCGCCGTCGACAATACGCTGGCGTTCCGGGCGGCTGCGATCAAGGCTGGCGTTGCGGTGGAAACGCATCTGTTCGCGACCGGGGGGCATGGTTTCGGCCTGAGCAGGGCGGTCGGCAAGCCGGCAGCGTCATGGCCGACGCTGTTCAAGGAATGGGCACGCGCGCAAGGCCTTGGGTGAGCGACGCGCGCCGGGGTCAGAGCGCCTCGTACCGGAAGTCGCGGAAGCGGGCCTCGCCGCTACCGGCCGAATACAGGCCGGGACGCAGCATCAGGAACCCTCCGCGGACATTATGGTGATAGCCCGACACCTCCATGCCGCGATCGAAGCGGTGCCAGGTCTTGCCTCGATCGCCGCTGGTATGGATCGCAACGATGTGACGCGTATTTGTAATCCGGATCCGCATGCGGCGTCCGTGCGGATTGGCGGGACGCCCGCGCTCATTGCCATATTGGTGCGTGACGAACCGGTGTTCGTCGAAGCCGAGCCCGCAATACAGCTTGTCGTCGTAGAACAGCACGAGTCCTGCGGTACCGCCGGGCGCAATCTCGACGTCGCATTCGAACCGGTAGGCTTGGTCGCCGGCGATCAGCATCAGCGGCGACGAATCCACCGGCGCGGTGCCAGTGGCCTTGAGTATCAACGCACCGCCTTCGGCCCGCGCCCGGTTGCGTTCGTCAGGCCCTGGTCGAAAGAAATTCCATTTGCTGCCGATTTGTAGCGTGCGAAAGTCGTCGGAGAGCGGTTGGCCGTGGGGTAGCGCGGCGCCGCCTTTTGGCTTCGCAAGCGGCTTCGACAGATCGCCACCGGTCATCGCGAACCAGCCATCGGCGGTCCAGCGGATCGGATCGAGCAGCGCCTGCCGTCCGAGCGTCCAATAGCCGTTCTCGAAGCCGTGATAGATCGACCACCAGCTGCCGTCGGGGGCCTCGACGAGGCTGGCATGACCGCGCGACCACCATTTCTCGTCGGTGCTGACGGTCCGCACCACCGGGTTGGCGGGATCGTTCGTCCAGGGGCCGTGGATCGAGCGCGAGCGGGCGACGATCACCATGTGCCCGGTCGGTGGCCCGGCGGTGCCGCCGACCGCGGTGATCATGTAGAACCAGCCGCCGTGGCGGACGATCTTCGGTCCTTCGGGACTGAAGCCCTCGACGTCCCAGGTGTCGGGATAGCGCCACGGATCGTAGACATGCTCGACCTTGCCGACCGTCGACAGGCCGTCGGCGGTGAGCCGGATCCGGTCGCCTCCAGACAGGAACAGCCAGCGCGATCCGTCCTCGCCGACCCCGTGGCAGGGATCGATATGGTCGGGCAGCCCAAGGTCTATCGGATCGGACCACGGGCCGTCGATATGATCGGCCCAGATCACGTGGATCGCGTTCGGCTTTGCCTTGACCGGGATATACAGGAAGTACCGGCCGTCGTGTTTCTCGAGGCTGACCGCCCAGACCGAGCCGATGTTCTTCGTCAGCGCCGCCTTGCGCGGTTGCCAGTTCACCAGGTCGCGGCTGTGCCAGATCGTCAGCCCCGGATAAGAATCGAAGCTGGAGAAAGTCATATAATAATCCGCGCCGTCCTTGAGGATGGCGGGATCGGGATGGTCTCCGGCGATCAGCGGATTGAGGAAGCGACCGTCGCCAAGATCGGCCACCCGCTGGCCGTCGAAGCCACGTCGCCAGTCGTCCTCGAACCGCTGTACGCACGTATCGGGTTTGGGGGGCTCCGCAACCGCGGGGGTGGGCGGCACGAGTGCGGCCGCACCGCCCGCCAATGCCAGTCCGAAGGTCTCGCGGCGGTTATAGGTCATGCGCATGTCCTGTTCTGATTTGGCGTCGTGACCGAAATGTCGAGCGCTGTCCTACCAGCATGATGCTCCCGGGGTCGATGATTGCCGAGGTGCAGCGGCGATCGCCGAACCGTCAGAACGAGAACCGCATTCCCGCCGTGAACTGGCGACCGCTATGCGTCAGCACGTTCAGGCGGTTGGACTCGTCGACGAACTGGTCGTTGACCTGATCGGTCAGGTTGATCGCCTCGATGCTGAACTTGAGATTGTCGGTCAGATTGTACGACATCTGCGCATCGACGTTGGTCGTGCCGCTCGTGCCGTTATACGAATTTCCCTCGGTGCCGGGTACGGCGGTGAGATAGCGCGAACGATAGGCGATCGACCCGCGGATTTGGAACTTAGCCGTTTCGAAATACAGCGTGCCGTTGGCGGCATGCTTCGACAGCCCGATCAGCGGCGCGGTCACCGACGCGCCGCCGGTCGCGGACGTCAGATACTGGATGTTCGACGTCACGTGCGTGTAATTCGCCAACACGCCGAAATTCGAGAGGAAGCCCGGCAGGAAGCTGAAGGGCTGTTGCACGTTGACCTCGAACCCCTTGAGCCGGCCACCGCTCGAATTGACGGGCTGGCTGACGATGAACAGGTCGGTCGGTGATGCGCTGGTGCCAGCGAGGAGCGAGTCCGGCAGGCCCAGGCTGCTGAACGGCACGGTGGTGCTGAGCGACTGAACGAACGTGCCGATGTCCTTCTGGAACGCCGACACCGCATAGATCGCGCCGCGCATCGGATACCATTCGACCGACACGTCGAGATTGTCCGATTCCGTCGGCTTGAGATCGGGGTTGCCGCTGCTGAAGGTGCGGTTGCCGCCCGATACGCTGAGGTTGCCGCCCGGCGCGATCGCCGAGATGCCGGCGCGCGCGAGCGTCTTGGCGGCGGCGAAGCGGACCAGCAGCGTATCGGTGACGTCCATCACCAGGTTCCCCGACGGCAGCCAGCGATGATAGCTGCGGTCTGCGACGATCAGATTGGTCGCGACGCCCTGGCCGGCGTAACCCGTCGAGCGCTGGTCGGTATTGGCGTAGCGCACGCCGACATCGCCGCGGATCGGCAGGCCGCGATCGGCGAAGTTGAACTCCGCCATGCCCCAGCCGCCGATATCGTCCTCACGCACGGTGATGTACGATCCGCGCGCACTCGCGTTGGTCACGCCACCGGTCGCGTAAAGCGGGTTCGAATAGATGCCGTAGAGTTCGGCGAACTTCGCGAGATCGGGGACGACCCAAGCGGTCGGCGTACCGGCCGGTGTGTCGAGCCCCTTGCCGAAGCCCGAGAACAGCGTCGTCGCCGCGGCAAGCTGCGCCGGCGTCAGGGTCTGCACGACGGACTCCCCGGACAGACGCCGCTGCTCGGTCGAGCTGTAATCGAACCGGCGCCAGTCGACGCCGACTTTCAGCTTGAGCAACGGATTGACCGTCCATTCCGCAAACGTCTTCGCGTTGGTGAAGCTGTTGTTGACGGTCTGCGGGCGGATGCGCACTTCAGACGTGCCGCTGGTGAAGGCGAAGCTGTTCGGGTTGGTCAGGTCGACGCCCGGCTTGATCGTCGGAAACCGGGTGCTGAAATCGTAGAAGAAATTGGGCGTGTTGGCGGCATCGATCGTTACGGTCGACTGGATCGGGTTGCTGAACGCCGAATCCGCGTAGCCGACGACCGCACCGACCTTGAAGTTCTCGCCGAACTTCTGGTCGAGCGTGCCGGTCACCTGATAGAAATCGGTGACCAGCTTGTCGTAGCGCGACTGGGTGCGCAGATCGACATTGTCGAACGTGCCGCTGATGATGTTGTTGTCGCCGTCGACCACGCCGTCGCGGATGATCGTCTGCGGCTTGCCCGTCCCCGACCGACTGAAGCTGATCGCCTGCAACTGCGATTCCTTGCGCGTGCCGTCGAGCCGCGAATACAGCGCGTCGAGCGAGATCAAGGTCTTGGGCGTCGGCTGGAACTGGACCGATCCAGCAGCGCCCAGCCGCTTCTGGAAGATGTCGTAGCTGACGAGCCCGGGAATGCGCGGATGGTACAGCCCGGTCGCGGGGTTGGGATCGTTGATCTGGCCGAGCGTCTTGCCCGGCAAGGTCGAGGCCGCGTTGAACCCGGCGTTGAACCCGCCATAAGTCCAGCGCGTAATGTTCGCGCCCTCTTCCTTGATCGCACGCTCTTCGTACGCGACCGACAGCAGCACGCCGAACCGGCCGTCATCCGTGGTTTTGGTGATCAACCCCGAGATCTTCGGCGTCACCTTCTCGCGCAGATCGTTGTAGCTGGCGCTCGCCGAGACGACCGCGGTCGCCTTCTTGTAGTCGAACGGGCGCGACGACTGCAGGTCGACGGTGCCGCCCAGCGAGCCCTCCTCGACGTCGGCGGTGGCGGTCTTGCGGACCGCGATGCTGTTGAACAGGTCGGATGAGAAGATGTTGAAATCGAAGCCGCGGCCACGATTCACGCCACCCGAATTGTCGGTGCCGCCGGTAGTTCCGATCGCCTCCATCCCGTTGATCCGCACGCGCGTGTAATCGGGCCCTAGGCCGCGGACCGAGATGTTGCGGCCTTCGCCGTTGACGCGGCTGATCGAGACGCCGGGGATGCGCTGCAGCGATTCCGCGAGGTTCAGGTCGGGGAATTCGGCGATGTCCTCGGCCTTGATGACATCGACGGTCGCGGTCTGCGTGCGCTTGATGTTGATCGCGCTGTTGAGGCTTGCGCGAAACCCGGTGACGACGATATCCGGCGCATCCGCGGCCAGCGGCGCATCGGTCACGCTCTGCTCGGGCGGCAGGGCAGGGGAGGCGGGAGGCGCGTCGGTATCGGTGGTGCTGCCGGCGGCACGCGCCTCTTTCTGCGCGGTCGTTTCCGGTACGCTCTGGGCATGGGCCATCGTTGCCAGCGAGCAGGCGACGATCGCACTCGACACGGCCAGCACGGATTTGAAGCTGCGGATCCCGGTCATACTCACTCCCCTAACTCCGGCACGATGTGCCTGCTGCCGGCTTCGTTGGAGCCGGTCTGTCGCAATCTGTGTTAGGCCGGGTGCGGCCGCCTAAGCCAATCTCATTCCGACATCGATCGATGCGAACGATGCACTGATCCGGCACCGGCATCTTGCTCAGTCATCCGATCAAGTCGTGGTTTGGCTGGATCAACCCGTTTTCGGACTTGGACCGCCCCCGTTCTGCTCGATACACCGGACTGGAACACTCGCGTAGATCGAGTGCCGGACAGGAGAGCGAAGCATGACGATCGCCGCAGCAGCCCCCGCCGAAGAAGCGGTTGCAGGAGGCGTGGCCGGGCGCCCGACCGCGGTGCGCTACCGCGTGATCGCGCTGATCTTCCTGATCACGTCGATCAACTATGCCGACCGTGCGACATTCTCGATCGCTGGCTCGGCCGCATCGACCGAACTCGGGCTGTCGTCGGTGCAAACCGGCTTCATCCTGTCCGCCTTCGCCTGGGCCTATGTCCTTGCGCAGATTCCCGGCGGGCTGCTGCTCGACAATTTCGGTACGAAGCGCGTCTATGCCGGCGCGATCCTGGCCTGGTCGCTGTTCACGGCCACGCAGGGGCTGACCGGGTTGATCGCGGGCGTGTCCGCGGTCGTGATGCTGTTCGCGCTGCGCTTCCTCGTCGGTCTCGCCGAGGCGCCGTCGTTTCCGGGCAATGCTCGCCTCGTCGCCGCCTGGTTTCCTGGCGCAGAACGTGGCACCGCGTCAGCGATCTTCAATTCGGCGCAGTATTTCTCGCTCGTCGCCTTCGCCCCGCTGATGGGTTGGCTGGTGCACAGCTATGGCTGGCGCGCGGTGTTCTGGGTGATGGGCGCGATCGGGCTCGCCGCGACCGCGCTGTTCGTCCGCTACATCCACAGCCCGGTCCGCCACCCGAAGATCAATGCCGCCGAGCTCGCGCATATCGAGGCGGGCGGCGGGCTGATCCGGATGGAGGATGCCGCCAATCGCCCACAGGCGTTTTCGTGGACGAACCTGCGCCAGCTGCTGGCGAACCGGATGCTGCTCGGCATCTATCTCGGCCAATATTGCATTAACGTGCTGACCTATTTCTTCGTCACCTGGTTTCCGATCTACCTGGTGAAGGAGCGCGGGTTGAACATCATGGAGGCCGGCTTCGCTGCCGCGGCGCCGGCCCTCTGCGGGTTCGTCGGCGGGCTGGTCGGCGGCTACACGTCCGACCTGCTGCTCAAGCGTACCGGGTCGATCGACATCGCGCGGAAAGTGCCGCTGGTGTTCGGGATGCTGCTGGCGACGCTGATCATCGCGTGCGTGTTCGTCGAGGCGGAATGGCTGGTCGTCACGCTGATGGCGGTCGCGTTCTTCGGCAAGGGAGTCGCGTCGCTCGGCTGGGCGGTGATGTCGGATGTCGCGCCGAAGCAGCTCGCCGGGCTGACCAGCGGTGTGTTCAACATGTTCGGCAACGTCGCCGGGATCGTCACGCCGATCGTGATCGGCTTCATCGTCGGCGCCACGGGATCGTTCGACTGGGCGCTGGTGTTCGTCGGCGCGCATTGCCTGCTGACGATCTTCTCGTTCCTGGTGATCGTCGGCCCGATCCGCCGTGTCGAGCTGGCCGCATGACCGTCGATCGCCGCACGCTGCTCGGTGGTGCCGCCGCCGCGCTCGCCACGCTCCCTGCCGTCGCCCGAGCAGCGTCTGCGACGTTGCGGGTCAAGACACCGATGGCAGCGCCGGAATGGGCGATTCTGCAACGCCGGCTGCTCGCCGCCAATGCGGAGGCGTGCGAGGCGTTCTACGCGAAGTATGCCGATAACCGCGGGTGGCTGCGCGTGTTCGAGCGATGGGGTGCGAACGATGGTCCCGACGATGCGGCGGAAGCAACGAATGACTGGGCGATCCTGCACGCGCTCGGCGGCCCCGATAGCATCCGCGATCTGTATGCACGGGCGTGGGAAGGGCATCTCAAGCAGTTTACCGCCGCGCGAACGGTCGACGTGCCGATCGCTCGCGCGGGTATGTATTTCCGCGAGTTTCCCGTCCAGATGGATTGGCAGCACAATGCGGAGGGGCTGACGACCTTCAACCTGATGGGGCTGTCCGGCCCGCGTGATCTGAAGCTGATCGAGCGGACGCGTCGTTACGCCGATTTCTACACCGGCCGCGATCTGACCACGCGCAATTACGATCCGAAGCTGCGGATCATGCGCAGCCTGATGAACGGCAGCCGGGGCCCGATGCTGCGCCGCGCGACCGAACTCGACTGGGCCGGCGATCCGTTCGCAGCCGGCGAACGCTTCCACATGGAGCACGGCGAAACGACCTACGCGCAGACGCTCGCGCATTATGCCGAATATGGCGACGTCGTCGGCGACAACCCGCTCAACCTGCAGGCGACGGCGCTCGGGCTCAACGCGTATGCGCTGGGGGCAGGGGAGCGATACCGGACTTGGGCACTTGACTATCTCGACGCCTGGGTCGGCCGCGCCAAGGCGAACGGCGACATCATCCCCAGCCGGGTCGGTCTCGACGGTGTCGTGCCGCGCGACTGGTGGAGCGGCGTCTATGGCTGGGGCTTCTCGCCGATCGTGCCGCAAACCGGCAAGCGCGAAAACCGCAACCGTGTGCCCCGTTCGATCACCGCGTTCATGACCGGCACCCTGCTGACCGGCGATCAGGGGTATATCGACGTCTGGCGCCGCCAGACCGCGCGGATCAATGGGCAGGCAAAGACGATCGACGGGGTCCTGTCGACGCCGACGATGCACGGTGCGGATGGCTGGTATGGCTGGCAGCCCGGTCCGTTCAAGACCAATGGCTTCGAGATCTGGTACGTGTCGCAAGCGCCGGCCGATCGGGCCGCAGCCGGCGATCATCCGTGGGTCAGCTTCCTGGAAGGTTCGAACCCCAGTTACGCCGTGACCGCATTGCGTGCCGATCTGAAAAATGTCGCCGACCGCGTCGCTGCGCGCCTCGCCGATCCGACGACACCCGAAACCCGGCTTGCCGACTGGCCGATCGACATCAACCCCGCCAATGTCACCAGCCTCGTCCAGTTGATGACCGGCGGTCTGCACATCGCCCGTCCGCCCTGGTCGAAGACCTCGCCCTCGCAGGGCGGCGTGCCGCTCCACTGCCGGCTCCGCTATTTCGACGCGGACCGCAAACGTGCGGGTGTGCCGGAAGACGTCGCGGCGCTGGTGCATATGCTGGGCGACACGACGGCGGAGGTGACGTTAGTGAACCTGAGCACTTCGCATCCGCGGACTGTGGTGGTCCAAGGTGGTGCCTATGCCGAGCACCGGATCGACGCCGTGAACATCGACGGCCGCACGGTCGATATCGCCGGCGCGGCGTTCATGCTGAGGCTCGAACCCGGTTGTGGCGCGCGGCTCGCGTTGCGCATGCGGCGTTATGCCAACCGCCCGACGCTCGCGTTTCCGTGGGATCGGTAATAATCGCCGCATTCTATAATCCTCCCCCGCCGGGGGGGGAGGTGTCAGACCCTTGCCAGACGGAGGGGGAGGTAAGCGAAACAGAGGTTCCGTGTCTTTCCCCTCCGTCACCTTCGGTGCCACCCCCCCCTTTGGAGGGGAGGATCGAAGATTATCCGCCCGGCTTGATATACTGCGCAACCGCGAACAGCAGCCGCTCCTCACGCCGGGGATCGTCCTCAATCCGCACCGTCCGATCGAAGATCATCGTCGAGCGCCGCGCTAGGTCATAGCGCCGCCAAGCCGGCACGCTCGCGCAGTTCGGATCACCCGTGCGTGCCATCGCGATGAACGCATCCGCCATCCGCCCGGCAAGTCGCCGCGCCTCCGGGCCATCACCCGTACGAGCGCTCGGCTCTCGCGTATTATCGAACACCAGCCCGATATCGAGCGAATGGAACGCACCGAGCACGCCGCCCGCTTCCGGTGAGGGAAAGTCGAGCTGATACATCCAGGTGGGCGCGCCGATCTTCGCGCGCTCCTCCGCCTGGATCAGATGCCCGGGCCACGACCGCCCCGCAGTCGACGCCGCCAGCAGGATCTGCCCCGGCGTTCGATCGGGATAGAGTTCGCGATAGCGCGCGATCACGTGATCGGGCGCGAGGTCCTTGGTCATCTCGCGCACGAGCCGCTCGGGAAGATTCTCCCAACTCGTGTCGCCACGCTTCAGGATCTCGCCGATCCACAACCCGGTTTCGTCATGCGTGTTGCCGACGATCAGCGGGATATGCGCCGCCTCGCCAGGGGCGTCGGGATAGAAGGGATGACGCGTCAGGACATGATGATCGAGCGTGGAGGTGAAGCTGAGTTCGCCCTTGCCCTCGATCGGGTCGGTCATCGCCATCGCCTCGACGAGCCGCTCGACCGGCAGTGCCTTGAGCGCCGCAAAATCGCCAGCGCCGGCCTTCGCCATCAGCGCACGCGAGCGGATCGTCGCGTGGTTCGGCCCGGCGGCCGTGACGTGCTGGCCGCTCATCGTCGCGGCTGCGTGGAACAGCGGCCGCGCCTCAGCCATCGCCATCAGAGTCACGATCTTGGCGCCGCCGCCCGACTGGCCGAACAGCATCACCCGCCCCGGATCGCCACCGAACGCGGCGATATTGTCGCGCACCCATTGCAGCGCAAGGATGATGTCGATATTGCCGACATTGCCTGATTCCGCCGGCCCGCTCAGTTGCGCGAGATACGCATAGCCCAGCGCCGCCAGCCGGTGGTTCAGCGTAACGACCACCACGTCGCCGCGCCGCACCAGAGCGCCGCCGTCATACAGCGGATCGGACCCCGACCCATGCGCGTGCGCGCCACCGTGGATATAGACCATGACCGGCCGCCGCGCCGCGTCAAGGGCGGGCGTCCAGACGTTGAGGAACAGGCAATCCTCGCTGGTCGGCTCGGTCACCTTCGTCTGTGGGGAGGCGGCGCCGTACCGCGTGGCATCGGCAATGTCGGTCCAAGGCGTCGGCGGCACCGCGCGCGCAAACCGGCGCGCGCGCGTATCCGCCCCATAGCGCACCCCGCGAAAGACCAGCACGTCGCGGTCGACCGTCCCGCGCACTCGACCGTAGCGCGTCGTCGCCACCGGATCGCCCGGTGTGCGCGCCGCAACCAGCGCCGGTGTCGCCGCGATACCGGCGAGCACTGCGCGCCGATCGATCACGCCGCGGTTTCAGCGCATAGCCGCCGCATCGGCTCCAGCGCCGGGTTACTGTTGTCGCGCCGCCACGCCATGTGCAGCTCGACAGGCTTTTCGGGCTCGGTCGCAAGCCGGCGGAACTGTACGTCGATCATGTGCAGCCCCGATGCGGATTCCGGCACGATCGCAGCAGCCAGTCCCGCATGTACGAGCCCCAGCATCGAATGGATCTGCGTCACGTGTTGGACATAGTGTGGCGACACCCCCGCACCGTCGAACAGCCCGATAAGCATCTGGTGGAAATACCCCGCGCCCTGCCGCGCATACATGATCAGCGGCAAGCCATCGAAATCGCTGAGTTCGAGGACCGCCTTCGCCTGTCGCGGATCACCGGCAGGCAGCGCGACGACGAGCGGCTCGACCTGCACGCACGCGGTGTCGAACTCGTGGCGATCGAGCGGCGGCCGGACGAAGCCGATGTCGATCAGCCCGGTCAACAACGCATCGACTTGGTCGGTCGTCACCATCTCGCGCAGCTCGAGGTCGATATTGGGCAGACTCGCTCTCGCCTGCGCGACGATCTGCGGCACCAGATTATACCCCGAGACCGCGGTGAAGCCGATCGCGACCCGCCCGGCATCGCCCTTCGCCACTCGCCGCGCCGACAGCGCCGCGCTTTCCGACAGCCGGACAATGCGCCGCGCCTCGATCAGGAACACGCGACCGGCAGGCGTCAGGCTTACCTGCCGGCTGGTGCGTTCGAGCAACGTCACGTCGAGGATCCGCTCGAGCAACTGGATCTGCCGGCTCAGCGGCGACTGCGTCATGTTCAGGCGCTGGGCTGCGCGCCCGAAATGGAGTTCCTCGGCGGCGGCGACGAAACAGCGAAGCTGGCTCAGTTCGAACATCATCGCCGGACTATCCGTTGGTTTTCGCCCGCTGTCACGCCGCCTTGGCAAGTGCAGCGGGGGCGACCTTCTCGATCAGCACCCGCAACCGCTCGTCCTCGGCTGCCGACAGATCGGTCAGCGGCGAACGTACCGGTCCGGCATCGCGTCCGACGACGCGCATGCCCGCCTTGACGATCGACACCGCGTAGCCGCGGCCCTGGTTGCGCAGCGTGATGTAGGGCAGCACGAAATCGCGCAACTGGTTCAGCACCTCGACCCGGTCGTCGGCCCGCACCGCCTTGTAGAAGGCCAGCGCCCATTCCGGCAGGAAGTTGAAGATCGCCGACGAATAGGTCGTGACGCCCATCGTCAGATACGGCGTCGCGAACGTCTCCGCGGTCGGCAGGCCGCCGATATAGGTCAGCCGGTCGCCCATCCGCGCATAGACGCGCGTCATCAGCTCGATGTCGCCGACGCCGTCCTTGAAGCCGACCAGATTGGGATTGCGGTCGCACAAGCCCGCCAGCGTCTCGTCGTCGATGATCGCATTGTCGCGGTTGTAGACGATCACGCCGAGCCCGGTCGCCTTGCAGACCGCCTCGACATGCGCGGCAAGCCCTTCCTGCTTTGATCCGACCAGATAGGGCGGCAGCAGCAACAGGCCGTCGGCGCCTGCCTTCTCCGCATCGCGCGCGATCCCGGTCGCGATCGCGGTGCCGTAGCCGCAGCCTGAGATCACCGGCAGACGCCCGCCGGCTTCGGCCACGGCGGCGCCAACGGCCTGCGCCACTTCGGCTGGCGTCAACGAGAAGAACTCGCCCGTGCCGCCAGCCGCGAACAGGCCGGACAGTTCGTGTTCGAGCATCCACGCGCAATGCTTGCGATACGCGTCCTCGACGAATGCGCCGTCCGCATCGAAATGCGTGACGGGAAACGACAGCAATCCGCCGCCAAGGCGCTGCGCCATCTCGGTCGGGCTCATGGTCGTCATAACGTGCATCCCCTCGATCGTCTGGTCCGCGTTCGTGTCGCGGCCATGTCGAGGATCTTGGTAGGTTGCGGGGCCGTGCGGGTCCAAACCAAAGGCGCGCTCGATCGATGCGTCTGGTAGCTCAATCTCGTTGAGGCATCAGCGCTTCTTCCGCACGGCGCCTGGCAGCATGTGAATTCGAACGCAATCTTGACGCTATTCATCGGTGGGATCGAGATTGGACGACAATCCACCGATGGTCGGCAATCGGCGTTCCCAAATATGTCGCCCCACGACTGCCATGGCTGCTTGCCTTCCATGTGTACCGCACAGAAACCGGAGCGAGTTGACGTCCAACCAAATGAACGAACGGCCAACGTAGGGAAGCGGGAAAGAGCGCGCGAATGTCGGGTTAATCTTGTCTTTTGAGGACCGCTGCCGCCCTTCTGGTGGAAAGCCGCCTGTCCGCTTTCAGGCGGCGATCGCCGGTAAGCAGCCGTTCGTTCACGTAACAGAGCGAGGCTGAGAGGCTGCGAGTGATGGATCGCTTGATGGTGGTATCGCTCCGAACAGGCTGGGTCCCCCTGACGACACGACGCGCTTGACTAACTACGGGTAACCCGTACATGCTCTGGCATGCAGTCGGTCATCGAAACCAATGCCTACCTTGCGGCGGCGAAGGACGTTGGCATGAGTGCCGAGGAGCAGCAGATGGTGGTCGACCTGATCGCTGCCAATCCGGAAGCCGGTGAGATCATGCCGGGGTGTGGCGGGGCCCGTAAGTTACGGGTAGCGCGGCCGGGCCGCGGTAAATCTGGCGGGTATCGGGTCATCACCTATTATGCGGGCATCGATGTGCCGACGTTCCTGCTGACCGTGTTTGGAAAAAACGAAAAGGCCAATCTCACCAAGGGTGAGCGAAATGCCCTTGCCGCTTTCACCAAGACGCTGACCGACAGCCTTAGGAGGAAAAAATGAAGAGTGCCTTCGACAAGATCGCAGCCGGCCTCAGTGATGCTATTGCCCATGCCAATGGGGAAACGGGTCACACAAGGGTAGCAGCGCCCATCGATGTCGCCGCGATCCGCAAGCGTACGGGTAAGACACAGGATCAGTTTGCCCGCGCATACCATCTCCCACTGGGTACAGTGCGGGACTGGGAGCAGAGCCGCAGCCAGCCAGATGCGCCGGCGCGTGTTTTATTGTCGCTGATCAAAGCCGAGCCAGACACCATCGAGCAACTCGTGCAGCGGGCTTAGCGTCCTGAACAAGAACACGCTCGAGATAATGGTTGCCAGCAGAACGGCGGAGTGGCGGCAGCGTTCGACACGTGGGCCCGAAGTTATCAAGAGAGCCCTATGCTACGCTTAATCCACACCGCAGACTGGCAGCTGGGCAAGCCGTACGGTCGCTTCGCCAGCGATGTCCGCGCAGCGCTCAGCGAAGCGCGCTTCGACGCGATCGATGCGATCGGCAAGGCCGCGGTCGAGCATGGCGCGGCCCATGTCCTGGTCGCCGGCGACGTCTTTGATACCGAGGGTCCAGAAGATCGCGTGATTGTGCAGGCGGTGTCGCGGATGCAGCGATATGCCTGCACGTGGTGGTTGCTCCCCGGCAATCACGACTTCGCCCGCAACAGCGGTCTGTGGGACCGTGTCCGCGCCAAACGGGCGGCGAACATCCGCATCATCACCGAGCCCGTGCCGTGCGAGCTGGAACCTGGACACTGGCTTCTGCCGGCACCGCTCACGCACCGGCACAACCTCGATGATCCAACTGCCTTGTTCGACACCATGGAGACGCCGGGCGCGACACTGCGCATTGGCTTGGCCCATGGTTCGATCCGTGACTTTTCGTCGCGTGGCGAAGCGCAAAACCAGATCGCTCCCGACCGCGCCCAGCGCTCCAGCCTGGACTATCTTGCACTCGGTGACTGGCACGGAGCGCTGCGGGTCGACGCGCGAACCTGGTACTCTGGCACACCGGAAACAGATCGCTTCCAGCGAGACGAACCAGGATATGCGCTGCTCGTAACGCTTGAGCCGGGCGTGGAGCCGGTGGTGTCACCGATCCGCACGGGCAGGTTCCAATGGCTGATGCGGGATTGGACGGTCCCTGACGCGGACGCCTTTGTAGCCGAGTGCGATCGGCTGCTCGGCCCGGTCGAACCGTCGGCAACGCTCCTGCAGCTGTCGCTTGCCGGCATCGTCAGCCTCTCCGACCGGATCGCGATCCTTGGGAGGCTCGACAATGACCTGCGTCATCGTCTGCGCCATTTGGCGGTTGCGGCAGATGATCTGGTCGGCCGCCCAAGCGAGCAGGACCTGGCAGATTTGCAGGTGGAGGGGATGATCGGAACGGCTGCCGCAAAGCTGATGAGCATGATCGAGGCCGGCGGTACCGACGGGGTCACGGCCAAGCGGGCGCTCGAGCGCCTCTTCGTGGAATATCAGCGCGGACAGGACGCAGCATGAGTCTCAAGATCCGGCGCATCGCGCTGTCCAACTTCCGGAAGTTCCGTGATCCGTTCGTCCTCGACGGGCTGACCGACGGCCTGAACGTCATTATCGAGCCCAACGAGACCGGCAAGTCGACGCTGCTCGAAGCCATGCGCGCGGCCTTCTTCATTCGGCACAACACAGCCAACCGCCTGGCGCGCAGCTATGCACCGCACGGCGAAGCCGTCGCCCCGCAAATCGAGATCGGCTTCGAGGCGCGAGGCGAGGACTGGCAGGTCAACAAGCGCTTCCTGAAAGGTGCGTCGGTCGAGGTGCGTGGACCAAACGGCCGTGCACAAGGCGAAGATGCCGAAGCTCAGCTGCAGGCCTTACTTGGCGCGCGTCGTGACACGAGCCAAGCCGGCGACGCGGCCGCCCACGGTGCGCTGGGGCTGCTTTGGGTAGGGCAGGCGCAGGCGCTTGAAGTCACGGCCCCGGGCGACATCGTCCGCGATAGCGTGCGTGCGACGCTGGAGGCTGAGGTTGGCGCAATTATGGGCGGCGCAGCCTACCAGCGTGTCCGGCCCCGTATCGACAGCCAGTTCGCAGACTATTGGACCAACACCGGCCGGCCTAGCGGTCGCCAAACGACAGCTCGTACAGAGCACGACGCTGCCGAGAGCGCTGCGACCGAGGCGGCAACCCGGCTTGCCACCCTCGAACAGGGCTTCTCTGATCTTGAGGCTGCTCGAGCCAGGCTGAAGGTGCTGGACCGCGATCTTGCCGATACGACGGACGCAGAGCGGCGAAAGGCGCTGGTGGGTCAGATCGACGTGGCACGATCCGCAGCGCAGATGCGCGATACCAGGCGGGCTGAGCAAGGTCGCCTTGCTGATCAGGTCAGGGGACTCGAAGATCTTACCGAGCGTCTCGCCGATGCTCAGAAGGCTGTCAGTGACACGGCCGCAGCACTTGGCAAGGCGAGTGAGAAACGATCCGCCCTAGAAGAGGAATTGACCAGTGCGCGTGAGCGAGCGGGTACGGCGCGGGATCGGCTGGCTACAGCCCGCGACAACCGGCGCAAGGCGCACGCGGCGCTCGAAGGTGCCACCAAGTTGGTTGCCGCACGAGCACGTCACGTCGAGATCGCCCAGGTACGCCAGCGGCACACCGAACTGCTTCCCCTCGAGGCCGAACTGGAGACAGCGCGCGAGCTTGGTAGGACCATGATCCCGCCCAGCGTCCTAAAGGCGCTGGAGGAACGCGAACGTGCTGTCGACAAGGCGCGCGCGGCCGTCGAGGCCGGTGCGACCCGGGTCGAGTTCGCGGGCGATCTAAGCGGCGTTCGGATCGATGGAATGCCGGTCGAGCGCGGTGACCAGACGCTATCGCGTGAGACGCGCATCCAGCTTGGCGAGGCTGAGTTGATCATCCGACCGCCAGCGGGGTTGCAAAGCGCCGAGACGGCGCTCGCCAACGCTCGAGATGATCTGGGCGCGGCGTTGGCCGACCACGGGGTGACGAGTGTCGCCGACGCGCGGTCACGTAATGAAGTCGCACGTGATGCTGTTGCCAACGTGCGGACGCTTGAAGCGCGGATATCTGGAATCACGCCGGCCGTGGCGTTGCTCGGTCTCGACGCCGGTGCTTCGGCCCTGAAGACCTTCATGGCAGGATTGCCGGAAAGCACTGAAGGGGAGGGTAGTGAGGAAGGACCGGACGTCGACGCGTTGAGCGTGATCGCGGCGGAGGCGGATTCAGCGCTCGCAAGGGCGGAGGGCGTCGATGAGGCGGCGTCTGCGCAACTGCGCGAGCTGGAGGCGCGCAATGCGCCGCTGATGGTTCAGGCGGCTAGCGCAGAGCGTGATGCTGCCAACGCCGGAGCGCAGCTGGCTGCTCTGGAACGCAAGTCTGAGGTAGATCGTCTGGATGAGGCTTTGCTGGGTGCACGTCAGCGGGAAGCGGCAGCGCTGGTTAGTCTGCAGGACGCCGAACGTGCTGCGACAGCGCATGATGTAGCGGCGATCGAACGCCAGATCGGGGTGTTGGACAAACGTGTCGAGGTCGCCAAGGCGCAGCGAATCGATCTGGAGAAGGTGGTCGCCGGGCTCGAGGCAAGGATTGAGGCGGAAGGGGGCAAGGGACTGGCGGACCGCGCTGCTGCTGCACGAGAAGAAGCGGATGCTGCGGCCGCCAACCTGGCGCGCGTCACACAGGAGGCGGAAACGCTGAAGCTGCTTCGCGACACGCTGGAAGCTGCGCGTGCAGAGACCTCAAGGACGTTCGTCGGGCCGGTTGCGCGGCGCGCGCGTCGGCACATCGAACGGCTACTGCCCGGTTGCGATCCGAGCTTTGGGGATGATCTGGGCCTGACGTCGATCGTGCGTAACGGGCTCGGCGAAAATTGCGGGGACCTTTCCCGTGGCACTCAGGAGCAGCTTGCGGTGCTCACCCGACTGGCTTTCGCTGACATGCTGCTGGAGCAAGGTGTACCGGTGTCGCTGATTCTTGATGATCCGCTCGTCTATTCGGACGATGCCCGCCTCGATATGATGACCGAGATACTGACCGACGCCGCAACGCGAATGCAGGTTATTTTGCTGACCTGCCGTGACCGCGCGTTCCGTCATCTTGGCAATCAAATCAACCTGATTGGAGCTCAGTGAGAACGAAGACCGGAAGCCCGGTGGTGGAAAGTTGCGTGACTGCTTTCCGGCGGGGGCTCTCAAACTTGCCGTTCGTTAATCGAGCAAGTGACGGCCAAAACATCCAATTCCGATCTAAATGGAATGCTCGTCGATTGTCTGATGGCCTTGGAACTTGCACAATATCCCGCAGCAGCGGGGGCCTTTCCGGTTTAGCCAAGTCGCATCGATTGTGGTGGTACCGCGCTCGCTCGTACCGCGGCCAGGGAGAGCAAGTTGATCACGCCGCTTATTAAACGGAACAAGGATGGGGAGCTGTACGAGCGTCTTCCCGCGGTCACGACCGCTCTGGAGCGACTTTCGCGGTCACCTCGTGACGACCTGCTTCAAAGGGCGGCCATTAAAGATCGCAACGATCCCGACTACGTCTCAGGGGAATGCCTCGTCCATCACATCCGCGCGAGCCGCATGGATAATTCCGTCGCGTGGTTCGAGCTGCTGCACAAGATCCTGATGGAGCGGATATGGCGGTCGCTGCCGAAGGCCGAGGGGTCTGACGGTACGCTGGACCTGACAAAGGAGCGCATTCGGGCCCTGGTTTTCGATAAGTTCGGGGAAATGCTTCTCGCTGACCGGGCCTTGCCGGGCGACGGACTGGATTTTTTCGAGGTCCGGTTCGATCTGGGTCTCAAGCGAATGCGTCTCGACGCGCAGGACAAGGCGTGGCGGGAGGAAAACCGCAAGGCGGTGCTCGATGACGACGAAATCGGTGGACAGCTCGCAGCCGCAGGGTTTGGATCTTGTCTTCCTGATGAAGATATTTTTTCCGATCCACTCTTCCGGGATCGTCTCTACGAAGCGATTGACGCCCTGCCACCGGAACAAAGCAGGACTATGCACCTGACGCTGCTGGGATGGCCGACCGAATCGAACGACCCCGAGGTGATGACTATCGCTAAGGCTCTTGGATGCTCGGATCGATCCGTTCGAACCTACAGGGCCCGCGCCACGAAGGCGATCCTGGCGCTGTTCCAATCTGGGGAATACTAATGAACTCCCGAAATGCCGCCAACGATCTGGACGACGTACTCGACCGGTTCATGCTTGAAGACGACCAAGGATCGATGACGCTGGAGCGATACGTGCGAGATTATCCGCAGTTCGCCAATCAGCTGATCGATCTGTCGCGCATGTCTGCGACCGACGAGGAAATCTCGGATGTTCCTCTTACGGGGGCAGCGCAGTCACGCATCGATGCGGCGTGGATAAGCTATTCCGCAGTTCTTGCGCAGACGCCCTCAGCCGATCCGTTCCAGGCCCTGATGGGAGACCGGGGAAAGTCGTTGGCGACGGCTCTCGGCGTTCCGCGGCAGGTCGTCACGTGCTTCCGTGAGCACCGGATTCTAGCCACCACGGTTCCCAGGCCCGTGCTACGAGTGCTGGCAGAGGAATTCGATATTCCGCTTCCTCACGTCGTCGCTGCGATGGCGGGAACGGTTCAGGCTTCGCTTGGGCGGCGGTTCAAGGCGGATGGTGAACCAGGGCTTGTCGAGCAGAAGAGCTTCGAACAGGTTCTCGTGGAGGCAGGGGTCTCCGATGCGGACCGCGCCAGACTCATGACCGACGAATGAACAATGGACGCCGTCGAGATTGGCCGCCGGAAGGCTTCGGCTCTGCACGATGCAGCGGTTGTGCGTGGTGGCGATCCCACAAAGCCCTATGCATTCGTTCTCAGCGAAGCGGCGGCGCGCGGTCTGGACGTCGAAAAGACCACGCCGGGATCGACGATTCTCGACAATGGCAGGGCGACGTTGATCCCGGAAGACGACCTGATCGTCCATGAGGACGTCGGAACCGAGTTCGAGCAGGCGTTCCTCGTCGCCCATGAGATCGGCCATCACGAACTTGGGGATGCGCAGGTTTCGCCGACGCTCCTCGATCCGGACATGGCACGTGCATCCGAGCCGTCTCCGACCGGTATCGACCGGGTGGTCGACTACGGTCGCCGGCAACGGCGTGAGGTCCAGATGGATCTTTTCGCGCGCGAATTTCTGCTGCCCCGCAAGTCCGTCCGCCGGATGCACTTGGATGAAGGCCTTCTAGCTTCTGAAATCGTGTTGCGGATGGGGGCCCCATACGACGTCGTCGCCCAGCAGCTTTTCGACGCGCTGCTGCTACCGGTGATCACGCCGGAAGTTAAAGAGGCCAAGGAGCATCCGCTCAACGATGCACAGGCTGCGGCCGCTCTGCATCGCGGGCGGCCGTTTCTGCTCGAGGCGGGGCCGGGCACGGGTAAAACCCAGACACTTACGGCGCGCGTGGTCCAGTTGCTGGACGAGAACGTCGATCCCCGTCGCATCCTTGTTCTGACCTATTCGAACAAGGCGGCCGGTGAGATGGCCGAGCGCATCGCGGAAAAGCGGCCGGAGAAGGCCGCGGCGATGTGGATCGGGACTTTCCATGCGTTCGGTCTCGATCTTATTCGCCGCCTGAGTGCGCAGTTCGACCTTCCACCGAACCCACGGATGATGGACCGCGTGGAGGCGGTGGAACTGCTCGAAGCCGAATTCCCCCGTCTTTCGCTCGATCACTACCAGAACCTGTACGATCCTACCCGACTGATCGGTGACATCCTTGCCGCGATCTCGCGTGCGAAGGACGAGGTGGCCAGCGCTACTGAGTATGCTCGATGTGCTGAGGCTATGCGGGTCGATGCCAATGGCGTCGAGCCCCGACACACCCGGGCACTCGAAGCGGCGGAAGTCGCGAGGATATACGAGGTCTACGAGGGATTGAAGCGCTCGCGAAAGGCGATCGACTTCGGCGATCTCGTCTCCCTTCCGGTCGAACTTCTTGAAGGCAGACCGGATATCGCCAAGCAGATCGGCGACCAGTACGACCACATACTCGTCGACGAATATCAGGACGTGAACAGGGCGAGCGTCAGGCTCCTGAAGGCGCTTCGTCCTTCGGGCAACAACCTGTGGGTCGTCGGCGATGCGCGCCAGTCGATCTATCGGTTCCGCGGGGCGTCTCCACAGAGCACGGCTCGGTTTGCCGTCGACGATTTTCCGGGGGCGGCGTCCGGTCGTCTCGAGATCAATTACCGTTCTCGCCAGGAGGTGGTCGCCGCCTATTCCGCGTTTGCCAAAGAGATGACCGCGAGCAAGGGCGCGTCGGGCCTGCATGCCCACCGGGGCCCGAGCCAGGATCCCGTCGAACTGCGCGTGTTGCCCGGCAAGGCTGATCAGTCCGTTGCGATCGCTGACGCGATCGAAGACATGAAGAAGGCCGGCGTTCCGTATCGCGACCAGGCGGTGCTTTGCACCGGTAACGAGCGCCTTGGTGAGATCGCGCGCGATCTCGAACGGATGGACATCCCCGTTCTTTTCCTCGGCAGCCTGTTCGAGCGCCCCGAGGTGAAGGATCTGCTGGCTCTGTTATCGCTGCTCGCGGACCCGCGGGCGATGGGACTCGTCCGCGTGGCCGCGATGCCGGAATTCGCGATGTCGCTGACTGACGTCGGGCTCGTACTTGACGAGCTTCGGGATAACGAGGGGGCCCCCCTCGAATGGCTGGTCGAACGAGCCAAACTCGCAATTTCCGAGAATGGCCGACAGGCGCTCGACCGATTGGCCGATGCGCTTGACGGGTTCGACGACGAAACGCCGCCGTGGCGGGTACTTTCGGCAATGCTTCTGGACCGTACCCGTATCGCAGCGCGCATCGGGGCATCACAGTCGATCGCCGAGCGCGCGAAAGGCATCGCACTTTGGCAGCTGCTCAACTTCGTTCGCATCCAGCCCAATGCGCACGGGCACGCAATCCCTCGTTTTCTCGACCGCATCCGCCGGCTGGTCGCAATCGGTGACGACCGCGACCTGCGGCAGCTGCCTGCGGCGGCTCAAGGGCTCGACGCGGTCAGGCTCATGACCATTCATGGATCGAAGGGACTGGAGTTCTCCTGCGTCCATCTGCCCGGCATGAACAATGACACGTTGCCTGGCATCACCAAGGCGCCGGAATGTCTTCCACCGGAGAAACTGATCGGCGGCGTGACCGGGGATGTGAAGGATGCCCTGCGGGCCGGCGACGCCGAGGAACGGGACTGCTTGTTCTACGTCGCGGCTTCACGGGCGCGGGATCGTCTTTTCCTCTACGCCGCCAAAGCCACCATGGCCGGTTCGAACCGGCCCCTGTCTTCCTTCCTCCAGCGTCTGGGCTCGGACATTGTACGGTCCGAGCCCACGCTCCAGCACTGTCTCGAGCACGCGCCCGAGGTTGAGCCAATAAAGGTGCAGATCGATGGTCCGATACGCCTTCGCGATTCACAGATTGCGATGCTCGATAAGGACAAGTGTAAGCGGCGCTTCTTCTATGCGCATGTTCTGGGGATCGGCGGCCGACGCGTCGAAACGGACTTCATGCGCATGCACGAGGCCGCACGTTCCGTTGTCCGCGCCATGGTGTTCGCGAAGCTCGATCTCGCAGATGACGCCGATCTGCAGGCAGCGGTCGATCAGGCGTGCGACGATCACGGACTGGACACGGTGGGTAGCTTCGTCGAACTCAGGGCCGTGGCTACCAAGTTGGTCAGGACCTTTCGCGGCCTGCATGCCGCTCATCCGGCGGAGCGACCGTCCGCCCTCGTGCTGAACGTGGGTTCCGACCAGATAGTGTTCAAACCGGACGACGTTGTTCTGTCCGATGTAAGCCGGATCTTCCGGCGCGTGAGGACGGGTGCTCACCGCAAGTCCGACGAAACCAATCTCGGGGCAGCTATCGCGCTTCTTGCGGTTGCAGACAACCATCCTGCTTCTGGCGTCGAAGTGGTGCATCTGACCGGCGGCACAACTACCCAGCTGTCGATGACCCCATTGGTCTTGAGTCGGCGCAGGACTGCGCTCGCCGACGCAATGGACGACATCCGGGCGGGGCACTTTCCGGCGAAGCCGAGTCAGCGCGTCTGTCCGCGGTGTCCGGCGTTCTTCGTGTGCGGCAGCATGCCGGCGGGCAGCATCACGAAAACTTTTTAGGATCGCCTTTCCGGTTCCCCGAACCGGCACCGATTAGCCTTTCGTAGCCGGAGTGGACCGGCCCAGACGAAAGGATTACCGACCATGCCTCCCATTGATTTCGACGACGTCGGCGACGCCATCCGTGAGGATCGCCCGCTTCGTCCCGCCGAGGCCTACCGCGTTCAGTTCGCGCAGGACAACCTCGACTTCCGCGCCCTCATGATCCCGGACCCGATCCCGGTCGGCAGCCAGATCCTGGAGGCAGTCGGTCTCGAACCGGGACGCGGCTATAGCCTCTTTGCCATTCTGCCTTCGGGAGATTTCGAGGACGTGCGCTTGAGCGAGCCTTTCGATCTGCGCGGCAAGGGGACGGAGCAGTTCGTCGCCTTCTTGACGGATCGCGACTTCAAGTTCGAAGTCAACGACGACGAACTCCGGTGGGGTAAGCCGGCGATTAGCGGGCACGTGCTCGAGCAGCTCGCGAAGCCCGGGCCGGGGGAGGGCGTCTATCTTCAGATCCGTGGCGGCACGGATCGTCTGATCGCAGCGACGGAACTCGTGGATCTCAACGAGCCGGGGATCGAACGTTTCTACGTCGCGCCTCTTCCGCCCACCGAAATCGAGATCATCGTCAATACGCGGGCCCGGACGGTGCCGAAGCCGGAGGTGACGTTCGAGCAGATCGTCGAACTCGCGTTCCCGGGTCCACATGATGCGAACGTCGTCTTCTCGATGACCTATCGCAAGGCGGCATCGGCGCCTCATTCGGGTGAACTCGGGGCCGGCGGCAACGTCGAAGTCAAGAAGGGAACGATCTTCAATGTCACGCGCACTGTTCAGTCATAATGCCGACCTCGCGCAACTGCGCGAGGATGGCTACTTCGTGCAGATCGTCGGGGGTTTCCTCGTTATGCGCGAGGTTCCCTACGTCTCTGCGGACCGCACGGTCCGCAGAGGCACACTCATCTCCAGCCTGACCTTGGCCGGCGACCAGACGAGGCCACCCGACACCCACGTGATTCATTTCGATGGCGAGTTTCCATGCAACGCTGATGGGACCCAGATCGCGGCGATCGCCAATCAGACATACCATTTTGATTTCGGAAATGGTCTCACCGCTAAGCATGCGTTTTCCAGCAAGCCGGCAGAGGGATACCGCGACTATCATCACAAGATGACGACCTACGCATCGATCGTCGCCGGGCCGGCGGCCGTGATCGACGAGAAGGCAACGGCACGGACCTATCGAGCGCTCGATCACGAGGAGGATTCGACGGGCGTCTTCAACTATGTAGAAACGGCTTCCGACCGGGTTGGCATCGGGGCACTCACTGCGCGTCTGGCCGGGTTGCGGATCGCGATCATCGGACTTGGCGGATCCGGCAGCTACATTCTCGACATGGTCGCCAAGACGCCGGTGGCGGAGATCCGTCTGTTCGACCCCGACGAGTTTCTGCAACACAATGCGTTTCGTGCCCCCGGCGCGCCGAGTCTGGACGAACTCCGGGAGGCGCCGCTGAAGGTCGACTATTATAAGTCGATCTATGCGCGGATGCACCGGGGCATTGTGGCGGTGCCACAAGCAGTCACTAACGCGAATCTTGACCTATTAGAGGGCATCGACTTCGCCTTTCTGAGCCTCGATGCGGGAGACGCGAAGGCTGCTATCGTGGGTAGTCTCAGCCGTCAGGGCGCGACGCTCATCGACATCGGCATGGGACTCGAACTGGGCAACTCGGGTATTGCCGGCATTCTGCGGGTCACGACCAGTACCCCCGAAACCCGCGCGGTCCCGAATGCGCCTCAGCGCATTCCGCTCGCTGGTGGTGGAGCAGGCGATCTCTATGCGTCCAACATTCAGGTGGCGGACCTGAACGCGCTCAACGCCATCCTCGCGGTGATCAAATGGAAGAAGCTGTGCGGCTTCTACTGCGATCTCGAAGGCGAACATCATTCGACCTACACGCTCGATGGCAACATGCTCTTGAACCTGGATCAACCGTGATGCGGTACGAAAAACTTGATCACCATTTCGTTGAACAGTTCCCGGAAAGGCTCGAGCCCGGCATCCTATACGTGTCGTTGGAGTATGGTAGCGTGTCCCACAGCTGCTGTTGCGGCTGTGGTGAGGAAATCGTCACGCCGCTCACGCCGACCGATTGGAAGATCACGTATGACGGTGAGACGATCTCGCTCAATCCCTCCGTCGGAAGCTGGACCATCGCATGCCGTTCGCATTACGTGATCCGGAACAACCAGGTCATCGAGGCACCGCCGTGGAGCGACAGGCAGGTTTCGGAGGAACGGAAGCGCGACCATCGCGCCAAAGCCAGGCACTTCAAGCCAGAAGCGGTCGAGGTCGGAGAAACGGTAGGCCAGGAAGTCGATCGTTCGGAGCCGATGCCGATAGATCCTGAGGTAGGGATTGATACCAACTGGCGCGATCGTCTCGCCCGCTGGTGGCGCGCTCTGTTTCGCTAGACTATCCCTCCGATAAGAACCGGGACAAGGTTTTGATCTTCTTCCGGGAAACACCATCTTGCGGCGCAAATATGCCTCACGGTGGTCAGCAGGGTTGCTAAGTAGCGTGAACGGCAGGAGTGTTAGCTTTCACGGCATTGCCGGGCGATGAATCGGATGCCGGACGGGCGGCGTCCTGACTCCTTTGGTGCCGCTCGAGAGGGGTTTTAGTCAGTGCTGATTGCTGTCGGCTCACGCACAGCGTCCAACAGAGATTTGCGTAAGTCCGCTGACGGCAGGGAGAGGTTCACGGTCACGAACCGCAGGCGATGACCTTGAATAAAGACGGACTCGTTCATTACCTCGTTGACCGCGGGATACAGCAGGATGCCTTCTGCCGCATCGGCGGCGGCGTCGCCTGTTCCGGCCTGTGATCGGAGATAGGCGTAGAGCTGGTAGATGTGGCCGCTGTCGAAGCCGGAATTACCGTACTGGCGCGGCTTAACCGCGTTCGTGAACTTCGTGTCGACGACGATGCGACGCGACCCGACCGCATTCTTGCTTCGACCCCGGGGACCGCTAGCTACGAGCAAGCTTTTCACGATGTCCAGCCGATCGTCGATCTGTGCATTGCCGATCCCCAAGCGCGCCCGACGCGATATCTAGCGGGCGCGGGGCTTTCAGTCTTTACCTATCGCTTCGCTGGCCTTCGATAATCTGAGGCGTAAGCCGGACCTGAACGAACGTCCGTTTGTGGACGCCGCAATTTTGCGCGCGGATGTCCGCTCATGGATCTGGCCGGCAGCCGTAGGGCAGGGGACTGTTCGCCCAATGTCGGTCGTTTATGACCTGCTCCCCATTTTCAGGCCGCTGATAACTTAGCTTCGGTGTCCATATGCCCTTGGCGGGGGCGGTTCGTAAACTCGGCGGGTGCCAACCCGCCAAGGCTGCTGTGCGGACGAACGGTGTTGTAGTCCGTCCGCCATGCCTCGATGATCCGTCTCGCCGCGGCCAGCGAGGGGAACAGGTGTTCGTTCAGGCACTCGTCGCGCAAGCGACCATTAAAGCTTTCGACAAAGCCGTTCTGCTGCGGCTTGCCCGGCGCGATGTAATGCCACTCGACCCCGGTGTCCTGGCACCAGGCGAGGACGGCGTGACTGGTGAGCTCGGTGCCATTGTCGCTGACCACCATGCACGGCAGCCCGTGACGTTCGGCGATGGCGCTTAACTCGCGGATAACGCGCCGACCTGACAGCGAGGTATCGACGATGCACGCCAGGCACTCCCTGCTGTAATCGTCGATGACGTTCAGCATACGGAACCGCCGGCCGCAGGCCAGTGCATCCGATACGAAGTCGAGCGACCAGCGCTGGTTTGGCTCCTGCGGGATCGCCATAGGCGCTCGCGTCCCCAGCGCGCGCTTGCGACCGCCACGTTTGCGCACCGTCAGTCGCTCCTCGCGATACAGCCGATACACCTTCTTCAGGTTCATGCCCTTGCCCTCCCGCTTGAGCAGGATCGCCAGCCGTCGATAGCCGAAGCGACGACGTTCGTTCGCGATCTCGCGCATCCGCTCGCGGACAGCATCGTCCTGCCCGCGAAGCGGCTCATATTGCCACGCCGACCGGTTGACCCCGATCAGCCTGCAGGCGCGACGCTCGGAGAAGCT
>NZ_SLXW01000012.1 GCF_004341085.1 Sphingomonas sp. PP-CE-1G-424
GGTCGCGAAGGTATCGAATCTGCTGGCATAGGCCACAAACGACAAAGCCGCCCGCGAGGGACGCCTGATTGTATGTCAAAGTTGGTTGCGGGGACGCGATTTGACCTTTGTCGCATTCGCAAGCCGCTTCGCGTCAGCGCGGCGATGGCCGCCGTTCGGTGAAAACGACCTGTCGCCTGTCGATGCCGGATACAGGATCGCGTGTCGGTTCCAGCGGAGATCGCCGCGGCAGGGTCTCCCCGGCCGCGGGATCACACCCTTCGTCCGGCTTCCCCGATCAACCCCGAGCGTCGAAGACTGCGACGCTCCCGACGGGTACCGGCGACAATCGCACCGAGCAGGTCAGGCGGTACACGACTGCGGACCGGAAAGGCGATGCCGCTGGACGGTCGATCGCCCGACGTTCCGCGCGTTCCAGCCTGAGCCGCCGGTGCGTGTTCCAGCGGACTGCCGCCAGAAGTCCGGTCGCGACGGTTAGGAATGGCACGGTGACGGTCAGCGCCTTCGTGAGCGCCGACAGCATGTCTCCGTGCCCCGCCAACTGCCACCCGACCGCTCCAACGAGCACCGCGGTCACGACGCCCCACATCGTGGTCGCGAACCTGAGCATCCGCGCCTCGTTCCGCAGTTCACCAATATCAGAATCCATCATCTACATTCTCCCTCGACGTGACCAGCGGGCCACGTGTCTTGGAAGTATTGGAGCAGCCAGAAATGCGTGCCGCAAGCCGAGATTTCGGCCTGTGGCGCGAAAATATGCAATATCTGCGTAGACTTGCTGCGCCGATTATGAAGCATCTGCGCGTGAGCCAGAAATCGCAGACTGAGAGTCAAATGAACTCTTGACCGGATAGGAAAATTACCATGCGAGATTTACCGGTGCCGCAGACCGCGGCCGAATGGGACGAACTGGCGTCCAAGATAATCCGTGCCAACCTGCAGATCGCAGGCTTGAACTATGTCCAGCTCGGCGAGGCGCTTGCCGCGATGGGCATACGCCAGGACAACAAGGGCATCAGCGGCAAGCTGCGGGCTGGCAGGTTCTCCGCCGCGTTCTTCCTGCAGGCACTCGTCGCCATCGGAGTTGTCGAACTCCCGATCCCCGTCCCAAAGGGACCGGCGGTCTAGGCTACGGCGTCCAAGGTCACGGACACGGACACGGACAGACATCCCCATCGCAGAACAAAATGAGACATGTGCGATTTGAGTGAGTGACGCGGAGATCCAGGCATCATCCGTAGACCCAGTCCGAGTGACGGAAGATGAGCAATGATCGACTACATGTTGGAATTTCGCTAACCCGAAAGAACCGAGACGACGTCAGTTGATCTCGGCCGCCGTGCCGAGGTCCTGCGCGACGCACTTGGTCTGACTCCGGGACAGGCTGCTGGTAGAGCCGGGATCCAGACAACCGCTTACCTCCGCTTTGAACAGAATGGGGAAGCGACCGTCTCGGATATGCTCGCGATCCATCACGTCCTATCGCGAAGGGAACTCGACGATCTCTTCACCGCACCTCGCTTCGATGACGTCGAGGAGTATCATTCCTATCTAGAGCGGAAATACCGGGACCGAGGATAAAGCGCGATCCGACGGATCAATGTCCGCATCGACTTCGGCAACGGCTCCAAATTTTCGGCCAAGTCATGTTCGGCCCGTTCACGCCGCCGCGGCGGCCACAACGTACTCATGGATAATCGAGCGCGCTGCGGGTCGTGGCGGAATTCGTCCAATGCGGATCAGAGTGCAGTTGCCGAAGAGGGAACAGGTCGTCACACGGCGCGGATGGCATGGGGAAAAGACAAGGTGACAGGCACCACGGACAAATCGGCAGACGAGCCACAGGCCGGCGCGCAGGGGACGAAGAGAGGCTCGAAAGCCGGCAGCGCGATCCCGACGCCATCGCCCGGTTCGCACGTCAATCCATGGATACCCCACGACGACCGGCTCTTCGACCGGGACTCGATCATCGTCATGCTGGTCGGGTGCCTGCTGTTCGTCATCGGTCTCGGGATAAAGCTGTCAGTTCCGAAGTTTCCCGAACTCGCCTCGATCGTCGATGCCTGCGTGCCGCCAGCACGGGGCCTGTGCGAAAAGACCGTCCGCGCCTTCGATCGGCAATCGCACTCCGCGTCAGAAGCGAACTGGGCGATCTTTCTCGCCGAGACGCTCCAGGCCCTCGGCCTGACGATGCTCGCCGCGGTGTTCATCTCCTCCACCGTCGACCGCAGGACCCGGGGGTACTTCTTCGACGAGCTCGCCCGGAAGACCGAAGCGCTCGGCTCGAACGTGCTGCTGGGGATGTTCGAGACGCGCCATCACCCAAGGCTCTTCAGCCTGGTGAAGGAGCACATCTTCGAAAAGAAGATCATCCGCCGCAACATCGACATAAACTACACTCTGACGGATCTCGACGTCGATCTGTCCAACACCCGTCTCGCAGCGGAGAAGTACCTCGCCGTCGACGTCATCATCTCGACCGTGTCCGAGAACATCAACGTCGCGCAGACCGGGACCAAGGGTATCGTGGAGCTACGCATCAGGCTGGGGCTTCCCAACCCAATTCTGCCCGAGCTCAAGCCGTTCGTTAAGGTGAACAGCTTCCGCATAGGCGACGTCACGCTTTCCGCGGACAGGATCGCGGAGATCAACGAGGATCTCCAGAAGCAGCTCGTCGACGACGGGCTCGTCGATGCGCCGGTGAACATCGGTTCCGTCCCGATGATGCCTGGCGAGCAGGTGACCGTTTCGGGATCGTACACCATGGTCAAGGAGCTGCAGGACACCGAGGTGTTCCGCTCGAACGAGATCGCCGAGAACATCCATCTCACTGTCGTCAGCAAGTCGCAGGACGATCTCGTCATTCAGGCGCGATCGCTCGCCCATGGCAAGCTCTACGGGCAGGTCTCGCCGACCGCGCAACAGTGGAAATTGGACGATCTGAGCCTTCCGCTGCAGGGCATTATGGTGTGGTGGAAAAAATCGCCTAAAGCCCTGTCACCGCTGCAATCGGCGCCAGGCGAGCCAAGAAAGTCCGTTACTCCCCAGGAGAATGACGGTACGGGGGATGAACCTCCGCCGGTCCAGGACGTTTCCAATGCCTGAGACCGATAGTCATGGTGCATTGGTAAGAACTGCCCTATATATGGGCTACGAGTTGTAACACGAAGGGAGCATCAAATGACTGCATTCAACGGCACGATGATCGTCCTCGGCGATGGCGGCACGACCTTCTGATCGGGTTGGCCGTCGCGCCAACCACGGCGCTAACGGTCTCAAGCCTAGCTAATCCCACCCAGATCCTGGTCGGTAAACGTCCAGATCGCTCTGCCAGTAGATCTCTCAGGTACGAGCCAACCCATCGACCCGGTTCATAAGAGATGCTCCGGGTCGACCCTCACAGCTAGCGTGCCTGGATCGCTTGGGTGTCTGGCGACCCGGCCACCGCCGCCGGCGTTCAACAGCCGCAACCCCTGCCCGGCGGGTGACGCGTCCGTCTCCTCCTCGAGTTCACGCAGATACTGCAGCAGTCGTGGCCAGTGCCTATTGGCACCCACCCTTGGCCTTCGAGCCTTGCTGTCGGCGAACACGACATCAAGGACGGGTCGCAGAACGCTACGCAGATCGTGACGCCCCTTGCCCAACTCGAGACACCGGGCGATCATGGCCTGCCGCACGATCTTTGGCGCGACGTCGTCCATATCCGCCCAGCCGAGCAGCACCTCCGCGATGTCGTCCTTCCGGTCGACGTCGAGCACCTGTCGAAGCCGATCGCCACCCGTAGCGTCCGCGGCGAGGCGCGCCTTCATGAGATCGATGGCCTGCTCGAACGCGCCCATCGCCCGGTTGCCCTCGGTCGGCAGGTCTTCCGCGAAGACCTCCTTCCAGGCCGCGCGAAGTTTGGCCAAGGCATTCCAATACGCCTGGGCGGCATATCGGCCGCTGCCGTGTTCGTAGAGATCCTGTAGCCTCATGGCACTCCCCGGTTCGACGCCTTGTGTGGTCGGAACACGATGGATAGCGCCAAGTCCAAGGTCAACATTGACCCGGCTCGATGATGACACCCGCATGCGATGCCGATCCTCGTGGCTTGCCGCTCTGATCCGCCTTTCGCTAGTCCGGCAGCAGCAGCTTCTCGGCCCAAGGCGGACACATCGAGTTGATCTGAAGCATTCGCGTGGTCAGCTCGTGCCTGGCGAACCCCGCGGCGATGATGGCCTCACGCTCCTTCGATCTGAGATATGAATCGACCGGACGAGCGCCTCTACCGCTGACGTCTCGCAGCGCTTGTTCGCCGGAAAACTCGCCATTGCGACCCAACTGCTGATGTTCCATGCCCGCCTCCGCGCGCAGCTCGTCGAAGACAACCGGGATCACGGGGGATCTGAAGCTGATCAGCGTACCTCCCCCGATCGACACTGCAGATTTTATTATGAATGCCGGGTCATCGAAGATCGGGTGACCGACTACCGAATCAAGCCGACTGCCCGTGAACATCGAGAGATACGTTTCAGGCCAGGCCTGCGGAACCTGGATCGTACATGGCCAGGTTTCACTTGATCGAACGATGCAACCGTCCACGATGAAGGAACCGTGGACGACCCCGCGCCTCACCCGCACTGCCCAACCGCCACTTGAATGAACACGCGGTCGCACGAAGGCCCCGCTGGCGTAATGAAGTTTTTCCCAGCCGTCCCGCATACTCGACGTGTGGGATTTGCTCACAGCCTTCCATGACGCGGGGCTCTCGGTCGTAGACCAGGGAAAGCCTTCCGAGGATTCCGGAACGTGAGCGATGGGTAGAATGCCGTACAGCATCGCCGACAGCGAGAGTCCCTCAAATGCGCATGCCTTGGCCAGGAGGAGGGAGACGCCCTTCATCTCATGCCGCAATCGCCGAAGCTGCAAGATCGCCGTGTCCTCCCGCCTTGCACTGGCGGTGTTAAGACCAGCCACCCACTCGGCTGCCTGCACCGACTGCGCAGGATCCCGCAGCACCTTCGCGACATATGCCAGCGCGGTCGCGTCGATCTCCCGCCGACGCCAGCAGTAGATAAATTGCATTTGGTCGGTTGGATGTTTTAGGTTCGCTATGCGGGTCATCTCATATGATCTCGTTGCATTGTCCGTTCCTTGACAGGCGTGCCATCACGATGGGCCTGGTCCAGGAGGACGAAACCAGGACGTGATGCGGAAAAGGAGGTCTTCGTAGAACGCTTGCAGAGTCGACCGCGCGGGTGGCTCGGCGGGGCCGAAGCCGGGCATCCAATCCACGGTCCCCCGCGTGATGCGGTAGTGCGAACGACAGGCGAGGCTCGCGTTGCCGATGCTCGGATCGAGCGTGACGGACGTCCCGTCGCAGGTCACGCTCCAGCCATCGCCGCCGATCGGCGTGACTATCTCGGTCCCGCATCCGCAGGCGCACAGGTGCACCGCGACCCCGAACTCGGCCGAGACGTAAAGCGTCGCGCTGCGCAGCCTTTCCGGGATCAGGCCGACGGAGCGGTGCGACATCACACGCACCCTCACGTCGTGGTATCCACCGGCCGCTCATCATTCATCAACGTGTTGCCGTCGACCACGTAGGCGCTCCAGTGCTCACGTTCGAAATCGGCATAGAAGCCGAGATGGCGTTTCCACCGGACCACCGCGAGCGCCGCGTTCAGACAGTTCAGGTCGGCGACCTGAACGTTGCTCGAGTACGGGTCGTCGGCGTCGTCGTCGCCCGTCATGGGGATGCGGCCCCGCTCGCGGACATGACCGCGCATCTCGTCGGTGGAGGTCGTGACGCGGACCGTCCCGACGATGCCCGCGTCGGAGACATGGAGCCCCATGCCGATGTCGATAAAGGGCTTCCCCACCATTTCCAAAAATTCGACTATCGGACGCCGGCTTGCGGCGCTGTCCACCGCAATGAAGACGAAATCGACGTTCCTGAGGCCCTGGAGATTGCTCGGGCCCAGGCGCGAGCGATGCGGAACGATCCCGGCGTGCATCCTCCCGTATATGCTCGCGAGATAGTCCACCTTGGCTGGGCGCCGGCCGAGTTCCTCGAGCGTAGGCGCTCCGGGCGCGCGAAACGCGGTGTGCTGCTCGAAAACGTCCGGATCCCAAAGGTGGATGCGCGACACCGGGGTCTTCGCGACCAGGTCCAGAATGTACGACCCGCCGCCACCTAGTCCGACGATCGCGATCGAATGGTTCCGCAGCTTGTCGGTGAAGGCGCCGATCTGCGCCCGCGACGAAGCGGTGTCCTGATAGCGGAACACCGATCTGGCAGCCGGAGACACAGTGCGGACCGCCCGACGCGCGCCGACCGTCGGATCGATCGCGCGCGCATGTCCCTCGATCTCGGCGATGTAGGTCGTGATCAGGGCGTGGTAATCAGGATAGTTGCCGGTCACCGGCTGACTCGACATCATGTGGTCGATCGTCATGTCGTCGCCAAAATGCCTAGCCTGCCTCGTATGCAGCATCCGCAGGGGTTGGCCCCGATTGTCGTGCGGCGTGCCCCCCCCAAAGTAGGCGACGTGACTCTGCGGCCGTATCGTCCGGTCTCCCGCGAGGCTGAGCACCGTCAGCACCGTTCCATGCCGAATTACGCCGTCGGAATCGACGAACGGCACCCCCCTGACCACGAGGTGGCCCGTCTCGATAGCAAGGTCGAAACCTTCGTTGGCAAGCCGGGAAAGATCGGCGCTAGCTCTTATCGGTTGATGAGACATTGATCACCGCTCCTGGTTGTAGACGCGCTGCTTGGCGCGGAACGAGGGAGCCGTCGGGCCGGTCTCCGCCAGCGCGTCGAACGGTCACGGTGAATGTACGCTCCGGCTCCGCCGGCAGCTGAGGGAAGGCGAGCCGGACGAGGTCCTCGAAGGTCGCTTCCGCGGTCGCAAGCTCGCGAGGCCGACCGTTCAGGATGATCGGAACGCTGCGTTGCGCAGGTGCAACCGGAAGCCGGCGGGTCGAAACTTCCGGCGCGCCGCCGGTAAGGTCGATCAGGCCGCCGGTTCGCACAGGCCCGGTGCCGCCGTTAACGTAAAGCTCGCGATCGGAGGGTACGGACGCGATGTCGCGGACGTCTGAGGCGAGGATGCCGGGATCCAACCAATCCCAGTCCACATCGTCGACACGCAACGCCCAGTGCGATTGCCCCCTTCCCGATCGGAACGCCGGTACATCCTCGCCAAGCGGGATGACAGTTGCCGGTTCGATCAACGAGGCGCGTCCCCCGTCGACCCGGACCAGGCGGTGCGCGTCGGCCGGCACGAGGCCGGCGATCTCGACCGCCTCACACCCGGTAATCGACATGCCCGCGACAGGGATCTCCCTACCGTCCACTTTGATAAGGTACTCCTGCACCCCAGCGTCCCTCACGTCGTTGTTTGCGTCGTCCATTGTCCACTCCTCACAGTTAAATGTCGTTCAGGCGCTCGGTATTTGCCCCGAGCCGATGCGGTTCCATCAGCCGGGACCGTAGACATGCTCGAACGCCGTCGCTGCCAGTCCGTATCGAGCCGCGGCCTTGAGGCCCGGGTGGCGCCATCGCTCCGCCCCGTCGTCGGTCCAGTCGGCGAGACGACCGAGTTCGTCACCCATCGCGCGATCGGTGGCTACCTCGACCAGCGCTTCGATCCATGCCAGTTCCACCCAATCCGGCTGGTCGGGCAGCGTGAGTGCGACGGTCGTCGTGAAGTCCTGCAGTTCAGCTGGAAGCTCGGCGTCCGGCGGCAGCTGGATCAGCCATGTCGCCTCGGAGAGGTCCAGCGTGATGCCCAGACCCTCGTCGTCGATCCGGGACCGCATCGGATCCGTGGCGGCTGCCAGTCTAGCAAGGGTGTTCGCATCGGCCGTCTCCACGCCAGTCACGTTTATGATGGGATTGGCGCAGTCCGTCATGCTCATCGCCAACGCCAGGGCAGACGGCAGTGCCGGCGTTGGCCCACGGCCCGGCGAACCCAACCCGCTGACCATCGCACAGCTCGAGACGTCGATCGCGATGTGCGCCACCCCCGCCTCCCAAGCGAGCCGACGGGCGACGTGGGTCCTGCCCGCGCCACATGGACCAGTCACCGCCAGCGGAAGCATGTGAAACCAAGGTCGACCGGCGTCCCGCTGATGCCGGCACGCCAGATCGATCGCCCCGAGCCATTCGGCATTCCACTCGCAGCCGAGCCGCGGCGTTATGCCCGCAGTCACGCGGTCGCCTCCGCGCAGTTGCCGAGGAGCGTCCAGTCCCCACGGAACGACGTGGGCTGCGTAGCTTTCGGCGATGCACATCGTCAGCGAAGGATTCCAGCTTTCGATGGTCGCGTCTTCGCGAGCGTCGCTGGCGCCAAAGGCGGTGTCCGCTTCACGAACTTCGTCGATCGCGGGGTTCTCGATGAGCATCACCACGCGGGCCTCCACTTCGTCGCCAACACCGTTAGGGCGCCTTCGAGGACATCGGTCTCGATGCCGGGCAGAAGCTCGATCATGCGGGAGCGGCAGCGCTCCTCGGACCAGACCCGATCGGCGCTGACCCCAAGCTGCGCGGTCAGCTCGTTCCAACGGTGGAACCCGCATCCCGCTGCGATGGCCTCCAGGCCGACGTGCTGCTGCACGTCGTCGCCGAGAGCGCGGCACGCCTTGACGAGGATCATGGCTCCGCGCTTCGCGTACTTTGCGGATATCCCGCCAGGGTTCACCCCCAGGACGAAAAGCGCCGACGCACTCACGTCCTGATGGGAATGGTGGTCCATAACGACGCCGACGATGTCGCTCATTCTCTATTCTCCCTTACCGATGCGACCGCGTCGTCGATCATCCGGCGGACGAGGCCGCCCAGATCGACGAAGGTGATAATGGATTCCTCGAGAAGCGGGTCGGGCTCCTCCTCGAAAAGCGCCGCGCACTCGGCCCGCTCGCGGAACTCCAGGAGATCGATCTCGCTGCATCCGAGATAAGCGGCCGCACGGTAGATCTGGATCATGAGGGGGGCTCCTGACAAAGCCGCCTGGCCGACGGCATCGTCGATGCAGCGGCTGAGCGCCGCCGATCCCCGGGTCGCGGCGACGGCGCCCCAGATAGCCCAACGGGGCACGTTTCGTTCGAGCCACGCGAAGAGGAACTCGCGATAAAGGGGGGCATCGAACGTGACCGTCCAGACGAACACATGCGAACGGCCGCCACGCTCACGGCGGGCCAGTGCGATTGCCGGCATTCCATCCGACAGGATGCGCGTAAAACAGTAGGGAAGATCGGCCCTATGCATCGACGCTCTCCGGTCCTGGCCAGAAGCGCAACGGCCGAAGTCCGCCGCTGCCTAAGCCTGCCTTCTTCACGGCGCGCTCGGTCTCGAGCATGCTGGCGAAGATGAGTTTCTCGAGAGCCTCGCGCCCGTGGGCATTTACGAGATCGGCGAACTCGCGATACCGACCCGTCTGATGTTTAATGAAATCCCAGATCCGGTCGCGGTCCCCCTTCCTGTCGAGGGCGAGGGAGAAGATCGGATCCGACCTCGTGTTCTCATGGTAGAGGATGATGGAGTAGCTCTTCTCCCTTCCCCAATTCTTGTTGTTGCACCCGCACCAGATGTTGCCAGGGTCGTTCTCGTCGTCATCCTCATCAAGGTCCGCCGGCCATGTGGCGATAGCGTCCACGGTCGATGGCTCCGTCAGGACGGCATCCGCCGTCTCGCGGGCGACGATTCCAGACAGGTAGGCCGGACCGAGACCGGTCGCCGCACGTCCCCAGACGGACCACCGGTCCGGGCGGGACCACATCCAGGCGAACAACCGGCTGGCGTGATCCGGATCGACGGCGCCACCGAAGACCCAAATGCTATCGTACCGCTCCGAACCGTCACCCATTCCGCGCACCAAGTGGAGCGACGGCGTCGTACCCAGAAGGCATGCGACGTCCAGATAGGGAACGAACGGCTGAAGGGCCACGTCCTCGACGCCGAAGAACACGGCGTCCGCGGGGACCGAGCAGCTGATGTTTTCTTGTACCACGACTTGACCTCCTGCCTCCTTAACTCTACTCATAGGTTGATCTTAAGTGGATAGGCAAGCGAAATGTTCACGATCGAGTGGCGACCGGCCGCCGCACACGGCGATGACCTCATGATCTCCGTCGCAGTGACGGCGCGGGAGAATGTCCGGCTGTTCGCGTCGAGGCAGCCGGCCTCGACGATGTTCCGCATCCGCGCCCCCCACGGCAGGCAGGTCACCGTGACCCGCCAAGCCGTCCTCGACTGGGCGACCGGAACCAACCTGCCGGTCGGGGACACCGAATGGCCGCTGGTTCCAATCAGTCGCGGCGATGGGATCCACGCGATCGAGATGCTCGATGCGTTTCTGGCGTGGACGCGTTCACGCGGGCTCATCGACGAGGCGACCTCCCGGCGCATCAGCGGTTTCGTCCAGATGGAGCTGTCAGGCGCAACTCGCGGTACGCCAGAGTGATCGCGCCCTCTCGACGGGCGGCGATCACCCCCCGCCGCTCGAGCAGCCGCTCGCGCATGTTCGCCGCGATGGCCAGGCCATGCTCCCGTGCGCGCGCCTCAATCAGCAGCTCCATGTCCCAAACCTGCTGAAGGCGTTCGCGCTCACCGGCTTCGGCGCCCCGATCGTGCGGGACGACGTCGGGCAGATCGATCTGCATGGCGCGCAGCCGAGCTTCGATTCCAGCCTTGTGCGAGGCCAAGCCTCCCGGGCTGAACCGGCGCAGGCGCCACGGTATCCCTGACAACTCCCCGTTCCTGCCACGCCTCGGCGTCTGCGCCGAGATCAGATCGGCGAAGGGCGGTTCCTTGAGCGTGCGCAACGGGATGCCGACCCCATCCGCAAGTGCCAGGCGCTCTGCAGCATCCTCGTATCGTAAGGGCGCCTCAGCCTGCTCGAGCACGATGCGAAGCAGCGCGAGCCGATACTCGCGCACCCGTGCGCGTACGCCTGGACCGCTCCCGAAATCGGGGGGGCGATGGCCAGCGGCGTCACCGCCCGCGTTCACGACAGCTTCCTTGCGGATGCCGCGTCGTCACCCATTCGGAGGTTGGGGTCCACGACCTCGTCGCGCATGGCTCGGTACTTCCTTATGAGATCCATCTCGCGAAGCGTCGCCTGATGGCGCGCGATCACCTGCTCCTGTTCCTGCACCGACTTGACCCGACCGTGGCGAGCCCAGACGTCACGCAGCGATACGGCGGCGACCATCGAGTCCTGTACCTCGTCGGCCTTGTCGGGATCGGGGGCGTTGCTCCGGCAACCGATGCAAGAGAACCTCACCGGACATTCGCCGAGCGTGACGCATGTCCCGCCGACGACCGATGTCAGCGCACCCACGTTGTCGAACGCCGCAGCCTTCTCCGCGTCCTGCACCGAAAGGGCACGCGCCTGGTGTTCCTGAAGATCGATGCTCGTATGGAATTGGATCCACCACCGGTCCCGCATCTTCCGGGAGGCCTTGGCGTAGTAGCGTGTGATATCGAGCGACTTCTGGTTGAGCCAGGCCGCGATGATCTCCAGCGGAACGCCCGTCCCCGCCGCATACCCGGCGAAGCTGTGACGCAGATCGTACGCCTCGAGTTCGTGCCTCCCGATGAATAACACCTGCACGAGCGGGCTGAGGGTGTTCGGTCGAAGGGGACGATCGCCGGCGTTCGCGACGAACCTGCCCGGGCCGCACTTCTCGCGCAGGGCTGGATCGGCAGCTGTGATCGGAATTGGCCCGCCACCGTGCCAGCGGTCGCCTGCGAACTTCGCCATCGCCCATATGGACATGGCGCATTCCCGCGTGACGACGAACGGGACGGACTCGGTGAAACCCTTCGGAACCGCAAGGAAGACGTAACGCTGTTCTTCGTTAGGCAGATTCTCGAGGCGGAAGAACCGGCCAGGGTCCTGCACTATCTGGAAGAATTCGTGCGTACGAGCACCGGATGTCTTCATGACGTTCGTACCGGCGATGGCGACGAGCATTCCGTGGGTCAGCTCGGTGATCGGAAATGGCCGGAGGCCCAGCTCGACAAGCACCCTCCGGGCCCGTTTCGCCTGCGGACCCGCATACCACGCGAGTCCCCGCGGCAGGCGGATCGCCAGGTCTCGACCTACCTTGTTCGTCTTGAGGAACCCGAGCTGTTTCCGGACCATTTCCGGCGGCAGCCCGCGTCCAGTGTAGAACGCCAATGCGTCGACGGCCTGACTCAACCATGGATCGCGCGGCGTTGTACCATCCACCCCATCGCTACAATCGTAGGTGAGCCACCATTCCGTGTCGAAGACGCAGTCGTACTGGTCGCCCCCCGGAAGATGCCGGTGGTCGCGGCTGGAGGTGCCGCCGACTTCAACGAGCATCTCGTTGATGCGGTTGGTATTGCGCAGGGTCCAATGGCGGCGCTGAAGCCCGGGCACCCGACGACCATCGTCGTCGAAGATCGGCGCGAGGTAGGAGAAGGTGATCTCGACCGGTCCGGACGTATCCAGCTTCGCGGCCTCGGTCATTGCCTGCGCACAGCATTTCTGGTCGTGGGAGAGCTCTGCGACCCTCGATCCCGCCAGGAACCTCGCCTCGGCCAGACCGTCGGAGATAGGTTCGACGCGATCCTTGCGCTTCCGTCGTCCATCGGCGATCTGCTTGCGAATTCCTTTGCCTATCGCCGCAGCGAACTCCCGGGGCATCCGCGGTAGTGGCAGCTGAAAGCCTCTCAGCAGTTCAGCGTCCGGGGGTTCGGCGGCACGGACCTCTCGATCGATGTCGACGTGAGCCTCGAGCAGGAAGTGGCCGACCTTGTGCCGACGCGTATCCGGATCGTTCGGAAAACGCGTCTTTTCAAGGCAGTACTCGATCGCGAAGCGATCGAGGCCGTCCAATGTAGCTAGGTCGTCGTCGCCGACCGCGTTAGCGATCTGCTTCAGGACCAGCATCTTGTGATATGCGTGGCGCGACACGGGTTTGCGCAGGATGTTATCGAGCAGCAGCAACCCGAGCCCGAAGAGCATTTCGTTCCGGCAGCCGAGAAGCTGCGCCGCACACGCCGGCGGTACGTCCCTGATCTGTCCGAAACCGCGTTTGACCAGATAATCCCGTAGGGCCAGAGGGGCCTGTTGCAGAAGCGCTGCCGCGTCGGCGCCCGCCGCTGCGCGGGCGAAACGGTGACTGCCGCCGTGCTTGTTCTTGTGCTCCGTCACCAACCTCTGCGCCATGGCTCCGCCACACAGCAGTCGGGTGAAGTCGTGGTTCGTCGGGTCCGTGGGCATGTGACGTACCGCTGCGGCGATGGCGCTGGCGGGGGGGCGAACCTCTTGACCCGGCCGGCAGAGCGAGTGGATGCGTCGCAGGCGAAGGACGTCGTCGAGCGACGAATTCTCGTCCATGTACTGAGCCACGATTGCGTAGATGTCGGCCTTGCGCTCCAGGTCGAACAGAACCGCGCCATCCCCAGGATCGTTAGCGAACAGCTTGATGGCACCGGTGGCGAGCAGTTCGTCGAACTTCGGCGCCTTCAGCATCAACCGGGAGCGGTGGAACGACAGCAGGCGTGCACGTTCGGCATCGTCGAGGATGGCGTCGGATGCCAAGGCCTTGGCCTGCAGCATCCGCAACTTCGTACGCTTCCACCGCCGCTTGGCGCGGGGCGGCTCGGGCGCGGCATCGTTCTTCGACGCCATCGGGTTACCGTCCGCGGGCGCTTCAAACAATGGCGGAACGGACGTTACGGTGTCGTTGGTCGTGCGGGCGTCGGTCATTTGGCGGATCCCATCCAGCTGTCGAATGCGTCGTCGATCGGGTTTGGGTTGCAGAACTGCGGCAAGGCCGTCCGCCCAGGGGCGAGCACTGCGGTCTCGTCCGCCTGCATGACGTTGTGGAATGCTGCGGACAGAATGGCGTTTCGCCGTTGCCGGTGACGTTTCGAGTACAGGAACAGCATCGCCTCGCCGGTTGACCAGGCCATGTACTCGATGAGCTTCTGACAGGCGGCGGCCAGAAGGTCCGGCTCGTCCCAGTACTTCGCGTAGATCGTGTCCAGGTTCGAAGAGACGAACGCGTGACGCGGATCGTGACCGCGCAGACCGAGCGGCGCGAAGGTCGGCGAGAACTTGTGGTTGTAGAACCCGTCGCGGGTATAGTTGCCGCCGATGCGCGTCGGCACGATCGGCACCCTGAGATCGTCAAGGTGACCTGCCTCGTATTTTTCGCGGTAGTCATCGAACTTCAGACTGCGACCGTACCGCTTCATTTCCAGCGGCGAGATCCGGTGATCGTCGATGTAGGCGATACCGTCCGCGGCACAGCCCGGCGTCCAGCCAATCTCCTTGTGGATTTGACCGCGCGATCCCTTGTTGATGGCGTTGCACCGGACGCCGCCGAAGCTCGCCTCCATCCAGTCGAGTATCGTCAGCGCGACGATCTCACTCAACCGCGCCCCACTTTCGATCAAAGCGCGGAGGATCCAAAGATGTCCGGACGACCAGCCAGCGAGCAATGCCGTCTTGTAGGCTACGTTCATCGGCGTGGTAACGAGGCGTCCGACGGACGGCCATTTGTCACCGGCCATGATGAAGTATCTCGGCATCTCGTAGAGGAGCTTGCGAAGCTCTTCTTGACTGCGGTCGGTCCCGAGCGCCGCATGCTCGGCGAAGCGCACCGAGGGAGGGAGATGGTCCTGCAGGAACGGGTTGGCGTGAGGATAGATTTCGAGCGCCTGCTGTATGCTGATGCCTATCGCCATCCCGTATAGAATCCGCGCAACGGCCGTGGCGCCCTGCTTCCCTGGATCGACGTAGAACGCGCTGTGGTTACGTGCTGGGGATAAGGAGCATCCGAGGTCCTCCTCGAGCATCTTGGCAATGAGCACCCGCGCCTGGTCGACCGAGCCCTCGATCGCCAGCGCCCCCTGCCGCTTCAGTTTCTGGACTATCGGTGACGAGTAGAAGAGCCGCTGCCCCCGCTCGTAGCTGACGCACGTGCTCGCAGCCTTGTACCGGCTCATGTACGAATGGGTGACGCTCAGCTCGAGCTCACCATACCCTGGAACCTCGCCGACACCCCTTCCCCGGACGCAACGCGGAAACACGAGATCTCCGGTTTCGAACACCTCGAACAGGTCATCGAACGGTACCCCGCCCGGTCGTCCAGCGCCGGGCGAGGGTTCGCGTACCTTGGGCGCCAACGGTCGCGAGAAATCGATGGCCGGCACATTGCCGTATCGACCGCCTGTAACCGCGGAACCGATCGAGAGGCCAGCCCTCGTGTCAACGTCCACTCTGCCTCTCCTCGATTGGCACTGGGTCCGGGAAAAAGCGCGAAACCCGGATGCGCATGTATCTCTAATGGTTTACACAACTCGTATTAGGTAAAACAAAACCGCCGGAGCGGTACTCACTTTTCCATTACACTTACACCCCAACTAAGGAGGCTTTGCCGGGGCGTCAAGGTCACTATTCAATTACAGATACATAAACCGTTGAAGCGTCGGAGATCGGCGTCTAGCTAGAGGAGTGGAAAAAATGACCAGAGAGTTGGAAGAGCGTCTGCAGGCGCTCCCGGAGCGGTGGCGTGACGTCACGCGGACCCGGACCTACGCGGTGATGGACTATGTCAGTGCCGGAGAGGACGGTGCCATTCTCGTCGACGTCCTTTGCCGCCGGACGGGCCTGACCAGATCCGCGTTCTATGCGCTGGTACGTCGATGGCATAAGTCCAAACAGGACCCCGCTGCGCTGGCCCCTTGGGCCAGACGAATCGACGGCACGACCCGGATCAGCAAGGAGGTTGTGGAATACATCGATGGTCAGGTCAAACCACTGATCGACCAGGATCCGGATCGGCCTACCGAGCCCGTGGCCGTTGGAGTGTTGGCCAGTTGGCCGGCCCATCTCCGCAAGCCCGGCATCAGCTATATCCGCCGTCGCGTCGGCCTGGCACGGAGCGAGCACCAAAAAAAAACGCCTGGGGTTACCCTGAAGGCCGGTGATGACGCTGACGATCCACCTCGGCCCAGACCGGAGCCAAGGTGGCCGCTCGACGTGATTCTGATAGATCACATCGCCATCGAGGCCGTAGTCTGGCTCGACGGGGAGCCAACGTTGCCGATCGCCACCATCGCGTTCGATCTTTTCAGCTGTCAACCGGTGGCCATTTCGGTCGGGCTCGACGTTCCGGGTCCAGCCACCGTCTCCGGAGTATTGGCGGAGTTGGCATCCAGAGCTGCCCCCCGCGGAGCCCCCGCGCCATCCACGGTTATCATGTCGACGGTCTTCGCGCAGGGATGGCCCAAGCTCATTGCAAGGCTTGGTGAAACGGGTGCCGTGGTGATCCCGGAGCGGTCGCGAAAGCTCAAGTTCGGGCCGGACGCCAATCGGCTACTCGGCGGTTGGCTCTGTGGCTACAAGCTCGCGCCGAGGTTGGGCCACCGACCCGTGGACGAACGCGCTTCGCCACGAGCGCTGTCAAAGATGCCGCATCGCGACCTCGCAGATCTCAGCGAACAGCTCAGGGGGGAGTCGATCCTTCGCCTGATGATTCTGATCGACGAGGCCAACTGGTCACCCGCCGCCGCTGCTCACCCATCATACGCGTGGGAGGTCATAGCAGCGCTCGCTGCAAACTACACCAAACGGGTGCCGAGAGCCGACGGATAACCTGCACTGGGTTGCAACGTACGGAAAGTTTTAGTGCTGCTACTTCTGCACTGAAATCCGGAGCGCCGCGGGGTTGTGCGCCAGTTCAGCAACATTTGGAGAGGGTAGAGAGGCGGCACCGAGATCAAGCGCGTAATGCTCGATCCGAAGACGGTTATTCGGTGAGAAATTTAGTAACGTATCGCGTTAGCGACGAAGCGGCACGACGTTCGAGCCATTCGACCAGCGTGTCACAAAGTGCTGACGATCACGGAAACTCGGGGTTTGGAAGGCGTCAGCCAGCCTGTCATCACGGCAGAGGACTTCGATCAGCCACAGCAACGTCTCCGCAGACACCGCACCGTACGCTTCGAACTCTTCGATCTGATGATGCCAAAGCCCAGCCGCGTCCGCGACGTCGGCAACCGAAAGCCCGTAGCGGAAACGCAGGGCGGCTAGCCGTTGCCCCAGCACACGGGCGTCGGGGACCCGGAACGGCCCCTCATGGTCGTCGCGCGGGCGACGACCGAACGCCGTCCACTCCAGGTCATCCATCATGCCACGAGGCCAACGGTCGGTGCGACGCTGTAGGCGGCCGAGCCACCGACAAGAACGCGGCAGCCATCGAGCACCGGGTGCTCAGCCAAGTATCCGACGTCCCTGAACAAGGCGGGATCCGTACGGATCACGCCGGCGAGCGCCAGCCACGCGCCGCCGAAGAAGCGGGCGTCCGATCGCCGCACGGCCTCGCCCGCCGCGAACAGCAGGAAGGTGGCAGCGACGTCCGCCGTGCATCGTCGGCGGACCGAAGCAGGAGTCCCGGTCGCCTTTCCGCGCGCAAGCCGCATGTCGATACCGATCGCCGCCGCTCTGTCGGCCAAGGACGACCAGCCCTTGCCCGGCCTCGCCCCGCCGCGGCGCATCACGTCAAAATGGCGCTCGAACGACGCGTCGCCCCAGGCGGCCAGCGTCGGGACGGCGAAACACCATGCGGCGGCAGCGCGCTGCAACAGCATCGGAATGTCCCAGGATCGTCCGTTGAACGTGATCAACATGTCTCCAGCAGCCGGACTAGGGAGGGCGCGATCAATACCGAAGATCATCTCCTGCTCACGGCCGTCAAGCCCAAAGCGCTCGAAGAGAAGGTTCGATGGAGCGCCACCTCCCGAGACATCGAAGGACAACACGACAGCCGCCTTCAGCCTGTGCAGGGCGGAAAGATCCATTTCTGTCCTGGCCCGGGGCGCCGCGTTCAGCATGGCGTCAACATTAGGGCCGGTTTCGATGTCGAGCACGGCGTACCGCATATCAGGCGTCCGTCTTCATGTCGGCAAGCGCAGCGCGGTGACGTGACACCGTGCGCTCCGCCATCATCAGGACGAGCTCCATCGGGTCCGGGCGGAGCACGAAGCGGATCTGTGTATCGCCTTCGGCGAACTCGGCCTCCTCGATCGGCGTCGCGCCACCACGCCTCGCGTGGGGTGCACGGAGCCAACTTCCGACGAGCTCGTCATCGCCCACCAGCAAGAGCGCCTCCCCCAGAGCGGAAGCCACCGAACCGATCCTGATCGCCCCCTGCTCGCGATCCGGAACCACCCTGGCCGGCTCGTCCGACATGCGCAGCAGCCTGCGGATGTCACCCTGCGTGAGGCGAAGCCGACCGATCAGGTCGGCGAGCATGTCACCCGAGGGCACCGCATGCGTTGCACCCGCATGAAAGGAGGGACGAAGGACGGAACCAGTATCGATGTCGGTGTGCGGCATAACAACCTCCACTCGAATTAAACTCAACCTATAGGTAGATTAGTTGCGTCAGTTTGTCAAGTTGCGTCCGCTTCAGCCCTTTCCACCCACGAGACAGGAGTTCATTCGCAGCCGCTGCGCGGCACGTTCCACGCCGCCCGATCCGCATTACGAAGGCCGACGCGAAAGCCACCCGCCTGGGAGCGACGCGCGTCGACACGAAGAGCTCGAGCGTCTACAATCCGCACATGGTTGAGGTAGCGAACCCGGACGAAATGGCGTTGAAGCGGGCGATGGGCAGAGCCATCGCCCACGCGCGCGTGGCTGCGGGTTTCACCTCGCAAGCAGCGTTCTCGCGCGCGATCGACGTCCGTTTCCAGTACATGAGCCGCGTCGAGAAGGGCGAGGAGAACCTGACGCTCGAAACTCTCGCCAAGATGACTGGCGTGCTGGGCGTCTCGATGCCCGACTTTCTCAACTCGGTCGCGAAGGAGCTGAGCAATCCCAGCGACCCACCGAAGACACGCCGCGGGCGACCGCCAGCCGCGTGAATGCCGTCGCACGGGCCGGGAGCGATCCCGACCCGTGTCGACTTGAGAGTTCCTCGACGTGTGTGGCTTCCGCTCTCGTCGCACTTCGCTATCGTGCGTTCATGATCATCGAGCAGCAAATCGCGCGAAACGACGCGCTTCATGAGCGACGCGACACTATCCAGCTAAATCCCAGCTGGCAGCGCGGAGCCGCTTGGAAATCCCCCCGCCAGGTTCTGCTGGTGGATTCCGTCCTCCGCGGCATGGACATCCCCAAGGTCTATCTTCGTCGAATGCCGCCGGGCGGCGTATTCGAGCACGAAGCCGTGGACGGTCAGCAGCGCCTGCGGGCCCTGTGGCTTTTCCGGAACGACGAACTCGTTCTCGATCACCCGGAGAGGCTGTTGCCGATCAACGGCGAAACCGTCGACGGCCTGACCTATTCGGAACTTTCCGATACCTTGAAGGAGCGCTTTGATGCGTTTCCCGTGAGCGTTGCGGATATCGTCGAGGGGACGGCCGACGAGGTCACCAACCTGTTCGCTCGCCTGCAGATGGGTGTGGCGCTAAACCCCGCCGAACTGCGCAACGCGATGCTCAAACCGATGCGGCACATAATCGACGGCGTCGCGACGTCGCATGAATTCTTCCTAAACTGCCGCATCGCGGACAATCGCTATCGCCGACAGGATTTCGTGACGCATCTGTTCGCTCTTGCCGCCTACCGCGGGGAAAGGGACATCAAGGCGCCCGATCTGAAGCGCATGGTCGCAGACTTCGGTCCGGACCATATGGACCGGATCCTCGAGTGCGCCGCCGAAGTTGGAGACGCGCTGAACATCCTCGAGCAGGTCAACGAACTTTCCAGATTTCGCATCGTCCAGAAATGGATCTTCGTGGATCTCGGCTGGCTTGTCATGCAGCGCCTCGCGGCGGGGGCGAGCGTCGATGCGGCAAGACTCGCCGCTGCCTATCATGGGTTCGAGGCAAGGCGCGCGCTGCACAATCGCGCGCCGGACGTCCTGATCCAGGACGGACGCGCGAACCCCGTCCTTGATCGTCATCTGTACAACTACATCCAAGCGTTCCGAATTCAGGCCGGCCGTCGTGACAGCGTGGCGGCTCGTGCCGCGGCGCTTCGAGCCTTCTGCCCCGACATCGACGCAAGGAGCGAATGATGGCTTTCGACACAAAGCGGATACCCGACGATCTCGTGCGCGCCTACCGCGATCGCCGTTGTGCAATCCTCGTCGGCGCCGGAGCGTCAGCCGGCGCAAAGCTGCCGCTGTGGGACGGACTGCTCGAACAGATGGTGGACGCCGGCGTGAAGCACCGGGTCATCACGCCCGAGAAGGAAGCCGAGTACCGCGCCCTGATCAAGGACCCCGGGCAGTGGTTGATGGTGGCGGGCGGACTGAAGGACGATCTGCGGGTCTACTTCAGCGACTTCATCGAAACCGCATTCATCAAGTCGAAGCCGAAGCCGACCGATCTGCACAAGGCCCTGGTCGCGCTCGACCGCCTGCAGTTCGTCGTCACCACCAACTACGATACCCTGATCGAGCGCGCGTTTCGCGCGGGCGGCGACGAGGACGTCTCCGTCCTGACGTTCAAGAACGCCGGTGAACTCCAGCGTCGTCTCGGACAGCGCGAGTTCTTCATTCTGAAAGCACATGGCGACGCCGCCAAGGTCGGCGACGGTATCGTCCTCACGGAGACCGACTACCGCGAACTGCTCTACCGCCAACGCGCCTATCAGAGCCTCCTCCAGGCGATCTTCACGATGTTCACGGTCGTGTTCGTAGGAGCCTCGATGAACGATCCGGAGATCAAGCTGCTGCTAGGCTTCATCGCCGATGCCTTTACGCCAGGCAGTGGCCCCAACCACTTCGCGCTGATGGTCGACGAGGAGATCACGACCGTGCAGGAGGAACGGTGGTTCAAGGACTTCAATGTCCAGATCATTCCGGTGAGCAAAGCCAACAACTACGAGGATCTGACGGCCTTCCTCGTCGCGCTGCACGAGGTCGCGGACGTCGCCTGAGCCAGTCACTTCGCCAACGCCGTCGCCGCCATCATGTCCGGCGTACAGGGGCATGGTCCGTGATCGCCCCTGGACGCCGCAGGGTTCGCCCATCGACCTACAGCGGGGAACGTGGGCAGCACTCCAACGACATCATTAGGGCGGCGTCGCGGCTATCGGAGGGCGTACACATCCCTCAACACCATCGGAGAACGACCGATCGCAGCACCCTGTCACGGTCGCACTCTCGACAAGCGCCCCGCCAACGTCGCAATAGGAGCCGTGCAGATGCCCATCTATCTCGACGGACTGTCCACCACGCCGCTCGCACCCGAGGCGCGCGACGCGATGCTCGACGCCTGGTCGCGGCCAGGAAACCCGGGTTCGCCCCACGCGGCGGGTGAGCGGGCCGCGGTGACCGTCGAGGAGGGACGCGCCCGCGTCGCCGAACTCATCGGCGCGTCCCCCGCCGAGGTGTTCTTCACGTCAGGGGCGACGGAAGCGGACAACATCGCCATCACCGGCGTCGCGTTGGCCGCCCTCGCCGGCTGCAGTGCGCGCCGCCGCGTCATCGTGTCCGCAGTCGAGCACAAGGCGGTGCTCGCGCCCGCCCTCCGGTTGCGCGACCTGGGCTTCGTCGTGGACATCGCGCCGGTCTATGCGAACGGCGTCGTCGATCTGGACGCGCTGGCGTCCCTCATCCGCGACGACACGCTTCTCGTGTCGGTCATGGCGGCGAACAACGAGACGGGGGTGCGCCAGCCGGACGCAGCCGTCGCGGCCCTCGCCCATGAACGCGGCGCGCTCTTCCACTGCGATGCCGCGCAGGCGGTCGGCAAGGTGGCGATCGACGTGTTCGACATGGACGTCGACTATCTCAGCGCGTCGTCGCACAAGATGTACGGCCCCGCCGGCGTGGGCGCGCTCTACGTGTCGGCGACCGCGCCCCGCCCCGCCCCGCTCGTGCTGGGCGGCGATCAGGAGCGGGGTCTGCGCGCAGGGACCGAGCCGACCGCACTGGTCGCGGGGTTCGGCGCCGCGGCGGCCGTGGCCGGCATGCGGCTCGATCGGGACGGCAAGCACGCGGATGCCCTTCTCAAGATGTTCCTTCTCGAACTCTCGCGAAGCGACGTGCGGTTCGCGGTGAATGGTGACGGCACGAAAAGGATCCCCGGAGCAGCAAGTCTGGCGATCATCGGCTCGGACGCACAGTCCATAGCTCAATCCCTGTCAACCGAAGTGATGCTCTCCACTGGGTCGGCCTGCACGTCCGGGCAGATCGATACTTCACATGTTCTTGCCGCCATGGGCCTCGACGACCGACAACGTCGGTCGACCATGCGCGTCCACTTCAACCGATACTCGACCGACAACGAAGCGGTCGATGCCGCCCGACTGTTGGCCAAACGCGTCGAGCTTCACGCGTAAACCACTGGACGACTTGTCCAGCGGGGCGCGTTCCGCTATCGTTCCGGCATGAGAAACGTTCTTCAAGACCAAGCCACCAAGGTGCAGTTCGCCGGGCACGAGACCTTCCCGCTGCGTCTGCTATGGCCGAAGAAGGCGTTCGAGGCCGTCCGTGGCGGCGCATCGTTGAGAACATTCCAAGAACACGAAGCGATCGCACGATTCGGCGTCGGCCGCAACATGGCAGTCTCCATGCGTCATTGGAACATGGCGAGCGGCCTGATCGAGGAACGCGGCGGTCAGCTCTGGCCCACCGCTCTCGCCTCCGCGATCCTCGACGACGACGGGCTCGACCCGTTCGTCGAGCATCCCGCCACGATATGGCTCACCCATTGGCACATCGCATCCACGCCCGAGATGACGACCACGGCGTACTTCGCGTTCAACGCCCTGCCCGGCGTCGACTTCGACAGCGAGGGTCTGGGCAGCGAACTGCTGCGGCTGGTGGAGGAGCGTGGATGGCGCGCGACCCGCGTGACGATCAAGCGTGACGTCGAGGTGTTCCTGCGCAGCTACGTCCGCCGCACGGGTGCGCTGACGGAGGACGCGGCCGAGCCGCTGCTCGCCGAACTCGGCCTCGTTCGCGAAGCCCGCATCGGCGGATGGTTCGAGTTCGTGCGCGGGCCGAAGCCGACCCTGCCGGACGGCGTGTTCGCCTTCGCCCTCGATCGGTTCTGGCAGAGGACCGGGGGGGACTCCACGACGCTCACCGCCGAGCAGGTCACATACGAGCCCGGCTCGCCGGGACGCGTCTTCAAGCTCGACGAGGACAGCGTCGTCACGCGGCTGATGGCACTCGACGCCATCACCGACGGCTCCTGGACGTGGACGGACACGGCAGGCCTTCGACAGGTCCATCGCCGTCACGAACCCGACTGGCTCGATCTGCTGACCCGGTCCTACGGCCGGATGGCGGAAGCGGCATGAAGACCCTTTCGGACATCGTCACCATCGAGCGGCGGTTCGCGCGGTCGGCGCGCATAGACCGCGATCTCGCCGGCACGCCGCCGCTCGTCGGCTACGTCCTGCAGGCGAGCGTGGCCAAGTCGCTGACGGCCATGGCGTGCAGTCAGATCGAAAGCGGGCAAGGCGCCTTCACCTGGACGGGCCCCTATGGCGGCGGCAAGTCGTGCGCCGCGCTGCTGCTCGCCAACCTGATCGCCGGGAAGGGCGACAATCGGGACGTCGCGCGCGACATCGCGGGCGACGAGGTCGCCGGCCTCTTCGACGAGGCATTCCCGACGCGCCGGGGACGTTGGGACGTGCTCGCCGTCACCGGCAGCCGCATCAGCCTGCGCGAGGCGATCGCCGCCGCCGCGCAGGCGTCGCTCGACTGGAGCGATGACCGCACGAGCGAGGCGATGGTGTCGGATCAGGCACTCATCGACGCGATCATGGCGCCGAGAGGCCGCGGCAGGAGAGCCGGCGGCACGTTGATCATCCTCGACGAGCTCGGCAAGATGCTCGAGTTCGCGGCGCTCCACGGCGGCGACGTCCACCTTCTCCAGGATCTGGCCGAGGCCGCCGCCCGCAGCGATGGCCGACTTGTCGTCCTCGGCATCCTCCATCAATCCTTCGAGCAGTACGCGGCCCGTGCGGACCGCGACGCCCGGCGGGAATGGGCCAAGGTCCAGGGCAGGTTCCAGGATCTCCCGTTCCTCGCCGGACCCGACGAGACGGTCACGCTCCTCAGCCGCGCGATCGGATGCGCCAAGCGTCCAGCGGCGGCAGGCGCGGCGGCGAAGGCGGTCGCGGCCGAGGTCGGGGGACGTCGCCCCGTCGATGCCAAGGCGCTCGCCTCCGCACTCGCGGCGACCTGGCCGCTCAATCCCATCACCGCTCTGCTCCTCGGGCCGGTTTCCCGCCAGCGCTTCGCCCAGAACGAACGCAGCGTCTTCGGCTTCCTCAGTTCGTCCGAGCCGGCAGGCTTCCAGGAGCATCTGACGGGCACGCCCGCCGCGGGCGGGCGCACCTACGATCCGGACCGTCTCTGGGACTATCTGGCGACCAACTTCGGGATGGCCCTCGCCGGCGGTCAGGACGGCGGCCGCTTCAGCCTCGCGTTCGAGGCGATCGAACGCGCGGGCGCCAAGGGCGGTCCGCTCCACGTCTCGCTCACCAAGGCGGCGGCCATCATCGAGTTCTTCCGCAACGGTTCGGGTGTCGCGGTCTCGGACGAGTTCCTGGCGCTCGCGGTTCCATCATCCGATCGGGTGGCCGTCGACGCCGCCATCAGGGACCTGCTGTCCTGGGCCATCCTGATGCCGCAGCCGCGCCTCGGCGGCTACGCGCTATTCGCCGGAAGCGACTTCGATCTCGACGAGGCGATCGGCCTCGTATCGTCGCAACCCTCGTCGTTCGAACTCAACGCCATCCCCGCACGCGTCGGCCTTCCGGCGGTCGCCGCCAAGCGGCACTATCTGCGCACCGGCACGCTGCGCACGTTCGACATCGTCCTGGACATCGCCGCGCGAGCGGAGAAGCCTCAGGATGCGGCGAAGCGCCTGTCGCAGGTCGAACGGCGCGGCAGCGGGATGCTGGTCCTCGTCGTCAACGACGGGGCCTTCGATCGGCCGGAGATCGACGTCCGCTGCAAGCTCATGGCCGACGCGTTCCGCAAGGCCGGCGCCATCGTGGCCGTCGGCGCGGCGCCCTCGCGGCACGATCTTCTCGCGCCGGCGTCCGAGCTGCTCGCGCTGGAGCGGGTGATGCGCGACAATCTGCGGCTCGAGGGCGACCGGATCGCGCGTCGCGAGACGGGCGCCCGCCACGCCTCGACGACCGAGAACCTGCTGCGTCGTCTCGATGCCGCACTGAACGAGGCCACGTGGCGGCTTTCGACGGAAGACGACGACGCCGTGCGGCAGCCGTTGCCGGTGCTCGCGAGCACGCTCGCCGACAAGGCGTTCAGCGAGGCGCCCGTCCTGCACAGCGAGCTCCTCCAGCGGAACAGGCCGTCGTCGAGCGCCATGGCCGCCGTGCGCAACCTCATGCACGCAATGGTCGACCGACCGGAGAAGACCGATCTCGGCTTCACCGGCTATCCGGCCGAGATGGGTCTGTACATGACGGTTCTGCGGCCGTTCGGGCTGCACCGCGAAGTCGACGGCGCGATCGACTTCCGCGCGCCGCTTTCCGACGGCCCCGGCTCGACGATGACCGCGGCATGGTCGGTCATCGAGGACACGACGGACGTGACGCTCGATCAGGTCTACGCCACCTGGTCCGCCGCGCCGTTCGGCATGAAGGCGGGAGTGATGCCGCTGCTCGCGATGGCGAACCTCATGTCCAGGCGCGACCGTGTCGCCGTCTATGTCGACGGCGTCTTCCAGACCGACTTCGACGACGTGCTCGCGGACAAGATGCTGCAGCGGCCGGAGGCGATCCGGCTCCGCCGGATCGACCGGTCGGTGCAGGAGGCCGCATATCTCGGCGGTCTCGCCAACGCATTCGAACTCGCGCCCGACGCGCCGGCGCTGTCCGTCGCCCAGACGCTGTATCGACGCTTCGAGGACCTGACCGCATACGCTCAACGCACCAAGTCCATCCCGGCCGAATGCGTCGCGGTCCGCGACGCCGTCCTGCGGGCGAACGATCCGGAGGAGGTTCTCTTCGAACGCATTCCCGAAGCCCTCGGCGGCCGTCTCTCGGCCGAAGCGGTGCTCGACGCGCTCACGAGTTCGGAAAGCGTTTACGGCGAGCTGCTCGGCAGCCTCCGACTGGCGTTGGCCCGCGGCCTCGGCGTCGACGCCGACACGTTCAGCGGAGTTGCCGAGCGCGCGGAGAACCTTCGCGACCTGACGAACGACTTCGCCTTCGAGGCCTTTGCGATGCGTGCCGGAGCGTTCGGGGCCGGCGAAGGCGACATCGAGGGCCTCGCCAGTCTGCTGCTGCACCGGCCGCCGCATTCGTGGTCGGACCGTGACGCGGACCAGGCCCTGCTCGAACTAGGCAAGCTCTGCAGACGCTTCCGCGAGACCGAGGCGCTCGCGATCGTCAGGGACCGCACACCGACGGCCGAAGCCATGGCCCTCATCGTCGGTCTCGACGCCGCCGTGCTCCCGGTCGTCCGCAGCTTCATCCTGACCGAGGCCGAAAAGTCGCAGGCTACGTCGCTCGCGGACCAGATCCTTGCCACGCTCAACTCGGGCGATCGGCTCGCGAGCGTCCAGTTGGCGGCACTCGCCCGGGCGATCGCGGGCATCGCACTCGAGGACGGCTCGATCCAGAAACAGGCGCAGGCGGCATGAAGACCAGGGAACGGCACATTCTAGGGGTATCGGGCGGTCGCGACAGCGCCGCGCTCGCCGTGCACATGCGGCAGACCAGACCCGACCTAAGGCTTGAGTACTTCTTCACGGACACGGGCAAGGAGCTTCCCGAAGTCTACTCGTTCCTCGACCGGCTCGAAGGCTTCCTCGGACAGCCGATCGCCCGGTTGAACCCGGACCGCGACTTCGACTTCTGGATGGCGGAGTACGGCAACTTCCTGCCCTCGCCGCGCACCCGGTGGTGCACGCGTCAGCTGAAGCTGCGTCCGCTGGAGCACTGGCTCCGGGACGATCTGAACGCCGGCGTCACCGTGCATTCCTACGTCGCCATCCGCGCGGACGAACCATCGCGCGAGGGCTACCAGTCGACCCAGTCCAACATGCTGGTCCACCTTCCGCTCCGCGACGCCGGGATCGACCGCAAGGGCGTGATCGACATCCTGCGCAACGCCGACGTCGGCGAACCCGAATACTATGACTGGCGGTCGCGGTCGGGCTGCACCTTCTGCTTCTTCCAGCAGAAGATCGAATGGGTGCGGCTGGCCGAACGCCATCCCGACCGCTTCGACGAGGCGGTGAACTACGAGAAGACCGCCATGGACGGCGGCTCGCCCTTCACATGGAGCCAGGGCGAGAGCCTGATCGCGCTGACGCAGCCCGAACGGGTCGCCCAGATCAAGGCCGACTACGAGAAGCGGCTCGACCGGCTCCGGAAGCGCCGCCCCGCGAACCCGCTGTCGGGCAGAGCCCCGGAGACCATCGACGACGTCTACGGCATCGAAGAGGCGAGCGGTGGCTGCGTGACCTGCCACAAGTGAGGGCGACGTCGACCGCACCGGCGACGCCCTGGTCGCGGGGTACGGTCGAACGTCGAACGGAGGACTTCAGCGCCCGCGGAGCCGGGCGGCGAGATCGGACGCCGTGCCAAGGGTCTGCCGGCGGCTGATCACCGCGGACCGCACGGTTTCGACGAGCGCACGGTTGAATTCGTCGATCATGGGGCGCTGGCTCGCGATGCACGTCTGAATGGACGCGAGCGTCTCCTCGATGTAGCGCAGCGCCTCCTCGCTCTGGCTCTGGCGGACCTCCATGCCGATCAGCAGCCTGCCGGACCGTACCTCGCCACGGGGCGGGTTCAGATTCCACGAGTTGGGCCGCAGGCCGAAGAGGTCCCTCTCCCCGTCGAACGGCACCACCTTGACGACACGAAGACCTGGAACCGTCGCGCCATCTCCGAACACGTCCCGCACCGTGACGGAGACGTCGGTCACCTCCGCGTCCGACTCTTCGAGTCGCAACTCGATCGGTTCGCACTGCATCTCCTTCACCAGGGCGGCGACGATCTTCTCGTCGTCATCGCGGTCGAAGCGGGCGGCCGGCAGCTGACTTATCTTCTGCCGGACCTCGACCTCGAGGTTATGCCTCAGCACGTCGGAAAGACTCGCCTGGTCGGCCCGCGACCAGAACAGCAACTCACCGATGATAGCCATGAAATCCTCCATTCATATCCAGAAAACGTGGCCGCGGCCGATCCTCGAGCCGCGACCGGTAGGTCAGACCGCGCTCATCATCGCCCGCGCGTTCTCGGTCGTGAACGTCTCGCCCGCGATCGGCGCGGGCAGATCCTCGAGATCACCGACGTCGCCGAAGCCCGCCGCCTCCCAGGCGTCGATCGCGCCACGACGGCGGGAATCGTTGAACATGCGCCACGTCGAGAGCTTGTACCCAGCATCCATGCGATCGGCCGCGATGAGGTAGGCGAGCAGTGCGGACATCCGTCGCCGGGCGTCCGGGCCCGCGTCGATCGTGCCGCTTCCCTTGACGATGATGTCCCGCCAGACGGGATTGACCATGCTCCAGTCGGGAATGTCGTTGAGGCGGTCGATCGCGGTCTCGAGCGGCAGATCGGTCTCCTTCACGATGCGGAACAGCGCGTCCACCACCGCGATCTGGCCGGCCGGCTTGAAGAGGAGCGCGGTGGGCTGGTCGTCGGTCCGGAAGTCGGGCATCCGGGTCATGTCCTGGCCGGCCGCGGCGTAAGCCTGCACGCGTTCCATGAGCGACTCGTAGAAGGCGCGGGCATGGTTCTCGTAGATCTCGAGATCCTCGTTCGACGGCCGCTGATCCTTCAGTCCGGGAACGCCGTTGTGGCTGAGGATCAGCTTCACGCTCTCGTAGACCGCGCTGATCGTCGTGAACGGCAGGCTCCGCTTGCCAAGCGTATTGGACCGCCATTCGACGAAATCCTTCAGTTCGGCACCGACCTTGCGGCGGCCGAAGACGTGATCGTCGGCAAGCAGGCTGCGCGCCACGATGGCGTAGCCGTCGTCCTCGGACGTGATGATGTTGTCGCCGCGGCCGGTCTGCTTGGCGTAGCGGTTGACGACGTTGAAGATGCGCCGGGTCTTGAGCAGGTCCTCATGCTCGACGAAGATGACGCACACGTCGTCGTTGGCGACGGTGGAGGCGGCAGGTCCCGTCACGTCGCCCAGATGCACGGCGCGAAGCGCGAGCAGGCGATGCTGTCCGTCGAGGACGACGAGCGTCACCCCATCGATGGTGATGAAGCCCATCGATTCCGAACCCGACCGGTAGGCGGCCGGCAGCTTGCTGATGAAACTGGTGATGGACTCGAACTCGAGCTTTCCCTTGTACACCAGCACGATGATCGATCCGAAGAAGCGATCCTGCGAGTTGGCGATGTAGGGCGCCAAATCGCTCTTGATCCGCTTGGTGTCAGGCTCGCGCTGCAAGCGTTCCTCGATGCTGAAACCGGTCCAGCCGTCGAGCTCCTTCGGAGGCCGCACCGACTTCACCAAGTCGCTGACCTTCATGGTCGTCTCGTAGTACGTCGTGTTCCCGAGGCGGCCTCGGATGGCGGGAATGATGGTTGCCATGGGATTCAGTCCTTTTCGACGAGTGCGGCAGTCGGCCGCGGGAATGCAGGGGTGCAGCGGTTGCAGGGTGGATCGAGCGCACCGATCAGCTCGGCCTCGACCGCCGAACGGCGCAGCGCGTCGCGCACGGCGATCCAGCTGAACGACAAGGGCCCGACCGGACTGCTCCGGGCGACGGCCACCAGGGGATTGGCCGGCTGCCGCTCGTGCTCGAGAAAGCGCCGTCGCAGGTCCCCGGAGAGGCCGACGTAGAGAACACCCCGAAGGTCGTGGAGGAGATACACCCCCCCACCGGAGGGCACACGCAGGTCGCTGGTCCTGCGAAACGGGACCGTGCCGTCCAGATCTATCCTAATGTTCAGGTCGAGCCGTCGACGGCCGCGCGACGCGCGTGACGACGTCTCTCCTGCCACGCCAACGGCGACGGCCATCTTCTTCCCCTTCTATCAACTTGCGTGACGCAAACATGAGTTGTGTTTGCGAAAACAAAGCTACTGTGACTCGACGATTCGCGTCAATCGTGTTTTTGCGAAAAACGCTGTTGTTTTTGAAAACAGCGCTTATCCGGCTCTGTTGGCTCTTTGACTGGATCGGCGATGGCGGCTGCGTGGAGGCTCGCGACGGGGGCCGCTGTGATTGTCCGCGCAATCAGATCTCTGGAGGTTCGGCGACCAGGATCGGACGCCCCGGCGACCGCATTTTCGATCGGCTGTCATGGTACTGATGACGACGGCGGGCGCCCCGCCAGTGCATCAAGACGTCAACGTCACGCTGGCCGAGCCGTCACGGCGCTGCCTTCGTACCATCGCGCCCGGGTTTCGCTGATGTCGACTTACAGGTGCTTTGATGCCCCCCAATTGAACCATCGTGACTCTCGCGATTTGTATCGACGGAACAGATCACAACCTCCGCCGCGTGAGACAGAGTGGCGTACGTAGGGAAAGACCGCAGCCGATGACCGAAGCGACCTGGGGCGACGACGCCAAGACTCCCGACATCGACTGGCGGATGAGCGCCGCTCTGGAAGACGTGCCGCGCGGCGGCGAGGACGTCGCCGAGGTCACGAGTCTCGAAGGGGCGGTCCGGGCTTGGATAGGGCTCGATCCCGAACACAAGGATGCGGCCACACTCACGACGGAAAGGCCCGTCCAGATAGACGGCGTCTCCAGCTCGTCATTCTCCGGCACCGGCATCGCCGCTCTGGCGGAACGTCTGCCGGGGCCGACCACCGCAGCGACGAGCTGACGCGATGGCGCAGCCCAGCGTACGCTTCGCAGGCGGCGACGCCGAATGGATCTCCGAGCGGGAAAGCGTGGGTTTCGTCGGCACCACGGACTTCGGCGAGGTGCCCTTCCTCATCACCGCGGACGCGCTCGCCGAGCTGCTGAACCCCGATCTCCCGGGCATCGACGCCGAGACCGCGCTCGAAGTCTTCTTCGAGTTCGAAGCGGACATTCACCGGATCGCGTTGCGCGAGTTCGTCAAACGGCTCGGGGGAGAACCGCCGATCCTGCTCACGTCCTCGGATCTCGACGGCTAGCCGGGAGCGCGCGTCGAGTGGGGATGGAGTCGTACTCTCATCCGCAAATGACGCTGAAGCCGTCGGCAGGTCCTAACCGGTCGACTGAAAGCCTCATTTGGCAACGGTGACGTTGTCCGCCACGTTCACCTCGGCATCGGGTTCCGCCTGCAGGTTAACGCGACTCTGCACGGAGCGGACCGCATAGGGCACGTAGGCGATGGCCTGGACGGGCTGCCCCATTTCCACGTTGCCGACAACGCGCATCGCGCCGGGGTCGATGACGGCTATCGCGGAGTCTCCCTCAAGCCCGACATAGATCCGGCTTCCATCGCCTGACGGCCACACTCCGGAGGGCGACCTGCCGACGGGAATGGTCGCCAGGGTCTCGAAGCTCCCGGTATCGAACACCTTCACGGCGTTGAGCCTGGCCACCGAGACGTACGCGAACTGTCCGTCGTCGTTGCTCACGAAGTTCACGCCGATGGTCCGCGGTCCCGTGTCGATGGAACGCAGGATTGCGAACGGGTGCTTGGTGGACACCGCGACGGCCCGCCCTGCCCCGCGGGAGCGTCAGCCAGATCTGTCGACCGTCGGGGCTGGCCGCGATGCTCGTGCAAGGCGAGTCTCCCGTCGGCGCGGTCGCGATGACGCTGCGCTTCGCGACGTCCAGGACCGCGGTGCCGGATGCGGAACACACGAACGCGTGGCGAACGTTGTTCGAGAAGGCGATCGGTCCCGGCGGACCGCCGACGTCGATCCGCGCCACCTCGGAGAAGCCCTTCGCTTCCCGTACGGAGATGCGGTCGTCACCCACCACGGGTATCCACACCTCCTTGCCGTGGGGTGCATAGGTCACCCCGACCGGCGAGCCCTCGAACCGGCTTGTGCCCACGACCGTGTTCGACCGCGTATCCAAAAAGGCGACCGACCGGGTGTCGGTCGGCGCGCACGCGGGCTAGAACTTCACGCTCGGCGCGATCTTCGGCGCCCGCGTCTCGGGGATGCCCGGCGAAGGCAGCCTGTTCACAAGCCCCCCCTCACCCGGCGCGCCGGTCTGGTTGACCGGCGGAGGCTTCGGACTTGAGGCGTCGCCGGTCGCGGTCATCATCGGTCTCGCGGTTTTCGTCGTCGTTCTGAGGCTGACGTTGGCGGGGAATGCCGGTCGAGGTCGTCGCGACCGCCCTTGAGGAAGGGCAAACCCACCAAACGCGACGCCTGCTGACGCCATCACCACCGCGAATACATGGAAGCGGGTGACCCTCCGCAGGGGCACCCGGAAAGAATGCGATCGCTCCCACCCTGACGAAATACGGAGACCACCATGTCACGACTGATCGCATTGATCATCGCCGGCTGCGCAGCGGCATCAGGTGCAATCGCCTTCGCCCAGACGCTCCCGGCACCGGACCTCAACGGGTCGCGCGAGGTGACTGCGGCGCCGACGAAGGGGCTGATCCCCTCGATCAGCGGCCACACGGCCGCTTCGCCCATGCTCTACGCCCTCGACGCCCAGCCGAAGGAGCAGATCTCCCCGCTGGTGCAGCGGCAGTATCTGAGCGGTGCCCAGTCGACGTTCGTCAAGTGGACCGTGAAGGCGGGCGGCGTCCCCCCCCCTCCACCATCATTCGAACGAACAGATTACCTGGATCGTCTCCGGGCGTTGCGACGTCTTCTCCCACGGCCGCCGCTTCACGATGAAGGCCGGGACGATCATGGTCATCCCACCCAACGTACCGCACGAATTCCACTGCCCCGAAGACACGGTCGACATCGACTTCTTCGCTCCGGGACGCCAGGATTGGGCGGACGGCGCCCCGTCGATCGCGGCCGGCAAATAGGCATTCGGGCCGGTGGGTGAACGCCTGTGATGCCGGCCCGTTTCCCGAGGTGCCATGCCTCATCCACACCGTCATCTGTTGCTGTCGTCATCGGACGTCCCAAGTTCCGACGTCTAGGCAGGTAGTCAGGGCGTCAACCTTCCGTCCCAGCTGGCGAGGCATCGAGAACGCGGTCAGCCAGATGCATGAGTTCGATGCATTGCATACGGATCGATGCCGCCAGCTCGCGCATCCGATGCGCGCCTGCATCCAGCACAACGGGCTGCGCATTCGCCTCGAGCCATTCATGCATCCGGCCTTCCAGGGCAGGTGAGAGTGGCGCCTGCCCCTTCACCACCTTGCTGTAATGGCCCTGAGTTATGCCCAAGGCAGTGGCGATCTGGCTCTGGCTCCTTCCGAGACGCCGCCGGGCGGTTTCGATCGAGATCACCGAATCAGGCGTTGAGCGTGTCATAAATGCATGATAGAATGCATATATGCATTCGTCCACCGCATCCGCGAGCCAGAAGGTCGTCGCCATGGTCGGCGACGAAATGAGGTCGATCGACCTGCCGCCGTCGCATCAGCGGATCGGTAGCGGTTGGCTCGAATGGGGTGGAGCGGACGAGATCGGCAGCCCGGCCTATTGGGCCTCGCAGGCGTGGATGTGGGGGGAGGAATATCCCACCCACTACAAGCTCGGCAGAACATTGCGGGAGGAACTGCTGGCATGCCTGCTCGGTGGATACGGCATCCCGGCCGAAGTCGGGCTCGCCGCCTATGAGCTACTGAACGCCGCGGATCGCGAAGATCCCCGTCGACTGACATGCCCGACGAGGGCGACGGGGTTGCTGTCCGCACCGTTGAACGTCGCCGGCAGACAGATACGCTACCGCTTCGCGGCGCAGAAGGGGCGGTACGTCGCCGCCGCACTTGCCGGGCTGGCCAACATCGATGACCAGGCCGACGATCTGACCCTGCGCGATGCGTTGACCACCCTTCCGGGGGTCGGGCCGAAGACCGCCTCCTGGATCGTGCGCAACTGGCGCGGTTCCGATAGCGTCTCGATCCTCGACGTCCACATCATCAGAGCTGCTCGCATGCTCCGCCTCTTCGACGCCGGATGGCGGGTCGAGCGGCATTACGGCCTGATGGAGGCGGCCTATCTGGATTTCGCGACCGCGATCCGTTCGCGTGCATCGATCCTGGATTCGGTCATGTGGATGACCATGCGGCAGCTACCGTCCTCGCTGATCGCTTCGTTCGTTCCCCCAGGAATGGATCCGGACCGGATCAGTCTCCTGCGCCGTGTCACACCAAACCAATTGACCGCGATGCAGTGACGTCCCTTACGTCATCCACGATAGAGGATGACGCAGCAATGTCCGGTGGAAACCCAAGTCCTACGCCTACGCCCACACCGTCATGCAGTACTGTGCGAACAGCACCGCTCAACAGTCCACAGCCTCGCGTCGTGGCAGGACTTCGGGTCAACGACCGTCTCTATGTTCATTTGGACAAGAGCACCGGGCGCGCTATCCTTCAGGTACGGGATATGTCAGGTGCCGTGGCGGGTTCGCTGACCTTCCTCGGCCATCTGTACCTCATAGACTGTATCGAGCAGGGTCACAGCTACGAGGCCGTCGTCCTCAACATCTCCGGCGGTGCCGTCCAGCTCCGGATCGAACCCGTATGACCACTGTGGTCGGCGGCGTGTACTCGGAACGCTGCATCGAGCCGAACTGGCGTGAGGTCTATGGATCCGCGGGCCGGGCCGCCGCCGCGATAAGCGGCGCGGTTCCAGGCGTCCGCCTCGTGACCTACCGCAGCGACCAGCTCGGTGACGGGTTGGCCAATCTCGCATCGGCCTTCGACCTGCGACTGGATGGGCCACCGGTCGGGTTCGCGATCGCCTTCGACTACACGCATTCTCTTGCGGTGCCCCGCATCGTCCCCCGGCCCGACGCCATCCACCAGCAGCCGCCGATCGAAGTCGAAGACGACGTGGTCCTCCGCTTCGGAATGCTGGAAGGGACGGCTCGCATCCGCGCCCGGCGCGCCGTCTACGATCCGCAATCCGCGTTCGATCCTCGACCGTTCGGCGAGAACGGGTCCGTGGCCGATGAGCTGGCCCTCATCCTGAACCAGCGCGAAGCGACGTGCCTCACCGGCGAAACGGATCCCGGTTCCGCAGCCGCGGTCCTGCTGGCACGCGGTGACGCGAAAGTCGTCGTCGTGAAGCGCGGCGGTCGTGGCGCCTTGGTCGCCTCCGCGGCCGGTTCGAGCCTCGTGCCCGCCTACCGGAGCGCCAGTGTCTTCAAGCTGGGTTCGGGCGACGTGTTCTCGGCGTCGTTCACGCAGTTCTGGGCCGTCGAGGGGCGCAGTCCCGCCGAGGCCGCCGATCTCGCCTCGCGCGCCACATCGCGGTACTGCGAGACCATGTCGCTGCCGATAGCAGCGGCTGCGGATCTTCAAGTTTTGGCGCCCGCCCCCGTCAGGTCGGCACCCGGACGCGTCTACATCGCCGCCCCCTTCTTCAACCTCGCGGAACTGTGGCTGGTCGAGGAGCTGCGCGACCAACTGCTCGCCGCCGGGGTCGATGTGTTCTCCCCCTTCCACAATGTCGGACCGGGCAGCGCCGAGCTGGTGGCACCGCTCGATCTGGCGGCGCTCGACGAATGCGACGCCGTGCTCGCCGTCCTCAACGGTGGGGACGCCGGCACCATCTTCGAGATAGGCTACGCGACCGCGAAGGGCATTCCCATCGTCGCTTTGGCGCAGAACATGCGGCCGGAAGACATGAAGATGCCGGTGGGGTCCGGCTGCCTCGTCGTGACCGACGTCGTGTCGGCGATCTACCAGACGGTGTGGCAGCTGCGTTGAGAGCCCTGCTCCTGTCGGGCGGTGTCGACTCCGTCGCGCTCGCGTTCTGGAAGCGACCCGAGGTCGCCATCACCGTCGACTATGGGCAGCGAGCCGCGTCGGCGGAGGTCGCGGTCTCGAAGCACGTCTGCGCGCTCATCGGCATCGACCACGTCGTCGTGACGGCAGACTGCTCCGCGCTAGGTTCCGGCGACATGGCAGGGACCGCCCCCCTCCCCGACGCGCCCGTGTCGGAATGGTGGCCATTTCGCAACCAGCTCCTTGCAACGCTCGCGGGCATGAAAGCGGTTTCGATCGGCGTGACCGAGCTGCTGCTTGGCTCCGTCGTGTCTGACGGCACACACGTCGATGGGACCGCGCCGTTCTATAAAATGCTGGACCGACTGTTCGCGATGCAGGAGGGTTTCCTTCGCGTATCGGCTCCCGCGCTCGAACTGACCAGTACGGAGCTCGTCCGCGCTTCCGGCATCGGACGCGACCTGCTCGCCTGGGCCCACAGCTGCCACACGTCAGCCATCGCGTGCGGCGCCTGCCGCGGGTGCTTCAAGCATCAGCACGTTATGGAGGAGCTCTATGGCGATCCATACTGATGCCGAGCCCCTCCCCCGGATCCCGGGCGACAGGCCCGCAAACGCGATCGAACTTCGCGACCTGAAGCCCCTGCCGGCTCATGTCGAAACGCCGCCGGTCGACTTCTTCGATGTGCTCGCAGGTCGACGATCGAGGGTGGGCGGCAGCGTGCCGACGGGTCTGCTCGGCAAGCTGCTCTGGCATGCGACCCAGCTCCGCGAACGCGGCTTCGACGGTCGCTTCGGGCAGTGGGAGAGCCGGCCAACCCCGTCGGCCGGCGGCATACATTCGATCCGCCTTCTGGCTATCCCGCTCGACGCGGACGACGTTGCCGGAGTCTACGACGATGCCACCCACGCCATAGGGAGATTGGATCAAGACGCCGCGGCGGCAATCGCCCTGAACCGCGCGAGCGTCACCGAGCTGACGGCGGCGGTGGCGGGGACCACCTTGCAGCTCTTTGCGGACCCGACCAGGCTCACAGCCTGCTACGACAACCACAGTTCGCTACTATGGCGCGACGCCGGGGCCGTCACGGCGACCTTGTGTATGACGGCGGAAGCATTGGGCCTGAACGCGGTGCCGCTGGGTCGTCACGGGGATGAGGTAGCGCATGCCTTCGGGTTACCGGCCTACGTGGTCGGTCTGGGCGCAGTTCACATCGGAGCCCGTTCTTCTGCGAACGATACGGTTAGAGATCCGACATTGGAGCACACACGACGATGAATACCGAAGAGCCCTCCACGAGCTGGGCAGCGCGAAGGGAAAAATGGGATCCGCAGAAGGAGGACGCTCGCGACGGTCCCGCCACCGACTATGCGCGCGTCATCCACTCGGCCTCCTTCCGTCGCCTCCAGGGCAAGACCCAGATCCTGAACCTCGGGGACAGCGACTTCTACCGGAACAGGCTCACCCACTCGATCGAGGTCGCGCAGATCGCCGGGGGGCTCGCCCGTCAGATGAAGAAGGACTTCGCGGAACATCCAGCGTTCGAATGGATCCCCGAACTCGCGATGATCCAGGCCATTGGCGCCACCCATGACCTGGGCCATCCGCCGTTCGGACACGGTGGCGAGTACGCCCTTAATTATGTGATGAGGAAGGCCGGAGGCTTCGAAGGCAATGGGCAGACGCTTCGAATTCTAGCCCGGCTCGAGCGCTTCTCCAAAAACGCGGGGGCCAACCTAACGCGCAGGACCATGCTCGGCGTCCTGAAGTATCCGGCGCCCTACCTGTCCATCCGCAACCCCGATCGGAAAGCCGAACCGCGGCTCATGAAGGGCACGAGCGTCGTGCAGCTGATCGACCGGGGGAGCTGCAAGCCGCCGAAATGCTACCTCGACTCCGAACAGGACGTCGTCGACTGGCTTCTGCAGCCACTGAGCGACCAGGATCGCGACCGCTTCACGAGCTGGGACGCCGTTCCGGGGAAGCACGGCAAGACCAGACACAAGTCCTTCGACTGCAGCATCATGGATCTGGCCGACGACATCGCCTTCGGCGTCCATGACCTCGAGGATGCGCTTGCCATGGGGTTGATGGACGCCGACGATCTACGGGAGATGATCCCCGAGAACGTCTCCGGATGTTTCCTGGACGCGCTGAAGGAACGCTATCCGGACGAATTCGGAAACGACGTCCATGGTGGCTTCATAGCAGCGCTAGCGGACGAAGGTCGTCGCAAGCGCTGCATCAGCCGAATGGTGCACCACTTCATCACCCACGTTCAGATCACCACGGACGAGGCGTTCGAGGCACCGCTGCTGCGCTATCGTGCCGATCTCCCGCTTCGTCAGCGCGTCTTCCTCGACGCGCTCAAGGACGCGGTCATGATCAAGGTCATCCAGAGCGCGTCGGTCCAGCACCTCGAATTCAAGGGCCAGAACATGGTCGTCGCGGTGTACGACGCGCTGGCGTCCGATCCCGAGAAGCTGCTGCCGGACTCCACGCGCGCGAGGTACGCCGCCGCGGACGACAAGCGGCGGGTGATCTGCGACCACATCTCAGGCATGACCGACAGCTTCCTACTCAAGACGTACGAGCGCCTGTTCAGCCCGCGCATGGGTTCGGTGTTCGATCGAATCTAGCCGTCGAGTGGCGCCAAGCCACAACGGCAAACATTTGGGGACCTACCATTGCCGGACGCACGGTTCGTTCACCGTGTGCCTATAACCTGCGAACGTAATGGGCGCGGCCGACTAGCTGAACCGTTCAACTTGCACCGGACATGATTTCAATTGTTGATCAACCGTGACCGCATAGCCGTTCCATGATTACCTAAGGACGGCCAGATGCGTTTCTACGCCCGCACTCGATTCCTGTTTCCCCGCAGTTTTCAACTACGGGCGTTCACGGTGTGCTTCGGCGCCGTGCATCTGCCACTGATCGCGTTCTGCGTGACGCAGATGGTCGTGAACGCTTGGGACTGGCAGCTCTTCCTATCTCTGCTGGGAGCCACGCTAGTAGGCACGGCCGCCGGCATCGCAGGGCTTTCGGCGCTGCTAGCGCCGATCGCACACGCCACGAGCCTGCTGCGCGCGGTGCAACGCGGCGAACCCATCGGACCGGTGCCTACGGGCGGCGAAGACCTGGTCGGCGCGCTGCTCGCGGGCGTTTCGGATGCCGCCGCAGAGACCGCCGCGCGGATCGACCGGCTGGCCGAAGCTGCCGAAAGAGACGTGATGACCGGACTGCGCAACCGCCGCGGGTTCATGGACGCGATCGTCCCGCTGCTTAATGACGATCGCAGTTCGGTGGTCGGAATGATCGATCTCGATCACTTCAAGGGCATCAACGACCGCTTCGGACACCGCGAAGGCGACCGCGTTCTCCGCGCGTTCGGCGAGCGCCTGGAACGTGGCCTGCGGCGAACCGATCTGGCTGCGCGCTGGGGTGGTGAGGAGTTTGCCATCCTGCTGCCGGACACGGATCTGGACGAGGCCAACAAGATCGTGAACCGGCTGCGCGTCACGCTAAACGGGGAAGGCTTCGGTGTCTCGCCGAACGGTCCCGTGACCTTCTCCTGCGGCCTCGCGATCGTCCGCAACTATGCCTCGCTGACCGGAGCGATGCATAAGGCCGATGTCGCGTTGTACGACGCCAAGAGGGCCGGCCGGGACCGGGTTATCGCCTGCCCCGACGCAATACTCGCCGAATGATCGGCGAGCATCAAACCGATTACGCACATGCAGAATTAAGGCATCTTCCATGAGGTTCTCGCCGTCGCCGAGAACCTCATGTCAGTTTCCTTAGGGCCGCTTTGCCGACTCCCGCATGATCGGGATCCTCGGGCGATAGCTGCATTGAGGAAGGTAGACGTTTCTACCAACGCGGGCCGCTATCCTCTGTTGAAGGAAGCCGCATCACATCAATTGCCGAACGGACTCTTCAGTCGCGCTCGATCACCACCTTGCCGATCGCCTTGCCGGACTCGACACGTTCATGCGCGGAACGCGCGCCTCCCACCGAGAACGGGTGCCGACTGTCGATCAGGGGGGTGACGGCGCCTGCGTCGATCAGTTCGGCGAGACGCCGCAGAATCTCTCCGTGTTCATGACGGTCGATGTTGTGGATGAGCTGGATCGGCATGAAGACGAGGTCGAGCCGCAGCGCCTTGAAGTGCATGTCGGTGAGATCATAGGTGTCGTAACCGATGATGGAGACGACATGCCCCTTCATCCTCGCCAACTTCAACGCCGACTGCAGGGAGCTGCCGCCGACCGTGTCGAAGACGATGTCGAAGCCTTCGCCCGCGGTAATGCGCTGCACCGCGTCCTCCGGTGCTTCGCTGGGGTAGAGGATAATCTCCTCGGCTCCGAGCCCGCGGGCGACATCGCCCTTCTCCGGCGTCGAAACAGCCGCGGTCACCCGAGCTCCCATGGCCCGCGCGATCTGCACGGCGATGTGGCCGACGCCGCCGGTCCCGCCCTGAATGAGCACGTTGGACCGCGGCGTGATCCTCGCCCGGCCCACCAACGCCTCCCATGCCGTTATCCCGACGAGCGGGACGGCCGCCGCTTCGCCGAAGCTGAGACTCGATGGCATGTGGGCGAGCAGGTCGGCATCCGCCTCCATCTGGTCGGCGAGGGCACCCGGGATCCCCACGACGCCGCCGGCGCTGCCATAGACCTTGTCACCAGGCCGGAACTTCGTAACGCCATCGCCAACCGATCGCACGATACCCGCGACGTCGAAATGCAGGATCGCGGGGAAGGTCAGTCCCTGGGTGCCCTCCGACCCCTCGCGGATCTTGGTGTCGACGGGATTGACGCTCGTCGCCTTCACATCGACGATGACGTAGCCCGGGCGAGGCTGCGGATCGGCTATCTCGATGTCTTCGAACACTTCGGTGGAGCCGTGACGCTGAATTACTATCGCTCGCATAATTCGTTCCAATCAGTTGCTACCGGACTGATTTGATGATTACCGAGCGTCGTCCATCACTCCGAATTTGCATGTCATTCCTTCCAATGCGGCGATAATGATGCTGAACTCGATCAGCGACCTGAGGCTCTTCCTGGCGATACTGGAACAGGGCTCGATCGCCGCTGCGGCCGCGCAGTCCCGCCTGACCGCCGCGGCTGCCAGCAAGCGGCTCATGGCGCTCGAGGACGGGATCGGAAAACGTCTGTTCCACAGGAGCACCCGCGCGCTGCGACCGACGTCGACGCGCTAGAGTTCCTCCCCTTGGTCAGGGCGCTGGTGGCTAGAGCGGATGAGGCGGATCGGTTCCTTGGCGGCGCCAGCGAGGTGTCCGGCCACCTCCGGCTCACAGCTTCGGCGACTTTCGCCGACCGCTTCCTCGGACCTGTCCTGGACACGTTCCTCCGCCTCCATCCGAAGGTCACCATCGATGTCGATCTGACCGACCGCGTCCTCGATCTGATCAGCGAAGGGGTCGATGTCGCGATCCGCTATGGCAATTTGGAGGACTCGAGGCTGGTAGCTCGCAGATTGCTGAAGGGGCGACAGATCCTGTGCGCCTCGCCGCAGTATCTCGACCGGTTCGGTCGCCCCGAAAAGCCTGACGATCTTCTTACCCATCGCTGCCTCGTCCTGGGAAGCAACGATCGGTGGCGGATCGAGCATCACGGTCAGTGGGAAACGGCCCACGTGTCGCCGGCATTCACGTCGAGCATGGGTGCGATGGTACGGCAGATGGCGATCCGCGGCCACGGTGTCGCGCTTCTGGCGGACTGGCTGGTCGGTCACGACCTGTCCGAAGGCGCGTTGGAACAGGTCCTGCCGGGCCTGCTGACCCCCGAGGTCGGGATCTATGCGGTCTACCCGAGCCGGGACCATATGCCGGTCCGGCTTCGCATCCTGATCGATCACCTGGTGACGAGCCTGGGTGACGGGACCGAAGTGACGCCGACCGCGATCGAGCGCGGATGACGGATTCGGCCCGCACAATTTACCGTAGTTTGATCGCAGACACGGCGTTCGCGCAGCGTATTGGTCGACCCGCTTTCGACGATGCTTCAGCCAGGAAAGAGAAAATGGGCGTGCCAGCTGCCGTCGGGCTCTTTGAACAGGCTGACGCCACCCGAAGCAAGCGTCTCGCGGATGATCTCTACAACAGGGGCGAGAATGTCGTCGTCCTCATTCCATTGATCCCGCGTGTCCCACATCCGCCGCAGCGCGCGGTGCAGGTCGTCGACCAGCTCCCCGTAGCCAGCCGCGTCGATGATCCGGCGCACAGCGGCGAAATCCTCCCACCCAGCCCCGTCAGCGTCCATACCACCAAGAAGATATGAGACCGTCTTGAGCGGTGTCACGAGTTCGGTCGCCGTCTCTCCTAGCGTCCGCAGATGGTTCTGGTGGAGCCGATGCGCACGGATATGCGCATCGCTGCGACCTCGTGCCCCGGGCGTGACGGCCGCCATGCTGTCGGCATGCAGCGTGTTCTGGCCCCTCGCGAATGGTGCAGAGAGGCGGCACACGGCATATTCGTCCCAGAAAACGACGGCGGCAGGGAACATGATGGCACGGTCGTACTCGGCGATCGTCGCTCCAAGCCGTGCATCCGGCACGAACTGCTCGTTCATGGCGTTCACCTCGACATGTCCGCACTCGTGCGCCATCAGGCCGACGGAGAACTCGCGATCAGCCGGCGTGAGGGCATCACCGGCGATCAGCGGCACGAGCTGTTCTGCGCCGAAGACCAGATGGGTCTTCACGACACCATCGCGGACGACGCGACACGCCTTCGCGACCCCGGTGAGCTCGTCGGTGTTCGTCCGATCGAGCGGGGGTAGACCGGCGATGCCCTGATCCACCGACGCAAGGGCGTCGTCGTAGTCGAAGCCCACCGTGATGCCATCGAGGGTCGTCAAATCGATGAATGACCCGAACAATGCCACGGCCTCGGCGACGGCCTGTCCAAGTTGCGTCGCGGCTTCCATGTTGTCGAAACCGATGACGCGGACGTTCAGCCCGACGGGCGTCGTGCTCTTTGGCAGGTTGTCCCAATCGATTTCGTCCAACTACATTCTCCGGCCGCGACCAGGTGCGTGAAATCCTGGGACCGTGAACATGGGAAAGACACTGGGCGGCGGCAAGTTGGCTCGATCAGGCGCCTAGCACTCCGAAACCGAAACTATGCCGGTGCGACCTCGCGGTGATCTATATTGAGCGGAAGCGAAGCACCGTTCAAATTTATGCGTGGCCGCACCGCCCAGCGATCAGCCGCTATACGGCTTCAGATTGGCGAACATTATCGGAGGTTCTTGATTTACGTGACTTCACCAGAACCAAGTCGAATTGCGATGACCGCTGATGCGTTCCCTGACAAAGCAGGCTGGATCCTCGCGGCGACAATGCTCGCGTCCAGTCTGGCCTTCATCGACGGTTCGGTCACCAACGTCGCGCTGCCGTCGATCCAACGCGACCTGCACGGGGACGCCGCGTCGCTGCAGTGGATCGTCAACGCCTATCTCCTGCCGCTCTCGGCACTGCTGCTCGCAGGCGGCGCGGCGGGCGACCACTTCGGCCGCCGGCGCATGCTGATTGTGGGCACGGCCCTATTCGCCGCGCGTGCCGCACAAGGCGTCGGCGCGGCCCTGCTGATGCCCAACAGCCTCGGCATCCTCGGTGCCTCCTTCAAGGGCGAGGCGAGAGGTCGGGCGGTCGGCACCTGGGCGTCCGCCGGCGCGATCGCGAGCGCGGTGGGCCCGCCGCTTGGCGGCTGGCTCGTCGGAGCGGCGGGCTGGCGTGCGATCTTCCTCATCAACGTGCCGGTCGCGCTCGCCGCGATCGTCATTGCGTGGCGATATGTGGAGGAGAGCGCTGAAGGCGAACAGCCGCTCGACGTGCCCGGCGCGGTCCTAGCGACGCTGGCGCTCGGCACACTCACCTGGGCGCTTACCCTCTGGTCGGGCACCCACGCCGGATCGCCGAAGATATGGGCGGGACTTGTCGGCGGTGTCGTCCTCCTGGCGCTGTTCGTGTGGATCGAGCGCGGCCGGCGGAGCGACGCGATGATGCCGCTCGCGATGTTCGCGTCGCGCCCGTTCGTCGGTCTGACGCTGCTGACGTTCCTGCTCTACGGAGCGCTGGGCGGGCTGCTCGTACTCCTGCCGTACCTGCTGATCGTCGGCGGCGGCTACTCGCCGCTTCAGGCCGGCCTGGCACTTCTACCCTTCTCTCTGGTCATCGGCGCGGCGTCGCGGCTCATGGGGAGGACGACCGAGCGGATCGGTCCGCGGTGGCCGCTGACTATCGGGCCGATCGTCACGGGTCTCGGCTTCCTACTGCTGGTCCGCGTCGATCCGGGCGGCAGCTACTGGACCACCGTGATGCCTGGGATGATCGTCGTCGCGCTCGGCATGGCGGGCGCCGTGGCGCCACTCACCACCGCGGTTCTCTCATCGGTCGATCAGTCGCACACAGGCACCGCTTCCGGCTTCAACAGCGCGATCGCGCGGACGGGCGGTTTGATAGCGACGGCGCTTGCCGGAGCGGTGATCGCCCAGACCGGCACCGCGCTCGTCGAGACGTTCAGGTACGCGGCAATACTTGCGGCCTTGTTCGCCATTGCCTCCGGCTGCGTCGCATTCGTAACGTTGGGGTCTTTGACGCCAGTCGGGGACGCCCCCACGGGGTAAGAGGGGCGGCCGGATGTCGGACTCAAGCCGCCTCGACGGCGCCGCGCGGGGGCGAAAATGCGTGTGAGTACGGCGCTAATGCAGCGGACATCCCCCCTTCATGGCTCAAGGTCGCGGCCTGCGGTGATGGCTGTGGTTGTCCAACATCCTAGTCAGGCAGTAGCGGTGAGCGTCTCAATCCTGTCGGCGGCGCTCGCCATGGCGGCTTGGTCCTGCTCCGGTCCGTAAGCGACACCCTCCGCTCGGATCACTTCGACGTCCTTGACGCCGAGGAAGCGGAAGATCGCCTGCAGATAGGTCGAAAGGTAGTCGTTCGCGGCGAACGGCCCTTGAGAATAGATCCCGCCGGATGACAGGACAAGATACACCTTGCTGGTCAGCAGCCCCTGTGGCCCCTCGGCCGTGTAGCTGAAGGTCTGGCCGGCGATCGAGACATGATCGATCCACGCCTTCAGGGTCGAGGGTACCGAGAAGTTGTACATGGGCGAACCGACCACCACCACGTCAGCTTCCTTCAGCTCGTCGACCAGTTCCTTGGCTCTCGTGATCGTACCGGCCAGTTTCGGGTCGGCGCTGTTCTCGGGCGTCCATGCCTGCCGGATCGTAATGTCGACATGGGGAAGCTGATTGGCGGCGACATCGCGGTACACGACCGTTGCACCGGGGTTCGCCGCGATGAGGCGCTCGACGAGCTCGCTGGAAAGGCGGCGTGTATGCGAGGTTTCGGTGTCGCTCGCGCTGGCGTCGACGTGGAGGATTCTCATTGGGGCGTCTCCGGTCTGGAATTGTGACCTGCACCAGCTATGTGACCCGAACCGCTTCGCCAAGAAGGCATATTGGAAGGACCTGGTCACATGGAGCTGACTACCCCGGAACCAATCCACGGCGAATGCCGCCGGTTCAGCAGCGTCCTGAGCCTGATTGGCGACAAGTGGACGGTTATGATCGTGATGACGCTCAACGACCGCTCGCGTCGGTTCAACGACATCAAGCGAACGATTGGCGGCATCAGCCAACAGATGCTTTCACGGACCCTGCGTGCTCTCGAGCGCGACGGTATGGTGTCGCGTACCGTCCGCCCAACCGTGCCGCCCCAGGTGGAGTACGCCCTCACGGATCTTGGCCGCTCGCTGGCCGGTCCGATCCGCGAGCTCGGTTACTGGGCCGGCGCCCATATCGCGGAGATCGAAGGCAATCGGTTGGGTTTCGACGAGGCGAAGGGCGTCCCGTAACCACGAACGTGTGTCTCTGGCCTGTTGTCGGAGACCGCATTGGATCGACGATGTTGCTATGCATTCTCGTGCCACCGACCACTTGTGGCCGTTTGCAGTGCCTTCCCCCCTCCCCAGCTGCGAACATCCGTTCATCATCAGAAGCCCTGCAGCCCTTCCATCAGACACGAGCTTGAGCGGAAATTCGCTTGCGTAGAACCCCTTGATCCGTCGGTCTGGAGGACCCAAACCATGCCGCGCATCGACAGTCTTAGCCAAGTTCGGTCTGGACCAAGTAGGCGGAATGGGGTGAGAGCGATGGACTCTGCATCGAAGGGTTACCACATGCGACGGTCGTTCCTGCTTTACGTCTGCCTGCTCGTATCGGCCTGCAATTTCGGCCGTGATGAGCCGACGGTCATCGACGGTACTAGCGCGGAGGCGTTCGATCGAACGTTAGGCGCCGCCAAGGCCGATCTGGGACCGAAGGACCGCCTGAAGTTCGAGGCCGCCCTCTCGGAATTCAAAGCCCGAACCTTCGCCAAGGCAGATAGCCGTCAGGAGTATAACCGCCTGTTGCGCAAGGGTTTGAACGGTTTGACGGCGCCTCGCATCGTCGCGCAGTTCAACAAGGATGTTGACCGCGTCGGGGGCAAAGCCGCCGATGCCGTATTCGACGCAAAACGCGTTTTCAAAGGTAAATAGCGCTTTGCGAAGCTGACGCTGACTGTCGCGTGATTGATTTGGCGGGTCAGGTCGTGTCCGCTGGTGGTGAACGTCGGTCCCGGTCGCCACGATCGCGGCCGGAGCGCTGCCAAGGCCAGCAACCCTCGATCTCGGTCTCGAGCGAGAAGCTGAGGAAAGTGCGGATCATGACGATGCCACCGAGGAGGGCGACGCTCTGGAACGTGAGCGGTGCAGTGATCGTCGAGATGATGTCGGCGCCAACCAGCAGCTCCAGCCCGAGGAGGATGCCCCGCCCAAGGTTGGACCGGCAAGCCTGGTAGGCGGCTTGCCAATCACCACCTCGAAACCCTGATCGTATGAAAAGGACGGCCGCAAGAACGACGCCGCATATGATGATCACGACGCCGACCAGCTCGAGGAGCTTGGCGAGATGATCGACGAAGGCGTGGGCGACTTCGGTGTTCAATTGGATACTCCCGTTCCGCGACGCGGCGGCGTACAGAGCTTAGCCGACCTGGACGACGTTGAGCGTTCTAGCCGGCAGGGTGCGGATGATGTCGGCAGCCGGCACGGTCGGGTCCAGCCAGTCAGCCCACTGGCTGCGATCTAGGACCACTATCTGGCGATCATGGTACGGTGCGATGTCCGATCCGGGTGGCATCGTCAGCATCGTGAACGCCTCCCCCACCTCAGGCGTACTGCGCCAGATACCCGCGATGCAGAAGATCGGTTCATCGCGCTTGGTGAAAAGCCACTTGTCCTTGACCTTCTTCTTTGGGTCGCTGGGCTTCCTGAATTCGTAGAACCCGTCGGCGACGATCAGGCAACGGCCGCTGGTGAATTCGCGGCCATCCGAGCGGAAATTGTACACCGGCTTGCCGGTCGGACCAGGCCAGCTCCAACGTCGCGGCACCAGATCCCCGACCCCGCGACCGGCAGCGGTGCGCACGATGACACCGGGGTCGGTGATCTTGATGTCCGCACGCGCCTCGATGTTGGGAACGCCTTCGGAGAATTCGATCCTGATCTTGAGATCGGAAAAGTCCTCGGCGATCGATGCGATGTCCATTTCCAGACGGTAGTCGTTGCACACGTTCAAACACCCCTGGTTGCGCGTCCCGATCGTTCCCCTGGGTTTCAACCATGGATCGGAGGCCAACGCCCTTCAATTCGGACGTGCCGCTCGGCAATCGGCGCGCCATAATCGGGCGAAACCCCGACGATGATCAAGTGGTCGAGCTGGTCGAGGCGACCTGAGGACCCGCGCCCCAGTTTGTTGGCGGGAGTGCACGGTGCTCGAATCCGAACTGCTGGCGACGCGACCTGATCGAACCTTTCGCGCAGAAGAGATCGGCGCTGGCCGACAAGCGACGCTTGCCCTCTAGAGCTGCGGCGTCAGTCGCCGGCTACTACCGATCACTTGCCGATGTCGCGCCAGCCCTTCTCACTGACCTCGACGTCGAACTTCCTCGCAGCAGCTTCAATGCGCTTCCACGCCGCATCGCGCTCGTCATCCGTGACGTTCTTCACCTGGTTGAACCGGGCGATGGCGTTCCGAACGTGGCTGGCGTTCTCGAGCGGCTCCTTCTCCTGCTCGGGAAAGGCGAACGATCCCTTGTCCAGCTTCTTGCGGTCCTTCGTGCTCAGCTCGGCCATCACCGTCTCCATCGGGTTGCGACGGTCAACGCATGATAAGCGCCGTGGATCAAAAAGGGGGGTGTCGGGATCTCATCTACCCCGCCAACTAGTTCGGACGCCAAATTTCAGAACCTGCCGAGCACGCGACTGTTCTCTCTATGTTCGGCATATGCTAGTCGCGGTGCATGATCGTCGAACCAGCCATCCGGAAGGTGATACACGTCGACATGGACGCCTTCTTCGCGTCCGTGGAACAGCGTGACGATCCTACGCTCAGGGGCAGGCCGGTGGCCGTGGGTCACGGCGCGTCGCGCGGCGTGGTCGCCGCCGCAAGCTACGAAGCACGCAAGTTCGGAGTCCGGTCCGCCCTGCCCTCCGTCACGGCCATGAGGCGCTGCCCCGAGCTGGTCTTCGTCCCGCCCCGCTTCGAGGTCTATCGCGCCGTCTCGGCGCAGATCCATGCCATCTTCGCGGAGTTCACCGATCTGATCCAGCCGCTCTCGCTCGACGAAGCCTATCTCGACGTGACCGCCAATCGCCGCGAGCTGCCGACGGCGTGGCTCACGGCAAAGGCGATCCGCGCTCGCATCCTGGAAGAGACCGGGCTCACGGCGTCGGCCGGCATCTCATACAACAAGTTCCTGGCGAAGCTGGCATCCGATCACCGCAAGCCGAACGGTCAATTCGCAGTCACGCCCGACATGGGTGCGGCCTGGGTCGAAACGCTGCCGGTCTCGCGCTTCCACGGCGTCGGCCCGGTCACCGCGGACAAGATGAAGCGGCTTGGCATCGAGACGGGCGCCGACCTGCGCGCAAAATCGCTCGCCTTCCTTCAACAGCACTTCGGCAGCTCAGCCGAGTGGTATCACGCGATCGCACGCGCCGAGGACCACCGGTCCGTCAATCCCAACCGGGTGCGAAAGTCGTCCGGCTCGGAAACCACTTTCCGCGAGGACCTGACATCCGACTCCGACATCGAGGCCGGCGTGCTCCGGATGGCTGACGACGTCTGGTCCTGGTGCGAGAATCGGCGGGCCTTCGGGCGGACCGTAACCGTCAAGGTGAAGTACGCGGACTTCCAGCAGATCACTCGCAGCCGGAGCCGCCCGTCCGCGATCACATCGGACGCCGAGCTTCATTCGGTCAGCCTCGAGCTTGTTCGGTCGGTGCTTCCCACCACAAAGCCCATCCGGCTTGTCGGCGTGACCGTCTCCAACTTCGAGGGCGGCGCGTCTTCAAACGCACTCGAACTGTTCGACGCGTCCCCGATTGCGGTCTCAGCTCCTACCGGAACCTCCCTTTCGTAACACAGCTAGCCGGAAGCGCCGACCTGCCGCTGCATGGCGGGCGCGTGCCCGCTTGGCTCGGCGAGCACATGACCAAGCTCGGTTCGGCGATCGTCGAGCCAATCGTCATCGAATACGGGCGCGATGAGATGCTACGCCGCGTCGCACACCGCTTCCTGTTCCAGTCGTTTGGCGCCGTCATGGGATGGACTGGCAATCAGGCTACTTGCTGACGCCCGATCTTTCGATCGACGATAACAACTCCCCCGCCTCCTCCTGTTTTGTCGTAGACCCAGAGGTGGCCAGTATCCGTTCTGCCGATCGAAGGTCTTGCTCGCTAGCCCTCAGGCCTGCGTAATCGCCTGTAATTCGGGAAAGCGCCGCCTCGGTACGAGCCGTCATAACCACGTTGCCAGCCCACGCAGGATCGGAATAAGCACGAGTGAAAATCTCTGCAGCACGACGGTAGCCGTCAATCGCACGCCGGAACGTGGCGGGCTGTCCGTTCAAACCCGCAAGCGCAGCATAGCCGCCGGCCAGCCGTTGCTGCGCGGCAGCCCATTCGCCTGGGACCTCCATACGATCCGTCAGTTCGACGACACTGCCATATTGCCGGGTCGCGTCGTCCAGCATACCCCTATCATTCGTCGCGCTGCCCTGAATATTCAAGGCATCTCCGTATATGATGAGGCCAATCCGCAGCGCCTCCTTGTCCGATCCTGCTCGCAGCATTGCTAAGCCCCGCCGCATTTGGGCAAAGGCGCCTTTGATACCTGCCTGCTCGCTGTTGATCGTGCACGCGAGAACGAATGCTATTCCATGAAGCGTCAACGCCGTTCCACGCTCTGAGATGGTGCCGGCACTGCTTTGCTCGGCGATACTGGCCGCAGCGCCGCACGTGTCGAGGAGAATCTGCAACGTCGACAGTATGTTCGCCGCCCCAGTCGACGCAACGGTTTCGCTAAGGAGGCTTGTTCTGCCGGAACAGACCTCGGTAAGCGTGCGCAACCGCTGCCTTGATCCTATGGCAGTAAGCGGCAATGCCTCAGTCTCAAGAATGGCCACGGCCTTCATCACGGCCTGCATGTCCTGCTTCGCATGGCCATGCTGGACCAGGCGAAGGCCCCGTTCGTACTCGAGTTCCCAACGATAATCGTCGGCCTCCACTTTCAGCCGTCCGCTTGCCGATCGCAGCGTTTCATCCGCCGCGGCCAAGTCACCTGCCAGAAACTGCGTCAGCGCTGTCGCCTTGACGACGTCCACCCACAACCGGCCCGCGCGCCCTACTGCGGCGGTCGAGCCCGGCGTGATCTCCGCCAGTATCCTGCCGGCGGCCGAGAGGTCCCCGCTGTCGATCAACGCCGATGCCCGGGCTAGTCGTCCCGCGACGTCCTCTGGCTGGTCGTCGTTAATGCCCGAGGGACCCGATATGCCAAGGGCCGTCGTGCGCAGCGAAGCGAGTTGAACGCGCAGCTTGGCGGCGTCCAGCGCCAACTTGCGCACCGTCTCTCGCAATTCGCCGCCTCCAAGCGTAGGCATTGCTCGAATTTGACCACGTGCGATCGCTCGCAACGTTGGCTTTGGCACACCGTATTTTTGCGAAAGGCTGGCGAAATCGGCCTCTAAGGACGCGATCCGTTTCGTCGCGGCGCGGAATTCGGCCGGTGTCGCGCCAAACCGATCTGCCTGACCCGACGCAAGCTCAACGGAGGCAAGCAACCCTGCTGCCATCGTCGCGATACGGAGCGTTCTCATCACGCAGGGCATCGATCAAAGTAGATGACACGCTGAGGACTCTTCTGATCGCGAACAAGCCGCTCGACGCCGCCGCGCCTTTCATAGCTGAGTAATATGCTGGTGCCGGTATCGGGGCCATCGAAGACCTCCGCTAGCGCAGTCACGGTCCCTCCTGGCCCGGTCCGTGCAGGAGCGAGTCGAAGCACTTGGCGGAACGACGACATTCCGGGAAGGTCGTGCACTGAGTGCATGACCATAGTGTCATTCTCAATCGCAACCTCATACGTGACGGCGCATCCACGCTCGCCCCAAACACCCTTTGCCCCCGCACTGAACGTATCGCCAGGATTCGCCATCAAGCCCGACTTCACAAGCTCAGCCAGGACCGTGCCAGACGCTTCGGCTGCACGAGCCGAGTTCGCTGCCGCCGCCGCCAACTCTGGGGGCTGGTCCTTCGGATCGAGCAATTGAACTACTGCTGTCGCCGAGAGCGCCGCGAGAAGCAACTCGAACACCGCGGCACCGAGTACCTGCCATCGCAGCCACTCGCGCGGGTTGCGAGAATTCCACGGTATCACCCGGCTCTTTGCCAGGGAGCCAATTGAAATCACGACGAGAACCAGCAAACTCCCGGACGCAGCCCAGACGCCTACTCCCAAGCGTTCGAATGAATACGTGTAGCCGTACAGGATGATACCGAGCGCGATCGCGCATCCGGATAACGCAGCGGCCATGAACGGCCTACTTAGCGTTAGATCAGATGTTTGCTGTTCGCCCATTCGCTTACCCTCTCCGACGCCTGTCGACGTCGCTAACGCTGGTCATTATGATGAGTCCGGCTGCGGAATCATTGTCTGGTTGGCTAACGAAAATCGCTTGGCGTGCTGAGCAACCTACCGCTTGATCGTAAAGTTTCAGTTTGCGCCTAACCCTTCGACAGCGCCGAATTTCGCGCGTGCGCACGTTCATCGACGGACCTAGTCGTTGCTTGGCATCGGCCGAGGCAGCTACAACCCATCTAGACACTCACGCAGCCCTTGCCGGCCCCCGAAAGCAGTCGCTCATTCATGCGCGCAGATCGAGTGCTTTGCGGCATTAGGCAGGTGCTAGGAACGGTCTAAATTGGTCTTTCCTGCCGTTTGCGTGCAACATGCCGAACGGCATCTCTTGTCAGAAGCCGTCGTTTCCCGCTCGTCCGACCGGTACCACAGAACGAAGTAGACTCAGCCCAAGTCGACTGACAGGTTAGAAGCGAGCAAAGCTATCCTTCCCGTTAAGAGCGCGAGCGATATCGCGATCCCGGCAGATGATGACGCTACCGAAGTTCGCCAGCATACATGCCAACTTCCATATCCTCTTCTACCAAGAGCACCGCCTAGCGATGACAGACTCACGTGTCGTAAAGATCATTGATACCACAGGATGGGAGCGACCTCAGCATCAAGTAGGTTACCGATCCTGGTCTAAGTGGGTAGTTGTTCCATGCAGACGACCGGTAAACACTTCTATACAGCAATAACCGCCGCTTGCGCTGAAACTTAGGTATACCGGATCTTTTCCTATGCGGTTTCTGCCGCGGACGGCCCGATTTTCTCGCGCAGGCTCTGCAGAACCTCCCGCAGTCCCGCCGCGGCCGGGGACGAGATAGCGGTTCTCGCGGCCTCCAGGATCGCAAGGACGCGCGGCCATCCGGGTCGCGTAGTAGTTGCCGCCGAGCGGATCGCTGGGATTGAAAGACGCGGCGTCACGAGCTGCGCCGGACTGTCGCAGCGGTCCAGCCACGCAGTCGTGACCATTTCCGAGAAGGGAAGCCCCGTGAACTCCGCGAGCCTCTGCCTTTGAAGATAGGTGGCTGCGATCACATGGCACGCGAGCAGCTGTTCTGGGGAAAGATGCCGGCCGACGGGTGCGAGTAGTACGGCGAGCAGGTGACGATCCCAGGAGGCATTGCCACCCATGATCCGCGACGTGGCGGCCGTGCTGCTGTTCAGAAGCCCTCGCAGATCCTCAAGCGTCGCCAGGACGTCTCCAAGGCTCCCGTCGGTGGGCAGCGCGTCGATCCACAGATCAACCGGGATTTCCAAGGTCCTGCCACCGGCGACCATCGCAACGATGCGCGCTAGCAGACGGTGCTGAACGAGATCGGTCCAGGACGGGGACCCGGCGCCGGGCATGTCCTGAAACTCAACGCCGGACACATCGACGCCCTTGGCGTTCTCCGCATTGGCCTGGGTCAGCGCCCGACCCTCGCGCAGCACGTCGACAACGGCCGTTCCGACGTCAAGGGTGCGAATGGACAGACGCGTGAGCAAGTCGCCCTGCGTCGACTGGGCCATTAGGTTCGTGGACGCCCTGAGCCGGGCCGCCAGCCGCGAGGCTATCGTGGGAGGTTCGGACATGAGGAGGTCGAGGTCCGCCATCAGGAGGACGACGAGGTCTAGGGAGGCCGCGCGCTGACCATTCCATGTCAGCTCCTCCATCGCGCTCGGCGAACCGAATATATTGGGCAGCGGCATCGTGTTGTCGCCCCAGATCCCATCGCTGCTGGACTCCGCTCCAATCGTCTTGATCGCCTGCGAGCCCAACTGCCGCACTGACAGTAGCGGCTCTGGCGGCATCTGGGCGCCGTCCTCAACCATGAGGTCGATCGCCTGACCTAGCCGGTCTACCGCCTGCCGCTTACGACCCGAAAGGTGCAGCGCGATCGCAAGGTCGAACAGGAAGCCGACGCGGCGAACCAGAGGCTCCGCGGCCGACAGGTTCGCGAGCGCGTCGGCCATTCGGCTCGCAGCAAGGGGCCAGTCCTCCGCTCGACCGGCGGCCACCGAGGCCTCCCTCAGCACGTCCGACCGCCATGACAGGCCGAGCGGGAATGCCGGAAGCGCCTCGTCGTAGAGCGCGAGCGCCTCGGGAAGCTCTCGTCCGCGCCACAGCACCTTCGCCTTGGCGGTCAGAACGCGCGGGAGACGGCCGAGCCGGTCGATAAGGTCGTCAGCCGCAGTCAGTGCGGCAGCACGGTCACGGACATTCTCGTCGAGCACTCGGACAAGCAGCGGGGCGGCCGCCGACGCCAATCCGGGAACCTCCAGCTCCTCGGACATAGCGATCACCCGTCTAAGCGCGGTGGCAAGTTCACCCCATCTGGGTTCGTCGCGCTGAGCCTCGCCGAGCCAGACCCGGTCCATTGCGAGCGCGGCGCCCTCATTGTCACCGGCGTAGCCGCCCAACACGACAGCCCTGTCCGCAGGATCGAGGGACTCCATAAGGTCGAGCATCTCGTCGAGTTCGTCGACGTCGCCCACTGCCGGGATGAGCGCCATCGGCACGGCTGCCGACACGTCCGGCCACTCCTCCAGCATGTCCTTCATATCGCCGAGCCTCTCCATGGCGCGGAACGCCGCCGCCATGGCCTCGCCGACCCGGACGAACCGAAGGGACAGCCGCACACGGTCTGCCAGCGGCAGGTCCCCCGGGCGCTGCATGAGCTGCCAGAGGAACACGAGTTCGAACAGCCCCGGGCCGGGAATGAGCGATGCATCGACCGCGTCGAACTCGTGCAGCGAGCGCTCCACGACTTTAGCGATCTCCTCCTCCTTCCCGTTCTCGATGGCGATGCGTAGCTGAAGCACGCGGAACGCCGCCGTCTCGTTCGGATCCTCGAACGGCAGCGGCGCCGCGTCGGTCAGCCCCAAGTAAGGAAGCACGCTCGCCGATTCCGCCACCTGCGACCAGACCTCAGGGCCCGCCTGCATCAGGCCGGGGATGATCATAACGAGCGACGCGGCGGTCCGGCCGATCATCGCGTGGGTCGCAATGCTGAGGATGTCGGTGGCTAGAATACCACCGGGTCGCAGGAACGACGCGGCGATGCCCGCGTGCATAGCGGTCGTCCACTCCTGGCCGCGCGTCTCGCCGCCCAGATCATTCAGAAGCGGCGACGGCCGGAGATCCTCGTTGCCCGTCCTTTCGAGCCAGGGGCCGGTGAGCCGGTCGATCACGTCACCCGGCTCGGCGATCGGCGGGTCGATCCGCGCGACCGCCATGAGGCGCGCGCGGGCGACGCGACCGATTAATAGGCTGACGCGCGCCAGAAGTTCGCGATCGTCAGCCGGCAGCGTCGAGACTAGCCTCCGCGCCTCGGCACGCACGTCTCGGATCGCCGGGGGAGGCGCCATGACCTCCATAAGATCCGGTTCCGGAAATCCAGCCTCGACCAGCGCCGCCACCCGCGCGTCAACCAGCTGCGGATGGCCGCTCGTCGACAGGCTGATGATTTTGGACCAGCTAGTGGCGATCGACGTCGAGCACCCCCGCGCTACGATGTAATCGTAGACGTCCCGCTCGCTGAAGGACGGCGCCGGAACGACCCGCGACGGGTGAAGCAGCAGCTGCGCCGCAATTCTCGCGGGGAGAACGCCGGAAGACGTCACCAGCAGCGTTCCGCCAAGACCGTCCTGCACCGCGCGTAGTCGGCCGATAGGGGCCTCGATCGGTCGGTCGTCGCCGATGCTTGGAAGATCGTCGAGAACGACGTCGCGCGGCCCATCCACCTGCGGAAGGTGAACGACGAGGCGGTCGATGGTCGAAGCGGCGGCTCCGATGGGAACGCCGCGGAAATCGACCCAGACAACTGGGCGCGCGCGCCCGGTTGCAGACAACGCCAATCCAGTCTTCCCCATGCCAGTGCCGCCGTGGATCAGGACGGTGCCGCCGGACAGCTCATCGTGAATTCCATGCTCCAGCTTAGGACGTGCGTGCCGGTGCAGTGCAGCGCGCGGCGCCATACCAAAGGTCTGGGGTGCCGCCGTCACGATGGATCCGCCCGCCGGCGCCCCGGTGATCGTGCTGAGGAGCGCCAGCAGCCGGTTGTTCGGCACCGCCGTCGTGGACGCGTCGTGGACGATCCTCAGCAGATCCCCCCGGCGGAGAGTCCGGGAGCCCTTGCTGGTTCCAATGCGCCATGCCTCGGTATGAAGCGCGTCTAGAGCCCTCCCGGCGTCGGACGGGCTGATGTCCCGACTGTCCGCCAACTCTACCAGCTTGGCGAGCACGGTATCAAACAGATCGGACCATTCGGGCCATCCAGTGACCCAATCTAACGGCACAACGATCCGCTCGACGAACTCCTGGGTGCTGACACGGGCGAGCCAGTCCCGCATCTTCTCGGGCAATTCCTTCTGCGTTTCGAGGAACGCCTTGATCCCAGCCGCCTTCGTCAATGAATCGGTGTCGGTCGGAGCCTCGCGGATCTCGCTCCAGGCCTTGAGGCCCGGCTGGTCGAAGCCGAGCGGCCGCGATCTCTCCCTGCCGACGCCCGACGTCGTTAGTAACCGGAAGTGGATCGTCGCCCCCTTGTTACGCTCGAGATGCCCCCAAAGGTTGCCGATCGCCTCGAGCACGCTTTCCGAACGAAGCGTGACGTTTCCCGACCCGGCGGTGTCCTTGATCTGCTCCGTCGTGAAGACGCCGCTCTCGCCGAAGCCGTCGAGATCCTCGGCCCCCTCGATGACCAGAAGTTCGCCGTCCGCGAGGTCGATCCACGCCTCGATCGTCCGCAGGATCTGGTAGGAGTAGCCGCGCATGGAATCCACCGCGACGCGTTTCTCGTCGATCTTGAGCGGTGGGGGGGCGGGCGCGGGCATGCCGTTCTGAACTCTGGATCGCTGGCTATGTGTGGTTGATGCCCGAGGGGACGGGCAGCGGCGAGAGAGCATCATGCTCGACTAAGCCTTCCAGCACAACGTGCGCCAATGGGTCTTGAGAATGCATCGGGAACGACGCCACTGTGCACAGCGGATCGGAAAGCGACCCGAAGAGACGCGAATTGCCTCGCTATCGCTCTGTCGGCTGCGGACTGGCGCCGAGAGGACGAGGCCGTCTTATGGCAGGCGTGGTCCGAAAAGCGGAGGCTGCAGCACCCATCTCGCCACCATGCGCGTGAACACGAGCAATGGCTGACCGCGGTAATCGCATACTCACGGTTCAGACACCTCTTCATAACAGCCGGCGCGCCGCAGCTGCCGGACGATCCCGTTGAACGCCGCGGTCACACCCTGTGCCCTGCCGATCTCGTTCTCCTGCCGGGCGGCATCCCAGTAGAGCTCGAGGGGCCAGCGTTCCGGGCAGTGCGGGAGCAGGCAGCGCAGCGCCAACCGGATCTCGACGACGTCGACGCGGGCGTCCGAACAGCGCGCCAAACCGCCGCGCAGGATATGCGCCGACAGCGCTATGACAACGCGCTGATGACGGACGAGCTTGGCCATCAATGAAAGTCGTGAGATTTGAACTTCACGACGGCTTCCGGATCCATGCCGTCCGCATGGGGCGGCCAGTAAGAGTTGCGCGGGTTCGGGCTCCAGCCCTTGTCGCCGCGGTCGGGGGAGCCGGCATGTTTCGCGCCGTCACCGCGGCCGGTCCGGTGCGGGAATGACATTTCGCCGACCCGGTGCAGCAGATCTCCGTGGTCGATGATCCGGTCGCAGATGACGTGGATGACCTCGCCCTCCTTCTGCACCCTGCCCTTCATGCCGATCATCGACGCGGACATCACGGTGCGGCGTTGGCGCTCGAACCGATCGGGCCACAGGATGCCGTTGGCGATCCCAGTCTCGTCCTCGATCGTGATGAACAGCACGCCCTTTGCAGAGCCGGGTTTTTGGCGAACGAGGATGATGCCGGCGACCTCGACATGCCGTCCGTCGCGAATGGTCGCGAGATCGGCGCATTTGGTCACGCCACGCCGGGCCAGCTCATCGCGGACGAAGGTCAGGGGATGCGCGCGCAGCGAGAGCTGCAGAGCGCGGTAGTCCTCGATCACCTCACGACCGTCGGTCAGTGGGCGCAGCTCGACCTCAGGTTCGATCCCTTCCGCGCTGACGGCCTGATCCGCGCGGTCGGCTGCGGCGAACAGCGGCAGCGGTGCTTCGCCGAGCCCCCTCACCTTCCACAAGCCATGCCGACGATCGGCACCGAAATTATGAAAGGCATCGCCGTCGGCGAGCTTCTCGATCGCGGCGCGCTGGACTCCCGATCGCCGCCACACGTCTTCCACGCTCTCGAACGCGGTCAGCGCGCGCGCGCCGACGATCTTGGCGCCATCTGCGTTCGACAGGCCGCGGATCTGGCGGAGCCCTAGGCGTACGGCGAGGTACCGCCCGCCATACGGCTCGAGCGTACAGTCCCAGCGGCTTGCGTTGACGCAAGGGGGGCGAACCACGACGCCATGCTCACGCGCATCACGGACGATCTGGGCGGGCGCGTAGAAGCCCATCGGCTGCGCGTTCATCAGACTCGCGCAGAACACGTCAGGATGATGATGCTTCATCCACGACGAGGCGTAGGAGATCTTGGCGAACGAGGCCGCGTGGCTCTCGGGGAAGCCGTAAGAGCCAAAGCCCTCGAGCTGCCGGAAGGTGCGCTCGGCGAACTCACGGGGGTAGCCGCGCTCAACCATGCCCCCGATGAGCTTCTCGCTGAAGTGCGACACGCCACCTGTAAACTTGAACGTCGCCATCGCGCGGCGCAGCTGATCCGCTTCTGCCGGCGTGAACCCGGCGCCAACGATCGCGACCTTCATCGCCTGTTCCTGGAACAGCGGCACGCCGAGCGTCTTCTCCAGTACCGCGCGTAACTCCGGCCGTGGGTATTCCGGCTTTTCCAAACCCTCCCGCCTGCGCAGGTAGGGATGGACCATGTCCCCCTGGATCGGTCCCGGCCGTACGATCGCGACCTGGATGACAAGATCGTAGAAGCGCCGCGGCTTCATGCGCGGCAGCATCGACATCTGCGCGCGGCTTTCAATCTGGAAGGTGCCGAGCGTGTCAGCCTTCGAGATCATCGCATAGACGTCGGGATCGTCGTCCTGCAGATCGGCCAAGCCGACGCGCAGCCCCTTGTCCGCCTCGAGCATGTTGAAGGCACGGTTCATGCAGCCGAGCATGCCGAGACCCAGCACGTCGACCTTCATGAACTTCAGCGCATCGATATCGTCCTTGTCCCATTCGATGATCTGCCGGTCTTCCATCGCGGCGGGCTCGATCGGGACCAGATCGTCGAGACGGTCATGGGTGAGGACGAAGCCACCTGGATGCTGGCTCATATGGCGCGGTACGCCGATCAGCTTGCGGGCAAGTTCGAGCGTGAGGCGCAGGCGACGATCGCCGATGTCGAGGTTCAGCTCGTTGACCTGCTTTTCGCCGACGCCTTCGGCCGACCAGCCCCACACTTGCCCTGCCAATGACGATGTCAGGTCCTCGGGAAGGCCGAGCGCCTTGCCGACATCGCGCACGGCGCCGCGCGCCCGGTAGCGTGTAACGACCGCGGTCAACGCCGAGTGGTTGCGGCCATAGGTCTCGTAGATCCACTGGATGATCTCTTCGCGGCGCTCATGCTCGAAATCGACGTCGATATCGGGCGGCTCGCGGCGTTCGCCCGATACGAACCGTTCGAACAGCAGCTCGTGCTTGATTGGGTCGATCGAGGTGACGCCCAGCACGAAGCAGACGCACGAATTGGCGGCCGAGCCGCGACCCTGGCACAGAATACCCCGCCGGCGGGCTTCGCGGACGATCGCGTAGACGGTCAGGAAATATGGCGCATAGCCGAGCTCGCCGATCAGCCGCATCTCGTGAGCAATCTGCTCGGTATAGGCAGCTGGCACCGTACCGTTGAACATTACGTCGACGGCGTCTTCCGCCAGCTTCTGCAGCGCTTCTTGCGCGGTCAGTCCGTCGATCAGCCGCTCATGCGGGTATTGATAGGCCAGTTCGCCCAGATCGAAGGTGCACAGGCGGGCGATGTCGACGCTGGCACGCAATGCGTCGGGATACGCCTTGAACCGCCGGACCATTTCGTCGGGGGATTTGAGCGCACGGTCGGCATTGACCTCGCGGCGATAGCCGAGCTCGTCGACGGTGCATTTCTCGCGTACGGCCGTCACCACGTCCTGCAGCAACCGTGCTTCGGGCGCGTGATAGAGGACATCACCCGTCACCACCGCGCGAACGCCAGAGCCACCCGCCTGCCGTGCCAGCGCGTCGATCCGCACGGCATCGTCCGGCCGGCGCCGCTGGAACAATGCCATATATCCGCGCCGGCCATAGACCGTCTTCAGGTCGGCGAG
>NZ_SLXW01000013.1 GCF_004341085.1 Sphingomonas sp. PP-CE-1G-424
CCCATAATCCCACTGAACGAATGACTACTACCGGGACTCCGAATTACTAACCCGAGCGTCCGGGTGTGGGCGTGAACGGCCCTGCCGTTTTTAAGCGCCGACTAGCCCCGCCAGTGTCGGAAAACACATGATAGCCGACACCCCTGACCTGGGCCTTCGCCGAACCACACGCGCCTCGGCCCATAACGATCGACAAACCCTGTCGCTTTGATAAAGTGTGCGACAACATGCTTTTGATGGTTTGTCGTACATGCTCGTCGGATATATGCGGGTATCGTCGGCTGACGATCGCCAAACGGTCGATCTCCAGCGGGACGCGCTAGTCGCAGCCGGCGTCGATCATCGGAATCTCCATACCGACAAGGCATCCGGCGCGCGCGACGATCGACCGGGCCTGAAAGCCTGCCTCGACTATCTGAACGCGGGCGACACGCTGATCGTGTGGAAGCTCGACCGGCTCGGGCGCTCGCTGCCGCACCTGCTGACGATCGTCACCGACCTGAAGGCGCGCGGCATCGCGTTCCGGTCGCTGACCGAGCAGATGGATACGACCACGCCGCACGGCGAGTTGCTGTTCTCGCTGTTCGGCGCATTGGCGCAATATGAGCGTGCGCTGACTCGCGAACGGGTGATGGCGGGACTGGCCGCTGCCAAACGCCGGGGACGCCAGGGCGGTCGCCCGCCGATGATCGACGCCGAAACGCTCGAGCGGATCACCGCCGCGCTGGATGGTGGGGCGAGCAAGGCGTCCGTCTGCCGGACCTTCAAGGTGCCGCGCTCGACCCTGCTCGGAACGCTGTCGCGGATCGGCTGGACCGCACCGGCCAAAGTCTGATTCGATGCCGCGTCGCGCCGTCCAGTCGGATGAGCAACGCGCGGCGTTGCTTGCGCTTCCCGACGACGAAACCCTGCTCGTCCAGCACTGGACATTGAGCCAGGACGATCTGGCTGTCATCGTGCGCCGGAGACGGCCGCATAACCGGCTCGGTTTCGCGATCTAGCTTTGCGCGCTGCGCTATCCCGGCCGCCTGCTTCGCCCCGGGGAACTGATTCCCGATACCCCGCTCGCATTCGTTGCCGAGCAATTGCAGGTCGAACCCGATGTGCTGGCCGACTACGCGACGCGCGGCCCGACCCGGTACGAACAGCTCGATGCGCTGCGCGACGCGTTCGGTTTCACGCCGCTCAGTCGGCCGCTGCGAACAACATTGCAGGAATGGCTCCTGCCGATCGCGCTAACGACCACCAGCGGGCCCCGGCTCGCGCGGGTGCTGCTGGATGAGTGCCGGCGACGGCGCATCATTGTGCCGGGCATCAGTTCCGTCGAGCGGATGGTCGCCCAGGCGTTGCTCGATGCCGAACGCCATGTTGCCGAGCATCTCACCCGAGGACTGGACGCCGGGCAACGCCAACTGCTCGACGCCCTTCTTTTGCCTCATGCCGGCACGAACCAGAGCGATCTGGCCTGGGTGCGGCAACCACCCGGCAAGCCGGGCCGCAAGACGTTTGCCGCCATCATCGAGCGATTGACACTGCTTCGAGCGATCGGGATCGATCCCGATATCGCCGCAGGCGTACATCCCGAACGCCTGCGACGCCTGTGCCAGGAGGGTGCGCGGCTGACCGCGCAGCACGTTCGGACGCTGCAAGCGACACGGCGTCGCGCCACATTGGTGGCGACCATACTTGAAACCATAGTGACGCTCACCGACGATGCGGTGCTGATGTTCGATCGCCTGCTGGGCCAGATGTTCCGGCGCGAGCAGAACAGCGCGGACACGGCGCTCAAGCGTGACCGACGTACCATCAACGGCAAAATCCGGTTGCTCGCCCGGCTCGGCGATGCCCTGCTTGCCGCCAGGGTGTCGGGTGGCGACATCGCCGCTGCGGTCGAAGCAACGATCGGATGGGACGATCTCGGCCGCGAGGTCGATGAAGCCCGCAAGCTGATCCGTCCCGATGCCGTCGATCCCGTCACGATCGCCGCCACCAATTACCCCGTCCTCAGACAGGTCGGTCCCTCGTTCGTCGCCTCGTTCACATTCGGGGCGGTGCCAGCCTGCCATGCGCTCGCGCGAGCGGTCGCGATCATGCGCGACCTTCATCTCGGCCGCCTACGAAAGATACCGACCGACGCGCCGGTCGGCTTCATCCGGCAGGCTTGGCGTCGGGGGATCGGCTCCGACATTCCGGATCGCAGGATCTATGAACTGTGCGTGCTGGTCGAGCTTCGCGACCGGCTTCGCGCTGGCGACATGTGGGTCGAGGGAAGCCGGCGATATCGTGCCGTCGAGCAGCAACTCATTTCCGGACGCGTATTCGCCACCATGCGCGCGGCTGGCCCATTGCCAATCCCGGCACCGGATACGGCCGGTGTCTGGCTGGCCGAACGACGCACCCGCCTTGCCCGTCGATTGGCCGAGGTCGAGCGAAAGGCGGAAACGGACGCGCTGGAAGACGTGCAACTCAGTCTCGGGAGGCTGCGGATTTCGCCGTTGAAGGCGGTCACGCCCGAGGAAGCCGATACCGCGCTTGCGCCACTCTATGCCCATCTACCCACGATCCGCATCACCGACCTCCTTGCCGAAGTCGATCGATGGACTGGGTTCAGCCAGTGCTTCACGCATCTGCAAAATGGGCTTGTCGCCGATGAACCACGCGCGATCCTGACAGCGGTACTCGCCGATGCCACCAACCTGGGCCACACGCGCATGGCGGAAGCCTGCAATTTTGTGACCCAGCGCCAGCTCGGCTGGCTCGCCTCATGGCATCTGCGCGAGGAGACCTACGGCCGCGCTCTCGCCCGGCTGGTCGATGCCCAGCACACCGCACCGCTCGCCGCCCTGTTCGGGTCCGGCACCTCATCCAGCTCGGACGGTCAGAACTTCCCGCTCGACCGACGCGCCCAGGCAACCGGCGCGGTCAATCCGCACAAGGGGACGGAGCCGGCCATCTCCTTCTACAGTCATATCTCGGATCGCTACGCGCCGTTCCATTCCACCGTTATCTCGGCTTCCGCGAGCGAGGCGGCGCAAGTGCTCGACGGGCTGCTCCACCACGGCGCCGATCTGCACATCGAAGAGCATCACGTCGATGGCGGGGGCGTCTCCGACCATGTGTTCGCGCTATGCCATCTGCTCGGATTCCGGTTCGCGCCGCGCATCCCAAACATCGCCGCACGCCGCTTGCACTTGTTCGACGGCATCGAACCCGGCCCCGATATCGCGCCGCTGGTTGCGGGCAGGATAGACGAAGGTCTGATCGCCGCGCACTGGGACGACGTGTTGCGATTGGGAACCTCGATCCGCACCGGCGTCGTCAGCGCATCGATCATGCTCGAACGGCTCGGCGCCTACCCGCGCGCCAACGGCTTGGCACTGGCATTGCGCGAGATCGGTCGCGTCGAACGCACGCTGTTCACGCTCGACTGGATCGAACAGCCCGAACAGCGTCGCCGCGCCACCCGCGAACTCAATAAGGGAGAAGCAGAAAATGCACTGAAACGCGCCATTTTCTTCCACCGCATCGGCCGTATCCGCGATCACGCGCTGCAAGCCCAGAGCCATCGTGCGAGCGCGCTTAATCTCGTCGCCGGTGCCATAGTCCTGTGGAACACGACCTACTTGCAAGCCGCCCGGATGCATCTCGCCAACCTTGGCCGACCGGTCCCGCCGGACTTGCTCCAACACCTATCGCCGCTCGGCTGGCAGCACATCAACCTCACCGGGGATTACCTCTGGACCGATCCCGATGCGCCGTCCACCGCGCTCAGGCCGCTCCGCCTCATGCGCGCCGTCGAAGGTCTGGCAAAACCTTAGCGTATATCTGGGTCCGTTCTATGTACCGACCCCAAACCGGATCGTACCCGAAAGCACGAACCGTCACCGGCTCATCCCCCGATCCCGGTCGCGCCCACGATCGAGCGACGACGACAGCGCATCGCCGATCGACCGCTCGCTTTCCTGCTTCAGCGCCAGGTCGGGTGCATGGCGACGCAGTGCGGATTCGAGCTGCGGGTCACGGTGCAGCCCGCCCGCCGCCTTCTCCATCCGCTCGCGCAACCGCTCGGCACCGGCACTGTCGCCGGCCCGCTCCATGCCTGCCCGCGCCTGCTGCATTTTCTGCCAGCCTTCCACGAACCGCTCGGCACGCGCGTCCGGGTCTAGCCGCACACGCTTCTCGTCGGCCATCGCGCGTGCCGCGCCAACTGTATTGCCGCCCGACACCTGCTCGATAAGCTTCGGATCACGCGCAAGCGCCGATGCAAGGTCGCGCGCGGCATGGGGACGGGTCGCGTCCAGCCTCTCGCCAGCCTTCTGCAAAGCGCTCTCCTGATGCGGCAGCACGGGCAGACCCTTGTTGCGCATCCGGCCGATATCGCCCGCGGCACGTGCATAGCGTTCGATCGCCTTGGCCTGAGAGACGTCCAAGGTGGTGTTAATCGGACCCCCCTGGCTGCGATCACGGGCGGTGTTAATCGGACCCCCCTGCCCGTGATCGCGGGCAGTGTTAATCGCCCCCTCTTTCGCGACAGCCGGCTTTGGCCGGAAACCGGCAAACATGCCCTTGGCCTTGTCGCGCACCTTCTCGACCATCTGGCGTGCGAGTTCCGGGAACCGGATCTCGCGCCGATCGGCGAACGCCCGCGCCTGATCCTGCTCGGGCTTAGCGTAATCGCCCGCCATGTCCTTGCCGCGTTCGCGCGACAGAGCGCGAACAAGCTGGCGCTGGTCGGTGAAGTCGTCGCGGCCATAGTGAAGCTGCACGTCGTCGCGGTGCCGCGACATGCCGACATAGGCGCTGTGGCGGTCCATGCCCGGAGTGGCGAGGACATGGGCGCGATCGACCGTCACGCCTTGGGATTTGTGGAACGTCGCCGCATAGCCGTGATCGACATGGGCATAATCCTTGGTGTCGAACGCGACCCCGCGCCCGTCATCGAGGCGCACCGCCATGCCCTCGGGCGATACCCGCTCGATCGTCGCCAGCGTGCCGTTCTTGACCCCCATGCCGCGCTCGTTGCGAAGGAACATGATGCGGTCGCCGGTCGCGAACTGCCGCTCGCCGCGCTCGGCCTTCACCGTCACGTCATCGCCAAGGTCGCCGCTCGCGCGCAACCGGTCGCGCGCCTCGCCATTGAGGCTCTGCACCTCGGCGTTGGTGTGGGTGAGGATGATGCGGCTCTTGCCCGGCTCGGTCTGGCGCGCGCGATCCCAACCATCGACCAGCGCGCCCCGCGCCGCCTCGCGCGTGTCGGCCGCGTGGACCGTGCCCTTGCCGTCATAGGCGTGGATCGCCTCGCCGGTGCGCCCGGTCGCCAGCGCACGTGTGGCGTCGCGCTGCCAGTCCTCGCGCTGCCGGCGTATCTCGGTGATCTCGGCCGCGCCGTGCCGCTCGGTGACGCTGCGGAACGCCGCGCCCGCCTCGATCGCCTGCAACTGCTCAGGATCGCCGACCATCACGACCTTGGCCCCAGCATCGCGTGCCTGGGACAGCACCCGCTCCATCTGGCGCGAGCCGATCATGCCAGCCTCGTCCACTACCAGCACGTCCTTGGGGCCTAGCTGCTCGCGGCCCTGCCCCCATGCGTGTTCCAGGCTAGCGATGGTGCGGGACTGGATGCCCGATCCGCCCTCAAGGTTCTCGGCCGCAATGCCCGACAACGCCGCGCCGCGAACCGTGTAACCCTGCCCCTCCCATGCCTCGCGCGCCACGCCAAGCATCGCCGACTTGCCGCTGCCGGCATAGCCGACGACGGACGCCAGCCCCGCGTCGCCGGTCACATGATCGAAGGCGTCGCGCTGCTCGCCCGACAGGACAAGGCCACGCCCCTCGGCCGCGCCGATCGCGACGTCACGATGCCGATCGGCGACGCCATGCTCGCCCCGGCCCGCCAGATCGTCGCCGGCACGCTCAAGCCGGTTCTCCACCGCAATCATGTCGCGCGACGTGAACCGCTCCTGGTCGCGTCCATCCTTCCCCAATGCGACCAGCTCAGGGCTGGCGCGCACCGCCCCCATCACCTGGTCGAACTGCTCCTTGCCGTCGCTGTGCCGGAACGCGAACGTCGCAAGGTCACGGACGGTGAACGTGGCCTGCTGCCGCGTGAGGGCGTCCAGCGCGACATTGGGATCGGCGATGATCTTCTCGCCGTTCTCACGAGCGATGCGCGTGTGATCCTCGATCCGCTCCGCCTCAAGCCCCTGCTCCGGACGACGCGATGCGGCCGGGCCGATCTTGTGCTGCGGCTCCAGCCCGATCCCCTGCGCCTCGTAACTGCGGTGGTCGATGCGACCCTCAATCCCCAGCTCGGCCATGCGCTCGTTAACGTGAGCGCTCCACGCCTCGCGCCAGTCCTTCAAAAGCTCGGTCGAGTTCCAGTCGCGGTTCTTCTTCCCGAACCCCTCCAGCCCCACGTCGCGCATCGCAAGCATGACATGCGCGTGCGGCTTGGGCGTGCCGTCCTTCGCCTTGTCCCAATGCACGTTCAGATCAGCGACCATCCCGCGATCGACAAACTGCTTCTTCACGAAATCGCGTGCGAGCTGGACGCCCTGCTTCTCGTTCATCTCACGCGGAATCGAGAACTCCACCTCACGGGCAAGCTGCGCGTCCTTGCGCTTCTCGCCTGCCTCAACCTCGTTCCACAGCGTCGTGCGATCGTTTAAACGCTCTGGTGCGCCCTCCGGCAACATCACCTCGGAGTGAATCACGCCCGCCTTGTTGCTGAAGTCGTGATCGCGGTTCAACCGATCGTCGTGCAGCTCAGATGCGGAACGATAGGCGGCGCTCGCGACGGCGCTCGATCCGTTTGCGCGGCTCACAACTTTGGCGGAGAAATGATAGATCGCCATGACGCTCCGCACACTGCCCTACTTAGCGCACGTCGGCAACGACGTATAAGCGCGCACTCCCGATCTGCTGCGCATCTCCTGATTGACTTGGTGCCTGTGTTTGCCCTTTCCTGCTTTACCCTCATGCCGGGTGCGTTAAAGTGGTGGCATCAAGATGCGGAAGTGAGGCGATGCCGACATTAGGTTCACTGACGATGACCAGTGCGATCTACCTCGCTGCGGCACTTGCTGAAATCGCCGGCTGCTTTGCTTTCTGGGCATGGATGAAGCTTGGGCGATCGGCGTGGTGGATTGCGCCGGGGACGGTCTCGCTGGCGCTATTCGCCTTCTTGTTGACCCGCGTCGATTCTGATGCGGCCGGGCGGGCGTATGCTGCCTATGGCGGCGTCTATATCCTCTCGTCTTTGTTGTGGCTGTGGCTGGTTGAGCATCGTGCGCCCGATCGGTGGGATATGATCGGTGCAACCATGTGCATCGTTGGGGCGGGTGTAATCCTGCTCGCGCCGCGATCCGCTTTGTGAGGAAAAAGGTATGAGGAAGGTTCGCGATTACGATGCTGAGCTAAAGGCGCTGAACGACAAGGCCCGCTCGCTCAAGGCGAAGCGGGTTGAACAGCTAGGCCAGCTCGTCGCTGCCACTGGTGCCGATGCGCTTGATGCGGAAACCCTAGCCGGCGTGCTGCTCGATGCGATCGGATCAAAGGACGCCAGCGCGAAGGAGGCATGGCGCGCAAAGGGCGCGGCCTTCTTTCAACGGCGCGGGCGCAAAGGTGGCGGCGCTGCTGCGATCGACGGATCGGGCGCTGCGACTGAATCGGGCGGCGACGCTGCGGGCGGAAGCGGCGGAACGGCGAACGGATAGCAGGGGCTGGGTCGTGCAACGTCGCGAACGAACACGCCACCTGATTGAGCTAGGCGGCCTCGTCCAAAAAGCGGGCCTGGTCGAGCTGACCGACGACGATCGTGCCACCCTTTACGGCGCGCTGCTCGATCTTGCCGGGCGTGGTCGTCACGACGATTCTGGCGACATACTGGCGCTATGGAAAAGACGCGGAAAACGCGCGTTCGACGCAGAGGCGGAAGGGAGCGAGGCGCAATGAGCGATTTCGATATCGAGACGATCCGCTGCCAGGTCCGCGCGATGGATTTCGTGCGCGGCACGCCAACGGAAATCGCGATGTGGCACGAAGACATGGCGGACTCGCGCGCCAACCTGGTCATCGAGGACATGATCCCGACGCCTAACGACGATGCGTTTTTCACAATGATGCTGGATGAGGGTGTACCCCCTCCCCTCGTCTCGCAAATCCTGCTTCGGCTGCTCGATCATCCCGACGCCGATCGGTCTCTGCCGATCACGCCGATGGCGGCGCACTGATGCCCAGGCGACGGATCAGCCCGCTTCTCGCCGTCTTCGTCGCCTTTGTGGTGCTGATGGCGAGCAATGCCTGGCTCAAGAGCATCTTCGGTTATGGCGAGATAGCGACCGACATTCCGTTCCTGCTGGCCGGCGCGATCCTGTTCCTGGCGTGGCGCTTCAACCGGCGTGCCGCCAACCAGCGCAATGATCTGCTCGGCTCCGCCCGTTTTGGCGACCGTGCTGACGTGCGGAAGCTGGAAGCGAACGGGGATCTTCTGATCGGCCGCTCGGCGAGGTCGGGGAAGCTGCTGCACTACGACGGCGCGGCGCATTTGCTGACGATGGCACCCACCCGCTCAGGTAAGGGTGTCGGTACGATTATCCCCAACCTGCTGCTGCTCGATCGCTCGGTGATCTGCATCGACCCCAAGGGCGAGAACGCTCGCGTCACCGCCCGTGCGCGTGCCGCCAAGGGCAAGGTCTGGTGCCTCGATCCGTTCGGCGTGTCGGGTCAGCCCCCTGCCCGCTACAATCCGCTCGACCGGCTCGATCCCGCCAGCCTCGATCTCGCGGAAGATGCCAACACCCTCGCCGACGCGCTGGTGCATGACGCGCCGGGACAATCGGGCGAAGCGCACTGGAACGAGGAAGCCAAGGCGCTGATCGCCGGGCTGATTCTGCACACCGTCGTCCACGAACCCGCCGATCGCCGCGTGCTGGCAACGATACGCGACAAGCTGACGCTCGCCCCTGCTGGCTTCGCCGCGTTGCTGGCCGATATGCAGGACAGCGCCGGGGCCGGTGGCCTGATAGCGCGCGCGGCCAACCGCCAGCTCGGCAAGTCCGATCGCGAAGCCGCTGGCGTGCTATCCTCGGCGCAGCGCCACACCCACTTTCTTGACAGCCCGCGCATTGTCGCCAGCACCGCCGCGTCCGATTTCACCTTCGCGGGATTGAAGGACACAACCGCCACCGTGTTCCTGTGCCTGCCGCCTGATCGGCTCGATACCTATGCCCGATGGCTGCGGCTGCTGGTGAGCCAGGCCGTCACCGACATGGCGCGCTCCACCGCCCGCCCTGCCCGGCCCGTGCTGTTCCTGCTCGATGAGTTCGCCGCGCTCGGCCGCCTTGAACCGGTCGAGCGCGCGATGGGGCTGATGGCGGGCTACGGCCTTCAGCTCTGGCCGATCCTTCAGGACATGCATCAGCTCAAAGCCACCTATGGCGAACGCGCCGGCACGTTCATGTCCAACGCCGGCGTGATCCAGACGTTCGGGGTCAACGATCATGCGACCGCCGACATGCTCTCGCGCACGATCGGCGACACGACGATCGAATACGATACCGTCAGCACGTCACGCGGTACGGGCTGGGGCGAAAATCGCGCCGGGCCTTCGGAGAGCGTCAGCGGGCACGTTTCGGCCCGCCGGCTCGCCACGCCAGACGAAATCATGCGGATGCGGCCCGATCAACTCCTGCTGCTGCGCCAGGGTGAACACCCGCTCGCGGTCGAGAAAATCCGTTATTACGATCAACGCGAGTTCGTCGGCCTGTTTGATCCGGCCTGATTCAAGCCCGGTGGGGCCAATCGCGGCGCTCAACGCCCCGAACAGCCTGAAAGCCTGCTCCCTGCGCTCACAACGCCTCTAAGCGACTATAGCGAGCGGTTCCATCGCCACTTGCCTCACTTCTTTCTCGCCTAGCTAGCGGCGCTTGCGCCGCTTCTGTGACGCCGAAGGCGGCACGAAAGGAAAGAGCATCGGCCGTTAGGCCGATTCCATAAGCCGTCCTTTGGTTCGTCGAACGGTGCAGTGACATTAAGTGATTCTGTTAAATAGGAATCTTAAAAAGGTTAAGGGTCAAAAAGACCCTAGTTTCTGCCCTGTTTTCAGTACCTTACCGATATAGGCGGTGGGTGAAACCCCGTGATTCGGTGTGTGAAACCCCGATAGTGCGGTGGGTGATCCCCCGACGAAAAGGTGTGTGAAACCCCGACTCTGGCATGGCTTGAACGGCTCTTCCGTGCCAGTTATCCACAGCGCGAACGCTGCATGACGCTGGCCGGAGCTTGCCCGACTCTGCCCGGCAAACCAGCAGGTGTGTGAAACCCCGATAGTTGTGGGCTTTGGTGGGTGAAACCCCGATAGTTAGCGACGGCCGGCCAGCCGGTCCATTCGGGCGTCCACCTCTTCCGTACGCCGACGATCGGCGTCAAGGCGGGCTCGCCGCTCCTCCTCCACGCGCATCTTCTCGGCCAGTGCTAATGCTTCGGCCTCACCGCGGAGCCTGAACAGCACAGCCGGGCTTTTGTCGGTCGTTTCAGCTGCGTCCATCGTATAATCAGGCAGCTGGTCAGCCTCGATCACGCGCCGAAGCATCCGATTGAACTCTTTGGGCTGGGCATCACTGCCTGTCTTGTCGCGAAGCACCTCGACCCGGCACAACCACCCCCCGCGCTGCGTGCCTGCATGTTTGCGCGCGATGCGATACAGCGCCCGCTCTAAACCTCCGGACAGGAGGAAATAGTCAGGGTGCATGGTGAGCAACGACTTCTCGTTGACGATCCCCTCATAAACCCAATCCGAAAGGGTCAGCGTCATGCCCCGTGGCTGCTCGGTCTCGGCGTCGGTGTCGAAGGTCCAGCTATCGAGCCAGTTGAAGCCGGCCTTCTGCCGGCGCTTGGTCGCGCGGATTGAGGTGGTGATGGAGGTCGTCTGGAGCCTAAGCAGCGCCGCCTGCAACTCTTGATAATCCCTGCCGCCAGTGCCGCGTTTGATAGCTCGCAACAGGTCATAAGGCGTCGTGGTCAGCGTGCGCGGCAAGTCGTTCAAGCCCTGCTGCTTCATGCGATTAAGGGTAGATGCCGCCCATATCAGAATGTCGGCATCCCAAATCGTCGCCATTCCGTAGTCGGGGATCGCCTGCACGCGCACCCACGCCTCGCCATCGGGGCTGCGATACTCGATGGGCTTGAGGCGCTTGCGCTTCTGCAACGAGAAAAACGGACGCTCCATAACTTCCCGCTGGTCCTTGAGCGGGAGGTCCCCAAGCGCCGGGATGAACAGGTCGAACTCGGGATTGGGATCACGCCGCTTGCTCACGGGGCGAACCTAGTGTGGCCCCGCTTGACCAAATACTGGCGGAGCAAGCGCTCGGTGATGACGGTGAGGGGTTCCCCGCCCTCCTCCACGCTGAGCTGGCGAAGCGCGCGGTGCATGTCCTCGGGAATGTGGATCAGCACCGGCTTCTTGCCCGGGTGGCTGCTGCGCCGTTCCGGCGCTGGCGATGCTGGCGTGTCGGCCGAACGCCGCGATCGGCGTGGCGCTGCCGCCCGCTGCGGCTCGGGTGCTGACTGAGGAGCGAGAGCGGGATTCGGCGCTAGTTCCTCGACCTCCTCATCGAAGATGCCGGCAAGCGCGGAAGGCTTCTTCGCCATTATGCCGCCTCGCTTACTGGCTTAGTCGTAAAGCCGCTTAGTCGCTTAGCTTCGTCATAGGCTGCGCGCAGTTCTGCCGCCGCCTTGCTGTCCGGTTCCGTTTCCGCTGCGGTACGTCCAAGCGGCGTCGCCTTGTAGAAGTCCTTGCGGAAGTGAAGGCGGCTGTCGAACATCGTCACGCCCTTGGCCGCGAACCCGGCATGGGCCTCCTGCCCCTCCCCGCCCTGGTGCGGAACCTGGGTCAGAATGACGGCGAAGGGAGTGCCGGCCTGCTGCACTTGCTTGACGGTCTGCAACACCGAATGAACGTCCAGCCCGCGCGGCGCGACGGGGATGATGACGAAATCTGCCTGCTCGGCCGCAAGCATCGCAATATCTTTGGAGTTCGCCGGCGTGTCGATGATGATAAGGTCGATCTTGCCGCTACCGCGTCCGCGCGAGACGTGAAGCGGCAGGCCGGCGACGCTGCTGTCCTTCACCGTCACGTCGTCGTCGTCGCGACGCTCCGACCAGTAGAGCGCTGATCCCTGACGATCGTCGGCATCCAAGATCACGACTGACGCGCCTTCGCGCGCGGCTTCGACGGCAAACCCTGTAGAAAGGGTGGTCTTGGATTGACCGCCTTTTTGCGCGATCACGGCCCATACTTTCATCGCTGCTACCCCTACTAATCGGCTGAGCTACTTATGCCGCTTAACCGCTTAGTCGTAAATAGCATTAATCGCTTAGCCTAACCTCACTAACTTGGCCCCTCGATCGGTCATAGCGGGGCGTCTGAAGTTCCAGCATGCATATGATATTGACCCTACATCCCCAAGGTACGCGCTTAGGTTTGAACATCTGCGTTGGCGGCTTTTGGCTGGCATAGCACCGCCGGTATCACGCACGACACTCTCTCCTCGCGAGGCGCTTGAAACAGCGTACACACTTCATCGCGTGACGTACCGCGCGACCGATCGGCGATGAGATTTCCTTGATATGGTCTGGTGTTCTTGAACACCTTGAAACCCTTGTTTTCCTTAATTTCCTTGATGACCTTGATGGGTGCGTTTTGACATGCTAAGGCCGCATTATGTTAGACTCGGGAACTGTAGCTATGGACGACAGTGAGGCCGAAAAGCGGGTTCGTGGAAAGGGGCGGGGAAGCAACTTTTTCGCGCTCGGGCATGAGGTTAAGGATCAGCTCTGGTCGATGCCGACGACCAATCGGCTTAATCTGGTGATCGCTTATCTTGTTCTCTTGGCCGGCACGGGTAGCGATCATCGCCTCACTAAATGGTCAGCTAAGGCGTGTGAGGAATATACGGGGCTGGGGAAGCCGCGGGCCAAGCACGCTATAGGCGAGCTCGTGGCCTCGGGTCTCGTCAAGCGCACTGACGCTTCCTCACGAATGATGCCGCAATACGAACTGCCGCCACTGGCAATTGACGCAGAGCCAGTCTTTCTACCGGTTGCTCTAGTTACAGGCTTATCGGGCGAAGCCTCCATGCTCCGACGCGTTCGCGAGACTGGCGACGCAATGGCACTTAGGATGCTGATCGATCTTTACGGGCTGATCTCTCTCGATGCTACTCACGGCATACCGCTCGAACACCTCCGAGGCGGCCTTAGTCAAAACGATGAGCCTAACGCGCGGAAGCTGGCTGACGTTGGCGCGCATGGCGTATGGGGTATTACGCGGGGCAGCTATCGCGGTGGAGGTGGAGAGTGGGCGTCTTTCCACCGCGCGAAGGCCAAGGACAGTTCCGTTGCCTGGAAGCCGTTCTGGGAAAGGCTCGATCTGCTTAAGCAAATCGGAGCAGTCTGGTATGAGCCCTGGCTATTTGACAGCGCCGCGACCGATGCCGAACCTATCATTCCGCTCGATCCGTCCGGTTATTACCCGGTTGCGGAACCAGACGACGAAGCCCGGCTAACACGATCGGCGCTGGATGCGGCGCGAACGCTAGTTGGTGAGGAACGCGAGTATCTGTTTGAGCGTGCCGACTTCTACGTTCCCCTGACGTTGCATCGGCAAACGCCAGCTTATCGAGAGGTTGCTCGACTGCGGGTTGAAGCGGACACACCTGGTCGTCGGCTGTCGTGGAAGAGGCGGCGCATCATCATCGAACAATATCAGCAAGCATTCGACCAGCTCCGTCACGATGCTCTAGAGGGGCGGTTTGATCGGCCAATGCGACTCGGTTCTACGCTGGAACCTGCACTGTGATCCAGGTAGCGGTCGATGCTGCCGGCTTCGCTGGCGCGTGCGGCGGGATTGCCGCGATCATCGGCGCGACTGCTACGCTCGTTTGGGCATGCCGGCGTGATCCCAAGAGCGGCGAGCGAACCATTGCGCGTTTGCCGCCACCTGCTGAGTAGATCCGTGCCAGGGCAAATTACGCGGTCTCAAGAGAGGTAGGTTGAGGACCCACATTAACGCAAGCGCGATGAAATCGCTTAATCGCTTAATCGCTTAATCGCTTAGCACTAATGATATTACTGAATCAAAGTGGTTTCTGCTTTCGTTTCGCTCCCGGCTGACTCATAGAATGGTATGCCAATCGCGCGCGAACATCGCTGGCTATATCCGATCGATTGGCGCGAGTTGTCCGCCCTTATTCGCTTCGGTCGCGCCAAGGGTCGCTGCGAGCATTGTCAGCGTCCGCACGGTTGCGACGTGCTACATCTCGGCAACGGCGTGTGGTGGGACGAAGATGCGCGCCGTTGGCGGGATGGGCAGGGCAGGAGAGTTCGCCGCCTAGCCAGTCCTGCGGACCTTGCCTTAGTGCAACCGGGGTTCGTCGGCATCGCTCCGCCTAGCGCACTACATGTTACGCGCGTAATCCTCGCCAGCGCGCATCTGAACCATGATCCTGGCGACAACAGGCCGCACAATCTCGCCGCGCTTTGTCAGCGGTGCCACATGCGTCATGATGCGAGCGAACATCGCCGACGCCGCTGGCTCAATGCCTTTCGCCTGCGTGCGATCGGTGACCTATTCGCCTGATCAAGATTTCGCCCGCGGGGCTCGATTTCAAGATAGGTGGGCAAAACAGACAACGCGACGGTATGATCAGGGACTTCGCTCTCACTAAGGCTTCCGCAACCTGTCCACGTCATGGTCTGCTTAGAAGCCCACATCCGGCATTCTCCCGATGCCAGGTTGAATATCGCGAGAAGGTCCACTAGTTAGATCGTATAAAGCGAATTGAAATTAGCGATTTGAGAGGTGGGAAGCGCCGCCCCACACACCAGACTCTTTGGGGTAAGGTAGAGGCTTCGGCCGAGAGATCACGGTTGGCAACGTGCTCAAATCGCTTTGGGGAGGGCTCACGCTCTCCCCTTTTTCGTTATAACGCCACCACACGACCCGCCTTCACGCGACTGGTGAACTGATACGCCTTTAAGCCATAAGCGCTCTTTACCTGATAGGTGCCGCCGGGTGACAAGCTGAAGCCGATCGCAACCATCGCAAAAGAGCCGACTGCTGTTTGCAGCGCGTCCAGCAAGTAAAAAGCGTGCGGGTGCTTGGGGTCTTGGCCGATGAACGCTGGATTGGCGATTAGACCAGGAAGGGCGGCCATTATGTCCGCGTACTCCAATGGATGATCGATCGCGATATGAGCATGCGCTGCTTTGCTCACCGTGACCGAGCCGGGCACGAGGTTAGTTCCCAGCCGGGCGTTGATGCGTCCGACAGGCAGCGGCCCAAGCGTTAAACCAGGGTAGTGGGGTGGAGCTGCGGCCATGCCTTAGCTTGCCTGCATGCTCAGCAAAACTGCGTCGGCCGTTTCCTGACGCGCTCTATAATCGCGTAACACGCGCTGCACTGTCGAGCGCGATACGCGGAACAGGCTCGCGAGCTGGGCGGGGGAGCCCTGGCCGGATTCCACCTTGGCGATGATCTCAGCGCGCTGCGGCCCTGTTAGGCTTGGCCGGCGTCCAAGGCGCCGCCCGGCGCTGCGCGCGTGCGCCAGCCCGTTCATGGTCCGCTCGCGGATCATGGCGCGCTCGAACTCGGCGAACGCGCCAAGCATCTGCGTCATCAGCCGGCCGGGTGCGGTGGTGGTGTCAATCGCCTCGGTCAGCGACCGGAAACCCGCACCGGCTGCGGTGATCGCTTCCAGCGTGAACAAAAGGTCGCGGAGGGATCGGGACAGCCGGTCGAGTTTCCACACCACCAGTACGTCGCCGGCCTCCAACGCACCGATCGCGCGCGCCAGCTCGCGGCGGTCGGCCTGCCCACCCGATGCCTCCTCGCTATAGATCGCATCGCACCCAGCATCGCGGAGCGCGCGAAGCTGCGGGTCTATGTCCTGGGAGTCACCTCGGGACACGCGGGCATAGCCGATTTCCATGCATTTATTCTGGCACGGGGTTGTGACACCTGCAAACCCTTGAAAACGCTAGGGCAGGGTGGCGGTGTCAAAACCGTTCGGTTTTGACACAAAGCTTCCTCGAAAACGATGGTCTTTTGGGAACGATAGATCTTTCCCAAAAGCCGTTTTCACACGAGAAGGGAGAACACTAGAACCGCTTGCGAACGCCCACAGGCGGTAGAGCGCGGCACGCTAAGCGCCGCGCTCGATCGGATTATTCAGCGAGGCTTTCGATAATTGGGCACTCCGGGCGATCATCGCCGTGACAGCGCTCAACCAAGTCGATCAGCGCCAATTGCATAGCTTTCAACGCGCGCGCCTTGCGGCCCAGCTCGGCAGCGCGCGCTTTCGCCAGCGCCTTAACTTCGGCGCTCGACCGATCCCGATCCGACCACAAGCCGAGTAGCGTGCGGATCTCCTCGATTGGAAACCCAAGGTCTCGCGCGTTGGCGATGAACCGCAGCCGATGAATGTCCACTTCCGAATAATCCCGGTAGCTCCCGCGCCGGAGCGGTGCGGGCACAAGGTCGATCTTCTCGTAGTGGCGGATCATGCGTTGCGAGACGCCGCTGGCCTCCGACGCCGCCCCGATGTTCATAGTTTCACCGTGTTCAGACGCAGCGCGTTGAGCACGACGGTGAAGGAAGAGAGGGCCATCGCAGCGCCAGCCAGCATTGGTGACAGAAGGATGCCGGCAACGGGGTAGAGCACGCCGGCCGCGACGGGCACGCCGACCCCGTTGAACAGGAATGAGAAGAACAGGTTCTGCCGAATGTTCCGCATCGTCGCACGGGCGAGCTTGCGCGCGCGCACGATCGCCGAAAGATCGCCGCGTGTGAGCGTCATGCCCGCGCTTTCTATCGCTACGTCGGTTCCCGTCCCCATCGCGAGCCCAACGTCGGCAGCGGCCAGCGCCGGGGCGTCGTTGATACCGTCGCCGGCCATTGCAACCTTGGCACCATCAGCTTTCAATTCGCCGATGATCCGCGCCTTATCTTCCGGTCGCAGATCGGCGCGTACATCGTCCAGGCCGCCCACGGCGCGCGCAACCGCATCGGCCGTCCCGCGATTGTCGCCCGTCAGCATGATAACGCGCAGACCTTCCTTGCGAAGAGCCGCGATGGCGTCGCGCGCCGAAGGGCGCACCGGGTCAGCAACCGCGAGCAAGCCCGCGAGTGCGCCGTCGATCGCGATCAGGATGACGCCGGCTCCCTCGCTCCGATGGCGATCGGCCGAAGCGTCGAGTGACTGGGGATCGGCACCGACCCGGCTCATTTGTGCGGCATTGCCGATCACCACCGATCGGCCGCCAACCGTGGCACTGACACCCATGCCGGTCTGCGAAGCGAAGTCTGCGACCGTGGCGAGTTGCAATCCGCGTTCCTTGGCGGCGACGACGATCGCGTGGGCTAGCGGGTGTTCGGACTGTCCTTCGACAGCCGCAGCGAGCGCGAGCATGTCGTTCTCTCCAACGGTGCCGGTTGCCTCGATCGCGACCAGCGACGGCTTGCCTTCCGTTAGCGTGCCCGTCTTGTCGATGACCAGCGTATCGACCTTATCGAGTGCCTGTAGGCTTTCGGCATTCTTGACGAGCACGCCGGCCTGCGCGCCGCGGCCGGTGCCAACCATAATCGACATAGGGGTCGCGAGCCCGAGCGCGCACGGGCAGGCGATCACCAGCACGGCGATCGCATTAAGAAGGGCGTGACCCATGCGTGGCTCGGGACCGACCAGCGACCACACCACGAAGGTCGCGACCGAGATCAGCACGACCAAAGGTACGAACCAGCCCGATACCCGGTCGGCGACCGCCTGGATCGGGGCACGGCTGCGCTGCGCTTCCGCGACCATGCGGACGATGCGCGCCAGCATCGTGTCCGAACCGACCGCGCCGGCTTCCATAACGAGGCTGCCCGTGCCGTTCACCGTCCCCCCCGTGACTGCGGCATCGACTTCCTTGAGGACGGGGGCCGGCTCGCCGGTGAGCATGGATTCATCGACCGAGGAGCGACCCTCGACCACCACGCCATCGACCGGGATCGCATCGCCGGGGCGGACCCGCAACCGATCTCCGGTTGCCACGTCGGCAAGGCTGACTTCTTCCTCTGACCCGTCAGACCGCAACCGTCGCGCTGTCTTGGGAGCGAGGTCCATGAGGGCGCGTATCGCGCGGCCAGTCGCCGCTCTGGCGCGCAATTCGAGAACCTGTCCGAGCAACACCAGTGTCACGACGACGCCGGCAGCTTCGTAATAGACTGGGACCATGCCCCCGTGCATCCGGAACGTCGCAGGGAAGATGCTGGGCGCGAGTGTTGCGACCAGGCTGTAGAGGAATGCCGCACCGACGCCGATCGCGATCAGCGTGAACATATTCAGATGGCGGGTGCGAAGCGACATCCACCCCCGCTCGAAAAACGGCCATCCCGCCCACAGCACAATTGGCGCAGTGAGTGCGAGTTGGACCCAAGGCGAAGCGGTAGGGCTAACAACATGGAGCCCAAACATCTCGGCGAACATCGAAACAATGAGCAGCGGAACGGTGAGCGCTCCTGCTACCCACAAACGCCGGGTGAAATCGACTAGTTCTGGATTGGGACCGTCATCGAGCGACGGCTCTTCCGGTTCGAGGGCCATGCCGCAAATGGGGCACGTTCCCGGCCCTTCCCGACGAATCTCAGGGTGCATGGGGCACGTCCACATCGCTCCCGGGGTTGCCACCGGCTCGGGCTTTGGCTTGGCCCCAAGGTAGGCATCAGGGTCAGCGACGAACTTGGTTCGACACCCTGCACTACAGAAATGATACTCGTGCCCGGCATGCTCGGCATGGTGCGCTGTTTTTGCCAGATCAACGGTCATGCCGCATACCGGGTCGGTCACTGTGGCAGAAGGTTCTCCGCCCGCTTTCCCTGAGCAGCATCCTTCCTTGGCAGCTTGTGGAACAGCCGGAGATTTGGAGGACGAGCAGCAGGACGCGCCCGCCTCGCGCTCGATCGCAGCAGCTTTATCAGCTTGCTTGTTCGAGCACCCGCAGCCCCCGGCCAAATGGGCGTGGAAATCAGGGTCGTTCATAGAAAAACTCCTTCAACCCGAGAGCATGTAGGGTCTGACACCGTGTCAGGGTCAAGCCCCCCTTCCAACGACTCACGGCACCTAATTAAATTACGTCGCAAAGCTCGATTGCCCTCAAACCAATAGCTACATGGCCGACGCAGGGGGTTCGAGCGTGCCGAGCCAACCTACCAGCACGAGGATCGCGACCACGCACGAAGCCTCGACTGCAAGACTTGTTCGCAAGGTTCGCAGCGCGCCTTTATAATCGCCTGCTGACACCGATCGTTCGAATGCCGGTGTAAAGCGGAAGCGGTTAAGCGAAGCGAGTCCGAGCATCCCACCCAACAGCACAAGCTTGGCGATCAAGAGCCTGCCGTAGACCGTCGTGCCGAGGGTCGGGAGATTGCCAAGGCCAACCAACAGCCAAGCGTTGATGAGGCCGGTGATGACGATCGTACCGACGACAATCGTGCCGGTCAGACCGAACCCGTGCAGCGCTCGATAGGTCAGTGCGAGGTGGGCGGCATCGGTGCGCCGCGCTGGTCGTGTCACCAGCAGCCCAAGCCCGAGCAGCGCTCCCACCCACGCACCAGCGCTCAGGAGATGGAGGATATCGGCCGCCAGATGCACCCACCCGGTCGCGCCTTCGTCCATCGCCCCGTGCCCCGTCCAGGCGAGCGTTGCGAGAGCGACGCCGGAAAAGATGGCGACCAAGCCAAGCGGCATCGTGTGCCGCGCCGCTATTAGGGCAGCGATAGACGCCACCAAGAGCGCGATCATGCGTACTTTCCATGCCGTGCCCGTTGCGGAGTCAGAGAGCAGCATTCCGACTGCTTCCCGATCGATCGGCCACGGAGGTGCACCTGCCATCGCGGCTGCGAGCAGCGCGACCGCTATGCCGGAGAATAGCAGGGCGAGAAGCCCGGTCCCGAACAGCCAAGGGCGGAAGGCAAGCGCGTTGCCGCGCTCACCGACCTTCAACCCGTAGAGGCCGAATGCCGAGAGGCCGAACAGCCCGCTCAGCGTCACGTAAAGCGCGAAGCGAACCGCGATCAGCGGCCAGTCGGCTTCCACCTTACTTCACCGTGAAGGCGTAGTTTCCGGTGATGCGGTGTGTGTCGGTCGAGACCACATGCCAGGCAAGCTTATAGCTACCCGCGCCGAGCGGCGACTTGGGCGTGACGACGAGGGTGCGACCGTCCGAGCCGACAGTTGCGGTCCCGACGACTTTCATTGGTGCGTGCGTCATGCCGCCATGCCCGGTCATCATCAGATCCGCACCGGAAAACTTGGGCATCAGCTTCTCGCTGAAGCGCAGTGTGACATTGGCGGGCTTCGCGACCATCGCATTCGGTGCCGGGGATGCGGATACGAGTTTGGGATGGGCCTGGGCGGCTCCGGCAAGGCCGAGAAGGACGACAGCGGTAGGAAGGAAGACGCGACGCATGGGAATACTCCGATCAGGTTCGTGCCTGTTCTACGCGGCCCGGCCGCTCGCCCCTCATGACGGAAGTCGAGGGGTGATGGGCATCGCTGCGTAACAAGTGGTAGAGGCGCGGAGTGGACAGCATGGACGATCTAGACAGAACATTGGCGAGGCTCGCGGGCGCACCCGTGCCGGCATCGCTGGACGGGATCGAAGCGCAGGTGTTCGCACGCATCGGTGCGCAGCCCGTCGCACGGTTGACCGGATTGGGCGTCGGGGGCGTGATGGTCGCAGCGCTCGCGATCGGCATGGTTGGCGCGGAACTTCCGGCGACCGCCAGCCCTGCGGTGTCGCTTTCGCCGCTCGGGGGCGCATCACCACTGGCGCCATCGGTCTTGCTGATTGGTGAGCCATGACATCGACCAAGCGGCTTATCGTCTGCGTTGTACTGGCCTTCCTCGCGGCTATCGCAGGCGTATTTCTTGCGCGCGTGTTGCTGCCCCAGCCTAAGCAACCGGGCACCGCCTTGCACGAGGTCCTGCACCATAAGCTGGCGCTTGATGGCAATCAGCAGGCCCGGCTGAAAAGCCTAGAGGACCGGTTCGCGGTGCAACGCCACGCGCTGGAATTGGAAATGCGCGCGGACAATGCACGGCTAGCCGAGGCCATTGAGACCGAGCATGGCAACGGCCCCAAGGTGACCGCCGCGGTCGATCAGAGTCATGCGGCGATGGGCGAGTTACAGAAGGCAACGTTGGCGCATATCTTCGCCATGCGGCAGCTTTTGCGCCCGGATCAGACCCCCCAATTCGATGCTGCGGTGGTGAAGGCGCTCACCGACGACCAAGGGTGAGCCTCGATTGGACCACCCTGTCCGACGGCGAACTGGCGACGCTCAGCATCGCTGGCCGACAAGCGGCATTCTCCGAAATCATGCGTCGCTATCGTCAGCCTATATTCCGGCTCGCGCGCGCCTTTGTCGGCGAGGCCGACGAAGCGCTCGATTTGGTTCAAGAGACGTTTGTCGCGGCGCATCAGGCGATGCCGCGCTACGATACACAGCGGGCGATGAAAGCATGGCTTTCTACGATCGCCGTCAACAAATGCCGGGATTGGGCAAGGAAGCGCGCGGTCCGTCGGTTTTTCTCCTTTGCCGCACCGCTCGACGAACAGGCCGAGACGATCGCGGACGATCAGGTAGCAATCGATGACGCAGCAGCCGATCGGCAGGAACTTGCCAAAGTGACGCGCGCCATCGCGACCTTGCCGATGAATCTCAAAGAACCGTTGGTGCTCCGCACGATCGAGGGTTTGAGCCAGGCGGAAACGGCCGATGTATTGGGGATCAGCCAGAAGGCGGTCGAAACCAGGCTATATCGGGCTCGCGCGCGCCTCGCCGAAAATTTGAAAGAGAACCAAGGGGTAGGCGCACGGGACGCGTAAGAGGTGAGACGGGCCGGCAGCGGCTCAATCCCAAGGAGCTACCATGTCGCGCGTTCTAGACCGCCGCCAATTGCTGCGCGGTGCCACTCTTGCAGGAGGCGGTGTTGCGCTGTCGGCATATATGCCGGCATGGGCGCAGCCTGTTTCCGCTGGTATTGTGAAGCCGCTGCCTACTGTATCGGGTGATGAAATCCGGCTCCGGGTCGCGCACCAGATGATGATGATCGACGGACGGCAGAGCCACGCCATCGGCATTAACGGCACTGTGCCCGCACCGCTGATCCGGCTGCGGGAAGGTCAGACCGTGCGGCTGCATGTCGAGAACGGTCTTGATGAGCAGACCTCGTTGCACTGGCACGGCCTGATCGTGCCGTTCCAGATGGACGGCGTGCCGGGCGTTGCCTTCCCCGGCATCGATAAGCGCACGACCTTCACCTACGAGTTCCCGATCGTGCAGGCCGGCACCTATTGGTATCACAGCCATTCCGGGTTGCAGGAGCAGATGGGGCTCTACGGCCCCATCGTGATCGACCCCAAGGGCGTTGACCCGATCCAGTCGGATCGCGAGCACGTTATCGTGCTGTCCGACCACAGCCAGCTCCACCCGCATCGCATCTTCATGAAGCTCAAGAAGCAGTCGGGCTATTTCAACCGGCAGCAGCAGACGCTCGCCGGCCTGCTCAAGGGCGAGGACCAGCCGCTCAAGGATCGCCTCGATTGGGGCAAGATGCGGATGGACCCGACCGACGTCGCCGACGTGACGGGTTCAAACTACACCTATCTCGTCAACGGGCATGGGCCGCAGGACAATTGGACGGGGCTGTTCAGGCCGGGCGAGCGGGTGCGGCTGCGTGTCATCAATGCGTCCGCGATGACGACCTTCAACGTCCGGATTCCGGGGTTGAAGCTGAGCGTTGTCCAGGCGGACGGCCTCAACGTCCGTCCCGTTGAGGTCGACGAGTTCCAGATCGGCGTGGCCGAGACCTACGACGTGATCGTCACTCCATCGGACGAGCGCGCCTACACGCTGGTCGGTGAGAGCGTGGACAGGTCCGGCATGGCGCGCGCAACGCTAAGCCCCCGCGAAGGCATGGCCGCTGAAGTCCCTCCACTTCGCAAGCGCCCTGTCGCCACCATGAAGGACATGGGGATGGACATGAACATGGATATGTCGGGCGGCGGTTCGATGCAGGGCATGGACCATAGTGGCATGCCTGGAATGGATCACGGATCAATGGCCACGGCTGAAAAGCCCGCCGCTGCGATGGACCACGCGCAGATGGACCACGGTGCTGCCGGTGCCGGCGCGGGCGGAATGGCCGGGATGGATCACGGCGCGATGCAGTCGGGTGCTACGATGCCAGGCATGGCAGGTGCGCCCGACGCCGCAGGTGGTATGGCAATGGGCGGCATGGCGGGCATGGACATGAACATGCGCGACTTTTCGAAAGCGCCGGGCGTGAAGAAGGGGCCGGGTGTCCAGACCATCTCGCCGATGCCGATGGATCGTACCGGCGACCCCGGTCAGGGTCTGGAGAATGTCGGGCATCGTGTGCTGAATTACCGCGATCTGGTCGCGGTCGATCGCAATCCCGATCTGCGCGCGCCGTCGCGCGAGGTGCAGATCCACCTTACCGGCAACATGGAACGCTACATGTGGGCGCTCGACGGTGAAAAGCTGTCCGAGGTGAAGGCACCGATCCCATTTCTTGCTGGCGAGCGCGTCCGCGTCACGCTGGTCAACGACACGATGATGGGCCACCCGATCCACTTGCACGGCCACTTCTTCGAATTGGTGACGGGGCACGGCGCGTACAGCCCGAGAAAGCATACCGTCATGGTCCAACCGGGGGGCAAGGTCAGTTGGGACGTGACCGCCAACGAGGGCGATTGGGCATTCCACTGCCACATGCTCTACCACATGCACGCGGGCATGATGCAGGTCGTCCAGGTCCGTTCGGCGAAGGGAGAGGCGGCATGAAGGCGCTGCTTCTCGCCGGGATCGGCGCGCTGGTCGCCACGGCACCTGCCACGGCGCAGACGATGGACCATTCAATGATGCCGGGCATGAGCATGCCGGGCATGAAAATGCCGGCGAAAAAACCGACCGCTAGATCGAGACCGGCCACAAAGCGGGCCCCTGCCAAGAAGGCAGCGACTAGGAAGGTCCCGGCAAAGCGTCCCTCCAAGCCTGCAGCCGATCCACATGCCGAACACACGATGCCCGGCATGGACATGAGCGGTGCGAACGCGGCCGATCCGCACGCCGGCCACGACATGTCCCAAATGTCAGGCATGAACCCTGCTCCGGCTACCGCAACAGGCGAGCACACCGGCCATGATATGTCGGCGATGCCCGGCATGGATATGGCACCCGGCCAGCCAACGCAGCATGACATGTCTTCAATGCCGGGAATGGCGACCGTGCCTGTCGGTACAGACCTGAAGCCGGGCAATGCGCCCGCGCCTGCACCATCTCCGGTGCTGGCAGCGTCTCGCTATTACGGCGAGGCAGCCATGAGCGATGCCAACCGCGACCTGCGCCGCGAGCATGGCGGAATGACCTACTACCAAGTGCTCTTCAACCTTGCCGAGTATCAGGCGCGCAAAGGCGGGGACGGCTATCGATGGGATGGCGAGGCTTGGATCGGGGGAGACATCAACCGTCTCACCCTGAAGAGCGAAGGCGAGGGCACATTTGGCAAACCGCTCGAAGCGGCCGAGGTGCAGGCGCTCTACAGCCGTGCGCTCGATCCCTATTGGAACCTTCAGGCGGGCGTCCGCTACGACTTCAAGCCGAACCCTTCTCGCACCTACGCGACGGTCGGGATCGAGGGGCTTGCGCCCTATTGGTTCGACGTCGAGGGGGCACTGTTCCTTTCTGACAAGGGCGACGTGCTTGGCCGAGCCGAGGCATGGTACGACGAGCGAGTGACACAATTCTTCGTCCTTCAGCCTCGCGTGGAAGCCAACTTTGCAGCCCAAGACGTGCGCCAGGACGGCATCGGATCGGGGCTTACGGACCTCGAACTCGGGCTCAGGCTGCGCTACGAAAAGTCGCGTGAGTTTGCGCCCTACATCGGCGTGTCGTGGGAAAGGCAATTCGGCGACACGGCACGCTTCACGAGAGCACGCGGTGATGACACGGGCGGCTTCAGCTTCGTTGCCGGCGTGAGGACCTGGTTCTGAGGAGCGGCAGGCTCCGCCTTCATGTCGGTGCCAGCAAGCTTCATCGCTGGCTGGCACTGATTATCGGGGTGCAGCTACTGCTCTGGTTCTCCAGCGGCTTGTTGATGAGCATCCTGCCGATCGAGCGGGTACGAGGAGAACACCTCGTTGCACGCGAGAACACGGCGACGATCGATCCGGCTCAGGAGTTTGCTTCCCCGGCATCGGTGTTGGGCGCTGCCCCCGGCCCGGTGCGCGAACTGCGCTACACGACCTTGTTCGGACAACCCGTCGCCGAGTTGACGATGGCTAACGGCACGGTCCGGATGCACGACGCCCGGACCGGTTTGCCGATGCAGCGTATCGATGCGCCCTTTGCGCTACGAGTTGCACGCGCGGCATATCGCGGCCCCGGTGTCCCTGTTGCGTCCGTCATGTTTGCTCGAACAGCGAGCACGGAGTTTCGTGGCAAACTGCCGGTCTGGCGTGTGGAGTTCGAGGACGCCGAGACGACGCGCGTGTTCGTGTCACCGGAGAACGGTAGGATTGTCGGTGTCCGAACGGGTACGTGGCGGCTCTATGATTTTTTCTGGGGCCTCCACATCATGGACTGGAAAAACCATGAGAACTTCAACACCCCTTGGATGATGGCATTTGCAGCTGGGGGGCTAGCCCTTGCGGTGGCAGGCGTGGTGCTGCTCTACATGCGCTGGCCGCGCCGCAGGCAAAGAAAAGTCCAAGGGGTGCACGACGTTGCCGCGTAACTCTCTCTAGGTGGGGGATACCTCGGGAGAACGACTATGAAGACCATTACCACGATCGGCATGTTAGCCGCAGCGCTCGCCGCCAGTCCGCTTGCCGCACAGAGCAGCATGGCGGGCATGGATCATAGCCAGATGCAGGGAATGGATCATTCCAAGATGATGAATGATCCGGGCAATCCTTACGCCGCATCCGAGATGGACATGCATCAGAAGATGATGGCCGCGAAGCAGGGAGACGCATCGGAGATGTGGACCCGCAAGATGATCGAACATCATCGTGGAGCCGTTACCATGTCGCGCGTGGCGCTTCGGGACGCGAAGGATGCCGACACGAAGCGGATGGCGCAGATGACCATTACGAAGCAGGAAAAGGACATCGCCGAGCTTCAGGGCTGGCTCAAGTCGCATGGCAAGCGCGCCCAATAAGGCCGCTGGCAGGAACCCCGCCCCCGGGCGGGGCTTCACCAAAGGAGTTTAGCAATGAAGTTTACGATCCGGAGTGCGATCGTCGCCGCAGCGATGATGACCCCGGCTGTGGCCTTAGCGGCGAACAGCATTGCCATGCACCGCGATCCAGGGTGCGGCTGTTGCGAGCAGTGGGCCAAGCAGGTCCGTCAGCAGTTCGGGCGCAACGTGCAGATCATCGATGACGCTCACCGCGATGTGCTTCAGCGCAAGATGGGTGTCCCCGCCGACCTCAGTTCATGTCACACCGCGGTAGTCGACGGTATGGCATTTGAGGGCCATGTACCGATTGCCGACATGAAACGGGTGCTTGCCCAGCATCCCAAAGGCGTAAACGGGCTTGCCGTGCCGGGTATGCCGGTGGGATCACCTGGCATGGAAATGCCGGGCATGAACGCACAGCCCTATGAGGTGATCGCGTTCGGACCAACCGGACGCAAGGTGTTCGCCCGCCATTAAAAGAGGGAGGCGCGGACGCCTCCCTCCCATTTACTTTTCATGCCCGACATGTCGTGGCCGGCATGGTCTTTACGCCTGCCGCTTTCATGTCGGTGCAGGGCGTTGTCGGAATCGATAGTGGTTTGAAGATCGTGAGAGCTTTCATAACTTAACATATCCGCTATGCCGGATGCATGGATAACGATTCGGCTATCATTGCGCTTGGTGCGCTCGCGCAAGGCACACGCCTCGACGTGTTTCGCCTGCTGGTTCGCCACGAACCGGACGGCATGGCGGCGGGTGAAATTGCCCGTCAGCTCGACGTGCCGCAGAACACCATGTCCGCGCACCTCGGCATTCTCGCGCGCGCCGGCATCGTGCGCTCGGAACGGCATAGCCGGTCGATTATTTACCGTGCCGATCTAGACGGGCTGCGCGCGCTAACGCTGTTCCTCGTCAAGGATTGCTGTGCCGGCTCGCCTGAACTGTGTGCGCCGCTCCTGGCCGAACTCACCCCCTGCTGCTGAAAGGACGCCCCGTGGCCGTCGATATCGTGATCTATCACAACCCCGAGTGCGGCACGTCGCGCAACACGCTGGCGATGATCCGCAATGCTGGCATCGAGCCGCACGTCATCGAATATCTGAAAACCCCACCCTCGCGCGTGTTGCTGGTCGAGCTGATCGACCGCGCCGGGATCACGCCCCGCGATCTGCTACGCGAGAAGGGGACGCCCTATGCGGAGCTGGGCCTTGGTGACGATGCGCTGTCAGACGACACGCTGGTGGACGCGATGATGGCGCATCCGGTCCTCATTAACCGGCCGCTGGTCGTCTCGCCGCTCGGCGTGAAGCTGTGCCGACCGTCCGAAGCGGTCCTCGATCTGCTGCCTGATGCCCAACAGGGCGCGTTTGCCAAGGAAGACGGCGAACAGGTTGTGGATGCTTCGGGCCAGCGCATCGCCTGATGCTGCTCGCGTTCGCTATCTTCGTCGTCACGATCGCGCTCGTCATCTGGCAGCCCAAGGGCCTGGGCATCGGCTGGAGCGCGCTAGGCGGCGCGGCCGTCGCGCTACTCGTCGGGGTCGTTTCGCTCTCTGACGTGCCGGTGGTGTGGGGCATCGTCTGGAACGCGACCGCGACGTTCGTCGCGATCATCATCGTCAGCCTGTTGCTCGATGAAGCCGGGTTCTTCGAATGGGCGGCGCTCCACGTTGCGCGCTGGGGCGGGGGGCATGGTCGTCGGCTGTTCGTGCTGATCGTCCTGCTCGGGGCGGCGGTGTCGGCGCTGTTCGCCAATGACGGCGCCGCGCTGATCCTGACGCCGATCGTCATCGCGATGCTGAGGGCCCTGGGATACAAGGACAAGGCGACGCTGGCGTTCGTCATGGCGGCGGGGTTCATTGCCGATACCGCAAGCCTGCCGCTGATCGTCTCCAACCTCGTCAACATCGTGTCGGCCGACTTCTTCCGGATCGGCTTTGCCGATTATGCCTCGGTGATGGTGCCGGTCGATCTGGCGTCGATCGCCGCGACGCTGGTCGTGCTGCTGCTGTTCTTCCGGCGCGACATACCCGCCAGCTACGATGTGGCGCAGCTCCGCGCGCCCGCTGATGCGATCCGTGACCATGCCACATTCAAGGCGGGCTGGGTCGTCCTCGCCCTGCTGCTCGCCGGCTTCTTCTTGCTCGAACCTATCGGCGTGCCGGTCAGCGCCGTCGCTGCTGCCGGTGCCGTGCTCTTGCTGGTCATCGCCGCGCGCGGCCATGTCATCCAGACGCGCAAGGTGCTGGCCGGCGCGCCGTGGCAGGTCGTGATCTTCTCGCTCGGCATGTACCTGGTCGTCTATGGCCTGCGGAATGCCGGACTGACCGACCATCTTGCCGGCCTGCTCGATCGCACCGCGCAAGGCGGCGTTTGGGGTGCGGCGTTCGGCACCGGGATCATTGCCGCGCTGCTGTCGTCGGTGATGAACAACATGCCGACCGTTCTGGTGGGTGCGCTGTCGATCGACGCGACGCACGCCACGGGCGCGATCAAGGAAGCCATGATTTACGCCAACGTGATCGGGTGCGACCTTGGCCCGAAAATCACACCGATTGGCTCGCTCGCGACGCTGCTCTGGCTGCACGTCCTCGGGCAAAAGGGCATTCGGATCGGCTGGGGCTATTACTTCAAGGTCGGCGCGACGCTAACGATTCCGGTGCTGCTGGTAACGCTCGCGGCACTCGCGATCAGGATCAGCATGGGATGACGGCACTCGTATATCTGGCCGCGTCGCTCGCGGAAATCGCAGGCTGCTTTGCCTTTTGGGCATGGTTGCGGCTGGGCAAATCGCCCCTGTGGCTGGCTCCGGGCGTGGTATCGCTTGTGCTGTTCGCCTGGCTGCTGACACGCGTGGACAACGATGCAGCAGGGCGGGCCTATGCAGCCTATGGCGGCGTCTACATCTGTGCATCGCTGATCTGGCTGTGGGCTGTCGAAGGGGTGAGGCCCGACCGCTGGGACGCTGGTGGAGCGACACTCTGCCTGATCGGCACCTGTATCATTCTGCTTGGCCCAAGGACCGCCTGATGCCGCTTCGCGCCCTCTCTGACCCCGATCATCTACCCGCCCTTGATCGGCGCTATGCGCTCGATCGTCCTGCCCTTGGGCTGGGCGCTGGTGATCCACCTCCGCGCATACTGTTGCTCTACGGCTCTTTGCGGGAGCGGTCCTTTTCGCGGTTGTGCGTTGAGGAAGCCGCTCGCCTGCTGCAATTCTTCGGCTGCGAAACGCGAATCTTCGATCCTTCGACGTTGCCGCTGCCCGATCAGGTGACGGGGGACGATCACCTGGCCGTCCACGAGCTACGCGAACTGTCGATGTGGTCGGAGGGGCATGTGTGGTGCAGCCCCGAGCGCCACGGCCAGATCACCGGCATCATGAAGCTGCAAGTCGATCACCTGCCGCTGTCGATGGGTGGGATGCGCCCGACGCAGGGCCGCACGCTTGCCGTCATGCAGGTGTCGGCCGGATCGCAGTCGTTCAACAGCGTGAACACCCTGCGCGTCCTCGGCCGTTGGATGCGAATGGTGACGATCCCAAACCAATCGAGCGTCGCGAAGGCGTTTGCGGAGTTCGACGAAAGCGACCGAATGAAGCCTTCGGCCTACTATGATCGGATCGTGGATGTGATGGAGGAGCTGGTGCGCTTCACGGTCCTTCTACGCCCGCACACCACGCAGCTTGTTGATCGCTATTCCGAGCGAAAGGAGGCAGATGTGCCGATCGATAGCGCCACGGACCTTTCGAGCATCGCAACCTCGCCAATGTACCGGAAAGGCGAGTAAAGTTCTCTTAGTGTGGCGAACCGCTCCTCCGACATTGTGCATCACTGAGTGTGCTTCTAGATGCATCCAATGAAACGCCGGGCTCGCCCATTCTCCAAGATATTGCGTTCCATGGCGTTTTTCGTCCTGGCAGTGATGTTGCTGGTCCGGCTTGGCCCGCTCTGCGAGACGATGGCGATGGCCGCGCCTCCGGCTGCGTCCGCGATGATGGACTGCGCCAGCAAATCAGCAGGCGCTCCCATCAAAAAGGCACCTGCGTCGGCCTGCGCCATACCGTGCGTTGCGGTTGCCGGCGAAACCGTCGAGCATATCGGGCTGGTTCCGTCCTCCCATCTATCGCCTTGGCCAGCTCCACAGACGGGCCTTTTGGGCATGGCATACGCTCCGGCCACGCCCCCTCCGCAAACCGTGTGACGTCGAACACCATCACACGTAAATTTCGGAGAATATCATGACCAAGTTCAAGCTCATCAGCGCTGCCTTCGCCCTCACCCTGTCGACTGGCGCATTCGCCGCTGTCGCCAATTGCTGCGCCGACATGGCGTGCTGCAAGGACGGTGCGGACTGCTGCAAGGATGGCGCAAAAGCCAAGGCCGCGGACTGCTGCGATCATGCCAAGGGCGGCATGAAGCACGGCTAAAAGCTGGATAGGGGCGGGCAGCCGCCCCTATTTTCCTAGTCTACATCTACCCGCCGCGGCACGCCGTCGCGCCATGGTCGCTGTGACGAGTGGAGAGTTACCCGTAGGGTTGAGGCTCTTCCCCGAACCGCATCCATCGTTCGGCCCATCTCGCGTGCGATTACCGCCAGAGTCTGCCTGGCCTCGATACGCCGACGAAGCTCGACGTCATCATCATCGGTCCAAGACGTTCCACGTCGAGCGGTCAGCCCAAAAACTCCTCGATCAGGAGCAATCCCAAAAAGCCGATGAAAAACATGGCGCTGATAAGCGGGGTATCGGGCTTCTCGTGCGCCTCCACCAATAGCTCTTCCGTCACAAGGTAGAGCAGCGCCATCAAACCGAAACTGAGAAACCCGGCGATGACGACGGGCGGAAACGTCGCAACGGGAGTCGCTATCGCCGCACCGATCGGCAGCAACAACGCGATCCCCATCGTAATCGCGATGATCCGCGCCTTGGACTTGATCGTCTCGCCCAGCTCGGTCGTCACGGTCAGTCCGAGAAACAGCACCTCCAACGTCAACGCGATCGTCAGCAACATGCCAGCCTTCCCGCCAGCGACGAACGCCAACCCGAGAACAAGCCCGTCGATCAGGATGTCGACCGCGACCGCACCGAGCATGGCGATCGGTCCACTGGCGCGACCCTCAAGGGCTTTGAGCGACAGCATCACGAGAATGCCAAGCGCGCCGCCTGTGAATGTCGCGATCGGTGAACCTTCGTGCATCACCTGGGGCAGGATCTCGGCTGCCGCTGCGGCGAACACGACGCCTGCCGCCAAGTGCTGCATGGCGCTTACGAAGGCATCACTTGGCCGTCTCGATACCGCGAATAGCGAGCCGATCAGTACGGCGACGACGGGAATGAGCGTGAAGGCAACGGCCTGCATAGCTTAAGCCCTCACGCTGTCATGACTCAAAGGCGGCAGTTCGATGTGTCCCCCTGATGGGGCTGGCAGCTCGCGCCGTCCGAAACGAGCGTAGAGCGTCGGCAGCACGAACAAGGTGAGCAAGGTTGCGGATATCAGGCCACCAATGACGACGGTCGCCAGCGGCTTTTGCACCTCGGCTCCAGCACCATGACCAAGTGCCATCGGCACGAAGCCAAGCGACGCAACGAGCGCCGTCATCGCAACTGGCCGGAGCCGCGCCAGAGCGCCTTGATGCGCCGCTACCGCACGACCCATGCCTTGCCGCATCAGATCATGGATGGACGACACCATGACCAGCCCGTTGAGAACCGCGACACCTGATAGCGCGATGAAGCCGACTGCCGCTGAAATGGAGAACGGCATGCCTCTTAGCACCAGCGCAAGGATGCCTCCGACCAGCGCCAGCGGAACGCCGGTAAACACGATCAACGCATCCCTGACGGAGCCAAGCGCGCCGTAGAGCAGGAACATGATGACCACGAAGCAGATCGGCACCACAACGCTAAGCCTATCGCGGGCAGATGCCAGGTTCTCGAACTGACCGCCCCATTCGAGATACGTGCCAGGCGGCAATTTCACCTGAGCGTCGATGGCTGACCGGGCATCAGCCACGACACCGGCCACGTCTCGATCGCGCACGTTGGCCTGCACCACGACACGCCGCTTGCCGTTCTCGCGGCTGATCTGGTTGGGACCATCGACCACGGCGATATCCGCCACTGTCGATAGCGGTACGAAGCCGCCACTGCCGGTCGGCACCGGCACCTGAGCAACCGCCGTCAGATCGGATCGTGAGCTTTCGGCCATCCGGATCACGACGGGGAAGCGACGATCGCCTTCAAAGATCACGCCAGCCTGTCGGCCGCCAATGGCTGCGGCAACCGTGTCCTGCACGTCACCCGCCGTCACCCCGACGCGGGACATGGCAGTGCGGTTCGGCCGGATATCGAGCATCGGCAAGCCTTCGGTTTGTTCAACCCGCACGTCTGCTGCACCCCGCGTCTTTCGAAGGATGCCGGCTATCCGATCTGCGGTCGCGTTCATCTCGCCAAAGTCGTCGCCAAAGACCTTGATCGCGATGTCGCCGCGCACGCCTGCAATCAGCTCGTTGAACCGCATCTGGATCGGCTGAGTGATCTCATAGGCGTTGCCGGGCAGAGTGGAGAGCCGCTTTTCCAGCCGCTCGACCAGCTCTTCCTTGGACAGGCCGGGGTCGGGCCACTCCTTCTTCGGCTTCAGGATGACGAAGGTGTCGGTCGCGTTAGGCGGCATCGGGTCCGATGCGATTTCGGACGTGCCGGTGCGCGAGAAGGCGAAGCGGACCTCAGGGGCCTTGGCGAGTGCCTTTTCCACCTGGAATTGCATCGCCTGGCTCTGATCGACCGATGTGCCCGGGATGCGGACCGCCTGCACGAGGATGTTGCCCTCATCGAGCTGCGGCAAGAACTCCTGCCCCAATGTCGTAAAAGCGGCCCCGGCGAGTGCCAGCGCACCGATCGCGACGCCGATGGTGAGGGTGGGTCGGCGCATTGCCGCATCAAGTCCCGGCTCATAACGTTTCCGGAGGAAGGTGACGACGCGGCTTTCCTTCTCCTCGACCCGCTTGCTGAGACAGATCGCAATCGCTGCCGGTATGAAGGTCAGCGATAGGATGAAGGCGAACACCAGAGCGATGATGACCGTGAGCGCCATCGGCTCGAACATCTTGCCTTCGACACCCGTGAAGGTGAGCAACGGCGCATAGACAAGGATGATGATAGCCTGCCCGTACACCGATGGCCGGATCATCTCGCGCGCCGACGCCGCGACAATCCCGAGACGTTGCTCGATGGTCAGCACGTCATCACGACCATGCTGCGCCTCGCCCAAACGCCGTAATGCGTTCTCCACAATAATGACCGCGCCATCTACGATCAGACCAAAGTCGAGCGCACCAAGGCTCATCAGATTTGCGGAAACGCCCGCCTCCAACATGCCGATGCTGGTCAGCAGCATCGTGATCGGAATGACGCAGGCCGCGATCAGCGCCGCGCGGAAATTGCCAAGCAGCGCAAACAGAACGACGATTACCAGCACCGCACCTTCGGCGAGGTTGCGGGCAACCGTCGAAATTGTGGAGTTCACCAGCTCGGTCCGGTTCATGACCGGCTTCACGACAACATCGACCGGCAAAGAGCGGCCGATCTGCGTCAGCCGTTCGGCAACGCCGGTCGATACCGTGCGGCTATTCTCCCCGATCCGCATAACCGCGGTGCCGACGACAACTTCATGGCCGTTTTCTGACGCCGATCCCATGCGTAGCGCCTGCCCGGTGCGAACGGTCGCGATCTGGTTAAGCAGGATCGGAACGCTCTCGCGGGTGGCAACGACGGTACGTGCCAGCTCGTCGGCGTTGCGAACACGCCCATCCGATCGAACCGCCAGCCCTTCTCCGTTGCGGTTGACCACGCCAGCGCCCGCGCTGGTATTGCTGCGCTGAAGGGCGGTGGTGAGATCCTGAAGCGTTAGCCGCATTGCCGCCATGCGCTGTATGTCCGGAATAACGAGATATTCCTTGGTGTAGCCACCAAGGGAGTCGACGCCAGCAAGCCCGGCCGTGCTTTTGAGCTGCGGCGTGACGATCCAATCCTGTACGGTGCGCAGATAGGTCGCCTTGTCGGCGTCGCTGACAAGGTGATCCCCCTCGGGGGTGATATAGCTGGCATCGCGCTGCAAGCCGGGTTCGCCGTTGCGGTGGTGAACTTGGTCCAGCTCGCGATATTCGACCGTCCACATGAAGATATCGCCGAGGCCCGTAGCGATCGGCCCCATCTCGGGGTTCACACCTTCGGGAAGGTCTTCCTCAGCGGTTCGCAGACGTTCCGCGACCTGCGCTCGCGCAAAGTAGATATCGGTCTTTTCACCGAAAACCGCTGTGATCTGGGCAAAGCCATTGCGACTTAGCGAGCGGGTATATTCAAGGCCAGGAATGCCCGCGAGCGCGGTTTCGACCGTGAACGCAACCTGCTTCTCGATCTGATCGGGGGAGAGGGCAGGAGCAACGACATTGATCTGCACCTGGTTATTGGTGATGTCGGGTACGGCGTCGATCGGAAGCTGACGCAGCGCGCCAATCCCGAGCAATGCAGCCGCGATGGTGAGAAGCAGGACGAGCCAGCGCTTCTCGACGGAGAGGGTGACGATGCGACCGATCATGGCTCAGTCCTCATCCCCGCCTGCACCCTTGCCGAGTTCGGCCTTGAGCGTGAAGCTGTTGGTGGAAGCGATGCGCTCCGAGCCGGTAAGGCCTGCCGTTACGGTGACTTGCCCGCCGTTGGTGCGACCAAGCGTCACGGGAATTGCCCGGAATCCTGTCGCAGTGCGGACGAACACGAACGACTTGTCCTCGATCATCTGCACTGCGGCCGATGGCACGGCGACGGTGCGGTCCCCGGTCGCAGGAACGAGGATCGATACGTTGACCGTTTCGCCGACGCGCCATGTGCTGCCGGCGTTGTCGAGGGTAGCGATCACCGGCACCAATCGGGTCGTCTCGTCCAGAATGGGGGATACGAACGTGACGCGCCCCTCCTGACGCCGCCCCGGTGCCGTCACTTCGACACGCACGCCGGGTTTCACCCGACCGGCATCGGTGGGGACGAGTGAGGTGGTTACAGTGACCTTCGACAGGTTGGCGACGCGGAACAGCTCTGCATCGGCCGCGACCGCCTGCCCGAGTGTAGCGGATCTCGCGATGACCTGGCCGGCGATCGGCGAGCGAACCGCGATGCGGTTGAGCGCGCCGCCTCCGCTGCCCGTCGCTGACAATTGCTGCTGCGCGAGGCGAAGGGCAATGCTGGCCTCCGTCGCTGCCGTCCGCGCTGCGACCAGATCCTGCTCTGGCGAAACACGTTCAGCGAACAGGCGCTGTTCGCGGCGAAGGTTTGATTGGGCGAGTGCGGAACGCGCGCGCGCGGCTTCTACCTCCGCTTTCAGTGATGCCGCTTCCCGGCTTTCGATGATAGCCAGCGGGTCTCCCCGGCTGACTGACTGCCCGAGATTGCTGGTGAGGGAAACGAGCCGACCGCCTACGGAGGTGGACACAACCTGCACACCCTGAGGATCGCCCTCGATCGTTGCCGATAGCTCGATCGCTCCGGCCACGCCGCCTACTGTAGGACGCGTAACCTCTATCCCGGCATCCGCAATCTGCTGCGCGGACAGGGTGACGATATCCTTTGGACCCTCCTTGGCTTCGCTGGCCTCGGCACCTTCGGTCTTCTCGGCTCCGGCTTTCTCACCGGCCTCGCCGTTGCCACCCCCGCCGCATCCGGCAAGGAGGACAGCCAGGGTCACAGGCGCGAGCGCCCGCATGATGGTCTTCGTCATTGATTGGTTTCCTCGGTCGAGGGCGCTGCGGCAACGAGCCGTTCGAGGCGTGCCTTGGCGTCGTGATAGGTGGCGAGCGCATCGATCGCGGCGGTTCGTGTTTCGGACAGGGTACGTTCGGCATCGAGCAAATCGAGCTGACCGAACTTGCCCTCCCGGTAGCCGATCCGGGCGATCCGAGCGGCTTCGCTTGCCGACGCCAATGCCGGCCCGCTGGCGTTGCGAGCGGTCGTCGCGGCATTCGCGACGTTCGCCTGTGCGCTTGCGATATCCTGCGCGGTATCCAGCTCGGCCGCGCGACGTAGCGCCTGCGCCTGATCAGTCTGCGCCCGCGCCTGCGCCACTGCCGCCTTGCCGTTGTTGAACAGTGGGAACGGGATCGACAGCCCGAACACCGCTGCCACGTCGTTCGTAGCCTCAAGCCGTCGTGCGCTGGCGCTGAGTGTCACGTCGGGAATGCGCTGCGACCTAGCAAGCCGCACCTGTGCCTCTGCCGTTGTCACGTCCGCGCGTGTCGCCGCCAATGCCAGCGTCCCGGCGGTCTCGATCGGCCGCGCTGGACCAAAGCCCTCGACACGGCCGAACCACACCAAGTCCAACGGTCCCGTGAGGGGTTGGCCGATCCGTCGGGCAAGATTGCTTCGGGCGACCTCGGCAAGCCGCTCTGCGCGCTCCACAGCCGTCTCCACGTTGATCCGCAATACATCGGCGCGCTGCTGTTCGAGCGGTGATGCTCGCCCCGCTTGAACGCGGACGCCGGCTGCGCGCGATGCTTCGCGGGCGATACCGGCCTGCTCGCGCGCGGTCACCAGTCGGCGTTCCGCTGCGGTCGCCTCGATGTAGAGCTGCGTGATGGCAAGCCGTAGATCAGCCTCGGCCAACGCCGTGCCTATCCTCGCTCGATTACCAATCGCATCTGCGACAGCGATCCGTGCCGATCGTTTGCCACCCAACTCGATCGGTAGTGCCAGACCTGCCGTTGTCTCGGCGCTTCGAAGACCGCGATATTGGCCGCTGCCGGCAATGTTCTCGGTCTCGGCGACGATCGACGGGTTCGGGCGGTAGCCGGCAACCGTGCGGCCTGCTTGTGCTGCCCGGACGCCAGCCGTGGCAGCCTCAAGGCTGGGGGCGCTGGCTCCGGCAAGCGAAAGCGCCTGCTCAAGGGTGAGCGGGGGACTGGTCGATGTTGGATCGGCTGACTGCGCCTGTGCGATCGACGCGCACGACGCCACGGCCAATAAGGCCGCAATAAAACGGTGCATGGGTAACGGACTCCTGACGAACCTTGGGCATCCGCACGGGCTTTCCCGGCGGAATTAGGCGTTGGTCAGGCTTGGGGAGGACGTAGGGCTGGGTCCGACGCTACCGGGGCCTTGGGCGCATTGCGCCACATCGATGCAGTCATACGAACGCTGCTGGCTGGTCCGGTTGAATCGGACGCGATCGGCACGCCGACATGATGGCCGTGGCAACCACCATGATGGTGAGGATAAGCCTTGTCGGCGTCTGCCGGCACTTGGTCGGCATCGCCGTCGCAATGATCGAGGGAGCTGACCGCTGTGGTATCAACGCACGTCACGCCTTCGGTCGCATGCGCGACTGATCCAAGCCCGAGCATAAGCACGAGCATGAAACTGAGGAACAGGGCGGAGAGGCGGTGCATCGGCCCGCGCCTTAGCAGCTTACCGACTGCCATGTAACGACTGCTGGTAAGTAGCGGGGGCGGGTGAGGGCTCGCTACGCATTTCGGCGCGTGCCTGCCGCATGATCTGAACACCGCCCGATATTCCCAACACAGCCATCAAGGTGGCGACGGCGAGATCAGGCCACGCGCTGTTGAGGCCGAACACTCCGCCTGCGGCCAGTACGACGGCGATGTTGCCAATCGCGTCGTTACGCGAGCAAATCCACACTGACCGCATGTTCGCATCACCGCTTCGAAAGCGGTACAGCATGACCGCGACTACAAGGTTCGCGATCAACGCGGCGATGCCGACCACGCCCATAATTTCGGCATGGGGCGTTGCTTCGTGGAGCGCCCCCCATCCCGCCGCGAACAAGACATAGACGCCTAGCAAAGCAAGCGTCGCCCCCTTCAACATCGCAGCGCGTGCGCGCCAGGCTATCGCCATTCCGGCAACGCCAAGGCTGATTGCGTAGTTCGCAGTATCCCCAAAAAAGTCGAGCGCGTCGGCTTGCAGCGCCTTCGATCCACCCGTGATGCCGGCAACGATCTCGATAACGAACATGCCGCCATTGATGGCGAGCGCAATCCATAGCGCGCGCCGCCACTTAGGGTCGTTGAGAGTGTCCGCCTTGTCGGACGCGCAGCTTGTGCAGGCCATATTCGCCACCTCGATAGAATCGATCTGACAGCCTATATGCACCCTCTAGTCGCTAGAGGGTCAAGCGCTGTGTCTGAGAAACTGACGATCGGAAAACTGGCTGGTGCGACCGGCACGAAAGTCGAGACGATCCGCTACTATGAGCAGATTGGCTTGCTGCCGGCTCCTGAGCGATCGGCGGGGAACTATCGGACCTATGAGGGCGCGCATCTACGCCGCCTGTCCTTCATCCGTCGCGCGCGTGATCTTGGCTTTTCAATCGATCAGGTGCGCGAGCTTATGGGGCTTGCCGATCGGCGCGATCAGTCCTGCATCGCCGTCGATGTCGTTGCCAACCAACACCGCGACGCGATTAGACGCAAAATTGCAGACCTCACCGCGCTTGCTGGTGAACTCGACGCGCTAATAGATTCCTGTAGCCGCAACACCGTCGCCGACTGCCGGATCATCGAAGCACTTGCCCCTTCCGCATAGCGCATCGCTGCTGTCCGGTGGAATGATCGGCTTGCACCGCTTGGGCACTTCAATCCGTGGAGCTGACGATCGCACTTCTTGCCGCCACGTCATCCCGACTGATCTCGATGGTACAGCGCACCGTCTTCTTAGTCCTCACAGCTATCTTGTAGCAGGCTTGCACAGCCTTGCGATTTGCGGTGATGATCCGATCGGCTGCCGCGATGTTGGCGAAAGCATCCGGCCCAGCAGCTCGCATGAGGCGCTGCCCGGCTTCCCATTTCGGTAGGTCAAGCGTGCGCGCTGCCATCCACTCGGGCACCTGCCACTTCCCCGGGAGCTCGCGCGCGATGATCCCCGGCACGATCGTCCATAGCAGCGCCCCGCCCAGGCACGCTCCCGCACCGACCTGCCACAAGGTACGGCGCTGCTCGTCCGCACGGCGGGCAGAACCGCCGATACCGTGCAAAGCGGTCGTCGCCTTGTCCATCTTCTCACCGGCGGTCGCGATCATGCGCCGATCCTCGTCGCGGGCATGGCCGCCAGCCGCGACGATCCGGTCGGCGACATAGCGCGGCGCGACATTGTCCTCGGCCGTTTTCGCCAGCACGCCGACATTTTGCATGGTCGCGTTGAGCGCCTTCGCCATTTTCCCCAGCGTCTCGCTGTAATCGGGTATCTCCGGCACCTCGGCGCGCTCCGCGGACAGCCGCTCGACGGCGCGGCGCAACAGCGCAAGCTCACCGCGGACACCTTCAAACGCCTCCGCTGCGGCGTCCGGTTCGTGATCGTCACTCATGCACTTCTTCCCCTTTACTGCATGAAACCACAAACCGGGGTCGGTACATAGAATGGACCCAGATATACGCTAAGCGCCGACAGGTCTGCTTGGGTGTCCGAAAACACCCGTTTGTCGCGCATCTGCGATGGCGACAGGGTTTTCCGTCATCCCTAGTACCTAGCGACGACTTTTGGGACAAAGCCGTCGTAGCAAGTCCAGCCACATCGCGACGATCTACGGGAAAGGCTGTCTGGCGCTCGGCGCCTTCGCGCGACGGCATAGTGATCGCTCCACCGCCGTCTAGAAAGGGATAAGCTATCGAAAGAGTCTGGGTGACATCGCCTAGCAAAACGATCGATTTCGCTATTGATTTCATCATGGTAGGCCGCTTGCATGACCGCATCCGATCGCGCCGAACAGAATCTGATCCTCCGCTGTCCGGAGCCGCTCAATGCGGAAACGCCTCCGGATAAACTGATCACGTCCTTCCTGACGCCGCAGGCGAATTTCTACATCCGCAGTCACGGACCTACGCCGGAGCTGGCCGACGATCATCGTATAGCGCTGGACGGCTTGGTCGACCGCCCGCGCTCCTACACGGTCGCCGAACTTCAAACGGCATTTGCGACCCGGACAGTGACCGCGACCATGCAGTGCGCCGGCAATCGTCGGGCACATCTTCAAGACGTGGAAAAGACTTCGGGCGATCCCTGGGACGTGGGCGCGATCGGCAATGCGGCTTGGACCGGCGTCGCACTGTGCGACGTACTCGCCGCGGCCGGCATCCAAGATGGCGCGTCGTTCGTCGGCACTACGGGGGCCGACGACGTGGATGTCGATGGTGAGACGGCGCCGTTCGGTGCCTCGATCTCGATCGCCAAGGCGCTAGAGCCGGACGTGCTCATCGCCTGGGGCATGAACGGCGAGGTGCTGGCCCCCGAACATGGCGCACCGCTGCGGCTCGTCGTGCCGGGCTATGCGGGCGTTCGTAGCGCCAAGTGGCTGACGCGCATCGAGGTGCGCGATCGCCCGTCCGATGCGCCGATCCAGGCCAAGGACTACAAGCTCTTTCCGGCGTCGGTAGCGAAGGAGGACGCGGATTGGGACCGGGGCCTGACGATCGAGGAGATGCCGCTCAACGCTGCGATCTGCGCCCCCGTGGACGGCGCGCATATCGGCGCCGGCGCATGCGAAATCGCGGGCTATGCGGTCGCCTTCGGCCGAGCGGTCTCGCGCGTCGAGGTCTCCGTCAATGACGGCACCGACTGGCTGCAGGCGGAACTGACCAGCCAACCGGATTCACCCTGGAGCTGGACGCAGTGGCACGTCACGGTCGATCTCTCGCCCGGGCTCCACGTCCTGGTCGTGCGCGCCGTCGACGGTGCCGGGCAGATGCAGCCCGAACGGCCCGAAGCGATCTGGAACTTCGCCGGCTATCTCTCGACGGCTTGGCATCGCATCACCGTCACCGCTGGCTGATGGACGCGCCGCACAACGCCGATCGGGCCCATGCGAAGCTCGCGGAGAGCGCGAGCTCGCTAAAGGACAGCGCAGTCCAGCAGGTGGACAGCGCTGATCGTCGCACGGAGCTTGCTGCAGACCGCACAATCCTCGCCGGCGAACGCACCTATGCCGCCTGGGTGCGTACCGGCCTGGCGGCGCTCGCTTCCGGGATCGGCGCGCGCGCGCTGCTCAAGGACGTCGTGTTCCCGTGGCTGGCGACGGCGACCGGGACGATGCTGATCCTGTTCAGCGCCTTTTGCTTCGTCGCCGCGGTGTGGCGAGAGATGGGTGCCGGCGCCCCGCCGCCACGACCGGACATAAAGCGCCTGCCCGCGGCGTTGCTCGTGGTGATGAACGGGTTTCTCATGCTCGTGTCGCTGGCCGCGCTCGTCGGCATCTGGACGGCACGCTCGTAGCGCAGCGACGCCAACCGCGCTGCGAGCCGATCAGCTCCAGCAGCGCATCGGCGGCTTTCGTGCGGTATAGCTCCTTGCGACGCAGCTCGAGAACGACGCGCGGGCCGAAACCGATTGGTCCCGCATGCAACGTAACCGGAGTCGGTACATATAACGGGCTCAGATAGACGCTAACGACCGGCCGGTCCGAGCATTTGCCCGACCAACATGCCCATTGACGGTTGGGGCAAACGTCTCATAGATCGACTTTGGCAATGGATTTCTGCCGGGCAATTTGGCCGAACCGCTCTGATAAGAGCTGATGATTCCTACTTGGCGCCTTCGGGCAGCAAGGAGGAATTGTGCGCGCTACCTTTCGCAATCTCGTCGGCACGCTGAACGTCGCGGCATTCATGCGCGATCGTCACGACCATGCGATCTCTGTCCTGCGCTGGGCGCTGATCTTGCTGCCCATGGCGGCACTCGTCGGGACGCTATGTGCGGCGTTCCTGTTGAGTCTTGATACCGTTACGCGACTGCGGTTCGCATCGCCCTGGCTGCTCTATCTGCTGCCGGTGGGCGGGTTCGTGGTCGGATTGCTCTACCATCTCACCGGGCGCTCGGTGGAGGGCGGCAACAACCTGATCGTCGAGCAGATCCACGAGCCGGGCGGCGGTGTGCCGCTGCGGATGGCGCCGCTCATCTTCTTCGGCACAGTGGTGACGCATCTTTTCGGTGGCTCGGCCGGACGTGAAGGCACCGCAGTCCAATTAGGCGGAAGCCTTGCCAGCGGTTTCGGCCGCGCGCTCCACCTCGATGCGGGCGGCACGCGCATCCTGTTGATGACGGGGATCGCAGCCGGGTTCGGCGCGGTCTTCGGCACGCCGATCGCAGGCGCGGTCTTCGCGCTCGAAGTGCTGGCGATCGGCCGCGTCGAATACTCCGCGCTAGTGCCTTGCCTCGTTGCAGCGCTAGTCGGCGATTGGACGTGCCTCGCCTGGGGTATCCATCACGGCGTCTACCCGATCGGCGCGTCGATACCGGTCGATGCGCTGCTCGTGACGAAGGCAGGTGTTGCGGGGATCATATTCGGACTGGTCGGTCTGGCCTTCGCCGAAGCCAACCACCTGGTCGGGGGATGGCTCAAGCGGATCGTTCCCTATGGTCCGCTACGTCCAGTGATCGGCGGGGTCTTCGTTATCTCACTCGTCTTCCTGTTCGGCACGCGCGACTATCTGGGCCTGGGTGTCCTGGCAGCGAGGCACGACAGCCTTACCATCGCCAGCTTCTTCGGACCGGACACGCATCCGTGGAGTTGGGCGATCAAGCTCCTGTTTACCGTCGTCACGCTCGGCGCAGGTTTCAAAGGCGGTGAAGTCACGCCGTTGTTCTTCATCGGCGCAGCGCTCGGTAACGCGCTGGCGCCTTTCTTGGGCGTGCCGACGGGCCTGTTCGCCGCGATCGGCTTTGTCGCGGTCTTTGCCGGGGCTGCCAATACCCCGCTCGCCTGCACCTTCATGGGGATTGAACTGTTTGGCGCCGGCTATGCGGTGCCGATCGCCGTCGCCTGTTTCGTGGCCTATCTCTGCTCGGGCCACAACGGCATCTACCTGTCGCAGCGCGTTGCGATACCCAAGGTGCCCGCGAACGGCCTCGCGCCCAATGCAACACTGCGCGAGACACGTACACGCCGCACAGCACTTCGCGCCCAGAACCGCGTGTCGTGAGTTGATGGCTTAGCCTGATCCCCCCGATACGTCGGGCGAAGCCTTCGGATCGGGGTCTTGCGCCTTGCCCTTCGCGGCGCCCGGCTGCTTTGCGCTCATGGCAGTCAGATAAGCGACGATCGCCGGTACGTCGGCCTGGGCCACAGGCGCCTTATAGACCTCGCGCATCTTGGTGACCTCCGCGGTCCACTGATCGGAGGAGAGTGGCGGCTGGTTCAGCGCCATGCTCGCCGAATGACACGAGGTGCAGTTCGCATTGATGACGTCGGCATGCGGGCCGGCGGGATATTGCCCTTCGTCGGTCGGGAGATCGACCGAGGTGGACGCCAGCGAGAAGCCGCGCGCCGAAACGCTTGGCGGCGGTGGTGCGGTCGGGGCGGCAGGCGGCGGGGCGATGCGGCTGTTCGGGGCACCGATCGCAAGAAGCAGAACGACGGTCGCGCCGACGAACCCGAACGACAGCGTGCCGATGGAAGGCGTTTTCATGGGGGAGCGCTCCTCAGCCGACGACGATGTTGGTGGTTTCAATGTTGCCGCGCATGAACCCGCCCGGGTTCCAGATCGGTGTCATCGGCTGCGCAACGCCGGCGGTGTTCCAGCAGCGCGACATCAGCCTGGTCGGGCCCGCATGGCTGAGCGGCACCTGCGCATCCCAGCGGCGGAAACTGTATTTGCCGTGATCGGGGCCGAGCGTTGTCTTGTACCAGCTCTTGCCGTTGTCGGTCGACACGTCGACCTTGGCGACGCCGCAGTCGCCTCCCATCGCAATGCCGCCCAGCGGGATCGACCGGTCGAACGCGATCGCCTGCCCTTCGTCGAGGCTCGTGACCCAACTGCGCGGGATCATCCTGTTGATCGGGACGGCCGGGAAATCCTTCTGGCCAGGCCGCACGTTCGCGCCTGGAGTGTCAGGGATTTTGTAAGCCTTGGCCATCCAGTAACCGTCGTCGGGTGCGGCGAGCACCTCGATGTCGTTCAGCATCTTGACCCAATAGGTCGAATACCAGCCGGGTACGATCAGCCGGACCGGGAAGCCGTTGAGGAGCGGCATCTGCTCGCCGTTCATTCCGAACGCCAGCATCACTTCGCCGTCGCGTGCGTGGTCGATCGACAGCGACTTGGCGAAATCCGGTGCGCCCGCAACCACCGGCTGGTCGAGCGCACCGAACCGTACCGCGACCGCGCCCGGCTTTACGCCGGCGATGTCGAGCACGTCGCGCAGGCGCACGCCTAGCCATTTGGCGTTGCCCATGGCCCCGTGGCGCCACTGCGCGCCCGCGACGGGCGGCTGGAACAGCGCACGCGAATTACCCGAGCATTGGTTGATTGCCGCCAGCTCGACGCGCGGCAGCTTCAGCAGTTGCGCGAGCGAGATCGACAGCGGCCGCGTGACCGCGCCGTGCACCTTGATCCGGAATGCCTCGACATCGATCGCGGTCGGAATGTCGGCCCAGTGCCAGCGGACGAAGAACTGGTCGTTCGGCGTAAAGACGTCGCCATTGAACACGCTCATCGGCGTTTCCAGCAGCGGCGGGTGGATCCGCTGGAGGATCATGCTGCCCTTGCCGGGGAACGCACTGGTCATCGGCCGTTCCGATGGGCCACCCGGCAGATGCAGGTCGACCATGCTCTGCGCCAGCGCGGGTGCGGCGATCAGCGCGCCGCTGCCGATCGCAGCCTCTGCGAGAAAGCGACGGCGGTTCGTCTCCTGCGCCAGTTTCATATCCAGGCTGTCCACCAACATTCTCCCGTTTCTGTCATGATCTGTATGCGCGACCTGTCCGCCGGTCTGCCCGGTACGGGTCGATCGGATGCGCCGGTTCGATCCGGCAGGACGATCAGTTCGGCCCTTTAATTGGCTTGGGCGATGCAGGGCGACACGAACAGGTTTCCGCGCCAGCCGCCTGCGACCGTCTTGGCGCCGACCAGCAGCCACATCGCGGCGAGTGCGATCGTGAGGACGGTGCCGACGATCCCGAAAAAGCCGAGCTGGAGCGTCGTGCTGAGCTTGAAGGTCGCGACCGTGTAGACGCCGAGCGGGAAGGTATAGCCCCACCACCCAAGGTTGAACGGAATGCCCGCGCGCCAGTAGCGGATCGTGATCAGCGTCGCGAGCGCCAGCCACCACAGGCCGAAGCCCCAGAGCAACAGCCCGGCGATCGTGCCGATTCCTTGCGCCACTGCGCCGATCTGGCCGAGGCCGTTGGCGGCGAGGATCGCGGGCGCGTCGCTACCGAGCACCAGCATCCCGAGCGCACCGGTGCCGATCGGACCGAGCGCGAGCCAGCTCGAGGCGGCCATGCTCTCGTGCGGCAGCTTGTGGAGAGCCATCCGCAGGATCAGGATCGCAAGAATGCCGAACGCGACCGGCACCGAATAGGCCCACAGGACATAGGAGGTCGCCAGCACAACGAACTGATGATGGGCGTCCGCCAGATGCGGTGCGAGCAGGCCTCCGCTCGCGCCTGCGACCTCGGCCGCGACCACTGGCAGGAGCCACACCGCGGTCATGCCGTCGAGCGAATGTTCGTGCCGGGTAAACATGAGGTAGGGGATCGCTACACCGCAGGCGAGCGACATCGCGACGTCGATCCACCACAATGTCTCGGCGATCGGGATCACGCCGGCGCCGAACCGCGGCAGGCCGAACGCCAGGAACCCGTTGATGATCGTCGCGAGGCCCATCGGGATCGTACCGATGAACATCGATACGGTGTTGTGCCCGAAGATCCGCCGCGCCTCGTGCCCGAACATGGTCCAGCGCGCGGTGTAGAGCCCGGCGAACAGCGTGAAGAGCGCGATGTTGAAATACCACAGTGCCTCGCCGACCGGGTGCAGCGATGCGCCGACCCCCGGAACCTGCGGCAAGGCCAGCGCGAGGATGCCGGTGCCCATCGTCGCGGCGAACCAGTTGGGGGTGAACTGCCGGATCATCTCGCGTGGAGAGTCGAGCCGGCTGAGCGGCTTCAGGCCATCGAGAACGGGTTTCAAATCGGCGGTCACTTGCCAGTCTCCTTGATGAGATCGGTCAGCGCATCGGCCGCCCGGGTACGATAGCGCTCTTTGTGCCTCAGCGCGTAGAACGGACGCCGCGGCAGACCGAGCGGCAGATCGTGCAACGTTCCGGCCGCGATTGCAGGTGCGACGACATGCTGCGACAGGACCGCGACGCCTGCGCCAGCCTCGACCGCGCTGCGGACCGCCTCGTTCGACGGCAGGGTCAGCGCGGTGGTGAGGTCCGACGGATCGACGCCGCGCTGGCGCAACACCTCCTCGAACGACGAGCGCGTGCCCGATCCCTGCTCGCGGATAATCCAGCGCGCGGCGCGGATCCAGTCCTCGTCGATCGTGTCGGCAGCGCGGTTGCTAACCAGCACCATGCGGTCGTTCGCGACCGTCCAATGCGCGAGCGCGGGCTCGTCGATCACACCTTCGACGAAGCCGAGCTCGACTGCGCCGTCGAGCACGCGCGCCGCGGCCCCTTCCGTGTTGTCGATCGCCAGTTCGATCGTGATCGCGGGGTAGCGCGCATGGAACGCCGCTAGCTGGCGGGGCAGCCAATAGCCCGCGATCGTCTGGCTTGCGACCAGCCGCAGTGTGCCGCGCTCCAGCCCGGCATATTCGGCCAGTGCAAGTTCCGCGCTCGCCGCACGGCCAAGGACGGCGCGCGCGTCGATCAGAAACATGCGGCCCGCTTCGGACAGTTCGATCCCGCGGCCGACCCGGTGGAACAGCGGCACGCCGTGCCGAGCTTCTAGCGCGGCGATGGCAGCGCTTGCGGCCGACTGCGTCACATTGAGCGCTTCGGCAGCGCGCGTCATGTGCTCGCGCTCTGCGACACCGACGAAAATCCTGAGTTGTTCGAGGGTCATGCCCGATCTCCTTGCCCCAATGATAGGGAAAGGAGATCAATCGAACCAACCAAAGATTACGGTCATTCCAATCAGATATACCGATTGGTCATTTCAGAATGTCGATAACCGCCTCACGTTCATCGACCAGTTCGGCAATCGTGCGATCGAGCATCGATCGCTGGAACGGATCGAAGGTAAGGCCTTCGATAAGCGCATACCCACCGCTCATGCAGTGCACCGGCACGCCGCACACCAGTCCTTGCGGGATACCGTAGGAGCCATCTGACACCACGCCCATCGACACCCAATTATCGCCTGCGCCGTGCACCCAGTCGCGCAGATGGTCGATCGCTGCATTTGCGGCCGACGCGGCCGAGGACGCACCCCGTGCTTCGATGATCGCGGTTCCGCGCTGCGCAACGGTGGGGATCAACGTTTCGCGGTACCAAGGCTCGTCTCCGATACGGTCGGCAAGCTTTTGGCCATCGAGTTCGGCATTCCCCCAGTCGGCAAACATCGTTGGCGAATGGTTTCCCCAGACGACGAGCTTCGTAATCGCATCGACACCGACACCCGCCTTGGCCGCAAGCTGTCCTTGCGCGCGGTTGTGATCGAGGCGGATCATCGACGTGATGTTTTCGGCAGGAAAACCCGGTGCGCTTTGCGCAAGGATCCAGGCATTTGTGTTGGCGGGATTGCCGACGACCAGGATCTTGGCGTCGCGTTTGGCCACTGCGTCCAGCGCTGCGCCCTGCGTCTTGAAGATCGCTGCGTTGGCAGCGAGCAAATCACGGCGCTCCATGCCCTTCGAGCGGGGACGAGACCCGACCAGCATGGCCGCATCGATGTCCTTGAAAGCCACCATCGGATCATCAGTAATGATCACATCTGCCAGCAGCGGGAACGCGCAATCCTCCAGTTCCATGACCACGCCGCGTACTGCGTCCATCGCCTGCGGCACGTCGAGCAGTTGAAGGATAACGGGCTGGTCCGGTCCGAACACGTCACCCTGCGCGACCCGGAAGAGCAGCGAATAGCAAATTTGTCCTGCGGCACCGCTGATCGCGATCCTGACGGGGGGCTTGGTCATTTTGGAAAGGGCTTTCGTTGGAAGATTACAGACGGTGTAAGACCGATCAACGCGCCGCCAGGGCAAGCGCCGCATCGCGCCCGGATGGCACCAGATTGGCGAGACCTTTTCCTGATCGCACGGCACCAGGAACGTAGATCAGGCTTTGCGCATCCGTACTGATCGGGATCGTCGACGCGGTGGTGTACGTCAGCGTGTCGATCCCAGCGACCTTGTTGGTTCCGGCCAGGCTGGCATAGATCCTCGTACCATCGCCCGACGGCCAAACCGCACTCGGAGCCGCTTGTAGCGGGACGGTTGCCACAGCCTCCAGGCTGTCAGTTCTATAGACCTTGATTGCAGGTTGATCGCCGCCAACGCTGACATAGGCAAAGGAATCGTCTGCGCGCTGGGCGAAGTTGACCGCGCCCGTTGCTGGACCAGTGTTTATCACTTCGCGTACCGCAAACGGCGGTTTGGCAGCAAAGACCGTGGTCGTGCCGCTCTCGCGGCGTGTTGCCCAGATCTGTTTGCCATCTGGCGAGACCGCGATTGCTCCCGCACCTGCACCGTTGCTGGCAACGTGTCCGACGACGCGCCGATGCTCGACGTCGACAACCAGGATGGACGGCCTTTCAGTAAGCGATACAAAGGCATAGCGTCCGTTTGGCGACAGGATGGTCGCGCCCGCTCCGCCACTTGCTGGTACGCGGGTGATCTCCCGCGCTGTCTTAGGATCCACGACCGCGATGGCATGTTCATCGCCGAGCGAAACCCAGAGTTCGTGCCCATTGGGCGTAAACGCGACGGCGGTAGGCGACGTCTGGAACACGGTCCGGCCTCGTTCCGTGTTCGTGGCCAGATCTACGAGCGTCACACTGTGCTGCGCTAATGCCGATACCGCCAGGGTCCGCCCGTCACGCGTTGCAGCCAGGTGCTGGACTTTGGGGCTGGAAAAGCTGGGCTCAGCTATCGCGCTTTTGGCGAGGTCGATCCGTCCCAGTTCGTTGCCCGCTGCAGGATCGATGACAACGATCTTCGTCGATGTAGGGTCAGACACATAGATCCGGTCATGATGGCTGAGGTCGATATCAGCCTTCGACCACGGTGCCTGAACCGCCTTGATATCGTAGGGAAAGTCGTCCGCCGCAGGTGCAGCCCAATAGGCCTGAGCGATCGCCGGGACTGGCGCTACGGAGGCCAACATCGCGGCAACCAGAACGATCGCAGCTTTCATCGTTTGATCCTTATCACGGACCCGGCGGGTGATCGTGCCGGTCCGATGCCGCTAGATCGACCGATATGTCCCTCGCGTCCAACGCATGGTCGCGATGATTTCAATACGAAAACGCGATTATAGATCGCCGACCGTTCCTGTTAAATGATTGGAATGACCGTGGTTATGCGTTGGACCGACCGCCCCGCCGCAATCATCTATCCTGTCACGCTCGGCATTCATCGAGACGCGCGGAGACTTCCTCATGGCAACACAGCCGATCTACGATCTCGCTACCGAGACACTCGTTGCTCCTAAGCCTGTGCGTCGACATCTCGCAATCGTGCCGGATGCAGGCAATTATGACGAGCTGGAAAGAACGGCTCCAGGCATCGCATCGCGCGGCGTCCATCCTGCCACGTTGGGCTTGCTCGTCGGCGTGTATGCAGCAATGTTGCTGACTTTCTGGACCTTCTTCGCACGTGATGCAGCTACGGCGCTCGTCCTGACGGTCGTGTCGGTCTTCATGATCCTGTATTTCGGTCTGATTGCTGGCGGCATCGTACTCAGCGATACTCCCGCCCCCGGCGAACCCCTCCGTTCGTTCTCGGAGTTCATCAAGGGCCCGGTCGATATCTTGACGGGCACGATCACAGGGCGCGAAGCGGCTATACAGATGCTCTTTCTCCCGGCCTGCATGGCCGTGCTAGCAACGATTATCGGCATCATCGCTCGCGTGTCGTAAACAGGAAAACTAGGGACAGGACGATGAGATCACGCATGACCTTGCTGATGGCGATAGGCTTGTCCGTATCGACCGCTGCTATCGCGCAAACGGACGGCTTCGCGTCCGCGATGGATGCGGCGATGACGCGGATGCACGGCGCGATGATGACTGGCTATTCAAACGATCCCGATCGCGACTTCGCAAGGATGATGATCCCGCATCATCAAGGTGCGATCGACATGGCTGAGATCGAGCTGCGTTACGGCAAGGACGAACGCCTGCGCCGGCTTGCGCAAGGGATCATCGTCGAACAGCGTCAGGAAATCGCGGTGATGCAGGGCATCCTATCCGAAGGCGGCGCGTTGTCACGTCACACCGGACCGACCGCGACTGGTCACCCCCATCACGGAGACCGTCCATGAAGCGTTTCACCCTAACCGCCTGCACCGCCTTGTGCTTTTCAGGCCCTGCGTTTGCCCAGCAAGTGCCCAATGCGACCCCCGACATCCCTGTCAGCGCGCAGGACCGGTTCTACACGTCGGACCAGTTCTCCAACACCGTGTCGGTGATCGACCCATCAACCAACACGCTGCTCGGCGTCATCAAGCTCGGCGACCAGACCCCCGCCAACCTCAGCCCGCTCTACAAGGGGCAGCTGCTTGTCCACGGCATGGGCTTCTCGCCCGATCGTAAGACGCTGGCGGCGATCTCGATCGGTTCGAACTCGGTGACGTTCATCGATACCGCGACCAATGCCGTGAAGCACACGACCTATGTCGGGCGCTCGCCGCATGAGGCGTTTTTCCGCCCCGACGGTCGCGAAGTCTGGGTCGCGGTGCGCGGCGAGGATTATATCCAGGTGCTCGACGGCAAGACCTTCGCGCCGACCACGCGCATCCCCGTTCCTAATGGCCCCGGCATGACGATCTTTTCGCCAAACGGGAAATACGGTTACGTCTGTTCGAGCTTCTCGCCCGAGACAGTTGTGATCGACACCGCCTCGAAGAAGATCGTCGGTCGCGTCAAGCAGGCGAGCCCGTTCTGCCCTGACATCGCCGCGACGCCCGACGGTAAGCAGGTCTGGTTGACGCTCAAGGACGTCGGCAAGGTCATGGTGTTCGACGCCAAGCCACCCTTCGCAGTGCTCAAGACGTTCGATACCGGCGCGATCACCAACCACGTCAATATCGCCCGCAATAAGAATGGCCAGTTCGCCTTTGTGACGGTCGGCACCGAGAATGTCGTGAAGGTGTTCCGCACCACTGACTTCGTGCAGGTGGCGAGCATCCCGGTCGGCGCGCTCCCGCACGGCCTATGGCCGTCGGGCGACGGCACGCGGATGTATGTCGGGCTGGAGAACGCCGATGCGGTCGCGGCGATCGACACAGCAAGCAACACCGTCATCGCGACGATTCCAATCGGTCAGGGGCCGCAAGGCGTGGCATATGTTCCCGGCGCGGTGCCGGTAGGCGATGGCCGTGCAAACCTGGTGCCGCTCGCGCAGGCCGGCATGAAGATCCAGCTGACTCTATCCGGGACTGGGCGCAGCCAGGTCACGCTGTTCGATCAAGGCCAGGTCCAGATTTTGCAGGCGGCGGTTGCGGGCCTCAGCCCAAAGATGCCCTATGTCCTTGGATTATCCTCCCACGCTGACGGCAGCGGCGTGATCCAGCCTCTGGCGAAGTTCATGACCAATCCGGCGGGCGGCGCGATAGTAAACACGCTCGGACCGCTCCGCCAGATCGTCAGCGACGCGAAAGGCGACATGCGCCGTTACCTCGTCATTGCTCCGGGCGACCCGATGATGCCGGGCGCTGTCGTTCAGGTGCAAAAATGAGGATTCCGGTGAAACCTGCGCCCCGCTGTCCGTGTCCGGTATATTCGGCATGACGCTGGGCTAGGTCGACACGACGTCTCGAGAGTGTCGGAAAGCACTTGTTTGTCGCACAATGGTGATTACGACTGGGTTTTCTACATATCGGGCCGCTGAATGCCGACAATGGGAAGGAAAGCGGACTGGCTGCTTTAGAGAGGGCAGGTGCGCTCCACTACCTGGTGCACTTCCATTTCGTCGCAGCAGGATGCCTTTACGCCTAGCTCATTACAGGCCCCGATCCGGCGCCGCATCGGCCTTCCGTGCCTGCCCGCCTGATAGTGCTGGGGGTCGCCGTCGTGATCCACTCGATCATGTCGCAGCTGCTCTACGCCGGGCTGTTCGTCGCCATATCCGTGCCGGTTGAACAGTTTCGCCGCGGTGCGGAGCTGATGTCAGTACATGGCGCCCAACTCGCCGGAATGGGTCTGCGATGCGGCATGTTCTGGGTCAAAATCGAAGCCCGGCTTAAGCGAGACCGGTAGGACGAAGCGTTTGCTGCGTGCCGGCTGGTCAGCTTTCTCCAAACAACTCACGTTGCGCCTTGTCCAATTCCTCTGCGTAGCGGCGTCGCGCATAGCTCTCGGAGAGGATGCCGAGAACTGCCCCGTCGCTTCCAACTACCGCCAGTTCGTCCGCACCTTCGGTATCGAACGTAGTCATGACGCTTCTGATGTCTGAATCCGGCGTAAGGGCGAGACCCGTGTGGATCGCCAGCGACCCGATCGGTGCCTTCTGATCGACCTCTTCGGCAAATGCACTGGCAGTCTGTACGATACCGCCATAATTTTCGTGGTCATCGACTAGTAGGACCCGACTTGTGGAACCAAGCGGAAACGCCCGACGAAACTCGGCGATCGTCGTGTTGCACGGCGTAGCCCTTTCGACACGTCGCATCATCTTGCCCGCTGTAAGCGTTCTGACCCAGCCGACATCGCGGGCGCTTTTGATGGTTTCGCCCCGGAGATGCAGGCGCCACGTAGAAAAGGAATAGCCGAACAGCTCGCGGACGATGGTGGACGAGACCAGCGATGCTGCAATGGCCGCGCCGGCAAGGGAGAAGTCGTGGGTCGCCTCAAGGACTAGCATCGCCATCGTCATCGGCCCGCCAACTACGGCGACCGCTAATGCGGCCATCCCCACCAGGGCCGCATTGTGCGGGTCGATCACAGGCGATCCGACAATCCATTCGAGTGAACCAGCAAACAGGTGACCCAGCAGGCTGCCCAAGAACAAGGATGCGAAGAACAGGCCACCGCGGAAGCCAAAGCCAAGTGAGATGATGGAGGCCGCGCACTTGACGACGAAGATGGCGGCGAGGAAGCGCAGCGATACCTCGGCTTCAAGATTGAGGTGGAGGGCGCCGTGACCAGCAGAGAGAATTTGCGGCGTGAGCATCGCCAGAGGGATGAGCAGAAGACCGCCCAATATCGGCCGGCAAATCGAGGGTATCGGCAGTTTGCGTGTAGCTGCTTCCATCTCCGCAACAGCCCGCATCAGCAGTATACCAGCGCCAGCGGCACAGGCCCCAAGACCGGCGTAGAGAAGGTAGTGGAACGTCTCGATCTGTTCGCCTGCATTAGCCGCAACCAGATACGGTTGAGCACCAAACGCCTGCGCCACAAGGACACTCGCCAGGCACGCCGCAGCGACAGGTGCCAGCGCTGATATCGTATAGGCCCCGATTACGATCTCAAAGGCATAGAAGGCCCCAGCTAATGGAGCCCCGAATGCACCTGCGATGGCGGCGCCCGTTCCGGCGCCGACCAAGATGCGCAGATCGGACCTGCGTAACGCAAACCAGTTGCCGCTGAGCGAGGCGACGAGCCCTCCCAACTGCGCATACGCCGCCTCAAGCCCCACAGACGCACCGAAGCCGTTGGAAAGGATCGTTTGCCCGGAGATAACGAGGCTGTCGGACCATGACATGCGACCACCATGAAGGGCGTTCGCCTCTACAGCGTCGACCATCCGGCGCCGGCGAGCATGAGTAACCCAAGAGAAGAGTGCGAGGACGGCTCCACCAGCCGGCAGGGCAAGTAGAGCAAGGTAAGGGATCGTCGTGGCCGCACTCAGCCTTTCATCCGGCGACAAGGCATAAAGCAGATGCTGCATCGCCTGTGCGAGCGTACCCTGGACGACACTGAGCAATCCGGCTGCACTGCCGATCATGATGGCCAGCACGATGAGTGCAGCTTCGCTGGATCGAAAAGCTTTACGGAGCCACGATGGCGCCACCCGACCAGATCCAGGTGGACTAGCTGCGCTATCGATCAGTGGCGCTGAAGCCATGTCAGTCGGCGTCCTGCATCAAGGTTGCAAACAGGGCTGCGGCGAGAACGGCGCTCGAAAGCCACATCACAATCGACAGCGTCCAAGACGTCGCCAGTCCAGCTGCCGTGATTGTTGCAAGCAGTAGGACGATGAGAACGGGCATGGCTGCCCGCGAGTGGAAAAAACGCATGAAGCCGCCTACGCCTGCTACATCTGCGGTGCCACAACCTTCCGAGCCGCCCGGTACGCTTCCTCGCCACGGACGCCATTCAGTATCTTCGAACGCCTGCGGCTTGGCCATGCTGCCCATCAACAGTACCCGGCGATCAGTGCAGTGGCCAAGTCCACATCACTAGAGGCGTACCAACCAAGACCACCAGAACCGATAGTGGTGCGCCCAGCCGGGCGTAATCGCTGAAGCGGTAGCCCCCAGGACCAAAAACCAAGGTGTTACACTGATGCCCAATCGGCGTCAGGAAATCGCATCCTGCCCCGATAGCGGTCCCGATGAGGAAGGCTTCGGGGCGATATCCGAGGTCATGCGCGAACACCGCCGCGATTGGCGCCATCACCAAGACCGTCGCGGCATTGTTGAGAAACGGCGTCACAGCCATCGCCGCTACGAGGATCAGGGCGACCGCGCCCCATGGCGGCAAGGAGGCCGCCAGATGGGCAAGCGAGGTCGCGAGTACATCCGACGCGCCGGTGGTGCGCAGGGTTTCACTGACCGGAATGAGCGCGCCCAGCATGATGAGAATTGGCCATTCGACGCCATCATAGGCATCTCGCAGCGGTAGCGCTCCGGTCGCCATCATTAGACCGGCAGCGGCGAAGAAGGCGACGGCCACAGGCACATAGCCGGTCGCGGTTACGGTCATCGCCACCGCGAGGATGATAAGTGGTAGGAAGCGACGCTTCGAACTTCCCAGACGCAGGGCACGCTCTGCCAGCGGCAGCGTACCGAGGTCACGCATGCGTTCCGGCAAGAGTGTGAGGGGTCCTTGAAGAACAATGACATCGCCGGCGCGCAAGACGGTCTCGCTGAGCTGCTTGGTCAGCCGTTTGCCGGCGCGCGATACCGCGATGAGATTGACGCCATAGCGTTGCTGAAGCCGCAGTCGTCCAGCGGACTGGCGGACCAACACGGAGCCGGTGGTGATGACCGCCTCAATGACGCCAACCTCATCATCTTCGCTGCCTTCCGGTAGGTCACGATGCTGTCCGGCAAGTGCTAGGTGGTCACCCGCAATGACACGCTCAAGCGTATCCGGGTCACCGCCCAAGATCAGCGTGTCGCCGGCAGCCAGAAGGAACTCGGCCGTAATGCTCGTGCGCACATCGTCACGGACAACATTGGCGATCGTCACCTCATTATCATGACGGTCGATGAAGGACTCAACCGTTTCGCCGACAGCGGGCGATCCGTCTTGGATGGTCGCCTCAGTGACATAGTCCGTGATGTTTAGAGCTTCGCCCATGGTCGGCGCTGCGCGGCGTTCCCTGGGCAGGAGGCGGTAGCCGAAACGCAGGAAAATGAGGCCGACCACAAGCAGGCCCAGCCCCGTTGGCAGATAATCGAACATGCCGAACGGCTCACCGGTCATCTGCTCTCGTACTCTGCTGACAATAATATTCGGCGACGTACCAACGAGGGTCATCAACCCGCCAAGGAGCGAAGCGAACGACATCGGCATCAGGAACACCGAGGGGCTAGTGTCCGATTTCTTCGCCGTCTGCACGGCTGCCGGCATCAGCATAGCCAAGGCACCGACGTTCTTTACGAGCCCGGACGATACCCCGACTGCCGTAGTCAGCACCACGAGTTGCGACCGGACGCGTGTCACGCGCCGCGCCAGTATCCCGAGCGCGCTCTCGATTAGGCCGGAACGCTGCATTGCCGATGAGATCACCAGCGCCGATCCAACGATGATAACGATGTCATCGGAAAAGCCAGTAAATGCCGCTTTGGGCTTCACCAATCCCAGCGACAGCCCGGCAAGCAGGGCGATGATGGCCGTGACATCATAGCGAAATCGGCCCCAAAGAAAGAGGCCCATCATGCCAATCAGCAGGCCAATCGACATAAGTTGCGGCGTGGTCATGCAAGCAGAATCCGTAAAATGGCGATAGTCACGCCGGTTATTGCAGCCAAATCCCGACGAGTGCCGCCAAGACGGCAATCGCTAGGAAGCCGTTCACAGAGATCAGCAACCAAGCCGGCAGTCGCTGAGTGTCGGGCCGCGGTGGGGCGATAGGAATCATTTCACGCCAGACCGCTGCAACGAAGCAGAAGCCGCTGAACAGGATCAGGACGGTTGCGGTCGCACCGGCAAGCCAGCCGGGCACGATGTTCTCAAGCAATGCGCGGGCGCCAATTCCTGCGGCTAGAGCGGCAAGCCCGGTACGGACCCAGGCTGCGTAGGTGCGCTCCGCTGCCATGACTGTTCGATCGGCAGCAAGCTCCGTGCGCCGATCGGCGCTATCTGCTTGCTGCTTGGCGCTATGCTCCAACCGGTCCGCACCGTGAACGAATGGGCCGTTGAAATCACGGGTCAATGACAGTCGTTCGTTGGCCATGGATGATCAACGATACCCACACGCTTTCAGCACATCGAATGTTAAAAAGGATCATGCCGAATAAGTTATCGAGGTTAGCAGATCCCCCGCCTTCACAGGTGTCAAAACCGGCTGGTTGCGGCACGAAACCTTTCTCGAAAACGATCCAGACCGTGCGAAAACTCCAACCCCGAATGTAGCGTACTAATATAGCTGCGTGTCGGTTGCCAGGTGATTGGCTATCTTGCGTCGCAGCCATATCTGGCGACGTTATGTTTCGAGCATCACGTCTGTATCGGGGGCGGCGGTGAGTTTTCGCACGGTCTGGATCGAATTTCGGGAATGTCCGGGTTGGGCAGGAAAGCGGAACGGCGGCTTTCGGGAAGGTGCTGGCGATGGCCGACATTCTGTGGCGCTGCCTCCTTTTACAGGAGTATCTATCGTTACATTCACACGCTCGGCGGTCTGCTACGATCGAACTCCATTTTGAAGATTCCGTCAGACCTCAAAACATAGGTGCAATGATGCCAATCTTCCTGACTCTCTTTAAGCATGTCACGCCTTAGGGCGGATAGAGCATCATTGACGGATCGGTTCATGGTTCTCTCACCTTCCACCCCCTCAACAAGCTTACCGTTGCACACGACATCGTAGCGCCTCTGTATCCAGTCGTCATGAACTTCTGCCACGATCCATACTTCGGATACAGAAGTCGCTAGCATTGGAGCAATTGCGAGGGCGATGCTCTCCAGCTGACGGCTACTTTCCATTTCTGCATTTACCTCCGATGCCAGATTATATCAGCGTAATCGCTTTTGCGATCCATTTTACCGCGCTTGCCCATTGGCCGTAACTAGACAGCTTTACCAATCCCGAGCGCCCCGATTGCAACTCATGTCTGGAAAGTTCCCCATAATCCCACTGAACGAATGACTACTACCGGGACTCCGAATTACTAACCCGAGCGTCCGGGTGTGGGCGTGAACGGCCCTGCCGTTTTTAAG
>NZ_SLXW01000014.1 GCF_004341085.1 Sphingomonas sp. PP-CE-1G-424
ATGCTCGCGCAGCACGCCAATGATCTGATCCTCGGTAAATCGGCCTCGCCGCATCACTCGTCTCCATCTGACGAGCTAACTTACCAATGGCATGAAGTCTGGGGAGCAGGTCACTCCCGATAAAGCGCCTGAGCTCGGGAAACCCCGTAACCAATCGGTGACAGGCGGACCTGATCGTCCTCAACCGTCAAGATGACTTTCGCATCCCCATGAAGGCCCATCGCCTTGCGGACCGATGCAGGCAAAACAAAAGGACGGTAGATCGGAAAAGCGAACGCGTTCCGAAAGCCGTCATTATCTGCAAATCGGGAAACCGTTGGTCTTTGCAAGCGGTGCCGTTTGGACGACGCTCGAGATCTCGACAAAGGTCGGATGAAGACATTTTCCACCAAAGGGTGACCTTTGTTTGTAACGAGATAGCGAGCGAATATTACCATCAAAATGGACGTAAAATTCGCATCGCCTTGCTTGACATGACAGATCTCTACACTCCATTATTTCGGAGCGGCGCAAACTGGTTCCGCAAGCTAGAGACCTAGCTTAGCCCACCTGTACTATAGCAATAGATGCATGTTTTTGCCATTTACAATCGTTCGTGGTAATACTCGCCTACGGCTGTGCAACAAAAAGAAGGGTAATAAATATGACAAGTCTTATCATTGCTGACTTGGAGCACACGATTGCTCCTGCTGGCTCGGGCGGCGAAACGCTTAACCCGGGCGTTGTTTTGATTGCTATCGCAATCGGCATCTCCATTACCTAATCAACATTAGGGGCCGCCTATTTTAATGATAGGCGGCCTTTGTTGTCAGGACTGCCAGATTAGAGCGCGGTATACATAGCAATGAAACAAGGGGGGTATATTTAAGATGTTGCCCGCAACGGAACGACTGCTTGGGCTTTTAAAGTCCGGTGTAAAGTCGTTGGACGAATGCCCAAACATAGAACCGGTGTTTCAGTCATTCGTTCTATCCGGTGAATACAAAAGCTATATGATAAAAGTCTTGCAAATGATCGATAGCGAACCATCCGCTCGTATAGATGTGCTGAGTTCGAACTCGTTCATCATATTCAGGAATGATCATTTTTTATTATCTATACAAATGGCTGGCGCATTGCCGCTGAACGCCCTCCCTACCGATGGCCGCAGGTATATAGCCACTGCTCCTGAAAACGGACTGCAAGCCGTAATCAGTCCGAGCGGTTCTCTGCACGCGGCTCGCTATAGGTTGCCGGAGGGCGTTGACCTTTCCGTTTTTGATCCCGAAGTCAGGCCTAAGCTTGTCGATGACCAAGAACTAGACGAGAAATCGCCATGCTATCGCTACAACGCCGGCGAGGTATTCAAGCTTGATTTCTCATCGCCGATCTACGTTCTACGTCTCAGTGAAACTTCAACTCTAGATTATCAATGGACGTTTGATCCCTCCACATTGGCACCTGTGTTTCCGAGCGTGACTCTGCCCTCCGTCGGCAGGATGGAAACCTTGATGGACGTGGCCGTATCTTTAACGGGAACGGTTTTGCCGCGTGAGAACGCCATTGGAATCCTTGAGTCTTTGGTAGACCACCCGCTTCACTTCATTAGATGGAAGGCCGTGCAGGGGCTTGGCGCGCTCGACCCTCCCCTTGCCATTGAGTCTTTGAAACGCCTTACTTCCGATAGCCACCCGCATATCAGAAGGTCAGCTAATAGCGCCCTAGAACAGTTAAGTGTAGCTTGAAAGGCTCGTTATGGTACAATCGTATATATTTGACGACGCTCCTGCCATTTCGATAGAGGATTATCTCGATTGGGTTTCTGATAACGTAGATGAGCGTGACGTAGATAGTATTGCGGCATCATCCTGCATGCTAAATCGCCTCTCTAAGAATAAAACGCTCCTGAACGAGACTTTGCTCGATCCCTTGAAGCGGAACGCATCCGGTGCTCAGCCAGAAAACAAGTATACTGACGCAACGTTCATGCTAGGATCAGCAAAGAATGGCGCTCTCTTGGTAAGGGCTAATCTATGGAAGGTTCCGAAGCAGCGCGCCGGTTCAGCTTTATATGAAAATAACCTTTACTCATATCATTTGCCACATGATCATAACTTCGACTTTCTCACGGTTGGATTTTTTGGGCCGGGGTACGTTACTGATTTGTATACGTATGATTACGAGATGGCGAAAAGTAGGCTTGGGGTGCCAACAGATTTTAAGTTTCAAGAGCGCACAGATCTTCCAGTGGGCAAGGTGATGCTATATGAAAAGTCAAAAGACGTTCATACGCAGCACCACCCAGTTTCTCCGTCTATCTCTATTAACCTTTTAGCGATTACCGAAGAGCAGACAACTCGACAGCAGTTTTTCTTTGATGTTGAGCAGGGAACCACATCAGGCTACGTTGCGGGAATGATAAGCTCCCGCGTAAGCATGATTGATATGATAGGTCACCTTGGTATTTTGGATGCCGTAGAGCCCCTTGAAGCTATCATACAAAACCATCCGTGTGCCCGCACTAGAGCAAGTGCCGCAAGCAGTATAATTCATATTGCTCCCCAGGAGCGGGAACGGCTCACGACCCGTTTTGGTATGGATGAAAGTGACATAGTAAAAGGTGCTTTGGGTATACTGTGAGTTTAGCTTAAGCTAATTCGGTGTAGCGGAGCCGTAATGACCTTTTTTGTTTTATTCTCTATTTTATGGACCTTGCTTTTACTATCTCGAGGAACTTCGACCGGCAAGTTTTTGTATCGGTGGATGGTAGAATGGCCTGCGGGTTGGACGATAAGTTTATCGAGAGGGCACGCTATCGTACTGCTAAGTTTCTTGGCTGTTATAAGCGCGCTAGTATGGTTTGAGCAGGGTGAAGCGCTGAGATTAATGGGGTTGGCGTCGCCAGAGGTGTTAGGCTACATCACCATGTTCGAAATCAGCACTTTTGCCGATGTCGTCGCTGTGGCTGCCCTGACTTGGTCTAATCTTCGAGGTGGAGTCCGCGGCTCTAACCCGTCAAAAGTGATATATCGCATACGTTGCTGGTTTCGCAAAGTGCCTCTGCAACGTGTGCATCACGACTAACGTTTAAATAACTATCGCGCGTCATGTTATGTTAAAGCTCCATTATCGTAAATCGGAAGTTATACCGCCAAAATAGCACCAATAATGCCAAGTACGACTAGGGACCCTATCACAAAGCCGAACTGATTACTCGATCGCATCTTCGCCACATATCGCGAGATTGTAGCATCGTTGCGTTTGTCAGACGCAGCCCATACTACTAACGCAAACCAAAGCACAAATGATGCTATTGTTAGGGGACTAAGTCGATATATTGTCTTACGGTCAGGATGACCCCGGATTAGCGCAATCATTGCTGGGAACGAGATAAATATCACTGCCGCCATAAGCATCACATGAAGCATGGGTTTGTTTACCAACGAGACATCCTCAAAAAGACAGTTAGGTATTAAATCTGGGATTTAATTATCTAAAAGACAGGATATAATTCGGGGTCCGTGCGAAGACCGCGCATAAGCAACTTGCGCCGGCTGTCCGGTGAGCAGGTGACCCGGTTCGACCCATATTTGCCCAAGAACCATAGCAGCCACTAATATATGATCGGTGGGCGTTGAGCGACATCGTTTTATCAACCGCAACGGCTTACGCTCGTGCGATAGACCTCGGAAGTATGATCCGTATTAGACGGTCTCGAACCGAAGAGTGCGATGGAGTAATTGAAGTGCTGGTTGCCGCGAGCGCAAACGCAGCAAAGGTCGTTCGGGCGGCTGATAGGTAGGACCAAATGCAGTATACGAAGCCGCGCGCCATCGCTGATGCTGACTCCGCTGGCCGAGCTTCTTTATGGCTGCTGGCCATGTCAACGATTACACTGGAACCGCAACGTTATTGGACGATCTGCCCGAGGCACAGTGATCCTCGCCGACCGCTTCTGCGATGCAGACTGATCCAGGGACGCCCTGCAGTCCGGGCCGGAAATCGTGGAATGTACCCAGCGATTACGACAACCGCCGCTTCCGAAGCCGCATCTTCGCAAGGCATGCCCAGCCCCCCGAGGGACCGGTGCTGCGTTGCTATTCACTACGATCCCAACAAAACCCACCTCAAAACAGCTAGCCCGTACATAAATGTATTGGCTCTCAAATATGGTCACTCGGAACTACAACAAAGGACTGTTTTCAGCTTATATGCGTCAGACGGATCTACGCGGTAGGCGAACGGCCGTTGAGGTACAAACCACGATCGATGCAACGGACGCACAAGACTGATATGTCCGCGGGCAACAGCGATCAAGACGGCCTGTGCTATCCCGCAGGAGTCCTAAAAGGGGTAAGCCGGGGTGAACGCGCGAACGCATCCGGATGATAGGTTAGCCGGTCTATAGCTACTCATGCTAAAAGCCAGCGCTCAAGTTGCGATCGCGTGCTGGAGCGTTCATCCTGCAAGCAATCGACCAGATGGCAACGTTCTACGATGATCCGGGCGTGTCCGAGCTTCAGCTTAAATCAATCAATACAATATCGATATTCAATGAATCTCCTTGACTAATTTCTGCCGCATATCTTACTGAAATTCGATATATCTCCTACGAATGGTCGATGGGAGTTATTGAATGAGATGTCGAATATCTGCTCGCAGGGTTCCAGCGCTAACCCCAGCGCTCTGCACTAGTAGCATCCTCGCGCTAACGTTGTTCGTGCCTGCGCGCGTGTTCCGCCATGATGCGGCGATGGGGGACGACCTAGGATGTACGGTCTGATGGGAGAGGATGGAGAGCGCATCAGCGTCAAACTTGACGACCTATTGAACCAGCGACGCATGACCCTGACGCAGCTGAGCGAGCGCGTCGGCTTGACTATCGCCAATCTGTCGATCCTAAAGACCGGCAAGGCAAAAGCGATACGCTTTTCCACGTTGCGGGCAATCTGCCGCGAGTTGGACTGCCAGCCCGGCGACTTGCTGATCTACGATCCCTAATGAACGCCGTCTGTGTGTTTGTGGTTTGTTGTAGATAACTCCCGATAACGAACGCCGTTCGGGGATGACGTGCCGCGCTGCGCTGATACCGGCCTCTCCGAGCGATGGGGAATCTCCATCTGCCCAAAAAAACCGTTCCGGAAATGGTTCTCTCAAAAGCGTGATTGGCAGACGGAGTTATGGGAACGCCATGGCTTCATAAAGGGTATACCGTGAGTGAACATACCGCGCTGGACAGTCTTCCCGTTCAATCAGGGTCACTTGCATAGAGATTGAACACTCCGCGCAAGTGGTCTAGAACCTGATTGAACAAATGGGGCTCCAATGACACTTTTTGGTTACGCGCGAGTATCGACCTCTGAGCAGGATCTCGGGATACAGGAAACCGCGCTGCGGGCCGCTGGCTGCCAGACCATCCGATCGGAGAAAAAATCAGGGAGCGAGCGCGGCGCCCGGACCGAACTGCAAGGCCTGCTCGACTTCCTTCGCAAAGGCGACACTCTGGTAGTGACCCGTATTGATCGGCTCGCTCGGTCGATGAAAGATCTGCAGGATATTGTGCACGAGCTGAAGGGCAGGGGGATCGCTCTCAAGGCGACGGAGCAACCGATCGACACAAGCACGGCAACGGGGAAAGCATTTCTCGATATGCTCGGCGTATTTGCAGAGTTCGAGACGAACCTTCGACGCGAACGGCAACTTGAAGGTATCGAGGCAGCAAAGGCGCGGGGTGTCTACAAAGGCGGTAAGCCGCGTATTGATCCCGACGCGGTGCGTAAGCTGATCGCCGACGGTATAAAGCCTGCACATATCGCTCGCCAACTCGGCATTTCCCGAGGCACCGTTTATCAGTTTGTCCCCAAGCTAGATACGGCAGCAGCCTCGAAGACGTAGGACAGCGTTTCGGCCTTTCGTGGTGGAAAGCGGAACGACGGCTTTCGGGTCGCGGTCGGAGATAAAACGGACGTTTGTTCATGCGGCAGGGCGCGGGGGCGTGAACGCCCGTGTTGGACCGAAGCCGAGTTCGCCGCTTTCGGGGGGCTATCGGCGTAAGCTAACGTTCGTTCGGTTGAGCCAAAGTCGCTGTTCATGCCAATAGCCGTCGCAGCGTTCGGCTATCCTTCTCACGAGCTAATACCCTTGGCTAAAGGCGAGCGCTTAGGGTCTCATCCCCCCGGCCGGAACTGACCCGTTGTAACCAGATGTTTAGGGTGGGCGGCTATCCCCGGACTATGGCCGATCGATCATCAAAACCCGAATATCCGTCGTGGCGGGCAGAGGACGGACGTAAGGCCGTCCGGATAGCCGTAGATTGGTCGGCAACTGTCACAGCAGACAAGTTTGATACCCAAGCCGTGCGGATCAGTGACTGCACGCAATTGGGTTGTCGGATTGAGACCCGCTTGGCGGTTTCGGTTGGCACGTTCGTGGACGTTGCCATCCCGAATTTCGCCGATGTACCGGGCTGGGTTGCTTGGAGCAGTCCGGAAGCTATCGGAATCGACTTCTGCCATCCCCTTCCAAATCGCGTTCTCGAGTATATCGTAGAACGAAATGAGGCGATCTGACGGACAGGAAACGCCTGGCTTAGGCAAGAAAGGGGCCACAAAAGCCCCATCAGGCGATCAACCCCACCGCCCTCTCTTGGTCAGCGGCACCGATGGACTGACGTGGGCCCGCGGGACTTCGTCCATACTCAGGATAGGAGCGGGCAGATCCTCACGCGTAGCGTAGAGCCGACGCAGAATTATCGCGAGGTCCTCTTCCGTCAGCCCTGATGCGGGATCGATCACCAGTCCTTCAGGCATCGGCTCGACCCAAGCAGCGAGGCGATTGCACGCCGCGCCGAGTTCAGGATCTGCGCAATCATCAAAATCTGCCATGCCATGAGCATATTCCGGCTCCGCTGATTCGAGCAAGCTGAGCATGAACCAGCTCATCCCCCTTCATTGTCGGCATAGACTTGCAGAACGAGCTCGAAGCTCGCCAGCGCCTGCCGTGCCAGCGCTTCGACACGGTTCATAATTATTGCAGGGGTGTTGCGAGGATATCGTCGACTGCTAAGGCGACCCGGCGCCAATCCTCAGCTCCATCGCCCGAGGATAAAATATTTCCAAGCGATCTCAGCACATATCGTGCAGAATCGCTTCCATGAGCTGCTACGATTTCGCCTGCCTTCAACCAAGCCTCGCGATCGGTCATATTTGCCCTCATCAAAAGCACCATTTCAGCTAAGAGCGCAGCAATTACGCCTCAACCTGTCCTAGCCCCTTTATCGTCGCTCGATACAATTTAGCCCGAGCCTGTATCAGAGCTGCAGCTTGGTCGGCGCCCTGTCCCACGACGATGCCGGCCGAGCCGGTCACCATTCCGATCCACTCCCCGCTTCCGCGTAATTTTAGGCGCCTGGTCGCGAATGCTGCAAGGACCTCCTCTGCAAGTAAGCGGGCGTTCGCCAGCGCGACATCGGTAACCACGACCATGAACTCGTTGCCGGTCCAACGGATGATCTCTTCGTTTTTTAAAACCTGCCGCAGGTTGGCGACGAATGCGCTCAGCACATTGTCACCTACAGGGTGACCGAAACGTTCGTTGATATTGCTGAGATCAGCGACGCTGAATATCATCATGACGTACGCACGATTTTGTTCGCCGAGCCGCGCAAAAAGAGGACGAGCCCCTTCGGAGGTCAATGCCTGCGTAGCTGTATCGCGTGTAGGATCTATGCGTTGCTCGCTTAGCGATCCCAAGTTGGCCTGTAGTTTAGCTACATCCCTGCGCAGATCGGCGAGTTCACGTTCAGCGTCGGTCAGTCGTGCCACTAGAGCGTTTGAATCTGGCCAGTCTTGGACCTCCACCGCCATGGCGGTGACGTCATCACTCAGGGATTTCGTCAGTAATTGCGCATCCGATGTCAATGATCCCAACTGGGTCGCATGGCTCTGGACAGCGTCTTCCATGCGCGCCGCGGTCCCGGATTTTGTTGCCAAGAAGCGCTGACTTAGTTCGTTTAGAGACCTCGGCGTCAGCCTCAGTCCGCCATCCGTTTCAAGCGCTACAGCCCGCGCTAATGGTCCGTCTAGGTCGCTGACGACCTCTAGAGCGAACGCGTAATTGGCCGTCGTGGGCTGAAGATGGTGGGATTCCAGAAACGCCAAGGCGGCGTGTGCAGTACCAAATGCATCTGACACTATTAATCACGCCCCTCTGTCGGCCATATCGACTTAACGCTGTATGATGCGGCCCGTTGCATACTTGGCATCATAGATACGTTAATACAACTGACCTAGATAAAGAGGTGCCAGAGGTCGATTAGGAAGTCTGCCAGTGATCTTGAGCCCTTGATTGTCGAAATAGCTCCGCTAGGCTCTGAAAGCTCTGGGCCGAGGAGTATACGATGGGAAAGTTTATGATGCTGCCGGTGGCAACCATATTAATGGCTTCGGGTGCGGCGGCTCATCAAACTGCGCCTACCACGCCCCATTCTGTCGTGGCAGCTGCCAAGCCGGTGACTGCGGAAAAACCGATCTGTCGATCTGAAGAGACTACCGGATCGCGCTTTTCTAAAAGGGTCTGCCATACCAAGGCGGAGTGGAACGCGATGGCCGCAGATGGTGTCGCAGCCCTGGAGGCAAGTCGGCGTCCGCACTAATGAGTTGGTGAGGTCCGTATCGATGCCTGGGGCCCCCATCCTCAATCACTATAAAAGGGGCATTCAAAGGGGTATGATTGTAGCGGTAGAACAGCTTCTCAACCGTGCAATGATGTTTTTTAGCCGGTGCTACAGGCGCTCGTTGGCGCGAAACGGGGGGAATGGAAACCGGCCGGCCCTGCTGCAGCGATGTTGCTGGCAAATTCTGGCTGCAACCCTAACGTCCGTCAATGCTCATTCTCTACGCCCTGATGCTCGCCGCGATGCTCCAGCAGACCGCCGCGGAGACCGACCCGGCTGATGTCTCCGAGATCGATGCCGTTAGCTGCCGCCTGGACGTTCCCGGTTACATGCGCTTCGCCATGGCGATCGATGGCGAGGAGCAGCTCGCGCGGACGCGGGGATGGAAGAAGATCGCCTCGCCCAATTCGTTCATCGCCGAATATGACCTGCCGAAGCCGATTACCGTCGCGGGGTCATACAGCACGCGCCGGATCGCGTTTACCGGCGATGCCATCCTCGCGGTGCTCGACGTCGCGGACCCCGCCATCGTGGCGCGTGCCGAAAAGATCGACAACAGCATGTCGGCTCAGCCGATGATCGACGCGATGGCCGCCTCGGGTAAGGTGACCCGCGCCCAGGCGGAAGCCGAGTTCCCCTTTCGCAAGTTCCTGGGCGAGCGGATCATGACCGACGTCACCGAACCCGCGGGCAAGGACGGCTATGGCAGCCACATGGTAGTCGCCCGAACGATCTCCAACGTCACCACGCACCCCGGCAAGACACTCTACGGCTGCGCATATCGGTTCGATATGCTGGACAAGGATGGGACATCGCTGTGAGACGGAATTGGCACCGCGCGATCGTCGTCTCGCTGGCACTGGTCGCGCCGCTGCCGGCGTATGCGCAACTCTCCAGCATGGACAGCTTCATCGGTACTCTGTCAATCGAGCGAGGCAAGGTCATCCTCACGTGGTGCGATCTGGCGGCGTCGCACTACCTGCTGCGCGATGTGCCGGGAGGTCAGGCGGTCGCCCGCTATCGCAAGGATGGCCGGCGCGCGTCTGCCGACGTGATGAGCAGCTATAGCGAGGAGGGTGATCGTAACGTCCTGACCGTTGCCGAGTTTCTCGACTATCAACCGGGCAAGTCGTGTCACCTGAGCGACGCACTGGATGCGCTCACTCCTGCCGATGCCCCCTCGACGCAGGGCACGCCTGCCGACGCGCGTGCCAACGGCGGCCACGCTACACCTGCCGTGCTCGTTGGCCATTATTACCTCATGGGTGTGATGGAGACCGGATCCGAGCTGTTGCTGCGGCCAGACGGCCAATTCGACTGGGCGTTGAGTTACGGTGCGCTGGACCAGGAGGCGCAGGGCATGTGGCACGTCGAGCGCGACGAGGTCGTGCTCGTGGCGTCCGCACCAAGCGCGCAGAAGCCGCTCTTCTCCTACTTGTCCACCGCGCCGTGGGATGAGGAGACCGGAAACGAACGTCGGCGGTACCAGCGCAGCGAGATCGAGGCCACGATCCGCGCCCGCTGCCCGATCTTCCCCGAACCATTTGTTTCCGCGACGCCTCTGACGACCGCCGACAATGCCCCCGCGCCGTCCACGACAATCCTTCAACAGCGCGCCGCCACGGCATTGCGCGCTGCGAACGTCGCCAGGACGAATGCGGAGCTCCTGGCTGCTCGACTGATGTCAGATGGTCCGTCGACCGGGGCAGAGCCAGCTGCCCCGCAGGTGCGACAGGCATTGTCCGATTGGCAGGATGCGCGCGCGCTGGCGATCGAGGCCGCACGTGCGGCAGGCTTGCCGGAACCCACGCTAGCCGATCCGACGCTGCCCGCGGCGTGCACCATGTCGCCAGCCGACGCGGCCGAAAGCGGTACCGCGCGAACCTCCCCGGGCGTGGCGATCAGGATCTTCGATCCCGCGTCGGACCAGCCCGCGCGCAACCTCCCCGTCACGCTGCACTTTGCGAATGGCACTAAGGAGAAGCTGGTCACCGGCAGGAGCGGCTTTGCGTTCGCCCCGCGCGGCGCAACGAAGGCCGTCAGCCTTACCATTCACACCGAGGCGCCGATTGCGAGTGACATGACGATCACCTTCGCACCGCTGCAACACGGGATCGTCCGGATCGGCTTCGATCGGCAGCAACTAATGGCGCGGCCGTTCGACACGTTGCGCCTGCGCATCGCGGGTATCGCGCTGTTTATCGAGGGCGCCAAGGGACGGTACGAGCGCCAGCCGTAGAGCAAAATGGCGATGAATTGACCCGCGCCTAGCTCGGTTCGTGCTGAGCCTGTCGAGGTACCGTTTCCTATGCTGCTGCGGCGAAGAGAAGGGCATGGCTTCGACAGCATAGGCGCGAACGGCTCATCGTAATATCATCATGCTCTAAGCGGTTCTCCGACCACGTTGCATTACCGTCATCGCCCTTCGGGCGCCCGCTTTGCGGCGGGCCGCTTTCAACACAGTACAGCGTTGCTCGTCGCTGCTTCAGCATCGCGCCCTCCTCCCGCCTCGTACCGTGCCGTAATCGCCTCCGTGCCAGTGATCCAACCTGATCGGAAATCGCTCTAACTGTTGAATTGACAACCGAACGACCGTGACACCGGGAACAGTCGGCTTTCGACCGGTCCCATCCTAAAAGCGCCTGGCATCAAAGCTCCCGATGTCGGCCACTGCGGATCACATGAACGAACGACCGGTTTCGGGAAGGCGTCGGTGCCAACTACATAACGAGGATTGGACGTATTTAAGTTCAAAAAAGTACCCATCGGGGCGGAGGTCAGATCAATTAACGTTCGTTATTTCGGGGAGATCTGAAATGATCGCCAGTTCCATTTTTGCGTCAAACTGCGAAGGCTACCTGGCGGAAAAAGCTTCAGTCCGCGTTCGTTCTCAACATTTTATGAACCCTTTGTTGCTAATGAAGGTCGTTAAGGGACCGAAAGAATGTTCGAGTGGCTACCTGAATTCAGATTGCGCCGAATGCCGGCGTCGGACACGTTTCTTCTTGAGCAATATGCCGCGTTGCGCCGCCAGATTCCCTTAATGTACGGGCTGATGTTCATCAACGTCCTGTTTCTCGGCATAGAGTCTTTTCGTGACGTACCATTCGGGATGAGTTTTGGCATACCGATCCTGTTATCGGTTGCGATTGCTGCGCGCGCGCTTCTCTGGGTCCGACGCAGATCGATTATCGCGCAACCTGACCAGATTCGGCGCTATCTTCGTGGCACTATCCTCACGGCTACACTTTTGAGCCTAGTTTTCGGAACGTGGGGGTCGTTGCTGTTTTCTGAAGCTGAACCCATCCGCAGCGTATCAATTTCGCTCTACGTTTTTGTAGGAGCGATTAGTTGTTGCTTCTGTCTGCAAGCACTTCCGAGTGCCGGCTATATGGTCTTGCTGTTCGGCGTGATGCCTGTCACAACTCGTCTGTTTATAGCGTCGGATTGGTCGCTGTTCAGTGTTGGCGCAAATTTCCTGATCGTCGCCATACTGATATTGCGGACATTGGCTACGAACCACGCAGGCTTCAGGCAAGTGCTACAGTCTCGCGCTGACATGCTGGTCGAGCAACAGCGCGCGCAAGCCGCAGAGCTTGCGGCGCAGAAAATGGCCTACGAAGATGTGCTGACTGGCCTAGCAAACAGGCGTGCGCTTACCGAGCATCTTGATGGATTTCTCTATCACAGTGCGCCGCGGAGTCAGATGTATCTTTTCATGATCGATCTGGACTTGTTCAAGGGCGTGAACGATGCGTACGGGCATGGTGCTGGAGACCAACTTTTAGTTGCAGTTGCAACGCGGCTTCGCATGCTCGTGATCCCTACCGGTAATGTCTACCGACTTGGTGGCGACGAGTTTGCCGTCACGTTCCAGCTTGATGGTGACGGCATCGGTCCCGCGAACGTCATGGCGGATAAGCTCGTCCGTGAAATGGCTGCATCGTTTCCGATCGACCGGTTCTTCCACCATATCAGCGCTAGCATCGGGATCTCCTGTTTCCCTACCGACGCCGCGAGCCGTGAAGCGTTGATGCAGCACGCGGACATCGCCTTGTATGAGGCAAAATCGGGTGGTCGTTCGCAACATCGCTTTTACAAGCCGGTCATGGGAGAGGCGCTGGTGGCTCGCGCTGTGCTTGAGCGTGAGATCCGCGTGGATTTTGGTACAGAGGCCTTCCGTCCATATTATCAACCGATCGTAGATCTGGCGTCTGGCAATATCGTTGGTTTCGAAATGCTTGCTCGGTGGAACCGCGCCGACGGCATTATGGTTGAGCCCGGTCGCTTCATCCCGATTATTGAGGAGTGCGGGCTGATCGATGAGCTCATGTTGCAACTCCTCGAACGGGCGTGCCTTGACGCCAATAAATGGCCGTCCGAACTGACTATCGCGATAAACCTATCACCGATCCAGTTTCGCGACCCGTGGCTGTCGGAAAAGATATTGGCAGTGCTAACACGGCAGGGCTTCCCGGCGCGCCGTATTTGCCTCGAAATCACCGAAAACGCCCTCATTTCTGATCCTGCTTCGGCCCAGCGGATCATCGAGTCGTTGAAGAACCGGGGAATTTCTCTTGCTCTGGACGACTTCGGCACCGGGTTTTCGTCTATTCAGCATCTCCGGATGCTGCCTTTCGACAAACTTAAGATCGACCGTTCGTTCGTTTCCAACGTCGATACCGATAGCGCCGCTCACCGCATGGTTTCGGCGATCATTCGGTTGGCAGAAAGCTTAGAACTACGTGTGGTCGCTGAAGGCGTCGAAAACGCCTCCGTGCGTGATATCCTGCGCGAGCTCGGCTGCCAGGAAGCGCAAGGGTACCTGTTAGGCATGCCGTTGAGTGCAAGCGAGACCGATGAAATACTCAATCACAGGAGGGGCTTGGCCTTAGCGATATCTGACAAGCGCGAGTTTAGTAAGCACGCCTTACGAGGGCCCAAATTAACATGGATAGATGTTTGAAGCCGGTAGGCGGAGCGCTTTTTAACAGTCGATGATGGATCACGGCATGCGCGAAGCAGGTTGCCGGCTCCCGCTGGTGCCGCCCCCCGTTTTGTCAATATGAACGACCGGCAAAAGTTGGGACGACTGGCGAGCGCGTTGAACGACCGATTGTGGGTCGTTTGTCGTACTGATGAAAAACCGGGCGGCAGACCGGCATCGAATTTGTTGTCCAGTACAAATCAACGATGACTGCCAAGCGCGGTACGGAGCCGCGCACGGATCGGCTCGTCCCAGAATGTATACGACGCCCATGCAACTGCGATGAGGAAGGGAATGAGCGCCAGCCCGATGACTACCAGCATATCTTGGGTCGGATGGCCGTTCGCTACGAAGTTCATCCAGACATACAGGAATGGAAAATGCGTCATGTAGATCGGGTAAGATATGCGCCCAGCGAACTTGCACAGCCCCATCATGCCGCGGCCCGCTTCCGAGTGGCTTCCGGCCAAAATGACGAGCGGGAATACGACGACGATGCACGTCGTCTCGTATAGGCCGTTGAGCTTGACCGGGCCCACGTTCGACAGCGTCGGGAACGCGGCCACCGCGATCAGGACGACCGTCAGCGGCAGATAACCAAGGCGCAAGAACGGCAGTCGGCCCCGTACGCGGAAAAGCCAAAGCCCCATGACGAACGGGAAGCACAGCCGGACGGGCGCCATCCACAAGCTATCCCAGCCTGAGCCCTGATCCATAGTGCCGAGTCTGAGCCCGCATACGACGAGGCAGATCCCACTTGCGATCGCAATCGCCAGCAGCGCGCGGGCGGACAAGCGACGAAGCAGGAGCGCGTAGGCGATATTGCCTATATATTCCTGAAGCAGACTCCAGCATGGCCCGTTGAAGGGGTGCGTGTCGCTCCAGCGATTAGGGAGCGGCCCGGCGGGCAGCAGCAACAGCCCAAGAGCGAACACGCCAAGCAGCTTGCCCAGCGGCACGGCTTGCGCACTACCGGCAAACGGGTCGGACAGATAGCTCACGAAGCCCAGCACAACGCCAAGGATCACGAGCGGGTGCAGCCGGATCAGTCGCAAAGTCAGAAAACGGCGGACCGACATACGGTCCCAGCGATCGTCATAGGCGTAACCGATCACGAAGCCGGACAGCAGGAAGAAGAAGTCGACGGCCAGGACCGCGTGGTGAAGAATGACCTTGGAGGCATCCCACATCACCGTGATGCCCTGAATGTGGAACAGCACAACGAGCATGGCAGCGGTGCCGCGCAGACCGTCGAGCACCTCGAAATGATCCTTGCCCGTCGCTGTCTGGTCCGGTGCCGCATTTGGAACGCCGGGCGGCGAAGTTGGCATATCCGCCCCTGTCAATCGCAACACTTCCACCAAGCTTGCTCTCCCGTCGTACCTCAACGCCACGCTGGCCGATGGACCGTTTGACCGCAACTATGGATCGCGGTTAGCCGAGGGCCCCAGGTTAACGCATCTGGCAGATGAATGAACGGCGAGAATTGGATACGCGACAAGCGGGGACGAATGACCGCATATGGGTCTTGATGCTTCAGATCATGGCTCATGAGCGACACACTGTAACCATAAGGTTGGTCGCCGGTGGCAAGCACCTAAATGTTGGAGCTGCTTTCGGCCAGCCTGGTTTCGTACGTTAAACCGGTCCCGAACTTGAACGCCCGATAAAAGTATATGGTACCTGAACCGATCGTGCGAGCCGGTCGCCTACCTGTTGATACAAGGGGTCGGCCAGGATATCGATGGCCACACTTGCAAGAAGGGCATTGGGTTGACGAATGGTCGTCAGTTGAGGCCACGCCATGCGAGAAATAGGCGCATCGTCGAAGCCCACCACGGACAGGGCCCCGGGTACGGCAATGTTTCTGCGTGCGGCGCTGACCAGAACACCCAGAGCCATCTCGTCGTTGGCGGCGAACACGGCGCTGGGACGATCGTTGGTCGACAGAATCGCGTCGCCGGCCGCCATACCCGACTTGAAGCTGAAGTCGCCGGCTTGAACCCAAGCTTCCCTGATGCCGATCCCCGCGCAACTCATCGCGTCGCAAAAGCCCGCTAGTCGTTTGCCAGCCGCATCGTGCGATACGATCCCCTGAACGAACGCAATGTCGCGATGCCCCATTGTGATGAGGTGATCAGTCATATCGCGGGCGGCCTGATAGTCGTCGATGTGGATCACCGCGGCCGATGAGCCGGTTCGTGATGAATTCAGTTTCACAACAGGGATGCCGCGTTGATCGAGCAGGTCGGTGAGATCGGACCAGTCGCAGATCGGCGGCGTTAGAATGACCCCGGCGAGCTGCAATGCCTGCAACGTTCTCGATACCTCGTCGAGCGGCTCGAGCCCGTCGCGGTCGATCCGTTCGATGACGAGATGATAGCCGTGATGGCGGCAGCGGGCCATCGCACCGAGTTGGACCTCTGCGGCGTACCCCGATGCCGGATCGTCGAAGAACAATCCGATGAGGTAGGACCGCGAACTCGACAGGCTGCGGGCGTAGGCGTTCGGGCGATAACCCAATTCCGCGACGACACGCAGCACATGGTCTCGCACCGCTGGCCTAACATGCGCCTCCGCATTCATCACCCGCGAAACGGTCTTGGGCGACACGCCTGCAGCGCGCGCGACATCCTTGATGGTTACCGGCGGCATCAACGTGCTATAAACCCCATGTGCGATGCCGCCACCTAGCGAACGCCGCTATGACGATGTAGCAGACGCCAGGAAGCATGAATGACATCCTCAAGCCGGCCGCGTCCGCGACGACGCCGGTTAGCAACGGGATGATGGCGCCGCCGACGACTACCATACACAACAGCATCGAGGCATAGGTGGCGGTGGAATGATCATCGGGCAGTGAAAGCGCGAAGATCGTTGGATACATGATAGCGTTGCAAAGTCCGACTGCGAGCAGCGCAGCGGCGGCCACCGGCCCCTGCAGACCGATCGCCACCGCAACGAGCCCGACGGCGACCATCGCGCAACCGAGCAGCATCGTTGTCGCACCATAGCGGGTGAGGTAGCGGGCGCCTACCAGTCGGCCGATCAGCGCACCGGTCCAGTACAGACCTACGAGTTGCCCCGCCGCGACCGGCGAGACGTCCAGAATGTCGGGCATCGCCAGATATTCCACGAGCAGCGTGCCGATCGTGACCTCGGCGCCGACATAGGCGAACATCGCGCCGCCACCTGCCAGCAACCGTCGGTTCGACAACACGGCGACGATGCCAGGGAGCGGCACGCGACGCGGCGTTGAGGACGCGGGCAGCAGGTCGCGTCGGCTGATAAAGGCTGCGGCAAGCACAAGCGCGACCAGCGCAACCGCAAGGAACGGCAGAACGACCCGTATGTGGTCTGCCAGGGCGCCGGATCGTTGCCGACCCGTCCCCAGCAGCAGCGTGGATCCAGCCAGGGACGCGAGCACGGTACCAAGCGAGTTGAAGCCTTGCAGCAAGGTCAGTCGCGAGACGGCGCGGCGTGCCGGTTCGACAACAGGGACGACTATGTTGGCCGCGATCTGCAGAAAAGTAACGCCGCCGGCGACGGCTAGGAGCGCGAGTAGAACAGTCATGTACCCAAGCGACCCGAGCGATGCGGCCAGTAGGCCGCAACCCAGCGCGATGACGACCAGCCCCGCCGCGATGCTTCGCATGTAGCCGAACTTCACCACCAGCACGGTGATCGGCACGGCGAAAAGGAGATAGCTTGAATGGAACGCGAACTGCACCAGCAGCGAGCGCGTGTGGTTCAGGCCTTCGATCATCCGCAACCGGGGCACCAGCAATCCGACAAGCGAGTTGAGGAATCCGCCGAGAAAATAAACGCCGATACAAAGCTGGAACAGCAGTGTCGCGCGCTGTTCGCCGGTAGCGGGCGCAAGGGGCATGCTGCTGGTGTTCACGCCTCATCCTAGCAAGGCGGGGCTGCTGCGCAATGTATGACGAAGACATCGTGCTTCGCATTGACATCGATGTCGGAGTTGGCGATCACGCTGCCAAGTCGCTCGGGAAAATGCGGCATGGGAGGATATCTACGATGAGCACGGGATTTCCGCGCATCGCCTGCGCGCTGCTGAGCGTCGCGCCGATGGCGCTTTCGGCGCAGGCTCTGCCAGGGGTGGGGTCTGCAAAAGCTTCAGCTTCCAAGGTGGCTGGCGGAACGGGCGCAAGGACGTCGGAAATCTGGCGTGACACGACGAGAACCGCAGCGGACCGGGCGGACGCTCTCGTGGCGGCGATGACGCAGGCCGAAAAGCTGAGCTACGTTCACGGCATATTTCCACCGATGGCGAAACCGATGACGTCCGACATGATTCCGTCCGCCGGTTACGTGCCCGGTGTCCCTCGTCTTGGCATACCGACGTTGCGCGAAAGCGATGCGTCGCTGGGCGTTGCCAATCAGGTCGAGCAACGCAAGGGCGATGTGGCCACTGCGCTGCCCGCAAGCCTTGCCACCGCCGCGAGTTTCGATCCCGCCATTGCCTATGCCGGGAGCGCGATGATTGGTAGCGAAGCGCGGGCGAAGACCTTCAACGTATTGCTTGCGGGCGGCGTAAACCTAACGCGTGATGCGTGGAACGGGCGAAACTTCGAGTATCTTGGCGAAGATCCGCTGCTCACAGGCGTCATGGGCGCGGCGTCGATCCGGGGCGTCCAGTCGAACCATATCGTCTCGACGATCAAGCATTTCGTCCTGAACAGCCAAGAGACCGGGCGAGCCGTTCTCGACGCGCGGATCGATCCGACGGCACTACGGGAAAGCGACCTGCTAGCGTTCGAAATCGCGATCGCGGATGGGAAGCCGGGTTCGGTGATGTGCGCGTACAATCGCATCGACGGCGACTATGCTTGCGAGAACAAGTTCCTGTTGACCGACGTCCTGCGCGGAGACTGGAGATATCCAGGGTTCGTCATGTCCGACTGGGGTGCCGTACATTCCACGGAGAAGGCGGCCAACGCAGGGCTGGACCAAGAGTCAGGCCAGGAACTGGATGCCAAGGTCTATTTCGGCACGCCGCTTGCTAACGCTGTCGCTGTCGGGCGGGTCTCGACGGCGCGGCTCGACGACATGGTACGCCACATCCTGACCGGGGTCATCGCCAGCGGTCTTTACGACAATCCCACGCCCACATCCGCACAGCCGATCGACTATGCCGCTAACGCCGAGATCGCACAGCGTACCGCCGAGGCCGGTATCGTTTTGCTCAGGAATGAGAATGATCTTTTGCCGATTGCCAAGACCGTGCGATCGATCGTTGTCATCGGCGGTCATGCGGACGTCGGCGTGCTGTCCGGGGGCGGCTCGTCCCAGGTTCGCTCCGTCGGCGGCGTGCCGATCGAGATCCCGCTCAAAAGCGGCGCGGCGGCGTCATTCGCCCGGGTTACCTATCATTCGTCATCTCCGCTGCGCGCCATCAAGGCGCTGGCGCCGAATGCGCAGGTGACGTTCGTCGACGGCACCGACCCGGTCGCCGCTGCCAAGGCGGCCCACGCCGCCGACCTCGCGATTGTGTTTGCAACGCATTGGCAGACCGAAGCGCAGGATGCGCCCTCCTTGTCGCTGCCCGATAATCAGGATGCGGTGATCGACGCGGTCGCCGCCGCCAACCGACGCACCATCGTCGTGCTGGAGACCGGTGGACCGGTTCTGATGCCGTGGGCCACGCGGGTGCCGGCGATCGTCGAAGCTTGGTATCCGGGCCAGCGTGGCGGCGAGGCGATCGCACGCGTGTTGTTCGGCGAGGTCGATGCATCAGGCCGTCTGCCGATCAGCTTCCCGCGGAACATCGAGCAACTCCCTCGCCCTCGGCCGATCACATCGCCGACTGGCGCGACCAGCAACGCTGCCTCGGCCAATGCCGGCGCCGGAGATGCCAGCCTGCTTCCGGCCTATCCCGTCACCTATCAGGAGGGGGCGAACGTCGGGTATCGTTGGTATGCCTCACGCAAGGATACACCGTTGTTTCCGTTCGGTTTCGGGCTGAGTTATGCCAGCACCAGGATCAGCAACCCACGGTTTTCGGGCGGGACCAACGCCAGAGTGACGTTTACCGTCACCAATCAGACTGCACGCACCGGCACCGCCGTACCTCAACTGTACGCAACGTTGCCGAACGGCGGAGCGCCACGGTTGGTCGGCTGGTCACGTCAGACGCTGGCGGCTGGCGAGACCAGAAACGTGACGATCACCGCTGATCCGCGTGCGTTGGCGCGATGGGAAGGGGCCGGCTGGCGATTGAAGGGCGGCGCGTATGCGCTCAAACTCGCAACGGACGCGCAGACGATGATCTCGGAAGGCACGGTCGGTCTGACTGACCGGCGCCTTGCGTCTGGCCGTGCTGCTTTTGACACACCTTGAAACAAATCCGCGCATGCTGAACGTCGATGTCACGCGCTGATTGACATCGATGTCGGACGGCAGCACGGTTGAGGAACGCGGGGTTACACCGCCAGAATCATACACCGGTAGGGACATGCCGGTCAGGGAGGATGAGTATGAGGGGTTCTATTCCGTCAGCGTTCGCGCGCTCGACGTCGGTATTCGCGTTGGTGGCGGGGCTGACGATGCCCGGCTTGGCGAATGCGCAGGCCGCTCCAGATCCGACACCGGCCGTTCAGGCACAGCAGGGCACGCCACAAGCGGATACGTCGCCAGGCGCTCCGCAGGTTGAGACCGGCGCTACTGCGACTAACGCGATGCCCGACCAGGCCCCAGGCGACGAGATCGTCGTGACCGGCGTTCGCGCCTCGCTCGAGCGGTCGATCGCGATCAAGCGGGACTCGTTCGGCGTCGTCGATGCGATCAGCGCGGAAGACATCGGCAAGTTCGCCAACACCAATCTCGCGGAATCGCTGCAGCGCATTACCGGCGTGTCGATCGATCGCCGCAACGGCGAAGGCTCGACCGTCACGGTTCGCGGCTTCGGCGCGCAGTATAATCTCGTCACGCTCAACGGCCGTCAGCTCGCGACATCGAACATCGTCGCGGTGGGCGGCGATCAGGGCGGTGACGGCGCGGGTGGATTCGGTCGTTCGTTCGACTTCTCCAACCTCGCTTCCGAAGGCGTGAAGACGCTGGAGGTATACAAGACCGGCCGCGCCGCGATCCCCTCGGGTGGCATCGGCGCGGCGGTGAACGTCGTCAGCCGTCGTCCGCTCGACTCCAAGGATACGGGTCTCTTGGGCTCGCTCGGCGTCAAGGGCAGCTACGATAACAGCTCGTCAGACTGTTTCGACTGCGGCGCGCGCGTGACGCCCGAAGTTTCGGGTACCGCCAGCTGGAGCGATCCCAACCAGCGCTTCGGCGTGTCGCTGTTCGGCAGCTACCAGAAGCGCAACTTCAGCTTCTCCAGCGTCGCGCCCGACAACTGGAACATCCGGTCGCTGACCGACTTCCTCAATCCCGGCAACGGCTTCGTCAACGGTCAGACGGTGATCAACAACCGTCCGACCAACGGCAACGCCCTGGTCTCCGTGCCGAACGACTCGCGCTATCACTTCTCCGAGGCAAGCCGCGAGCGCATCAACGGGTCGGGCGTCATCCAATTCCGTCCGACCGACACGCTGACCTTCACTGCAGATGGCCTCTATGCGCAGTTGCGCCAGTCGGAACGTCGCTCGACCCAGTCCAACTGGTTCAACCGCCCGTTCGGCGTTGTCACGTTCGACGACGCCAGCAACGGCATCGCGACGACGAGCTTCCTGTCCGAAACGATCAACGGCGTAAAGGACGAGGCGTTCGAGCAGGCGTATCGTGCGCAGAAGAACAAGCTGTACGACTTCGGCGGCAACGTCGAATGGAAGCCGACCGACCGCTTCTCGCTCGCTATCGACGGCCATATCGGTCGCGCGGACAGCTCGCCTGACAATCCCAATGGTCAGACTTCGACCACAGTCGCCTTCAACGCGCCGGTCGTCGCCGCACATTCGCTCACGTTGGGCAAGGATGGCTTCCCGCAGCAGACGATCGCGATCAATGACGGTTCGGCCAGCACGACGCCGACCGGCCAGTCCTTCATCAAGGGCAACGGCAACGGCGTGATCGATCTCGGCGACCTGTCGAGCGCTGTGCAGCGTCAGTTCGCATCCAACCAGACGCAGCGGGTCAAGGAACTTCGCGCGGACGCGGGATGGGCACTGAACGATCAGCTCCGCCTCGACGCTGGTGCTGACTACCGCACCACGAATACGCGTCAGACGCAGTATAACACGCGCCAGGTCCTGGGTGACTGGGGCAATTCGCTGCCGCCCGACATCGCGCGTCTCGCGCCCGGTCAGGTCTTCCAGTTCTGCAACGTGTGCAAGTTTGAGCACAACGATGGGAATCCGGACGCCAACACCCTGGTGGCATTCCGCACGCAGGACGCGACGAAGCTCTACAACACGCTGCACGACTATTATCTCGGCGTGACGAACGACGGCGTGAACCACGCCGACAACATCGACGCGAACGACGACAACCGTGTCCGCGAGAACATCTGGTCGGGCTATGTCCAGGGATCCTGGAACGGCAAGCTGTTCGATCACAACGCGCAGCTGGTTGCCGGCGTTCGGTACGAGAACACCAAGGTACGAGCGGTTTCGCTCCAGCCGGTACCGACCGCGGTTGTCTGGACTGCCGACAACGACTTCTTCGTCTTGAACACCGCCGGTCGGCAGACGCTGTCGTCGCGTGGCGGTTACAGCAACTGGCTGCCGTCGGTGGATGCCAAGTTCGAGGTGGTTAATAACCTCTTCGCCCGCGCCTCGTACAGCAAGACGATCTCGCGTGCCGGTTACGGCGACCTGTTCGCGTCGACCAACGTCGCCGGTCCGGGCCGCCCGACGGCGATCGGTGGCATAGCGACCGGCACTGCGCACAACACCGATCTCGATCCACTGTCGTCGGACAACATCGACGTCTCCCTCGAATGGTATCCGCGCAAGGACGTGTTCCTGTCGGCGGGCTTCTTCAACAAGAAGGTCCACAACTTCATCGGCCAGACGGTGGTCAACCGCAATCTGTTCGGTCTGCGCGATCCCACTTCGGGCACCGCCGGGACGCGTTCGGGCACGGCGCGTGAGCAGCTGGCTGGCACGTTCAACGCCGACATCACCGACGTGAACCTGTTCACCTACACGGCGCTGCTGCAGCAGAATGCGGGCAACGTCGCGACGACGAACGCCCAGTTCGCGGCCAACTACAACACGCAGAGCCGCGCGTTGAACCAGGGGTTCGTCGATCAGATACTCGGCCAGTACGATATCACCGCCAACGGGCAGGATCCGCTGTTCAATTTCGCGGTCAATACGCCGATCAACAACCAGGACGCGCACATCTACGGCGTCGAACTTGCCGGGCAGTATTTTCTCGGGGATACGGGCTTCGGCGTGGCAGCGAGCTATACGCTGGTCCGCGGCAACATCGGCATCGACATCGCGGCCGATCCGAGCGTGAACACGTTCGCGCTGGTCGGTCTGTCGGATACCGCCAACGCCACGCTGATCTACGACAAGAACGGTATCTCGGCGCGCATGTCGTACAACTGGCGCGACAAGTTCCTCAGTGGCATCAACCGCGGCGGCGATCGCAATCCGGTGTTCACCGCGCCCTATGGTCAGCTCGACCTGTCGGTGAACTTCGACCTCACCTCGCGTTTTGCGCTCGGGTTCGAAGCGATCAACATCACCGAGGAGGGCGTGCGCTCCTACGGCCGCGACAAGAGCAACATCTGGTACCTGTCGGAAGGGTCCGCACGGTATCTGGTCGGAGCGCGATACCGCTTCTGACCAAGCGGCGAGAAGGCCGCTGACGAAAGCGGCCTTCCTCGTCTAGGATTATCTCATGGCCTCGGTACTTCTCAACAACATTGACCACCGCGACCTGCGTGTCGCGGTCGGTCATCACGCGCGCTACGGCGATGCGATCAACCAGACGCGCGTCTTCCCGGCCGAGTTCGAGGAACTGCAGCGCGACTATGCGATCTTGCTACGTCGCGACGAGCACGGCGTCCTATTCTCGACCGTCCTGTTGGGGCTCGATCCGGACGAGAACCTGTTTCTCGACGGCGAGCGGTGGGACGCGCGGTACGTGCCGGCGGCGCGGGCGCGCGGTCCCTTCTCGATCGGTTCGGGTGCCGATGGCGAACCTATGATCCACGTCGATCCGAACCATCCGCGCATCGTCGATAACGGCGAGCCGGTGTTCCGCGAGCTCGGCGGTAACGCGCCGTTACTCGATCACGTCTCGGCGATGCTGCAGCGGATCTATGTCGGTCTGGAGACCGAGAAGGCGATGTTTGACGCGTTCGCCGCCGCCGGCCTGCTCGAACCCGCCACGCTGCAACTCGATCTCGCCGACGGGCGTTGTTATGACATTCCCGATCGCTTCACCGTCGATGCGGGGAAGCTGGCTGCGCTCGACGGCGATATCCTGGCACGGCTCCACCGCGACGACTTCTTGCGTCCGGCGTTCTGGATTGCCTCATCGCTCGGCAACCTTCGCCACCTGATCGATCGGAAGCTTCGGAAAGAGCTTCATGGCTGAGAGCTTGCGGGTATCGCGACCCGTCCGCGAGATCGATCACTCCGGTGTCCTCGATCTGGACGCATTGATAGCGACGGAAGAGCCGGTGATCCTGCGCGGGCTCGCCGCCGACTGGCCGCTGGTCCAGGCCGGACGTAGGTCGCCGCAAGAGGCTGCCGCCTATCTGCGCCGGTTCGACGCTGGCCGTCCCGTCACTGGCTATGTCGGCGATCCCGCGATCAGGGGACGCTTCCATTATGACGAGACTGCGACTGCGATGAACTTCGCCGCCAAGCGGATCGCTCTGGGCGAATTCTTCGATCATGTGCTCGGTCATCTCGGCGACGCCAGGGCACCCGCTTATTATATCGGCTCCACCGATCTCGACACCCATCTCCCCGGCTTCCGCGCCGAGAACGATTTGGTGCCGCACGGTGACGTCTTCGATCGCCACCCGCCGCTCGCCAGCATCTGGATTGGCAACCGCACGGTCGCGTCCGCACATCACGACATGTCGAACAATGCGGCTATCTGCGCAGTCGGGCGGCGACGCTTCACGCTATTCCCACCGGATCAGGTCGCCAACCTCTATCCCGGCCCGCTCTCGCCGACTCCCGGAGGGCAGGTGGTGAGCATGGTCGATTTCGCCGCGCCGGATCTCGATGCCTATCCACGCTTCGCTGCCGCTGTTGCCGCCGGATCGGTGGCGGATCTGGCGGCTGGCGACGTCCTCGTCTACCCGGCGTTGTGGTGGCACCATGTCGAGGCGCTCGACGACTTTAACGTGCTGGTGAACTATTGGTGGAACGCGGCGCCCGCCTTCATGGACACGCCGATGGATACGCTACTGCACGCGCTGCTCAGCCTGCGTGACCGGCCAGCGCAGGAGAAGCGCGCGTGGCGCGTGATGTTCGATCATTACGTGTTCGGCGATGCGGAGGCGGTCGCGGCGCATCTGCCGCCACCGGCACGCGGACCGCTCGCGCCGCTTGACGAGCATGCTGCACGCCAGTTGCGAGCCTACCTGCTGCACAGGCTGAACCGATGAATGATACGTCTGAACCTCCACGTACCCGCGTCGTGGTCGCCGGCGGTGGCACGGCCGGATGGATCGCCGCCGCAGCGATCGTGCGGCAACTGGGATCGCTAGTCGATGTGACACTCGTCGAATCGGACGAGATCGGCACCGTCGGCGTCGGCGAGTCCACCATTCCGACAGCGCGCAGCTTTCACGCCTTTCTCGGCATCGACGAAGCGGCGTTCATGCGTGCCACGCAGGCGACCTTCAAGCTCGGCATCGCATTCGAGAATTGGCGCCAGGTCGGAGACCGATATTTCCATCCGTTCGGCAGCATCGGCAGGTCGGTGGCGATCGCCGACTTCCAGCATTTCTGGCTGGAGGCACGTGCACGCGGGTTCGGTGAGGCGTACGGCGACTATTCGCTCGAACAGCAGGCAGCCGGCGCTGGCCTCTTCGGTCACGACGAGCAGCATTCGCTGGCTTATGCCTATCACCTCGACGCGACCGCCTATGCGCGGTTCCTGCGCGCGCTGGCCGAACCCTGGGGCGTCCGCCGCGTCGAGGGATGCATCGAGCGGGTCGAGCGTGACGGCGAGGGGGGCTATATTGCCGCGCTCGTCCTCGCCTCAGGCGAGCGGATCTCTGGCGACCTGTTCGTCGATTGCACCGGCTTCCGCGCATTGCTGACCGAAGGCACGCTTGAGACTGGATTCGAGGACTGGTCGGAATGGCTCGCGACCGACCGGGCGCTCGCCGTGCAGACGGAGACGGTCGGCCCCCCCGTGCCGTACACGCGCGCGATCGCACACGGTGCTGGCTGGCGCTGGCAGATCCCGCTGCAGACGCGGACGGGCAACGGTCTCGTCTATTCCAGCGGGCACATGAGTGACGACGAGGCGCACGAAACGTTGATCGGTGCTCTGGATGGCCGGACGCTGTTCGAGCCGCGACCGCTGCGCTTCCGTTCGGGAATGCGACAGCAGGCTTGGAACCGGAATTGTATCGCGCTGGGTCTGGCAGCGGGCTTCATCGAGCCCCTTGAGTCGACCAGCATCCATCTGATCATGAATGCGGTGATCCGCCTGATCCAGCTGTTCCCATTCCGTGGCGACGATCACGGTGCACTGGCCTCGCGCTTTAACGCGCAGTCGCGACACGAGTGGGAGCATGTGCGCGACTTCATTATCCTCCATTACCACGTCACCCAACGCGACGATTCGGCGTTCTGGCGGGACTGCGCGCGCATGACCATTCCTGACAGCCTTGCTGAGCGGATCGCACTTTTCACGAAGACCGCTGGCGCCTGGCAGGGACAGGACGACCTGTTCAGGATCGATTCCTGGGTCTCAGTCATGCTCGGGCAAGGCGTCGTGCCCCGCGCGCATCACCGCATCGCCAGCATCATCAAGGGACAGGAGTTGCGAACCTCTTTCGAAGATCTTTCCAGAGGAATAGCAAGTACGGTGCGGCTGCTACCGCGACATTGCGACTTCCTAGCCCGGTATTGCCCGGCTGACGGCTGATGCATCACGTAGCCGCTTGTCTGGACGGATATCTCACATGAGGGGAATACTCTAATGTGAGGAGAAGGTGTTCTCTAGGAAAAGTGTTCATATCCGCAGGTCACTGATTTCTATCAGCCATCCGCGCTCCCGTTTCAAAAGGCGGCGCCGCACCCTCTCTCAAGATGAACGAGCGTCCGAAGTTGGAAAGCGAAAATGGGCACCGGAATGTCCGGAAGTGGGTCAGAAGGGGCAGCTTTTCCTAACCAGGCAGGGATTAGTCGCTGCCCAGCGTCATGATGCCGTGTGCGCCCACCTTCTCCATAATCCGTTTGGCGAACTCTGTCACCGCGTCCTCCGCCTCCCCGATTTCCTCGACCGTAGCCACACTGCGGTCTCGCTGAGTGTACCCTGCACCACCGCTTCCATTCGTCATCACAAGACGCTCTCCAACCGCCACGTGCGAGCCGGCGAGCTCCACAGACATCACCCGGATCAGGACGAGTTCGGTAGCTTCCGCCGACTCCGACCCGGCTATCGGGAAGTCGAGCTTCTCAAGCAGGTCACCCTTCCAGAAGCGATGGACGGCGTCCACCTCTTCACCAGCGGCAGCGAGTTCCTTCTGGGTGAAATCCCGCACCCGTGCGCCGGCTTCACCCCAGAGATCCTCGATCCGGGTTAATAGGCTCAGCAAGTCGGACCCGGTCGACGAATGCTTGTCCTCGACCGCCTTCGACAGCGGGATCTCGAACCTCGCACCTGTTTTCCGCTCACGGATTTCAAATTTTGTCGGACCGGCGTTCACGAGCCGGACGAGCTTGAACAACGTCCGCCAGTCTGGGAGCGGAAGGCGACTTGCCTCGAGGCGCTCGCCGCCAATGTTTAGGGCTATGCGCCCGCTGCCGCGCACATCTAACTCGAAGGTAGGCGTGGTGAACAGGAGCCTCTCATCGGCCTTGGGCACGTTTGGAAGCGGGAGCGTGGAGAATGTCCCGTCGAAGCCAACGGTCTCGCCGTCCTCGCCCCGCACTACGATCGAGCAGTCACCCTTGGGGATCGGCTTGAATGTGGCCATCAGCCGTCCGCCCGGCCCGGCCTCCCAGGTATGGCCCGAGGGAATCTCGGTGCCAAAGCGGCGATCTACCGCATTTGTCCCGCGCACCTCGATTGGCCGGCGACCCATGAGCGCGTCATGGAGGTGGTCCGGGTCTTCCGAGGTCAGGGCGACCTGCACGCTGTAGCGCGGCCCGTCGTATCCGAGGTTGGCCAGCGCCGCGCGCTTTGCGTCGCGGTAGCCGTCAGGATCGTTTCCGATCGCCGTGAGCAGCGCGGCCAGCAGCTCCTTGCCAGTCGCAAACGGGGTGCCGCTATCGATCCGGAACGTGATCTCTTGCTCGTTCAGCGGCTTCTTCTTCAGGCCCGCGCCCGCAGCACGCAGCCTTTCTAAGACGCGGGAGAGGTCGTTCCCGGTCACGTGGATCAGGTTCGCGGACATGATCTGAACGTCATCCGCGCCATCCTCGGCCTCGAACGCAACCACGAAAGCGGGATCCTCGGGCTTCGCGAGCCTCTCTGCGGCTGAGAGCGTCAGCGAAACGCGACCGGCATCGCGTTTCCATACCGTCTTCACCTGGACCCGGCAGAGCGGGAACAGGCGGCGCTTGTCCAGCGCGGGGCCTTGCTCGTCCGGCGCCCGCTCCACGACGTAGTCCCAGCCCATCTTGTCGCGGCCTGACTTGTTGGCGATGAGCCCGGCAGCGGCGCACCGTCGCTCAAACTCCGCCTCGCCAACAGCACCCAAGTCATCAGCGCCAATGGATCGCTCTGCCATAATCATGTCATCCCATCTATCGCCAAGCCAACGCGTGACGCGCACCTAGAGATCGTTCAATCGGTCAGGTACTCGCTTCAACCTTGTCCTTGAACCTTAATGACAGGCGGTCGTGAACGCGCACTGGGCATGGCAGCTAGTGATATCGTGGAGATGAACAAGCGTCCGCACTTGGGAGGCGGGGAAGGGCGCCTGAACGTCTGGGTATGGGTCGTCCAGCCGCCAGTTGCTTGTGCAATCAGGGCAGCACGGCTGGTTTGGCGGGGCCTCCGTATCGACGGAGCCGATGGCTGGCGCGATCAGCGAATCTATCGCATTGCGCGGTTGATATGACAGGTTACTCCACAGCGGGCATCGCGCCACTGCTCGCGTTTGCGACAGCGGCGCTGGCTGCGCCGCTCGCGGTCCATACGCCTGCTCCCGGAAGCCCGGAACGCACCGCGATCGTCAAGACGCTCCACGCGGGCGACGATAGCGCGCAATCGCGTTTCACCTTCCGCGCGTTTCGCGTCCTTTGGGCGGGCCCGGGTGCGATTGCCTATGTTCGCGGCGCAGGGCCGGTCGGCACCTTCCAGGCCATCCTAAAGCGCGACGGCCGGGCTGGATGGCGCAAATATGGGGCGATGGCGATGGCGGCAGCAGCAGCTGCGAAGTCGGCGCGCGGCATTATGCCTGGGCCTTGCAACTTCTGCGTACCTACACGGCCAACCCCGATACGATCTTTCCGGGCATCGTCGCGCGGACCGGGGAATTGCGACGCATGGCGAAAGCGAGGCCCGACGCGCAATGCGTCGGTGATTTAGACGGCGGCCCCAGCTGATCGCGGGACATTGGCCCTGTTTAGCCCAACTTGCCCATGTTGCCGGCGTGGGGATCTGCTAACAGGAACAACGCGTTAGGAACCCGTACCAGCCTTGGCTTGGAGACGGGGCACGCAAGAAAAACGAGCGCGCGCTGTCGGCCACGAAACGAGCGCCCGTAGCTGCGGACGCGCCTGAAACCTGATCAGACGAAACCGCCATTGGCGCGGATCGTCTGACCATTGACCCAGCCACCATCGGGGCTGGCTAGAAATGCCACGACCGACGCTATGTCGTCCGGCTGGCCAAGCCGCTTCAGCGGATTGGCGTCGATCATCGATTGCACCACGGCCTCCGACTTGCCGTTCATGAACAAGGCCGTTGCCGTCGGCCCAGGCGCGACCGCGTTCACGGTAATGCCACGCATGCCCAGTTCCTTGGCGAGGATACTCGTCATGGCCTCGACCGCAGCCTTCGTCGCGGTGTAGACGCCGTACCGGGGAAGTAGCGCGCCGACGACGCTGGTCGAGAAGCTGATGATCCGACCTCCATCGCGCAAGCGAAGCGCACCTTCTCGCATCCCGCGGAAGACGCCAGCGATATTGACGGCAAGCTGGTGATCGAAATCGGCGTCGCTGACGTCGGCAATCGGCGCGAAGATGGCCACACCCGCATTGTTGACCAGGATATCGAGCCCACCGAATGTGCGTTCCGCAGCGTCGAACAGCGATGGTATCCCGCCCGGCGTGCTGACATCTGCCTGTACCGCGATCGCTTCGCCGCCTGACGCGGCGATCTCGGTCACAACGTCCTGAGCATCCTCCTGACCCCGCGCGTAGTTTACGATCACGGCCATTCCGTCGGCCGCAAGGCGCTTCGCGATGGCAGCGCCGATGCCCTTCGATCCCCCGGTAACCAGTGCAACTTTACGTTCCGTCATGATCCGTCTCCTTCTGAGACGGGTATATAGACGGTCGTGTGGCCGGGATAATCGGTCAGGTCTTGCCAAGTCCATTCGGGTATGGCGAACAATGGGCATGGATCGCCTCGAAGCCATGCGGCTGCTCGTACGGGTCGTCGAACGTCGCAGTTTCACGGCGGCGGCAACCGATCTCGATATGTCGCGCTCGACTGCGACGGAGGGCATCAAGCAGCTGGAAGCCCAGTTGGGCGTGCGCCTGCTGGAACGCACGACACGGATCGTGACACCGACACTCGATGGCGACGCCTATTATCGTCGCTGCATCGCGATACTGGCCGATATCGAAGAGGCGGAGGGCGCGTTTCAGGATGCCGAGCCGCGTGGGCTGCTTCGGATCGACGTCCATGCGATGATCGCGCGGCGGTTCTTGATCCCGCACATTCCCGCGTTCCTTGACCGTTACCCGCGGATCGATCTTCATATCGGCGAAGGGGATCGCCTCGTCGATCTCGTGCGCGAAGGCGTGGATTGCGTCATCCGTGCAGGCGAGCCAACTGAAAGCGGCTTGATCATGCGTCGTGTTGCCACGCTGAACGAGATGACGTGCGCGAGTCCGGCATATCTCGCGCGCCACGGCGTCCCAGCGACACCCGCCGATCTCCAAGGTCATCGAATGATCGGCTATCTGTCATCGCGAACCGGCGAGATCATCCCCCTGGAATTTATGGTCGAGGGCCGGCTCGACTACATCACATTGCCCAGCCGCGTTACGGTCGGCGGTGCCGATGCAATGGGGGAGCTTGCCCGGCTGGGCATGGGGCTTATCCAGGCCCCGCGTTATCGCTTCGTCGACGATTTTGCCGCTGGCACGTTGACTGAGGTACTGACCGACTATCCACCTTCGCCGACGCCGCTCGTGGCGCTCTATCCGCAGAACCGACAGCTCTCACCGCGTGTCCGGGTTTTTCTTGATTGGGCTATAGGCATTTTCGCATCGGTCGATCTTTAAGAATAGGTGCCACCACGGTTCTGCGCGGTATCCGATGTCGCGATTGATCGGCGCCAATTAACACGAATGGGCGGCAAGCTGTTGGAGCCTATATGCGCCCTGTTTAAGTGCAAATGTTAACGAGTGTCGGAAGTTGGGAGGCGGGGAAGGCGGCTTAAATGACCGGAACTGGGTCTTCAAGCCAAGGTAGCATCAGAACGGCTACCTACAGTCGGCCTTGCTCGGAAATTTCAGTGATGCGATCACGAACAGTCTGAAGGCATTCATCCGCTCGAATACCAATCAAAATCTCATTGCATTGATCAGCAATATAGACGGCGTTCTGGGCGGCTTGCTCGATCAAGGCCAGCTGCTGCAAACGGGCTTTCACTTCGGGCATATTTTTACCTCCGTCATCTCAGCAGATTTCGCGATGCCCTCTGGCGAGCTCGATGTTCGCCGCCTCGTTTGAGATCTGTTTTCTAGCCATATTCGGGTCTCTTCCCGAAACTCAGCGGGAACCCGCGTGGCGGCATGATCAGCCATGTCGCGAAGTGTTCTCGCTTTCAGAACATCCTTCATCCGCGCGTCGGCTTCCAGCATCACGGCGTGGATCCCGCATACGCCGGACGTCGCCCAGGCAGGGGGCGTTTGACCGTACAAGGGGCATGCATGCCTAACATTGCGGCAGTCGAAGAGCGCTTTTTGGCCGTCAACTGCGATCACGACGTCATAAAACGATATTTCTTCAGCCGATCGGGCGAGGCGAATGCCGCCCCGCATACCCTCGGTCGCGACGACTATCCCCGCCTTGTTGAGCTTGGTCGTCACGCCTGCCATGAACTTCACTGGCAGTGCGCGCAGCGTAGCCAGATCCTTAGAACTTGGCGCCGCTGCGTCGTCAGGCAAGTCAATGATGTAGAGCAGGGTATGAAGTGCATACTCGACTGCCGTACTGATATGGCTCACGTGAAACTCCGACCCGACGGGTGGTAGTTAAACCAATCGCTCGCTCACCGCAAACGCTGAGTTTCTCACGCTACCGAGCACCTGAGCGTTCATCCCCGCCCACGCTTTGATGCGATCGGCAAAGGGTCTCAACGCGGTCGATTGCCAATAGCATCAAACCCCAGCATCTTTGTGCGTTTTCGATCGTCTTTTAGTTGTGCTAGATGGGGGGTAACAACCGGTAGCAGTCACTTGCCAAGCATACGAAGTAAGCCGATCTCGTAAACCTTAAGAAAATTAACTTAAATTATTCGAAAGGCGCTGAATGCCCGTCGCTCATTGTGTATCCAGCATGGCAGGGATCATTCTAGATTTTGATGACGGGTTCTGTCGACTGGTTCAGCGCAGGCCTGATCGGTTAATTGGTATATCGTACAAAGCTATTACCGCTCCTGCTGATCTCTCCAGAAGTAGTAAAATGCTTACGGGGCTGATAGATAAGGCCGCTCCAACCCATCTGCGCAAAGCATATGTACGTCCCGATGGCAGCCTTATAAAAGCGGATCTTTTGGTATCCAAGTTCGGCGATGAAGGACGTTTGATAACGACATTGTCTTGGATTGACGGGAGGCAGGAACCGTCACCGTCACGGCTTTGGAAAGCAGCCCTTCGGGTCAAGCATGTTTATGACGCGCGGCTCATCGAGTTAGGAAAAGATCTTTTTAGCGATCATGTGGGCCTGATTCTACTTCACATGTATCTGGCAGAGGCGGAAGGTCGTGTGGTGACGGCTTCACAAGTCGCAAAATTAATTAACCTTCCAGAACAATCTATGGATCGATGGGTAAAAGCTCTGGTTCATCGTGGCCTCGTAGAAATCCCGCTCAGTAATTTGGGATACATTCAGCTCAGCCAGGACGGAATTATAAGGCTTGAACGCCTGTTTTTCGCGACGTTAGCGCCTGAGTCGCTGGCAGTTGCCTAGGCGGACCTTCCTTTTTCACGTTTTCGCCGCAAGTAACAGTTAGATGGCTCTCTCACCCGACTATTATTCTGTTCTAGGCGTGCCCTCGACGGCAAGTCGCGAAACTATTCATGCCGCGTGGAAAGCGCTACTCCGTCAACATCACCCCGATGCCAATCATGGTGCGGATGTCTCTGCTCGTGCGAAAGAGATCAACGAGGCGTATTCCGTTTTGGGGAAGAAGGAAGCACGCGCCGCCTATGATCGGTCGCAGATCAGGCCGTCTGCTTACCGAGCGACCGCGGACCGCCCGTTTCACCCTAGGAAAGCCGGCGGGCGCCCTACGCGACCTAGCCCGTCGATGCAGCCCAGCGGTGGCTTCTCGCAGCCCCTACAGCCCAACGAATGGCTGATGGGCCTTTTCCTGCTGATTTTCACCGCCGCACCGATCGCTACAATCCTGGTTCTGTGGAATGAGGAATCCGGATTGGCACCTACGGTTCGACGTAGCGTCGCCGCTCATCCCGTGCCTGAGCCTCTCGCAAAAGCTGTCGGAAGCTCATCGCGCACAAGACTCCGACCTGGACAGCCTGCACCTTAAATTATTGCCCTGTCGCGACATTCGAGTTCGCGGGGTCAGGCTCCCAAAGCGGTCGTAACCCCGAGATGAACAAGCGGCCGAAGCTGGGAAGCTGGGAAGGGGGCGGGGACGTCTGCTTGTGGGTCAGGCCCGCCGACCCCATAAAGGACGTTGCGCTCTTCATGCCCGCTCTTACGGTTACCCATCGAGGACTTGCAGCGGCGCCGACGTGTCTCATTTTCGACGTCGCCACACGACTATTGAACCTCACCCGCTGGAAACCATCAGCGCATCGAGGGTTGGAGGCGTGATGGTGCCGGTAACGTCGAGACCGCGAGCCTTCTGGAACTTTCGTAGGGCCGAGCGCAGCGCCGGCCCGACCACTCCATCAACTGCTCCCGAGTAGAGGTCCTGGGCCATCAGCGCGATTTGGACCCGGCGCACAATCGACGTGAAGCGCTTCGTTCTTCCTGACAGTGCCGGTAGCCCGTCCGGGGGGGGCGCCGCTGCTCTGGTTTCACGTGCGAACAGAGGCTGCACCGATGGTGTGGGCTCTGCCGGAGCTGACGGCGTGGGAGCTGGCGCGACGTACGGCGCAGAATAGGTCGGTGTGGTGTCGTAGCTCGGGCTGTACCCGCCGCCCGATGACGAGCGATGACTAGTATGGCTGTAATGACCGCCGCCGCCACCGCCCGAGCGGTGGCTCGAATGGCTGGAATGACTGCGATGCTGGGCAAGCGTGATCGCGTGATCCTGCGAGAATCGACGCAGGAGGGCGCCCCCCTGTGGATCATCAATAGCCCGCATCGTGGCTTTCGAGAATGCCTGCGCCAGGGCGTCCTGCTGGCCAGAGAAGCCAGCCGCCAGCAGGCTCGACACAAGGAACTTAGTTCGTTTCACAACGGTCTCACGGTCACGCGTGCCTCCTCATCGGGATGCCATTCGAAGAAGCCGGAGCATTTCGTCTGCTCCCGGCAATCGCTGCACGCTGGCGCGAACTTGCGCTTCCAGTCGGAGATCGAAGCGATCGCAAGGCTGCGATAGGCGGCGGGAACCGTGCAGCGAGGAAAGTTGAATAGCTGCGCTCTCACGCCGTGTAGCAGAGCCCGATCCAGTGCTTCCGCGATCGGCCCGAACCGCCCGCTGTGGTCGAAGAAGAGGGCGGGCCACCTGTTTTTCGCGAAGCCGACATGTTCCAGCTGCATGATCGACCAAGCTTCGACAAAGCGAAGCCTTGACGATACGTAGCCCGCGAGAGCCGGTAAGCCACCGACATTGTCGTTCATCACTACCGTTCTCAGTTCGATCCGCGCCCCAGCAATCGCGAGGTAGGAAAGGCCCTCTTCGAGTTGTGCAAAGGCGCCATCCTTGCCGACCAGAAGGTCGTGAAGGGCAGGTTCGGTGGAATAGAGCGGGATCCCCCAGCTGACGCGCCGGTAATCGGGAGCGCCAAGCCGCTGGATGTCAGCCGCCGTAAAATGCTGACCATTGGTCAGAACGTGGAAGCTCAGATCCGCGCGAATGGAAAGCGTCCGCTCCATCAACGTGAGAAGGCGCTCCTTGTACAGCGTGGGCTCACCCCCTGAAATTCCGATGAGCATACCTTCTGGGGCTAGCAAACACGCCCGCTCGAGTAGATCGAAACGGTCGATGTGCGTCTTCTTTGGTGGCTGAGAGCACATGACGCACAGCTGATCGCAGCGCTCGGTCACCAACAGCGTGTTCGTCGTCGACTCGGCTCGGAGCAGACGTTCGATGCGGCGGCGGGCCGGATCTACGAGCACTACCTCACCTTCAAGCTGCCCAGGAGGTATGCCCTCAATAGCAACTATGCCGAACGCGCCGCTGAACAAGCCTCCTTCGGCGTCCCCGTCAACAAGCACCGCATCGTGCGGGTCGAAGGAGCTGGCAGTACTGCGGAGTCGCGTCACATAAGGCCTCTCGGCGTCGGCAGTGGCGGGACGGATGAGTTCGATCATGACAGTCGCTCCCCGAACGCCGAAGGCGTGCCCGGAATTCGAAGCCACCGTCCCAGGGAGTGTCTCACGGCCTCGTCGTCCGAATATATGAGCTCAAAGGCAAAATCGAAGAGATGAAGGTGTCGGCGGCAGAAGTCAGTTTCGCGCCTGGGCAAATCCATTCGTCCGTAGCGTGCAAGATCGTCCACTACGTCGCGTCCTCAGAAGGGCTGGAAGGCGCAGCGCATGCAGTCGGGGTCAAACTGGTTCGTCACGCCCGTGTTGAGCAGATCACGCGCTGGGCCGTTCCATCCGTCAGTGACGCTGCCAATCGCTAGATCAACGACACCAGAGCGCGCGAGCATTCGGGCTTCATCCGTGGGATAGACGGTGCCGTCGTGATCCACGACGATATAGTCGACCCCCATCGGGTTCGGGTTGCGCAGATCGACATGTCTTTCGAGGCCGGGCTGAAAGATCCGTCTCAACGCGATGCTCAGGTAGGTCTCTTCCAGCACGCGACCGCGGTCCAACCAATTGCGCTCGATCAGGCGCCGGACAAAGCGTTGGTAGTATCCGCGCCAACCATCATCCTGTTCGCGCGAGGTGGCATGCCGTTTCCTCGCGAAACCCTGATAATTGATCGGGCGCAGGAAGATACTGTCCAGACCAAGCGTGACGTATGCATCAATCAGCTCGTCGATCTCGGGCGGCGAGGTGGGATCGATCGTGGGTAGAGCGGAGATTTTCCGTGGGCCGTGACGATCCGTCAGCGAGCGAAGATTGGCGAAAAAGGCATCCGTAATCTCGAACGTGCCCGTGCGGTTGCGCGAGTGAGTGGCGGCATCGCCATCGAGGGAGGTGCTGATAAACACGTCGGGACGGTCGAAGATCGCCATGATCTCATCGTCGACATGCTGAAGGTTGGTGCAGACTACGAATTCGACCTGTTCAAACCGCGCGCAACGCTCGATCACCGCGCGGATGAGGTCTGGTCGGAGCGTAGGTTCCCCGCCCTGGAACTCGATCTTGAGCCGCGGCGTCTCGAGGCGGTCAATCATGGTCAGGACTGCGGCTAGCGTCTCTTCGCTCCAGTCGAAGCCCTGCCGCGTTTCGGCGACGCGCGACACCTGACAATAGCTGCACGACAAGTTGCATCGAAGGGTGGGGACCAGGATAAGATAGTCCAGCGTTCCAACGGATGCGATGCGATCAGCCACCCCGCGCGTATGTGCAGTCGCGCCGAGTAAGTCGCCTTCCTCGATCAAGAAGCCGCCTGATCGGAGAAAGGCCCGGTCGCTATCCGATATGCGCTCGTCTGCCAGCCGTTCCAGAAAGTCCGGCGATCCGACAAAGAAGCGTCCGGCGTCACTGACCGCAAGCGCGCTTCCACGACCTGTCGGTCGAAGGCGGAGCGGTACGAAGCTCAAGCGACCAGCAATGCGAGGACGGCTTGGCGGTCTGCGCTAGCTTCCGCGACGAGGCGTTCATTCAGCAGCCACACGCGCCAGCAATGTCGTGCTTCGGCCTCGTCTTGAGCACCTGAGATCATCACGTGGCGGCCCTCCACCTGGGCTCGAAGCGTATCCGAGACCATGGCCACGCGTTTCGCTGCTTCGGCTTCGTACGGAGCGTCGCGCATCGACAGCTCCATCAGAACTTCCACCATCCCCACGCCGTCCCCACATTCAGCTCAGTTCAAAATGCTATGAGCGAGTATACGCTACGGCAAGTCTCTAATTCTTAAATAAAATTCCGATTGCCGATCAGTGCGACAAGGTTAAGCTCCGCGAAGGACAACTCGGGGGGGAATCTTGGTCGAACGCAGGCCCGTGCGGCTAACACCTAAACCGGCGCTTATCCCTCCGGCTGGCACAACTCCGCCGAAAAATGCCGGGAATAACGGTTGGCTGATCCTTGTCGTGGCAGTTGCGCTGCTATTCGGCATTTCGAAGTGCTCGTCATCGACGGGCGTTTCGACTTCAACCACGCCCGTTGCCGAGGACGTGGGTAATGCTCAGGAGGCGTTGGTAACTGCTGTGGAAGCGCAATCACCTCTGCCGCCCCAACCGCTGAGCCCCGCAGGCGTTCGTCGGGGCGCCTCACGCGTCTCCATCGCTGCGAAAGAAGAACTCGCCGGTGAGATGATCTACAGCCAGAACTGCTACGATTCCGTCGCACGAACCTTTAGCTGGCGAAAGCTCGACGAGTGCGGGGGCTTCGACGCGGAAGCGAGCTCAACGCTCGGCGACGGAGAACCGGTCGGTGCGGAGAAGGAGCTGGCTTGGTTCGATACCGAAGCAGCGGCCGGGCGGTATCTCAAAGCTGCCGTCGCAGCTGGACTGGATACCGACGCCGCGGACCTCCGCCTCTCGGCCCTGCAGGCCAAGGTAAACGCACAACACAAGGGGAGACCAGAAACTGCGCCGTCGGTCACATCGCCGACCGGGGGGCCGGACGATCAGTCCGCGCCCGCCGACGAGGAAGAGAAAACGACAGCTACCGCCTGACGCTAGCGTTTCAACAATTCCGGTCGAGCCAAGCGAAGCGCGGCTGAGATCAGCTACGCGGGTGGCAGTCTGTTGATCAATACGCCGCTTCCGATCGACGCGAGGGCGGATCGCGGTCGAAGCGCCGGCCATCTATACAATTTCATCTGCTGAGACAAAAGCAGCCATCGCAGCGAGATTAACGAATGGCAGAAGTTGGGGAGCGACAAACAGGACGCGAATGTCGTCTTGTGGGTCAATGACGTCGGACTGACCAATTCGTATGGCCGCCATTCAGAATGACACGCTATGCCGAACTTATGTCTTACCGCGTTCAAATCGCTCCTCGGCCGATCGTTATTGATGACGATGGTCTTCCCGTCCCGAACTCGCACGTACTCGAGATCATCTTCCCCACCGATAGCATCGATACGGCCGCGGGCCCGACCAGCTCAATCATAGGCGCCGGCATCGCCAAGATCCTCGTAGCCGACGTTACCGTGAGAGGTGTGGGTCTCTGTTGAACCCCCGGCTTGATACTAACGTTAAGGCAATGTGGCCCATTGGCCGTCGAGGCGCCTGATCTGGCACCTCGGACAATTTTAAGCGCAGAAGCCTATCGCAGCAATAAGACTTTCTCAGAGAACGGCAGCGTCGGACATAGTCTGGTTACTCAGGCGGGATTGTCGACGGGGCAGGATCGGGCGGGGGCGGGGACGTGCACCCTATCTCGCTATCGAGGCTTCGAAACGAGGCTGCGTTGGCCATCGGAAACAGGATTAACCGGCTGCGAAGCACGACGTGAGCAAGAGATACTCGGCCCTTGCAATAGTCTACGGTACGCTGTGTCGCCTGATCGAAAACGAACGCGCTGATCCGGCTATCTGCAAGCGCCACGACCTTCCAATAGCCTGATGGGACGCGTTCTAGCACGGGCCCGGCGGGTAGCGGCGCCATTAGACGTTCGAACAAGGGGCCGGTGTATACGTAGACGGCAGTGTTCAGTCGCTGCGCAAGCGAGCGCTCTTGCCCTTCCAGTGCGTTCCACGGCCCCTGGTTCAGCGCTGAAGCCTGAGGGGTGATGTTCGACAGGATGTTGGTGTCAGCGGCAAACGGCGTGCCAGAGAATGCCGCAAGCGGCGCTTGATGACCGCGGTCAGTCCGCAGAGCCTGATTGGCCCCGTCATAAGCTTCCGGGGCGAGCGTCTCATCGGCAGCAAGCGAAAGGTCGGAGCGCCAGTCGCGATCCGACGACGGGCCGATCGATGAGGGCGTTACGCGATATGCGACCCAGTCCGCGAGCTTGGTTAGGTCGTTGGACGACAGCGTGTAGATCTCGCGCACGACGGTGTCGTTCGTGGCCGGCGCCCCCAAGGGACAGCCGAACAGGCAGTGGAACGTGTGCAATTCACCATCGCTAGCCAAGGCAGGGGAGGCATATACCGCTACCGCCGCAATCAGGGCGATACGCCTGAGCGTTTTGACCCAACGACGAAATCGAGCGTCCGGGTAGATCATAAGGCTGTCGTAAAAACACTGCATGACCAATTTCTATAGCTGGCTGATGACGCCTGTGCGACGATCATAGAACACCTGAGGACCTCGTATGCGCGACGACCAGGATTTCCCGATCTACACGGCCGATATGTTCGCATCGCCCGCTGACGAATGCGACATCGTCATGAAAGGCGGCGTCACTAGCGGCATTGTCTATCCATACGCGATTCTGGAGCTTGCTCGCCGGTATCGGTTCCGCTCGATTGGCGGCACGTCCGCCGGCGCGATCGCCGCGTCGCTGGCAGCAGCGGCCGAGTATGCGCGCACGGTGCGCGGTGATCCTGCCGGCTTTGTCCGTCTGCAATATCATTGTGACGAACTACCCGAGCGCATGGCCGCGCTGTTCCAGCCTGAACCTCGCTTCCGCCGCCTATTTCGGTATCTGCTACGGGCCCAGAGCGGCAGCAGCGCGCTGAGCCTAATTGCAGGTCTGCCACTGGTGGCACCGTTTCAAGCTATGGTTGGTACCGTCGTCGGTGCGATCGGTATGTGGGCGTTACGAGCCGGACTGGCGGGCATTCTCCTTGGAGCACTTGTCGGGCTGGTCGCCGCCCTACTTGTGCATGTGCAAACGCTTATCCGAACGCAGCTGCCGCGAAGCGACTTTGGTGTCTGCCCGGGCACTGATCAATCTGGCGGGAACGGACCCGCGCTGACCAGCTGGCTTCATGCGGCGATCCAAAACATCGCATTCGGTGAAGACTGGCGGAGCCAACCGCCGCTAACCTTCGGGCAATTGCAAGGGACCAGCTCAGGCGAGCAGATTGATCTGCGGGTTATTACGACCAACCTTGGCATGGGGCGGCCGCATACGCTGCCAACCCTCGGCATCACCGCGGCATACAGCGATACCGAGTGGCGGCGACTGTTTCCGGGCGATGTGTGCGAGTGGATAGCGGGATCCGTTGCCGAACCGGCTCAGATGCCTGGGCTCTTAAGCTTTCCCTCCCCGGTCGATCTGCCGGTCCTCGTTGCCGCGCGGATGAGCCTTGCCTTTCCGCTGCTGTTTGCAGCGGTACCGGTCCATGTCCGCGACTTCGCGAACGCCGAGCTTCAGCGCGCCACCGGCGCTACGCCGATAGTCGAAAACCGCGTATCCTGTTTGCCGATGGCGGCATCAGCAGCAATTTTCCTATCCACCTGTTCGATGCCTTGTTGCCTGCTCGACCGACTTTCGCACTCAGCCTTGACGACCTTCCCCCCGGAACAACAACCGGGGACCAGCGGGTATTCATTCCTGCTACCGCTCGCCAAGGCTTTGGGTTGCCGGCGCGCGAGACAGTGTCCGTCAGCGGTTTGTTCGGATCAATCCTGAGGGCGGCGAAAGACTGGCAGGATCAGTTGCTGAGTACGATGCCAGGACAGCGCGAGCGTATTGCCCATGTCATGCTTTCGGCAGACGAAGGCGGCCTCAACCTCACCATGCCGCCAGAACGTGCGCGGGCACTGATGTTCCGCGGGCTCGAAGTTGGTCGTCGATTTGCTGATGGCGCACTCGATTTCGATGAACACCGCTGGCGGCGTTCGTTGGTAGCATATGACCAGCTCGCCCGGATGTCAGACACCGTCCATCAAACTTGGTCGAGCGGCTTCGGTTCGTGGCTGCTTGGCTATCTGACACATCCAAAAAGCTATCGGCGTCTCACAACGACAGATCGGAGTATGATCCATCATGCTCTAGGCGCGGTTGCGGATCTGGATGACGCATTCGAGCCCGGCATCAACGACGCCTACCGCAAGTTGCCGCGGCCGGTAGGTACCTTGCGGGTTAGTCCGCGGTACTGACCTGCCTGAGAAGCGTCGCAACTGACCGCGCGCCATTTTTTCGATGAATGCGATGACCCATCAGCTCGGGGCATCTAAATCTTAGCAGTGATCAGCAGCCGTTCAGTGCCATTGCAGCCGATCGCATTGCGAACAGTCTGTCCGATGCCGCTGGCGCAAGATTTCCCCATGCGAAGGCAGAACGATGCGGGGCCGCTTCTGCCCATATACGGGCGGCCAGTTGGGAAACCTGAGCAGCTGTCGCCGGATAGCCGCTGCCGACGCAGTAAACCAGTTCGTCTGGCATCAGAGGGGATAGGCTGACCACGCGCGTGACTCCAGTTGCAGAGCGCAGCGTCTAGGTCAGTTCCGTTGCGGCATCATGACACGTAGGAAAGGCGTGCCGCTGAGTTATCGTTGTCTGACCATGCCTTCGGCTGAGTGGCTGTCATTACATCAGCTGCGATCTTCGCCTCGGCTTCGCTAGCATACGCTACATCCACCCACCGACCGTCTTGCGAAAGCAAGCCCCAACGGCCTTGAAACTCCGGTTCGACCCTCGGAGCAGGAACCCAAATAAGCTTCTGTGCCATGATCCGACTCTAGCCGCGAAAGCCGGATCCGGTAACGCTTCTTTAACCTGCTTTGGCTTTGCCGACGTCGTGTGGCCAAGACGGCACAGCCCTGAGGTTAGTCCGGGTTGGAAATCTCTCGACGAACTTCGTTCTCGGACCACCACGCTCGCCAAGCCCGTTGAACGTATGGCTGAACGTGTGAAGCGGGGAAGGGCGCGTGAGCGTCCACTCGTAGGCCGCTTAGGTTGCAAACCTGACGGTAGCTAACGCCAGATCCCGCCATTCATCTTGGCTCGCGGCACTGTCCAATCTGGTTTCGTTCGTCCTTTACGTCGCAGTCAGGCATGCTTTTGACGAACCCAATCATGCCGTTCAGCAAAGATCGCCTGCATCTCTGCCATGTTCTCGGTACCCCAAACACATAATGGCTCAAGTGCCAGAGCAAGGCTCTGACCAAGCTGCGTCAGCGTGTAGTCGACGCGTGGCGGCACCTCCTTATAGTCGTTCCTGCGCAATACGCCGTCTGCTTCCAGCTCCTTCAGATGCTGGATTAGAACCTTGTCGCTGACGTCGCGCACCGCGCGCTTCAACTCACCGTAGCGCGTCGGTCCGCGTAACAGGAAATACAGGATGAGTGGCTTCCATTTGCCAGAAATGATTTTGAGCGTCGCGTCGAGGCCACAGGTGAAGGCGGGCGCAACGGGAGCGGGCTCGACGATGGCGGGTCTAAGGTGATCAGACATAATTGATACTTACCAAAAGGTGCATACTTACCCACAGGTAAGTCGAGCGCCAGCTGCATGCAACCAAAACTGGAGGCATGTATGAACCGACTAAACGGCAAAACCGCGATCATCACCGGGGCGGCACGGGCATCGGCCTGGCGTCGGCAAAGCGCTTCATCGAGGACGGCGCGTTCGTCTACATCTTCGGCCGGAGACAGGAGAAACTAGACGCGGCAGTGGCCACGCTCGGCGCGAATGCGCGTGCGGTGGCAGGATCGGTCACAGATGCCGGCGATCTTGACCGGCTGTTCGATACGGTAAAGCAGAAGCGCGGGACGCTCGATATCCTGTTCGCCAATGCTGGGACCGGCGCCCTCGTGCCGCTCACCGAGATCACGTCCGAGCATTACGACGAGACCTTCGACATCAATGTGAAGGGCACAATCTTCACCGTGCAAAAGGGCTTGAAGCTGATGGGCCAGGGTGGTTCGATCATCCTTACCGGCTCGACCACCGGCGTGATGGGAACGCCTGCGTTCAGCATCTATAGCGCTTCGAAGGCTGCTGTTCGTAACCTTGCGCGCAGCTGGGCGCAAGATCTGCGTGGTACGGGTATCCGCGTCAATGTCCTGTCGCCACGACCAACGCTAACTGAGCTGGCAGCCGAGGTTGTCGGTCGCGATGCCATGATCGAGATGGGGTCTACCACGCCGATTGGGCACGTCGGCGACCCGTCCGAAGTCGCAGCAGCCGCGGCGTTCCTCGCATCGTCGGATAGCAGCTTCATGACGGGCAGCGAGCTGTTCACCGACGGAGGTTTGGCTCAAATCTGACGAACTAAGCCAGCGGGCTAGAAAGTCCGCTGGCTTCGAACAGGGTACCGGTCAAATCAAGATGCTTAGACCCAAAACGTTCTTTCCTTGGTCAGGCCTACCAGAACCCGAGCAGGCGATGCTCGCCCGGGTACGGACTATCCGCTGTTCCGAAAGTTACGCCGGTTGTCCATTTCCGCCCGTCGAACCGAAGATCTGGCCTGTCGAGTAGCTCAAGGACGGATCGGCTGCGGCAACGTAAAGTGCCGCAATTTCCGCTGGCTGACCTGCTCTTGCCATCGGCGAGTCTCCACCGAAGGTTCGCAACTTCTCAGGCGTTGCCCCGCCGCTGACCTGCAGCGGAGTCCAAAACGGGCCGGGCGCAACGGCGTTGACGCGGATACCGCGGCTGGCAAGCTGCTTGGCCATGCTCTTCGTGAAGTTCAGCACCGCGGCACGGGTCAGCGCATAGTCGACGATGTCGGGTGAAGGATTACCAGCCTGCTCGGAGGACGTGTTGACGATCACCGCGCCTGCACTCATCCGTTCGAGTGCCGCCTTCGTCAGCCAGAACGGCGCGTAGACGTTTGTTTTCATCGTATCGTCGAAGTCCTGGCTCGAGATATCGGCGATGCCGGGACGCGTCTGCTGACGGGCCGCATTGTTGACTAGGATATCGAGCCCGCCAAGCTGTTCGCTCGCTTGCTGCACAAGCCGTCGGCAAAAGCGCTCGTCGCGTAGATCACCGGGGATCGCGACGGCCTTGCGACCCTCGGCCCGGATCAACGCGATGACTTCGCGAGCGTCAGGTTCTTCGGCCGGCAAATAGTTGATCGCAACGTCCGCGCCCTCTCGCGCATACGCAATCGCTGCAGCGCGACCAATGCCGCTGTCTCCGCCGGTTATCAGGGCTTTCTTGCCTGCCAGCTTGCCTGAACCCTTGTAGCTTTTTTCGCCGTGATCGGGACGCGGTGTCATCTTCGACGCAAGACCGGGCCAAGGCTGCCGTTGCACGGGGTAGGGGGGCTTGGGATACGCTGCGGCTGCCGGTGTCGTCGCGGCGTTACTGCCACCTCCTTGCGCTGCGGCGTGTCCAGCCGTCGCGGCGATGGCACCAGCGGTAATGGCTGCTCCCGTCACGAAGGTGCGTCGTGTGGTATCGGTCATCGTCATAGCTCCCGGAATGATCACAACCCCAAGCGCTAAACGATTGCTTCCGTTCCAAATTCGGCAGCTAACCGCGTCGTATCCTCTGCGCCTCCCAAGCATCTGCAAAAATGGATTATCTTCGAGACGGATGAGCATCAGCGAGCGGCATTTGTCCTCCTCCTAGCCACGCTTGCAACGCTAAACGAAGGTCTGATGTGGGGCATCGCGCGCGTGTCCGAGACCGGGTCCTGCAGCCCGCTTTATCAGGGCATCATTAGCGCGTGGCAGGCAATAGCAACCGTGTGCCTTCTCGGATCGTTACATCCGCTGAAGGATAGTAGTTATGGCCGCCCCACAGGACGAAGAACCGGGTTTTGAAACCGACGTCAACGAACTGCCGGATAGTAATAACGGTCCGGAAGATAGTCTTGAGAATAAGCCGTCGCCCGACGCACAAAACTCAGACGATCTCGAGGAGGCCCAGAAGGAAGGCGCCGAGTAGAGAGAAGAGGGCGGACTATATTGAAAAGGATTAGGAGAATTTGAGTGTTTTGATCAAAATGTGTTCGGAATTTCCCATTCGCCTTTTAAACATATAACCCTTGGCAGAGCGTCCTGTATCACTGCCACGCCTTAACCGGGCCGGTATTGTCGACGCGTCTGGCGTATAAGTTGCTTATCATCGGTGACTAATTCATCTTTTGCCTAACGATCAGATCTAGGATCGTGATGACGACCATGCGTCATCCATGTTAGATTTGTAGCGCGGATGAACGTGTTGGAGTGCCAGATCCTTAATTGGCTGCGGCCTCCTTCTTGAGCATCGCATCTTTAAGCGTATTGCCTGCGATCCCCCCGGCAGCGACCGCAACAACAACATTGCCGACGAAGAACTCGACGATACCAACGACGCTACCGAACGCGATCAGCGCCGACGTCGTGACCGGCAGCGCAGCCGTTGCCTTTCCGATCGCGACCTTCGCCTCCTGGCGGACAAGCCGGAGCCGTTCGAACACTGCCTCGAGCGATCCCCCTTGATCGACTGCCGCGATCAGATCGCCCAGCGCATGGTGCAGCGCCTTCAGCTGCTCCAGGGCTACCGCCCGATCGGCATCGACCGGCCCACCATTGTCGCGAGCGAGCTCCTCATCGTCGATCAGCCGTTGCAAGGCTTCCAAAGCAACAGGCGCTAACGCCTGAATGACAGCGGCATGCTCGCGCAGAGAAGGGCGCCCGGTCCAGGTCGCCGAACTGACGGCATCCGGTCCGCGAACCTCGTCCCACAGCGCCTTGAACTGCTCACGGACCATCTCACGCCGCAGATTGCGATCCTTGGTCTCTCGCGCATGACGTACGAATGCCTCAAGGCTGGGCTGCGCTGCGACAAAGGCCGGCGCCAACGGTCGCAGGTCGGTCCGGCCAAGCAGCGCCTGGCGTAGCGCTTTGTAGCGCGTGTCATCCGCCAGATCCTGGATCCCATCGCAGGCACCCAGACATAGAGTTTGCAGACGCTGCAGCGCCTCTTCGTCGTTCAGCCCTTCCGGCCAATGTGTTCCTGAATAGCCCATCGCATTCGATCCGTTTCGACTCAGCTGACGGTCGGATGCACGAATGTTTGCCTGTAGGACATAGCAAGAACATCAAAGGGCCAGAACGTCGCTAGACATACGGGTAGCGATGCTGTTGGTGGAGGGCACCGATGCCGATCCGCCCCGAACATGTCTTCCTGTATCCGATCGATTGGCCCCAGTTATCGCATCTGGTCCGCTTCGTGCGCGCAGGCGGACGCTGCGAACATTGCGGGCGTCCGCACGGTCAACGGGTCTTCCACATGGGCGACGGGCGCTGGTGGGACGAAGGCCGGTCATACTGGCGCAATGGCGACGGTCGGCGTGTTCGTCGGCCAACGGAGGACATCCTGAGCTTCGGCAAATGGACACCAGTGGTGCTCGCATGCGCGCATCTCAACCATGACCCTAGCGACAGCGCGCTTCACCAGCTGGCGGCGCTCTGCCAGCGCTGCCACATGATCTATGACGGTCCTGAACATCGCCGTCGGCGCTGGATGAACGCGCATTACCGGCGTGCGCTCGGCGATCTGTTCTACGGCCCATATCCGATGCGGGGGGCGGACTGGATCACGCCGACGCCGATCAGCATGCTCGACGATAGCCGTTCGCTATATGCAAACGTCCGGTAGCGCAGAGCGTCGGATACGCTGTGCCGACGGCTTTCAGGCAAAAAAAGGGGCCGCCAAAAGCGACCCTGGAAGTTTTAGGAGAGGATGCCTGAAAGGCGTCACCTTGGTATCCGGCAGACCGGGCAATGGCGAATGCAAAACTGGCTAATCCGGATTGAATTCCATGCACTTGGCGGGATGTCGGAGCCAAACTCCTCCCTTGGCTAGCTCGGCGCTAAGGCACGGCTGACGAAGGTTCGATAGCGCGGGAAACGGACTGGATCCGGCACGCCGATCCGCATGCCCAATGACAGTCGTTCGCATACGCGCATTCACGGTAGCCCGCCTCCGCGGCACATAGCCAAACGCGCTTCGCAACGTTCCCAGCCGGAACCTTATCCACATGAGTCTCGAGTCTGACGCTTGACCAAACGATTCTGGTAACGGAACATAAAGGGAACAGGTAGAGTCTAGACATCATGATCACCGCCCTCGAGTCCCTGCCGACAACCATCGCCCACCTGCGGACAATCGCAACGCCGGTGGTGGATCACCGCATCATGCCGTTCGGTATCCCTGCGCTCGACGATCGCCTCGCAAGCAGGGGCCTTCGCGCTGGAGCACTGCACGAGGTTGCCGCACAAAGCTGTTCGATGGTCGACGATGCTGCAGCAACGCTGTTCCTCGCAGGCATCGCCGCGCGAGAAGCGGCGCATACAGGCGGACCGGTGCTGTGGGTGAGCTGTCGCAACGATCTCTATGCGCCGGGCTTGGAGCAGGCGGGGCTATCATCTGCCGACTTGATTCACGCACAACCCCGTGACGATGCAGCCTTGCTGGCCGTCGTCGAAGACGCGGTGCGCGATGGAACGCCGTCAGCGGTGATCGCCGAGGTAAGCCGGATGTCGATGGTAGCGACGCGGCGCCTGCAACTGGTAGCGGCCGACGCCGACATCCCCGTTCTTATCCTGCGACGCAGACGTAATCGCGACCAGGATCCGCTCGCCGAGCCGTCTGCGGCCTGGACCCGCTGGCGGATCGCCAGTGCGTCGTCCGAGCGCCTCGGTGTTGCCGGCGTCGGCCGATCGCGGTGGCAGGTCGAGGTCGCACGGCAGCGTGGCGGCGAAGCATTTTCGATGATTTTGGAGGGCTGCGATGAGACGGGTTGTCTCGCTGTTCCTGCCGCACTTGGCCATCGAGCGGCTGAGACGGCTGGACCGGCACG
>NZ_SLXW01000015.1 GCF_004341085.1 Sphingomonas sp. PP-CE-1G-424
GAGAAACGGCCATTGGCGATGGCGCTGCCCCGTCTCGGCCGGGCGACGAAGGGTGTGATACCATTCGCCTCGCATGCTTCGATGTCCTCGCCTTTGTAATAGCCCATGTCGGCGACCACATCGATCTGCTCGACGTCTAGCGCGTCTTTCGCCGCCCCAGCAGTGGGTGCCAGCAGACCCATGTCGGTGCCAGCGTTGGTAACGTGCTGCTCGACGATCAGCTTGTGTTTCGCATCCACCGCTACCTGCGCGTTGTAGCCGACCGTGGTCTTTCGACCCGTGACCATCGCGCGCGCATCGGGGTCGGTTAGCGATATCTGGCTCTCGCCGCTGGCGTTCAGCTCGTGCAGCATCGCCTCCTGGGCCTGACGCCGCTCGCGCACCCTGGCGATCTTTGCGGCCAGTGCCCCGCTGCGGCCAGGTCCATGGCCATCCTCGCCGCGGTCGATGGCGTCCATCTCGGCAAGATACCCCTCAAGCCGCTCGTCGGCCGCGGCAATATACCTGGCCAGCTTGTCACGGGAGAAGTTGCGTCCCGGGTTGTTCACCGCCTTCAGCCGCGTGCCGTCCACCGCCAGCAGCTCGCGCCCGAACAGGTCGAGCTTGCGGCATAGGACGACGAAGGCGCGGAACACTGCCTTGAAGGCGCTCCGGTTGTCGCGGCGAAAGTCAGCGATGGTCTTGTAGTCTGGCCGAAGCCCACGCAGCAGCCAGATCAGCTCGAGGTTGCGTGCCGCCTCGGCTTCCAGCCGTCGGCTCGACCGCACCCGGTTGAGATAGCCGTACAGGTACAGCTTGAGCATGTCGCCCGGGTCATAGCCTGGCCGCCCCGTCGCCTTCGGCCGCGACCGATGAAAACCGGCCTCGCCCAGATCGAGGTCATCAACGAACGCGTCGATGAACCGAACCGGACTATCCGCTGCCACATAATCCTCTACCGATGCCGGCAGCAGCAGCGCCTGGTCGCGCGCATGACCCTCGATATATGCCATGATTACAGCATACGCCCGTCAGCAACCTTGTGGTATCACCCAACGAGTTTTCGCACGGTCTGCCATCCTTTTGAGAAGCGCGCAGTTAGCCTGCCAGAGCCATATCGATCGCCGCTGCTGCATGGAGGGCGGTTGTGTCGAAGATCGGTACCCGACTATCTTCCGGCCGAACCAGCAGCATGATTTCGGTGCATCCTAAGATCACCGCCTCCGCTCCGCTCTCAACGAGGCGGGCAATGACCGCGCGGTAAGCATCACGCGACGCCGGCAAGATCTTACCAGCGACCAACTCCTCATAGATAATACGATGAACGGTAGCGCGGTCGTCGTCGTCCGGGACGACGACGTTAAGGCCGTGCTGATCGGTGAGCCTTCCCTTGTAGAAGGCGTGTTCCATCGTGAACGCAGTGCCAAGCAGTCCGACCTTCTTGAGGCCGGCCGCCTTGATGCGTTCGGCCGTGGGATCGGCGATATGAAGCAGGGGAACACCTACAGCCGCCTGAACGTCGGCGGCCATGCGGTGCATGGTGTTGGTGCAGATCAGCAGCACGTCCGAACCACCGGCTTCGAGGCGTCGTGCCGCATCGACCATCCGCGCCGTCAGACCCTGCCAATCGCCCTTGTGCTGCAAATCCTCGATTTCCGCGAAATTGAACGACCACAGAAGGCAGCGGGCGGATGCTGTCGGGCCAATCCGCTCTCGCACGCCCTCATTGATAATGCGGTAGTATTCGGCAGAACTTTCCCAGCTCATGCCTCCGATCAGGCCAATCGTCTTCATGCCCTAGCACCCCCCGCTTTCGTGTCCCGTCTAATCACCACATATGAGTTTCGAGAACCCCGTCACGTTCTCTTTTTTCGATCCTTTTCGAGAAAGCCAGCAACGCCACTCGACGGCAGCTATCCTACCTTCCTTCCTTCCCAAAGCGAACTGACCGCTCTTCACCCATTGTTACCGTTCGCCCCTAGCGTACACGCAACTTACGTTCGTGTTCTGGTCCCATGGACGTGAAACCGCTGGAGGTCTCAGCGCATGGTATTCTGCCACGCGCTGATCCTCACACCTGGTTATTCAGCGTCGCCCGTTACCGCGGGCTTCGTGTTACGGCGTGGCTTGGCAGCGGCAGGTTCAGCGGCCTTTTGAACCGTCTGGCCGGGCTTACGACCCAGACCGATCTTCTTGGCCATGGCGCGACGGCTCTCGCTGTAGGTTTCCGCAACCATGGGATAATCGGCCTTGAGATTATACCGTTCGCGGTACTCCGCCGGGGTCATACCGTTGGTAGCGAGATGACGGCGCAGCGTCTTGTAAGGCTTGCCATCGATCATGCTGATGATGTGATCCTTGCTCGCAAGCGACTTTCGCGAAGTCACAGCAGGCGTGTACTCCTGCGCGGGCGCTTCCGGAGCATCTACGCTCTGCTCACCGCCGAGCTTGGAGACAGCCGAATGCATCGACTGCAGAAAGGCGGGGACATCATCCGCCGATGTCCGCGTATTTGGATTGCTCAACCACGCAATGGTCAGCTCAGTTGCGAGTTCGATAGAGTTGGTATCATCAGTCATCATATTTCCGGACGTAGATCGAAGGCTGTTGGGGATCGATGCTAGATAGTGCGATTGCGATCTCAGACAATACTTACTCCAGCAATATCATAGAGCTGCACCGAGTTATCCAAAGCGGCAAGGAGAGAGAAGGGGGGAGGGAGATGGTGTCCGAAGAAATCGGATGCTCAGAAACGAAGGGTGATTTCCCATGATCCAGTCCGTGAAACTCTCGAAGCTCCGCCTCTCGGCCAGCAACGTCCGCACCGCCCCTGATGAATCGCTGCAGATCGAGCCGTTCGCAGCCGACCTCGAAGCCCGCGGCGTCCTCCAGAACCTGCTCGTTACGCCGGTCTCGCGGCCACGCGGGACGTTCGAGGTATTCGATGGCGGCCGGCGCTGGCGTGCGCTCAACATGCTGGTCGCTCGCGGCGTCATCAATCCCGACGAGTATGACGTGCCGGTACGTGTCCTGAAGGGTGACGATGCCGAACTCACCGAAACCTCGCTCGCGGTCAGCTTCCATCACATGAAGCTCAGCCCGGCCGAGGAATGCCGCGCCTTCCAGCATTTCCTGAACGGCAGCACCGATATCGACGCTGTGGCCAAGCGCTTTGGCGTTACCCGCCGCTTCATCGACGGTCGGCTCCGCCTGGCCGATCTTGCCGAGCCGATCTTCTCTGCTCTCGCGAACGGCGAGCTGACCCTCGACATGGCCAAGGCCTACGCCTCGACCGGCAGTCACGAGCGTCAGTTGCGCGTCTGGCAGACCTATAGCTCGATGGTTCACTACAACGCCGACGCCATCCGTCGCGTCATCGCCAACGACACGATGCGGGCCAACGATCCGATCGCCCTCCTGGTCGGCGTCGAATCCTACGAGTCCGCAGGCGGCGTCGTCGACCGCGACCTGTTCAGCAACGCCGGCGAGCGCTGGACCAACCCCGAGATCGCACAGACCCTCGCGGCCGCGATGATGGAAGCGGAAGCCAAGCGTATCGGCGAGGAACGTGGTCTTGCGTGGATCCGGCCTGTCGCCAGCCACAGCACCTGGGATGCGGCCCGCAGCCTCCACCGCATCGCCCTGCCGGTCCAGCCGATGTCGCCGGCCGAGGCACAGCGCGTAGACGAGATCGAGCAGCGCATGGGCGAACTGCAGCAGGAGATGGAGAACGACGAGCTTTCCGAAGAGGCGTTCACCGCTTGCGACGCAGAGCATGATACGCTTGGCGAGGAACTCGAAGCGCTGCAGCGCCGCCCCTCGGTACTCCCCGCTGAACTCGTGTCGCGGGTCGGCGCGTTTCTGACGCTGTCGCAGACCGGTACGATGGTCCTGGATGAGACCTATTACAGCGAAACGCCGATCCGCGTGACGGTGGTCGAACCGGAGCCGGTCGAAGGTCATGACGGGGAGACCGAAGAGACGGACGATGGGCTCGCCGACGGCGAGGGCGAGGGCTCGGAACGGGTCCGGGCAGAGCCGACCTTCCGCATCGAAGAAGGCGCGGCGACGCCGGTGACGGCGGGCAGTCCCAAGGAGGTCGACCCAGATAACGCAGCGCCGGGCGGCAAGGCACTCAGCCAGGTCCTGAGCGACCAGCTCGCGATGCAGCGTCGCGATGTCCTGGCGGCGTCGTTGATCGCCAGCCCCGGACTCGCGCTGGACTATATGCTGTTCGCCATGGTGGATGCACGGCGCGGCACCTCGTCAAACGACGGCACGACGATCAGCGCCCATGCCCCGCAGGATCCGATCCTGTCGACCAACATGCCGGGATCGCGCGCGCGCGACTACCTCGCCGAGGTACGGGACGGGCTCGATGAATCGTGGGGCGAGTCCGACAACAAGGTTATGCGGTTCGAGGCATTCCGCGCGCTCGGCGACGAGGTGAAGAGCGCATGGCTGGCCTATATTGTCGCGACGTCGCTGGAGGCCAAGGAGTCCTACGGCTCCAATCGCCAGAACCCGCTTCACGGCCGCATGGCCAGCATCCTCGAGGTCGATGTCGCCAGCTGGTGGCGTCCGACGTCGGAGAACTTCTTCGACCGGGTTTCCAAGGGGTCGTTGATCTCGCTGCTTCACGAGGTCGGAGGCCCAGCGCTGTCGAGCCGCCACGCCAGCGAGAAGAAGACCGAGATCTCGGCATCCTGCCAGAAGCTCTTCGCTGGCGAAGCGATCGTCGAGACCGACGTCAAGGAAGCTGCCCTGAAATGGGTGCCGACCGCGATGCGCTTCAGCGACACTGCCGTCGGGGGTGAGAGCGAAGACGACGGCGCGCAGGGCGATCTTGCGGACCTGATCGAGGCGGACAGCGACGACACCGGCGAGGACGATCTTGCCGCCTTGGTCGGTGACGGCCCGGACGATGTCGAGACGGACGGGGTCGAGACGAACGGCAGCGCCCAGATCGAACTCGATCACCGGAACGATGACGATGTGAACGAGATCGTCGCGGCCGAATAGCGGCACGACGGTTCAATTCTGAGCAGCCTCACTGCCGGCCCGCGACCTCGCGGCGCCGGCAGTGCCTTTTCCTCACCGCTAACCAGGACAGCGTCATGACCGCTACAACCCGCGACATTGCGGCCGACATCACCGCCGCCATCATCGCACGGCTCGAAGCCGGGACCCTGCCTTGGCAACGTTCCTGGTCGGTTACCGGCGAGGGCGGCAGGCCACTGCGCCATGAGGGCGTTCCGTACACCGGAATAAACGCCCTATGGCTCTGGGCGACCGCCGACACCTATGGCTATCGCAGCCGCTACTGGATGACCGCCCGTCAGGCCCGCGAACTGGGCGGCGAGATCAACCGCGATGCGAGACCGTCTTTCTCCGTCTACGCCTCGACCTTCCGCAAGGCCGGAATGCCCAATCTGCTTGGTGCGACCGCTGACCAGATGATCCGCTTTCTGCGTTCCTATGTCGTCTTCAACGCCGACGAAATCGTTGGCCTGCCGGACTATTACTACCCGCGCGAGGTCGCACCGACCCCTTTGCTGATCTCAGAACGGCAGGATCGAATTGACGCCTTCTTTGGCGGTATTCCGGCCAAGGTCCGTCACGGTGGTGACCGCGCCTTCTTCCACCCAACATTCGACTATATCCAGATGCCGCACACCGGCAGCTTCAAGTCAGGCGACGCATACGCATCGGTTCGGGCGCACGAGACCGTCCACTGGGCGGGCCATGCCTCCCGGCTCGATCGCACCTTCGGGAAGCGCTTCGGCGACAACGCATATTGCGTCGAAGAATTGGTCGCTGAGCTTGGCTCGGCCATGATCTGCGGCGATCTTGGCCTCCCGACCGAGCTGCACGACAGCCACGCCTCCTACCTCGCCAACTGGTTGGGGGTGTTGCGCGCCGACAAGACCGCGATCTTCCTGGCCGCCACCAAGGCCGAACAGGCCTTCTCCTACCTTCGCGCCTTCTCGACCGAGGCTGCAGCAGAAACGCGGCTCGCCGCATGAACCGGAGAACACGACATGGGTTGGCTCTCGATGACCAACGCCGGCATGGCCGGCCACCCGAACCCCAAGGCCTATCTCGACGACCAGTTCACCTACAGTCGTGCGCTGGATGGTGGCGGCATGGGCGGCATGCGCGTTATCGACAGCGCATTCGTCGGAAACGGCGTCTGGTACGCAGCAGCTGAGATCATCTCAGACGACGAGCCGCTCTACGTCATCGCCCTGGTGTGTCTGGTCCGCTGGAACCCCAAGGCCAGGGACGGATACGTCTTTGCATACAAGGACATGGAGGAATCTATGGGCCCCTGCGAGGCCGGATGCCCTGCCCGGATTCTGCGTCTCCTGTCGCCGACCAGCAAAGAGAGCGCGCTGGATTGGCGGCGCCGTTGCCTCGCTCGGCTAAGGCTGCACGCCCGCAAAATCGATAACGGGATGCGGATCAAACTTCCCCGCCCGGTTTCGTTCAGCGACGGCCATACCGGCACCGAGTTCATCGTCGTGAAACGCGGCGAGAAGATCACCTTCCGGAGTGACAAGGGGCACGGCCACTACCGCATCTCGCACTTCCGCGACCTGGCCTGGTCTGTCGTCCCCGAAACCAAAGTTCACCGCACCGTCTTCGCGGCCCCTACCGCGTATGCGACACCAGCATAATGGATATCCCGATGTCTGCCGACACTCCCCTCTCGCCGCTGCGCCGTATCCTGTGCAGCAGGTCTAACGCCGTCAGGGTCGCCGCATGGATGCGCCTTGACGGGATCCACACCGACATCGTCGCTACGGACGAGCCGCTGCAGCCGTGGCTGATCGTCGAGACGACCGACGCCCTGATCCAGGACGCACGCGCATGCGCATGACCCTTGTCCTCGCTTTTGCCCTTGCCGCCTGCGGAGGGGCCGCGTCCCAAGCCGAAGACCCGTCGATGATCCGAGCTGACGGTCGCGCGATCGACGGTGACACCGTATCGTTCGACGTCCGGATTTTTGGGGCTGATGCCTTCGAGAAGCGGCAATTGTGTCGAAATACGGATGGCTGCTGGCCGTGCGGCAAGGCAGCGCAGGACTATGCGTCAAAGCTCCTGAAATCAGGAAGCAGCACGATCCGCCTGACGGGTAAGCAAAGCTACGGTCGTCCGATCGGAACGGTCGAGATCGGGGGCCAGGACCTTGGTGAGAGCATGATCGCCGCGGGGCTTGCCGTGCCGGCGACCAGCTACCTGAAAAGCGACCCCAAGCGCGCCCAGCGTTATCTCGCAGCTTATGAAAACGCCGAGGCCAAACATGCCGGCGTGCATGCCGGCTACTTCATCGATCCGGCAAAATGGCGTCGCGGCGAACGCCTCTCGTGCGAAGCCCGGGGCAAAAGCAGCCGAGAGCGCTAAATCGCTTGGGAGAGAAGGGGGAGGGGAAGGGTATCGATCAAGGAGACGATCATGCCCGCTTTTACTTCGACCCCCGCGCCCGTGCATACGCTCTGGGACACCCCCGACACCGCGATCCAGCGGCTGCCAGGCATCTGGTTCGTTACCACCCCCTCGCATGGTGGCTTCGTCCTGTCGGATGAGCGTCAGGCCGCGATGCCGGACGTGCTGCGCCTCGACAGCATCTATTACGAGGAGGACGTCAACTGGTCGCTGGTGGTTGTCGGCTTCGAGACCGAGTTCGCCGCGCTGAAAGACCCGCTGTTCGACATCGAACGCGACCTTGCCCATCAAACGGCACGTCACTGGCGGCCGATGCAATACGGTGCCTTCACCGGCGAGGTTATCAGCCCAAGCGATAGCTACGTCCTGAAGAAGGTAGCGCTCTACGAGGCCGCGATCGGAGAGATCGGGGTACGCTCAGCGTCCGGAGATTGGGCAGACTGGGTGCCCAAGGGCAAGGTCGGCGTCACCGGGCGGCGCATCACCGGCTGCGATCACCTGGGCTTCGCGAAGTATGAAGGCCCGGAGTTCAAAGGCCTGTGTGATGCAGCACGGTACGACAGCTCCCGCCCGGTCAACACCTTCGCCGGACTTGAGGTCGAACTGATGCCGTGACGATCGAGAACGTCGTCGCCCTACCCCTCTGAGCAAACGGAGGGCAGGGGGCCGACTTGAAGCCGGAAAGATGTTGCCAAAATCCGGCAACATCTTTCCCAAGCCGCGCCCAAGCGCCCAGCCCTGAGGGGCTGACGATACGAGCGCGAACCGGGTGTCGCGGGAGAAGAGAGGGGGGTGAAGAGTGTGCGCCGAAAGAGCGCACGGTCCTCATTCGGAGCATGCGTCGATGATTTACGATGTGCCTTTCCGCCACCAACAAGCGCTGGACCCGAGCGCCCTCACCACCGTCGTCGCAACACTGAACGCGATCGGAAAAGCGGTCGACGACTGCCGTAATGCCGGGGTCGATCCCAACAGCGACCCCGCTGTCGTCCTGCTGGCGCGTCACATGGCAACCGTGTCGATCAATCGTGCGCCCCGCGACGTACTTCGCCACGCCTGCAGGCGCCGCCTCGAAGACCTGAAGCGGTTCCCGACGCTGCTGGCGCTCGCAATCCGCGGCGTGGAATATGACGCCGGCGCCAAGGAGCGTTTTCATATCGAAGCGACCGAGGCGATGAACGCCCTCGCCGTCTGCATTGGCCTGGCACCGGGGACATTCGAGGTAGTGTCGCTTCAGGGCGAACGCGATCAATCTGGCCATGTCCTGCTGGCGGCCGGCGAGTTTGCCGTCACCGTCAGGATCGGCGCACGCCACGAGGGGCGCGAGGTAGCGTACCGGGCTGTCTGCGATAGCATGAGCCCGCCCAATCACTACGCGCCGATGGCTGATCTGTTGAAGCCGGACCGCTTTGCTGATCGCCTGCGCCGCGATCTGTCGATCGCCGTCCGACCGGTCGCGCCTGTCGCCCCGGCCCTGATTGCCGCCTGAAGGAGTGATGCCCATGCACATCCAAGACGCGCTCGCGGTTGCCCGAGCTGACGCCACGCGCTTTGCGCACTTCATGGAGCGACGGGAGCGTTTCCTAGATGCCCTCGACTGGACGATGCTCACCGAGGATCACGCACGGCAGTCGGCGATGCTCGACGATCTGCTCGAGGGGGATATGGCCGATGCCATCCTTTATATCGACTGGCTGGTCGAGCGGCTGGCTGGTGATGCTGAACAGGTCCCTGGCGTACTCCGCTTTACGCCGCATCCGCGCCCGTGGCAGCTTGCGTGGATCACGCTCGCTTCCTGACCGACTGGGGGATTAATTGATGAGCCGTCATACTTTCACCGGCAACGCCGGCACCACCGTAGCGATCGGTTGGGATCGTCCCTTGGCGACGTTCTTCGTGCAGGTCCTGCGTCCTCACCCGACCATGAAAGGCGAGGAAGAGATGGTCGAATGGCAGGGTACTGAGCCCGACGAGCTACCGACCGCAGCAGCGGCGATCGAGATTGCTGGCCGCTATGCCAACCTGCCGGAAACGCTCGGCGCTACGCTTGAGACCGACCGCCTCAAGACGCTCGGGTCTGTCGACGGACCGGCGCAGCGGTTCCTTTATCGATCCTGAGCACCACGCTTCGCGGCGGTTAGAGGGAAGGGGGATCGGGTTTAGGTCGATCCAGGTGGATCGATGGAGATACCCCATGTCCTAGATTATCGATATTGGTGGCGCACCGGCCAACGAGGACTGCGCCCAACTCGGCCAGACGCCGGAATTTGAGGCCGTGAACACGTTCGAGGTCTTGGCCTACAAGCTGGCGATCATAGCGCGTCACGGTATGCCGCCCGCCGGCTGCAAGCTTGGACCGCACACGAACCGGCATGACTTTGGCGTCTATCGGACGCTTGCCCTCCACATCGAGGACGAGGAAGACGAAGCCGTTCAGGCGTATGCCGAGGCGGTAGAGGAAGGTCTGGGGTCATGGCTCGAGGCCGGATTTACGCCCCCGGTCATCTACGCTGGTTCGGTCGCCAAGATCGAACGCCTCGACCACGTCGAGCTGGTGATCGGTGCGCTGCTGACGACAAGGCCGAACGCCGACGGGACGTTCCCGATCGCTGACTTCGGTATCCTTCACGGCCACCTCGCAGCGGCCTTTCCGCAACAAGCGGAAGCCGCGCGCCAACGTCTGGTCGAAGCGTAATCCCGCCCATCCTCTGAAGGATTGAGCCAATGCTGATGCTGCAATCGCAGCCCACCGGGATCGTCCCGGCGGGAGCGTTCCCCCTTGTCCGGTCACCGCGTGATGCCGAGCCCGTAGAGCCGGACTATTTTGATTCCACCGATATGCGTTGCTGGCTGACGCGTGGGCGGTCGGTCGAACAGGCAACAGAGCTTGCCCTGATCTGGCTATCCTATCCGGACTTGCCACCCACGGCGCCACTGGAGGACCGGATGGCAAGGGGACGCGAACGTATCGCGGCGATGAAGCCATTGAACGACGCGATAGCCGCCAGGACGGAGGCCGAACGGCAGACCCGGAACTTCGCCTTCATGGAATCTCGCGCCCGTGACGGGACGATTGTCGATAGCGAGATTGCGATCCTGCGTGGCCGGGATCGCAACGGCTATGACTGGGATCTGGCCGTTGCCTACGCGAGCGGCTGGACCGCGGCCGATGCCGGTTGGGAGCATCGCTTTTGCGCCGATGGCTCGCGCCGGCAGGACGCCAAGCGCGAGGCCTATGACCGTGGTTTTGCCGATGGTGGCGGTGACCAGGCCGACCTGTTCGACGCCGCGCGACGCAGCAACCTCGCCGCCATTCGCCGGGATAATCAACGCCGGGCAGCGCCGCTACCGCCGAGGGCACGACCGGCGCCGAGCAGCTGGCCCAAGCCAAACGATCATGCCCGCCCAACGCGGTGGTCAAGGCGTCTGCTGATTGTCTCTGACGCCACGATCGAAGAGGTGACGCCAGGGTTGATGCGCGTCTCGAGTCTGCGCCTCGTTGATGAGATCCGCGCCCGACCCGGCACCGAGGCCATGACGATAGTCACGATCGACCGCCATGACGGCTTCGTCGTGAATGGCTGCCCGGTCGAGACGAAGGTGCCGATCGCGGCTTCCCGCGCCGACGAAATGATCGCCGATCCTAGCCACGGCGATGCCCTCCGCGCCATCCTCAGTGGACACGATTTCGAAGACGTCCTGATCGCGGTACAGGGCGACTACCTTCGCATCGTCGACGCCTTCGCAAGCGCACTGCCGCTGTGTGCGAACATGGAGCGATCGCAAAACTCGCTCCTGCAACAGCGTGCGCACCTGCGATGCTGGCTCGACCGAGGCTATGACGGCACCGACAATCTTGGCGCCGGCCACATCCGTTGGGGCAAGGCGATCAAGGGCCTGACCGGCAAGCTCGGTGAATTCACTGCCCGCCATGTCGGCCCCGCGCCGCGGCGTGGACACCTGATCCGGATCGAGGCCGAAGGCGGCACGCTTGCCGAAGGCTACGCCACCTCCACCGGAGAACGTCTCGCGACCGAGATCACTGTCTCTAACAAGACGAACATCCGCCGCGAAATGGCAGCAGCCCTGCGCGCCTTTGGCGGCGCCACCCGCCTGATGGACGCCTGCGGCTGACGCCGCGGGCCCCGCTTTTCCACTTTCACTTGAGGAGACGCACCCCATTTAGCCCAGCAGGAAAATCTGCGCATGAGAGCCTACGGGTATAGTGACCGCGACCCACTGAAAACTTTGCCCCCCCTGGGGGGCGGGCGACTCCGCATCGCCGACAAACAACCCAACTAAATGCCGTCATCGCCCGCGATAGCTTTGGTGGAAATGCAGAACGCCGAACGGTATCGGGAGGCGTCGCTTGTTTAAAGGCTCCTGATGCGTTTCCGTCCCTTGGCAGTCCTCGATCGTGGTGTCTCGGTGCGCGCCGAGAGTGGGACCGCACGCCAGCGTCTTAGCGACTATCGAAGCGCACAAGCCTATGTTCTGCTCGGCGAGCCGGGCTCGGGCAAATCGCGCGCCTTCGAACAGGAGGCTGAACTTGCCGGAACCGATGTTGTCACCGCGCGTGACTTCGCCGCTGGCGATCGTCCGGACGGCACTACCGTCTTCATCGACGCGCTCGAAGAATATCGCATCGCTGAAGCCGGTGGTGATCGGCTCGACACGCTTCTCAAGGCGCTCGCTCAGGCAGGCTATCTGCAATGGCGCATCGCCTGTCGGGCGATCTCGCTGCCGCGCCTTGATGCCGAGAGGCTCGCGCGGCGCGTTGGCCAGTTTAACACGCTCCAGCTCGAGGCCCTCGATCGCGCCGAGCAGTCCGCGATCCTTGTAGCCTATGGCCATGCGCAAGCGCAGGATTTTATCCAGCGCATGTTCGCGATCGGTGCGGCCGCGCTGCTCGGGAATCCGTCAACGCTCCTGCTGCTGCACGAAACGATAGCGCGCGCCGACGGCCCGCTCGTGACCCGCGGTCAGCTCCTTGATGAGGCAACCCGGCAGATGGCCCATCCGTCGGACGAGCTCCCTGACGATCCAAACCGACCACCGGCCAGCAAGATCATCACGGCGGCCGAACGGGCCTCGATTATTCTACTGCTGTCAAATCGCTCGGACATCTGGCTTCTGAACGCAAAGTCGCCCGGTGAGCATGTTATCACTCGCGACGATCTCCTACCCGCCGGCATCGATACACAGGCACTGCGTGCGGCGCTCGACACGCCGCTCTTCTCTGGTGACGGTAGCAGCTACATGCCGACCCACCGGTTCGTCGCCGAGTATCTCGCTGGCCGCGCGCTCGCGCATGCGACCGCGCCCGAAGTTTCAAGTGTTGCTGCTCTATCGCTTGAGCGCGCCATCGCCTTCCTGCACGGTGACGACGATCGCCCCGCCCCGGCGCTGACCGGCATCTTTGCCTGGTTCGTTATAATGCTCTCGCGCTCGATCCACGCCTCGCGAGCCCTTGACCTTGTCCGGCGCGAACCCGCCGCCATCCTGTTCCATGGCGACGCGGCGATGATGCCGACCGAGCATCGGCTCGTATTGCTCAGTGCGATAGGGCGCGACGATCCATGGTTCCTTGGGGGCAACCGCGGATCTACTGGTTTGGCTGGCCTAGCCGGGTCAGATTTGATCGATGCCTTCCAAACCATCTTGGAAGACCCATCCGAGACCCCGCATCGCCGCGCCCTCGTGCTGATGGCGCTTGCCGCCGGGCGACCGGTTCCGGCGCTTGCCGACAGCGTCCATGCGATCTTTGTTGCTGACCGCGACGAAGATTTCTACGATCGTCGGACGGCAAGCGAGGCATACGCACATATCAAGGGTGAGACGCCGGCCCTCTATCGTGAGATGCTCGGCGCGCTCGATGGACAAGAGAGCTCAACGGCGCTGCAACTTAAAATCGGGCTGCTCGCGCAGTGCCTGCCTGACGCCAAGGCCGACGAAGTCCGGGCACTGCTAATCGCTTATGCTCGCACCGGCGACGGGGTGATGGGTTATGCCGATCCCTTGGGACGCGCCCTATGTAAGCATCCCCTGCCGGGCGTCTTCGACAAACCGCTGGAGTTGCGGCGTCACAGCGGGCAGTCGCGCCCACACGAGGTGGCGCGCGTCGTCGACAAGGCTCTTGCCGCCACCATTGGCGCGACCTCCAATCTCTCCGCAGACCGCTTGGTAGACTGGCTCGATCATGCTGGCTTCAATCGGTACGAAGATGTCGAGGCGGACATTCGCTCGGCAATAATGGCGTGGATCGAGGCAAAAGACGGTCGGGAACTAGAGCTGATCGATACGCTTCGCCAACGTCTCGGCACCCCTTGGGAGACGATGCACCAGTTTCATGTCTTTACCGGATGCCGCGCGAGTGACGAAGCTGCCGGGGCGTTGATCGAGCGCATTGACGATTATCTCCCGGGGCCCGCCCGAGTAGCGGCAGCCGAGCTCGTGACCTGGGCAATCCGTCCCTTCCAAGACCGGGCCGAACTCTACTGGGAGTTTTGGAAGCGGCTCGATGGCCAAGCCGATCTTCGCCAGATTTTGGAGCAGTCTGACCGATGTTTGCTCGACGTCTGGCAGACCCGCGATGCACGACGGCAGAAAAAGCAGGAAGCCAAGGAGATCGGCGTCCGCAAACACGATCAGCGCTGGTATGACGAGCATCGCGAGGAGGTGCGTGCTGGCGGTGACCGAGGCCTTTCCTATCCCGCAAAGATCTACCTCGGTCATATCAGTAGTGCCGCCACGAATGGGCGAGGCGAAGAAGGCCTTCGCGCGTGGGTAGGTGACAAGGCATTCGAAACTATCGTCGAGGGTTGGAACGCGCTCGCTCAACGAGATGCCGAGAACGCGTTTGCTGCAGGGCGTCGCGTGGCAGACAAAAGCGTTTCCAACTTAGCCGAAATATTAGTCTGTTGGGCGGATCAGCGAGTGGCTACGGGTGAGGCGCTCCATGCCTCAGGCGTCGTGTTGCTTGGCGTCGCCCACTACGCTTTCATGCTGCCGACCGACCAGGGTAAGGCGGTCACCGAGGCGGCACTATCGCGCTTTTTTGCACGGCCCGACGCCGAGACGTTGTTGCTGTCTTTCTGGAAAGGCGCGATCACCAGTTACGACGAACGTCTCCCACTGCTCAGCGATATTAGCGACGAACTACCCGCCCGTGGAGCACTGGCTGTCCTACTTACAACCCGTTCAGTTCTGCCCGAACAGATGCTGCGTAGCACGCTCGAAGCAGCGGCGCGCATACTGTTACCAATACAATTGCTTGCGCTCGCGCAGACGGCTCTTTCGCGGCCATTGTCCGACTACATGCGGCGGTTTTGGGCATTTACGGCCTGGGCGCTCGACCCAACATCACAGGCCGCGCTTTTCGACAGCGAATTTTCGACTGCTGAGGACCACCAGTTGTTCGGCGAACTTTGGAATGGGCCGATCGGCGATCTAGCCAAGAACGGTATCGCTAATGGCGTCGCGCGACTAGAAACGATTATTACCCGGCTAGCGCGGCTCTACCCGCCCTCCGAAGCATCGCGGCTAAGTGGCTCGGGACCGCCAGCGATCATTGACCGGGCAATTTCTAGGCTTTCCGAAAATCCATCTGCTGAAGCTAGTGCTGCTTTCGATCGCCTGATAGCGACGGATGGCCTCGCGGCCTGGTCGAGCAGCCTCGCCCATGAACGCGAGCGCCAGAGCGAGGTAAGGCGTCGTGATGAGTTTCGGCCGCCTCAGCCACGTACGATTGCAGCCGCGTTACTCGCTGGCCCGCCAGCAACGCCGGGCGATCTCCGCGCGGTCGTAGTCGAATGTCTGAACGAGTTGGCCCACGACATTCGGTGTGGGCCGACCTCCCCTTGGCGGGGCTTTTGGAACCGACCGTATAATGGCGAGAAGACGCCCAAGATCGAGAATGATTGTAGAGATCTGCTAGTCGACCGTCTTGGTGATCGATTGCGGCGCTTCGGTATAGCGGTAGAGTTTGCAACGACCGAGGCGCGCAGCAGTAACGACAGGCGGGCCGATGTCCTCGTGACCTCCTTCCATCCGATCCTCGCGGGTAGGGGCCCTGCTTCCGTTCCGATCGAGGCCAAACGGCATTGGAACGACGAGCTCTGGAGCGCTATCGACGATCAACTCGTGCCCTATTGCACCTCCGCGGGCTCGAACGGGCACGGCGTTTATCTTGTCTTCTGGTTCGGCACGACTTGGCCGACTCGCGCCCATCCCACGGGCGACGAAAGGCCGACCAGCGCGAAGGCATTGAAGGCAGCGCTTGAAGCACGGCTTAAACCCGAGCTCGCTACCAGCATCAAGATCATCGTCGTCGACGTGTCCGAGCCCACGAAGAGTTAGCGGGCAGCAGGGTCAGGACGGGCGTGGCGCGGACTCACTTTGGAGCAACGCGCAGCCCGAGCTTTTAGGTATGTTTGGCTAGGATAAACGCCTAATGGCCCTTCAAACTTGGTCGTGACTGGCCGGCCAGGGTCTATGCTGCTCAGGCAATCGGGTCGCAAGCGAAGCCGGTGCGTAGGTCGGGCAGGGGAGTATTGACGGGGTGTCGCGATCAAATTGATCGGGCGAAAATGGTGGGGATTGTGAGTAGCGGCTGCCCACGGCGGAGGAATTATCCGGCACAAGGCTGTCGCTTTTAATTGACGGTTAAGACAGTGTCGCATATATGCGACTGATGCAGTTCGAAGTCACTACGACCGAAGATTTCGACGAATGGTTCGATGGCCTTCGCGATGCGCGCGCCGCGGCAGCAATTAGCCGCAACATCGTGAAATTGTCGGGCGGTCTGTTCGGTAACGTCGAGCCAGTCGGTAACGGCGTCAGCGAATTGAAGGTCGACATTGGTGCAGGCTACCGCGTGTACTTCGTCATGCGGGGCCGGACGATCATCGTGCTGCTGACCGGCGGTGACAAATCGAGCCAGCGGCGTGACATCGCGCGAGCGAAGGAGATGGCCGACGATCTGGAATGAGTCACGACTGTAACGAAGTCTAGTCCAGGAGGGACAGGTAACATGGCGATCAAGACGAAGCCGTTCGATGCGGCCAAGCATTTCCCCGACGATGCATCACAGATCGACGTCATCACCGACGCGCTGGCGAGCGGCCATGCCGGCTACATCGCAGCCGCGCTTGGCACTGTTGCTCGCGCACGCGGTATGACCGCCGTTGCCGGTGATACGGGGCTTAGCCGTCAGGCACTCCACAAGGCGCTAAGCGAGGATGGAAACCCGACGCTAGGCACGGTGATGAAGGTGCTTGATGCGCTTGGCCTGCAGCTAGCTGCGAAAGTGCGCGTTCCAGAGCACGCTTGATCGGGGCACATCATCTCGACCTCGTCGCGCTGGGTGTCGAGCTTACTAAGCGTGGCGATCACAAGGCACTGGTATCTGCAATTCAGCGCGCTGCGGATATCGGCTCGATACGCGACGATCTACGGCAATCCGCTTCGTCGCTCCGGATTATCCGCGAGATGGGCGATCGCGCAATGGATCGGCCCGAGATCTTTGAGGGTGAGGATGACGAGTCCATTATCGTTGGCGCTCTTTTTACCAACGCCGTCATCCTTTACGCGCGCGCCACGTTTGCCAGCGAAAACCGCATGTCGCTCGGGGACGAGATCCTTTCTTCCCCGAACAAGGCTACGCATGACGAAGTGAAAGTGCTGCGAAACACTACGATCGCCCACTTTGGGCTCGGCGAAAGCGCGAAAGAGGGGCCGATCGTCCGCGAAGCCGTCATCCGGAGCTTCAACCAAAAACAATACCGATACGGGGTTTACACAACCCGCGCCCATCACAGGGTGAAGCTAATTCTGCCCCATGCTGGAACGGCTTCTAGACCGCAGCCCCTAGGCATTGACACTGATCCACCAAGCTGGAGAAGGCCCCATGACCAATTCCGACGTGCCTGCCTATCGTGTACAACTGCTACCGGCGCCGATAGTAATCGACGCGAATGGCCTCCCAGTCGCGAATTCCCATGTGGTCGAGATCGTATTTCCAGGGGACTCGATCGATACGACGCTGGGGAAGGTGAACACGATCGTCGGACCGGGAACTGCCAAGATCATCGTTGAGGACGCGACGTACCGCGGCATCAGCCTTTGCTAAATTTGCGCGCTGTGTAGCCTTCGGGCAGGGGAGCCTGCCAACCAAGGAAGCAGTGATACATGGCGAACCGTCTCACGATTGATCAAGACAGCTTGGTCGACAACGACCGCGAAAAGCAGGTCGAGTTTACCGCCGAAATCGACAGCGAGGAACGCGATTTTGCCGTGAAATACGCCGTTTTGCGTGAAGTGAGCGGCGATGAACCAGACAATGACGCCCTGGAACTGTTCGAGCGATTCAGCGATGAAATTCTCGATATCTGCGCCGATCTTGCCGAGCTTCAGCCAACGGCCAATGTGATAACCGTGACAGAAAGTGACCTCGAGTAGCAATCGCTCCGGGGCGCCCTTCGAAGCGCGCCGCTTAAGGCAGCAGTCAGGTCAGGGCTGACATCTTCAAGGCTCATTGAGGATGCCAACTTCGGCATGTTTTTCAGTTCTCTACGGCGTTTGCAGATCGGTCTTATCGTTGCCAGCTTGGCATTCTGCCTGCCTGTGCAGGCTGCATATGCTCGATCACGCGTCTCTGAGATCGTTGTCGATGCTTCAACCGGTACCGTTCTGCTTTCGCAGGCGCCCGACGTAGCGAGGCGACCCGCGTCGCTGACCAAGCTGATGACACTTTATCTCGCATTCGAAGCGCTGGCCGATGGTCGCCTACGGCCAAGTGACCCTTTGCCGATATCTCGCCGTGCGGCGCGCCAGCCGGCGACGCATTTAGGCATAGCCGCAGGTGGAAGGATCACAGTCGGCAGGGCGCTGGATGCTATCGCAGCGATCTCATCGAACGACTTGGCCGTTGCCGTGGCTGAACGCATTGCTGGCAGTGAACCAAAATTTGCCAGACTTATGACGGCAAAGGCACGCCAGCTTGGGATGCGGAACACCCGGTTTGCAAACGCATCCGGGCTGACCAGCGCTGGGAACGTGACGACGGCGAGCGACATCGCGAAGCTTTCGCGCGCCATCGTCAGGCAATTCCCGCGGCAATATTCCCGGTTCAGCAGACGTACGATTCAGTGGCGATCGCGCCGCACTGCCAATCAAAACCATCTGCTCGGTCGGGTTGCGGGCGTCGACGGTATCAAGACCGGGTACACGTCCGACGCCGGCTACAATCTCGCAGCGTCGGCGATGCGTCGAGGTCGGCGTATCGTGGTCGTCGTGCTGGGTGAGACCAGCGTTTCGGCACGTGATGCGCGCGTTGCCAATCTTATTGAACTCGGCTTTACCGGGTCGAGATCGAAGGCGCCCAGAACACGACGGCGCTAGCGTTTCGAACTACGATCGGGGCGTAGTGCCGAACAGCACTATGCACGGCGTATGCTGAACGCCTTGGACTGTGGGAGCTGTTACACTATCGGATGAAATTGGCGGGCAGTTCGCGTCGCTCATGATGACAGGATGTTAGGTGAAGTCCGGACACCGATATCAAGCCTTTGTAGAAGGCTTTGCCTCGACGACACCGTGTTTGCCATTGATGCACGTCACGTTTGGACGCGGTTTTGTCTCAATCTTAGATAATGGCCGGATCGAACCGGGGGAACGCGACCAGGTCCTGGAGCAGGAACTAAGCTTCCACTTCTACGGGCAACCAAGCTACCGACCGAAACCGACCGGCGCATATGGCCGCAGCGTCGGTTCGGCATTGTACTGCTTTGTGCTCGACTTCAACGCGCTGCCTAAGCCTTCTAGCTTACTGCCGTTCGACTCTGGGGGTTATGCAAGCCTGATGAAGGCCCATTGCGACGGTCTTGACCTTACAGACTTCCTTCTCCCTCCCAGCCACGACGCTCCAGGCAAAGTTGTCTCGGCGCTCTTCGGATCTAATTCTAACTATTTCGGCATGAATGTTCGATCTTCTGCTATATCGGAAGTGGCGACCTTCGATCTCCATAGCCAAGGGCTCATACGCTTATACAATACCGATGGCCCGGTTCCCTATGACCAGCGCGCTGGCTCCATCGAAGTGCATTATGACGCGCCAATCACTCTGACGCGCGATAACCTCCTCGGGATTATCGCACCTGACATCATCTGCGAAGAGCCTGAACTAAAGGCCTTCGCCGCGGTACACGATGCCGACCTTATTGATTATAGTTTCGACCATGAAGAGCCTTCAGTTCGCCAGCGGCAGATTCGGGATGCCGCTCAAAAATGGCTCGCGTCAAATAGATATTTTGAGAATATTTTATGATATCGGAGAACTTCCTCTGCATTGGAGCCGTTCACGCTTTGGCGTTGGGTGATATGCTTGTAACCCCGCTTTTTCGATCAAAGAACGGAGATCCATCTCGTCTATATATCCAAAGGACGAGCGGCGATTTTGTCATTGCGTTTGAGGAAGTCTCGATTGAATCAAACGATCTTATAATTCACGTTAATGACGGACGTGATCTAGCGGTTGGTGATCGGCCCCTTTCCGGCTTCTGGTCGCGCGACGATGGACTGGCAATTGGCAATCGCCTCCAAATTATTGGCCACCTTGCGGCATATCTCGCAGTGCTCGACGGTAGGCCGCTCTTGCGCACCCATCTGAATGAATTCGTCGAAAGGCAGGCTTCCGATGCTTTACGCGACTTGGAGGCCGTAAGTTCTGGCAGTCCTACCCATCCGCTTTGGCGACCGGTTAGCGAAGCAGTCGGCAACGTTACCTCCAGTGAGCCTTCGCCTATCATCATAAAGGTTGGTGATGACGCACAAACCGAGGACGTTAATACCGTTGTCACACACGGGGATCAGAATGGTACTTTATTACCACTAGATCAGATCCTGCTCGGTGATTGCATTTCCCAGATGCAGTCGCTGCCGTCAAAGTCAATAGATATGGTATTCGCGGACCCCCCGTATAATCTACAACTTAGCGGTGAACTGTTTCATCCCGAGGGCGCGCTGGTCGATACCGTTTCCGATGAATGGGATAAGTTCGATACCTTCGCCGCATATGATCGTTTTACGAGGGCGTGGTTAAAAGAGGCGCGCCGCGTTCTTAAGGATGACGGTACAATCTGGGTTATTGGCAGTTATCACAATATCTTCCGAGTAGGTGCGGCGGTCCAGGATCTCGGATATTGGATCTTGAATGACATCATGTGGCGCAAGTCTAACCCGATGCCGAACTTTCGAGGAACTCGCTTTACCAACGCGCATGAGACCCTGATCTGGGCATCTAAAGGCGAGAAGGCAAAATACACTTTCAACTACCGTAGCATGAAGACTCTGAACGACGAGTTGCAGATGCGCAGCGACTGGGAATTTCCCACAGTGGACGGCAGCGAGCGGCTTAAGAAAGACGGCATTAAACTACATCCAACCCAGAAGCCTGAAGCGTTGCTATACAGAGTATTGCTAGCATGTACCAAGCCCGGCGACGTAGTGCTTGATCCTTTCTTTGGTACAGGAACTACTGGAGCTGTCGCCAAACGGTTAGGACGTCGGTGGATCGGTATCGATCGTGAGGGCGATTATATCCAGGCTGCGCTTGAACGGATAGAAGCTGCGTTGCCGATCGACGAAATGTCTCTTTCCGCTATGCTAAGTTCGAGGAGCCAACCTAAGGTAGCGTTTGGTGCCCTTGTTGAGGGTGGCTTGATTTCTCCCGGAACGCAGCTCAGCGACAGCGGGCGGCGTTATTTCGCTACGGTCGAACTTGATGGATCCGTCACCGCGGAAGGGCAACGTGGGTCAATCCACAAAATTGGTGCTGCGGTTCAACAGGCCGCTTCGTGCAACGGATGGAGCTTTTGGCATTTCGAAAAAGACGGACGTCGGCAGCCTATTGATGCGCTGCGGCAGGCCTACTTGCTTGCGACGACCCCATGACAGCCTACGGCCACGTGGATCGTTCGGATTGATAATATATCTTATGTTAAATCAATAAGTTAGCGGATATTCGGCATCGATTTTGCAAGGCTTGGTTCCGGCTTTCGCCGGGAGACGTCTCAAGCAGCAACCCAGGCTAGGACCGCATAAAGCGCCGCGCTTCCCACGCCGAGGCCACCTGAGATGGACGACACGGACGTAACTACGACGCCATCGCTCATCGCGATTGATAACGTCAGCCCAACATGGTATATACATGGCATATACAAAGGAGGCGTCGTGACCCAGACATCTGCTAATGTCGACGTGCGTGAAGCCAGGCTGTTTCGCAACAATCGCAGTCAGGCAGTGCGAATTCCCGCCGAGTTCGAATTTTCGGGAAGCCGTGTGCTCATCCATAAGGAAGGCGACAAGCTTATCATCGAACCCGAACCCAAGGCCCGTCTTCTCGACATCCTGAAAGGGCTAACCCCCCTCGCCTCTGAGGATCAGTTTCCAGAGGATCTCGATGCTACGCTGCTTCCGCTTAGGGCCGTCGATCTGTGACCGATTCACGCTACATGCTCGATACCAACATCGTCTCCGATCTCGTTCGAAATCCGCAAGGCGCGGTGTTTGACAAGATCGTCGAGATCGGAAGCGACAATCTGTGTGTCAGCATCATCACCGCGGCCGAACTGCGCTATGGCTGCGCCCGTAAGGGGTCCCCTCGCCTGCTCCAGCAAGTCGAAGCCATTCTGAGCGGGCTCGAGATCCTTCCGCTCGATGTCCCGGCCGACGCCGAATATGGCGGGATCCGCGCCGAGCTTGAAGCCGCTGGCAAACCAATCGGCCCCAACGACCTCCTGATCGCAGCTCACGCCTATGCGCTGGGTGCCACGCTGGTCACCGCTAATGTCGGCGAGTTCACCCATATCCGGGGTCTTCGTGTGGAGAATTGGCTCGTCTGACGCCGACGGCTTCCGCTTACGAAAACGGGGCCGGAACCGATAGCAGCGGTCCCGACCCCGTCGATCGAAGGATCCTCCGTCGAAACGGTGGATAGACTGGCTTAACGCATCTGCGTCGAATCCGGTCCACCACCCTCGATATACGGATCGTCGTCAATTTTCCATGAACGGGCCTTTCGGCCGTTCCACCCGCCATAAGGCACTTCACCCGAAGGACTTCACCCCGAAGGGACATCATCATGACCGTCATTGCACTTTCAGCCCGACGCAGTTCACTGAGTTCACTCGAGAACGCCTACGCCGTGGCTATTCAGCTTCGTGAGAGCACCGGCGTCGACCAGTTTGTGGTCCGCACCGACAATCCCATTCAGCCTTTCCGTGTCTCCCGGTGCCGGCCACATCACCCGGAGAGTCTTCTCGCCCTGGTCGCCTGACCGAGCGACTATCGTCAGCCCTCGGTCGTCACGTTGGCCATGATCTGCGCAGCCGTCAGGCTCTCGCACAACTGGGCGTTCGTGGCGTAGATCACCGCGAGCTTCTGTTCGCGCATCACCATGCACATCCGACCACGACGGTACGTCAGGCTCTGCAACCATGCGAGTTCTGTAATCGCCTGTTCGATAGGCGTGTCGTACAGCAGGTACCAAAGCCGCATCTGGAACGGGCTCTTGTCGCGCAGGATCTCTTCGAGATCCTTGTGCCCCTCGCCACGGCCCATGCCGTTGCTCGTTTCGCTCGCCAGTGCGGTGAACGCTTCCTGCATCTCTGTGATCGCGAAATAGGCAACGTCGAGGCCGATCCCGATCGTGGCGCCTGCCAGCACCCGCCGATCGGTCGATATTTCGGGGTCGCCGTTCTCGTTGGTGCCACTGTTGTTCAGCACGTCATATAGCGGGAGGTCATAGTCGTACCCCCGCATCATATCCTGTACTTTCATCATATCCTCCTTCGGGTGAGGCCTCGGATTTGGCGGGATTGTCATGCGATCGAGCAATGCCCGGTCGCGTGACGAACATTGACAATTCCGCTGCCTGCGGCAATGTCTGTACGTCACGACAAATAAGGTCAAGCTGCCATGCAAACTTTTTCCAGTCGCGACTTCAATCGCGAACCAGGTCGCATCAAGCGGGCCGCGGTTGATGGCGCAGTCATCATCACCGAACGCGGCCGACCAATCATGGCGGTCATGCCCTTTGCCGAATACGAGCGGCTGAAAGCGCCTCCCGGCAACATCCTCGACGCCCTCGACATGGACGAGGTCGGAGACATCGAGGTCGACTTCAGCAGGGCAGCATCGTTCCCGTGTCCGGCGGTCTTCGACTGATGTACTTGCTCGACACCAACGCCCTGTCCGAGCTGCGCAAGCGGCGCAGCGGAAAGATCAGTGCAGCCGTCGAAGCATGGGCCGGTAGCGTCGATCAGGCGGACATGTTCCTTTCGGTCATCACGATCATGGAGATCGAGCTAGGCATCGCACTGCTCGAACGACGCGATACGCGGCAAGCCGGCGTGTTGCGGCTCTGGCTACACGACAAAGTCATGCCCACCTTTGCCGGGCGCATACTCCCCGTCGACACAACGATCGCGCTGCGCTGCGCGCGGCTGCACGTTCCGGACACCAAGAGCGAACGCGACGCCTGGATCGCAGCGACGGGCCTCGTACACGACCTGACGATCGTCACCCGAAATGTCGTCGACTTCGCAGGCACAGATGTTACCCTTTTGGATCCGTGGACCTACCCTCAGTGAAAGCGAGGAGACGATCATGAGATCCATGCACTCGCAAACGGCCCTCGCTTTTGGTGCGGTACTTATCGGGGCCTCGGCATGCCTTCTTCAGGAAGCGATCGACGCCCGTTCCACAAGGTAAACAGGTGTGCTGCATGCGCTTTGTATCGGAGCCATTTTCGCAAATGGCGGGTTGATGCGCATGACCTTATCAACAATCCCCTACGCCCTTGCCGTCGACGATGAACCATTCATCCTTATGGATATAACTGGGATCCTCGAAGACGCGGGTTTCCGCACTTACGAAGCCAGTAGCGGCGATGCCGCGATCGCGATGCTTCCCGAGTACGCCCACACCATCACCCTCCTCTTTTCGGACGTCGACATGCCGGGTGACACCAACGGGTTCGCGCTCGCGCGCCACGTCGCCGAAAACTACCCCTGGATCGAGATCGTCATCGGTAGCGGGCGCGTAAGCCCGGAAACCGGCGACCTTCCGGAGAAGGCGACGTTTCTTTCGAAGCCGTTCAACGCCCAGATGATCCATGGCCATCTTCGCGAAACCCTGCCCGATGGGAAGTTGCCAGAACCGCTCAAGAACGCGGCCTGAGCCGCGTAGGACGGCGTGGTTCAGACGTCGTCGCTCTCGACCGGCGTCGTCACGCCACGCGCTACGAGCGCGGCAGCCAGCTGACGCCTGATGCTCATGCCGTTCAGGTGGCTGAACACGCCCTCATAACCCTCGGCAGTAAGGCGTTCTCGAATGTCTGAAACCGAGCGACAGGCGCCTTCCCTCGCCAGCTGAAATGCTCGTTCAACAGTGCCGATGCGCGTGTCGCTCAATGTCCCTCCGGATAGCCGATCGATCGCGCGAAATGCGGTTGCCGGCTTTCGCCCGGTTAACAACCAAAGTTTATGCGGTTCAAGCCTGTTCGCGGTTGCAAAACGATGCTCGCAGATGCAGCATGGCGACGCCTTTCAGGCATCCTCTCCTAAAAACTATCCGGGCCAGCTCACGCTGGCCCTTTTTTTGTCTGCCGAACGCCACCCAGTGCGCCTGACGGTACCTTCGGCACCGCCTTGGCCTGATGGAATCCAATCCGGCTTGATGTCGCTATCGATGCTTGAGCCGGGCGGCCAACACCCTCGTCTCACGCGCGATCTGCTCTTCCATCATTGGCCAAATATCCCGCGCCGCGGCGCAATAACCCGACCAGTCCGCCTCGATCGACGTCGTCGTCCACTCAGCAATATGCGCGCGCGAAAACATCCGCTTGGTTGCAGTTGCAAAGAGTAACTCGGACAGCTCCGTCCTCAAGCCATCGTCGGCATCTTTAAGTAACGTTGGGACGATCACCTCGCTGACGTACCTGGACCGCGACAGGCTGGACGCCGTCAACTGCTCTCGGGCGACCGCCAGTTCACGGCTATTCGGGTTTTCCTCGCCGCAATGCCGTCTGATTTCGCGAAGGCCAGCCATGATGTCTCGATGATGTCCTTCCAATGTGCCGAGCATCGCTTCCGGATTCATTTTTGCACCCCTCCCCTGCCGGACGATCGTACATCGCGAGGCATCTGCTTTCGTGTTTTCGGCCAGCGTCGCTGTGACGTTCGCCCTTTTCGATAGGCCACTCTAAAGACTTGATTTATGGGCTCAAGCCAAGCTTTTCCCCTACGGAAATGTGATGCTTTCTTGTCGATGGGGCCGTCTCGGATATGGCTTATGGGCGGGGTACAGCCGACTGAAATCTTCGAAGAGTTGAAGGAAAAATAGAAAGGGTTGGGACATCCCGCCCAAGAGGGCGGGACCGTTCAATAGTCGGCAAGAGCCTCCCGGAGCCCCGCGAAGAGCGGGTCTCCGCCCTTCGGGTACAATCACTTGTCGGGCTCCCGGGGCACGATGACAGGGCTCGTGCGCTAGGTTCGCGGATGGCGTGGGGCGGGGATGTCGATCTACCCTGACCTCATGTCTAGGACCATGAGCACCGCAGGCAGCCTTCGGCTGTGGAATCATGCGCTAGGCGCATGATGTGTGCTTTGTGGGCCTGTGTTCTCATCACACCCTTCGCCGTCTCTCAGTGTCTCGGCGTGGCAGACCCGTCCGACGGGGTCGGCGTCAAAGGGGAATTGTCCGCTGGAGCGGACAATGCTTTTATTTGATTTGAAGACGCCTCAACAAGAATACCGGGCCTAAAGGCCCTACGGTTTCCACCGCTAAAGCGGCGGAGCCTCCGTCATTCGTGTTGACCCCGCCAGCCGTGCCTGCCTCTTGAGCCCCTGCGAGGACGGCTCCGGGTGCGATGAGAACAAAGGCCGGGCCTTGCCCATCAGCACGGTAGAAACAGAATTGCTCGCTACCGCGATCAATGCGTCTTTGATTTGTTATTTACGCCGCCTAGTCGGGGGCTTTTTTATGCTCGGACTCACCGTGTACGATGATTGGGCGTCAAGTAATCAATCAGGTTGGTCAAATAGAGTGGAGGGGGTAAAAAGAAGATGCCGGAGGGGAAAGGCCCCAAGCACCGGCAAACAGGGGGATAGGCCCCCGCAACGTGGAGTGAATACTATGAACATCGGTTCTTTCAAGTCGGTCGGCGGTCAGCTTCTCGGTTCGGTCGCAACGGCAACCATCGACCTCGCGCGCCTTGGCCTCCGTCCCGTCGAGAGCACGAACGACAAGGCCCCCGCGTTCGAGATCATGGTTTTGAACGTCGCGAAGCGTTGGGTGCAGATCGGCGCGCTTTGGGAAATGACCAGCAACAGCAGCGGCGAAGTTTTCTATCAGGGCAAGCTAGACGACCCCAGCATCAGCGAACCCCTTCAGATCATGCTTTTCGGCAATAACGAAGAGGGTTTTCGCGTCGTCTGGAACCGCCCGACCACGCGCCGCGAAAATCTGGACGGCACCCGCCAGAACCGCCGCAAGGCATCGGATGACGGTTTCGGCATCGGCAACGCCACCGACAACGGCCAGCTTTCCGAGCCGCTGAACGACGAAATCCCCGCCTTCTAAGACCACCCAAACGGGCGGGGAGAGGGGTGCAACCCTCCCCCGACCCTAGCCGCCTACCCCTGCCAACGGAGTCAGACCAATGACGAAGAAAACGACCTCCCCGCGCCTTACCAGCTTTGCCGACTTGGGCGAAGCCATGAACCGCACCAACGCCACGCCCGCGACCAACAGCGCGTCCGACAACGCGACCGACCCCCGCACGGCAGAGATTGCCGAGAGCATGGCCGAAGACACCGCGACGACCAATTTTCAGGAAGCGTTCGGCGACGTTGGCGCGCTTTCGATCGTCGAAATGGGCGACGAGCGCGCCGAACTCGACATGCCCGAGCCGATCGAGGCGCAGCACGATTGCGCGGCGATCATGGCAACCCTTTTCGACCTGTTCCGCGACACCCGCCTAGAGACCAGCGCACAGGCGATCGCTTGGGGTTTCGTAAACTCGTTTCACTACGAAGCGCAGAAGCTGGAACGCGAGGAAGACACGCTTTGCCGCGACCTTGGCGAGATGACGCGCCGTTATGATCCGTCCGAGATTTACGCCGTCGAAATGGAGGAATTGCAACTCCGCGCGCAGACCAAGACCGAACAGCGCGCCGCTATCGAATGCATGCGCGACTATGCCGCCGACTGCTACCGGGCGCAGTCCGGCCACCCTTGGTCCCCCGCGCGCGGATCGAAGGTTTCCAGCGGAGGCACCGCAAGCCAGATTGCCGCCCTCGATTTCCTGAAGGCCCGCGCGCAGGACCACCGCGAAAAGCGCAACCCCACCGGCCCGCTTGTAGTCTTTTCGGGCGGTCAGGAGTGGCACGACTTCAAACAGCTTTGGGACCGCCTCGACCAGATTAAAGCCCGTATCCCGCACATGACGCTTTGCACCACCGCGCAGCGTAAAGGGTGCGACATGATCGCCGCAGCATGGGCCGCAAGCCGTGGCGTTACCGTGGTTGCCTTCACGCCGCAGACGGGCCGCTATGGCAACCGCGCCGGGTTCGTTCGCAACGAGCAGCTTGTAAAACTAGCCCCCGTTGAAGCCATCGTTTGCCAAGGTTCCGGCCTGCAATCGAACCTGTTGCAGACCTTGAAAGACGCCCGCATCCCAACCCACGCCTTCCGCATCGACGGACAGGCACCGGCACCGACCGCAACCAAGCGGCAGGCAATCGGCTAGCCCTATCCGGGCGGCGCAGCCTAGAGCGCGCCGCCCCTTCCCTTTCCTTGGCAGGAAACACTAGGCCAGCGGCGGGCGAAATCCCCGCGCTGGCCCCTTTTCGTCAGCGTTGCTGTGGGGGGAACCCTACGGTTCCCCCCACGCCAGGCGACCGGCCGCACGACATCCTTGGCACGGCCCCGTCGGGCCGCACCTGGACGCCGCGCAGCCGGTCGCCTTCCCCCCTCCGGTATTGTGCTGCCGCAGCTTTGGAAACATCGCTAACGAGCTGCCCGACCGTCCGGTTTGAGGCTGGCGCGGAACCCGGCTCGCTCGCATCGGGCAGGCCCTTCGGCCTGCCCTTCGCTACGCCTCGGCCGGGGGAGCACCAGTGCGGGCATCGAGCCCGCCCTGGCGCTGCTGCCGCGGGGAAAAATCTATCTCAAGTCGTCTTATTATCCCGGGCGGCGCGACGAGCCTCAAGGGACGGCAGGGTCCCACCATTTTTCTGCGAAAAATCGTTGCCCCCACCGCCGCTAAAGCGGTCGCAAGAGCGATCCCTTGACCCTCGCCGCGCCGCCCTAATCCGGAATGCGTCTTGAAGAAGAAGGAGGACGAAATGCAAGTCGCGTTGTTCAGAGCACTAAGATCGGCTAATATCGACGATGAGGCAGCGGCTAAGGCAGTCGTCGTCGTCGAGGAGCAGATCGACATGGCCGTGGGTCGCGCAATAGAGCCGTTGAAGCAGCAAATCGCAGGTCTTGAGGTACAGCTGGAAAGCGGCCTCAAGGGTATGCAGACCTCAATCGACGGACTTAAATGGTACATCATCGGGCTCGGCTCACTGATGACGGGAGCAATCGCGATCGGGGCTGCGCTCACCGCCTACGCCCAGTTCATCAAATGACCGCGGGAGGGGCTTCGGCTCCTCCCTTCATCGTCTAATACTCACAGGGCCATCCGGGCGATCGGGTGGCCCTTTTCCGTTGCTGATTTCGACGGGCGTGCGGCACCGGCTCGCTCGCTTCGGTACGGCCCCGTCGGGCCTCCCCTGGCTACGCATCGGCCGGTGAAGCGCCGGTGCGGGCATTGAGCCCGTCCCGGCGCTGCTGACGCGGTTTTCCAACATCCGACAGTGTTACCCTGCACGCCTAGCCCGCCTGAGCGCAGCGGCCCTTCGGCCGTGCGCTAACTAGGCGTCCTAGCCTCGACCGTGATGCTCGATCAGAGGCGTCGCGAAACTTCTCCGGAGAGGAGGGAGGGAGGGATGTGCGGTTTCAACGAAGGAGGTCACCATGACCATTACGTTCCGCGTAGAAGACGGCCGCGCCATCCTCGCGCCAATGGCGGCAATCATCACTCCCGACCAGCTCGCATCGCTACGCGATCTGCTTGCCGAACAATCGCTGCGGTTGGGTTTTGCCATGGTGCTTCCGGGCTACGGCGTCACCGGCGATCCATGGTTCGAGTTCGACGCCCGCGTCTGCCATCTGTCGCTCGCGGTCGTCTCGAAATGCTTCGACCACGACCCTTCCGTCATCGCGATTTTGGATGAGGCTCAGTTCCTCGGTCGACGCGTCCGGGTGGCGCAGACTGAACCCACTGGCGATATTACGATGCGCCTGTCTCTGAACCCGGATGCGGCCCCGGAAATAGCTCTCGCAAACCCCCAAGCGCTGGCGCTGTTAGACGGCCTTGGGATCGACCGCATGGTCGCCGGCATGGTGCCGATGACGGAGCTTCGACGGAGGCTGACGGATCCCCGCATCAGGCGTCGGCTCGATTCCAATCCGGACATGGCCGAGAGCATTGAAACGCTGGCGACGATGGCGGCACTCAAACCGATCGAAGGGGAGTACCTGCTGGCGTGGATTTGATCGGTCTGTGTCTATCTAAACCGACCGCAAGGGACGCCCAGCCTACCGGCTGGCGCGTCCCTTTTTTTGCCTGATGCCACCAAGCCGGCTGCGCCTCTCCCCTGTCGAAAAAAGAATGGCCGCACGAGGTAGCAAACCCGTGCGGCCATTGGCGTGGGCCTCGGCCTCGAACCGTCTCAGGCTTTCGCCGTGAGCCGCTTCTCGACCTCGTCCACGCCCAGCGTCTTCACCGCCTCCATCAACCGCTCCAGTCGATCCAGCGGGAGCTTGAGCAACCCTACCTTCTCGACCGTCCCAATAGCCGTATCCCGAAGCTTCCTCAGATGCGCCTTTCGGCGATCTGCCAGCTTGCGTTCCTCGGCCTCGATCGCGGCCATTTCAGCGTCCAGTGACTTCGCCATTTTCTTGCCTTTTGGTCAGGCTGATCGGGCTCTGAACGGTACCGGTATAGCTATCGATTAGGCGAGGGAAAAGCGCCAACCCACGACCAGCTTCTAACATCAAGGAAACCCCGGTGACGATCATCTCAGAACGATCCCAAGACACCACGCCAGAGCAACCAGTTCAACCGTCATTCCGCCGCGAAGGCGGGCCTTTGCCCCGAGGAAAACAGAGATGCCATCATATCGATACGAAGGACCGGGGAGATCAAATCGACACATGGGAATCGGGACTACAGTAGAGCACACCTTACGCAAGCTGCGCTTGCCTTTTTCCGTAGCTTAACAGTGAGTTAGAGAGTCCGAGACAGTGTATACAACGTCTTACAGTTTGTCTTACAACGTAATACGCCTCAAAAAGTGCAGATTTCCGCCGTTTCCTGCGTAAGACACCGTAATACGGCTTATGCCCAAACCAGGATATCGAGCTTGTTGTAGCCGCGTTCCACAGCTATAAGGAACGTCCTCCTAAGGACCCATCAGCCTCTCTGCTAGGAGGCTGGTTACTTGAGTACCTCACGCCCTTATACCCTTCGGGTAGCCGGTGATCTGCGTGCCCGTATAGAGGCAGAAGCAGCCAAACTGGAGTGCTCGCCGTCGGACTTGGTTCGTCGGGCGATCGAACAACATCTTGATGGCCGGAAGCTGCTTGAAGGCAGCGAGCGGCGCCACTTGCGCGTGACCGAATATATGCAGGTCGCGATCGACGCGATTATCCGCGAAAACCACCCGGAATTGCGCGAAACGCTCGTCCTCGAAGCCGACCGTCGCATGAAGCTTCATCATGGCGCGTGATGACCCCAAAGCGCCCCGCCAGGACATCCGTAACAATCGGCGTCCGATCCCCCAGAAGCACCATAGCGCGCGTGGTGAAGCGCCTCGCAATTCGGGCAACTTCACCCGTGGCAGCCAGCTTCTCAATACCCAGGTCCTGATGTGGCTACAGGGTGCCAAAATGCCGATCTACATGTGGCTTGGCATTTTCGTTATCGCGTACTCGACGATCCTCTCGCTCACCCTTGACGAGAACAACGTCCAGCTCATCTCGATGCGCATCCTGTCGGGGCTGTGGGACTGGATATCGTTCGACGAAATGAAGCGCATCAACCTGCGTCTGCCCGACAACAGCGTGCGCCACACCTACATGGGCTACGTGCCTTACGTGCCAGAGGTCATCCTTGCATGGCACAAGGCCGTGAAGGGGTTCATGGGCTCGGTCGCGATTGCCTCGTGCATCACCATCCCGCTGTCGATCTGGTACGTCGATTTCTCGGCCCGTCGCGGCAAGGCGATGATCCAGGAGCGCCATGAGCGCGGCGCCATGCTGGTCGAGCGCGATTTGCTCTATTCCGAGATCGCCGGGCATAACAGAATCGAGTTCGTGAAGGAGGCCGCAAAACTCTTTCCGGACAAGACGCCGGAACAGGTCCTGAAGCTGAAGTTCAAGGCCCGCAAGATAGGCGGGATCCACCACCCCTACACCGTTGCCGGCATCCCGTTTCCACACCGTCTCGAACAGTCACATTTCATGACGCTCGGCACCACCGGTTCCGGTAAAACGACCGTGTTCCGTAAACTCCTTCGGGAGATGCGCGAACGCGAAGATACCGCCGTCGTGTTCGACCTGACCGGGGCCTATGTCGAAGCGTTCTACGACCCGACACGTGACACCATTCTCAACCCGGCCGACGCACGCTGCCCAGCCTGGACGATCTTCAATGACTGCCGAACCTATAGCGAGCTTACCGCAGCCGCTGGAGCCCTGATCCCCTCCGACGGCGGGGCGGCTGACCCGTTCTGGGCACTCGCTGCGCGTACCCTTTTCATCGAGATGTGCATGAAGCTCATCGAGAAGGGGCTGACGTCCAACCAGGCACTTGCCGATAACCTCATGACCGCTGACCTGAAGCTGGTTCACAAGCATCTTGCCAACACCATCGCCGACCCCATTACGGCCCCCGAAGCGGCCAAGATGGCAGAGTCGATCCGCGCGGTTTTCAATACGAACGCGCAAGTCCTGCGCTTCCTGCCCGACGACGGTCCGCAATACTCGATCAAGGACTGGATGACGTCCGAGAAGAAGCCCGGCTCGATCCTATTCATCACCTCAAACTACACAGACCTGGAGATGAACCGGGCACTGCTCACGCTCTGGTCGAACCTCGCCATCCACGCGCTGATGACGATGAAAAAAACCCGTAACCTGCGCACCTGGTTCGTGTTCGACGAACTGGGCGCACTCCACCGCCTTCCGGCTATCGAAGACGGCCTCCAGACCGCCCGTAACTTCGGTGGTGCGATGGTGCTCGGATTGCACTCGTTCGACAAGCTCACGCAGGTCTATGGCGAGGAAAATGCCCGCAACCTGTCGTCGCTCGCACGCACCAAACTGATCCTCGCCGCAGCCGACCTCGACACTGCTGAACAGGGTGCCCGCTACATTGGCAACCGCGAGATCCGGCAGATGGATGAGGGGTATAGCTATGGGTACAACAACACACGCGACGCCTCGACCCTGACCCCCCGTAAACAGATCGAACCGCTGGTCATCCCCGACGACATCATGAACCTTCCGAGCCTGCACGGCTTTGTGAAATTCCCCGATGGCTTCCCTGCTGCACGCATCCGCCTGGAATGGGAACATTACCCGACCGTCGCCGAGGGCTTCATCGAGCGGAAACCGGCTAAGCCGGACGAGCCTGGAAAGGTTGTTCGCGGAGGTGGTGGCAAGCCGCAGGGTGGTGACGACGATGTTGGACGTGGCGATGTGCCCGGTCTGACAGAAGAAGAGGTTGAACCGGCAAACGTGGCCAACACCTTCGCCACCAACATTCTGTCACAGCCGACCGAGAACGAAGTCGACAATTCGCGCGACGCGACAACCGTCGAAGCCACCGCCAGAACCGAACCGCAGGTACCACTTCAGGACATGCGTGAGCGTTCCGGCGATGACGATCGAAAGGACCGCGAACGGTCACTGGAGGGTAAGTCCGTCCAGGCGCGCAGTGAGGACCAGCAGCGGCAGAAAGACGATCCTACGCTGGCCGGAGAACGGCCGGAGGACCTGTCGATCCGGGAGGCGCGCGATGCCTTCCCTGATGACGGATATGGGATGTAACGATGCACTCGATCGCATCCGTCAGATCGGCATCCGGCGCCGCAAAATACTTCACCAAGGACGACTTCGTCAGCGGCGAATATTACACCGATGAGAAGGCCGGTGACGTCAGCATGTGGGGCGGTGAAGGGGCTGCCGCAGCTGGCCTTACCGGCACCGTTTCGCAGGAGGCATTTGCCAAGGCGCTCAATGGCGAGCTCCCCTCTGGCGAGCGCGTCGTAGATGATAAGGGTTCGCGACGGCCAGGCTACGACCTGACCTTCTCGGCACCGAAATCCGTGTCGGTTATGGCGTATATTGCCGGCGACAAACGCATTCTTGGACCTGACGGCGCACAGACCAAGGCAGTCCAACAGACAATGGCATGGGTCGAAAAGAACCTAGCTGAAACGCGCGTGACGAAAGACGGGAAAACCGAGGCGGTTAAAACGGGCAATCTGGTCTACGCCCTTTTCCAGCACGATACGAGCCGAGCACTAGATCCGCAGGCACATATCCACGCCATCGTCGCCAACATGACAAGGGGGCCGGACGGCAAACTCCATGCCCTTCATGCAGACCGAATATGGTCAAGCAACAGCGTGATCGGCTCGATCTATCATAGCTTCCTGCGCGATGAGCTGGAGAAGCTTGGCTACCAGGTGCAGATGACCGGCAAGCACGGGACGTTCGAAATTGCCGGCGTTCCGAAAGCGGTATTGGAGACGTTCAGCCAGCGCCGTGAACAGATCATGGAGAAAGCGGCTGAGCTGGGCATTGTCTCGCCGGAAGGCCGTAACAAAATCACCGTAAATACGCGTGATCCCAAGCTGAATGTCGAAGACCGCGACGGCCTCGTGCTCGACTGGATGAAGAAGGCCGCAGAGCAAGGGTTTGACGGCAAGAAGCTGCTCGAAGGAGCGTTACAGAACGCCGCAAAGCTGGAGCAACGCGAGAATGCTGGCACGATCGGGCGCAGCTACACCGTAATCGCGGACGCCGTGAAAGTCGCGATGGATACGGTGTCGGGCTTGCTCCGGTCACCGGACCCGCTGGTCGACCGCGGCTTTGTACGCCTGGCGCAGTCAACGGGGCAGGCCAACGCGCAGCTTGCTGTCGCATCCGCGGTCCGTAGTCTCAATCAGCGGGAAGCGGCGTTCGACAAAGACAAGGTCGCCAAAAAGGCGCTCGACTTCGGACTCAAGGCCGTCACGATCGACCATGTCGAGGCGAGGGTCGAGCAGCTCATTGAGAAGGGAAAACTTCTCGCCGGGCAGATTACCCACCAAGGTCAGAAAGTCGATGCGCTCACGACGCCCGAAGCGCTTCGGACCGAGGAGAGCATCCTTGCGCGGGTCCAGGCGGGGAGAGACGCGGGTGCCCCAATCGTGGCACCCTCGGAAGCGCCAGATCGGCTGCAGGCCGCCTCCCCTCACCCTCTGAACGAAGGCCAGCTCGCAGCCGCAACGTTGATCGTATCGACCTCCGACCGCATCGTAGCGGTCCAGGGCATCGCCGGTGCCGGTAAGTCGACGATGCTGCAGGCCGTTGCCCGCGTCGTTGAGGGAGAAGGCAAATCCATCCTGGGCCTCGCCTTTCAGAATAAGATGGTCGCCGACATGAAGGAAGGGATGGCACGCCCTGACGCCAGTCCTAGCCGCGAAATGTCGGTCGACCAGATGCAGGATTCAGGCGTTAAAGCCGAGACGATCGCCCACTTCATCTGGCACAACGAAAAGCACGTCACCAACCCGAACACGCCCGATGCGCAGGCACGCCGTGACGAATTAAAGGACACGGTCATCGTCGTCGACGAGACGTCGATGGTGTCGAACCGCGACATGCTCAAAATGCTGACGATCGCTAAAGCGCTCGGCATCGAAAAGATCGCACTGATCGGCGATCGCCAGCAGCTCCTCCCAATCGATGCCGGCAAGGCCTTTGCCATGATGCAGGCCGACAAGATCGGCATGGCCCGCATGGATGACAACCTTCGCCAGCAGACTGACCAACTGCGCACGGTCGCGGCGCTGGCCAACATTGGCAAGGCTGGTCAGGCCATGAAGGTGCTTGGCGACAAAGTCGTCGAGCATGAGGATCCATCGGCGCACGCGTCCGACCTGTGGCTGGCCCTGTCGCAGGATGAACGTGCCAACACGGCCATTTTCGCGTCCGGCCGCGAGACCCGCGCGGCGATCAATCAGGCGGTGCAAAAAGGCCTGAAGGACGAGGGCACGCTCAAAGGTGACGGGCTATACATCGCGGTCATCCAGAACGTGAACATCGAGCGCGAGGACCTGCGCTACGCCAAAACCTACGAGAAGGGGCAGCGGCTGGAGATCAAGGGGTCGGTGCCGGAGCTCAAAATCGAACGCGGCGTAGCCGAGGTCCGGCGAACCTTTGCCAACGGCAAGGTCGAAATCGTCAAAAACGGTAAATCGATCAAGTTCAGTCCTCAGAAGATCGATCCGATGATCGACAAGGATCGTATGTCGCTCGCGACGATCGAGACAATCCAGATTCACGAAGGCGACCGGATTCGGTGGACTGATAACGACAAGGAGCGCGGCATCTACAATGCCTCGCTGGCCACGATCGCCGGCATTGAGAACGGCAAGGTCACGGTCGAACTGGCGAACAAGGACCAGGTCACGCTCGAGAAGAACGACCCGATAATGCAGCGGATGGACCTCGCCTACGCGCTCAACATGCACATGGCGCAGGGCATCACCGTCAACAGAGCCATCACGGTGATGCAGAGCTTCGAGCGCAATCTGTCGAACCAGCGACTTTTCAACGTAGGCGTCACCCGCATTCGCCTCGACCTGACCATGGTCGTTGACAACCAGCAGAAGCTCGAGCTGCAGCTGGATAAGAACCCCGGCGACAAAACCTCATCGCTAGAAAGCCTCGGCCGCGTCGATATCGATGGTGCTGCCGTACAGACCAAAGCGGCTGACGATGCGCTCACCAAAGCAATGGAGAGCCTCGACGAGGCGAGCAGCGAGAAGATCCTGATCGATCCCGCCAGCCTCGACATGACGGACCTGCCGCCAATGGGCGCGTCGACCACTGACTATTCCGACATCAAAAACCTCGATGGGGAGATGCCGTCGCTCAAGGACGGCCAGGATGCCGATCGGCGTGATGTTCAGGCCGATCGCAAGGACGACGAGCTCGGCATACCTCCACTCGACATGGACGACCTTAGCGCCCTGCCCGCGCTGCTCAAGTCTGGCGAACAGATCCGCGGCCTTCCTGAAAAAAACCGCAGCCTGGATATGTGACGATGAATAACTCGCCCACGACGGTGATCCTATGCGGCACGAACGAGACCATTCCATCCGACATCCTCGACCTCCTTTTGACGCAAGCGCGGAGGGGGTGCGGACGTTTGATGGTCGTTGACGAAGGTAGCCAACTTGCACGTCTTCACGCCGCCCAGGATACGGATTTCCTGCTCGACCCGGCCATCGGCAACTGGGACTTCTTTGCCGATCACCTGACACAGCATGAAATCGCATACGCAGCCGAGGCGATCCTGCGATCAGACGGAGTAGCGCCGGAAATCTACAACGCTGTTAGTTGCGTACTCGCCGATATGCTTTGGGAGGTAGCGGCGAAACCCGGTGCTGGGCTGCGGGACGTTCCGGAGAGAGTTCGTGCTTTCGGGTATGAATCGATGGCGAACGCGATGCGCCTGGATCTCGACACCGCAACGGACACGCGGGCAGGCTGGACGGCATTGGCGCGCCTTCAAGAGGACGCCGGACGGTTTGCCGCCGGCACGTCGTCAACCCCAACGTCTATCCGCCGCTGGCTGACCACAAGCCCGAGATCGGTGCTGTTCCTGACGGCCGGCGCCGCGGTCAACGACGGTGCCTGTCGCTCTGTCCAGGCCGCCATCGATTGCGTCGCACGGCTCGAGGTAAACGCCGGGCGGGAAGTTCAAATCGTGCAAATCCATTCCGCGAGCGTCTTCCGGCACGCGGTTGCGAGACGTGTCACCGCCGTCGGTGCCTTGGCAGGCCCGGACCGAAGGCCGTTGCTGAAGGTCAAGATTCTAAAAGGGGAATGAGTAGATGATCGTAAAACCGTCGACCAAAGCTGACGAATGCGCAGCAATAGCCGCATTCATGGCAAACCCAGACTTCGACCGCCTTCCAGAGCGGGCGCGCAAGGAGACGATGAACCGCCAGCGCGGGCTAAATGGTGAGCGATCGACCGCGCATATCCTCGATCGTCACTTCCATAATGCGCCCAATCACGCGCTTTTGCACGATCTGCGGCTTCCTGACGGTATCGGCGGGTTCGCTCAGTTCGATCATGTCATCCTGTCACGTCTGTCGCGCACCGCGGCGGTTGTCGAGGTGAAGAACTATCGTGGCAGGCCCTCTAAGAACGAGCATAATGAATGGCACGTCTGGTATGAGGGACGGCGACGGCCGATCGACATCCCCAATCCGCTGGCTCAGGCACAACGCCAAAGGGAGGTTCTTAGGGTCTGGCTGAAAGAACGTCGGCACGACGTTGCGTTCGAGACGATTAGTGCCTTCGTCATCATTCCTCCGGACTGTTCGATCGACCGCTCGAAGGTCGGCGCCGACGTGCCGATCTACAAAGCAGACAACTTCATTGCAGAATGGACGGAATTTGGCGGGATAACTGCGATTGGCCGGCTGTTCTCGACTGGCGTATCAGTGAAGACGCTGTTGGCGATTGGCAGTCAGCTCGCAGGAGACCACCAGCCTGATCCCCGCGGCCTCGAAGAAATGATCGGCTTGCGATCGTCGAAGATCAAGCCGGCTGTGGTTGTCGACAACGAGGAAGACGGAGCCGACGACGAGACAAAGCCTGACGTCACGCAGCAGGGCGACATCCAGGCCGGGGCAAGCGCAGAGAAGGCCTCCCCTGTCGTCGCCTCAAGCGAGCCTAAGGCAACCGTGGTCACGAGCGATACCGCGCTGAGCACCATAGCCGCTGAGGGCAAGGCATCGGACAAGATTGAGATCGTGCCTGGTATATACGAGCGCGTACTGCCTGACGGCAGCGTCGCCTTCCTCGCCGGTAGGGATGAAGCAGCGGGTGTTTGTCTGAAGCTGGCTTGCGAGGGCCTCGCCCGGTGGAACCCGCGCTATCGCAACTGGCTGAGCGATGCGAGCAAAGCTCCAATCATCCGAGACGCCCTTATCACAACACATCGGGAACAGCGGGAGGTGAGTCATGGGGTCGGCTGACCGCGACTATATGCGAGCCCCACCCAGGCAACGTGGCCGTACAACCCGCCTCGATGCCGCGCCGACCGACGGTGTAATCTGGGGGGCGACGGTCGATCCCTCGCTTGAAGCCACACCGCGACACCGCCATCGCCGGCTGATGGCGCTGACATTCTGGATCGTCGGCGGGACTGCGGTCTTTACGGCCCTGTGGGCGATCGCCTGCGCGATGATCGGAGCGCAATGGCACGGCCAGGGCGCCACCTTCACGCCGCACACTACGCAAAGCGATTCACGTACCGGGGGGAGTGATCATGCAGCACGCTGAAAGTGAACCGTCCTCGGCCGAGCTGCTCACACCCGATGCGCTGTCCGACACGGACTTGGCGGACAGCTTCCGGACTCAGTCATTCCACCTGATGCAAACGCATCCCATCGCCGCTGCGCATCTGGTGCTGGCTGCCGCTTCGATCGCGCCCACCTGCGCGGCCGAGCAAGACGTCGCTGACGAGTTTTCGTTCGTCGTCGTCGATTTCGCCCAGCAACTCGGTGTTCTCCACCGCCGTGCCGTCAACCGGCGGGCACAGGAAAATGCGGGGACTGGTCATGGGCATTGATGACCGCGACTATATGCGCGAACGCTATCGGGACCGTCAGGGAAAGGCCGCCGGAAAAACAATCTGGAACGATCGCAAAGCAAGGGTCGAGCATCCGCACGACAAACAAGGAAAAGCGGTACCGCTTGGCAGCGCGAGTTGGATCGGAGGCGGTGGCAACGGCAGCGGAGTTGGCCCTGGCTGGTTCGATACAGCCAATCGTGGATTCGAGTATCAAAAGAACCGGCGTCGTCCGAAACGACATGATCGGACGCACCCAGCGCGAAAATGGATATTCCTCCTATGCGCGATGCCCATCTTGATTCCCGCCTACCGTGAGGCAAAACGCTCCGGCTTGTTTCCCGATCGCGTGGCTGAACTGCCCTTCCCAGCGTCCGGAACCGTCACAGTCAATGATAGCGTTGATCCAAAGACAGCGACGTCAAAAATTGGGGTGGCAGCGGCAGATGCCAATGTTGTCGTACAGCTGTTTGATCCGGAGACCGACGTGCACGTCATCTCCGTCTATGTGAGCCGTAACGACGATGTATCCGTACCGGTGCCACCCGGCACGTACCGGATGAAAATTATTGAAGGGGACAAATGGCACAGTCCGATGAAGTGGTTCGGTACATCGACCACCTACGAGACTGTAGTGCAACCGATGGTCTTCGCACGGCGAGCCAGTCGAATGATCGACTTACATCGGTCGCCGGTGACCTGCTCCCCGTTTTCAGGCCGCTGATAACTTAGCTTCGGTGTCCATATGCCCCTGGCGGGGGCGGTTCGTAAACTCAGCGGGTGCCATCC
>NZ_SLXW01000016.1 GCF_004341085.1 Sphingomonas sp. PP-CE-1G-424
ACTCGGCCGTGAAACCCGACTGCGCCAATGGTACTATCGCTCAAGCGATGGAAGAGTAGGTCGTCGCCAGGCATTGAAGCCCGTGCAACATGCAAACACGCACAATATCCAAAACCCATTCACAACGTCTCATACACCCAACGTTCGCAACAGTGAACCGTCGCGGGGTGGAGCAGCCCGGTAGCTCGTCAGGCTCATAACCTGAAGGTCACAGGTTCAAATCCTGTCCCCGCAACCACCTTTATCGCACTTTTCGAAAGCCGGTCCCTCACAGGGGGCCGGCTTTCGGCGTTTGCGAAGCTGACCAGCTTGGACAGGCTGGCAGCCACCTCCGCCTCAGGCTCGACGCCTCCCAAAGCGGGACGGATCACGATTTCCTCTATGAGTTCGCTCAATACGTTGGCCACTGCTGACCTGTTGTCGGGATCGGACAGGCTCTCGCGCAGCGACCGGATGCGTTCCTCGAACCTCCTACGAAGCATCGGGTGGGCGAGGACGGTCGGCGCCTGGACGGCGTTTCGGGCCAGCCGCCGGCGGAGGTCCTCGCATTCGTCCTCGCGCTCCTGAAGCATCCGCGCGATAGTCGGGCTCACCACGCCCGCCAGCATGTTCGCCGCGAGGTTCTCGATCTGCTGTTCCAACTCGCGCAGCCGTTCCTCGGCTTCGGTCTCGTGCGAACCCTGCAGCTTGGCTAGGCGCTCGACCTCGCGATTGAACTCGACCGCGAACAGCTCGGCGGACGCTTCGGTCAGCAGTTCGCTCTGAAGCGTCGACAGCGCCAGATCCTCGATGCGCGAGATATTGACGGAGGTCGTGTTCGAGCACGTGCCGCGTTCCTTGACCGACGCGCAGCGATAATAGTCCTTCGAGCCGACGACGTAGTTGGCTCCGCACACGCCGCACTTGATCAGGCCGGACAGAAGATGCCGGCTGCGCCGTGCGCCCACGGCGCTCCGGCTGCCGGCTGGAAGCGCGCGACGTTCGAGTTCGGCGCTGGCCTGCAGGGCGAGTTCGTCACTGACGATGCGCAGGTCGGGAACGCCGATCCGCACCCATTCCGCCTCCGCGCGCAGTCGATAGCGGCGCTCGCGCTTTTCGGAGTCGGGGTTCTTACGCCATTCGCGGCGCCCCCATATCAATTCTCCGCGATAGAGCGGATTGTTCAGGACGCCGACATGCTTCTTCGGGTCGCCGCGTACGGTGGACTGGTTCCAGAGTCCGCCCCGCGGAGACGGGACCCCGTCCTCGTTCAGGCGCTTGACGATGTCCCTGGCCGACCGACCTGAAGCGAACTCGGTGAATATCCGGCAGACGACTTCCGCCTCCTCCGGAACGATCTCCAGCAGACCCCTTACCGGTTGCCCCCGTTCATCGATCCTGTTGACCTTGCGGTAGCCGTAGGCCTTGCCCCCGACGAACCGGCCAGCAAGCGCCGCCGCCTTCATGCCGCGAAGCGTCTTCTGCTGAAGCTGCGAAAGGAAGATCGACCCGAGCATGGAAGCAACCGCGAGCTTCATGTCGTCGATCTCGTTCTCCGAGACCGTGTGAAGCCTGACCTGACTGAACTTCAGCTTCTTTCCGATCCAGGCGACGTCCTCCGCATCGCGGGCGATGCGGTCGAGCGCCTCGCACACGACGACGTCGATCCGGCCGTCCCTCACGTCGCGGAGCATCCGTTGAAGGCCTGGACGGTCCCGGCGGTAGCCTGAGATTTCGGGATCGAGGTAGGTCTCGACGATCTCGCCGCCGAGATAATCCACGACGCGCCGGCATGCGTCGGCCTGATCCGCACTCGAAGTGGGGTTCTGCTTGTCCGTCGAATGGCGACCGTAGATGGCGATCCGCAACGTCACGACGAGGCCGTCGCCGGTTCGCGCAACTCGCTGGCGTACGAACGAAAGGCGCCAGGTCCTGATTGCAGGGTTGTCGTGCATCCTGCTCGCTGTGCCAATTTCTGACCGCGGCGAATGAAACGCCCGGACGCGCAAGCCTGCCGCGGAACTCCACGCCAGGTCCACTGCCTGACCCGGTCGTTGTCGTTGATGGCGGGGCAGCGTCTCATCGGCGTCCTGGAACGGTCTCGCGGGCAGCAGCCTGACCCGCGCCTGCAACGTACTCCGCGGCGGCTTGTCGTGCCAAGAGCCGAACGAGCTCCTCGATAGCGAGAGCACGTCGTCCGAGGGCTTTTGGGGAGGGGATAACCGGCATACCCCCCCTTGTGGAATGGGAGCCGTGAGGCCGTGAAAACTTGTCATAGGTTTCTATAAATGGCACGGGGGCCTGATGGGTTCGGGAATCAACAGGCTCTTCCCCCGCACGGCTATTCCGTCCGGTATCGGCAACCGGGTCCGTAACGCGCGGCTGGCGCGTGGTTGGTCTCAGGAACAGCTCGCCCGGTACGTGCAGGTAGATAGGCGGACCATCCTACGCCTCGAGCAGGGATCCCATCGACCCACGTCGCATCTGGTGCACGCGCTCGAAGAGCGATTGGCTCTCGTGCAGCTCGTTCCCGGTTGGCGCGACCCGGCGCTGCCGGGGGCACCTTCGTTCGGTACACGACTGAGGCTCGCGCGCCTGGCCAGGGGATTGACCCAGGTGGCAGCGGCCGGAGCCGCGGGAGTGAGTCCGGCCACGTTGTCGCGCTTCGAGCGCGAGATGGGCGACACGCCGATGATCGTCGACGACGGCAGCATGATCAATGACGGCTACGCCGCGGCGCTTGGCTTCGCCGATGCCCAGGACATGGAGGAGTACTGCCTCTCGGCTTCGCCGAGGCTCTGGTTGGACCGGCTGAAGGCGGCGGACGGGTAAACGGTTGGTTGCGCCGCTCGAGGGCGGGGCCCGCGGCGGCTAGGCTTGCCCAAAGTAGGCGCGGATCCCGGGCGGAAAGATGCCCCAAGGCTTCGCGCGGGTTCAGCCGGCCGTGCACAGAGCGAGGAAGCCGCTGGAGAATACGGCTTCGCCACCTTCCGCCGTGTCGGTCAGGGAATAGGTGTGCACGACTATGCCGGTTGCCGCGATCGCGTCGACCACCTGTGCGGCGGGCATCTTCGGCAGCAGCAGCACCTTTACATGCTGATCCAGCCCCGGGATCAGCCGGCTGTAGAGGTGCAGCTGCCCGACGCCGGTGTGCACGTCGGCGGCCGAGATGCTCGTCTTTATCTCGATGAGAAGCGGTTTGGAGTCCTGCGGCAGGATCTCGCCGTCGATCTGGAAGCCGAGGGGATGCTGGAGCTTCCGCATCGTAACGTCCATCTTGGCCAGGTGATCGTGCAGCGTCATCGAGACGAGGCCGTGACGCTTGCTGACGAGGCGTTCGTCGAGGGCGGGGCGGGGGGCGATGACGTAGGTTCCGCCGACCTCGTCCGGCGCGATTCGGACGACCCAGTCCGTATCGGTGTTCGAAAGAACGCTCTCGTCTCCCTGCTCTGCCGCTTGGCTCGCGGAGACGCGGGCCGCTCGCACCAGCGCGCACAGGTGGACGAAGCGGCCGGTGGATCGACGGATCTGGACCGGATCGGCATCGAGGTCGGCGACGATGACCCATTTGCGCGCTAGGCCCTCGTCGGGCACCTCGACGTCCACCGGGGTCAATCCGGTGACCTCGAGGAACTCCGTCTCGAGGATGTTCTTCGCGTTCGAACCGAGGCGGGCCTGGTGGACGAGGTAGCGTCGGCCAGTCGAGTCCGTGGCGAAGTTCGATAGCGGGTTTTGTGATCCCGGCTCCAGCGGATCGGCGATGCCGACGGTCCAGCCGGTTCCCTTGGGCAGCACGCCCATGGTGAGCGTCGTTCGGTCCTCCTCCACCTTCGGAGCTTTGAGAACGATTTCACCGTCCGGCACCCAGCGTGTCGACCCCCGCCAGACCACGCCATCCGTCATCGCCCGCCGCCAGTCAGCCGCCGCCGTCCGTGCGGCGTCGGGTTCCGTGATGAGGCGAAGGGGTCCTCCGAGGTCGAGCGTTTGCACCAGCTCGTCATAGGTCGGCGAGAAGCCGCGTATGGCCTTCGCGCTCCACGAAACGAGATCCTCCCGGCTCATCGCCAGGCCCGTCGCGGCGTCCATCACCGCGGCGATCGGTGCTCCGTCGTTGGTGGGGCCCCGCACGGCTTCGAATTTCGTTTGCAGGACGCCGCCCCCGTTCACGGTGTCGATCTTCACGATGAATGCGCCAACGGCGTCGATGCCGACGGTGTAGGCGAGCACCTTCGGGGCGTCGGGACGCGGGTAGATCTTCGCCCAGGTGTAGGGCGTGTAATTGCCCCCCTGATTGATCGGCGCTCGCCGAGCCTTGACCCGCCCCATCGGGAAGTGTGCCGCCTGAAGATCGTCGGCCCAGTCCCGGGTTGCGTAGTGCGCGTCCTTGAGAACCGCGTAGACGTGACCCGACGGACCGTTCTCGGCTGGCCGTCCCCCGTGGTCGCGCAGCAAATCGAACTGTTCCCTGGTGAACCCGGAATCCATGCAACGCTCTCCTCTAGTCAGATGTCTTTCGGTCTCGATGCCGTCTAACCGCGACGGCCCGCGTCGGCGGCATTGGCGGACGGCGAGCCTGCCCCCACGCTCAGAGCAGCGAGATCTTGGGTTTGGCGCCTCGGCTGAGGTGGAAGCGGCGGACATCGATGTTCAGTGCGCCGATGCTCCGAACGAGATCGTCCGGCAGGTCGCCCTCGGGTATCACGAGGGTCTTCGAGACGTTTCCGCCGCCATCCGCCGAATGCGTCACGAGCTGGCCGATGGCCGTGTACAGCGACTGCCGGCTGATGCTGGTCTTGACCTCGAAGAGCTCGGTCATCGTCCCGCCGGCCCTGACGTACAGGTCGATGAGGGGGCTGTTGAGAACCTCCTCCCGTTTGGTCTTGCGACCTTCGCGCTCGTCGCGCAGCAGATCGACTACGTCGCCGTGGTACGAGATGTAGTCGATCTCGGCCCGTCGCGTCCCGCGCCGTCGACCGCGAGCCTCCTTGCGATAGGCGTCCCATTCGGCGACGCGCCGCCGCACGGCATCGGTGTCGAGCGCGCCGCTGTCGACCGCATCCTTGAAGTCTCGAACGATCTGAACGTAGCGCCATATACGAGACGTGATGTCGCCCGCGTCCACGCGGCCGAGCAGGATGCCTTCGCGGACATTCCCGTTGGAACGGCCGACCTCGATGAGTTCGTGGTCGGACCATGCAAGGAAGGCGCTTTGACCGACCCCGGGCTTGCCGCCGCCGATCCCGCCATCATGCATGAGGTAGACGATGCCCGTCGCGGGATCCCGTGCGAAGAAGCCGGCGACCGCTCCGGAATTCGTCAACGTCGGTATGTTGATCTCGACCGTGATGATCTGAGCGTGTCGCTTGTCGTCGAAGACGCCGAAGGCGTTCCAACGCCTGGGTATCTTGGCGTCTTCGGCGGATCCGAAAGCGCACCACAGAGAACCGGATCCGTTCGAATAGACGGTCTCATCGCGGTTTCCGCTCGGGAAGCCGATGTTGCGAACGCCTTGTGACTTCAGGCGTGCGGTCACCGATCGTTCGAGATCGCGCTGCGACCGGCTCTTGTCGGCCGTTTCCTCCACCATCATCAGCACGTCTCGGTCTCCCAATATCTGTATGCTCGCGTCGGGTCGGGTGAAGCGGAATGGTTCGTGGTGGCTAGTAGCGTTCGGAGGCCTGTCACGAACCCCCGACCGGCACTGGCTTCGTACTCTGGACTGCAGCGTCCCGGTAAACCGGCGGGGCCTGTGCCGGAACTTCTACACCTCATCGAGATACGAGTACGAGCCTGAACGTCGATGATTGCGCACTTCGACATTCTGATACCCGCGCCCGATGCGGCCGATGTATCGGATGCAATGCCAGGTATTCTACTGCTCCTGGCGACACCTCGCTGAGACTGGTGCCGGACCGATCTGAAGTAAGTGTTTCAGCGACGCGGGTTCATAGCGCCGCCGCCACGGTTCCCCTGACCTCGTCAAGGAACGCTCTAGCCATGCCGGCGAAGTTGTTCTCTTTCCTCGCGAACTCGGCAAGCGACTTGAGCGACCTGATGGCGGAGGCGCGATGAGCGTCGGCGACCTCGTCGTTCAGGGCCCTACTCATGCAATCCACCGCCTCGCGGACGTCGCTTGCCAGCGATCGCATGAGCAACACCGTCTTCGCACGATCCTCCGTCAGGTGGCGACGATTGAATCCAAGGACGTCCTTCGTCTTCTCCGCTCTGGCATCGCCATTTTTGGCCTTCACAGTCGAGAGTTCGCCCTCGAACTCCCAGTCGAAGAGTCCGGCGGGATCGATTTTCGTCGGGTCGATCAGAAGCGGCTTCTCGTCCGCGACCTTACCGTCATAAGTTGTCACATATTGACCGTCCGCTGTTGGAAAGGCGTTCTTCTTACCGGTCGTTTGCAGATCGTTGTCCAGTATAGCATCCTGGATCTCCTGCGTCGTAAGGCCCGATCCCATTATCAGCTGGCGGCGATGCTGGTTGCAATGCATGCAGCTCAGCAGGAGATTGTCCCACGACATCGCCAGCCACCAATAGCCCGGATGCGTAACGCCGGCGTCGTCCGCATCCTTGACGCCGCCCTTCGGTCGGAAGTGCTCTATGTCCGTCTGGCTTGAACCGCTGATGCCGCTTTCGCAGTAAGCGCACTTGCCGTGGAAGAGGACGGTCAACGCCTCGCGGACGTCGTCCCCGGCATAGGCTCTGTAGTCCTTGGTCTCCGGAAGATTACCTTCTGTATTGAACGCATCGACGAAGCGAGCACGCTCCTTCGCGCCCGCGCTATTCTCGTCATCTGGATTGAGCGACGCTGGAACCTTGGACCGTTCGACAAAGATCATGGACGTGACCTCGCAAAGCCGGCCTTGATGGAGTCGATCTCCCCAAGCAGTGTCTCGACCATGTCCCGACGCGACTTGGCTCCTACCTTGGCAGGTGGCATGAACGGGTCGATATCGGCACGACGGAGAGCTTCGACGAAGATCTGGTCCGCGAAGCTGTTCCCGACGGAGATCTCCCGCTGGAGCTGCTGACCGAGCTCGGCCTTTTCCGCCGTCTCGTCGTCATCGAGGTGATGACGCGATGCCAGGTTCTGATACCGGATCAGCCTGGAATCCGTTTCCGGATCCGTCGACCCAAGTCCGAAGAATTCCGATGTCAGAAGCTGCTCGGCCCGCATGCCGGTAACGCTTGGAAGGTCTATGAGGCGTTCGATCGTGTCCTGGTCGCGAACGAGCACCTGCACCTCGCCGTCATCCATTCCGCGCAGGCACAACGGATCGTGCGTCGTCGCGATGAACTGGACCTTCGGCAGCGCCGTGCGGAGCGCGGCCATGACGCGCATTTTCCAGCGAGGATGGAGATGCGTCTCGATCTCGTCGATAAGCACCACGCCTTCCGCCTCTGCAAGATCGGGTGCGGAACCGAGCATGGCGCGCATCACGTCGACAGCCGTAGCGGACAGCGAGCGGTAGCCTTCGCTATGCTGCTCGATGGAGATGCCGGTCTCCCCGACATGTTCGTACACCCCGTTGGCGTTAGCGTGAGTAGCCTTGCTGACGATTAGCACGCCCTGGGCGGGGTCCCGCCGGAAGTCGCTGTCGTCCGGGAGTCCGAGGATCTCGCGCAGTGCGCGAGCAACCTCGCGGAAAGCGTCCTCTTCGAGCTTTCCAAGCCAGAGGTCTGGATGGGGGAGTACCCAGAGGGGATCGAACAACCCTCGCATGCCGCCGCTCTTGGCGCGTTTCCGTCGCCCCTTGAGAAAAAAACGCCGTGAACCATAGGCCTGGACATTGGCGCTTGCCTCTTCATTTCCTTCGAAGCGGCTCCCGTCCACGGGGATGCGGAGCTCGGCGGTCCCGCCTTCGACGAAGAAGATCGTGACCCTCGCTGGTTCACGGCCTTGGCCAGAGCCGGGCGGTGGACGGCGGACTAGTTCTCGGGGGGATACGGGAAACGTCGATGCCGTCTTGGTGCCGGCGAGCGTCAGCGCGATCGCCTCGAGTATTGAACTTTTACCGGTGGCGTTCTCGCCCAAGATCATCATGCACGTAGCGCCGCCTCTGTCCTTTCGATGTACCGGGAATTCAAGGTCAAGCGACTCGATCGCCTTGAAGTTACGGATTTCCACGCGACGCATGGGCGCCGAGAAGCCCCGCCACGCTGGTATTTCGACGACGCCCGATGGGACGTTGACCTGCGGCTCGACATCGATCGTTCCGAGCGCCGAGAATGCCGTATTCACATGTCGCATGGAAGCATCCGCGTGCAGCACTCCCAGGCCGCCGCGTGTGTCGTCGAAGGCGAAGACGGGTAGGCGTTGCACCTTCGCGAGTTCGACGGCGTAGCGATACCGCAGTATCGCCAATGCGCCGTAGCATTCTTGGTCGGCTTCGATGCTGAGCATCAGGGCGAGAACTTCGGCTGGGCTATTCGCGTCCAGCACCCCGGACGTGAACCGGCGGAATTCATGCTCGCGCATCTTGATCAGCGACGGACGATTGAGTTCGAGCAGTTCGATTGTACCGGCTCCCCGATTGGTGCGGGGATGGCATCGGCCGTCGATCGTGAAGGCCAGATGCCGTTCTGGACGATCATAGCCGGGGTCGATCAGGATCGGCGTTTCCCGTGCGCGTACCTCGTCGAACTCGGCCAGCACCGGGGCCCGGCTGCCTCGCAGCGGAAAGCGAGACGCCTTGCGGCGATTGCATGCGGCGCAGATCAGCAGCAGGTTCTCCCACTCGTAGGCGAGCCAGCTGTAGTGGTCGGGAGCGCTCTTGCGGCCGCCCGATGCATTGGCGGGAGGGCGGTGGTGCTCTACGAAGACCTCCGACCTGTCCTCGCAATAGGCGCACTTCCCGTGGAACAGATGTTCGAGCGACTGTCGAACTTCGGGCGAGCGGAAAAAGCGTTCCTGCAGGGGAGCGCGGCGGGTAGAGCGTTCGTCATCACTTCGATCGAGGAAGACCGCGATCTCGGCGCGAGCCTTTGCGGCTTCGTCCGAACCGAGGATCAACGGCACCGGCGTCGAATTGTGCTGGACGCGTCTCATCCGAAATCATCCTTGATCGAGTTTTACCGCTTGGTCGAACCGAACCCGTTGGTTGCAGTGGCGGACCCGGTATCGTCTCCTCAGGCAGGCGTCGACAGGGTACGTCGGATCCAATCCGATGCGGATCTTTATACCTTTCTCTGGGCGCTTGTTGCGCAGATCACGGTAGGGCGCCGAACGGCCGCTGGTGCCCATGGACCAGCTCCCTCAGCGCGGCCGGTTGCAGCACCTCGACCGACGTGCCCCACGAGTAGAGGTGCCAGCACATCTCGAGGTGGCCCGAGGCTTGGAAGCGCACGAGCAGCGACCCGTCCGGCTCCTCGACCGTGGTCTGGGTCGGATGGAAGACGAAACGCCGCGCGTGGGGAGCGGCTTCCGGCGAGAAGCGCCAGACGACGTCGCCGTGCTCGGCGGCGTTCTCGAACGAGCCGAACCCCTTCTCGGCATGTGCCCGGATGTCGAAGCCCGGGTCGATCTCGAAGCTGTCCGGCAAGACCTCGGCCCGCGTGATCTCCTCCACGCGGTAGTGCTGAAGCGGCGAGGATGCGGGCTTCGCCGTGTCGCGACCGACGAGGTAGCGCCGCGTTCCGAGCAGCAGGCCGTGGGGCGCGACGATCCTGTCCCTGGGTTTTGGCTGGCTCCGGGTCTGGTAGGGGAACCGCAGCAGGAAGGGGCCCTTCAGCGCTTCGTAGATGGCGGCATCGACGCCGCCGTTCTGCGCCGGCCGTGGTCCGGGGCGGGCCGCGTGACCGAGCGCCTCGGCCAGCGCCTCCTCGTCGACGGCGAGCCGCGTTCCCGCCTCCGGAGGTATGAGTGCGCGCACCTTCTGCTTGAGGCCTCGCACGGCGGTCGCCTCCGTGGTCAGACCCGCGACGTCGAGCTCGTTGATCGCCGTGGTCAGCGCCGCGAGTTCCTCCGCTGAGGGTGTCAGGAGCGGCGCGATCGCGCGGGCGGCGATTCGCCAGCGGCGCTTCCGGTCTTCGCCGTCGTCGGCCTGCGTCTGGGGGAAGGCCGCCTCGAGCGCCACGGTCATCCGCTGCGCCGAGCGGTGCACGCAGCCGAACTCCTCGATGATCTCCTCGAGCGACACGCCGCTCCGTCGCGTCGCCATCATCGCCAGCTTGAGCAGTTCCTGGGCCTTGGCAAACGACATAGAGAATACCCTGACAGCTTTTGTCACCCATGTGTGCTATAGCAGAGGAAAGGGGATTGCGCATGCGTATGATCGACGACGTCCTGAGGCTCTCCGCGTCCGACCTGATGCGGTTCAAGGGCTGTCGGCATGCGACGACGCTGGACCTGCGGCTCATGGAGATCGGGGATCTCCGGCCGCGCCGGGACGGCGCGGAGGCGGAGCTGCTGCAACGACAGGGCGACGAGCACGAACTCGCGTTCCTGGCGCGCCTGAAGGCCGAGGGACGCATCGTCGTGGAGATTCCCAAGGACGGCATCCCGCTCGAGGAGTCGGTGCGTCTCACGCATGCGGCGATGGCGGAAGGGCCCGACGTGATCTTCCAGGGCGCGCTGCTCGAAGGGGCTTGGGGCGGCTACACCGACTTCCTCGAACGGGTCGAACGGCCCTCTGCGCTGGGAGCCTGGTCGTACGAGGTCGCCGACACGAAGCTGAAGCGCAAGCCCGACCCCAAGCACGTCCTCCAGCTCTGTCTGTACAGCGACCTTCTCGCGACAGTGCAGGGCGTCGCGCCCGAGGCGGCGCATCTCGAACTGGGAAGCGGCGAACGGTTCACGGTCAGGTTGGCGGAGGTTTCCGCCTATGCGCGGTATGCGCGGCGCATGATGCAAGAGTTCCTCGCGGCCCGTCCGGAGACCCGACCGGAACCGGTCTCGGCATGCACGCTGTGCCGTTGGAGCGAGGCCTGTGCCGAGCGTTGGGACCGGGAGAACAGTCTCTCGCTCGTCGCGGGCATCAGTCGGTCGCAACGGCAGAAGCTGGAGGCCGCGGGCGTGGTGACGATGGGCGCCCTAGCGGTCCGCGAACAGCGGGTGCCCAAGATGGCGGTCGAGACCCAGCGCAGGCTAGTGACCCAGGCTCGGCTTCAGACCGCCCGACGCGCGGGATCTCCGCCTTCGTTCGAGCTTCGCGACGCCGAGCCGGGTAAGGGCTTCGGCATTCTGCCGGCCCCTGATGACGGTGACATCTTCTACGACATCGAGGGCGATCCCTATTATCCTGGCGGCCTCGGGTATCTGCATGGCCTCTGGTACCGCGAGGCCGGCGAATGGGTCTTCCGGGCGTTCTGGGCGCATACGCGCGAGGAGGAGGGACGCGCCGTCGCCGATCTTCTGGCGTTCTTCGTGGAGCACATGAGCCGGCATCCGTCGGCCCGCATCTATCATTATGCCAACTATGAGATCGCCGCTCTCCGGCGGTTGACCGCCGAACATCGGACCGGCGAGGCGGCGATGGATCAGCTTCAGCGCGAGCGCCGCTTCGTCGACCTTTTCAAGGTAGTGGCGGGCGCGATGATCGCTTAGGAGAAGGGCTACTCCATCAAGGATCTGGAGGCCTTCTACATGGAGAAGCGCGCCGCGGACGTCGCGACGGCCGGTGCGAGCGTCGTCTTCTACGAGGAATGGCGTCAGACCGGTGACCAGAAACTGCTCGACGACATATACGACTACAACCGCACGGACTGCGTCTCGACGCAGCTGCTCCGCGACTGGCTGATCCGGGATGCGAGGCCCGCGGCGATGCCCTGGCCGGTCCTCGGCGATGTCCCCGATGCCGGGGCGCTGTCCAACGTGGCCGCCGAGGACGAGGAAGTCGAGGTGCTGCGCGGCCGGCTCCAGCCCGTTCGCGAAAGGCTCGGCGACCGCGTCGCCGATCTGCTGCTGGACCTCGGGCCGTTCCACAAGCGCGAGGACAAGCCGACCTGGTGGGCGATCTTCGACCGGCTGGCCCAGGAGAGCGAGGAGCTTGTCGACGATCTGGAATGCATCCAGGGGCTGGAGGCCGTTGGTCCGCCCGTGCAGGTTACCCGGCAGTCGTTCGAACGGACGTACCGGTTCCCGCAGCAGGAGACGAAGCTGCGCGCCGGCAAGATGCCTTGCGTGAAACCCGCGGCTATGCCGGAGGACGTGAGTCTGAGGTCGATCGACAACGACGCATGCACCCTCGTGCTGCGCCGTTCGACGGCGAAGGGGCCGTTGCCCGATCGTCTCGACCTCCTTCCGCCACGCCCGCTGCGCAACACGATCCTGAAGGACGCGGTCGCGGCCGTGACCGATGAGATCATCGCTGGCTCTGGACGGCTTCCGGCGGTGGAGCATCTTCTGTCGCGATCGTCGCCGGTCTTCGTCGACGGCACGCGCCCGGACGGGATCATCGCCGCGGACGGGGACCTGCCGAGCGAGACGAGCCGCGCGATCGCCGCGATGGCGGGCACGACGCTGGCGATGCAGGGGCCGCCCGGGACGGGGAAGACGTATGTGAGCGCGCTCTCGATCGTCGACCTGGTGCGGGCGGGCAAGCGCGTCGCCGTATCTTCGAACAGCCACAAGGCCATCGGCAACCTCCTGAAGGCGGTGGCTGACCGCGCGCGGACGGACGGGGTCAACTGCCGCGTGGTCCAGAAGGCGTCGGAGGACGGTGACGACGACGCCCACTCCGGGATCGTCTTCGTCAGCGACAACGACGCGCCCGAGATAGCGTCCGCCCATGTCGTCGGTGCCACCGCATGGCACTTCGCGCGGTACGCCGCGCCGACCTTCGACTATCTGTTCGTCGACGAGGCGGGGCAGGTCTCGATCGCCAACATCCTGGCCATGGCGCGGTGCGCGCGCAACATCGTCCTGGTGGGCGATCCGATGCAGCTGCCGCAACCGCTGCAGGGCAGCCACCCCGGTGACAGCGGCCGGTCGTGTCTGGAGTACCTGATAGATGGGCACCGCGTCGTGCCGCCCGATCGCGGCGTATTCATCCCGATCAGTCGACGCATGCATCCGACGGTGTGCGGATTCATTTCGAGCGCGGTGTACGAGGGGCGGCTCGGAAGCGACGAAGCGTCGGGCCTGCAGACGCTCATTTCATCGACCGGCGTCGATCTGGTCGGCGCCGGCATGCGCGCCGTCAGCCATCTAGGGCGCTCGCAGGTCAGCCCCGAGGAGATCGATGCGATCTCGTCCCGGATCGGCGAACTCGTCGGCGCGACGTACCGCGACCGCAATGGTCGCGAGCGCGTCGTCGGCCACGGGGACATCATGGTCGTGGCGCCGTATAACGCGCAGGTGAATGCGCTGCGCGCTCACCTCCCGCCGTCGATCCGCGTCGGCACCGTCGATCGCTTCCAGGGTCAGGAGGCACCGATCTGCCTCGTCTCCATGACGACCTCGAGCGGCGAGGAGCTGCCGCGTGACATCGCGTTCCTGTTCTCGCTCAACCGCATCAACGTGGCCGTTTCGCGGGCGCAGGCGGCGGCGATGGTGTTCGCGAGCCCGCTGCTCCTGGAGACGCCGTGCCGCACGGTCGAGGAGATGTCGCTCGTCAACGCGCTTTGCATGCTGCGGGAGTATGGGGGTGACACGTTTTGACACGCACGCGTGCGATTGTCGAAGCTCGGATAGCAGGAGAAGCGAAATGGCATTCTGGGATATCGGGTTCCGTCACATCGTCGACGTCGACGGGCAGCTGCTGGCGATCGATGCGGAGGTCATCGACACGGCATCTCTCCTCGCGAAGGCGGGCCGGCCCGTCGATCGTACGCTCTGGCTCGTTCGCGCGGGCGAGCGCTTCCTCGTGAAGCCTCGGCAGCTCGTGCGCCTGTCGCAGGACGAGGTCCTGTTCTTCGAGACCGAGGAAATGGTCCAAACTCGATCTTTCCTGCGCTTGGCGGCCTGAGAAGCAGACGTCTTCAAGAGGAGGGGGGGACAGCGCTTGGGGCGCCCCAACAGGTTAGGGACCGTCCCGTAACCCCTCTCAGTGACGCTGGCCATGATGATGCCGTTTGAGCTGAAACCCTCGGGCGTAGTTGTTAGTGGGTATGAACACGATTGGGAAGACGCGCACCGCGCATTGAGCTCGGTTCAGCGGAATATGGGGCTCAGCGAGTCATTGTTGGTTTACGTTGCCTACCTAGGATGATCCCTTACAAGTGCAGGTAGGCACAAGGGGGAACGGTTTGTCGGCACATTCTTCAACGTCGGCATGGGTACGTTTTCTACGCAACTACGGCCCCATTCCCACCAACGACAACATGTACGACGAGTCCATCCAGCGTGCGTTGAAGCGTCACAAGATCGCCCCGATAACGCTGCCGGCGCCACTGGTTGGTAGGCTTGTCGCGAACTTCGAAGGCGAGAATGCGATCTCGCACATCATCACCGGCACTGCGGGCGACGGTAAGACGTACCATTGCCGGGAAGTCTGGACCGCGCTCGGCGGAGACGCGGGTGTATGGAATGCGGGCGACAAGGTGCAGACGCTCAAGGTCGGCGCTCGGACGCTCGTCATCGTCAAGGACCTGAGCGAACTTCGCGAGGACGAGAGCGCCGAGATCATCGTCGCCTTCGCCCGCGACGTCGCCGATCCCGCGGCCTCCACGACCTACCTTCTAGCCGCCAATCATGGGCAGCTCCTGGAGAAGCTCAAGTCCGCGCCGCCGAGCTCCGAGGTCGAGCGCGTCACCGCCGTCGTCGAGGAACTGCTGGTGACGGGTAGGAACCCCGATGCCGGCATCTCCGTCGGGCTGGACGATCTCAGCCGATCGCCGGCCGCGGAGATGGCGATGCAGATCATCGAGGAGGTAAGCTCCCACGATGGCTGGGAGGGATGTGGAAGCTGCGCCGCCAATGCGGGCGATGGCATCTGCCCGATCTTCGAGAACCGCCGGCGTCTGACGGGGGAGGGGCCCGACGACCCCTTCAGGCGGCGCATCACCGCTCTCATCGAGCTGAGCGAGCGGAACGGCAACCACTTCCCCGTCCGGCAGCTGCTCGCACTGGTCGCCAACAGCATCCTGGGGCACCCCGACGCTCGTGACGGCCTGATGAGCTGCGCCGAGGTTCCGGCGATCGTCCAGAGCGGAAAGGCGGACCGCGCGAGCATCTACCGCAACATCTTCGGCGAGAACCTTCGGCCGAGCAAGGCGGAGAAGACCGAACTCTTCCGCAAGCTGAACATGTTCGGCATCGGGGCCGAGACCAGCAACCGGGTCGACAATCTGCTTGTCTACGGAGCCGACGACCCGGCCTATGCGGACGACTATGCGCGGCTGGTGCTCGCCGATCCGATCTACGGTGCGACCCCCTCGTATGTCGGCGCCCAGCGGGTCTATCTCGAGGGCGCGGAGGGTACGGACCGGCGGGCGTTCCTCGGCGCCCTCCGCGCGCAGCGGCAGCGTCTGTTCTTCACCATGCCCGACGAACTGGCATCCACGTACGACCTCTGGGATCTGACCGTCTTCCGGTATGCCGGTCTCTACCTCGACGTGGCGGCGAAGGTCGCGGATCGGCAGGCGGTGCCGCGGCAGGCCGTGTCCATGGTCGTGCGCGGATTGAACCGCATCTTCACGGGCATGCTGGCGCAGAACCAGGACGAGCTGGTTCTCGCGACCTCGGGCAGCTACTCGCAATCCAAGCGCAGCCCGCTTCTCGACGAGCTGATCTCGGTCCCTCGGCAGGGCGGCGAGGAGGTGTCGATCATAACGGATGGCGCGGGCGGCTTCTGCGTGTCGGTCAAACTCGTGCGCGGATCCGAGATCCCTCCCGTGACCCTGTCGCTTTCGCCCACCCGGTTCGAGTTCCTCGGCCGCGTCGCGGAAGGCGCGCTGCCGAGCAGCTTCTCGCTCGAGTGTCACGAGGACCTCCTCGCCTTCAAGGCGCGGCTGCTCCGGGAGACGGAGAACCGGCGCAGGCTGGATGGTGACGACGAGATCAACGAGGGAGAGCTGATGCTCCGGTTCATCGACCTGGCCGGTGACGGTCGAGCGGTCGCGCGTCGCGTGGTGGTGCGCATATGACGATCAAGATCCTGCCGCGCCCGACTAGCTTCGACGATCGGAGCGGGCCTGACTTCTGGATCGACGAGGCGATCTGGGGGCACCGTCTCTACGACGAGCAGACCCCTTGGTTGACCTTCCTGGAGTTCATGACCGTGCTGCTCGCTGAGAACCGGGAGGGACGCGCGCTTCGCGAGGATGCCCTCAACAGCCTTTCCTACCGTCCGCAGCTGCAGCTCCGCCTGCGCAATCTCGTGTTCAACAACCCGCACATCATGACCGTGCTGGCGGAGGATCGTGCGGATGACGCGTCTTGGACGAGCTGGCTCGAAAAGATCACGGAGACGGCGGGTGGTCTCGACAAGCCGGATTTCACGTATCTCCGCGATCGCTTCGAGAGCTTCCAGGACTTCGCGGCCGTCATAGGTTTCCTCCAGGGGTCGGCCATCGAAGGGACCAGCAACAAGCGCTGGAGTTCGAAGTTCGTCTTTCCGTTCGGTCCGAACGCCCTCTACGAGGATGCGAACGTCAATCCGCGCGGCGGGGTCTCGAACGACCGCCGCTTCTTCGCCCGCACCGGCGAGCTTCTCTATCTGATGCTGTGCCGGAGCCGCGATGCGGATGCTCTGCGCGGCCTTCTCGTCACCCGGTTCCTTGAGAACGCGGCGCCCTACGACCGCATGGCGCGCGCCATCCAGGGCGACCCGCAGTTGGCTAAGTCGGAGCGCGCAGGCGCGTTTCTGCCATGTGCGTCCCACCCGCTGTTCGACCGTCTGGCCGAGGACTGGCTCGCGATCCTCAGTCTGCCGATCCCCGCGTATGACGCCATACCGCATCTGGTGACGATGACGGGGCTGAACATGATGCTCTACCAGCTCGAACGCGCCCGTGATGTGCTGGATCAGGATCCGGTGCGGCTGGTCTGCGAGATCGTCTCGCCGAGGAAGTCGGTGGTGCGCGACCTCTCGGCGGATTCGTATCAGCGGAACAACGGACTGCCGCAGCAGGCGGTCGACCGCTTCATCCGGCAGGTCGCCGAGACCGAGGAGTGGCAGGCCGCGACAGCATCCGACGATCCCGTCCTGAACGCAGGCGACATTCTTCGAAAGGCCTTCGGATGGCCGGATGCGGATGACGACGACATCGCCCCCGACCCGGCCGCGCTCATCGAACAGCTCGCGGCGCGCGCGCTCAGTCGGCACAAGCAGCACATCGGCAAGATCCACATGACATGGTCACGCGCGATCGGGCTTTCCTCACGTCGGTCGAGCCGCCGGGTCCGCTACGCCCCGACCGATCGTCTGCTGAAGACGCTCGTGGTGTGCTCGGTCTCGAAGCGTCTCGAGTTCCGGGATTTCCTCGCACTGCTCCACGATCGCTACGGCATCGTGATAGGCGACGCGCAGGCCCGCGATTTCGTGGCGAGCGGTGACGCCGATCAGGAGGACTTCTCGGACAACGCCCGTCGGCTCGAGGAGCGGCTGGCGAGCCTGGGCCTGTTGAAGCGGCTGTCGGACTCCTGCGCCTATGTCGAAAATCCCTTTCAGCGAGCCCAAGCCGCGTGACACCATCTGATCTCATTGGCGCCGCCGGCGCCGCATCCATCCGCCAGCGACTTTCGGCCATCGGTGATGGCGAAGGTGTGGCGCGCTACCTCCTGGACCGACTGACGGGCGAACAGGTGGCGGCGATCACGAGCGCGCTGCTCGTCGATCCCCAGACCGACGCGTTGCTCAAGATCCAGTTGCCGCGAACGCTGATCGGCGGGTTCGATCTGCCCGACCACGTCGTCACGGACGAGAGGACCGTCGCGATCCGGCATGCCGAATGTGACCGGCCCGCGCTTCTCCTGGCCAACACCGACGACGATCAGGGCGCCTCCCTCGGCGACGTGACGCTGATCGGCGCGAAGCAGTTGACCGAGGATTCCGAACCCTGGGTCGGAGCGGCGGCGGCCGGGTTGGGGCTTCCCGACAACCAGCTCTCGGCGTGGCGGGCCGCGCTCAAGGGTCTAAACGCTGCCGACGACTGGACCCTTCATCAGATCTCCAACTACGTGGCGCTCACGCGCGAGCGGATCGCGGATGAGTCGACGACGGTCTCCGACGCGTTGGGCTGGGCTCTGCCCGCGCTCCACCTCCCGCGCGACAGCGGCTACTTCCTCGGCATCCGGGACAAGGATCTCGAGAAGTCGCGGAGCTGGAGCCGGCTGTTCGAAAAGCTGGTGTCGGACCGGCGGCCGCTGCTCGCCAAGCAGCGCCCCAACCGCCAGATCATCGAGAGTGACGATCTGCGCAGCCAGTTCGAGGGCGTCAGGGAGGACATCCCGGCCGAGGTCCATCTGGCGATCGAGGCCTTCATCGCCGCGACGCCGGGCTGGAACGCAGCCGCCGACGCGCTCGCGCAGTTCGAATGGGAAGGACAGAGCGTCCTCCAGCTCTTCTCCGGCATCAAGCTGAAGAAGACCACGCTGCCGCAGGAGACGCTGTCCTTCTTCGAGTTCACCTTGCCCGATCGGCTCAGTCCGAAGGACGTCGACTACCTCGAGGCATTGAAGTCGAGGTCGCTGAAGGAGACGCGGGATGATGATCGGGAATTCTTCGAAACCCACCGCGACGACCTGAGCCAGGACAAGGCGCTCCGCGTGAAGTGGGAGCGCTTCATCTTCGGCCGGCCGATCGAGTGCAACGACTTCCTGGAAGGAGTTCTGCGTGCGTTGGAGCGCCTGTTCGGACAGATCAACTTCGCGAGCAAGCGCACGCTGACGATCCGTGCCGCTCGGCGCAGTCGGTCCCAGGTCTTGGACATCAACGCCGACGTCGGCCTGGCGTTCGGGCTCCGTTATCGTGGCCTGCCGGCGCTCATGGGCACGGCCGTCGAGTGGGATGTGCCCTACCTGTTCGAGTATGAGGAGCTGCTCGACCGGGCCAAGAAGCGGAAGAAGTATCGCCGGAACGAGTCGAGCTCGCGGGCCGCGCTCCAGATCAAGTTCGACGTGGTGCTGACCTCGGGGTCCGAGCGTGCGACGGTCCAGCTCATCTGGATCGCGCAGCCGAACGCCATCGGGTTCGAACTGCCGAAGGACCTCGCGCGCCTGCTGAAGCGGCCGATGACCCGTAGCAGCGTCGCCCGGTTGCCGGTCAGCCGCAAGGGTGCTTTGCAGTCGGTTTCGCTCGCCGACGTCGGAACGCTGCAGCCCGCCTTCGGGCAGGACGCCGGTTCCCTGGTGCCGCGCACGGCGAGCGGCGAGGACGTCGGCAAGGCGTTCTCCAAGGCGCTGAAGGCAGCGGCGCAGAGCGGTCGCATCGACCCGGCCGGGGTTTCGGCGATCGGGTCGGCCTGGACGGCTTTCGAGACCGCGTACGTCGGTGCCATCGGCGCGCTCCAGGTGTCGGGCTACGCATCGGCCGGCCTCATCGAGCAGGCCGCGACCTACGGGACGTTGCTGAACACGCTCTCCGCGCACGCGCCCGGAGATCTTAACCGCCGGGACCTGTGGGAGCCGGTGCTGAGCCTCGGCGTCGTCCCCGTGGCCGGCAGCGCACCCTCGGCGATCGTGGCGCCGTGGCATCCGCTTCGGCTCGCGGCATCCGCGGTCAAGATGCGGTCGGTCGCCGGCCTCGCCGAATACCTGCTTTCCGACGTCGAAGTGAATTTCGGCGACTCCCGCCTGTTCTTCTCCGATCTCCGCGACGAGCTCGCGCACCCGCTCTACCCCGAGATCGCGGTGGGATACGACGGCAGCGAGGCCGTGCTCCTTTCCGACACCGGGACGGTGAACGACTACAGCCTGCTCGAACGCCCGGTGCGCGATCCGTCCGAGGCGACGACCGACGTCGACCCCGCCGAGGCGGCGAAGCAGATACGGGCACTGCTCGAACGCTATCTCGATCTGCAACCGCACGAGAGGTCGAACCTCTCCATCATGCTGTTCAACTGCGACGCGGCCGGCCTGCCGCTCGCGACGGTGAACGGTCTGAGTTCGGTGCAGGACCAGGAGGAGGTGCACTGCAATGTCCTGGTGCGGCATCGCGACCGGACCCGACTCTCCCGCGTCTATGGCGAACTGCTCGACCGTTCGGAAGGCGATCCGGATGCGGTGGTCGTCAGCGAAACCTCGCGCAACTTCATGTCCAAGCTCCGCATCGGCGTGATGCTCGACAGCGGCACCGTGCGTCCGGGGAACGCCACTCGTGAAATCGACGTCGCATTCCTTCACGACGTCGTGTCGCGGCAGGCGCGCGAGCAGTGGTTCCCGGTCCCGGCGGCAGGTTCGAATCCCGGTCTGCTCGAGCATGTGCCGGCGCGCTGGTCCTATCGTCGGGTGACGGCTGAGGACGAGCTGAAGGCGACGGTCTACCTCACGTGCCCGAGGCAGCCGGACGCCGGCTGGTCCTATGTCGACGCCGTCGCGAACGTGATCCGCCGGCAATCGCACGGCGCGGGCGAACACTACCTCCCGGCGCGGCAGATCTCCTTTCAGGACTCGGGCCTCAAGGCGATGTTCGACGAGGTGCATGAGATGGCCGAATGGGTCGCGACCTACGACGACCTCCTCGACAAGCGGCAGCTCGCCGCGCAGGGCATCAGCGTCATACGGTACCGGCGGCAACGGACGCACGGGCGCAACATCGTCGTCTCCTCCACGTCCGAACTCCGCATCCTCAACGTGCTCGTTCGCAGACGGCTGACCGAACTCTCGCTGGGTCTAGACGACGAGCGCGTCTCGGCGCTCGCGCGCCGGATGATCGACGACGCGAATTCGATCTCCGGCGACATCGTGCTGCGCGCCGCCAAGCGCGGCGTGTCGGCAGGCGAGCTGATCGGGCTGGTGCTGAGCCGCGCGCTCGTCGCGGAGGAGCTGCGCCCTCAGGCCGCGGTCGCCTGGTTCCTTCTCGATGACTACGCCGAGTGGCTCGGCCAGCGCGAGGAGGGCATCGCCGACATCCTCGCGCTGTGCCTGGTCGAGGGTGAGGATGGAGCACCCCGCCTGCGCGCGATCGTCACCGAGGCGAAGTATGTCGATCAGTCCGGATCGGCGGAGGCCAGCCGCAAGTCGCAGCAGCAACTGCGGCAGACGGTCGCGCGCATCGACGACGCGCTTTTCGGCGACCCCGGGCGGCTCGATCGCGACCTGTGGCTGTCGAGGATCGCGGACCTTCTCCTGGACGGCACCGCGGCTCTCGGACAGGCCTCGTTGCTGGAACAGGTCCGTGACGGAATCCGGCGCGGCGCCGTTCCGATCGATCTGCGTGGCTACTCCCACATCTTCATCTCCGGGCCCGCGTCCGACGGCAGCAGTCTGGGCGAGCAGGATCCGGTTCCGGGCGTGAGCGACGGCCTTCAGGAGACCTTCACGCGTGAAGGTCTCCGCCAGTTGATCAAGGCGTATGAGGCCGGCAAGCCGTTGAAGCCGATCAGATCCGGCTTGGGGGAGACCGACAGCTGGGAGCGGCCGTCCTATCGCGATCCGGCGCCCCGGGTGGACTGGACGAAGGCGATCACGCTCGAGCCGGAGCGAGAAGTGCCCGTTACTCCCGTCGTGCACGACTATGACGAGGACGAGGACGAAGAAGGGGCCCCGTCGCCGGCCGTTGGCGGCTCGACGGCGGCCGAACCGTCATCCGCGGTCGCCGTCGGAGGCGGGGCCAGCATCCCGCCGACTGAGGGTCACGTTGATCCGTACGTCGCGCAGGTGTCACCGGCCACGGACGGTGACGGTGTTCCCGTCGGACAGGGGGAAGCCGTCGAGATGACGGTCAGCCAGTCGCCGACTTCTACGACGTTGGCCGGGGCGGCCTCGACGCTCGCCATCGGACCTCTGATCGAGGCGCGTGCGCAGGAGGTTCATCAGGACTCGGCGGATGAGCAGGCCTGGCTCGAGGCGACGGCCCAGAAGCTGCGCTCGGCGTTGATGGGATACAGCCTGCAGGCCAAGGTCCTGGGGACGCGGCTTACTCCCAACGCGGCGCTCATACGGTTCATGGGCAGCGACCGGCTGAGCGTGCAGGACATCGAAGGCAGACAGTCGGCGCTGCTGACGACCCACGGAATGCGGGTGATCTCGATCTCCCCCCTTCCGGGCGAAATCGTCGTCGGCGTGGCCCGACCGCAGCGACAGGTGGTGTCGCTGTGGGATGTCTGGGGCCGGAGGGCACTGAACCGGAATGCGGCCGGCGTGAACATGTCGTTCGTGCTCGGGCTGAAGGAGCTCGACGGCGAGATCCTCTATCTGAATCTCGGCGGTCCCTTCGCGGGCGGGCAGGGGCATGAGCCCCACACGCTCGTGGCGGGTGCGACGGGATCGGGGAAGTCGGTGCTGATCCAGGCGCTGCTGCTGGACATCGCCGCCACGAACACCAGCGATCTCGCCCACATCTATCTGATCGATCCGAAGATGGGCGTCGATTACGCGGCGGTCGAACGGTTGCCCCATCTGCAGGGCGGCGTCATCGTGGATCAGACGCGGGCGGTCGAGGTGATGGAGCTGCTCGTCGCCGAGATGGAGCGTCGGTACGAGCTGTTCCGGACCAATGGCGCCCGCGACATCCGCGCCTTTAACACCAAGGTCGTCCCGGCCGAGCGGCTTCCGTACGTCTTTCTCGTCCACGACGAGTTCGCGGAGTGGATGCTGACCGAGGAGTACAAGACGGCGGTCACGGCGAACGTATCGCGTCTGGGCGTGAAGGCCCGCGCTGCCGGCATGCACCTGATCTTCGCGGCGCAGCGCCCGGACGCCAACGTCATGCCGATGCAGTTGCGGGACAATCTCGGCAACCGACTGATCCTGAAGGTGGCCAGCGTCGGCACGTCGGAGATCGCGCTGGGCGTGAAGGGGGCAGAGCAGCTGCTCGGTCTGGGCCATCTTGCGGCGCGCCTCAGCGGTGAACCCTCGATCATCTACGCGCAGGCTCCGTACCTCGACGACGACGACATCGATCTCGCAGTCGATGCGATCTGTGCCGCCGATGGCGGCGCGGTGAGATCCGCCTGATCCGGCGCGGTATCAGTTCGTCGCGGGAAGGTTGGCGTCCGCCTCCCGGTTCTGCTCTCGGATGAGGTCGATGAACGCGCGGAGGCCGGCCGGTATGTGGCGACGTCCCGGATAGTAGAGGAACAGGCCGGGGTAGGGTGGGCTCCAGTCCTCGAGCACCGGGATGAGTTCGCCGGCGGCGATATGGGTTCGGGCCGACCATTCGCTGACGTAGCAGAGGCCCGCGCCTTCGAGCGCGGCCTCCAGGATCAGGCTCATCTCGTCGAGCGTGAGCGAGCCTGGAACGTCGATGTCGATTGCCTCTCCGCGGCGCTCGAAATCCCAACGCCACACGGAACCGGTGGCCATCCGGGCGCGGATGCAGCGGTGACGCATCAGATCGGCCGGGACCTGCGGCCTGTCCCTCTCGGCGAAGTACGCGGGGGAGCCGACCACCACCATCCTGATCTCACCGCCGATCGGGACCGCGATCATGTCCTGCGGCACCGCCTCCATGATCCGGATGCCGGCGTCGAAGCCCTGCTGGACGATGTCCACGAGGCGCCCTTCCGTCACGAGTACGAGGTTCATCTCGGGATACCGGCGGAGATATTCCAGCACGAGCGGCGTCAGGACCATCCGTCCCGCACCGGCGGAGGTGTTGATGCGCAGGGTGCCTGTCGGGGTGTCGCGGTGATTGTTGATCCCCTCTATCGCCCCGCTGATCTCCGCTAGCGCCGGGGCGAGCCGCGCGATGAACGGCGCGCCGGCGTCCGTCGGGGAGACGCTTCGCGTCGTGCGGTTGAACAGCCTTGCACCGAGACGGGCCTCGAGCGCCGAGACCGCGTGACTGAGCGCGGAGGTCGACACCCCCAGCTCTTCCGCCGCAGCCCGGAAGCTGCCTCGGCGCGCGATCGCCACGACGGCTTCGTATTCCCCTAGTCCCGTCTTCATTGTCCGATCTTCCTCATCAACGCATCCACGATTATCCGCCTAATCGGTGATACGGAAGGCACCTAGATGAGGGTCCGAAGGAGACCTTCATGAAGATCGTTGACAGGATTTATATCGATGGCGCGTTCGTCGTCCCGCAGGGCGCCGAGATGTTCGACCTCCACAACCCCGCGACCGCAAACGTAATCGGACAGGTCCGCCTGGGCGACGAGGAGGACACGCGCGCTGCGATCGTCGCCGCAAAGCGCGCATTCTCCGAAATGGCGCGGACCTCGAAGTCGCAGCGTCTCGACATGCTCGCCCGTCTAGCGGAGGCGCTGACGGCCCGTCGGGAGGATCTCATCGAAGCGGTCATCGAGGAGTACGGCGCGCCCATCTCCCGCTCGGCTTGGATGGCGGATCACGCCATAAACGTGTTCCGCCTCGCGGCGCAGACCCTCGAAGGCTACGAACTGGAGCGGCAGGTCGGTACCGCCCGCGTCACGATGGAGCCGCTCGGGGTGGTCGGCCTCATCACGCCGTGGAACGCGAACCCCGGCTTCATCGCCGGGAAGCTCGCGATGGTGATCGCATCCGGCTCCGCCTGCGTCATCAAGCCGAGCGAGATGAGCGCCTTGCAGACACAGATCGTCGCCGAAGCCTTTCACGAAGCCGGTCTCCCGGCAGGCGCGTACAACATCGTGAACGGCCGGGGGGACGTCGTCGGGGCGGAACTGAGCCGCAATCCCGATGTCGCGAAGATATCCTTCACGGGATCGACCGCGACCGGCCGTTCGATCCTGCGCAGCGCTGCCGACACCTTCAAACGGGTGACGCTGGAACTGGGCGGCAAGTCCCCGATGGTGATCATGGAGGACGCCGATTTCGAGGCGGCCATACCCTTCGTCCTGAATGCCGGGTTCGGGAACAGCGGGCAGGCGTGCATCGCGGGCACGCGGATCCTGGTGCCGTCGCGTAGATTGGGTGAGTTCGAGGCGGCGATCCAGGCGGGTCTTGGTGCCTTCCCATCCGGTGATCCGCGCGATCCGGCCATCGCGATCGGCCCGATGGTGAGCCGGCGGCAGTGGGATCGCGTGCAGTCCTACATCAGGCAGGGGCAGGCGGAGGGTGCGCGGCTCCTCGCTGGCGGGGAGGGACGCCCGGATGGCACGAGCGATGGCTGGTTCGTGAAGCCGACCATCTTCACGGACGTTCGGAACGACATGGTGATCGCGCGCGAGGAGATCTTCGGTCCGGTTCTCGCGATCATCCCGTACGAAACCGACGCGCAGGCCGTCGAGATCGCGAACGATACGGAGTATGGCCTCCATGCCTATGTCGCGGGGGCCGACGAGGACCGGGCGCGCAGGGTCGCTGAACGGATCGTCGCGGGTCGGGTCATCATCAATGGTGCCCCCATGGAGATGAGCGCGCCGTTCGGGGGCTTCAAGCATTCCGGCATCGGTCGGGAGTACGGGACGTTCGGCCTCGACGCCTACCTGGAGCCCAAGGCGGTCATGGGGTGAGATGCGATTGGACGACCGATCCGTCCGCCGTGAAGGTGGAGAGCGGATCGGTCGTGCGACGGTTGCCGCACGGCCTCCGGCGTCTCGCGTGCCCGTACTCACGTAGGGGTGTCGGCCGCGCGAGACGCCGCTAGGTTATCCAGATGCCGCGTCGTGGGATGCGACGACGGCGCCGATCGAAGCGGCCGCGGCGTGGCCCGGATCGATGCATTTGAGGAATGGTCGTGAACACGAAACCGGTAGTCTGTCTCGCACACCGTCATCTGTCGTTTCTGGGCGCGGACCTGCGGGATCGTTACGACGTGATCACCGGCTGGGAGGCCTCGGACGATCCGAGGTTGAGGGAAACGCAGGCACTCGTCGTCGCGGGAGAGGTGCCGCTGGATAAAGCTCTCGTGCAGGGAATGCCCGCTCTCGGTCTCGTCGCGTGCGCCTCGACGGGGTACGATGGAATCGACGTCGCCTGGGCGCGAAGCCTGGGTCTGCAGCTGTCGCATGCACGTCACGTCAACGACGGTGACGTCGCTGACCACGCGCTCGGCTGCATAATCGGCCATTACCGAGACCTGTTGAAGGGCGGCGATTTCGTGCGCTCGGGCGAATGGCCTGCGCCGGGGACCCGCATCAATCGGTCGCTCGCGGGCTTGCGGCTTGGCATAATGGGCCTCGGCGACATCGGCCTCGCCGTCGCCGAGCGGGCGACCGCGTTCCGCATGGACGTCGCATGGTGGGGGCCGAGGGAGAAGGACACCCCGTGGCGGCGGGCGGCCAGCCTTCTGACCCTGGCGGACGAGAGCGACGTCCTGGTGGTGACGGCCCGGTCCGACGCCACGAACCACGGCGTCGTCTGCCGTGAGGTCATCGAAGCGATCGGAGCCGCCGGCCTGCTCGTCAACGTAGCGCGCGGTCGGCTTGTCGACGAGGACGCACTCGTGGCTGGCCTTCGATCGGGGCGGCTGGGCGGCGCGGCACTCGACGTGTTCCAGGAGGAACCGACGCCGGCGTCGAAGTGGCAGGACGTGCCAAACCTCATCCTGACGCCTCACACCGCCGGGAGGACGCAGGAGAGTCTTGGCCGGATCTCCGACCAGCTACGCGGCAACCTGGCAGCGTTCTTTGCCGATAGACCTCTGCTGACGCCCATACGATAACCAGTCCGGGACATTTCTAGAGACCGATCCGGCGCCCCGTTGCTTTTGTTCGAGAAGATGGTTCGTCGAGCGACAAATCTTCCGGGTCCGATTAGATGGTCCGCATGGAAGCAGATCAGAAGCACGACGTGATACTGAACGAGCACGAGGCCGCTCTCCACTGGGGCGTCACGCCGGAACTGCTCTTCAACTACACGCGGGCTAGGTTTGCGCAGGACTACGGTTTTGGCAGCTTGCAGACTGTGGATCGTGACGGGCGGACCTGCTTCAGCAGGAACGAGCTCGACCGCTTCAGCTTGGTGCTTAGCGGACCATGGTCCGCCACGGTCCATCGCAAACCCGCAATACCGACAGCCGTGATCGAGCATCTCATGGTCGAGGCCCGTAACGAATGCGCTCGGTGCCATACCGGCACCGCTGTGGAAAACGCCCACATCATCGCCTGGGCCATCAGCCGGTCGCACCACCATGATAATCTGGTCCGAGTCTGCTCGAACTGCCACACGGAACACGATCTGCATCGCAGTCTTTCGCCGGAGCAGCTCCGTGCTTTGAAGGACAGGTTGGTCGCGCGGACGCGGCAAAGCATCATGCTCCGGGTCCGTGCGCCCCTGGATCAGCTCCGCCCCCCGCAAGCGGGAGCTCCGTTCTTCGGACGCATCGACGAGTTGGAAAGGCTTGAAACCGCTTTGTCGGCGGGGAAATCGATACTGGTTTGCGGAGCGGGAGGGATCGGAAAGTCCGAACTCGTCGCCCAGGGTCTGGCGCGGATGAACGATGGTCGTCCGGTGCTGTGGCTGGATGTCGAGCGCTTCTCTTCGGTCGGCGAGATAATGGGTGCTCTACGCACCGCTGTCGGTCCCGAGGGTGTCGCCTGCTCAAAGGCGGGGCTGCCAGCGCACCTCGACCTCCTCCATGCCCGCGTCGTGCTCGACGGCGTGGAACGCTCGAGCCTGGACGACATCGACGGTCTCGAGGATGCGGTACGCGATCTGTTCGCGGCCACTCGGCACACACAGCTTGTCACGACGAGCCAGCTTTCCCTCTACGTCGTTCCAGCGGAAGTCAGTATCGCCCTAGGGGGTTTGAACTCGTCCGACAGTCGCGACCTGCTCGGCCAAGCGACCGCCCGCGCTGCGGACGACCGAGCGGAGGACCTTGAGGCGCTGGTTGGTTTCTGTGACGGACATGCTCTCACTCTGCGCATCGCGGGCGCGTTGATGGACGCCTATGGCGGCTCCGCGGGAGCGTTGGCTGCCATACGACGCCATGGTGCCGCTGGCGTGCGCATTCCGGGGCGTCGACACCAGAACCGCCGCACGTCACTCGAGGAGTGTCTGGACGTCGCCTACGCGGCGCTCGACGACGATGTCCGCACGCTTCTCTGGGCGTTGAGCAATGCCCCAGGAGGCGTCTACACGTTCTACCTGGACGAAGGCTGGTTGAACGATGCCGGCGATGCGGACGCGGTCGCAACGTTGCGACGCTGGCATCTGACGCGCGAGCGGTCGATCGGCGATGGGGTGGCTCGGCTCGACGTGCTTGCCCCTGTGAGGCATTTCGCGATCGCGCGGGCGCAGTCGGAATCCCTATCCGACTACCTCGTCATCGTCGGTCGCGTTGTGCAGAACTTCGAGTCCTGGGTCGCTGTGATGGAGCTCCAGTACGACACGCCGGAGGCCACGCCATATGTTCTGGACCGGTACGCGGACGAAGTCGTCAACCTGCTCCACGTCCTCCACCTCGCGAGTGGCCGACCTGACGACAAGGAACTGGTCCGTTCCGCGACGGGGATCGTCCGGGCGCTGATGCGTTACTTCTTCGTGCGACGTCTGCACGAGCAGGGTGCGTACGTCATGCGCGAGGCTGCCAGACTTGCGATCGGAGCCGGACTCATAGAGTCGGCAAGCGACCTGGCGATGCAGACGATCGTGCTCGCGCAGCGGACGAACGACCGCTTGATCGCCGGCGAAGGCCTGGCCATCGCCGATCAGGTGGAACGCGCCACGACTGACGAGAGGCTTCTCGGAGACGTTGCGCTCTGCCGTTCAATGGTATCTCTGAGCGAGGGTGCCGCATTGGAAGCCGAAGCGAGCGCTCGCATAGCCTTTCAGCACTACAGGCACTGCCTTCAGAAGCAGACCGAGGCTCTGGAGATCTCTTCGCCAGGATCGACTCAGCGCCTTGAGGAAAGGCACAATGCGGTGGCATCCGCCCTCTCCCAGACGGGCTTCGCACTGCTCGCCCTAGGTCGTTTCGACGAGGCCGCCATCCAATATCGCCACGCGCTGCAGCATCAGCGCGGCACGTCGATCGCAGTCAACGAAGGCCAGACCAAGCATCAGCTTGCGAATTGCGAGAGCCATCTTGGCAATCACGAGGAGGCGGCTCGGCTTTACCTGAGCGCGGCCCGGACATTTCTCTTCATTCAGATGGAGGAGTATCTGGGGCACGCGCTGTCCGAGCTCGGGCATACCCTCGTCGACATCGATCCTCCTGACCTCCTCGCGTCGATCGACGCCGAGTTGGTCTCCGCTGGTTTAGCCAACGTTGCGGTCGCCGTGTCGGAGGCCTTCACCCCAGGACGCAAAATCGTTGACGAGCGATGCTTTCAAACCCTCCGGAGTCTCAGCGGCATCATTTATCTGGCAGGCCTGGCCGGGCACGGAATGCTGCTCGAAGGCTTCGCCGCCGACCTGCGACTGCACTCGATCGATCCGCTGAAGCAGCAGATCGAGGCGGGAATCCTGAATGCCGGTTCGAAATTCCTTGTGATGGTCGCCGACCGCCTGCTTGCCATCGCGGGGACGGTGGCGGCGGCTGAAGGCGAGCTCGCTACCTGTAAGGATGTCGATGACGACTTGATCTTTCGCACGTTGGGCATGGTGTGCGGAACGCATTCCTGGCTTCGGGACGGCATGCGCCTCGTCGACTGGACCGGCGCGCTGCTCAGTCGTCGCTGGGGCATCGAATACCCCGACGCATCCGGCCTGCGGGAATTCATATACGATCGGCGAGACGGAGTGGCGGACTCTCTCGAGATCAGGCGACGTTCGTGAGCGCAGGTACGCTGCGGCGCTGCGTGGCGGCCGGGGGCCATCGTTCCCGGTCGAAGATTACCCTGCCACAGCCAGGCGAACCACGGGGCATCTCGCGTAACAGGTCGGAATGGCCGCCTTGCTGAAGGCGCGGGTGGCCGCTTTCCTTCGAACTTTGGCCGACAGGCTCAGCCTCGAGCCCGTCGCGCGCGTTTCGCATTCGACCATCCCGGACTTCATCGCACTGCCGGGTGCTGCACGGCTCGACTGGACGGCTTTCGACCAGGGTGAGGTCCGCATGCGCTATTCGGCGGTCGATCCCGTCTGGAACGACGTGGACGAGGTGGATGAACTCGTAGGTCTGCGGGAACACGTGCGGCGGCTCAGCCGCGCCATGGCCGAGCTGTCCTTTCGACAAGCCGCTGCCTGGAACGACGTCGCCTACAATCTCAAGCTCGCCTACTCCGTCACGGACGTCTTTGCCGACACCGATATGGACGGGACCAGTGCGTACTGCCGCCCCGCTGCGGAATACGAAGCGGCTGACGACGAGTTCACGGAGAAGCATCTCGCCGCGACGATCATCTTCTCGTTTGCATGGACGGCGTATGAGCGTGCGATCGAAGCGGTCGAACCGGCTCGCGCGGGCAGGGGCGCCAAGGGGCGGGACCTGGCGTCGGCGAACACCCGCCATCTGCCTTATCTGCGGCGCACGCTGCTCGACGCGGCGGCGCTTGCAGGTGACGGCACGGACTTCGGTCGCCGCGAGATGCGGCGCATGCTCGCGCTCGGCTCGCTACCGGGCGTCGCCGCCGAACACCTGCGGCAGTTTCGGAACCGTCTCACGCACGGCGACCTGCGAAAGCCGGAGCCGAAGGACTGGGGCGACGAAAGCCGCTGGATCGTGGACGAGGATCCTCACCTGCTCCAATTCCACGTCAACATCCGCTTGGTGCTGCTTCTAATACAGTTGCTGGCGTTCGACGTAGCGGGCACCGCACCTCCTCCGGTGGACTTCGATCCGGACGATCCAGAACGGAACGAGGAGGACCTTGGGCTGTTGCATTGTAGGAATGACATCGACGACGAAGATGACCAATTCGGTTTCGACTTCGAGTTGCCAGTGGCACCAGCTGATGCAGAGCGTCGGCCAGGCGCATGACCATCACGCAACCCGTTATCCTGCGGCCGTTACGAGCGACGCTCCGTCAGCCGCTCCCGCGGTGGCGGTGCCCCTGAAAAACGACGCTCTCACCGGTAAGACGGCGGGAGAAAGCTGGGAGTAGGGAGGAATCGTTTGGGCAATTACGCGCTCAAAAGGAGATATGGGTTCGGTCGCATTTAGCAGTGGATGAGGGCCGCTGTAGCTTCGCCGATCAATGGCGGGCGGACGGCGTCTAACTGACGTCCTCGAACGCCTTCAGGATAGGGCACGGGCCCTCCGAGCCGCTGCCGCATTGCCTTGCGAGACGGTGTAGGGACGTGCGTACGCGCTGAAGCTCCTCGATCTTGGCATCAAGAGCCGCGATCCGCTCGTTGGCGAGTTCGTGTGCTCGAGCGCGATCATCCGTCGCATCCAGCGCAAGCAGCTCTCCGATCTGTTCCAAGGTGAAACCGGAACCCTGCGCCGATCGAATGAACCGGAGCCGCTGGACATCTTCGGTTCCGTAGCGCCGGATACCGCCGCCTGAACCAGAGCCCTCGGGCCGGTCCGGCGTCTTCAGAAACCCGCGACGCTGATAGTAGCGCACCGTCTCCACGCCGACGCCGCCTTCGCGCGCGAGCCCTGCGATCGTCATGCCTGACATGCTTGCCTCCGTACCATGGTACGGATCCTATATGGTCTCTGCGAACGAGATGGAGAAGGCAGATGGCAACCGCAGCCCCAAGAAAAGCGACGATCTATCGGATGGTGATGCCGGGGCACACGTGTCCCTTCGGCCTGAAGGCCAAAGACCTGTTGCGTCGCCAGGGTTACGAGGTCGAAGACCATTGGCTTCGAACCCGCAATGAGACTGATGCCTTCAAGGCTGAGCATGGGGTGAAGACGACGCCACAGACCTTCGTCGGCGGTGAACGTGTCGGCGGCTTCGACGACCTGCGCCGGTTCTTCGGCAAGACTGTCCGCGATCCCAAGGCAGTGACCTACCGGGCAGTCGTCGCAGTGTTCGCCATGGCGGCGGTCATGGCGCTGGCAGCCAGCTATGCCGCCTTCGACACGCCGTTCACATCACGTGCCGTCGAATGGGCGATCGCGTTCTCGATGTGTATTCTCGCCATGCTCAAGCTCCAGAACGTCGAGAGCTTTTCAAGCATGTTCTTGAACTACGATCTGCTCGCGAAACGCTGGGTGCCCTACTCCTACGTCTACCCATACGCGGAGGGCGCGGCGGGGGTGCTGATGGCTGCAGGGGTGCTGACCTGGCTCTCGGCGCCGATCGCCCTGTTCATCGGGACGATCGGTGTCGTCTCTGTCGTAAAGGCGGTCTACCTCGACCGGCGGGAGTTGAAGTGTGCCTGCGTTGGCGGCGACACCAACGTGCCGCTCGGATTTCTGTCGTTGACGGAGAACGTCATGATGGTGGCTATGGCTATATGGATGTGTGCGGCGCCACTGCTCGCGCTCGGTCGTTAGGTGCCTCTGCAAGAAGGCTATCCCGATGATGTTGACTCAGTTGCCTGGTTGCAGTCCATGCGGTGACACATTCGCCGAGAGGCATCTCCTCAGCGTAATAAATAGGGCAGCTAGCTTGTGCTGCTCGTCACCGGACGGATGACGATGGACAAGCGTGTAAGTGAGAGAACGACCGTGAACGAACTTGGCGGGCTCGAGCGTTTCGAGCTGTTGGTCAACGCCATCAAGGATTACGCGATCTATCTACTGGATCGCGAAGGGCACGTCGCTACTTGGAACGCCGGCGCGGAGCGGTTCAAAGGCTACGCAGCTGGCGAGATCATCGGGCAGCACTTCTCGCGCTTCTACACGGAGGAAGACCGGGCAAGCGGTCTTCCGCAGCGAGCGCTTGATACAGCGGCCGCCAAAGGCACATTCGAGGCCGAGGGCTGGCGCGTGCGCAAGGACGGAACTCGCTTCTGGACGAGCGTCGTCATCGATCCCGTCATTGACGGAGACGGCAGGCTAATCGGCTTCGCGAAAGTCACTCGCGACATCACCGACAGACGGCAGGCCGAACGAGCGCTTCTCGAGAGCGAACAGCGCTTCCGCCTGCTGGTTCAGGGCGTCAAGGACTACGCCATCTACATGCTGGATCCGGAAGGGCATGTGACGAACTGGAACCCGGGCGCGCAGGCGATCAAGGGCTACACTGCCGACGAGATCGTCGGTCAGCACTTCTCGAACTTTTACACAGAAGAAGATCGACAAGGCAGCGAAGGCGGCCCGTCAGGCCGGCGCGAGCGAAGACGAACTGACCGAGGCGCTCGGCGTCGCCATCGCGCTGAATGCCGGCGCTGGCCTCGTCTACTCGACCCGTGCGATGGACGCTTTCTCGGCATCCGGTGAAATCTGAGGACTGGTGATTGCGCCGAGGCAACCTTCGATGGGGATGCGCCAGGCGATCGCGATCAGGCCGGACCTCTGCCGTAGAGGGGTGAGCCTGATCGCACATCCTGTCCGCCTCACGGCCGCGGGACCAAGAAGGCGATCCGCCTCGATCGGCGGCGGCGTTGCGGCGTAAGCGTGCCGCCGCGCGTTGCCTTCGGACTAGGAGATTGACCATGGACATTGGATTCATCGGGCTGGGGAAGATGGGCAGCGCGATGGCGCGCAATGTAGCCAAGGGTGGGCATACCGTCCACGCGTGGAACCGGTCGCCGGTCGCGGACGGATCGGTCGACGGCGTGACCATCGTCGCGACGCCGGACGACGTCTTCCAGGCCGATGTGGTCTTCACGATGCTTTCGGACGACAACGCGATCCGCGAGGTGTTGTTGAATCACGGCGTGCTGCAACGGGCTAGGCCCGGGCTGGTACATGTCGTCGCCGCGACGATCTCGCTCGATCTGGTCGAGGAACTGCGGACGCTGCATGCCGAGGCCGGCATCGGCTATGTCGCGGCGCCCGTGTTCGGCCGTCCGGACGTCGCCGAGGCCGCGCAGCTCAACATCATCGCCGCTGGAGCCGAGGCCGCTATCACACGCGTCCAGCCGCTGTTCGACCTTATCGGCCGCAAGACTTTCGTCATGGGCGAGGACCCGCGGCAGGCCAACGCTGCCAAGATCGCGGGCAACATGATGATCGCGATGGCGATCGAAGCGATGGCGGAGGCTGTCGCCCTGACCGGTGCCAACGGGTTGGCGGCCGAACCCTTCCTTGCCCTGATGACGCAGACGCTGTTCGGCGGTCGCGCCTACGAGAACTACGGGGCGAAGATCGTTGCGGGGGATTACGAGGCCGGCTTCCGGATGGCGCTGGGGCTCAAGGACCTGCGGCTTGCGACTGCGGCAGCCGCGGCGACGGGCAAGAGCCTGCCGATGCTGACCGCCGCCGAGGCTCGTATCTCGGGTGCGGTCGAAGCCGGGATGGGCGACCGCGATTGGTCCGCTCTAGCCGACTTCAGTCTCGATGCAGTCTGAGACCCAAGTCGGCGCGTGCTAAGGATCCGCAAGAGGTGTGGTCGAGGATGCGGAACGGGGTGATATCGGAGACATCGAGAAGGCTGTGAATGCCACCGCCGCGGTATATTTCGATCATGGCCATGATGGTGGAAAGCGGGATGGCCGCCGTCGGGCAACCGAGCGTCGATCCTTTTGATCAAAAAGGGTAAGGGGCGGATGATGGGGACGCAGGCCCAAAGGCTGATGGGGACGATGACGATGTTGATGGCAGTGGGCCGGCAGTTCCGGCTGATCCGGCCGGGTGCTGACGGAGATGTCGTCGAGCGGCTCCTGCCGGAGCAATCGTCCGAGCGAGCTAGAAAAAAGAAGAGTTAGCGATGTCGGACGCGGCGGGTTTTGTGCTCAATCTCAGTGTCGGGCGGGCGGAGCAGTTGCAGGCGGAGGCCGATGGGAGGGGTGTGTTCCCCGAGGTCGTGCCGGACTTCGCGCATAGCCGGAACGTCCCGCTTACTTGCCTGATAAGTGTCGGCGGCCGGTCGATTACGCACGTCGCGCCGGCGAGACGAGGCTTCCGCGCTGGAGTAGGCCTCAGGCGGCTAAACATCGGCCCGATGATCGAGCTCACGTCGCCGGTATCGAAGCGCGCGCTGACGGCGGCGGTCGGCCCGCGGTTTCGTCGGCACCTCGTTCAGAGACTGCGCGTCGGCGGCTTGATGCCGCCGGCGACCTTCACCGCTGCGGTCGAAGCGCTGATGGACCTCGCGGCCGACGTCCGTCCTGCGTTGGTTCGCTTCGGTTCTAGTCGACGGGAACGGCTGGCACGGCTCACACCGGAGCAGCGGCGCTCGCTCGCCATGCAGAAGGACACGTTGACCACCGCCCTGGCCATCGCGGACATCGACCGCGCGCCCGTCCAGGAGTGGGATCCACCGGTCGATGGTGAGCGCGCGACATCGTTTCTTGATGGGCTTCCACAGATGCGCGAGCGCGAGGACCTGATGGTCGTCGCCGACCTCATGCGGGTGCCCGGGTTCGAGTTCGTACGCGAGGTGGCGCACGGCGCGGCTCAGTTCGAGAGCGAGCGCACGAGGCTAACCGTGGTCATGGCCAACCATCTGCCGCTCGAGGAGCAGCTCGGTGCCGATCTCGTCTACTTCAACGAGACCTACCGCTCGTTCGTGATCGTCCAGTACAAGGCTATGGAGGGCGATGACGATGACGGGGCGGTGTTCCGACTCCCGAGCGCTCAGCTGGCGCTCGAGCTCGAGCGGATGGAGCGGCACCTCGAGCTACTGCGCGGGTGCCCGCAGAATGCGACCCGGCAAGGCTACCGGATGCTGGAGAACCCGTTTTTCTTGAAACTTTGTCCGCGCATGCAGTTCACGCCGGACAGCCAGGCGCTTGTGAAGGGCATGTACCTGACACTCGACCACTGGAAGCTCATCGAGGCCGACGAGACGATGGTCGGTTCACGCGGCGGTCGCATCGTCACCTACGGCAACGTCGGACGACATCTCGACAATAGCGCTTTCGTCCGCGTCGTTGCCGACGCCTGGGTCGGGACCACGGTCGAGCAGTCGGATGTGTTGGAGCGGCTCATCAGGGAGGTCCTCGCGACAGGCCGGACCGTTACGTTCGCCGTCAAGTCCGACAAGCCGCCGCCCGGCGATGCGGAACAGGCCAGCGCCATGGACTTCATACAGCCGCACGACGAGCAGGAGCCTCCTCTTGTCGTGTCGATCGGCTGACGCCGTGCTTCGCATGCATCGTGGCATCGCCGTTGCAGAGGATGACGTTGGGCGGGTCATCGCGGCGATCAAGGACGAGGGACTTTCGACCGGTGGGCAGCGGCGCCCGGTCGAAGTCTGGCCGTTGGCCGGTCCGCGGATGCTTCTCGAAGGCGACGTTGACTCGATTGATCTGCGTCCGGGCGAAGCGCGACCGGCCGTGTATGCGGCCGACGCCTACGGCGCGATGCATTATGCCTGTCGGCCCAATCGGATCGCCGGCGGAGGCGTACCGCTCATGATCGAGTTCGATGCGCCGTCGCAGGAGGTGTGTGTGGACGGAAATGACCTGCTATACGTCATGTTTTCCCGAATCGCGCGGATCGAGGTTGCGAGGTCGGTGCTAGAGGCGTGCTACGGCAGAGCCATACTCGATTATGCCGAGCGCGCCTGGGCGACTGATGACCCCATGTTGCGCATTACGCTCTGTGATCTCGCAGTCTGGGACCCGGAGGTCGTCGCGGCGCATCATGCGAACCGTCTTCTGATAAGAGGCAAGTCCGCCACGCTTTTTCGATCGGCCTTCAAGGTCATGCTACCCGTCGCTGCGACCGCAATTGTCGCGGTACGAAGGGTCGAAGAGTGTCCCCCCGAGCCGCGCTTTGATGTTTCGATCGAAGCCCTTACACTTTGATCGATGGTCCAACGATCGTCGCTTAGACGTCGATCGGAACTGAACGGTGGAAGGCTAAGGCAACCCGCGCGCTTCCGCCTTGCTACGGCAATGCTATTGTTCAGGACCCGCGGTAGGGACCGTGGAGTCCTGGATCGTACGTTTTCATCCCCAGGGCGGACACCATATCGTACCGGAAGGGTGACACCGCTTGTCCAAGACGTCGACCGATCCGAAGCCCGCGACCAGCGTTCTGGTGGCCGAGCTTGTAGGGCGCCTCCTGGCAACGGGGAGTCAGGAGGCGATGCTCAGCGCACTTCGATCCGAATTGCGCCCGCATGCAACGAAGGCGCTAGCCACGGAGGTGAAGGCGCATGTCGCGGTCTTGCATGATCATCTCCGCGACGGTCGAACCCGGGAGGCCATCGCCACAGCACTCGCCATGATGTTCTTTGACGCCGACCACGCGATTGCTTGCCTGCGGCGGGAGGGGACGCTTCGCGCGTCGCGGTATGGTTACAGGGGCGCGATGATCGGCAGGATAGCCAAGGTGGCCTTGCGGGTGCGTGATCTGCTGGGTGCCTCGTCCGATCGGATCGCGTATCTGGAGTCGGTCGAGGCGTTGTCACGGATCGCCGGCAACGTCGGCATTCTCCAGCGGGAGATGGAACGGATCATCACCACCCACCGCACGGTGGTCTTGAAGACAGTCTTCGTAGTGGTCAACAGCATGCTATATCACGGCTGGCTCAAGGATCCGGGCGTCAGCTCTCTGGACGGCCGACACTATTCGTCCGAGGAATACGCCGAGGCGGCCTCGCTCATCCTTCGGACTTACGCGTCCCTGTTCTCGGTGAGCGACGATAGCTTCAACGAGGTGGACCCCGAAGCCGTAGGGACCAACGGCACCGTCTATAACCGCCTGCTTCTCACGGCGATCCGCATCACGAAGTTCAAGGAGGCGGAGTTCTTCATCGACGGCCTGCCCTACCGGGCGGACCTGGATGGTGAGAAGGTCACGATCTCCTCGATCGATCCTGATGTCGAACGTGCGCTGCGGCTTGGCTATATCCAGGGGCAGGGACAGGCAATGATCAGGTACCTCAGCCTTCAGGACGAGCCTGCGGTATCGATGCGCGATCTCGTCGATCGGAGCTTCGATCGTGGCAAGTTGGACACGGTGATCGAAATCGTCGACGAGCCTGTCCGCCGCCTGCGTCTCGCAATTCCTGCCATTCCGCAGATATTCGACGACTTTTTCGGGGACGACGACTTCCTCCGAGACGAGACGGAAATGCTTCTCATGCTCGATGTCGATAACTTCGGGACTATCGGAGACCTTCTTTTCCCACTGACCGATCGCGTCACCTCGATGGATATCTTCAAGGTCCAGCGTTACTTCAACTTCATCAGCTGCGTTTACCAGAAGCGTCTGGCGGCTGTCGTAGAATCCTTGGAACGAGGGCGGCTCACGCTCTCCTCCACCTTGCTCATCCTGCCCCATGACGCACTGCTTGCGCAGCTGAACCTCATCTTCGGTGACGAGGAGAAGTGCCGCGAGATCATCGCGATGCTGAAGATGGATCCGGGCAAGGCCCACCTCGACCTCCAGTATCATCCGTTCGTCGATATCGGGCGACATTACGTCATCGCGCCGCACGTCGTGGCCGCGTCGAACCTTGTCCGAAACACCATCGTGGCGAACCGGCTCCGCCAGTCGGCGATCGGACCGAGGGATAGGATGGTCCATGCAGTCGCAGACGCCTTGCGCTTAGCAGGCTTCGAGGTGGCGACCGACTTCGACCCGATGTCCGCTGGTCGAGAACTGGAGTTGGACGTGGTCGCGAGGCGGGAAGGATCACTGTTCATCTTGGAATGCAAGAACGCCTACCACCCGGTGTCCGTGCACGAGATGCGGAACAGTTGGGACCACATACGCAAGGCAAGGGTGCAGCTTGACGAGCGACGGAGGGTTCTCGCCGATCCCGTCGGACAGGAGCAATTGTTCCAGAAGCTCGGGTGGCCATTCGATGGACCATGCGACGTGCACACAGGCATCGTCATCGCGAACCGTGCCTTTCACGGTGCGAGCCTGAATGGTCACCCGATCAGGCAGGCCCATGAGCTGATCAACGTACTAAAAACTGGGCGCATCGTAGCGGACGAGCACAGCCTGTCGTTCTGGCTCGGAGACGAGTTTCAAGTCGAAGACCTGGTGGCGTATCTCGGTGGCGACTCCATCGCGGCCGGTCAGCTTGCCGCTCTGGACCCGCACGAGTGGGTGTACGCCATGGGCTATCGCCAGCTGGCCTTCTCCTCGTACGTGCTCGACATGGTAAAGTTCGATCGGCAACTCCGCGATACGTTCGGGCCGCCAATCCCCGGAGGCCGGCAGCAGCGCGACGACTGAACGTCATGCCGGTCCGGCTTCTTGCAGGACGGATTCCGAATGGTCAGCTGGGATGCGAATGACAGCCGAGCCGGTCAGGTCAAACAGCGTGACGAACAGGACTGCCCGGCGCGTCACAGCGGCTCCACGGGTCCTGCTTGATGCGAGGATGAAGCGGCTTCGCCGGGGCGGGATCGTGATTCCGACCGTGAGGCAGGCGAGGGCTAGGGCTACGGGTTCACGCCGACCTTGATCAGGGACACGCCGAAGGACCCCCGCCTGAATCCCCCCTGATTGACGGATCGTCAGCAGTATTTGACATTGGTCGTCGGCGCGTCGGTACGCCCTGACATCGCATTCCTAGCAACACCTTATCCACAGGAGTCTCGAGTCCAACGCTTGACCAAACGGCTCTGGGATTGGAACATAAAGAGAACAGGTAGAGTCTAGACATCATGATCACCGCCCTCGAGTCCCTGCCGACCACCATCGCCCACCTGCGGACAATCGCGACGCTGGCCGTGGACCACCGTATCATGCCGTTCGGTGTCCCTGCGCTCGATGATCGTCTCGCGAGCAGGGGTCTTCGGGCAGGCGCATTGCACGAGGTCGCCGCACAAACCTGTTCGATGGTCGACGATGCGGCAGCGACGCTGTTCCTGGCGGGCATCGCTGCGCGAGAGGCGGCCCATACCGCCGGACCGGTGTTGTGGGTGAGCTGTCGCAACGATCTCTACGCACCGGGCCTGGAGCAGGCAGGGCTGTCGTCTGCCGACTTGATCCATGCACAACCCCGTGACGATGCAGCCTTACTGGCCGTCGTCGAGGACGCGGTGCGCGACGGAACGCCGTCGGCGGTGATCGCCGAGGTAAGCCGAATGTCGATGGTCGCGACCCGGCGCCTGCAACTGGTCGCGGCCGACGCCGACATTCCCGTTCTCATTTTGCGGCGCAGACGTAACCGCGACCAGGATCCGCTTGCCGAGCCGTCCGCGGCCTGGACGCGCTGGCGGATCGCCAGTGCGTCCTCCGAACGCCTCGGTGTTGCCGGCGTCGGCCGATCGCGGTGGCAGGTCGAGGTCGCACGGCAGCGTGGCGGCGAAGCGTTTTCGATGATTTTGGAGGGCTGCGATGAGACGGGTTGTCTCGCTGTTCCTGCCGCACTTGGCCATCGAGCGGCTGAGACGGCTGGACCGGCACG
>NZ_SLXW01000017.1 GCF_004341085.1 Sphingomonas sp. PP-CE-1G-424
ATGCTCGCGCAGCACGCCAATGATCTGATCCTCGGTAAATCGGCCTCGCCGCATCACTCGTCTCCATCTGACGAGCTAACTTACCAATGGCATGATTTATGGGGAGCAGGTCAACCCACACAGACCTATTTAACCGCTCATGGCGGGTCGGCTGGACCTTGATCGACTGTTTTGGAAAAGCCGTATTGAAACGCAGCGCCAGCGCACGATAGACGGGATCAGCAAGACCCTTCACATTGCCGAGCCAAGCTATTTTGCCTTTGAGATGAGTGCCTACGTCGGCTTTTCCGCCAAAGTCAGCAGCATAGCGAGTTTGCGCCGCGGCCACGTCCTTTTCCACGGCGTAGAGTGCTGCGCGTACGTTGCGTACGAAACGCCGGTCAACGTTTAATCCCTCGTTGACCTTCAGACCGGTCACCACTCGCCGCGAATGCTTGTCCGCGTAATGAATCTTGTCCGGATTCAGTGTGAAACCATTATTAGCAAACACCGCCTGCAACGCGTCTGACAACAGTTCGGGGGCTACCTGACCTGTGGGCGGCAATGCCCCATCAAACAGCGGGGCGAGCGGACGCAGGCTCGAAAGGCTGATATCGTCCGCGTAGCGTGTGTAGATGCACTTCGCGTCCTTCGCGAGTTTGAGTAGTGCGCGGTCGAGCCGGAAACATACCATGTTGGAGAGGACCGGGCTGGCAGGGCCACCTTGGGGTAAATGCCCCCCGTAACAACAAATACGAGCGACCGTCTCCGCCACGTCGCTCGGGACGCCGATGGCGTTAAGAATTCCGGAAACTCTGCGTTCGGTGATTGAGCCAAAGAAATCCTTGATGTCGAGATTGAGGATAAAGCGCTGCTTGAGATGAGAAGTCGCGTTGGACTTCACTGATTTACCAGACACATAGCCATGGACTGGTTTGCGGACCGGATACAGCGTGTCGAGGAGCTCAGCGATTTGGCGCTGGAGGAATTTAAGCCGCCGATCAGGCGCATTGATAGGCCTCGGCTTGCCGCTTTTCTTGGCGACATCGAAATTTTCGTACATCTTTTCGCGATGATACCAGATCTTTTTCAACTCTGCAGGGGAAACGCTGAGATGAACGAGAAGCGCTGCCTTGCTCACGAGTTCTGGTGGTATCGGTACGTGGACAGGAGCGGGAATGCCGAAACGTTGCCAGCCGTTGGGCACGAGGTCTCCCTTCCAATCACGCCACGGTCAATCAATCAATCGTCATGGCGCGCACGACATATCTAGACATTTGCTCTTACGCCGCAGTTACTACAGCGCGTATGCGAGGGGAGACCTCGTCCAGCTGGATTATCAGGGAACCTGGTCACTTTCTAGCCTACAGATAGAGTAAGTCGGATCCGGCTGAATGTTTTAAAATGAATGGCCGCTCTCAGACTCGCGCGCAGCTATCAGAATAATGCGATTTGGCGCACAGCTGCCTGATCGATCAGTCTCAGACAAACGACCGGTTTCTGCGGGACCCGACGTTCACACCGCTACCGACGAACGGCATGAGTTCGTCGAACCCTGCGCTTCCCGGCTCTACTCGAGCAAGGCCCGGTTCTGGTCAATCAGGCCCCGTGAGCCCCCCCAGTTTCGGGTACACATCCATTGGCGCCGGGCATCTCAGGCTGTTGAAGACCTGCTCGGCGCCGAGTTTCCCTCTTGCCCGTACTGGGGAGTTGCGAGCACAAACTGATGCGCGGTCGCGGGCGCGGCGGCCAACGCACAGGCGAGCAGAAGACAAGCGATGGACATGATCAACCTCCCGTTCAACCAGACACGTCTGGAACTGACGCTTGGGTGAGGTTTCGTCACGCTCAGCAGTCGGCCCGCGCGAACCCCGGCGATGAGATACGAGCACAGCGCTGCCCAGGGCGACCAGGGCGTCACCTTCGTCAAGCTCCTGATCGAACGTCAACTCGGGTGGATATTCCGGTACATCTCAGGACCCGATGTCGGGATCGACGGCCTCGTGGAGCAGGTCAAGGATGGCGAGGTGACCGCGCGGTGGATCTCGACGCAGATCAAGAGCGGCTCGAGCTACTTCTCCGAAAGCGGCCGGGACGGGGTCGTCTTCCGTGACAGTCGTGAACACTTGGACTACTATCTTCAGCACGACTGCGCCGTCGTCGTGATCTTGCATCATCCTGAGACCGACGAGGCGATCTGGCAGTGGGTCGATCAGAGGACGGTCGTTGAGACCCAGAAGGGCTGGAAGCTGCTCGTCCCGCACGACCAGCGGCTCGGTGCGAGCACGGCTGGGGCCTGGAGCCGTCGTCTTCGCGGGAGGCGGAGGCCGCCTCTCCTCGCGGACCTGCAGCCGGTAACGACCGTCAGCGACGGCTCCCTTGCGACAATCCATGACGTGCTGGAAAGCGCCGAGCATAGCCTCCTCGTCTCGGCCCCGCATCTCTCGGTCGAGATGCTCGCCCTGCTGGAGTTCGTCGCGTCGAGGCTCGACGTGCGCGTGCTGACCTCGGAAGCGTCGTTGGCTGCGCCTATCCTGCGCATGGCCCGCCCGGAACGTCTTGCGCTACGGATTGTGGAGCAGCTCCACGCCAAGATGTTCGTGGTCGACAACGAAGCGGCATGCCTCACCTCCGCGAACTTCACCAATCGCGGAGCTGCTTCATCAGCGAGGGAGGTCATTACAATCGTCCGAGCACCGGACGTCGTGGAAGGCGCGAGGCAGGGCTTCGAAGAAGCGTGGATGAACGGCCGGCCCGCGAGCTACTTCGATCTGACTTGAGGCACGTTGCGGCCCGCCTCCTCCGCGGCAGGCGAATGGCCGGTTCCGGCACGAGCGGTCGTTCGTCGACCGGTCACCGAATGACCTGAACTGGTCGAAAGCCGCCTGCAGCTTCGCGCCAGCACTGACCCAAACTCGGTCGCCTATTGTCAGATCGGCGCTCCCCGGAAACGGACGCCAATTCTGCGCGCGAAGGACCGCACTTAGTCATGTCACCGTGCTAACCTGTGCGCGAGGCGTCACGTACCCGGCAGCCAATGTCCGCGGCTCGCCCCACGCACAAGCGGTCCTCGACGGTCTGGAAAAGATGTCGAGCAACCTCTCGGCAAAAATCAGGAAGTCTGGCAGCCCCACCCCTGAACACCTCACAAGCGTTGGCCCAGCGAGCGATAATATCTTCGTTGGGCCGATCCTGACGGATGCTCGAACTGGAAACAGCCCGCGAAGTCATCGATCGCCTGCATCACACCGCGCAGCGCTGGAGCCGTGAAGGCCTGGGTCTGCCCCGTCGACCAGTGGGACAGGTAATTCGACACGATGGTCGCAACGGCTGTGCTGAGGCCGGCGACTTGGGCGGGTTCGAGGATTAGCTGGTTGGCGGCGCGGTGCAGCGCGACAGCGCCGTTGATCGCGTCGATCATGTTCTTGGCCATGTGCTTTTCATCATTGAAGGCGAGGCCGATCGGCACGGGGATGTTCACCTTGGCGATGACCTCCTCGAGCTTGAACTCCAGATATTGCCGAACCCGGGGCGCGGCGTCGGTCGTGTTGCCTGTGTCGAGGAAGCCAATCGTCGCACCGCGGATTTTGTGGATCGCACCTGACTGCGGCAGCACCGACGTGCGCGGGGTACCCTGGATGCACTGATGCCACCAGCCGTCGCCGTTGGAATGGGTGTTGAACAGCTTCTCCAGCGCGGTGTCGTGGCTGAGCAGGATCACCTGCGGGCCGGTGGCGACGCCTGGCCGCGCAAATTGGGACTTGATCACGTTCATCAGGTGGAACTGATGCCCGGAGTCGAAGCTTGAGGTGACGTCGTCGAGGATCAGAAATTTGGCGCCGCCCCCGTAAAGCGACGCGGCCGCCAGATAGACGCTGATCGCGAAGGCGTTGCGGTAGCTTTCGGACAGCACCGCCTGAGCCGAGACGTCGGTCAGCGACCAGAAATTGGCCAGTGATATCGAGAGGTCCTCGCTGCCCGCCCGCTTCTTCAGCGCCGGAACGACGTCGCTGAACATGATGGCGGCAAAGATGCTACGCGTGGCGGGCTCGATCGCCGCCAAGCGTCTCGCGCCAGCATTGGACTCCGCCGTAGCGAATGCGCCGCACGCCGTATCGAGGAAGGCTTTCACGCGGGCGATGCGGGCCAGCTCGGCGCTGACGGCTTCGAGGTCAATGTTCGCCGTACGCAGGTCGCGAAGGTTTGTCTGCAGCCGTCGCGCGGCTTCGGCCTTCTCGACCACGGCGGTCAGCTTCTCGGGAAGGGAACGCTCAAGCGCCTCCTTGGCTTGGCCAAGCGCCTCGACCTTGACGTGGGCGCGGGCGACGAGCAGCTCGACCCAATCCGTCAGCGTCCACGCGGTCTCTGCGCTCAGGCGCCCCTCGGCGCCGCTGCTCCGGGCGAGCGCAAGCGCCGCGGGCTCTTCGGGCAGTCGGGCAAGATTCTCCAGCGCATCGAGCTGGTTCCACCCTTTGGCCGACCAAATATCCGACACCGCCTTCGACGTCTGCTCCACGGTATCGAATGCCGCGAGCTTAGAGCGCACATGGTCCCGCAACGAGGCCTCAGCGGCCCGATCGCAAGTGGGGCACAACGCAGGGTCCTCCCAAGCCGGGTCGCTGAGGATGGTCTCGCTTAATCCGTAAAGCTGGCGGAAGACGTCGCCCTGGGTTTGCAGCAAGGCCGCGTCGCGGGCCTCGGCGAGGGAGATCAGCGCCTCGGCGTCGGCCACGCTCGGCGCGGCGTTGACGGCGTCCGACCATGCCGTGTGCTGGCGCAGCAGCTTCGCCAGTTCTTCGCGCTTTTCGCCGCCCTCGGCGGCTTTCGCCGCATCGACGCAGGCGGCGGGATCAATCGCCTCAAAAGCGCGGCCCTCACAAAGCGGGCGCAGTATCTCGATGCCATGCAGGGCTGAATGGGCCTTCGCCAGGAAGGCGGCCTCCGACTCGGCCGGATCAAACGCATCGCCGACAAGCGCCAGATAGGCTTCCTTGATCGCCGCTTGCGCGCGCTGACCGCTCACGGTGGCGCTGTTGCGGGTCGTCTCCTTGGCGCTGACCGCGAAATGATTGTTGAAGGCCTTGGTGTGCGACATCGTGGCGAGCGCCTGGCGGAGCGCCGAATAGCGCTTGAGGCCGAGCAGGCCGGCGAAAGACCGGCCGCGCTTCTGCGGCGTGAGGTCGATGAAATCCTGGAAGGTCCGGCCGTCGAGCAGTACAAACTCCCGGTTCAAATCCTCGAGGATCGCGGCGCCATCGGCGCCGCCGGTCGCTGACACGGTTCGGCCGCCGGCCGCGTCGCGTTCCACAGTGACCGTGACGGCGTCGCCCAGCGCGGCAGGCAGCAAGGTCAGCGCGATCCGCCCGACACCGCCGCTATGGAAGCGGTTGAGGTAATAGGATGCGCCCTTTTCGCTCGCAGGCAGGTCGTCGAGCTTCGCGATGCGCCCGGTGATGGCGTAGACCACGGCGTCGAAGATTGAGGTTTTGCCGACGCCGTTGGGCGCAGAGATCGAGTTGATCTGATCTGGCCGGAACTTCAGGACGAGTGGCGCGCCCTCGTTGTTGACGCCGCGAAAGCCCTCGATCGAGAGCTCCTTCAGATACCAGCCGCTCATTGTCCCTCGCCCTCGTTGGCCTCGGGCGAGCCGGCGTCGGCTGGGGCGGTCGCCGCGTAGAGCGCGTCGAGAAGCTGATCCTGATCGATAGCAACGTCCAGGCTCAGGTCGGAAAGCACGGGGGCGAGAATCTCCGCCAAGGGAACATCCGCCAGCTTCATCGCTTCGGCAAAGGCGGCGAGCGTCTGGTCGACCGTCAGGTTGTCATCGACCTCGAAAGCGATTGTCTGCTTAGGCATTCTGGTCCTCCCCCGCACGAGGTGCGGCTGACTTGCGCGACCATCGACACTAACGCGAGATTGCACAATAACAGAATAAGAGTTACTGTGCAGCACGATGTTAGCGATCTCGACAGACCGGCATAAGACCCTGCTCGCGGCGACGGGGGCCTATGTAGAGACGGTCCTGCAGGCACCGCTGGTTATCAACGGGCCCATACCCAGCACCACACTGCCGGCGTTTCTGACACAGCGCTATGTCCTGATCGAAGGCGCAATCCTCAACCGGCCCTGCATTCTGATGCTGGCGGTCGACATTCAGGACGACACTCCTGCCACGATCGCGAAGCATCGCGATCTTGTGCGTCGCCAAGCGCCCGGACGCGCGGTGATCCTCGTGACCGAGCGGCTTAGCAACCACAACCGCCATCGCCTCATTGCCCAGCACGTCCCCTTCATCGTACCCGGCAATCAGCTGTTCGCGCCGGAGCTGGCAGTGGATCTGCGGGAGCATTTTCGCAGCGACCGCAACGCTCCGGCGGATGGCCTCGCACCTACGGCGCAGCTGATCCTGCTGGCGGCCTTAATGAACCGCGTCCCGCCCGAGACCACGGCGACCGAACTGGCGTCGCAGTTTCGCTACAGCGCGATGAGCATGGGCCGGGCGATCACCGAACTGGAGGCCTTCGAGCTGGCGCAGACCGAGGCCGCCGGTCGCTTCCGCCATGTTCGCTTCACGCTTCCACGCGAGGCTCTGTGGGCTCGCGCGCGTTCCCATTTGCGCTCCCCCGTGCGCAAGCGCCGCCGAGTGCGACAGCCTCCGCACGGCCTCGACCTGCCGCTGTCGGGTGAGACGGCACTTGCCGAACGAACCGACCTGTCGGCGCCACGGATTGAAACGCGGGCCGTAGCGGCGGCGGCCTGGAAGACCCTTGCGACGCGCTACCAGCTTGATGGTCCACCGGCGTGGGATGAGCCGGTGATCGAACTCGAGACCTGGAGCTATGATCCTCTGCTGCTCGGCGACGCCGGAATGGTCGATGTTCTGTCGCTATGGCTGAGCCTGCCGGACGGCGCCGATGATCGCGTCGCGGCCGCGAAGGACGCCCTGCTTGGCCAGGTGGGCCTGTGAAGGGGCTCGACGTCTTCCGGCAGCATTTCGACGGCCTGTCACACCATTATGTGCTGATCGGCGGAGCCGCGTGCGAGATCGTCATGGAGGAAGTCGGTCTGGACTTCCGTGCAACGAAGGACCTCGACCTGGTCATTCTGGTCGAGGCACTCGATGCCGCGTTCGGCGCGCGGTTCTGGGCGTTCGTCGAAGCGGGCGGCTATCAGCAGCGCGAACGAAGTGGCGGAGGGCGGGAATTCTACCGCTTCCAGAAGCCTGCCGATCCTCGATTTCCGGCGATGCTCGAGCTCTTCTCGCGCGCGCCCGACGCCATCACGCCGTCCGAGGGCAGCGCGCTTACGCCGCTGCCGATCGATGAGGATATCGCCAGCCTGTCAGCCATTCTGCTCGACGACGCCTATTACAACGCTCTGATCGAGAACGGCCGTACGGTCGACGGCGTCGCGGTGCTCGATGAGCGGATGCTGATCCCGTTCAAGGCCAAGGCTCACCTGGATCTCGCCGCGCGGCGCGAGGCCGGCGAACCGGTCGACCAGAAGACGGTCCGCAAGCACCGAGCCGACGTATTCCGCCTGTTGCAGCTTCTGGCCGATGATGAGCGGATCGCTTTGCCAGAGGCGATCGAGGCGGACCTGGCAGCATTCGCCGCGAAGGTCGATGCCGATGGAGATTTCCAGCCCAAGGACATCGGACTGGCGGGCGACGCCGCTTTCCAGACCGCGCGCTTGCGAAGCATTTATGGCGTCGCTGTCGCATGACCGCCGAGAGTGTTCAGACCGAGCCGGCAGTGTCGCATGAGCGGAGCGCGCACGGTCCCTGGAGCGACTTGGCGCTGCATACGATCGGCTGGCGCGCTTTCCAGGATCTCTGCTCGCAGGTGTGTGAAGTGGTGCTCGGCCGCCCGGTCGAGATCTTCCGCGAAGCGCAGGACGGTGGCCAGGATGCCGTCTTCCTCATCCCCAGCGGCCCCGACGCATCGCCGATCGGCACGGTCCAGTGTAAACACACGTCGGACGCGGGCAAGGCGCTGAAGGTCTCCGACCTCACCGGCGAGATCAGCCATGTCGAGGAGCTGGTCAAAAACGGCCAGGCCGACACCTATGCGTTCATGACCAATATGAGCGTGGACGCGCCGGTCGCCGCTGCAATGCGCGCCAGACTGCGCGCGCTCGGCGTGCGCAAGCCGCATATCCTTGGGCGGCAATATATCGTCCGCGTCATCCGCGGCAGCGCGCGCCTGCGCGCGTTGGTCCCGCAGGTCTACGGCCTTGGCGATCTCACCTCGATCGTCGACGAGCGGCTGAGCGAGCAGAGCCGCGCGCTGCTCGACAGCTGGATCCCGAAGCTGCGTACCTACGTACCCACGAAGGCGCATCGCGATGCCGTCAACGCCATCTCCGCCCATGGCGTGGTGCTGTTGCTCGGCAACCCTTCGAGCGGAAAGTCGGCGATCGGCGCCATCGTCTCCACCATCGCATCGGAGAATCCGGACAATACCGTCCTGGCGCTGACCAGCCCGCGCGATTTCGAAGCCGGCTGGAATCCCAACGATCCAGGCCGCTTCTTCTGGATCGACGACGCGTTCGGATCGAATGTGCTGCGCGATGACTATGTCCAAGATTGGGCATCGGCGTTCTCGAAGCTTCGCGCGGCGATCAAGCACGGCAACCGTTTTCTGCTGACGTCACGCAAGCACATCTACGAGGCGGCACGCCGCCGGCTCGGCCAGCGCAATCTCGCGCAATTCGCTGATGGCAGCGCCGTCGTCGACGTCGGTGAGCTGACTTTGGAGGAGAAGGCGCAGATCCTCTACAACCACGTCAACTTCGGCGCCCAGAGCCAGAGCTGGCGCTCCAGCGTCAAGCCGCACTTGGCGGCGGTCGCCGCCGTCCGCGATTTCCTGCCTGGCATCGCCGAGCGTCTTGGCGATCCGAACTTCACCAAGAGCCTGGCACCGCGCGAGACCTCGCTCGTCCAGTTCATGGAAGAGCCGACCGAACATCTCGTCGACACCATAAACGCGTTGGACGATCCGCTGCAGGCCGCGCTGATCCTCGTCTATGTGCATCAAACCGGCTTCGACCCGACCGACTATGACGCTTCGGCCGCCCAAGCCGTCGCCGAACTGACGGGCTTCGCCCTGAGCAGGATCCAGGATTGCTTCGTCGAGCTGAAGGGCTCTTTCCTCAAGCTATCGGGCGCGAGTTGGACCTTCGCCCATCCGACCATCTCCGACGCGCTTACGGAAATCCTGCGCCAGAAGCCGCACATGATGGCGGCGCTCCTGCACGGCGCGACGATCGATACAATCCTGAGCAGTTTCACCTGCGAAGGGTCGCCCCTCATCCGCGACGCGCTGTTGATCCCGTCCAAGCTCGACGATGCGCTGGTCGCTCGCCTCGGCCGGACTCCCAACGAGTGGCACCGTAACTGGATGCTCTTTCACTTCCTGTGCTATCGCGCCAGCGAGGCGGTGTTTGGCAAGACGGTCCGGCAGTTCCCCGACCTGCTCCGCCGGGACTGCTGGTCGACCGACCTTGCCGGGAACGATCCCCGGATGGCCACCTATGCCCGCGCACATTCGCTCGCGCTGTTGCCGCAGGATTTGCGCACGGAGGCGGGCGAGAGCCTGGAATCCTCTACGATAAACGCGCTCGACGTGTCGTTCTTCGCCGAGGAGGCGATGCTGGCTCTCATCCCGCCGCTGAAGCTCGTCGGACTGGGGCTCGCGCTGCGAACCACCGTTCTGCCTTCGCTCGAAGATCGGATTGACGAAATCACCTCTGACGCCGATTTGGACGAAGAGCCCGATAGCCACTTCAATAAGCTGGTGGGGGTGCTCGACCGCGTCGAGGAGATCGGCGTCGATACCGAAGCTGCGGCCCTGATCGACGACGCGCGCGATCAGGTCAAACGGTCGATTGAGACGCTCGAGGAGCGCAAGCGGGAACGGGACGAAGAGGTGGAAGACGACACCGACTGGACCCACATCGTGACGCAAAAGAAGGAAGAGCCGCCTGTATCGCCGACCGCATCGAAGCGCTCGGTGTTCGACGACGTCGACACGTGATGCAAATAACCTCGACCAATGCAGCGCCCATCAATGCGCTGTCTATAGCGACCGCGCTCAACGAAGCCACGCCCGACGCCCATGGCCGATAACGAACAGGCGCTCTGCGAAGCGCTGATCCGCCTCCTTGAAGAAGATCTCGAAGCCGAGCGCAGCGACGTCACTTATCCAGAGACCGACCAGTCCGGGCCCCCGGTCGAGATGCGGCTGCGCCTCGGCGAGCAGAGACTCGCCATTGAGCACACGCTGGTCGAGCCGTTTCCCCAGGCCATCCAGACCGGAAAGTGGTTCCAAGAACTGACCGAGGAGATCGAGGCCGGCCTGAACGGGGTGATGCCGCCGCCGGGAACCTACCGCCTGATCTTCCCGATCCATCCCACCGAAGGCAAGCCGCGACGGACACACGCTGCCCTGCGGGAGCGTATCATGCGATGGGTTCGCGAGGCCGGCGAGGCGCTGCACGGCGAATGCCCCGAGCGGCTCGACCGAAACCGTCGCCCGAATGGCTATCGCGGCGTACGAACGACCGAGATCGAGGGTATTCCGCTCTCGCTCTCGCTTGTCGTGCATTGGTCGGAAAGTGGTCGCCACGACGGCGCGCTGTTCTTGTCGCGCGCGGTCGGCGACGACGTCGAAGGCCAGCGCCGCATCCGCATCCGGACCGCCCTCGACAAGAAGCTGCCGAAGCTCGAGTCGTGCCGGGCGGAAGGCGATGTGACCGTGCTGATCCTCGAATATTCAGACATCGCTCTGACCAACCAGGTCCTGGTCGCCCAGGCGCTAGAGGCCGAGCTGGTCGGTCGGGACGACTGCCCCGATCACATCTTCCTTGCCGACACCACCGGCGGTGAGATGTGGTACTTCTTTCAGCCGGTGGCCGACGGCCGCTTCTCGATTGACATGGATTATATCGACATCGTGCCGCCCGTTGACGGTGCCACGACAGAGGAGCCGTGATGCTCGACGTCCAGGACATCCGCGGACCCGCAATCGCACTCGGCGGCCTGGAGGGCGTCGATCGGTCCCTGACGTTCCACTATGACGAGACGAACAATATCCGCCGGCTGCTGCTGACGCCCGGCGGCCTGAACGTGCGCGCGCCGCAATGCTTTGTGCTTGGCGGCGTCGTCCATACCGGGCCCGTTCCGCAGCTTGATTTCGAAGACCTACGCCTGGCGTTCGGCCTGCAGAAATCATCGGTCGAACTGAAACTGGAGCACCTTGGCAAAGGGGATTTCCTGTCGCTGCTCGACGCCCCCCGGGTCGGCCGCTTCCTGGACTGGCTGTCGACGTCGGGCGCGCTTGCGCACTATCAGGTTCTCGACCCACTCTACTGGTCTCTCGTCGATGTCGTCGACTCGATCATCACAGAGGATGGCAATGTCCAGCTTATGATGGTCGCACCGTTGCTCAAGAACGACCTCTTCACGCTACTGCGCGACGACATCGACGGCACGGCCAAAATGCTCGGACGTTACAGCTATCCTAATGTCGGTCCAGCGCGGCGCTCGGCCTTTGTCGCGGAGCTCCGCGATCTCCTCAAGGCCCGGTCGGGCCTGCTGCCCGCCTTCAATTATCAGATGCTGAAGGGGCTGCTGGAGATCGCAGCCAAGCTCGACAGCCTCGCGTATCTGGAGGATGAGACCCCCAATATTCTGATCGATGGCTTTGGCGCCTTTTACCTCCATCGCTTGGCGCTGTTTAAGAATGCCAGGCACATCCTCGACATCGAGAAGACGATTGAGACCTACCTCGGGTCGCTCAATCTGCGGGATGGCTCGGCGCCGCTGAAGCATTTCGAATTTGTCGACTCTCGCGCCACACCTTGGGTCCAGCTGTCGGATGCTCTGGTGGGCCTGTTGGGCAAGCTCTTCAGCTACGCGAGCCACACACCCTTGCTGGAAATCGAGGCGGCGGTCGCCAGTCTGAACGCTCGTCAGCGTCGCGCGCTCGACGTGCTCACGGATATCCTTAGCCGATCGCTCGACGATTGCGCGGGCTTCGCCCACTATATCGTGTCGCTTGAAGATCATCGGCGCCGCACCGCGATCCTCGGCTTCTGACGATCAGATCCACGACGCTGTGAGGCTGGCGTCAAGGTCCCGATGGGCTAGCGCGATGGTGGGGTCTTCGATCAGTCGGCCGTGTCTGCCGGCGGCGCCGCGCCGCCCGAGGCGATCGCCTCGCTGACCTCCCGAACCGTGGCGACGAACGCTTTTAGGAGCTGACAACCTTGCTCGACCGGGTGCGTGTCGGGCGCCGTGATCTTGGCCCGCTCCTTTCCGCTCGCGACGAGGCTCGATCCAAGATGCGCGTCGGCGTTGCGCAGGTCGTTGATCCCGAACAAGGGCGCCATCGCCACCCGAGCGGCGGCATCCCCCAGCGATTTCGCGACCAGCCGCTCCAAGGTCTTTAGCTCGCGCAGCTTCTCCTTGGTCGCGACGCCCGCCGGCCCGCGCAAGGCGGCCAGATCGATGCGCTCGGTGAGCAGCCGGTTCAGTTCCTTGGCGAGGGCGAGCAGCCCGTCCTGCTCCACCGCCCGGAACCGATGCGTCCGTCTGATGATGGCCTCGACCGCGCCATGATCGCGAAGCACGGGAGCGCCGAACCGGCTCTGGAACGCCTTATCGAGCGCATCGAGAACGTCGGCGACCTGCGCCTCGGGCGCCGCCGTGGCAGCGGGATTGCAGTTCATCTGGGCATCGAACAGCTCGCGGGACGCGCCGCCGTCCAACGGCGTGCTGTGAGCCGCCCAAATCCGCTGCTCCCACCCATCGAGTTTGGCGATGTCTTTCGCGAAGATCGTGACGAGGCCCAGCGCATTGACGCCGAAATGGATGCCGGTGTCGGCGGCGGTGATGCCGCCCGTGTCGCGGCTGTACCAACCGAGCCGTCCGCCCCGGAAGTGCAGCAGCGCGGGGACGAGCGTCGGCTTGAACGCGAGATAGGTCATCGAGCCGATACATTGCGCGGCGATCTTGCGATTGCCGTCCGTACCGACCGCGAAACTCACATCATCGGGTTCCGGGTCGCCGCGAACGCGGATGCTCTGCTTGCCCGGTTCGAACCACTCGGTGCGCCAGAGGACGCCGAGGCCCCGGAAATGAAACGATGGGTCGGGCGGGAAGTCCGCATCGGTGATGTAGAGTTCCCGACTATCGCGACCGGCCGACCATTCACGCGGCGTGTCAGCCCAGCTGTACGGCGGCTTCTCCGCGAAATACGCGGATCGCTCGTGGTAGCTCGAAAGATACAGCGCCATTCCCCGGGCAGCGAGATAGTCGGACAGCATCTCGGCGCGGATTTCCAAGAGGACGGGGCTCCCCTCCGCATCCCGTTTCAGCCGGGCGACCTCGATCCACCCCTCATCGGGGCGGAACCAGGTGTCGCCCTCGCGCTCGAGCTTCAAAGCGATCGCGAGGTCCTGATGCAGGTGCCATGTCTGGCGCTCGAAGCCGTCCTTGCCCTGGGCGACAACGAGGCGCGTCCCGACGATCGCGCGGTCATCGCTCCAGTCGCAATGAACATCCGCCTGCCGGTAGAGGCCCTTTTCGACGCTCGAGCTATGCGTCGAGGTGTCGACCTCGCTCCACGTGAGCGTGTCGACCGCGCCCCGATCGGCCGACAGGACCGCGAGGGTGGCGATACCCGCATATTCGCGAATCGCGCCGATGCCGGCGAACGGACTGTCGTGCTCGGTCTCGCCGTCTTGGCGCAAGGGTATCCAGCTTCGCCCTTGCACCGGGCGCATATCGTCGAGTTCAAAGAACCGTGGGCTCAGGGTCGAGGCTTCGATCATGGCGGAGTTATAGAGTAGGCCCGCGTTAGTGCCGCATATTTGTATCCGTTCGCTGTTTTTTAGCAGCCTGCAACCGGTGCGATCCGGCCCAGCAGTCTGCCTCCGATAGGCGGGTAAAGGGACGAATGAACAAACGGTGGCTTATAGCGATCGCCATTCCAAACCGATCGTTCCGCCTCCCCCAGTTTAGACGCAGTAATTCCCCGATCTTTGTCCGGAGGCGGCGCAGACGGTCGACAATTCAGAGCGCTATCGGTCGCTGGCGTTGATCGGCGCGATTGGCGGCTATCGGCGGGATCGGACGTTCACAGGAATAAATATGAACGGCTGACTTTGGTCGACACCCGCCAACCGCCTCGCTTCAGCGAGGACCCACAAGACGACATTCAGCGGCCGTTATGCACTTCCCAACTTCAGACATTCGTTCGTGCCCGTTTAACACCTCGATCAGCGGCCGTGGAATGAGACGAAGTGAACTGACGAGCGAGCTGGCCGGCGGGAAAATTGCCGATCGACCAAATCCGAAGCGGCCCTAGGTTTCCAGATGCACCCGAGGCGCGTCGGCCGCGTTGGCAATCTACTCACCGGCGGCAGTGCGATCAACCGACCGATGCTCGTCTAGATTTCGATCGCGATTTCCGAAGCAATTTGTGTCGCTACCTCGGTATATAATTCTGTTCCCGGTGCTGCTCGAATGCTGGCAATGAGGCTATAGCGCACTGGCTCGCCGGCGCGGCCTTGGGCAACATTCTCCCGCCACCAGCCGCCCGTCGGATAGACAATGATCGCGTCGCGAGCGGCAAGCTCAGTCGCGGTGCCTTCCCAAATATCCGCGTGCAGCGACCCTTTGTTGCGCAGTTGCGGTCCCACAACCCAGCCCGTTTCCGATGCAGCGCGCTTAGGCGGCCGAGCGCCCGCTTCCGAGGTCCGACGTCGCAGGAAGGTGTCAAGCGCGTCATCCGCGTGCTTCAGGTCGAAGCGCAAACCGTGGCTCGCATAGACGTGCCGCCTCGACAATCCGCGCTCCCCGGGATTTGGCTCGATGAAGTAACTTAAGGTTATCCGCAGTTGGACGAGCGTCGCAGGGTCCAGTGCCAGCAGTGCCTCGCGCGGCCATGGTAGCCGATGAACCGCCAATTCATCCGTGACTGCTGCTCCGCTCTTCATCTTGAACGGCACGATCTCGTCCTCAGTGACGAGGGTCACATCGTGATCGAGGCTACCAAGCGCGCGCACCAGCGACGGGACGCCAAAGCCGTAGCGCCGCACGAGCGCGGGCTTGCCGATGGCACCCTGATGGGCTCGCATGGCAGCGGTCCACTCTGCAGAATGAACGATCAGACCGCGGACCGTCTCAGGCCATAGGGCTGGCTTTTCCGCCATTATCTGCGCCGCCATCCGTGCCGCGAGCGCGGTCGCTGCGCTGGTGTCGCCCGTCGTCGTGAACGGCCGCTCTGCCATTGAGCGATAGGTAGTCAGTAAGGCGAGATCATCTACATGGTCGCCCTGCCCCGTGGCCGGATCGTGCCCGATGTTGCCGCCTTCGAATACGACGTCGGGCTTGAGCGGCCATTCGCGGGTCCAGCTGACGGACGTGCGGCTGCGCGGCATGATGTCGCCGGCGGCTCCGAGAGCGCTCCAGCCGGCATAGCTCGCATCAGTGATCAGCGTTCGCTCCGTGAAGGCGCCGACGGTCAGTGCATTCCAGGCCTGGGCCGGGCTCTCGATCGGCATCGTGTCGTTGCGGGCGGGGTAGTCGGCCGCGACGATCGCCTCGCGGATATTGCCCGCAGCGACCGCGATAAACCGTTGCACCTCGTCGCGCCCGAACGTGAGCGCGTCGAGCTTCGCCGACCAGGCCGATGGTCTGCCCCGACCATAATCGCCGAGACTGGTGACAGCGAGGCAGATCGCCCTTGGCCGGTTCGGCGCCGCGATCTCGGCGCGAGCGATAGCCTGGGCGGTGATCGCCCCATAGAGATCGGGGTCGTTGGCCCCATGATCCGGCAGGATCTTGATAGACTCGAGCCGGTGCCGAACGACCACAGGCCCCGTTCCGTCGAGCACCTCCATGAGGTCGCCGTACAGCAGCGTACCCGACATCTGGGTGCCATGCCCGCCGTGGGCCTGCGTGCTTACATCTTCAACATTCCAGATGGCATCGAACGCCTGCTGATCGGCCGGAAGCAGATAGGGCGCGATGAGCGGATGGCCGATGGTCGTCCCGGAATCGAGCAGGCAGACGGCCGGCACCTCGCCGTCGATCGGCATGAGCCGGTCGGCTAGGTCCGCGCTCCACGTCCGCTGCTCAGCGCCGTCCATACCCATGTACAGCGAGGGCGTATCGCATGCGAGGCGGAGCTCCGCGACGCTGTCGGTGTTGGCGATGACCCGTCCGAGCTGTTCAGGCGAGCCCTTAGCGACAACGACATCACGCTCCGCAAATTCGAGACTATGTTCGCGGGTCACCATGCCAAGCGCCTGCGCAGCCTTGTCGAACGATCCTTTCGTCCCCTTGCGAACCCAGACCTCCCACCAGGCTTCGACGCCCGGTGCAGGGAAGAGATCTGCCTGATCGGTGTAGAACGACCGCGCGACCGCCAGCCGTGCGGTCTCGAGCGAAGCGACGAGGCGCTGGTTCTTCGGCTTGCGAACCTCCACGATCGAGCCATCGTCGAGCGTCTTCTGCCTGACCGTGTCGTCGTCGCGATAGGCTGCGACCTTCTTGAGGTAATAATCCTTCTGCCTCTCCGGCACGAACACAGTTGCCGAAACGAGTCCCTCCTCGGCAGGGTGCACGTTCACCAGCTCGATAGGGAAACGGCCGCGGCGGTTCTCGAGCTTGTCGACAATATCGGCCTGCCCCACTGGCAGCGTGAATTCGACGTAAAAGCCCTTCTTGCCCGCCGCCACGGCCGGCTCGCGGTTCGCCAAAATCATCTCGCCTTGTTGCACTACCTGCGTCAGGGCCTTGGTCAGCGCATCGGCATGGCCAACGCGATCGCGTTGCGGGGGTCCTCCGCCGCCATCGCCGCCCGCCTGATAAGCCGTGTATCCCTGGCGCGCCCCTGTTCTCTGCAGGTAGATATGCGGATGCGGCCGCCCTTCCTCGTCTGCCATAGTTACCGTCGGGCCGCCGCCCTTCGCTCGGCGATCGCCGCGAGAAGATCCGCTGTCTCCACGCGCTCACGCCCTGCGAGCAAGGTCCGCTTCGCCGACTCATCCGCAATGCGGGCGAGGTCCGCCTGGCTCAGTCCGTCGATCTCTCCCGTCGCTTGCTCCCAAGAGACTGAGACCGTGTCGAATGCCGACAGCCGGCCCTCTAGGATCGCTCGGGCGACGAATGCGTCCGGCAGCGCATATTCGATCACGTCGTCGAAGCGCCGGAAGAGCGCGGGATCGAGCAACTCGGGATGGTTGGTTGCCGCGACGATCAGGCCCTCGCTGTCATCCTCTTCGAGGAACTGCAGGAAGGAATTGAGCACGCGGCGGATCTCACCCACGTCGTTGCGCTCGCTGCGGCGGGCACCGATCGCGTCGAACTCGTCAAAGAAATAGACACCCCGGGTTTCAGTCATCGCCGAGAAGACAGCGCGGAGCTTCGAGGCCGTCTCGCCCATGAATTTGGTGAGCAGCCCGTCAAGAAGGACGGAAAAGAGGGGCAGCTTCAACTCGCCGGCGATGGCTGCTGCCGTCATCGTCTTGCCCGCACCAGGCGGCCCGATAAGCAGCAGCTTGCGGCGCGGCTGCAGACCATGCTGGCGCAGGCGATGCGCCTGTCGCTGCTCAACGATCACGCGTTGCAGCCGATCGCGCAGCGCCTCGGGGAGAACCATGCTCGAAAGGCGCGTGTCGACATATTTTGCCGCGACCAGGTTCGCCAGCTCGCCCCGCGGCTGCACCAGCGGCACGGCGCGAGCCCGCCCCTTCGTCGTGCCGCGGGCTCGAGCATCATCGACCATGTCGCGCAGTTGCTGGGCTACCCTGCCGTGGCCGAGACGCGCTTCGTTGGCGGCCGCCTGCATGGCGACTGTTAGGAACTGTTCCTCATCACCATCGATGTGACTTTGCAGCAACGCGACAAGGTGGGTGGCCTTTGTCACCGTAGATCGCCTGTTCTATCATTCGTCATGCACTCATCTCGCGCTGTCTAATGTGGCAACGCTCGGAAGACGCGCTTTGATCGACTGCCCCCAAGTCATTAACCGTTCTATCGTCGTTCCAGCCCGGTGACAACGAAATCCGCACATCGACCACTGGGTCTGCAGCGTGACGCAGATGCCCGTCCAATGTGCGCTCGCTCTTCATCCCATCCTTTTGCCGGTCCCTTAGTCCGGCGATCATCTAATAGCCCAAAACGCAATACCGACGCACGGTATAGAGCATTTACGTAAAGTATGGTACCTACGTAGCTTATCCTTATCACGTGAAGGCTCAACCATGGAATTTCGGTCCCCGACCGTCGCCGCTCAGCAGAACGCGAAGGCGTTGACGTACCTGACGAAGAACCTCAGCGACCCCGAGGCAGGACGCCAGCTCGTCGGGGAGCTTTTCGACGAGCTGGGCAACGCCGTTGATCGCTACCCTGACTGGCACCCGATCCTGACGGCGCCCCCGCGCAGAAGCTTCGAGCATGTCTCGGGGCTCTCGCAGATCAAGGCTTATGCCGGTATCGACCACACGATCGAGTTCGTTCGCGGTTTCGTGACCTGCCCTTACACCGACGAGAGGGCCGATCGCCTCGTCGCCTCTGCGGGACAGATAGCAGGATTGTACGCTCGACGGCTCGAGGGTCCCCTTTACGCTAACAACGCGCATCCGGTGGTGGTCGTCGCCATGGACGTCGAGCTTGAAGCCGACGGCACCATCCGCAGCCGCAACGCCCTGTCTTGGTTCGCGCAGCAGACCGCGGCGGCTGCCGAGAGTGCGAAGGTAGCCGAGACCTGGTGGAACATCCGCTCGCACCTTCTCGGCGCCCCGCACGGGTCGCGCTCGTCGTTGTTCGTGAACCAGCACACCGGGGTCCACATGCGCAAGATCCTCGAGGCCATGAACGCCAGCGGCATGTTCGGGCCCATCCTCGAATCCTCGCTCGACATGTTGTCGCCCAAGAAGCGCGCAGCGATCAGTGAGACCCTCATTCGCACGGCCGTCGATGCCTGGGACAAAGAGAGCGCGTCGTTCACGTTCGAGATGCGCGGCGAGATGTGCAAGGCGTCCTTGCGCGACACCTGGGACGACAAGACCGAGCTTTCGGTAAGCGTCGAGATCGGTGCTCACGCCCTCTATATTTCCGGCTTCTACTATCCCGAAAGCTGCAAGATCACGCACGTCGAGCCGACCGGCAAGCGCGAGGTGGCTGAGAAGTTCATCTAGGTTATGAAGTCTCAAGTCGCAGGCTTCTGCGCAAGATAGATGGGCGAGATCGACTCAAACACGACAACAACGGACGGCCGTGGGGCACGCGACGCTATTAGTCGACTTGCGTCGAGCTCGTTCGCCATCGCATCCCGTTCAGACTAGCAGGTTCTGCTCGCACCCGCCCAGGTTAGATCACGGTAGGTGCGGCTTTACTCGAGATCAGCTTCCTCGTCTGTCACGAGGTTGAGGAAGCTGACCTGAACTCGCTTCGTGCCGCGATCACCGAAGTCTGCAGCGACTTTGTCTCCGTCGATATGTATGACCGTGCCTACACCAAACAGCCGGTGCCTTACGCGGGCGTTGAGGGTGAGTGATCCATCCGAGGTCGCCGATTGAGATTCGGAGTCTGGAATAGTCGTCGACGTAGCCAGCGGCCTCGGTCGCTCTCGTGGCTCACCAAGGGCCTCCCAGAAATTGCAGCTGAAGTTGTTGAGAAAGTGCTCGCTTCGACCCGGCTTCGCCTGGAAGCTTTTCGGTATAGCCGAACCATCGCCCCCGGTTGTGAGATATTCTCGCACAGCGTGCAGCGCCAACAAGCACAGATGATCCCAGCGCTCGAAGAGTGCCTCCTGCCGCTGTGCCTCTAGCTTCGTTGAGCTCGGCTTCCGCGCTGGCTGCGGCAGTAAATAATCGGGCCGCATTTCAACATTGTGGAAAAATTTAATGGTGCCGCTAGACCATGCGCCGGTCGGACCCGTCCGCCAACGGAAATGGACATCAACCTCCACACGCTCTTGGAACCGATGGGGTGGTATGATTGCATCGTGGATCACCACGAGCTGCATTTCCGCCTCTTGATCCTCCACTCGCTGCTTCAAGCTGCTGACGATGTGTTTCAGGTCATCGCCGGAGCTCCACGCTGTGCTCCAAGTCTCCCGCCGCTTAGCCTCTGCCTTGGCCCGCGCATGTTTGTCGAGATCGCGTTCAAATCTGTAGAGGTGGTGGGCGATAGCCGCGTGCGCCCCTTCGAGGTGGAGATCGCTCAAAATGGAAGCGCGCCGCTCATCCAGCGCCTGTCTGACGCGCTCGTCCAGGCCACGAGAGTCGATTGCCTTGATCGCTGCCATCTCTCGATCGGATAGATAGAGGCTACTCATGTTCCAGTCTGATCCTATGGTCGACGTCCGATCTGCATGTCGCCCTCAGTATGCAAGCCGGCAAGAGCGAAGGCTTTCTTTGCCTCGATCTTGATCGTGTTGAGCTGCACCGGATAGGCACCGCTAAACGGGTTCGAAGTTCGACGACATCGTAACGAGGATCCTGACGTGGCCGATATTCACATCCGTATCTATTTTCGTGAGCCCGACGGGACGATTGCTGACGGCCAGCAGGAGTTCGATGTCGCAAGTTTTGCCGGCATCGTGCCCTCCATCGGCGACATGATCGTCAATCCCGGCGTTCTCCAAGGCTTGAGCCGGCACGACCCGGCAACCCGAGCAAGCTCGGTGTGCTCGCAGCGAAGGACTTGCATACCGTCTCTCCAGTCGACTGGGCACGTGGTGAAGCTGTGCGATCGTCCCAGCAAACGCTTCACTTTCGGCCGAGTTCTCCTCACGTCAAACGGTAGCGTCGCATGCCAGGGGATCGATGTACGTGCCACACCCGGTGAGCTCCGCGAATTCGGCATCATGGAAAGCTACGATCCGACGGATCGAATGGGCAGGTAGCGGGGCAAGCACGCGATCGTGTGGCACGGCATCATGATCTCTGCCTGCCCGCCACGCGCAGTATTGCCCGGCGATGTGCGACTCGAAGCCCAGACTATCTTCAAAGAAGCTCATCGGGATTGCGGCCTCGACGATGGCGGGCACCCCGACAGAGCGAAGCACTGGCCCAAGCTCCCGATCGCGGTCGATCGCCGCGTAAAGGGCTTCGCCGCCCCAGAACCGCAGAAAATCCTGGATCCCGTCATCATGGTTCGGGCGGGTGAACAGGAACCAGATCCGCCCTTGCCGCGTCGCCGAGTCCGCTTGGTGCCGGCGCTTGAACTGCGCCGCGATCGCCTGCGGAAATACGCCCTGCGCCTCCGCCGCATCGATCCGGCGCATCAGCGTTTCGACTGTCGGCAGCTCCATGCCCTCGGCCAATATTCTGGCGATTTCAGGCTGGGTAAGCCTCGTGCTGTGCCAGGCGAGGATTTCGTGGTCTCGGAGGACGGCATAAAGCCGCCGAATGATCTCGTCATACTGGTAGGGTGAGGCAAAGCACTGCGCGCCGAGCCAGTCGTCGAGCACCGCCCGGTGATCGTCCAGGAATGAGACGACGTCCGCAGGCCATGTTTCGGGGTGATCGTAATCAAAGATCATCGTCCGCTCTCAAGCTGCAGCGATTACGGGGGAACCTATCACGCCGACGCTTTGGCCTTGATCGCCTCTACCAAGCGATCGAGCGCAGGCTGTGCCGTGCGGATCCGGTCGATGCCCGTTGCCAGCGGAGCGAGGGCGTCGTCGAGCCCGTCCTCTTCGAAGCCATCGGCTAGAGCATCGCGCTTGAGCGGTATTGTGAGTGCAAGGTCGCCGGTTTTCGGATCGCACAGAAAGCCCTTGTCGACGAGCTCATCTAGCAACACGCTCTGCGACCTCAGCAAGCTCTTCCATTCGCGCTGCCCGAGCGCGTCCGTTCCGAACACGTATCTAATGGTCGCTCCCGCAAAACCGGCCATCGTACCGATCCAGGTCGCAGGCTCGTGACCATCAATGGACGCCGTCGTTCCGAGTGAGAAGGAGAGGTAGAAATCGTTATCGTCGGGTTCGCCGGGCATCCGCCATTCTGCCGGCGCGAGCCACAGCGTTTCGTCAAAGTCGGTTGGCACCTCTCCGACCCAGCCGAGTTCGTGGCGCTTCTCTTCTACAACCGCGGCGACGGCTTTAGCGAGCAGTGGCTGCATCGACGTGTTGGCGTAGCGGAACGAGGCCTCAAGCTCGTCGATGTGGCGAGTGATCACGGCGCCGATGGCTGGATCCGGCATACGGGGCTCCTAGAGGTTCATGACATGATCGCCGAAGCTGGCGATCATGTGTTCGACGAACGTGCGACCTATCGCGCCTGTGCCGACAGCTTGGCGAGCCGCCCGTGCAACGTCCGACCAAGTTGTCGACGCGACAGTCGGAACGGTTGTGCGAAACGGCGCCAGGAAGATCACGGCCGGCACCAGCTTCTGCAGTTCGGCCCGCCGCCCAAGCGACGCGGTGTATCGCTCCAGCTGCATCGGCCCGAGATCGGCTCGGATCTTGACCTCGATTCCGATGAGATGGGACGCCGTCGTGATAACCAGATCGACCCGATCAGCGCCTTCGCCAAGCGGACAGACCTCCGTCGAGACCTGGTAACCGGCCCCGAGTTCGTCGGACCAGTCGACGTCAGGGAGAGCGACCGTGAGATAGGCCGCCGCGAAGCGCTGCGAAGCCAGTCCGCCGAAGTCGCTCATCCACAAACCGGCAAGCGCCGCGGCGGTGCGGATTTCGTCTCTCTTAAGGCTGGCGAGCGCCCACGGATTGATAAGGCCGCCCTGCTCCTTGGCTGCCGCCAGAGGCGGCTTCAGGGCGCGGAAGGCAGTTTCCAGATCACCAAGCGCGTAGAATTGCTGGGGCGCACGCGCAGGTGCATCGGGTAGCACGTGGCGGAAGGCAAGGAACGCCGCCTCGAGCCTGCTCGCGCTCGGGTAGCTTGCCGACGCCGCCACATGAGCGGGTGACGTCAGATTTTCCATCAGAACTTCGCCATTTCGGCGATTTCGTGCGCGGTGAACGGCTCGTGGCCGTAAACCTCGGCCAGCTCGTTGAAGGCATCGACCGCGAGCATGCGCAGCGCGTTCGGCTCGATTGAGGTCAACGTTGCCTGATACTCGAAAGTGTCCTCAGTCGCGATGAAGCGATCGCCGAAGTCGAGCGCGCCAGGAGGCCAGGTCGAGCCGGCAAGCCCGTTGACGCCCAGCCGCACATGGATCGGGAGCTTGCCGCCGTGTTCAAGAGCAAGCTTGCCGTTCCGAGTCAGGAAGTCGAGCAAATGCTTAAAGAAGTAACCGGTCGCGAGTTTCTTCTCGCCCTGCCGCTCGAACAGGAACCCGCCAGCAACGCCCCAAAACTCGCCCGTCTTCTCAAACCACTGGGTCACGGCGACGGTCGGACTGACGCCCTCGACCCCGGCGCTCGGCCAGTAGATCGCCGCACCACCTTGGCTGCGGCCGAAGTTGAGCGACGAAGCGCGTGCCATTAGTCCGGGATGGCCTTCAGCGCTCACCAGCGACGCACGCGCGCCCGGCTCCGCCTCCCATTTCGACGGGATAAGGCGCGCATAGCCGGGGAAGTGGTCCTTCCATCGATACTTGCTCGATCCGTGACTAGGATGGGTCACGACCTGCGGTTCGTTGCGGTCAAACCAGAGCTCCGGATCACCGGCAAAATGCGGTTGCCAATGGACGGCCTCAGGGGGTGGTGCGGGCAGTTGGTCGAGAGCAAGGCGGAGATACTCGGCGAGCCGCTTGGCGAGATCCGCTCGGACCCGGCGCAGCCCCTCGCGATCCGCACCGACCGGTAGGTGAAATGGGATGGGTCCGCGCCGCCCGCGCATGTCGAACGGAAGCTTGTCGACCGTTGCCCCGTCGAAGGCCGTGTTCCAGATCTGCAGCACGCGGTTCTCGCCGAGCGCCCGGTGAGCGTAGCCAAGCTCGATCAGGACGTTCGGATTGGCGCAGGCCTTTCCATCGGCCGAAATCGCTATCGGCGTGACGTCGCCCACGAACACCGCGGCCTCATCGATCTTGCGCAGGATGGTGGCGACGATATCAGGCGTGCCGGCGACGCCCTGCGTGTCGGACGTGAGGCTGGGGCGTTCTGCTTCATCGAGGTTGGCCGAGATCATGCCGATCGCCTGGTCGAGCGCCGAGCGGACGAGCTCGCGCGTCACGCGGCCGTCAAGGTCGCTCTGCCACGACCAGAAAACCGTCTTCTCCACGCGCGATCGCCCCTGCCCGCCTCGCCACCCTCATATTCACCATAAAACGAACCGTCAAATCCGCTTATGTGATAACTGTAATCATCGCATGCCTTTCAACCGATCCTAGTTATTATACTCAATAATTGTTGATAGAAAAAATTGATATCAGCGCGTGTAATCTTCAATTCAGTGGACGATGTACTGTGTTCGAACGTTATCGCGCGATCTACTGCACAATACATCCTTCCCGCGTCTTACGTGGTGCCCGCAGCTTCCAAAGATACAGTTCCGGCTTTAATTAAAAATCAGACGATCGGGCCCAATGCCCTGCCGCCCGAACGAACGGCAGCCTACTGTGATCACCACTCAAAAGCGGACTGGCGGCTTTCCACCAGAAAGCGGCCCTTCGGGCTCCTGCCCGCCTCCTGAACGAACGTCCGCTTAGGGCGGCCGTCGCCCGAAAGCGGACAGGCCGCTATCCACCAGTTTTACCGAAATGGGACGGTCCGCATGCACCGTGATGGCGTCGTTCACTCTTTGAAGCTGTGCGTTCCTACCGCTTTGGGATCTGCTGCCAGAACCCGGTGCGGTTCTCCATTAGAGAAGCTTCTTCCGCCTGCAGATAGCGGGCATTTTCGGCCGAATGACCTCAGCCAACCGGCAATAAATGCCCCTGCCGCCCCCGGGACGTTTATGATAAAAGGCGGCATGCTCAGGACAAGAATGAAGCGGGTCGCCGATCGCGGCGATCACGCCGTGCGGCGGCTTGCCGAGATCGAAGCCTCGATCGCGGACCTGTCTAACGAGGATCTGCTCGATTTGGCCGACATCTTTAAAGCCGAGCCCCGCTCACCAATTGGCGATATGGCATTCGTAGAAATGGCGCGGCGGAATATCAGTCTTTAGAGACCGGTCGGGAACGAATTAGCAGGATCATGGGACTACCAAGCAGCATCGGCTGCCCAAAAAGATCTCCCGCAATTTTTGCATGATCATCAACGGAGCGACGACATAGCGATGGTAGCGATTGGTAACCGGATCAATGAGATAGGCACCTTGGTCCGCGATGGCGGAGCCTTCTATCTTCTCCGCGATGTCGGTGGCCGCTACGAGCTGGAATTGCATCGAACCCCCGTAGATCTGGTAGAGAAGCGCGTCCGGCTTATCGGCACATTGGTTGGCCCGGATCTGGTGAACGCTGATGGCGTTGCTCCAGCTTAGGTGGCTGGACATTTGTCCCGTTCAGTCGTGACCTACTGGCCGCGATTCTGATTCAACCTGACTCATTAGCGTTGCGCACAAACTGCGAGCGGGCGTCATCCATGCCATGGAACAGCGGATCATTCATGCCTGCGGTCATGAGCAGGCTCATCATCTCACCGGCTTTGAAAGCCAGCAGGAACGTAAGGCCAAGTGGCTGAAGACGACTACCTGTCGTGACTGCTTCGTTGCGGAGAAGCGGGCCGAGGAGGTCGCTGCGGCAGCGTTGAGCAGCGCCGCTGTCTCACACCTTGTTCTTCCGCCGCTGACTGGGACTAATCGGCAAATCAGCTGGGCGTCGACGGTCCGGAACAAGCGGCTCGCAGCGCTAACCAACTCAAACAGCAACGCCGACTGTAACGCATGCCTTCGGGTCACTGACGCAAAGTGGTGGATCGATTGCCGCGATCTAGATGACGTTGATCTGATGGCAGCCGCGAACCGAGCGTCAAACATGCAATGCGTGCCGACGCTCATGCCATCGACTACGAATCCTACGATTGCCCTCTAAAGGCATAGGCCGACCCCGCAATCCACGCCGGTAAGCCAGATGCATCCCTATGTGTGCAAGCAGGGTCTAGACCTCCTGAAGGAGGTGTTTCATTTCGCTGTTACCGACCCTGTTTGAACGCGATTTGTGTTCAAACCACATGCTCGCTCAGGGTATACCCAGACTGACATAGAGACCTGATAGGTTAGGCCCGATGCCAGAGCTCGCATTGTGTCACATCCCTTAAAGTGGCATAGGCTGTTCAGAAGCATTGAGGAGGAGCGCCGCGATGGCTGCGCAGTCTATAGACGTTAAAGTTGCCAGTAACGGTCGGATGATTCTGCCAGCATCGGTTCGCAAGGCGATGGGGCTTCAAGGAAATGCAAAGGTCATTTTGACGGTTGAGGACGATCAGGTCCGCCTGTCGCCGATCGGTCACGGGGTTTCTCGCGCTCAAGCGCTTTATCGAGAGCATGCCAAGCAGGCCCGAACAATCGACGACTTCCTATCTGATCGCAAGGCAGAGGCAGTCACCGAGGCAGGCGAGTCTTCGCATTCTGACCGGCAGGGAGACCCGGTATGACATCTGTTGTAATGGATGCATCCGCAGTGCTGGCGCTGGTTCGGGATGAACCAGGCGCCGACAAGGTCACACCTCACGTCGGACGAGCAGCGATTTCCGCCGTCAACCTGCAGGAGGTTATCAAGGAACTCCTGCTTGGTGGTTTGGGCGCAGCCACCATCCGCCAGATCCTAGACGAGCTTCGTCTCGATGTACGTCCTCACGACGTGGAGGCCGCGTATGCGGCCGCTGAGTTGCACACTCAAACGAAGGAGTTTGGGCGCGGCCTTGGTGATCGCTCCTGTCTAGCGCTTGCGATCCTACTTGGCGTTCCCGCCCTCACTGCAGATCGCGAGTGGAAGAAGGTAAAGGCCAAAGGGCTCAAGATGGAGCATATCCGCTAGCAGCCGTCGCCAAAACCGGTCAGCTAAGAATTCCCGTTTTCCCGTGTCGTTTAGGCAATTTCGAGAAAATCGATTTGGGAACAGATTTCGAGAAAACGGCACCTAAGACCAGTGCTTTTCAGGGCGTTGAGCTGGGGATTCCCCACTCGACCTTCGTCTGCGGGAAAACTACGATTCCTTAATGCTTATCGGGAGGATGCGGAACGGGAACTGCCCGTGAAGCTATTTTCCGAAAGTCTACAAGAAGGATGCCTTCTCCTATCTTTCCAGAAGGTAGATGTGGTGCTGCCGATAATCCCAAACCGTCTTGTATTGCCGCAGAAGACCATAGCCAATCGTCAGAATGTCGGGCTCGGTAAGACCGATAGGCGCCGCTGCGGCGAACGGTGTCGTCTCCACCGCGATCGCAGGCACGTCCGGCATGACATGACCGCCGATTCTCAGGCCGTGAAGATCGAAGGTGCCCGGCTTCGTTCGCGAAGGGGTCAACCGCCCTTCGGTGAGCAAGCGCCGTTTGCCTACCTCGCTTGTAAAAAGGGTGCCATATTGGCCGGTGTCCCAGGCTGTGACGACGGGCATGGTGCCGATCTGCGCCGTAATGACCGGGTGGTTGGGCAGGTTGCGCGTCTCGAACGACAAGTTCGCCAAGATATGCTCGCCGTCGAGATAAGCTTCGGGGCCGCCAGCGTAGAAGGTAGCAATTGATCGACGGTAATTGAGCTTGAGCGCGTGGTCCGCCCAGGCGTCGAAGCCGAACCAGCCGATGAAGTCCGGTGTGATAGCTTCGAGTTGGCGTGCATCCTGCGCGGCGACGAGGGTGGCGCGGGGAAATGACAGGTTCCCGACGCGGATGTCGCGCGCCTCCGGGATGATGCGCACGGCGAAGGTCTGGCCGCTGCCGAAATGTCCTTTGCCGATCGGTCGTCCGCCGGCGAGCGGAACCCGATGATCGTTGATCGTCAGCGCCTGCTCGCTACCCGTGTCTAGCATGAGCTTGCCCGGGAACCCCGCGATGCTCCCGTCGACGAACGGGAACTCCTTAACCATGACGATCGGAACGACGGCATCCGTTCTGGCTAACCGTATCTCTGGCGCGCGCTGCGACTTGGCGGGAATGGGCGCATCGTCGGCGGCGAGCGCCGGCCCTGCCGACACTGTCAACGACGCAAGTGCGATGCGCCAGCCAAATGCCGGCATACGGCGACCCCGCGATGGGATCGACTGAATGATCTCTTGAGATGTCATGGCTTGATCATAGCCCAGCTCGCTCCTGGCAGCTATCGGGCAGACGCATCATCCTTCTCAAAACTCGATCCAGAGCGTGCGTAAACTTGCTGTCGGATAGATAAGGGCCGCGTTAGCAGCTGCGACGACGAACTGGGCGCGCCTACGCGTCAGATCGAGCCATCGGACCGATAACGATTGGTGGTGGAGTAGAACGCCGTTTTATCGACCGCACGAGGGATTATTTTAAGTAAAATCATGCCTGAATGGCCCGTATCATCCCCGGTATGCCGATGAGAGTAATGGCTCTTCTTAGATTGTAGGCGAGCGCGGTCAGACTGAACTCGGCGCGAACCTTCTCCAGCCCGCGCATCAGGAATGCGCCCTGATTCATCCATTGCTTGATCGAGCCGAACGGGTGTTCGACCGTCTCGCGGCGAACGGCAAGAATATCAGGGCGCGCAACCAAGCGCCCCGCCATGCG
>NZ_SLXW01000018.1 GCF_004341085.1 Sphingomonas sp. PP-CE-1G-424
CGACACCCGCGCGGTGGAGGCGGCTGCGGAATGTTGCGCAGATGCAAGACGACGATCCGATAGCGCCGTAGGCAGCCCGCACCGCTGCCCGGAGAGAGACATGACCTTCAACGCCATCCGCTTCGCTGTCCTGCTCGGCGCTCTGTGCAGCACGCCTTCCCTGGCGCGAACCGATGCCGCGCTGAACGCGGTTCTGGCGCGCTGGGACCAGGATCAGCATCCCGATCTGGGCGGTGTCGTCGTCATGCGCGGCGGACGCATCGTCGCCGAACGCTATTACAATGGCGAGCGTGCGGATACGCTTCACGACGTCCGGTCGGCGGGGAAAAGCGTAACCGCGTTGCTGATGGGAATCGCGATCGATCACCACAAGCTGCGCGGCGTCGATGACCGCGTCGCAGACCATTGGCCGGCCGCACGGGGCAGCGCGATCGGCGATGTCTCCATCGCGGACGTGCTGACGATGCGCTCGGGGCTCGCGGCGTTCGATGAGAATCCTGCGTCTCCGGGCAACGAGGACAAGCTCGACGCAGCGGCCGATCCGCTCGCGTTTCTGCTGACGGTGCCGCGCGCGGATCCACCGGGCTCGCGCTACCGCTACAATTCGGCGACGGCTTACACGGCCGGTGTTTTGATAGCGAAAGCCACGGGGCAAACGATGGCGGACTTCGCACGAAAGTCACTCTTCACGCCGCTGGGCATCCGCGACTGGAACTGGGCGTCGGACGCGGCGGGATACACCAAAGGACAGGGCAACCTCTCTCTGACTACACGCGCGTTCGCCACGATCGGAGAAATGGTGCGCGGTGCGGGTCAATATCGCGGCCGCCGGATCGTCAGTGCCCGCTGGATACAGGAGGCACTAACGCCGAAAGTTACGATTTCGGACAGCGACCCTTACGCCGACGGCTACGGCTATTTCTGGTATTCGAAGGTTCAGCAGGTCGATGGCAAGCCCGTTCCTGTCTCGTTCGCCTCGGGAAACGGCGGCAACAAGATTTACGTCATTCCAAGTCGCCACCTTGTCATCGCGATCACATCGAGCGCCTACGGGCACGGGTATGGCCAACGACGGTCTCAAGATATCCTACGAGCCCTACTGGCAGCCGGCGGAGGGAAACAGTGACCGTCAGCCCTATCGCGTTCAAGCGCTGATAACGCATGCCCCCGGCGTGCCGGCAGCTTCGACCCAATTGCGGACGCTCACGCCCCTTCCCTCGCTTCCCAACTTCGGACGCTGGTTCATCTTTGCGAAAACCGATTTTGAAGCCCGACTATCCGCTCCCGAATGTCGTGATGGGAAAGGAAAGCGGCCAGTCCGCTATGAAGGGCAAATGGCGTTAGCGGGCGCTGCCAGACGCTGCGGTCTTTCTCGAAAAGCATCGAGAAATGGGAATTGCTACCGGGTGTGCCGAACCCCGCGGTAGTGTCAGTTAGTCGTAGCGCAGCGACCACCGCCTCTTTTCATCCGAACGAGGCCTACAATCGCCAAACCGATTGAAACCCCCATTGCCCCGCCGATCAGATTGTCCGGCACATGCTGGCTCACCAATACCGGCATAAGCACCGCCGGCATGATCGCGGGGACGATGACGAGCGGCAGGTAACGGGTTCTGGCGTTCTTCATGTCTAGCTCCTGGATTGCAGGGTTAGCAGCGTCTCACACGGCTGATTCCTCGACAAGATGCTACGAACGCGGAATCACCGAGATGGGAAGGAAAGCGGACCGTCTGCTATGGGAAGGCAAACGGCGTTAGCGGACGTCCCTGACGCAGCCGCCCTTTCCAAAAGGATCGAATCTTCAGAATGGTCGGCCATCCATAGCCGCCTGCGCTTTAGGCCCTGACCACCGATTTCAATGCTTCACTATCGGGATCACGTCGATAGCCGACGCTAGTAGCGCACCCACAACGGTAAGGCCAAGTTGGTCGGCAAGTTGAAGCAAAACCTCCAGATCGTCTTTCAAATCTTGGGCGGTTAGTGGCGCATCGCTGCTCATCCGATGAGCGTACCTATCCCGACATAGCGGTGTCGATAGTACGAATGCATGAGGCTCACTGTCATTTATACCAGCAAAATGTATCATACCCGTTAACGGAATTAGCGTTGTTTCCCACCCTGACTCCGCTGCTCGTTGTCGTTGTCGTTTTCTGCGCCGTCGATCAATGGTGCGACGGCTTCAAAAACTACGCCGTCGGGAAGGTATGAAATCTTAGCCGTCCCTCCCGTCTCGTGCGCCAAAACCCTTTGGATAAGCTGGGTCCCAAAACTGGTCCGCGTCGGCGGTTCCACCGCTGGTCCTCCAGTCTCGATCCATGTCAGGTGCAAATCGTGCGGATGCCACCCGTCTGCCACCTTCCAATTCAAGTGAATCACCCCCTCAGCGTTCGAAAGCGCTCCGTACTTCGCTGCATTGGTCGCGAGTTCGTGTAGGGCCAAGGCGAAAGCAACCACCAAACGTGGGGGCAAGGGAAGGTCTTCCCCTGTGATCCTGAAGCGTTGACTATCCTCAACCCCAAACGGGGCGAGGGTCCGGTTGAGCAGCGCGCGCAACGACGTACTCTCGAACCGGCCGCTAACAAGTAGGTCGTTTGCCGCAGACATTGCCTGTATCCGCGCCTCCAACGTTGTACTGGCGTCCGCGACCGAAGTCGCCCGCCGCATCGTCTGCGAGACTATGGCTTGCAGAGAGGCAAGTGTATTCTTAACCCGGTGACTCAATTCATTTGCCAACAGAGCTCGATGTTCATCCGCACGTCTGCGTTCGGTCACGTCCTGCGTAGTGCCGACGATCGCCAGTGGCGTACCGTCCGCACGATAGCTCGCTTGCCCTCGAATCTGGACCCACCGTTCGTCCCCGGCAGGCGTTTGCAAGCGATACTCAATGTCTAACAGCGAGCGGTCGCGCACGGCTCGCTCTATAGCCTCTACCTGCATTTGCCGGTCTTCCGGGTGTATGGACCCCCGCAATTCATCAAGCGTCAAGGGATCGGTGGGCGCGCGCCCGCATATCTTTTTGCACTCATCTGACGCGGTAAGCAGTCCGGTATCGAGATTAATACTCCAAGATCCCAGGCGACCGGCATCCAACGCGAATTGAAGCCGCTGCTCGCTCTCCTGAAGCTCCGCAATCCGACGCGCGACCTCGGCCTCCAAGGCGTCACGGTCATGCTGAAGATCAACGAGACGTTCGCGTTCGAGGGTCACGTCGTACTGCGACGCGAAGAAGTAGAGCAACACCCCGTCGTTGCCGAAGACCGGCGATACCAGCAACCTGTTCCAAAAGTGCGTGCCGTCCTTTCGGTAATTTAACAGGTCAAGTTCGATCGGCTCCCGAGCGCTTATTGCGTCTCGGACTCGCGCGACATCTCCCATGTCTGTGCCTGGCCCCTGCAAAAACCGGCAGTTGCGGCCCATGATTTCGTCGCGCCCGTACCCTGTCAGCTTACCAAAGGCGTCGTTGACAAATACGATCGGGTTGTTCGGTAACCGGGGATCAGTGATAATCATCGGCATCCGCGTTGCGCGAACAGCGGATGCAAAGGGATCAGGGCCGTTATCATCTCGCGTCAGTTCGCGGACGATCCGCGCTTCTTCCTGTATATCTCGCACCCGTCACTCCACTCGCGCGCTCAACGGCCCTTTATGTCGTTGAGCGAGCCGACTTTTCGGCTCTTTAACGTCGATAGGCTATGACGGCCGCCGTGACAAACTACTGGGTTAGCAGCTAGAAAAACGTATTCGCGGGTCCGCGCTTGTGCGGCTGAAGCCAAGCCAAACGGCGCCCTCCTGATCGCCAGCCCGGACGTCCGAATTCTGGACAAAATCGGCCTTAAGGTTTCTGCTCACGACCGAGCGGTTTCGTGCCGAGAATCTGCTGCCCACGCGCCGCTAGAGCGCCGTGCAAAAGTCGCTCACTCGACTCTTCCGCCGCCTCAACAGATAACGTGACCACTACACCGCCTGGTCCAGAAACGTGCACGCATCCATCTGCTGCGACGACATCCGAAGGTATCTCATGGATTGGGCAACTCACATGACGCTCCTAATTAATGCAGGAGAAGAACGACTGCGCGACAAAGGGTGTCCCAATAACGCCACCGAATTCTCGACCGCGATAAAATCGCGGTTGTTGCCACCCCCAAACCAGCACTACATGAATCGTGCGCCTGCTTGAACTCGCGATTGCCAAGCCGCCCTAATTGAGCGCAAATTGCCGCTGGCGATCCAGTTCCGGTAACGCCCATCCCGATGAATCGAACGCGACCCCCACTCGGTGGGCGTGAAGCCACCTCAAATCCGCGATGCCCTCCCAATGTCCGGTTTGGGAAGGAAAGCGGACCTTCCGCTTTGGAGGCCACACCCCAGGAGACCGACCACTGAACGGGTATCACAGATGCATCGGCCTTTTGCATCGCCTGAGCCCTCGGTTTTCCGCCGTTCTGGTACTGGTCGAAGTACGTGAGTTTAGAATCACGAGGACGGTATCTGGTGAATTACAGAACGGCAACTTTAGCGAGCAGAAACCCAGCAACCGACGCCGGTAGATTTACGGTTTTTGTGGCTCTAGAGCCTTGGCTGTGTACTGCTGCCGCCGCTGTTCCTGCTCGGGCATTGATTGAACATGCAACGCATTACGCATGGCGTCGGACACTAGCACACGGTCATACGGCTCTTGAGTAGCTGAACTCCCTTTTTGCATCTTATACTGGGTGCCGATCACCTGCGGCTTACCAATGGATTGAAGATACCTGTCGAGTGTTGCGGATGCTATCCACATGGCTCCTGGATTACCTCTCGCGGTAGCAATCATCGCAAGAATATGCGCCTTTAGGTAGTCGTCTGCCACACTACCATGCTGGAAAATGAAGGCGGCATGGTAGAAGTCATCGCCGCTCCGTAGAGCGCCCGAGCTGAGCAATTCCTCGGTGCGAGTCTGGCGGTTTTTGTCCGCTGGGCCGACGATCGACCAATCGATACGCTCGGCTTGGCGATCTGCTTGATCTGCCTCGAAAATAGCAGTCATTTCGGCGTTTGTTGGTCGGGTGACCAACCGAACATAACTACGCTCATCATCCCAAGGTCCGAGTGGTGCCCCCTTGGCTCTCGTCCTGATGAGATCGAACGGTTCAAACCCCGTTCCTTGATAGGTGGCATTGAGAAGGCCTGCGCCGACGCAATGCAATCGGAAAATGTCGGGAGTAGCTCCCGGTGCTGGATCATCGAAGCTGAGTTCGACATCCCCGTTCACCAACTTGATGCTTCGTGCCGAACGACGAACCGTCGGACCGCTGATACGCGAGAAGCGTTCGCCATCTGTCTCGAAATGTTCAGGCCGCTCCCATGTTGCTGTCGTACTGGTGGGCGTCTTGCTTATCTCGATGCGAAAAATTGTCTGACCGCTAGCCTGCAAAGCCCACGTGCCTGCCGTACAGGGCGTTGCAACAGCCGACGTAGCGGCAAGCAAAACTGGTACAATGGTCAGCATATCTCAATCCTGGCATTTTCCACGAGCGCCAGCAATTGCCGCGTGCGATAGCGACGTCGCCTTGATGAAAACCTTTTGGTTTTTCCATCAAGGGTGATTGGAATGGAAACGACCGCCCTGAACGAATGACCGCTCGCGGGAGCCCGGGCTCGTGATCCGATCGTCCGCAAATGGGCGAAAGCCGAATGGCCGGAATGGGCAGGATTCCAGACCGACCGCTTTCGGGAAGGCAGGCGGCAATAGCCGACATTGCCAAGCTGCCGTTTTTCTCAAAGACGATCAGGAAATGGGAATGCGTGCGCCTTCTCAATCCCGTGATTGAACCGGAATCAAGAAGGGATGAGCCAGTCCCGGATCAATCCTACGGCGTTCTCAGCGCCCGCCTCTTAGATCGCGCCTCGGTCGGCGAAAGTACGAAAGCGAGACTCAGCAACTGTTCACGCCCATCAGCCTTCGGTTGGCTGGTCAGTTCACCCAGGCGGGCGAGAAGGGCGTTGACCTCCGCAACGTCTGCCGCTGCGAGCCATCCCTTGTTGCGGGAAGCCCAAAGCGTCCGTGCCGGACCGGCAACCACCGTGTCACTCCGCCCCAGCGCAGCTTGGAAGTCCCGATCAGCAATCTGCAACAATCCATGGATGAAAGCGCGCAGCTCTGGCGCATTGCCATTCGGGCCAAGGTCATAGGAAAGGCGTAGCGGGCCATCACCGCCGCCTACCAGGCGGAAGCGGCGCTCCCCGCCCTCGCTCGGCAGTTCTTCGACCAGCCCCCCCGCCACGAGCGCGCGCAGATGGTAATAGAGACCGTCGGCTGGTCGCCCGAGCTGTTCCGCCAAACTCGCGACGCCGGCCTCACCACCGAGCGCGGCAAACGTATCAACCATCTCCTGTCGCACCCCGGAACTAAGAAGCCGCACCTGCGCCGGATCGCGGATTAGCCGCAGGTCATCACCTTCATCCACTAGCCTAGACTCCTGTTGAAACATGACCCATATATTTCAACAGGCCAATCCGGGGAAGAGACTCTGGCGGCGGTTTTAGAATTGGGACGACTGTGGCATCGCATATGGGAACGCTCCTCTCGGCCGCCTTGATGGCTCTTGCCTCGTCGGGCACCGCCCCGGCGCAGACGATCGCGCCGGGGGCATTACAGGCTGACCTCCGCTTCGCACTCGATACGATCGAACGTCAGCACCCCGACCTTGCCCACTCGGTCACGAAGGCGGCACTCGAAAGAGGGGCCGACAGGGTGCGAGCGCAACTCGATCATCCGATGGATCAGGCGGAAGCCTGGGCGAAACTGGCTCAACTCAATCCCGTCCTCGCTGACGGTCATCTGTTCATCGGCCTACCCGACTGGCGGGGGCAAGGCGCGCAAGCGGTTCGGCAGGGTACGGGCTTCTTCCCATTCGAGGTGGCGATTGATGCCCGAGACCATCCGGTCATCGTCTCGATGCTGGGGGGGGGATCGACACCGCTCGCAGGTCGCCGCATCCTACGGATCGGCGGGCATGATGCGCGCCACGTCGCCGGTTCGTTGCTGGCGCGGACGCACGGAGACACGCCCGCCTTCCGCAGAGCCCTGCTGGCACAGCGCTGGTGGCTGTTCCAAGCGAAGCTTTACGGAACACCGGCCGACTACGACCTGGTCCTAAGCGGCTCCCGCAAGCGCCTGACTGTCCCGGCCGAACACACGCTGCCAGCGATCCTCCAGCGGGATGCCAGCTTTGATCGGCTGTTCGCGTGTCGCATCGATACGGACAAATCGGCGCGCCTGACGGTCGCGTCGTTCGTGTGGGAGGACAAGGCGCGCTTTTTCCAGTTCACCAACGATTGCTTCGCCCGGATCAAGGCCGCCTCGGTTGATCGTCTCGTAATTGACGTCAGCGCCAACGGCGGAGGTGACGACGACATGTGGAAGGACGGCATACTGCGGTATGTAGCGACGCAACCTTACAAGCAGGGTTCTACCTACCTGAAGCGTGAGGGGAACGGGGCGGTGATTTCAGGCTCGATCGAAAGCGCCACCCAACCAGCGGCGGACGAACCGCTTCGCTTCGCGGGGAAGGTGACGGTGGAAATCGGTCCGCTCACCTATTCGTCCGCTGTGCTCTTCGCCAACGTGGTGCGGGATTACCGCTTCGGGGTTCTAGCGGGGGTCGGTGGCGCCGCACGCACCCAACAATCAGGCGGCGTGCGAAGCGTCACCCTTCCGAACACGGGTCTGATCCTTTCCTATCCCCGCTTCGTGCTCGATCCTCCCGCTGGCAGCGCCGTTCCCAAGCTCCTGCAACCTATGATGGTGAATTGACGTTGAGCCGATTCCGGTTCCTACCATCGAACCCCTAGCGGGACAGTCGCCCGGACAATCGCGCCGAGAGCCGTCTGGAGCACCTGCTTTCCCAGAACTGTTCCCGATTGCTCTTTCCCGAAATCGCCTGTCGGAGACGGAGAAACGGGAAAGAACGCGCTCAACGAATGGCCGTTATCGGGAGCCCAGATCGCCAGCGCGAATGTCCGGGTTTGGACGAAATTCGCCGATCAATCGAATTGCAGGCCGACCCCGAAGAATATAAGCAGGAGTACGAGGGTAGCGAAAACTCCAATAAAGATAGTGAGCCATGCACTTGCTGCACGAAGACGGCGTACTAGCGGATTGTTTCGCTCCCACTCCCAATGCGGCCTGAAAAACTCCCGCCCAATGGGAGGCGGCTGCTCGGCTCGAGTCGATCGGAAAACGCCAATCGTCATAGCGACGCCGGTGAGAACGAAAGGTAGCATCCCCCAATTTATCTGCACCCGGCCAATCCTCCGCCACCTGCGCTGACGCTATCCGGGCCCGCAGTTGAAGGGAAGCCGCCGCCATCGATCAGGCGAAACGCGGCTCAACGTCAGCTATTGCGGAAGCGCCTATAATCGGGCCACAGGCAGATCGACCTTCACGGCGTGCGTCTGGATCGGCGTTACCAGGAATACCACTGCGCTTAGCAGGCCGATGATAGCCCACCCGTACCTCCGCGCGCGAAGGTCGATGACCGCCTTCGCTATGCAATATATGACGGCCGCCAGAGCCGCGATGTTCCAGAGAAGAAATGTCCACATGCCGGGAAGCTATCTCCCATTGCTCGCGTCGGCAATGTCCGGTTTCGGGTAGCTCGGATCGCCGCCCTAACGGCAGAAACTGGGCGAACACGCCCCGCCCTACGGCTTCCGGTCAGACCCACTTTCAGCCGTTCGGGCCGGCCTTCCCGTTTCCCAACTTCAGACACTCATTCATACCCGTGAGTCTTCGAAGGTTGACGGCGACGTCCCCCAATCGAAGTGCCCCTTGTGCATGCTGATCATCAACTGCCCTCAATCTTGTCGAAGCACGCTTTCGATCACACGCGCATTGCCGTCACGAAGGCCTGGAAGGCGGCAGTCGGTTGACGTCGGCTGGGATAGTAGAGGTGGTTCGGGGCCAGCGTGGGTGCCCAGCCGGCCAGCACCTCGACAAGCGTCCCGGTGGCCAGTTGCAGCGCGGCATGTGGCAGCGGCAGGCAAGTAACCCCCAGCCCTGCCGCTGCAGCGTCGCGCATCACGTCGATATCGTTCGTGATGAAGTCACCGCGGACTGACCGTTCGACCGTCCGGCCATCCCGCTCGAATTCCCAGCGGTGGACGACGCCGGACGACGTGTACCGGTAACACAGGCACCGATGCGCGACGAGATCGTCGGGATCGACGGGAGCGGGATGATCGGCGAGGTAAGCCGGGGCGGCCACGAAGACGAGCGGCACTGGCGCGCTGATACGGACCGATATCATGTCGGCTTGCAGGGTTTGGGCATGCCGGATCCCGCAATCGAAGCGGTCCGCGACGATGTCGACGAACCCGTCGTCGACCACCAGTTCGACGGCGATGTCGGGATAGGCGCGCGCAAAGTCGGCCAGCCGCGGCAGGATGGCGTAGATCGCCGCGACCCGGTGCGCGCTGACCCGGATCCGCCCCGCCGGCCGTTCGCGGGCATTGTCGAGGTCGGCCAGCGCGCCTGCGACCGACGCTATCGCCGGTCTCAACCGCGCCAGCAGTTCCTCGCCCGCGGGCGTGGGCGCCAGCGACCGAGTGGTACGGTCGAGCAGCCGGACGCCCAGTTTTGTCTCCAGCGATCGCATCGCATGGCTGAGCGCAGAGGCGGACAATCCAAGCCGCGTCGCCGCCCGTGCGAAACTGCCGGCCTCGACGATCGTCTCGAACACCGCGAGACCGGACCAGAGATCGCGATCCATTCGTGAACATCCTTCAGCAACCCATGCGCCGCAGACGATCTAATCCTCGGGCGGCCCGGCGTCCATCTGGAGGCGACACAGTGCAGGATGCCATCATGAACCTCGACACCTACCGTCCGCTCGGCCGCTCCGGCCTCCTCGTCAGCCCACTGGCGCTCGGCACGATGACCTTCGGCACGCCGCGATGGGGGTTGGACGAGCGCGGCAGTCGCGCGGTGTTCGATCGCTACACTGATCTCGGTGGAAATTTCATCGACACCGCAGACGTTTATGCAGGCGGGCGATCGGAAGAGATGGTCGGCAGTTTCGTCGCCGCACAATCGTCGCGCGATCGGCTGGTGATCGCGACGAAATCGGGGTTTGCGACCAGTCGCGGCTATCATGCAGGCGGCAATGGCGCGCGCCACATTCTGGCGTCCGTCGAAGGATCGCTCCGCCGCCTCCGGACGGACTTCATCGACCTGTACTGGGTGCATGTATGGGACGGCGTCACCCCCGCAGAGGAACTGCTGCGGACGATGACCGCGCTCGTCGCTGCGGGCAAGATCCGCTATTGGGGCATATCCAACACACCGGCCTGGTACGTCGCCGAACTCGCGACGCTGGCGCGAGTCCAGGGCGATCCGGCGCCGATCGGCCTGCAATATTTCTATTCGCTGGTCGAACGCGGGGTCGAAGCCGAGCATCTGCCGCTCGCGCGATCGGCGGGCATGGGTCTCGTGCCCTGGAGCCCCCTCGCCTATGGAATGCTCACCGGCAAATATGACCGCGCGACCGTCGAGGCGGGTCCGAAGCGCGCGGGCGGCGTCCCCAACCAGGCCGGGCAGGACGACACGGCGCGGCCCGTCGACGACAAGCGTCTCGATGGCGACAATCCGTTCGGCGACACGCTGTTCACCGAGCGCAACTGGCAGATCCTCGACGAACTGAAGCGCGTTGCAGCAGAGATTAACGAGACGCCGGCGCGCGTCGCGCTGTCCTGGGTGGTCGGGCAGCCCGGCGTCGCATCAACGCTGCTGGGCGTGAGCCGGGCGGAGCAGGTAACCGACAATGTCGCCGCGCTCAGCCTCAACCTGTCGGCGGAGCACCGTGCTGCGCTCGATGCGGTGAGCGGTGGCAACCTGCCGTTTCTCTACGGCCTGTTCGCCCCTGCCGTGCGCAACCATGTTGTCTTCGGCGGCGGCGATGTCCGAAGCTGAAACGTCATCCTGGAGCCGCCCGCCCGAGACGAAATCTACGCGTGGTCGGCTCCAATCGATAAACTCCGCGTTTGAATCTGATGGATCTGACCGGCCGGCAGCAAGTTCGTTTGCGGTACGCCGGTACGGGGGTAGTCATGCGGATCGGAATCATCGGGGCGGGTTGGCTGACCAGACCCGTCGGCGATACCGGATTTTATTAGAAAGCGGACTCTTGAGAGCCATCTTGATTGAGTCGGCATGGTTGATCTTAAGAAAACCTAAGATATCCTGCCGCAAACAGGGGGCCGCATGTCAGTTTTCGTTTGGATTATCATACTCGGCGGTTTGGGGTGGATGGTCACCGCAGGTATCAAGCTCAAGAAACAGCACGATGCCGAGGACAACACATTCGTAGGTGAGCACCAGGGATGGGACATCTACAAATCGGCCCATGATCGCGGTGTGTTAGCACTCGACCATGAGCACAAACGGATTGCCATTGGCACCATCACAAACCACGTCGAGCGTTCGTGGAGTGACCTGCTCCCCAGACTTCATGCCATTGGTAAGTTAGCTCGTCAGATGGAGACGAGTGATGCGGCGAGGCCGATTTACCGAGGATCAGATCATTGGCGTGCTGCGCGAGCAT
>NZ_SLXW01000019.1 GCF_004341085.1 Sphingomonas sp. PP-CE-1G-424
GGAATCGTTCAATGGTCGCTTGCGCGACGAGTGTCTGAACGAACACCTGTTCCCCTCGCTGGCTGCGGCGAGACGGATCATCGAGGCATGGCGGAAGGACTACAACACCGTGCGTCCGCACAGCAGTCTTGGCGGGATGGCTCCCGCCGAGTTTACGAACCGCCCCCGCCAGGGGCATATGGAAACCGAAGCTAAGTTATCAGCGGCCTGAAAACGGGGAGCAGGTCACGCCGGCGCGCAGAACCTGTTCGACGTCTATCCGGACGAGAACCTCGCCTCTACCGTAGCGAGCGTCGCAGCCGGCACGAACGGTTCCGACAATGCCGGTACCCAGCCGTACAACGCCATCTCGCCGTTCGGCTTCAACGGACGGTCAGTGTTCGTTCGGGCAGGGCTAAACTTCTGACTAGGAAACGAGGCTGGCGGACGTTTTGTCGATAGACCAGCTGTCGTAAACGGGTATGCCAATGACGTTTGTCCACTAAATAATGGACCCTGATTGAACAGTTAAAAATCGGAGTGCCATTTAGGATATACCCTATTTGACCGCCGCAGCTTTCCCGTAACTCCGTCTGCCGATCATGATTTGAGAAAATGATTTCGGGAACGGTTTATGGGAAAATGGAGATCCCTAGCGGTCGCTGGCGGCGCGTTCATCGTTTGGAAAACGAGGCGGTGCTTGAGCGCATGGCGACGCGGGTCGCGGCCAGGCCCGGCGTTCTTGACGTCCGCCGGGAGACGGTCGAGCATCCGTTCGGCTCGATCAATCAGTGGATGAACCAGGGCGCATTTCTGATGCGCGGGTTGGAAAAGGTGCGCGCTGAGTTCAGCCTGACCGCGCTCGCCTATAGTCTCAGGCGAGCCATCACCGTCGTCAGCATCCCGGGCATGATACCGGCGGTGAGGGCCTGATCTGCGCCGCCAACTGCGCCGGCGCAATGACCGAGACGCTCCCATCGAGCCATTCCAGCGCCGGTACCGCATCAAACCCGGATTTTAGCGCACTCCAATCCGCTTCGACTAAACAGAACGTTAGGGGCAACGTGCCCGGCGGGTTTTCTCACAGTCTGGCTTCGTTTGCGGGAAAGCCTTGCGGCCGTCATTCCGGTCAGGACAGCATTTCGAGCGCCGCTCTTCCCGAAATCGAATAGCAGTCGGCCCGACGGTCGACGATACCGAGTTTCCCAGCTTCTTCGAATACCGCTTGGAAATCGGGCGCGGAGAGATGCGCGCTCAACGCCGCCTGATCTCGCCAGGCTTCAATCAGGCGGAACGTGCCATCGGCCCCTACTTCCTTCGTAACATCAAGAAACACGCAACCGTCCCGCAGCCTGGCAGCGCTCGCCATGCGCGAAGCGATATCCTGGAACGCTTCCACATCGCTGGATTGGGTGCGATATGTCGCATAGATCAGGATGGTCGGGGTGTCTGTCATGTCCAAGCTCCATTGTTGCGACCGGAAGGGTTATCGATCCCGTCGCGCACGTTTCCAGGATATGGACCCGCACTGATGGCACGGGTAGAACCTACCTAAAGGTAAGTGTTGAACAGGCTCGATGAACGCTCCCCAATCTGACTTTGCAAATGGCTGTGGCCTTGATGTCGCGCTGGCTGCCATGGGTGGCAAATGGAAGCCCCTGATCCTGTATCATCTCCGCTCGGGCCCGAGGCGGTTCAGCGAACTCAAGCGGGCAGTTGCGGGGATTAGCGAAAAAGTTCTGATCCAGCAATTACGTGAACTCGCTTCGGCAGAGGTATTGGTTCGTCACGATTATTGTGAGGTACCGCCAAAGGTCGATTACGCCGTCACGCCGTTCGGCATGACACTAATCGAGGCTCTGCTGCCACTGTGCGAGTGGGGCGTAAGGAACCGCAACCGCGCTTCAGCCATCGACGAAGCACGAAGGATCTAAGCGGAACCCCGACGAAATTGATACGGCGGTTGCGATTGCTCTGCACAGCCAAAGCACCGGATATCCCTGAACGCATGCCATTGCACGGGATTATTAGCTGTCAGCAAGACTTAGAAATGAGGTGAGCTGGTTGCTTAATCTCGTTTAATTTTAAGCATTTACCGAGCTTTCGAAAACGTTCGCGTTCAAGCAGCCGCAGTGAATTACCCGCTGCAACTAACTAAGCGGTCATCAGTGTACGGATAGCTTGACGTGCGCCCAGCTGAATGGCAGGACATAGCAGCCGGAAAGAGGTGGCGGGTTGGTATCCCCGCACTCGTAACAGAGTCTCGATAGCCGCGGCGTCATTTGTCACCCTTGGTGGCTAGTGGCGCTCGTGCGGGTTCCGCAGGTTGCGTCGCATGCCACGACGGAGAACCTGTCTTGCCTATTGAAAACGCAGAAGAAAGCGCCGGTTGTGGGGCGCGGTTCTGGTCGGCGCCATTACCCTTTGTACCGTTAGGGGCCACCATGCTGGCCAAGCTGCTGGGGCTGTCCTCGCATGGATCAAGACAGTGAGAGCGTCCATAACCCTCATGGCGGCCATTGCCATATCTCCGCTCGCGGGGTGCGCCGCTCCCAATCTCGGTCGACGGCCGTCACCGATCACGTCAGCGCAAGTCGAACAGCCCGCAATGCCAGTCGAAAACGCGGTATGGCCAGCGGATCGGTGGTGGGAGGCGTTCGGCGATCCGCAGCTGTCAACGCTCATCACCGAAGGTCTGGACCGGGCTCCCGACCTCGCAGCCGCGTCCGCCCGCTTGCGAGCCGCAGATGCGGTGGCGCGCGAAGCTGGCGCGGCCTTTTTGCCGACGCTTGCAGGGCAGGGCTCGGCCGGGGTTGTCAAACAGAGCTACAATGCCGGTATCCCACGCCAGTTTGTGCCCAAGGGCTGGAATGAAACTGGGAACGCCAACTTGCAGGCGGGCTTCGATATCGACCCATGGGGACGCAACAGGGCCACAGCACGGGCAGCCTTATCCGAGGCGGAAGCGTCCGCAATCGAATTGGCGCAAGCTCGGCTCGTTCTCGCTACGGGCATCGCTGATGCCTACGCAGAACTGATCCGGCTTTCCGCCGAGCGGGCGATCGCCATCGACGTGATCAAGGTGCGGAGCGATACGGAGCAACTGGTATCCGACCGGGTCAGCAACGGACTTGATACGCAAGCCGAACTCAAGCAGGCCACGGGTGCTGTTCCCGCTGCGAAGGCGGAGCTTGGAGCGACCGATGAGGCGATCGCTCTGGTCAAGAACCAGTTGGCGGCATTAACCGGACAAGGTCCCGGCCGCGGAGAGGCAATCGTCGATCCCATCGCAAGAGGCGGACGCTACGGGCTACCCACTGGAATTCGGACCGATCTGCTTGCTCGACGGCCAGACGTCCGAGCCGCAATGGCACGGGTCGAAGCAGCTGCGGCACGCATAAAGGCGGCACGAACCGCCTTTTATCCCTCGCTTAACCTTACAGGCCTGATTGGCCTTCAGGCATTGGGCTTCGGCAACATCTTCAAGGCAGGATCGACCTACGGCAACGTTGCGCCCGCCATCACACTTCCAATCTTCGACGGCGGAGTACTGCGCGCACGCTACCGTGGTTCGCGAGCGAATTATGATGCTGCGGTTGCCGATTACGACGGTGCAGTGATCCAGGCCTTTCGGCAGGTCGCGGATGTCGCCGTCAGCCGTACGGCTTTAACCGGACGCTTGCAAAATGCCCAGGCGGCCTTGCTCGCCTCGCAGCAGGCCTATGAGATTGCTCGGTTGAGGTATCGCGGCGGGCTCTCAACCTACCTCGACGTACTCGCCGCCCAAACGGCGGTTCTCCAAAACCGCCGCATCGCCGCCGATCTTACTACGCGAGCCTTCTCGCTCGATGTCGCGCTCGTTCGCGCGCTCGGAGGTGGGTTCGAGCCCACTGCACCCTTCCATCGGCTAATGCCGCTGCCCTTCAAGGATGATATCCGTGGCTAACAACGAACATGACGCGCAGGACCACCAAGAGAACGATGGCCCTAACGAAAAGAAAGCCACGAACCCGGCGCGCAAGAAAGCGTTCATTGGTATCGCGGCTGTCGTGGTGATCGGCGCTGCCGGCTATGGCGGTTGGCACGTAGTAGTAGCCGGGAAACAGGTTTCGACCGATAACGCTTATGTCGGCGCGGACACCGCGATGGTGACCCCGATGGTTGGTGGTCAGGTGAAGATGATCGCCGTGAACGATACGCAAATGGTTCGTCGTGGGCAGGTTCTTCTACAGCTGGATGACCGGGATAGCCGGATCGCATTGAGTTCAGCAGAGGCAGAACTGGCGAAAGCTCAGCGCGGATTCCGGCAGACGAGTGCAACCGGGGGCGGCTTACGAGCGCAAGTAAACGCACGCGATGCGGAGATCACCCGCGCCCGCGCCCAGCTCACCTCCTCGCAGGCGGATGCCGTGCGGGCCAAAGTCGACTATGATCGCAGACGTACGCTGAGTGCCAGTGGTGCCGTTTCGGGCGACGAACTCACCGCCGCCAGCAATCGATTGGCGAATGCTCAAGCGGCAGTCACGCTAGCCCGCGCAGGGGTCGCACAGGCGCAATCGACCCGGGCTGCAGCTCAGAACGACTATACAGCCAACATCGCTCTCACAAGCGGCGTGTCTACGGATCGATCACCAGACGTTTTAGCTGCACAAGCTAAGGTCGATCAGGCGCGCCTCGATGTAGAGCGAGCGATTCTACGTGCTCCGATCGACGGGATCGTCACCCGGCGAGCGGTCCAGGTAGGACAGCGTATTGCGCCTGGCGCGACGACGATGATGATCGTGCCAACGTCGTATATGTACGTCGATGCCAACTTTAAGGAAGGGCAGCTTGCGCGTGTCAAGCCGGGTCAGAGCGTGCTTCTCAAGTCGGACCTGTATGGTGGTGACGTCGAATACCATGGCCGCGTCGTCGGGTTCTCTGGAGGTACCGGATCGTCATTTGCCTTGATTCCTGCGCAGAACGCGACCGGCAACTGGATCAAGGTCGTCCAGCGTCTGCCCGTTCGAATTGCACTCGACCCTCGCGAATTGGCGCAACACCCTCTGCGGGTCGGCCTGTCTATGGAGGCCGAGGTCAACCTCGGGGACGAGTGACGATGACTGAGGATGTGAAGGAGGGCCGCCTGGCGGGTGGCCAGCTCGCCCTTGCGGCGATAACACTCGCCCTTGCCAACTTCATGGTCGTGCTCGACACGACGATCGCCAACGTGTCGGTGCCGCATATTGCAGGCAGCCTCGGCATCTCGCCGTCACAAGGTATCTGGATCATCACATCCTATGCCGTTGCGGAAGCGATCTGTGTTCCACTGACCGGATGGCTTGCGCAACGCTTCGGCGCGGTACGCACTTTCTTCTGGGGTATGGTCGGCTTCACAGCCTTCTCTGTCCTGTGCGGGATATCAACCAGTCTAGGCATGCTAATCGTAGCACGCATCGGACAGGGCCTCTGCGGCGGTCCTCTAATGCCGCTCAGCCAGACGCTGCTGCTGCGCATTTTTGGGCGCGAGAAGACAGGTGCGGCGATGGGCATATGGTCGGTGACAACCGTCATCGGCCCGATTCTCGGGCCTATTCTCGGCGGCATCATTTCCGACAATGCCTCGTGGAATTGGATCTTCTTCATCAACGTGCCAGTCGGTCTTTTTGTTGTGTTCGGCGCAAAACGGTTCTTGTCGAGCATCGTTATGCCGACCCGTAGGCTGCGTCTTGACGTGGTCGGCTTGGCGTTACTCGTCGTGTGGGTCGGAGCCCTCCAGCTGATCCTCGACCTCGGGCGCGAACGCGACTGGTTCGATGACCGCGTCATCGTCATCCTGGCGATCGTCGCCGCGATCGGGTTCGTCATGTTCCTCGCGTGGGAGCTGACGGAACGCGAACCGGTTGTCGACCTTCGCGTGTTCCGCCATCGCGGCTTCACTGCTGCGGTAACCGCCCAATCGGCCGGCTACGCCGCATTCTTCGCCGGCATTGTCCTTGTGCCGCAATGGCTCCAGCAGAGCCTTGGCTACACAGCGACCTGGGCCGGCTATGCCACGGCTTTTATCGGCGTAGGCAGTCTTATCATGTCACCGATCGTCGCCAAGATGACCGAGACCAAGGATGCACGCCTGCTCGCCTGCATTGGCCTCCTGGGCCTCGGCTTTTCTGCTTACATGAGGGTTGGCTGGACGTCGGACGCAGACTTCTGGACGCTCTCGAACCCACAACTTGTGCAGGGGTTCTTTACGGCCTTTTTCTTTATTCCATTGGCGACATTGGCGTTGGGTTCGGTGAAAGTTGAGGAAACTGCGTCTGCTGCCGGTCTCATGAGCTTCTTGCGGACCGTTGCGGGGGCCTTCGGCGCATCGATTGGTGCGACGATGTGGAACAGCCAGGCGACGGTCGCCCGCAGCGAGATGGCGGGCAGGCTGAACAGCCGGCCTGTACAGGAAGGGTTGGAGGCAACTGGCATGTCGCTCGATCAGGTCCGTAGTGCGATCGAGCGGATTGTTGACCAAGAAGCATTGGCTGTGTCGACCAACCACCTATTCCTGCTGTCAGCGATTGTTTTTGTCGTTGCTGCCACCATCGTCTGGTTTGCACCTAAGCCTACGGCTGCGCTACCTCCAGGAGCTGCGCATTAAACGATGGGAACGAACAAAGGTATTTCAGCTTTTGTGAAGCATGCATCCGGCGATGACGCTTCGTCGAATATCGTGATGATTCCCGACGAGGTAAAGGTGAAGGACAACAAGCATACGTAAACTGTCGAAAACCTCGCCACCGGGCAGATATAAACCGCCTGGATCCAATACAGCTTGGCGCCGAGAGCGCCGACCTGTGTTGGATGGCATGGTCCTGCAACGCGGCCTCCACAATTACAAAGGTTTGCAAATGCGTAGGGACGCCGAAGCCAATCGTGAGAAGCTGATAGCCGCGGGCAAGCAGCTGATGCAGGACGAGGGCGGTGATGTCCCCGTAGAGCGCATCTGCCAGCTCGCCAAGGTAACTCGCGGGACCTTTTATCGTCATTTCACCGACCGTGCAGCCCTGTACGAGGCGGTGCTCGAACACGAACTTCATGCCATGGTCATTGTTCTTGCCGCCCCCGCTGCAGACCCGCTTCATTTTCTCCGACTCTTCGCCGAAATGATGATGCTATATGATAAGTATTTAGCGGCGCTACCCGATATGGCGGACTACAGGGACGATGGTGTCAGCGAGGCCAAGATCGTCGGCGTTATCGAGTCCCCTTTACAGGCCGCGAAAGCCGCGGGTCAGATCGGGAACGATATTACCGCCGACGACGTGATGCTGGTATGTCGCATGGTAGCTTGTGACTGGCGGCTCGACCGTGTGGACGGGTGGCAAACAGCCCTTGATCGTCGTTTGTCTTTAATCATGCGTGGTATCGCGCCTTGATGGTGCAGAACAACCGCGGGCTGAGCCTGCAGCCCTTAACGTGCTGACGACAGTTGCTCGAGATCGCCCGCGTGAACAGGAGAAGACAGTTCTCACCTACCCTGCTTCGCCCGGCGTAGGCTGGCCTTCGATTATCGTGCTCGGGTGTGAAAATGGCATTTGTTCAGTTGTGAAATCGACCCTGATCGTACAGTTCGATTTCACAAAGTCAGACAGGGTATACCCAGACTGACATAGGTGCCTGTTAGGCTAGGCCCAATGTCAGGGCTCGCATTGTGTCACATCTCTTAAGGTGGCATAGGCGATTCAGAAGCATTGAGGAGGAGCGCCGCGATGGCTACGCAGTCCATAGACGTTAAAGTTGCCAGTAACGGTCGGATGATTCTGCCAGCATCGGTTCGCAAGGCGATGGGGCTTCACGGAGACGCGAAGGTCATTTTGACGGTTGAGGACGATCAGGTCCGCCTGTCGCCGATCGGTCACGGGGTTTCTCGCGCTCAGGCGCTTTATCGAGAGCATGCCAAGCAAGCCCGAACAATCGACGACTTCCTATCTGATCGAAAGGCAGAGGCCGTCACCGAGGCAGGCGAGTCTTCACATTCGGACCGGCACGGAGATCCGGCATGACATCTGTTGTAATGGATGCATCTGCGGTGCTGGCGCTGGTTCGGGATGAACCAGGCGCCGACAAGGTCACACCTCACGTCGGACGAGCAGCGATTTCCGCCGTCAACCTGCAAGAGGTTATCAAGGAACTCCTGCTTGGTGGTTTGGACGCAGCCACCATCCGCGAGATCCTAGACGAGCTTCGTCTTGATGTACGTCCTCACGATGTGGAGGCAGCGTATGCGGCCGCTGAGCTGCACACTCAAACGAAGGAATTTGGGCGCGGCCTTGGTGATCGCTCCTGTCTAGCGCTTGCGATCCTACTTGGCGTTCCCGCCCTCACTGCAGATCGCGAGTGGAAGAAGGTAAAGGCCAAAGGGCTCAAGATGGAGCATATCCGCTAGCAGCCGTCGCCAAAACCGGTCAGCTAAGGATTCCCGTTTTCTCGTGTCGTTTAGGCAATTTCGAGAAAATCGATTTGGGAACAGATTTCGAGAAAACGGCACCCAACACCAGTGCTTTTCGGGGCGTTGAGCTGGGGATTCCCCACTTGACCTTCCTTTTCGGGAAAGGCGGGATCGGCAGAAAGCGCCCAGAGCCGGACATCGAGATTACGGTCAAAGCGCCGCAATCCACTCACGGAAAAACCGCTCCTGCCTCTCCACAGACGAAGGAACTACGTCTGGGCCTTCGGCAAATATGTTGACTAAATCGGCCATCTTGACCTGTTCGCCCAAGGTTAGTTTATAGGCCTTCAGTCCCTGCCCCATGTCTCGCGCCATACCGGATGGATATACATTGAGGCTCGACCCGTAACAGAACGGGATGAGGCCTTCATCAGCCAAGCGAGCGCGAATATCGCATAGCGCCTGAAAGTAATCCGTCGCAGAACGCTCTATGACGTTGTCGCGGTATTCGCAGCGGAGGTGACAGTCATCACCTTCGTCTCTCAGCGAGAAAACCGCCCTCTCGTTGTCATCACCGCCGATTAGGAACACCGTATACTGATCGTCCACACCGCCTCCATCGCTGAAGATCCGCCTTACAGGCTATGGCGGCTTTCCACCAATCCCGGCCATTCCCGAAATTCGATGCTGAGAGCAACGGAGAGTAGAGGCACATGACCGGTCTCCCAAGAGCGCGGGTTCTTTTGGTAATGCGGCACGTAGCCAATGACCTGCTCCCCATTTTCAGGCCGCTGATAACTTAGCTTCGGTGTCCATATGCCCTTGGCGGGGGCGGTTCGTAAACTCGGCGGGTGCCAACC
>NZ_SLXW01000020.1 GCF_004341085.1 Sphingomonas sp. PP-CE-1G-424
GGGATGGCACCCGCTGAGTTTACGAACCGCCCCCGCCAGGGGCATATGGACACCGAAGCTAAGTTATCAGCGGCCTGAAAACGGGGAGCAGGTCAATACCCGTGCGCGAATGGCTTGATTTCAGGTTTTTTGCTTAGCGACTTACCGGTCGGTGATTCGTCAGATCTTGGCTTGTCTCGGTGCTCTTTACTGCATCTTTGGTAAAGGTTTACTTATCCTTCCGTGGAATGTGTCAAACAAATATTGTATAAACAAACCGATTCACTGTCGCCCTAGGTACCGATGCAGTTAAACGCATAAACTATTGATGTGATGCGACATGTGCCCTACTAGCACTCGTGTATTCAATATCGACTAATCTTAACGGGAAGTGTTCGGTAGCCGTGAATGAAGCATGACGGTATGCGCTCCGGCTGGGCTACGACGTTGACGCGCATTCGGCGCGCGGCCATTTCCTCTAACAGTATGGCGATCTGCACCTCCGCCAGCCGCGCGCCCACGCAGCGATGGATACCGTGTCCGAACGCAAGATGGCGGCGTGCATTGGGCCGATCCACACGGATCGCATCAGCATCGTTGCCGAAGACGCGCTCGTCGCGGTTGGCCGAAATATACCACAGCGCCAGCTTGTCGCCTGCCCGGATTTGCTGCCCCATCAGTTCGGTGTCGCGTTTTGCGGTTCGCCGCATATGAGCAATCGGCGTCTGCCAGCGCATGATCTCGCTTACCGTATTGGGAATTAACCCTGGCTCTGCTTCCAACTTCGCACGTTCGTCTGGAAATTTGTCGAGGCCGTAAGCGAGTGCCGACATAGTATTGCGCGTGGTGTCATTGCCCCCAACGATAAGCAGAATAAGGTTTCCGATGAACTCGTGTTGATCCATGTGAGCCATTGCGTCCGAATGGATCATCATTGAAATTAGGTCAGGCGTCGCTGGTTTTCCGACCTTCTGATCCCATAAAGTTTTGAAATATGCGCCGCATTCGAACATGTGCCCAAGCCGCTCCTTGCGCAGCGCATCGGTCTTCGTCAGTTCGATATTGGCCGCCCAGTCCGACCAAACCGTCAGCTTGCGCCGATCATGCCAAGGAAAGTCAAACAGGATCGCCAGCATTTGTGTCGTCAGTTCGATTGCAACCTTGTCGACCCAGTCGAACTCCGTATCCCAATCCAGGCTGTCGAGTATGTCAGCAGTCCGCCGTCGGATGTCGCCGGACATTCGCGTGATCTCTGACGGCGCGAACGCTGGTGCTACAGTCCGTCGCTGGTCCGTGTGGGTGGGGCGATCGCGTGCAATAAACATTGGCAGACGAACTTGCCCCTCGCCGTAGAATTCGGCGATTGTGATGCCAGTGCTTTCCGATGAGTAGATATCCGGGAGAGATTCAACCTCAACGACGCCAGAGTAGCTTGAAATTGACCAATACGGTCCGTAAGCCGAGTGCGAGACGTAGTTGACAGGCGCCTCGGCGCGTAGTCGTGCGAATGGCAATTGCCATACGTCATGTCTGTACAACTCAGATGGACTTACGTCGAAAGGGTCGTTTGCTCGCGCTGCCGCATCAGCTACCGAATCTTGCATCGTTCCTCGCCTCGTTTGCTAGTAACTCAGTTATGAAGTTGAGCCAGGGCCATGATATTGCGCTAAGTCGCACCGTGCGTACGCCAACCGACGCGCCATCCCAGCCCCGGTTGAGGCGTGGTCCAGCAGCGTGCGCTATCTCAACGTCGGTACCATCACCAAATATTCGTGATTAGATCTGAGCTTCGCCACTAAAGTCAATTTGGTCGCACCCGATTTGTGTCCACGGGATTGATCAAAGAACAGCGATTACGGCGCCCCCAGGTTGACCACCAGCAGGCCGCGATCCTTGCCGGTCGCCGAATCCGGCGTGTCGATTGCCCGCCAAAGACGCTCGCTGCTGACAAGAAACGGTTGGTATTTCGCATTCACGTCGCCGACGAGGATAAGGTCGCGATCGGCGAGATAGCCGAGAATTGGTGAAAAATGCCCGCCTCCGCGGCCGAACAGGGGCCCGCGGTGAAAATTGGCGATGATGCGGTGGGCCGGGTCGTTTGCCATTCGCATATAGCTACGAAAGCCGGCCAGCGTGGGATCACGAACCACGATGACCTGAGCGCGGGTCCGTTGCCGAGTAAGGTCTGCCAACTCGTCGAGGTTCATCCCGCCGGGTAGTACCCCAAACCAGGGATCGTATCGGCTGCCCGCAATCACCGCGCGCTGGCTGCTGGTATTGCCCAGCGAATGCATCACGTTCGCAAGGCTGGTCGGGCCGCAAAAGCTCTGGTTGCCCTGAAATTCATAAGGAAGGCGGCGATAGGTGCGCGCCACCGGTAGCGACCAGGCTGCCGCCATCGCCTTTGGATCGCGATAATTTGGCTGCCGCTCGATCGAAACGACCTTGGCGTATTGATTTGGTGTCAGGAGATAGCTGATCAACGGACGGAGATAGACGCCAGCCAAGATCGCCAGAATAATGAGTAAGAGAGCGAAGATACCGAGCGGGCGACGCCAGAAGGACCGCCGCGGACTGGCACTGCTCAGAATGCTGTTGTTCACGGGATACGACTCCATTGAGTATGATCTATGAGTGTTTCTGAGCTAACGACACAGCATTACCTCACTTTGATCACCAACTTTCCGGTTACTCGCCCCAAGGCACTTGTTTCCTGCGCCAAGGCGACCTGATCCATAGAGAAGGTTCGATCAATTGGCAGGGCAAACCTGCCCTCAATGTACATCCGCGCCACCTCGGCGAACGCCTCCTCGGGACGGTCGAGGGATTTTGCCAAGAAGGTCACACCATATTGTGGCGCTGTAACGTCCGAAATCGAAACAATCCGACTTGGATTTCCAACAATTTCTACAAGATCTGGGATTATTCCGGCACCAGCCACATCAACGGCCGCGTCTATGCCGCGCGGCGCCATTTCATGTACCCGCCCAACCAACCCTGGACCGTAGGTGGTCGCTGCCGCCCCTAAATTCAGCAAATATTTATGCTTCGGCTCGCTAGCCGTACCAATCACAAACGCGCCGCGAGAGCGTGCCAGTTGAATGACAGCGGTCCCTACGCCTCCTGCAGCACCCGCGACCAGCAAGGTTTCTCCAGGCTTCAGATCAAGATTATTTAGTATTCGTGTCGCAGTTTCGCTCACAACGGCCAGTCCACCTGCGGTTTCAATGCCTAAACCATCAGGGATGACGGCCCATGACCTTAATACCGCCTGTTCGGCGAGCGTACCTCGGCCGTACCCAAAGACGGCATCACCAATATTCGCATTGGTAACGCCTTCGCCAATTTCGTCAATGAAGCCTGAAGCTTCTTCGCCAATCCAACCGGGAAATGTAACAGGCATAAAGTCATGCAGGTAGCCGGCTCGGCGTTTCCAGTCGATAGGATTTACTCCGACGGCTCGGACTGTAATACGAACCTCACCCGGACCGGGCTGAGGTGAATCAATATCGACGATCTTCAGGACATCAGGGCCGCCATATTCAAAGTACTGAACAGCTTTCATGTCAACTCCTACCTCTTCACAAGTGTGACTAGATTTATTCAATAAGATAAACTAACTAACCCATAAATATATAGCGAAGTTCATACGTATTACGTCATTAGAATCTACTAAGCTAGTTTATGAACATTCACTGCGGTAAACCATTGCATGGGCAATAAAACGTTATTGCATAAATCTATGCTGTGCAGAGATTTGCTACGGCAACCTTTTGAAAAAGGTGGGGCCGGAAGACAGCGGAATCTGGGTGTGCCTTCGCGATTTCCTTAAATTCGGGACTTTTAAAAGCGCTGCGCCAAGATTCAGCCGATTCAAAAACCGCATAGTTTAGATACGTCGGATTTTCACCGAGCGCTCGGTGAAGCTGGGTGGAAATGAAACCAGGCTGGCGTTTCATGTATGCGGCATCCGCGGCCCACGCGGAAAGAAAGGCTTGCTCATCTTCCGGTGCCACGGTGCATAGATTCACCAACACGATCGGCGCTGCGTCGATCCCCATTTGCTTGCTCAGCGGATAGCCCGGATCTAGTGGTTCGAGACTTGCCATGTTCACCTCCGTCAAAACAACTACGCCTGCCCATGGGGGCTGCTTACGTCTGGGCATACCGGACCGGTCGAGATTATGATCGCGTTGCCCGAATGGCTTTTACGCCCGACTCGTGACAGTTTTTGACACCATGCCACGCTCGACACGGACACCAGGCGATGCCAAGACATCGCGTCCTGTATGTTTCCATAACCAAGGGTTATGAGAGTGGCATTGAGGTTGCCACTGCTATGCTCTGAGCGAACATGCCCGACATTCCCTCGTAGGCAGTGTTCGTCATGGAGATGACGCTTCTCTTCTTGGGGAAGTCGATCCCCCACCAATTACCATAGGTTCCACCCCAGGAAACTGACCCGCTGCTCCATTGACTAGCGGTGGACGCGGGATCGATCAGAACGGCACCCAGCCAGGAAAACCCCCATCCCGGACCCATCGCTTGTGCTTCCTCGCCGACTCTCGGCTTCCTCGCCGCTTCCCGCAGATCGTCATCCAGGAAATTGCCGGTGCGATAGGCCTCAAGCAGGGTTAGTACATCACGTGGGCGGCCGGCCATGCCAGACCCGCCCGACGGCCAGGCTGTCAAGTCTCGAATGCGACCCGGATCGAAGCGAACACCGGGCCCCTCGCTGTAACGCTGTGGCAACTCGATGCCGACGGCCATTCGCACCGGCGCTAGTTTGCCGTCATGATAAGGGACGGCAAGATCATCTTCGGGCCAATGGAACGCCGCACTCAATTGTAGCGGCTCGCATACGAGTGCGCTGATGGCGTCGTTGAGCGTCATGCCGGTGACGGCCTCGATCACGCCGCCTAGAGCATCCGTTGCTACGGAATAACGCCAGCCTTCGCCGGGCACTCGGTCCAGCGATACGCTCGCGATGCGAGCCAAATTTGCACCAAGTGACCCTCGGCTCTCATCAAGACCATCCGATACCCCTGCGCGGGCATAGCGTCCATCCGCAGGTTGCTGATAGCGATAGTCCAAGCCGGCCGTATGCGACATCAGGTGACTGATCCTGATGTCGGCGATCGAGCTATCGGCGAGACGAGGCGTAAACCCTGGAAGATACTTCGTCACTCTGTCTTCGGGCGACAAGCGTCCCGCTTCTATCAACTTCAACGTGGCCATCGTGGTGAGGGCCTTCGTCACAGAGGCGAAACGGAACGGCGTCTCGATCTGCATCTGCCTGCCCGTCTCGCGATCAGCATGGCCTGCTGCCCGTTCGTAAACTAACTTGCCATCTTCAGCGACGAGCACAACGCAACCAGAGATGCGGCCCTCTGCAAGTGCGGCTTCGATCGCAACATCAACCGCGCTTGCTAGGTTATTTGGCAGACCAGGTGTTTTCAGCGCTAAATCTTCGGTCATGGGTCACTCCTGTTACAAGGATGCGAAATAGATATGCCGCCTTGCTCATGAAGTTGAGATAGGCCATCTTTCAAAGGCCATGAAGCGGAGGTTAACGATGGGAAACGACTTTCTCTTGCTGCTGCCTGCGTTTCGCATGGTCGCAACGACAGGCGGCTTTACAGCCGCGTCCGGTCGACTGGGAATGACGCCATCTGCGGTGTCGCAGAAAATCCGGCAGATCGAGTCCCTTGTCGGAACCCGCCTCTTCGAGCGGACAAGTCGTAGTGTCCGGTTGACCGAGGCCGGTCGACTCCTCCTACAAAACACGGATCGGGCTTTTAGCGACATCGAGAACGCATTTGACCGGGTCCGGACTGTGGAAGAGCGCCCTGCGGGCAACTTGCGGATCAATCTGTCGCGGCTGGCGGCTCAGGTCTGCATTCTACCGCGAATGGCTGCTTTCGTCGGGCACTATCCGGACATCGCGGTCGAACTGACAACGGATGATCGATTGACCGATATCGTTGCCGGCGGTTTCGATGCGGGCATCCGTTTTGCTGATACCCTGGAGATGGATATGATCGCTCGTGCTATCGGTCCAGTTCTCCGCCGCTCGGTGCTAGCCTCGCCCTCCTACCTTGAAGCAGCTGGTATCCCCCAGCACCCCGTTGATCTCGGAAACCACCAGCTTATCCGCTACCGGCTTCCAGGGAGTCAGCGATTGGTGCCGTTAACCTTCAATATCCACGGTCAGGTATTTTGCCTTGATCCGCCACCACGACTGGTGTTTGATGACAACCACTACTTTGACTTCGCAGTGCGGGCGGGCCTCGGCATCGCCCAACTCTTTAGACAGACAGAAATATCTGCTATCGCAAATGGCGAATTGATCGAACTCCTAGAAGAATTCGAGCCGCGAGCCGTCCAGTTCCAGCTATATTACCCCACGCGGGCTCATTCGCCAAAACTTCAGGCATTTATTGAGTGGTTTTGTTGTTAGTTCGGAGGCGATGTGATCTGCCCAACATGTATTGGGTGGAGGGACGTCAGCTATTATAGTGAACGGACGGGTCTGGTAGAGTGAGCACCCTTTTCTCGTTCCGTCATCCCAATCGGGACAGTCGCGCTTAGCGTGCGATTCCGAACATCCTCTAGCCGGCCCCCCTTATGCGCATGCTGCGCACCACGCCGCTAAGGCGACGCCGATCCACGGCGGTTTTTCGGTGAGCAAGTAGGGTGACGGGCGTTTAACTCGGCCGGGACGAGCCGGTGCTATCCAAACCAAGCTATCGTGCATGTAGCTCGTATCAGCGCATAGCGAATTGACGTTACATGGTATCATATCATTTCCTTCGCCACCTGCTAGAACGCCTTCATTGATCACCGACTTTACGTCCCGCTGCGCCCCCGCCGTCCGACAATCGCGAAAGGATAACGCGGCGATCTGATGGCGGTCCGGCAGGTGCCGAACGGCTGATCAGCCCTGAACGGTTTCCTTGCAGTCCTCTACGACCCAATACCAGAGATGGAGAAGAACGATGTTGGCTAAGGACAAGACCGTCGCCTGGACCGGTTCCATCCAGCAGAACGGCCTCGATATTTTGACCCGCGGCGGCGGTATGATCGTCAGTCCGACCAAGGTGGGATACATCATCATGACCTCCGATCGAAAAGGCCTCGACCGGAAGTTCGATGCCAAAGTCCGCAACCGCAACAAACCCGGTGTAGTACTCTGCGGCTCCATGAGCCAGTTGCGAGCTCTAGCCGAGCTCACACCGGAAATAGACGCTTTCTACCAGGCCCATTGGGATGCCGACATCCTTCTCGGTTGCATACTGCCGTGGAGGTCCGAGGCAACATCGGTAATTCCTGAGGATGGTTCGCGAGAACTCGTGATGGACAATCGAATGACGAGCTGCTTCGTCATTCGGTTCGGGACGCCGTCGGAACAGCTCGCTGAGCGCATGTGGAACGAACAAGGCCGCGTTGCCTTCGCCAGCTCCGCGAACCCGTCTGGCAAGGGCAACCGTGGCGTTGTCGAGGGCATAGGCGAGAGGATCGAGGTGGAAGCCGACCTGATCATCTCAGCGAACGACTACGTCGCGTCCATCCAGCCGGCCAAGGACGCGGACACTCGCTACGAGCAGGGCGTCATGGTCTCGATGGTGGATGAAGCCGGAAAGCTGATTCCGGAGCAGAAGGGCGAACGCATGGTCAGCCCGGCGCCGACCCTCATCCGCAAGGGCCTCGACGTCGACAGGATCATGTCGCTTCTGAGCGATCACTTCCTGAGCTGGGACTACAGGCAGGGCCAGTACTATTGAGCGATCAAGTGAGCAGCGGCTAGCTGCTCGTTCTCGAGGCCGAAGCACGGAGCCGGACCATTCACCGGATCCGTGCTGAAGCCGTCGATCAGCCTGAGGTCTGGCTGGAAGTGTGAGGTCGCCGTGAGATCGAAAGACCTCATGGCATCGACAATGCGCCTTGGTTGTCCTCCGACCTCCGGTCTGGGAGCGTGGCGTGATCCGATCGCCGTCACGCCCTCCGGACACTCAGCAGGACGAACCCGCGTTTGGCTTCACCTGCCGCATGACGATTTAACGGCAACAACGATCCGCAGGATTCCGTTTCAGAGGGTTACCTACTGTCTGTTCCACATGCCTTCCGGTTGACGATCGGCATTCGCAGCAAGAAAAGGCGAGGACATCGAAGCATGCGAGGCGAATGGTATCACACCCTTCGTCGCCCGGCCGAGACGGGGCAGCGCCATCGCCAATGGCCGTTTCTC
>NZ_SLXW01000021.1 GCF_004341085.1 Sphingomonas sp. PP-CE-1G-424
TATTTCGTGCTGGTCGTGAGGCCGAAGAGCTTCTTCTTCTTCTGGATATCCGAATAGTACGAAGCATCGAAGCCGTTGCCCAGGATGTTGCCGACTGACTGCGGACCGCTCGACAGGCCGGTACCGATGACGCTGGTCTTGGAGCCGAACAGCCCGCCGAGTATCCCACCGATCACAGGGATCTTGCTCAGCACCGAACCGATGGCGTTCGCCTTGAAGCCCTCGTTCACGCCGGTCGACGCGTCGATGTTGCCGGCGCGTGCGACCAGGCTGGCGACGCCACCGATCTGACTGTCGATCGACTTCAGCGAAGCCGCCATTTCGCGGGCGAAGGTGTTGGTCACGGTGTCGACCTCCTTCAGCGCATCGATCGCGTTCTTGATGCTGTCGCTCTTCGCCGACGAATCGCCGAGCACGGTACCGGTGCCGCTGTTGGTCGGTGCCAGCGTGTTCTTGCCGCCCCCGCCGAAGGATCCCGCGATCGAGACGCCGATCGACGCCAGCGCGGCGACGGTCGCGGCGCCGGCCGCCAGGTTGAGCGGGAACGGCAGGCTCTTGATCGCATTGACGACCGCCTCGGTCGCACCGACCGCGATACGCGCCACGCTGTTGGCGATCTTGGTGCCGGTCTCGATCGCATCCTGCGCGATCGCGCGGACCGACAGCGCGAACTGGACCAGGCGGAATGCCTTTTCGGCGGTGGCCATCGCCTTGTAGCCGTCCGAGCCCTTCTTGAAGAACCCCTTGGCGGCAGATGCCATGTCGCCGAAAGCGCCGATCTGCGCCGACGACGAGCGGATCGCGAACATTTCGTTCTCGCGATCGATGCGTTTCTGGTCGCCATGCGCATCGCGGATGGCCGCGGCGTGCGCTTCCTGGAGCTTGGCCTGGTCGGCATAATAGCCGGTCATCACGGTGAGCGTATCGCCGATCGCCGTGCCAACGCTGCCGAATGCCTCCGACATGCCCTGCGCTGCGCGCTGCGCGCTCTGATCGATCGTATCGAACAGATCGGCGGTGGCCGTCAGCGAGGCGTTGTAGGCGTCCTGCTGCTCGGTCAGTGCCTGCTGACCGACCGCGATCTCGACCTGCTGCTTCACATAGGCGTCGCGATCGGCCGGATTGAACTTTTGCGCCTCCTGCATCGCCTTCAGCGTGGCGAGCGCGCGGACGCGTTCCATATCGGTCGCGCCTATCAGGCGCTGCTCTTCGCGCAGCTCGGCGAGCCGATCGTTGCCGGTTGCCGTCTCCGAATTGAACTGCGCTGCGCGCTCCGACACGGTGAGCGCGTCACGCGCAGCGCGCTGATCGGCCAGCGCCTGCGTCGCGCGCGCCGCCTCGGTCGTCAGGCCACGCGTGCGCGCGGCCTCGATCGCGGCGAGCAGCGGCAGATCCGAGATCTGATCCTTGACCAGGTCCGCCGCGCGCTCGGCGGGCACGAGGCCGGCCGCGACCTGCGCGTTGACGATCATCTGCGCCGCGGCCTGGTTGCGCGCGCCGGCGGTCGACTTGGCGGCGTCCGATACGCGCTGCGCGATTGCGAGGCGAACCTGACGATCGACAGAGGCTTCGATATCGGCCTGCTGCTTGATCGCCTTGCTCTCGGCTTTCACGCGCGCCTCGGCGATCAGCGCCGCGGCATCCGAAACGCCATAGGCTTTCGCCAGGGCGTACAGGTTGCGGATCTGCGCCTCGACTGCCTCGGCATCGCGCACGAGCGATTCAGCGTGACGATCGACCGGCGTCTTCTTCGGCGTCCGGTCCGCCTTGATCTCGTTCGCCTTCTTCGTCAGCCGCTCGTGCGCCTTGTCGATGATGTTCTCGGCCGCCTTCGAGACAAATGCGTTCGTGCCGTTGATCACCTGACCCGCGCCCTGGGCGTATCCCTTGCCGAACGCCTTGCCGAGATTGCTACCGGCGTTGGTCACCGCGGTTGCGGTATCGCTCTGCCCCATCGCCTTCAGGATCGGACCGGCATAGTCGCTGATCGCGCTGCCGATCGACTTCAGCCAGCCAGAAACGCGGTTGTAGATCGACGAGAAGATCTCCGATATCCAGTTGCCGGCCCACTGTGCCGCGGCGACAACGGGCGCGAAGAACTGCGCGACGGCCGCGGCCGCGGCCGACACATAGGCCGAGACAGACGTCGAGATGCTGCTCCACAGCTCGACGATCGCCGCATAGGTGCCGGTGAACGTGCCGTAGATCGATGCGAGGAAGCCCTGGACCTGCTGCGCGTCGTTCGGCGAGAACAGGTAATCCATGATCGACTTGCCCGAGCCACCAGCGTTCATGCCGTCCGAGATCGTCTTCCACACGCCGGCGACCATGTCGCCAGTGGTCACCGATACGTCGCCGAGCTTCTTCATTTCCTTGTGCGTCAGCCCGAGACCGTCGGCGAATTTCTTCATGCCGGCATCGTCATCGATCTGCTGTTTCCAGCGATACAGCGCAACGCCGGCGACGGACGCAACGGCGATCGCAGGCAGGAACGCGACCGCGAGCCCGCCGACTTCGGCAGCGAAGCCCTTCAAACCGCCCTCAGCCATCTGCGCGACCTGGAAGATCTGCGCGCCCTGCTGAATGAGAACCTGCATAGGCTTCTGGCCGGTGAGCAACCCTTGCGTGATGTCCGGCAGCTGGACGGCGATGTTCTTCAGCGCACCGCCGCTCTTACGCATGGCTCCGCCCATCTCGTCGTGCGCCTGCCCGACCTGTCGAAGCCGTCCAGACAGGACGTCCTGCTGGCGGGCGTATTCAGCGGGCGCCGTCGCGCCGGAATGATACAGACGCGTCGACTCGGCGATCTCGGCGTTGAGCCGCTTGGTCGCGGCGTAGAGCGGATCCGTCGCCAGGCGCAGCTGCTCGGCCGCGGCCGCGTCGGCAACCTGCGCATCGTGCGAACCACGGACCATGGCAGCGAGGCGCTCATGCTCATTGGCGAGCTGCTTGACCTCGGCCGCAGCGGTGCGGGCAGCGCGTGCCTCGTCCTCGGCGAACTTGGCCGACAGGGCGCTGAATGACGCGCCGGCGTCGGTCGCACGCGGCCGATCAGCTCCGCTGGTACGATCTAGCGCCGCTTGCAGGCGAGATTGCTCGAGGAGTTGGGCGTTGACCGCCGCCTCGGCCGCAGCGCGTGCCTGCGCCGCTTCGACCTCTTTCCACGCCGCCAGGCCCTGGCGCCGGTGAGACTCGAACAGCTGATACGCGTGGTCGGCCTCGCGGATCGCCTGCGCTTCCATCTCGGCAGCGCGAGCAGCCTTATTTGCGGCGTCGAACTTTGCCTCGGCCGCCGCTTCCGCCGCTTGCGTGGCACGTCGCGCGGCCGCGAATTCTTTATCGAACAGCGCCGCCTCTTCCGCGCGGATCCGCTGCGCAAGTTCAGTCAGGCCCTTCTGTTCAGCGGCGGTTGCTCTGAACTCGGCGTTCATCGCGCGGATCTCTTCGCGCGTCTTGCCGAACGTGCTGTTTTGCCGCTCGAGCTGAGCGACCATGCGCTCGCCGGCTTTCTCGACGTTCGCCATAGCCATACGGGCCGTATGAAGTTCGCGCGACGCAGCGTTGCCGAATGCGACGATGTTCGACGTGCCACCCGAGACGTCGACCATACCGCGCGTGGCGCGCTCGATCTTCGTCGCATCGGCCAGTACCTTGGCCTCGGTCGAGTCCATTGCGGCCTGCAGCTGCAGAAGCTCGCCGAAGGATCCGGCAGTATCGATGATGAAGCCGACTTCGAGTGCCGGGGAGGAATCGTCCATGGACATAAATCATCCTCCCCGGTCACTAGCCCAGCAGCGCGCGCAGTTGGGCTTCTTCGATATCCAGCTCGCGCTGGGTCACAGGCGCCCGCCATGGCGGCGGGCAGTTCTCGCTTTCGGCACAATGGCCTTCGGCGAGGTACGCTTTGGACAGATCGCGGATCAGCCGAGCCTCCCAGGGCTCGAGCCGGACGCAGGTATTTTCCTGCCATGCGGCGATCTCTCGCCAGCTGAGCGGTACCGAACCCATCCCCGCCGCTTCGGTCAGGCCCATCTCGATCAGGTGACCGATGAGATGAGGCGCCGGATTTGGCGGCGTGGGCGGATCGATCTTCTTCCGCTTCAGATCTTCCAACCGGCTCAGCACTGGTCCGACCGGCTCTTCTTTCCCGCGTCGACTACGGGCATCCGGCTTTGGCCTGGCGTGAAGCCAGGCCATCTGCCGGATGTATAGGGTCAGGCCGCTTTCGACGCGGCGCTGAAGTTTCCCCAGTCACCGACGTACTTCGCCACCTGCCGGGTGATGAAGCCGAGACCCTGGTTGGAATAGACGATGCGGGCCAGATCCTCACCGGTGACCGGCTCGGCCGCGCCTTCGGGCTGATATTCGAAATTCTCGAACGACGCCGTGAGGGCGGCGAGATCCTCGGCGGTTTCGGCAAGGCGTTCCTCGGGCGTCGCAGCGGTGATCTTGCCGTCATTGTCCTGCATGCGCTTCAGCGTGCGGGCGGACTGACGGGACTCGACGACGCCGAATGCCTTCGAGCCCGGGCCATGCAGGTGGATGCGGACAGGCAGCGTGCGCTCGGCATCGGCGAACAGCAATTCGCCGGCCGGGTTCTTCAGATGCAGGGCGGCGGTGGAGGCGACGGCGAGCAGTGCGATATTGAACTTCATGGGATTGATCCTTCGCGGGAGGATGGCGCACCAACCCGCCCCGCACCCGCGATAGCGAGGCGAGCTGGTGCAAAGGGAGCCGGCGTCGCGGGCGCCGGGAGGGGAAAGGGGTTAGGCTGCTGCGTTGACCTTCACCGGCTTGGTGCAGATCTCGATCGTCGGCGCGGCCATCAGCATGCTGTCGGCGCCATCGACCGTCTCCGGCATGCCGAAGGTGCGGCCCTGGAAGTACCGCTTCGAGCCGTCCTGATAGGTGACCTTGAACGAGTAGAGCTTCTGGCTCTCGTCGTCCCCGGACGTCTGCAGGATGTTCTGGCCCGCATCGGCACTGTCGAGCGCCACCGACGGCTGCAAAGCACCGTAATCGGGCGAACCCTTATACTTCTGCTTGCCCCCCTTCAGCGGCTGGAATTCGACCTTTGCGAACGTCGTGCCGATCGTGCCGATCTTCTCGACGTTGCCGATCTCGGTCATCGTGAGCGCGGCGAAACCGGTGGCATCGTTGGTCGCCGGGGAAGCAACGCTGATGGCGAGCGTCGAGCCCGCCGCAGTCTGGGACGTCATAATTCTCTACCTTTCGTGAGGCGAGCCGGCTCGGCCGGCAGAAGGTCGCTCGCGCGGACGCGAGCGACGGGGGTTAGCTGCGGGTGCGGCCGGTCTTGGCGGGCTCGCCGGTATCGTCGGCGACAGCCTCGACCAGGCCGGCCGCGCTGTAATTCTCGAGTTCGCCGGCGGTGACTTCGATGGTCGTGCCAGCGGTGAAGCGCTTCTCGCTGCCGGCGTCGGTGAAGTCGCGCTTCACGGTCGCCTTCACGGTCTTGGTCTCGGTATCGGACATGGTGGTCTCCTTGGTGGTCAAGCGGGGGCGTCGAAACTGACGCGGAAATCCTGAGCCTGTTCGAAGCTGTTGCCGGGGCCGCGCGCATCGGGACCGCGGCCGGCGGTGAGCACCGAAACATTGGTCGCGCCGGCGTAGCTGCCGGTCCGGCCCGCACAGGCCTTGACGGCGAGGCGTATGGCCTCGCCCTGGTCAGCATATTTATCGGCACGCACGGTGACGGAGACGCGATCGATCGTGCGGACGGTCCCGCTCCGTTTCAGCATCTGCCGCTCGACATTGCTGACCAGGCGCACGAGCAACGCCGGCAGCACGACCTGCTCAGGCAGCGCTCCGGACTGGATGCTTTCGGCCGCGATCAATTCGATCAGCGGCGCGTGATCGAGCAGCAGCTCGCCAATGATATCGACACCGGTCATGCGTCATCGCTTTCCGGTTCGGCGCTGGCGACGATCCCCGACGGGGTGACATGCGCGTTGATGTAGCTCTGCGCCGCGGCGATCGCCTCGGCGCCCTTGATATCGAGCGACGGCCGCAGGAACGGATGGGGCTTGGCGCCGGGGTGCCAGACGGTTTCGCCGACGAACTTGCCGCCGATAATCATCGTGCGCTTGTCGATCGCGTTGATCCGGGAAACGCTTTTCCCGCCGCGCTCATCTTTCGCGATCGAGATGAAATGGGCGTCGGTGCCGTATTCCAGCCAGTTGGCGATCGCCCGCCCCCAGCCCTTTCGCACCGTGATCTTGACGGTGATCCGGCCAGCTTCTGCCTTGCTGCGCATGACGAGCGCGTCGTCGACGTCGGAAGAGATCGATCGCTCTTTCGCCTCGGCCAAGATGATCTTGCCGCCGGCGCGTGCCGCGCCGCGCAGGACCTTCTTTTCCAGTTCGCCGGGCAAACGCTCCATGAAGTGCCGGACACCTGCACCGCCGCGGCTGGTGGCCATCAGCTACGGGCCGCGCGGGGATTGTAATCCTCGACCATCAGCTCGGTACCGCCGCGTCGGCCAAGCTCGGCCGGCCCCGCAACGATCTGCATGATCCGATCGCCGAGCACGAGCCGCATGCTCGGATCGATATCGTCACGCCAGTACATGCGGACCCGCGCCGGTCGCGTGCTGGTGGTGAAACCGCCCTCGAGCTGCTCGCCTCGGCTGGGCAGCTTGTCCTGGATGCCGACCCAGATCTCCTCGACCAGCTCCCATTCGTCGGCGCCGGCGCTGCCGAAGGTCGTGCTGGGCACCTTGCGCTCGAGGCGCACCAGGTCCTCAAGTTCGCCGGGACGAACGACGATCATCCGACCGACTGCGCCATGTAGCGGCCGATCATCGGGCGGAGCTGGTCGTCGGTGAGCTGCGGCGCTTCACGGTTCACGAAGAAATCCGACAGCGCGAGCTTCACGCAGTGCACCACCATGGCGGGCACCTGATCGACCGTCGACCAACCCGCCGCGCCGACCAGCTCGCGGCCGAGGAAGCTCTCGATCCGTCCCTGCGCTGCCGGGATCAGGTCCAGGACCTGCGCGTCGGCGCTGACGCTGACGCGCAGGAAGGCACGCGCAGCGGCGATCGTCAGCACGCCGCTATCGATCGCCGCTACGTCGACCATCGCTTAGGCGGCCGTCTTTTCGCCGGCCTTCGCCGGGGTGTGCTTATTGGCGATCTTACGATCGACGAGATCCTTCTCGACGTCCGTGTCGAACTTGGCGACGTCGTCCTTGTTGTAGTGGGCGCCGACGGAGTGGGCGTGGTTGAAGATGACGGTCATGCTGGTCTCCAGATGCACCTCGGGCGGCCGAAGCCGCCCGAGGTGAGGTTGGTTGTGATGGACGGCGATCAGGCCGCAGGCGGGT
>NZ_SLXW01000022.1 GCF_004341085.1 Sphingomonas sp. PP-CE-1G-424
GCGACGGTCGCGGCGCCGGCCGCCAGATTGAGCGGGAACGGCAGGCTCTTGATCGCATTGACGACCGCCTCGGTCGCACCGACCGCGATACGCGCGACGCTGTTGGCGATCTTGGTGCCGGTCTCGATCGCATCCTGTGCGATCGCACGGACCGACAGCGCGAACTGGACCAGGCGGAATGCCTTCTCGGCGGTGGCCATCGCCTTGTAGCCGTCCGAGCCTTCCTTGAAGAACCCCTTGGCGGCCGACGCCATGTCGCCGAACGCGCCGATCTGCGCCGACGACGAGCGGATCGCGAACATTTCGTTCTCGCGATCGATGCGGGTCTGGTCGCCATGCGCATCGCGGATGGCAGCGGCGTGCGCTTCCTGGAGCTTGGCCTGGTCGGCGTAATAGCCGGTCATCACGGTGAGCGTATCGCCGATCGCCGTGCCGACGCTGCCGAATGCCTCCGACATGCCCTGCGCTGCCCGCTGCGCACTCTGATCGATCGTATCGAACAGGTCGGCCGTCGCGGTGAGCGAGGCGTTGTAGGCGTCCTGCTGCTCGGTCAGTGCCTGCTGACCAACCGCGATCTCGACCTGCTGCTTCACATACGCGTCGCGATCGGCCGGATTGAACTTCTGCGCCTCTTGCATCGCCTTCAGCGTGGCGAGCGCGCGGACGCGTTCCATATCGGTCGCGCCGATCAGCCGCTGCTCTTCGCGCAGCTCGGCGAGCCGATCGTTGCCGGTTGCCGTCGCCGAATTGAACTGCGCTGCGCGCTCCGACACGGTGAGCGCGTCACGCGCAGCGCGCTGGTCGGCCAGCGCCTGGGTAGCGCGCGCGGCCTCGGTGGTGAGACCCCGCGTGCGCGCCGCCTCGATCGCGGCGAGCAGCGGCAGATCCGCTATCTGATCCTTGACCAGGTCGGCCGCGCGCTCGGCGGGCACGAGGCCGGCCGCGACCTGCGCATTGACCATCATTTGCGCCGCGGCCTGGTCGCGCGCGCCGGCGGTCGACTTGGCGGCATCCGATACGCGCTGCGCGATCGCAAGGCGGACCTGACGGTCTACCGACGCTTCGATATCGGCCTGCTGCTTGATCGCCTTGCTCTCGGCTTTCACGCGCGCCTCGGCAATCAGCGCCGCAGCACCGGACACGCCATAGGCGTCGGCGAGCTTATACAGGTTGCGGATCTGCGCCTCGACCGCCTCGGCATCGCGCACGAGCGATTCGGCGTGGCGATCGACCGGCGTGGTCTTCGGCGTCCGGTCCGCCTTGATGGCGTTCGCCTTCTTGACCGCATTGGCCTGCGCATGGTCGATCGCATTCTTCGCAGAGTCGGCGACGAAGTCGTTCGTGCCCTTGATTACGGCTCCGGCGCCATGCGCATATCCCTTGCCGAAAGCAGTGCCGAGCTTGCTACCCGCGGTTGATACGGCCTCTGCGGCGTCGTCCCAGCCCATCGCCTTCAGGACCGGGCCCGCGAAGGTGCTGATCGCGCTACCGATCGACTTCAGCCACCCAGCGACGGTGTCGTAGATGGAGCTGAACGTTTGGGAGATGGCACTGCCCGCCCACGTCGCAGCTGCAACGACAGGCGCGAAAAAGGATGCGACTGCGGTCGCTGCGGCAGAAACATAGGCCGAGACCGACGTGGAGATGCTGCCCCACAGTTCTACGATCGCGGCGTAGGTGCCGGTGAACGTGCCGTAGATCGACGCGAGGAAGCCCTGAACCTGCTGCGCGTCGTTCGGCGAGAACAGGTAGTCCATGATCGACTTGCCCGAGCCGCCAGCGTTCATGCCGTCCGAGATCGTCTTCCAGACGCCGGCGACCATGTCGCCGGTCGTCACGGACACGTCGCCAAGCTTCTTCATCTCCTTGTGCGTCAACCCGAGGCCCTCGGCGAATTTCTTCATGCCGGCATCGTCATCGATCTGCTGTTTCCAGCGATACAGCGCGACGCCGGCAACGGATGCCACGGCGATCGCTGGTAGGAACGCGACCGCTAGCCCGCCGACCTCGGCAGCGAAGCCCTTCAGACCGCCCTCGGCCATCTGCGCGACCTGGAAGATCTGTGCGCCCTGCTGAATGAGGACCTGCATAGGCTTCTGACCGGTGAGCAATCCTTGCGTAATATCCGGCAGTTGGACCGCGATGTTCTTCAGCGCACCGCCGCTCTTGCGCATGGCTCCGCTCATCTCGTCATGCGCCTGCCCGACCTGACGAAGCCGGCCGGTCAGGACGTCCTGCTGACGTGCGTATTCAGCGGGAGCGGTCGCGCCGGCATGATACAAGCGCGTCGACTCGGCGATCTCCGCGTTGAGCCGCTTGGTCGCCGCGTACAGCGGATCCGTCGCGATGCGCAGCTGCTCGGCCGAGGCCGCGTCGGCAACCTGGGCGTCATGCGATGCCCGCACGACCGACGCGAGTTGAGCCTGTTCGCGGGTCAGTTGCTCGGCTGCCATGCTTTCGAGACGCATCGCGGCCGCATTGGCTTGGCGCTGGGCGATCTCATTCGCCGCCTGCTGCTCGTTATATTCGCGCGACTTGATCTTGGCGTGTGCCTGGAACTTCGCATAGGCAAGCTCCGCTTCCCGGACCGCCTGCGCCTCGAGCTCGACGGCTCGTGCCGCCATCTGCGCGGCGAGCACCTTCTGGTCCGCTGCGTCCTTGGCTTCCTGAGCGGCACGTCGCGCCGCCGCAAATTCCTTATCGTACAGCGCCGACTCTTCCGCGCGGATACGCTGCGCAAGTTCCGTCAGGCCCTGCTGCTCCGCCGCGGTCGCCTTGAACTCGGCATTCATCGCGCGGATCTCTTCCCGCGTCTTTCCGAACGTGCTGTTTTGCCGCTCGAGCTGCGCTACCATGCGCTCGCCGGCTTTCTCGACGCTCGCCATAGCGATGCGGGCCGTCTGAAGCTCGCGCGACGCGGCATTCCCGAATGCGACGATGTTCGACGTGCCACCAGAGACGTCGACCATGCCGCGGGTGGCGCGCTCGATCTTCGTCGCGTCGGCCAGGACCTTGGCCTCGGTCGAGTCCATTGCGGCCTGCAGCTGGATCAGCTCGCCGAACGACTCACCGGTATCGATGATGAAGCCGACTTCAAGTGCCGGGGAGGAATCGTCCATGGACATAAATCATCCTCCCCGGTCACTACCCCAGCAGCGCGCGCAGCTGGGCTTCCTCGATATCCAGCTCGCGCTGGGTCACAGGCGCCCGCCATGGCGGCGGGCAGTTCTCGCTTTCGGCACGGTGGCCCTCGGCGAGGTACGCTTTCGACAGATTGCGAATGAGCCGAGCCTCCCAGGGCTCGAGCTGGACACAGGTATTTTCCTGCCATGCGGCGATCTCTCGCCAGCTGAGCGGCACCGAACCCATCCCCGCCGCTTCGGTCAGGCCCATCTCGATCAGGTGACCGATGATATGGGGCGCCGGATTTGGCGGCATAACCGGATCGATCTTCTTCCGCTTCAGATCTTCCAACCGGCTCAACACTGCTCCGGCCGGTTCTTCTTTCCCGCGTCGACTACGGGCATCCGGCTTTGGCCTGGCGTGGAGCCAGGCCATCTGCCGGATGTAGAGGGTCAGGCCGCTTTCGACGCGGCGCTGAAGTTTCCCCAGTCACCCACGAACTTCGCCACCTGGCGGGTGATATGGCCGAGACCCTGGTTGGAATAGACGATGCGGGCCAGATCCTCACCGGTGACAGGCTCGGCCGCGCCTTCCGGCTGATATTCGAAATTCTCGAACGACGCCGTGAGGGCGGCGAGATCCTCGGCGGTTTCGGCAAGCCGTTCCTCAGGCGCCGCAGCGGTGATCTTGCCGTCGTTGTCCTGCATGCGCTTCAGCGTGCGGGCGTTCTGGCGGGACTCGACGACGCCGAATGCCTTCGAGCCCGGGCCATGCAGGTGGATGCGGACAGGCAGCGTGCGCTCGTCATCGGCGAACAGCAGCTCGCCGGCCGGGTTCTTCAGATGCAGGGCGGCGGTGGAGACGACGGCGAGCATTGCGATATTGAACTTCATGGGATTGATCCTTCGCGGGAGGATGGCGCACCAACCCGCCCCGCACCCGCGATAGCGAGGCGAGCTGGTGCAAAAGGAGCCGGCGTCGCGGGCGCCGGGAGGGGGGAAAGAGGTTAGGTCGCCGACTTGACGATCTTGGTGCAGATCTCGACCGTCGGCGCGGCCATCAGCATCGAGTCGGCGCCATCGGCGGTTTCCGGCGAGCCGAACGACCGGCCCTGGAAGTACCGCTTCGCGCCGTCCTGATAGGTGACGCAGAACGAATAGAGCTTCTGGGTCTCGTCGTCGGAGGCGGTCTGCAAAAGCGTCTGACCGGCGTCGAGGGCGTCGATCGCGATCGAGGGCTGCAGCGCGCCATAGTCGGCCGAGCCCTTATACTTCTGCTTTGCGCCCTTGAGCGGCTGGAACTCGACCTTGGCGAAGCTCGCGCCGAACGAGCCCAGCTTTTCGACCTGGCCGATGTCGACGAAGGTCAGGGCCTTGTAACCGGTCGAGTCCTGAGTGGCCGGCGCTGCGGCCGAGATACCGAGCGACGAGCCCGCTGCAGTCTGGGAACCCATAATCATGCTCCTAATGTCGTAACGCCAGCGCTGGCCGGCAGAGGATCGCCCGCCGGGCGGCGGGCGAGCGGGTTAGCTGGCGGTGCCGCTGGCCTTGCCGGCCTTCGCGGCGGGGGCCGCAGGCGCGTCTTCGGTGACCAACTCGACCAGGCCGGCGACGCGATAGTTTTCGAACTCGCCCGCCGGGAAATCGGTCGTGTCGCCCTTCGTGAAGCTGCGCTCCGTGCCGGCGTCGTTGAAATCGCGGGTAACGGTGCCGCGGATGGTCTTCTCTTCGGTATCGGCCATGATGGTCTCCTTGGGGTCAGGCGGGTGCGTCGAAACTGACGCGGAAATCTTGGGTCTGTTCGAAGGTGTTGCCGGGGCCGCGCGCGTCGGGGCCGCGGCCGGCGGTCAGCACCGAAACATTGGTGGCGCCGGCGTAGCTGCCGGTCCGGCCCGCGCAGGCCCTCACGGCGCGTTTGATCGCCGCCCTCTGCTGCTCATAAGTGTCGGCGCGCACGGTGACCGAGATGCGATCTATCGTTCGGACCGTCCCACCGCGTTTCAGCATCTGCTGCTCGACGCAGCTGACCAGGCGCACGAGCAACGCCGGCAACACGACTTGCTCTGGCAGCGCACCGGCCTTGATCTGTTCGGCCGCGACCAGCTCGGTCAGCGGCGCGTGAGCGAGCAGCAGCTCGCCGATGATATCGACACCGGTCATGCGTCATCGCCTTCCGGTTCGGCGCTGGCGACGATCCCCGACGGGGTCACATGCGCATTGATGTAGCTCTGCGCCGCGGCGATTGCGTCGGCGCCCTTGATATCGAGCGACGGCCGCAGGAACGGATGCGGCTTGGCGCCGGGGTGCCAGACGGTTTCGCCGACGAACTTGCCGCCGATGATCATCGTGCGTTTGTCCGAGGCGTTGATCCGGGAAACGCTTTTCCCGCCGCGCTCTTCTTTGGCGATCGTGATGAAATGGGCGTCGGTGCCGTATTCCAGCCAGTTGGCGATCGCTCGCCCCCAGCCCTTGCGCACCGTAATCTTGACGGTGATCCGGCCAGCTTCCGCCTTGCTGCGCATGACGAGCGCGTCGTCGACGTCGGACGAAACCGATCGCTCTTTCGCCTCGGCCAGGATGATCTTCCCGCCGGCGCGTGCCGCGCCGCGCAGAACCTTCTTTTCCAACTCGCCGGGCAAGCGCTTGATGAAGCGCCGGACCTCGGCACCGCCGCGGCTCGTCGCCATCAGCTGCGCGTCGCGCGAGGATTGTAATCCTCGACCATCAGCTCGGTACCGCCGCGCCGGCCGAGCTCGGCCGGCCCCGCGACGATCTGCATGATCCGATCGCCGAGCACGAGGCGCATGCTGGGGTCGATATCTTCCCGCCAGTACATGCGGACCCGCGCGGGTCGCGTGCTGGTGGTGAAACCACCCTCGAGCTGCTCGCCCCGGCTGGGCAGCTTGTCCTGGATGCCGACCCAGATCTCCTCGACCAGTTCCCATTCGTCGGCGCCGGCGCTGCCGAAGCTCGTGCTCGGCACCTTGCGCTCGAGGCGCACCAGGTCCTCCAGTTCGCCGGGACGAACGACGATCATCCGACCGACTGCGCCATGTAGCGGCCGATCATCGGGCGGAGCTGGTCGTCGGTGAGCTGCGGCGCTTCGCGGTTCACGAAGAAGTCCGACAGCGCGAGCTTCACGCAGTGGACCACCATGGCGGGCACCTGGTCGACCGTCGACCAACCGGCCGCGCCGACCAGCTCGCGGCCGAGGAAGCTCTCGATCCGCCCCTGCGCCGCGGGGATCAGCTCCAGGACCTGCGCGTCGGCGCTGCCGCTGACGCGCAGGAAGGCACGCGCAGCGGCGATCGTCAGCACGCCGCTATCGATCGCCGCCACGTCGACCATCGCTTAGGCGGCCGTCTTTTCGCCGGCCTTCGCCGGGGTGTGCTTATCGGCGATCTTGCGATCGACGAGATCCTTCTCGACGTCGGTGTCGAACTTGGCGACGTCGTCCTTGTTGTAGTGAGCGCCGACGGAGTGGGCGTGGTTGAACTTGACGGTCATGCTGGTCTCCAGATGCACCTCGGGCGGCCGAAGCCGCCCGAGGTGAGGTTGGTTGTGATGGACGGCGATCAGGCCGCAGGCGGGT
>NZ_SLXW01000023.1:2669-5857 GCF_004341085.1 Sphingomonas sp. PP-CE-1G-424
ACACCCAGTGATGTCGTTGGTGGTGTGGACTCTCAAGCGTGAGGTAAGGGCAATTCGTGGATGCCTTGGCACATACAGGCGATGAAGGACGTGGCACGCTGCGATAAGCGTCGGTGAGCTGTGAGCAAGCTTTGACCCGACGATTTCCGAATGGGGAAACCCACCTATCCCGATTAATCCAAGCTGTGCGGTAACGCAGGGTATTGGGTTAGTTAGGTTAGGTATCACTTAGCTGAATACATAGGCTTCGTGAAGCGAACCCGGCGAACTGAAACATCTCAGTAGCTGGAGGAAAAGACATCAACCGAGATTCCGTTAGTAGTGGCGAGCGAACGCGGACCAGGCCAGTGCCTGAATTTCAACTAGCAGAACGATCTGGAAAGTTCGGCCATAGCGGGTGACAGCCCCGTATGCGAAAGTGAGAATTCAGGACTCGAGTAGGGCGGAACACGTGAAATTCTGTCTGAACATGGGGGGACCACCCTCCAAGCCTAAATACTCGTATGTGACCGATAGCGAACTAGTACCGTGAGGGAAAGGTGAAAAGCACCCCGATGAGGGGAGTGAAACAGTACCTGAAACGGATTGCCTACAAGCAGTTGGAGGGCTTTTATGGCCTGACAGCGTACCTCTTGCATAATGGGTCTGTGACTTAATGTATCAAGCAAGCTTAAGCCGATAGGTGTAGGCGCAGCGAAAGCGAGTCTGAATAGGGCGCCAGAGTTTGATGTATTAGACCCGAAACCCGGCGATCTAGGCATGACCAGGATGAAGGTGCAGTAACATGCACTGGAGGTCCGAACCGATTAACGTTGAAAAGTTACCGGATGAGTTGTGTTTAGGGGTGAAAGGCCAATCAAGCCGGGAAATAGCTGGTTCTCCGCGAAAACTATTGAGGTAGTGCCTCGCACGAACACCTTAGGGGGTAGAGCACTGGATGGGCTAGGGGGTCGCGAGATCTACCAAACCTAACCAAACTCCGAATACCTAAGAGTGATATGCGGGAGACAGACGGCGGGTGCTAAGGTCCGTCGTCAAAAGGGAAACAGCCCTGACCTACAGCTAAGGCCCCCAAATCGTATCTAAGTGGGAAAGCATGTGGGACTTCCAAAACAACCAGGAGGTTGGCTTAGAAGCAGCCATCCTTTAAAGAAAGCGTAACAGCTCACTGGTCTAAACAAGAGGTCCTGCGGCGAAGATGTAACGGGGCTCAAGATACGTGCCGAAGCTTAGGGTGTGCCACTTATGTGGTACGCGGTAGCGGAGCGTTCCGTAAGCCTGTGAAGCGATCTGGTAATGGGTCGTGGAGGTATCGGAAGTGCGAATGCAGACATGAGTAGCGATAAAGAGGGTGAGATGCCCTCTCGCCGAAAGACCAAGGGTTCCTGCGCAAGGCTAATCCGCGCAGGGTGAGCCGGCCCCTAAGACGAGCCCGAAGGGGGTAGTCGATGGGAACCACGTTAATATTCGTGGGCCTGGTGGTGTGTGACGGATCATGTGTGTTGTCATCCCTTATCGGATTGGGATGGCTTCGAAATGGTTCCAGGAAATAGCCCCACCGTATAGACCGTACCCGAAACCGACACAGGTGGTCAGGTAGAGTATACCAAGGCGCTTGAGAGAAGTGTCCTGAAGGAACTCGGCAAATTGCCTCCGTACCTTCGGAAGAAGGAGGCCCTCACTATGCGCAAGCACTTTGAGGGGGCACAGGCCAGGGGGTAGCGACTGTTTAGCAAAAACACAGGGCTCTGCTAAGTCGGCTTCAAGACGACGTATAGGGCCTGACGCCTGCCCGGTGCCTGAAGGTTAAGTGGAGGGGTGCAAGCTCTGAAATGAAGCCCAGGTAAACGGCGGCCGTAACTATAACGGTCCTAAGGTAGCGAAATTCCTTGTCGGGTAAGTTCCGACCTGCACGAATGGCGTAACGACTTCCCCACTGTCTCCAGGACATGCTCAGCGAAATTGAATTCTCCGTGAAGATGCGGAGTACCCGCGGTTAGACGGAAAGACCCCGTGCACCTTTACTGCAGCTTCAGAGTGGCATTAGGAAGAAACTGTGTAGCATAGGTGGGAGGCTTTGAAGCATCGGCGCCAGCTGATGTGGAGCCATAGGTGAAATACCACCCTGTTTGTTTCTGATGTCTAACCTCGTTCCGTAAGCCGGAACAGGGACCCTCTGTGGCGGGTAGTTTGACTGGGGCGGTCGCCTCCTAAAGAGTAACGGAGGCGCGCAATGGTGGGCTCAGGACGGTCGGAAACCGTCTGTTAGAGTGCAATGGCATAAGCCCGCCTGACTGCGAGACTGACAAGTCGAGCAGAGACGAAAGTCGGTCATAGTGATCCGGTGGTCCCTCGTGGAAGGGCCATCGCTCAACGGATAAAAGGTACGCCGGGGATAACAGGCTGATAACCCCCAAGAGCTCATATCGACGGGGTTGTTTGGCACCTCGATGTCGGCTCATCACATCCTGGGGCTGGAGCAGGTCCCAAGGGTTTGGCTGTTCGCCAATTAAAGTGGTACGTGAGCTGGGTTCAGAACGTCGCGAGACAGTTTGGTCCCTATCTGCCGTGGGCGTCGAAATTTGAGAGGAGTTGACCCTAGTACGAGAGGACCGGGTTGAACATACCTCTGGTGTACCAGTCGTTCCGCCAGGAGCGCAGCTGGGTAGCTATGTATGGACGGGATAACCGCTGAAAGCATCTAAGCGGGAAGCCTCCCTCGAGATAAGATTTCATAGAGCCGTCGGAGACCACGACGTTGATAGATCGGATGTAGAAGTGCGGTAACGCATGGAGCTAACCGATACTAATTGCTCTATTCGCGCTTGAGAGTCTCACACCATCAATGACAACACTGGGTTCGCCCAGCTAGCCATTCGATAGTGCGGATGATTAAGACGACGCCAGATTGCCAATCCCCTCGCCGTCGAGGGATTGGTCGAATACCACTAACCTTGCACGGTATCGATTTTAAACCCTCAGGCTTCGCCGCAAGACGAAACCCGAGGGACCTAGATATGACGCGTACGCATGTCGCACCGGCTCCATTGCCTGGTGGCTATAGCGTCGGTGTCCCACCCGATCCCATTCCGAACTCGGCCGTGAAACCCGACTGCGCCAATGGTACTATCGCTCAAGCGATGGAAGAGTAGGTCGTCGCCAGGCATTGAAGCCCGTGCAACATGCAA
>NZ_SLXW01000024.1 GCF_004341085.1 Sphingomonas sp. PP-CE-1G-424
TTCGGCGCCGCGGCCGATGGCATGGCAGCCGCGGCGTTCCCGGCAGTCGCACAGTTCCAGAAGGTCGGCGAAGGCACGTTCGAAACGCTGGTGCGGGTCGCATCGACCGTCGAGGCGGTCGGCGCGTCGCTCGACATGCTCGGCACCAACGCGCAGGCGATGGGGATCGGCGTGAAGCTCGCGCTGGCAGATCAGTTCGACAGCGTCTCGGCGCTGACCGATGCGGCCGGCGCCTATTTCCAGACCTATTACTCGAAGGAAGAGCAGGCAGCCGCCAAGACCGCACAGATGTCCGGCGTGTTCGCCAGCCTCGGCGTGGCGATGCCGGCGACGCTGGCGGCGTTCCGGGCACTGGTCGAAGCGCAGGACCTGACGACGTCGGCCGGGCAGTCGACCTATGCGACGCTGCTCAAACTCGCGCCGGCGTTCGCCGATCTGCAAACGTCGATGGCGGGCGCGAAAAGCGCGGCCGACATCCTCAGCGAGCGCAAGGACCTCGAGCGCCAGCTGCTCGAGCAGCAGGGCGACACCGCGGCGCTCCGGGCGCTCGATCTTGCCAAGCTCGACGAGACCAACCGCGCGCTCCAGGTGAATATTTGGGCACTCGCCGATCAGAAGGTTGCCCAGGACGCGGCGACCGCCGCGGCGAAGGCGGCAGCGGACGCAGAGTCCGCGATTGCGGCACAGCGTGACGGGCTCAACCGGCAGCTGCTCCAGTTGCAGGGCGATACCGCGACGATCCGAGCGCTCGATCTTGCCAAGCTGGACGAGAGCAACCGCGCCCTTCAGCAGAATATCTGGGCAATCACCGACCAGAATGCCGCGCTGGCTGCACAGAAAACCGCGCAGGACGAAGCGGCCGCCTCGGCGAAGGCGCTGGCGGATGCGACCGCGCAGCAGCGCGACGGGCTCAACCGACAGCTGCTCCAGCTGCAGGGCGATACCGCGGCGATCCGCGCGCTCGATCTCGCCGGCCTCGATGCCAGCAACCGGGCGCTCCAGGAGCAGATTTGGACGCTTCAGGATTCGCAGACGGCTGCGGAAGCAGCGGCGCAGGCAGCGCAGACGCTTGCGGATGCATGGGGCTCGGTCGGCACGAGCATCGGCGACGAGATCAAGCGGATCCGCGGCCTCGCCGATACGGGCAGCGCCGTAGGCTTCGCGGCTTTGCAGGGGCAGTTCAACGCGGCGACCAACGCGGCGCGGGGCGGCGATATCGAAGCCGCCAAGCTGCTGCCCGGTCTGTCGCAGTCGTTGCTGACCGCCGCAGCCGACGTCGCGACCAGCCGGCAGGAGCTGGCGCGCCTGCAGGCCATGACCGCGGCAAGCCTCGAGGCGACCAACGAGAAGCTCGGACAGGCACCGAGCGCGAAGACCAGCTCGAGCGCGTTGCTGGCAGCGGGCGCCGCTAGCCAGGCCGCCAGCACGCCGGTCGCCAGCAACGACGCGATCGTCAGCGAACTCGTGACCCTTCGCGAAGAGGTACGGCAGATGCGCAGCGAGAATAATACGGGCAACGCGGCGATCGCCGGCAACGGCGCCAAGACCAACCGCATTCTCGACAACGTCACGCAGGAAAGCGGTGGCACGGCGGTCACGGTGCTCGCGGCATGAAGGTGATCGCACCCCGCGCCATCACGAACGCGATGCTGTTCGCCTCGAGCCTGGCCGAGACGGACAGCACGCCGTGGAAGCCCGGCACAAGCTTCGCGAAAGGCGCCCGCGCGCGCGGCCTTATTTCGTTCGACTTCACGATCGGCACGCTCGTTGACGCGACGCTCACCCGCGCATCGTCCGGCACCTACACCGCGTTCAACGGCGTGCTGACCACGGTCGGGGTCGACCAGGCACGGTTCGAGTGCGTGAACGGGGTTTGCGTCGGCCTCTGGGTCGAGCCGCAGGCCACCAACTATCTGCGGTCGTCGGGAGACGTCACCACGGGATGGAGCAACGAAGGTGCCACCTCGGTTGCCGGCAGCGCCGCGCCGGACGGTTCGACGTCGACCAGGGTGACCGTCTCCACCGGGTTCGGCCGCTGGCAGCCGCACAACGTGCCGACCGTCGCCGGTGAGATGTGGGTATTCTCGGTCTACCGCAAGGCGATCGGCGCGGCCGCGAATCTCGGCCTGGCTGTCCGCGGCCAGAACAACGGCGCCAACAATGCCGGCATCGTGACGACGACGCCCGCCACCTGGACCCGGCAGCAGATCGTTCGCGTCATGGCGGCCGACGTCGGCGGCAATTGCTCGGTCCTCGCCGTATCGGGTGCCGCTGGCCTCGACGGCGTTCCGAACAAAACCGCGGATATCTTCGGTGCGCAGATGGAGCGTGGATCCACCGCCAGCTCGTACATTCCGACGACGAGCGCTGCCACGACCCGCGCGGCCGACGTCCTTACGCTCAATTGGGCTGCCAAGGGTGTCGGCGACGGCGCGTACACCGCGCGATATACCTTCGCCGACGGGACGACGCAGGATCTGCCGACCAAGGTCGAGGGCGGCAAGGCGGTGGTGCCGACCGCATCGCTCAACCGCAACGTCATCGCGCAGGTCCGCCTGGTCGAGGTGCCCGACGGGACGCGGATCTATGAGAGCCTGCAGGCGGACAATCTCGCGCATTCTCTCACCGACACGAACTGGTGGCTGGATATCGCACCAACGAACCGCTGGGCCCTGTTCGACGGCGCGATCGGGTCGCTCGCCAGAGCGAACGGCCAGATCACCGTCACCCTGCGGCCCGATGTTCCGGTCGACTCGCTTGCCGTGCTCGAGCTGACCGCGGCGAGTGTCCGCGTCCAGATCACCGCGAACGGCGCGAGCGTCTATGACCAGACACAGTCGACCAACGGGATCGATCCGGCATCGCTCATCTTCCTCGGCCTGCCCAACCCCGCGAATGCATCCATCACCGTCACGATCGCAGGCGCCACGCTCTCGACGCTGGTGACGGCCGGCGCGCTCGTGATCGGCAACATGGTCGACCTCGGCTTGACCGAGGCGGGCGCGTCGATCGGCATCACCGACTTCAGCAAGCGCTCGACCGATGATTTCGGCGTTACCACCGTCGTCGAACGCGGCTGGGCAAAGCGCATGACCGCCAAGACCAAGGTCGACACGGACGACGTCGACGCCATCCAGCTGCGCGTCGCGAGCATCCGGGCGGTGCCGGCGGTCTGGATCGGCGAGGACGGGTTCAACAGCCTGATCGTCTACGGCTTCTTCAAGGAATTCTCGGTCGATCTGGCCCTTGAGACGATCAGCTACTGCTCGCTGACCGTCGAAGGCATGACGGCCGCTCGGTAAATGACAGGAACGAATATGCGCGACCTCAACCTGCGGCTCGAGGACGAGGACGCGTGGGCGGCGCTCGCGATCGATCGCGATCCCGGCCTGCTCGAGATCGACGTCGTCGGCACGATCGCGCCGAAGCCCGGTACCGGCGATGCCACCCAGCTGGCGGGCTATCTCGTCAACGTCCGGTGTCTCGATGACCGCGACCTAAGCGCGCTCGAGCGGTTTCAGGTTTTCCCGGCCGAACCCGTGCAGACCTGGTTGTCGGGCGGCGTGACGATCGCGCCTGTTGAATCGGAGCAACGCGCATGACGGCCAATATTCCGGACCGCGTCGCGCGGCTCGAGACCAGCGTCGAGGCAATCGGCGAGGACGTCAAAGGACTGAACGGCGCGATGGGCGCGTTCGGCGGGAAGCTCGACAAGCTGGTCGACGGACTGACGCAGACCGACGGCCGCGTCGCCGAGCGTGCCCAGGCGGTCAAGGCGGAGATCCGGGACGAGGGCGATCGCAAAGCGCGCGATCGATCCGAGCTGTTCAAGAACGGCCTGGCGCTGTTCGGCGGGATCTCGCTCGTCGTCGGCTGTCTGTGCGGTCCGTATCTCGCCAAGCTCGATGCGACGTCGATCGGCCAGCGCGAGGATACGCAGGCGGTCTCGGCCGTGCGCGAGGTCCTCGCGCAGCACGGCTCGGAGATCGGCCGCAATCGGGACTCGATCGAGACGTCGCGGGAGCGCAGCCGGCGCCAGGATGATCAGCTGCTCGATCTGAATACCCGCGTTGCCCGCATCGAGGGCACCCGCACCAGCGGCCGCTGATCTTTCGCGGCCCACTACCAGGAGAACATCGATGGCAACGAAGCGTCAGTTGGCAGCAGGGACGGGGCTTGTCGGCATGATCGGCGCGGCCGCGGCCGCGATCGTGCTGGCCGTCATCCCCCCGCTCGAGAGCGGCCCCAAGCCGCAGCTGCGCGCCTATCGCGATATCGCCGGCGTCTGGACGATCTGCGATGGCGATACCGAGAACGTGAAGTCCGGCATGGTCGAGACCGTGAAGGGCTGCGAGGTCCGCCTCGACAAGCGCATGACGCGCGACTTCGGACCGGCGGTGCTGAAGCGCGCGCCAGCGCTGAAGGGGCATCCCTGGCAACTCGCGGCCGCGGTGGTGTTCGCCTACAACATCGGCGCGACCGGCTGGAACGGTTCGACCGCGGCCAAGCGGTTCGCGGCCGGCGACCTGCTCGGCGGGTGCGCGGCGCTGGGCCCGTATTTCACCATCACCAATGCCAAGGGGCAGGTTTCGACCGTGCCCGGGTGGATCAAGGCGGGCGGCAAGGTGTCGCGGGGCCTGATCAACCGGCGGACCAATGAGCGGTCGCTTTGCCTGACGGGCAAGCTCGCCTTCTAAATCCCGGCCCGTTCCCGGGCCTGATCATCACCAGCCATGAATCACCCCTGCGCTCACGCTGCGGGCTGGCAGCGCGCGTCCGCGATCCGGAGACACCCATGTTCGATACCAAGACCTGGTGGCAGAGCCGCACCATCTGG
>NZ_SLXW01000025.1 GCF_004341085.1 Sphingomonas sp. PP-CE-1G-424
TTCGGCGCCGCGGCCGATGGCATGGCAGCCGCGGCATTCCCGGCGGTCGCTCAGTTCCAGAAGGTCGGCGAAGGCACGTTCGAAACGCTGGTGCGCGTCGCGTCTACCGTCGAGGCGGTCGGCGCATCGCTCGACATGCTCGGCACCAACGCGCAGGCGATGGGGATCGGCGTGAAGCTCGCGCTGGCCGATCAGTTCGACAGCGTTTCGGCGCTGACCGATGCGGCCGGCGCATATTTCCAGACCTACTATTCCAAGGAAGAGCAGGCGGCCGCCAAGACCGCGCAGATGTCCGGTGTGTTCGCCAGCCTCGGCATGGCGATGCCGGCAACGCTGGCGGCGTTCCGCGCACTGGTTGAGGCGCAGGACCTGACGACGTCGGCCGGACAGTCGACCTATGCGACGCTGCTGAAACTCGCGCCGGCGTTCGCCGATCTGCAAACGTCGATGGCGGGCGCGAAGAGCGCGGCCGACATCCTCAGCGAGCGCAAGGACCTCGAGCGCCAGCTGCTCGAGCAGCAGGGCGACACCGCGGCGCTCCGTGCGCTGGATCTCGCCAAGCTCGACGAGACCAACCGCGCGCTCCAGGTGAATATCTGGGCACTCGCTGATCAGAAGGTTGCCCAGGATGCGGCGACCGCCGCGGCGAAAGCGGCAGCGGACGCCGAGTCCGCGATTGCGGCACAGCGCGACGGGCTCAACCGGCAGCTGCTCGAGCTGCAGGGCGATACCGCGACGATCCGCGCGCTCGATCTTGCCAAGCTGGACGAGAGCAACCGCGCGCTTCAGCAGAATATCTGGGCGATCACCGACCAGAATGCCGCGCTGGCTGCACAGAAAACCGCACAGGACGAAGCGGCCGCCTCGGCGAAGGCGCTTGCGGATGCGACCGCGCAGCAGCGCGACGGGCTCAACCGGCAGCTGCTCGAGCTGCAGGGCGATACCGCGGCGATCCGCGCGCTCGATCTCGCCGGCCTCGATGCCAGCAACCGGGCGCTCCAGGAGCAGATTTGGACGCTTCAGGATTCGCAGACGGCTGCGGAGGCAGCGGCGCAGGCAGCGCAGACCCTCGCGGACGCATGGGGCGCGGTCGGCACGAGCATCAGCGACGAGATCAAGCGGATCCGCGGCCTGGCCGACACCGGCACCGACAACAGCTTCGCGACCTTGCAGGGGCAGTTCAACGCGGCGACCAATGCTGCGCGGGGCGGCGATATCGAAGCCGCCAAGCTGCTGCCCGGTCTGTCGCAATCCCTGCTCACCGCCGCGGCCGACGTCGCGACCAGCCGCCAGGAGCTGGCGCGCCTGCAGGCCATGACCGCGGCAAGCCTCGAGGCGACCAACGAGAAGCTCGGACAGGCACCGAGCGGGAAGACCAGCTCGAGCGCGTTGCTGGCCGCGGGGGCCGCTAGCCAGGCCGCCAGCACGCCGGTCGCCAACAATGACGCGATCGTCAGCGAACTCGTGACCCTTCGCGAAGAGGTACGGCAGATGCGTAGCGAGAATAATACGGGCAACGCGGCGATTGCGGGCGAGAATAAAAAGACCAACCGCATTCTCGACAACGTCACGATGGAAAACGGTGGCACCGCAGTGACGGTGCTCGCGGCATGAAGGTGATCGCACCCCGCACCATCACCAACGCCATGTTGTTCGCCTCGAGCCTGGCCGAGACGGACAGCACGCCGTGGAAGCCCGGCACGAGCTTTGCGAAAGGTGCCCGCGCCCGCGGGTTGATTTCGTTCGACTTCACGATCGGCACGCTCGTCGATGCGACGCTCACCCGCGCCTCGTCGGGCACCTACACCGCGTTCAACGGCGTGCTGACCACGGTCGGGGTCGACCAGGCACGGTTCGAGTGCGTGAACGGGGTTTGCGTCGGCCTCTGGGTCGAGCCGCAGGCCACCAACTATCTGCGGTCGTCGGGTGACGTCAGCACGGGATGGAACAGCGACGGTGCCACCTCGGTCGCCGGAAGCCCCGCCCCGGACGGTACGACGTCGACGAGGGTGACCGTTTCCACCGGGTTCGGCCGCTGGCAGCCGCATAACGTTGCGACCGGCGCTGGCGAGATGTGGGTCTTCTCGGTCTACCGCAAGGCGATCGGCGCGGCCGCGAATCTCGGCCTGGCTGTCCGCGGGCAGAACAACGGCGCCAACAATGCCGGCATCGTGACGACGACGCCGGCAACCTGGACCCGGCAGCAGGTCGTTCGGGTCATGGCGGCCGACGTCGGCGGCAACTGCTCGGTTCTCGCGGTATCGGGCGTTCCTGGCCTCGACGGCGTTCCGAACAAGGCGGCCGACATCTTCGGTGCGCAGATGGAGCGTGGATCCACCGCCAGCTCGTACATTCCGACGACGAGTGCCGCCACGACCCGCGCGGCCGACGTCCTCACGCTCAATTGGGCCGCCAAGGGTGTCGGCGACGGCGCGTACACCGCGCGATATACTTTCGCCGACGGCACGACGCAGGATCTGCCGACGAAGGTCGAGGGCGGCAAGGCGGTGGTGCCGACCGCATCGCTCAACGGTAACATCATCGCGCAGGTCCGCCTGGTCGAGGTTCCGGACGGGACGCGGATCTATGAAAGCCTGCAGGCGGACAATCTGGCGCATTCGCTCACCGACGCGAAGTGGTGGCTGGATATCGCGCCAACGAACCGCTGGGCGCTGTTCGACGGCGCGATCGGGTCGCTCGCAAGAGCGAACGGCCAGATCAGCGTCACTCTGCGGCCCGACGTCCCGGTCGACTCGCTTGCCGTGCTCGAGCTGACCGCGGCGAGTGTCCGCGTGCAAATCACCGCGAACGGCGCGAGCGTCTATGACCAGACGCAGTCGACCAACGGGATCGATCCGGCATCGCTCATCTTCCTTGGCCTGCCCAACCCGGCGAACGCATCCATCACCGTCACGATAGCAGGGGCCACGCTGTCGACCCTGGTGACGGCCGGCGCGCTTGTGATCGGCAACATGGTCGACCTCGGCCTGACCGAGGCGGGCGCCTCGATCGGGATCACCGATTTCAGCAAGCGGTCAACCGATGATTTCGGCGTTACCACGGTCGTCGAACGCGGCTGGGCAAAGCGCATGACCGCCAAGACCAAGGTCGACACGGACGACGTCGACGCCATCCAGCTGCGCGTCGCGAGCATCCGGGCGGTGCCGGCGGTCTGGATCGGTGAGGACGGGTACAACAGCCTCATCGTCTACGGCTTCTTCAAGGAATTCTCGGTCGATCTGGCACTCGAGACGATCAGCTACTGCTCGCTGACCGTCGAAGGCATGACGGCCGCTCGGTAAATGACAGGAACGAATATGCGCGACCTCAACCTGCGGTTCGAGGACGAGGACGCTTGGGCAGCGCTCGCGATCGATCGCGATCCCGGACTCCTCGAGATCGACGTCGTCGGCACGATCGCGCCGAAGCCCGGTACCGGCGGAGCCGCCCAGCTGGCGGGCTATCTCGTCAATGTCCGGTGTCTCGATGACCGCGATTTGAGCGCGCTCGAGCGGTTTCAGGTTTTCCCGGCCGAGCCGGTGCAGACCTGGTTGTCGGGCGGCGTGACGATCGCGCCGGTTGGAGTGGAGCAACGCGCATGACGGCCAATATTCCGGACCGCGTCGCGCGGCTCGAGACCAGCGTCGAGGCAATCGGCGAGGACGTCAAAGGACTGAACGGCGCGATGGGCGCATTCGGTGGCAAGCTCGACAAGCTGGTCGACGGCCTGACGCAGACCGACGGCCGCGTCGCCGAGCGTGCCCAGGCGGTGAAGGCCGAGATCCGGGACGAGGGCGACCGTAAGGCGCGCGATCGATCCGAGTTGTTCAAGAACGGCCTGGCGCTGTTCGGCGGGATCTCGCTCGTCGTCGGCTGTCTGTGCGGTCCGTATCTTGCCAAGCTCGATGCGACGTCGATCGGCCAGCGCGAGGATACGCAGGCGGTCTCGGCCGTGCGCGAGGTCCTCGCGCAGCATGGCTCGGAGATCGGTCGCAATCGGGACTCGATCGAGACGTCGCGCGATCGCAGCCGGCGCCAGGACGACCAGCTGCTCGATCTGAATACCCGCGTTGCGCGCATCGAGGGCGCCCGCACCATCGGTCGCTGATCTTTCGCGGCCCACTACCAGGAGAACATCGATGGCAACGAAGCGTCAGTTGGCAGCAGGGACGGGGCTTGTCGGCACGATCGGCGCGGCCGCGGCCGCAATCGTGCTGGCCGTTATTCCGCCGCTCGAGAGCGGCCCCAAGCCGCAGCTCCGGGCCTATCGCGATATCGCCGGCGTCTGGACGATCTGCGATGGCGATACCGAGAACGTGAAGTCCGGCATGGTCGAGACCGTGCGTGGCTGCGAGGTCCGCCTCGACAAGCGCATGACTCGCGATTTCGGGCCGGCGGTGCTGAAGCGCGCGCCAGCGCTGAAGGGTCATCCCTGGCAACTCGCGGCCGCGGTGGTGTTCGCCTACAACATCGGCGTCACCGGCTGGAACGGTTCGACCGCGGCCAAGCGGTTCGCGGCCGGCGACATGCTCGGCGGGTGCGCGGCGCTCGGCCCATACTTCACCATCACCAATGCCAAGGGGCAGGTCTCGACCGTGCCCGGGTGGATCAAGGCAGGCGGCAAGGTGTCGCAGGGCCTGATCAACCGGCGAACCAACGAGCGGGCGCTCTGCCTGACGGGCAAGCTCGCCTTCTAGATCCCGGCCCGTTTCCGGGCCTCATCATCACCAGCCATGAATCATCCCTGCGCTCACGCTGCGGGCTGGCAGCGCGCGTCCGCGATCCGGAGACACCCATGTTCGATACCAAGACCTGGTGGCAGAGCCGCACCATCTGG
>NZ_SLXW01000026.1 GCF_004341085.1 Sphingomonas sp. PP-CE-1G-424
AACACGGCGTCTTCCTTGACCGCCACGCCCTCGAGCAGATCGTCGCGGACCATCTGCACCACGCCGATCGAGGCGCGGCGGATCAGCTGGTTCGTAATCGGCACGAGCGCGCGCAGCGTCTTTGCCGACATCGACATCATGCCGACCTGCACGTCGGTCGTTGGCGCCGGCTGGCGCTCGCCGACATAGCCCGCGGTCGTGCCCTGCGTCTTCTTGCGCATGCTGAGGTTGCCATCCGGCATCGGGATCGAGCGCGCGCCGAGGCGGCGCACGACGACGCGAGGGCGGAGAAGATCGACGAAGTCGGCGCTGTAGGCCGTGTTGACCAGGAAACCGCCCTTCACGTTGGTCGACTGCTCCTGGTTCGCCACGATCTGGCCGGTCTCGGTGCCCCACAGCTGCTCGGCGTGAGCAGCCGCAGCGCGCTGGTCCATGTTGCAGGCTGCCAGCGACATGGTGATGCGGGTGAACATCGTGCCGGCAGGGAGTGCCACGGCAGGCGCGGCCGGTACGGTACCGGGGCCGCCGGCGGGCGTGCCGACGACGATCGGCGCCGCGGTCGACGCCTTCAGCTTGAGAACCTGCTCTTCGCGGCCGATCTTCGCCTGGATACCGGCCGCCTCGGTCATCTTGGCGTCGAAGTCGGTCTGCTCTTCGGCGGTCAGGTCGCGGTCGCCATCGGCGGTCGCGGTGGTCGTGATCAGCTCGGCTGCCGCGAGAACGCCGGCAAGGCTCGTCTTGAGCGCGGTGATGCGCATAGGTAGGTCTCCTGGGGTTTCAGAGGCCGGCGCGGGCGTGCGCAAGCTTCAGGGTGTTCTCCGCGGCCGTGCGCCGGGTGGAGGAAGTGCGGGTCGAAAGGCGGCGGATCGCGCCGTCCAGGCCGTCGGCCTCGACGCGGTCGGCCATGCCGGCTTTCACCGCCGGACCGCCGGCGAGCACGCCGCCTTGTCCGAAGTCGCTGCGGACAACTGCCTCGGTGACACCGCGGCCGCGTGCGACCGCTGCGATGAACACGTCCTCGATGGCGTCGACCGTGCCGCTGATTATCGCGCGCCCCTCCTCGGTGGTGAGATCGGGGCGCTTGTTCGGTGCGTTCTTGCTGACGATCGCGATCTCGCGCCGGCCGGCCTGGTCGGGGTTCTCCTGGATGCTGCCGCCCATCATCACGCCGATCGAGCCGACCATCGCGGTCGCGTCGATCGAGATCTGGTTCGCCTGGCTGATGATCCAGTAGGCGGCCGAGCATCCCATACCGGTGACGTGCGCGGAGACGGGCTTAGGCGACTGCGCGACCATGCGCGCGAACTGCGCGATATCGGTGGTGACGCCGCCCGGGCTGTCGACGACCAGCAGGATCATGCGAACCGCCGGGTCGGCCTGAAGGGCGCGGAAGTCGGCTGCGAGCAGATCGAGCGCGACCGCACCGCCGCCCGACGGGCTCATCATCGCCGCGCGCGGCAGGATCGGGCCGAAGATCGGCAGCGCGCCGACGCCATCGCGGATCGCGGCCGATCGCGTGCCCGCCGCGCGTTCGCCCATCTGCGCGATCGCCTCGAAGTGGCGCTCGACGTGCCCGTCCTCGGCGACTGCCTGGACGGCCGGGTGATCGAGCGCGCGGATCGCCATCGCCTCGATCGCCTCGAGGTAGCCGGGCATGATCGCCCAGGGCACGGACCGGATGGCCGCTAGAATACGGTCGTTCATGCTGGATCCTCGTCGTCGGCCGAGCGGTTGCGCTTCGGCGGGGTCTGCTCGGGCGGGCGGTGATCGACGGGCGCGGTCGGAGCCTGCCCCTCGATCGCGGATCCGGAGCCGACGCGATATTCGTCGCCGCCCTCGCGATCGTTGCGGTTCTCCATGCGGCGAACCTCGTTCGGGTTGAGGATGCCCTTGTCGATCGCGACGCCGTAAGCTTCGTAGCGGCTCTTGATGTCGCCCTTGAGCAGGGCATCCGGCAGGAACTCGAAGAAGTGACCGGGCTCGGCGAACTGGTGCGTTGCGGCCGCGGCGACGCGCTCGAAGTGCCCCATCATCGAATAAAGGATCAGCTCGAGGCTCTGCTGCTCGATGTTCGAAAACGTCGCGCGGCTCAGCTCGAAGACGATATGCGGGGGGACGCCGAACGCGCGGGCGATCTCGACGACGTAGAACGCGCGGACCTCGATATACTGGCTCTTCGCGTTGTCATGCGCGAGGAACTTGGCGTCCATCTCCTGATCGAGCACGGCGACCTGGCCGGCATTTTTCGGTCCGGAGAAGCGCTTCTGCCAGTCGGTCTTGAGCTTGGTCTTGTCGTCCTGCTCCATCTTCGCCTTCGACGTCAGGATCGTCGACGGCTGCGCATTGTTCTCCCAGAAGCGCGCGGCGAAGGACGACGTCGCCGCGGCCGCCTCGAACGTGTCCTGCAGGATCTTCAGCCGATCGATGCCGACGAGACCATCGCGGGAGAAGCCGGGAATGTACCAGAGATCGTTCCGCGTCAGCCGCTCGAACGTGCCGTTCGGGAGGTGCGTATCGTAGAACACCTCGAGCCCGTCGGCCTTGTCCCAGCTCGACGCCGGCGTGACGCCTTGCGGATTGACGCGGGTGAGCTTGCCGGCGCGATAGAGCCCGTCGCGGTGAATATAGCCGGCGAACTTGCCGGTCATGATCAGATCGCCAAGCATCACCTCCTTGAAGAGGAAGGCATTCTGGACGTCGTTCGTGCGCGTCCGGAGCATGATTGCCTGGGGCGCGTCGTCAACGCGGACCTTGCCCGTACCTTCCGAGCGATAATAGATCAGCGGCGCCATCGCGAAGAGTCCGGTCAGGACCTCGAGCGCGCGCAGCACCGCCGGCGACGACATCGCCGCCTGCTCGCCGATCGGCGCGCCGCGAGTGCCACCGAGCAGGTTGAGGAAGGTCAGCCCGCTGGTGTCGTTCATGCCATCGGCCGAGGCGACGATCGCCGACGACGCCGGCCCCATCGGCATGCCGGCAGGTTCGTCGGCGGATACGGCGACGTCGTTGGCGCGATCGCCACGGAGGGCGCGAGTAGCCGCGCGAGCACGGTCAAGAATTCCCATGCTCAGATTCCCGTATATTCGAAAGTGTTGGTGCGCGGGTTACGCGTCATCAGCTGCACGGCGTTGAAGCCGGCCAGCAGCGGATCGATCTTCGCCACGCCCGACATCTGCTTCGTGATCAGGATCGCGCTGCCGCGCGGTTCGACCTTCGCATTGCCGACACACCAGTTCATGAGCAGCTGGCCGGCATGCTTCAGCGTGCCGTCCTTCAGCTTTCGCTCGGTGCCCTTGATCGCACCGGTAAGGCGGAAGCCCTGCGGTACCGCGACCAGCTGGTCGGCCGTGAAACCGCGGCCGGACAGCTCGTCGACCAAGGCGGCGACGCCTTGCGGATCCAGCCCGATCGCCGCCTCGGCGGGAAACAGGCCGGCGTCTTTCACCAGCTCGAGGAGATCCGCGACCTCAACCAGGTCCTGCGTCGGCTCCACGCACTTGATCAGCGTTCTTTCCGACATGAAGTCGGTCAGCTTGCTGACGATGTCCTTGCGCCGCTCGAACACATCGAGATGCGCCCACGCCCGGTTCCACATCAGCCAGGTGCGTGGATCCGACTTCAGTCGGCCGAGCAGCGCCAGGCCGAACAGATCGTCGAGCCCGCCGCCATCGATGCCGGCGACGGCAACCTCGACCAGCTCGAGGAAACCTTCGAGCGAACCGTCCCACAATTCCACCGCAGCTTTCGCCTGGGCCCAGTAGACCGCGCCGATCCAGGCATCGTGCCGCAGCCCGACGCCAATCTCGACGTTGAGATGCTTCGCGTAGAAGACCTGCTTGGTGCCGTCCTCGGCGTTCTCGATCTTGCGAAATTGCGCCTCGAGCCACGACTGGCTGACCGATCGGCCGAGGTTCGGGTTGGTGATGTAGAAGTTTGCCGGGTTCAGATGCTCGTCATTGGCAAGCATCTCTTCCGGGAATTCGTACAGGACCGGCAGAAACTCTTTGTCGACGACCTTCCCGTCGCGGACGTCGCGAGCGTAGGCCAGCTTCTCCTTGAAGACGCCGGCGGGCGGCTCGTCGGATTGCGTCGTGAGGTAGAGCGTATAGCCCTCCGGACGCGACACCTGACCGCCGGCCGCCTCGCGCAGCATCGAGTCCGCGTTCGCCTTCTTGCCGAAGAGCCATAGCTCGTCGACGAGCACCCGGCTGGCCTTCTTGCCCGACACCGTCGCCGCGTCGGCCGCGACGACCTTCAGCGTCGCCTTGGTGTCCCGGTTGGTGATGAGCCGGACATGCTCCTGGATGTGGAGCAGATCCGCCAG
>NZ_SLXW01000027.1 GCF_004341085.1 Sphingomonas sp. PP-CE-1G-424
AACACGGCGTCTTCCTTGACCGCCACGCCCTCGAGCAGATCGTCGCGGACCATCTGCACCACGCCGATCGAGGCGCGGCGGATCAGCTGGTTCGTGATCGGCACGAGCGCGCGCAGCGTCTTTGCCGACATCGACATCATGCCGACCTGCACGTCGGTCGTCGGCGCCGGCTGGCGTTCACCGACATAGCCCGCGGTCGTGCCCTGCGTCTTCTTGCGCATGCTGAGGTTGCCATCCGGCATCGGGATCGAGCGCGCGCCGAGGCGGCGAACCACCACCCGCGGACGCAGCAGATCGATGAAGTCGGCGCTGTAGGCGGTGTTGACCAGGAAGCCGCCCTTCACGTTGGTCGACTGCTCCTGGTTCGCCACGATCTGGCCGGTCTCGGTGCCCCACAGCTGCTCGGCATGAGCCGCCGCGGCGCGCTGGTCCATGTTGCAGGCTGCCAGCGACATGGTGATGCGGGTGAACATTGTGCCGGCAGGGAGTGCCACGGCAGGCGCGGCCGGTGCCGTACCGGGGCCGCCGGCGGGACTGCCGACGACGATCGGCGCCGCGGTCGACGCCTTCAGCTTGAGGACCTGCTCTTCGCGGCCGATCTTCGTCTGCAGGCCGGCCGCCTCGGTCATCTTGGCGTCGAAGTCGGTCTGTTCTTCGGCCGACAGGTCGCGGTCGCCATCGGCGGTCGCGGTGGTCATGATCAGCTCGGCTGCCGCGAGAACGCCGGCAAGGCTCGTCTTGAGCGCGGTGATGCGCATAGGTAGGTCTCCTGGGGTTTCAGAGGCCGGCGCGGGCGTGCGCAAGCTTCAGGGTGTTCTCCGCGGTCGTGCGCCGGGTGGAGGGGTTGCGGGTCGCAAGGCGGCGGATCGCGCCGTCCAGGCCGTCCGCTTCGATGCGGTCGGCCATGCGGGCCTTCACGGCCGGACCGCCGGAAAGCGTCCCGCCCTGGCCAAAGTCGCTACGGACGATTGCTTCGGAGACACCGCGGCCGCTCGCGATCGCGGCGATGAAGACGTCCTCGAGCGAATCGACAGTGCTCTGCACGACCGCGCGGCCATCCTCGGTGGTCAGGTCAGGCCGTTTGAACGGGGCGTTCTTGCTGACGATCGCGATATCGCGCCGGCCGGCCTGATCGGGGTTCTCCTGGACGCTGCCGCCCATCATCACGCCGATCGAGCCGACGATCGCGGTCGCGTCCATCGAGACCTCTTTGGCCTGGCTGATGATCCAGTATGCGGCCGAGCAGCCCATGCCGGTGACATGCGCGACAACCGGCTTCGGCGACTGCGCGACCATGCGCGCGAACTGCGCGATATCGGTGGTCACGCCGCCCGGGCTGTCGACGACCAGCAGGATCTTGCGAACGGCCGTGTCGGCCTGAAGGGCGCGGAAGTCGGCCGCGAGCAGATCGAGCGCGACCGCACCGCCGCCCGACGGGCTCATCATCGCCGCGCGCGGCAGGATCGGGCCGAAGATCGGCAGCGCGCCGACACCATCGCGGATCGCTGCCGATCGCGTGCCCGCCGCGCGCTCGCCCATCTGCGCGATCGCCTCGAAATGCCGCTCGACGTGACCGTCGTCGGCAACCGCCTGGACCGCCGGATGATCGAGCGCCCGCACGGCCATCGCCTCGATCGCCTCGAGATAGCCGGGCATGATCGCCCATGGAACGGACCGGATGGCCGCTAGAATACGGTCGTTCATTCTGGATCCTCGTCTTTCTCGGGAGCCGGCAAGGCGGCCGGCGCGGGCTGCTGCTCGCCCTCGATCTGCGAACCCGACCCGACGCGGTACTTCTCGCCGCCTGGTCGCTTGTTCCGGTTCTCGAGGCTGCGAACCTCGTCCGGATTGAGGATGCCCTTGTCGATCGCGATCGAATACGCCTCGTACCGGCTCTTGATGTCGCCCTTCAGCAGGGCGTCGGGCAGGAATTCGAAGAAGTGCCCGGGCTCGGCGAACTGGTGCGTCGCGGCCGCGGCGACGCGCTCGAAGTGCCCCATCATCGAATACAGGATCAGCTCGAGGCTTTGCTGCTCGATGTTCGAAAACGTCGCGCGGCTCAGCTCGAAGACAACATGCGGGGGAACGCCGAACGCGCGGGCGATCTCGACGACGTAGAAGCCGCGGACCTCGACATACTGGCTCTTCGCGTTGTCATGCGCGAGGAACTTGGCGTCCATCTCCTGGTCGAGCACCGCGACGGCGCCGGCGTTCTTCGGTCCGGAGAAGCGGCTCTGCCAGTCGTTCTTGAGCTTGGTCTTGTCGACCTGCTCCATCTTCGACTTGGAGGTCAGGATGGTCGACGGCTGTGCGTTGTTCTCCCAGAAGCGCGCGGCGAACGCCGACGTCGCCGCGGCCGCCTGCAGCGTGTCCTGCAGCAGCTTCAGCCGATCGATGCCGACCAGGCCGTCGCGCGAGAACCCCGGGATATACCAGAGGTCGTTGCGGGTGAGCCGCTCGAACGTGCCGTTCGGCAGGTGCGTGTCGTAGAACACCTCGAGCCCATCGGCCTTGTCCCAGCTCGAGACCGGCAAGATCCCGTGCGGATCCACGCGGGTCAGTTTGCTGGCGCGGTAAAGCGGATCCCGGTGGATATAGCCCGCGAACCGCCCGGTCATGATCAGGTCGCCGAGCATCAGCTCCTTGAACAGGAAGGCGTTCTGCACGTCGTTCGTGCGTGTCCGGAGCATAATCGCCGGCGGGGCGTCGTCGACGCGCACCTTCCCGCCATCTTCCGACCGATAATAGACCAGCGGCGCCATCGCGAAGAGGCCGGTCAGCACCTCGAGGGCGCGTAGGACGGCTGGCGACGACAGTGCTGCCTGCTCGCCGATCGGACCGCCCCGCGAACCGCCGAGCAGATTCATGAAAGTGTAGCCGCTGGTGTCGCTCATGCCATCGGCCGATGCGACGATCGCCGGCGCGGCGGGCCCCATCGGCATGCCGGCAGGTTCGTCGGCCGATACGGCGACGTCGTTGGCGCGATCGCCACGAAGGGCGCGAGTAGCCGCGCGAGCACGGTCAAGAATTCCCATGCTCAAATCCCCGTATATTCGAACGTGTTGGTGCGCGGGTTCCGCGTCATCAGCTGCACGGCGTTGAAGCCTGCCAGCAGCGGATCGATCTTCGCCACGCCCGACATCTGCTTCGTGATCAGGATCGCGCTGCCGCGCGGTTCGACCTTCGCGTTACCGACGCACCAGTTCATCAGCAGCTGGCCGGCATGCTTCAGGGTGCCGTCCTTCAGCTTGCGCTCGGTGCCCTTGATCGCGCCGGTAAGGCGAAAGCCCTGCGGTACCGCGACCAGCTGGTCGGCCGTGAAACCGCGGCCGGACAGCTCGTCGACCAGGGCGGCAACGCCTTGCGGATCCAGCCCGATCGCCGCCTCGTCCGGAAACAGCCCGGCGTCTTTCACGCGCTCGAGCAGATCCGCGACCTCGACCAGGTCCTGCGTCGGCTCCGCACATTTGATCAGCGTTCCTTCCGACATGAAGTCGGTCAGCTTGCTGACGATGTCCTTGCGCCGCTCGAACACATCGAGATGCGCCCATGCGCGGTTCCACATCAGCCAGGTGCGCGGATCCGACTTCAGTCGGCCGAGCAGCGCCAGGCCGAACAGATCGTCGAGGCCGCCGCCATCGATGCCGGCGACGGCGACCTCGACCAGCTCGAGGAAACCCTCGAGCGAACCGTCCCACAATTCGGCCGCGGCTTTCGCCTGGGCCCAATACACCGCACCGATCCAGGCATCGTGCCGCAGCCCGACGCCGATCTCGACGTTGAGGTGCTTGGCGTAGAAAACCTGCTTGGTGCCGTCCTCGGCGTTCTCGATCTTGCGGAACTGCGCCTCGAGCCACGGCTGGCTAACCGATAGGCCGAGGTTCGGATTGGTGATGTAGAAGTTCGCCGGGTTGAGATGCTCGTCATTGGCAAGCATCTCTTCCGGGAATTCGTAAAGGACCGGCAGAAACTCTTTGTCGACGACCTTCCCGTCGCGGACGTCGCGGGCGTAGGCCAGCTTCTCCTTGAACACGCCGGCGGGCGGCTCGTCGGATTGCGTCGTCAGGTAGAGCGTATAGCCCTCCGGACGCGACACCTGACCACCGGCCGCCTCGCGCAACATCGAGTCCGCGTTCGCCTTCTTGCCGAAGAGCCATAGCTCGTCGACGAGCACCCGGCTGGCCTTCTTGCCCGACACGGTCGCCGCGTCGGCCGCGACGACCTTCAGCGTCGCCTTGGTGTCCCGGTTGGTGATGAGCCGGACATGCTCCTGGATGTGGAGCAGATCCGCCAG
>NZ_SLXW01000028.1 GCF_004341085.1 Sphingomonas sp. PP-CE-1G-424
GCTTCCCATGCGCGCACCACACCCGCGACGGTGCCGATGTCGCTGACCCCGATCGAGGGATAACCAAGCAGCGCTGCAGCCGCGAACAGCTCCTCGGGGCTCGACGCGCCGCGCAGCAGCGAGAAGTGGGTGAGGACCTGAAGCTCGACATAGTCGGTCATGCGAACACGCCGTGCATCCACCAGCTCAGATCGCCGGTGTCCTCGACGAACCCGTCGCCTCGCCGAAACACCCAGTAGCGACCGCCTGTCTCGTCCTCGACCCGGTAATAGTCGCGCACCGCCCAAACTTCCGCGTCACGGCGCCACCACTCGCCGTGGATCCGCTCGGGGCCGTCGCCGGCAACCACCTTGTGTGGCCGGCCGCGCCACTCGAACCGCCGAGGCGGCTGGTCGGGCATCAGCGCTATGACGCCCCATAGCGGTTCGGGCCTCGCCAGCAGGCGCGTCGGTCGGCGCCATTTTGGCCAGCCCGCGGGCGCTACCACCGGGTCGGCGCGCATGACGGCGCGCTCGGGCACGTGACTTTCAACAGGGGCGATCCGGAACACGGCGTCAGCGCCGATGCGGCCGGCGACGACGTCGACGAGACGGGCCGGATCACGCACGAGTACCTCACCGGCGAGAACCGCGCGAAGATCGACCGCGTCGAGCGGCTCTGTGTGCGGTGCCGCCAGATAGAATTGCTCGAGCCCCAGGCCCGGATCGATCCGCTCGATCCTGAGCTTCATGAGCCGCAACAGGTGCGAGACCTCGCGTGTCGGGCGTGAGGTGCCGACCGCGACGACCTGCTCGGTACCGTCGACACGCAGCCCACCGAGCCGTAGCGATCGTACGCCGAGCCCCTTTGCGCGGAGCAGCTCGGCCATGTCGCCGAGCAGATCCTCCATGACCTGCGCGATCCCGTCTGCGGTGACGATCGGTTCGAGCAGCCGGCGCTCGACGATCGGCATGACCTCGTCGGTCCGCGGTGTGATCGGTTCGGCAACTGCGCCAAGTGCTTGATCGAGGCGCGTGATCGCCGCCAGCCCGAGCCGGCGTGCCAAAGGCCCGCGCGCGACCGGCAGGAGATCGGCCACGCGTTCGAAGCCGAACTTACGGGCGGCGACGAGCGCCGTGCCCGCGAGGCGCAAGGCGGCGACCGGCAGGCCGCTGAGCGCCTCGACCGTCCGCCCTGCCGGGACGATCGCGATGTCGGCCGATCCGAACCGGGCAACGGCGTGTGCCGCGCCCGGTGTGTCGGCGACCGCCACGCGTGCTGTGAACCCTGCACGCTGACAAAACGCGCGCAGACGCCGACAGAACCGCTCTTCGCCCCCATGGAGATGGGCGCAGCCGGTCAGGTCGAGCCACAGCCCATCGGGCGGCGTGGCGGCCGCGATCGGTGACCAGCGGCGCACCGCGCGCAGTGCGAGCTGATCCAGTAACGCGGCATCCGCCTCGGTCTCGGATGGTCGGATGTCGAGGTCGGACACCAGCGCACGCGCATGGGTCGCGGCCATCCCGATCGTGATCCCTAACGCGGCAGCGCCATCGCAGGCGGCAACCACCTCTTCGCGCCGGCCGACCTTGCCCACCAGCGCGAGCGGCGCCCTGTG
>NZ_SLXW01000029.1 GCF_004341085.1 Sphingomonas sp. PP-CE-1G-424
GCTTCCCATGCGCGCACCACACCCGCGACCGTGCCGATGTCGCTGACCCCGATCGACGGATAGCCGAGCAGCGCTGCAGCCGCGAACAGCTCCTCAGGGCTCGATGCGCCGCGCAGCAGTGAAAAATGCGTCAGGACCTGGAGTTCGACATAGTCGGTCATGCGAACACGCCGTGCATCCACCAGCTGAGATCGCCGGTGTCCTCGACGAACCCGTCGCCACGCCGGAACACCCAGTAGCGACCGCCCGCGTCATCCTCGACGCGGTAATAGTCGCGCACCGCCCATACTTCCGCGTCGCGACGCCACCACTCACCGTGGATCCGCTCGGGGCCGTCGCCGGCAACCACCTTGTGCGGCCGGCCGCGCCACTCGAACCGCCGGGGCGGCTGATCGGGCATCAACGCTATGACGCCCCACAGCGGTTCGGGTCTGGCCAGCAGGCGCGTCGGTCGTCGCCATTTTGGCCAGCCCGCGGGCGCCACCACCGGGTCGGCACGCATGACGGCGCGCTCGGGCACGTGACTTTCGACCGGCGCGATCCGAAACACGGCGTCTGCGCCGATGCGGCCGGCAATGACGTCGACGAGACGGGCCGGATCACGCACAAGAACCTCACCGGCGAGAACCGCGCCGAGATCGATCGCGTCGAGCGGCTCGGTGTGCGGCGCTGCCAGATAGAATTGCTCGAGCCCCAGGCCTGGATCGATCCGTTCGATCCTGAGCTTCATGAGCCGCAACAGGTGCGAGACCTCGCGTGTCGGGCGTGAGGTGCCGACGGCCACGATCTGCTCGGTGCCATCGACGCTTAAGCCACCGAGACGCAGCGATCGTACGCCGAGCCCCTTCGCGCGCAGCAGCTCGGCCATGTCGCCGAGCAGATCCTCCATGACCTGCGCGATCGCGTCTGCGGTGACGATCGGTTCGAGCAGCCGGCGCTCGACGACCGGCATGACCTCGTCGGTGCGCGGCGTGATGGGTTCGGCGACTGCGCCAAGCGCCTGATCAAGCTGCGTGATCGCCGCCAAGCCTAGCCGGCGTGCCAAAGGCCCGCGTGCGACCGGTAGAAGGTCGGCCACGCGTTCGAAGCCGAACTTGCGGGCGGCAACGAGCGCTGTGCCTGCGAGGCGCAAAGCAGCGACCGGCAAACCGCTGAGCGCGTCGACCGTTCGTCCTGCCGGGACGATCGCGATATCGGCCGATCCGAACCGGGCAACGGCATGTGCCGCGCCCGGCGTGTCCGCGACCGCCACACGTGCCGTGAACCCGGCACGCTGGCAAAAGGCGCGCAGACGCCGACAGAACCGCTCTTCGCCGCCATGGAGATGCGCGCAGCCTGTCAGGTCGAGCCATAGCCCATCGGGCGGCGTGGCCGCGGCGATCGGCGACCAGCGACGCACCGCACGCAGCGCGAGCTGGTCCAGTAACGCAGCATCCGCTTCGGTTTCAGACGGTCGGATGTCGAGATCGGACACCAGCGCACGCGCATGGGTCGCGGCCATACCGATCGTGATCCCTAACGCGGCAGCGCCATCGCAGGCGGCAACCACCTCTTCGCGCCGGCCGACCTTGCCCACCAGCGCGAGCGGCGCCCTGTG